>NZ_CP199259.1:855000-3305000 GCF_052487945.1 Zobellella sp. An-6 | reverse complement strand
AACGGGGGCCAGCCCTTAAGCAGCATTGGCGGTAGTGGAACGGCCCTGGAAAGGCCGGCCATAGTGGGTGATAGCCCCGTACACCAAACCGCCCTTGTTGTGAAATCGAGTAGGACGGGACACGTGTTATCCTGTCTGAACATGGGGGGACCATCCTCCAAGGCTAAATACTCCTGACTGACCGATAGTGAACCAGTACCGTGAGGGAAAGGCGAAAAGAACCCCTGTGAGGGGAGTGAAATAGAACCTGAAACCGTGCACGTACAAGCAGTGGAAGCCGACTTGTTCGGTGACTGCGTACCTTTTGTATAATGGGTCAGCGACTTACTTTTAGTAGCAAGGTTAACCGTATAGGGGAGCCGTAGGGAAACCGAGTCTTAACTGGGCGATGAGTTGCTAGGAGTAGACCCGAAACCCGGTGATCTAGCCATGGGCAGGTTGAAGGTTGAGTAACATCAACTGGAGGACCGAACCCACTAACGTTGCAAAGTTAGGGGATGACCTGTGGCTGGGGGTGAAAGGCCAATCAAACCGGGAGATAGCTGGTTCTCCCCGAAAGCTATTTAGGTAGCGCCTCGGACTTATACTACTGGGGGTAGAGCACTGTTTGGGCTAGGGGGTCATCCCGACTTACCAACCCCATGCAAACTCCGAATACCAGTAAGTACTATCCGGGAGACACACGGCGGGTGCTAACGTCCGTCGTGAAGAGGGAAACAACCCAGACCGCCGGCTAAGGTCCCCAAGTTCTGGTTAAGTGGGAAACGAGGTGGGAAGGCTCAGACAGCCAGGATGTTGGCTTAGAAGCAGCCATCATTTAAAGAAAGCGTAATAGCTCACTGGTCGAGTCGGCCTGCGCGGAAGATGTAACGGGGCTAAACCAGGCACCGAAGCCGCGGATTCAGAATTTATTCTGAGTGGTAGGGGAGCGTTCTGTAAGTCTGCGAAGGTGTGTCGTGAGGCATGCTGGAGATATCAGAAGTGCGAATGCTGACATGAGTAACGATAAAGGGGGTGAAAAACCTCCTCGCCGGAAGACCAAGGGTTCCTGTCCAACGTTAATCGGGGCAGGGTGAGTCGGCCCCTAAGGCGAGGGCGAAAGCCGTAGTCGATGGGAAACGGGTTAATATTCCCGTACTGACACACATTGCGATGGGGGGACGGAGAAGGCTAGATGGGCCAGGCGTTGGTAGTCCTGGTGAAAGGGTGTAGGTGGTGCGTTTAGGCAAATCCGGACGCACAACACTGAGACCCGAGACGAAGTCACCACGGTGACGAAGTCATTGATGCCCGGCTTCCAGGAAAAGCCTCTAAGCTTCAGATGTGTGTGAACCGTACCCCAAACCGACACAGGTGGTCGGGTAGAGAATACCAAGGCGCTTGAGAGAACTCGGGTGAAGGAACTAGGCAAAATAGTACCGTAACTTCGGGAGAAGGTACGCTGGAGCGGGTGAAGTCCCTTGCGGATGGAGCCTGAGCCAGTCGCAGTGACCAGGTGGCTGGGACTGTTTATCAAAAACACAGCACTGTGCAAACTCGTAAGAGGACGTATACGGTGTGACACCTGCCCGGTGCCGGAAGGTTAATTGATGGGGTTAGCCGCAAGGTGAAGCTCTTGATCGAAGCCCCGGTAAACGGCGGCCGTAACTATAACGGTCCTAAGGTAGCGAAATTCCTTGTCGGGTAAGTTCCGACCTGCACGAATGGTGTAACCATGGCCACGCTGTCTCCACCCGAGACTCAGTGAAATTGAAATCGCCGTGAAGATGCGGTGTACCCGCGGCTAGACGGAAAGACCCCGTGAACCTTTACTATAGCTTGGCACTGAACATTGACCCTACATGTGTAGGATAGGTGGGAGGCTGTGAAGCGGTGACGCCAGTTGCCGTGGAGCCGACCTTGAAATACCACCCTTGTATGTTTGATGTTCTAACGTAGGCCCCTAATCGGGGTTGCGGACAGTGCCTGGTGGGTAGTTTGACTGGGGCGGTCTCCTCCCAAAGCGTAACGGAGGAGCACGAAGGTTGGCTAAGTACGGTCGGACATCGTACGGTTAGTGCAATGGCATAAGCCAGCTTAACTGCGAGACGGACAGGTCGAGCAGGTGCGAAAGCAGGTCATAGTGATCCGGTGGTTCTGAATGGAAGGGCCATCGCTCAACGGATAAAAGGTACTCCGGGGATAACAGGCTGATACCGCCCAAGAGTTCATATCGACGGCGGTGTTTGGCACCTCGATGTCGGCTCATCACATCCTGGGGCTGAAGTCGGTCCCAAGGGTATGGCTGTTCGCCATTTAAAGTGGTACGCGAGCTGGGTTCAGAACGTCGTGAGACAGTTCGGTCCCTATCTGCCGTGGGCGTTGGATGATTGAGGGGGGTTGCTCCTAGTACGAGAGGACCGGAGTGAACGAACCGCTGGTGTTCGGGTTGTCATGCCAATGGCACTGCCCGGTAGCTAAGTTCGGAATCGATAACCGCTGAAAGCATCTAAGCGGGAAGCGAGCCCCGAGATGAGTCATCCCAGAGGTCTAGAACCTCCTGAAGGGCCGTCCGAGACTAGGACGTAGATAGGCAGGGTGTGGAAGCGTAGCGATACGTGCAGCTAACCTGTACTAATGACCCGTGCGGCTTAACCATACAACACCCAAGAAGTGTGAGACCTTGCAGGTCGAGAACGAATTCATCGAAGACAGCTTTTCCGGATTACCAGTTTATGCCTGGCGGCGATAGCGTTGTGGTCCCACCTGACCCCATGCCGAACTCAGAAGTGAAACGCACCCGCGCCGATGATAGTGTGGCAGCTGCCATGTGAAAGTAGGTCACTGCCAGGCACCCAAATTAGAAAACCCCGATACGCAAGTGTCGGGGTTTTTTGCGTTTGCGGCCGGACTGTACCACCTGCCGCGCACGTCCCTGGATTCTAATTTTCCTGAGTACTCATCTTGAATCGGGAGGCTTCTTCCCGGCTGTGAGCCATGCGATCTGGATCACGGTTACATTAACCTCTCCTTTTCTATTAGTTCTTATTATTTACTTTAAATTCATATTGTTAGCTTTTTTCCTGACACGCTTGTCAACTCTTTACAGAGATTAGCCATTGCCAAGTTTGTTAATGGAATGTATATATAATTATGAATTCATAATGATGTTGGCGGCAACATCAAACCCGAGGAGAAGGCAATGGATAGCAATGTACACTCTTTTGGTCACAATTTTAAAAAGAGTTTGTTAACGGTGGTGCTGGGGGCCGGCCTCTTTGCCGGGACGGCGGGGGCCGAGACCCTGAGGGTGGCGGGCAACTTCGCCGCCGATCACTCCAGCAGCCTGGCGATGGAAGTGTTCAAGCAGGAAGTGGAAACGGCGACCGAAGGGGACATCAAGGTGCACCTGTTTCCGGCCATGCAGCTGGGCGGTGCTTCCGAAAATGTGGATCAGGTGCGCTCCGGGGTACTGAGCATGACCTGGATCGGGGTTTCCTTCCTGTCCCGTACCGTGCCCGAGCTGGAGGCAGTCAGCCTGCCTTTCGTATTCAAGGACAGGGAAACCGCGTTCAGGGTGATCGACGGCCGGGTCGGCGAGCTGCTCAACGACAAGCTGGCGGACAAGGGCTTTGTCGCCCTGGGCTTTATGGAGCTGGGTCCACGCCATATCACCAACAGCGTCAGGCCCATCGACTCCATCGATGATTTCGAGGGGCTCAAGATCCGTCTGCAACCGAACGAAACCCATCTCAAGACCTTCCGTGCCCTGGGCGCCAGCCCGACCTCCATGGGCATCAACGAAGTCTATTCCGCCCTGCAGCAGAAGGTGATCGACGGCCAGGAAAACCCCTTCAGCATTATCCGCAAGAACAACTACCAGGAAGTACAGCAGTACCTGACCGACACCGGCCACTTCTTCGACTTCATCGTGGTGGTGGCCAACAAGAAGCGCTTCGACAAGCTCTCGGCCGAAGAGCAGCAGCTGCTGCGCGACGCCATGGCCAAGGCGGTGCAGTGGCAGCGGGAAAAAGCGGCGGAAGAGGATCTGCAGTCCCGGGAGCAGCTGGTGGCCGCCGGCATGCAGCTGAACCAGGTCAGCCCCGAGCTCTACCAACAGATGCAGCAGCAGACCGCCGGAATCATCGAGGAGCTGAAAACGCGCCTGGGTGACGAACTGGTCGATGCGGTGCTGGAGGGTGCCAAGTCATGAAAGCCGGTCATTCCGAGCAGGCCGGCATGCTGAGCGGGCCTTCGCCCCTGCCTTCGCCGGCCGCGGCCCTGCGCCGCTGCCTACTGGGGCTGGACGGGCTGTCCCGTTACGCCATCTGTACCAGCATGGCGATCATGGTGCTGCTGGTATCGGCCCAGGTGTTCTGCCGTTATGTCTTGTCCGAGTCCATCGACTGGGCCGACGAAATGTCCCGCCTGGCCTTCGTGTGGGCGGTGTTCCTCGCCATTCCCCATGGCCTGAAGCAGGGTGTCCATGTGGGCATCGACGTGCTCACCAACCGGCTGCCGGCCCGGCTGCAGGAAGGGCTGGCCCGGCTGATGCTGCTGGTCAGCGGCGTGCTGATGGTGGTGGTGTGCTACCAGTCGGTGCTGGTGGCCATCGACGGCTGGGGCGAGTTGATGCCGACGGTGCCGGTGAGTGCGGCGGTGTTCTATGTGCCGGTGATGCTGAGCTGCGGCCATGCCCTGCTGCACCTGCTGTTCATGGCCTGGCAGGGCACCCATGTCTGGGCCGACGATGAGGAGGACGCAGCATGACCACCCTGGCGATTATCACCTTCCTGATCCTGGCGCTGCTGGGCATGCCGCTCGCCTTCGCCCTCGGGCTGGCGGCCCTCGGCGGCCTGGCCTACAGCGGCATCGAGCTGTCGGTCATGCCCCAACGCATGATGCACGCGGTCAACTCCTTTCCGCTGATGGCGATTCCGCTGTTCATGCTGGCGGGCGAGCTGATGGTCGGCGGCCAGGTGATGCAGCGCACCATCGACTTCGCCAATGCCTTCGTCGGCCGGGTCAAGGGCGGGCTGGCCCATGTCACCCTGCTGTCCGGGCTGGGCCTGGCCTCGGTGACCGGTGCCGCCGTGGCGGGCGCCAGCGCCCTGGGCACCACCATGATGCCGGCAATGAAAAAGCATTACGACGCGGGCTTCGGCTCGGCGGTGGTGGCGTCCGCCTCCAACCTGGGGCCCATCATTCCCCCCAGTGCGGCGATGATCGTCTACGCCCTGATGGCCGGCTCCTCGGTGTCGGTGGGCGGCCTGTTCATGGCCGGCGTGGTGCCCGGCATCCTGCTGGTGGTGGGCATGATGGCGCTGTCGAGCTGGATTGCGCACCGCAAGGGCTATGCGCCCACCGGCGAGCCCTTCAGCCTGAAGAACCTGCTGCTGCAAACCCGGCGGGCAGGGGCCATCATGCTGATGCCGGTGGTGGTGATCGGAGGCATCGTCGGCGGTGTCTTTACCGCCACCGAAGGCGCGGCCATCGCGGTGATCTACGCCTTTGTCATCGGCAAGTGGGTGACCCGCAAGCTGGCCTGGGTCGATCTGCCGGGCTGCATGTTCCGGGCGGCACTGACTTCGGCCGTGGTCGGCGCCCTTATCGCCTTCGCCACGCCGCTGACCTTCCTGTTCACCATCGACCTGATCCCGCTGCGGCTGTCGGCATTCATCCAGGCGCTGACCGACAATCCCCATCTGTTCCTGGCGCTGGTGATGGCCATGCTGCTGGTGGTGGGCATGTTCCTGGAGTCGAACGCAGCCTACATCATGCTGGTGCCGCTGTTCGCCCCCATCGCCCTGGCCTACGGCATAGACCCGCTCTACTTCGGGTTCCTGTTCGTGTTCAACCTGGTGATCGGCATGATGACGCCGCCGGTCGGGGTGCTGCTGTTCGTGATGTGTGGTATCGCCAAGATCCCCATGTCCCAGTTGCTGCGCTACGTCTGGCCCTTTATTGCCCTGCAGTACCTGGTGCTGGTGTTGTGCTGGATTTTCCCCGGGATAGTGACGGCCCTGCCGCGCGCCCTGGGTTATTGATGACTTACTGTGATGACTAACAAGGAGCAAGTGATGACTGATCGTACTTTATTGGGTGTGCTGACCCCTTCTTCCAATACCACCCTGGAGCCGGTCACCGCCGACATACTGCACGGCGTGAACGGCGTCAGCGCCCATTTCGGCCGGCTCAAGGTGACCGAGATCTCGCTCACCGACCAGGCCCTGAGCCAGTTCGACAACGAGCCCTTCCTGCAGGCCTCCCGGCTGCTGGCGGATGCCCGGGTGCAGTCCATTACCTGGAGCGGAACCTCTTCCGGCTGGCGGGGATTCCAGGACGATGAGATCCTGTGCCGGGCCATTACCGAGGCCACCGGCATTCCGGCCACCACCTCGGTGCTGGCGCTGAACGAGCTGTTCGCCATCACCGGGGTCAAGCGCTTCGGTCTGGTCACCCCCTATCTGCACGAGGTGCAGCAAAAGGTGATCAACACCTATGCCGCCGCCGGTTACGAGTGTGTGGCCGAACGCCACCTCAACGACAGGGGCAACTTCTCCTTCTCGGAGGTGAGCGAAGCCACCATAGCGGAGATGATCCGCGCCGTGGCCCGCGAACAGCGATGCGACGCCATCACCGTCTTCTGTACCAACCTGCGCGGTGCCCGGGTGGCGGCGGATCTGGAGCAGGAGCTTGGCATTCCCATCTACGACACCGTGTCCACCGGGGTGTGGAAGGGCATGTTGCTGGCCGACCGGGATCCCGCCCAGGTCAAAAACTGGGGCAATTTATTTTCACTTAAGCCATAATTATATATTATGTAATGCAGAGCCCCGGCCGGTCCGGGGCTTTCACGCTGGCAGGCCGGGGGCGAACAAGACCGGGATCACCCTTGCGGGGTCCGGACGTATCGCTTTTAGCGGCAACAGATTAAGGTAAGCGGCCTAGAAAGCAATAACAACAGGAGCACGATGATGGCTACAGCAATCAATACCCTGGGGAGAAACTCTCTGCGTCGTCGTTCGCTGCACGAAGAGGTGGCCGATTGCGTCCGCACCATGATCATCGAGGGCGAGCTCAAGGAAGGGGAGCGCATCAACGAGCCGGCGCTGTGCAAGCAGCTGGACATTTCCCGCACCCCCCTGCGGGAGGCGCTGAAGGTGCTCAACTCGGAAGGCATGGTCACCATAGAGCCGAACCGGGGCGCCCGGGTGTCGACCATTACCCCCGAGGAAATCCGCGAACATTTTGAAGTGATCTGTTCCCTGGAGCGCCGGGCCGCCGAGCTGGCCGCCCAGCGAGCCACCGAGGCGGAGCTGACCCGGCTGGGGCAGCTGCAGGACAAGCTGGAGCAATACCACCAGGAGCAGGATAAGCACCAGTATTTCGAGATCAACCAGCATATCCACCGGCTGATCATCGAGCTGGCCGGCAACGAGACCCTGACCCAGCTGCACCACCAGCTGATGAACCGGGTCAGCCGTGGCCGCTACCTGGCCATCGGCTTTCATCACCGCTGGGAAGAATCGGTGACCGAGCACCGGGCACTGCTGGAGGCGCTGCAGGCGCGGGACGGCGAGCGGGCCGGCCGCATCCTGGCCGAGCATGTGATGCATACCGGCGATCTGCTGGTCAGGGAGCTGGAAGACAAGCAGCAACGGCTCGGCTGAGCACCGCGACAGGGTCTGTGGCCAGGCCCTGAGCATCCCGTTTTTTCCCTTCTCCCACACTTCCTCACCTGCCCTTTGGCCGCCAGCGCTTCACCAGCGAGGTGTCAATCTGCACACGCCGGCGTCTTTCCCTCCTTCATCTCCTTTTGATCCCATTGGCCGTTATGCCAGCCCTGCCGTTTTATCACCGGATTTAACTTAATTTTTACATTTTGAGATCTTCTTCACATTAACCTTTCCCGGGGTTTGAATACGGTGCACATGGATGATTAATTACGCATACATAATTATGAATTAAAGATTCATACAGCAATACACCGACAGGGAGGAAGGAGTCATGTCCGAGTTTGATCTGGTGATCCGCAATGGCCGCATCGCCACCGCGGCCGACATCACCGACTGTGATCTGGGGATCCGCGACGGCCGCATCGTGGCCATGAGCCTGAACCTGGCGCCGGGGCGGGAAGAGCTGGACGCCAGCGGCCTGCTGGTGCTGCCAGGCGGGGTCGACGGCCACTGTCATCTGGACCAGCCGATGCCGGACGGCCTGCGCATGGCGGATGACTTTTTCACCGGCACCCGCTCCGCCGCCTGCGGCGGCACCACCACGGTGATGCCCTTCGCCGCCCAGGAAAAGGGCCAGTCGCTGAAGGCGGCGGTGGCAGACTACCACCGCCGGGCCGAGGGCAAGGCGGTGATCGACTACGCCTTCCACCTGATCGTGAGCGACCCCACCGAGACGGTGTTGAAGGAAGAGCTGCCGGAACTGATCCGCCAGGGCTGCACCTCGTTCAAGATCTACATGACCTACGACGACCTCAAGCTCAACGACGGCCAGATCCTGGACGTGCTGGCGGTGGCCCGGGCCGAGGGCGCCATGGCGATGATCCATGCGGAAAACGCCGACTGCATCAGCTGGCTGACCCGGCGCCTGCTGGATGCCGGCCACAGGGCGCCGCGCTTCCATGCCGCCGCCCGGCCCATGCTGGTGGAGCGGGAAGCCACCCACAGGGCCATCGCCCTGTCCGAGCTGGTGGACGTGCCCATCCTGATCGTGCACGTGTCCGGCGCCGAGGCGGTGGAGCAGATCCGCTGGGCGCGCAGCCACGGCATCAGCATCTATGCGGAAACCTGCCCCCAGTACCTGTTCCTCACCGCCGAGGATCTGGGGCTGGACGGCTACGAGGGCGCCAAGTGCGTGTGCAGCCCGCCGCCCCGGGATCAGGCCAACCAGCAGGTGATCTGGGACGGGCTGGAAGACGGCCTGTTCACCATCTTCTCCTCGGACCACGCGCCCTTCCGCTACGACGATCCCCAGGGCAAGAAGCCGAACGGCGAGGAAGTCGCCTTCCCCTACATCCCCAACGGCATCCCCGGGCTGGAAACCCGGCTGCCGCTGCTGTTCTCGGAAGGGGTGAACAAGGGCCGCATCAGCCTCAACCGCTTCGTGGAGCTGACCGCCACCAACCCGGCCAAGCTGTACGGCCTCTATCCGCAGAAGGGCAGCATAGCGGTGGGCGCGGACGCGGACATCGCGCTCTGGGACCCGAACCGGAAGGTCACCATCCGCAACGAGCTGCTGCACCATGACGTGGATTACACCCCCTACGAGGGCCGCACCGTCACCGGCTGGCCGGTGCTGACCCTGAGCCGGGGCAGGGTGGTGTGGCGGGACGGCGAGATGCTGGGCCAGGCCGGCCAGGGCCGCTTCCTGCCCTGTGGCAAGCCGGAGATGGCCAAACCCAAGGTGCGTTACTGAACGGATACGGAGTATTTCGGGCCCACGGGCCCCTGGCGGAGGCAGTACCTCCATCATCAAGGCAGTTCAAGGAGTGAGACATGTCATACAAGAGCGGGCGTCACTTTCTGCAGATCCCCGGGCCCTCACCGGTACCGGACCGGATACTGCGCGCCATGGACAACCCGGTGATCGACCACCGGGGGCCCGAGTTCGCCGAACTGGGCCAGGCGGTACTGGCGGGCATCAAGCGCATCTTCAAGACCGAGAGCCCGGTGGTGATCTATCCCGCCTCCGGCACCGGGGCCTGGGAGGCGGCGCTGGTCAACACCCTGAGCCCCGGCGACCGGGTGCTGATGTGCGAAACCGGCCAGTTCGCCACCCTCTGGCACGAGCTGGCCAGCAAGCTCGGGCTGGAGGTGGAGTTCATCCCCGGCGACTGGCGCCACGGCGCCGATCCGCAGGCCATCGCCGAGCGCCTGCGCCGGGACGACGGCCACCAGATCCAGGCGGTGTGCGTGGTGCACAACGAAACCTCCACCGGGGTGACCAGCCGCATCGGCGATATTCGCCGGGCCATCGACGACACCGGCCATCCGGCGCTGTTCATGGTGGACACCATCTCCGGCCTGGCCTCGGCGGATTACCGCCATGACGAGTGGGGGGTGGACGTCACCGTCTCCGGCTCCCAGAAGGGCCTGATGCTGCCGCCGGGCATCAGCTTCAACGCCCTGAGCGACAAGGCCCTGGCGCGCGCCAAACAGGCCCGGTTGCCCAGGTCCTATTGGGACTGGGGCGCCATGCTGGCCAGCAACGCCACCGGCTACTTCCCCTACACCCCGGCCACCAACCTGCTGTACGGCCTGAAGGAAGCCATCCATATGCTGGAGGTGGAGGGGCTGGACCACGTCTTCGCCCGCCACCAGCGCCATGCCGAGGCCACCCGCCGGGCGGTGCAGGCCTGGGGCCTGGAGGTGCTCTGCCTCAACCCGGCCGAGCACAGCCCGGTGCTGACCACTGTGCTGCTGCCCGAGGGCCACGACGCCGACCGGCTACGCCGGCTGATCCTGGAGCGGTTCGACATGTCGCTCGGCGCCGGCCTCGGCAAGCTCAGGGGCCGGGTGTTCCGCATCGGCCACCTGGGCGCCATCAACGATCTCACCCTGCTCGGCACCCTGGCCGGGGTGGAGATGGGGCTGGCCTGTGCCGGCGTGCCGCACCGGCCCGGCGGCGTGCAGGAAGCCATGCGTTTCCTCGCCGACCGCTGAGCCCGTTTCGGTGGTCCGCCCCGGGCGGGCCACCCCGGATGCAATCCGCATGTTCAAGGAAGGAGTACCTCACGATGAGAAAGTTACTGTTAGCCACCCTGCTCGGCACCACCCTCGCCGGCACCCCGGCCCTGGCCGAAACCATCAACCTCAAGGTGATCGGCCAGCCCCTGGCCACCGGCCTGATCCAGAAGAACAAGGAGCAACCCTTCTTCGAGACCCTGGCGGAAAAGACCGGGCTGCCGCTCAACATCAACTACAAACCGCTGGACACCACCGGCATCAAGGACGTGGAGCAGCTGCGGGTGCTGAAATCCGGCCTGTTCGATCTGATTTCATTGCGCATGTCCCAGGTGTCCCGGGACGAGCCGACCATCCTCGGCCTGGATCTGGTGGGCCTGAACCCGGACTTCCAGCAGGGCCGGCGGGTGGTGGAAGCCTACAAGGACACGGTGGACCAGCGCCTGCAGGAGCGGTTCAACACTAAGCTGCTGGCGGTCTGGCCTTTCGGGCCCCAGGTGCTGTTCTGCAAGCACCCCATCAACAGCCTGGCGGACGTCAAGGGGCTCAAGGTGCGGGTCTATGACCAGAACCTGGCCCAGTTCGTGGAGTCGGTGGGCGGGGTGCCGGTGCCGGTGGCCTTCGGCGACGTGCACCAGAGCCTGGCGCTCGGCATGATCGAATGCGCCATCACCGGCCCCAGCTCCGCCAACTCCGCCGGCTGGCCCGAGGTGACCACCCATATGCTGCCGCTCGGCTTCCAGCTGGCGCTGAACGGCTACGGCATCAACCTCAAGACCTGGAACAAGCTGACCCCGGAGCAGCAGCAGCGGCTGCAGGCGGCCTTCGACGAGCTGAACGACGATATCTGGAGCTATTCGGAAGAGCTGTTCCTGGACGCCAGCCGCTGCAACGTGGGCGCCGAGCCCTGCACCACCGGCACCAAGTATGACCTGGTGGACGTGCCGGTGAGCGAGGCGGATCTGGCCACCCTGGCCAGCACGGTGCAATCCGTGTCCTACCCCACCTGGGCCGAGCAGTGCAATAAAACCAACCCCGACTGTGCCGCCAACTGGCAGCGGGATCTGGCGGATATCGCCGGGCTGTAATGTCCCGGCGCGGGCGGGGTGGTCCCGCCCGCGTCGCTACAAGGAGAGGTTGAAATGAAGCGAATCGAGCAACTGGCCAGCCTGGTGTTCGGCGGTGTCTTTCTGCTGCTGTCGATGCTGATCGCGGTAGAAACCCTGCTGCGCAAATTTTTCAAGGTATCGCTGCAGGGGGTGGACGAACTCAGTGGCTACGCGCTGGCGGTGGGCGCCACCCTGGCCTTTACCATCGCCCTGTTCGGGCGGGCGCACATGCGCATCGACATCTTCCACGAACGGTTGCCGGCGGGGCTGCAGAGCCTGCTCAACTGGCTGTCGGCCCTGTTCATGAGCGGCCTGGGGCTGTTCATGGTGTGGGTGTGCCTGAGCGTGGTGCGCGAGACCCTGGACTACGGCAGCACCTCCCAGACCCCCTGGGCCACGCCGCTGATCTACCCCCAGGGAGTGTGGATAGCGGGGCTTTCGGTGTTCGCCCTGGTGGCCCTGGGCTACGGCCTGCGCGCCAGCTGGCTGCTGGCCAGGGGCGACGCGCCGGCGCTCAACCGGGAGTTCAATCCCAAGGGCGTGAGTGAAGAGCTCAAGGCCGAGCTGGACGACTTCGCCCAGCGCCAGCAACAGGCCAATGACGGCATGACACCGGTATTGGCCGGGGAGGGAGTAAAATGAGCGTCACCACCGTATTTATCGGCTTTTTCGCCATGCTCGGCATGCTGCTGCTGGGCCTGCCCATCGCCGTGGCCATGGCCCTGATCGGGGTGATCGGCGGCCTGATGGTGTTCGGCGGCGCCTTTATCGACTCCATCGGCGCCGTGGTGTGGAGCGTGCACAACGAGGCCCTGCTCACCGCCATCCCGCTGTTCATCCTGCTCGGCGAGCTGCTGCTGCGCAGCGGCATCGCCGACAAGATGTTCCTGGCCATGGCCGCCTGGCTGGGCCGCCTGCCCGGGGGGCTGCTGCACACCAACATCGGCTCCTGCGCCCTGTTCGCCGCCACTTCCGGCTCCTCGGTGGCCACCGCCGCCACCATCGGCACCGTCGCCCTGCCTTCGCTGAAGGAGCGCAACTATTCCATGCGCCAGTCGCTCGGCAGCCTGGCCGCCGGCGGTACCTTAGGCATACTGATCCCGCCCAGCGTCAACATGCTGATCTACGGCTCGCTCACCAACAACTCCATCGGCAAGTTGTTTATGGCGGGGTTGGTGCCCGGCATCCTGCTCAGCCTGCTGTTCATGGTCTATATCGGCTTCGCCAACATGGGCAGCAACAGCGTGCGGGAAGAACGGCTGCCCCTGGCCGAGAAGCTCAGGCTCTCGCGCCACCTGATCCCGCCGGCGGTGGTGTTCGGTATCGTCATGGGCAGCATCTACACCGGCCTGGCCACCGCCACCGAGTCCGCCGCCTTGGGGGTGATGACGGCGCTCTACTTCGCCTGGCGCTCGGGCCGGCTGTCGCTCGCCTTCCTGCAGGAGTGCTTCGTGCAGACCGCGCGCATCACCGGCATGATACTGCTGATCATCACCGCCGCCTTCGTGCTCAACCTGACCATCAGCCTCACCGGGGTGGTGGACGAGCTGACCGCCTGGGTCACCTCCTTCGGGCTCAGCGCCACCGGCCTGCTGCTGCTGCTGATCCTGTTCTACCTGGCGCTCGGCATGTTCATGGACGTGCTGTCGATGCAGGTGCTGACCATTCCCATCACCTATCCCATCGTCACCGCCCTGGGCGTGGATCCCATCTGGTACGGGGTGTTCGTGGTACTGATGTGCGAGCTGGCGCTGATCACCCCGCCGGTGGGCATGAACCTGTTCGTGGTGCAGAGCGTGCGCAAGGACGGCGGCAACATCAGCGACGTGATGTGGGGAGTGGTGCCCTTTATCCTGATCATGATGCTGTTCACCCTGAGCCTGATGATGTTCCCGGAGATCGCCCTATGGCTGCCCAACATGATGTAACCCGGAGCTGGCGTCTGGGCGCCCTGGAGCTGGCGGCGGCCTACGCCGCCGGCACCCTGACCCCGCTGGCGGTGGTCGAGGCGCTGGGCGAACGCATCGCCCGGCTTAACCCGGAACTCAATGCCCTGATCACGATAAATCCGGCCGCCAGGGAGGACGCCGCCGCCGCCACCGCACGCTGGGCCGAGGGCACCCCCCTCAGCCCGCTCGACGGGGTGCCGCTCACGGTCAAGGACCACCTCAACGTCGAGGGCCTGACCACCACCTGGGGCAACCGGGCGCTGGCGGGCCGGATCGCCGAGGAGGACGAATTGGCGGTGGCCCGCTGCCGGGCGGCGGGGCTGGTGATCCTGGGCAAGACCAACGTGCCCGAGTTCACCCTGGAGGGCTATACCGACAACGCCCTGTTCGGGGTGACCCGCAATCCCTGGAACCCGGCGCTGACCCCGGGCGGCTCCAGCGGCGGCGCGGTGGCGGCGGTGGCGGCGGGGCTCTGCCCGCTGGCGCTGGGCACCGACGGCGGCGGCTCCATCCGCCGGCCGGCGTCCCACACCGGCCTGGTGGGGCTCAAGCCCTCCATCGGCGCCGTGGCCCGGGCCGGCAGCCTGCCCCAGGTGATGCTGGACTTCGAGGTGGTGGGCCCGCTGGCGCGCACCGTGGCGGACGCCGAAGCGCTGTACCGCGTCATCGAAGGTCCCGACCGGCGGGATCAGGGCTCCCTGTGGGCCCGTCCGGCGGCCAAAGTCGGGCCGCTGCGGATCCTTTACGTGCCGCGCTTCGGCGAACAGCCGCTGGATCCGGAGATAGCGGAGAGCGTCGAGCGGGCGGTGGCGGTGCTGGAAGGGCTGGGCCACCGGGTGACCCGGGGCGCGCTGCCCTTCGGCCTGGCGGCGGTGGACCGCTTCTGGCCGATGATGGGAGCGGCGGCGGTGGCGGCCATCTTCGATGCCCTGCCACAAGCCGAGCCGGCGGCCGCCGAGCGCTTCCGGGCCCTGGCCGCGCAGGGGCGGCAGCTGCCGGCGGCGGACTACCTGGGCGGCTGGGAGGGCATCCGCCGTTTCCGGGAGCGGGTGAGCCTGGCCTTCGAGGCGGTGGACATCATCATCACCCCCTCGGCGGCGGCACTGCCCTGGCCGGCGACAGAGCCTTATCCGCCGGAGATCGCCGGCCAGGCGGTGGGACCGCGGGGCCACGCCATCTACACCGGCTGGGTCAACGCCTGCGGGCACCCGGCCATCAACCTGCCGGCGCCGCCCTCGGCGGACGGCCTGCCCATCGGCTTCCAGCTGGTGGGCGCTTTCGGCCAGGACGCGCAGCTGCTGCAACTGGCGGCGGACTATGAACGAGCAAACGGACGGGGCTGGCGCTGGCCGGCCCTGGCGGAGCAGACCACGACAGGATGATCAGGATGGAACAACAGGAGATGCAACAGGCGGTGGCATTGGTGCTGGCCGCCTACCGGGGCGGCCAGCAGTTCGACACCCCGGCGGAGGCGGTGGGGCCGCAAACGGTGGCCCAGGCCTACGCCGTCCAGGACGGGGTGGCGCGGGCGCTGTGGCCGGGGCAGCGCACCCGCTGCTGGAAGGTGGGGGCGCCCAACAAGGACAGCGAGGCCTACAGCGCGCCCATCCCGCCCCGACGGGTCCACGCCAGCGGCGCCCGCCTGAGCGGGGATGACTTTCACATGATCGGCATAGAGGCGGAGCTGGCGTTCCGGGTGACCCGCCCCCTGCCGCCCCGGGCCTGCTTGTATGAGGAGGCCGAGGTGCGGGCGGCGCTGGGCGAGCTGTGCGTGACCATCGAGCTGGTGGACACCCGGCTGCGCCAGTGGCAGCAGGCCGGCGCCCTGTGGCGGCTGGCGGACAACCAGATCAACGGGGCGCTGATCGTCGGCGGCGGCATCAGCGACTGGCAGGGGCTCGAGCTGGCGCAACGGCCGCTGGCGCTGACGGTGAACGGCGAGGTGCTGGCCGAGCAGCGCGGTGGCCACCCGCTGGGGGATCCGGCGAGCCTGCTGGGCTGGTCGGTGAACCACCTGGTGGCGCGCAACAAGGGACTGGAGCCCGGGGATCTGATCACCACCGGCAGCTGGACCGGGATGCGCTTTATCGCCCCCGGCGCCGAGGTGTGCGCCCGCTTCCCGGGCATCGGCGAGGCCAGGGTCAGGATAGACTGAGTCTCGCGTCCGTTCCGGGCCGGGCCCGGGTAAGGAGTTCATCATCGCCTGGTTACTTCCCGGCGGCCTCTGCGCCGCCATACTGCTGGCCCTGCTGCTGCCCGGCCCCGGGCTCTGGCTGGCCCAGTGGCAGCCGCTGCCCTGGCTGGTGGCGGTGATCTTCCTGGTCAACGGCCTGCAGAGCCGGCTGCAGGAGCTCAGGCCCGAGCCCGGCTTCGGCCGGGTGTTCCTGGCTGCGCTGGTGATCAGCCTGCTGCTGTCGCCGCTGGTGGGCTGGCTGGTCTACCAGCATGGCGGCCTGGCACCCGGTCTGGCGCTGGGGCTCCTGGTGGTGTCGGTGGTGCCGCCAACGCTCTCGTCCTGCGTGGTGCTGACCCGGCTCAGCGGCGGCCAGGCCCAGTGGTCGCTGTTCATGACCCTGGGACTAAACCTGCTCGGCATCGTCACCATCCCGCTGATGCTGAGCCTGCTGATCGGCCAGGGCGCGGCACTCTCGCCCTGGCCGCTGCTGCACAAGCTGTCATCCATGGTGCTGCTGCCCTTCGTGCTCGGCCTGGTGCTGCGCCAGCTGCTGGGCGGCCTGGTGGTGCGCCGCTGGATGGGGGTGGTGCCGACCCTGAGCGTGGTGATCACCGCCTGGATCACCCTGTCCACCAGCCGGGAGGCGCTGCTGCAGCTGGGCTGGCCGGATCTGCTGGCGCTGGCGGCCTGGTCGCTGCTGCTGCACGGCACCCTGCTGGGGCTGTGCCTGCTGGCGGGGGCCGGGCTCGGGCTGGCCCGGCCGGCCCGGCTGGCGCTGCTGTTCACCGCCGCCCAGAAGACCACGCCGGTGGCGGTGAGCGTGCTGGTGGCGATGAACGCCGCGGGCGGCCTGGCGGTGGTCGGCTGCCTGGTGTTTCACTTCCTGCACATGCTGGCCGACTCCCTGCTGGCCTCGCGCCTGGCTCCCCGGGCGCGGCCCGTCCCGGTGGGCGGCGAGGCCGGCTCATAAGAGCGGCATTGCCCCGGGTAGGGGAACGCACAGCCATGCCGTTCTATTTGGCAGGATACCGGCACCTGACTGGGATGGAGTTCGTGGTTAGATCAAAGGGAGCCATCCCGCTGTTATTGGCTGTGATTCGATATAAGCAATCCTCCCCAGGACCCGAGACCCCGACGCCATAATTAATGCGGACGCTGTTGGAGCCGGCCTTGGACTGGGAGCCGGATGCCGGCGCCATCGAAAAAGGCAGGAGGTAGGGTATGAACAAGAACAGCAAACCGGGCCTGGCACTCGCCCTCGTGTTCGGCATGGTTCCCCTGGCGTTTGGGACGGGCACGACCGCATCGGGCGAACACTACGGCGAGCAGCTCGGCAAGGTCGCGTTTGTCGTGGCCTGCCAGGCGCAGGCCGCCGCCCTGGTGGAACGGGGCATGGCACTGTTGCATCACATGACCTATGAAGGCGCCGAGGCCGAGTTTGCCCGGGCCGCCGAGCTCGATCCCGGCTGCGCCATGGCTTATTGGGGGCAGGCCATGAGCTATATCCATCCGCTGTGGTCGGACCCGCCCTCCCGGGAGCGCTATCAGCAGGGGGCGGCGCTCATCGACAGGGCCGGGGCGGCGGGGGCTGCCAGCAAGCTGGAACAGGCTTTTATCGCGGCGGTGGCGGCCTACTACCGGCACGAGTGGGAGCCGGACGAGCGGCCCCGCCTGGCCAGCTTCGCCGAGGGCTGGCGCCAGGCCTACGACGCCATGCCCGAAGAGCACGAAGTCATGAGCTTTTACGCCCTGGCGCTGATCGCCACGGCGGATCCGGCGGACAAGAGCTACCGGGCCCAACTGGAGGCCGGCCGCCTGGCGGAGCAGGTACTGGCGGACAACCCCCGGCATCCGGGCGCCCACCACTACGCCATCCATGCCTATGATTATCCGCCGCTGGCGGAAAAGGCCCTGGCGGTGTCGCGGCGTTACGGCGAGGTGGCGCCGGAGGTGCCCCACGCCTTGCATATGCCGTCCCATATCTTTACCCGCGCCGGCCTGTGGCAGGAGTCCATCGGCTGGAACCGGGCCTCGGCCGAGGCGGCCCTCAAGCACCCGTTCGGGGACGCAGTCTCCTTCCACTATCTGCATGCCCTGGATTACCTGGTGTATGCCCATCTGCAGGGCGCCGAGTACGGCAAGGCCGAGCAGGAGCTGGCGCGGATCACCGGCATAAATGGTCCCATCCAGGCCCATGCCGCCTCCGCCTATACCCTGGCGGCGGCCCCGGCGCGGCTGGCCCTGGAACGGCAACAGTGGGAGCAGGCCGCCAGGCTGGAGCCCCGCACCCCGGCGGATTTTCCCTGGGAGCGATTCCCGGCCATGGAGGCCATCAGCCACTTCGCCAAGGCCCTGGGTGCCGCCCATATGGGTGAACCGCAACTGGCGCGGGACGCCATCGCCCGCCTGGGCGAACTGCGGGAGGCCGCGGCGACCACCTCGCCTTACTGGGCCAGGCAGGTCGAAATCCAGCAAAAGGCGGCCGAGGCCTGGCTGATGTTCCTGCAGGGGAACAAGGAGGAAGGCCTGCAACGGATGCGCGCCGCCGCCGAACTGGAAGCCGGCACCGAGAAGCACCCGGTCACGCCGGGTGAGGTGCTGCCGGCCCGTGAGCTGTTCGGCGACATGCTGCTGGAGCTGGAGATGTACAGCGAGGCCAGGGCCGAATACGAGGCGGCGCTGGCGCGCTCGGCCAACCGCTTCAACAGCCTGTACGGCGCCGGCCGGGCCGCCGAGCTGGCCGGTGACCGGGAGGGCGCCGCCGGCTACTATCGGCGGCTGGTCGAGCTGGCCGCCCAGGCGGATACCAAGCCGGCGCGGCTGAACGCGGCCAGGCAGTTCCTGGCCCGGCCTTAGCCGGCGGGGGGACTGGCCAGCAACTGTGCCACCTCCCCGAACCGCTGCCGCTCCAGGGCGCCGAAGCCGGGCTTGCCCCTGGCCTTGAGCCGGTTGAGCAGGGGCGTGCTGATGCCGCACAGGAAGCAGGCCAGGCTGTGGGTGCTGAGCGGGGTACCATCCTCCTGTTGCAGCACCCGGCACCACTGCTCCAGTTGGGCTGGTGCGGGCAGGGGCGGCAACGCCGGGGGCGGCAGCCGGGCGGGCCGGCCGGCGCACACCGAGCAGTGGCCACAACGGACCGGGGCCTGGTGATCGGCGAAATAGCCGGCCAGGCGCCGGCTCAGGCAGTCGTCGCTCTCGAAGAAGTCGATCATCTCCTCCAGCCGGCTGAGCTCGCTGCGCTCCTTCTGCCGGAAGAGGGCATGCAGCCGCGCGGCTTCCGCCTCCGGATCGAAACCGGACTGCAGCACCCGGTACACCTCGATCATCTGTTTGCTTTCCAGGCTGATCCAGCCCTGTTGGTGCAGGTAGTCGAGGGCGCGGATCACCCGCTGCCGCTCGCCGCCGGCGCGCTGCCGGATGGCCTCGAAATTCACCTGGCACCAGCTGCGGGCCTGGGGCGAACCGTCGAACAACTGCCGCAGAAAGGCCTGGCGCTCGCCCTGGAAGGCGGCGAGGATCTCCTCGCGCGGCCTGAGGAACTTGAAACGATAGTCGGCGAAATAGCTGTATTGCGGCTCGATAATGCCGTCCAGCTCCAGGTACACCAGCAGCGTCTTGAGCGGCAGCAGGCGGATGTTGGTGGCGTTGGAGAGCCGCAGCGGCATCAGCTCCCACTGAGGGCCGGCCTGCTGCAGTTCCCCGAGCAGGGCGCGGATGGCGGCGGGCTCGGGGGTGTCGCCGTAGACGAAGTTTTCCAGCACGTTGAGCCCGGCCCGGTTGCCCAGCAGGGTGCAGGTGGAAGGGTTGCCGTCGCGCCCGGCCCGGCCGATCTCCTGGCTGTAGTTCTCGATGGACTTGGGCAGATCGTAGTGGATCACCCGGCGGATATCGGCCTTGTCCACTCCCATGCCGAAGGCGATGGTGGCGACGATGCAGGGAACCCGCCCCTGCATGAAATCCTGCTGCAGTTGCTTGCGCAGATCCTGCTCCAGGCCGGCGTGGTAGGCCCGGGCGGGGATGCCGGCCGCCGCCAGGCGCTCGGCCAGCTGCTCGGCGCTGTGCTGCAGGGTCACGTAGACGATGGTGGGCGAGCGGGGCTTTGCCGCCAGCAACTGCTGCAGGGCGGCGGCCTTGTCCTGCTCTTCCACCGGCAGCACCTGCAACTGCAGGTTGGGCCGGTAGAAGCCGGTGATCACCACATTTTCCTTAGGGATCGCGAATTTTTGCTGCATATCCTCGATGACCCTGGGGGTGGCGGTGGCGGTGAGCAACAGCACCTGGGGAATGGCGAGCTGCTGGCGGTACTGGGGCAGCTTGAGGTAGTCGGGGCGGAAGTTGTGGCCCCATTCGGAGATGCAATGGGCCTCGTCCACCACCAGCAGCGACAGCGGTACCCGGCCGATAAACTGGCGGAAGCGCTCGTTCTTCAGCCGCTCCACCGAGATCATCAGGATCTTGATGCGGCCCTCGCTCACCTCCTGCATCACCCGCCGGCTCTCTTCCCAGCCCTGGCTGGAGTCGATGCTGGCGGCGGGAATGTTCAGCCGGCGCAGAAAGGCCAGCTGATCCTGCATCAGCGCCAGCAGGGGCGAGATCACCAGGGTCAGGTGCGGCAGCAGCAGCGCCGGCAACTGGTAGCACAGCGACTTGCCCGAGCCGGTGGGAAAGATGGCCGCCGCCGACCGGCCGGCCAGCAACTGCTCTATCACCTGCTGCTGGCCCGGGCGCAGCGAGGAAAAACCAAAGGTCTGTTGCAGGGTGTGGTGGAGGTTCATGGGCGGAAACCTGAATGTGCTGAACATTGAAGCTTGCAGCGTGTCTTCTTGTTTCGCAACCCAGGGCGGCTAATTTCCCCCGTTTGGGGGATATGACCGGCAGAAACTGGTCAACCAACAGCACTAGAGGGGATTGGAACACCAGGATCGTGCAGATAATCAGCGAAAAGGCTGAGGCGCCCCGGCAAGGGGCGCTCGTTATCCTTTCCTTCAGCCCTGCTCCAGCTTGTCCTGGGTTTTCAGCTCGAAGTCGCTGGCGTCGTGGCGCTCGTGCAACTGCTCCTCGAGCGGGCCCGAAGTCCGGTTGACCATGCGCCCGCGCCGCACGGCGGGACGCCGGGCGATGGCGTCGGCCCAGCGTTGCACATGGGGATACTCCTGGGCCGAGAGGAACTGGGCCGCCTCGTAGACCTGGTTGCGCACCAGACCGCCGTACCAGGGCCAGATGGCCATGTCGGCGATGCTGTATTCCTCGCTGGCGATGTAGGGGCTTTCGGCCAGCCGCCGGTTCAGCACGTCCAGCTGGCGCTTCACCTCCATGGCGTAGCGGTTGATGGGGTATTCGTACTTCTCCGGGGCATAGGCGTAGAAGTGGCCGAAACCGCCGCCCAGGATGGGGGCGCTGCCCATCTGCCAGAACAGCCAGGACAGGCACTCGGTGCGCCCGGTGGGATCTTGGGGGATAAAGGCGCCGAACTTTTCCGCCAGGTACAGCAGGATGGCGCCGGATTCGAATACCCGTTGCGGCGGCTGAACGCCATGATCGACCAGGGCCGGTATCTTGGAGTTGGGGTTGACCGCCACGAAGCCGCTGCCGAACTGATCGCCCTCGCCGATGCGGATCAGGTGGGCGTCGTACTCGGCGCCCTCGAACCCCAGCGCCAGCAGTTCTTCCAGCATGATGGTGACCTTGACCCCGTTGGGGGTGGCCAGGGAGTAGAGCTGCAGCGGGTGCTTGCCTACCGGCAGGGCCCGGTCGTGGGTGGCGCCGGCCACGGGCCTGTTGATATGGGCGAAGGCGCCGCCGCTGGGGGCTTCCCATTTCCACACTTTGGGGGGAACGTAGGGGGTATCGCTCATCATGGAGTCCTCATCTGATGGTTGAATGAGTCAGTGTATCAGGCTTTGACGGCGGTCGCGGCCGTCCCGGACGCCTGCACTCTCGTTATTTCAAAAAATTTAAACAACCCTGCCAAATCATTCCGATTTTATCCCTTAATCGGCTTCATTAGACTGGCTCCAAGTTCAACGAACGCCCTGATGGCGGGCGTTAAAACCCACAAGTTTATTTCAAATTTTATGAAGAGGTGATTTATGAACAAGGCGACCCTGATCTCCGTACTCCAGTCCAAGTCCGGTTGGGCACCCCTGGCGCTGCGGCTGCCGGTGGGCATCATCTTCATGGCCCACGGCGCCCAGAAGCTGTTCGGCTGGTTCGGCGGCTACGGCCTGGAGGGCACCGGCCAGTGGATGGCCTCCATCGGGCTGGAGCCGGGGGTGCTGATGGCCTTCCTGGCCGGGGCGGGCGAGTTCTTCGGCGGGCTCTTTATCCTGCTCGGGCTGCTGACCCGGCCGGCGGCGCTGACCCTGGCCGTGACCATGCTGGTGGCCATCTTCGCGGTGCACGTCGAGAATGGCCTGTTCATGAGCAACGGCGGTTACGAATTCGGGCTGGCGCTGCTGGCGGCCTCGGTCTCCCTGCTGTTTTCCGGCGCCGGCAAACTGGGCCTGGACCAGGCCCTGGCACAACGTCTGAATTGAGGAGGAGCCATGATCAGCATCAGAAAGGCGGATGAGCGGGGCAGGGCCAACTTCGGTTGGCTCCACAGCCAACACACTTTTTCCTTCGGCAGCTACTACGATCCGGCGCAGATGGGCTTCTCCCGGCTGCGGGTGATCAACGACGACGCGGTGGCGCCGGGGGCGGGCTTCGACACCCACGGCCACCGGGACATGGAGATCATCAGCTATGTGCTGGAGGGCAGCATCGCCCACAAGGACAGCTCCGGCCACGAGGAAATACTGAGCGCGGGGGAATTCCAGCTGATGTCCGCCGGCAGCGGCATTCTGCACAGCGAGTTCAATCCGTCCAGCAGCAGGCCGCTGAAGTTCCTGCAGATCTGGATAGAGCCCAACGCCAGCGGCGGCAAGCCCGGCTACCAGCAGAAGGACTTCGGCCGCGCGCCTGGCCTGACCCTGGTGGTCAGTCCGGACGGCGCCGAAGACTCGCTGGTGATCAAACAGGACGCCCGCCTGTACCAGCTGTGGCTGGGGCAGGGAAAAGAGGCCGGGCTGGAACTGGCTCCGGGGCGAAAGGCCTGGGTGCAGCTGGTGGAAGGGGAGCTGGTCGTCAACGGCGAGCGGCTGGCCCCCGGCGACGGCGCCGCCTTGAGCGGCAAAGCGCAGTTGAGCTTCAGCGCCGCCCAGCCGGTGCGGGCCCTGGTGTTCGACCTGCCCTGAACCTAGTCCGACGATGTTTCACCCCGCCCGGCCTCGGTGCCGGGCGGCGGCGTATCCGGCGTCTGCGCTTCACCGCCGGCCAGCGGAGTGTCGCCCGCTTCCGGCCGCTCAGTGTCTTCCCGTTGCCGCCGCTCGGCATCCTGTTGTTCCAGCTGCTGCTCTATCTGGCCGACCATGCCCCTCATACTGCCCAGGTAACGCCGGGCGGCTTCCTCGATGGTCATGGCCTTGGCGATATAAATCAGGCTGAGGCAGCCCAGCACCTGCTCGCCGTGGCGGATGGGCACGGCGATGGCGCCGATTTTCTCCTCCTCACCCCATTCCCCGTAGTTGGCGCCGTAGCCGTTGGCCCGGGTCTGGCGGATCAGCTTGTCCACCCAGATGCGGTTGCGGGCCAGCCGGCCCTGGGTATCGTCACGGGAGGCCAGCAGCGCCAGTATGCTCTCCCGCTCGGCGTCGGGGCAGTGGGCGATATAGGCCCGGCCGGCGGCGGTCTGCAGCAGCGGCAGCCGCCGGCCCACCATGGAGCGGTGGAACGACAGCCGGCTGAAACGGTGGGTGGTTTCCCGGATCACCATGGCGTCCACGTCCAGGGTGGTGATGTCGGTGGGCCAGACCACCTCCTGCAGCAACTGGCCGAGCAGGGGGGCCGCCAGCTGGGAAATCCACTGCTCGTCGCGAAAGCCCTCGCTCAGCTCCCGCACCTTGATGCTCAGCCGGTAGCCGTCGTCGGACTCGCTGCGCCGCACATAGCCTTCGTTTTGCAGGGTTTCGAGCAGGCGGCGCACCGTGGTGCGGTGCAGGCCGGTGGCGTCGGCGAGCTGGCCGATGCGGGCGCCGCCGTCGAAACGGTTGAGGCTGTTGAGCAGGTCCAGGCCCCGGATCAAGCCGCGCACCGCCTTGTAATCGCTCTTGTTATCGCCACTCATCTATAAAAATCCTTAATAAACAAATGTGTGCACCTAGTGCACGATCGGGCGGTTTTTCATTGCCGCAATTCTGGCGGCTTTTTATACTCGGTCCATTGGTCAAGGAGTGCAACAAGGGAGAAACAATTATGCAAGGTTACATCGCCTATTGTTACAACCCGCGCCGGGGCTGGCCCTGACCGGCTCCCAATGATGACCGCCTCCGGGCTCCGCGCCCGAGTTTAGCAACCCATTCAAGACCCTGACAGCAAGGTTCCGCCCGCCGGAGCCGACGGGCAAGGCTTGCCCGCTGCCGGACGAAAGGCATCAAGTTTCACCGATTCAGGAGTGAAGAACGTGACAGCAACAACCCATACAACCCCGGGCCCCGACGCCCGTTTCGACGCCGACGTGGTGATTGCCGGCGCCGGCCCGGTCGGACTGATGATTGCCAACTACCTGGGGCACTGCGGTGTCGAGGTCATGGTGGTGGAAAAACTGGATACCCTGATCGACTTTCCCCGTGCCATCGGGCTGGATGACGAAAGCCTGCGTACCTTCCAGGCGGTGGATCTCGCCGAGCAGGTGCTGCCCCACACCACCCCCATGCACGCCATGCGCTTCCTCACGCCCAAGGGGCGTTGCTTCGCCGACATCCAGCCCAACACCGACGAGTTCGGCTGGCCGCGCCGCAACGCCTTTATCCAGCCCCTGGCGGACAAGGTGCTGTACGACGGCCTGGCCCGCTTCGACAAGGTCAGGGTGTTGTTCTCCCGCGATCTGCAGGCGTTTAGCCAGGATGGGGAAGGGGTCAGCCTGACGCTGGCCGGTCCCCAGGGGGAAGAGCGGCTGCGCGCCCGCTATCTGGTGGCCTGCGACGGCGGCAACAGCCTGGTGCGCCGCACCCTGGACATCAGTTTCGACGGCAAGACGGCGCCCAACCAGTGGATAGTGATCGACGTGCGCAACGATCCCCTGGGCACCCCCAATATCTACATGTGCTGCGACGCCGAGCGGCCCTATGTGTCCGCGGCCCTGCCCCACGGCATCCGCCGTTTCGAGTTCATGGTGATGCCGGGCGAAACCGAGGAACAACTGAGCCGGCCGGAAGAGCTGCAACGGCTGCTGGCCAAGGTGCTGCCGGATCCGACCCGGGTCGATGTCATCCGCCAGCGGGTCTACACCCACAACGCCCGACTGGCCGGCGAATTCCGCCGCGGTCGTATCCTGCTGGCCGGTGACGCCGCCCACATCATGCCGGTGTGGCAGGGGCAGGGCTACAACAGCGGCATGCGCGACGCCAGCAACCTGGCGTGGAAGCTGGCGCTGGTGGTCCAGGGCCTGGCCGGCGACGAACTGCTCGACAGCTACCAGCAGGAACGCCGGGATCACGCCAGGGCGATGATCGATCTGTCGGTCACCGCCGGCCATGTGCTGGCGCCGCCGAAGAAGTGGCAGGCCCGCCTGCGCGACGGCATCTCCTGGCTGCTCAACTACATACCGCCGGTCAAGCGCTACTTCCTGGAAATGCGCTTCAAGCCCATGCCCCAGTATCGCCAGGGGGTGCTGGTCGAGCCGACGCCCAAGCTGAAGCCGTCGCCGGTGGGCAAGCTGTTCATCCAGCCCAGGGTACGGCTGGGCGAGCAGGTGCTGCTGCTGGACGAGGTGATCGGCCGCCGTTTCGCGGTCATCGCCTGGGGCACGGATCCCACCTATGGCCTGAGCGCGGAAGAGCTGGCTCACTGGCGGCGCCTCGGCACCTGCTTTATTCAGGTGGTGCCCTCGGTGCAGTTGCAGGCCGAGGCCCGCCTGGCGGAAGGGGTCATTCGTATCGGCGACGAGAGCGGGCGACTCAAGGAATGGTTCGGCCGCTACCCGGCCTCCATAGCAGTGCTGCGCCCGGATCGCTTCGTGGCCGGCATCGCCATTCCCCAGACCCTGGAGCTCCTTTGCCGGCAACTGCGCCAGGCGCTCAAGGCCAAGGCACAACCCCAACAGGCGCCGGCCGCGGCGCGCAAGGTGGCCTGAGATGAGTGTTTATCTGCATTGCCTGTCCCACACCCCGCTGATCGGTCATGTGGATCCCGCGCCCGCCGTGGTGGCGGAGGTGGACGCCACCATCACCGCGGCGCGGGAGCGCATCGCCCGCTTCGATCCCGAGCTGGTGATCCTGTTCTCGCCGGATCATTACAACGGCTTCTTCTACGACATCATGCCGTCCTTCTGCATCGGCATGGCAGCCCGGGCCATCGGTGACTTCGGCACCGCCGCCGGCGCGCTGCCGGTGCCCCGGGCGCTGGCGGAAGACTGCGCCCGCAGCGTGCTGGCCCAGGGTGTCGACGCCGCCGTGTCCTACCGCATGCAGGTGGATCACGGCTTCGCCCAGCCGCTGGAATTCCTGCTGGGCAGCATCGATCGGGTGCCGGTGATCCCGGTGTTCATCAACTCGGTAGCTGTGCCCCTGCCCGGTTTCCGGCGCGCCCGCCTGCTGGGCGAGGCCATCGGCCGGTTCGCCCGCTCACTGGACAAGCGGGTGCTGCTGCTCGGATCCGGCGGCCTGTCGCACCAGCCGCCGGTGCCGGAGCTGGCCACCGCCAACGAGCACCTGGCCGACCGGCTCAAGGGCAGCGGCCGTGACCTGCCGGTGGCGGAACGCGAGGCCCGCACCCAGCGGGTGATAGCGGCGGCGCGGGCCTTCGTCGAGGACCAGCACAGCCTGTACCCGCTCAATCCCGAGTGGGATCGGCAGTTTATGGCCACCCTGGCGGAAGGCCGCCTGGCTGAGCTGGACGGGCTCGGCAACGAGGAACTGTCGGCCCTGGCCGGCAAGTCGGCCAACGAGGTCAAGACCTGGGTGGCGGCCTTCGCCGCACTCTCGGCCTATGGCCCCTATGGGGCGGACCACGGCTACTACCGCGCCATCCCCGAGTGGATCGCCGGCTTCGGCTCGCTCAGCGCGGCGCCGCTGCGCTGAACCGTTTTTCTTAATTCAACGACCACAGGAACCAGACTATGACAAGCCAACATCTTACCGAAGCCGTCACCAGCCGTTTCGTCCGCATCCGGGAAGGCGATCTCGACCTGCAACTGCACTACAACGACTGCGGCCAGGGTGACCGGGTGGTGGTCATGCTGCACGGCTCCGGCCCCGGCGCCAGCGGCTGGGCCAACTTCAACCGCAATGTCGCTCCCCTGGTGGAGGCCGGCTTCCGGGTGATACTGCTGGACTGCCCGGGCTGGAGCAAGAGCGACAGCATCGTCTGCGAGGGCTCCCGCTCCGATCTCAACGCCACCGCCCTCAAGGGGCTGCTGGACGCCCTCGACATTGAAAAGGTGGACATCCTCGGCAACTCCATGGGCGGCCACAGCGCCGTGGCCTTCGCTCTGCGCTATCCGGAGCGGGTTGGCAAGCTGGTACTGATGGGCGGCGGCACCGGCGGCGCCAGCCTGTTCACCCCTATGCCCACCGAAGGCATCAAGCGTCTGCAGGGCCTCTACCGCGCCCCGACCATCGACAACCTCAAGGCGATGATGGAGATCTTCGTCTACGACACCTCGGATCTCACCGAGGAGCTGTTCCAGGCCCGGCTCGACAACATGCTGGCGCGCCGGGATCACCTGGATAACTTCGTCAAGAGCATCGCGGCCAACCCCAAGCAGTTCCCGGATTTCAGCCCGCGACTGGGGGAAATTACCGCCGAGACTCTGGTGATCTGGGGCCGGCAGGATCGCTTCGTGCCCATGGACACAGGCCTGCGCCTGGTGGCCGGCCTGCCCAACGCCGAGCTGCACCTGTTCAACCGCTGCGGCCACTGGGCCCAGTGGGAGCACGCCGACAAGTTCAACCGCATGGTGCTGGACTTCCTGACCCACTGATCGCCCGAGAGAGGGAAAACCGATGAACCCGAATCAAGAAACTCTGGAACAACTGGCCGGCGCCCTGCGCCGGGCCGAGGCCGAGGGCCAGCCCCTGGCGCCGCTGCGTGAATACATAGGAGAGGGCAACGCCGAGGCGGCCTACGCCATCCAGCGCATCAACGTGGCCCAGGGTGTGGCCGGCGGGCGCCGGGTGGTCGGCCGCAAGATCGGCCTGACCAACCCCAAGGTGCAGCGGCAGCTGGGGGTGGACCAGCCCGATTTCGGCACCCTGTTCGCCGACATGGGCTATGGCGACAACGAGACGGTGCCCTTCGGCCGGGTTCTGCAACCCAAGATAGAGGCAGAAATCGCCCTGATCCTGGAGCGGGATCTGCCGGCGGCCGACACCACCTTCGCCGAGCTGCTGGCCGCCACCGGCTGGGTATTGCCGGCGCTGGAGATCGTCGGCAGCCGGGTGCGCGACTGGGACATCCGCTTCGTCGACACCGTGGCCGACAACGCCTCCAGCGGCCTGTTCGTGCTGGGCGGCCCGGCCCGCCGGTCGGACGGCCTGGATCTGCGTGCCGCCAGCATGCGCATGACCCGCAACGGCGAGGAAGTGTCCGCCGGCAGCGGTGCCGAATGCCTGGGCCATCCGCTCAACGCCGCCGTCTGGCTGGCGCGCACCATGAGCCGGCTGGGCGAGCCGCTGCGCGCCGGCGACCTGATCCTGACCGGGGCCCTGGGGCCCATGGCCCCGGTGGCGGCGGGGGATCGCTTTGAAGCCCAGATCGACGGCATCGGCCAGGTAGCCGTGAACTTCGGTCGGGACTGAACCCATTACAGAGGGGAAGAGGAAATGAACAAACTGAAAGCGGCCATCATCGGCTCGGGCAATATCGGCACCGACCTGATGATCAAGATCTTGCGCCAGGGCCAACAGCTGGAGATGGGCGTCATGGTCGGCATCGACCCGGCCTCCGACGGCCTGGCCCGTGCTGCCCGCATGGGGGTGGCCACCACCCACGAAGGGGTGGACGGCCTGGTAGCGATGCCCGAGTTCGCCGACATCGAGGTGGTGTTCGACGCCACCTCCGCCGGCGCCCACATCAGGAACGACGCCCTGCTGCGCAAGTACAAGCCGGGCATCAAGGTGGTCGACCTGACTCCCGCGGCCATCGGTCCCTACTGCGTGCCGGTGGTGAACCTGGAGCAGTGTCTGGCCGAGGGCAACGTCAACATGGTCACCTGCGGCGGCCAGGCCACCATACCGGTGGTGGCGGCGGTATCCCGGGTAGCCAAGGTGCACTACGCCGAGATAGTGGCGTCCATCAGCAGCAAGTCCGCCGGTCCCGGCACCCGCGCCAATATCGACGAGTTCACCGAGACCACCTCCAGGGCCATCGAGCAGGTGGGCGGGGCGGCCAGGGGCAAGGCCATCATCGTGCTCAACCCGGCGGAGCCGCCGCTGATGATGCGCGATACCGTCTATGTGCTGTCCGAAGCCACCGACCAGGCCGAGGTGGCGGCCTCCATCGAGGAGATGGTGGCGGCGGTGCAGGGCTATGTGCCGGGCTACCGGCTCAAGCAGCGGGTGCAGTTCGAGGTCATCCCGGCCGAGGCGCCGCTGCACATCCCCGGTTTGGGGGACTTCAGCGGTCTCAAGACCGCGGTGTTCCTCGAGGTGGAAGGGGCGGCCCACTACCTGCCGGCCTATGCCGGCAACCTGGATATCATGACCTCCGCCGCCCTGGCCACCGCCGAACGGATGGCCCGGTCCCAGCTCAACGCCTGAGGAGGAACTTCGGATGAGCATACAACACGGCAAGAAACTCTATATCTCCGACGTGACCCTGCGCGACGGCAGCCACGCGGTGCGTCACCAGTATTCCCTGGACCAGGTGCGGACCATCGCCCGGGCCCTGGACGCGGCGCGGGTGGACAGCATCGAGGTGGCCCACGGCGACGGCCTGCAGGGTTCGAGCTTCAACTACGGCTTCGGTGCCCACACCGATCTGGAATGGATAGCGGCGGTGGCGGAGGAAGTGACGCACGCCAGGGTGGCGACCCTGTTGCTGCCTGGCATCGGCACCGTGCACGACCTGGATAACGCCTACCGGGCCGGGGCGCGGGTGGTGCGGGTGGCGACCCACTGCACCGAGGCGGACGTGTCGCGCCAGCATATCGAGCACGCGCGCCGGCTGGGCATGGACACCGTCGGCTTTTTGATGATGAGCCACCTGACCAGCCCCGGCAACCTGGCGCTGGAGGCGAAGAAGATGGAGGACTACGGCGCCACCTGCATTTACATCGTCGACTCGGGCGGCGCCATGACCATGCAGGACGTGCGCGACCGCTTCCGGGCGGTGAAGGCGGTGCTCAAGCCGGAGACCGAGACCGGCATCCATGCCCACCACAACCTGAGCCTGGGAGTGGCCAACAGCATGGTGGCGGTGGAAGAGGGCTGTGATCGCATCGACGCCAGCCTGGCGGGAATGGGCGCGGGGGCCGGCAACGCACCGCTGGAGGTGTTTATCGCGGCCGCCGAGCGCTTGGGCTGGCACCACGGCACCGACCTCGCCACCCTGATGGACGCGGCGGACGATCTGGTGCGGCCGTTGCAGGACCGACCGGTGCGGGTGGATCGGGAGACGCTGGCGCTGGGGTACGCCGGTGTTTATTCGAGCTTCTTGCGCCACGCCGAAACGGCGGCGCGGCGCTATGGCCTGAAGACGGCGGACATCCTGCTGGAGCTGGGCAAGCGGCGCATGGTGGGTGGCCAGGAAGACATGATAGTGGACGTCGCCCTGGACATGCTGGCGGCACGCCAGGGATAAGCCGAACCGCGCCTCGGGCGGATGATGGGCCCGGGCCCGCGACTCCTTTAGTGGAGCCGCAGGCCCGGGCTTTTTTGGTTTTGCTTGCGCCGGCGGCGGTGTGCCGAGGTGCGCTCCCTCCCCGTCGGGTGAAGCAAAGGCTTCACCTGTTCCCTTTTAGGATTCATAAAAACACTTAAAAAACAATGATGTGCACACGGTGCACCTTGTGGCCGTTTTTCGTTGTCCACTTGCCGTCCCGTTTTTACACTGCGGGTGTTTCATCAAGGTAAATAACTTGTTTGTCAAATGTCTCCGTTGTGTGGAGGCAAGCAGGAAAGCATGGCCAGTCCGGTCAACTCTAGGAGGAGAGAGTCAATGTCAATATCAACCCATCAAGCCCGTCCTGGCGACGGCACCAAGGATCCCCGGCAGCAGCGCAAGGAAAGCCGCCGGGCCATCATCTCCAGCTACCTGGGCTCCACGGTGGAGTTCTACGACTTCCTGTTGTACGCCGCCGCCGCCAGCCTGGTGTTCCCGGTGCTGTTCTTCGGTGATCTGGAGCCCGGTGTGGGACTGATGCTGTCCTACCTGACCCTGGCGGCGGGCTATGTGGCCCGTCCGTTGGGTGGCCTGCTGTTCGGCCACTACGGCGACAAGGTGGGGCGCAAGCTGGTGCTGTTCATCACCCTGATGGTGATGGGGGTGGTGTCGGTGGTGATCGGCCTGCTGCCCACCTATGAGACCATAGGCGTGGCCGCGCCCATCACCCTGGTGGTGCTGCGGGTGATCCAGGGCCTGGCGGTGGGCGGCGAGTGGGCCGGTGCCACCCTGCTGGCGATGGAGCACTCGAGCAAGAAGTCCAAGGGTTTCGGCGCCAGCATAGCGGTTGCCGGCGGTCCGTCCGGCGCCGTGCTGGCGACCATGGTGCTGGGGCTGTTCTCGCTGTTGCCCGAGGAGCAGTTTATGAGCTGGGGCTGGCGCATTCCCTTCCTGCTGTCCGCCATCCTGGTGATCATCGGCCTCTACATGCGCTACAGCGTGACCGAGTCTCCCGAGTTCGAGGCGGCCAAGGCAGCGGAAGAGGCCAAACCCGAGGCGTCTTCTCATACCGGCGTGCCCCTGGTGCGGCTGTTTCGGGAATCCTCCTCCAGTATCTCCCTCGGCGTGTTGGCCGGTCTGGCGCCGCTGTTTATGCAGTCGATGCTGGCCACCTTCGGCCTGACCTACGCGGTGTCCATCGGCCACAGCCGCAGCGACGCCCTACTGATGCTGACCCTGTCCAGCGTGCTGCACATCTTCACCATCCCGCTGATGGCGGCGTTGTCGGATCGCTACGGCCGCCGTCCGGTGATGCTGGTGGGCGCCCTGATCGGCTGCCTCATGGTCTGGCCCATGTTCGCCCTGATCAGCCACGGTTCACCCTGGCTGCTGCTGCTCGGCTTTATCATCGGCAACCCCTTGATCCAGGCGGTGATGTACGGCCCCATGGGCGCCTTTATCAGCGAGAAATTCACCACCCGCACCCGTTACACCGGGCTGTCGCTGACCTACCAGCTTACCACAGTGCTGGGCGCCGGCTTCACCCCGCTTATCGCCCAGACCTTGCTTGGCCTTGGAGGCGGTGGCACCAATACCCAGTACATTGCCATGCTGTTCTGCGGGCTTTGCCTGGTGAGCGCCATCGGCGTGTACTGGTCGCGGGAAACGGCACCGGGCCGGAGCGCACAGCCGGTCTCCCTGGCCAAGGTGCCGGGCAGCCAGTCCTGATACCGACGTCCTGACAAGGGCCGTCCCAGGCGGCCCGACAACGGTAACCCCCTTTCATGATTGCTGAGCGGAGGCGGCGGAGGCCGCCTTCCGGCATTCCCTGTCTCCGATTTCTCTCGGACGGGGCTTAACCACGACCTATAAAAAGGAAGAACACTGATATGGACATGAAACCCATTACCCTCTGCGCCGCCCTGGCGGCCTCGGCGCTGTCCGGCTCCGTCACCGCCTTCGAGTGGCAGATTGGTGATACCAGGGCCAGCGTCTACGGCTATGCCAAGCTCGACATCATCCATGATGTGGATGCCAACCTGGGCAACACCGTCAATCGCGGCAATATCCGCCTGGATGGTGAAAAAGGGCCCGATGGCCATAGTACCCTGCACGCCTACCAGAGCCGGCTTGGGGTGAGCAGCCTGACCGCCACCGAGCAGGGCGAGGTCAAGGCGGTGCTGGAAGGGGACTTCTTCGGCAACGGCGGCGGCCATTTCCGCCTGCGCCATGCCTACGGCGAATGGAACGGCATCACCGCCGGCCAGACCTGGACCAACTTCGGAGGTTTTCTCGGTATGAACCCCACTATCGACTTCACCCCCCAGCCGGGCCAGGGCAACGCCGCCCGCCAGGCCCAGCTGCGCTATAGCCAGGGAGGTTTTTCCGCGGCGCTGGAAGATCCGGGCAGCCTGGGCGGTAAGGTAAACGTGGCTGCGCCCGACAGCGTCAAGCATCCGCTGCCCGACCTGACCCTGCGCTACCAGGGCAAGGCGGGCGGCCTGGACTTTGGCACCTCGGCGGTGCTGCGCCAGCTGGCGTATTACCGGGCGGCCAGCGATGAGGAGCGGAGCGCCGTCGGCTGGGGCCTGAACCTGGAAGCGGCCTACCGGCCGGTGCCGGGATTGGTGCTGCGCGGCGCCCTGACCCACGGCGACGGCATCGGCGGCTACCTGGAGGGTAGCCCGGCGGCGCCCGCCTACGTGGATCCCCTGACCGGCGAGCTGGAGTCCATCGAGGCCAGCGGCGCCACCGCCGGGGTCAGCCTGGCGGCGGGCCCGGGCGACATCACCCTGGGCTACGGGGTGGCCCGGGCCGAGCTGGACGAGGCGGTGGCCGCCGGTGCCCTAAGCGGCGCCGCCAACCAGCAGTTCGAGGCCTGGCACCTCAACTACATCTGGTCGCCGCTCGCCAGCGTCAGCTACGGCATCGAGACCAGTTATCACCGCCGCCAGGTACAGGACGGCCGGGAAGGGGACGCCGTGCGCCTGCAGGGCATGGTGATGTACAGGTTCTGAACGGCATCACGCCCACTGTGGCAACGCCCGGCGGCGGTGGCCATCGCCGCCGGCGCCATACCCCATCTCCGGAGGAGCAACAAGACGATGACATGTTTGGTACCTGAGCACATCGAGACCGCGAGGCTGATACTCCGGCCGTTTCGGGAGGAGGACTGGCAAGATCTCCATCATTACTATTCTTACGCCGAGGCCACCACCTTTACCGTTGGGCAGCCCCTTTCCGAAGGCGAAACCTGGCGCACCCTGTGCGGCATGATTGGCCACTGGAGCCTGCGTGGTTATGGCCCTTACGCGGTAGAGGAAAAGGCCAGCGGCGTGGTGGTGGGCACCGTCGGCTTCTGGTATCCGAACGACTGGCCAGGCCCGGAAATCAAGTGGGCGCTGGCGCCCGCCTATTGGGGACGGGGGCTTGCCAGCGAGGCCGCCCGGGCCGTGCACCGGGTCGGGCTGAGCCATTTGCCCGACATCGCCCTCATCAGCTTTATCCATGCCCAAAACGTGGCCTCTATTCGGCTGGCCAGGGCGATAGGGGCCAGCCTGAAGCGCGAGGTCGAGTTTCGGGGGGCGAACTGGCATATCTACGAACATGCAAAAGTGCCGCAGTAACGGGCGGTGTATCCCCTCACCGGCGGCTCCGTTCCCGGGATCCGCATCAACTGGGTGGTTAGAGCCTATCTTGCTATGGTGTGGTCGATAGCCCTGTCCCCTGAGTCGATCTGAAGGAGCCAGGCCATGAGCAGATTGAACGGAAAAGTCATTGTGATTACCGGCGGTGCCGGTGGTATCGGTGAGGCGACGGCCCGGATGGCCCATGCCGAAGGCGCGAGCCTGGTCATTACGGATCTGGATCCGGGCCGGTGGAGGCCATTGCCCGCTCCTTAGGTGAGCGCGCCCTGGGGCTGGCGGTGGATGTCTGCCGCCGGGAAGACAACGAGCGGATGGTGGCCGCGGCGCTGGAGCACTTTGGCCGGCTGGATGGCGCTTTCCTGAATGCGGGCATAGAAGGGGAGGTCGGGTCTTTCGATTCCCGCTCCGATGCGGCCTGGGAAAAGGTCTTTGCCGTGAATGTGCAGGGGGTGCGTCTGGGGGTGGCGGCGTTGCCGGCCCTGCACCAGGCCGGTGGCGGCAATATTGTCATCACCTCCAGTGTCGCCGGCTTGCGGGGTGCGGCGGGACTGTCTCCCTATGTGAGCAGTAAACATGCGGTGGTGGGCCTGATGCGTTGCCTGGCGGCGGAGTTGGGGCCGCAGGCCATCCGGGTCAACACCCTCAACCCGGGCCCGGTGGATAACCGCATGATGCGATGCGCTCCATCGAGGAGCAGGCCAGCCCCGGTCATGGGGAGGAAGTGCACAAGATGTTTGCCTTGCGGGTGCCGCTGGGGCGCTATGTGATCAATGAGGAATGCGCGGCGATGGCCGTTTTTCTGTTCTCGGACGGCGCAAGCGGCTGCAACGGCAACACCTATGTGGTGGATGGCGGCTACTGCGCCCAGTAGGAAATTCGCCTGCAACGCATGGTGTGGAGCGACCCGGCAACTGCAGGGTGATGGAAAAGGGCGGCCAAGGCCGCCCCTGGTGATCAGAGCATTCGGGTTTTCCTGTCGCTGGCGTAGTGGGACACCAGGTCCACGAATTCCTCGGGCAGGAAGAGGCGTTCGGGCTCCATGCGCTCGCAGTGGTGATCCGGGTGATCGACCACCATTTCATAGCCCACGAAGTCGTCGTCGCTGTCGTAGCTGGGGCGAAAGAGCACCCGGTCTCCGTTCGCCAGCTTGAACTCGGTGCTGGTCATATGGGTACCTCCAGGAGGGTTGGCTCCGCACAGGCTAAGTATAGGCGGTGGAGGGAGATGACCGGAGAGATAAAAAAGCCCGGCATCCGCCGGGCCCGGAACCTTATACCGCCATCATGTCGCGGTGGAAGGATTTCTCGCAGTAGCGGCAGCGAAAGCGCACCTGGCCGTCCACCGCCCGTACCCTGAACTTGCTGGTGACCGGCTCGTTGTGGCTGATGCAGTTGCTGTTGGGGCAGGAGAACACCCCCTCAACCCGCTCCGGCAGGTGCAGTTGCAGCTTTTCCACCACCTCGAAGTCCTCGATCAGGTTGACCGTGGCCTGGGGCGCGAACAGCGCCAGCTGGTTGGCCTGGGCGGCGGACAGCCGGGTGTTTTCCACCTTGATGATATCCTTGGCGCCCAGCGCCTTGGAGGGCAGGTTCAGGCCCACGGTGATCTTCTCGTGGGTCTGCACCAGGCCGAACAGCTGCAGGATCTTGATGCCCTGGCCGGCGGGGATATGGTCGATGACGGTGCCGTTGTGGATGGCTTCGACTTGCAGTTGACTCTTGTTCATCATGTCTCTCACAGGCTTTCGTTCAGCACCAGGGCGAGCAGGGCCTGACGGGCGTAAACGCCGTTTTCGGCCTGCTCGAAGTAATAGGCATAGGGGGTATCGTCCACCTCGGCGGTGATCTCGTCGATGCGCGGCAGCGGGTGCAGCACCTTGAGGCTGTCCTTGGCGTTGTCCAGCACCTCCGGGGTGAGCACGTACTTGGAAGCCACGTGCATGTACTCGGTTTCGTCGAAGCGCTCCTTCTGCACCCGGGTCATGTAGAGGATGTCCAGCTCGTCCATCACCTCTTCCATGCTGTCGCGGAACTCGAAGTTGATGCCTTTTTCGGTGAGCTCGTCGCACAGGTAGTCGGGCATGGCCAGGGCCTGGGGCGCGATAAAGTAGAACTTGCAGCCGAACAGGCTGAGCGCCTGGGTCAGGGAGTGCACGGTGCGGCCGTACTTGAGATCGCCCACGAAGGCCACGGTCAGGCTCTGCAGGGTGCCCTGGGTTTCATAGATGGTGAACAGATCCAGCAGGGTCTGGGTTGGGTGCTGGTTGGAGCCGTCACCGGCGTTGATCACCGGCACCGAGGAGAACTCCGCCGCCAGCCGGGCGGCGCCTTCCTGGGGATGGCGCATCACGAAGGCGTCGCTGTAGGAGCTGATGATCTTCACCGAGTCGGCCAGGGTTTCGCCCTTCTTGGCCAGGGAGGTGCTGCCGCTGTCGGAAAAGCCGATCACGGCGCCGCCCAGCCGGTGCACCGCGGTCTCGAACGACAAGCGGGTGCGGGTGGAGGCTTCGAAGAAACAGCTGGCCACCACCTTGTGCCTGAGCAGCTCGGGCCGGGGGTGGGTCTTGAGCATCACGGCGGTGTCGATCACCAGCTCCAGCTCGGCGCGGGTGAAATCGGAAATGGAGATTACATGCTTTTGAAATAGGGGGTTTGCCATCAGCAACGCTCTTCAAGGTGTAAGGTGAAGACCATAAAAAAGCCCCTGAATGGGGCCATTGGAGCTAACTCGATCGCAAACGCCGCCGTTTGCACAGCAAGCGGGCAGGAAACCGACCTGGGGATAACGGCGAGGAAGGAACATCCAGACACTCCGGGCGATTGCAAATCGTACGGATTATAGAGAAATGTGCGCCCAAAGCAAAATTGGGGAGGCGCTGCCGGCGGAAGCGGCGAAAAGGTGAGCGAACGCGTCCGAAGCGTCGAAAAAGCCCTTTACCTTTGAAGGTCGCCGGTTATAATGCGCCTCGTGTTGCAGGGGCATAGTTCCAATTGGTAGAACAGCGGTCTCCAAAACCGACGGTTGGGGGTTCGAATCCCTCTGCCCCTGCCAACTTCACACATAAAAGCCAGCTCCATGCTGGCTTTTTGCGTTATGGAGTAGCTATGACGCCGGTACAATCGCAACTGTGGCGACTGCTTGAACTGCCGGTGTGGCGTTGCCGCCACCCCGAGCGCCTGCCCCATGCTCCCGCGCCTGCCGTGGCACCGGCGGTGGTACTGCTGGTGCTGGGCCAGGGCGAGACCCTTCCGGCGCGGATCGAGTCCGATCTGCGTCTGGCCCTGGGGCCGGACGAGGCCCGCTTTCGGGTGATGGACGAAGCGGCATGGCGGGCCGCGGGCAGCCCTGTCGCCCCCGCCCTGCTCGGCCTTGGCCTGGGTGAGACGACGCCACACTTCGCCTGGCATGGCAGCCTGCCGCTGACCCCGGCGCAAAAACGCGAACTCTGGAGCCGGTTATGCCACCTCTGTTCCGCCCCCTGACGGCCGCCGATCTGGACGCCATGGTGGCGGTGGAGCAGGCCGCCCATGCATCCCCCTGGAGCCGCACCCTGCTGGCCGACAGCTTCGGCGAGCGCTATTTCACCGGCTCCTTCTGGCAGGGGGAGCAACTGCTGGGCTACTTTATCGCCGACCGGATCCTGGACGAGAGCACCCTGATGAACATCTGCGTGGCGCCGTCCTGGCAGGGCAGGGGCCTGGGCCGGCAGCTGCTGGAGCAGTATCTGCGCCTGTGCCGGGAGCGGGGGCTGGCCCGGCTCTGGCTGGAAGTCCGTGCCTCCAATGCCCCGGCCCTGGCCCTGTACCGCGCCTGCGGCTATGTGGAGTGCGGCCGGCGGCGGGACTACTACCAGACCGCCGGCGGCCGGGAAGACGCCGTCTTGATGCAAAAATAGCCCGACTCTTTCTACACTCAAAGGCCAACATTCTCACCAGGACGAGCAATGAGAGGCCTGAGTCTTTACCTGCTGGCCGCGGTGCTGTCGTGGCCCCTGGCCGCGGACGCCAACATCTCCCCTTATCGAAACGCCGTGCTGGTACGGGTGGTGGAAAAGCCCGACGGCCACTACTTTTTTGCCCTCAACCGGCTGCCCGCCCGGGCCGAACTGACCTTCCGCTTCTCTCGCCAGGAAAACGTGCAGATCCCGGGCGAGATGCAGCGGGTGATCCGCCTGCCGCCCCGGGAAGAGAAGTTCGTGGGCAAGCTCACCGCCAGGGGACCCGGCGCCTGGCGCTACGACTACGGCTTTGCCTACACCGGCAACGAAGTGCGGCTTTCATCCCCTTCCTACCTCCCCCAGGCGGTGGACCTGGCTTCGCCGGTGGCCGGGCGTTACCGGGTGTCCCAGGGGTTCAACGGCGAGTTCAGCCACAACAGGCCCGCCAACCGCTATGCCCTGGACATCGCGCTGCCCATCGGCACGCCGCTTTACGCCACCCGCGATGGCCTGGTGGCGGCGGCGGTGGACAGCCATGCCGGCGGCGGCTTAAGACCCGAATTCCGGGGCAAGAGCAATTACCTGCGGCTGCGCCACGACGACGGTACCATGACCCTCTACGCCCACCTGCACACCGGCTCCCTGCGGGTGAAGAAGGGGGACTGGGTGAGGGCCGGGCAGCAGGTGGCGGCATCAGGCAACACCGGCTATAGCTCAGGGCCCCATTTGCACCTGGCGGTGCAGCGCTACCACAACGGCCGGGTCGAATCCATACCCTTCACCCTGCAGGGCCGCTATCCCAAGGCGGGATCCTGGCTGTTGGCACAGGGGACAGAATAGAGCAATAACTTAAGAGGTTGGGTTTGGTATTAAATGTGGTGATTGTTTCCATCTTCAAGTGTTAGGTGGTAAAAAAAATAAGTTATTGAACTTATATTCTTATTCATTTTTTATTGTTGGTTATAAATGCTGGCTGAGGTGCTTTTGCTTTGGAAAAATCAGTTGATTTATGTTTCCCGGTATGGCCTTTTACTTTCTTTTTTATAACAAACCAGAAGTAAAAAGGTAGGAAAACAAGATGGCAGAGTTAGTCGAGGTGGCAGAAAAGGGGCCACGCAGCATAAGCCACTATATGCGAGTATTGGGTCCCGGCATTCTGGGCGCTGCCGCCGCCATCGGCGGATCCCATCTGGTGGCCTCTACCCAGGCCGGCGCCATCTATGGCTGGCAACTGGTGGGGCTTATCGTGCTCGTCAACCTGCTGAAATATCCCTTTTTCCAGATCGGCGCCCGCTACACCATGGCGGCGGACGAAACCCTGATCCAGGGCTACGACCGCATCGGCCGGGGCTATCTCTACCTGTTTACCGTCCTTAATATCTTTGCCTCCGTGGTCAGCACTGCCGGGGTGGCCATGCTGTGCGGCAGCATCCTCGGCCTCTTTATCGGCGACGACCTTAGCGTGACCCAGCTCAGCATGATAGTGCTGGCCGGCTCCCTGGTGTTCCTGATCACCGGCCACTACAAGACCCTGGACCGGGTCACCAAGTGGATTATCGTCGGCCTGGCGGTGGCCACGGTGACGGCGGTGTTTATCGCCCTCAATCAGGGCGGCGTGGCCACCCCCGACTTCGTGGCGCCCAGTCCCTGGAACCTGGCGGCGGTGGGTTTTCTGGTGGCGCTGATGGGCTGGATGCCGGCGCCGATCGAGCTCTCTTCCTGGAACAGCGTGTGGCTCAGGCAGAAGCAAAAGGCCCTGGGCGACGAGCTCGATTACCGGGACGCCCTGGTCGACTTCAACGTGGGCTACATCACCTCCACCCTGCTGGCCATCGCCTTCGTTGCCCTCGGCGCCCTGGTGCTGCACGGCAGCGGCGAGAGCCTGGCCACCTCCGGCATCGCCTTCGCCCACCAGCTGGTGGACGTGTACGCCAGCGTCATGGGCGACTGGAGCCGCTGGCTGATTGCGCTGATCGCCTTCCTGTGCATGTTCTCCACCACGGTGACGGTGCTGGACGGCTACAGCCGCGCCCTGAGCGAATGTTTCGTGCAGCTGGGCCAGCACAAGGGCAGCGGCCCGACCGGCCACGGCGCCCGTTATACCTACCCGCTGATGGTGGTGATGGGCATGGTGGGCGCGCTGATCATCATGTTCTTCAAGGGCGCCCTGCTGGCCATGCTGGAGTTCGCCATGATCTCCGCCTTTATCAGTGCCCTGGTGTTCGCCTGGCTCAACTACCGGCTGATGCAACTGCCGCAGGTGCCGGAGCGTTACCGCCTGGGCGGCGCCATGGTGGCCCTGAGCTGGGCCGGCATCCTGTTTTTCGCCGGCTTCAACCTGCTGTTCGGCTACTGGTATCTGTGGGTGAAATAGGCCCGCCCGGCGTCCGGGCAGTTGCGTCCGGACGCCGTTCCCTGTACTTCTATCCCCATCGAGGGTTGAGGCGCCGCGCTGGCGGCGCCAGCGGGAGAGTCAATGTCGTTCTTCGCCAGGCTTAAGGGCTGGTTCGGGCAAGGGAGCGGGGAGATAGAAGCCCTGCCCTGGCGGGAGGTGCTGACGCAGATCCCCATACTGCAGGGGCTGGCGGAAAGCGAGCAGGCCCGGCTGTGCGAGCTGGGCCAGGCGCTGCTGGCGCGCAAGACCCTGACCCTGCTCGGAGTGGCCTTCGGCCCGGCCGACAGGGTGGCCCTGGCGTTGCAGGCGGCGCTGCCGATACTGCACCTCGACCTGCAATGGTACCGTGGCTTTCGCGAAATCATCGTCATCCCCGAGCCGGTGACCCGGCGGGAGTCGGTGCAGGACGAGTTCGGCCTGGTCAGCGAGGTGGAGGAAGAGCACGCCGGCGAGTCCTGGCAACAGGGCCCCCTGGTGCTGGCCTGGAGCGAGCTGTGCGAGGACGGCGGCTGGGACGGCTACAACCTGGTGATCCACGAACTGGCCCACAAGCTGGACATGCTGGGCGGCGAGGCCGACGGTGTGCCGCCCATGCGCCCCGGCATGGCGATGGCGCGCTGGCGCGCCGACTTCCAGGCGGCCTTCGACGAGCTCTGCCGGTGCCTGGAACGCGGCGAGGCGCCGCCCATCGACCCCTACGCCGCCACCCATCCGGCCGAGTTTCTGGCGGTGGCCTGCGAGCTGTTCTTTACCCGGCCGCGCCAACTGGCGGCCGCCTACCCGGCGGTGTATCGCCAGCTGGCGGCCCTGTTCGGGCAGGATCCCTTCTCACGCCAGCCGGAAGAGGAGGACGGGGACCAGGCTGGCCGGTCTCATCCGGCCGAGCGCCATCCCCCGGAGATCTTGTAGGGTCGAATTTATTCGACCCACTCCCGGCCTCGGCGCAGGACCGGCGGGGGCATGAACATGACGCGTCCTTGCCGGGGGACCTGGTTTCTTTTGGCTACCCGCACTCGAGTTCTGTGATCCTGCTCGCTAAACCACCACTTTGCCGCCCACCGATAAGTGATACTTTAGTGATTGAAAGCCACAGCCTATTAAGGCTCGAGGAAAGATCGATTTATCTTTTTCCAGATGAGCCAGTATAGTGCGTGAGGTGCTGTTTCTTTCTTACGCTATCTTCCTCTCAATACTCACCTTTTGGTGGGTATCGTCGGGATTTCGACGTTAATAATGTTAAAAGGTATAAAGGCGTCGTTTTGATATAGGTGGATGATTTAGCACTGTTGTAAAAGAACGTAATTAGGCTGGAGCAAGATGAAAGGCAAGGCTGCCTGGCAGTTGAAGGAACAGCTTGCCCGAAACCGGACACGCCTCGTCGGTCTCCGGTGTGATATCAACACTAATTTCAGGGAATTATTATGTTAATTGGAGTTCCAAGGGAAACGCTTAGCGGCGAGACTCGGGTGGCGGCGACCCCCAAGTCGGTCGAACAGCTGCGTAAACTCGGTTTTGACGTCTGCATCGAGCAGGGTGCGGGCATCAAGGCCAGCTTCGAGGATGCGGCCTACCAGGCTGCGGGGGCTCAGCTCGTCGGCACCGACGAGGTCTGGCAATCCGCCATCATCTACAAGGTCAACGCTCCCACCGCCGACGAGATCGAGCGGCTGCAGGCCGGCACCATCCTGGTCAGCTTTATCTGGCCGGCGCAAAACCCCGAGCTGGTGGAACAACTCAAGGCCAAGGGCGTGACCGTGATGGCCATGGACATGGTGCCGCGTATTTCCCGCGCCCAGTCCCTGGATGCCCTGTCTTCCATGGCCAACATCGCCGGCTACCGGGCGGTGGTGGAAGCCGCCCACGAGTTCGGCCGCTTCTTCACCGGCCAGATCACCGCCGCCGGCAAGGTGCCGCCCGCCAAGGTGCTGGTGATCGGTGCCGGCGTGGCCGGCCTGGCCGCCATCGGTGCCGCCGGCTCCCTCGGCGCCATAGTGCGCGCCTTCGACACCCGCCCCGAGGTAAAGGAGCAGATCAACTCCATGGGCGCCGAGTTCCTCGAACTCGACTACGAAGAAGAAGCCGACTCTTCCGACGGTTATGCCAAGGAGATGAGCAAGGCCTTTATCGACGCCGAAATGGCGCTGTTCCTGCAGCAGGCCAAGGAAGTGGACATCATCATCACCACCGCGCTGATCCCCGGCAAACCGGCGCCAAAGCTTATCACCGCCGAAATGGTGGCGGCCATGAACCCGGGTTCGGTGATCGTGGATCTGGCGGCGCAGAACGGCGGCAACTGCGAGCTGACCAAGCCCGGCGAGCTGTTCGTGTCCGACAACGGCGTCAAGATCATCGGCTACACCGACCTCAACGGCCGCCTGCCGACCCAGTCTTCCACCCTGTACTCCACCAACCTGGTCAACCTGGCCAAGCTGTTGTGCAAGGAGAAGGACGGCAACATCAAGGTCGACTTCGAGGACGTGGTACTGCGCAACATGACGGTGGCGAAGGACGGCGAAGTCACCTTCCCGCCGCCCGCCATCAGCGTCTCCGCCGCGCCCAAGGCCAAGGCCGCGGCCAAGCCGGCCGCCGAGCCCCACGCCAAGAAGCCGAGCAACCTCAAGTACTACCTGGGCGGTGCCGGGGTGGTGCTGTTCGCCTGGCTGTCGGCGGTGGCCCCGGCCGAGTTCCTGTCCCACTTCACCGTGTTCGTACTGGCCTGCATCGTGGGTTACTACGTGATCTGGAACGTGTCCCACTCCCTGCATACCCCGCTGATGTCGGTCACCAACGCTATTTCCGGGATTATCGTGGTAGGGGCCCTGTCCCAGGTGGGAGCCGGTGGTTTCGTCACCTTCCTCGCCTTTGTGGCGGTACTGATCGCCTCAATCAACGTGTTTGGCGGTTTCACCGTTACACACCGTATGCTGAAGATGTTTAGAAAGGGCTAATGGAATGTCACAAGGACTTGTAACTGCGTCTTATATTATCGCCGCCGTGCTCTTTATTCTGAGTCTGGCGGGTCTGTCCAAGCAGGAATCGGCCAAGGCCGGTAACTGGTTCGGTGTGGCGGGCATGACCATCGCCCTGCTGGCCACCATCTTCAACCCCGAGGTCACCGGCCTGGGCTGGATCGTCGTGGCCATGGCCATCGGTGCCGCCATCGGTATCCGCTTCGCACTGAAAGTGGAAATGACCGAAATGCCGGAACTGATCGCCATACTGCACAGCTTCGTCGGCCTGGCGGCGGTGTTCGTGGGCTATAACACCTACATCGATCACGGTGACATGTCCGGCGCCATGCTGAACATTCACAACACCGAAGTCTTCCTCGGCGTGTTCATCGGTGCCGTCACCTTCACCGGCTCCATAGTGGCGTTCTGCAAGCTGCGTGGCCTGGTGTCGTCCAAGCCGCTGATGCTGCCGCACCGCCACAAGCTGAACCTGCTGGCGGTGGTGGTGTCCGCCCTGCTGCTGATCTGGTTCGTGCAGGTGGAAGGCTCCACCTTCGCCCTGCTGGTGATGAGCCTGATCGCCCTGGCCTTCGGCTGGCACCTGGTGGCCAGCATCGGCGGCGCCGACATGCCGGTGGTGATTTCCATGCTCAACTCCTACTCCGGCTGGGCGGCGGCGGCGGCGGGCTTTATGCTCTCCAACGACCTGCTGATCGTCACCGGTGCCCTGGTGGGCTCAAGCGGTGCCATCCTGTCCTATATCATGTGCCGGGCCATGAACCGCTCCTTCGTTTCCGTTATCGCCGGCGGCTTCGGCTCCGACGGTGCCGTGAGCAGCGGTGAAGAGGAAGACGGCGAGTACACCGAGGTGAACGCCGAGGACGTGGCCGAAATGCTGAAGAACTCCAGCTCGGTGATCATCACCCCCGGATACGGCATGGCGGTGGCCCAGGCCCAGTACCCGGTGGCGGATCTGGTGTCCAAGCTGCGCGCGGCCGGCGTCAAGGTGCGCTTCGGCATCCACCCGGTGGCGGGTCGCCTGCCCGGCCACATGAACGTGCTGCTGGCCGAGGCCAAGGTGCCTTACGACATCGTGCTGGAAATGGACGAGATCAACGACGACTTCGACGATACCGACACCGTGCTGGTGATCGGCGCCAACGACACCGTCAACCCGGCCGCCTCGGAAGATCCGGCCAGCCCCATCGCCGGCATGCCGGTGCTGGAAGTGTGGAAGGCCCAGCAGGTGGTGGTGTTCAAGCGTTCCATGAACACCGGCTACGCCGGGGTACAGAACCCGCTGTTCTTCCGCGAAAACAGCGTCATGCTGTTCGGCGACGCTAAAGACAGCGTGGACAATATCCTGAAAGCGCTGTAATTCGTTGCAGACTGTCAACGATAAAAAAGGGAGCTTCGGCTCCCTTTGCTGTTATGAGCCAGTACCGAACTGCCGACATGCCTCATCCAATTCTGGAATAAATGAGGCGGTAACCTTCACCAAGAGCCTCGATGATGGTTCGCTGCGCATCATTTTTTTCCTTTATCCTCTTCAAGCGATTGCACAATGAGATCCCGCAGCCATTTATGCGCCGGTTCACGGTGCAGATGCTCGTGCCAGAGCATGTTCATTTCGAAACCGGGGATATCCATCGGCGGCGTAAAATACTGCAGCTGTGGATTGTCTCTGACCAGCCGAAGTGGCAGCATGCCCACCAGGTCGGTGGTGGCGATGGTGAATACGGCAAACATAAAATGCGGCACCGACAGCACCACCTTCCTGCTCAACCCCATCTCCGACAGTACCTTGTCGGTATTGCCCCAGAAGCCTCCTCCGTCCGGTGAAATTATCACGTAATCCAGCTCGAGAAACTGCCTTAGCGTGGGGGCCGATTTTAGTAACGGATGGCCGATGCGGCTGACAAGCACATAGCGCTCGCTGAACAACATGCGGCAGCGCAGCCCCTGCGGCGATTCCTCACGGATATGGAAGAACAGATCGACCTTGTCCTGTCCCCCTGCCTGTGCAATACGCGAGTTGGCATTCTCGACCACCGCCAGCCGGGTACCGGGAGCTTCGCGACGTAAATGTTTCAGCATCGGCAGCAGCACCGTGGTTTCGCAGTAATCCGCTGCAATCACCTGCCAGGTGTGTGTGGACTCAGAGGGAATAAAGGGACCGGGAGAGAAGATAGATTTATCCAGCAGTGCCAGCGCCTGGCTAAGTGGGGCGCGTAACATCTCCGCTCGGGCAGTGGGGCGCATCCCGCGCGGGCCGGGTAAGAACAGCGGATCGTCCAGGCTCTTGCGCAGTTTCGCCAGCTGTACGCTGACGGTGGGCTGCGAAAGATTCAGTGCGCGGGCGGCGCGTGTCACATTAGGATCCTTCAGTAATGTATTCAGCGTCAGCAGCAGGTTCAGATCCAGCTTTCTGAGATTATCCATTGTAATACCTGGTATCAGAGAAATTCATTACTACTATATCGGACAAACCCATAATATTCATTATTGACTAAATCCTTATAAGGAGTCCGCAAGCTCTGCATCAGGCGATATTTTTAAATAACTGATCCCAATAGTGCTACATCGACCGAGCTCCGTATACAGACATGCCGTGAACCTTCCCTGGGTGTTTCACTCTTGGGGGAGTCTCGCCATTCCTGGTGCGAAGGATCTGCTTAGCAGCATCCGGTTTCTGTCGGTAGTGATCTACTATTCGGAACAGCTACTTAATATCACCTTATAGCCGCGGGGATACTATTTCCTACGCTGCCGAAACATCATTTATTACATCGAAAATAAATCATCAACCGTTGTTCACTATATGAACAATAAAAAATAGAAAGCAGGAGATGAAAATGCCAATAGGTCTTTTTGCCTTGGCGCTTGGCGCGTTCGGAATCGGTCTGACAGAGTTTGGTATTGTCGGACTACTGCCGCAAATCGCTGCAGAGTTTACTATCAGTGAACAGGTGGCTGGTTATTTGGTTTCCGGCTATGCGATCAGCGTGGCAGTGGGGGCTATTTTGCTCACCGCCCTTATGATCCGTATGGAACGCCGGTTAACACTGTTATTACTGAGCGGATTATTTGTTATCGGTAACCTTATTTCGGCGATGTCGGTCAGTTACGACACGCTGCTGTTCGGTCGTATTGTGGCTGCACTTTGCCATGGTGCCTTCTTTAGCGTGGGTGCCGTGGTGGCCTCTGATATGGTTGCGGACGATAAAAAAGGGGCTGCAATCTCTCTGATGTTTGCCGGATTAACCGTCTCCAACATCGTAGGCGTGCCGCTGGGCACTTTCGTCGGGATGGAGCTGGGCTGGCGTACAACCTTCTGGGCACTGGCGGTCATCGGCGTGGTGACCATGGTCGGTATCCGGACGCTTATTCCGGCTATGCCCGCTAACCGTGATACCAACCTGGGCCGTGAGTTTGCCGTCTTCAATCGTCCTCAGGTATGGATCTCTGCCCTGCTTAGCGTGCTCTCCTTTGGCGGCGTGATCGGTGGCTTCACCTATATTGCCTTCACTCTGACTCAGGTTTCCGGCTTCGCGGCTCAGACGGTGCCATGGCTGCTGGTGCTGTTCGGCGTGGGCACCTTCGTTGGCAATATCTACGGCGGTAAAGCTGCGGATAAGTCACTGAACAAATCGCTCGGTACCATTCTGCTGCTGCTGACCGTGGTAATGGCCGCCTTCGCGCTGTTCGCGCAGAGTCAGCTCATGACAGTGATTCTGCTGTTACTGATGGGCACGGTCGGGCTGGCTACCGCGCCAGGCTTACAGCTGCGTATGATGAAATATGCCAGCGATGCGCCAACCGTGGCCTCGGGCACTAATATTGCCGCCTTCAATATCGGTAACGCCCTGGGCGCTTACCTTGGCGGCATGGCGCTAGATAAAGGTTATGGTTTTGTCTCCCCGCTGTGGGTGGGCGCCGCGCTGAGTCTGGCTGCGCTGGCAGTGGTGATCCTCGGCAGCTTCAATACCGGGCTGAAAACCAGCAGAGTACAGGGATAAGTATTATCACTAATACCCCATGGCGCTGTTGAATTAGTACTCCACTATGGCTAAAACCATTGAGGATGAAATCAATCGACCCTATCCATTAGCCTATGCCCTCACAATGCTTGGCGAGGCTGGATATGTGAATAAACTGTTTGAACCTTCGGTATGTTACGATAATAAATCAGCTACCAGCTGGATGATCAATAACCTCACCCAGTTTGTTGATGGTGATGATGGCAGACTGTATATGTTTAAATAACTGATCCTAATAGTGCTACATCGACCGGGTCCCGCACGCAGACACGCCGTAAACCCGTCCCTGGGGGCTCCGCCGCGCCATCCCTGGCGCGGAGGGTCTGCTTAGCGAAACCCAGTCGCTGCCGGTAGTGATCTACCATTCGGAACAGGTATTTAACAATGCACTCATAAACCTAATGTTACGTATGCGCGGTAATAATTTTCCGGCACTAAAGGTTTATAGAAATTTTATTTTTTAATAGTGCCGATCTGGGCATTACTCCTCTTTGAAAGGCAGTTTCTTCAGATGCTCGATAAAGGTGGCGAGGATGGGGGAGGCGTTGTCTTTGCGGTAGTTGGCATAGAGGCCGATCAACGGCAGTTCGGGCTCCAGCGGCCTGAGCACGACGTTTTCCTGCCCGATCGGGGTGATGTAGGTGGGGAGTATGCTGCAGCCCATGCCGATATTGACCAGGTTGATATTCAGCAGGATGTTGTCGGCCTGCTGCACGATATTGAGGTGGATGTGATTTTGTTCAGCAAACGCCAGGATCAGGTTGTACAGGGGCAGGGATTCCGACGGATTGACGATGATGAAGTCCTGGTGATCGAGCATTCTGACCGGAACTACTTTGTAAGCGGCCAGGGGATGGTTTTTGGGAACCAGGAACTTCAGGGGTTCCTTCAAGATCAGGAAGCTGTCGATTTCCTCATCCTGCACATCGTCGCGGGTGAAGGTGATGTCCAGTTCGCCGTTGCGTAGCCGCTCTATCTGCTGCTGGTTGTTCAGGCTTTTCAGCTCCACGCTCAGATCGGGGTAGAGAATGCGAAAAGCCGGCAGTATATGGGGAAAGACGTTCATCTCGGCGACGGGAACGAAGCCGATGGCGAGGCGGAAAGCCTTGGCCTGGGCAACCTGGCGGGTGATGCTTACCGCCTTTTCCGCCTGGGCGAGGGTCAGCCTGGTTTCCCGGAGGAAGACCTCGCCTTCTTCCGTCAGCTCCACCTTGCGTTTGGTCCTGTTGAAAAGTTTTACGCCGAGCTCGGTCTCGAGATCCTTGATCTGCTGGCTCAGGGAGGGCTGGGACGTATAGAGCCGGCTGGCTGCCTTGCTGAAGCTCAGCTCCTCGGCCACGGTAACAAAATATCTCAGGTGACGCAGCTCCATGGAGGGCTCCTTCTGGCAGTGCGTTCGGGAAAATGTACTGTTGCCGAACATCGGAGGGCCATGATGCCGTCTCGCCTGTTGACGGGCAAGCCCCTGCGGCAAGGCCACAGGGGGGGATGCCAATGGCTCAGGCGGTTTTGCGCAGATCCCGGGCAAGATCCAGGTGCTGCTCCGCTTGGAAACACAGCCGGTTGTCCACCATCCTCCTCAGGTTTCTCATTTCCCGGGGCTGGTTGACGGTGATGCCGGCCACTACGATGCCCTCGGTCACGCCGATGAGAGCGAAGGCCGAGTCGGTACCTGGCTGCAGGTCACCGCGCAGATGCCACCGGGCCGCGGCCATGTCGCCGACAAACTGGATGTTGATGCCAAGCTGATCGGTCCAGAACCAGGGCGCCCTGACGGCCGGCGGCGCCAGCCCCAGTACATGGCGAGCGAAGATGGCCGCCTGGTTGTTGGCGTTTTCCCAGCTCTCGATACGCAGAGGGCGGTCCAGGCCCTGGCGGCGTTGGGCGGCGACGTCGCCCGCGGCATAGATGTCCGGGTGCGAGCTTTGGCAGTGTTCATCGACCAGGATGGCGCCTTCGACCTCCAGCCCGGCGGTGGTTGCCGGCTGCACATTGGGGAGGATGCCGATGCCGTACACGACGGCGTCCGCCACCAGGGTCTGGCCGTCGTCCAGGGCAAGGTGGATCTCCTCACCCTGTAGCTCGGCCCGGGTAATGCGGGCGGACAGGCGGACATCGATCCCCTGGGCCCGGTGCCGCCCGACCAGATACTCACCCAGCAGGGCGGGCGCGCAGCGCTTCATCACCATGGACTCCTGCTCGAGCACCGTTACCCGACAGCCCTTGGCGAGGGCGCTGGAGGCCAGCTCGAGCCCGATCACGCCGCCGCCGACCAGGACTATTCTTTTTTCCGGGGCGAACACGGTGATCAGCTTCCTGGCATCTTCCAGGTTGCGCAGGGTGTACACCCCCTGTTCCAGGCGGTCCAGCATGGGCAGGCGGCGCGGCGCGCCGCCGGTGGCGATCAGCAGCTTGTCGTAGTCGAGGGTGTCGCCGTTTTCCAGCTCGATCAGGCGCGCCTCGGGATCGATACGAGTGGCGCCGTTGCCGGTGATCAGGTTCACCTGCAGCGCGGCCAGCTTTTCTGCCGACAGTATCTCGACCCGGGCGCTGTCCGGGGCCAGTATGACCTCCTTGGACAGGGGCGGGCGCTCGTAGGGCAAGTGGGGCTCGTCCCCGATCAGGGTGATGCTCCCTTCATAACCCTGGGTGCGCAGCTCCAGTATGGCATTGGCACCCGCCTGGCCGGCGCCGATGATGACGATGCGTGACAGACTCATCTTCTTACTCCCTTTATTTAAAGCAGCCCGGCGTTGGGCTGGCGCAGGCCCCGGATCCCCAGGCCGCAGTCCGCATTGATAAACACCCCCGTCAAGGGGCGGTTATTCTGTCGCGAGGCCAGCAGCACATAGGCGCCGGTCATGTCCTCGGGCTCGGGCAGGAATTTCAGGGGCATGCCGCCGGCGATCTTTTCCGGATCCCGGGCATCGAGCAGGCCGAGCTGATCCTGGCCCAGGGCGGCGGCGCCGGGAATGTTGGTTCTCATGCCCGAGGGGGCCACGGCGTTGACCCTGACCTTGGGGGCCAGCTCGTAGGCCAGCTCCCGGACCAGCCCCACACCGGCATGTTTGCTCAGGGTATAGATGGGGCCGCCCCCCGCCGGGTAGAAGGACGAATTCGACAGGGTAAAGATCATGGCGCCTTCGGTTTTGACCAGCTCATCCACCGCGGCCTTGGCCCCGAGCAGATAGCCCTTGGTATTGACCGACACTATCTCGTCGAAGGCCTGCTCGAGTTCGTCACCGGACAGGCTCAGGATGTCGGCGCCGTGATCCCAGATGCCCGCGTTGCCGACAAAACAGTCCAGTTTGCCGAAGCGGGCCACAGTGGCTTCCACGGCGCGCAGGTTGTCGTTGTAGCTGGTGACATCACCGACCACCGCCACTATCCGCTCGCCATGGCGCTCGCGCAGCGCCCGCACCCTGTCCTCGGCCCGCTCCAGCACCCCGACGCGCGCGCCCTCCTGGATAAAACGGTCGATCAGCGCCCGTCCCAGCCCGGAGCCGCCGCCGGTGATGAGAATGACTTCTCCTTCCAGCCAGCTCATGGTGCTTACCCCGCCATTTCGATGTAGAGGGCATCGTCTTCGATCACCACCGGGAAGGTCTGGATCGGATCCGTGGCCGGCATGCACATCGCCTTGCCGGACTTCAGGCAGAAGCGGGCGGCATGCAGCGGGCACTCCACGGTGCCGTCGTCTTCCAGATAGCCTTCGGACATGGAGGCGTTGCCATGGCTGCAGCGGTCATTCATGGCGAAGAAGTTGCCTTGGGAGTTGAACACGGCCAGGGCATCGATCCCATTGATGCCGCAGTCCACCTTCAGGGCCTCGCCTTCTGCCAGCTCGTCGATGTTGCACACAAATATCTTGTTCATCAGAAAAACACGCTCAGGTTGTGGGAGGTATAGGTGGCCTGATCCAGGGTGATGTCACGCCGGCAGATCTTCCAGCCCAGCTCAGTATCGGCCTTGCGCACCCGGTCCGCCCGTTTGCCGACATAGATGGTGATGTCTTTTTCCTTTTGCGAACGGTACAGCAGGTAATTGGTGTCAACGCTGTACTCGCCGGCGGCATCCGTCGGTTCCACCCGGATATTGGTGATCAGGTGGCGGGTGCGCGAGGGCGGTTCCTCGGCCCAGGCCATGCCGGTTTCCAGCCGGGCGACACGGCGCTCCAGCAGGTGCTTGTCGTCGTTGAACACCCAGGTGGACGGCGGTTGCACGCTGCGCCGGCGGTCGCGGGTCTGGGCATTGACGGTGGTACGCAGGGTATAGGTGATGTCCTCGTCCAGCAGGTCCAGCCAGTCGCGAAAGCGCCAGTCATCGAGCAGTTGCGCCTCGAAGTACATGAATTGCGAGACTTCGTGGTAAAGCTCGAGGTTTACGGGGATTAACCGACTCATCACACCAGCTCCTTTTCAAATTTCTCGGTTGCCTTTTCGACGTCTGCCCATTGTTCATGCATCAGCAGATCCGCCCAGCGGCGGTACATGGCGCGGGCGGCGGTTTCGGAGAAGATGTAGTTGGTGATGCCGGGAATGCCATCCTTGCGCCGCTTCTCCTGGCCCAGGCCCATTTCGACGACAAGCTTGCTCTGGCGGGCCTTGTAGCCGCGCAGTACCTTCTGTATTTCCACCCAATTCTCGGAGTCGTCCTGCTCCAGGAATCCGGCCGGGCCGAAGGCGCGGGTGGCCGAGCGTTCGAAGGCTTCCTTCACCGCCTGGGGGGCGTCCTTGTCGCAGATGCAGAAGGCCCACACCTCGGTCTTGTTCGGTCCCCGCGGGTGCCAGATGCGCAGGGTGGCGGTGCCGTTGAGCCAGGACAGGGTCGGAAACATGGTGTTGTGGCCGGCCAGGCGCAGGGCGCGCACTTCACCGAGGCGCGCTTTCGCTTCTTCGTAGGTATCGCGGAAGTACTGGGCCACTTCTCCGTCCACCCAGACGTTGGCATCCGGTTTTTCGGTGAAGAAGAAACCGGAACCATGGCCCCGCTGGCCATACTGGATGGCGTCTTTCGCCGTTTCCCACACCGGGCGGGCGGTCTGGGCCGCGCCCAGTTTCTTGCTGCCTTCATCATCCGGCTGGGCGCCCAGCACCTGGATGGCGGAGGCGTGGGAGAACAGGGCGTGGTATTGGTCGGAGGCGAACTGCTCGGCGGCGAACTTCCAGTTGCACTCGATTTCCCATTTGTGGACGCCGCCGATGATCTCGGTGCCGCCTTCCCGGCGATCCAGTACGCCGTCCAGATACCAGGCGATGTCGCCCATGTATTCCTCGAGGGAAGGGGTTTCGTCGCTCCAGCAGCCGAAAATGAGTCCCTTGTAACTGGCGACGCGGTTCACCTCCAGCAGGCCCCATTGTTCCTTGCAGGCGCCCTGGGGATAGACCCTGTCTTCCAGCGGAATGTCTTTCAGGGCGCCATCCACCCCGTAGGACCAGCCGTGGTAGGGGCAGGTAAAGGCGCGGGTATTGCCGGAGTCCGCATGGCAGACCCGCATGGAGCGGTGCCGGCACTGGTTGAGCAAGGCCTTGATGCTGCCGTCTTTCTGCCGGGTGACGATAACGGGATCTTCGCCCATGTAGGTATTGAAGAAGTCGCCGGCCTTGGGGATCTGGCTCTCGTGACAGAGGAACAGCCAGCAGCGACCGAACACCCGCTCCAGCTCCAGTTCGTAGAGCTCGGGATCGGTGAAGATCAGCGGGGTGATACGGCCGTTCCTGGCATCCACCAGGGCGTCGATTTTGTCTGCATCAAATTTTCCATTCATGGGAATTCTCCTTTGGTCGCCGACACAGCAAGGAACTGGAAGTCGATAATTTGTGCAGATATTGGTTTTTTGTAATCGGTTAGTGAAATATTTATTTTCTTTTGATTAATAAGTTTTATGTCTTAATCACCGAGTGAGACAAGGTGGGCGTCAGGAGCGCTCCGGCTACTGACGAGGGCTACGGGGATTGCTTTTGTGTCCTCGTTACAGAGGGACATTCGGTTCAATAGGTTGTGGATCTTCGCCTGGGCGGAGAGCAGGGCGGAGAGCCTGGCATGAAATGGCGAGGTGGAAGGGAGTCCGCGGCGGAGAAATCCCCTTTGTCCTCCCTATCGCACCGCAACTGCCTGCGGACACGGCGCCGGGGCTGGAAAGAGGCGACAGGGATTGCCTCCGCCGACCGTCACCTGTCAGGGATGGCAGGTGCGAGCCTACAGGGATGTAAATACCTGTTCCGAATGGTAGATCACTACCGGCAGCGACTGGGTTTCGCTAAGCAGACCCTCAGCGCCAGGGATGGCGCGGCGGAGCCCCCAGGGACGGGTTTACGGCGTGTCTGCGTGCGGGACCCGGTCGAGCACTATTAGGATCAGTTATTTACTTGCGGCGTGTCGGCGGAGGTGGCCCTGTTGACTCTTTTCTTCGTTGTAACAGACAATAAAGAGCTAGCTGGTCGTTTTTTAAACTGATCGATGCTCTAGGCCGAGAGTTCTCTTCGGAGGATTTCTGCACCCGCACTTAAGGCATTGAGCTTGGCTCTTGCTACTCGACGAGACAAGGGGGCCATGCCACAGTTGGTACAAGGGTAAAGCTTGTCGGCATCTACGAACTCAAGTGCTTTTCGTAGGGTATTGGCGACTTCCTCTGGCGTCTCGATGGTGTTGGTTGCAACATCAATGGCCCCGACCATCACCTTTTTTCCTCGAATGAGTTCAAGCAGCTCGATTGGGACGCGGGAGTTGTGACATTCTAATGAGATAATGTCGATATTGGACTTTTGCAGTTTGGGGAAGACTTCTTCATATTGTCTCCACTCGGAACCCAGCGTCTTTTTCCAGTCCGTATTGGCTTTGATGCCATAGCCATAGCAAATATGTACGGCGGTTTCACATTTAAGGCCTTCAATTGCTCTTTCTAGAGCAGCAATCCCCCAGTCATTTACCTCATCAAAAAACACATTAAATGCAGGCTCATCAAACTGGATGATGTCAACGCCAGCCGCCTCTAATTCCTTGGCTTCCTGATTGAGTATTTTGGCGAATTCCCAGGCCAGCTTTTCGCGACTTTTATAATGATCATCATAAAGCGTGTCTATCATGGTCATGGGACCCGGCAGGGCCCATTTGATAGGTTGCCTGGTTTGCTGACGTAAAAACTTGGCATCTTCAACAAAAACCGGCTTCTGGCGGCTGACTGCACCAACGACCGTCGGTACACTCGCATCATAGCGATCACGAATTTTAACAGTCTTACGTTTCTCAAAATCAACACCGCTAAGGTGCTCAATAAACGTAGTCACAAAATGTTGGCGCGTTTGCTCGCCATCACTGACAATATCAATGCCTGCTTGTTGCTGCTCTTGCAACGACACACGCAAAGCATCGTGTTTACCCTCAATCAACTCCTCTTCTTGCAATTTCCAGGGTGACCAAAGTGTCTCAGGTTGTGCAAGCCAGGAAGGTTTGGGTAAACTGCCCGCAGTTGAAGTGGGTAATAATTTTTTCATGATAAATACCGTTATATTCTCGTTAATTATAAAGCGTAATTGGCAGACCATTGTTCAAGGATAGACTGGTATGGCTTGATGAAATTCTCCTCAGCAAGTTTTCCCTGCTTAATCGCTAACTGGCTGCGCTCTTCTCGATCATAAACAATTTGAGTTAATGAGTGATCCCGGTTCTTCAAATCCGGTTTGTAGCATTTTCCTGCTGCCGAGTTGGCGTTGTAAATCTCGGGTCGGTAAATTTTTTGAAAAGTTTCCATCGTGCTGATGGTGCTGATAAGCTCAAGATTGCTGTAATCATTAAGCAAATCACCAAAGAAGTAAAAGGCCAGAGGTGCAACGCTATTGGGTGGCATAAAATAGCGAACCTTCAACCCCATCTTCTTGAAGTACTGCTCAGTCAAGGATGATTCATTGGGCAGGTACTCAACACCCAATATGGGGTGATGGTTCTCAGTTTGATGATAGGTCTTGTTATCGGAAACACTGAGGCATATCACAGGCAGTTTAGTGAAGTTCTGCTTGTAGGCATCCGAATTCACAAAACATTTAAAAAGTTTGCCGTGCAGATCGCCAAAGTTTTCCGGAATGCTGAAGCCGGGCTTATCCTTGTTATGCTCCAACAGCAGCACGCTGAAGTCATAATCCCGCACGTACGAGGAAAAATTATTACCTACAATGCCCTCAATGCGTTTCTTGGTTTTGTGATCGACGATATTCGTCTTCAATATTTCGATAGTAGGGAAACTTTGGCCATTACCTTCGTGATCAATATCCATGTCAACGGAAATGATTTCAAGTTCAACTGAATAGCGATCCGCTTTCGGATTATCCCAGTTAGCCAAGGAGTTAAATTGATTGTTAATCATCGTTAAGGCGTTACGCAAGTTTTCCTGGCGGCTCTCTCCTCTGGCCAGGTTAGCAAAGTTGGTGGTAATACGCGTACTGTCAGAGGGCTGATAGTTTTCATCGAAAGCAACGCTGTTGATGGTAAATTTAAATTCGTTATTCATAATGTCCTGGCACCCCATTTCCCGCACTAAAATCTGAATCTGTTTATTGCTCTTTCTGGGCTTGATGATTGTCTTTTGTCTGGAAGTCCAGATGTCTAGAGCTGAGCATGGCTATGTTATACAGGGGGCATTACATGATCAAAAGTGATTTTATCTCATGAATAGATGCAAATTTTTCATGATTTCTGATAAACCTACGCCCACCAGAGCAAGCGGTATGCCGGGTTCACGGGCGCAGCTGCGTCGAGCAATGTCGGCGATGTCTGTAAACCTTGGGTCAGCTAAATAACTGATCCTAATAGTGCTACATCGACCGGGCCCCGCACGCAGACACGCCGTGAACCCATCCCTGGGGGCTCCGCCGCGCCATCCCTGGCGCGGAGGGTCTGCTTAGCGGAACCCGGTCGTTGTCGACAGTGATCTACTATTCGGAACAGCTATTTAGGTGTGTAACGAGCAGGACACGGCCGCCCGTTACTGATGTTGCAACACCTGACGGGGGCGGCGGCTGTATGATTTAAGAGAGGAGGGAGTTTGAATGAAAAAGCAGCGTGATCATCTGACCTGCTGAGCCTGAGCAATGAAATCACTCAGGTAGTTAACCTGTTCTTCGCCTTTTCGTATTCCCAAAAAGATCTGTTTTCTAATCCCATGTTTACCGAACCGGAGGCTTTTAATAGCCATTGTTTTGGCGAATTCATCCACTAACCAGCCAGGCAATGCACAGACGCCTCTGCCTGCTGCCACCATTTGCAACATGATTTCCGTCGTTTCGATAGTCTTGTGTTTTTTGACCGTGCATTTTGCGGGATTTAAAAACTGACTGTAAATATCCAGTCGCTCAGGCTCTACCGGGTAGCTAAATAACACTTCTTCACTCAGCTGTTCAGGCATGATCGAGTCTTGCATGGCAAGGTGGTGAGCTGCCGAAACGACGAGTCTATGTTCATAGTCAAATACCGGTATAAAGGTCACCTTTGGTGTATACAAGGGATCAGGCGTGACGAGGATATCTATCTCGTAGCTGTGCAGGGCGCCCAGACCACCGAACTGAAATTCCTGCTTCACGTCAATGTCAACGTTTGGCCACTTTTCAAGATAAGGTTCAATCACTTTTAACAGCCATTGATAGCAAGGGTGGCATTCCATGCCGATGCGCAGTGAACCCATTTCGCCAGTCGCTATCTGACGCAATAGATGTTCAGTGTGTTTAAATTGCGGTAATACCCGATTGGCAAGAGTCAAGATTCGTTCACCCGCATCGGTAAGGCGCAAGTTTCTACCTTCTTTTTGCCAAACGGGTGTTTTGATCTGGCCTTCTAATTTTTTGATGCTGTGACTCAATGCAGACTGGGATAAATTTAACGATTCAGCCGCCTGGGTTAAGGTTCCTTGCTCTTTTATGGCTGCCAGTACTTCAAGGTGAAACCGCTCCAGCATAACTTGACTCCGGGATTTAGTACTTAATATTATGAATATAATTCATGATTTATTGAAAATACACCATTGTTTTCATTGTTTAAATGCCGCCAATGCACGCCAGGATGTCTAGCTATTAACCCGGCGGCAGTTTAGAGCTGATATACTGTGCGAATGAAAACAGATGCACGCAAGCTCACCACCGAGCAACAAGAGCTGCTGAGGCAGCAGGCCATCCGACTTCGACTGGAAAATAAGACCTTCCGCGAGATCGGCCGATTACTGAATGTTCATCCGGATACCGTGGGCCGTTGGTTCAAGCGCTACGAGGCCGGCGGCAAAGCGGCTCTCGCCGTCCAGAAACGGGGTCCAAAAAACAAGCCCGGCCGCCTGAACGCCGTGCAACAGCAGAAGGTGATCGAGGCTATCCGCGACCATATGCCCGATCAGTACAAGCTGGGGTTTGCCCTGTGGACCCGGCGCTCCATTGCTGAACTGATCAAGCAATTTTGGGGCATCCACATTCCGGTTCGCACCATGGGGGACTACCTCAAGCGCTGGGGATTTACACCCCAGAAGCCCTTGAAAAAGGCATGGGAGCAGAGCCCGGCTCGTGTCGAAGCCTGGCTGAACGAGGAGTATCCACGTATCAAGGCCCGTGCCAAGGCTGAAAAGGCCCAGATCTTCTGGGGCGACGAAACCGGCATCAAGAACACGGTCCAACATGGGCGCAGCTATGCCCCGGTTGGCAAGACGCCGGTACAAGCCCTGCCGGCCAAGCGGGTTTCCCTGAACATGGTGTCGGCCATCACCAACCAAGGTACGGTCCGCTTCATGCTGTATGAATCCACCATGACGGCAGACGTGTTGATCAAGTTCATGCGCGGGCTGATTGCCTCCACCCCGGGAAAAGTATTTCTGATCCTGGATAACCTGCGGGTTCATCATGCCAAAAAGGTCAAACGCTGGCTGGAAAAAGGGACGGTAAAGCGTTTTCTGGAGGTCTTTTTCCTGCCCGCCTACTCACCGGAACTGAATCCGGATGAGTATCTCAATGGTGACCTGAAAGGCATGGTGCACAGTGGGCCGGCGATTCGCAGTGTGGAAGAGCTCAAGAAGCGAACCCGCTCCTCTATGCGGAAGTTGCAGCGCAGGTCGGAGCGGGTGAAAAGTTACTTCCGATCGGAGCACATCGCTTATGCGGCATAATCGATGTATTTTGCCGCCGGGTTAATATCTAAATAACAGCTCCTAATAGTGCTACATTCTGGCTATTTCGTAACCACTTCCGGAAAAGGGCGAAATCGTATCCATGAAGTGCCTGACCCGTTGGAGAAGAGATCAGATGCTACGGCGTTGATGGTTACGGATAACCGTCTCGTGCAGCTTGTGCCAGAGCAGTTCTATCTTGTTGATCCAAGGTGAGTAAACCGGCTGGAAAAGTAAGGTGAACTTGGGGTTCTTTGCCAGCCACTACAAGGCCTGTCCTGGCGGCTCTTGTGGATCACATGGTTATCCAGGATCAGTGTGATCTGCCGAGCCCGGAGATAGCGCCGCCGTAAGGCCTCCAGCAGTGAGGTGGGCAGGGAAAAATTCCAGCGATTGATTTCAATAGCTAAAGAACTCGGTTACCAGCAACTGCGCTGGTAACCCAAGCCTTGTGGTGACATCTGGATAAGCATCTGAAGCAGCATGATAATGTTACGGATAGGAAGAGAGGGTGGCAGTTGAACCAGCAGCCTAGGGTCGAGCGCGAAGCTCCGGTCAGCTCCTGTATTTTCTCAAGGGTGTATCGTTCGTGGCGCAACAACACCGCCATGACTCGCCGAGCATGCTGTTTGTCTGACGTAGTCTGAATGATTTTGTGCATCCGGCGTCGCTCAGGACGTGGTAGAGGTGGTAAGATCGGCATGAACTCAGTCCTTTGGGTGTTGAGTTGGTTTTGTTTGGCGACTGATCAAATTGCACAAACTGGACTGAGTTCCCTGCCTCCACTGATCTACTATTCGGAATAGCTATTTAGTGACCGGAATTTCTTGTATGTTTGTTTAATATAGTGTGAGTTTTAATCTGGAATTAATCCTATAATTCCTCGTGGTTCCATAGCTGACAATAATGAAACATGCTCATCATCGTCCGTTATTTTTATGGTTGAAAGGCGGTGACCCAATCATTTTTAAAGTTTTCTATCGCTTCAGTGACGGCTGGAAGCGTTATCATTTGCGATAAAACATCAACGGGTAAAGTAACTGAAGAACAGCCAGTCAGCAGGCAATCAAGCGCTTGTCGTGGTGTTTTAAAAGAGGCTGCTATTATGTTGCAATTTACCTGATGTACAGTGATTAGCTCTTGTAATTCTCTAACCATCGTGATGCCACTGCCGCCTTGTACATCGACCCTGTTGACGTAGGGAGCAATATATTCTGCACCAGCCAATGCGGCCATGATCCCTTGCATAGGAGTATAAACTGCTGTGCCCAGTGTGCTTACTCCCATTTTATTGAGTTTTCTTATTGCCATTAGGCCTTGCTCTGTAACGGGTATTTTAACAATTAGATGCTCATCTAGTCGGTTGAGGTCAATGGCTTCCTTAAGTATTGTTTCATTATCGTCAGATAGTGTTTGGGCAAAAAGTTGTGCATCGCTTCCGATGATGTTTCGTAACGCAGGGAGTAGGGTGTCTAGTTTAACCCTGGACTTGGCAATGATGCTAGGGTTGGTGGTGACCCCTGAAAGGGGGACAGAATTCCACCATCTTTCTACCGATTTAATATCTGCAGTATCAAGGAATATGTTCATGATTTTTTCTAACTTAATTAATTCCAGATTTATATATCTGATGTGTGGTTAACACGGCCATAAGGCGCTCTTCACTATCAACTATAGGTATGGCATTTATATCCTTGCTGTGCATTAACTCAAGTGTTGAATATGCCAGCTCATCAGCTGTCGCTACGATAGGAGTACGGGTCATCAGCTCACCGACCTTAACTGTGAGATCGGTTGATTTTTCGAGTGTTCTACGTAAGTCACCATCGGTAAAAACGCCAAGGACTTTATCGTCATCGTCACAGATCACGGCAAGGCCGTATCCTGTTCTACTGAGACAAAAGATTACTTCACTGAGCGTTTCATCCGGGTAGCAGACGGGGGGTTGAACATGTTGCTCAATAAGATCCATGTTCTTGAAAATCAGGCGAGCACCCAAGCTGCCACCCGGATGAGAAAACGCATAATCGGTGGAGTTGAAGTCCCGAAGATGCATTACTGATATGGCCAGGGCATCACCCATCATTAGTGTGTTAACGGCACTTGATGTTGGTGCCAGGCCCAACGGGCAGGCTTCATTTTCAACTCCCGTATCAATAATGAAGTCAACCTGGTCGGCCAAGAATGACGATCTGTTTCCTGTGAAGCCAATGGTTTTCAATTTCTTGCGCTTGAATAGTGGTAGCATGAGCTTGAACTCAGTGGCTTCACCAGAGTTTGAAATTAAAATAACTAAATCTTCACTGTCAACCATACCCAAATCGCCATGCAGCGCTTCGGCGGGATGAATAAAAAATGCCGGTGTTCCTGTTGAAGCAAAAGTGGCAGCTATTTTTTTTCCTATGTGTCCAGATTTTCCTATTCCGGTAACGATTACTTTACCTTTGCACTGTTGTAGCGCCAAACAAGCCTCAACGAAGTCATCACTAATTCTTTCCAATAGTCTTGAGGCTTCATTTAATTCTATTTTTAATGTATCTATGGCAGTCTTTTTTATTTTCTCATACATAATGGTAATCTCGATGTATGTTCTATTTGTTACGATGATTAACTTCTCATCATATGGATTGTGCTAGATGGCATTAAGAGGTTGCTATACGATAATTATTTCTATTCCTTTCTTTTCCAAGGTAATTCGGTCACTGCTTTTTATCCCTGAGTCGGTGATAAGAACATCAATTTTTTCGATAGGGACAACAACGTTGGGTGTTTTTCGACCAAATTTACTTGAGTCTGTTATAACGATAATATGTCTGGCCGATTGACACATAGCTTGACTGACTTGATATGCTTCATTAAAAGTGGTAGTCCCTTGGTCGACGTCGAATCCATCTGCGCCGATAAATAGTTTGTCGAAAGTAAACTTACTGAAGGCTTCTTCTGCCAGGTTACCGTGAAAGGACGCCGAGTGTTTCCTGAAATTACCGCCAGGCATCAATAGATTGATGTTGCTTCCTAGGCTGGCCACTTCGTTCATGATATGCAAGCTATTGGTCATGACGGTGAGCGCGACCTTGTCAATCAACCAGGGAACCATTTGCAGCGTTGTGCTACCGTTATCCAGGATTATGGACTCACCATCATTGACGAGATCAGCAGCAACTTTCCCCAACTGCTGTTTAATGCTGAGGTTAAAGGATGTCTTTTCATCCATGGTCCTGTCTTCAGTCGTCGGCGTAACTTGCGCTTCCGCACCACCATAGCGTCGTATGACAAGATTTGCTTTTTCCAGTTCACGCAGGTCTGTTCGAACGGTCGCACCGGTGATGTTGAAGTGCCCAGCCAGTTCATTGACCGACGTTTTTCCGTGCTGACGCAGATAGTGAACCAACTGCTCTCGACGCTGCTCAACAGACATGCCTGACTCTCTGTGTGAAGGTATCTAATCTAACAATGTACCTTTTAATTTTTTAAAATGAAAATAAATTGATGGTTTTTCACTTTTTTTGTGAAAGAGCACACGCTAATGCTTCACGCTCAGCCTCGTTCAAGCCGCCAACCCCCTCGACAGAGAGGGGGAGCTGCATGTTAAGCAATGTAGAGATCTGTTTGGGTCTTGAAAAGATACTGATACCTTTCATGACCCGGGCATCCACGATCACACCGTTTTCATCATGGGCCAGTACTATGATGGTGCGAGGACGCCAGCGTGAGGCGGTACGTCCAATTTTCACCTTACCTTTGGTGGCAATGTCCTGCAGCATGCGGTTGAACGCCCTCACTTGCAAGAAACCCATCAGTATTTGCAGGCCCCAGGCGATCAGGGCGATAACAATCAACAGGCTGGTCTGGCTCATTTTTTAATCTTCTCCCGCAGGATAGTCTCTCTTGGCACTATCCTGCATCTGGACGATGAATAATGGCGACAGGTTCTTGATACTGTCGGTCAGAACATCACCTGTCCACCGGTAATATTGATTGACTGCCCGGTACAGTATCCGGCCTCGTCGCTGGCATAAAATTTCAAAACGTTCAGTACGTCCTGATAATCGCAGCCACGTTTCAAGGGCACCTTGTCGATGTACAGCTGTTCAACCTCATCCTCGTTTACCCCCAACTTGGCGGCATATTGTGGGATAAGAGACTGGAACATCGGGCTTTTCAGCAGGTTGCCCAGCATGAGTGAGTGCACGGTGATGTTATGCTCGGCCAAATCCAGTGCCAGTGACTGGGTCAGGCCGACACCACCAAATTTGGCGGCAGAATAGCCGGAGTTGTGCTTTGAACCGACTTTGCCCGACTTGGAGTTGATTTGAATGATTCGCCCCTGGTTCTGACGGATCATGATACGAGACACCGATCTGGCACAGAGAAAGTAACCGGTCAGGTTCACTTCAATCGAGCGCTGCCATGCATCCAGCGGGAATGCGTCTATTTTGGCAGCCTGAGCGATACCGGCGTTATAGACCATCACGTCGATACGACCGAAATGGGCATCAACGGCGGTGGACATTTGCTCAACAGATTGCTCATTGGTGGCATCTACCTGAAGAGCCAGTACCTGATCGTGTCCGACCTGTTCCGCTATTTCCGCTGCCGTCTGGCGTGCGCCTTCCAGGTCCAGATCTGCGACTACCACACGGTAACCATCACTGGCCAGTCCTACGCTCAGAAAGGCGCCTAGGTTTTTGGCACCACCAACTATTAATGCAACTTTTGACATGCTAGTCTCCTGGATTGCGGTACGGCACCCTCCTCTGCGCCGAGCGGCCAAACTCAATGGGGCAGAGGGGGAGGCCTTTTATTTTTTCAGTTTGAAAGTAATCTCTGCACCTACTCCCAGTTCGACTGGGCATTCACCTCGCACATGCACTGTGCCTGGGTATTCCGGTTCTGCTGCGCCATCGAAGCGGATGGTGATATGGCCCAGCTGTCCCAGATTCTGGTTGGCCAGGTTGCCTACCGCAGTGACGGGATAGCTTTTCTGCCCCAGCAGCACTTCACACTGCACCGTTATGTCGCCGGTCAACTCCGCATCTGGGTGGATAAAGCAATAGTCGGCTACATCTGCAGGCGCATTGTCGTTAAACAGAATCATCATGTTCTCTTCCAGCGCTTCAGCTGCGCTGTCACCGACTTTGGTTACTTTAGTACTGTATAAGATTTTCATTGGTAACTCCTTGAATCTATTACTGATAGATAAAGAAAGAAACAAACCAGGCAATCAGGACTGTAGGTGCCCCGGTCAGGAAACGCGAGTATAAAACTGAGGGAACACCAACCTGTACGGTTTCCGGCTTGGCTTCCGCGAGGCTCAGACCAACCGGGATAAAGTCACAGGCGGCCTGTGAGTTAATCGCGAACAGAGCGGGAAGCGCAAGGTGAGGCGGAATATTGCCAAGGCCGATTTGTGTGCCCACCAGCACCCCGATAACCTGTGCAATAACCGCACCTGGACCAAGGAATGGCGACAGGAAGGGGAAAGAACAGATCAGGGCCAGGGTGATCAGGCCAATGGGGCTCTGAGCCAATGGGATCAGGGCATGGGCTATCACATCACCGATCCCGGATGCCAAGATGACGCCAATCAGCATGGACACAAATGCCATGAACGGCAGAATGGACTTCATTACCGTATCGATGGTGTCGCGACCGGCCTGGAAAAAGGTAGACATGACCGAGCCCATTCCCATGCCTATGCGGGCCAGCAGGCTGTCGCTTTGTTCAGTCAGCTTTTTGCTGGCGTCATATTGTTTTTGCTGAGTTGCATCGGTGGGGCGCTCGGCGACCGGTGCTACCCTTGCGGTCGGTATATCACCCGCTTGCTGTAGCTGGATATTGCCAGGCTGAACACCGGACACATAGATGTCCTCAACGATATACTGGGCAAGCGGGCCACTCTGCCCCGTTGAGTGAATATTGATGGTTGGAATGCGTTTTTTGGGGTAAATACCGCAGCGCAGGGTGCCGCCGCAGTCGATAACTATTACACCGATATCTTCATCCGATACCGATGTCTTGAAGCCGTCCACGGCTTCCATGCCACTGAGTTGTGCCATGTGCTGGACGATGTCCGGACGGGTACCCGCCGTGATGTACACAATTTTTTTACTGGTATCTACCGGTACAGTCAGCGGGCCGCCCCAGCCACCGGGTCCTTTCGTGATATACAGAGATTGGCTCATGATGATTGCTCCTGACTGATCCTTAGTTCACATGCACATGGGTGCTGAGTCGAGTATTCTGCTGCTTTTCAACCATGGCAGTGGTGAAATCGGTAATCCATCCGCGGAAGAAGTTGGTAAACATACCAACAAGTAGATAGCTCACCGCCAGCGGAGCCAGGGGAAGACCCAGTTGAGTGAGTCCATTGGCGATACCTAGATAAACGAACAGCTCACCGGGGTTAACATGTGGGAACATGCCGTTCATGGAGTGGCAGCTGTATGACGCCGAAGCATAGTAAGAAGGTTTGTATTTTTCGGGTAAGAACCGGCCGAGACTGAGTGTCATCGGGTTCATGAACACGAAGGTGCCCACGACCGGCAAGACCAGGTAACGTGATACGGGGTTACCTGCGCTCTTTTGAGCCAGTCGTTCAACCCTGTCTTGGCCGATAAACCGGATCAAGGCATTCATTGCGATCATCAGTGATATCAATAGAGGCAAGATGCCGGTCACCATGCCGACGAACACCTCTCCTCCCTTCTGGAATAGTCCGATGAACCATTCCGCTCCATGAATAATAAAATCCATGATTAGCTCCTACGTTGACTCCATGACGTTAAATGTCTCGCATCTACTGATGGCTGAGACACTGTATCCAGATACCTGCGGTATCCTTCCAGAGGCGGTTGCATGTCTGGAGAGCTTATATTTTCACAATGGTTTTTTTAATCCAGTCTTTTGCTTTCATATTGTGACGCATTTATCGTATTTTTTCTTTCATATTGAATTTTCATTTCATTTATTTTGAAAATTTAATTGTTTGTTTTTTTCTGTTTTTTATTTTTTTTGCAATAAAATCAATTTATTATTGCTTGTTGCCCTTCTCTTTTTATCTTGAAAGTGGATTCGCGCTCCCCAGCAGAGTGACACCAGGAAAACAGCAGCAGGGTGTCCGTCAGCCGCTCCTGGCCGTCGGTCATGGGGTGGCGCGGGCGAAAGGCGGCCCGCCACCAGCGCACGGGCTCAGCTCCGCCATGTCTTCATACCGGTCAGGGTCGGGTTATGTGGTTGTTGCGCCGAATAAAAGCCGCTCGCCTAATAATGTTCCGTTTGGAGCCTTAAGGAAAATCGCCTGCCTGGTGGCGTTAATACCTTGCTAATGCAGGGTGAATCCCTTAATTTTTAATGTTTTATAAGGTATTGGGGCGAGAGTCATGGATACGTGGCGCGGCGTGGTGCCGCTTACCCTGCCGGTGATGATGGGCTATTTGCCCCTGGGGGCGGTGTTCGGGGTGCTGTGGGTGGATGCGGGCCTGAGCTGGTACTGGGCGCCGCTGATGAGCGTGCTGGTCTATGCGGGCGCCCTGCAATACCTGGCGGTGGGCATGCTGGCGGCGGGCATCGGCTGGATCGATCTGGCGGTGGCGGCGCTGCTGGTGAACTTCCGCCACCTGTTCTACGGCCTGTCGCTCTATCACCTGTTGCCCAAGGGCGCCCTCGGCCGCCCGTACTTTATCTTCGGCATCACCGACGAAACCTATTCCCTGCTCAGCGCCTCCGGCCAGGTGAAGGACAGCAAGACCGCCCTGCTGGTGACGCTGTTCAACCAGGGCTACTGGGTGCTGGGCACCCTGGCGGGCATACTGCTGGCGCGGGGCCTGCCCCCCGGCCTGCAGGGCCTGGACTTCGCCCTCACCGCCCTGTTCACCGTGCTGGCAGTGGAGCAGATCCGCGCCAAAAAGGACTGGGGCGCCGTGGCCCTGGGGCTGTTGGCCGCGGCCGTGGCCGGCACCTGGGTCAGTGAGTACTTCCTGCTGGCGGCCTCGCTGATGCTGGTGCTGGTGTTGCTGGCCTGGCCGGAAGCGAAGCGGGAGGCGGCCCATGTCTGAACTCGACTACCTGCTGGCGGCGCTGATCATGGGGGCGGTCACCTTCGGCCTGCGCGCCTTCCCCTTCGTGGCCCGGGGGGTGATCGCCCACCACAGGCGCATCCAGGTGCTGGGCCGGCGGCTGCCGGTGGCCATGATGGTGTTGCTCACCCTCTATGCCATGGGCGTGCACCAGTGGAGCGCACCCGCCGACGGCAGCCATCAGCTGCTGGCGGTGGCGGTGGTGGCGGCGCTGCAGCTGTGGCGCCGGCAGGCGCTGCTCAGCATCCTCGCCGGCACCCTGGTCTACATGGCGCTGATGAACGGCTGGCTGGGGCTCTGATCCCGGCCCGTCATCGGCTATAATCCGGTTCCCGCCTTTTTCCGGATGAGTCGACCATGAAGATGACCCCTGCTTTGCGTGCCCGCCTGCTGGGCCTGATGACCCTGTGCCTGGGCTCCCTGGCCCAGGCCGCGCCTTTTGTGTTCACCGCCATCCCCGATCAGGACGAGCGCCACCTGACCGAGCGCTTCGGCAAGATTGCAGACTACCTGTCTGAAAAGCTGGACGTGGAGGTGCAGTACATTCCGGTGAAGAGCTACCCGGCGGCGGTGAGCGCCTTTCGTAACGATCAGGTGCAGTTGGCCTGGTTCGGCGGCCTGACCGGGGTGCAGGCCCGCGAGCTGGTGCCGGGCAGCGAGGCCATCGCCCAGGGGGTGGAGGACACCGAATTCGTCAGCTACATCATCGCCCACGCCAGTACCGGTCTGGGCGAGAGTGAGCAGTTACCCGCCGGGCTGGCCGGCAAGCGTTTCACCTTCGGCGACAAGGGCTCCACCTCCGGCCGGCTGATGCCCGAGTTCTACCTGCGCCAGCACTTCGGCCAGGCGCCGGAGCAGCTGTTCTCCCGGGTCGGCTTTTCCGGCGACCACAACCGCACCATCAGTCTGGTGCAGTCCGGCGCCTTCGAGCTGGGCGCGGTGAACTACGCGGTGTGGGAGGCGGAAAAGGCCAAGGGCAATATCGACGAGAGCAAGGTCGGGGTGATCTGGGCCACCCCCGCCTATCCCGACTACCAGTGGAGCATCCGCGGCGACGTGGACGCGCGCTTCGGCGCCGGTTTCAAGCAGAAGGTGCAGCAGGCGCTGCTGGAGATGAAAGACCCCGAGCTGCTGGCGGCCTTCCCCCGCTCCGGCTTTATCGCGGCGAGCAACGACGACTACGCCCCCATCCGCGACACCGCCGTGGCCATCGGCATCATGGATCCCGAGCCGTAATGGACAAGGGCGTCAGCCTGTTCCGCTTCCACCAGGATACCCTGGGCTACGCGGGTACGCCCGTGCTGCGCGAGCTGTCGCTGGAGGTGAGGGAAGGGGACAAAGTCGCCCTGCTGGGTGAGTCGGGCACCGGCAAGAGCACCCTGCTGCGCCGGCTGCGCGAGCTGCGCCCGCTGGAAGTGGCCTGGTGCCCGCAACAGCCGGGGCTGGTGCCCATGCTGTCGGCCTTTCACAACATCTACATGGGGCGGCTCGAGCGCCATCCCTTCTGGTACAACCTGGCCAACCTGGTGCGGCCCCTGGCCCGGCCCCGGGCCGAGATCACCGCGCTGGCCAGCCAGCTGGGGCTGGCCGGCCAGCTGTGGACCGCCGCCGAGCGGCTCTCCGGCGGCCAGCAGGGCCGGGTCGGCCTGGGCCGGGCCCTGTACCAGCAAAAGCCCATCTTTATCGGCGACGAGCCGGTGTCGGCACTGGACGAGCGCCAGGCCGACGAACTGCTGCGGCTGGTCTGTGCCCGCCACCATACCGTGGTGCTGGCGCTGCACAACGTGGAGCAGGCACTCACTCACTGCACCCGCATCGTCGGCCTGCGCCAAGGGCGGGTGGTGCTGGACGCGGCCAGCCAGGCGCTGACCCCGGACCAGTTGCGCACCCTGTACCGGAGCCGCTGATGGCCCAGCCGCAACCGGCCCGGGCCATGGTGCACAGCAGCCTGCTGTTCCTGCTGCTGGCGCTGTTGTGCCTGCCCTGGGCCGATCTGTCCGTCACCGCCCTCGACCCCTGGCACGAGCTTTCCCGCCTGGGCGCCGGCCTGCTGCTGCCGGCCCCGCCCGAGGCGGGGACCCTGCTGTCCGCCCTCGCCAACACCCTGGCCTTCGCCCTGCAGGGGGTGGCCCTGGGCGCGGTGCTGGGGCTGGGGCTGGCGGCGGGCTACCGCCTGCCCTGGGTACGCCGGCTGGCGGCGTCCCTGCGGGCGGTGCACGAGCTGTTCTGGGCGCTGCTGTTCATCCAGTTGCTGGGGCTCACGGCGCCGGCCGGGGTGCTGGCCATCGCGCTGCCCTACGCCGGTACCTTCGCCAAGATCTACGGCGAGTTGTTCGAAGAGGCGGATCCGGCGCCGGAGCAGGCGCTTGCACCGGGCATCGGCGGCCTGTCCCGGCTGCTGTTCATCCAGTTGCCCCTGTGCTGGCGGCAGATGGCCACCTACACCGGCTACCGGCTGGAGTGCGGCATCCGCAGCTCGGCGGTGCTGGGCTTTATCGGCCTGCCGACCCTGGGTTATCACCTGGAATCCCTGCTGCGCCAGGGCTACTACGACGAGGCGGCGAGCTTCTTCTACGCCCTGGTGCTGATCATCGCCACCATCAAGTGGTGGCTCCGGCCCCGGTTGGTGCCGCTCTACCTGCTGGCGGCGCTGCTCTGGCTGCCGCCGCTGGCCGGGCTGGACTGGGCGCTGATGGCGCGCTTTTTCACCCAGGACATAGTGCCCGCCCCGCTGCGGGTCGGCGACTGGGCCGGGCTCTGGCCCTGGCTGGGGGCGCTGTGGCGGGGGCAGATGGCGCCCGGGCTGTTCAACACCCTGGTGCTGGCGCTGCTGGCGCTGGTGGTCACCGCGCTGCTGGCGCTGGCCTGGTTCCCGGCCATCTCGCGCCGCTTCGGCAACCCGGCCAGCCGTACCCTCAGCCACTGGTGGCTGGTGCTGATGCGCTCCCTGCCTGAATACCTGCTGGCCTTTATCGGCATGCTGCTGCTCGGTCCGGGCATGCTGCCGGCCATGCTGGCGCTCGGTCTGCACAACGGCGCCATCATCGCCCACCTGCTGGGGCATCATCTCAATGGCCTGGTGCTGCGGGAGGACGCTCCCCGCGGAGTGAATCTTTACCTGTTCGAGGTGCTGCCCCGGCTGTACCGGGCCTTTATGGCCTACAGCCTGTACCGGTTCGAGAACCTGATCCGGGAAACGGCGATACTGGGCATGCTGGGCATTCCCACCCTGGGCTTTTTTATCGATTCGGCGTTCAGCGAGTTCCGCTTCGACCGGGCCATGGCGTTGCTGCTGGTGTGCGCCGGACTCAATATCCTGGTGGATGCCCTGGCCCGGCGCCTGCGCCGCCGGCTGCACCTGAGCAGCCGGGCGGAGGTGTTGTGAGGATTAAAGCACCAGGCCGCCGTCGATTTTCAGCACCTGGCCGGTGATATAGCGTGAGCGCTCGCTCGCCAGGAACAGCACGCCCTCGGCGATGTCCCGGGGTTCGCCCAGCTCGCCCAGGGGGATGCGGGAACGCATCTTGTCCAGTACCTTCTCCGGCACCGCCTGGGTCATCTCGGTGTTGATAAAGCCGGGGGCGATGCAGTTGGCGCGGATCTGGGCGCCGCCGCGGGCGAATTCCTTGGCCCAGCCCTTGGTCATGGCGATCACGCCGCCCTTGCTGGCGCCGTAGTTGCTCTGGCCGATGTTGCCGTCGGTGCCGACGATGGAGGAGATGCTGACGATGCTGCCTTTGTTCTGCACCCGCATCAGCGGCAGCATGGCCTGGGTCATCATGAACACGCCCTTGAGGTTGACGTTGAGCACCAGATCCCAGTCCGATTCGGTCATCTTGTCGAGCAGGGCGTCGCGGGTGATGCCGGCGTTGTTCACCAGCACGTCCACCCGGCCGTGCTCGGCCAGGATGCGGCCGCTCAGCTCGGTCAGGGCGGCCGGATCGCACACGTCCAGGGTGGCGCCGGTCACGTTGGGGTAATCTTCCATCCAGCCCAGGGCCGGGGTCAGGTTGATATCGCAGGCATAGACCCGGGTGGCGCCGGCTCGGGCCAGGGTTTCGCTGATGGCCCGGCCCAGGCCCCGGGCGGCGCCGGTCACCACGCAGATCTTGCCGTTCATGTCTTCGTTAGGCTGGTTCATGGTCGTTTTCCTTTATCGTGGGTTGATGGCCCGCCCCAGTGGTTGGACCATAGGGCCTATTTTAGCCTATTTTTTGCGCTGCATTGTGACGGATATCTGATTTAATCTTTGTTTAACGGCATGTTATACAAAATTAACATAACAACTCGAGTTTTTATTTTGCTGTGCAGTGTAATGGGTGGCTAGCGCCTGGCGGCCGCATGGGCCTGGGCCCGGTAATGGGAGGGGGAGACCCCGGTCTGGTGGCGGAACCAGTGGCTGAAGTTGAAGGCGTCCGGGTAGCCGACCCGCTGGGCGACCTGGCTTATCTGCCAGTTGCTGTGGGCCAGCAGCTCCCGCGCCCGCTGCAGCCGGAGCCGGGCCAGCCGGTGCATGGGGCTCTGGCCGTAGAGCTTGCGGCAGACCCGGTTGAGGTGGGGCACCGAGCAGTGCACCTCTTCCGCCAGGGCGGCCTGGCTCCATTTCTGGTGCAGCTGGGCCTCGAGCCGGGCGAACAACTGGCGTACCGCCATCTCCAGCCGGCTGAAGCCGCCCTGCTGCGACAGGATCTCGGTGAGCAGCTCGTGCACCAGGGTCAGCAGCGGCCGCCGGCGCGGGGTGCGGCTCTGGTGGTAGAGGCTGTCCAGCAGCGGCGCCAGGGCCCAGACCTGATCATGCTGGAAAACGTCGCTGTCGTGCTCCCGCAGCCGGGCCCAGGTGCCGCTGTCGCGCAGCAGCAGCCAGGCCATGTGCCAGTCGTCGCCGTCCAGCTCGAACAGGAAGGGGCGGCCCGCCGGCAGCAGGGTGACGCTGCCGGGCGGTATCGCCAGTTGCCTGCCCGGCAGCGACAGCCGGCCCCGGCCGGCGGTGGTGAACAGCAGGGTGTGCAGATCCGGCGCCTTCTGGCCGACCTGGTACCGGCCCTGAAGTACACTGACCCCGCCCAGGTGCAGATCGTAGTCCTGCATCTCCGGTACCTCCTCGGTGATCAGGAAGCGCTCCCGGCACTCGGGCCCCAGCACGAGCAGGTCCTGGAACTCATCATGATTCAAATTCACAGGTTGTTGATTCATATGTACATAGCCTGTTTTTCATGCGCCCACTAGAATAGCCCCATAATAACTACTTCTCCAGCCTGTTCCCCGGCCATTTCCGGTCACGGCGGCAGGCCGCTTGTTTCACTATCCATCTTTTTTCACATTACCGGAGCATTCCGGGGACAGCCGTTGCCGTGGTGGCGGGGCCGACCCGGCGGGGGGCATTATGGGTTATCGACAATTCTGGCGGCAGGTGATGAGCCTGGCGCTGCCGGTGGCGGTGCAGTCGGCGCTGGTGGCGGCGCTGGGTATGGCCGACGTGCTGATGGTCAGCCACCTGGGCAACGAGGCGGTGGCGGCGGTGGGGCTGTCGGCCAAGCTCAACTTCGTGCTGATCCTGGTGATGGCGGCCATCGGCACCGGCTGCTCCATCATGGTGGCCCAGTATTTCGGCGCCGGCCGGCGCGACAAGGTGCGCCAGACCCTGGCCTGCGCGCTGCTGCTGGGCACCCTGGTGATGCTGCCCTTCACCCTCTGGCTGCTGGGCTGGTCCGAGCCGCTGATCCGCCTGGGCAGCAGCGATCCCAACGTGGTCGAGCTGGGCACCGTATATCTCACCCTGATCGGCCTGACCCTGTTCACCACCCAGGGCATCATCGTCTACGAGTCGGCCATGCGTTCCATCGGTCGCGCCGACTGGCCGCTCAAGTACGCGGCGGTGGCCATACTGCTCAACATCGCGCTCAACTACTGGCTGATCAACGGCGGCCTGGGGCTGCCGGCCCTGGGCGTGACCGGGGCGGCCATCGCCACCGTGCTGGCGCGGCTGTTCCAGTTCGGCTGGATCCTCTGGGAGCAGCAGCAGCGACCGGAGCTGCGCCTGGAGGGCGCCACCTGGCGGGCGCTGCGCGGCACCCGGCTGCCGGGGAATTTCATTGCCCTGACCTGGCCGCTGGTGGCCAACTTTACCCTGTGGTCGGCAGGCTCGCTCGGCTATCACCTGATCGCCGGCCGCCTGGGCACGGTGCCGCTGGCGGTGATGAGCCTGCTGGCGCCGATAGAAGGCATGTACCACGCCTTCTTCTTCGGCCTGGTCAGCGCCTGCGGCATCATGATCGGCCAGCGCCTGGGGCGGGATCAGTTTGCCGAGGCCCGCTGGCTGGCGCACCGTTTCCTGTGGATAGCGCCGCTGGGCTCCCTGCTGCTGGGGCTCATGCTGCTGGCGGCCTCGCCGCTGCTGCTGGGCTGGATGCAGATGCCGGACGCCGACACCGCCTACCAGACCCAGCTGGCGATGGTGGTGATGTGCCTGGGGTTCTGGGTCAAGGTGTTCAACATGACCGCCATCCAGGGCATATTGCGCTCCGGCGGCGACAGCCGCTTCTGCCTGGGCATGGACATGGTGGCGATGTGGATCATCGGCCTGCCGCTGACCTGGCTGGCGGCCTTTTTCTGGGAGCTGCCCTTCGTCTGGGTGTACGCCATGGTGCTGAGCGAGGAGGTGGTCAAGGCGCTGGGGGTGTACTGGCGGATCCGCAAGGGCTACTGGCTGGCAAACCTGACCGAGCCGGAAGCGCGGCCAACGGCGATGGCCGAGCCCGCGGCCTAAAGCGCAGCAGGAGAAAGAGGGGAGGCGAAAGCCTTCCTTTTTGTTTAGCAAGGGGTTAGCCCTCTGCCGGCCGCCGGGGGCGGTCCGGATGTATTTGTAGCCTGGATCACAGGGTGGCTGAAACGATTTTGTAACCTTGCTCACAGAAATGACGCATTTGTGGTTTAGCTGGTTGCTAAACCGATTTAGCTTGCGCTAGTTTGTCTATCGAACCCGAACTTGACCCAAGTTCCCCGTCAGTGATGCAGCCCCGGCTGCCTTGTTACAAGGATGAACAATGCGCACTTTTTCCCGTACCCTGCTTGCTACCCTGCTCACCGGCCTGTCCGCCCAGGCACTGGCCCAGCCGGTGGAAATCCGCGCCTGGCGCCACGACACCAACGAGAACGAAATCGCCGCCTCCCAGGCGGCCATCGCCCGCTTCAACGACAGCCAGAACGACTACCGGGTGGTGGTGGAGCTGATCCCCGAGGGCGCCTATACCGAAACCATCAACGCCGCGGCCCTGGCCGGGCGCCTGCCCTGCGTGCTGGACATGGACCAGCCGGTGGTGCCCAACTTCGCCTGGGCCGGCAACCTGGCGCCCCTGGACGGGCTGCTGGATCCGGCCCTGCTGAACCAGATAGCGTCCACCGGCAAGGGCCGCTACCAGGGTAAGGTGTATTCGGTGGGCCAGTACGACGTGGCCCTGTCGCTGTTCACCCGCCAGAGCACCCTCGACAAGCACGGCATCCGCAAGGCCACCCTGGAGCAGCCCTACAGCCGCGAGGAGTTCGACCAGATCCTGGCCAAGATTAAGGCTTCGGGGGATTTCTTCTATCCCTTCGACATCAACACCAGCTGGAGCGGTGAATGGGCCTCCTACGGCTTCGCCCCCTTCCTGCAGAGTTTCGGCGGCGACCAGATCGATCGCGCCAGCTACCTGGCGTCCGAGGGCGAGCTCAACGGCGAGGCCGCCGAGGCTTGGGGCGAGTGGATGAGAGCCTTGGTGACCAAGGGCTATATCGACCGCCGCGCCGCCGACGACAAGGGCTTCCTGCGCGGCCGGGTGGCCATCCACTACAACGGCTCCTGGGCGGTGGGCGAATACAGCGAATTGCTGGGGGACGATCTGGTGGTGATGCCGACCCTGGATCTGGGTCATGGTCCGGTGATCGGCAGCGGCTCCTGGCACTGGGGCATCAGCAGCAGCTGCCCGGACAAGGAAGGCGCCGCCCGTTTCGTCAGCTTCCTGCTGCAGCCGGAGGAGATCGCGGCCATGGCCGACGCCACCAGCCTGATCCCCACCTCGGCGGCGGCGGCGGCCCTGACCGAGCACTACCGGGAAGGGGGCAGCCGGCGCATGTTCTACGACTATTCCGAGCGCTTCGCCCGCATCCGCCCCGAGACCCCGGCCTACCCGGTGATCAGCAGCAGCTTCGAGAAGGCGGTCAACGACATCCTCGACGGACGGGACGTGCTGGATTCCCTGGACGCGGCGGTGGCGGTGATCGAGCGCAACATCCGCGACAACAACGGTTACGGCTTCCAGTAACCCCCATGGGCCCGCCCGGCGCGGGCCCCGGCTCCCGTTCACAGGACTCGACATGATGCCCTCCCAAACCCTGCGGCAGCCGGCGGCGACGGCCGCCCGCCCCAAGGACACCCTGGCCCGGCGGCAGCGCTTTTACGGCTGGCTGCTGGGCAGCCCCGCCTTCTTCGGGCTGGCGCTCTTCATCCTGGTGCCCTTCGTGATGGCGATAGTGCTGTCGTTTACCAACCAGCGGCTGCTGTCGCCCAACGCCACCGAGATGGTGGGCCTGCGCAACTACGACCGGCTGCTGGCGGTGACCTGGCTGACCCAGGATGCCCGGCGCGACGAGGCGGGCGCTATTCTGCGGGCCGCCGACGGCGCGCCCGAGTTCGAGCGGCTGCGCACCCTGCTCCGCGCCAACCCGGACTACCGGGACTACAGCGAACTGGCGACCTTCACCTTCAACGAGTCGCGGCTGGTGCTGCTGGCCAAGGATCCGCTGTTCATCAAGTCCTTCGGCAACACCCTGAAGTTCGCCTTCATGGTGATCCCCCTGCAGTGCGGCGCCGCCCTGCTGCTGGCGCTCTTGGTCAACCTGGGGCTGAGGGGGACCAATTTCTTCCGCACCGCCTATTTCGCGCCCGTGGTGACCTCCATGGTGGTGGTGTCCATCGTCTGGACCTTCCTCTACCACAAGGACACCGGCCTGATTAACGAATTCCTGAAGACCCTGTCCTTCGGCCTGATCGGGGACATCGACTGGCTGGGCAGCCCGGCCTGGTCGATGCCGGCCATCGTCGTCATGTCGGCCTGGCAGGGGGCCGGCTACCAGATGCTGATCTTCCTCGCCGGCCTGCAGAATATCCCCGAGGATCTGTACGAGGCGGCCTCCCTCGACGGCGCCAACGGCTGGCAGAAGTTCTGGCATATCACCCTGCCGGGGCTGCGCAACACCACCATCTTCGTGGTGATCTCCACCACCATCGCCGCCTTCGGCCTGTTCACCCAGGTGGACGTGATGACCGCCGGCGGGCCTGCCGACTCCACCAGTACCGTGATGTACCACGCGGTGCGCAAGGGGTTCCGCGAGCAGGACATCGGCTACGGCGCCACCATCAGCGTGATCTACTTCCTGGTGATCCTGGCCATCGCCCTGGGCCAGAAATACTACTTCGACAAGCGGGAGAAATAAGCATGAGCGCCTCTTCGTCCTCCATGGTCGATCCCAACTTCATCTACAAGCGGATCCTGACCTACGCCGTGCTGGTGCTGCTGGCCTATGTGTTCCTGTTTCCGCTGCTGTTCATGGTGATCTCCTCGTTCAAGCCCCAGCAGCAGATCTTCTCCGATCTCTACTCGATCCGCGCCCTGCTGCCGGTGGGGGAGGTCTCCCTCGACAACTACCGGGCGGTGTTCCGCAAGAGCGCCATCGAGACCATGTTCCTCAACTCGGTGATCATCACCGGCACCACCGTGGTGCTGGGCCTGCTGGTCAACAGCCTGGCCGCCTTCGCCCTGAGCCGGCTGCGCTGGAAGGGGCAGCAGCTGATGCTGACCCTGGTGATAGCGCTGCTGATCATCCCCTTCGAGGCCATCTCGGTGCCGCTGCTGATGCTGGTGGCGCACCTGCCCTGGATCGGCTGGGAAAACGGCCAGTTCGTGCTGCACGGCTCCTGGCTCAACAGCCTGCAGGTGCAGATACTGCCGATGGTGGCCAACGCCTTCTCCATCTTCCTGTTCTACCAGTTCTTCCGGGACATCCCGAAAGACTTCGACGAGGCGGCGGCCATCGACGGCGCCAGCCCCTGGCAGATCTACTGGAAGGTGATAGTGCCCATGTCCTGGCCGGTGTTCGCCACCGTGGCCATACTGCAGTTCCTGCACATGTGGAACCAGTACCTCTGGCCCATCATGGTGGTGCAGGGCGAGGCCGCCCGGCCGCTGCAGCCGGGCATCCAGCAGTTCTTCGGCACCACCACCGAGTGGGGCGAAATCATGGCCTACGCCAGCATGGTGACGGTCCCGGTATTGATTGTGTTCCTGGCGTTCCAGAAGCGGTTCGTCCGCAGCATGGCCAGCGCCGGCGTTAAAGGATAAGGAGAATCGAGATGACCAAGCAGGACCCCTACCGTCCGTTGTTCCACTTTACCCCGCCTTTCGGCTGGATGAACGACCCCAACGGCCTGGTGTACCACAGGGGAGAATTCCACCTCTGCTACCAGTACCATCCCATGGACACCGTCTGGGGGCCCATGCACTGGGGCCACGCGGTGAGCCGGGATCTGCTGAGCTGGGAGCACCTGCCCATCGCCCTGGCGCCGGACGCCGCGGGCATGTGTTTCTCCGGCACCGCCACCGCCGATGTTGCCAACAGCACCGGCCTGGTCGGGCCCGAAGGGGGGCTGCTGGCCTACTACACCATCGCCGCCGAGAAGAGCGAGGGCGACCGGGACTTTCCCCAGTCCCAGGGGCTGGCCTACAGTACCGACGGCGGCCGCCGCTGGCAGCGCTATGCCGGCAACCCGGTGCTGCCCAACCCAGGGCTGCAGGATTTTCGCGATCCCAAGGTGTTCTGGCACGGGCCCAGCCAGCACTGGATCATGGTGGTGACCCTGGGCCAGAAGGTGGGCATCTACCGTTCCGCGGACGGCCTGGACTGGCGCTTCTGCTCCGAGTTCGGCGAAGGGGAGGGCGCCCACGATCACCTGGCCTGGGAATGCCCGGATCTGTTCGAGATCCCGGTGGCGGGCAGTGACGAGAGCCGCTGGATCCTGATCGTCGGCATCCAGCGCCAGGCCTATGTACCCGGCTCCGGCACCCAGTATTTTGTGGGCCGCTTCGACGGCGAGCGCTTCGTCAACGACAATGCGCCTGACACCGTGCTGTGGCTGGACCATGGTCGCGACTACTACGCCAGCCAGACCTGGGCCGATGTGCCGGCCGAGGACGGCCGCCGCCTGGTGCTGGGCTGGATGAGCTGCTGGCCCTACGCCAACCAGACCCCCACCGCGAACTGGCGCTCGGCCATGAGCCTGCCCCAGACCCTGACCCTGAAGGCCACCGACCAGGGGCTGCGCCTGCACCGGGCCTTCGTGGCCGAGCTGGAGGCCTTCGAGCGGCCGGAGCGGGTGCTGGCCTGCGGTGAGGTTGGCGCCGGCGAACTGCTGGCCGCCGACTGGCCCGAGGCGGCCCGGCTGCAGCTGGCGCTTGAGCTGGCGGAAGGCAGCGAGCTGCGCATCAGCCCCACCGGGGAGGCGGACTTTATCCTGTTCCGCCGGGACGGCCGCCTGGGCCTGCGCAGCCGGCGCCGGGGCCGGATCGGGGTGGCGGAATTCGACGAGCACTACCCCCACGACTACGAGCTGGATCTGGGCGCCCCGCGCCCGCTCAGCCTGGACCTGCTGCTGGATCGCTGCTCGGCGGAGCTGCTGCTGGACGACGGCCGCTACGGCATGACCCAACTGCTGTTCGGCGACAGCCCCCGCCGCTGCCGGCTGGCGGTGGAACGGGGCAGCCTGGTGCTGGAGCAGGGACACTGGCTCGGCCTGAGCCGAAGCGCATAAGCGGAGGACGCGAACAATGGCGGATTTAGTACTGAACAAGGTGATCAAGCGCTTCGGCGAGGTGCAGACTATCCACGGGGTGGATCTGGACATCCGCCACGGCGAGTTCGTGGTGTTTGTCGGCCCCTCGGGCTGCGGCAAGTCGACCCTGCTGCGCATGATCGCCGGGCTGGAGACGGTAAGCGGGGGCGACATCATTATCGACAACCAGAGAGTCAACGAGGTGTCGCCCTCGGAGCGGGGCATCGCCATGGTGTTCCAGTCCTACGCCCTCTACCCGCACATGACGGTGCGCGACAACATGAGCTTCGGCCTGCGCCTGGCGAAGAAGAGCAAGGCGGAAATAGAGCAGCGTGTGGGCGAGGCCGCCCGCATCCTCAAGCTGGAGCACCTGCTCGACCGGCTGCCCAAGCAGCTGTCCGGCGGCCAGCGCCAGCGGGTGGCCATCGGCCGCACCATAGTGCGCAACCCCAAGGTGTTTCTGTTCGACGAGCCCCTGTCCAACCTGGACGCCGAGCTGCGGGTGCAGATGCGGGTGGAGATCTCCAAGCTGCACGAGCAGCTCGGCAACACCATGGTCTACGTGACCCACGATCAGGTGGAGGCCATGACCATGGCCGACAAGATAGTGGTGCTGCGCGACGGCCGGGTGGAGCAGGTGGGAGCGCCGCTCGAGCTCTACCACAACCCGGTGAACCAGTTCGTGGCCGGCTTTATCGGCTCGCCGCGGATGAACTTCCTCAACGCCGAGGTGGTGGCGGCCGAGGGCCGGCAGGCCCGGCTGCGGCTGAGCGGCGGCGAGCGTTTCGAGCTGACCCTGGATCGGGAAGTGGCGGTGGGGGAGGTGCTGCTGCTGGGCATCCGGCCCGAGCACCTGCTGGTGGACGAGCCGGCGGACGTCAGCCTGACGCTGGCAGTGGAGGTGGTGGAAGCCCTGGGCGGCAGTACCTTCGCCTACAGCCGCTACGCCGGCGAGGACGAGGTGGTGGTGGTGACCGACGGCGGCCACCTGATCCGCCGGGGCAGCAGCATCCAGGCCGGCTTCCGGCTGGAGCACCTGCACCTGTTCGACACCAGCGAGGGCTGTTGCAGCCTGCTGCAGCAGCAGAAGGCACCGCAGGTGGCCAAGATACTGGCCGCTGCCTGATAACCTGTTTACGCCCTTTGCGAGGCTGTCTATTGCGGCTCAGGGAAGAGACAACAGGGCTACCTTCGCCGACACGCTTCGGGACCTGACACTCGCCGTTTCAGCCTGCTGCGAACATTCGCTGGATGTTCGGTCAGGCTGAAACGACTCGTCACGGCGAGCAAGCTCACCCCCTGTGACGCTCGGCACATGCCGAATGTCGAGGAAACCGCCGGTATCGCCGCGCTGCGACTTGCCACTGGCAACTCGGTCGCAGCGATACCTCCGGTGCAAGGCGCTTCGCGCCCCCTGGCATGTGACGGTCGGTGGAGGCAATCCCTGTTGCCTCTTTTCAGCCCCGGCGCCGTTTTAGGGGGGGAGTCAGCAGGCGGCGGCGAACGATACGGAGGACAAAGGGAACGGCTCCGCCGACCCTCCGCGCCAGGGAGGGCGCGGCGGAGCCTCCATGGATGGATTTACGGCGTGTCGGCGGAGTTGGCCCTTTGGCCGACTTATGCGGTCATGACAACGGCTTTGTCATCAAGTGAAACGGCGCCCTTGGGCGCCGTTTTGTCAGTGTTCCCGGGTCTTGCGGAACTGGATGTCCGGGTAGCGTTCTTGGGTCAGGTTGAGGTTGACCATGGTGGGGGCGATGTAGGTGAGGTTGTCGCCGCCGTCGAGCGCCAGGTTGAGGGACACCTTGCGCTGGAACTCGTCCAGCTTCTTGGGATCCTTGCAGTACACCCAGCGGGCGGTGGACACGTTCACCGCCTCGTACAGGGCGTCCACGTTGTACTCGGACTTGAGCCGGGCCACCACCACGTCGAACTGCAGCACGCCCACGGCGCCCACGATCAGATCGTTGTTGTCGAGCGGGCGGAACACCTGCACCGCGCCTTCCTCGGAGAGCTGCACCAGCCCCTTGAGCAACTGCTTCTGCTTGAGCGGGTCGCGCAGCCGGATGCGGCGGAACAGCTCGGGGGCGAAGTTGGGGATGCCCGAGAACTTGAGATCCTCGCCCTGGGTGAAGGTGTCGCCGATCTGGATGGTGCCGTGGTTGTGCAGGCCGATGATGTCGCCGGCATAGGCTTCTTCCGCCCGCTCCCGGTCGCCGGCCATAAAGGTCACGGCGTCGGAAATGTTGACCAGCTTGCCGATGCGCACGTGCTTCATCTTCATGCCCTGGCTGTACTTGCCGGACACGATGCGCATAAAGGCGATGCGATCCCGGTGCTTGGGATCCATGTTGGCCTGGATCTTGAACACGAAGCCGGAGAACTTCTCTTCCGAGGCCTTCACTTCCCGCTCGTGGGTCTGCCGCGGCATTGGCGCCGGCGCCCATTCGGTGAGGCCGTCGAGCATGTGGTCCACGCCGAAGTTGCCGAGCGCGGTGCCGAAGAACACCGGCGTCAGCTCGCCGGACAGGAACAGCTCCCGGTCGAACTCGTGGGAGGCGCCCATCACCAGCTCCAGCTCCTCGCGCAGCTGGGCGGCGAAGTCGTCGCCGATGGCCTGGTCCAGCTCGGGGTTGTCCAGGCCCTTGACGATGCGCACTTCCTGGATGGTGTGGCCCTGGCCGGACTGGTAGAGGATGGTCTCGTCCCGGTGCAGGTGGTAGACCCCCTTGAACAGCTTGCCGCTGCCGATGGGCCAGGTGACCGGGGCGCACATGATGTTGAGCTCGGTTTCCACCTCGTCCAGCAGCTCCATGGGATCGCGGATGTCCCGGTCCAGCTTGTTCATAAAGGTGACGATGGGGGTGTCGCGCAGCCGGGTCACTTCCATCAGCTTGCGGGTGCGGTCTTCCACGCCCTTGGCGGCGTCGATCACCATCAGGCAGGAGTCCACCGCGGTCAGGGTGCGGTAGGTGTCTTCCGAGAAGTCTTCGTGACCGGGGGTGTCGAGCAGGTTCACCAGGCGGTCGTTGTAGGGAAACTGCATCACCGAGGTGGTGACCGAGATGCCCCGCTCCTTTTCCATCTCCATCCAGTCGGACTTGGCGTGCTGGTTCGAGCCCCGGCCCTTGACGGTGCCGGCGGTCTGGATGGCGCGCCCGTGCAGCAGCACCTTTTCGGTGATGGTGGTCTTACCCGCGTCCGGGTGCGAGATGATGGCGAAAGTACGGCGCTTGGCCACTTCCTGCTGGAATGATGATGACATGGTCGGCGATCTTCTAGGTTGATGAGGGAGCGGGGGCAACAGACGAGGGCCTTGCTCACCGGCGACAGATAAACGGCCGCTATTGTCCCCGATCCGCGCCCGATCCTCAATCGGCAGATTGCATCCGTCGCCGGGGCTATTGCCCCGCCGCCCGCTCCACATAGCGGGCCAGGTCGGCGATCTGTTCGGGGCTGAGGCTGTCCTTGAAGGCCGGCATGATGCCCACGCCGTTGGTGACGGCCTGCACCACTTGCGCTTCGGTGGGCTTGAGCTCGTCGAGGCTGGGCCCTATCTGGCCGTCGGCCCCGGCGTCCTTCAGGCTATGGCAGAGGGCGCAGGAGGGCTGGGCCAGCTCCAGAAACACCCGTTTGCCGGCCTCGGGATCGCCCCCGGCCTGCGCCGGCAGGCAGAGGGCCAGGCCGAAGAGGACGGCTGTCGGTCGCCACATGGCGGCTCCTTGATGTTGTGGTGGAAAGGGCAGGCGAGCGCCTGCCCGCCCGGCCTCAGGCGACGGTGAGGGGCACGCCGTGATCCCGCCAGCCGTTGTGGCCATAGCCCCGTTCGTTGTCGACCCGCTCTTCCGGCTGCACCTGGCCCTGGTCGTCTCTGGCCCGGCTGACCAGGCGATACTCCCCCGGCACCAGCTCGGCCGCCAGCACGAAGGGGCGCCAGGCGAAGCGGCCCAGATCCGGCCCGAGAAAGCGCGCCTCGGCCCAGCGGCTGCCGCCATCCACCGACACCTCGACCCCGGCCAGGCCGTGCACGCCACCGAAGGCCACGCCGTAGATCAGGGTGCGGCCGGGGCTGGCGGAGGTCAGCGGCGAAGTCACCCAGGACTTGACCGGCATCTCCCACATGGAGGGCTGGTCCGGCGAACCCGACACCCCCACCTCCCGTACCCGGTAGCCGGTGGCCTGGATGGCGGCATCGGTCTGCCCGGCGGTGAAGGCGACCTGGCGGACGTACTTGACGTTATTGACCCCGTAGTAGCCGGGGATCACCAGCCGCACCGGGCCGCCGTGGGCCAGGGGCAGGGGCTCGTCGTTCATCTCCCACACCAGCATGGCCTGCTCCAGCGCCGCCAGCGGCACCGAGCGCTCCACCATGACCGTTTTGGGATCCAGGCCGGCGGGGATGGTCTCGCCGCCGGTGCCGGTGAGGTAGTTCATGCCCTCGGCCACGCCGCCCAGTTCACGCACCACCTCGCGCAGTGGAACCCCGGTCCAGGCCACGCAGCCGGCGGCGCCCACCGTCCAGGGCGTGCCGCTGGCGCCGTGGGGAAAGAAGGCCCGGCCGTTGCCGGAACACTGCAGCACGCTGACCACCGTCTCCACGCCGATGCGTTTCAGCTCCGCCAGGGTGAGGGCCCTGGGATGGTTGACGCCGGCGATGTTGACCTCCCAGCCCTCGATGTCCTGCATGATGCCGGCGTCGGGGGCGGGCAGGTTGTTGCGCACGAACAACTGGTCGCTGGGGGTGAGCACCCCGCGGCCGATGGCGTCGCGCCGGGTTTCCAGGGTGTTGGTGCTGTGCATGATCAGGGCATCGGCGTTTTTCCAGCCGACATAGTCCGGCAGGGGCGCCTCCTGGGACCAGGCGCGGGGGGCCAGGCCAACCAGGCCGGCGCCGGCCAGCAGGCCGGCGCCACCCAGCAACAACTGGCGCCGTTCGGGGTTGAGGGGGCCGGCGGCGCCGGATGCGGTGTCGCTTTCGTGATGGAGGAACTCAGACACGACCAATCTCCTTATGGTTGCGCGTTGGGCAGCCGTCGATGGCTGTACGGACTCTATTAAAGGTCTATGCGCTGGTTAAAAAAGTGTCAATCAACAAAAGCTTTATTAATAAGATCTAATGTTTTCGGGGTTCATCCGGACGGGGCTTGCCGCTATGATCCGCGCTTTATGCCGAGATAAAGGGCCGAACCCATGCCCCGTCCATACTGCCGCGGCTGCCGTTTGCCGCAGAATGCCTGCCTGTGCGCCGCCGTGTACTGCCAGCCCTGTCCCCTGCCGGTGGTGGTGCTGCAGCACCCTTCCGAGGCGACGCATGCCAAGAGCACGGTACCCTTGCTGCAACTGGGCCTGAGTGGGCTCAGGATCGAGGTGGCGGAAACCATGGCTCCCCCACCGGGGAACTGGTGGTTGCTGTATCCTGGTGGGAACGCGGTTGATCTGGACGATGGCGGGCCGGGCCCGGACGTGCCGGTCGAGGGGCTGATCGTGCTGGACGGCACCTGGCGCAAGAGCCGGCGCCTGCTCCATCTCAATCCCTGGTTGCAGCACCTGCCTAGGCTCAGCTTCAGCCGGGCACCGGCGGGCCGCTACGCCATCCGCAAGGGGCCGGGCGGCCAGTCCCTCTCTACCCTGGAAAGCCTGGCCCATGTGCTGGGTCGGTTATCCCCCGGCTTCGATTCCGCCCCCCTGTACCGGCTGCTGGAGGCCAGGGTGGCCCAGTTCCAGCTGCATCGACCATGCCATGGAAGGGAGGAAGCAGGGTGATCCTGTGCCCGGGAGACATCATGCCGCCATCGTCTGGGGAGACTGGTTTATGGCCGGCGCTTGACCGCCTTCCCGGGGCTGGCGCACCGGCCCCTTACCTCCTATTAAGGCCTTGAATGAGTCCTCATTGGCATTGCCGGTGTCTCTGTATACAAGAATTCACACAGCCTTTTGTCACACCTTCTCCCCCATCTGCCCTTGGCGAGCCGCCGCTCCCGGATCTACTCTCTTGGATTGGGGGGACTCCGACGCGCCGTGCCGGCTGAACGATACTTTTCCTTGGGTTTTTGATTATATTTATGAAAATTAAGGTTTTTTTTGTTTTTTGTGAAAGTTGTCACCGTGAAAATCGGCGGGCTGCAAGAAATTTCTTGTTAAATAACATTGACAAACATCATATAATTGAAAAAAATCAAACCACAAATTGTCAACATTTTAAATTTTAAAGTGTATACAGTTTTACCAAGAAGGCAGCGCATGTGGTCTCAGCTCCCGCCCCAAGCAGGCAGGGCATCTGTTTCGATGCGCTAGGGTCTAAGTAATAAATATGAAACAGAGAAGGTAATACCATGGAAGCGTATCTGCTGGAATTTGGTAACTTGTTGCTGAGATGGCTGCACGTCATTGCCGCCGTCGCCTGGATCGGTGAGTCCATCTACTTCGTGATGCTGGACAATGGCCTGAAGCCGCCCAAGTCGGAAGAATGCAAGAAAAAAGGCGTGTTCGGCGAGATGTGGGCCGTGCACGGCGGTGGTTTCTACCACAACCAGAAGTATGCCACCAGCCCCGAAAAGCTGCCGGACGACCTGCACTGGTCGTTCTGGAAGTCCTACACCACCTGGCTGTCGGGCTTTGCCCTGTTCGCCCTGCTGTACATGACCAAGCCGAGCTTCTACCTGGTCAACCCCAACTCCCCCTGGGAGTGGGCCGCCGGCATGACCGGCTGGCAGGCCAACATCGTGGCCCTGGTGTTCCTGGCTTCGGGCTGGATCGTGTACAACGAGCTGTGCAAGCGCATCAGCCCCAACATGGAGCGCGATGGCGTGCTCAGTATCGCCGTGGCGGTGATGATGGTGGCGGTCGCCTATCTGAGTTCCCATATCTTCTCCGGTCGGGCCGCCTTCCTGATCACCGGCGCCGTCATGGCCACCGCCATGTCCGCCAACGTGTTCTTCTGGATCATCCCGGGCCAGCGCCGCATGGTGAAAGCCTTGAAGGCCGGTGAAACGCCCAACCCGATCGACGGCAAGCGCGGCAAGCAGCGTTCGGTGCACAACACCTATTTCACCCTGCCGGTGCTGCTGTTGATGCTGAGCAACCACTACTCCTTCACCTACAACCACCCGCAGGCCTGGGTGATCATGACGCTGTTCATCTTTGCCGGCGCCCTGATCCGTCAGTACTTCGTGCTGATGCACTCCGGCCAGCACAAGCCGGCCTATCCGGCGGTGGGGGTGCTGCTGATCCTGGCGGTGGTGTGGATTGCCGCGCCCGTCAGCCAGGCACCGGTCGCGGTCTCTGCGCCGGTATCCGGTGAGGCGGCCGACGGCGCCGAGGTGCAGAGCGCTCCCGCCGTTACCCTGGCCCAGGTACAGGGCATCATGGAAGCCCGCTGCGTGCAGTGCCACGCGGCCCAGCCGACCCAGCCCGGTTTCGCCTCCGCCCCCGCCGGCATGATGCTGGAGACCGAGCAGCAGACCCAGATCCTGGCCAACCAGGTCAAACAGGTGGTGGCCAGTGGCTACATGCCCCTGGGCAACATGACCCAGATGACCGACGAAGAGCGGGCCCTGATCGCGGCCTGGAGCGGCAACTAAGCCTCTCCCCGGTGATCACCTCCTGGCAAAGCCCGCGTCATGCGGGCTTTGCCATTTCCGGGGAAGTGGCTAAGCTGGGCCCATGCCTTCTTTCTCGCCGGATCTCATGCAACTGACCGACAGTCACTGCCATTTCGACTTTGCCGCCTTCGACGACGACCGGCCGGGCCACTGGCAACGGGCCAACGCGCTGGGGGTGCGCCGCCTGGTGATCCCCGGGGTGGGAGAGGCCCAGTGGCCGCGGCTGCCGGCCCTCTGCGCTGGACTGGGGGGCGTGCATTACGCCCTGGGGTTGCATCCCTGGTGGGTGGAGCGGGCGTCCGCCGACTGGCAAGGGCGGCTGGTAACGGCTCTGGACGAGGCCGATCACCGCTGTGTCGCCCTGGGCGAGATGGGGCTGGATGCGGCCATCCCACTGCCCCTGGCGGAGCAGGAAGCCGCCTTGCTGTTCCAGCTAAGGCTGGCCCGGGAGCGGGCGCTGCCGGTGATACTGCACAGCCACAAGAGCCACGACACTCTGCTGAAATGGCTGCGCCGCCATCCCCCCAAGGGTGGGGTGGTGCACGGCTTTTCCGGCTCCCTGCAACAGGCGCAGGCCTTCTGGGCGCTCGGCATTCACCTCGGGGTGGGCGGCACCATCACCTATCCGAGGGCCAGCAAGACCCGCCACACCCTGGCCGCCATGCCGGTGGACGCCCTGGTGCTGGAAACCGACGCCCCCGACATGCCCCTGTGCGGCTTTCAGGGCCAGCCCAACCATCCCGCCCGCCTGCCCCTGGTGCTGGCCGCGCTCGCCGAGCTGCGCGGCGAGGAGCCCGAGTCACTGGCCGCACAACTGGAAGCCAATGTCGAACGGCTGTTCGGCTGGTCCTGAGTGCCTCAAGAAAAACGTTTTCGTTCTAAAAACCATAATTTTATTGCCATTTTTCTCGATTATTGCACCCATTTTCCTATTCTGTTCTCAGCGAACTCGTATAATCCCGCCCAACTGACAATGACTGTCGGGCCTTTGTTTCTAGCTGCAACTGAAAGGATAGAACTATGACGTTGATCATGAGTCTGGTGGGGATGGCGACGCTTATCCTTATCGCCATACTGTTTTCGAGCAATCGCCGCGCCATCCGACTGCGTACCGTGGGTGGCGCCTTCGGCATCCAGGCCGGCCTGGGCGCCTTCGTGCTCTACGTGCCCGTGGGCAAGGACATACTGCAGTCCATCTCCGCCGGCGTGTCCCAGGTGATTGCCTATGCCAACGACGGCATGGGCTTCCTGTTCGGTGGCCTGGTGGGCGATGCCGCCTTCGAGAGCGGCCTCGGCTTCATCTTCGCCCTGCGGGTGCTGCCGATCATCATCTTCTTCTCCTCGCTGATCGCCGTGCTCTATTACCTGGGCATCATGCAGTGGGTGATCCGCATCCTGGGCGGCGCCCTGCAGAAGGTGCTGGGCACCTCCCGCACCGAATCCATGTCCGCCACCGCCAACATCTTCGTGGGCCAGACCGAAGCCCCGCTGGTGGTGCGTCCCTTCATCGCCAAGATGACCGACTCCGAGCTGTTCGCGGTGATGTGCGGCGGCCTGGCCTCGGTGGCCGGCTCGGTGTTGGCTGGTTATGCCTCCATGGGCGTGCCCATGGAATACCTGATCGCCGCCTCCTTCATGGCGGCCCCCGGCGGCCTGCTGTTCGCCAAGCTGATCATGCCCGAGACCGACACCCCCGAGGTGGACGAGTCCAGGGTCAACGCCGACATTCCGGAAGAGGAAAGGCCCGCCAACATCATCGACGCCGCCGCGGCCGGCGCCACCTCCGGCATGATACTGGCGATGAACGTGGGCGCCATGCTGCTCGCCTTCATCGGCCTGATCGCGCTGATCAACGGCATGCTGGGCGGCGTCGGCGGCTGGGTCGGCATGGATAACCTGAGCCTGGAGCTGCTGCTCGGCTGGCTGTTCTCGCCCCTGGCCTTCCTGCTGGGCGTGCCCTGGGAAGAAGCCACCATCGCCGGCTCCTTCATCGGCCAGAAGCTGGTGGTCAACGAATTCGTGGCCTACATCAACTTCGCCCCCTACCTCAGCAACGAACTGCTGGTGGAAGGCACCGGCCAGGCCATGTCCGACCACACCAAGGCGATCATCTCCTTCGCCCTGTGCGGCTTCGCCAACCTGTCCTCCGTCGCCATCCTGCTCGGCGGCCTGGGCGGCATGGCGCCGAACCGCCGCCACGACATCGCCCGCTTCGGCCTCAAGGCGGTGCTGGCCGGCACCCTGTCCAACCTGATGTCCGCCACCATTGCCGGTTTCTTCCTGGCCTTGGCGGCACTGTAAAAGGATTAGGCGAGCCCTTTCCCCGGTCTGTTGATGAGTCACCCGGCAGCCACTGCCGGTTGGCCGACTTGCTCGGCAGGTATCAGCAACAGCCGGATATGTCGGCCGCCCCTATTTGCGGTTAAACGGATTTAAACTGTCTTCAAGGAACCAAGTCCGCTCGTTCACACCTAGTGAAGACTGGAGAAGCAAATGACAGACATACAAACCGCAGCCCGCCAGGCCCTGGGCCTGATGGATCTGACCACCCTCAACGACGACGACACCGACGCCAAAGTGATCGCCCTGTGCCGACAGGCGGTCACCCCGGCCGGCAACACCGCCGCCATCTGCATCTACCCGCGTTTCATTCCCGTGGCCCGCAAGACCCTGCGCGAACTGGGGGTGGAAGGCCAGGTGCAGATCGCCACCGTCACCAACTTCCCCCACGGCAACGACGACATCGAGATCGCCGTGCGGGAAACCCGCGCCGCCGTCGCCTACGGTGCCGACGAAGTGGACGTGGTCTTCCCCTGGCGCGCCCTGCTGGCCGGCGACGAACAACGCGGCCTCGAACTGGTGCGTGCCTGCAAGGCCGCCTGCGGCGAGGTGCTGCTCAAGGTGATCATCGAGAGCGGCGAACTCAAGGCGCCGGCGCTCATCAAGCGCGCCTCCGAGCTGGCCATCGAGGGCGGCGCCGACTTTATCAAGACCTCCACCGGCAAGGTGCCGGTGAACGCCACCCTGGAGGCCGCCGGTATCATGCTCAGGGTGATCCGCGACAGCGGTAAGGACATCGGCTTCAAGCCCGCCGGCGGCGTGCGTACCGCCGAGGAGGCCCGGCAGTACCTGCAGCTGGCCGCCGATATCATGGGCGCCGACTGGATTGGCCCTCGGCATTTGCGCTTCGGCGCCTCCAGCCTGCTGGCCAGCCTGCTGCAGACCCTGGGCCTGAGCGACAAGGGTGCCGCCGAAGGAGGCTACTGATGCTGCCCCAGGAAATCATCCGCCACAAGCGCGACGGCCAGGCCCTCAGCGCCGAGGAGATCGCCTTCTTCGTCAAGGGCATCGCCGACGGCAGTATTAGTGAGGGCCAGATCGGCGCCTTCGCCATGGCGGTGTACTTCAACGACATGAACGACGAGGAGCGTATCCAGCTGACCCTGGGTATCCGCGATTCCGGCGAGGTACTGGACTGGTCCGGCGCGGGCCTGAACGGCCCGGTGCTCGACAAGCATTCCACCGGCGGGGTGGGGGATCTGGTGTCCCTGGTGCTGGGGCCCTGGGTGGCCGCCTGCGGCGCCCATGTGCCCATGATCTCCGGCCGCGGCCTGGGCCACACCGGCGGCACCCTGGATAAGCTCGAGTCCATTCCTGGCTACAACATCATGCCTTCCAACGCCGACTTCCGCCGGCTGGTGCAGGAGGTGGGGGTGGCCATCATCGGCCAGACCGGCAGCCTGGCCACCGCCGACAAGCGGCTGTACGGGGTGCGGGACGTCACCGCCACAGTCGAGTCCATTCCGCTGATCGTCGCCTCCATCCTCGGCAAGAAGCTGGCCTGCGGCCTGGACGCCCTGGTGATGGACGTGAAGATGGGCTCGGGTGCCTTTATGCCGACCGCGTCGGCGTCGCGGGAGCTGGCGGAAGCCATCGTCACCGTGGCCAACGGCGCCGGTACTCCCACCTCGGCCCTGCTCACCGACATGAGCCAGGTGCTGGCCAGCTGCGCCGGCAACGCGGTGGAAGTGGCCGAGGCCATCGCCATGCTGAAAGGCGAGATCCGCCAGGGCCGCCTCTATGAAGTGACAGAAGCGCTGGCGGTGGAAATGCTGCTGGCGGGCCGGCTGGCCGACACCGAGAGCGACGCCAGGGGCAAGCTCTACGGCGCGCTCAGCTCAGGACAAGCCGCCGAGCGCTTCGAGCGGATGGTGGCCGGGCTCGGCGGCCCGACCGACATCCTCACCGGCTTCGAGCGCCAGCTGCCGACGGCGGCGGTGATCCGCCCGGTGCTGGCCGAGGCGGAAGGCTATATCATCGACATGGACACCCGCGACATCGGCATGGCGGTGGTGGGCCTGGGCGGCGGTCGCCGCCGGGCCGACGACGTCATCGACCACAGTGTCGGCCTGACCGCCATCGCCGGCATCGGCGACCGGGTCGAGGTCGGCACCGAGCTGGCCATCGTCCATGCCCGCAATGAAGACGACTATGCCGCCGCGGCCGAACAGGTCCGCCGCGCCATGGTACTGGGCGAACAACGGGAAGAGGCGCCCCGCAGCGTCTACGACGTGATCCGCCCCGAGGAGGTAGCATGAAACGCGCAATAGTACTGGTACTGGATTCCTTCGGCGTCGGCGCCGCGCCCGATGCCGCCCAGTTCGGCGACGAAGGCGCCGACACCCTGGGCCATATCGCCGCCGTCTGTGCCCGGGGCGAGGCGGACAACGGCCGCCAGGGGCCGCTCCGGCTGCCCAATCTGGGCCGGCTCGGCCTGTTCCACGCTCATGCCGAAAGCACCGGCCGGGTGGCCGAGGGCGTCACCCTGCCCGCCGAGGTGACCGGCAGCTACGGCTACGCCCGGGAGCTGTCCTCCGGCAAGGACACCCCCTCCGGCCACTGGGAGATCGCCGGGGTGCCGGTGCTGTTCGACTGGGGCTACTTCACCGATACCGAAAACAGCTTCCCCCAGGCGCTGATCGACGAGCTGGTGGAGAAGGCCAAATTGCCGGGCATTCTCGGCAACTGCCACGCCTCCGGCACCACCATCCTCGAGCAACTGGGCGAGGAGCATGTGCGCAGCGGCAAGCCCATCTGCTACACCTCGGCGGACTCGGTGTTCCAGATTGCCTGCCACGAAGATAGCTTCGGCCTGGAACGGCTCTATGAACTGTGCGAGATCGCCCGCGAGCTGCTGATGCCCTACAACATCGGCCGGGTTATCGCCCGCCCGTTCAAGGGGGAGAGTGCCGCCGACTTCGCGCGCACCGGCAACCGCCGCGACTACAGCATAGAGCCGCCGGCCGCGACCGTGCTGCAGAAGCTGGTGGAGGAGAAAAACGGCGAGGTGGTGTCCATCGGCAAGATCGCCGACATCTACGCCCACTGCGGCATTACCCGCAAGGTCAAGGCCAACGGTCTGGACGAGCTGTTCGACGCCACCCTGGCGGAGGTGAAGCGGGCCGGCGACGATACCATCGTCATGACCAACTTCGTCGACTTCGACTCCAGCTACGGCCACCGCCGCAACGTGACCGGCTACGCCGCCGCCCTGGAGGCCTTCGATCGCCGTTTGCCCGAGCTGCTGGCCATCATGGGGCCCGAGGATCTGCTGATCATGACCGCCGACCACGGCTGCGACCCGACCTGGACCGGCACCGATCACACCCGCGAGCATATCCCGGTGATCTGCCTGGGCGGCGGCCTCGCCGCCGGCTCCCTGGGCGGGCGCGAGACCTTTGCCGATATCGGCCAGTCCCTGGCGGCCTATTTCGGCACCAGTCCCATGGATTACGGCAAGTCGTTTTTATAAGAAGCTGTTTACGATATTTGCGAGGCTGTCTGTTGCGGCCAGCGAGAGGACACAGGGCCACCTCCACCGACACGCTGCGAGACGTGGCACTCGCCGTTTCAGCCTGCTGCGAGCATTCACTGGATGCTCGGTCAGGCCGAAACCGCTCGTCATGGCGAGCAAGCTCGCCCCCTGTGACGGTCGGCGGAGGTAATCCCTGTGACCTCTTTCAAGCCTCGCAGTGGTCTGCTAGGAGGCCAGCAGACAGCACAGGAGTTTTGAAAAGGGCAAAGGGTGCTGCTTTGCCGACCCTTCGCGCCAGGGATGGCGCGGCGGAGCCCCCAGGGATGGGTTTACGGCGTGTCGGCGGAGCAGTGCGCTTTGGCCGAGTGCACCGCATTTCTCTCGGGTTCGAAACCCGGGGGGGCCGCCCGCATGAGCGGGACGGAAGCAATGATTTCAGTTTTGATGTAACCGACAAGATTAACGAGGAATATTATGGCTACTCCACATATCAACGCCGAACGCGGCGATTTCGCCGATACCGTACTGATGCCCGGCGATCCGCTGCGCGCCCAGTACATCGCCGACACCTTCCTGTCCGACGTCAAGCTGGTGAACAAGGTGCGCAACATGCTCGGCTTCACCGGCAGCTACAAGGGCCGGCGGATTTCGGTGATGGGCCACGGCATGGGCATCCCCTCGGTGTCCATCTACGCCAAGGAACTGATCACCGAGTTCGACGTGAAAACCCTGATTCGCATCGGCTCCTGCGGTGCCGTGCGCGACGACGTCAACTTACGCGACGTGGTGATCGGCCTGGGCGCCAGCACCGATTCCAAGGTCAACCGCATCCGCTTCAAGGAGCACGACTTCGCCGCCATCGCCGACTTCGAGCTGGTGGCCAACGCGGTGGCGGCCGCCAGGGCCAAGGGCGTGCCGGTCAAGGTGGGCAACATCTTCTCGGCGGACTTGTTCTACTCGCCCCAGGCGGATCTGTTCCAGCTGATGAAGGACTACGGCATCCTCGGGGTGGAGATGGAGGCGGCGGGCCTCTACGGCGTGGCCGCCGAGTTCGGCGCCCGGGCACTGACCATCTGCACCGTGTCCGACCACATACTGCGTCACGAGGCCCTGAGCGCCGACGAGCGCCAGACCAGTTTCAACGACATGATGGAAGTGGCGCTGGAGTCGGTGCTGCTGGGCGACTCAGCCTGAACTTCCTTCGGGAGGCGGACTCGCCGCCTCCCGCCGTGTAAACCGGCCACGCCAGTGGCCGAGTCCCAGCCCCAGCAGGATCCCCAGCAGCAGAGACAGGGGCAGCAACCAGCCCAGGTGACGCTGCAACTGGTGCCAGATGCCGCTTTGCAGGCTGGTCAGCAGCGAGGGCTCCAGGCTGAGGTGCAGAAAGCCCACCGGCCGCTCTTCGTGGTGCAACGGCCGGATATAGGCCAGGGTATGGTCGCCGCCGGCGGTGCCGGCCTCCGCCAGCAGCCGGCCACCGCCGTCATAGAGCCGTACCGATACCACCAGGCCGGCACTGACCAGCTCGTCCACCAGCTGTTGCTGGCTGTCCCCGTCTTCCGTGAGCAGGGCGCGCACCGCCTGGAGCTGGGCGTAGTCGGCCAGCGGTTCGGCCAGGGAGCGCTGGGGTAACTGCTGCCAGCGCCGGCCGAGTTCGGTTACTTGTGCCAGTTGCCAGCCGGCGCTCGACAACAGCAGTACGACCAGCAACAGCAGGGGTTTGGACATGAGGGGGCTCTTTTTGCGCATGACGGCCAATATTGTCCCTTGCCTGGCGAAAAAGCAATACGCTACCCTGAACGCCGGTTTATGTGTTTTGTGACTTAAAGGAATCCCAAGTGGCACTGTTAATGGATGTATTACCCGAGCGGGTCCGCGACTGGACGGATGCACTGGCCTCCGGCGCTCACCTCTGGCAGCAAGGGCGCCTGACACCGGGACGGCTCGACACCCACGGCGGGCATCTGGTTCTGCTGGCGGAGCAGCTGGACAAGGCCGCCCTGCACCACAGCCTGCACATCCTGGACGAAGAGGGTATCGAAGTGGAGCTGGCGGGGGTGAAGGCCGTGGCCGGCCGGGATCTGCTGAGCCTGCGTCTGTCGAGCTGGTCGCCGCTGCTGAAGTCGCGCCTGCAGCAGGTCGCCCAGGGTTGGGATCTGGCCTGTGTGCCGGCCCTGCCCAGGGCCGATCAGCCGGGGCTGGTGCTGATGGACATGGATTCCACCGCCATCCAGATCGAGTGCATCGACGAAATCGCCCGTCTGGCCGGTGTCGGCGAGGAGGTGGCCGCCATCACCCGGGCGGCGATGGAAGGGGCTCTGCCCTTTTCCGAAAGCCTGCGGCGCCGGGTCAAGGCCCTGGCCGGAGCCGATGCCGCCATCATCGACCAGGTCATCGGCATGATGCCGCTGATGCCGGGCCTGACCGAACTGGTCGCCGGCCTCCAGCAGATGGGCTGGAAGGTGGCCATCGCTTCCGGCGGCTTCACCCCCTTCGCCTGTCACCTGCAGGAGCAGCTGGGGCTGGACGCGGTGTTTGCCAATACCCTGGAGATCCGCGACGGCCGGCTCACCGGCGAGGTGCTGGGCGCCATCGTCGACGCCGAGGCCAAGGCCAATATCCTGGTCAACCTGGCCCACGAACATGGCATTCCCATCAGCCAGACCGTGGCCGTCGGCGACGGGGCCAACGATCTGCTGATGCTGGCCCAGGCAGGCCTGGGCGTGGCCCTGCATGCCAAGCCCCTGGTACAGGAAAAGGCACCGGTCTGCCTCAACCGGCTGAGCCTGGAAGGGGTGCTGGGGCTGTTGCAGGCCCGCTGAGGCGCTGCCGCCGGCGTACCAGCTCGCTGATGTCGAATACCTGGCACAGGGCGGCCAGTTCCGCCAGCTGCTGCTCCAGCTGCTGGGTCTTGTGCAGGGCGGCCTGGGTCAGGCTGTCCCGTTCAGGCACGGCGTAATCCATCTGGCGCAGTTGCAGCCGGTTGATGATCAGCAATGACACCCGCAGCTCCCCCGCATAACGGGGATCCAGCAGGAAGGCGCGCCGAGCGGCATCCGGATCGACCAGCAGCCAGTGCGTGCCGGGATCTGCTACCGCGGTGGCGGTCCAGATTTCCATCGTCAGGTGGCTCCTGCCATCCGGTCGCAGCAGGCTGGTGATCATCGACTGCAGCAGCTGGCGGGAGACCAGCCGGCTGAAGTGGGCCTGCTGGTACTCGTTGGAGAGGAAGGACATCAGCGCCCCCTGGGCCAGGCAGGCGATGGCGCCCTGCACATAGAAGCCGCCGTCGTTGCGGCCCAGCATGAAGGTGGGCGAGGGCGGCTGTTGCAGGGCCTGGCGATTGAGCCAGGTCAGCCAGGCCGGCTTGTGATGACTGTCCGGACGGGCGCGCAGCTTGTCCTGGTTCTGCTCGAGCAGGGCCGAAAAAAACTGGTAACCCGGGTGCGCTTCCCGTGCCCCTTCGATATGCAGGTGCAGCACCTTGCCGTCCCCGCTCTGATTCACTACCCGGTAGGGCAATTCCTTCAACTTCCATTGTCGGCTGCGCTTGCCCAGCTCGGTGAGGCTGACGCCCACCAGGCAGGGCAGGTCGAGACGCTCGGGCTGCGCCAGGGAGACCTTGAGGCCGCTGTTCGACAGATCCTCGGTCTGGCCCTTGATGGTCCGCCCGGCGAGACTCAGTGTTATCTCGCTCTGGTACTTGAAGCGGGCCTCCTGGCGCTTGGAAGCCTGGGGACCCAGGGGGGTGAGGGTGACCGGCCGGGACCTGGCGTTGCGGATAAAGGGCGCCAGTGGCTGGAGACTGGATTCACTCGAAACCGGAGTGAGCGGGGCCGGCATGGGCGTCAGCCAGATATGCCACTTCAGCCGTTGCAACCGGGCCAGTCCCTGCTGATCCAGGGTCTCGAACGCCTGGTCGGCAAAGGTCAGCGGGCGGATGCTCAGATAGTAGCAGTGCAGGGTGCCGGCCCTCAGCCCCTCATTGACGAAGGCCGCATAGGCCTGTTGCTGCTCCAGCTCGTGTTGATCCGCCACGAAGTAATAAGGCTGGCTCTTGCCCTGGTGACGGAAACTGTACAGCTGCAGCGGCTGCCGGGGCTGGCCGCCCATCTGCAGCACCCGCTCGGGCGGCAGCAGGGTACCCAGCAGATCGCCGGGGCTGGCCTGTCGCCACTGGCCCAGGGTCTTGTGTCCGTGGCGATTGGCCAGTACTTCCTGCAATTCGCCCTCTTCATCGAAGAACAACGACAGGCTGAGGCTGGTTTCGAGCAGGGCCTGGCCCCAGCACTGGGCCAGTGCCGTGGTGTAGAGATCTTCCGCATCCAGGCCGTAGCGGGGCCGGCTCTGGTCGATAAACTGCTGCAATGCCTGTTGCCAGCCGGCGTCGTCCTCGATGCGCTGCATCTTGAGCCGGCTGGGATCCTCGGGAACCGGGCTCAGGCGGTAGCGCTTGGGATTGGCCAGGCAGCCGAGCCCGGGCTGGTGGGCCAACTCGGGAAAAGACACCGGCAACTGTTCGGGGAGAGTTCTGGGCTCGGCCAGGTGTACCAGCAGGCCACCCGCCGAGATATCCAGGCTGTTGGCCTTGAGCCTTTCCTGTCCCAGGTGCAGCAGCACCGGGGTGACGAAGCGCAGCCGGTTCTCCTTGCGGCGGGTGCCCATGGCGGGCAGGTGCCAGGGCAGGGTGTTGAGCTGGGAAGGCTGCTTGCGCAGGGCGGCCAGTTCGGCGATCAGGGTTTCGTAGAGGCCGCGGGTGTAGTCGCCGTGGTAGTCGTCGAGCAGGCTGGTGAAGCGCGCTTCCAGCGACGCCGGCAGCATGTGGTCCAGCCCCTGGTGACGTACCAGCCGGCACTGGCCCGGAAACAGGCTGCGCAGATCCAGTACCCGTAAACAGGGGCTGGTGAGCCGGCGTACTTCCGCCTGCAACTGAAAGCGGGTGGCCTGGTCGGCCTCGGGCAAGAGGTTGTCCACCAGGACTTCCAGATCCTGGTGGTAACTGAGGGGCACCAGCTTGTTGAGCAGGGACTTGAAGGGACTGAGATCCATCTTGGCTTTGGGTTGAGTGAGCAAAAAACTTGGGTCAGTATATCAGCTCGTTAACGAATGAGTGAGTCAGCATGGCCAAGTCCAAAACTGCCTTCGTCTGCGGCGAGTGCGGTGCCGAGTTTCCCCGTTGGCAGGGGCAGTGCTCCGAGTGCAAGGAGTGGAACACCATCAGCGAGATCCGGCTGGCACCGGCTAGCACGACCAGCCGCAACAGCCGGTTTTCCGGCTATGCCGGGGCGCTGGAGAGCAAGGTTCAGACCCTGGACGAGATCGCCCTGACCGAGATCCCCCGTATCAACAGCGGTTTTCAGGAGCTGGATCGGGTGCTCGGTGGCGGCCTGGTGGCCGGCTCGGCCATCCTTATCGGCGGCAATCCGGGAGCGGGGAAAAGCACCCTCTTGCTGCAGGTGATGTGCGGCCTGGCCGGCCGGATGAAGACCCTGTACGTGACCGGTGAGGAGTCCCTGCAACAGGTGGCGATGCGGGCCCAGCGGCTGAACCTGCCCCGGGACAAGCTGCGCATGCTGTCGGAAACCAGCGTCGAGCAGATCTGCCAGGTGGCTCGGGAGGAAAAGCCCGCGGTGATGGTGATCGACTCCATCCAGGTGATGCACGTGGCCGAGGTACAGTCGGCGCCGGGCTCGGTGTCCCAGGTGCGGGAGGCGGCGGCTCAGTTGACCCGCTTCGCCAAGCAGCAGGGGGTGGTGATCCTGATGGTGGGCCATGTCACCAAGGACGGTACCCTGGCCGGCCCCAAGGTGCTGGAACACTGCATCGACTGTTCGGTATTGCTGGACGGCGCCGCCGACAACCGCTTCCGCACCCTGCGCAGCCACAAGAACCGCTTCGGGGCGGTGAACGAGCTGGGCGTGTTCGCCATGACCGAGACCGGCATGAGGGAGGTGAGCAACCCCTCCGCCATCTTCCTCAGCCGGGGCGAGGAGCAGACCACCGGCTCGGTGGTGATGGTGATCTGGGAAGGTACCCGGCCGCTGCTGGTGGAGTTGCAGGCGCTGGTGGATTACTCCCAGCTGGCCAACCCGCGGCGGGTGACGGTGGGCCTGGAGCACAACCGGCTGGCGTTGCTGCTGGCGGTGTTGCACCGTCACGGCGGCATGCAGATGGCGGATCAGGACGTCTTTGTCAACGTGGTGGGCGGGGTGCGGGTGGAGGACACCAGCGCCGACCTGGCGCTGTTGCTGGCGCTGGTGTCCAGCTTTCGCGACCGGGCCCTGCCCAGGGAGCTGGTGGTGTTCGGTGAAGTGGGGCTGTCGGGCGAAATCCGCCCGGTGCCCTCGGGCCAAGAGAGGCTGATGGAAGCGGCCAAGCACGGTTTTACCCGCGCCATAGTGCCCTGGGCCAACAGGCCCAAGCAGGCGCCGGCGGGCATGGAGGTGATCGCGGTGAAGAAGCTGGAAGAGGCGCTGGCGGCGCTTTAGTCTTCGTCCAGCAGTTGGGCGAACTGGCGCTGCAGCAGGGCATCGTCCCCCAGGTTCAGCTCCACCAGTCGGCGTAGCTGGGCGGCGCTGTCGATGTCCAGACGCTGGCACTCCAGCCCGATACAGAGGCCGTGGTGGTGGCGCTGACGGCCCTGCATGACGATGCGCTGGCCGTGGCCGTCCAGATCGAGCACCAGCTCGAACGGGTCGCCGTTGTTTCCGGCCCAGTCATCCTCCACCGCGACCAGGGCGCCGTGCAGGGACAGATCCCGTACCAGGGCATGGTGCTGGTGGCCGGCCGAATCGACAAGCCAGGCTTTGGCCCGGAAACCGATGCGGGAAAACAGTCTGCGCTCAGCCATGGTGGCTCCTTGTCAGGCGGGCTGACCGCTGCCCAGATGGTCGACCAGGGCGATGGCGGACACCAGCTTGTCTTCGAGTTCGAAACGCTCTTCGAGCACCTCGCCCAGGTGGCCGAGGTCCTGATCCAGTTCCAGCAGGGTATCTTCATCGGCCTGGCTGTATTTGTCGTGGAAGTTCAGCGCCTCGTCGGTATTCTGTTTGATGCGCGGATAAATCCGCTCGGCCAGCAGGCGGGCATTGCCCTTGGCCGCTTCATAGGCCGCCACCACATAATCGTAGATTTCGAAATGACCGGCGGAAACATAGTCGACCAATTGTCCGCAAAACTCCTCCAGCTCGGCCTGGCTGGGCAGGGTCTTGTTGGTGGACAGGCGGATATACTCCACCAGCAGATGCTGCCGGGCATTGATAAAGGCGTCGAGAGCGTGATGCTTGCCGGCCAGCTGCGCCTTGGTCTGTTCCATTTTCCTGAGCATGTTTCCCTCCGTGGGCTGCCTGAGCAGGTGTTGATGAAGTATAAGTAAAGAAAAGATTCACGGGGGTCAATAGCCGCAACAATAAGTTGAGGGCTGGCTCGCCATTATCCGGAAACAGGCAATTTTTCCGATCTCCCCGTCTGATGGTACAATGCGGCCAATTTGCCACCTGATCCGGAACGACGGGATGAACACACTCAAGAATGATCGTTATTTACGCGCCCTTTTACGCCAGCCGGTGGACTATACCCCGGTATGGATGATGCGTCAGGCCGGGCGTTATCTGCCGGAATACAAGGCGACCCGGGCCCAGGCCGGAGACTTCATGGCCCTGTGCAAGAATGCCGAACTGGCCTGTGAGGTGACCCTGCAGCCGTTGCGCCGTTTTCCGCTGGATGCGGCCATCCTGTTCTCCGACATCCTCACCATTCCCGACGCCATGGGCCTGGGCCTCTATTTCGAAGCGGGCGAAGGTCCCAAATTCGAGCGCCCGGTGGCCTGCCAGGCCGATGTGCAGAAGATAGGCGTGCCCGATCCGGAACAGGAGCTCGGCTACGTGATGAACGCGGTGCGCACCATCCGCCGCGAGCTGAAGGGCGAGGTGCCGCTGATCGGCTTTTCCGGCAGCCCCTGGACCCTGGCCACCTACATGGTGGAAGGGGGTAGCTCCAAGGCCTTCACCAAGATCAAGAAGATGATGTACGCCGAGCCGCAGACCCTGCACCTGTTGCTCGACAAACTGGCCGACAGCGTGACTTCTTACCTGAATGCCCAGGTGGCCGCCGGCGCCCAGTCGCTGATGATCTTCGACACCTGGGGCGGGGTGCTGACGCCGCGTGACTATAACGACTTCTCGCTGCAGTACATGGCCAAGATCGTCGACGGCCTGGTGCGGGAAAGCGAGGGGCGCCGGGTGCCGGTGACCCTGTTCACCAAGAACGGCGGCCAGTGGCTCGAGGCCATCGCCGCTACCGGCTGTGACGCCGTGGGCCTGGACTGGACCATCAATATCGCCGACGCCAAGCGCCGGGTGGGCGACAAGGTGGCGTTGCAGGGCAATATGGACCCCTCCATGCTCTACGCCCCCATTCCCCGCATCGAACAGGAAGTGGCGACCATACTCGAAGGCTTCGGCCAGGGCCCGGGCCATGTGTTCAACCTGGGCCACGGCATCCACCTGGACGTGGAGCCGGAGCACGCGGGAGCGTTTGTCGAGGCGGTGCATCGGTTGTCCCGGCCCTATCATCAGGGCTGAGCTTCAGCAGCCGACTGCTGAAACAAAAAAAGCGCCCTCGGGCGCTTTTTTTTTTTGCTGGTGATGGACGCCGTTAGCCGGCGAACTCCTTTTTGTACTGCTCCACCCTGGCCTGGAAGGCACGGCGCTCGGCACCGCTCAGTCCCTCGGCCATCGGCAGCTTGACCTGCATGGGGTCCACCGCCCTGTTGTTGACGTGGAACTCATAGTGCAGGTGCGGGCCGGTGGAGCGGCCGGTATTGCCGGACAGGGCGATGCGTTGGCCCCGACGCACGGTATCGCCCTCCTTCACCAGGAAGCGGCTGAGGTGCAGGAAACGGGTGGTGTACTGGCGGCCGTGGCGGATCACCAGGTAGTTGCCGGCCAGGGCGTGGCGGGTGGCCTTGACCACCACCCCGTCCCCCGGAGCCAGCACCGGGGTGCCGGTGGGCACGGCGAAATCGGTACCGTTATGGGGCTGGACCCGGCCGGTGACCGGGTGCTTGCGGTTCAGGTTGAAGTTGGAGCTGATGCGGGTGTTGCGTTCCAGCGGAATACGCACGAAACCGCGCTCCAGGCTTTCGCCTTTTTCGTTGTAGAAGTTGCCGTCCTCGTGGCGAAATACCTGGTAGCTCTTGCCCTTGTTGGTGATCTGCACCGCCTGAAGCTCGGACTTGCCGGTGCTCTGGCCGTCGACGAACTCCCGTTGTACCAGCACCTTGAAGCTGTCGCCCTGGCGCAGATCGCGGGCGAAGTTCAGTTGCCACTGGAACAGGTTGGCGACCCGCTGGATCTGGCTGGGTGACAGGCCGGCATCCCGGGCACTGAGGTAGAAACTGCCGCTGATCACGCCACTCAGGGTGCGGCTTTCCCAGTTGCTCTCCTCGGTCTGGAGCTGGCTCTGGTAGCTGTCCCCGTTGCGCACAAAGAGGCGGCTGTGCGCCAAATCCTGCTGGATCTTGAATTCCTGCAGCAGGTTGTCTTCATCGATCAGCAAAGAAAGGGTCTGGCCCGGCTTGAGTCCGTCCAGGGCCCTTTCTTTGTCGGCATCGAGCAGCTTGTACATGGTGGCCAGGGGCAAGCCCAGGCCGTTGAAGATGGTGCTCAGGGTATCGCCGCGCTGCACCACGTATTCCTGCCACTCGGGCTCGCCGGAGGCGATGACTTCGAGGGCGTCCACCGGTTCCAGCGGACCTATTTCGTCGTTGGGCAGGGTGTAGAATTCGGTGTTGTTGACCTGCTCCCGGGCTTCTTTGGGCAGGTTCAGGCTGGCGGGAATGCTGATCTTGATAGGTTGTTCCACCCGCTCGTTGGGGGAGGGCATCATCACCACCGAGGTCAGGGTCAGGCCACTCAGGAAGATAATACCGTAGAGGTGCCGTTTGGGTAGTTGCGTCGGTATTTCCTGCAGTTTAGTTTGTATCGGGCGGAGAGGATTCATCCGGATTACCTGTGCCTGTCGGTTGCTAAACTATACATGCAAAAACCGCTTTATCTATCCAGGCATGGATCCGAAGATAATAAAGCGGTCGGCTTTTTATCACAAAATGGCCCGCTTAGGCGGGCCACCAAGGTTAGTACATCTTATGATACGGAAGTTCCGTAGCATACCGAATTTTATTTCAAATTTTTATTACTCATCGAGCAAACATCCGGCCATGGCCTCGGCCATCTGTCGCATAAAGGCGAAATAGCCCTGGGGACCGACCTCGATATCGGTAGCCAGCGGGTCCAGTATTCCTATCCGGGCCTGGGTGTTGCGCACCACGGCTTCCACCACCGCCGGGCGGAACTGGGGCTCGGCGAAGACGCACTCGGCCTGGGCTTCCCGCAGCGCCTGGTGAATGCGGCCCACGGTCTGGGCGCCGGGGGCCCGCTCCGGATTGACGGTAAAATAACCACGGGCCGGCAGCCGGTAGTGATCTTCCCAATAGCCGTAGGCGTCGTGGAACACGAAGTAGCCCTTGTCCCGGGCCGGGGCCAGCCGTTCGGCCACGGCGCTGTCGGTCTCTCTCAATCCTGCCCGAAAGGCGGCAAGGTTGCGTTGATACCGCTCCGCGTTGGCCGGATCCAGCAGGCTCAGGCGTTGGGCCAGCAGGGTGGCGATGCGCTCGCCGTGATGGGGATCCAGCCAGATATGGGGGTCTTTGTCGCCATGGTCGTGATCATGGTCGTCATCCTGGTTCCCGATATGGATTTTATCGGTATGATGCTCGTCCCGGTGATCATCATGATTGTCGTGGGACTCATGGTGGTGATCGTCCTGATCGTGGTCGCCGTGGTGTGCATGCTCTTCCGGCTCGATCAGGGCCAGCAGCGCTACACTGTTTTCCTTGTCACCCAGCAGCGGAGCCAGGAAGCCTTCCAGTTCGGGGCCGATCCAGACCACCAGATCGGCCTGGTTGAGGCGACGCAGATCTGAGGGACGCAGGGCGTAATCGTGGGGCGAGGTCCCCGGAGCCAGCAGCAACTCCGGCTCACTTACGCCATCGGTGACGGCGCTGGCGAGCAGTTGCAGCGGCTTGATGGTGGTCAGAACGTCCAGGGCGCGGGCCTGGCTGCAGAGCAGCAGGGGCAACGCCAGCAACAAAAAGGCTCTCATGGCTCGGATCCCTATACCTCTAGTGATGGAGTTTGGCAAGCCGGCAATGTTATAATATTACAAATGAAGATGTAAAGGCGCTATGCATGACCAAGCTGGTGGAACTGACGGACGTCGGATTGGAAGCCGACGGCAATATCATTCTCGAACGGATTTCATTGACCCTGCATCGCGGCGAGATCCTGACCATCGTCGGCCCCAATGGTGCCGGCAAGAGTTCGCTGGTCAAGCTGGTGCTGCGCTTGCTCGAGGCCAGCCGTGGGCAGCTGTGGTGCAAGCCGGGGCTGCGCATCGGCTATGTGCCCCAGAAATTGCACCTGGATCCGGTATTGCCGCTGACGGTGGCCCGTTTTATGAGCCTGTCGCACGGTCGCCGGCTGACGGTGGCCCAGGCGCTGGCCCGGGTCGGGGCGGAACGACTGGCCGAGCGGGCCATGCAGGCGCTGTCCGGCGGTGAGATGCAACGCATCCTGCTGGCCCGGGCCCTGATGATGGAGCCGGAACTGCTGATCCTGGACGAGCCGGCCCAGGGGGTGGACGTGCACGGCCAGACCGAACTTTATGCGCTGATCAAGCAGCTCAGCGACCAGCTTCACTGCGGTGTGCTGATGGTGTCCCACGATCTGCACCTGGTGATGGCCAGCACCCACAGGGTCATCTGCCTGAACCAGCACATCTGCTGCCACGGCGAGCCGGAGCATGTGGCGCGTCACCCCGAATTCGCCCGCCTGTTCGGTCGCCCCGAACTGACGCAACTGGCGGTGTATACCCACCATCATCATTGCGACGAGGAACATCACGGGGACGTGCGCCATGTGGGATAGTTTTCTGCTTTATGCCCTCCTGGCCGGGCTGGGCATCGCCGTGCTCGCGGGCCCTCTGGGCAGCTTCGTGGTGTGGCGGCGCATGGCCTATTTCGGCGATACCCTGGCCCATTCCTCCCTGCTGGGAGTGGCCATGGGCCTGCTGCTGCATATCGACCTGACCCTGGCGGTGCTGGTGGCCTGCGTGGTGCTGGGGGTGCTGCTGGCGGCGTTGCAGCGGGCCAGCTGGCTGGCCACCGACACCCTGCTCGGCATCCTGGCTCATACCGCCCTGTCCCTCGGCCTGGTGTCCCTGGCCTTTATGGACAATGTGCGGGTTGATCTCATGGCCTACCTGTTCGGGGATCTGCTGGCGATCCAGCCGGTGGATCTGGCCTGGATCTACGGCGGCGGCCTGGTGTTGTTGCTGATCCTGCGCCAGTTCTGGGGGCAGTTGCTCTCGATCACCGTCAGCGAGGAGCTGGCGCGGGTGGAGGGGGTGCGAGTGGAGGCGCTCAAGCTGCTGCTGTTGCTGATGATCAGTGTGCTGATCGCGGTGGCGATGAAGTTTGTGGGTGCGTTGATCATCACCTCGCTGCTGATCATCCCCGCCGCCACCGCCCGCCGTTTCAGCCGGACCCCGGAGCAGATGGCGTGCTATGCCATGGGACTCGGCATGCTGTCGGTGGTGGGGGGGCTGCAGCTTTCCGCCAGCCACGACACCCCCGCGGGCCCTTCCGTGGTGGTGGTGGCCGCCGGCCTCTTCCTGCTGTCCCAATTTTTACCCAAGCGGGGCTAGCCCAGTACCTGGTGCACCCGCGCCCGCAGGGCCGGCAGCTCCTCCTGCTCGAACCAGGGGTTGTCACGCAACCAGCGGCGGTTGCGGGGGGAAGGGTGGGGCAGCGGCAGCCGGTCCGGGGCAAATTCCCGCCAGTGGCGCACCGTGTCGGTGAGGGTGCGGTAGCGGTTGCCCAGGTAATAGCGCTGGGCATACTGGCCGATCAGCAGGGTGAGTTCGATACGGGGCAGGGCGGCCAGTATTTGTTGGTGCCAGGTGGGGGCGCATTCGGGGCGGGGCGGCAGATCGCCGCTCTTGCCCCTGCCCGGGTAGCAGAAGCCCATGGGCATGATGGCGAAGCGCTCGGGGTCGTAGAACTGCTCCCGGCTCACCTCCAGCCACTTACGCAGGGTGTCGCCGGACGGATCGTTCCAGGGGATCCCGGTTTCGTGTACCCGGGTTCCCGGTGCCTGGCCGACGACCAGGATTCGGGCCCCGGCGCCGAGTTGCACCACGGGGCGAGGCCCCAGGGGCAGGAAGGCTTCACACAGCCGGCAGGCCCGCACTTCCCGAAGCAGTTTATCCACCTTCAATAACCCAGGTCGAAGTTGACCACGCCTTCCATCGGCTTGCCCTCGATATATTTCAGGTAGTTGCGGCTGAAGCGGGTCACTATCTGATCCGGGAAGCTGTAACCGGCGTTATGGGGGGTGATCACCACGTTGGGCAGGTCCCACAACGGGCTGTCCGTCGGCAGCGGCTCGGTGGCGAACACATCCAGCACGGCGGCGCCGATGTGGCCGCTGCGCAGGACCTGCACCAGGGCGGTTTCATCCACCGCATCGCCCCGGCCCACGTTGAAGAAAACGGCGCCCGGCCTGATCTGCTTGAGCCGTTCGGCATCGAACAGGCCGCGGGTTTCCGGGGTGGAGGGCAGCACGCTCACCACCACATCCGCCTTGGGCAGCACCTTGTTCAGGGCCTGCACCTGGTAGGTGCGATCGAAGCCAGGTGCCTCCCGGCCGGCGCGGCTCACCCCCAGCACTTCCATCCCGAAATGGCGGGCGGTGGCGGCGATATGCTGGCCGATGCTGCCGGTCCCCAGGATCAGCATGGTCTTGCCATGCAGGCTCTGGTAGGGGACGGGCTGCCAGTTGTGCTGACGCTGCTGTTCCCGGTAGTGGCGCAGGTGGCGGCTGATGGACAGCAGGTGGCCGAAGACGTACTCGCTGATGAGCGGGCCGAAAATGCCGCGGATATTGGTCAGCAGGTAGTCCTGGCGGGTGCCGGGACTGAGCAGCACGTCGACGCCGGCGTAGGTGGACTGAACCCATTTCAACGCGCGGGCGTCCCTGAGCCGGGGCCGGATGCGCGCCGGCTCGCCCAGCAGGATGTCGGCCCGGGCCAGGGCGGCCTGGATGTCCGCTTCTTCCCGCGGGGCCAGTATGGTCAGTCCGGGCAGGTAGGCCCCTTTCAGCAGGGCGTTGTATTCGGCGTTATCCTGACTGAGCAGCAACAGGGTATGATTGGCCATACCTTCTCTCCTCAAGGTGCTTTTTGTACCAGCTTTTTATGAGACAATGGCACAAGCAAAAACTTATACCAGTGTTTCCCGCATAAAGTGTGAGCCCCGGCCGCAAACGGCCAGATTGGCAGCAGTGCGGCGAGCTTAACCACAAGGAACTGCCCGTGTTCGGTGACAAATTTTACAAGAAACTCAACAAGCTGATGCCCTGGCAACAGACGGTGTTCGCCCTGGCCCTGGCCGAGCGCATGTATCCCAACTACCGCCTGTTCAGCGACACCGCCGGCTTCGGTGACGGTGAACGTTTTCGCCATGGCCTGGACGTGCTCTGGACCTACCTCACGGTGAAAGGCTCGCGGGTAGATCTGTCCGCCGAGTTGGAGGCCTTTGAGCAGTACATCCCGGATCCGGCCAGGTTCGACTCCTACGGGGCCTACCCGGCGCTGGACGCCTGCGTGGCCCTGGGGGCGGCCTACCACTCGGTGATCTGCCGCATCGGCGAGGAGGCCTTGGAAGCCAGCAACGCTTCGTTGGGTACGGTGGCCGGCTTTGCCGAGCTGCTGGCGGAGCGGGAACTGAGCGATGAAGAGTTGTACGAGCAGGAGCTGATGGAAACGGAAATGGAGTTTCAGGTGGAGCTGCTTGAGCGGGTGGCCCAACCCCGGGAGGCCGAGGCCATTCTGGCCGTCCGCGACTTCGCCGCCCAGGGCGGGGTATCCAATATCGGCATCAGCCTGCAGGATTAATACTTTTCTTCCTGGATCAGGCTGCCCACCTGCAGCAGCGGCGCCACGTCCAGATCGTTGGCGTTCATCATCGAAGAGATGCGCTGCACCGACGACAGCAGCAGGTTCTGCTCCCAGGCTTCCAGCGCCTGGAACTGCTGGATAAAGCTTTCCTGCAGGGGACGGGGCGCGGTCTTGAGCTTGGCCTTGCCCTCGTCGGTGAGCACGGCGTGCACCTTGCGCTTGTCGGTCTGGCTGCGCTCCCGGCGCACCAGCTGTTTCTGCTCCAGCCGATCGATGATGGTGGTGGCGGTGGCCTGGCTCATATTGGTGGCCTGGGCCAGCTTGCGCATGGTGATGTCGCCGTGCTCGTTGATTGCCTGCATCAACAGCAGCTGGGGTCCGGTGAGTCCGGATGCCTTGCTGAGCTGACGGGAGTGGAGATCGATGGCGCGAATGATTTGACGCAGTGCCACCAGCACTTCTTCATGTTTTTCCAAGATATACCTGCCGCCGGTACCTGCTGAATTTGCGCGCACCTTAGCGCAAATCGCCCCTTGTTAAAAGCCCCGGACACAAGGCGGCCGCTCGACGGCGGTTTTGGCGGCGGGCGCTGGGACTGGCATTCAATTGTATGTACAATTGGACCAGCAGCAGGAGGCCATGTGACCCAATCAACCCCCCTTTACCAGCAGATCAAGCAGCATATCCTCGAACGTATCCAGTCCGGGGAGTATCCGCTGCACCAGCAGATCCCCCCCGAGCAGGAGTTGGCCGGTCATTTCGGCGTCAGCCGGATGACGGCGCACAAGGCGATCCGCGATCTGGTGCAGGAAGGCTACCTGATGCGCCGGGCCGGGCTCGGCACCTTCGTCACCGAGCCCAAGGCCGAGTCGCCGCTGGCGGACATCAACAATATTGCCGACGAGGTGCGCCTGCGGGGGCACGAATACGGCAACCGGGTGCTGCTGCTGGAAAGCATCCGTGCCGACGAGGAAATTGCCCTGCAGATGGGCATGCGGCTCAATGCCCGGGTGTTCCATTCGGTGATGGTACACCTGGAAAACCAGGTGCCGATCCAGGTGGAGGAGCGCTTCGTCAATCCCGTGCTGGCGCCCGATTACCTGAGCTGCGACTTCAGCCGGATGACCCCCAATGCCTACCTGGTGCAGCATTGCCCGCTGTCGGATCTGGAGCATATCGTCGAGGCGCGCCTGGCACCGGCCCAGGTGTGCGACTGGTTGCATATAGGGTCCGAAGAGCCCTGTCTGCTGGTGACCCGACGCACCTGGTCGCTGCACCAGTTGGTGAGTTTTGCCCGGCTCTGGCACCCGGGCAACCGCTACAAGCTGCGTTCCACCCTGAAGCTGGACTGAGCGCCGCCCCGGCGCTCAGGGTTGCGGGCGCAAGCCGGAGTCACAATACTTCCCGCTTCCCGCTTCCCGCTTCCCGCTTCCCGCTTCCCGCTTCCCGCTTCCCGCTTCCCGCTTCCCGCTTCCCGCTTGGGTCAGCGCCACTGGGTCAGCTGCAGATCCAGGCTGTGCTCGCCATCGGTGAGCTGGATTTCACTTTCCTGAAGGGTGGCGAACAGGTCCATGCTGCGGGTGCAGAGTTCGGCCAGCCGGGCCGGCTGGGGATCGGCCAGGTGGTAGATTTCGAGCCGCGGCAGCTGCCCCAGCTCGATCTGGTGTTTGCTCCACCATTCCAGGGCGGAGCGTCCGCCATAGCTGTACACCACCACCCGCTCGGCTCGGGACAGCGCCTGCTTGATGCGCTTGACGCTGGGCTCGCCCAGCTCTACCCACAGCAGGATGCGGCCATCCGCTGCCTTCTGCCACAGTTCGGGTTCGTCGTCGGTGCTGAGTCCCTTGGTAAAGCTCAAATCTTCGCCGGCATGGCGCATAAAGGCCAGCAGCCGCACCATCAGCCGGGTTTCGGTTTCCGACGGATGGCGGGCCACGGTCAGGCTGTGTTCCTGGTAGTAGTGGCGGTGCAGATCACTGATATTCATCCGCACCTTGTGCAGGGTGGCGGTCAGGGCCATGAAAAGATCTCGTTAACAAAAACGTCATCTTAGCGGCAAGACGGGGCGGTATCCAGCCCGACGCGCACCGGCGTCGGGCCGGACCTGGCTCAGGGCGCAATCAGCATGGCGACCGGGATGGCCAGCAGCAGGCTGAGCAGGGCGCGGACAAACCACACCAGCACCAGGGTGCCGACCTTGAGCGGAATACGGGTCGCCAGTATGCAGGGAATCGAGGCCGAGAAGAACAGCACCGACGACACGCACACCACGCCGGCGGCGAAGCGGGCCACGAAGTCGGCCTCGGCCATCAGCAGCGCCGGCAGGAACATCTCCGCCAGCCCCGAGGCGGTGGCCTTGGCGAGCAGCATGCCGTCCTCCAGGCCCCACAGCCAGGTCACCGGATAGAACAGGTAGCCCAGCCAGTCGAACACCGGGGTGTATTTGGCCACCAGCAGGCCGATCAGCCCCACCGACATGATGGACGGCAGTATGCTGATGGTCATCACCAGGCCGTCCTTGAAGTTGTCGAACACGTTGCGGCCGAGGCTGGGGGCCTGCTCGGCCACCTCCAGCCCGTTCTGCCAGGCGGTGGCCAGTCGGTTGCCGGGTTCGCCTTCCGGCTCCCGGTGTTCGGCGCTGTTGTCCATGCGGGAGAGGGGCGGCAGCCGCACCGTGATGGCGGTCACGATAAAGGTGATCAGCAGGGTCAGCCAGAAGTACTGGTTCCAGATCTCCATCAGTCCCAGGGTCTTGGCGACGATGATCATGAAGGTGGCGGAAACGGTGGAGAAGCCGGTGGCGATGATGGCCGCTTCCCGCGCCGAGTAGTGGCCCGCGCTGTACACCCGGTTGGTGATCAGCAGGCCGATGGAATAGCTGCCGACGAAGGAGGCCACCGCATCGATGGCCGAGCGGCCCGGGGTACGCCAGATGGGTTGCATCAGCTTCTGCACCAGGATGCCGATGGCCTCGAGCAGGCCGTACCCCACCAGGAAGGCCAGGAACACCGAGCCGATGGGCACGATCAGTCCCACCGAAATCACCAGCTTGTTGAACAGGAAGGGCAGCATGTCCGGCGCCTGCAGCGCCGCCGGGCCCAGGCCGGTGAGCGCCATCAGGCCCGCCGCCACCCCCAACCATTTCAGTACCAGGAAGACGGCGTCGGTCGGGCTCTGTTTCCAGCGGCCGGTGACCAGCGGATAAACCGCCCCCGCCACTATCATCCCCATGGCATACCAGCCGGCGCCGCTTTCGCCCAGGGCGGCGCGCAGCCAGCCCACCATATGATCCAGCGGTATGCTGGTCCTGCCCTGCAGGGTGATGGGAATAAAGAAAATAAAGATGCCGATGGCGCTCAGACCCAGCAGCCGGCCGATGGCCTTGCCCTGGGGGCGGGATTGTTCCGTAACCTGGTGCATGAGGAGACCTCCTTGTGAGTGATGACTAATGTATATACAAAAATACGCACAATGTTAATCGATTGTCTATTTTTTATGTGATCAGGATCGATAAACCCGGGTTTTTTATCGGGTGGCACTTGCCAAAGGGCGGGTGAAGGTTTAAATGTATATACAAATATCTCTTCAAGGAGTCAGCCATGCCATCGTCATCCCACCGCCTCTGGGTCAATGCCACCCTGTTCGACGGCCTCGATGCCGCCGCCGAGCCCATGGCGGTGGCGGTTAAGGATGGCCGCATCGCCTGGCTGAAGCCCATGAGCGCGCTGAGCGAGGCCGACCGTGCCGGGTTCGAGCTTATCGATGCCGAAGGCCGGCTGCTGACCCCGGGGCTGGTGGACTGCCATACCCATCTGGTGTACGGCGGCAACCGGGCCGGGGAGTTCGAGGCCCGGCTCGAAGGCAAAAGCTATGAAGAGATCGCCCGCGCCGGCGGCGGCATCCTCAGCACGGTGCGGGCCACCCGCGCCGCCTCGGAGGACGAGCTGTACGCCGCCGCCCGCCCGCGCCTCGAAGCGCTGATGGCGGACGGGGTGACCACGGTCGAGATCAAGTCCGGCTACGGCCTGGATGTGGACAACGAACTCAAGATGCTGCGGGTGGCGCGCCGCCTGGGGCGGGAGCTCAAGGTACGGGTGGTCACCACCCTGCTGGGCGCCCACGCCCTGCCGCCGGAATACAAAGACGATGCCGACGGCTATATCGAGCTGGTGTGCCGGCGGATGATCCCGGCCGCCGCCGCCGAAGGGCTGGCGGACGCGGTGGACGTGTTCTGCGAGAACATCGCCTTCTCGGTCGCCCAGTGCGAGCGGGTCTATGCCGCCGCCAAGGCCCATGGCCTGGCCATCAAGGGCCATACCGAGCAGTTGTCCAACCTGGGCGGCAGCGCCGCCGCCGCCCGCGCCGGGGCGCTGTCGGTGGATCATGTGGAATACCTGGACGAGACGGGGGTAAAGGCCCTGGCCGAGGCCGGCACCGTCGCCACCCTGTTGCCCGGCGCCTTCTACATATTGCGCGAAACAAAAGTGCCGCCCATCGCGCTGCTGCGTCGCCACGGGGTGCCCATGGCCCTGGCCACCGACGCCAACCCGGGTACCTCGCCCATCTTCAGCCTGAGGCTGATGCTGAACATGGCCTGCACCCTGTTCCGCCTGACCCCGGTGGAGGCCCTGCGCGGCGTTACCGCCCAGGGCGCCCGGGCCCTGGGCTTGTCGCACGAGTGCGGCCGCATCGTCCCGGGTATGGCCGCGGATCTGTGCCTGTGGGAGACCGACAATTACGCCGAGCTGGCCTACAGCCTGGGCCTGCCCCGGCTCGTTCAACGCATCGTAGCGGGAGAGCCTGCATGAAGACTGACATGACCCCCTGGACCGGCCGGGTCGATCCCGAGCCCGACACCGCCCGCTGGCACCAGCAGGTGCAGCCGCTGGAACAGGCCCGGAATCCGGGCGCCGTGCTGATCGGCTTTGGCTGTGACGAAGGGGTACGCCGCAACAAGGGCCGCGTCGGCGCCGCCAAGGGCCCGGCGGCCATGCGCCGGATGCTGGGCAGCCTGGCCTGGCACCAGGGCATGGCCGTGTTCGACGCCGGCGACGTGGTCTGCCAGGACGAGGACCTGGAAGGGGCCCACCAGGCCCTGTCCGCCCGGGTGAGCCAGGCGCTGGATCTGGGCCATTTCCCCATCGTGATGGGCGGCGGCCATGAGGTGGCCTTCGGCTCCTGGTCTGGTCTGGCCGCGCATCTGGCGCCACGCGAGCAGAGCCCGCGCATCGGCATCATCAACTTCGACGCCCACTTCGATCTGCGCGACCCCGGCTTCGTGGTGTCGTCCGGCACCCCCTTTGCCCAGATCGCCGAGGCGAGCGCGCAGCGGGGCTGGCCCTTCCAGTATGCCTGCCTGGGGGTGAGCCGGGCCGCCAACACCCAGAACCTGTTCCGGCGCGCCGAAGAGCTCGGGGTGCTGGCATGGGAAGACAGGGCCATGACGGCGGCGACCCTGCCCCGGCTGCAGCAGGAGGTGGCGGACTTTATCGGTCGCTGCGACCACCTCTACCTGACCATCGACATCGATGTGTTCCCCGCCGCCCAGGCGCCCGGCGTGAGTGCGCCGGCGGCCCGGGGGGTGGGGCTGGATTTGATTGAACCCGTAATTGAACAGATCAAGGCCAGTGGCAAGCTCCGGCTCGCCGATTTGGCCGAGCTCAACCCCGAGTATGACGTGGATGGCCACACGGCCAGGCTGGCGGCTCGGTTGATTCATACTTTGACACTGTAAAGAGGGAAACCCACATGTCACAACAAAACGATCGTCACGCTCCTGGCCGTGTTATCAAGGTGCCGACCGGCGTCAACAAGGTGTGCAAAAGCTGGCTGACCGAAGCCGCCTACCGCATGCTGCACAACAACCTGCACCCGGACGTGGCCGAGCGGCCCGAGGATCTGGTGGTGTACGGCGGTATCGGCCGCGCCGCCCGCAACTGGCCCTGCTTCGACCGCATCGTCGACGTGCTCAAGCGGCTGGAAGACGACGAGACCTTGCTGATCCAGTCCGGCAAGCCGGTGGGCGTGTTCAAGACCCACGCCGACGCGCCGCGGGTGCTGCTGGCCAACTCCAACCTGGTGCCGGCCTGGGCCAACTGGGAGCACTTCAACGAGCTGGACAAGAAAGGCCTGATGATGTACGGCCAGATGACCGCCGGCTCCTGGATCTACATCGGCTCCCAGGGTATCGTCCAGGGCACCTACGAGACCTTCGTCGAGGCCGGTCGCCAGCACTATGACGGCAACCTCAAGGGCCGCTGGATCCTCACCGCCGGCCTGGGCGGCATGGGTGGCGCCCAGCCCCTGGCGGCGACCCTGGCCGGCGCATGCTCGCTCAACATCGAGTGCCAGCAGTCCAGCATCGACTTCCGCCTGCGCACCCGCTACCTGGACGAGCAGGCCGAGAGCCTGGATGACGCCCTGGCCCGCATCGAGCGCTACACCGCCGAGGGCAAGGCGATTTCCATCGGCCTGTGCGCCAATGCCGCCGACGTGCTGCCCGAACTGGTCAGGCGCGGCGTCAAGCCCGACATGGTCACCGACCAGACCAGCGCCCACGATCCGCTGCACGGCTACCTGCCCCAGGGCTGGAGCTGGGAGGAGTACGTGGTGCGTGGCAAGAGCCAGCCCGAGGCCACCGTCAAGGCGGCCAAGCAGTCCATGGCGGTGCACGTGCAGGCCATGCTCGACTTCCAGCAGATGGGCGTGCCCACCTTCGACTACGGCAACAACATCCGCCAGATGGCGCTGGAAGAGGGCGTCAAGAATGCCTTCGACTTCCCCGGCTTCGTCCCGGCCTATATCCGTCCGCTGTTCTGCCAGGGCATAGGTCCCTTCCGCTGGGTGGCCCTGTCCGGCGATCCGGAGGACATCTACAAGACCGACGCCAAGGTGAAGGAGCTGATCCCCGACAACCCGCACCTGCACAACTGGCTGGACATGGCGCGCGAGCGCATCAGCTTCCAGGGCCTGCCCGCCCGTATCTGCTGGGTCGGCCTGAAAGACCGTGCCCGCCTGGGCCTGGCCTTCAACGAGATGGTCAAGAACGGCGAACTCAAGGCGCCCATCGTGATCGGCCGTGACCACCTGGACTCCGGCTCCGTCGCCAGCCCCAACCGGGAAACCGAGGCGATGATGGACGGCTCCGATGCCGTCAGTGACTGGCCGCTGCTGAACGCCCTGCTCAACACCGCCGGTGGCGCCACCTGGGTGTCCCTGCACCACGGCGGCGGGGTCGGCATGGGGTTCAGCCAGCACTCGGGCGTGGTGATCGTGGCCGACGGTACCGACGCCGCCGCCGCACGCCTGGGCCGGGTGCTGCGTAACGACCCGGGCACCGGCGTGATGCGCCACGCCGACGCGGGTTATGATATCGCCATCAACTGCGCCCGTGAGAACGACCTGGACCTGCCCATGGTGAACAAGGACTAATTTATGAGCACTCTGACTATCCATCCCGGAAAAATGACCCTGGCGCAGATGCGCCAGGCCTATGAACAGCCCGTGAAGCTGGCGCTGGATCCTGCGGTGCACGGCACCATCCAGGCCTCGGTCGACTGCGTCAACCGCATGGTGGCGGAAGACCGCACCGTGTACGGCATCAACACCGGGTTCGGCCTGCTGGCCAATACCCGCATCAAACCGGAAGACCTGGAAACCCTGCAGCGCTCCCTGGTGCTGTCCCACGCCACCGGCCTGGGGGCGCTGGTCAGCGACGAGCTGGTGCGACTGATCATGGTGCTCAAGATCAACAGCCTGGCCCGTGGCTACTCCGGCATCCGCCTGCAGGTGCTGGAGGCGCTGATGGCGCTGGTCAACCACGGCGTCTACCCCTGCATCCCCGGCAAGGGCTCCGTCGGCGCCTCCGGCGACCTGGCGCCCCTGGCGCACATGAGCTGCGTGTTGCTGGGCGAGGGCCAGGCCCGCTACCAGGGCGAGATCATCAGCGCCGGCCAGGCGCTGGAGATCGCCGGCCTGAAGCCGATGGGCCTGGCGCCCAAGGAAGGCCTGGCGCTGCTGAACGGTACCCAGGTGTCCACCGCCTTCGCCCTGCGCGGCCTGTTCGAGGCGGAAGACCTGTTCGCCAGCGCCGTGGTGGTGGGCGGCCTGACGGTGGAAGCCACCCTGAGCTCCCGTCGGCCCTTCGATGCCCGCATCCACGAGGTGCGCGGCCAGGCCGGCCAGATCGACGCCGCCGCCGCCTACCGCCATGTGCTGGGCGAGCAGAGTGACATCAGCAAGACCCATGTCAACTGTGCCAAGGTGCAGGATCCCTACTCCCTGCGCTGCCAGCCCCAGGTGATGGGCGCCTGCCTGACCCAGCTGCGCCAGGCCGCCGAGGTGCTGCTGATCGAGGGCAACGCGGTGTCCGACAACCCCCTGGTGTTCGCCGAGGACAACGATGTCATCTCCGGCGGCAACTTCCACGCCGAGCCGGTGGCCATGGCGGCGGACAACATCGCCCTGGCGATTGCCGAGATCGGCTCCCTGAGCGAGCGGCGGGTATCGCTGATGATGGACACCCACATGTCGGGCCTGCCGCCCTTCCTGGTGGAAAACGGCGGCGTCAACTCCGGCTTCATGATCGCCCAGGTCACCGCCGCGGCCCTGGCGTCCGACAACAAGGCGCTGGCCCACCCGCACTCGGTGGACTCGCTGCCCACCTCCGCCAACCAGGAAGACCACGTTTCCATGGCCCCCAACGGCGGTCGCCGGCTGTGGGACATGGTGGAAAACAGCCGGGGCGTGCTGGCCATCGAATGGCTGGCGGCCTGCCAGGGCCTGGATTTCCGCGGCGGCCTCAAGACCACGGCCCCACTGGAGCTGGCCCGCCAGACCCTGCGGGAGAAGGTGAGCTACTACGACAAGGACCGCTTCTTCGCCCCCGACATCGAGCAGGCCGACGCCCTGCTCAAGGCGGGCACCCTGAGCCGCCTGATCCTGCCGGACCTGCTGCCCAGTCACTGAGCACGACTCCGCTTGCGGGGGATTTTACGGGGCTGCTTCGGCAGCCCTGTTTTTTTATCCAGCACCTTCGTGCTAGACTCGCGCACCTTGTCAGCCGGGGAGGGCGGTCGATGGCGGATTTCAGAACCCATATCCAGGTGGCCACCGTGGCCAGCGGCCTGCTGGCCGGCGCCATGGTGTGGGCCCAGCAACTGACCCTGGCCGAGGGGGTACTGCTGTGGCTGGCCGGTACCCTGGGCGGCATACTGCCGGATATCGATGCCGACAGCTCCCGCTCCCTGCGCATCCTGTTCCGGCTGTTCGGCGTGCTGGCGGCCCTGCTGGCCTTGCTCTACGGCCGGGAGCGTCTGGCGCTCACCGATACCCTGGTGCTGGGTGCCGCCGCCTACGGCGTTGTCCGCTATCCCCTGTGCTGGGTCTTCGCCCGTTTCACGGTGCACAGGGGCAGTCTGCATTCGCTGCTGGCCAACGGGGTGTTCGCCCTGGCCGTGGTGGTGATCGGTCACCGGCTGTTCGGGCTGACGGCCGCGCTCGCCTGGGAGACCGGCGCCTTCGTCTTTGTCGGCGCCTTTATCCACCTGCTGCTGGACGAGCTGTACAGCATCGACCTGGAAGGGCGGCGCATCAAGAAGTCCTTCGGCACCGCCCTGAAACTGGTCGAGTGGCGCGCGCCCCTGGCCAACCTGTTGCTGCTCGCCCTGCTGGCGGGCGGCTGGTGGCTGGCGCCCGCCTCGCCCGGCCTGCTGGCGCGGCTATTGCCGCTTTCCCAGTTCTGGTAATATAACGCCGCTGGCAGGCCCTGCCGTTTTCTTAATCCTTGTCTCGAACAGGGACAGTGGCCGGGTACCGCTAAGCAGACCCTCCGCGCCGGGATGGCGCGGCTGAGCCCTCAGGGGGCGAGTTTTCTCGCCGTGACGAGTGGTTTCAGCCTGACCGAACATCCAGTGAATGTTCGCAGCAGGCTGAAACCGCGAGTGTCATATCCTCACGGCGTGTCTGTGTGCGGTACCCGGTCAATGGAGCATCATGAAGAAGCGGTGACTCAAGTAGAAACACAATAATCCCAGGGGCCGACTTCCAGTACAGGTTCAACATTCCACACACAGGACACACCGATGAGTCTTGCAGACAAGGTATTGGCCGTTAACAACGACCTTCCCATCCGTACCCGCCAGCCGGTGCACAGCGGCAAGGTACGCTCCGTCTACTGGCTGACCGAAGAGGACAGCCGCCGCCTGATCGAGGAAAAGGGCTATGACGTGGCGCCCGACGCGCCCCTGGCCATCATGGTGATCAGCGATCGTATCTCCGCCTTCGACTGCATCTGGCACGGGGAGGGCGGTCTCAACGGGGTACCCGGCAAGGGCGCGGCGCTCAATGCCATCTCCAACCACTGGTTCCGGCTGTTCAAGGAGCGGGGCCTGGCCGACAGCCATATCCTCGACATCCCCCATCCCTTCGTGTGGATAGTACAGAAGGCTACCCCGGTGAAGATAGAAGCCATCTGCCGCCAGTACATCACCGGCTCCATGTGGCGCAGCTACGCCAAGGGCGAGCGGGAATTCTGCGGCATCCGCCTGCCGGATGGCCTGCAAAAGGATCAGAAGCTGCCCGAGCTGCTGATGACGCCCTCTACCAAGGGCATCCTCAGGGGCATTCCCGGGGTGCCGGAGGCGGACGACGTCAACATCACCCGCCGGAATATCGAAGACGACTTCGCCGCCTTCAACTTCAGGAGCAAGGACGATATCGGCCTGTACGAGCGGCTGCTGAAGGAAGGCTTCGAGGTGATCAGCCAGGAGCTGGCCAAGCTCGACCAGATCTTCGTGGATACCAAGTTCGAGTTCGGCTATGTCACCGACGCGGCGGGCAACGAGAAGCTGATCTACATGGACGAGGTGGGTACCCCCGACTCGTCCCGCATCTGGGACGGCCCCGCCTGGCGGGAAGGGCGCATCGTGGAAAACTCCAAGGAGGACTTCCGCCAGGTGCTGCTCAACCACTTTCCGGACCCGGACATCCTGCTCAACAAGGACCGCATGCCCGAGCGCGAGGCCCTGGCACGGGACAACGCCCTACCGGCCGAGGTGCTGATGGATGTGTCCCGCACCTATGTGGGCATCGCCGAGAAGATCACCGGCCAGAAGCTTCAACTTTCCGACCATCCCAAGGCGGATATCATCGCCATACTGCGCGACCAGTACGATCTGATCGACTGAGCTCCAGCCTGAACGAAAAAAAACCCGGGACATCCCGGGTTTTTTGTGGTTGGCGGCAAACGCTGGCTCAGCGGGTGCCAAACACCACTATGGTCTTGCCGTGGGCGGAGATGAGGTTCTGCTCTTCCAGCATCTTCAGGATACGGCCCACGGTCTCCCGGGAGCAGCCCACGATCTGGCCGATTTCCTGGCGGGTGATCTTGATCTGCATGCCGTCCGGGTGGGTCATGGCGTCAGGCTGGCGGGCCAGGTTGAGCAGGGTTTCGGCGATGCGGCCGGTCACGTCGAGGAAGGCCAGGTCGCCCACCTTCTGGCTGGTGCTCTGCAGCCGCTTGGCCATCTGGCCCGACAGCCGCACCAGGATTTCCGGATTCACCTGGATCAGCTGGCGGAACTTCTTGTAGGAGATCTCGGCCACTTCGCAAGGGGTCTTGGCTCGAACCCAGGCGGTGCGCACCGGGTTTTCGGTTTCCTCGAACAGACCCAGTTCCCCCATGAAGTCGCCCTGGTTCAGGTAGGACAGGATCATCTCCTTGCCGTCCTCGTCCTTGATCAGCACCGCCACCGAGCCTTTGACGATGTAGTAGAGGGTTTCGGCCTTCTCTCCCGCATGGATCAGTGAGCTTTTGGCCGGATATTTATGAATATGGCAATGTGACAGAAACCATTCCAGGGTAGGGTCACTTTGGGACTTGCCGATAGCCATGAATTTTCCTCTTGATTGACTCGGGCTGAAAGCCTGGCCAGCAGGCTGCCTTGCCTTACTTCGTAGATAATCCGCTAGCATAAAAGGCTTGTGACCCGCCATCAAGAGCCTTGGGGCTTTTATCCGGCTCGTCGGCATCTGGCCGATAGGATAAGATGCGGTTTTTTTCAATGGGAGCAGTTATGAAAGCCAATGTCCGCTGGTTGGAAGGCATGTGTTTCGAAGGTTTGTCCGAGTCCGGGCACCGGATAGTGCTGGACGGCACCAATCCGGGCCAGGGCCCGAGCCCGATGGAGGCGGTGCTGCTGGGCGCCGGTGGCTGCAGCGCCATCGACGTGGTGTCCATCCTGGAGAAGGGGCGCCAGCGGGTGACCGGTTGCGAGGTGGAGCTGGACGCGGACAGGGCCGAAAATCCGCCCCGGGTCTTTACCCGTATCCGGCTGCATTTCGTGGTGACCGGCCAGGCGCTGCCCGAGAAGCAGGTGGCCCGGGCGGTGGAGCTGTCCATGAAGAAGTACTGCTCGGTGATGAAGATGCTGGAAAAGGCGGTGGAGGTCTCCTCTTCCTTCGAGATCCGGGCCGCCTGAGGCCCCCGACTGGGAGGCGGCGTCGGGGCCTTTCCTTTGGCCGACTCATACCAGTGAAACAGAGGGCCCTGTCAACAAACAGCAGGCCCGGCACCGCCGGGCCTGTTTGCGTTTAGCGGATCTTGCCGGTTTCCAGCAGTTGTTCGATCAGCGGCCGCAGGATCAGTTCCATGGCGAAGCCCATCTTGCCGCCGGGCACCACTATGGTGTTGCGCCGGGACATGAAGGAGCCGTCGATCATCGCCAGCAGGTAGGGGAAGTCGACGTTCTTGATGCCGCGAAAGCGGATCACCATCATGCTCTCGTCCAGGGTGGGAATGATCTTGGCGCTGAAGGGGTTGGAGGTGTCCACCGTCGGCACCCGCTGGAAGTTGATATGGGTGCGGGAGAACTGGGGGGTGATGAAGTTGATGTAATCCTCCATCGAACGGACGATGGAGTCGGTCACCGCCTCCCGGGAGTGGCCGCGTTCGGCGGTGTCGCGGATCAGCTTCTGGATCCATTCCAGGTTGACGATGGGCACCATGCCCACCAGCAGGTCCACGTGCTGGGCCACGTTCTGATCCTCGGTGACCACGCCGCCGTGCAGCCCCTCGTAGAACAGCAGGTTGGTGTCGTCGGCAAGCTTCTGCCAGGGGGTGAAGGTGCCCGGCATCTGGTTGAAGGGCACGGCTTCGTCGAAGGTGTGCAGGTAGCGGCGGAACTGGCCGGTGCCGGTATCGCCGTATTCCTTGAAAAACTGCTCCAGCAGTTCGAAATCGTTGGCTTCAGGACCGAAATAACTGATGTGCCGGCCTTGCTCCCGGGCGCGACGAATGGCCACGTCCATCTCCGGCCGGGTATAGCGGTGGAAGCTGTCGCCTTCCAGAATGGCGGCCTTGACCCCGAGCTGGGCGAACATGGACTGGAACACCTCGGTGGAGGTGGAGGTGCCGGCACCCGAGGAGCCGGTAACCGCAATAATGGGGTGCTTGGCGGACATAAAAAAACCTGAAATTGAATGAACTGTGAATGTTTATACGCAGGGGCCCGGCCCCAGGTCAAGGCTTGTGATGGAGGCGGGCGGCCGGCACTATGTTGACGCTGTCGTGCAGCTCGCTGTAGACGATGATCGCCTCTCCACGCTTAAGCTGCTGTTTTACCTGGGCAACTTTTTCATCGAGCGGCACCTCCTGGTCACCGTATTCGGTGCCTTCCTGCAGCACGAAATGCTCGATCAGGTTGGTGAGGGTGTCCTCGCCCAGTTCGGTAAAGGGAATAATCATGCTTGCTCCTGATAGGGGGGCCAGTGTCCGTCCAGCCAGTCGGGCACCCGCAGCTCCAGCCAGTAGCGGGGGCGCCAGGGCGGACCCTGCATAAAGCCGACATGGCCGCCGGTGCTGCTCAATTCATAGGTGACCGCCGGCGGCAGCTGGCTGGCGTCGGGGATCACCGCCTCCGTCATAAAGGGATCGTCGGCGGCGTGGATGAGCAGGGTGGGGGTGCTGATGGCCGCCAACCGGTTCAGGCCGGAGCAGCGGCGGTAATAATCCTCGGCATCGGCAAAGCCGTGCACCGGGGCGGTCACCCTGTCGTCGAACTCGCGCAGGCTGCGGATGGCCGCCAGGCTGCCCTGCCACTGGTGGTGGGGATGGCGACTGAGCCGCTCACGCCAGTTGTGCTTCAGCCGCCCCAGCAGGTAACGCTGGTAGCAGCGGGAAAAGCCGCGGTTGATGCGATCGGCGCAGGCCGACAGCTGCAGGGGCGCGGAGATCACCACGGCGGCGCAGAGCGGGTTGCGCGGCTGGGCCGCCAGGTAGTTGACCAGCATGTTGCCGCCGAGGGAGTAACCGATGGCCGCCATGGGGCGCTCGGGGTAACGGCGGCGCAACAGCTCGAGCACATAGTGGGGATCCTCTGTGGCCCCCGAGTGATAGGCCTGCAGGTGGCGGTTGGGCTCGCCGCTGCAGCCGCGAAAGTGCATCAAGACCGCCTGCCAGCCCCGCTGTTGCAGGGCGGCCATCATGCCCCTGGCGTAGTGGGACTCGGCACAGCCCTCCAGGCCGTGGAACAGCACCACCAGCGGGCGGCTCTCGTGCTGCCGGGGCAGCGCCCAGGCCAGGTCCACGAAATCCCCGTCCGGCAGCTCCAGCCGCTCGCGCCGGGTGCGGATCCGGGCGCGATGCAGATATTTGGCCAGTATGGTCTGCACATGGGGGTTGGCGGCCCACCAGGGAGAGGTGAATCGGCTGGGGTGGATCATGATTTCCTGCTATTGCTCCGGGTTGGCCGGCGAATCCGGGACTGCGTTCATCGCTGCCGGGCCACAGACAGATAAAATACTGGGCGCTGCGCACAAAATCGAGTAAAACAATATCCTTCTTGTTTGTATACAGCATCGACACCATGGATTTTGCCCTGATCGGCTCCGTCGCCGGTTTCGCCCTGGCCACCTGCGGTACTCCCGGCCCCAACAACATGCTGCTGACCAGCTCCGGTACCCGCTTCGGTTACCGGCCCACCCTGAAGCTGCTGCTGGGCATCATGCTCGGCCTGCAGAGCCTGATGCTGCTCACCGCCCTGGGGCTGGGCCAGCTGTTCATGCTGTGGCCGCTGCTGCAATGGGCGCTGAAGATAGCCGGCAGTCTCTATCTGCTGTGGCTGGCATACCGGATAGGCAGCGCTCCGCCCCCGGGCGACAACGACGCCGGGCAGGGCATGCGCTGGCATCAGGGCGCTCTGTTCCAGTTTCTCAACCCCAAGTCCTGGCTGATGGCCATTTCGGCGATCAGCGGCTTTACCCTGGCCGGGGAGCAGTATTGGCCGTCGGCGGTGCTGGTGCTGGTGGTATTCCTGTTCTTCGGGGTAGTGACCGGCCATGTCTGGGCCCTGTTCGGTATCCATGTCCGGCGCTGGCTGCATACGGCCCGGGATTGGCGGTGTTTTAACCTGCTGATGGCGACCCTGACCGCGGCCAGCGTGCTGATGATCTGGCGCTGATCCGGTTTTTGCGCTTAATCGTTCGAGTTTGACGGCAAAGGGTGTAGAATCTGGGCGTTTTTTGTCCCCTAGACCAAGGCTGTCATGGTTTCAGACACAGATATATTCAAAGACATCCGCCCCTACCAGGATGATGAGGTAGCGGCGGCCATCCAGCGGTTGATCCGCGACGACGAGTTTATCGGCGCCATTGCCAAGTACCGCTTTTCCGGCCTGTCCCGCTGGGGCGGGGCCGCCATCAGGTCCCTGATCCGCTGCTATCTGGGCTGGCGCTGGCGCAAGGTGAACAGCATCCGCCAGGTACAGCTGGAAGTGGCGACCTACATGGAAAAGATGATAGCGCGCACCACCTCCGGCGTGACCTACTCCGGCCTGGAGAACATCAAGCCCGGGGTGGGCTACCTGTTCATCTCCAACCACAGGGACATCGCCCTGGATCCGGCCTTCGTCAACTGGGGCCTGCACAGTCACGGCCTGGACACGGTGCGCATCGCCATCGGCGACAACCTGCTGCGCAAGCCCTGCGCCACCGAGCTGATGAAGCTGAACAAGAGCTTTATTGTCAAGCGCTCGGCCAAGGGGCCGCGGGAGATGATGAAGGCGTTCGGCGAACTGTCCGCCTACCTGCGCCACTCCATCGACGAGGGCCATTCCATCTGGATCGCCCAGAAGGAAGGACGGGCCAAGGACGGGGACGACAAGACGGACCCGGCCATCCTCAAGATGTTCTACATGGACGGCAAGAAACGCCAGATCCCCTTTGCGGACTACATCCGCAGCCTGAACCTGGTGCCGGTGTCCATTTCCTACGAGTATGATCCCGGCGACCTGGCCAAGGCCCGGGAGCTGCACGCCAAGGCCACCCACGGCGCCTACGAGAAGAGCGAGTTCGAGGATATCCAGAGCATAGTGCAGGGCATCGTCGGCCAGAAGGGACGGGTGCACGTGACCTTCGGCCAGCCGGTGCACGGCGACTTCGACAACGCCGACGAACTGGCGGCGGCCATCGACAAGGAGATCCACGCCAACTACCACCTCTTTCCCAGCAACCTGCTGGCGGCGGGCCAGACCGCCCAGGTGGACCCGGCGGCGGCCGAGGTGTTCGAACGCCATATGGCCCAGATCCCCGGCGAGCTGCGCGAGCGGGTGCTGTCCATGTACGCCCGGCCGGTGCTGAACAAGGAAGCCTGAGGGAGAGCGGCGTGCGGCGACTGACGGCAAGCCGGCTGAGCGGCCTGCGGGTGTTCGCGGTGGCCGCCCGCCACCAGAGCTATTCGGCGGCGGCGGCGGAGCTGTGCGTCACCCAGGCCGCGGTCAGCCAGCAGATCCGCAACCTGGAGCAATCCCTCGGCTGCCGGTTGTTCCGCCGCAGGGGGGCCGGCATGCGGCTGACCGAGCAGGGCGAGGCGCTGCTGCCCTTTGTCGAGCAGGGCCTCGCCCTGCTGCGGCAGGGCCTGGAGCAACTGGCGCCGTCCACCGCCGGGCCCCTGGTCATCAGCGTGCTGCCGTCCCTGGCGGCACGCTGGCTGATGCCCAGGCTATGGCGTTTCGCCGAAGCCCACCCCGATATCGAGATCCGCCTGCAGCCCAGCCAGCAACTGGCCGACTTTTCCGGCGGCCAGGTCGATCTGGCCATCCGCTACGGCCGGGGCCAGTACCCGGAGCTCGCCTGCGAGCTGCTGATGGCGGACACCGCCTTTCCGGTGTGCAGCCCGGCCCTGGCCGGGCGGCTCGGCTCCCTGGATGAGCTGGCGGGCGTGCCCCTGGTGACGGCGCCGGAATACGCCGGGGTGAGCTGGGCCCACTGGCTGGCGCTGGCCGGCCGGCCCGAACTGCTCGCCCGTTGCCGGCAACTGAGGGTGGACGACGGCAGCCTGGCGCTGGACATGGTGCTGGCGGGGCAGGGAGTGGCCCTGAGCCGTTCGGTGCTGGTGGCGGATCTGCTGCGCGAGGGCCGGCTGTGCCGTCCCTTCGTGCCTGAGCTCAAGCCCCTGCACCAGTACTACCTGGTGTGGCGGCCCGACTCTCCCCGCCTGACGCAGATAGCCGCCTTCTGCCGCTGGTTGCAGCTGGAAGCGGCGGCGGAAGACTGGGACGCAGGGCACAGCGCCGGGCCCTGATAAAGTAAAAAGCCCTCCCACACTGGCATGTGGGAGGGCTTTTGCCGTGGACGCGGGTTATTGCTGTTCCCGTTCGATGGCGCGGTAGGCGATGTCGTTGCGGTAGAAGACGCCGTCCCATTCGATCTGGCGGGTCACCGCATAGGCGTTGGCCTGGGCCTCGGTCACGGTATGGCCCAGGGCGGTGGCGCACAGCACCCGGCCGCCGGAGGTGACCAACTCGCCGTCCTTGAACTTGGTGCCGGCGTGGAACACCTTGCTGCCCTCGGTTTCGGCGGGGATGCCGGTGATGGCGTCGCCCTGGCGATAATGGCCCGGGTAGCCGCCCGCCGCCAGCACCACGCCCACCGAGGCGCGCGGGTCGAATTCGGCGGTCACTTTGTCCAGCCCGCCCTGGCAACCGGCCAGGCACAGCTCCACCAGATCCGACTGCAGGCGCAGCATGATCGGCTGGGTCTCGGGGTCGCCGAAGCGGCAGTTGAACTCGATCACCTTGGGCTGGCCGCTCTTGTCGATCATCAGGCCGGCGTAGAGGAAACCCTTGTAGACGTGGCCTTCTTCCGCCATACCGCGCACCGTGGGCATGATCACCTGCGCCATGATGCGGTCGTGGATTTCGGAGGTGACCACGGGGGCGGGGCTGTAGGCGCCCATGCCGCCGGTGTTGGGGCCGGTGTCGCCGTCGCCGACACGCTTGTGATCCTGGCTGGTGGCCATGGGCAGCACGTGCTCGCCGTCCACCATCACGATAAAGGAGGCTTCCTCGCCGTCGAGGAACTCCTCGATCACCACCCGGCTGCCGGCGTCACCGAAGGCGTTGCCGGCCAGCATGTCGCGTACCGCCGCCTCGGCCTCTTCCAGGGTCATGGCGACGATAACGCCCTTGCCCGCGGCCAGGCCGTCGGCTTTGACCACGATGGGGGCGCCCTGCTCGCGCAGGTAGGCCAGCGCCGGCTCCACCTGGGTGAAGTTTTGGTAGGCGGCGGTGGGGATCCGGTGCCGGGCCAGGAAGTCCTTGGTGAAGGCCTTGGAGCCTTCGAGCTGGGCGGCGGCGGCGCTGGGGCCGAAGATGGTCAGGCCTTCGGCCTCGAAGGCGTCGACCACCCCGGCCACCAGCGGGGCCTCGGGGCCCACTATGGTCAGGCCGATCTGCTCTTTTTTGGCGAAGGCCAGCAGATCCTTGATGTCGGTGGCGGAGATGGCCACGTTGGTGAGGCTGGGCTCGAGCTCGGTGCCGGCGTTGCCGGGGGCCACGAATACCTGGCTTACCTTGGGAGACTGGGCGGCTTTCCAGGCCAGGGCGTGTTCACGACCGCCACCGCCGATAACCAATACCTTCATGGTCTGTTCCTTAAAATCGGTTCGAAGATAGTGTCTGTTTTGTGCCGCGCGAGACTGGCAGGGTCGGCACGCCGACACGCTGCAAGTACATCCATGTAAGCTCGACGGCGGCATCCCTGCCGCCGACGGTCGGCTTAGCCGACCCTGCCAGTCCTGCTTTCAATACCTGGTGTTGCCTGCTGAACATGCCATGCAGGCGCATCCGGCACAGAAGGATAATCAGTGCCGGAAATGGCGCATACCGGTAAACACCATGGCCATGCCGTGCTCGTCGGCGGCCTGGATCACCTCTTCGTCGCGCATGGAGCCACCGGGCTGGATCACGCAGCTGATGCCGGCGGCGGCGGCGGCGTCGATGCCGTCACGGAAGGGGAAGAAGGCGTCGGAGGCCATCACGGATCCTTCCACCTGCAGGCCTTCGTCGGCGGCCTTGATGCCGGCGATCCTGGCGGAGTAGACGCGGCTCATCTGGCCGGCGCCCACGCCGATGGTCTGGCCGCCTTTAGCGTAGACGATGGCGTTGGATTTGACGTACTTGGCCACCTTCCAGCAGAACAGTAGATCCTGCAGCTCCTCGGCGGTGGGCTGGCGCTTGCTGACCACCTTGAGGTCGGCCGGCTCCACCATGCCCTGGTCGCGATCCTGCACCAGGATGCCGCCGTTGACGCGCTTGATGTCCAGGCCCCGGGTCTTGCCGGCCCACTGGCCGCACTCCAGCAGGCGCACGTTCTTTTTGTCGGACACGGCCGCTTTCGCCTCGGCGCTGATGCTGGGGGCGATGATCACCTCCACGAACTGGCGCTCGATAATGGCACGGGCGGTGGCCTCGTCCAGCTCGCGGTTGAAGGCGATGATGCCGCCGAAGGCGGAGGTGGGGTCGGTCTGGTAGGCGCGGTCGTAGGCCTCCAGAATGTCCTTGCCCAGGGCCACGCCGCAGGGGTTGGCGTGCTTGACGATAACGCAGGCCGGCTCATCGAATTCCTTCACGCACTCCAGGGCGGCGTCGGTATCGGCGATGTTGTTGTAGGACAGCTCCTTGCCCTGCAGCTGGGTGGCGGTGGCGACCGAGGCCTCGTCCACCTGGTTCTCCACGTAGAAGGCGGCGGCCTGGTGGCTGTTTTCGCCGTAGCGCAGATCCTGCTTCTTGGTGAACTGGTAGTTGATGGTGCGGGGGAACCTGGAGCCCTCTGCGGCCTCGTGGTAGGCCGGCACCATGGTGCCGAAGTAGTTGGCGATCATGCCGTCGTACTGGGCGGTGTGCTCGAAGGCGGCAATGGCCAGGCTGAAGCGGGTGGCCTGGGTCAGGCTGTTGCCGTTGGTGTCCATCTCGGCCAGCAGGCGGTCGTAGTCGCCGGCGTTGACCACGATGGCCACGTCGTTGTGGTTCTTGGCCGCGGCGCGGACCATGGTGGGGCCGCCGATATCGATGTTCTCGATGGCGTCTTCCAGGGTGCAGTCAGGCTTGGCCACGGTGTTGGCGAAGGGGTAGAGGTTGACCACCACCATGTCGATGGGCAGGATACCGTGCTCGGCCATGATGGCATCGTCCTGGCCGCGGCGACCGAGGATGCCGCCGTGCACCTTGGGGTGCAGGGTCTTGACCCGACCGTCCATCATCTCCGGAAAGCCGGTATAGTCGGACACTTCGGTCACGGGCAGGCCCTGGTCGGCCAGCAGGCGGGCGGTGCCGCCGGTGGACAGCAGCTCCACGCCGCGGGCCTGCAGGCCGCGGGCGAACTCCAGGATGCCTTGTTTGTCGGACACACTCAGCAGAGCACGGCGAATGGGTCGAGCAGTTTCCATTATGTTCTCGTTCCTTTAACGATCAATCGGGGGGTTTGGTAAAATCGGCGTGACCACCGGCTTTACCAAACCGCCTGGTACGCCAGAACGGAGGCGGCATATTCTACAGCATTTTGTGGTGCCTTGTCGGACTATTTGCTTTGGTGCCAAGAGGTTTTATGTATAACAAAACCATGCTGCAAGCGGAGGAGTGAGGAATGTTTCGAATCGGCGAACTGGCCAGGCATTTCGGCATCAAGGCCGATACCCTGCGCTTTTACGAGAAGGAGGGGCTGCTCGCCCCCAGCCTGCGCACCCCGGCCGGCTACCGGCTCTACAGCGAGGAGGACAAGAACCGGCTGCATTTTATTTTGCGCTGTAAACGGGTGGGCTTTTCCCTGAAGGACATCGAAGAGCTGCTGTCGCTGCGGATCAGCAGCTGCCAGGCCACCTGCCGCGAGGTGAAGGCGGTGGCCGACGCCAAGCTGGCGGACGTGGAGGAGCGCATTGCCGAGCTGGAACGCTTCCGCCATTCCCTCAAGCAGTTGTCCGACGCCTGCTGCGGCGGCCTGGAAAGCGCCGAGCACTGCTCCATCCTCGAGGCGCTGGACGGCAGGCTCTCCACCGCCGAAAACAACGCCCGCTGAACGCCCCCTGAACACGGCAGCCTGGCCTGCCGCACCGGCCTGCCCCGCGCAGGCTTACCGACGTCGGCCCGTTTTCTCCAACTGCTCTCCGCTTCCGGATCCTTTCGGGCCCCTCTATTTTCTGTCTCTCCGCCGGCTCAGCGGATCACCAGTACGGCGCAGTCGGCATGGCGCACCACCTTGGAGGAGTTGGAGCCGAGCAGGTAGGTCTCGGCGCCGGGACGGGAGGCGGGCATGATGATCAGATCCACCCCGTGTTTGCGGGCCTGGGCGAGGATGCTGTCGTACACTACCCCCCGCTTGACCCAGAGTTTGCCCCGGTGCGGTTCGGGGATCTCGCTCTCCATAAAGGCCTCCATCTGTTGCCGGACCACCTGCTCCAGGTTGTCGAGCAGCTCGTTCGACAGCAGGGCGGCGGCGACGTGGTGGATGCGCGCCGGGTTGACGTAGAGCAGGTTGATCCTGCCCTCGGGATGGCAGAGTTTGAGTGCCGACTCCAGCACCTGGGGACAGAGCTCCTGGTGTTCGAAGTCCAGTGGCAGCAGTATTTGCTTGAACATAAGCGTGTTACCCCATCAGTTTGTTGGGCAGCCAGGTGACGATGTCGGGCACCAGCATGCACAGGATCAGCACGCCCAGCTTGAGCATGACGAAAGGCAGCACCGACTTGTAGATATCCAGCATGGTCACCCCCGGCGGGGCTATGCCCTTGAGGTAGAACAGGGCGAAGCCGTAGGGCGGGGTCTGCACCGCGATTTCGATGTTCAGTATCATCAGGATGCCGAACCAGATGGGATCATAGCCCAGGCTCACCGCGATCGGGGTGAACAGTGGGGCGCAGATCAGCACGATGATCATCTCGTCGATGATAAAGCCGAGCAGCAGCATCACCACCTGCATCATCAGGATGATCACGATGGGAGGCAGATCCAGGCCGGCGGCGAAGTCGGCCACCATGCCCTGCACGCCCATCAGCAGGTGGAAGTTGCTGAACACCGAGGCGCCCAGCACTATCCAGATGGCCACGCTCACCAGCAGGGCGGTTTCGATGCCGGAGCGCTTCATCATCTTGAGTTTGAAGCGCTTGTACATGATGGCCAGCAGCAGGGCGCCGACCACGCCGATGGCGCCGGACTCGGTGGGGGTGGCGATGCCGCTGATGATGCTGCCCAGCACCACCACGATCAGCAGCAGGGCCATCAGGCCGTCGCGCAGGGTGATAAAGCGCTCTTTCGGGCTCTGGGGCGCATCCAGGGCGTGGCCGATGGGGGCCCGGCTCGGGTTGAGCTTGCAGGAGATCACCACGTAGAGGATGAGCACGGTAATGGAGATCAGCGCCGGCACCAGGGCGGCGATAAACATCTTGCCCACCGAGGTCTGGGTGGTGGAGCTGAACAGTATCATGGGGACGCTGGGCGGGATCAGGATCCCCAAGCCGCCGCCGGCCATGATCACGCCGAGTGCCAGCTTCTTGTCGTAGCCGCGTTCCAGCATGGGGCGCAGAGCGATGCTGCCCGAGGTCATGATGCCGGCACCGATGATGCCCACCATGGCGCCGATCATGGAGCAGACACCGATCACGCTGATGGCGAGCGACCCGCGGATACGGCCGATGAGCAGCTGGCTGGCCTTGAACATGGCGTCGCCGATGCCGGAGCGGGTCAGCAACTGGCCCATGTAGATGTAGAGCGGGATGGCCAGCAGCACAAAGCTGAACAGGGTGCTCTCGATGGTGGTGGGCACTATGTTGAAGATGCCCTCGCCCCAGGTGGCATAGCCGAGCAGCATGGCCACGCCGCCCAGGGCCAGGCCCACCTGGGCGCCCAGCATAAAGGAAATCAGCACTCCCAGCAGCAGGAGGCCGGTGATCATTTCAATACTCATTATTCCTCGTCCTCGGACAGCAGGGGCTCACCTGTGAACAATTGCCAGGCATCCTTGAGCATGTCGCCGGACAATTGCAGCAGGAACAAAATGGCGGCAGCGGTCACCATCACCCAGAAGTGGCCGATGGAGGGGCCCCATTCCGACTGGCGGGTGTAGCCGAAGTCGATGGCCTCCAGCGCCTTTTCCCAGCTTTTGCTGGCGATGATGTACAGGAAGAAGGCACCCAGTACATAGGAAAGCAGGTTGAACAGGTTCTTGATGCGCTGGGACACCGCCAGGTAGACGATATCCACGTTGATATGGGCCTTTTTCAGCTGGGCGTGGGCCCCGCACAGGGCGCCGATGTAGCCGAACAGGAACAGCGACACGTCGTAGGCCCAGAGGGTCGGGCTGTTGAGCACATAGCGGGCGAACACCTCGAAGGCGATGGTCGCCGCCAGCAGGGGCAGGGCCAGGGCAATGGTGTGGCTGACCGTGGACACCAGCAGGCCGACCCCTTTGCACCATAAACAAAGCAGTGTTTTCATCGTGCATCCGTGGGTTGAGATACGGATCTGCCCCGCCTGGGCGGGGCAGCATGGTGGAGGGTTACTTGAGCAGCTCGACCAGTTGGGCGCTGTACTTGTCGGTCTTGCCGTAGTGGGCCCAGACCGCCTCGGCCGCTTCACGCCACTTGGCCTGGTCGGCGTCGGAGGCCGCGGGGCTCCACTGCATGCCGATCTTCTCCATGTCGGCGACCGCGTCCTGCTCCCACAGGGCGGACTTTTCGGCCTGCTGCTGGGCGTGCCAGCTGGCGGCGTTGCGGACCACTTCCTTCAGGTCGTCGGGCAGCTTGTTCCAGGCGTTCTTGTTGACCAGCACGGGCAGGGCCTGGGCGCTGGACACCGGCAGCGGGTACATGTACTTGGCCACCTCGGCGAAGTTGCCGTCGCGGTGGTCGATCAGGTTGGAGCCGATGGTGCCGTCGATGACGCCGGTGGCCAGGCTGGTGTAGACCTCGCCCCAGGCCAGGTTGACCGGGGAGGCGCCCAGCTCGCGGAAGAAGCGGCCGTAGGCGCCGGGGGCACGGATCTTCAGGCCCTTGAAGTCCTCGATGGATTCGATTTTCTTCTTGGTGATGACGTAGACCCCGGGCTGGAAGTAGGGATCCAGCCACACCAGGCCATGGCGGTCGTAGGCTTCGGTCAGGATCTCGCCCCAGCCTTTTTCGTGGAACAGGGCGTTCAGCTCTTCCAGGGTGCCGCTGGAGCCGGGCAGGCCCACCTCGACCACGCCGAAGGGAATTTCACCGGCGTGCATGGGCTGGAAGGGGGCGGCCATGTCCAGCAGGCCGGACTTGGTGGCGCCGATGATGCCGGTGGTGTCGACGCCTTCGCCGGCGTAGAGCATGTTGATCTTCATGCGGCCGTTGGAGTCGGCTTCGATCTTGTCGGCGAAGGACTGGTAGACGTCACCGAAGGCGGTGCCACGGGAGTAGAGGTTGGTAAAGCGCCAGGTGATGTCGGCAGCCATGGCTTCCATGGTCATGCCCATGCCGGCGACGGCGATCAGGGAGGCGGCGATTTTGGTACGAGCTGAGCTCCAGATACGAGTCATGATGTAGTCCCTTGTGTTATCACATTCCATCGCTTTGGGCGGGCCCAAAGTTATTGTTGATATTTTGTTACCCCTGAGGGGTATACGCAGTCTGCGATAGCTCCGTCATGGATTAAATACATAATGATTCATGTTTGGTTTGAACCCAGTCAAACAAAACGCGGAAAACCCAGCTTGGTGCAGTAGTAAGCACCAAAAGGGTGCATATTTAAAGCATTTTCGATGGAGGTTATGTGAAGCCGGTCACGGACGCAACCGGCTTGGTCTTCAGGAGGCGGGCACCAGGTGGCTCTGCAACAGCTGCAGGAACAGCTCCTTCAGCCGGCTCTGGCGGCCGTGGCTGCGGGTGATGGCGGAGATGCCGAGGTAATGGTTCTTCTGCTCCGGCAGCAGCGCCTTGAGCCGGCCGCCTTCCACCCAGCGGCGGGCGAAGCTCTCGGGCAGGAAGCCGATATACTGGCCGGAGAGGATCAGCGCCGCCCTCGGCTCGTAGTGGTAGGCGCGCCCGGCCAGGCGCAGGCCGGCGAGTTGGGCGCTGGCCTCCGGGTTGGTGTAGATGCCGGGATGAATGAGCTTGTGGTCGCCCAGGCGCTGTTCGATAACCCGGTCGTCCTCGGCATAAAACAGCGGGTGGCGGTCGCTGCAATAGAGGAAGCAGCGCACCTTGTACAGGTGGTGGTATTCCAGCCCTTCCAGATCCCGGTGGTAGTGGATAAAGCCGATGTCGGCGTCCTCGCTCAGCACCCGCCGCTCGATCTCGCCCATGTGGGCCACGTCCACGCTTACGTTCACATCCGGCGCCTGCTCGCCCAGGGCGGCGAACACATCGGCCATGGGAAAGTCGTCCTCCAGCCAGATGTTGTCGCTGGACACGATTTTCAGCTCGCCGGTGAGCTGTTCGTGCAGCTCGTTCACCGTATAGCGGAATTCCTCCAGCCGGGCGAACAGCCGCTTGGCGGATTCGTAGATCACCATGCCGTCGTCGGTGAGGGCGAAGCCGGAACGGCCGCGCCGGCAGAGCTTGAGCTTGAGCCGGTTTTCCAGGTTGGCCATGTGCACGCTGATGGTAGAGCGGCTGATGTTGAGCTCGGTTTCCGCCGCCGAAAAGCCGCCGCACTCCACCACCGTCTTGAACAGTTTCAGCAGGCGGATTTCGTAATCACCGATTTGCCCCAGTACGGGTCTGCTCGCTTGGCTCATAGTTTGATGGCCTTAAATGTGAATGTTGATACGTGATCATTTATAGGACTTTAAGCGCAAGGCTAACATGCAATCAAAGTATGGCCAATGCGGCCACGGCGACGAAGGCATAAATTGCGGGTGTTAACGCGATTCTGTGATGGCGGTGCCGTGGTTGTCGGCCGGCCCCTGGGGGCTTGCATGGACTCAACACCGAGGCGCAGTTTTATGAGCATCAATACCGTCAACCGCAACCTAGTGAAAGACGCCGGCCACATCGATGGCCAGTGGCGCCAGGCCGACAGCGGCGCCACCATTTCCGTATACAACCCCGCCACCGGCGAGTTGCTGGGCCGGGTGCCCGACATGGGCGTAAACGAAACCCGTGCCGCCATCGACGCGGCCAGCCAGGCCCTGGCCGGCTGGAGCGCGCTCAATCCCAAGGAGCGGGCCCGGCTGCTGCGCCGCTGGTTCGATCTTGTCATCGAGCACAAGGAAGAGCTGGCCCGGCTGATGACCCTGGAGCAGGGCAAGCCGCTGTTCGAGACCCGGGGCGAGGTGCTGTACGGCGCCTCCTATATCGAGTGGTATGCCGAAGAAGGCAAGCGCGCCTACGGCAAGCTGTTTGCCGCGCCCACCGCCGACCGGCGTACCCTGAGCATCCAGCAGCCCATCGGGGTGGTGGCCGCCATCACCCCCTGGAACTTCCCCAACGCCATGATCACCCGCAAGATAGCGCCGGCGCTGGCGGCGGGCTGCACCATAGTGGTCAAGCCCTCCGAGGAAACCCCCTTCTCCGCCCTGGCGCTGATGGCCCTGGCGGAGCTGGCCGGCATTCCCGCCGGGGTGATCAACATGATTACCAGCTCCCGGGCGGCGGAAGTGGGCCAGGTGCTGACCGGCGACAGCCGGGTGCGCAAGCTGTCCTTCACCGGCTCCACCCGGGTGGGTAAGCTGCTCTACGGCCAGAGCGCCGACACCGTGAAGAAGCTCAGCCTGGAGCTGGGCGGCAACGCGCCCTTTATCGTGTTCGACGACGCCAACCTGGAGGCGGCGGTGGCCGGCGCCCTGGCGTCCAAGTTCCGCAACGCCGGCCAGACCTGCGTGTGCGCCAACCGGATCCTGGTGCAGGACGGCATCTACGACGCCTTTATGGCCCGCTTTAAAGAGGAAGTGGAAAAGTTCGTGGTGGGCAACGGCCTGGAAGAGGGCACCACCATGGGGCCGGTGATCAACCGGGCGGCGATAGACAAGATCGCCGCCATGGTGGACCGGGCCCAGAGCCAGGGCGCCCGGCTGCTGACCGGCGGCCAACGTCACCCGGCCGGCGAGCTGTTCTTCACCCCAACCATTCTGACCGGGGTGACCCAGGACATGGAGATCGCCCAACAGGAGATCTTCGGCCCGGTGGCGCCGGTGATCCGCTTCAGGGACGATGCCGAGGCGATTGCCATCGCCAACGACACCCCCTACGGCCTGGCCGCCTATTTTTATACCGAGAGCCACGCTCGCATCTGGAAGGTGGCCGAGGCACTCGAGTACGGCATGATCGGCATCAACGAAGGCATCATTTCCAACGAAGCGGCGCCCTTCGGTGGCGTCAAGGAATCCGGTCTGGGGCGTGAAGGCTCCGCCCAGGGGCTGGAAGATTACATGGAAACCAAATACCTGTGCATGGGCGGCATCCGCTGAGCAGGACTTTTCAGGAGACAAGACGATGAACAAGAACCAAGAGCTGCAACAACGCAAAGATGCCGTCTTCGCCCGGGGCATGGGCAACATGGCCGCCCTCTACGTGGACAAGGCTAAAAACAACGAGATCTGGGACGTGGAAGGCCGCCGCTATATCGACTTCGCCGCCGGCATCGCCGTGGTCAACACCGGCCACAGCCACCCGCGCATCCAGGCCGCCGTGGCCGCCCAACTGGAGCGCTTCAGCCACACCTGCGCCATGGTCACCCCCTATGAGAGCGTGGTCGAGCTGGCCGAGAAGCTGGTGGCGCTGGCGCCGGGCAACAGCCCCAAGAAGGCGATGTTCGTGACTACCGGCGCCGAGGCGGTGGAAAACGCGGTCAAGATAGCGCGCGCCCACACCAAACGCAGCGGCGTCATCGCCTTCAACGGCGGTTTCCACGGCCGGACCAACCTAGCCATGGGCCTGACCGGCAAGGTGGCGCCCTACAAGGCCGGCTTCGGCCCCTTCCCGGGCGAGATCTACCACCTGCCGTACCCCAACGCCTACCACGGCGTGACCGAGGCCCAGTCGCTCAAGGCGCTGGATGAGCTGTTCCACTGCGACATCGAGCCGGGCCGGGTGGCCGCGATCATCATCGAGCCGGTGCAGGGCGAGGGCGGTTTCTACCCCGCGCCGCCGTCCTTCCTGCAGAAACTGCGCGCCCTGTGTGATCAGCACGGCATCCTGTTGATCTGTGACGAGATCCAGACCGGCTTCGCCCGTACCGGCAAGCTGTTCGCCACCGAATACGCCGGCATCGAGCCGGATCTGATGACCATGGCCAAGGGCATTGCCGGCGGCTTCCCGCTGGCGGGCGTGGTCGGCAAGGCCGACATCATGGACGCCGCCAACCCGGGCGGCCTGGGCGGCACCTACGCGGCCTTCCCCCTGGCCTGCGCCGCGGCGCTGGAAGTGCTGAAGATCATCGAAGAAGAGCAGCTGTGCGCCAAGGCCCTGGCCCTGGGCGAGCTGATGAACAAGCGCCTGTCCGAGCTGCAGGCCAAGTATCCCCGCCATATCGGCCAGGTGCGCAACCTGGGCGCCATGGTGGCGATGGAGCTGATCCATAATGGGGACGTGGATCAGCCCAACCCCGAGCTGACCAAGGCGATAGTGGCCAAGGGCATAGAGAAGGGCGTGATCCTGCTGTCCTGTGGGGTACGGGGCAACGTGATCCGCTTCCTGCCGCCGCTGACCTCGCCGCTGGAAGTGGTCAACGAGGGGCTGGATCTGCTGGAGCAAGTGCTGGCGGATCTGATATGAGTCAGTGAAAACGTCGATGTCATAACCTTTTGGCGGGCCATCTTGGCCCGCTTTTTTTATGTTTCGGGCAGCTCCAGGGTATAGCCCATGCCGCGCACCGTCTGGATCAATTTGGGCTCGAAGCCGTCGTCGATCTTGGCGCGCAGCCGGCGGATGGCCACGTCGATCACGTTGGTGTCGCTGTCGAAGTTCATGTCCCATACCAGGGAGGCGATCAGCGAGCGGGGCAGCACCTCGCCCTGGCGGCGAACCAGCAGCTCCAGCAGGGCGAACTCCTTGTTGGTGAGGTGGATGCGCTCGGCGCCCCGGCTGACCCGGCGCCGGGAGAGCTCCAGGGTGAGGTCGGCCACCTGCAGGCGGTCATCCTGGGGGGCGGCGCTGCCCCGGCGCAGCAGGGAGCGCACCCGGGCCAGCAGTTCGGCAAAGGCGAAGGGCTTGACCAGGTAGTCGTCGGCGCCGAGCTCCAGCCCCTTGACCCTGTCCTCCACGCTGTCGCGGGCGGTCAGGAACAGCACCGGCACCTGCCGGCCCTCGTCGCGCAGCGACTGCACTATGCGCCAGCCGTCCACGTCGGGCAGCATCACGTCGAGGATGATGAGATCGTAGGGTTCGACCATCGCCAGGTGGTGGCCATCCAGCCCGGTGCGCGCCAGATCCACCACAAAACCGGCCTCGCTCAGCCCCCGGTTCAGGTAGTCCCCGGTTTTGATTTCGTCTTCTATGACCAGCAGTTTCATCAACGGATTCATCATGGTGTTCGGTGCGTTAGCTTTAGCACGGCCGGGGTGTCAGCTCAAGGCTAGCCCCGCTACCTGACCCGTCCATGACGCCATCATTACAAGGTTGTAATGATGGCGTCATCTCCCGGAAAGTGGCCGTTTTGTATGATCCAGCGCAATGAAATACAAATAAGCCAAATAGGGAGAGGGGAACGAGATGACGCATTCCAATCGAATGCCGGACCTGCCGCGCCGGCGTTTTGTGCAGGGGCTGGCCGCCGGCGGCGTGGCCCTGGGGCTGTCGCCCCTGCTGACACCCGCCCGGGCGGCCAGTCCGGGTACCCTGACCGGGTCGGCACCGGTGCTGACCGGCACCGAATTCGAGCTGGTGATCGACGAATCGCCGGTCAATTTCACCGGCAAGCGGCGCATGGCCACCACCATCAATGGCTCCATTCCCGCCCCGACGTTGCGCATGCGCGAAGGGGACGAGGTCACCATCCGGGTGGTCAACAAGCTCAAGGAGCCCACTTCCATCCACTGGCACGGCATCATACTGCCCTACGAGATGGACGGGGTGCCCGGCATCAGCTTTGCCGGCATCGCCCCCGGCGAAACCTTTACCTACCGCTTCAAGCTGGAGCAGAGCGGCACCTACTGGTATCACTCCCATTCCGGCATGCAGGAGCTGACCGGCATGTACGGCGCCCTGATCATCGATCCGGCCGAGGCCGATCCCATCATGGCCGATCGCGAGCATGTGGTGCTGCTGTCCGACTGGACCGACGAAAACCCCATGCGGGTATTCGGCAAACTCAAGAACCAGGGCGATTTCTACAACTTCAACCAGCCGACGGTCGTCGATTTTTTCCGCGATATGGCCGAAGGCGGCGTGGGCAGCGCTCTTGCTAAACGGCAGATGTGGAACCAGATGCGCATGAGCCCGAGCGATCTGGCGGATCTGTCGGCCGAGACCCTGACCTACCTGATGAACGGCACCACGCCGGCGGGCAACTGGACGGCCTTGTTCAAACCCGGCGAACGGGTGCGGCTGCGCTTTATCAACGGGGCCGGCAATACTTTTTACGACGTGCGCATTCCCGGCCTCAAGCTGACCGTGGTACAGGCCGACGGCTTGAATGTAGAGCCGGTAGACGTGGACGAGTTCCGCTTCGGCCCCGGTGAAACCTACGACGTGATCGTGGAACCCACCGCCGAGGCCTACACCCTGTTCGCCCAGGCCATGGACAGAACCGGCTACGCCCGGGGCACCCTGGCCACCCGCGAGGGGCTGAGTGCCGCCGTGCCGCCGATCGATCCGGTCCAGCAACTGACCATGGCCGATATGATGGGCGCCATGGATCACGGCAACCACGGCGGTGCCATGGCGGGCATGGATCACGCGGCCATGGGCCACGGCAATATGGCCGGGATGGACCATGGCAATATGACGGGTATGGATCACGGTGCTATGGGACACGGCACCATGGCCGGCGGCCTGGCCGTGGCCAGCAGCGAAGTCAGGCACGCCAGCACCGAATACGGCCCCAGCGTCGACATGCGGGTGGACATGCCGCGCACCAACCTGGACGATCCCGGCGTGGGCCTGCGCGACAACGGCCGCCGGGTGCTGACCCTGGCCGATCTGCGCACCCCCGGCGGCCCCTTGGATCCGCGCCCGGCGGAGCGGGAAATCGAACTGCACCTCACCGGCAACATGGAGCGCTACACCTGGTCCTTCGACGGGGTCGAATTCGGCGGCTCCACCCCCATCCACCTGAGCTACGGGGAGCGGGTGCGCATCATACTGCACAACGACACCATGATGACCCACCCCATGCACCTGCACGGCATGTGGAGCGAGCTGGAAAGCCCGGAGGGGAATTTTCTGGTTCGTCGCCATACCATACCGGTGCAGCCGGCCCAGCGGATCAGCTTTCTGGTGACCGCCGACGCCCTGGGCCGCTGGGCCTGGCACTGCCACCTGATGTTCCATATGGACGCGGGGATGTTCCGCATGGTGGTGGTGTCATGAGCAGGAGGAAAGCCCAAATGAAATCCAGATGGAACAACACTTTACTGGCGCTGGTGGTGTTGCCGGCGGCGTCCGTCTGGGCCCAGGAGCCCCATGCGGGCCATGGGACCACAGCAGCCGATGTGCCACAACATCAAACAAGCCAGGCAGACCACGGCCAGATGCAGGGCATGGACCACGGCGATATGCAGATGCAGGGCGGATCGGCGCCGACGGATGCCCGGGATCCCCATGCCTATTCCGGCGGCTTCACCCTGGATGAAGGCCCCTATACGCTGCCCGGGCCACGCCAGCTCCGGCTGGCGGACGAACACCTGTTCGGCGGGGTGCTGGTGGACCGGCTGGAGCGGGTCGATGCCGGTGAAGGCCATGCCTGGGTGTACGACACCCGCGCCTGGGTCGGCCGCGACTACGATCGGGCGGTACTGAAGGCGGAAGGCGACCTCATCGGAGGGCGGCTGGAAGAGGCCAGCACCGAGCTGTTGTGGAGCCACGCGGTATCGTCATTCTGGAATACCGAGCTCGGGGTGCGTTACGACACCGGCCATGGCCCGGATCAGGGCTGGCTGGCCCTGGGCATGTCGGGCCTGGCCCCTTACTGGTTCGAGGTGGATGCCACCGCCTACCTGGGCGAGCAGGGGCAGACGGCGCTGGCGCTGGAGGCGGAATACGAACTGCTGCTGACCCAGCGGCTGGTATTGCAGCCCAGGGCTGAACTGAGCGCCTATGGCAAAGACGATGCCGAGCGAGGCCAGGGCAAAGGGCTATCCGAACTGGTGGCCGGCGCCCGCCTGCGTTACGAGCTCAGCCGCCAGTTTGCCCCTTATGTGGGCTGGGAATGGGCCGCCACCCTGGGCAATACCGCGGACATGGTAAGGGCCGAGGGTGAATCGACCCAGGAAACCCGCTGGGTGGCCGGCGTCCGCTTCTGGTTTTAACGCCATTTAATACACCGCAATAAACTGACGACAAGGAAAAACAAGATGAAAAAGACACTGTCCGTGATCGTGCTGACCCTCCTGCCCGGGCTGGCCCTGGCCGCTGGCGAACATGGCGGCCACCAGGGCCATGACATGGCCTCGATGAACCAGGGGATGCATGGCGTCGGCCAGCCCGGCAAGGCCGCCGACGTCAGCCGCACCATCGAGGTGGTGATGGGCGACGACATGCGTTTTTCCCCGGCACATATAGAGGTAAAAGAAGGGGAGACCATACGGCTGTTTGTCAAAAATGCCGGAAAACTGGCGCATGAGCTGGTGATAGGGGATATCGAATCGCTCCGGGAGCACGCCGAGATGATGCGGCAAATGCCGGACATGAAGCATGCCGAAGCCAATATGGTCAGCCTGCAGCCGGGGCAGCGTGGCGGCCTGGTATGGAAATTCGATCAGCCAGGCACCGTCGACTTCGCCTGCCTGCTGCCCGGCCATATGGAAGCCGGGATGAAGGGATCCATCCAGGTGATGTAATTGGCGGCGGCATGGAGCCAGGCTCCATGCCGTTTTTCCTGACTCACGGGGTATATGGGTAATAGTGATGAAATCATCAAAAACAATCATCTGGTCCGGTATTGCCGTTGTTGCTCTCCCAGTGATTTTATATGTGTTGTTTAATAAAAGCTTAATTACTGCTGCAAAGGAAGAAGAAAAAGAGAGGTTGAACCTTGGTAAGCAGTTATACAGTGACAACTGCGCAAGCTGTCATGGTGTTACCCTGCAAGGAACCAGGCAGGGACCTCCCTTTATACACAAAATTTACGAGCCATCTCATCATGGAGACAGATCCTTTTACCTCGCCGTGGAAAAGGGGGTTCGCGCTCATCACTGGCCTTTTGGTGATATGCCAGCCATTCCTGACCTGGAACATGACGATGTGAGTGCCGTTATCGAATATATACGGCATGAACAGCGTAAAAAAGGCATTAAATAGCATTTCTTATTGATGTCTGTTATTACTTTTAGATGACAGTAATGTAATGATTTTGTCAGTGCAAGGTCAGCTTCTGTTGCTATTCTTAACTTAAGAATTAAATTACCCATCATAAGTTAAGAGGGAAAGCATCATGAAAAAAACCACTAGCTCCATTCTCGTTGTTGCTGCCATATTGATGATGCCTACACTACAGGCATCCGATACTTTTTCTGATAAAAAACCGGCTCAGGTCTGCTTAAGCACCGAAAACTTTGGCAGTGATGGAGTCGATCGCTTGCAAGCAAAGATGTCGGCATTGCGAGCCAAAAAGGAAGGAAAAGCCCCGGCAGACTGTGTGCCTGCAACAGTGTATCTGAATATTGGCAGCAATGGCTCCGATGGTGTGGATCGCCTTCAGGAAAAAATGGCAAAACTACGAAATGATCAAAGCCAAGCGAAACCGGCTCCGGCAAAGGTATATTTAAACGTTGGTCCTAACGGAACCGACGGTGTCGACCGGTTTCAGGAGCGCATGAACAGGCATTAGTGATTTATATTGTTTTATCTTGAATGTACAGGTTGCTGGTAATCGTAGTTGTTGATGTCTTTTAATATTGAGCGCCATGTTTTTCTTTGTGTAAAGGTCTTGGTTTAAGTTGTTTTTTGACTCTGATGGATGTTTCTTTGCCGGCCTTATGGTCGGCTTTTTCTTGAGTTGTTCTTGATGGCTTTTTGATAAGTCTTAATCGTGCCCAAAAACCAGGGCAGGTCAGATATGCTCTGTTAAAGAGTCCTTGTTGATCAAAATCAACACCAGGGCATATCAACTCACCTAAACTGATATTGTTTAGACTGAGTTTGCAGATCGGTTATCCGGGAGGGAGCATGAGGCACCCGTTCAGCAATGAAAGATCACGGCCGGTGGCAAGCCTGTTGGTGTGCCTGCTGAGCCTGTGGGTGCTGTTGCTGCCCCTCCATTGCCTGGCCGAGCCGGTGTTCGACAGCCTGGCGCACCAGGCCGAGGCCGAAGAGGTGATCTGCCATCAGCAGGGGCTGGATGAATCCGAGCCCTTTATCAAGCCGGGCGACCAGGGGCGGCTGCTCACGCTGTTCCTGGCTCCTCCTTCCCCGCCGCTGCAGCCGGCGGCGCCGCATCTTCAGCGTCTGGCGGTACTGGCCGAACCCGGGGCGCCGCCCCTGGCCAAGCTGCCGCGCTATCTCGCCACCGTTCGCCTGCGTATCTGATATTCCCCTCGGCAGCCGGAGCCTTCGTGCCCGGCGCTCATTCTCGCCTTACCCCGTTATCCAGAGGGAGCGCCCCCCCACCGTCGGTGGCCGTGCCTTCCCCTTTACAGACCAATGAGGAATATCACCATGAGCAAACATATTCTTATCGCCGCCGGCCTGGGCCTGATGCTGAACCTGTCGCCGGTGCTGGCCGAAGAAGCCCACCACGCCCCCGCCGAGCCGGCCAAGCCGGTTGATGCCGCCACCATGATGGAACGGCAGCAGCAGATGGGCATGATGCAGGAGCGAATGCAGACCATGCGCGACCAGATGGCGGCGCTGCAACAGACGCAGGATCCCGCCGAACGCGAGCGGTTGTTGGCGGAGCACCTGGAGTTCATGACCCAGTCCATGGCGCAGATGGAAGAGCACATGGCCATGTGCCGGCAGATGATGGAGCACATGGGGCAGATGGGCATGGGCCAGATGCAGAACTAACCACCGGCGGCCGGCGCCTTGTCGGGCCGGCCCCCCTCGGGAGATCCCCATGAACAAGGATTCCAACCCTGGCCCGGCCTCCGGGCCCCGCGGCTTCTGGCCCATTCTGCTGGTGTTCGCGGCCGTGGCGCTGTTCTTTCTGTGGCAGGAGCACCGCGCCCACCTGCTGGGCGCCTTGCCCTATCTCATCATCCTGCTCTGCCCCCTGATGCACCTCTTTATGCACCGGGGCCACGGCGGGGGTGGCGGTGACGATCACCACCACAAGGGAGACTGAACTTATGGATCATGATATTCCGGCCTATGGCCTCTGGGGACTGGTGGTGCTCAACTCCCTGGTGTTCATCCTGTTCGCGTTCAGCTTTTTCAAGCCCCGGAGTGGGCGGGACTGGCGCACCTTCGGCACCTTCGCCGCCTTTATCGTGGCGCTGTTCGTCGAGATGTACGGCGTGCCGCTGACCCTGTTCCTGCTGGCCGGCTGGCTGCAGGGGCGCTACCCGCAACTGGATCCCCTGAGCCACGATGCCGGCCACCTGTGGAGCACCCTGTTCGGGCTGAGCGGCAACCCCCATTTCAGCCTGCTGCATATTCTCAGCAATATCCTGGTGTTCGGCGGTTTCCTGCTGCTGGCCAGCGCCTGGAGGGTGCTCTACCGGGCCCAGCGCCAGGGGCAACTGGCCCAGAGCGGGCCCTATGCCCGGCTCCGCCACCCCCAGTATGCGGCCTTCGTGCTGATCATGGCCGGCTTTTTGCTGCAGTGGCCGACGCTGCTGACCCTGCTGATGTTCCCGGTGCTGGTGGTGATGTACGTGCGCCTGGCCCGGCAGGAGGAGCAAAGCACCCGGGATGCCTTCGGGGCCGAATGGGAGGCCTACCGGCAACGGGTGCCGGCCTTCTTCCCCCGCCTGCCGGGAGCGGGCGGCCCTGTTGCCAGATAAGGAGAAGAGATGATGGACAGCATACCAAGGGAGGCGAAGGCCTCCGGCAGGGCGCCGGGCGGCGGGCCTGCCGAAGCGACCCTGATCGTCCCCGGCATGGGCAGCGACCACTGCGCCGGCCTGGTCGGCACCTCGCTGCGGCGCCTGCCCGGGGTCACGGCGGTCAGCACCCAGATCGCCACCCACAAGGTAACGGTGATGTTCGACGCCGGCCGGACCGATGTGGCCGCGCTCAGGGCGGCGGTCGAGCGGGCCGGCTACGAGGTGGCCCATGCGGGGCTGAAAGGGGAGGCCGAGGCCGGCGCCGAGGCCGAGGAAGCCTACCTGCGCGATGCCCGCAGGCGGCTGTGGCTGGCCGGGGTGCCCACCACCCTGATCATGCTGCTGATGATGGTGGAGATGTTCTGGTTGCCGGTGCCGGGCTACCTGCTGCTGGTCGCCCTGCTGGCGGTGGTGCCGGTCTTCGTCGCCGGTGCCGCCACCCATGTGTCCGCCTGGAAGGCGCTCACCAACAGAACCGCCAACATGGACGTGCTCATCAGCCTGGGCAGTCTGCCGCCCTACCTGATCGGCCTGGTCGGCTTCCTGTTCCCCATGACCTCCTTTATGGAAATGGCCTCGACCATCATGACCTTTCACCTGCTCGGCCGCTACCTGGAAAGCCGGGCCAAGGGCCGGGCGTCCCAGGCCATCCGCCAGTTGCTGGCGCTGGGCGCCAAGAGTGCCCGGGTGCTGCGCGACGGCGAAGAGGTGGAGCTGCCCATCGGCGAGGTGCGGGTGGGCGACCTGATGGTGGTGCGCCCCGGCGAGAAGATCCCCTCCGACGGCGAGGTGATCGAGGGGGCCAGCCATGTGGACGAGTCCCTGGCCACCGGCGAGCCGCTGCCGGTCGAGAAGGTCCCCGGCGACGGGGTGATCGGGGCCACCATCAACAAGGAGGGCCTGCTGCGAGTGCGCGCCACCCGGGTCGGGGAAGATACCTTCCTGGCCCAGGTGATCGGCCTGGTGGAGCGGGCCCAGGGCTCCAAGGTGCCGATCCAGGAGTTCGCGGATCGGGTGACCGGCCGCTTCGTGCCCCTGGTGCTGCTGACAAGCCTGCTCAGCTTGGCGGTTTGGCTCGGCTTCGGCGAGGCGTTGCGGGGCATCCTGTACTGGGGGGCGGGCTTCCTGCCCTGGGTCAATCCGGAACTGTCGGCGCCCCTGGTGGCCCTGCTGTCCAGCGTGGCGGTGCTGGTGATCGCCTGTCCCTGCGCCCTGGGCCTGGCCACGCCCACCGCCCTGATGGTGGGGGCCGGGCGGGGCGCCGAGCTGGGCATACTGTACCGCTCCGGCGAGGCCATCCAGACTTTCAAGGACATCCGGGTGGTGGTGTTCGACAAGACCGGCACCCTGACCCGGGGACAGCCGGTGGTGACCGATCTGGTGCCGGCCGGGGGGGTGTCGGCGGACGAGCTGCTGGTGCTGGCCACGGCGGTCGAGGTCGGCTCCGAGCATCCCATCGCCCAGGCGCTGCGGGACAGGGCCGGGGAAGCGCATCTTGCGCTGCCGCCGCTCGAGGCCTTCGAGGCCCTCAACGGCCGGGGCGTGCAGGCCTCTATCGGGGGCGCCCTGGTGCGGGTGGGCAACGGCCGCTGGATGGCCGAATGCGGGCTGGACACGAACGAGTTGGCGGGGGCGCTGGCCGGGCTGGAGGAGCAGGGCAAGACCGCCCTCTATGTGGCCCGGGAGCACCGGCTGGTCGGGGTGGTGGCCATCGCCGACACCCTCAAGGCCGATGCCCGGGAGGCGGTGGCCGCGCTCAAGGCCATAGGCATCCGCACCGTGATGCTCACCGGCGACAACGAGCGGGCCGCCCGGCATGTGGCGGCCCAGGTGGGCATCGACAGCGTCTACGCCCAGGTGCTGCCGGAAGGCAAAATAGACAAGGTGCGGGAGCTGCAGGCCGAGGTGGGGCCCTGGGTGGCCATGGTGGGGGACGGCATCAACGACGCTCCGGCCCTGAAGCAGGCCAACGTGGGCATCGCCATCGGCGCCGGCGCCGATGTGGCGGTGGAGGCCGCCGACGTCATCCTGATCGGCGACCGCCTCGGCGGCGTGGTGCAGGCCGCGCACCTCTCGCGGCTGACCTTCCGCAAGATAGTCGAAAACCTGCTGTGGGCCTCCGGCTACAATGTGGCCGCCATTCCCATCGCCGCCCTGGGGCTGCTGCACCCCATGATAGGGGTGGTCGCCATGACCGCCAGCTCGCTGTCGGTTGTCGGCAACTCGCTCCGGCTCAAGCGGACGCCCCTGGCGGGCGCGTCCGGGGAAAGCGGGCGCTGAAGCGGGTTTCGTGCTCGTCGGAGTGCACCGACAGGGTACCGCCGTGGGCCTGGACGATGGCCTTGGCGATGGACAGCCCCAGGCCGGTGCCGTCGGTTGCCGACTGGCGGGCGCTGTCGGCGCGGTAGAAGCGATCGAACAGGCGCGGCCACTGCTCGGCGGGGATGGGGGTGCCCGGGTTGGCGACGGCCACGATCACGGCGTCGTCGTCCCGCCCTATCTCCACCCGGATCTCGGCCCCGGCCGGGGTATAGCGGATGGCATTGGACAGCAGGTTGCTGAAGGCCCGTTGCAGCATGGCGCGATCGCCGTGCAGCCGGGCTTCGCCCCGGCGCCGCAGCCGCAGCTGCTGCTCGCTGGCCAAGGGCTCGAAGAACTCCAGCAATTCGTCCACTTCCCCGGCCAGATCGACCTCTTCGGCCTGCACGGTCAGCAGCCCCTGCTCCGACTTGGCCAAAAACAGCATCTCGCCGATCATCCGCGCCAGCCGTTCGGCCGCCTCCAGGTTGTTGTACAGCGCTTCCCGGTAGTCGTCGGCGTCGCGCTCCCGAGATAGTGCCACCTGGGTCTGCATCATCAGACTGTTGACCGGGGTGCGCAGCTCGTGGGCGATATCCGAGGAAAACTCGGACAGCCGCCGGAAGGAGTCCTCCAGCCGATCCAGCATGGCGTTGAAGGCCTGGATGGGGGCGTGCAGCTCCACCGGCGCCTGCGCCAGCGACAGCCGGTGATCGAGCTTGGCGGCGCTGACCCGGGTGGACACCGAGGCCAGCTCCCGCAACGGCTTGAGCCCCAGGCGGGAGGCCAGCCAGCCCAGCAGCACCGAGATCAGGGCGATGCCGCCGGTAAACCAGGCCAGCCCCTTCTTGATGTCGTCGATAAAGTGCTGGTGATAGCTGGTGTCCAGCACCACCCGGATCAGCACCCGCTCGGGGGCGCCGGGCCAGGGCAGGGGCGGGCCGAAGTCTTCCCATTCGGCCAGGCCGCGATAGACGATGCCCTGCTCCTCCCAGGTTTGCTGCCAACTGGCCGACGGCGGCATCGCCAGGGGCAGGCTGGCCAGCCCCGGCTGGCGGGCACCGGGCGGCCGGGCATCGACCAGCACCCGGCCGTCCGGATCCAGCATCAGGATATAGTGGCTGCCGTGGCCGGAGAGGGCGTCGTTGAGGTGCTCTTCCAGCAGGGGCCAGCGCTGGCCGTCGCCCTGCAGGTGGGTGGCGAGGAAGTTGCGGGCCAGTTGCAGCTTGCCCTGGATATCGGCATGGTCCTGCTGGTCGAAATGGTGGTCCAGGGACTGGATCAGCACCAGGCTGACCAGGCTCCAGATGCCGATCATGGTCACGCCGAACAGCAGGCTCAGGCGGGTGGTCAGGGAGAGAAAGCTGCCCATCTTGGCGGTCGGACTCCTTGCCGGGTCTATGAGGTAACGCTATGCAATGGCGGCCACTTTACCATTTTGTTCCCCCCATCTGCCCGGATGACAGAAATGTAATGCTGTCGTCAGCTTGGCATCAGGTTGAACAGCCATGCTGTAACCATGGTTATAGAACAGTGGATGCCCCCATGAAAGAACCCCCCCGCCGTGCCGTTGGTGACCGGCTGGCCGCCGTGCTGGTCGGCCTTGCCCTGATGAATCCCGCCCTGGCGGAAGCCCCCGCCTCCCTCGACCTGCCGGCCTTGCTGGAGCTGGCCGAACGGCACAATCCCGAGCTTGCCGCCATGTCCGCCGAGGTCGAAGCCAGCCGCCAGGCCATCGTCATGGCCAGCGCCTGGGATGACCCCGTGCTGCGCATCGAATGGATGGGCATCGACCCCGACAACCCCACCCTGGCGCCGCGCCGGGTGGGGGAAATGAAGTACGGCATCGAGCAGATGCTGCCCCGCTGGGGCACACGCGGGCTCGAGGTGGAGCGGGCCGAGGCGGGCAGCCGCCAGGCCGGATTCGAGCGCGAGCAGCGACGGCTCCGGCTGCGTGGCCAGGTGCGCGCGGCCTACGCCGACTGGTACCAGGCGCGGGAAAGCCAGCGCATCAACCGGCACCTGGAATTGCTGATCGAGCAGGTCGAGCAGACCGCCCAGCAGCGTTATGCCGTCGGTCTCGGCGCCCAGGCCGAGGTGCTGCGGGCCCAGGCCGAGCGCACCATGCTCGGTAACGAGCAACTGGCGTTGCTGGCCGAGGCGGAAGCCGCCCGGGCCGAGCTGGCCGGCCTGCTCAACCTGGCGCCGGCCGCATTGGGCGGCCAGCCCGACAGCCTGCCCGAATTGCTCGGCCATGAGGCCGACTGGGGAGAGCGGGCCCTGGCCCGCAACCCGGGCCTGAAGGCGCTGGAGCAGCAGCGGCAGGCCGCCGACAGTCGCTACCGGCAGAGCCAACTGAACAACAGGCCCGAGGTGGGGGTGGGGCTGTCGGCGGTGCAGATGGGCAACGAGCTCGACAACGTCGAGCTGATGCTGTCGGTGCGGCTGCCCCTGCAGCAGGGCGCGCGGCGGGCGGAGCGGGCCGAGGCCGGCGCCATGCTGGCGCGCAGCCAGGCCCTGGCAGACGCGGGCCGGCGCGAGCTGGAGCAGGCCGTGCACGGCCTGGTGGCCCGGCGGGACGGCAGCCGGCAGCAGTTGGAACTGCTGCGGCACAGCCTGCTGCCCCAGGCGGAGCTGACCTTCGAATCGGCGCTGGCGGGGTACGCCACCGGCCGGGTGGAATTTGCCATGCTGCTGGATGCCCAGCAGCAGATCCGCCGGCTCGGCCAGGACCAGCTGATGGCCGAAGTGGCACTTTTCCGGGCCGAAAACGCCCTGCTGACCCTGACAGGAGAACAATAATGAAAGCCATGTCCACACTGCTGCTGTCGGCGGCGGGGCTGATGCTGGCGGGCGGCGGCTACTGGCTGGGCCAGCAGCAGGCCGCCCCTGCTCTCCATGCTCCCCAGGCGGCCGACGCCGGCCCCCGCATCCTCTATTACCGCAATCCCATGGGGCTGCCCGACACTTCGCCGGTGCCGAAGAAGGATCCCATGGGCATGGATTATCTCCCGGTGTTCGAGCAGGAGCCGGCCGCGGAACCGGCCGGGCGCATCCTCTATTACCGCAATCCCATGGGCTTGCCCGACACTTCGCCGGTGCCGAAGAAGGATCCCATGGGCATGGATTACATCCCCGTCTATGCCAGCGAGGTGACCGGCCCCAACCAGGTCAGGGTGTCCGCCGACAAGGTGCAGAAGCTGGGGGTCAGGACCGAAAGGGTGCAGGAGCGCGACTTCAGCCGCAACTTGCGGGCGGTGGCGACCCTGGAGCCGGACGAGGGCGCCCTGTTCTCGGTGGCGCCCCGTTTCGAGGGCTGGGTCGAACGGCTGCTGGTGAAGGAAACCGGCCTGCGGGTGGAGGCCGGCCAGCCGCTGTTCGAGGTATACAGCCCCGAGCTCTACGCCGCCGCCCAGGAATACCGCCTGGCGCACCGGGGCCTGCAACGGCTGGCCGGGGGCGACGAGGCGCTGCGCCGGGGGCTGGCCCAGTTGGCCGACAGCAGCCTGCGCCGGCTGCAGCTGTGGCAGTTGCCCGAGGCGGAGCTGGCGCGCCTGCGCGGGGGCGGCGAGCCCAGGCGCACCATCGCCTATCCGGCGCCGCGCGGCGGCACCGTGCTGGCCAAGCCGGTGCTGGAAGGCGCCCGTTTCATGCCCGGCGAGGAGCTGTTCCGGCTGGCCGATCTGTCCCGGCTCTGGCTGCAGGTCGAGATCCCCGAGCAGGAGCTGGCGCTGGCCGAGCCGGGCCGGCCGGTTTCCATCGGCCTGGAAGCCTATCCCGGCGAGACCTTCGACGGCCGGGTGGCCTTTGTGGCCCCGGTGCTGAACGGCGACACCCGCACCCTCCGGGTGCGGGTCGAGCTGGACAACCCCGGCGGCCGGCTCAAACCCGGCCAGTTCGCCTGGGTGCAGCTGCACCACGACCTCGGCCGGGGTGTGGCGCTGCCCGACTCGGCGGTGATCGACTCGGGCCGGCGCCGGGTGGCCATCGTCGCCCTGGCCGAGGGGCTCTACGAGCCGCGGGAGCTGACCACCGCCGGCCGCCACGACGGCTACTGGCGGGTGACCGCCGGGGTGGCCCCCGGCGAGCGGGTGGTGACCTCCGCCAACTTCCTGATCGATGCCGAAAGCAACCTGATGGCCGCCCTGCAGGGCATGAACGGCGGCGCCGGGCCGGGGGAGGCGGGCGACGGCCGGGAGCATGACGGCCATGCCGGTCACGGCGCCGCTGCCATGGAGCAGGACGCCGGCCACGGCCATGGCGAGCACGGCGCCACTGCCATGGCGCAGGACGCCGGCCACGGCCATGCCGGTCACGGCGCCGCTGCCGTGGTGCCGGACGCCGGCCACGACCACGGTGGCCACGGCGAGCAGGCCCATGCGGCGCAGGGAGGGCACTGATCATGCTGAACGCAGTCATTGCCTGGTCGCTCAACAACCGGCTGATCGTGCTGATACTGACCGGGCTGCTGGTGATCGGCGGCCTCCAGGCGGTACGGCAGACACCCCTGGACGCCATTCCGGACCTGTCGGACGTGCAGGTCATCGTCTATACCGACTACGCCGGCCAGGCGCCCCAGGTGGTGGAGGATCAGGTCACCTATCCGCTGGTGACCGCCATGCTGTCGGTGCCCAAGGCCAGCGTGGTGCGGGGCTTTTCCTTCTTCGGCGCCTCTTTCGTGTACGTGATCTTCGAAGACGGCACCGATCTCTACTGGGCCCGGTCGCGGGTGATGGAATACCTCAACGGCGCCGCCGGCCAGTTGCCGGCGGGCGTCACGCCCAGCCTGGGGCCCGACGCCACCGGGGTGGGCTGGGTGTACCAGTACGCGCTGCAGTCCGACCGGCACGATCTGGCCGAGCAGCGCACCCTGCAGGACTGGTTTATCCGCTACCAGCTGACCCAGGCCCAGGGCGTGGCCGAGGTGGCGACGGTGGGCGGCTTCGTGCGCCAGTACCAGGTGGTGGTGGATCCGGTGCGGCTGCGCGCCTACGGCCTGTCGTTCATGGAGGTGGCCGAGGCTATCCGCCAGAGCAACCTGGACGTGGGCGGCCGGGCGGTGGAAATGAGCGAAACCGAGTACATGGTGCGGGGGCGCGGCTACCTGACCGGGGTGGCAGATTTGCGCCAGATAGTGCTCAAGGCCAGCCAGGGCGTGCCGGTGTTGTTGGGGGATGTCGCCCGCATCGAGCTGGGCCCGGATGAGCGGCGCGGCCTGGCCGAGCTCAACGGTGAGGGGGAAGTGGTCGGCGGCATCGCCGTGGCCCGCTACGGCGAGAACGCCCTGGCGGTGATCGACAACCTCAAGCAGACCCTGGCCCGGTTGGCGCCGGGCCTGCCCGAGGGGCTGGAACTGCTGCCGGTGTACGACAGATCCGAGCTTATCCAGCGCGCCATCGACAACCTCAGCCTCAAGCTGCTGGAAGAAAGCCTGGTGGTGGCCCTGGTGTGCTTCGTGTTCCTGCTCCATGCGCGCAGCGCCCTGGTGGCCATCGTCACCCTGCCGCTCGGCATCCTGTTCGCCTTTATCTGCATGCGCGCCCTGGGGCTGGGCAGCAACATCATGAGCCTGGGCGGCATCGCCATCGCCATCGGCGCCATGATCGACGCCTCCATCGTCATGATCGAAAACGCCCACAAGCACCTGGAGCGGGCGCCGCCGGGCAAGTCGCGCCATGCCATCATGCTGGAGGCCTGCCAGGAGGTGGGCCCGGCGCTGTTCTTCAGCCTGCTGATCATCACGGTGTCCTTCCTGCCGGTGTTCGCGCTGGAAGATCAGGAAGGACGGCTGTTCTCGCCGCTGGCCTACACCAAGACCTTCGCCATGGCCGGGGCCGCCCTGCTGTCGGTGACCCTGGTGCCGGTGCTGATGCTGATGTTCGTGCGCGGCCGCATCATTGCCGAGCGGCGCAACCCGGTCAACCGCGTGCTGATGTGGCTGTACCGGCCCTGGATCCACGGCGTGCTGCGCTGGAAGAAGCTGACCCTGCTGCTGGCGGTGGCGGCTTTGGTGAGTACCTGGTGGCCCTATGCCCGGCTCGGCAGCGAATTCATGCCCAGCCTCAACGAGGGCACCCTGCTGTTCATGCCCGCCTCGCTGCCGGGCATGTCGGTGACCAAGGCGGCCGAGCTGGTGCAGACCCAGAACAAGATCATCAAGAGCTTTCCCGAGGTGGCCTCGGTGTTCGGCAAGGCCGGGCGGGCCAACTCGGCCACGGATCCGGCCCCGCTCGAGATGTTCGAGACGGTGATCAACCTGAAACCGGAGCGGGAGTGGCGCCCTGGCCTGACCCTGGACGGGCTGATCGCCGAGCTGGACCAGGCGGTCAGCCTGCCCGGCATCGCCAACGCCTGGACCATGCCGATCAAGGCGCGCACCGACATGCTCTCCACCGGCATACGGACCCCCATCGGCATCAAGGTGTTCGGCCAGGATCTGCAGGAGATAGAGCGGCTGTCGCGGCAGATAGAGGCGGTGGTGCGGCAGGTGCCGGGCACCAGCAGCGCCTTCGCCGAACGCCTGACCGGGGGCTATTACCTCACCATCAGCCCGGATCGGCGCCAGCTGGCGCGCTACGGCCTGAGCATGGCCGAGGTGCAGTCGGTGATCGCCGCCGCCCTGGGCGGCGAGCTGGTGACCACCACGGTGGAGGGGCGGGAGCGCTTCGGCGTGAGCCTGCGCTACCCGCGCGAACTGCGCGGCGACCCGGACACCATCGCCCGCGAGGTGCTGGTGGCCGGCATGGACGGGGCCCTGATCCCGCTCGGCCAGCTGGCGGACATCCGCATCGAGCAGGGCACGCCGGGCATCCGCACCGAAAACGGCCTGCTGTCGGCCTACATCTACGTCGACATCCGCGAGCGGGACATCGGCGGCTACGTGGCCGAGGCCCGCCAGGCGGTGCAGGAGCAGGTGTCCTTCCCGCCCGGCTACTACGCGGTGTGGAGCGGCCAGTTCGAGAGCATGGAACGGGCCATGGAGAAGATGAAGCTGGTGGTGCCGGCCACCCTGGCGCTGATCTTCCTGCTGCTCTACCTCAACTTCCGGCGCCTGACCGAGACCCTGATCGTGATGCTGTCGGTGCCTTTCGCCCTGATCGGCGGAGTCTGGCTGCTGTGGTGGCTCGACTACAACCTGAGCGTGGCGGTGGCGGTGGGCTTTATCGCCCTGGCCGGGGTGGCGGCCGAGACCGGGGTGATCATGCTGATCTACCTGGATCAGGCCTGGCAGACGCTGTGCCGCCAGTGCCGGGCGGAGGGACGGGCCCCGGCGGCGGCCGATCTCTATATCGCCGTTATCGAGGGCGCGGTGGAGCGGGTGCGGCCCAAGATGATGACGGTGGTGTCGGTGATGGCCGGCCTGCTGCCGATCATGTGGGGCACCGGCACCGGCTCCGAGGTGATGCGCCGCATCGCCGCCCCCATGGTGGGCGGCATGGTGTCCTCGACCATACTGACCCTGCTGGTGATACCGGCGCTCTACGCCTGGATCAACGAGCGGCGGCTGGAACGGTCGTAAAAAGGGCTTGACCTTACCCTTGTGGTCAGGTTGAAACTAAGGGTGAAGCAATCAGACCCGAGGAGAGAGTGATGCTGACCTTTACCCTGCCCGACATGAGCTGCGGCCACTGCACCGGCGCCATCAGCCGGGCGCTGAAAGAACTGGATCCAGACTGCGTGCTGGCATTCGACCTGGCGGCGCACCGCCTGCAGGTGGAGAGCGCCGTCGACCGGGACGAGGTGATCGAGGCCCTGGTGGAGGCCGGCTACCCGCCGGCCTGAGCCGGGCGGACATCTTTTTAACCGCGGTGCGCCATGGACGCCCGCCTTTGCGGGAGTGACACCGCACCCTCATGCCCGCGCAGGCGGGCATCCAGGGATGGAGCACCATACCGGATGACGGCACTACGGAGGTTCCCATGAATATCGGAGAAGCGGCGCGGCGGACCGGGGTGTCGGCCAAGATGATCCGCCACTATGAACAGAACGGCCTGCTCAGGCCGGCGACCCGCACCGAGGCCGGCTACCGGCAATACGACCAGCACAGCGTCGAGGAACTCAAGTTCATCCGCCAGGCGCGGGTGCTGGGCTTTTCCATCCGCCAGATTGAAGACCTGCTCCGGCTGCGGCGGGATCCGCACCGGGCCAGCCGGGCGGTACGCGAGCTGGCCGAGCAGCACCTGGCGGAAGTGGAGAGCAAGATGCGGGAGCTGGCCGCCATGAAAGCCACCCTGGAACAACTGATCGCCGCCTGCCCGGGAGATGATCACCCCGACTGCGCCATACTGGAACGGCTCTCCGGCCCGACGAAAGAATAATGCGGAAAAATCGCCATGGTGGCTTGACCTTCCCATGATGGTAAGCCTGATAGTCAGCCCATAATGTCAAACCGAGGAATTCCATCATGACCGCATTACCTCAAACCGCTTTTCTTGACGAGCATCGCCTCAGGTTGCCGATTGCAGGCATGACCTGCGCTTCCTGCGTGCGACGGGTGGAAAAGGCGCTGCTTGCCACACCCGGGGTGCAGTCGGCCTCGGTCAACCTGGCCGCGGAAAGCGCCGAACTCATCCTGGACCGGGAGGTCGCCCCCGCGACCCTGGTCGCTGCCCTGGAAAAAGCCGGCTACCACAGCCGTACCGAGCAACTGGAGCTTGCCATCATCGGCATGAGCTGTGCCTCCTGCGTGGGGCGGGTAGAGAAGGCGCTCGCCGGTCTGCCCGGGGTCTTGTCGGCCAGCGTCAACCTGGCCGCCGAGCAGGCCCGGGTGGAGGTACTGGCCGGCAACCAGGACGCGGCCAGCCTGGTCGAGGCCATCCGCCGGGCCGGCTACGACGCCGTTCCCCTGTCCGCCGAGCGGGAAGACGACAGCCAGCGGCGGGAGCGGGAACAACTTGTCCTCAAGCGGGCCTTCTGGCTGGCGGCGGTGCTGACCCTGCCGGTGTTCGTGCTGGAGATGGGCGCCCATTTCGTGCCCGGTATGCACCACTGGCTTGAGCAGACCCTGGGCCGGTCGCTCAACTGGGGAGTCCAGTTCGTGCTCACCAGCCTGGTGCTGTTCGGCCCCGGCCTGCGCTTTCTGCAGAAGGGGCTGCCTGCCCTGGTGCGCGGCGCGCCCGATATGAACTCCCTGGTGGCCCTGGGCACCCTGGCAGCCTGGGGGTTTTCGGTGGTGGCCACCTTCGCCGGCCACTGGCTGCCGGCGGGCAGCCGCCATGTCTACTACGAGGCGGCGGCGGTGATCGTGACGCTGATCCTGCTCGGCCGCTATCTGGAGGCGAGGGCCAAGGGGCGCACCGGCGAGGCCATCGCCCGGCTGCTGAGCCTGCAGGTCAAGACCGCCCGGGTGCGGCGTGGGGAGGAATGGCGGGAAGTCCCCCTGGCCGAGGTGCGGGTGGGGGACCGGGTGCAGGTGCGCCCGGGGGAGCGGATCCCGGTGGACGGGCGGGTGCTTGAGGGCAGTTCCTATGTGGACGAGTCCATGCTCACCGGCGAACCGGTGCCGGTGGCCAAGCAGGTAGGGGACGAGGTGGTGGGCGGCACCGTCAACAAGAACGGCGCGCTCGGCTTCGAGGCCGTCAAGGTGGGTGCCGATACCCTGCTGGCCCAGATCATCCGCATGGTGGAGCAGGCCCAGGGCGCCAAGCTGCCGATCCAGGCGCTGGTGGACAGGGTTACCGCCGTGTTCGTGCCGGTGGTGATGACGGTGGCGGTGCTGACCTTCCTGGTCTGGCTGTGGCTGGGGCCCGAGCCCGCGCTCACCTTCGCCCTGGTCAACGGCGTGGCGGTGCTGATCATCGCCTGCCCCTGCGCCATGGGCCTGGCCACGCCCACCTCCATCATGGTCGGCACCGGCCGGGCCGCCGACATGGGCATACTGTTTCGCAAGGGTCAGGCGCTGCAAAGCCTGCGCGAGGCGAGCGTCATCGCCCTGGACAAGACCGGTACCCTGACCCGGGGCCGGCCGGAGCTGACCGAGCTGCTGGTGCGGCCGGGGTTCGACGAGGCCGAGGTGCTGGCCCTGGTGGCGGCGGTGGAACGGCAGTCCGAGCACCCCATCGCCGAGGCCATCGTCCGGGCGGCCGAAGCGCGGGGCCTGGCCCTGGCCGAGCCGCAAGGGTTCGAGGCGCTGCCGGGGCTGGGGGTGTCCGCCACCGTCGCCGGCCGGCGGTTGCAGGTGGGCGCCGATCGCTACCTGACACAGCTGGGGCTGAGCCTGGACGAGGTGAGCGAGGCCGCCGCCGGGCTGGCCTCGGCCGGCAAGAGCCCGCTCTACGTGGTGGTCGACGGTCGCCTGGCGGCGGCCATGGCGGTGGCGGATCCGGTCAAGGAGGGCACGCCGGAGGCCATCGCCGCCCTGCACCGTCTGGGATTGAAGGTCGCCATGATCACCGGCGACAACCGGCGCACCGCCGCGGCCATCGCCGCCGAGCTCGGCATCGACGAGGTGGTGGCCGAGGTGATGCCGGACGGCAAGGTGGCGGCGTTGCAGGCACTGCGCGCGCGCTTCGGGGCCGTGGCCTTCGTGGGCGACGGCATCAACGACGCCCCGGCCCTGGCCGAGGCGGAGGTGGGCATCGCCATCGGCACCGGCACCGACATCGCCATCGAAGCGGCGGAGGTGGTGCTGATGGGCGGGGATCTGCGCGCCGTGCCCAATGCCCTGGCCATCAGCCGGGCCACCCTGCGCAATATCCGCCAGAACCTGTTCTGGGCCTTCGCCTACAACGCCAGCCTGATCCCGCTGGCGGCGGGTGCCCTCTACCCGGCGCTGGGCCTGCTGCTGTCGCCCATGGTGGCGGCGGGCGCCATGGCCCTGTCCAGCGTCTTCGTGGTGGGCAACGCCTTGCGCCTGAAAAGGGTGAAGCTGTGAGCCCGGAGCCTACAACCAGAAGCCCAGCAGCATAAAGGCCGGGATCAGCACCAGCAGCGGGCACTTGAACACCCGCAGGGCCAGCAGTCCCAGGGCGGCGGCGGCCAGGGCCGGGGCGCCGGTGACACTGCTGACGAACACCGGCTGGTACAGCGCCGCCAGCAACAACCCCACCACGGCGGCGTTGATGCCGGTGACGGCGCCGGCCATCAGCGGCCGGGCCGCCAATGCCTGCCAGCCGTGCTGCAGTGCCAGCAGCAGCAGGAAGCCGGGCAGGAACACCCCGAAGGTGGCCACCAGGGCGCCCAGCACCGGTGACGCCGGCCACAGCTCGGCGCCGAGAAAGGTGGCCAGGGTGAACATGGGGCCGGGCATGGCCTGGGCGGCGGCGTAGCCGGTGAGGAAGGCCTCACTGCTTATCCGCTCGCCCAGCAGGCCCTGCAGCAGCGGCAGCACCACATGGCCGCCGCCGAACACCAGGCTGCCGGCCTGATAGAAGTCGGCGAAGATCCGGGCGGTGCCGTCCAGATGCAGCAGCCAGGGCAGCAGGAAGAGGCCGGCGAACAGCAACAGAAAGGGCCAGTTGGGGCCTATTTTCCGGTGGCTGTCCCCGCCGGTTTTCCGCAACCACAGGGCGCCCACCAGGGCCGCCGCCAGCAGGGCGGTGAACTGGGCGGGCAGCCCGGGCACCAGCCACAGCAGGGCGGCGGTGCCCACCGCCAGTGCCAGGGTCAGCCGCTGGCGGCAGAATTGGCCGGCCATGGTCAGCACGGCGTCGGCCACCACCACCAGGGCGAACAGCTTGAGGCCGGCGATCGCCGCCAGGGCGGCGGGCTGGCTGGCCCAGGCCTGGCCGGCCAGGGCCAGCCCCAGCATCAGCAGGAAGGAGGGCAGGGTGAAGCCGATAAAGGCGGCGACGGCGCCGCCCAGGCCGGCGCGCTGGTAGCCGATGGCGAAGCCGAGCTGGCTGGAGGCCGGCCCGGGCAGGAACTGGCACAGGGCGAGGGTGGAGGCGAAACGATCCTGCGGGATCCAGCCGAGTTCTTGCACGAAGTGGCGCTGAAAATAACCGATATGGGCGGCGGGGCCGCCGAAGCTGACCCAGCCCAGCTTGAAGAACTGCCAGAACACCTGAAACATGTATATTACCCATTTTTAGACTTCAACTATCATCATGATAACGGCTAAGTGTTGAATTTCTATGATGATGTCGCACGTATTCCGGCGGAAAACCCTGAGTGGAACGAGAGCTGGGATAGTTAAAAAGTGATTTGTTGTTGATATGCGTCAATAAAACCTTTCTTTAACAATGCAGGGGGCTGACCCCTTGGGTATAGTCTGCGCTTTGGTGACAAGGAGAGTACCCCGCCATGGCCGGACGCCCGACCACGATTAAGCGTTATCTGTTGAATCGTACCCTGCTGTTCTCCGTGATCGGCTTCCTGTTGTTATTGCTGGTGGCCAACCAGGCCTACCAGAGCAGCATTCGGGAAAATGCACGGCAGGTGGCGGCCTCGGTGGCGGAGAACACCTTCAATTCCATGTACCTGATCATGAGCCAGGGCTGGACCCGCGACCAGCTGGAGTCCTTCCTGGCCCAACTGGAGGCGGGCAGCGCCGGCGGCAGCTTCCATATCGGCCTGTACCGGGGCGAGCTGGTCAATGAACGCTTCGGCGATATCGAGCAGCCGACGCCGGATGCGGCGCTGCAACAGGCCCTGCACAGCGGCGACATCGCCGCCTTCGACCGGGGCGAACACCTGCGCTACCTCTATCCGCTCAACGCCAGCGAGAACTGCCTGGCCTGCCATACCAATGCCCGGCCGGGGGATACCCTGGGGGTGATCGAGGTCGGCCAGGATCTCTCGCCCCAGCTGGGGCTGGCCAACCGCAACCTGCTCTATTACCTGCTATTGTTGTCGCCGCTGCCGCTGTTGTTCGCCTTCTGGGCGGTGCGCCGGGTCAGCCTGCATATCAACGACTCGGTGCAGCATCTGTCGCGCAGCATAGAGCAGGTAGAGACGCTGTCGGATCTGTCGCGGATGGGGGAGGCGCGGCGTCAGTTCCGCTTCGAGGAGATGAACAACATCTTCGGCCAGGTGGAGCAGCTGGCGGACAAGCTGCGCAACATAGCGGTGGACAAGGATCTGCTGGAATTCGAGATCCGGCTGCTGGAAAAGTTCGTGATCACCTCGGAAGTGGTGCGCGACTGGCGGGAATACGTCAACGTGCTGATGCTCGACATCAACCGGGTACTGGACATCTACACCATGTTTTCCATCTTCAAGGTGGACGACGAGTTGTTCGACCTGGAGATCTTCTGGTTGCGCCCGCCCAGCCCCCGCACCCGTGACATGATGGAGCGGGCGGTACTGGCCCGGCTCAGGGCCCGGGATTCCTTCTTCAGCCACAGCGAGTTCAAACTGCACCACAACATGGTGCAGGGCGGCGGCGAGGCGGTGATCGAGCTGGACGCCCGCGACATCGAGCTGCAGACCAAGTCGCTGCTGGTGGAAACCCCCAAGATCGGCGGTATCGTCGGCATCGGGGTACAGGCGGACATCGTCAAGGACAAGACCAAGGTGCTGGTGCTGGAAAGTATCCTCTCCACCCTGCTCAACGTGGTGGGCTCGGTCAAGGCCATCTACAAGTACACCCGGGATCTGGAGTACTACGCCACCCGGGATCCGCTCACCAACCTCTACAACCAGCGCATGTTCTGGGAGCTGCTCGAGTACGAGCTGGACCGCAGCCGCCGGCACGGCTATCCGGTGGCCATGCTGCTGCTGGATCTGGACAACTTCAAGTCGGTCAACGACGGCTACGGCCATGCCAGCGGCGACCGGCTGCTGACCGAGCTGTCGCTGCTGCTCAAGCAGCAGCTCGGCAACGGCGATGTGCTGGCCCGCTACGGCGGCGACGAATTCGTCATCGTGCTGCCGGAAGCCAATCTGGAGCAGGCCGGGCGGGTGAGTGAGCGGGTGCTGAAGGCGCTGGACGGCTTCGTGATGGAACACGAGGGCGGCGCCCTCAAGACCACCTGCTCCATCGGGGTGGGCATTTACCCCGACCATGCGGACAACGCCAAGGAGCTGTTCATGTTCGTGGACAACCTGATGTATCGCGCCAAGGCTCAGGGCAAGAACCGGGTCAGCCTGCCGAAAGAGCAGGATGTGGCCGACATCTTCCGCGACATGAGCGAGAAAACCCAGCTGGTGAACCAGGCCATAGAGCAGCGTACCCTGCTGCCGGTGTTCCAGCCCATCCAGCCCCTGGCCGAGGGCGAGCCGGGGGCGGTGGAGGTGCTCAGCCGGATCCGGCTGGCGGACGACAGCCTGATGAACGCCGGCGAGTTCATCGAGATCGCCGAGTCCATGGGCAAGGTGCACCTGCTCGACTACATAGTGATGGAGAAGGCCTTCGCTCAGGTGCGCGACACCGGTTACCGGGGGCTGCTGTTTATCAACCTGTCGCCCCGGGCGGTGCTGGTCAACGACTTCCTGGCCCGGGTCAACGCCCTGGTGGTTCAATATGCCATGAGCCCGGAGCGGGTGGTGTTCGAGATCACCGAGCGGGACACGGTAAAGAGCATGGCACTGCTGGAGAAGTTCATCCGGGCCCTGAAGGATGCCGGATTTTTGCTGGCGATCGACGATTTTGGCTCGGGTTTTTCCTCATTTCACTACCTGAAGCACCTGCCCATCGACTTCGTCAAGATCGAGGGCGAGTTTATCGCCAACATGGCCAACGACAGCCGGGACATGGCCTTCGTCAGCAGCATCACCCAGCTGGCGCGCCAGCTGGAGGTGAAGACGGTGGCCGAGTACGTGGAAACGGAAGAGGTGCTGGCGCTGGTGCGGGCCACCGGCATCGACTATGCCCAGGGCTACCATATCGGCCGGCCGACGCCGGAGCTGGCGTCCGTGATGACGCGGATGGGCTGAGCCGCTGCAGTTGCGCGACTGAGTCTATACTTTTGACAGACTGCTCACCCCGAACCCTGGAGGCAGACCGATGAGGTGCAGGAGGATAATGGCGATGCTGGTGGCGTTGGGCCTGGTCGCGGGCCTCGCCGGCTGCAATACCTTTGCCGGCGCCGGCAAGGACATCCAGCGGGGTGGCGAGGTGGTGGAAGAGGCCGCCCGGGACGTGCAGCAGCAGATGTAGCTGCCGGGAGCACACCATAGAGCGGGGCGGCCCTTGGCCGCCCCGTTGTTGTTGTGAGGGCCTGAGGCGGACGCCTACTCTGCTGCCCCTTCCTTCAGGATGCGCCGGGCCCGGGCCATGACGGGGGCGTCCACCATATTGCCCCGCACCGCCACCACGGCGCCGTTCACCCTCTGTTCCGCTTCCAGTATGCGCCTGGCCCAGGCTATCTGGGCCTGGGTGGGCACCATGGCCCGCTGTGCCGGGCCCACCTGTTTGGGGTGGATCAGCAGCACGCCGCCGAACCCCAGTCGCATGGCCTGGCGGGCATAGTTCATCAGTCCCTCTTCGTCGTGGATGGCGGTGTAGATGGCGTCCAGCGGCGCCGCCAGGCCGTGGGCCCGGGAGGCCATCACCAGCTGGCTGCGGGCGAACAGAAAGGCCGACTCGTCGTGGGGCTCGCCTTCCGGCGGCGGATAGTCCATGCCCAGATCCACCGCCAGATCCAGCTTGCCGAACAGCAGCCGTCTCACCCCGGTGGCGGCGGCGAGCGCATCGAGGCGGGCGAAGGCCTGGGCCGACTCGACAAAGGGCAGCAGGGGCTTGTCGGTGACGTTGGCCAGCTCCGCCAGGGCGTGCGGGTCTTCGGCCTTGGGCACCACTATGGCGGCGATGGCCGGGGAGCGACACAGCAGGGTGTCCTGGGTGAACCAGGGACTGCCGGTACCGTTGATGCGTACCAGCACCGAGGCGGGAGGCCGCCCGTCCAGCCAGCCGGCCAGGGTGGCACGGGCGCCGTCCTTTTCCGCCGCCGGTACCGCGTCCTCCAGGTCGACGATGACGGCGTCGGCGCCGGCGGCCAGCGCCTTCTCATAGCGTTCCGGCCGGTTGGCCGGCACGAACAACAGGGTTTGCAGAGCGTTGATATCCATAAAAAGCCCCAGTAATCCGGGCATCGGGCCCGGAGATCCGTAAGGAGACTTCTATTTAGACCATGGACGGTGGTGCTGTAAACAGGCGGGGGCATTTTGTGTGAATGGCGTGAGCCAGGGCCCGGTGCCGGCCTGACGCCATACCGGCTCCATGGAGACAGCGGCAGGCTATTTGGTTTGGGCGTAGGCGGGGGTGGTGCTGGCCTGGGGGACGGCGGTCTGGGGCCGGGCCGGGTGCAGGGCGGGCAGCTGCTGCCAGATTTGCCGGCAGGTTTGCTCCGGCGAACAGTAGAAGCTGCCGTTGAGCTGGGTGTTGGCCAGCAAGAAGGTACGCAACTGTTTGAACAGCTTGAGGTTCACGGGTTGCGGCCGGTTCCAGAAGGCATTGAGTGAGCACTGGCTGGTCAGGCCGGGAATATCGTACAGTGCCTGGCCCAGGGTAATGGTGGGCACATGATGCAGCAGGGCGGAAATGCCCACGGTGCTGTTGACGGTCACCACGCCCTTGCAGTGGTGGTAGAGCTCGGGCAAGGAGAGATCGAAGCCGTAAAACACCCGGTCGGCAATGGCGAGGCGTTTGCCCTCCTGGCGCAGCAGGCGGCCGTAGTTGGTGTAGCCCCTGTCCATGGGGTGGTGCTTGAACAGCAGCACGGCCTGGTCCGGCGCGTATTTGGCGAACGAGTCCAGAATATGGTGGATGGACTCGGCCACGTCCGCGAAGGGGGAATGGGTTCTTATTTGAAAATCGTCCGCCACCTGCAATGGCACCAGAAAGATCTGGCCGGAGTGGTAATCGATCAGCTTTTGTTGCAGGCCCTTGTCGTGGGCGGTGTGGCTGTATTTGGTGTACCAGCCTTTCAGCCAGGCGGTGCCTTCCTGCCAGTAGGGGCGGTGGCGGTGGTGCACATAGTGCCGGAAGCGCGGCCGGCTGAGCTGCATGTTCAGGTAGTAGCGCATGGCGTAATAGATGCGGCGCTTGAAGTTGGGCTTGATGTCAAAGCCGTGCGCCGGATGCTCTGTGGGCTGCTCAGGCAGCAAATCTTCCAGTTTATTAAACCAGGAACTATGGGCGTTAACACCATTTTGCTCCAGGGTTATATAATGTGGTCGCAGATATCCCTCTTCGAATACAAAAAAGCGGATATTGTGACTTAGGCAAAACTGGCGGGCCACGGCGTGGTATTCGCGGCAGTCGCTGTAGCAGAACACGGTGTCTATGCGATGTTGCTGGATGTAGTTGCCCAGAAAGTGGCGCCACTCGGGCAGGGAGCCGGTGTAATTGACATTGGTGCCCTTGCAGGGCCAGCAGCCGTCGCCGCCGTTGAAGTTGATCTTGTGTACGCGAATGCCCTGCTCATCCAAAAAGCGCGAAAAGTGCCGGAAAAAAGGCCCCAGTGGTCCTTGGAGTAACAAGACTGAGTGCATCACGGGTTCCGTTTGGTAAATGCTGTTCGGTTGTTTTTATTGGGTTGGTGTGCTCACAAGAATGCGGGCGGATGGTATCACATTAATGGCCGGGCGACATACCCGAATTGCGCGCGGATGGGGCGGAATCTGGCGCAGTGAATGGAGTGGGGCCGGAGGGCCCCGAATTATTTAATGGTTTGCTTATGCAAGCCTTTTTGCAGCATCAGGTCTACCAGCGGCTGTTCGCGCTTGTTGGCGCGGCGGCAGTGATCCTGCTGGAACTTGTCGGTAAGCCATATCACAAAGCGGGCCCAGCGCTTGTGCTCGCGCTCGCGCCAGGCGTGGGAGGAGATGGACTCCCAGGCATAGCCGTTGAACACGGAGGCGTTGACGAAGTGGTCCAGCGCCCTCACGCCGCTGCGCGCCCGCTCCGTTTTGCCCAGAAAGCCCACGTAGCAGATGATCAAATAGCCGAGCACGGCCAGCGGCACCACGGCACACATCAAGATAAAGCCGGCAATGCGTTCTTTCATGATTCCTGTTTCGTCCTGGGGGTGAGTACCAGCTGCATGCCGTTGGCCGAGCGAATGGTCAGGCGTCCCACCGGCTCGGGCACAAAGCCCGGCGCCAGGGCAAAGCGGTAGTCCCGCAGCAGGATGGCCAGGATCAGGCTGGCCTCCTGCTGGGCAAAGGCCGCGCCTATGCATACCCGGGGGCCGGCGCCAAACGGCAGGTAAGATTTGCTCAAGGGGGTTTTCAGCTCCTTGCTGGTGAAGCGGTAAGGATCGAAGCCGTCGGGATTATCCCAGAATTCCCGATGGCGGTGGATCAGCCAGGGGGAAATGGCCACGGACGAGCCCTTGGGCATTTTCTTGTCGCGCATTTCGGTGTGGCGGGCGCACTCCCGGGTTAAAAAACCCACCGGCGGGTAGAGGCGCAGGGCCTCGCGAAAGCAGTCGCGCACCAGCACCATTTTTCTCATGGCTTCCACGCTCACCGGCTGCTCGGCCAGCACCCGCTGCACTTCCTGATGGGCCTGCTCCTGGATATCCGGATAGAGGGCCAGCAAATAGAGCGACCAGGTCAGGGCGCTGGCCGAGGTCTCGTGCCCGGCCAGGAACAGCATGGAAATCTGGTCCACGATTTCGCTGAAGGAGAACGGCTGGCCGGTGTTTTCATCGGTGGTGAGCAGCAAGGAGGACAAAATGTCCTGCTGCTGCTCCAGCTCGGCCCGGGAGCGGGGACAGCCGGCGCGGGCCGCTTCGGCCTGCTGGTAGCGGGGGCGAACGATGTCTTCGATGGTGTGGCGGATCTCCTGGGCGGCCTGCAGGCGCTTGCGCTCGCCTGCCCCCAGCCGCAGCCAGCCCGGCAGCTTGAACATCGTGCACAGGGCCTGCTTGGGCGACTCGGCCTGAAAGAGCACGAAGGCGTCGAGTATGCGGTGGGCCTGTTCCGGCTCCAGCCTGGCAGACATGATGGTGCGGAAGATGATGTCGGCGGTGACGTAGGTCATTTCCGGATCGATATCCAGCGCCGTCGGGCCCTGGGCCAGCCTGGCCGACATATCGGCCACGGCGTCTTGCATCAGCCCGAACACCTGCTGCACCCGGGCGTGCTTGAAGGCCGGGTCGAGCATGTCGCGCTGTTTTTGCCACTGTTCGCCGTTGGTGGTGAAAATGCTTTCGCCCAGCAGGGGCGCCAGAATGTCCCCCAGCAAGCGGTTCTTGGGAAAGTCGGCGACGTCCTGCACCAGCACCCGGCGCACCAGTTCGGGCTGGTTGATCATATAGAGTCGCAGGCCGGGCATCGCGTATTCGCCCATTTTCATGCGGTAGCTGCGTTCGTAGAGGGCGTTCAGCCAGGAGTGGCGTTTCTTGAAGAACACCTTCCACAGCGAGGCTTTGCTCTTGCCGGGTTGAGGAAAGACCGGGCAGGTCATGGCTGCTCCTTTAAGCGATGGGTCATGGCCAGGGGGCCGGCGGTAAAGGCAAAAAAGTCGTAGGGGCCGGGCTTGTCGGTGGCCATGAGATAAAGAAAGTGCATGGTATACCAGGCCCGGCGCAGCTGCTTGTAGTGATTGGCTTCGTACAGGGTAAAGAAGCGGGGCGACAGCAACCGCGGCCCGGCGTTGGGCCCCCGCGGCAGCCCGCAGGAGGTCACGGGGTCGAGCAAGGGGAAGCAGGCGCCGTCGGTGGGGGCGGTGTAATCCAGCCACAGCAGGCGCGGATCTTGCCCCAATTGGCCGAGTGCGGCGCGAAAGTCGCGGGCGGCGGGGTGAAAGCTGATGAGGGGGATGCATTCACCCAGGGTGAGCAGCACCACGCGCTTGTTGGCAAACAGCTCCGCCCGGGGCAGGCTGGCCAGCACCTGCGCCATGGCGGGTATCACCACCATGGTGCCCACGCTGTGGGCGATGATCACGATCTCGTCGTTGTCGCGGTTCTGGATGGCCCGGCCGATGTCACCGGCAAAGTCTTGCACGCGCTGGTTCAGGCCCGGCACCTTGCCCCGGGCCCATCTGGCCGAAAAGGCGTAGATGCGCAGCAGCCAGAACACGGCCAGCCGGTCGCCCAGGCGCTTGACGCCCTGCATCGCCAGCCAGGTAACCGCCACGATGGCAATCGCTTGCAGCAGGCCTTGGCCCCAGAGGGGCAGGGCGGCCGTGGGGAGCAGGGCGGCGGCCTGGAAGGCCAGCCCCAGGCTGAGGGCGATGCCGAGCAAGATGTATACCACCGGGTAAAAGCCGGCGATCAACTGTTTACGGGAGGCGCGGGCAAAGGTGACGACGCGCCCGCTGATAATATAGGCCCACAGGAAGCTGCACAGGTCGAGCAGGATGTCGGGCCAGCCCCGGGCCCAGTTGGCACGAATGATGTCGTCCCAGCCCAGGTAGCAGTAGTCGGTGTGGGTGTGTGCCGTGCTCAGCTGCCAGTGGTGGCTGTGGGCCGAGCGCCGGCGTCGGCGCGACACGCCGATGTTCAGGCCGTTTATCTTGGTTTGTTGCTTCGACTGGCTGCGATACAGGCCGTGATAGTGACTGGCGCCGCGAGGGTCGAAGCCGTGAATGTAGAACACCTGGCGTTGTTTAACCGTCAAACACTTGCTCCCGTTATGGTGACGGCCGTTTGCCGCGCACGAATGAGTGCGTGGCGACGGCTGCCGGCATTAATCGCGGAAATTATTAAACTGCAGCGGTTGCTCCAGCTCGCTCTGGCGCAGCAGCGCCATCACTTCCTGCAAATCGTCGCGTTTCTTGCCGCTGACCCGCACCTGGTCGCCCTGAATGGACGCCTGCACCTTGATCTTGCTGTCTTTGATCATCTTGACCAGCTTCTTGGCGAAGGCGCTGTCGATGCCCTGCTTGAAGTCGACCTCCTGGTAATAGCGCTTGCCCGAGTGCACCACGTCACCCTCGTCCATGACCTGGGTATCTATGCTGCGCTTGATCAGCTTGGCGCGGAGTATGTCCAGCATCTGCTGCAACTGGAACTCGGCGTCGGCGCTCAGTTTGACCTTGCCGTCGTTGAGGGCAAAGCTGGCCTCCACCCCCCGGAAATCGAAGCGGGTGTCCAGTTCCCGGTTGGCGTTCTCGACGGCGTTACGGACCTCGTTCATCTCCACTTCAGAGACAATATCAAAAGACGGCATCGGGCCTCCTCTCTGTGTTGCTGCTACGGCCTCGTTGCCAAAATGCGCTGGCACCGGTGGCGGTTCGCGGTTAACGTATAAATTCGTAAGGGCAGGCGTGATAATAACAAAGTTCAGGGGAACAGTGATGACTGAGTGGACCATTCTCGGTGCCGGGGCCTTGGGATCCGTGGTGGCCGGCTTGCTGCGCCGGCAGGGTGAGGCGGTTTCCCTGCTGCTGTCCGAACGCCATCGCGGGCATCTGCATCCCTGCCTGGATCTCGTTACCCTGGTGGGCCGGCACCAGTTGGTGGATACCCGCCCGCTGTTTGCCGAGCAGGCCGGGCAAATCTCTTGCCTGCTGGTGATGACCAAGGCCTATCAGGTGGTGGCCGCCCTCAAGGGGCTGCACCGGCTGCCGACGAATACGCCCATTATTCTGCTGCACAATGGCATGGGCGTTGCCGAGCAGGTGCAGGCGCTCTATCCCCACAATCCCTTGATCGTCGGCGTTTGCAGCCATGGCGCCATGAAGGAGGGCGACTGGCTGGTGCGCCATACCGGCAAGGGGGAAACCTGGCTGGGACCGGTGAACCCGGCCGCCAAGGCCTATGCGGATCTCGCCCGGCCGCTGGCCGCCGCCCTGGGGCATGCCAAGTGGAGTGAAGACATACTCGGCCTGCAGCACCGCAAGCTGGCGGTGAATGCGGTGATCAACCCGCTCACCGCCTGCCATGATATCCGCAATGGCCAGCTGCTGGAGCCCCGTTTTGCTGCCGTGCTGGAGCAACTGAGCGAGGAGGTGCACCAGGTAATGGTACAACTCGGGGAAACGGAGTCGCTCGACGATTTCCGCCGGCGTTTGCGCAAGGTGATTGAACTGACCGCCACCAATTATTCCTCCATGCACCAGGATCTGGCACAGGGCCGGCCTACCGAGATCGACCATATCACCGGCTATCTACTGGCGAAGGCCGCTACCCTGCCGGTACCGGTGTGCCGCCAGCTGTACCAGGAAGTACGCCGCCGCAGCCCGGCCTAGGCTCGACGCGATTCGTGCGTGGCGGCGCCGGTTTGCCGCCGGGACTCAGGGACGGTAAACCTTGACATTGTCGAAGCCTTGCTCCTTCAGGTGGATGGCCTGCAGCCGGCTCATCACACCCCGGGCACAATAGAGCAGGTAGGTTTTGTTTGAGTCTAGCTCACCGAACTGGTGGGCCAGCTTGAAGAAGGGCATGTGCAGCACCTGGTGACCTTCCACCTTCAGCGGGGCTTCCTCCTCTTCTTCCGGGGCGCGGATGTCCAGGATCACCTCGCCCTGGCCGGCCGCTTCGCTGAACTCTACCTCCGGCAGGGTCCAGGCCTTGGCCAGATCCCGCACATCTTCCACGAAGGAAGCCTGGATGGCGGTGTCGAGCACGCCGAAGTCGAAGTTGGCCTCCTCGGCCTCCACCTTGGCCAGGTTCGCCTTGATGGTGGGCTTTTGGGAGATCACGCCGCAGTATTCCGGCATTTTCTCGGCAAAGGGCGCCGTGCCGATGCGTCGCGCCTGATCGATGATGTCCTGCTTGTCGGCGGCGATCAGGGGGCGCAGTATCAGGGTCTCGGTGACCCGGTCGATCACGTTGAGGTTGGTCACCGTCTGGCTGGATACCTGGCCCATGGACTCGCCGGTCACCAGGGCGTTGATCGCCAGCTTGCCGGCCACGGCGGCGCCGGCACGCATCATCATGCGCTTGAGCACCACGCCCATGTGGCCCTTGTCGATCTTCGCCAGGATCTCGGCCACCACCCCCTCGAAGGGCACCGAGATGAACTTGACCCTGTGGGAGGCGCCGTATTTCTTCCACAGATAGTGCACCACCTCGCGCACCCCGGCCTCGTGCTCGCGCCCGCCCAGATTGAAGAAGCAGTAGTGTACCCGGCTGCCCCGCTTGATGAACTGGTAGGAGGCCACCCCCGAGTCGTAGCCGCCGGACATCAGGCTGAGCACGCTTTCCTGGGTGGCGATGGGAAAGCCGCCCAGCCCTTCGTGCTGCTCGCTCACCAGGAAGAGGCGGTCGCCGTCCAGTTCCAGGTTGATCTGCATATCGGGGTTTTTCAGCCGCACGCCGCCGGTATTGCAGCGCTGGTTGAGACCGCCGCCCACGTAACGCTCCACGTCCAGGGAGCTGAACGGCTGCTGGCCCCGGCGCTTGGCGCGCACGCAAAAGGTCTTGCCGGCCAGCCGGTCGCCGAACATGGCCTGGGCCTGCTCCAGGATCTCGTCCAGGGTGGAGACCTGGTATTCCTTGACCTCGAGAAAGCTCTGGATGCCGGGGATGCAGGCCAGGGCCGCGATCATGGCCTGACGGTGCGCTTCGGTCATGATGTTGGTGCGCAGTACCAGCTTGTCCCAGTCGGCCCGGATCTTGACCTGTTCATCCAGGGGCTTGAGCACATTGCGGATATTGCCCTGCAAGATCTTGCTCATGCGCTGACGCACCGACTTGCTCTTGATGGTGATTTCTGGATGGAGCTTGATAATAAATTTCATGATGCGGTACGTCCGGGACAGCAAAAAAACGAAAGCCCCGCATTATACAACAAAGCCGCGGCCGGGGGCAGCAGGCACGAATTTATTCGTGCCTGGCCGGCGGCGCCGGGATTGGCCCGGGCGCCGGGAGTTATTGCGCGGCCGGCAGTTCCAGGGGACTGGTGAACTTGGGCTTGCCTTGGGAGATGGTGATCTCCACCCGCCGGTTGCGCCGGCGGTGATCCGCCGTCTCGTTGGGCTCCAGGGGGCGGGTGTCCGCCATGCCGATCACCACCATGCGGCCGTCGTCGAATCCTTCCACCCGCAGCAGTTGATCCGCCACCGCCAGGGCCCGCTGGGCGGAGAGTTCCCAGTTGGAACGAAACAGCTCGTTGCTGGTGTGGACATCGTCGGTATGGCCGGCGACCAGGATCTCGCCGGGGACGTCCTTGACCAGGTTGCCGATCTGCCGCACCACCGGCCAGAACTGTGGCTGCAGAAAGGCGGAGCCCGCCGGAAAGGAGGCCTGCTCCTTGATGCGGATAACCACCTGCTGGCCCAGGGCCTCGATTTCGATGGCATCCTGCTCGATGGCGGAACTGAGCTGTTCGGCCAGTTCCCGCGCCAGGCTCATGCTCTGGGGATCGGTCTGGGGCGTGTCGGGCTGCTCGCTGCCGCTCATGTCGCCGCTTTCCCGGCTTTCCCCGGCGGCACTGTGCGATTCCCCGGGCTGAAAGTCCAGCTCGGCCTGGGTGGAGTCGGTGGTGTGCTGCATGATGACGTCTATGGGCGTGGGCTGGGGTTGGCCCGGCCGGAATTCCAGGGCAATCACCGAGGTGCCCTTGGGGATCTCGGTGACTTCCAGCTGATTCTGTACCCCAAAGGCGAACTTCATGCTGCCGGCAATCTGCTTGAACTTGAGCACGTCCATCTCGGCGAAGGCCAGCAACAGCACGAAAAAGCTCATCAGTATGGTGGCCAGATCGGCGAAGGTTGCCATCCAGGCCGGCGCGCCGGCGGGCGCCGGCGGTTTCTTCTTGGCCGCCACTACTCCTCCTTCGGTCGCTTGCTGTCGGCCAGGTAGTTCTCCAGCAGGCTCTGCAGTACCCGCGGGTTCTGGCCGTCCTGAATGCCCAGGATGGCGTCGAGGATCAGGGTGCGGTTAAGGCGCTCTTCGCCCGAACGCAGCTCGAGCTTGTCGGCGATGGGCAACGCCACCATGTTGGCCAGCATGGCACCGTAGAGGGTGGTCAACAGGGCTATCGCCATGGCCGGGCCGATGGCCTTGGGATCGTCCATGTTGGCCAGCATGGCCACCAGGCCGATCAGGGTGCCTATCATGCCCATGGCCGGAGCCACATCCCCCAGGGCCCGGAAAATGCGGGCGCCTTCGGTTTGCCGCTCGGCGGTGAGGTCGATGTCTTTTTCCAACGCCGCCTTCACCACGCCCTGCTCATGGCCGTCCACCAGCATGTCGACGGCCTTCTGCAGGAAGGGGTTGGTGATGTTCGCTTCTTCCAGCGCGAGAAAACCGCCCTTGCGGGCCGCATCGGCCAGTTGTACCACCCGCTCAATCAGGTCTTCGGGTTTTTCCAGCTTGAACATGAAGGCCTTGGCCGCCACCTTGGCCGCCCCCAGGAATTGGCCGAGGTTGAACTTCATCATCACCACGAACAGGGAGCCGACGAACACGATAAAAATCGACGGCACATCCACGTACATGGTGAGTCCACCACCCAGCACCATCGCCATTGCGATAAAAGCCATGCCACCGATCAGTCCGAGAAGGGTTGCCAGATCCAAAGTAGGGTCCTCACTGTTATTGCAGGCTTGAAAACGGCGTTAATGTTACCTTGTTACGACTCGCGTTGTCGCTGCTGTTGTTATCGGCAGCGGCACATTTTTTCTTTAGCCGAAAGCGCCCGGAGGGGGGGGCGATTCGTCTATATCTTTCGCCAAACCCCAAGCGGGAATGTTACTATTGCCCCCCATTTTGCAAGCCGAACCACAGGGGATTGCCGTGGCCACCAAAAAACCGGAAAACATGGATTTTGAAAGTGCCCTCGCGGAGCTGGAAAGCCTGGTCAGCCAGTTGGAAGACGGTGACCTGAGCCTGGAGCAGGCGCTCAAGTCCTTCGAGCGCGGTGTCCAGCTGGTGCGTGCCGGGCAGCACCGGCTGGCCCATGCCGAGCAACAGGTCCAGATGCTGCTGCAACAGGAGGGCGAAGAGCGGCTGGTGGCTTTTAATTCCGGACAAGAGGAGCGCTGATGTGAGCGTTGGGCTGTTACAGCAGCAGTATGGTGAGCGGATTGGCGTTGTCTTGTCCCGCACCATGACGGAGCTGGGCGAGTTGGCGCCGGGCCTTAAGGCCGCCATGGAATACGGCCTGCTGCAAGGCGGTAAACGGGTTCGTCCCATGCTGGTGTACGCCAGCGGCGAATTGCTGGGCAATGCCAGCCCCCAGGCACTCGATGCCGCCGCCGCCGCCATCGAGTGCATCCACGCCTATTCGCTGATCCACGACGACCTGCCGGCCATGGACGACGATGCTCTGCGCCGGGGCAAGCCCACGGTGCACAAGGCGTTCGACGAGGCCACCGCCATCCTCGCCGGCGATGCCCTGCAAACCCTGGCCTTCGAGCTACTCAGTCGTCACCCGGATGACGGCCTCGATGCCGGCCGCCGGCTGCGCATGGTGCAGGAGCTGGCCCGGGCAAGCGGCTACGGTGGCATGTGCGGCGGCCAGGCCCTGGACATGCAAAGCGAAGGCAAAGGCATCGACCTGGCCCGGCTGGAGACCCTGCACCGGCACAAGACGGGGGCACTGATCCGCGCCGCCGTACGCCTGGGCGCCCTCTGCGCCCGGGAACTGGATGAAGCCCACCTGGACGCCCTGAGCCGTTACGCCGAGGCCATCGGCCTGGCTTTTCAGGTACAGGACGACATCCTGGACATCACCGCCGATACCCAGACCCTGGGCAAGACCCAGGGCAAGGATCTGGTGCAGCAGAAGAGCACCTACCCGGCCCTGCTCGGACTGGAGGGTGCCCGGCAACTGGCACAACAGCTCTATCAGCAGGCGCTGACGGCGCTGGCAGACATTCCCTACCCAACCCATACACTGGAAGCATTCGCCCATTACATCGTGAAACGCGAGTTCTAGGGCGAGGATAATAATAAGCCTATGAGTCTGAATATTGCCGATTACCCGACCCTGGCCCTGGCCAACCTGCCGGACGAACTGCGCAGCCTGCCCCAGGAGCGATTGCCCGCCCTGTGCGACGAGCTGAGATCCTACCTGCTGCATTCGGTGAGCCGCAGCAGTGGCCATCTGGCTTCGGGCCTGGGGGTGGTGGAGCTGACGGTGGCCTTGCACTATGTGTACAACACGCCCTTCGACCGCCTGGTGTGGGACGTGGGCCACCAGGCCTATCCGCACAAGATCCTCACCGGCCGGCGCGAGCGCATGACCAGCATCCGCCAGTACCAGGGGTTGCATCCCTTCCCCTGGCGGGAGGAAAGCGAATACGACACCCTGTCGGTGGGGCACTCCAGCACCAGCATCGGCGCCGCACTGGGCATGGCCATCGCCGCCGATGAAGAGAACAAGGGCCGCAAGGTGGTGGCGGTGATCGGCGACGGCGCCCTTACCGCCGGCATGGCCTTCGAAGCGCTCAACCACGCCGGCGATATCCACAAGGACATGCTGGTGGTGCTCAACGACAACGAGATGTCGATCTCCGAAAACGTGGGCGCCCTCAACAACCACCTGGCGCGGATCATGTCCGGCTCCCTCTACAGCACCCTGCGCGAAGGGGGAAAAAAGGCGCTGGAGATGGTGCCGCCGATCAAGGAGCTGGCCCGCCGGGCCGAAGAGCACCTCAAGGGCATGGTGGTGCCCGGCACCCTGTTCGAGGAGTTCGGCTTCAATTACGTCGGTCCCATCGACGGCCACGATATCGAGACCCTGGTGGAAACCCTGCGCAACATGCGCAGGCTCAAGGGTCCGCAGTTCCTGCATGTGATGACCCGCAAGGGCAAGGGCTACCTGCCCGCCGAACAGGATCCCATCGGTTACCATGGCGTCCCCAGATTCGACCCGGCCCAGAGTGCACTGCCCAAGAGCGGCGGGGGCGGCCTGTCCTATTCCGCCATTTTCGGCAACTGGCTGTGCGACATGGCCCGGCTGGATCCCCGGCTGATGGCCATTACCCCGGCCATGCGCGAAGGCTCCGGCCTGGTGCGTTTCTCCCGGGAGTTCCCCCAGCGCTATTTCGACGTGGCCATCGCCGAGCAGCATGCGGTGACCCTGGCGGCGGGGCTGGCGATAGAGGGCAAGAAACCGGTGGTGGCCATCTACTCCACCTTCCTGCAACGGGCCTATGACCAGCTGATCCACGACGTGGCCCTGCAGAACCTGGATGTGCTGTTCGCCATCGACCGGGCCGGCATCGTCGGCGCCGACGGCCCCACCCACCAGGGCGCCTTCGATCTCAGCTACCTGCGTACCGTGCCCAACATGGTGATCATGACGCCCGCCGACGAAAATGAGTGCCGGCAGATGCTCTACACCGGCTTTGTGCACCGGGGGCCGGCGGCGGTGCGCTACCCGCGTGGCAACGGCTGCGGCGTGGAGATCGAAGAATCGATGACGGCGCTGGAACTGGGCAAGGGGCGGATCGTCCGCCGGGGCAGCGGCGTGGCCCTGCTCAACTTCGGCACCCTGCTGGCCGAGGCGCGGCTCGCCGCCGAGCGGCTGGACGCCACCCTGGTGGACATGCGTTTCGTCAAGCCGCTGGACGAGGCGCTGCTGTTGTCCCTGCTGGACGGGCACGAGTTGCTGGTGACGGTGGAGGAAAATGCCGTCATGGGGGGCGCCGGCTCGGCGGTGAACGAATGCCTGATGCACCACAAGCGTCCCATGCCGGTCTTGAACCTGGGCCTGCCCGATGAGTTTATCGAGCAGGGCGGCCAGCAGCAGATCCTGGCCCTGCTGGGCCTGGACGCCGACGGCATGGTGCGATCGATTTCCGAGTACCTGAGCCGGTAGAGGCAGGCGCCGCAGGCGGCGCCTGGTTTCGGCCGGGTGCCGGCCGGTGAAACCGGGCGCGGCTACGTTGCCGTAGCCGCGGGGGATCAGAACTTGTAGGTGACCGAGAAGTAGTGGCCCAGGCCGGAAGTATCCTGGGTTACGCCGGTGGCGTCGCTGCCGTCCTTGAAGAACGCCATGTTGTTGTACAGCTTGGCGCCGTAGCCCACGGCGTAGCGGTCGGAATGCCAGTAGATGCCGTTGAACCACTCCAGGGCGTTGGAGGTGCGGCCGGCGACACCGCCGATGGTGTCGGCGCCGAACTTGTAGTCCAGGTAACCCTGGTAGGCGATAAAGCTGCCGTTGCCGAAGGTATGGAACGGCTTGAACCAGTTGGTCGACACCATGTAGCCGTCCCAGCTGCCCTCGTCCGGGGCGCCGTAGTTTTCGCGCACATAGCGGCCGTAGGCGTTCAGCCCCATCTTGCCGAACCAGGGCACCTGGACATCGGAGCCCAGGCCCACATAGTGTTCGAACAGGCCACCGAAGGCGCCGTTGTCGGCCACGTTGGTCACGCTGGCGATATACAGCTCCTGCACCGGGCCGAAGGACAGGTCGGTCTTGGTCAGGGCATCCAGCGACAGGCGCGGCGCGAACTTGAAGAAGAAGTTGTCGCCGCCGTGCAGGTCGTCACCCTCGCTGTCGAAGATGTCGAACACGTCCAGGTAGCCGTAGAGATCGAACAGGCCGGAGCGGCCGCCGAATTCCATTTCCAGATAGGTGTCGCGTTCGTTGCGGAACGGCAGCTTGTTGTCTGCGCTGCGCATCAGGTTGAACTGCAGCCACTTGTAGTCGTTCTTGTGGATACCGTCGCTGTAGTCGGCGGCATGAACCACGGGCGCGGCGAGGGCGGTCAGTACGCCGGCGGCGACCAGGTTGTTAAGCATCTTAGCCATCTGTCAGTCTCTTCTTTTCGTTTGATATGACAAGGTTTTCCTTAACCGTGGTGGCAGGAATTCCCCGGGGTGGGGGGAGTCTAGGCGGGTGAAAAAACGGCGCAAGACCGCAAACGATTGCGCCGTTTCAGTTTTGTGACCGCGGTGGCATTCGCGCTAGTTGGCGGGGGGATGCAGCCGGGTGACCAGGTGGATCAGCAGCAGCACCGGAATGCCGATGGCGGCGGTACCGATAAAGAAAGTGGCGTAGCCATGAGCGTCCACCACCACGCCCGAAAAGCCGGCGATGAACTTGGGCAGCAGCATCATCACCGAGCTGAACAGCGCATACTGGGTGGCGGAGAAGGCCACGTTGGTCAGGCTGGACAGATAGGTGATGAAGGCGGCGGTGGCAATGCCGGCGCTCAGGTTGTCGAGGGAGATGATCAGGGTCAGCAGCAGCACGTTACCCCCGAGCTGGCTCATCAGCGCGAACAGCAGGTTGGTGCCGGCGGCCAGCACGGCGCCCAGCATCAGGATGCGCAGGGTGCCGAAGCGCATCACCAGCAGGCCGCCGAGGGCAGCCCCCACCAGGGTCATGATGACGCCATAGACCTTGGTGACGGTGGCGATTTCCGACTTGCTGAAGCCCATGTCCACATAGAAGGGATTGGCCATGACGCCCATCACCACGTCCGAGATGCGGTAGCTGGCGATCAGTGCCAGGATCAGCAGCGCCTGCCAGCCGAAACGCTGGAAGAACTCGGCGAAGGGAGCCACCACGGCGCTTTTCAGGAACGCCAGTAGGGCAGCCGCGGGGCGGGGCCAGCCCCGCTCCATCAGGGCCTGCTTGTGTTCGGCCTGGGCCTGCTGTTGGGCGGCAAGATCCACTTCGGGCTCGTGCAACAGCAGGCAGGTGATCACCCCCACCAGCATAAAGCCCATCATGCACAGGTAGGCTACCTTCCAGCCGACGGGATCGTAACCCAGATCCGAGCCGGCCCAGGCGGCGATGGCGAGTGCCCCGGCTCCCGCCATTATCATCGCCAGCCGGTAACCGGTCATGTAGGCGGCGGCCAGGGCGCCCTGCAGCCGCTCCGGTGCGGCCTCGATACGGTAGGCGTCGATCACGATGTCCTGGGTGGCGGAGGCGAAGGCCACCGCCAGGGCGAACAGTGCCAGGCTGACGAGCTGGGTGGTGGGATCGGAAACGGCCATACCGGCCAATGCCGCCATGATGGTGAGCTGGGAGCACAGCATCCAGCTGCGCCGCCGGCCCATCCTGCGCGACAGCCAGGGCAGGGGCAGCCGGTCGACCAGTGGGGACCACAACCACTTGACGCCGTAGGCCAGCGCCACCCAACTGAAGAAGCCGATGCTGGTGCGGCTGACCCCGGCTTCCCGCAGCCAGAACGACAGGGTGCCGAACACCAGCAACAACGGCAACCCGGAGGAGAAGCCGAGGGCGAACAGGGTAAGGACCCGACGCTCCAGGTAGAGCGACAGGCTCTGCTGCAGCCGGGTCATGGTCAGGGCCCTGATGGGGGTTCTCCCGCATCGGGCAGCCGGCGTGCTTCCAGCAGGATGATGGGCTGCTGGGGCACGTCCCGGGCACGCAGCTGCAGGTTCATGCCGGTGGGCACCCTTGCCATCTTGCTCAGCACGTCCTCGCCCCTGACCACCTTGCCGAATACCGTGTAGCCGGCAGCGCGGCCCGCATCCAGGGCGATATTGTCCTTCAGGTTGATGTAGAACTGGCGGGTGGCGCTGTCGGGATCCTGGGTGCGGGCCATGGCGATGGTGCCACTCAGGTTGGACAGGCCGTTGGCCGACTCGTTGACCACAGGCGCATAGGTGGGCAGGGGGCTGAAGTCGGTGCCATAGCCGCCGCCCTGCACCACGAAACCGGGGATCAGGCGGTGGAACAGGCTGTTGTTGTAGCTGCCGTCGTCCACGTAGCGCAGGAAGTTGGCGACCGTCTCGGGAGCGGCCGCGTCGTCCAGCTCCACTTCCAGCCGGCCCAGGTTGGTGACCAGCTCGACCCGGGGGCCTGCCAGCACCGGCAGGGCCAGCAGGGCGCTCAGTAACCACAGGATAGCTTTCATATATTCTCCTTACCCTTGGCCCAGGGCGATGCAGCCTGGAGCCGTGCCGGGGGATGGGCCCCGCATGGCTCAGTTGCCGCCGATAAAGTTCTGGACGTCGCGGTCGGCCAGCATGTCCTGCACCAGCAGCGACAGCTGCTTGTTCAGGGCCTCTTTCACCTTGTCCAGATCGGGATGCAGACGGCCGGGAAATTCTTCCTGGGCGCTGCGGCGATACTGTTTGGTGATGGTGCGGCCGTTGCGTTCCAGGGTCAGCTGCAAGCGCAACTGCTGGACCACATCGTAACTGATATGGCCGCGGATCACCCGGGCCAGCACCTCCTGCAGCTGCAGGTTGACGCGGGTGCCGGCACCCTGCTCGATAAAGGCGCCCTGGGTGCTCAGGCCCTGGGCCAGGGCCTGTTCCAGCTGGATGCGCAGGTTGTTGCTGGCGCCCACCACCACCGGGGATTTGTCCTGCTGCTCTATCTGGATGATGAAGTCGTTGGCGCGGGCGTCACTGCTGCTCAAGGCGACGGGCTGGCCGCGATAGACGCCGCCGCCGACCTGGACGGAAGGGCTGACATCGACGGCGATGGGGTAGTAGCTGGCACAGGCACTCAGGCCCAGGGCCAGCATGGCGGTCGTTAACCATTTCACGGATTTCATCTACAGGCTTCCTTAAGGGGTTTTAATGGCTCTCAGGATAACGAATTTGCGATTGGATGCCACTACCCGCTGATTGCCGAACAGCCGTTTCAGCTTCTGGTGATAATCGAGGTGGCGGTTGGCCACCAGCAGCAGCTCGCCGCCCCGGCGCAGCACCCTTTTGGCGTCCACGAACATCTGCCAGGCAATATGATCGGTGATGGCTTGCTGCTGGTGGAACGGGGGGTTGCACAGTACCAGATCGGCGCTGTCCGGCGCCATGCCTTCGAGACAGTTGTTGACCATAAAGCGGGCTCGCGGTTCTGCCGCCGGCAGATTGCGCTCCAGGTTCATGCGGGCGCTGGCGACGGCCATATGGGATTCGTCCACGAAGCTGACCTGGGCCTGGGGGTTGCGGGCCAGGGCCATCAGCCCCAGTACGCCGTTGCCGCAGCCGAGGTCGATCATCCGGCCCGGACGGTCGGCCGGCAAGTGCTCGAGCAGGAAGCGGGCGCCGATGTCCAGGCTGGCACGGGAAAACAGGTTGGCGTGGTTGTAAATGGTAAAGCCGGTGCCTTCCAGCGGCCAGGCCAGGAGCGGCGGCAGGGGCGCCGGCGCCTTGGCCGGATCCGGGGCACAGAAGATCAGTCGGGCCTTTTTCCAGGCCAGGCTGGTGTGGGTGGGGCCCAGGTACTGCTCGAACAGCTTGAGGGTGGAGCCGTGGATGTCTTTGGCCTTGGCGCCGGCGATAAGGCGGGTCTGCGGGCCCGCGACCCGGCTCAGGGCGGCCAGCTGGTATTCCAGCATGGCGTTGGTCTTGGGCAGCTTGAGCAGCACCAGCCCGGGCTGCTCGGGCCAGGGCGCCAGGCTGTCGAGCAACTGCCAGGTGGGCTCGAGGCCGTTGTCCAGGGCGTTGGCGTTGAGAGCCAGTTCGGCAACCCGGGAGTCGGTCATGACATAGGGACTATGCTGGTGCAGGGCGAGGGTGAGGGCGCCACAGCCGTCGTTGACGATCAGCAGCGGGGCTTCCCGGCTCCACTCCTGCGTGGCCAGCTCGTTCATGATATATTCATCGGCGGCGTCCCAGGCCTGCAGGCCATGCTGGGCGTGGCGCGGGTAGCGATGGAGTATCAGCTCGCCGCCCTGGGGCAGGGGAAAGTGATGATTCATAACGATGGGTGGCCCGAATAGCGAAAAGGGGCATTTTAATGAAGTGGCCCCGATACCGCCACTCCCGGGGGAGCAAGTTGCCGCTGGCACGGGGTGTTTCGCGGGGCGGCGGTTTTTCCGGGCGCGGCCCCATGAACGATTCGCGACGACGACAGGGGGGACGGCGCATGGACTTGTGGGCTGACAGGCCCGAGTGGATCGAACTGGCCGGCGGACGCCTGCTGTGGTGGCCGCAGGCCTTCGCTCCCGAGGCGGACGACTGGCTGGCGCAACTCGGGCGGGAGATCCCCTGGCGGCAGCATCGGCTCAGGCTGTTCGGACGTGAGCTGGATGAGCCCCGGTTGTCCTGCTGGATGGGAGAGCGACCCTATCGTTACTCGGGCAAGACCCGCCTTCCCGAGCCCTGGCACCCGCTGGTGGCGCAGATAGGGCGGCGGCTGGCGGCTATCTGCGGCCGCCCCTTCAACGGGGTGCTGCTCAACCTCTACCGGGACGGCCGGGACAGCATGGGCTGGCATGCGGACGATGAACCCGAACTCGGCCTCCATCCGCTGATCGCCTCGGTCAGCCTGGGAGCCAGCCGCCGTTTCCTGCTGCGCCATGGCGGCGGCGAGCGGCGGGAGCTGAGGCTCGACCACGGCAGCCTGCTGGTGATGGCCGGCGAAATGCAGCATCATTGGCAGCATGCCTTGCCCAGGGCGGCGGGAGTGACCGAGGCACGGATCAACCTGACCTTCCGTTATCTGCCGCCCCAGGGCCGTGAAGAGTGAGGGGGAGGTGAGGAGTGAGGAAAACGAGGTATTCCTTACCCCTCACGCCTCACCCTTAACCCCACCCCTCACCCTTACGATATCGTTCAATCCAGGAGTCGATTATGTCTATACAAGCCATCATAGAGCACAAGGTGCGCGAGGCCTTGGCCCCCCAGCATCTGGAAGTGATCAACGAAAGCTACATGCACCGGGTGGCCCCCGGCTCGGAAACCCATTTCAAGCTGGTGGTGGTGAGCGACCGCTTCGAAGGCCAGCGTCTGCTGGCCCGGCACCGGGCCCTGAACAGCCTGCTGGCCGAGGAGCTGGCGGGCGGGGTCCATGCCCTGGCGTTGCACACCCTGACCCCGGCCGAATGGCAGGCCCGGGGCGGGGTGCCCGACAGCCCGGCCTGTCGTGGCCAGGGCGGCGTGTCGGCCTGAGCGCCATGTTGCCCGTGCTTGAGGTGTTTGTTACCTGCCCCCGCGGACGCCATGGCGGGGAGGGTCCCATGCGGGCCCTCCCTCTGCGACTAAGGCATAATAACTGGCCAAATATCATGGCCTTATTTTTGCAATAACGGCGCACAGCCCCGTCGGTTTTGCCTAAAGAGGCGGTAATTTTTGGTAATTGCCATGGCAGCCGCCGAGTTAAAAGTGCTAGAATTATGCGCCTTTTATATCGGGCTGGATGTTACCGGACTGTAGTCACGCTGTTGCCAAGACGATAGAGGCAGGCCGGTAGCGACTCATCAGCATGTTGTCATGTCTGACATGGCAAGTACCTGTCTTCCCCTAACAAGTAGTGCAAGTGAGTATGATTACAATTAAAAAAGGACTGGACCTCCCGATTTCCGGGGCCCCAGAGCAAGTAATCTACGATGGTCCTGCCATCAAGCGCGTTGCTACGCTGGGCGAGGAGTATGTGGGCATGCGCCCTACCATGTATGTCAAGGTAGAGGACCGCGTCAAAAAAGGTCAGGTGATCTTCGAGGACAAGAAGAACCCGGGCGTTAAGTTCACAGCTCCCGCCGCCGGTACAGTGGTTGAAATCAACCGTGGCGCCAAACGTGTACTGCAATCGGTCGTGATTGCCGTCGATGACAGCGAAGAGCAGATTACTTTTTCGAAATACGCTCAAGCCGACCTGGCCAAACTGGAACGTGACACAGTAAAAGAACAGCTGGTTGAATCCGGCCTGTGGACCGCCCTGCGCACCCGCCCCTTCAGCAAGGTGCCTGCCGTGGAGTCCACTCCGCGCTCCATCTTTGTTACCGCCATGGACTCCAACCCCCTCTGTGCCAACGCCGAACTGATCATCAAGGAAAACGCCCAGGCGTTTACCGACGGTCTGCAGGTGCTGAGCCGCCTGACCGATGGCCAGGTGCACGTCTGCAAGGGTGAAGGCAGCCTGCCCCAGGCCCAGGCCGACAACATCAAGGAACATGTGTTCGTGGGTGTGCATCCCGCGGGCCTGCCGGGTACCCACATTCACTTTATCGATCCCATCGTCCCCGGCAAGGTGGTCTGGTACATCAACTACCAGGACGTGATCGCGGTCGGCAAGCTGTTCACCACCGGTGAACTGTTCACCGACCGGGTGGTGGCCCTGGGCGGCCCAGTGGTACAGAAGCCGCGTCTGCTGCGTACCCGCATCGGCGCCTCCCTGGAAGAGCTGACCGCCGGCGAGCTGCAGGACGGCGAGAACCGTCTCATTTCCGGCTCCGTGCTGTCCGGCACCGCCGCCAACGGTCCCCATGCCTACCTGGGGCGCTACCACCTGCAGGTGTCGGTGCTGAAGGAAGGCCGCGACAAGGAGTTCATGGGCTGGCTGGCGCCGGGCGCCAACAAGTTCTCCGTGACCCGTGCCTATCTGAGCCACCTGACCAAGGGCAAGCTGTTCGACCTGACCACCACCACCAACGGCTCCAGTCGTGCCATGGTGCCAATCGGAAACTACGAGCGGATCATGCCGCTGGATCTTCTGCCGACCCTGCTGCTGCGTGATCTGCTGTCCGGTGATACCGACAGCGCCCAGACCATGGGCTGCCTGGAGCTGGATGAAGAAGATCTGGCACTGTGTACCTATGTGTGCCCGGGCAAGTACGATTACGGCCAGGTGCTGCGTCAGTGTCTGACCAAGATTGAGCTAGAGGGCTAAGTGAAATGAGTTTGAAGCACACTCTGGAAAAGATCGAACACCATTTCGAGCCGGGTGGTAAGTACGAGAAGTTTTACGCCCTGTACGAAGCGGTGGCGACCGTGCTCTATACCCCGGGCATGGTGACCCGTAACGCCTCCCATGTGCGCGACAGCATCGACCTGAAACGCATCATGATCATGGTGTGGCTGGCGACCTTCCCGGCCATGTTCTTCGGCATGTACAATGCCGGTGGCCAGGCCATCGCGGCCCTGACCAACATGTACAGCCCGGCCGACCTGGCCGCGGTGATCGACGGCAACTGGCGCTATGGCCTGGCCCAGGCCCTCGGGGCAACCCTGGGCGAAGGGGCCGGCTGGGGCAGCAAACTGCTGCTGGGCGCCACCTACTTCCTGCCCATCTACCTGACCGTGTTCGTGGTGGGGGGCTTCTGGGAAGTGCTGTTCGCCACCGTGCGCAAGCACGAAGTCAACGAAGGCTTCTTCGTGACCTCGGTGCTGTTCGCGCTGATCGTGCCCGCCACCCTGCCGCTGTGGCAGGCCGCCCTGGGTATCACCTTCGGTGTGGTCATGGCCAAGGAGATCTTCGGCGGTACCGGCAAGAACTTCCTCAACCCGGCCCTGGCTGGCCGTGCCTTCCTGTTCTTTGCCTACCCGGCCGAGATTTCGGGTGACACCGTATGGACCGCCGTGGACGGCTTTTCCGGCGCCACCGCCCTGGGTCAGTGGGCCGCCGGCGGCCAGGCTGCGCTGATGGACGTGAACACCGATACGGCGATCAGCTGGATGGATGCCTTTATCGGCAACATGCAGGGATCCATCGGCGAGGTCTCGACCCTGGCCATCCTGATCGGTGGCCTGTTCATCATCTACCTGGGCATCGCCTCCTGGCGTATCGTCGCCGGTGTGATGCTCGGCATGGTAGTGACGGCGACCCTGTTCAATGTGATCGGTTCCGACACCAACCCCATGTTCTCCATGCCCTGGCACTGGCACCTGGTATTGGGTGGCTTCGCCTTCGGCATGATGTTCATGGCCACCGACCCGGTGTCCGCTTCCTTCACCAACAAGGGTAAATGGTGGTACGGCGCCCTGATCGGCGTCATGGTGGTGCTGATCCGCGTGGTCAACCCGGCCTTCCCCGAAGGCATGATGCTGGCCATCCTGTTCGCCAACCTGTTCGCTCCCTTGTTCGACCACTTCGTGGTGCAGGCCAATATCAAACGGAGGCTGGCTCGTGGCTAAGAAAGAAACTATCGGCAGGACCTTTGCTATCGTCGGCGGTCTCTGCCTGGTCTGCTCCATAGTGGTGTCTGGCGCGGCGGTCATGCTTAAACCGACCCAGCAGCGCAACCAGGCGCTGGACGTTCAGACCAACATCGTCGACGTGGCCGGCCTGGGCCGTGCCAACGTGGCGGAAAACTATGCCCGTTATATCGAGGCCCGCCTGGTGGACCTGGACACCGGCGAGTTTTCCGACCAGCCGGCCGAAGGATACAACCAGCGTGCCGCCGCCAAGGATCCTGCCGCCAGCATCGCCCTGAGCGGTGCCGAGGATCCGGCCGGCATCCGCCGGCGCGCCAACCTGGCGCCGGTCTACCTGGCCAAGGACGAAAACGGCGAGCTGGACAGCATCATCCTGCCGGTACACGGCCAGGGGCTGTGGTCCACCATGTACGCCTTCGTGGCGGTCGAGCCCGATGGCAACACCATCAAGGGCATCACCTACTACGAGCAGGGGGAAACCCCCGGACTCGGCGGCGAGGTGGAAAACCCCAACTGGCGTGCCCAGTTCGTCGGCAAGCAGCTGTTCGACGAGAACGGCCAGCCGGCGCTGCGGGTGGTCAAGGGCGGAGCACCCGAAGGGTCCGAGCACGGTGTGGACGGCCTGTCCGGTGCCACCCTGACCTCCAACGGCGTGCAATATACCTTTGAATTCTGGCTGGGTGAGAAAGGGTTTGGTCCTTTCCTGGCCAAGGTTCGTGAAGGAGAGCTGAACAATGGCTGATAAAGCTGAAATGAAAAAGGTGCTGTTCGGGCCCATCGTCGGCAACAACCCCATCGCCCTGCAGGTGCTGGGGATTTGCTCGGCCCTGGCAGTGACCTCGCAAATGCAGACCGCCTTCGTGATGTCGCTGGCGGTGATCTCGGTAACGGCGTTTTCGAACCTGTTCATCTCGCTGATCCGCAACCAGATCCCGAACTCGGTACGGATCATCGCCCAGATGGCGATCATCGCTTCCCTGGTTATCGTGGTGGACCAGATCCTCAAGGCCTACGCCTATGACATCTCCAAGCAGCTGTCGGTGTTTGTGGGGCTGATCATCACCAACTGTATCGTGATGGGCCGCGCCGAAGCCTACGCCATGAAAAGCCCACCCATGATGTCCTTCCTGGACGGCATCGGCAACGGCCTGGGCTACGGCCTGATCCTGCTGGTGGTGGCCACGGTGCGCGAGCTGTTCGGCTCCGGCACCTGGTTCGGTATCGAGATTCTGCCGCTGATCAAGAACGGTGGCTGGTACCAGGCCAACGGCCTGCTGCTGCTGCCGCCGAGCGCCTTCTTCATCATCGGTGGCATTATCTGGGTACTGCGTACTTTCCGTCCGGAGCAGGTGGAGGCGAAGGAGTAACATGGAACATTTTCTGAGTCTGTTTGTCCGCGCCGTCTTTATCGAGAACCTGGCGCTGGCCTTCTTCCTGGGGATGTGCACCTTCCTGGCGGTATCCAAGAAGGTGAAAACCTCCTTCGGTCTGGGGGTGGCGGTGACCGTGGTACTGACCATTTCGGTGCCGGTCAACAACCTCATCTACAACTTCATCCTCAAGGATGGTGCCCTGGCCGAAGGGGTGGATCTGAGCTTCCTGAACTTCATTACCTTTATCGGGGTAATTGCGGCGCTGGTGCAGATCCTGGAAATGCTGTTGGACAAGTTCTTCCCGGCACTCTACAACGCCCTGGGTATCTTCCTGCCGCTGATCACCGTGAACTGCGCCATCTTCGGCGGCGTGTCCTTCATGGTACAGCGGGACTACAACTTTGCCGAGTCCATCGTCTATGGTTTCGGCTCCGGTATCGGCTGGATGCTGGCCATCGTGCTGTTGGCCGGTTTGCGTGAGAAGATGAAGTATGCGGATGTGCCCGACGGCCTGCGCGGTCTGGGGATCACCTTTATCTCCGCCGGCCTGATGGCCCTCGGCTTCATGTCTTTCTCTGGCATTTCTCTGTAAACCCAGTGATGGAAAAGGAATAAACGATGGAAATCATTCTAGGCGTGGTCATGTTCACCGTGATCGTGCTGGTCCTGGTAAGCATCATCCTGTTTGCCAAGTCCAAGCTGGTCGCGGAAGGGGATGTGACTATCAGCATCAACGACGATCCCGAAAAGGCGATCACCTCCGGTGCCGGCGTCAAGCTGCTGGGCGCCCTGGCGGCCAACGGTATCTTCGTCTCTTCTGCCTGTGGTGGCGGTGGTTCCTGTGGCCAGTGCCGGGTACGCGTACTCGAGGGGGGCGGTGAAATCCTGCCCACCGAGCTGGATCACATCTCCAAGGGCGAAGCCCGCCACGGCGAGCGTCTGTCCTGCCAGGTGAACGTCAAGCAGGACATGAAGATCGAGCTGCCGGAAGAAGTGTTCGGCATCAAGAAGTGGGACTGTGAGGTTATCTCCAACGATAACAAGGCCACCTTCATCAAGGAGCTCAAGCTCAAGATCCCCAACGGCGAAAGCGTGCCTTTCCGTGCCGGTGGCTACATCCAGATCGAGGCGCCGCCCCATCACGTCAAGTACAAGGACTTCGACGTGCCCGAGGAATACCGGGAAGACTGGGACAAGTTCAAGATCTTCGAGCTGGAGTCCAAGGTAGACGAGGAAACCATCCGCGCCTACTCCATGGCCAACTACCCGGAAGAAGAAGGCATCATCATGCTGAACGTGCGGATAGCAACCCCGCCGCCCAGCAACTGGAGCGCGCCTCCCGGCAAGATGTCCTCCTACATCTGGTCGCTGAAGGCCGGCGACAAGGCCACCATTTCCGGTCCCTTCGGCGAATTCTTCGCCAAGGACACCGATGCCGAGATGGTGTTCATCGGTGGTGGCGCCGGCATGGCGCCGATGCGTTCGCACATCTTCGACCAGCTCAAGCGCCTGAACTCCAAGCGCAAGATCAGCTTCTGGTACGGCGCCCGTTCCAAGCGTGAGATGTTCTACGTGGAAGACTTCGACGGCCTGCAGGAGCAGTTCGACAACTTCCAATGGCACGTGGCCCTGAGTGATCCCCAGCCCGGCGACAACTGGACCGGCTACACCGGTTTCATCCACAACGTGCTGTACGAGAACTACCTGCGCGATCACGATGCGCCCGAGGATTGCGAGTACTACATGTGTGGTCCGCCCGTGATGAACGCGGCCGTGATCAACATGCTCAAGAACCTGGGCGTGGAAGACGACAACATCCTGCTGGATGACTTTGGTGGTTAAACAATAGTGGTTAAACACTGATGAAACTTCCCGTGATCAACTGGCTGGCCCCCCTGGGGCTGGCCTTTTTATTGGCGGCCTGCCAGCCGGCGGCGACCGAAAGGCCGCAGCTGCACCTGACCGGCGATACCATGGGCACCTACTATTCGGTGAAGATAGTGGCGGCCGATGAAGCCCGGGCCCAGGAACTACAAAGCGAGATCGACCGCCGGCTGGAGCGGGTCAACGAGCAGATGTCGACCTACCGGGAAGACTCGGAGCTGAGCCGGTTTAACCGGTATCGCGGCAGCGATCCCGTGCGGGTCTCGGCAGACACCGCCAAGGTGGTGACCGCGTCCCTGCAGCTGGGGCGGCTGAGCGACGGCGCCCTGGACGTGACGGTGGGCCCTCTGGTCAACCTGTGGGGCTTCGGGCCCGATGCCCGGCCGGAGCGGATCCCGAGCGACGAGCAACTGGCGCAGATCCGCTCGCGCATCGGGCTCGAGTACCTGGCCGTCACCGTCGACGCCGGAGGCGAATACCTGCAGAAGACGCTGCCCGAGCTCTATGTGGATCTGTCGGCCATCGCCAAGGGCTTTGGGGTGGATGTGGTGTCCGAGTACCTGGCGGAAGAAGGACTGACCGATCACCTGGTGGAGATCGGCGGCGAGGTCAGGGTCAGCGGGCTCAATGCCAAGGGGCAGCCCTGGCGCATCGCGGTGGAAAAACCGGGGCCGGGCACCGGTTCGGTGCAGCAGGTGATCGCGCTCGGCAACAGCAGCGTGGCCACCTCCGGTGACTACCGCAACTATTACGAGCTGGACGGGGAACGGCTGTCCCACAGCATAGACCCGGCCACCGGCAAGCCCATTACCCACCGGCTGGCGTCGGTGACAGTGGTGCATCCCTCCTGTATGATCGCGGATGGGTTGGCGACGGCGCTGACGGTGATGGGCACCGACAAGGCGCTCGCCTTCGCGGAGCAACACCGGCTGGCCATCTATCTGCTCACCAAGACCGAAGAAGGCTTCCGGGTGGACATGTCCAGCGCCTTCAAGAAGTATTTAAGAGGTTGATATGCTGTATTTCGTCATTACGCTCGCGGTGTTTGCCCTGGTGTTTGCCGCCATGGCCATCGGCTATATCCTCCAGCGCAAGACCATTTCGGGATCCTGTGGCGGCCTGGGTAGTATCGGCGTGGAAAAGGCCTGTGACTGTCCCGACCCCTGCGACAACCGCAAGAAGAAAATGGCCAAGGAAGAAGCCCGCCGCAAGATGCTGGAAGAACACCGCATCATCTGACCGAAGCTGGAAGCCGTAAGCTGGAAGCGATAAACTGCCCGAGTGGCCTGCGATCCTGGCTTACGGCTTTTAGCTGACAGCGTGATTTGCTGTATAAAATCAAAGGCCGTAGTTTGGGTAAGCATTCTTATCTTCCACCATGCTCGGGCTGCTTCCCGCTTCCAACATTCCGCGTTAATATCTGGTTACTGTTTATTTATCCAGTTTGGTCATGCGCAAGATCATCCACGTCGATATGGACTGCTTTTTCGCCGCGGTGGAAATGCGCGCCCATCCCGAGTGGCGGGATATCCCCCTGGCCATCGGTGGCAGTGCCAGCCGGCGCGGGGTGATCGCGACCTGCAACTACCCGGCCCGGGCCTTCGGCGTGCGTTCGGCCATGGCCAGCCACCAGGCGCTCAAGCTCTGCCCGGGACTGCTGCTGATCCCCGGCAACATGGCCGAATACAAGCAGGTTTCCCGCCAGATCCGCGAGATCTTCCATCGCTATACCGACCTGGTCGAGCCCCTGTCCCTGGACGAAGCCTACCTCGACGTGACCGACAGCCCCTGGTTCGGCGGCAGCGCCACCCTGATCGCCCGGGATATCCGCCGGGCCATCCGGGAAGAGCTGCAACTGACCGCCTCTGCCGGGGTGGCGCCCAACAAGTTCCTGGCCAAGATCGCCTCGGAAGAGAACAAGCCGGACGGGCTCTTCGTGCTGCCGCCGGAGCTGGTCGAAGACTTCGTGCATCGGCTGCCCCTGGCCAAGATCCCCGGCGTCGGGCGCAAGACGGCGGAGAAGCTGTCGGCCCTGGGGCTGGAAAGCTGCGGTCAGCTGGCGGCGGTGGGCGAGGCCGAACTGGTGCGCCGCTTCGGCAAGTTCGGCCGACTGTTGTGGCAGCGGGCCAGGGGCATCGACGAACGACCGGTGCAGACACAATGGGTGCGCAAATCGGTGGGGGTGGAGACCACCCTGGCCGAGGATCTGCACCAGTCGGAGCAGGGATTGCAGGTGCTGGCCAGGCTCTGGCCGGAGCTGATCCGGCGGCTGGACGGCAGACCGGTGTGCGGTCTGTGCATCAAACTCAAGTTCAGCGATTTCGAGCAGACCACGCTCTCAAGGCGCACTCACGCGGCCGAGCTGGACTCGGCACTGAGGCTCTGTGAACGGGCCTGGGAGCGTGCCGAAGGCAGGGGCGTCCGGCTGGTAGGAGTGAGCGTGGAGCTGGCCGACAACAGCCAGGGCGTTCAGCTGGGGTTTGACTGGTAGCCCTTGCCGGGGCTCAATAGGCAGCTTGCGTCAATCATTCGGCTATCGTATTCACGCCTCACTGTCCCTTGAGATGATCTTCCTCCACGAACTGCCAGCCGTGGTTGGCGCTGGGGGAGGCCGGCGGCGGCAGGCTGGCGGACTCAGCGGAGGATACCGGCCCCAGCTCTATCGCCGGGCTGTGCCGGCCGTCGTCCGGGGCGGCCTGGTTCAATTGGGCCGCTTGTTCGTGGCGGCGATCGTTCTGGATGCCGGGGGCCAGCTTGCGGGTTTCGTCCAGCACTTCCCGGCCGAAGTCCACCATCCGGTTCAGCAGGTTGTCGGCCATGGCCGGCGCCGTCAGCAAGGACAGCAACAGACACAAGGAGGCGTATTTCATGGCGTCTTCCTCTACTCGGGGTCCTGGCCAAGAGCATAAGCCAATTTGTCCTCCTTGCCTACCGGAGACGCCATGGCTGGGTCCGATGCTGACGTTTAGCGCTCGTCGGCCTCCGGGATCTGCCTGAGCACCCGCACCAGCAGTTGCCAGAAGCGGGACACCGCTTCGATATGCACCCGCTCGTCCGGGGAGTGGGCGCCTTGAATGGTTGGGCCGAACGACACCATGTCCCACTCCGGATAGACCGCCTTGAACAGGCCGCACTCGAGGCCGGCATGGATCACCTTGACCGCCGGCTGCGCTCCGAACAGGGCCTGGTGGGTATCGAGCAGCAGTTTCATGACGGCGGAGTCGGGATCCGGCTGCCAGCCCGGGTAGCCGCCATCGAAACGGCACTCGGCCCCGGCCAGGCGGAATACCGCCGCCGTCATCTCCGCCACCCTGTCCCGCTCGGCATCGTTCAGGGAGCGGATCAGGCACTGGAGGTAGACCTGATCCCCTTCCGTCTTGATTACCCCCAGGTTGGTGGAGCTCTGCACCACTTCGGCCAGGGTCCGGCTCATGGCCATCACCCCGTGGGGGCAGGCGAGCAGGGCTGCGACCAGGCGCTGCTGCATGTCCGGGCTCATCACCCGCGGCGGCAGCTCGGCGGGCTCCAGCGCCAGGCGGATAAAGTCGTCGACCCCGGCGAATTCGACGGCGTACTGGCGGCGATGGCGGTCGAGCAGGGCCTGTACCCTGTCCAGTTCGGCGACGGGCAGGGTCAGCAGGGCCCAGGCTTCCCGGGCGATGGCATTGCGCAGGGTGCCGCCGTGCAGCTCCGCCAGCCGGACCTGGCCGTGCCGGCCGATATCGTGCAGCAGCTCCGCCAGCAGCTTGTTGGCGCTGGCCCGGCCCTGGTGAATATTGATGCCGGAGTGGCCGCCACGCAGGCCGGTGATGGCCAGGCGTACCGCCTGGTGCCCGGCGGGGACGGGCTCGGCCTGGTAGGGCAGGGTGATGTTGGCATCCACCCCGCCGGCGCAGCCCATGTAGACGTCGCCGTCCTGCTCCGAGTCGGTATTGAGCAGGATCTCGCCCCGCAACAGACCGGGCTCCAGGCCGAAGGCGCCGGTCATGCCGCTTTCCTCGTCGATGGTCAACAGCACCTCCAAGGGGCCGTGCTGCACCTCGTCGTCGGCCAGCACCGCCAGGCAGGCGGCCAGGCCGATGCCGTTGTCGGCGCCCAGGGTGGTGCCGCGGGCGCGGACCCAGTCGCCGTCGATCCAGGGCTGGATCGGATCCCGGGTAAAATCATGGGCGCTGTCGGCGTTGGCCTGGGGCACCATGTCCATATGGGCTTGCAATATGACGCCCTTGCGCCCTGCCATGCCTGCGGTGGCGGCCTTGCGGATGACGAGGTTGCCGACCCTGTCCTGGATCACGTCGAGTTCCCGCGCCCGCGCCCAGTCAATGATCCACTGGCGCAGGGCCGCCTCATGGCCGGAAGGATGGGGAATGCTGCAGAGGGTGTCGAAAAACTGCCACAGCAGGGCAGGGGAAAGGCTGCGGATCTCGCTCATGAGGTACCTGGCTTCAGACATCGGTGGGAGAAAGCCGATAGCTTACTCCCCCACCGCGGTCCTTATCCATCACTTCACTACTTTGCATGGTTTTTGTGCTTGTTGATTCAAATTTTCATTTATTTTTGGTTTAACTATCTGATTTTACGCCTTGAACATATTCACTTCGTCTGACAGCTTGCGCCCCAGGCCGGACAGGGCCTCACCGGCACTGTCGGTCTCCTGGGTCTTCAGGCGGGCCTCCTCCGCCAGTTCGCTCAGCCGGCCCAGGTTGCGGCTCATCTCTTCGGTGGTCTGCCGCTGCTGTTCGGCGGCGGTGGCGATATGGCTGTTCATGTCGTTGATAAGCCGCATGCGTTCGCTGATGGCGGCCAGGGCGTCGCCAGCCTGATCGGCGGTGCCCTGGGTGTCCTTCGCCTGCTGCATCAGGCCGTTCATATGGGCCACGGTGTCACTGGCTTCGGACTGCAGCCGCTGGATGATGTCCTGGATCTCGTCGGTCGAGCGCTGGGTGCGGGTGGCGAGGCTGCGTACTTCGTCGGCCACCACCGCGAAACCGCGGCCCTGCTCCCCGGCCCGGGCCGCCTCGATGGCGGCATTCAGCGCCAGCAGGTTGGTCTGCTCGGCGATGGCGCTGATCACCTCCAGCACCTTGCCGATGTCCTGGGCCCGCTCGGCCAGGGTGGCCAGGCGATGCTGGGCCGAGGTGAGCTCGGCCACCAGGCCGGCCGCCACCTGGCGGGTCTGGGCCACCTTGCCGCTGCCGTCCCGGGCGGCCTCGGCCGAGGCATGGCTGGCCGAGGCCGCCTGCTCCGCCGACCTGGCCACTTCCTGGCTGGTGGTCAGCATTTGCTGCATGGCGGCGGCGACCTTCTCGGTTTCGGCCGACTGCTGCTCGGAAAGACCGCGGTTGTGGCGCACTATGTCGGACAGGCGGCCGGCGGCGGCATTCACCTCCTGGCTGATGGGAGAGAGCTGGCGGATGGTGACGGCCAGCCGCGAGCAGAACTGGTTGAAGCTTCGGCTGAGCTGGGCCACTTCGTCCTGGCCGCGTTCGTCCAGCCGCCGGCGCAGGTCTGCTTCGCCGTGAGAGATGTCGCGCAGGGCCCGCACCGTGTCACCCATCGGGTGCAGTATGCTGCGGATCAGGGCTATCGCCACCAGCACCGCCAGGGTACCGAGCCCCAGCACCACCGGTGTTACCTTGGCGACGGTGGCCATCAGCTGGCCGTGCACGTCGTCGATATAGATGCCGGTGCCGATGATCCAGCCCCAGGGGGCAAACAGCTCCACGTAAGAAACCTTTTCCACCGGCTCGGTCAGGCCCGGCTTGGGCCAGAGATAGTGGACGAAGCCGGCGCCACCCGCCTTGACCTGCTCCACCATCTCGATGAACAGCGCCTTGCCGTTGGGATCCTTGAAGCCGCTCAGATCCTCGCCGTTGAGTTTGGGCTGCATCGGATGCTGGATCATGCGTGGATGGCTGTCGTTGATCCAGAAATAATCGTTGTTGCCGTAGCGCAGCTCGGCGATGGCGGCCAGGGCCTGCTGGCGGGCCTCGGCCTCGGGCAACAGCCCCTGTTGCTGACGCTGGTGATAGAAACCGGCCAGGCTGACCACCGACTGCACCTGGCGCATGGCCTGGGTGCGCTTTTCTTCCACCAGGCCCTGGTAGAACAGCCACAGCATCATCAGGGTGACCGCCAGGATGCCGACGGAGAGCAGCAGCAGGTTGAGATAGAGCCGTTTGGCAATAGAGAGCGAGCGCAGTAGTTTCACGTCCTATGTTCCTCTGTGGTTATCCTCAGCCGGGGGCGGCCAGATTGTCCATACTAAATCAATGGCGAAAGCGTTGCGGCTGACCGAGGTCAAAAGTGAGAGCTTTCCGGCAAATCTTTCAGGTACATGGCCCTTCGTGGGAAGCAGCGCTGGCTGCCATTCGACAGATCCGCGGATGAAGGCATGGTGTGAGCCGCTCGATGACGCCGTCCCCGCGGCTCGGCAGGCGCCACTTCCCCCCTTTTTCGGTTTCAGTCGCGTAGCGAATGCCAGCCGTCGAGCGTCATCTCGCGCTCCTCGCCAAGATCGCAGTGATCGAAGAGCATCGTATGAAACCCATTATCCATACTGTTAACCGTCGGCCTCGTCAAGCTGAAACGATTTAGCGGTCGGCAGCCTAACCGTAACCGGTGACAAAATGAAGGCATTACGATGACATTTGCAATACGGGGTTTCGGCCGATACTGCCAAGGCGTTCTCGCCTTGATCATTCCGGATAATGCTGCACTGGAGGCAGGCAGACCGGTGCCAGGCAGGCGTGGATGAGGTCCTGAGGTGTCTGTGCTCCGCCGGTAATAAAAAGTTGTAACGCTGGTCAAGAATGGGCGCTATCTCTATAATGCGGCCATTGTTTGGTCGTCATCCGGTCGATACCGGCACCAAGGCAGGGGCGCTTAGTGGGGCTGCCGCTTGCCGGGTACCACGGCGGACGACGGTGGCCAACCTGTCTCGAAAGCCAACATCCAAAGGTTCTGTTTATGTCCAACAAATTCGTCGTCACCTGGGATTCATTTCAGCGCGAAGCGCGCAAGTTGGCCCAGCGTCAGCTTCCCGCCAGCCAGTGGAAGGGCATCATAGCGGTAAGCCGCGGTGGCCTGGTGCCGGCCGCCATCATGGCCCGGGAGCTGGGCATCCGCCATGTCGATACCCTCTGCATTTCCAGCTACGAGCACGACCAGCAGCGTACCGACCTGCAGGTGCTCAAGCAGGTATCCGGGGACGGCGAAGGCTTCCTGATCGTCGACGATCTGGTGGATACCGGCAATACCGCCCGGGTGATCCGCGAACTCTATCCCAAGGCCAAGTTCATCACCGTGTTCGCCAAGCCCAAGGGCGAGCCGCTGGTCGATGACTTCGAGGTGCGGGTCGGCCAGGACACCTGGATAGAGCAGCCCTGGGACATGAGCGTGACCTTTGTACCGCCGCTGTGTGAACAGGACAACGACTGATCACGAACCAAAAGGCTCCCCGGGGAGCCTTTTTGTTTGTTATCAGTATGCCGAGGACTCAATCATGGCGGAGCAAGATCAGACACTGAGCGAACGTCTGTTCACCCGGGTGGAGCAGGTGCGGGAAACCTCCACCATTTCCTTTGCGGGAAGGCGTAATGACGCCTCGGCGCAGATTGCCCCCTATGTGGACGGCGCCCACCTGCCCGGTTTCTACCGGCTGCAGAAGCGCGCCTTCTGGCGCTGGCAGGGCACCGACAGTATCGAAATCGAATCGACCCTGGCCCGCATCGCGGTGGCTGCCGGGCCGCGCAGCGTGGAGCAGTGGCTGGACACGGTGAGCGAGTACAAGAGCGGCAACTGGGTGTTCGAGTGGAGCCAGCTGGGCGCCGGGGCCTACCAGGCGGGCATGGCCCTGGTGGCCGCCGAGCCGGCGCGGGCACGGCAAAAGCTGCTGGCGGCGGCACGCTATTTTTCCCTGGCGAGCTACCCCCACCTCAAGGGCGACGTGCTCAGCCTGCAGGCCCAGTTGCTGGCCAACCAGGCCTACCGCCAGGCCGGGCAACTACTGCCGGTGCCGCTCAAGGAGCTGCGCATCCCATACAACGGCAAGGAAGTGCAGGGCTACCTGCACCTGCCGCGCCAGGACAAGGCGCTGCCCCTGGTGATCGTCAGCGGTAGCCTGGACAGCCTGCAACTCGATTTCTGGCGTTTCTATGAGGAATACCTGGCGCCTGCGGGTATCGCCATGCTGACGGTGGACATGCCGGGCATCGGCTATTCCTCCCACTGGCCGCTGGTGCAGGACAGCAGCCGGCTGCACCAGGCGGTGCTGGATTATGTGCCCCGGATCCCCTGGGTGGACGAGCGCCGGGTCGGGGTGCTGGGGGTGCGCATGGGCGGTAACGTGGCGGCCAGGCTGGCCTTTCTCGAACCGTTCAAGCTGCGTACCGTGATCAGCATCGCCGGTGCCGCCAACCTGTTCTTTACCGACCGCGAGCGCTTCATGCAGACCCCGGCCATGCTCAGGGATACCATTGCCAACCGCATGGGGGTGCGCAGCAACGACTGGGAACAGCTGTTTCACCATTGCCGGGGATTCTCCCTGAAGACCCAGGGCCTGATGGGCCACAGGACCACGGTGCCGTTGCTCAGCATCGGCCACAAGCGGGATTTCATCTGTCCCGAGCAGGATATCCAGGCCCTGGCGGCCTCCAGCCGGGGCGGCCAGGCCCTGGTGCTGGACAAGCTGCCGCTGTTCGAGGTGTATGGCCGGGCCCTGGCCAAGGCGCGGGACTGGCTGCAGGTCCATTTGTAGTGCCGGGAGGCGGGCGGTGTTTTTTAAGGGCCGGCCCAGGGCCGGCCTTTACCCTGAAGCGAAAAAACGTTACATATAGGCAAGTTAACAGGGAGGCTGCATGACCACTGACAAGGTTACTCATCACAAGCTGGTGCGCAAGCTCGCCGCCATAGGCCCCTATCTGCGGGAGCCCATGTCGAGCGAGACGGTGTATTTCTTCGACTGCCTGGCAGTCTGTGCCAGTGCCAAGGCGGCGCCCGAGAAGCGCGAGTTCTGGGGCTGGTGGCTGACCTTGACCACCGAGGACCAGCAGCTCTTCGAGTTTTATTACCAGCTCGGCTTCTATGATGCGGCCGGGCAATGGCAGCCCCAGGCGTTGCCGAAAAAACACGAAGAAGAAGTGGTGCGTACCCTGCGGGATTTCTACGACAAGTTGGGGCTATGCATGGAAAGTCTTTCGCTCAGTATCCGACCGTCCCCCTCCCTGGGAGAAAAGCATCTGCTGAGCGCGGCCTGAGGGACGCGCCATCGTGACGGCCCTTGCCCCCGGGCAAGGGCCGGGCTGTCATTTCTTTTCATTACTTTGCCGGCGATGCCGGCATTGCTGTTACTAAGGAGCCGCAGGGCGTTCCATGAAAGGCAAGACCATAGTCGTAAAACTGGGCACCAGTGTGCTGACCGGCGGGACCCGCCATCTGGACAGGGCGCACATGGTGGAGCTGGTGCGCCAGTGCGCCAGCCTGCACCGGGCCGGCCACCAGATCATCGTCGTCACCTCGGCGGCCATCGCCGCCGGCCGCGAGCACCTGGGCTTTCCCGAGCTGGCCGGCACCATGGCCAACAAGCAGATGCTGGCGGCGGTGGGGCAGACCCAGCTGATCCAGAGCTGGCAGTCGCTGTTCAATATCTACGGCCTGCACGTGGGGCAGATCCTGCTGACCCGGGCCGATCTGGAAGACCGCGAGCGCTACCTCAACGCCCGGGATACCCTGCGCGCCCTGCTTGCCAACCGCATCATTCCGGTGATCAACGAAAACGACGCCGTGGCCACCAACGAGATCAAGGTGGGCGACAACGACAACCTGTCGGCCCGGGCCGCCATCCTGGCGGAGGCGGATCTGCTGATCCTGCTGACCGATCAGAAGGGTCTGTTCACCGCCGATCCGCGCCATGATCCCAAGGCGCAGCTGATCGAGGAAGTACAGACCATCGACGACACCCTGCGCAAACTCGCCGGCGGCAGCATCAGCGGCCTGGGCACCGGCGGCATGGCCACCAAGCTGCAGGCGGCGGACGTGGCCCGACGGGCCGGTATCGACGTGGTGATCGCCACCGGCCAGGTACCGGAAGTGATCGGCCGGCTGGCCGAGGGCGACCGCATCGGCACCCGTTTCCCGGCCCTGGCCACCCCGCTGGAAAGCCGCAAGCGCTGGATCCTGGCCGGGCCCCCTCCCCACGGCGAAATCCATATCGACGCCGGCGCGGTCAACGCCGTCAAGGACAAGGGCTCCAGCCTGCTGCCCAAGGGCATAGTGCGGGTGGAAGGGCGCTTTCGCCGGGGCGAGGCGGTGCGTATCGTCAATCCGGAAGGCCGCGAGCTGGCCCGGGGCATCTGCCGCTACGATGCCCTCGATCTGAACCGTATTAAAGGACAACATTCGGAGCAAATTGAGTCTCTTTTGGGTTATGGCTATGGCAGCGTGGCCATCCATCGGGATGATCTGGTGCTCTTGTAGGAGATGACTATGAACCTGGAACAAATGGGCCAGGCGGCCCGCGACGCCGCCTTTATCCTGGCCGAAACCCCGACCGCGGCCAAGAACGCCGCCCTGCTGGCGATGGCCGAGGCCCTGGAAGCGGGCACCGACGCCATACTGGCGGCCAACGAAAAAGATCTGCAGGCTGCCCGGGAAAACGGCATCAACGAGGCCATGCTGGATCGGCTGATGCTGAACCCGGCCCGGCTCAAGGCCATCGCCGACGACGTGCGCAACGTGGTCCGGCTGCCGGATCCGGTGGGTGCCGAGCTGGAGTCCCGGGTGCTGGAAAACGGCATGCGGTTGTCGCGCCGGCGGGTGCCGCTCGGGGTGGTGGGGGTGATTTACGAGGCCCGGCCCAACGTCACCATCGACATCGCCGCCCTCTGCCTCAAGACCGGCAACGCCAGCATACTGCGCGGCGGCCGGGAGACGTTCCATACCAACCAGGAGCTGGTCAAGGTGATCCGCCAGGCGCTGGCGGTGAGCCGGCTGCCGGAAGGCTGCGTGCAATACATCGGTGAGCCGGGCCGGGAGTGGGTGAGCGGCCTGCTCCGGCTCGACAAGTACGTGGACATGATCATTCCCCGCGGCGGTCCCGGCCTGCACCAGCTGTGCAAGGAGCAGTCCACCATTCCGGTGATCATCGGCGGCTTCGGCATCAGCCACACCTTCGTGGACGAGAGCGCCGACCTGGTGCGCGCCATCGAGGTGATCGACAACGCCAAGACCCACAGGCCGAGCGCCTGCAACGCCCTGGATACCCTGCTGGTACACCGGGCGGTGGCGGCCGAGCTGCTGCCTCGCCTGAGCGAGCGCATGGCCGAGAAAGGGGTGGAACTGGTGGCCGATGAGGAGGCCCAGGCCCTGCTGCAGTCCGGCGCCGCCAAGGTGCGGCCTGCCGCCGACGGGGATTTCGATACCGAGTGGCTGAGCCTGACCCTGGGGGTCAAGCTGGTGAGCGATGTGAGCGAGGCGCTGGCCCATCTGCGCGCCTACAACGCCAGCCATTCCGACGCCATCCTCACCAACAGCCTGGCCAGCGCCGAGCGCTTTATCAACGGCGCGCCCTCGGCGGCGGTGTACGTGAACGCCTCTACCCGCTTTACCGACGGCGCCCAGTTCGGCCTCGGCGCCGAGGTGGCGGTGTCCACCCAGAAGCTGCATGCCCGCGGCCCCATGGGGCTGGAAGAGCTGACCAGCTACAAGTGGATTGGTCAGGCGGATTACCTGATCCGCCAGTAACGGCTGCCCCGGCCCGGCCGGGGCGAGATTGAGAGGGGGATGTTATGCCATCCAAGCTGCTGGATGCCCTGCTGCTGGCGATGCCGCTGTCGCCGACGCTGGAGTCGTGGCGACAGCACCTGAAGTCCCGCCTGTGCTATCCGGTGCGGGGGGCGCAGACGCTGTTTATCGGTGAGCCGACCCTGGCCATCGTCTCCTTTCAGCACGACCGGGCGGAAGTGCTGCTGCCGGCCACGGAATGGCGCCATCACGACATTCACACCGCCAAGCCCCGCTTCCAGGGGGTGGTGGAGGAGCATAATGGCAGCCTGGAGCAATTGCTGGCGCTGGTGGAGGACACCATAGCGCTCCGGCTCAAGTCGTTCCGGGAATGCAGCAGCTGCGGCAAGCATTGTGCGCCCGAAATGCTCGGCTCCCTGCAGGGCGAGCCGGTGTGCCGGGACTGCATCAAGGGCCGGCGGGTATTGTTTTAAGTTCAGGGATTGGGGAGCTTATCCCGTCCTCAGCTCCTGATTTTCGCCAGCCATAACCTCAGGTACATGCCAGGCAGGGTGGTGAAGCCGGTGGTGGCATACTCGAGCTCGCCTTTACTTGCCACCATCAGGGTGGGGGTGGCCTTGATGCCGAGACGGCGGGCCAACTGGTTGTGCCCGTCGTTGACCACCGCAAAGTCGTAGCCGTGGTGGGCCATGTAGCCCGCCACCCGGGCGTCCGGGCCCGAGGCGATGGTGATGCTGAGCACGGGGTCGCCCACCAGGTCGACCATGGGGGAGATGAAGCGGCAGACCCCGCACCAACTGGCCCATACATAGATCAGCACCGGCTGTTCCCGGCTGAGCTCGGCCAGGTTGATGGTTTCCCCTTCCAGGGTGGCCAGGGGACCGAGTACCGCCAGCGCCGTCGGCATGTCCCGGTTGCGCCACAGATCCACCGCCGTCACCACCACCGCCAGCAACAGCAGATAACCGACGGCGGAGCGCAGTCGCTTTCGCCAGGGCCGGCTCATCGCCGCGCCTCGGCGAGGGCGTCCATCACCTGGTTGGTGGTCAGCAGCACGTCCAGCTCCCGGCCATCGGGCCGACCGGGACCGAACACCTGGTTGAAGGGGATGCCGGCCCGGCCGTGCTGGCGCAGGTAGTCGGTGATCATGCCGTCGGGGCGGGTCCAGTCGCCGCGCATCAGCACCAGATCCTCTTGCTGCAGGGCGCCGTAGACCGGCTCCCGCAACAGTACCCCTATCTTGTTGGCCTGGCAGGTGATGCACCAGTCGGCGGTGATGTCCACGAATACCCGCTTGCCCGCCGCTACCTCCCGCGCGATGCGGGCGGGATCCAGCGGTTGCCAGGCCAGTTCATCCTTGACCGGACTGACCCAGCGGGACTGGGTCAGCAGGGCCAGGCTGCCGCCCAGAGCGCCGAGCAGCAGCAGGCCGGCCAGGCCGAACAGGAGCCCCCGGGTACCATGGCGGTGCAGTAAAGACCACAGCGCCAACAGCGCCAGCAGGGCCAGCAGCGCCAGGCTGGCTGGCGTACCGATAGCGGGCCTGAGCAGGGACAGCAGCCACAGGCTGGTGGCCAGCAGCATCAGTCCGAACAGCCACTTCACCTTCAGCATCCAGGCTCCGGGTCTGGGCAGCAGCCGGATAAAGCCGGGGAACAGGGCCAGCAGCAGCCAGGGCAGGGCCATGCCCACTCCCAGGCCGGTGAAGATGGCGATCAGCACCAGGGGGGAAGAGGCCAGGGCCACCGCCACCGCCGTGCCCAGGAAGGGGGCGCTGCAGGGGGTGGCGAGCAGGGTGGCGAACATGCCCTGCAGCAGATGGCCGCTGCCACGGCCGGTGCGGGTGGCCAGCCAGGTACTCAGGCCCGAGGGCAGGTGCAGTTCGAACAGGCCGAACAGGTTGAGGGAGAACAGGGCGGTGACCATCAGCATGAAGCCGATAAACGCGGGCTGCTGGAACTGAATGCCCCAGCCGAGCTGGGCGCCGGACCAGGTCAGGGCCAGCATGAAACCGGCCAGCAACCAGAACGACAGCAGTATGCCGGCGGCGGACAGCAGCAGCGGACGGCGCACGTCGGCCCGGGAGCGGTGGCCCAGCAGCAGGCCGTTCAGCTTGAGCCCCAGCACCGGCAGCACACAGGGCATGATGTTGAGCACCAGGCCGCCGAGCAGGGCGTAGAGCAAGACCAGGGGCAGGGAAACCTGGGCGGCGACGGGCGGCGGCAGCACCCCGGCTTCTATCGGTCCGGCCAGCTCTTCCGCCAGGCCCTCGTCGGTGGCGGTGATCACCACCACCTGCTGGTTCAGATCCAGCTCGGGATCCCAACTGCCGACCTTGAAGCGGGCTTCCAGCCGTTCGCCTTCGATACTGAGCCGGGGCTGGCTGAAGATGCCGTTGTCCAGCTCGTCCACGAACACCGCCGGTTGCCGCCAGCCGCGGGGGTTGTGCAGGCTGACCGCCAACTGCTGTTGTGCCTTGTCCCACACCAGCCGCTGTGCCTTTACCAGGCTGGCGGGCCGGGGCACCCGGGATACCGCCTGTTGATAGCGGTGGTAGAGGGCCTCGTCGGCAACGACAACATCCGGGGCCAGATCCAGCTGCAGGTGATAGTCGGTGAGCACACAGATGGTGGTGCAGCTCGGCAGGGTGAGGGTGGCGTCGAGTCGCACCGGCAGGGAGCCGTCGGCCGGCGTCAGTTGCAGGGGAAAATCCACGTCCCGCCGGTAGCCCTGGGTTTCCACCCCGAGCAGGGTAAAGCGTTCGGGCAGGGGCCATCGCCAGTCCACGCCGAGCAGGTTGGCGGACGACTGCCAGTCCAGCCGGGGGGCGATGCCACCCTCGCCGGGGGAGCGCCAGTAGGTTTTCCAGTCGTCGGCCAGGCGCACCTGCAGCAGGGCCGGATAATGGTTGGCGGCGGCATCGAAGGGACCGGTCTGCACCAGCCGCACCTGTACCGGCGGGTGTTCGGGGGCCTGCAGCCAGCCGGTATCGGCGGCGAGCAAGGTGGGCTGCGGCAGGAGCAGCAGCAACAGCAAGGCAAGGATTCTGTTCACTAAGGGTCTCCGGTCGGTTAACGCAAGCTTACAAAAGAGCGGCGTCAATCGCTATTCCCGACACAGGTAAATAACTGATCCTAATAGTGCTACATCGACCGGGCCCCGCACGCAGACACGCCGTGAACCCATCCATGGAGGCTCCGCTGCGCCATCCCTGGCGCGGAGGGTCTGCTTAGCAGCACCCGGCCGCTGCCGGCAGTGATTTACTGTTCGGAACAGTGAATTACAACAGGGCCAGCGGCATATTTTCGCATCAGCCGACCGCCAGCCACAGGGCCACGCCCAGCATCAGGGAACCGGCGATGCGGTTCATCAACTGCACCTTGCCCTTTTGCATCAATACCCGGCTCAGGGTCCGGCCGCCGCTGGCGTAGAGCAGCAGGCAGAGGAACTCCAGCACCAGTATGATGGCCACCAGGGTGACCAGTTGCCCGGCCAGGGGTGCCTGGTTATTGATAAAGGGCGGCAGCAGGGCGATGAAGAAGGCCCAGCCCTTGGGATTGGCGATGGCGGTGATAAAGCCCTGGCTGACCAGGGTGGGGATTGGGATATGGCGGGGTCCGGCATCCACCGGGCTCAGGGCCAGCTTGCCCTTGGAGCGCCACAGCTGGATGCCGAGCCAGGCCAGATAGAGGCCGCCGCCATACTTGAGCAGCAGGAACAGCTGGGGATATTGCAGCATCAGGGCGGCCACCCCGATCACCGCCAGGCAGGCCACCAGGCCCACGCCGACCAGCTCGCCCAGCATCATCCACAGCGCCCGCCGCACGCCCACCGTCATGCCGAGCGACAGGGCCAGGGTCATGCACATGCCGGGGGTCACCGACACGAAGAAAAAGGTGGGGATAAACACCATCAAGACTGCAGTATTAATAGGACACCTGCCTGTGTATCTTTAGCGACTGCCCATAATGTACGTCATTTTGGGAGAAAGACCAGAGATCGGGCTGTGGAAAATCCTGCCAGTCCTCCAGCCCCGCCACAGCCTAGTCGCTGAAGCGGGGACTGAACACCAGTTGGCCGGGCTGGATGTCCATGGCCACCGGCACCGTCTTCAGCCAGCCGTAGCGGCTGTCGTCGAGCCGGTAGACCGGCTGGTTTTCGAGCACGGCACGCACCAACTGCATCATGCCGGCGGAGGCGGCGGCCATGTCGCCACGGTAGCCGAAGGCATCCACCTTGCTCTGCAGCAGGTTGAGGTCGCGGATAAAGATGGCATTCTGCTGGCGGTCGTAAACCGGACGCCCCTCTATCGCCAGGTCGAGCTGGGCAGGGATACGGGCCACCAGGGCGTTGATGGCGGTTTCGCCCTTGAGGTTCAGGCGCACCACCTGACGGCTGTCGGGACCTATCTGCAGATCCAGGTTGTCGACCCGGGTCTGCACCAGGCCCTGGGTGAAGCGTGGTGCCTGCTCTTCCAGCAGGGTGTAGAGGGATCTTTCTATCTCGCTTTCCGCCACGCTGTACTGGCTGATGCCGGCGCAGGCACTCAGCAGCAGGGAAAAGAGGACAACAAGGGGCTTGAACATGGTACATCTCCAGGAAGCTCGGGGTCGGCAGTGTAAGCCCGGCCGGCGTACAACACAGCCGGCCGGGGGCGGTCTTCAGGCAACTACTGGCGCAGCAGTTGATCCAGCTGGTTGGCGAAGGCCTGGCGGTCGGCGGGGCTCAGGCTGGGCGGCCCCCCGGTCTGGACCCCGCTGGCGCGCAGGGTCTCCATAAAATCGCGCATGGTGAGCTTGGCCCGGATGGTACCCCGGTCGAAGCGCTCGCCGCGCGGGCTCAGCACCCGGGCGCCCTTGTCCAGGGCCTCGGCGGCCAGCGGGATATCGCTGGTAATGAGGATATCGCCGGGCTCGAGCCGGGCCACGATTTCGTTGTCGGCGATATCGAAGCCCTTGGCCACCTGTACCTGCCTGACCAGCCGGGAGGCGGGCAGGGGCAGGGGGTGGTTGGCCACCAGGACGAGCGGGGTTTGCGTGCGCTCGGCGGCGCGGAACAGAATGTCGCGGATGACCCTGGGGCAGGCGTCCGCATCGACCCAGAGCTGCATCAGTTGCGCCGCCCCAGTGCCCGCTTGCGCTCGATGGCGTCTTTCAGCTCGTAAGGGTCGACCACCACCCCGGTGGCGTCGGCGGTGGGGAACACCGCCACCAGCAGCTCGTCTTCTTCCATGCCGGGCACCCAGCGGGCCAGCCATACCTGGAGGCTGATGGCTTCGGGCTTGCACTGGCTCCAGTCGTCCACCGCCCAGTCCCTGGCGTAGTCGGGATGGGGCCAGACCGGGATGCAGTCCTCGTCGTCATCCGAGGTCAGCATCATGCAGCCGTGCTCGTCGGTGAGGATCCACAGCTCCTGGTGTTCGCACACCCGAGCCACGAAATGGTTGAAGCGTTCATCGTCTTGCATGGTCTGGGCGGCCGCCTTGTCGGCGGCGCTGAGGGTATAGCTCATGGTGCTGTCTCGTCCGGTGTTTTTCCCGCATGTTCACACCCGGAGACCCTGGTTGTCCAGCTTAAAGCGGCGGCGGCGGCCGAATTTGCTCCATGCCTTTTCATGGAAGAAGTAGGCGACGGTGTTGACCATGGGCTCGACCAGGGCGATGAGGCCGCCGACCAGCACATCGCCGGACAGCAGCCAGGCCACGGTGAAGGCGACGGTAAAGTGCACAAGGGCAAAGGTGATGGTCTTGTACATGATGACGTTCTCCGACTGGGATATGATTTAAATGATAATAGTTCTCACTATATTATCCAGCTGTTGTTTTTTATCGATTTCATTGACCGTTCCTATCAAACAAATGGCCCCGGCGGGCAATCGGGCGTTTACAGCCGGCCCTTGCTCGGGATAGATTGAATTCAGTCTTTTCCGATAAAAACGAGCCCATGGCTCAGTACAGCAATCAGGGTTGCCCATGCATTTTCAAACCGACGATATCCGCATCAACGAGATCAAAGAACTGCTGCCGCCGATAGCGGTGCTGGAGAAATACCCGGCCACCGATACCGCCTCTACCACGGTGTTCGAATCCCGCCAGGCCATTCACCGCATCCTCACCGGCGAGGACGACCGCCTGCTGGTGGTGATCGGGCCCTGCTCCATCCACGATCCGGCGGCGGCGGTGGAGTACGGCAAGCGCCTCAAGCCGCTGCGCGACCAGTACGCCGACCGGCTCGAAATCGTGATGCGGGTCTACTTCGAGAAGCCGCGTACCACCGTCGGCTGGAAGGGATTGATCAACGATCCCTACCTGGATAACAGCTTCCAGATCAACGACGGCCTGCGCATCGGCCGCAAACTGTTGCTGGATCTGAACGATCTGGGCCTGCCCACCGCCAGCGAGTTCCTCGACATGATCACGCCCCAGTACGTGGCGGATCTGATGAGCTGGGGCGCCATCGGTGCGCGCACCACCGAATCCCAGGTGCACCGGGAGCTGGCCTCTGGCCTGTCCTGTCCGGTGGGCTTCAAGAACGGTACCGACGGCACCATCAAGGTGGCGGTGGATGCCATCGGCGCCGCCAGCGCCTCGCATCACTTCCTGTCGGTGACCAAGTACGGCCATTCCGCCATCGTCGCCACCGCCGGCAACCCGGACTGCCACATCATACTGCGGGGCGGCAAGGAGCCGAACTACAGCGCCGAACACGTGGCGGCGGTGTGCGACGGGCTGGACAAGGCCGGCCTGCCGCAGAAACTGATGATCGACTTCAGCCACGCCAACAGCAGCAAGCAGTACCAGCGCCAGATGGTGGTGTGCGAGGACGTCTGTGGTCAGTTGGCCGCCGGCCAGCAGGCCATCATGGGGGTAATGGTGGAAAGCCACCTGGTGGCCGGACGCCAGGATCTGGAGGAAGGCAAGCCGCTGACTTTCGGCCAGAGCATCACCGACGCCTGCATCGGCTGGGAAGACACCGCGGCCCTGCTGGCCCAACTGGCCGATGCGGTCACCGCCCGCCGCCAGGCCTGAGCCGATAGTTGCACATTAAAAAAGGAGCCGAAAGGCTCCTTTTTAGTATCGATATGCTCTGATTCTCCCCGGAGAGGCGGCCAGAGGGCCGACTCCACCGGCACGCCGTAAACCCATCCATGGGGACTCCGCCGCGCCTTCCCTGGCGCGGAGGGCCGGCGGAGCCGTTCCCTCAGTCCGCCTGTTTTGGCATGTGCGAGCGTACAGGGATGTATTCACAGCGTGTCGGTGGAGTCCGTCCTTGGGCCGATTTTATTGCTCCCGACGGTAATCAGGAGCGCCAGCAAAAAGGAGCCTTTCGGCTCCTTTTTTGTGGTCAGGCTGGCGGCGATACCTCACCCCTCACGTATTTATTTCACTTCCACGCCTTGGGCTTGCAGATCCGCATGGTAGGAAGAGCGGACGAAGGGGCCACAGGCGGCGTGGCTGAAACCGATGCTGTCGGCCACGGCTTTCAGCTCGTCGAACTCGGCGGGCGGCACGTAGCGCTTCACCGGCAGGTGGTGGCGGCTGGGCTGCAGGTACTGGCCCAGGGTCAGCATGGTGACGTTGTGCTCGCGCAGGTCCTTGAGCACCTCCACGATTTCCTCGTTGGTCTCGCCCAGGCCCATCATCAGGCCGGACTTGGTGGCCACCTGGGGATGTATTTCCTTGAACCGGCGCAGCAGCTCCAGCGACCACTTGTAGTCGGCGCCGGGGCGGGCTACCCGGTACAGGCGCGGGGCGGTTTCCAGGTTGTGGTTGAACACGTCGGGCGGGGTGTCCTTGAGGATCTCCAGCGCGGTGTCCATGCGGCCGCGGAAGTCCGGGGTCAGGATCTCGATCTTGGTGTTGGGGCTCTGCTCGCGGATGGCGCGGATGCAGTCGGCGAAATGCTGGGCGCCGCCGTCGCGCAGATCGTCCCGATCCACCGAGGTGATCACCACGTATTTCAGGCCCAGCTCCTTGATGGTCTTGGCCAGCTTGGCCGGCTCTTCCGGATCCGGCGCCAGCGGACGGCCGTGCGCCACGTCGCAGAAGGGGCAGCGGCGGGTACAGATGGCGCCCAGGATCATGAAGGTGGCGGTGCCGTGGTTGAAGCACTCGGGCAGGTTGGGGCAGGAGGCCTCCTCGCACACCGAATGCAGCTTGTTCTCGCGCATGATGTTCTTGAGCCCCTGTATGCGCTGGTTGCTGGGAGGAAGCTTGATCTTCATCCACTCCGGCTTGCGCAACACTTCCTCTTCCGCTTCCGGCATGTACTTGACCGGGATCAGGGCCATCTTGTCGGCGTCACGCAATTTTACGCCGGGCTCGACGCGTACAGGTTTGCTCATAATTTCAGTTTCTCGGTGGTGTAGTAGAGATGTTGGTAACCAAGCTGCTCTGCCAGCAAGGGTACCAGCCGGGACTGGGCTTCTTCAAGGTTCTGGGGGCCGCCTAGGGCACAGCACTGGGTCATGGCCATACCGGCGTAGCCGCAGGGGTTGATGCGCAGGAAGGGAGTCAGGTCCATGTTGACGTTGAGGGCCAGGCCGTGGAAAGAGCAGCCGCGGCGTACCCGCAGGCCCAGCGACGCTATCTTGCTGGCGCCCACATAGACGCCGGGAGCATCGGGCTTGGCATGGGCTTCAATCTGGTACTGGGCCAGCAGGGTGACGATGGCGCTTTCCATGGCGGTGACCAGGTTGCGTACCCCCAGCTTCTTGCGGCGCACGTCCAGCAGCAGATAGAGCACCAGCTGACCGGGACCATGATAGGTGACCTGGCCGCCCCTGTCGGTCTGTACCAGGGGAATGTCGCCGGGATTCAGCACGTGCTCGGCCTTGCCGGCCTGGCCCTGGGTGAACACCGGCAGGTGCTCCACCAGCCAGAACTCATCTTCGGTGTGTTCATCCCGCCGATCGGTAAAGATCTGCATGGTATGCCACACATGCTCGTAGGAGGCCTGTCCCCAATGCCTGACGGTGAGATGATCCTGCTGCATGACGGCGTCCTAGAGTACGTACTTGACCAGCTCAAGCTTGCCCAGCTCCTGATAGAGCCGCTCCACCTGCTCCTTGCTGTGTACCGTGACGTGCACGGTGACCGCATGGTAGTTGCCCTTGCTGCTGGGGCGGATCTGAGGGCTGTAATCGCCGGGGGCATGCTGCTGCAGGACAGCCACCACCATGTCGGGCAGGCGGGCGTCGGCCAGGCCCAGCACCTTGAACGGGAAACGGCAGGGGAATTCGAGCAGCTCATCAAATTTGGTGTTCATGGCAACCTTTACAACGTGCGGTGTTCTTCGGTGGTTGGCGGAAAGCATTTCCACAACCCGTGCCGCATTTTTATCACAAAACCGGTTGTTCTAAAACCGGCAAGTTGCAAGGTCATGGCGTCGGGGCCGGAAGTAAAAAGCCGGAAGACCTGGGTCTTCCGGCTCTCGGCGTGAAAGTGAGGGCTCAACTCAGTTGAACAGGCCCTGGATCAGCAGCCTGATGTAGTCGACGAGACGGCTGAACAACCCGCCCTGCTCGACGTCCTCCAGCGCCACCAGGGGCAGGGTGACGACATCTTCGCCGGCCAGCTTGAGGTGCAGGGTGCCGACCTGTTCGCCCTTGGCCAGGGGCGCCTTCAGCGCCTGGTCGAGGGTGAAATCGGCCTGCAGGCTCTGGGCCTGGCCGCGGGGGATGGTCACCGCCACCGTCTTGTCCACGCCCAGGGCGACGTTGCTCTTGTCGCCCATCCAGATGCGCTGGTCGAGCAGCTTGGTGCCGGCCTGGTAGGGGGTCAGGGTCTGGTAGAAGCGGAAACCGTAGGTCAGCAGCTTCTTGCTCTCGGCGGCCCGCACCCGCTCGTTGGCGGCGCCCATCACCACGGCGATCAGGCGCATGTCGTCCTTGGTGGCGGAAGACACCAGGTTGTAGCCCACTTCATCAACGTGGCCGGTCTTGATGCCGTCCACGTTCAGGGACTGATCCCACAGCAGCGAATTGCGGTTGTGCTGGGTGATGCCGTTGAAGCTGAAGGACTTCTCCGCATAGATGGCATATTCCTCGGGTACATCGCGGATCAGCGCCTGGCCGAGCAGCGCCATGTCGTAGGCGGTGGTGACCATGTCGTCGCTGTGCAGGCCGTGGGGGGTGACGAAGTGGCTGTCCTTCATCCCCAGGCGGGCGGCCCAGGAGTTCATCAGGTCGGCGAAGGAGTTGACGCTGCCGGCCAGGTGTTCGGCCACGGCGATGGTGGCGTCGTTGCCGGACTGGATGATGATGCCCCGGTTCAGGTCGTCGATGCTGACCTGTTTGCCCACCTCCAGAAACATCACCGAGGAGCCGGGGAAGTTCTGGGCCCAGGCGGCCTCGCTGACGGTCACCATGTCTTCCCGCTTGACCTTACCTTCCTGCAGCGCCTGGCCCAGGATATAGGAGGTCATCATCTTGGTCAGGCTGGCCGGCGGCAACGGCTCATGGGCGTTCTGGGACACCAGTACCTGGCCGCTGGCATAGTCCATCAGCACGTAGGACTTGGCGGCGATGGCCGGCGGCTCGGGGATCATGGGAGCTGCCGTCTGGGCCTGCGCCGAAAACGACACCAGGCCGGCAAGAAACAAAGAGGGGAGAGTGTTAACCATGCGCATCACGTCTGTCGGATCCCTGTTTTAATAGGCAATAACTGCCGGTTGTAAGATGAAGATTAAGGACGATTAGTTCAAGACATAGGCCTGGGAGTAACCTTCGGCGATCAGCCGAGCCAGGGTGTCTTCTGTTTTACTGACCGGTATCGGGCCCATCTGCAGCCGGTACCACTCCGAGCGGCGCTCCACCCGGGCGGGGAAACCATACTCTTTGCTCAGACGGGCGGCAAGCTCCTTGGCGGCACCGGCGGAACGGGTGGCCAGCAACTGGATATGGCGGCCGCTATGGGCCTGGGCCAGCCGTGTTTCCTGGCCGCTGGGCGCCACCTTGATCAGTTCCACCTTCACCGGCGCCGTACCGGTTTCCAGCATACCGAGCTTGTAGGCGGCGGCGTAGGACAGGTCGATGACGCGCCCCCCGTGGAAGGGACCGCGATCGTTGACCCGCACCACCACCTGCTTGCCGTTGCTGGTGTTGGTCACCCGCACGAAGGAAGGCAACGGCAGGTGCTTGTGGGCCGCGGTCATGGTGTACATGTCGTACACCTCGCCGTTGGAGGTATGGTAACCGTGGAACTTGGAGCCGTACCATGAGGCCAGGCCTTCATCCTTGTAGTTTTCCACGTCCCGCCACACCGCATAATCCTGGCCCCAGACGTTGTAATCCTTGTTGCCCTGGCGGCTGTAGGGCTCGTAGCGGGGCTCGGCGTCCTTGACATGATCCAGGTTGGGCGGTGTCTTGGGCGCCCTGTCCTGGCGCAGGGCATAACGACCGCCGGCGGTTTCCTTGTCCCAGGCGGCGTCCTTGCCCTGGTGCTGTTGCGGCTGGTTGCTGCAGGCCGCCAGCCAAAGGGCGGCCAGCGGAAGCAGGTGTTTAGTGAGATTGTTCATAAGCCTGTTTGATCTGCTCACTCAGTTGATAGACGGCCATGGCATACAAAGGACTGCGATTATAGCGGGTAATGACGTAAAAGTTATGCCGTACCACCCAGTATTCCGGCCCCTCGACGCCATCCAGCCTGATCAGTTTCACCGGAGTGCCGGCGTCCAGCTCCGGCTCTATCAGCACACCGGCGGCGACCAGCTCGGCCCAGCTGTGATTGAGCTCCAGGGTCGGGCTCAGCAACGCCTCGGCGGCTTCAACGTTGGTGACCATGGCCGGATAGGCGACATCCTCGCCCCATTGCCAGCGGTGTTCGTGGAAATAGTTGGCCACGCTGCCGATGGCATCGGTCGCCTCGAACAGGTTGATATGGCCATCGCCGTTGAAGTCGACGGCGTAGTGGCGGTAGCTGGAGGAGATAAACTGGCCCATGCCCATGGCGCCGGCATAGGAGCCCTTGGGGGCATCCAGCGACCATCCCTGCTCCTTGGCCAGTTGCAGGTAGTGGCCGAACTCGGAGCGGAAGAAGGGGCCCCGGGGGGGATAGTGGAAGCCCAGGGTATAGAGCGCATCCAGCACCTTGTGGCTGCCCATGTGGGCGCCATAGAAGGTTTCCACCCCGATGATGGCGAGGATGATCTGCGCCGGCACCTGCAGCTCGCGCTCGGCCCGCGCCAGCAATTCCTGGTGCTCTTGCCAGAATGCCACCCCTTGCTGCAGCCGTTTTTCGGTGAGGAAGATGGGGCGGTACTGATGCCAGGGTTTGGCTTCCGCCGGCCGGGTCATGGCATCGATGATGCTCTGCTGGTAGTTGGCCTGGTCCATGGCCCGGGTCAGCTCGGCCACGGGCAACTCGAACTTGCCGGCCAGCTCGTCGAGCCATTGCTGCTGCTCGCCGTTCAGCTCGGTGGCTTGAATGGATGAGGTTAGGAGGGCGGCCGCAGAAAGAAGGGCAAGGCGCATTCGGTAATCCTTATTATTTCGCCAACAGGCGCTTATGGGTATGAACGGACATGAGAATGCCAAATCCGGCCATCAGTGTCACCATGGAGGTGCCGCCGAAGCTGATCAGCGGCAGGGGCACGCCCACCACCGGCAGCAGGCCACTGACCATACCGATATTGACGAACACATAGACAAAAAACGTCAGGGTCAGGGCGCCACCCAACAGGCGGGCAAAGGCGCCCTGGGCCTGGACCGAAACATAGAGGCCGCGGCCGATGATAAAGAGGTACAGCAGCATCAGCAGGCTGACCCCGACCAGGCCGAATTCCTCGCTCAGCACCGCGAAAATAAAGTCGGTATGGCGTTCGGGCAGGAATTCCAGCTGGGACTGGGTACCCTGCAGCCAGCCCTTGCCCCAAACGCCGCCGGAGCCGATGGCGATCTTGGACTGGATAATATGATAACCGGCGCCCAGGGGATCGCTCTCGGGGTTGAGCAGAGTCAGAACCCGTCGCTTCTGGTAGTCGTGCATCAGGAAGAACCAGAGCGGCGGCAAAAAGGCGGCCAGTGCCACGGCCGCCGCCAGGATCAGCCGCCAGGACATGCCCGCCAGGAAGATCACGAACAGGCCGGAGGCGGCCACCAGTATCGAGGTGCCGAGATCCGGCTGCTTGGCGATCAGCAGGGTGGGGAACAGCACCAGGCCGAAGGCGAGGGCCACGTGCAGCAGGCTGGGGGGCAGCGGATAACGGCTGATGTAGGCGGCGATGGTCATCGGCATCACCAGCTTCATGATCTCCGAGGGCTGGAAGCGGAAGGCGCCGACCTCCAGCCAGCGTTGGGCTCCCTTGCCGATGTCGCCCACCAGCAGCACCAGCACCAGCAGAATGACGCCGAGCACGAACAGCGGCGGCGCCCAGCGGGCATAGAAGCTGGGCGGCAGCTGGGCCAGCACCAGCATCACCACCAGAGACAGGCCGATGCGCATGCCCTGGCGGGTGACGGCATCGAGGTTTTCCCCGGTGGCGGAATAGAGGATGGCCATGCTGGCGCCCAGCAGCGTCAGCAGGGCAAGCAGCAGCGGCCAGTCCAGATGCAGCAGCTCCCACAGCGGGCGGCGGCGATGCTTATTCATCGGGGCTCCTCGGTTTGCGCCAGGGCGGGCAACATATAGAGATCGAGCAGGGCGCGGGCCACCGGGGCGGCGTGGGTGCTGCCTCCACCGGCGTTTTCCACCACCACCGACACCACCACTTCCGGGTTCTCGTAGGGGGCGAAGGCCACGAACAGGGCATTGTCGCGCAGGTGCTCCTTGGTGTTGTCGTGATCGTACTGCTGGTTCTCCGCCAGGCTGAACACCTGGGCGGTGCCGGATTTGCCGCCGGCCTTGTAGGGACTGTCGAGGAAGGCCCGGCGGGCGGTGCCCTCGCTGCCGTGCACGACCCGGTACATGCCGGCCAGGCCCACATCCCAGAAACTGTCCTGCTTGAGCACGATGGGCTCGCCCTTGCTGAGCGGCATGGGGATCATGCCGTCCGGCCCCTTGATGCCATGCAGCAGGCGCGGATGCACCGTTTCGCCCCTGTCCACCATGATGGCGGTGGCCCGGGCCAGTTGCAGCGGGGTGGCGGTCCAGTAACCCTGGCCGATGCCCACCGAGATGGTGTCGCCCTGGTACCAGGGCTGCTTGTGGCGGGCCTGTTTCCAGCCCCGGGACGGCATGATACCGCTGGCTTCCTCGTGCAGATCGATGCCGGAGAACTGGCCGAAGCCGAAACGGGTCATGTAGTCGTGCAGGGTGTCGATGCCCAGCCGGTAGGCCAGATCGTAATAGAAGGTGTCGGCCGAGATCTCGATGGCCCGGTACACGTCCATCCAGCCGTGGCCCCAGCGCCGCCAGTCGCGGAATTTGCGGCTGGTGTTGGGGATCTGGAAGTGGGGACCGCCGAAGAAGCGGGTGCCGGCGGTGAAGGCGCCCTCGTTCAGCCCCATCACCGACAGCATGGGCTTGACGGTGGACGCGGGGGCGTAGATGCCCTGGCTGGCCCTGTTGATCAGGGGTCGCTTGGGATCGTTGAGCAGGGCCCGGTATTCGGGGCCGCTGATGCCATGCACGAAGGGGTTGGGGTCGTAGCTGGGGCTGGACACCAGGGCCAGCACCTTGCCGTCCTGGGGCGTCATGATCACCGCCGCGCCGCGCCGGTCGGCCATCAGCTGCTGGGCTTGCTGCTGCAGCTCGATGTCGATGTTCAGGTAGATGTCGCTGCCGGGGACGGGCGGCTGGTACTGGAGGGTGCGGATCACCCGGCCCCTGTTGTTGACCTCCACTTCCTGATAGCCGGCCTGGCCGTGCAGCAGGTCTTCGTAGTAGCGCTCGACCCCCAGCTTGCCGATATCCCGGGTGGCGGCGTAGTTGGCCAGCTTGTTCTCTTCCCGCAGTCTTTCCAGATCCCGATCGTTGATGCGGGCCACATAGCCGATGACGTGGGTGAAGGTGGCCCCGTAGGGGTAGAAGCGCTTCAGATAAGCCTCTATCGAGGCGCCCGGAAACTTGTGCTGGTTGATACTGAACAAGGCCACCTGGGCTTCGGTCAGGCGGCTGACCAGCACTATGGGGTTGAAGCGGCGCTGGCGGCGCACGTCGGCCAGGAAGCGCTCTTTGATCTCGGGGTCCAGTTCCAGCAGGGCGATCAGGCCGTCGACGGTGCCTTCCAGATCCCGGGCCTGCTCGGGGGTGATTTCCAGGCTGTAGATGGGGCGGTTTTCCGCCAGCAGCACCCCGTTACGGTCGTAGATGAGGCCGCGGGTGGGGGCGATGGGCACCACCTTGATGCGGTTGTCGTTGGAGCGGGTCTGATAGGTCTGGTGCTCGTTGACCTGCAGGTGATAGAGGTTGGCGAACAGCACCCCCATCAGCAGCACTATGCCGATGAAGGAAATCAGCGCCCGGCGCCAGAACAGGGACGATTCGGCGCCGTGATCGCGCATCTTTACCCGGCCTTTTGCCATTCTTATTCTCGGTGGTAGGGATGGTTGTTATTGATGCTCCAGGCCCGGTACAGGCTCTCGGCCGCGACCACCCGCACCAGGGGATGGGGCAGGGTCAACGGCGACAGCGACCAGGACTGTTCGGCGGCGGCTTTGCACGCCGGCGCCAGACCTTCGGGGCCGCCGATCAGGATGGCGGTATCCCGGCCGTCGAGCTGCCAGCGGGTCAGTTGTTCGGCCAGTTGTTCCGTGGTCCAGGGACGGCCCGGAATGTCCAGGGTGACGATGCGGGCCGATTTGGGGACGGCGGCCAGCATCTGTTCGCCTTCCTTGTGCAGGATGCGATCGATATCGGCATTTTTGCCCCGCTTGCCGGCCGGGATCTCGGACAGCTCGAGGGGCAGGTCGCGGGGGAAACGTCGCTGATATTCCTGAAAACCGGCACAGACCCAGGCCGGCATCCTGGTGCCGACCGCCACCAACTGCAATTTCATCAGGCCGGGACCCCGACGGCGCTGCCACCCCAGAGTTTTTCGAGTTGGTAGAAGTCGCGGGTTTCTTCCTGCATCACGTGTACTATGACTTCACCCAGATCGACCAGCACCCACTCGCCGGCGCCCTTGCCTTCCACCCCCAGGGTGTGCAGGCCGGCATGCTTGGCTTCGGTGGCCAGGTGCTCGGCGATGGCGTTGACGTGGCGGCTGGAGTTGCCGGAGCAGATGATCATGCAATCGGTGATGGTGGATTTTCCGCTGACATCCAGGACCTGAATGTCCCGGGCTTTGAGATCGTCGAGTTTATCGACGACAAAGGCGTGCAATTCGTTACCTTGCAAAGGGGTTTTCTCCTCGATTCCAGTTGGCGGCGGATTATAACACGGGCCCTTGGTAGAGTCCCTTGTCTCGAATATAGACCGCTACCGGATCAGGCAACAAATATTGCGGATTGTTCCCGGCCTTGATGCACTGGCGGATCTGGGTGGAAGAGATCTCGAGCCGGGGATTGTCCATCAGGTAGATGCAACCGGCCAGGCGGCGGTGCAGCCGCTCCGCGTCCCGGGTGCCGTGGGTCCGGTAGAGGGCGGCGACCTCGTCGTTGAAGTCGGGCTCCCAACCGGGCCTGTGGCTGACCACCAGGTGGGCGTGATCGAGCAGCTCCCGCCAGCGGTGCCAGCGGTTGAGCGAACAGAGCGAGTCCATGCCCATCAGGAAACACAAGGGCGTGGCGGGCAGCTCCCGGCGCAGTTCGAGCAGCGTCTCTATGGTGTAGGAGGGACGGTCTCGCCTGAGTTCGCGGTCGTCCACCACCAGGCCCGGGGTCTGGGCCGCCGCCAGCCGGGCCATGGCCAGGCGGTGCTCCGGGGCGCTGTCGGGAGTGGTCCTGTGGGGCGGGATATAGTTGGGCAGCAAGCGCACCTCCTTCAGTCCCAGCCGCTCCAGCATGCTGATGGCCGGGCGCAGGTGGCCGACATGGATGGGGTCGAAGGTGCCGCCCAGGAGTCCTATGGGTTTGCTCATGGGGTGATGGCCAGTGGTTGGTCGTCGAGAAAGCCGACGCAGATACTGTACAGCCAGCGCCAGGCCTCGTCGTCGTCGAAGGCGGCGACGGCCCGGTCGGCGGCGGCCAGCATGGTCTGCAGCTGATACAGCTTGGCCGGTGGCACGCGGCCCAGCGCCGCCTGCAGCAGCGGCTGACGGCTGGACCAGACGTGCAGGGCGGCGGCGGCCTGGTGGAAGGACTGGCCGGCCTGCAGGCTCAGTTGCAACTGCTGCAGTTGATCCAGCTCCCGGGCCAGCAGATGGCACAGCATGCCGGCTTCCACCCCTTCCTGGCGCAGTTGCAGCAGGATGCGGCAGGCGCGCCTGACCTTGCCCTGCAAGAGAGGGTCGAACAGCTGGAAGGGGTTGAAGTGGTGATGGGGCTGGACGTGCTGCTGCAGTGCCGCCAGGGTCAGCGGTTGGGGCAGGGCGAGCAGGCCCAGTTTGTCGATTTCCCCGGCCAGGGCCAGCAGGTTGCCCTCGAAGGCGTAGGCCAGCCAGTGCAGGGCGTCGGGTTCGGCCCGCAGGCCGTGCCGGTGCAGCCGCTGTTCGAGCCAGCGGGGCAGGTGACGGGCGTCCGGCGCCGCCACCGGCACCAGGGGGCCGGCCTCGGCCAGGGCCTTGAACCAGGCGGTTTTTTGCTGCTGCTGGTTGAGGCGGGGGCCGGAGAGCAGCAACAGCAGATCCGGGTGGCGTTGGCGCAGCAGTTCCCGCAACCGCTCCGAGCCGGCCTTGTCGAGCTTGTCCGGCAGATGGATCTCGATGATCTGGCGGGCGCTGAACAGGCTCAGGGTCTGGCTGGCATCGAAGATAGCATCCCAGTCCAGGCCCTCGTCGGCATCGAAGCGGTGGCGTTCATCAAAGCCCCGGGCGCGGGCTGCCTGGCGCAGGGTGTCGAGCGCCTCCATCTTCAGCAGGGGCTCGTCGCCATAAATAAAATAGCAGGGCGACAGCCCAGCCTGCAGATGCTGTGGCAGTTGCTCGGGGTAGAGACGCATCAGAACGACAGGCGGTTCAGCTGACGGAGGATCTGTTCGGCGGCCTCGTGTTCCATCTGTTCGCGCAACTGCTGCTGTTCACGGCTGGAGGCCAGCGCCTGATCGGATTTGTCCAGGAAGCTGCGGTTGAAGGTCACATTGAACACCTGGCGCGGCTCGCCGGGCATGTCCAGGGTGAAGCGGGTACCGAAGCGCATGGCGTATTCCAGGGTATCGGCCCTGGCGTTGACCGAGGCGACGGTATTGCCCTGCCGCAGGGGAGCGATGGTCAGCACCGGCGTGGCGCCATCCGGCGAAACCAGTTGTACCCCGGCCCGTTGCAGCCGGGCCGAAACCAGACGGTAAAACTGGGTCTTGTCGTCACCGGCCAGGGTCAGCCGGTGCAACTCGGGCGGCAGGTTGTCACCGCCCCTGAGCTGGAAGCCGCAGCCGGCCAGCAGCAGGGTCAGGGCGATCAGCATCCCGGCCTTGATTCGAGAGAGCATACATACTCCTTTAAAAACAGCGATAAGCTTTAAGCCGGAAGCGTGAAGAGAAGGGCTTGAGTGAACAAGCCGTTATGCAATCCTTTCCAGCTTCCAGCTTCCAGCTTCCAGCTTCCAGCTTCCAGCTTTTAGTTCGCGACAATATTCAGCAGTTTGCCGGGCACGTAGATCACCTTGCGGATGGTCTTGCCGTCCAGGTGGCGGGCCACGTTGTCCTCGGCCTTGCCGGCGGCTTCCACCGCGGCCTGATCGGCGTCGGCGGCCACGGTCACCTTGCCGCGCACCTTGCCGTTGACCTGCACCACCACCAGCTTTTCGTCTTCCACCAGGGCCTCGGCGTCGGCCACCGGCCAGCTGGCGTGGTCGATGTCGTCATGGCCCAGGGCCTGCCACAGCGCGAAGCAGGCATGGGGCGCTATGGGGTGCAGCATCACCACCACGGCTTCCAGCGCTTCCTGCAGCAGGGCGCGGTTCTGTTCGTCGTCCATGTCCACCCGGGCCAGCTGGTTCATCAGCTCCATGATGGCGGCGATGGCGGTATTGAAGGTCTGGCGGCGGCCCACATCGTCGCTCACCTTGTTGATGGTCTTGTGCAGCTCCCGACGCAGGCTCTTCTGGTCGTTGTCGAGGCGGCCCGGATCCAGCGCCGCCGCCGGGCCGCGGGCCTGGTGTTCGTACACCAGCTTCCACAGCCGCTTGAGGAAGCGCTGGGCGCCCTCGACGCCGGAGTCGGACCACTCCAGGGTGAGGTCGGCGGGGGAGGCGAACATCATGAACAGGCGCACGGTGTCGGCGCCATAGCGATCCACCATCACCTGGGGATCGATGCCGTTGTTCTTGGACTTGGACATCTTGGTCATGCCGGTGTGCACCAGCTCGCGACCTGCCTGGTCGACGGCACGCTTGATGCGGCCCTTCTCGTCCCGCTCGACGGTGACATCCAGCGGGCTGACCCAGGTCCGGCCGCCCTTGTCATCGGTGTAGTAGAAGGCATCGGCCAGCACCATGCCCTGGCACAGCAGGCGCTTGAACGGCTCGTCGGACTCGACCAGGCCGGTGTCGCGCAGCAGCTTGTGGAAGAAACGGGCGTAGAGCAGGTGCATGCAGGCGTGTTCGATGCCGCCGATGTACTGATCCACCGGCAGCCAGTAGTTGGCCTTGTCCACGTCCAGCATGCCCTGGTCGTAGTCGGGGCTGCAATAGCGGGCGTAGTACCAGGAGGACTCCATGAAGGTATCGAAGGTGTCGGTCTCGCGCAGGGCCGGCTGGCCGTGGTAACTGGTCTTGGCCCAGTCGGGGTCGGCCTTGATCGGGCTCTTGATGCCGTCCATTACCACGTCTTCCGGCAGCACCACCGGCAGGGTCTCTTCCGGGGCGCCGACCACGGAGCCGTCTTCCAGGTTGAGCATCGGGATGGGTGCGCCCCAGTAGCGCTGGCGGCTCACGCCCCAGTCGCGCAGGCGGTAGTTGACCGTTTTGCGGCCCAGGCCTTTTTCCGCCAGGGCGCCGGCGATGGCGTCGAAGGCCTGCTCGAAGGCCAGGCCGCTGAACTCGCCCGAGTCGAACAGCACGCCCTTCTCGGTGTAGGCGGACTCATGGATGTCGAGCTCGCTGCCGTCGGCGGGCTTGATCACCGGCACTATATCCAGGCCGTATTTGGTGGCGAACTCGTAGTCACGCTGATCATGGGCGGGCACCGCCATGACGGCGCCGGAGCCGTAGTCCATCAGCACGAAGTTGGCGACCCAGATGGGCACCTGCTTGCCGGTGAGCGGGTGCACCGCATAAAAGCCGGTGGCCATGCCCTTTTTCTCCATGGTGGCCATCTCGGCCTCCGCCACCTTGTGGTGCTTGCACTCCTCGATAAAGGCGGCGAGCTCCGGGTTGTGCTCGGCGGCCCGGGCGGCCAGCGGGTGGGCGGCGGCCACGCCCACGTAGGTCACCCCGAACAGGGTATCGGGGCGGGTGGTATACACCTCGAAGCCGTCATCCTGGCCGTCCACCGCGAAACGCAGGGTCACGCCCTCGCTGCGGCCGATCCAGTTGCGCTGCATGGTCTTGACCTGCTCGGGCCAGCCTTCGAGATGGTCGATGTCGTTGAGCAGCTCTTCCGCGTAGTCGGTGATCTTGATGAACCACTGGGGAATTTCCTTCTGCTCCACCGGGGTGTCGCAGCGCCAGCAGCAGCCGTCGTTGACCTGCTCATTGGCGAGCACGGTCTCGTCGTTGGGGCACCAGTTGACCGAGGACGTCTTCTTGTAGACCAGGCCCTTGTCGTACAGCTTGGTGAAGAACCACTGCTCCCAGCGGTAGTACTCGGGGGTGCAGGTGGCCAGCTCCCGATCCCAGTCGTAGCCGAAGCCCAGCCGCTTGAGCTGGTTCTTCATGTAATCGATGTTTTCGTAGGTCCAGGGGGCCGGGGCCGTCTTGTTGTTGATGGCGGCGTTTTCGGCGGGCAGGCCGAAGGCGTCCCAGCCGATGGGTTGCAGCACATTTTTACCCTGCAGCCGTTGATAACGGGAGATGACGTCACCTATGGTGTAGTTACGCACATGCCCCATATGTAGCCGACCTGAGGGGTAAGGGAACATGGACAGACAGTAGAACTTGTCCTTGCCCGGCTGCTCGGTTGCCTTGAAGGTCTGCTGCTCGGCCCAAAAGCGTTGCACTTCGGGCTCAATATTCTGGGGATTGTATTGCTCTTGCATCGGTGACATCCGGTTCCGTGAATTGGGTGCTAACACACAGGATAAATCGGCATAGAATACCCCAGGGGGTAACAAGCAACAATAGCCGCCCCGCCCCGGCTCGATGGAGGAAACAGCCATGAGTGAGAAAGACGACAAGCACAGAAAAGGTTACGAGGCCTTCGTGGAGGAGCTGCACCGGCAGTGGGAGGCGGCCGAGAACACCACCATCAAGGAGATGGTGGAGAAGACCCAGGCCTACATGGAGGCGGCCGGGGACCTGACCCGCGACGAGCTGGCGCTGATTGCCGAGTACGTGAAACGGGATCTGGCCGAGTACAGCGGCGAGGAATTCCGGGACAGCCTCTTCTACCGGCGCATCCGCGAGACGGTATGGGGCTGGCTGGCCAATGCCACCGACAAGAGCCAGCTGGAATGGCGGGAGTTCGCGCAGGATCTGGAACACAACGGCGAATACCGGGCCGGCGAGGTGGTGGGGCCGGGCCTCTATGCCTGTGCTCTCTGCGCCCACGTTCACGAAATCAGCCATCCCGAGGTGCTCGCCACCTGCCTGGAATGCGGCCACGACGGCTTTATCCGCCGGCCGCTAAAGCCGTAACCCTGGAACAGGGCTGGACAGCAACGTTGCCAGCCCGACTTCCTGCCCGTTTTCGTGTTGGCGATCTCCTCATCTCGTCGAGTGTTTTCGTTTGACACTATATTTAGCTGCCGTGTTAGTATCCAGATTGACACCGCAATGAAGCGCGCCCGTTTATTCGTTGGGGGTCCTCAAGGACGAGTGACGCTGTGGACCTGACCTTCCTCGTTCCCGCATATTCCTTGGCATATATGGCCAGCCACTGCCATATATCACCAGGAATATATTGATATCCAAAATGAATAATTAATTTTGCGTTCACAGTAATGCACTAACATAGCTGTTCCGAATAGCAGATCACTGCCGACAGCGGCCGGGGGTTGCTAAGCAGACCCTTCGCGCCAGGGATGGCGCGGTGGCGCCCCCAGGGGCGAGCTTGTCTCGCCGGGACGAGCTGTTTCAGCCTGACCGAACATCCAGTGAATGTTCGCAGCAGGCTGAAACAGTGAGTGGCGTGTCTTCACGGCGAGTCTGTGTGCGGTACTCGGTCGATGTAGCACTATTAAGAGCAGTTATTAGGCTCCCTGTTTGTGAACGCAGCCAACTGGATACTGGCTTTCTAAGGATAAGAGACGACCTATGTTTAAACAGACCTTGCTTGCCTCATCGATGCTGCTGGCCATCAGTGGTTGTACCGTGACTCCGCAAGCCGTTTCCCCCGAACGCATCAACGACAGGGTCCATGCCGACATGGCGTTGTTCTCCCAGGAAGAAAGCCGGATCCAGGGCGCCATCGGCCTGGAGGATGCGATTGCCCGGGCGGTACGCAACAACCGGGACAAAAAGCTGAAGGCGCTGGAGTCGGCCCTGGAGCAGGGACAAATCGATCTGGTCCGGCATGAAATGCTGCCCAGCCTGGCCGCCTCGGCCGGCTATTCCGCGCGCAGCAACTATGCCGCCTCCGCCAGCGTCGGCTTTGAGGACGGACAACCGGATCCCCTGGGCCCGGATCCTTCCTACTCGGTCTCCCAGGACAAACAGCGCTCCACCTATGATCTGGCCTTTACCTGGAACGTGCTCGATTTCGGTCTTTCCTATGTGCGCGCCAAGCAGCATGCGGATCGTTATCTGATCGCCCGGGAGCGGGAGCGCAAGGTCGTGCACAATATCACCCAGGATGTCAGGGGTGCCTACTGGCGGGCGGTATCGGCCGAGCGGCTGCTGCAGAAAATCGGCCCATTGATGGCGCAGGCCTCCGCCGCGCTGGAAGACTCGCGCCAGGTTGAGCGGCTGCAGCTGCGGTCCCCGATGGAGGCGCTGTATTACCAGCGTGAACTGCTCGATATTTTGCGTTCCCTGCAGTCGCTGCGCCAGGACCTTGCCAACGCCAAAACGGAACTGGCGTCATTGATGGGCGTCAAGCCGGGCACCGTTTTTGAACTGGCCGATGTCGGTGCCCCGAACTTCGGGGTACCCAGCCTGACGGTGGAGCCGGCCACCATGGAAGAGCTGGCGCTCAACCAGCGTCCCGAGCTGGTGGAAACCTACTACCAGCAACGTATTTCGGCGGCGGATACCCGCGCCGCCCTGCTGAAAATGCTGCCCGGGATCAGCCTTAATGCCGGCGCCTATTACGACAACAGCGATTATCTGCTGAACCAGGACTGGACCAGCCTGGGGGCCCAAATCAGCTGGAACCTGTTCGATGTGTTCAAGGTGGGCGCCGAGCGGCGCATGGCGAGCACCCGGGAAGCGCTGGCACAAGAGCAGCGCCTGGCGTCGTCCATGGCGGTGCTGACCCAGGTGCACCTGGCCCGGATCCGTTTTGACGAATCGCTGAAGACGTTCGACCTGGCCGAGCGCTATCTGCAGGTGGCCCACCGCATCAATGAACAGACCGTCAATGCCGGGCGCCTGCAGCGGGCTTCCGAGCTGGATCTGATCCGTGAATCCCTCAACACCCTGCTGGCCGAACTGCGTCGCGATGTGGCCTATGCGGATCTGCAAAACAGCTATGGCCGGGTCTTTGTCACCATGGGCATGGATCTGCTGCCGGACGATTATGCCCACAGCAGCGTGGAGGAGTTGGCGACCCATATCTCCGAGCAGTTGGTCCGCTGGCAGCGGGGTGAGCTGGCCGGGCCGACGGCCGTCGCGCCTGCTGCCGCGGACGACGAAGAGGAGGAGGCGCGGGCCATTGGCAACGCCTCGGAAGCGGCGGATGAAATAAGCTGATGCGGCGCCTCTGGAGCAAGTGCCTGTTGCTGTCGACCCTGTTGCCGGCGGTGATCCCCGCTCAAGCCGAGGAATACAAGGCGCGGGCGGTGATCAAGGCCAGGGATCGGGCGGTGCTGTCCGGCGAGCTGGCGGCCCGGGTGACCGGCCTGCCGAAGCGTCCGGGAGAAAGCTTCAAGCAGGGGGAACTGCTGGTCGGGCTGGACTGTGCGCTGTACGAGGCGCAGGCCGGCAAGGTCGCGGCCGAGCACAACGCCGCCAAGATCAAGCTGGAGAACGCCCGCCAACTGAACGAACTGCGCTCCATCGGCAGCCTGGATGTGGCGCTGGCCCAGTCGGAGTATGCCCAGACCCAGGCCGAGCTGCGCATCGCCAGGATCAATACCCAGCGCTGCCGGATCACCGCGCCCTACGACGGCAAGGTGGTGACCGTGCTGATCAACCAGCATGAGAACATTCGCCAGCAGCAGGAGCTGATCGAAATCATTGCCGATCGCCGGCTGGAAGCCGAAGTGGTGGTGCCGGCCACCTGGCTGGGCTGGCTGCAGCCGGCGGCACCGCTGACGCTGCAGATAGATGAAACCGGGGCCAGGGTGGAGGCGACCATTGCCGCCATCAGCCCGGCCATTGACCCGGTCAGCCAGACGCTGCTGTTGCGTGCCGAGCTGGCCCAGCCGGCCGAATTGATACCGGGAATGAGTGCGACCGCCTATTTCGGCCCGGCCGGCACTCAGTAACATCATACAGTTGGCACCGGCTGAGCGGAGATCGGCTCCGACGCCGGTGCCGCTCAGGGACAGATGCCATGAACAAGCAAGATAACGCCAAAACCGCCCCCGGATTTCGTCGTAAGCCGCTGATCACCGCCCTTGAATCACGCATCTTGCTTGATGGCGCCGCCGTGGCCACCACCCTTGACATGACCACGGACCTGGCCTTTCAGCAGGATCCGGTGCATCAGCCCGCCCCGGATCAGGCCGTGCATTTCAGCGACGGCAGCCTGGCTCTGGCGCCCACCCAGCTCAAAGCCGGGGATCCCGGCCAGAACAACGGCCGCAGGGAAGTCGCTTTTGTCGACTCCAGTGTGGCCGACTACCAGACGCTGGTGGACGGCATCGGTGCCGGCATCGAAGTCCGGCTGCTCGATGGCAGCCGGGACGGCCTGGCGCAGCTGGCGGTATGGGCCCAGAACCACCGCGATTACGATGCCATCCATATCCTCAGTCACGGCGCCGAAGGGCAGTTGCGGCTGGGCAGCCTGACCCTGGACGGCGCCGAGGCCGACGGCCGCGCCGCCGAGCTGGCTACCCTGGGCCAGGCCCTGACCGCCGACGGCGATCTGCTGCTCTACGGCTGCTCCGTGGCCGGCGGCGAGGGCCAGGCTTTCCTGGCCCGGCTGGCGAGCCTCACCGGCGCCGACGTGGCGGCCTCGGACGATGCCACCGGCGCCGCCGCCCTGGGCGGCGACTGGGAGCTGGAAGTGGCCCAGGGCCGCATAGAAACGGGCGGGGAGGGGATCTCGGCCGAGGCCATGGCGGCCTTCCAGCATACCCTGGCCGAGACGGTGATCGAGAACACTGAGGATATATGGAATTTCACAAACGTCGGGATTGAAATTGGGCAGTCCTTTACCGCCACCCAGGACGGCCGGCTGACTAAAATCGGGGTCGCCAATGACCTCGACAATTATACGCCGTCCGGCACCGCCACCCTTAAGGTCTATTCGGGAGAAGGTGTTAACGAGGCCAATCTGCTCTATACCAAGACCGGCATCGACTTTTCCTCCGTCGATACCGCTATCACTAACGACAACTACAGCTTCCATTACATTGCCATAGACAGTGACGTCCAGCTGACCAGCGGCCAGGTTTATACCTTCTATTTTACGCCTGCCACTGCCATTAACCTGGGGTACACGGATGCCGGCTCGGGCCGGGGCTACGACGGAGGGGTGGCCTACGTGGACGGTAGTGCCGCTACTGTTGCTGACCTGGCCTTTAGTGTCACCATAGAGACCGGGCCGGCCAACAGCGCGCCCGTGCTCGGCAATCTGGATGGCGACAGCGTGGCCTGGCCCGGCGCGGGCAATACCGTGAGCCTGGACGCCGGCGACGAGCTGACCGTGACCGACACCGAGCTGGATGCGCTGAACGGCGGAGATGGCGACTGGTCCGGCGCCAGCCTGACGGTGCAGCGCGCGGGCGGCGGCCTGGCGAACGACATCCTGGGCTTTGACACCGACGGCGCTGGTTTTAGTGTTGTCGGCAGCGAGCTGCAGTCCGGTGGCCAGACCTTTGCGACCTTTACCAACAGCGGCGGCGTGCTGACCGTCACCTTTACCGGCAGCAATGTCGCCACCACGGCCCTGGTGCAGGAGGTGATGCAAAGCCTCAGCTACCGCAACGACACCCCCTATGGCGATGCCACCCTGAGTATCTCTCTGAGCGACGGCACCGGCAGCACCGGCGCCGAAGTGACCGTCACCAGCGACACCATCTACGTGGATCAGCTGACCGATGACGGCGAGGACGACACCGCCGACGGTTTTTCCCTGCGTGAGGCCGTGACCCGGGCCGCCAGTCAGGACGGCACCCAGACCCTGGTGTTCGGCTCGAGCCTGGCGGGCCAGACCCTGACCCTGGACTCAAGCCTGGCGCTGGCCGAGAGCCTGATCCTGGATGCGGATGGAGCACCGGGCCTGATCATCACCGGCAGCGGCATCACCCTGGCGTCCGGGGTTAGCCTTTCCATCGGCAATGGCGCGGGCGACGACCTGACCATCAACAGCGACATTTCCGGCGATGGTGCCCTGGTCAAGAGCGGGGCCGGCACCCTGACCCTGGGCGGGACCAACAGTTACGGCGGCGGCACCACCGTCTCTGACGGCACCCTGGCCGGCACCACCGCCAGCCTGCAGGGCGACATCACCAACAACGCCACCCTGACCATAGTGCAGAGCGCGAATGGCAGCAGCTATACCGGCGTTATCAGCGGCAGCGGTGAGCTGGTCAAGGCCGGTGCCGGCACCCTGACCCTGAGCGGGACCAACAGTTACAGCGGCGGCACCAGGGTGACGGCGGGTCAGCTGGCCATTACCTCGGATGCCAACCTCGGCAGCGGCAACCTCACCCTGGACGGCGGCTGGCTCCACAATGGCAATGCCACCTTCACCCTCAGTAGGGACATTACCCTGGGGGCCGCGGGGGGCGGCGTCTTCGTCGTCAATGGCGACCTGACCGTCTCCGGCGTCATCTCCGGCAGCGGTGCGCTGACCAAGCTGGGCGGGCGGACCCTGACGTTGTCGGGCATCAATACCTACAGCGGCACCACTAACCTGTCGGCGGGCACCCTGTCGGTGGCGGGCGACGCCAACCTGGGCACCGGCAGCCTGACGCTGTCGGGCGGCACCCTGGCGGTCACCGCCAACGGCACCATCGACAATGCCATCACTCTGGGCGCCGGCGGCGGCACGCTCTTCGCCGACCACCTGGTCACCCTGTCGGGGGTGATATCCGGCACCGGCAGCCTGACCAAGACCGGCGGCTCCTGGCTCAGCCTGTACGGCAACAATAGCTATAGCGGCGACACCCACATCAACAGCGGCGGCGTTGGCGTCTATCACAACAATGCCCTGGGTGCCACATCCGGCCGCACCACGGTCGCCGATGGCGCGGCGCTGTCGCTGGGGAGCAACATCACCCTGGCCGAGGACCTGACCCTCGCCGGCGCCCCCGGTTTCACCGGCGGTGGGGCACTCAGCTTGAGCGGCAGCGGTGATGCCACCCTCACCGGCGATATCACGCTGTCGGGAGATGCGGGCATTCGGGTGGCACAATCCGGATCCCAATTGACCCTGAGCGGCACCATCAGCGGCGGCCATGCCCTGACCACAACGGGTAACGGCACCCTGGAACTGAGCGGCGGCAACAGTTACAGCGGCGCCACCACCGTCTCCGCCGGCACCCTGCTGCTCACCGGCAGCCTGGACAACACCAGCGGCGTGACCGTGGCCGCGGGGGCGACCCTGGCCGGCGGCGGCGATGGCTCGACCACCGGCATCATCAACGGCGGCCTGACCGTCAACGGTACCCTATCGCCGGGCGCCAGCTCGGGCGCTACCGCCATACTGGTGGTGAACGGCAACCTGGCCTTTGGCGCCACCGGCAGCCTGGTGGCGGATATCAACGGCACCAGCCTGGGGGATGAGTACGATATTCTTTCCGTCCATGGCGGCGTGACCATCGACTCGGGCGCGACCCTGTCGGTCACCCATGGCTATACGCCGGGCAATGCCGACAGTTATCGCCTGATCACCAATGACGGTAGTGATGCCATCAGCGGCACCTTCACCGGCCTGGCGGAAGGGGGCACCCTCACCGCCGCCGGCAACGGCACCGAGCTGACCGCCTACTACGGCGCCACCGACGGTGGTGATACCAGCGGCGGCAACGAGTTGATGCTGCAGGCGCCGGTGAATGCGTTGCCCGAATTCGCCAACCTCGACGGCGGCGCCACCTTCGTCGAGGGTGGCAGCGCCGTGGTGATCGACGGCGATGTGACCCTGTCGGATGCGGAGCTGGATGCCCTTGAGGGTGGCAACGGCAACTACCATGGTGCCTCCGTCACCCTCGTCCGTGCGGGCGGCGCCAATGCCGACGATCAGTTCGGCAATACCGGCCTGCTGGGCGCGCTGAGCGAAGGGCAGGGCTTCACCTACGACGGCGTGACCCTGGGAGTGGTGACCACCCACTCCGGCGGCCTGCTGAAGCTGACCTTCAACGGCAACGCCACCTCGGCCATCGTCGATGCGATCTTGCAGTCCCTCACCTATGCCAACGGCGCCGAGGATCCGTCCGCCTCCGTCACCCTGGATTGGACCTTCAATGATGGCTCCGCCAACAGCGCCGGCAGCAATCAGACCGTGGTCAACATCACCGCGGTGAACGATGCCCCGACCCTGACGGCGACGCCGGCCGACCCCACCTTTACCGAGAACGGTTCCGCAGTGACCCTGTTTAGCGGCGCCAGCGCGGCGACGGTGGAAAGCGGCCAGGGCTTCGGCGGCCTGGTGGTGACCGTCGGCAACCTGAGCGACGGGACGGCGGAGCGGCTTGGGGTCGATGGCAGCGATATCACCCTGACCAACGGCACCAGCGGTACCACCAGCGGCAATGGCCTGAGCTATTCGGTGGCGGTCAGTGACGGCACGGCCACCCTGACCTTCAGCGGCGGCAGCCTGTCGACCGAGGATCTGCAGGATCTGGTCGAGGGCATGACCTACAGCAACAGCAGCGAAGATCCGGGTACGACCAGCCGGGTGGTGACCATCACCAGCCTGACGGACAGTGGCGGCACGGCCAACGGCGGGGCGGATACCGCTGCGCTGGCCCTGGCCTCGACGGTCACCGTGGTTGCAGTGAACGATGCGCCGCTGGCGGTGGATGACAGCGCCACCGCCATCGAGGCGGGCGGCACCGCCAACGGCAGCGCCGGCAGCAACGCCAGCGGCAATGTGCTGAGCAATGACAGCGATGTGGATGGTGGCGACAGCAAAACCGTGAGCGCGGTGCGTACCGGTGCCGAGAGTGGCAGCGGTGACAGCGGCACCATCGGTGCGGCGCTGATCGGCCAGTACGGCAGCCTGACGCTGAATGCCGACGGCAGCTACAGCTACGTGGTGGATGAGAGCAACGCCGCGGTGCAGGCGCTGCGTGTCAGCGGCCAGATCCTGAGCGAGAGCTTTACCTATACCGTTACCGATACCGATGGCCTGAGCGACACGGCGACGCTGACCATCGCCATCGACGGCCGCAACGACGCGCCGGTGGCGGTGGATGATGGCGCCACCGCCATCGAGGCGGGCGGGGTGGCCAACGGCAGCGCCGGCAGCGATGCCAGCGGCAATGTGCTGAGCAATGATCTCGATGTGGACGACGGCGACAGCAAAACCGTGAGCGCGGTGCGTACCGGTGCCGAGAGTGGCTCGGGTGACAGCGGTACCGTCGGTGCCGCCCTGGCGGGCCAGTACGGCAGCCTGACGCTGAATGCCGACGGTACGTACAACTACGTTATCGATGAGAGCAATGCCGCGGTGCAGGCGTTGCGTGTCAGCCGCTGGCGGTGGATGCAGCGCCAGATCCGGGCGGCACCGCCAACGGCACTGAGCGAGCGGCAAGCTTTACCTATACCGTCACCGATACCGATGGGCTCACCGACACGGCGACGCTGACCATCACCATCGACGGCCGCAACGACGCGCCGCTGGCGGTGGATGACAGCGCCACCGCCATCGAGGCGGGCGGCACCGCCAACGGCACTACCGGCAGCAACGCCAGCGGCAATGTGCTGAGCAATGATCTCGATGTGGATGGCGAGGCCAATGGCGAGACGGCCACCGTGACCGCCATTCGTACCGGTGCCGAGAGTGGCAGCGGTGACAGCGGTACCGTCGGTGCGGCCCTGGCGGGCCAGTACGGCAGCCTGACGCTCGATGCCGACGGCACTTACAGCTATGTGGTGGACGAGTCCAATGCCGCGGTGCAGGCGTTGCGTGTCAGCGGCCAGATCCTGAGCGAGAGCTTTACCTATACCGTCACCGATACCGATGGGCTCACCGACACGGCGACGCTGACCATCACCATCGACGGCCGCAACGACGCGCCGCTGGCGGTGGATGACAGCGCCACCGCGGTGGAAGCGGGCGGCACCGCCAACGGCAGCAGTGGCAGCGATGCCAGCGGCAATGTGCTGAGCAATGATCTCGATGTGGACAGTGTTGCCAATGGCGAGACGGCCACGGTGACCGCGGTGCGCACCGGCGCCGAAGGCGGCGTGGGCGACAGCGGCACCGTCGGTGCGGCCCTGGCGGGCCAGTACGGCAGCCTGACGCTGAATGCCGACGGTACGTACAACTACGTTATCGATGAGAGCAATGCCGCGGTGCAGGCGTTGCGTGTCAGCGGCCAGACCCTGAGCGAGAGCTTTACCTATACCGTCACCGATGCCGATGGGCTCACCGACACGGCGACGCTGACCATCACCATCGACGGCCGCAACGACGCGCCGCTGGCGGTGGATGATGGCGCCACCGCGGTGGAGGCGGGCGGCACCGCCAACGGCACTACCGGCAGCGATGCCAGCGGCAATGTGCTGAGCAATGACAGCGATGTGGACGACGGCGACAGCAAAACCGTGACCGCCATTCGTACCGGCGCCGAGTCCGGTTCGGGCGACAGCGGCACCATCGGTGTGGCCCTGGCGGGCCAGTACGGCAGCCTGACGCTGAATGCCGACGGCACTTACAGCTATGTGGTGGACGAGTCCAATGCCGCGGTGCAGGCGTTGCGTGTCAGCGGCCAGACCCTGAGCGACACCTTCACCTATACCATGAGTGACACCGCCGGCCTGACCGACAGCGCGACGCTGACCATCACCATCGATGGTCGCAACGACGCGCCGCTGGCGGTGGATGACGGTGCCACCGCCATCGAGGCGGGCGGTACCGCCAACGGCACTGCCGGCAGCAACGCCAGCGGCAATGTGCTGACTAACGACAGCGATGTGGACGGCGAGGCCAATGGCGAGACGGCCACGGTGACCGCGGTGCGCACCGGCGCCGAAGGCGGCGCGGGCGACAGCGGCACCGTCGGTGCGGCCCTGGCGGGCCGGTACGGCAGCCTGACGCTGAATGCCGATGGTTCTTACAGCTATATGGTGGATGAGAGCAACGCCGCGGTGCAGGCACTGCGTGTCAGCGGCCAGACCCTGAGCGAGAGCTTTACCTATACCGTCACCGATGCCGATGGCCTGAGCGACACGGCGACGCTCACCATCACCATCGACGGCCGCAACGACGCGCCGCTGGCGGTGGATGACGGCGCCACCGCCATCGAGGCGGGCGGGGTGGCCAACGGCACTGCCGGCAGCGATGCCAGCGGCAATGTGCTGACTAACGACAGCGATGTGGACGGCGAGGCCAATGGCGAGACGGCCACCGTGACCGCAATTCGTACCGGTGCCGAGAGTGGCAGCGGTGACAGCGGTACCGTCGGTGCAGCCCTGGTGGGCCAGTACGGCAGCCTGACGCTGAATGCCGACGGTACGTACAACTACGTTATCGATGAGAGCAATGCCGCGGTGCAGGCGCTGCGTGTCAGCGGCCAGACCCTGAGCGAAAGCTTTACCTATACCGTCACCGATGCCGATGGCCTGAGCGACACGGCGACGCTGACCATCACCCTCGACGGCCGCAACGACGCGCCGCTGGCGGTGGATGACAACGCCACCGCCATCGAGGCGGGCGGGGTGGCCAACGGCAGCAGTGGCAGCGATGCCAGCGGCAATGTGCTGAGCAATGATCTCGATGTGGACAGTGTTGCCAATGGCGAGACGGCCACGGTGACCGCGGTGCGCACCGGTGCCGAGAGTGGCAGCGGTGACAGCGGTACCGTCGGTGCCGCCCTGGCGGGCCAGTACGGCAGCCTGACGCTGAATGCCGACGGTACGTACAACTACGTTATCGATGAGAGCAATGCCGCGGTGCAGGCGCTGCGTGTCAGCGGCCAGACCCTGAGCGACACCTTCACCTATACCATGAGTGACACCGCCGGCCTGACCGACAGCGCGACGCTGACCATCACCATCGACGGCCGCAACGACGCGCCGCTGGCGGTGGATGACAACGCCACCGCGGTGGAAGCGGGCGGCACCGCCAACGGCACTGCCGGCAGCGATGCCAGCGGCAATGTGCTGACTAACGACAGCGATGTGGACGGCGAGGCCAATGGCGAGACGGCCACGGTGACCGCAATTCGTACCGGTGCCGAGAGTGGCAGCGGTGACAGCGGTACCGTCGGTGCAGCCCTGGTGGGCCAGTACGGCAGCCTGACGCTGAATGCCGACGGTACGTACAACTACGTTATCGATGAGAGCAATGCCGCGGTGCAGGCGCTGCGTGTCAGCGGCCAGACCCTGAGCGACACCTTCACCTATACCATGAGTGACACCGCCGGCCTGACCGACAGCGCGACGCTGACCATCACCATCGACGGCCGCAACGACGCGCCGCTGGCGGTGGATGACAACGCCACCGCGGTGGAAGCGGGCGGCACCGCCAACGGCACTGCCGGCAGCGATGCCAGCGGCAATGTGCTGACTAACGACAGCGATGTGGACGGCGAGGCCAATGGCGAGACGGCCACCGTGACCGCAATTCGTACCGGTGCCGAGAGTGGCAGCGGTGACAGCGGTACCGTCGGTGCAGCCCTGGTGGGCCAGTACGGCAGCCTGACGCTGAATGCCGACGGTACGTACAACTACGTTATCGATGAGAGCAATGCCGCGGTGCAGGCGCTGCGTGTCAGCGGCCAGACCCTGAGCGAAAGCTTTACCTATACCGTCACCGATGCCGATGGCCTGAGCGACACGGCGACGCTCACCATCACCCTCGACGGCCGCAACGACGCGCCGCTGGCGGTGGATGACAGCGCCACCGCGGTGGAAGCGGGCGGCACCGCCAACGGCAGCAGTGGCAGCGATGGCAGCGGCAATGTGCTGAGCAATGATCTCGATGTGGACAGTGTTGCCAATGGCGAGACGGCCACGGTGACCGCGGTGCGCACCGGTGCCGAGAGTGGCAGCGGTGACAGCGGTACCGTCGGTGCGGCCCTGGCGGGCCAGTACGGCAGCCTGACGCTGAATGCCGACGGTACGTACAACTACGTTATCGATGAGAGCAATGCCGCGGTGCAGGCGTTGCGCCAGAGCGGCCAGACCCTGAGCGAAAGCTTTACCTATACCGTCACCGATGCCGATGGGCTCACCGACACGGCGACGCTCACCATCACCATCGACGGCCGCAACGACGCGCCGCTGGCGGTGGATGACGGCGCCACCGCCATCGAGGCGGGCGGCACCGCCAACGGCACTGTCGGCAGCAACGCCAGCGGCAATGTGCTGAGCAATGATCTCGATGTGGACAGTGTTGCCAATGGCGAGACGGCCACCGTGACCGCGGTGCGCACCGGCGCCGAAGGCGGCGCGGGCGACAGCGGCACCGTCGGTGCGGCCCTGGCGGGCCGGTACGGCAGCCTGACGCTGAATGCCGATGGTTCTTACAGCTATGTGGTGGACGAGAGCAACGCGGCGGTGCAGGCGCTGCGTGTCAGCGGCCAGACCCTGAGCGAGAGCTTTACCTATACCGTGACCGATACCGATGGGCTCACCGACACGGCGACGCTCACCATCACCATCGACGGCCGCAACGACGCGCCGCTGGCGGTGGATGACAGCGCCACCGCGGTGGAAGCGGGCGGCACCGCCAACGGCAGCGCCGGCAGCGATGCCAGCGGCAATGTGCTGACTAACGACAGCGATGTGGACGGCGAGGCCAATGGCGAGACGGCCACGGTGAGCGCCATTCGTACCGGCGCCGAAGGCGGCGTGGGCGACAGCGGCACCGTCGGTGTGGCCCTGGCGGGCCAGTACGGCAGCCTGACGCTGAATGCCGATGGTTCTTACAGCTATGTGGTGGACGAGAGCAACGCGGCGGTGCAGGCGCTGCGTGTCAGCGGCCAGACCCTGAGTGAATCCTTTACCTATAGGGTGATGGACGCGGCGGGTCTCACCGACAGCGCCACCCTGACCATCACCATCGACGGCCGCAACGACGCGCCGGTGGCCCTGACCACCAACATCAATGAAAAGTGGAACCTGGGTAAAGACTACCGGCGCGATATTTCCGCGCTGTTTGCCGATGCGGACAGCGCCCTTTATGGCGAAGACCTGGACTTCCTTATCCAAGGGCTGCCTTCCGGGCTGAGCTATAACCCGGCAACAGGGGTCATATCCGGCAAACCGGCCGAGGTGGGCAAGTTTGTCGTTACCCTGACGGCCGTGGATAAGGCCGGGGCCAGCGTGTCGCGTGACTACCTGCTGGAAATCTTGGCGCCGCCGCAAGAAACGCCGGTCTCACGGTCCACGGTAAATACCGATGTGCCGCCGCCCAGGGTGGATAACACCCGGGTAACCAATGATCTCTCGCCCTTGCCGCAAGGCCTGGTCAGACAGGACGGCAACACGGATCCGGCAGCCGGGGTTGGCTTTGTTGCTACCCCGGCGCAGGGGCAAACCGAAACCCTGTTGTTGTCGGCCAACAATGCGCTGGTGGTACAGATCAGGGGAACAGACGGTAATGTTACCACCCGGGCCTCGGTGGATGTCAGTGTCAGTGAGACCGGCGAGGTGGTGTTTACCGAGGTTCAGCGGCAGGCATTTGATGCGGTAGCCCTGAGCGTGTCCGGCATCGTTTCAACGGCCGACAACCGGCTCACCATTGATATCGTCGATGCCAAAGCCGGGCAAGGACAGGTCTACGTCGGTACACTGGCGGATGGTTCCGCCTTGCCGGACTGGATCACGATTGATCCGCAGACCGGCAATGTCACCGTCAGCTCCCCCGGGCAGCTAAGCGAGCTGGCGATCAGGATCCAGGCGGTGGGCAGCGATGGCCAGGTGCGCGTCCTGGAAATCAAGCTGGACGTGGACGCCGTACTGCGTAAACAGGCGACGGCCGAGCCGGAGCAGCCGACGGCTGCATTGCCCGTTACCGGTTTTGTGCCGCTTGCGGAGCAGTTGGCCGCCGAAGTGGACGCGATGGAAGGGTATGGCAACAGGCTGCTGACCATGCTGTCCACCGTTTAAGGAGCTTATGTGAATCAACAGGTTGCAGCTTTATTGGGGCTGGAACAGCAGCTGCGCAAGGCGGACAGCCTTGCGCAGCTGTGTTATATCATCGCCAATCAGACCCATGGCTGTGTTCCCTATACCCAGAGTGTGTTGATCCTGGGGGACGAGCTGCGCCACTTGCAGGTAGTGGCGGCCTCGGATATTCCGGCGGTCGACTATACCTCGCCGTTCGTTGCCTGGGCCGAACAACTGGGACGTCATCTGGCGCGGCAGGAGGGCGCAGGGCAACTGCATGGCGTGACACGCCGGCAGGTCGCCGAGGGCCTGCGTCAGGACTGGCGGGAGATGGCGCCCGAGCAGCTGCTCTGGGTGCCGCTGCGGGTTGCCGCCCAGCAGGGGCGCCTGCTCGGGGTATTGCTGCTGTTCCGCCCCGACCCCTGGTCGGAGCAGGAGCAGGGAGTGCTGGAGCACCTTGCCGGCACCATGGCCCATGCGCTGTTTGCCCTGCAGCGCAGGCGGCCGATGAAAAACCTGCTGCAGCGGATGCGCCAGCGAAAAACAGGGCTGCTGCTGGCACTGGCGTTGCTGGCGGTGATGTGGGTACCACTGCGGCTCAGTGCGCTGGCGCCGGTGGAAGTGATCGCCAGGGATCCGCTGGTGATCAGCGCCCCCCTCAATGGAGCCGTGACCCGACTTGAAGTGGTTCCCAACCAGAGTGTGCAGGCGGGAGACCCCCTGGTGCGGTTCGAGGACACCGAGCTGGCCAGTGAGTACGAGATAGCCCAGCAGGCGTTGCTGGTGGTACAGGCCGAGCTGAAAACCGTGCAGCAAAGCGGTTTTATGGATCCGGCCCAAAAAGCGCGCCTGGCCGAGTTGGAGTCGCAGGTGAACTTACGGCAGGCGGAAATGCGTTATGCCCGCTCCCGCTTGGAAAAAGCGACACTTCATGCGCCCGGCGCCGGGACTGCGGTATTGGGTGACCCCAACGAATGGAAAGGGCGGCCGGTTAACATAGGCGAACGCATCATGTTGCTGGCCGATCCCGAGGCCATCGAGCTTGAAATCATGCTGGCGGTGAAGGATTCGATTGCCCTGCGGGAAGGGGCAGAGGTCAAGGTGTTTTTTGATAACGATCCCTTGTCTGCCTGGTCGGCATCCATTCATCATGCGGGTTATGAAGCGCAGCGCACCCCCGATAACCTGATGGCGTATCGCCTGGTTGCCCGGCTCGACGCCGCGCCAACGGGCTCGGTACTGCCCCGCATAGGTACGCGCGGTTCGGCAAAGGTTTATGGCGACCGGGTGAGTCTGTTCTTCTATCTGTTCCGCCGGCCCATTACCAGTGCCCGTCAATGGCTGGGCTGGTAGCGTCATGAGCAAGGCTGTCGTGCTACCTGCGTTGCGCCAAAACCTGCGGCTGTTGCCCGGGGCACCCGATGAGGATGGCGCTCCGCGCTGGCTGCTGTTTGACGCGGTGCGCAACAAATATTTTGCCTTGTCGGCCGAGGCGCTTTATCTCGTCAGGCACTGGCAGGCCGGGCTGGCGGTTGAGCATTTTCTGCTGGAGCTGAAGCAGCGCGGCCACGATTATGCTGCCGAGGAGGTGACGGCCTTTATCGATTTTATCCTGTCGAATAATCTGAGCGAGGCCCGCTCGGTCGATGCCTGTGCCCGGCTTTATCGGCAGCATGCGGCGCAGGTGCTGGGGTTCTGGCGCTGGCTTGTTCATCATTACCTGTTTATCCGTATTCCCCTGTTTCGTCCCGACGCTTGGCTGATACGCTGGACGCCCCGCTTAAGCTGGCTGTTTGAGCCGCAGACCCACTACCTGCTGCTGTCGCTCGGTTTGCTTGGCCTGGTGTTGGTGGTGCGCCAGTGGGACAGCTTCTGGGCAACCTTTTTGCATTTTTTTACCCCGGAGGGATTGCTGCTGTATGGGCTGACCCTGGCGGTGGTGAAGAGTGCCCATGAGCTGGGCCATGCGTTCGCCGCCAAGCGCCAGGGGTGTCGGGTGGCGTCCATGGGTATTGCCTTTCTGGTGATGTTTCCCGTGCTCTATACCGATACCACCGATGCCTGGCGGCTCAGATCCAGAGCGGGGCGGTTGCGGATCGTCACCGCCGGGGTGCGTACCGAGCTGTATCTCGCCCTGTTCGCCACCTTTCTCTGGAATCTGTTACCCGATGGTCCGCTCAGGAGTGCGGTTTTCTTTGTGGCCACCACCAGCTGGATCAGCTCGCTGCTGGTCAATATCAGCCCCTTCCTGCGTTTTGACGGCTACTATGCCTTTTCGGACTGGCTGGGTATTGAAAACCTGCAGCACCGGGCGTTTGCATTCGGCCGTTGGCGCTTGCGTTATCTGTTACTGGGGCTGAAGGACCCGCTGCCCGAGCCCCAGTCCCGGAGCCGGACCAGGCTGATGGTCTACTATGCCTGGGCGACCTGGCTGTATCGCCTGGTGCTGTTCTTCGGCATCGCCTTGCTGGTCTATCACCTGTTCTTCAAGGTGCTGGGAATACTGTTGTTTGCGGTGGAAGTGCTCTGGTTTATTCTGCTGCCGATCGGGAGGGAAGTCAGCGTGTGGTGGAAACGCCGGACTGAATGCGCCGTGGGCGCCGGTCGCCTGCTGTGCTGGGCTCTGGCGGGCGGCGGACTGATGTTGAGCCTGGTGCCCTTGCCGGTGAGCGTGCCGATACCGGCCATCTTGAAAGCCCAGAGCGAGCAAACCCTGTTTGCCTCCGAGCCGGCGATCATTGCCGAAGTGACGGTGCGCCAGGGCGAACGGGTCGAAGCTGGCCAGTTGCTGCTGCGGCTGGAGTCGGAGCCGCTGAACTTTGAGTTGCAACAGGTTGAGGAAGAGCTCCGTCTCGCGCAACAGCTGCTGGATCGCAGTGGCAGTTCGGCCCGGGAAAAGGCCGGCCGGGCCATTACCGAACAGCAAACCCGGCGACTGCGGGAGCGCAAAGCCGGGCTGCTGGCCCGCCAGGCTCGGTTGCAGGTGCGGGCGCCGTTTGCGGGCCGGGTGACGCAAATCGAACGGTTACACCCCGGCGTGTGGGTGGCCGCCGATATGCCGTTGCTCTCGCTCGCCGACCCCGCTCGGTTGCGCGTTGAAGGGTACCTTGGTGAACAATATCTCGATCTGGTCGGCCAGGGGAGCCGGGGCGTCTTTATCGCCGATCGGCCGGGGGGGGCTGCCCTGCCGGTGGTGATCCGTGAGGTGGACATGGGCGCGGTCTTTGCCCTGCCTTACGGGGAGCTGGGTTCCGAATACGGCGGTCGCATTGCCGTGCGGCGTATCGGCGAAGACCGGCTGGTACCGGAAGCGGGGCTGTACCGGGTCGCCATGATCCTGGATAACGGCGTGACAACGGTGACCACCGATGCTCGTTTGCCCGGTGTGGTCACCATAGAGGGGGCACCGCGCAGCTGGCTGTGGTATCAGCTGCGCAGGATGCTGGCGATATTGATCCGGGAAAGCGGCTTCTGAAATGGCACAGGCCCGTGAGGGCCGGTTTGCTTGATGACAAAGTCCACTACCTACTTTTTGCCAGATAGTTCCCTCTGCCGCAGCTGTTTAACCCTGGTCATCTCCGCGAAGACGGAGATCCATGACATATTGCACTGGACTCCCGCCTTCGCGGGAGTGACTACAGAGAGCGACGAAGCGTCGTCAGCAGTCTGACAGGCCCGTGATGGGCCTGTTTGCTATCAGCGGATCAGGGTGCGGAATTGCAGGCTGCGGCGGCGAGAAAACCAGGCGGCGCCCAGCAGGCTGGCGGTCAGCAGCAGTAGCAAGGGGGTATGGCCGAAACGGGCGTAGGGGGTGAGGCCGGTCATGCCGGTCACCTCGGCGCGCAAGACCCCCGGCTCGAACTGGGGCAGGCTGGCGGTGACGCGGCCTTTCTCGTCGGTGACCAGGGTGACCCCGTTGTTGGTGGCGCGGATCAGCGGCCGGCCCAGCTCCAGGGCGCGCATGCGGGCGATCTGCTGGTGCTGCCAGGGGCCGATGGACTGGCCGAACCAGGTGTCGTTGGACAGCGTCAGCAGGTAGTCGGTGTCCGGCTTCATGTTCTCCCGCACCAGCCCCGGGAAGGCGACTTCGTAGCAGATGGCCACGCTGAAGCGGCGGCCGGCGGCATCCAGGTCCGGCTGTCCGGCCTCGCCCCGGGAGAAGGACGACATGGGTAAATCGAAGAAGGGGGCCAGGGGACGCAGCAGGTTGCCGAAGGGCACGAATTCGCCGATGGGTACCAACTGCTGCTTGTAGTAGCGGTTGCCGTGGCCGTCCGCATAGGCACCGCTGCCCAGGCCGATCACCGCGTTGTAGACTTCGCCCTCGGCGGGACGGGAGACGATGCCGGTCAGCAGGCTCTGGCCCCGCTCCTGCATCAACTGGTCCACCTGGGCCAGCCAGGGTGCCAGCTGCTGTTCGGAAGACGGCAGGGCCGATTCGGGCCAGATCACCACCTCGGCGTCCTGCTCCGGCAGGGTAAGCCCCAGGTGGCGCTCAAGGCTCAACTCCAACTGACCCGGTATCCATTTCAGTGACTGCTCGATATTGCCCTGCACCAGGACGAAGCGGCTGCTCTGGGTTGGGCTGACCCACTGGATCTGGCCCAGGCCCAGCACCGCCGTCCACAGCGTCAGGGCGATCAGGCCCGGCCCCCAGAGGGGACGGCGGCGCCCCAGCAGCCAGAGCGCGCCGGCGGAAAAGCACAACAGCCAGCTGATGCCCTGTACCCCCAGCACCGGCGCCAGTCCGGCCAGGGGACCCTCCAGCTGGCTGTAGCCGAACCACAGCCAGGGAAAACCGGTCATCACCCAGCCGCGCAGCCAGTCGGCCACCACCAGCAGGGCCGGCAGCACCAGCAGGGCCCGCAGGGCCGGCGAGGGCACCAGGCGCTGGCTCAGCCAGCAGGCGGCGGCGGTATAGAGGCTGAGGTAGGCGGCCAGTAACGCCACCAGGAAAAAGGCGGCCGGCAGCGGCAGGCCGCCGAACAGGGTCATGCTGACATGGATCCACCACAATCCCGGCAGGAAGAGGCCTAGGGCCCAGGCGAAGCCCCGCTTGGCGGCGAGGGTCGGGGAGGCATTCTGGGTGGCGAGATAGAGGCCGAACAGCGACACCAGGGCCAGTGGCCAGAGGTCGAAGGGACTGAAGGCTAAAACGCCGAGGGCCCCGCTAAGCAGGGCCCCGAAGGTTGGCAACAAGGTGCGCACTATGCTGGCTCCGAGGAGGAGGTTTCCTGACTGTCCGGCATCTTAACCTGTAACTGCAGCAGGCGTCGACGATCGGCGTGGGCGACCTTGAACACGAAGCCCTCGATCTCGACCTGCTCGCCCTTGGCCGGCAGGTGGCCGAAGGCGTGCATCACCATGCCGCCGACGGTATCGGCTTCTTCGTCGCTGAAGTTGGTATGGAAGAATTCGTTGAAGTCCTCGATGTCGGTGAGGGCCGCCACCGCAAAGACCCGCTTGCTGATCTGGCGGATTTCGGCGCTTTCTTCGGCGTCGTACTCGTCTTCGATGTCACCGACGATAAGCTCAAGGATGTCTTCGATGGTGACCAGGCCGGACACGCCGCCGAACTCGTCGACCACTATGGCCATGTGGTAGCGTTCTTCCCGGAATTCCTTGAGCAGCTTGTCGAGCCGCTTGCTCTCGGGCACCACCACCGCCGGGCGCAGCACCTTCTCGATGGCGAAGGGCTCGTCGGTGAGGCCGAAGCCGTATTGCAGCAGATCCTTGGCCAGCAGTATGCCTTCGACGTGATCCTTGTCTTCGTTGACCACGGGGAAGCGGGAGTGGGTGGACTCGATGATCATCGGCAGGAAGCTGGACACCGGCTGGGACTTTTCCACCGTCACCATCTGGGAGCGGGGGATCATGATGTCCCGCACCCTGAGCTCGCTCACCTCCAGCACCCCCTCGATCATGTCCTTGGTGTCCTGGTCGATGAGCTCGCGCTCACCTGCATCCATAATCACTTCTACCAGCTCTTCACGGCTCTTCGGTTCGCCCTGAAAAAGTTGGCCGAGTCGCTCAAGCCAGTTTTTCTTGCTGGACGAACCGTTTTCTGAGTTCGAATTGTCGTCGCTCATGGACTTCGTTAACCTTCTTCGTCGTCTTGATAGGGATTGGCGATGCCTAAACCGGCCAGGATCGCTATCTCTTTGGATTCCATTATCTCGGCTTCGTCATCCTTAATATGGTCAAAACCGAGTAAATGCAAGCAGCCGTGCACCACCATGTGCGCCCAGTGGGACTTCAAGGGTTTGTTCTGCGCTTCGGCTTCCCGCTCCACCACCTGGCGGCAGATCACCAGATCGCCCAGCAGCGGCAGCTCTACGCCCGGCGGCGCTTCGAACGGAAAGGACAGCACATTGGTGGCATAATCCTTGCCGCGATAGTCCCGGTTGAGCGCCTGGCTTTCCGCCTCGTCCACCAGCCGCACCGTGACTTCGGCCTCAATGCGCTCACCGGCCAGCACCGCGCTCAGCCAGCGTTCGAATTCCTGTTCGCCCGGCAGGCCGGGGGCCTCGTCACAGGCGATCTGCAGATCCAGCCACAGGGTCATGATTTGCTCTCATCGGGATGACGTTCGCGTTTCTGCTGTTCGTCGAAGGCTTCATAGGCGCGCACGATGCGGGCCACCACCGGATGGCGCACCACGTCTTCGGCGCGGAAGAAATTGAACGACAGCCCTTCCACCTCGCTCAGCACCTCGATGGCGTGGCGCAGGCCGGACTTGGCATTGCGCGGCAGATCGATCTGGGTGATGTCGCCGGTGATCACCGCCTTGGAGTTGAAGCCGATGCGGGTCAGGAACATCTTCATCTGTTCGACCGTGGTGTTCTGGCTTTCATCCAGGATGATAAAGGCGTCGTTCAGGGTACGGCCACGCATGTAGGCGAGCGGCGCCACTTCGATGACGTTGCGCTCGATAAGCTTCTCTACCCGCTCGAAGCCCAGCATTTCGAACAGGGCGTCATACAGGGGGCGCAGGTAGGGGTCGACCTTCTGGCTCAGATCACCGGGCAAAAAGCCGAGTTTCTCGCCCGCTTCCACCGCCGGCCGGGTCAGCAGGATGCGGCGGATTTCCTGGCGCTCCAGGGCGTCCACCGCGGCGGCCACCGCCAGGTAGGTCTTGCCGGTGCCGGCCGGGCCTATGCCGAAGGTGATGTCGTGGCTCAGGATATGGGCCACGTACTGGGCCTGGTTGGGGGTGCGCGGCTTGATCATGCCCCGCTTGGTCTTGATGGTCACTTCCTTGCCATACTGGTAGCCGGTGTCGGGCTCCTGGCCCTGCTCCAGTACCCGGCTCTCCTTGATGGCGAGATGGACCTGCTCGGGGGTGATATCGGGCACGGACTGGCCCTTTACCGGCTGGGTCTCCACATAGAGCCGCTTGAGCAGATCGCCGGTGACCTGGGCCAGGTTGGCCGGCCCCAGGATCTGGAAGTGCTGGTTGTGGTAGTTGATCTCCACCCCCAGACGACGCTCCAGTTGCTTGAGGTTGTCGTCGAAGGGACCACACAGGCTGGCCAGGCGCTGGCCGTCTGCGGGCTGAAGTTCGAGTTCCAGGTTGGTGACGTTGGGGGTCAAGGTAACTCCTGTTAAAAGCCGGAAGCCGGAAGCTGGAAGCTAGAAGCTAGAAGCTAGAAGCTAGAAGCTAGAAGCTAGAAGCTAGAAGCTAGAATAGCTTTTGATCTCAGGAAGCCGTTGTCAATCACTATTCATTCCTGCGCCAACGGCTTCCCGCATCCAGCGTAAGGCTCTGCCGTTAAGGGGTAAAGGTCGCCACGCCGACCTCGTCGGCCACGCCGTCCGGGCGGCGGGCCAGGATGCTCCGGGGCGAGACCTGTACCCGCAGGTCCATCTCGGCCTCGCCCCTCAGGAAGCTGCCGCGCAGGCTGTGGGGCATCACCTCGGTGATCTCCACGTCGGCGAAGCCGCCGATAAGGTGGTGGGGACCTTCGAAGTTGACCACCCGGTTGTTCTCGGTGCGGCCGCGCAGCTCCATGGGGTTGAGCTTGGAAGGACCTTCCACCAGGATGCGCTGGGTGGAGCCCAGCATCTGCCGGCTGATCTGCTGGGCCTGGTTGTTGATCACATTCTGCAGCCGGTACAGCCGCTCCTTCTTCTCTTCCATCGGCACGTCGTCGGGCAGATCGGCCGCCGGTGTGCCCGGGCGGGGGCTGAAGATGAAGCTGAAGCTCATGTCGAAGCCCAGGTCCTCGATCAGCTTCATGGTCTTCTCGAAGTCTTCCGCCTCTTCACCGGGGAAACCGACGATGAAGTCGGAGCTGATGGTGATGTCGGGCCGGGCCGCGCGCAGCTTGCGGATCTTGGACTTGTATTCCAGCGCGGTGTGCGGCCGCTTCATCAGGGTGAGGATGCGATCCGAACCGCTCTGCACCGGCAGGTGCAGGAAACTGACCAACTCGGGAGTGTCCTTGTACACCTCGATGATGTCGTCGGTGAATTCGATGGGATGGCTGGTGGTGTAGCGGATACGGTCGATGCCGTCGATGGCCGCCACCAGGCGCAACAGCTCGGCGAAGCTGCAGATGTTGCCGTCATGGGTCTCGCCCCGGTAGGCGTTGACGTTCTGGCCCAGCAGGTTGACCTCGCGCACGCCCTGTTCGGCGAGCTGGGCGATTTCATAGAGCACGTCGTCGAGCGGCCGGCTCACTTCCTCGCCGCGGGTGTAGGGCACCACGCAGAAGGAGCAGTATTTGGAGCAGCCTTCCATGATGGACACGAACGCCGTGGCGCCTTCGGCCCTGGGCTCGGGCAGGCGGTCGAACTTTTCGATCTCGGGGAAGCTGACGTCCACCTGGGCACCCTTGCCTTCGAGCACGGACTTGATCATGGCCGGCAGCCGGTGCAGGGTCTGGGGCCCGAACACGATGTCCACGAAGGGCGCGCGGGAGCGGATGGCGTCACCTTCCTGGGAAGCGACGCAGCCGCCCACCCCGATCACCAGATGGGGATTGGCCTCCTTCAGCGGACGCCAGCGGCCGAGCTGGTGGAACACCTTCTCCTGGGCCTTTTCGCGGATGGAGCAGGTGTTGAGCAGCAGCACATCGGCCTCTTCCGCTTCTTCGGTGAGCTGGTAGCCGTGGCTGGCGTCCAGCAGATCGGCCATCTTGGATGAATCGTATTCATTCATCTGACAGCCCCAGGTCTTGATATGAAGTTTTTTGCTCATGGCACTCTTTGAATTACGGCAAGGGACATGCGTTTTGGACCGGGGATTCTACTCTTTTCTCCCGGCAGTGACCAGATAATATCCAGCGCCGACGGGGCCAGAACGATGCCGAAATGACGCCGTATTTGCGTTAGAATGGCTCAAAAATCCAGAGGTTATACGATGGAACACTGTGATATCGCCATTGTCGGCGGCGGCATGGTCGGCGCCCTGGCGGCGGCCATGCTGGCACCCAGCGGCCTGACCATCCGGGTTATCGAAGCCAGGGCGCCCGCCGCCTTCGAACCCGGGCAGGCGTTTGACCTGCGCATCTCCGCCATCAGCGCCGCCTCGGTGCGGCTGTTGCAGCAGGCCGGTGCCTGGGACGCCATCCTGGCCATGCGGGCCTGGCCCTACCGGGGGCTGGAGGCGAGCGAATGGGAAGGCTTTGCCACCCGTTTCGAGGCCCGGGAGCTGGACTGCGACCACCTGGGCTTTATGGTGGAAAACCGGGTCATCCAGCTCGGCCTCTGGCAGGCCCTGGCCCAGTGGCACAACGTGGTGTTCGACTGCCCCGACGGCCTGGCCGGATTGAGCCAGGGGGAGGATGGCGCCGAGCTGGTGCTGGAGAGCGGTCAACGGCTGCGGGCCCGGCTGGTGCTGGCCTGCGACGGCGCCGAGTCGCGTACCCGCGGCCTCGCTCGCATCGGGGTCTCCGCCTGGGACTATGCCCAGCACTGCATGCTGATCAGCGTGGCGGGGGAGGGCATCGAGCAGGACATGACCTGGCAGCAGTTCCGCCCTTCCGGCCCCCGGGCCCTGCTGCCGCTCGGCGGGCACCAGGCCTCCCTGGTCTGGTACGACGACAAAGAGCGCATCAAGGCGCTGGCACAACTGGACAACGCCGCCCTGGCGGCGCAGGTCGCCGCCCACTTCCCGCCCCGGCTGGGGCCGGTCAGGGTGCTGGACAAGGGACACTTTCCCCTGCGCCGCCGCCACGCCAACCAGTATGTGAAGGGCACCGTGGTGCTGTTGGGAGATGCGGCCCACACCATCAACCCGCTGGCGGGGCAGGGCGTCAACCTCGGCTTCAAGGACGTGGCCTGCCTCTGCGAGCTGGTGCACCGGGCGGTGGAGGCGGGCCAGGATTTTGCCGCCGCCGGAGTGCTCGCGCGCTATGAATGCCGGCGCCGGCCCGACAACCTCTTGATGCAGGGCGCCATGGATCTGTTCTACCAGACCTTCAGCAACGATCTGCCGCCGCTTAGACTGCTGCGCAACCTGGGGCTGAAGGCGGCTCAGCACAGTGGTCCGCTGAAAAACCGGGTGATGAAATACGCCATGGGGCTCTAAAGGCCGCTTTAAGCCGTAAGCTGGACGCTGGAAGACACGTCAGCGGTGCAGTTGAAGGCTGCGCCATTCTTGTGAAAGCAGGAGTGGGATGAGTTGGTAGGGTCGACTTCAGTCGACCTTATTACGGCAACGGAGCTTATGGGGCGGTAAAACAAAAAGCCGGCACAGAGGCCGGCTTCTTGCTTTCGACATGGCTGGGTACCAGGATTCGAACCTGGGCTCGGTGCCGGGATCAAAACCCGTTGCTCCTGATACCGATAAACAAAAAGCCGGCACAGAGGCCGGCTTCTTGCTTTCGATATGGCTGGGGTACCAGGATTCGAACCTGGGCTCGGTGCCGGGATCAAAACCCGTTGCTCCTGATGCCGATAAACAAAAAGCCGGCACAGAGGCCGGCTTCTTGCTTTCGATATGGCTGGGGTACCAGGATTCGAACCTGGGCTCGGTGCCGGGATCAAAACCCGTTGCTCCTGATACCGATAAACAAAAAGCCGGCACAGAGGCCGGCTTCTTGCTTTCGATATGGCTGGGGTACCAGGATTCGAACCTGGGCTCGGTGCCGGGATCAAAACCCGTTGCTCCTGATACCGATAAACAAAAAGCCGGCACAGAGGCCGGCTTCTTGCTTTCGATATGGCTGGGGTACCAGGATTCGAACCTGGGAATGGCGGGATCAAAACCCGCTGCCTTACCGCTTGGCGATACCCCAATTTTGAATGGTGCGGGAGGCGAGACTTGAACTCGCACACCTTGCGGCGCCAGAACCTAAATCTGGTGCGTCTACCAATTTCGCCACTCCCGCTGAGAGTGGTGGCTATGGCGGGATTCGAACCTGCGACCCCATCATTATGAGTGATGTGCTCTAACCAACTGAGCTACATAGCCACATAAGCATTGAGTCGCCTCAATGATTTTTAAAATGGCTGGGCTACCGAATTCCGAACCTGGGCACTGATGCCGGCATCGAAACCCGCTGTCAAACCAGCTTGACAGATAATGTGGCTGGGGTACCAGGATTCGAACCTGGGAATGGCGGGATCAAAACCCGCTGCCTTACCGCTTGGCGATACCCCAACAGTGATGGTCGACAGTGATAACACAGAACCGGCCATCTTGAAAATGGCTGAAGTGTTGGCCTTGAACCCGGGCACCGAGGCCGGTAGCAAAACCCGCTTTTTCTTCAACCACTTCTTAAAAATGGCTGGGGTACCAGGATTCGAACCTGGGAATGGCGGGATCAAAACCCGCTGCCTTACCGCTTGGCGATACCCCAGCAGAATGGTGGCTATGGCGGGATTCGAACCTGCGACCCCATCATTATGAGTGATGTGCTCTAACCAACTGAGCTACATAGCCACTTCGCTGTCGATGACTGCTCGTCACCGGACGGGGCGCATTATGCGTATCCGGCTCCGGAGCGTCAACCGTTTTTTCCCGAAAAATAGGCCGGCTTCAACCGTTTGGCCAGAAACTAGGCATGGTGGCGCAAGCCTGGCCAGGGCGGCCGGTTTTTTGCCCGAAAAACAACAGGCCGGGGAAGTCCCGGCCTGTTTGCAACGGTGGATGCCTGCTCAGACGTTGAACAGGAAGTTCATCACGTCGCCGTCCTTGACGATGTAGTCCTTGCCCTCGGAGCGCATCTTGCCCGCTTCCTTGGCACCCTGCTCGCCCTTGTAGGCGATGTAGTCCTCGAAGGCGATGGTCTGGGCGCGGATAAAGCCCTTCTCGAAGTCGGTGTGGATCTTGCCGGCCGCCTGGGGCGCGGTGGCGCCGACGGGGATGGTCCAGGCGCGCACTTCCTTCACCCCGGCGGTGAAGTAGGTCTGCAGGTTGAGCAACTGGTAACCGGCGCGGATCACCCGGTTCAGCCCCGGCTCTTCCAGGCCCAGGTCGGCCATGAATTCGGCGGCTTCGTCCGCATCCAGCTCGGCGATTTCCGACTCCATGGCGGCGCACACCGGCACCACTATGGCGTGCTCGGCGGCGGCGATGGCTTCCACCTCGGCCAGGTAGGGGTTGTTTTCGAAGCCGTCCTCATTGACGTTGGCGATGTACATGGTGGGTTTGATGGTCAGGAAGTTCAGGTAGGCGATGGCCGCCTGCTCTTCCTTGGTGAGCTCCACGCTGCGCAGTACCTGGGCCTGCTCCAGGGCCGGCAACAGCTTCTCCAGCACCGTTATTTCAAACTTGGCGTCCTTGTCGCCGCCCTTGGCCTTCTTGGCGTTGCGCTGGATGGCCCGCTCGCAGGTGTCCAGATCCGCCAGCGCCAGTTCGGTGTTGATCACCTCGATGTCGTGTCGGGGCGACACCTTGCCCGCCACGTGCACGATGTTGTCGTTTTCGAAGCAGCGCACCACATGGCCGATGGCGTCGGTTTCACGGATGTTGGCCAGGAACTTGTTGCCCAGCCCCTCGCCCTTGGAGGCGCCCGCCACCAGGCCGGCGATGTCCACGAATTCCATGGTGGTGGGCAGGATGCGCTGGGGCTTGACGATCTCGGCCAGGGCATCGAGGCGCTTGTCCGGCACCGGCACCACGCCGGTGTTCGGCTCTATGGTGCAGAAGGGGAAGTTGGCGGCTTCGATGCCCGCCTTGGTCAGCGCGTTGAACAGGGTAGACTTGCCCACGTTGGGCAGGCCCACTATACCGCATTTGAAACCCATAACAGTGTCCTGAAAATTACTTGGTGGAATCGGCATTGAAGGCATGCAGGCGGTTCATCGCCTTGATCATGCCCTCACTGAATAACATATCGGTGGCGCGGACGGCCTCGTCCACGGTGGCGTCGAGCAGGCTCTGCTCGGTCGCCGGCGCCTTGGTCAGCACGAAGCCGGCCACCTGGGACTTGTGCCCAGGATGGCCGATGCCGAGCCGCAGCCGGTAAAAGTCCTTGCTGTTGCCGAGGCAACTGATGATGTCCTTGAGCCCGTTGTGGCCGCCGTGGCCGCCGCCCTGCTTGAAGCGGGCAGAGCCCGGGGGCAGGTCGAGTTCGTCGTGGGCCACCAGTATCGCCTCGGGCGGGATCTGGTAGAAGTTGGCCATGGCCGCCACCGCCTTGCCGGAGCGGTTCATGAAGGTGGCCGGGATCAGCAGGCGGACGTCACGGCCCGCGATGCGCACCCGGCCGGTCCAGCCGAAAAACTTGGCTTCTTCCTTGAGCTGGCCGCCGTGCAGCCGGGCCAGCTCGGCCAGGTACCAGGCGCCGGCGTTGTGGCGGGTATGGGCGTATTCCGGGCCCGGGTTACCCAGCCCGACGATGAGTTCGATAGGGTGCATATGCAGAGTCGGCCGTTAAAATGACGCCATATTCTAATGAAGAGCGGCAATAATGGCCACCTCGGTGACTTCATCCGCCGGAATAGGTATCATGGTCGGCATTGTGCACAATGCCATGTGTTATTGTTTGCACTTTCCCGGGTGTATCGTTGCCCGTCGTTCCTGCACGGATGCCAGTCACAGGATACCTCTCAAATGTACGAACTGCTCGGCTGGGCCCTGCTTGCCGGGGTACTCAATGCCCTGGCCGGTGGCGGCCTCTTCCTCACCCTGCCGGCGTTGCTGGCCGCCGGGGTACCCAGTACCAGTGCCGTGGCCACCGCCAGCGTGGCGTCCTGGCCCGGTTATCTGAGCGCCTTCTGGGGCATGCGTCGCCAGCTCGGCAGCGGCCCCTGGCTGGAGCTCACCCTTATCGGCCTGGGTGGCGGTGGCCTGGGGGCGCTGGCGCTGGTGCAGTTCAACGCCGACAGCTTCAACTACCTGGTGCCCTGGCTGCTGCTGGGGGTGAGTCTGCTTTACGCCCGCCAGTTGCTGAGCCGGTCGGGGTTCGAAGGGCCGCTCAGGATGAAGCGGCGGGCCTGGCCGCCGCTGCTGGCCGGCAGCTTCTACGGCGGCTTCTTCGGCGGCGGCCTGGGAGTGCTGCTGATGGCGCTGACCGGTCAGCTGCGGCTGGGCTCCAACCTGCAGCAGCACGCCATCAAGCTCTACCTGTCGATGCTGGCCAGCGGCGCCACCATAGTGGTGTATTCCCTGTCGGGGTTGGTGCACTGGCGGGCCTGCCTGCTGCTGGCGCTGGGCTATCTGATGGGCGGCAAGCTGGGCGCACGGCTGCTGGTGTGCCTCAGGCCCCGGCTGCTGGCCTGGGCCATTGTCGGCTTCGGCATCGGCCTGAGCGGTTATTATTTTGTGCGCTTTTACGGGTAATGTGGTGAGGGATGAGGCGTACCCCCGGTTGCGGTGCACCTCACGCTTTCCGCCTCACCCCTCACGAAATAAAAAAGCCCGCGAGTCCGCGGGCTTTTTAGACTTTCAGCTTTCAGCTTTCAGCTTTCAGCTTCTAGCTTCTAGCATCCAGCTTCCAGCCATCAATGCTCGAACATGGCGGAGATGGACTCTTCGTTGCTGATGCGGCGGATGGCTTCGGCCAGCATGCCGGACAGGGACAGCTGCTTGACCTTGGTCAGGGCCTCGATTTCCGGTGTCAGCGGGACGGAGTCGGTGATGATCACCTCGTCGATCACCGAGTCGCGGATGTTCTGGGCGGCGTTGCCGGAGAAGACGGCATGGGTGGCGTAGGCGAACACCCGCTTGGCGCCGTGGTTCTTCAGGGCTTCGGCGGCCTTGCACAGGGTGCCGCCGGTGTCGATCATGTCGTCGACGATCACGCAGTCGCGGCCTTCCACGTCACCGATCAGGTGCATCACCTGGGACACGTTGGCGCGCGGGCGGCGCTTGTCGATGATGGCGATGTCGGTGTCGTCCAGCAGCTTGGCCACGGCGCGGGCACGGACCACACCGCCGATGTCGGGGGAGACCACCACCACGTTGTCCAGGTTCTTGGCCTTCATGTCTTCCAGCAGCACCGGGGTGCCGAAGACGTTGTCCACCGGCACGTCGAAGAAGCCCTGGATCTGCTCGGCGTGCAGGTCGACGGTCAGCACCCGGTCGACACCCACGCTGGACAGGAAGTCGGCCACTACCTTGGCGGTGATCGGCACCCGGGCGGAGCGCACGCGGCGGTCCTGGCGGGCGTAGCCAAAGTAGGGGATGACGGCGGTAATGCGGCCGGCGGAAGCCCGGCGCAGGGCATCCACCATCACGATCAGCTCCATCAGGTTGTCGTTGGTGGGCGCGCAGGTGGACTGGATGATGAAGACATCGCCGCCACGTACATTTTCGTTGATTTGTACGCTGATTTCGCCGTCGCTGAAGCGGCCGACATCGGCAGCACTCAGTTTGATAAAGAGACGATCGGCGATACGTTGGGCGAGTTCCGGCGTTGCATTACCAGCAAACAGCTTCATGTCGGGCACGGTTGAAAACCTCGGGGTTGTTTCATGGGTGGCGAGACTGGACGGGGCCGTGAACCCGTATTACGGAAGCGAGTTCCGTTATCCAGCCCGTTTTTTAGAATTCTGAGCTGAGCGTGTCTTGCAGGCACCGGGCCGGATGGTCCGGACGGCGAGCCGGCCGCGGCCGTGTCGTCCTGCAGACATCGCCCGGCAGCGGATCGGCCCTTGGGATAAGGGAGAAAGCGGGCCCACCCCCACTCTCTTGCAAGCGCTGCCTAGGATGCCGTAATCGATGACGGGGCCGCCTCCTTGAGTTGCCGCAGGGCGGCAAACAAGGGCGACTGGTTGCAGCCTCTGGCGACGAAGCCGCTGCTGTCCGTTGGGGCCGCTGCCAGGGCCTTTTCGGCCGCTTCCCGGCTGTCGAAGCTGGCGAAGACGCAGGCTCCGGTGCCCGTCATTCTTGACGGCGCGTATTCTAGCAACCAGCCAAGGAGCTTGGCAACCTCGGGGTGGCGCTTTTTGACCAGGGCCTCGCAATCGTTTTCCCAGGGCTGGGCGAGCCGTTGCTCCAGGGATAAAACCGGGCTCGAACGGGGTAGATCCGGGTCGGTAAAGATGGCGGCGGTGGCCACATTGATGCCCGGATGAAGCACCAAATACCAGGGCTCGGGCGGGGCCGCCGGCGTCAGGATATCGCCGATGCCTTCGGCGAAGGCAGCCCGGCCGCGCACGAACACCGGCACGTCGGCGCCCAGTTGCAGGCCCAGCTCGGCCAGTTGCTTCTGGCTCAGCCCCAGTTGCCACAGGTGGTTGAGGGCCACCAGGGTGGTGGCGGCGTTGCTGGAGCCGCCGCCCAGGCCGCCGCCCATGGGCAGACGCTTGGTGAGCCTGATCCGCGCGCCCTTGGTGCAGCCGGTCTTGCTCTGCAGCAGACGGGCGGCCCTGATGATCAGATTTTGCTCCGGGGCTACCCCGGGCAGGGCCGGGCTCAGGCTGAGCTCGCCGTCGGGGGCCGGCGCGAAGCCGAGTTCGTCGCCGTGATCCAGGAACTGGAACAGGGTCTGCAGGTTGTGGTAGCCGTCGTCGCGGCGGCCGGTGATGTACAGGAACAGGTTGAGCTTGGCGGGGGCGGGCAGGACTATCATGGTTTCAGCTCCCACTGGTTGATGGCCAGGCGCAGGGTGGTGGTGTCGTGGCTCAGGTCGAGCCGGCTCGGCAGCCAGAGGCCGTCGATGCGGGTGTAGCCCAGGTAGTTGAGCCGCCAGCCGTGGGAGCGCAGGCTCTGCGGCCGACCATCGGCATCGTACTCCACCTGGTCCGCCTCGCCGGGCAGGCCCTTGATCCAGTAGGACAGCTGCTCCACCGGCAGATCCCAGCCGGTCAGGCGGAACACCAGATCCCGGGCATTGCCGGCGGAGTGCAGCTGCCCCTCGCTGTCGGTGAGCTGGATGGCGCCCTGGCGGCGGTTGAGGTCGAACACCCGCCTGCCCACCACATTGGTCAGGTTCATCCGGTAATCGTCGCGACTCTGGCGCCAGAACAGGCTGAGGCTGCCCCGCTCGTCCGGGGTGATGATGCCGAGCCGGGCCGACAGTTGCCAGTCCTGCAACTGGACCAGGGCGGCTCTCTGGGCCTGCCAGGAGCCGGGGGGGGCTTCCTGGGCGCGGTAGGCGCAACCGGAGACGAACAGCAGGAGGAAAGCGATGACTAAGGCGCGCACGGGCAACTCCCTGGTGAGGTTTGGGCCCAGTATAAGGGCAAGGTCGGCGCCTTTTAAAGCCTTACCCTTTCTCGTACAATAGCCGGCTACATGTAAAGATGTTGTGAGCCGCAGAAAACCCTCATGAGCCTGCTGGTACTGGGAATCAATCATAAGACAGCCTCGGTCGCCCTGCGCGAGCGGGTGGCGTTCGGGCCCGATATTGCCCCCAAGGCACTGCAGGAGCTGATGCATACCCGAGGGGTGGAGGAGGCGGTGATCGTCTCCACCTGCAATCGCACCGAACTCTACTGCTGCCTGGACCAGCAGGGGGAAAGCGACGCCGTGCGCCACTGGCTGCAGTACTTCCACCGTCTGGACGAGGACGAACTGACTTCCTGCCTGTACCTGCATCAGGGTGAAGAGGCGGTGCGCCACCTGATGCGGGTGGCTTGCGGCCTGGATTCCCTGGTGCTGGGCGAGCCACAGATCCTGGGCCAGATCAAGCAGGCCTACAACCAGTCCCATCAGGTGGGCAGCCTCAAGGGCATTCTCGAGCGCTTGTTCCAGAAGTCGTTCTCCGTGGCCAAGCGGGTGCGCACCGAAACCGAGATCGGCGCCAGCGCGGTGTCGGTGGCCTTCGCCGCCGTCAGCCTGGCCAAGCGCATCTTCTCGGATCTGGGCCGCACCAAGGTGCTGCTGGTGGGGGCGGGCGAAACCGTGGAGCTGGTGGCGCGCCATCTGCGTGAGCAATCGGTTTCGCGCATCATGGTGGCCAACCGCACCCTGGAGCGCGCCCAGAACCTGGCGCGGGAGTTTGACGCCGAGGTGATGACCCTGGAGCAGATCCCCGACTTCCTGCCCCAGGCCGACATCGTCATCAGCTCTACCGCCAGCCCCCTGCCGATCATCGGCAAGGGCATGGTGGAGCGGGCGCTCAAGGCCCGCCGCCACAAGCCCATACTGCTGGTGGACATCGCGGTGCCACGGGATATCGAGCCGGAGGTGGACGAGCTGAGCGATGCCTACCTGTACACGGTGGACGATCTGCAGGGCATCATCGAGCAGAACCTGGAGGCCCGCAAGCGTGCGGCCGGCCAGGCCGAGCGCATCATACTGGAAGAGCGGGACCAGTTCATGGGCTGGTTCCGCTCGCTCAAGTCGGTGGATCTGATCCGCGACTATCGCACCCAGGCCGACGCGGTGCGGGAGCAGGAGCTCGGCCGGGCGTTGCAGGCCCTGGCCCAGGGTGACGATCCGGCCAAAACCATGGGGGAGCTGGCCCGGCGCCTCACCAACAAGCTTATCCATACTCCCACCCAGGCGCTGAGCCAGGCGGGCAAGGACGGCGATCAGGAAATCCTGGCCGTGCTGGCCCAGAGCCTGGGCCTCGGCCAGCGCTGACAAGGCCATAGCGGCGAGACACAGATGAACGAATCCATACTGAAGAAACTGGAAGGCCTGCAGGAGCGCTACGAAGAGGTGCAGGCGCTCCTGGGCGAGGCCTCCGTCATCAATAACCAGGACCAGTACCGGGCCCTGACCCGGGAATACGCCCAGCTGGAAGACGTGGTGGGCTGCTTTCGCCGCTACCGCCAGGCCGAGGCGGATCTGGCCGGCGCGCGGGAGATGCTGGCGGAAGACGACGCCGAGCTCAGGGCCATGGCCGAAGAAGAAATCGACGCCGCCGAGGCCGCCATCGAGGAGCTGGGCCGCGAGCTGCAGATCCTGCTGCTGCCGAAAGATCCGAAGGACGACAACAACTGCTTCCTGGAGATCCGCGCCGGGGCCGGCGGCGACGAGGCGGCCATCTTCGCCGGCGATCTGTTCCGCATGTACAGCCGCTACGCCGAGACCCTTCGCTGGCGCATCGAGATCGTCAGCGCCAGCGAAGGGGAGCATGGCGGCTTCAAGGAAATCATCGCCCGCATCGAGGGGGCCGGCGCCTATGGCAAGCTCAAGTTCGAGTCCGGCGGCCACCGGGTGCAGCGGGTGCCCGAGACCGAGTCCCAGGGCCGCATCCATACCTCCGCCTGCACGGTGGCAGTGCTGCCCGAGATTCCCGAGGCCGAGGCCCCCGAGATCAACGCGGCGGATCTGAAGGTGGACACCTTCCGCGCCTCCGGCGCCGGCGGCCAGCACGTCAACAAGACCGACTCCGCCATCCGCATCACCCACCTGCCCACCGGCATGGTGGTGGAATGCCAGGACGAGCGCTCCCAGCACAAGAACCGGGCCAAGGCCATGGCGGTGCTGGCCTCGCGCCTGGCGCAGATGGAGCAGGATAAGCGCCATGCCGAGGAGCAGAACACCCGACGCAACCTGCTGGGCAGCGGCGATCGTTCCGATCGCATCCGTACCTACAACTACCCCCAGGGACGGGTGTCGGACCACCGCATCAACCTGACCCTGTACCGGCTGAGCGAAGTGCTGGAAGGCCAGCTCGAGATGCTGACCCGGCCGATACTGCAGGAGCACCAGGCCGACCAACTGGCCGCCCTGGCGGGGCACTGATGACCCTGGCCGAGCTGCGCCAACGGCTGCGCGAACAGCTGGCGGGGGGCGAGTCGCCGGCCCTGGACGCGGACGTGCTGCTGTGCCACGTGCTGGGCAAGCCGCGCAGTTTTCTGCTGGCCTGGCCGGAACACGAGATCACGCCGGTCGAGCAGGCCGAGCTGGCCGCCCTGGTGGCCCGGCGGCAACGAGGCGAGCCGGTGGCGCACCTTACCGGCCGGCGCGAGTTCTGGTCGCTGGAGCTCGAGGTGTCGCCCGATACCCTGATCCCCCGACCCGATACCGAGCTCATGGTGGAAGCGGCCCTGGCGCGGCTGCCGGCCGGCCCCGCCACCCTGGTGGACCTGGGCACCGGCACCGGCGCCATCGCCCTGGCGCTGAAGAGCGAGCGCCCGCAAGACGCCGTGCTGGCGGTGGAGTTCAATCCGGCGGCGGCGGCCCTGGCCCGGCGCAACAGTGAACGGCTGGGACTCGATATAGAAGTGCGCCTGGGCGCCTGGTTCGCCCCCCTGGCCGGCCTGCGGTTTCACATGATCCTGTCCAACCCGCCCTATATCGACGCCGCCGATCCCCATTTACAATGGGGCGATGTACGCTTCGAGCCGGCCTCGGCCCTGGTGGCGGAGGAAGAAGGGCTGGCGGATCTGCGCCATCTGGTCGAGCAGGCGCCCGCCCATCTCGAGGAGGGGGGCTGGCTGCTGCTGGAGCATGGTTGGCGGCAGGGGGAGGCGATCAGGACCCTGCTGTGCCGGCATGGCTTCGGACGGGTCGAGACCCTGCGCGACTACGGCGGCCAGGAGCGGGTTTCATTGGGCCAGTGGCCCGGGAGGCAAGATGTTGAAAACCAAGATCAGTGACGATTGGCTGGGGGCCGACAGGAGCCCCATGACCCTGGCGCTGGACGTGGTGGAAAGCCTCCAGGGGCCGGCGGCGCGGGCCCGGGCAGAGCATGACCTGCTCACCCTGGAGCGGGAGCTGGCCGAGGCCCTGGCTGGCCAGGATGCCGCCCGGCAGCTGTTGCCGGCCCTGTTTGGCCCCCTGGGGCTGGCCGGCGACTGGGAGCGGTTCTTCTCGATCGACAATTGCCTGCTGGACCGGGTGCTGGCGCGGCGTCGGGGTATTCCTGTTAGCCTGGGCGTGCTTATCCTGCATTTGTGCGAACGCTTCGGGGTGCGGGCCGAGGGCATCTGTTTTCCCGGCCATTTCCTGCTGCGGCTCTGGTGCGGGGAAGAGGAATCGATCATCGATCCCTTTACCGGCAAGGCCCTCGGCCGGCGGGAAATGGAACAATTGCTGCGCGGCGCCAGGGGCAACCTGGCCCGGCTCAGGCCCGAGCACCTGCAGCCGGCCGGCCCCATGGACATACTGTCCCGGCTGCTGAACGTGACCAAAGCGGTGTTTATCCGCCACAAGCAGTTTTCCCAGGCCCTGGCCTGCAGCCAGCTGCTGTTGAAAATCAAGCCCGATTGCCCCGTGGAGCGGCGTGACCGGGGCTTTCTGTTCGAGCAGCTCGACTGCCACCGGCTCGCCGCCGAGGATTTCGAATTCTTCATCCAGCACTGCCCCGAAGATCCGGTGGCGGACGTGCTGAAAGCCCAGATAGCGGCCCTCGACCTGGGCCCCAAAACCCTCCACTAGGAGCAGCGATGAAAACCGTCAAGATCGATCAGATTAGCGTGGCCAACGACCAGCCCTTCGTGTTGTTCGGCGGCATCAATGTGCTGGAATCCCGGGATCTGGCCCTGAAGGCCTGCGAGCACTATGTCGAGGTGACCGGCAAGCTCGGCATTCCCTATGTGTTCAAGGCCAGCTGGGACAAGGCCAACCGCTCCTCCATCCACTCCTTCCGCGGCCCTGGCCTGGAAGAGGGCATGAAGCTGCTGGCGGAAATCAAGGATACCTTCAAGGTGCCGGTGATCACCGACTTGCACGAGCCCTGGCAGGCCGCAACCGTGGCCGAGGTGGCGGACGTGATCCAGCTGCCCGCCTTCCTCGCCCGCCAGACCGATCTGGTGGAGGCCATGGCCAGGACCGGCCGGGTGATCAACATCAAGAAACCCCAGTTCCTGAGCCCGGGGCAGATGAAGAACATCGTCGACAAGTTTATCGAATGCGGCAACGACCAGTTGATCCTGTGCGAGCGCGGCGCCAACTTCGGCTACGACAACCTGGTGGTGGACATGCTCGGCTTCGGGGTGATGAAAAAGGCCACCGCCGGCGCCCCCATCATCTTCGACGTGACCCACGCCCTGCAGTGCCGGGATCCGCTGGGCGAGGCCTCGGGCGGGCGCCGGGAGCAGGTGGTGGACCTGGCCCGGGCGGGCATGGCCACCGGCCTGGCCGGCCTCTTCCTTGAGTCCCACCCGGATCCGGAGCATGCCAAGTGCGACGGCCCCAGCGCCCTGCCGCTGGCCAAACTAGAGCCCTTCCTGGCCCAGATCAAGGCCCTGGACGAACTGGTGAAAAGCTTCGAGCCGCTGGACACCCTCGGCTGAGCCGGACGGAATAGCTCGTTCTTCACGAAGGCGGCCGGGGGGCCGCCTTCGTGTATCGACAGTTCCGTCATGCGTGCGAAGGCGGCATCCAGAGTGGGAGGTCCAGGCTCTGATAACGCCGCTTGGGCTTGCAGGCACGCATGGACTCCCGCCTTCGCGGGAGTGACTACAGAGAACGGCGAAACTTTGTAAGCCGTCTGAAGCGGCCGGGGGCCGCCTTTGTTTTTCTCAATGGTTGAGCCGGATCGCCGAGTTCTTTAGAATAGCCGTCCAGCCGTATTTATGGCTTCAACTATCCGACGGGATCCAGCCGGCAATGAGTGACAACCTCGACCATTTCGACCGCAAAATACTCGCCATCGTACAGCGCAACTGCCTGACCCGCAGCGAAATCATCGCCGAAGAGATAGGGCTGTCGCCGTCGGCGGTGCAGCGGCGACTGAAGCGGCTGCGCCAGAGCCGGGTGATCAGCGCCGACGTGGCGGTGGTCGACAACCGCAAGCTCGACAACCTGATGACCTTTATCGTCGGCCTGGAAATCGAGCGGGAAAACTACCCGGTGATGGACAGGTTCATGCGCTGGGCCCAGGGCCAGGACGCCTTCCAGCAGATCTTCTACGTCACCGGCGCGGTGGATCTGGTGGCGGTGATCCTGGCCCGGGACGTGACCGAATTCGACGCCATCGCCGAAGCCACCATGAGCCAGTTCCCGGAAATCAAGCGCATGAACACCAATGTGGTGCTCAATGTGCTGAAATCCGGGTTGAATCTGCCGCTCTGACCCTTATCCCGCCGCCGGGCGCAACAGGGCGGCCACGGCGGCGATGTCCGCCGGCGAGGTGCGGCAGCAACCGCCGATAAGAGCGGCCCCTCCCCGCTGCCAGCGTCCGGCGGCCCGGGCGAACTGTTCGCTGTCGGCCGGGCCGTGCCAGCACTTGTGGCCGGCGTCGTACTGCTCGCCGGAGTTGGGGTAGACCAGCAGCGGTTTGGCGGTGGCGCCCCGCACCGATTGCAGCAGCCCGGGCACGTGCTCGGGGGCGGTGCAGTTGAGGCCCACCGCCACCACCGAGCCGAAGGGGGCCAGGGCCGTCAGGCAGTCGCGTAGCCGCTCGCCCTGGCTGTTGTGCTCCGCGTCCCGGCAGCTGAAGCTGACCCAGCCGCAGGCGCCGGGGTGCGCTTCCATCAAGCGGGCCAGGGCCCGGGCCTCGCTCAGGCAGGGCAGGGTCTCGCAGGCCAGCAGGTCGGCGCCGGCCGCCAGCAGCACCTCCAGCCGGGGCCGGTGGAAGGCCATCAGACCGGCTTCATCCAGCCCGTAATGGCCACGGTATTCGGAGCCGTCCGCCAGCATGGCGCCGTAGGGACCGACCGAGGCCGCCACCAGGGGGCGGGGGCGGCGCGCTCGCTGCTCGGGGCCCAGCTCTCGCCAGAAGTCGTCCCGCGCCGCTACCGCCAGCTGCACCGCCCGGCGCATCAGGTCGGCGGCCTGTCCGGCATCCAGCCCGCGACGGGCGAAGGCCTCGAAGGTGGCCTGATAGCTGGCGGTGATCGCCACGTCGGCGCCGGCGGCGAAATAGTCGTAATGGACGGCATAGATAAGCTCGGGCTGTTCGATCAGCACCTTGGCCGACCACAGGGGATCCTTGAGGTCGCAGCCCCGGCTTTCCAGCTCGGTGGCCAGGGCGCCGTCGAGGATAAGCGGGGAAAACTGCGCGAGCAGGGCGTCGATGGGGTTGGACATGATTCACCTTGTGCTAGACCGCCCGAGGGCGGGGGGATTAGAGGATCTGCGATAAAAACTGCTGCAGGCGGGGATGGGCGGGGCGGTTGAAAAAGCCGTCCGGGGTATCTTCCGCCAGCAGCCGGCCATCGGCCATGAACAGCACCCGGTCGGCCACCTCCCGGGCGAAGCCCATCTCGTGGGTGACCACCACCATGGTCATGCCGTCCCGGGCCAGGCCCTTCATTACCTCCAGCACTTCCCCCACCATTTCCGGATCCAGCGCCGAGGTGGGCTCGTCGAACAGCATGATGTGCGGCTGCATGCACAGGGCCCGGGCGATGGCCACCCGTTGCTGCTGGCCGCCGGACAGCTGGGCGGGGTAGTGGTCCATGCGCTCCGCCAGGCCCACCTTGGCCAGCAGGGCCCGGGCCTGCTGCTCCACCTCGGCGTGCGGACGCCGGGCCACCTTGAGCGGCGCCAGCATCAGGTTCTGCAGCGCGGTCTTGTGGGGAAAGAGGTTGAAGCCCTGGAACACCATGCCCACCCGCTCCCGGAGCCGGTTGACGTTGGTGGCGCGGGCGTGGATGTCGATGCCGTCGAGCTCGATACGGCCGGCGCTGATGCTTTCGAGCCGGTTGAGGGTGCGCAGGAAGGTGGACTTACCCGAGCCCGAAGGCCCCACGATCACCACCACCTCGCCGCGGCGAAGGGTCATCGACACCTGGCTGAGCGCCCGGCAGCCGTTGTCGAACACCTTGTCGACCCGGTGGGCGCCGAGAATAATGTCTGCGTGCTTTATGCGCATGGGGTCTCCTAGTGTCCCGCCGCCAGGCGCCGTTCCAGTCGCTGCACCAGCCAGGACAGGGACGCCGTCATCACCAGGTAGAGCAGGGCCACGGTGAACCAGACCTCGAAGGGGGCGAAGGTGGAGGACACCACTTCCCGCCCGGCCTTGGTCAGGTCGGTGAGGGAGATCACCGACACCAGGGAGGAGTCCTTGATCAGGTTGATGAACTGGCCGGCCAGGGCCGGCAGGCTGCGCCTGAGCGCCTGGGGCAGCACCACCTCGACCATGGCCCGGCCGTAGCTCATGCCGAGCGAGCGGGCCGCCTCCATCTGCCCCACCGGCACCGACTGGATGCCGGCGCGGATGATCTCCGCCACGTAGGCGGCGCTGAACAGGGTGAGGGCGGTGGCGCCGGCGGTGAAGCGATCCAGGGACAGCACGGTGCCGACGAAAAAATAGATGATGAAGATCTGTACCAGCAGCGGGGTGCCGCGGATGATCTCGATATAGAGGATGCACAGCCGGCGCAGGGCCGGGTTGGCGGACAGCCGCCCCAGGCCCAGCCCCAGGCCGAGCAGGACGGAGCACAGCAGCGACACCACCGACAGCTGCAGCGTCATCACCATGCCGTCGACGATGGGGCCGGCGCGCACCTGGTCGAGCCTGGCCAGCTCATCCCCCTCGAACAGCAGGTCGCCGTCCGCCACCAGCAGGGTGCCGACCCGGTCCAGCACCAGGGGGGCATCACCATAATCGGAGATCAGGGTGAGGCGGCCGTCGTCGCCGAGTTCGACCTGGCCGTCGAAGGGGGCGCGGATGGGGCGGGGCGAGGTGTCGACGATATAGGGCAGCACCCGCTCCCAGCGCCAGTGGTAGTCGATGCTCTGGGTAGACCAGTAGATACCGCCGGCCAGCATGAGCACCACGCCCATAAAAACCCCGTTCCACAGCCAGTGCTGTTTGGCAGCCTGCATATGCTCGTTGTTCCCGTCAAACTCGCCGGCGGCGTTCGGACCGCCGGCGATGATCCGCTGTTACTGTACCCGGCCGACCCAGGCGTCGCTCTTGAACCACTTGCGATAGAGCCGGTCGTAGCTGCCGTCTTCCCGGATCTGGCGCAGGTAGTTGTTGAGGAAGTTGAGGAAATCCCCGTCGCCCTTGCGCACCGCCCAGCCCAGGGGGCCGTAGGTGAAGGCCTGGTCCAGGTGCACCAGCCGGCCCGGGTTCTGGGCGGCGTAGACGGCGTTGTAGCTGATGTCGTAGACGAAGGCGTCGGCCCGGCCGTTGGCCACTTCCTGGGCGGCGTCGGCGGAGCTTTCGAACAGCCGCACCTTGGCCCGGCCCAGGTGGCGCTTGATGGCGTATTCGCCGGTGGTGCCGAGCTGGGCGGTGACGGTGTAGTGTTCATCGTTCAGCTGGCGATGGGAGGTCACGCTGTCGGCCAGTGCCGGGCGGATCAGTACCGTCTGGCCAGCGTCGAAATAGGGGTCGGCGAAGTTGACGCTGAGGTTGCGTTCGGGGGTGACCGTCATGCCCAGGATCAGATCGCACTTGTTGGTCTGCAGGGCGGGGATGATGCCGTCCCAGCCGGTGTTGACCGGCACGAACTCGACGTTGACCGACCTGGCCATGGCCTTGGCCATATCGATGTCGAAGCCGATGAAATCGCCGCCCTTGTCGGTCATCTCGAAGGGCATGTAGCCGGACTCGAAGCAGAAGCGGAATTCACCCGAGCGCTGGATCTGCTCCAGGGTGGAACTCTGGGCGCCGGCGGCGAACAGGCCGCTGCCCAGCAGGAGAAGGCGGAGGATTGTTTTCATGAAACTGTCCCTGTGATGAACGAAGGCATCGGGAGCGGGGCCCCGACAAGCGATTAACAGAGTCCCGTATTCTAGCGGCAGCGCACGGGGATATTCCGCGTTATCGGGGAAAAAAGCGGGGAGGAACGGCGCCGCCCTGTCCGCCGCGGCGAAGGGGGTATCCTTTCAGTTGCCGCCGTATAAATACTTGAACCGCTGTCGGCGCCGGTAGGGGAAGACGTCCACGAACTGGCCGGCCTGGATGTTCTGCTGCAGCTGGCGCCAGTAGTCGGCGCTGAACAGGTCGTTGTGCTGCTGCTTGAAGGCCTCGCGGATGCGGGGGCTGCTGAGCAGGAAGGTGGCGAACTCTTCCGGAAAAACGTCGTTGGGGCCCACCGAATACCAGGGCTCGGCGCTGAGTTCGTCTTCGGGGTAGCGGGCCTTGGGAATGTCGCGGAAGTGGCACTCGGTCATGTAGGCGATTTCGTCGTAGTCATAGAAGATCACCCGGCCGTGGCGGGTGACGCCGAAGTTCTTGAACAGCATGTCGCCCGGGAAGATATTGGCCGCCGCCAACTGCTTGATGGCGTTGGCGTATTCGTCGACGGCGTCGCTCACCGCCTGGTCCGAGGCGTGCTCGAGATAGATGTTGAGCGGGGTCATGCGCCGCTCGGTATACAGGTGACGGATCACCAGGGTGTCGCCCTTGATGCTGAGCAGGGAGGGGGCCACCTGCTGCAGTTCGGCCAGCAACTCGGGGCTGATGCGGTGCAGCGGCAGTTCGAAATTGGTGAATTCCATGGTGTCGGCCATGCGTCCGACCCGGTCGTGCTGCTTCACCAGCCGGTATTTGGCCTTGACCGTTTCGTGGTTCACCTCCTTCGGCGGGGTGAACTTGTCCTTGATCACCTTGAACACCACGTCGAAGGAGGGCAGGGTGAACACACTCATCACCATGCCCTTGATACCGGGCGCGGCCACGAACTGGTCCCGGGACTGGTGCAACTGCTGCAGGAAGTGGCGGTAGAACTCGGTCTTGCCGTGCTTCTGGCAGCCGATGGCGGTGTAGATCTCGTAGTCCGCCTTGTTGGGCAGCAAGGGGCGCAGGAAGTGCACCAGCAGCGCCGGCACCGGGCACCACACCATGAAATAGGCCCGGGCGAAGCCGAACAGAATGGACGCATCGTCCTTAGAGAGGATCAGGGTGTCCAGGCTGAGGCCGCCCTCGCCGTCGTGCAGTATGGGCAGGATAAAGGGCAGCAGCAGGGGACCCTGCTCCAGCCGTCCGACCAGGTAGGCGCCCTTGTTGCGGTAGAACAGGGTGTTGATGAACGTCAGGCTGAACTCCCCCCCGGCGAGTTCTGCCGGCCCCTGCTCTTCGAGGTAGCGGCGCACATGGCCCAGATCCCGCTCCAGGTGGCTGAAGGGCACGGCCAGCTCCGTCTGCTCCAGCACCCGGCGCAGGCAGCCGGCGAGATCCGGCATTTCAAGCCGGTAGTGCCAGCTGTAGGGGGCCAGATCCGGCTCGGGGGCACGGCGGATAAAGCCGTGCACATAGAGGTTTTCGGCGCGGATGTTCTTGTGACGCAGGGAGCGCCGGTATACCGAGTTGTAGAAGGACTCGGCGATCTCGGGGTTGGGGTGGTGGGTGAGCAGATCGTTGAACGCCTGCTTCAGCTCCTTGAGGCCTTCCTGGCCGAGGGGGGCACCGCCCATGTGATCGCTCACCGCCTGCAGGGTTTCGTTCACGTGGTGATCGTAGAGGCGGATGCGCTGGCGCCCGGCCAGCTGCACGCCCAGCCAGTCTCGGCTTTCGAACCTGACCTTGGCGCCCTGGGTGATGTCGAGAAAACGACGGTAGAAGGCGTCGAACCTGTCCATGATGATGGTGGCCAATTCCCTGGCGTTGCCGTGCATGATGAGCTTCCCTGTTGTGATGCCTTATGTTGCGATAGTAATGGATCCGGGTGCCATTGTGGGGAAATTATTGTGATTACGGGGGAGGAGCGCGCGGGCATTGGGGCGCGGGCGGCTCGCCCGTCTGGGTGTGATGCCGTGGTTTGGGTGTGGCTTGAGGGCTCGAGGGTTGCCGCTGCACGGCAATGCAGGCGGGCCGCCTGCGCTCCGGGGAGTTTGCCCGGCTGCTAAAGCCCCTTACCCCTCACGCTTTACCTTCGGGCCCGCTTTGCGGACAATACGCGGCCTTACATCGAGGGGAGTGGCATGGAGCTTTATTTCGTACTCAAATCGCCGGCCCGGGCCGAGAACGTCGGCGCCGCCGCCCGCGCCATGAAAACCATGGGATTCAGCCGCATGCGGCTGGTCGACAGCAAGGTGCACCAGCAGGACCAGGCCCACTGGGTGGCCCACGGCGCCCAGGAAATACTGGAGCAGGCCGAGTACTTTCCCACCCTGGCCGAGGGGCTGACGGACATGGACCTGGTCATCGCCACCACGGCACGCCGGCGCGGCCGTTACCTGCACTATCTCACCCCCAAGGAAGCCATCAATCAGGTCAACAACAAGCAGCTGGCAAAAGTGGCCATCCTGTTCGGCTGTGAAGAGTCGGGGCTGAGTAACGACGATCTGGTCCATGCCGACATCATCAGCTACCTGCCGCTGAAGGTGGCTTATCCTTCGCTCAACCTGGGTCAGGCCATCATGCTTTATGCCTGGGAATTCAGCCAGGGGCTGGCAGAGGAAAACGAGGAAAAAAACGCCATTCAGGCAGAAAATGCCCAGTTAAGGGTGCTGCAACAAAAAACAGAGCAATTGTTTGAACTTGCCGGAGTGTCTCAGCAGGAAAAACTGGCTGACTGGGTTAGGGACCGATTGCCTATGCTGGAACAGCGGGACCTGAATCTGCTTCATCTGCTGTATAAAGACCTGGAGCGTGCCCTGGCCGGCAAGAATCGAGGTTGACAAGCCGAAAGGCTCGGGTTATTGCTATGCCATCCGTTTTTCGAGGTTGTCCGTCATGCTGTTCCATGCAAGCCGCACCATCACCACCATTATTATTACCGGTACCACCATGGGTGGCACTGGGGCGGGCTGATGCGCTGACGACAAACAAGATCTGAATCCTCAAGCCCGTATCCCAACCAGATGCGGGCTTTTTCGTTTTACACAGGGAGTAATCAATGCGTGTCTTGAAATTTGGCGGCACCTCTTTGGCCAACGCCGATCGGTTCCAGACCGTGGCCGACATCGTGGTCAACAATCAGCGGCAGTCCCAGGTGGCCCTGGTGCTGTCGGCGCCGGCCAAAGTCACCAACCATCTGGTGGCGGTGGTGGAGCAGGCCAGCCGTGGGCTGGATCCGACCCCGGTACTGAAGGAGATCGAGCAGATTTTCCATGCCATCATCGATGGCCTCAAGGCCGCCCACGGCAACCTGGAGGCGGACGCGCTCAAGGCCCAGGTGGATCGGGAGCTGGGTCAGCTCACCCGCCTGCTGCAGGGCGTCAGCCTGCTCATGCAGTGCCCGGACAACATCCAGGCCCGTATCCTGAGCCGGGGCGAGGCGTTGTCCATCGCGGTGATGGCCGAGCTGCTCAAGGCCCGCGGCGAGCAGGTGGAAGTGATTGCTCCCCAGGCCATGTTGCTGGGCGAGGGCAGCTTCCTCGAAGCCCACGTCAACATCGAGGTGTCCCGCCAGCGTTTCCGCGATCAGGGGTTGCGTTCCGACTGCGTCTACCTGATGCCGGGCTTTACCGCCGGAAACGACAAGGGTGAAACCGTGATCCTGGGCCGCAACGGCTCCGACTACTCCGCCGCCGTGCTGGCCGCCTGCGTGGATGCCGAGTGCTGCGAGATCTGGACCGACGTGGACGGCGTCTACAACTGTGATCCGCGCCTGGTGCCCGATGCCAAGCTGCTCAAGCAGCTTTCCTACAAGGAGGCGATGGAGCTGTCCTACTTCGGTGCCAAGGTGCTGCATCCCAAGACCATAGCCCCCATCGCCCAGTTCCATATTCCCTGCCTGATCAAGAATACCGGTAACCCCCAGGGTGAAGGCTCCCTCATCGGCCCCGAGTGCAGCGACGACGACCTGCAGGTCAAGGGCATCTCCGATCTGGCCGGCATGACCATGATCAACCTCTCCGGCCCGGGCATGAAGGGCATGGTGGGCATGGCTGGCCGGCTGTTCTCCTGCGTGTCCCGCGCCGGGGTCAGCATAGTGCTGATCACCCAGAGCTCGTCCGAATACAGCGTGAGCTTCTGCATCCACAGTTACGACAAGCACAAGGCCCAGAAGGCCATTGCCGACGAGTTCGCCCTGGAGTTCAAGAACAACCTGCTCGAGCCACTGGATCTGATCGACGATCTGGCCATCATCTCCCTGGTGGGGGATCGCATGCGCACCGCCAAGGGCGTGTCGGCCCGCTTCTTCAACTCCCTGGCCGAGGCCTCCATCAATATCGTGGCCATCGCCCAGGGCTCCAGCGAGCGCTCCATCTCCGCGGTGATCCGCAAGGAGAAGACCACCGAGGCGATCAAGGCCTGTCACCAGAATTTCTTCTCCAGCCGCCAGTTCATCGACGTGTTCCTGGTGGGCTGCGGCGGCGTGGGTGCGGCCCTGCTCGAGCAGATCCGCCGCCAGCAGCCGGTGCTGGAAGCCCAGGACATCGGCATCCGGGTGGTGGGCGTCGCCAACTCCCGCAAGATGGCGCTGGATCGCAACGGCATCAACCTGAACGAATGGCGCGACCGGCTGGAGCAGGCCCACGAGGCCTTCAGCCTGGAGCGGGTGACGCGGCTGGTGGAAGACAGCCACCTGATCAATCCGGTGCTGGTGGACTGCACCTCCAACGAGCAGATTGCCGACCAATACGCCGACTTCCTCGCCGCCGGCTTCCACGTGGTGACCCCCAACAAGAAGGCCAATACCGCCAGCCTGGACTACTACCGCGAGCTGCGTCGTACCGCCCGGGCCACCCGCCGCAAGTTCCTGTACGAAACCAATGTGGGCGCCGGCCTGCCGGTGATCGAAAACCTGCAGAACCTGATCCGCGCCGGCGACCAGCTGAAGGCGTTCGGCGGCATTCTGTCCGGCTCCCTGTCCTATATCTTCGGCAAGCTGGACGAGGGCATGAGCTTTGCCGACGCCACCCGCATCGCCCGGGAGAACGGTTTTACCGAGCCGGATCCCCGCGATGATCTGAACGGCATGGACGTGGCGCGCAAACTGCTGATCCTGGCGCGGGAAGCCGGCATGGAGCTGGATCTGAGCGATATCGAGGTGGAAATGGCGCTGCCGCCGGAATTCGACGCCAGCGGCGATATCGACGGCTTTATGGCCCGGCTGCCGGAGGCCGACACCTGGTTCGAGGCCCGGGTGGCGGAAGCCGCCGCCGAGGGCAAGGTGCTGCGTTACGTGGGGGCCATCGAAAACGGCCACTGCAAGGTTGCCATCAAGGCGGTAGACGGCGATGATCCCCTGTTCAAGGTCAAGGACGGCGAAAACGCCCTGGCGTTCTATACCCAGTACTACCAGCCGATCCCGCTGGTGCTGCGCGGTTACGGTGCCGGTGCCGATGTCACCGCCGCCGGCGTGTTCGCCGACCTGTTGCGCACCCATAACTGGAAGCAGGAGATCTGAATGAGTGTTGTTGCGTACGCCCCTGCCTCTACCGCCAATGTGAGCGTGGGTTTTGATGTGTTGGGGGCCGCGCTGGCCCCCCTGGACGGTACCCTGTTGGGTGACCGGGTGTTGGTGGGCGAGACCGGGGGTGACTTCAACCTGGTTAATACCGGTCCCTTTGCCCATAAGTTGCCGGACGATTTCACCCAGAACATCGTCTACGACTGCTACGTGGCCTACGGCAAGGCACTGGCGAAGAAAGGCCTTAAGCTCAAGCCGCTGGTGATGACCCTGGAGAAGAACCTGCCGGTGGGCTCGGGGCTGGGCTCCAGCGCCACCAGCATCGTCGCCGCCTTCGTGGCGCTCAACGCCTTCCATGACGAGGCCATGAGCGAGCACGAACTGACCCTGCTGATGGGCGAGCTGGAAGGGCAGATTTCCGGTTCAGTTCACTACGACAATGTGGCACCCTGTCACCTCGGCGGCATGCAGCTGGTGCTGGACGAAGCCGGTGTGGTCAGCCAGTCGCTGCCGGTGTTCGACGACTGGTACTGGGTGGTGTGCTACCCCGGCATAGCGGTGTCCACCTCGGCGGCGCGGGCCATACTGCCTGCCCAGTACCGCCGCCAGGACTGCCTGGCCTACGGCCGCCGGCTGGCGGGCTTTGTGCATGCCAGCCACACCGGCCAGGAAAAGGTGGCCGCTGCCATGCTGAAGGACGTGATCGCCGAGCCCTACCGCGCCCAGCTGATCCCCGGCTTCAGCGAGGTACGCGAGCACGCCGCTACCATGGGGGCCCTGGCCACCGGTATTTCCGGCAGCGGCCCCACCGTGTTCTGCGTGATGAAGGATCTGCACCAGGCGGAAAAACTTAAAACTTGGCTGGCCGACCATTTTATTCAGAATCAGGATGGCTTTTGCCATATTTGCAAACTCGATGCCCAAGGCGCTCGGGTAACAGGAACAGAGCTATGAAGTTGTACAACATCAAGGACAATAGTGAGACCATCAACTTTGCCGGTGCCGTCCGGCAGGGGCTGGGCCGGGGGCAGGGGCTGTTTTTCCCGGAAAACCTGAGCCCGCTGCCCAATGTGGACGCCCTGCTGGAGCTGCCGCTGGTGCCGCGCTCCGTGGCCATTCTGCAGCACCTGATCGGTGACGAGATCCCGGAAAGCACCCTCGCCGCCATGGTGGAGCGGGCCTTTACCTTCCCGGCGCCGCTGGTGAAGGTGGACGACCACACCTATGCCCTGGAACTGTTCCACGGCCCGACCCTGGCGTTCAAGGACTTCGGTGGCCGCTTCATGGCCCAGTGCCTGGCCACCCTGAGCGACGACGGCAAGATCACCATCCTCACCGCCACCTCCGGTGACACCGGCGCCGCCGTGGCCCACGCCTTCTACGGCCTGCCCAACATCGAAGTGGTGATCCTCTACCCCGAAGGCAAGATCAGCCCGCTGCAGGAGAAGCTGTTCACCACCCTGGGCGGCAACATCCGTACCTTCGCGGTGCAGGGTGACTTCGACGCCTGCCAGGCGCTGGTCAAGCAGGCCTTCGACGACGAAGAGCTGAAGGCGGCGGTCGGCCTCAACTCCGCCAACTCCATCAACATCAGCCGGCTGGTGGCCCAGGTGTGCTACTACTTCGAGGCGGTGGCCGAGCTGCCCGCCGAGCAGCGTCACAAGGCGGTGATTGCCGTGCCTTCCGGCAACTTCGGCAACCTCACCGCGGGCCTGATCGCCAAGGCGCTGGGCCTGCCGGTGAAGCGCTTCGTGGCCGCCACCAACGCCAACGACACCGTGCCGCGCTACCTGGAAAGCGGCAGTTGGGATCCCCACGCCACCGTCGCCACCCTGTCCAACGCCATGGACGTGAGCCGCCCCAACAACTGGCCGCGGGTAGAAGAGCTGTGCCGGGTCAAGGGTTGGAAACTGTCCGACATCGCCTCCGGCGCCCTCGACGACGAGCAGACCAGGGATGCCCTCAAGCGGCTGTTCGCCCAGGGTTACCTGTGCGAGCCCCATGGCGCCATCGCCTGGGAGCTGCTCAACAAGGAGCGGGGCAAGGATGAGGTGGGCATCTTCCTGTGCACCGCCCATCCGGCCAAGTTCAAGGAGAGCGTGGACGAGATCCTGGGCCAGGACATCCCGCTGCCCGGCCCCCTGGCCAAACACGGCGCCATGGCGTCCCTGTCCGAGGTGATCCCGGCCGACTTCGCGGTGCTTAAAGCCAAGATGATGAAGTAACCCATCCGCAGCGCAGGCGGCCCGCCTGCCTTGCCGCGCAGCGGCAACATGGAAAAAGGGCGAAGGCATTGATCGTTGCCTTCGCCCTTTTTTATTCAGCCAAACCCGGCGCCGGGTCATGTAGGGTCGACTTCAGTCGACCAACCCCTGACGCCGTTGGTGGATTGGTCCGTTGAAACGGCCCCTACAACGGCCCTGTTGAAGCAGATCCCACGGTGGGGCCTGTAGGGGCGACTTCAGCCGACCGGCTGCTATCCGTCATCGCTGCAAGTGCTTGTAAGAGATCTCTCAATAAGACTAGGGATAAGGCGGTTTGTTGCCGTGGAATTTGGTAAAGACTTTATTTATCTATCTGTTATTAAATAATTTTTATGGGTTGTTTGTTTTATGCTCAGCCGGGATCCCGCCCCGGGTAAATTGAGCCGGCCGGCCAAATCCGTATAGTTAATAGCAACAGCAAGGCAGGCTGGCTTGTCAGGAAGACAAACGGCAGGAACGCCTTACAGGGATATCCGGCAGGAGCCGGAGCAAGGATTAAGGAAGCGGTGCCGGAGCGGAGTCCGGCAGCCAGGAGGCAAGGGACCAGGCCGGGATGGCCAAGGGGATGACCGAGGAAGGGTCAGGGATACCTCCAGGACGGAGCGGTTGGCGGCAGGACGCGGCCAGTCAGGATGATGCGGGAACGCCCCGACGGAACGGGAAGGGGAAGGCTCGGGACGGGCCAGGTCAGGGATTGCAGGGAGCAATCAGGTTCAGGGAACAAACCGACGACACCAAAAGGGGCAGCCACCGGCTGCCCCTTTTCTATTGCGCCTTCGTCCGAATCGTGGGGCTACCCCCGGCTTGTCGGCCTGTGTTAACTTGTACGACCAGTTGAATTAATCGGGTAACAAGCCATGAGTCAGGCATTGGATGAGTTATTGACGCTGCTGGCGCTGGAGCCGCTGGACGACGGCCTCTACCGCGGCCAGAGCCGGGATCTGGGCTTTCGTTCCGTGTTCGGGGGCCAGGTGATGGGCCAGGCGCTGGCGGCGGCCAAGTATACCCTGGAGCCGGAGCGGCCGGTGCATTCCTTTCATTCCTACTTCCTGCGTCCGGGGGATGTCAACAAGCCCATTATCTACGACGTGGAGAAGATCCGCGATGGCAAGACCACCTCCACCCGCCGGGTGCAGGCCTTGCAATACGGCAAGCCCATCTTCTACATGACCGCCTCCTTTCAGCAACCGGTGGCGGGTTTCGAGCACCAGGCTCCGATGCCACAGGTGGCGGGGCCGGAGGGGCTGACGCCGGAGAGCGAGCGTATCGCCGCCCTGTCCGCCTTTCTGCCGGAGCAGGTCAAGGACAAGCTGCTGTCGGAAAAGCCGATAGAGATCCGCCAGGTCAACTATGTCAATCCCATGAAGCCGGAGAAGATGGCGCCGGTGCGCCATATCTGGCTCAAGGCCAACGGCCGGTTGCCGGACGATCCCCGTATCCACAAATATCTGCTGGCCTACGCCTCGGATTTCAATTTCCTGCCCACCGCCCTGATGCCCCACGGCCACTCCTTCTGGGAGCCGCAGCTGCAGGTAGCGACCATCGATCATTCCATGTGGTTCCATCAGGATTTCCGCTTCGATGACTGGATCCTCTATGCGATAGAAAGCCCCCGGGCCATTGCTGGCCGGGGGCTGGTGCAGGGGCATTTCTATACCCGTGAGGGCGTTTTGGTGGCGACGGCGGTGCAGGAAGGGATTATCCGCCCTCGCCACCTGGGCTGAGCTCAGGCCCTGATCAAATGGTCGAAGGCGCTTAGGGCGGCGGTGGCGCCGGCGCCCATGGAGATGATGATCTGCTTGTAGGGCACGGTGGTGGCGTCGCCGGCGGCGAACACCCCGGCCATGGAGGTGGCGCCCCTGGCGTCGATCACCACTTCGCCGAAGCGGGTCAGCTCCACTTCCGAGCCCTGCAGGAACTCGGTGTTGGGCACCAGGCCGATCTGCACGAAGATGCCCGCCACCTCCAGGCGCCGGCTGTCGCCGCTGACCCGGTCGGTGTACTGCATGCCGGTGACCTTGCTGCCGTCGCCCAGCACTTCGGTGGTCTGGGCATTCATGATGATGTCGATATTGCCCATGGCGCGGGCCTTGCGTTGCAGCACCTCGTCGGCGCGCAGGCTGTCGGCGAACTCCAGCACGGTCACGTGTTCGACGATGCCGGCCAGGTCGATGGCCGCTTCAATGCCCGAGTTGCCGCCGCCGACCACCGCCACCCTCTTGCCCTTGAAGAAGGGGCCGTCGCAGTGCGGGCAGTAGGCCACGCCCCTGGTACGGTATTCGGCCTCGCCGGGCACGTTCAACTCGCGCCAGCGCGCCCCGGTGGCCAGGATCACCGCCTTGCCCCTGAGGGTGGCGCCGCTGGCCAGCGGCACTTCTATCAACTCGCCGCGGCGGATGCCGGCGGCACGCTGGTCGGTGATGATGTCCACCCCGTATTCCCTGACGTGCTGCTCCAGGCTGGCGGCCAGCTTCGGGCCTTCGGTGTAGGGCACGGAAATGAAGTTTTCGATGCCGACGGTGTCCATCACCTGGCCGCCGAAGCGCTCGGCCACCAGGCCGGTGCGAATGCCCTTGCGGGCGGCGTAGATGGCGGCGGCGGCACCGGCCGGGCCTCCGCCGACGATCAGCACGTCGTAGGGGGTTTTTTCGTCGAGGGCGGCGGCCTTGCGCTCGGCGGCGCCGGTGTCGAGTTTGCCGACGATCTCTTCCAGGCTCATGCGACCCTGGCCGAAGTGTTCTCCGTTCAGGTAGACGGCGGGCACCGCCATCACCTGGCGCCGGTTCACCTCGTCCTGGAACAGGGCGCCGTCGATCATCACGTGGCTGATGTTGGGGTTCAGGGTCGCCATCAGGTTCAGCGCCTGCACCACGTCCGGACAGTTCTGGCAGGACAGGGAGATGTAGGTTTCAAAATGGAACCGGCCCTCGAGGTTGCGGATCTGCTCCAGCAACTCGGGGGAGGCCTTGGACGGATGTCCGCCGGCCTGCAGCAGGGCCAGTACCAGCGAGGTGAATTCGTGGCCCATCGGAATGCCGGCAAAGCTTACCCGCGGCGCCTGCCCGGCAGGGGCGACGCTCATGCTGGGAGTGCGGCCGGCGGCGGCTTCCTTGAGGCTGATGTTGCCGGAAAGCCCGCTGATCTCGGCGGCCAGTTCCAGCAATTCTTTGGATTTGGGGCTGTCATCACCGGACACGCTGATCTCTATCGGAGAGACGATGTTCTGCAGGTAGGTGTCCAGTTGTTTTTTGAGATTCGCATCTAACATGGTCGTGTCCTGTGCCGAATTTTGGGTATAAAAAACCCGGCCCGCCGACCGGATGAGGCATCATCGCGGCGGGCCGGGGTAGCTGTCCGGGTCTTAGATCTTGCCGACCAGGTCGAGGGACGGTGCCAGGGTGGCTTCGCCTTCCTGCCATTTGGCGGGGCAGACCTCACCCGGGTGGGCGGCCACGTACTGGGCGGCCTTCACCTTGCGCAGCAGGTCGGAGGCGTCGCGGCCGATGCCTTCGGCGGTCACTTCGATGGCCTGGATCACGCCCTGGGGGTCGATGATAAAGGTGGCGCGGTCGGCCAGGCCCTGGCCTTCACGCATCACGCCGAAGTTGTTGGTGATGGTGCCGGTCTGGTCGCCCACCATGTAGTACTTGATCTTGCCGATGGTCTCGGAACTGTCGTGCCAGGCCTTGTGGGTGAAGTGGGTGTCGGTGGACACGGAGTACACCTCGACGCCCATCTTCTGCAGTTCGGCATAGTGGTCGGCCAGGTCGCCCAGTTCGGTGGGGCAGACGAAGGTGAAGTCGGCCGGGTAGAAGAACACGATGGACCACTTGCCTTTCAGATCGGCCTCGGTCACTTGAACGAAGTCGCCGTTGTAGTAAGCCTGGGCGGTAAAGGGTTTGATTTCGGTGTTGATTGCAACAGCCATGTTAGCTCCTAAATGTGTCGTTAGTGGGTGTGTCTCTCGAACGGTTTCCATACTAGGCCCTGTCCTGAATCCAATAAAGTGATTATTTTCTATTGTTCTAATAGGTAATTTCTATCGCCCCTTTTCATCGCCGCCGTCGTGGCCGGCAGCCGTGCTGTCGGACTCCTGTGGGGGCCCAAGCGACGGAGCAGGCCCGGTCCGGGAGGAGGACCAAAAATGACAAAACAACCACAGATATCGGCGAGCCGGTGTTGGTTGCCTGTCACCGCCGGCTTTTTGCGAGCGCAAAAAGCCGGGAAAATCCCGGAAAACTTTTTTAAACATATGTTTAAATGCTTGTATTTCAAGCCTTGAGGGAGAGCGGCAGGGTATTTGTCAAACCTTGGAGTTTAGTCGGGATAATATATTGCATATGAATTAAATTGACGTAATTTAATTACACTTATATTTGTCTTGGTCCAGTGGTGGCTAATGGGTTAATCCAGTAACTAAGTGATTTTTATGATGTTTGACTTTGGTCGTAAAGCGAATTTGTAGTGTGACCTGTGTTGTATTTTTGTGAAATTGGATCTTGATCTTTTCCGGTCTATTGCGCACCTTAATAACCGTACAGCGATGCAGAGCAAAAAGGAAAAGGGGCACCAATAACGGAGACACCGATACGGTGTCCGGATAACAAGCACCGGCCTTGTTGCGAAGCCAAATATAACGAGAGCATCACTGCCAATGCCGGCAAGCGGGAAGGACCCGGAGGTATTGCCGGTTTGACAGGGAAGTTTAATGCCGCTGAACAGAGCGCACATCATACAAGAGAGGACTTGAGACCATGCCATACGCACACGACCTTGATACCCTGGCGTCATTGATCAAGCAGAATCCGAGCTGGAGCGCCATCAAACCCGAGTACGCCGCCCGCATGCGTGCCCAGAACCGGTTCAAGACCGGCCTGGACATCGCCAAGTACACCGCCAGGATCATGCGCGAAGACATGGCCAACTACGACCAGGACTCGTCCCAGTACACCCAGTCCCTGGGGTGCTGGCACGGTTTCATCGGCCAGCAGAAACTGATCTCCATCAAGAAGCATTTCGGCAGCACCAAGCGGCGCTACCTCTACCTGTCCGGCTGGATGGTGGCGGCCCTGCGCTCCGAGTTCGGCCCGCTGCCGGATCAATCCATGCACGAGAAAACCTCGGTGCCGGCCCTGATCGAGGAGCTCTACACCTTCCTGCGCCAGGCCGACGCCTGGGAGCTGAACCACCTGTTTCGCGCCCTGGAAGAGGCCCAGCAAGCCGGTGACGAGGCCAAGGCCAAAGAGCTTCTGAGCCAAATCGACAACCACGAAACCCATGTGGTGCCGATTGTCGCCGACATCGACGCCGGTTTCGGCAACGCCGAGGCGACCTACCTGCTGGCCAAGAAGATGATCGAAGCGGGGGCCTGCTGCATCCAGATCGAGAACCAGGTGTCCGACGAGAAGCAGTGCGGCCACCAGGATGGCAAGGTGACGGTGCCCCACGCCGACTTCCTGGCCAAGATCAACGCGGTGCGTCTGGCCTTCCTGGAGCTGGGAGTGGACGACGGCGTGATAGTGGCACGCACCGACTCCCTGGGTGCCGGCCTGACCAAGCAGATCGCGGTGACCCACGAGCCGGGTGATCTGGGGGATCTGTACAACAGCTTCCTCGACGGCGACTACATCGACTCGGCCGATGACATCAATAACGGCGACGTGGTGATCAAGTCCCAGGGCAAGCTGCTCAAGGTCAAGCGCCTGGCCTCCGGCCTGTTCTGCTTCAAGCCGGGCTCCGGCGAGGATCGGGTGGTGCTGGACTGCATCACCAGCCTGCAGCACGGCGCCGACCTGCTGTGGATCGAGACCGAAAAGCCCCATATCGGCCAGATCAAGGGCATGGTGGACCGTATCCGTGAAGTGGTGCCCAATGCCAAGCTGGTGTACAACAACAGCCCGTCCTTCAACTGGACCCTGAACTTCCGCCAGCAGGTGTTCGACGCCTGGGCCGCCGAAGGCAAGGATGTGTCCGCCTACGACCGCGCCAAACTGATGAGCGCCGACTACGACGACACCGAGCTGGGCCGCCTGGCCGACCAGTGGACGGCCAACTTCCAGCGCGACGCGGCGCGGGAAGCCGGCATCTTCCACCACCTGATCACGCTGCCGACCTACCACACCGCGGCCCTGTCCACCGACAACCTGGCCAAGGGCTACTTCGGCGACGAGGGCATGCTGGCCTATGTGGCGGGCGTACAGCGCAAGGAGATCCGCCAGGGCATCGCCACCGTCAAGCACCAGGACATGGCCGGCTCCAACATCGGCGATGACCACAAGGAGTTTTTCGCCGGCGAGGCGGCGCTGAAGGCCGGCGGCAAGGACAACACCATGGGCCAGTTCGAGAACATCTGATTGCAAAACAGGGTCAACTGAGAAAGAAAAATACCAACTAGGTCCATCTCGTTTTGGCAGCCTCCGGGCTGCCTTTTTTATTTGCCATATTCCTATACAGGTGTTAAGTAAATGCACCCATGGCCGATACAGGGAAAGTATTGCTTCCCGGAATAAGGGGACCAAGGCTGTTGTCATCCGGCTCCATGGCAATCCAACGCAGAAGGATCTGAAACAGAATGATGCAGATAAAGAAAACGCCGCTGTCGGCCAAGCTGTTCCTGGCCACCGGCCTGATGCTGTTGCTCAGCATACTGGTGCTCAATGGAGTGGTCAGCCTCTTCCTGCAGCGCACGGCCGGGCAGGTCGGTGAGGACAGCTCCCGGGTGCTGATCCGGGAAGTCAGCGATCGGCTGCAGAGCCAGGCCGCCGAAGCCGGGGTGCAGCTGGCCGGCTTTATCAGCGAGAGTTTCCGTTCGCCCCTCACCCTGGCCACCATACTGGCCGAGAATGTCGTCTTGCCCGCCACCGAGCGGCTCAGCCGGGAGCAGGTGGTGGCCCTCAACCGGCAGTTGCTGATGGCCAACCGGCAGTTGGGTTCCAGCTACAGCCAGTTCGAAGCCGATGCCTACGACGGCGAGGACGCCCTTTTCCTCAGTGGCTACGACCATTCGGTGAGCGGGGCCGGCAGCCTGGAGGTCTATGTGGTGCGCCACCAGGATGGACGCCTGGAGCAGCAGGTCATCGGCGATGCCGAGGAGAAGCACGATCAGAGCCGCAACGAGTTCGGGGTGCGCAACGCCGAGTGGTACCTCTGTCCCATGGAGACCGGCAAACCCTGCCTGATGGAGCCCTACCTGTACGAGATCCAGCCCGGCTACAGCGAGCTGATGACCAGCCTGACGGCGCCCATCGTCGCCGAAGGGCGCTTCCGCGGCGTGGCGGGCTCGGACATCAACCTGCCCGCCTTTCAGCGGCAACTGGAGCAGCTGGCCGCCTCCCTCTACCAGGGGCTGATCGTGGCGTCCAGCCGCTATTCCGACAAGCTGGGGCGGCCCCTGGCGGAGGCGGCGGGAGCCGAGGAAAGCGGCCAATGGCTGGCCCTGGCCAGGGGGGAGGGCAGCCTGGTCACGGCCGAGCACCTCTACGGCCGGTACCGGCTGCCGATACCGGCGGCGGAGGCGAGCTGGTCGCTGTTGATCAGCGTGCCCCGCTCGGTGGCCCTGGCCGAGGTGTCGGCCCTGCAGGCCGGGCTGGCCGCGGGAGTGGCCAGCCTGACCCGGCAGCAGTGGCTGGCCGGCGGCCTCGTCATCCTGGCCGGCATCGGCGCCATGATGCTGCTGGTGCGCAGCATCACCCGGCCACTCAGGCTCATGAACGAGCGCATCCTCGGCCTGAGCAGCGCGGAAGGGGATCTGACCCGTTCGGTCGAGATCGATACCCACCAGGAGCTGATCGCCCTGTCCGGCGGCTTCAACGGCTTTATCGACAAGCTGCGCCAACTGGTCGGCCGGCTCAAGCATACCGGGGCCCAGGTCGGCAGCGAGTCGGAAAATGGTGCCCGTCTGGCCGAGCGGATGCAGCAGGAAGTGGGACGGCAGAATCGGGAGCTGGAGTCGGTGGTCACCGCCATGAACGAGATGAGCGTGGCCGCGGCGGAGGTGGCCCGCTTCTCCGAACAGGCGGCGATAGAAGCGGGCCAGGCCAACCAGGCGCTGAAGGCGACCCAGGACCGGCTGGCGGGCACGGTGGGCGACATCGGCCAGCTGGCCGCGGAAGTACAGGAAGCGGCCGGGGCCGTCAACCAGGTGGCGGAGCGCAGTGACGCCATCAACAGCATCCTCGAGGTGATCCGCACCATCGCCGAGCAGACCAACCTGCTGGCGCTGAATGCCGCCATCGAGGCGGCCCGGGCCGGCGAGCAGGGGCGGGGCTTCGCGGTGGTGGCCGACGAGGTACGGGCCCTGGCCGTCAAGACCCGCCAGTCCACCGACGACATCGCCGAACTCATCGGCCGGCTCAACAACCAGGTAGGCGCCACCGTGCGGATCATGGAGCAGGGGGCGTCCCGGGCCGAGCAGACCTCGGCCCACTCCCGCGAGGCCTACGCAGAGCTGGCCCAGGTGACCGGTCTTATCACGACCATCAGCGATCATGTCACCCAGATGGCCACCTCCGCCGAGGAGCAGAGCGCGGTGTCCGGTGACATCAACCGCAACCTCACCACCCTGGGTGAGGCCGCCGCCGAGCTGGCGGAGCTGGCCGGCCGGGTGGGCGAGCACGGCCAGCGGCTGAGCGGCCTGTCCGCCGGGTTGGAGCAGGATCTGGGGCGGCTCAGGACCTGAGCCACCCGCGGGCTTGTTATCCAGGTGTTATAATTGGCGTCATATTGAGCTGCCATTTTAGGGTGGCGGCTCCGTTTTCCTGACTCGCCTGCGGCGATGGGAGTGACGCCATGACCAATCCCAGCAATGCCACCATCACCACTGTGCACCAGGCCCAGTTCACCGGGTCCCATGCCCTGACCATCCCCACCCTGAGGATATTGCAGGACGACGGCAGCCTCTTTGACGGGGCTTCACCGCCGGTGCTGGACAGGGACAGGGCGCTCAGGATCTACGACAGCATGATGTTTATCCGCATCCTGGACGAGCGCATGCTGGCGGCCCAGCGCCAGGGGCGGATCAGCTTCTACATGCAGTGCCTGGGGGAAGAGGCCGCGACCGTGGCCAGCGCCGCCGCGCTCGACAGGCACGACATGATCATGGCCCAGTACCGGGAGCAGGGCGCCCTGCGTTACCGGGGCTTCACCCTGGAGCAGTTCATGAACCAGCTGTTTTCCAACGAACGGGATCTGGGCAAGGGCCGGCAGATGCCGGTGCACTACGGCTGCCGGGATATCCATTTCATGACCATCTCTTCGCCCCTGGGGACCCAGATCCCCCAGGCCAGCGGCTACGCCTATGCCCAGCGGCTGAAGGGGGAAAGCAACACCACCCTCTGCTATTTCGGCGAGGGTGCCGCCTCCGAGGGGGATTTCCATGCCGGCCTCAACATGGCCGCCGTGCTGCAGGCGCCGGTGATCTTCTTCTGCCGCAACAACGGCTATGCCATCTCCACCCCGGCCAGCGAACAATTTATCGGCGACGGCATCGCCTGCCGGGCGGTGGGCTACGGCATTCAGGCGATACGGGTGGACGGGGCCGATGTCCTGGCGGTGTATGAAGCCACCCGGCTGGCGCGCAAGCTGGCCCTGGAGCAGCAGGAGCCGGTGCTGGTGGAAGCCATCGCCTACCGTCTGGGGGCGCATTCCTCTTCCGACGATCCCAGTGGCTACCGCTCCAAGGAAGAGGAGGAACGCTGGCGCAAGCAGGATCCCATCGCCCGCTACCGGCGCTGGCTGCTCAACCAGGGCTGGCTGGATGAGGCGGCGGATCAGATCGCCACCGACGCCCTGCGCCAGGAGGTGTTGGAGGCGCTCAAGGAGGCGGAGCAGGTGGTCAAACCCCGCCTGGACAGCCTGATAGAGGATGTCTATGCCGAGCCCACACCCGCCCTCAGTGCCCAGCTGGAGGCGCTCAAGGATCATATCCGCCGCTATCCGGAGGCTTATCCGGTGACCTCAGGGAGGCTGGACTAATGGCACAGATGAACATGCTGCAGGCCATCAACAACGCCCTGGATCTGGCCATGGCCCGGGACGAGAGCGTGGTCTGCTTCGGCGAGGACGTGGGCCACTTCGGCGGCGTCTTCCGCGCCACCAGCAAGTTGCAGGACAAGTACGGCAAGCATCGCTGTTTCAACACCCCCCTCACCGAGCAGGGTATTGTCGGCTTCGCCAACGGCATGGCGGCCCGGGGACTGAAGCCGGTGGCCGAAATCCAGTTCGCCGACTATATCTATCCGGCCTTCGATCAGCTCGTCAACGAAACCGCCAAGTTCCGCTACCGCTCCGGCAACCAGTTCGACGTGGGCGGCCTGGTGCTGCGCACCCCCTACGGCGGCGGCATCGCCGGCGGTCACTACCACAGCCAGTCGCCGGAGGCCTACTTCACCCACACCCCCGGCCTGCGCCTGGTGGTGCCCCGGGATCCGGCCCAGGCCAAGGGGTTGCTGCTGGCGGCCATCAGTTGCCCGGATCCGGTGTTGTTCTTCGAGCCCAAGCGACTCTATCGCGCTGCCGTGGGCGAGGTGGACGAGGACTACTACGAGCTGCCCCTGGGCCAGGCCGAGGTGGTGCAGGAGGGGAGCGATGTCACCGTGCTGGCCTGGGGCGCCCAAATGGAGGTGGTGCAGAAGGCGGCGGAGCTGGCCGGGCAGCAGGGTATTTCCTGCGAGCTTATCGATCTGCGCAGCCTGGCGCCCTGGGACGCGGAGCGGGTGGCCGAGTCTGTGCTCAAGACCGGCCGCCTGGTGATCAACCATGAGGCGCCGCTCACCGGCGGCTTTGCCGGGGAAATCGCGGCCACCATCCAGCAGCGCTGCTTCCTCTACCTCGAGAGCCCCATCGCCCGGGTCTGCGGCCTGGACACGCCCTATCCCCTGGCGCTGGAGAAGGAATACATGGCAGATCACCTCAAGACCTTCGAGGCGATAGTGCGGACGGTGAACTTCTAGGGGGCGGCATGAAACAGGATTTCTACCTGCCGGATATCGGCGAAGGCATAGTGGAATGCGAACTGGTGGAGTGGCTGGTCGGCGAAGGCGACAAGGTCGCCGAGGATCAGGCCATCTGCGACGTGATGACCGACAAGGCCTTGGTGCAAATACCGGCAGTGCACGGAGGCACCATCACCCGGCTGTACGTGGCCAAAGGCGAGATGGCGCGGGTGCATGCGCCCCTGTTCGAGATGGAGGTGGCCGCGAACGACGGCAAGGCGGCCAGCCAGGCATCCCCGCCTGCGCCGACTCAGACTGCCGAGCCCGCGGCGCCCGAGCCGGAAAGTGAGGCTGCCAGCGTCCAGCCGGCGGCTTCGCCGACGGCACCGGCCGGAGGCCGGGCGCTGGCCAGCCCGGCGGTGCGGCGCCTGGCCCGGGAGCTGTCGGTGGATCTCGGCCAGGTGCCCGGATCCGGCGACAAGGGGCGGGTCTACAAGGAGGACATCGAGGCCTACCTGGCTCGGCGGGAGACGGCCGCCGCGCCTGCTCCGGTCGAGCCGGCGGCGCCGGCCGGCCGGGAGGAGCCGCTCAGAGGTGTGCGCGCCGCCATGGCCCGGCAGATGACCGCCTCCCTCGGCATCCCCCGCTTCACCTTTTGCGACGAGTTCCGCCTGGACCAGTTGCTGGCGCTCAAGGACAAGCTCAAGCCCGCCTTCGCCGCCGAGGGCGCGCGGCTGACCCTGCTGCCCTTCTTTATCAAGGCGCTGTCCCTGTGCCTGAAGCAATATCCCCTGCTCAACGCCCGCCTGGGCGAAGACGGCGCCAGCCTCCGCTACCAGGATCACCACCATATCGGGGTGGCGGTGGACACCGAGGCCGGCCTGCTGGTGCCCACCATCAGGCATTGCGAGCAGAAGTCCCTGCTGGCCATCGCCGCTGAGCTGGAGCGGCTGAGCGAGGCGGCGCGCCAGGGCGGCTTGTCCCCCGCCGAGCTGCAGGGGGGCACCATCACCCTGTCCAACATCGGGGTGCTGGGCGGCACCGTGTCCACCCCGGTGGTGAATCCGCCGGAGCTGGCCATCGCCGCCCTCGGCCGCCTGCAGCGCCTGCCCCGCTTCAACGAGGCGGGCGAGGTGGAGGCACAGCAATTGATGACGGTGTGCTGGTCGGCGGATCACCGGGTGATCGACGGTGCCACCCTGGCCCGCTTCAACAACCGCTGGCGGCAGTATCTGGAGCAGCCGGAGCTGATGCTGGCACAACTGACCTGAGCCATGTACCGGCACCAGCTGCGCAACTTCTACATTCCGGAAGAGCAGTCCATCTATCTGCTCAACGCCAACGACGCCAGGAAACTGAAGGACTGGATAGCCCTGTGCATGGGCGAGCTGGAGAAGCTCGGTTATCGCCGGATCAGCCTGGCGGGCAAGGGCGCCTACGGCTTTACCTTCGTCGGGGTCGGCGCCGACGGCGAGGAGGTGGCCTTCAAGTTTTCCCGCATCAACCTGCCGCCGCACATCCGCGAGCGGCTGGCCGATGAGGCCTATATGCTGTCCCAGGTGCGCCATCCACTGGTGCCCCGCTACATCACCTACCAGGTAGTGAAGAAGCAGGGCATCCTGATGATGGGCCGGGCCAGGGGAGAGGATCTGGAGCAGTTCAGCCTGAAGAAGGGCAGATTGCCGCCCCGGCTGCTGGTGGACATCGCCGCCCAACTGGCCGACATACTGCAGGCCCTGCGCCACCATCGCAAGGATGGTCAGCCCGCGCCCCTGGTGCACGGCGACATCAAGCCGTCCAACATCGTGTTCGATCCGGATTCGGGCCGGATCAGCCTGGTGGACTGGGGATCCTCGGTGTTCGCCCAGACCGACAGTGACGGCCAATTCGTGGCCAGCAACGTGATGGCGCTGATGTCGGCGGACCTGCAGCATTCCAACGCCCGCCTGGGGGACGTCTATTTCATCGGCCCCGAACAGCGGGAGGGCGGGCTGTCCAGTCCCCGTTTCGACGAGCAGGGGGTAGCCGGCACCCTCTACGCCCTGGCCTCGGGCCAGTCCTGCCGCTTCGGCTGCCGGGCCCTGCCGGCGACCAGCCTGGGGCTGCCCCGGGAATTCGCGCTGATGCTGGACGGCCTGCTGTCCGAGGACGCCGAGCTGCGCCGGCGGGCCGGGGATCACTTCCTGGCCGCCATGCCGCGCCTGAAGCGGCTGGTGCTGCCGCCCCTGGCGTTGTTCGACGACAGCCCGCAGTTGCCGGTGTGGGTCAGCCCCGACCAGCACGAGATGGATACCGTGGTGTATTCCTCGCGCAAGTCCTTCCTGCGCGAGCACAGCGAGGAGGAGGGCATCCACTACGTGGACGATGCCCAACTGGAGCGCTACTACAAGAACTACCTGGCGGGCATGGGCGAGACCGAGAAGGCGTTCGTGGCGGCGGTGAGCCGGATCGGCCGCTACCCGGTGGTGGGGGGGCTCGCCATCCACTGGGAGGAGGAGGGCGTCTATATCGACTCCAGCCTCAACCTCTACGACCAGGCGCTGAAGGAGGCCTTCGCGGTGGCGGTCAACAACGTGGTGATGCTGGCCCGGGCCATCGACAGGATAGGGGTGTTCAAGGCCTGCCTGTTCAACGCCCGCAACACCCTCCACCTGAGCCGCTCCGACGAGCACAGCCCCTTCCTGCCGCCGCCCGGCACCCGTATTCCCTACCGGCTGGCGGACATTCCCAGCACCGACGACGCCAGCCGCCAGCATTCCTATTTTGAGGACGGCCGGGATCCGGACGAACAGCTGGTGCTGCCCTACGCCATCGTGGACGCCATCGCCCGCCTGAACCGCATCCACCATACCGGCTGTATCATCTTCGAGGTGACCCCCCTCTACCTCAAGCTGCACAGCTACTACCGGCTGCTGGACCGGCGCGCCGAGGAGGAGTTTCGGGCGCTGCTCGCCTTTATCGTGGACAAGATACCGCTGATCAGCGACCAGGGGGTGGGGGGCTTTATGAAGCTGCCCCACAAGAACACCCGCTTCTTTTCCCACCAGCCGGTGCAGCCCGAGCTGTTCTATCCGGCCAATCCCAGGGCTTAGCGGTGGTACTATTTGGCTGTTTGTTACGAAGAAGAAGAAGAGGAAGAGGCAACAGGGCCGCCTTCGCCGACCCGCTGCAAGCACATCCCTGTGGCGCTCGGCACATGCCGGATGTCGCGGAAACCGTCGGTATCGCCGCGCTGCGACTTGTCACTGGCAACTCGGTCGCGGCGATATCTCCGGTGCAAGGCGCTTCGCGCCCCTGGCATGTGACGGTCGGCGGAGGCCATCCCTGTTACCTCCTTCAAGCCCCGACGCCGTCTGATTATGGTGCCTGCAGGCGGCTGCAGGGCGATAAGGAGGACAAAGCATGCTGTTCCGCCGGCCTTCTGTTTCAGGGATGAAACAGAGAGCGTACATGGATGTATTCATAGCGTGTCGGCGGAACAGCATGCTTTGACCGAGTCTACCTGAGCTGGAACAGGTACTAATCCGGTCGGGTCTGGCTCAGTACAAAGTCCTGCAACTCGGGGTAGAAGGCGAGGAAGGCCTGCTCCATCTCGTCGTAATGGGCCCGCAGCAGGGGCGCGCAGTCGGGCAGGGGGGTGGGGCGGCGAAAGCGGCCGTCGATGCGGATGATGGCCCGGGTGATGCCCTCCAGGCTCCGGTACTGGGCCAGCAACTGGTGCTGCTTGAGCCGCTCCACCAGGATGACCATGTCCGGCGGCCAGTGTACCCCCGGTTGCAGCCGGCGGTGACTGTAGCCGATAAAGTCGGCCAGCGCCCAGGGATGGTAACGGGACCAGTGCCGGGCCAGGAAGTGATCGAACATCATGTCCATGATGATGCCGCCGTAGCGGCGAAAGGGGCTGGGCAGGGCGCGCACCGCCCCCTGATGCCGCGGGTGGGCGTCGGTGAAGCTGTCGATGCGCCGGTGCAGCAGGATGCCGAGTTGCAGTTCCGGGGGCAGGGCCGGGTCTATGGCACCCCGGGCGAACTCCCCCAGCAGGGCGCCGGCCAGGCTGGTCCGGCTGATATGGGCCAGGTGCAGGTGGGCCAGGTAGTTCATAGATCCCGCGAGCCGTCCAGATAATCCTGGGCGTCCGGCGCCAGATCCAGATCGTCCAGGTCGGCTTCGTCGCTCCCTTCGTCGGCCAGCTGGTTGTCCAGCACCTCCAGCAGGTGGATGGCCACGGCGACGAAATCGCTGTCGGTGACGATGCCCACCAGCCTGCCCCTGTCCACCACCGGCAGGCAGCCGTACTTGTGTTTCTGCAGGTAGAGGGCCGCCTCGCGGATGCCCGCTTTGGGGCTGACGGTGGTGACCCCGGTCACCATGATCTCCGCCAGCTTGTGGTGCTGCAGGAAGTGGCCATTGGTACCTTTTTCCAGGCTGGACTCCTGGGCCGCCAGGATGTCCCGCTGGCTGACCAGGCCCACCAGCTTGTCCTGCTCCAACACCGGCAGGTGGCGGATGTGCTGGCGCTGCATCAGGGTGCGGGCCTCGGCCAGGGTGGCGGACGGGGGCAGGCCGATAACGTTGCGTGACATGATTTCGGAAACGACGGCTGGCATGATGCTTCTCCTCTTTTTATATCAAGATAGCCCAAGCGGGGAGGCGAAGAACATGACCCCGGTCACGGCCGGGTGGAAGTTTCCGCCGCGCTCTTGTTCTCCGTGCGGAATATTCCATGGCGCAGGCCCCAAGCCGAATTGCCTTGATCCCGTGATGTAGCCTCACTAGACTAGCGCCCGTTATAACAAGAGGTTGTCTATGCAGGTCCGTGATTTCCATTTCGAGCTTCCCGACGAGTTGATCGCCCGCCACCCCATGCCGGAGCGTACCGCCAGCCGGCTGTTGCAGTTGGACGGCAACAGCGGCGCCCTGGTGCACGGCCGCTTCAGCGACATTCTGAATCTGGTCAATCCCGGTGATCTGCTGGTGTTCAACAACACCCGGGTGATACCGGCGCGGCTGTTCGGCCACAAGGCCAGCGGGGGCAGGGTGGAAGTGCTGGTGGAGCGGGTGCTGGACGACAAGCGGGTGCTGGCCCATGTGCGCGCCTCCAAGTCGCCCAAGCCGGGGGCCGAACTGATCCTGGAGCCGGACGTCAGGGCCACCATGCTGGCCCGCCACGACGCCCTGTTCGAAATCGAATTCAACGACCCGCGCACCGTGCTCGAGATCCTGGAGGCGGTGGGCCACATGCCGCTGCCGCCCTATATCGACCGGCCCGACACCGAGGCCGACAAGGAGCGCTACCAGACCGTCTACAACGAAAAGCCGGGCGCCGTGGCGGCCCCCACCGCCGGCCTGCATTTCGACGAGCCGCTGCTGGCCGAGCTCAAGGCCAAGGGCGTCGAGCTGGCCTTTATCACCCTGCACGTGGGCGCCGGCACCTTCCAGCCGGTGCGGGTGGACAATGTGCTCGAGCACCGGATGCACGCCGAATACATAGAGGTGCCGGCCGAGGTGGTGGCGCAGATCGACGCCACCCGTGCCCGGGGCGGCCGGGTGATCGCCGTGGGCACCACCTCGGTGCGCTCCCTGGAAAGCGCCGCCCGGGCCAGCCTGGGCAAGGGCGAGCCGCTCGCCCCCTTCTACGGCGATACCGACATCTTTATCTACCCGGGTTATCGCTTCCAACTGGTGGACGCCATGGTCACCAACTTCCACCTGCCCGAGTCGACCCTGATCATGCTGGTCAGCGCCTTCGCCGGCCACGACCACATCATGGCCGCCTACCGGGCGGCGGTGGCGGAGCGCTATCGCTTTTTCAGCTACGGCGACGCCATGTTTATTACCCGGCAAAGCCAGTGATAATAGGTGAGGCGTGAGGTATGAGGGGCAAAATGTGAGACGTGTAAGATAGTGTTTTTTCACCTCACTCCTCACGATTTACCCCTCACCAGTTTTAAAAATAAGGTCGGACTGTTTCTCCGGCCAGTAGAGGTAACCGATGAAATTTGAACTGCAAACCACCGATGGCCGCGCCCGCCGCGGCCGGCTGATCTTCGACCGGGGCGTGGTGGAAACCCCGGCCTTCATGCCGGTGGGCACCTACGGCACCGTCAAGGGCATGACCCCGGAAGAAGTCACCGCCACCGGCGCCCAGATCCTGCTCGGCAACACCTTCCACCTGTGGATTCGTCCGGGCCAGGAGGTGATGAAGCTGCACGGGGATTTGCACGACTTCATGAACTGGCAGGGCCCCATCCTCACCGACTCCGGCGGCTTCCAGGTATTCAGCCTGGGGGACATCCGCAAGATCACCGAGGAAGGCGTCTACTTCCGCAACCCGGTCAATGGCGACAAGATCTTCCTGGCGCCGGAAACCTCGATGGAGATCCAGTACGATCTGGGCTCCGACATCGTGATGATCATGGACGAATGCACCCCCTATCCGGCCACCTGGGAGGAAGCCAAGAAGTCGATGGAGATGTCCCTGCGCTGGGCCAAACGGTCGCGGGATCACTTCGACAAGCTCGGCAACAAGAATGCCCTGTTCGGCATCATCCAGGGCAGCGTCTACGAGGATCTGCGCGACCAGTCCCTGGAAGGGTTGCTGGACATCGGTTTCGACGGCTATGCGGTGGGCGGCCTGGCGGTGGGCGAGCCCAAGCACGAGATGCACAAGGTGCTGGAGCACACCTGCCCGAAAATCCCGGAAGACAAACCCCGCTACCTGATGGGGGTGGGCAAGCCGGAGGATCTGGTGGAAGGGGTGCGTCGGGGTATCGACATGTTCGACTGCGTGATGCCGACCCGCAACGCCCGCAACGGCCACCTGTTCACCACCGAAGGGGTGGTGAAGATCCGCAACGCCAAGCACAAGACCGACACCGGCCCGCTGGACGCGGATTGCGATTGCTACACCTGCAAGCACTACTCGCGCTCCTACCTGCACCACCTGGACAAGTGCAACGAGATACTGGGTGCGCGTTTAAACACCATTCACAACCTGCGCTACTACCAGCGGGTGATGGAAGGTTTACGTGGAGCCATAGAGCAGGGTAAATTAGACGACTTTGTAGCTGAGTTCTATGGCCGGCAGGACAGACCCGTGCCGCCATTGGGCCAGAGCGCAGTTGAACACGGCGAAGGATAAGAGCGGTGAGAACAGGCAGCAGCTAAGCCGACCGTCACCTGCCAGGGATGGCAGGTGCGAGCCTACAGGGAGGTATTCATGGCGTGGCGGCGTGCTGTGCCTGTTTTCGCCGATGCACTATGCCGGATAACAGCTTTTAACCATCAACGAGGAACCAAAACGAATGGATATTATCTCCAAAGCTTATGCCCAGGGCGGCTCCGCCGGCGGCGGTATGGAAATGATCATCATGCTGGTCGTGTTCGGCCTGATCTTCTACTTCATGATCTTCCGTCCCCAGTCCAAGCGGGTGAAAGAGCACAAGAACCTGATGTCTTCCCTGAGCAAGGGCGACGAGGTGCTGACCAACGGTGGCCTGGTGGGCAAGATCGCCAAGATCTCCACCGAGAACGACTACGTGGTGCTGAGCCTGAGTGAGCAGACCCAAGTGACCATCAAGAAGGACTTTATCACCGCCGTCCTGCCCAAGGGCTCTATCCAGTCCCTCTAATTTCCTATCGAGGAGCACAGCGTGTTAAATCGATATCCGCTGTGGAAATACTTGATGGTGATCTGCGTGATCACCATCAGTTTTCTTTATGCAGCACCCAATCTGTTTGGTGAAGACCCTGCGTTGCAGGTGTCCGGCTCCCGCGGTACCCAGGTGACCCCTGCTGCCCTGACTCAGGCCCAACAGACCCTTGACCAGGCCGGCATCGAGGTGAAGAGCGTCGCCCTGGCCGACAACCAGTTACTCATCCGTTTCCGCAATACCGACGATCAGCTCAGAGGCAAGGACTTGGTGGCCGACGCCTTGGGAGATGGCTACATCACCGCCCTCAACCTGGCACCTTCCACCCCTGCTTGGCTGGAGGCCATCGGCGCCGGCCCGCTCAAACTGGGTCTGGACCTGCGCGGGGGTGTGCACTTCCTGATGGAAGTGGACATGGAAGAAGCCCTCAACCGGGTGCAGGAGCAGATGGTGCAGGACTTCCGCACCGACCTGCGTGAGCAGCGCCTGCGCTATTCCGGCGTGCTGGCCCAGGATGATGGCGCCCTGATGGTGTTCCGCGATGTCGATATTCGCACCCAGGCCATGACCTACCTGCGCGGCCGTTACCCGGACCTGCTGTTCTCCGAGCGGGACAGCGGCGACAACTTCGGCCTGTTTGCGGTGATGAGCGAGCAGCGGCTGAAGGAAGTGAAGGAATACGCCCTGCAGCAGAACATCACCATCATCCGCAACCGGGTCAACGAGCTGGGCGTGGCCGAGCCATTGGTCCAGCGCCAGGGCGCCGAACGCATCGTGGTGCAACTGCCCGGCATCCAGGACACCGCCCGGGCCAAGGAGATCCTCGGCGCCACCGCCACCCTGGAGTTCCGCCTGGTGGATGAGAGTGCCGATGTGGCCGCCGCGGCCGCCGGCCGGGTTCCCCCCAACAGCGATCTGCTGCGTGACAGGGATGGCCGCCCCGTGGTGCTGCAAAAGCGCATCATCCTCACCGGTGAGCATATCGTCGACGCCAGCTCCGGCATGGACGAGTTCAGCCGCCCGCAGGTGAACATCAGCCTGGATGCCCCCGGTGGCAGCCGCATGGCCGACTTTACCAAGGACAACGTGGGCCGGCCCATGGCGACGGTGTTCACCGAGTACAAGCCCACCGACGAGCTGAACGACGATGGTTCCCGCAAGTTCCGCAAGGATCAGGAAGTGATCAACGTGGCCACCATCCAGTCTCGGCTGGGACGCAGCTTCCGCATCACCGGCATCGATTCCATGGCGGAAGCGCAGAACCTGGCACTGCTGCTGCGGGCCGGTGCCCTGATCGCGCCGATCCAGATCGTGGAGGAGCGCACCATAGGCCCGAGCCTGGGACAGCAGAACGTGGAAAACGGCCTGATGGCCATGGTCTACGGTATGCTGGCGGTGGTGCTGTTCATGACCATCTACTACCGCAAGTTCGGTCTGGTAGCCAACGTGGCGCTGCTGGCCAACGTGGTGATCATCATCGGCGTGATGTCGATGGTACCGGGGGCGACCATGACGTTGCCGGGCATCGCCGGCATCGTGCTGACCATCGGCATGTCGGTGGATGCCAACGTGCTGATCTTCGAGCGGATCCGCGAGGAGCTGCGCGACGGGCGTGGGGTGCAGCAGGCGATACACCTGGGTTACGAGAAGGCGCTCAGCACCATTGCCGATGCCAACATCACCACCCTGATCACCGCCGTCATCCTGTTTGCGGTGGGCACGGGCCCGGTCAAAGGCTTCGCCGTGACCCTGATGATCGGTATCCTCGCCTCCATGTTCACCGCCATCGTCGGTACCCGGGCCTTGGTGAACCTGATCTGGGGCGGCAAGCGTCTCAGCAAACTGTCGATATGAGGAAATAACCGATGTTTGAGATCCTCAAGACCAGAGCGTCCATCCGCTTCATGCGCTACTCCAAGGCGGCCACTGTGCTGTCCCTGGTGCTGGTGGCCCTGTGCTTCTTCAGCCTGGCCACCCGCGGCCTGAACTGGGGCCTGGACTTCACCGGCGGCACCGTGGTCGAAGTGGCCTTCGAGCAGGCGGTGGTGCTGGACCAGGTGCGTGACCGCCTCGACGAGGCGGGGCTGCCCGGCGCCACGGTACAGAACTTCGGCACCAGCCGGGACCTGCTGATCCGCCTGGCGCCGCAGGAAAACGTGGACGTGCAGCAGCAGGGCGAATCGGTGCTGGCGGCCATGCAGCAGGTCTCGCCGTCCGCCGAGATGAAACGGCTGGAGTTCGTCGGCCCGGCCATCGGCGAAGAACTGGCCGAACAGGGCGGTCTGGCCATCCTGGTGGCGCTGCTCTGCATCCTGCTGTACGTGGGCATGCGCTTCGAGTGGCGGCTGGCTTCCGGTGCCGTGCTGTCCCTGGCCCACGACGTGATCATTACCCTGGGGGTGTTCTCCTGGCTGCAGATCGAGGTGGACCTGACCATAGTGGCGGCCCTGCTGACGGTGGTGGGTTACTCGCTCAACGATACCATAGTGGTATTCGACCGGGTGCGGGAAAACTTCCGCCGGGTGCGCGATACCACCACCGCGCAGGTGTTCGACGAGGCCATTACCGATACCCTGAGCCGGACCCTGATCACCTCGGCCACCACCCTGGTGGTGGTGGTGGCGCTGTTCCTCAAGGGAGGGGCGCTGATCCACGGTTTTGCCACCGCCCTGTTGCTGGGCATCGGCTTCGGCACCTACTCATCCATCTATATCGCCAGCGCCTGGGCCATGCTGCTCGGGGTGCAGCGGGAGCACATGCTGCCGCCACAGGTGGAAAAGGAAGGGGCGGATCAGGAGCCGCTGCCGTAAGGCATTATTGCAAAGGGGCCCATCGTGCCCCTTTTTATTGTGAAATGCATTTGCAACATGACAAACGTCGTGGAGCTGCATAACATGTGGCCATAATAAGACAAGTTCGGAGCCGACTTGAAAGACAGATTTTTGCTCGGTCCTGTAGCCCTCTTCGGTGTGTTGCTGGCCGGTTGCAGTGCACCCAAGGCGGTGACGCCGACCCTGGTGCTGCCGGTGCCGATGCAGGTTTCCTACGAGAGTGAACTGGGCATCGCCCGCCTGGGGCAGATGCTGACTGCATCCGGCCTGACGCCGGAGCAGCGGGCCGAGCTGTTTTTCCAGCGCGGCGTGGTATTCGACCGGGTGGGCCTGCGGGCCATGGCCCGGCTGGACTTCAATCGTGCCCTGCGCGAAAGGCCCGATTTCGCCGATGCCTACAACCTCAACGGCGTCTATCTGACCCAGAATCAGGAGTTCGATGAAGCCTACGAGGCCTTCGATTCGGCCCTTGAGCTGGCCCCCGATTATACCTACGCCAACCTCAACCGGGGCATCGCCCTCTATTACGGTGGCCGCCCCGGGCTGGCGGCGCGGGATCTGAAAACCTTCCTGGATGAGGATCCGAGCGACCCTTACCGCCTGCTGTGGTGGTACCTGGCGCTGGATCAACTGGACCCCGAGTTCGCCACCGAGCAATTGGCGGCGCACCAACTGCAATATGGCACCGATGAATGGGCCTGGGATATCGTCGGCGTTTACCTCGGCGAGGTGACCGACGAGCAGCTGCTCAACCGTGTCTCGGAGGAGAGCGCGGATAACCAGGAACTGGCCGAGCGGCTGTGCGAGGCCTACTTTTATCTCGCCAAGCAGGCCCAGCGCAACGGCCAGCCGGATCAGGCGGCGGTCTATTTCAAACTGGCCCTGGCCACCAATATCTACGACTTCGTCGAGCACCGCTATTCCCTGCTGGAGCTGGACCTGATCGGCGAACAGGCCCGGCTGCGGCGATAGGAGAGGGGGCCTGCGCCCCCTTTCCTTATTCCACCTCCATCCCTGCCGGCGACGGCAGCCACTCCATGCCCGGCAACTGGTTCCAGTAGCCGTTGCAAAAGCGGGAAGCCAGCCGGTAGGGGCGGGGCTGCCCGGCCTGCTCGGCAAAGCGTCCTATCCACTCCAGGCAGTCGCGGCTGTGGGCGCTGATGCGCACCGCGTCCACCCAGCCGTTCATGCCCGGTACCTCGTTGATCAGGTTGTAGCAGTAGCCCGACTGGGTCTGGATACCGTTGAGGTTGAACACCGGCTGGCCTTCCTGGGTGTTGGCCCGGCGCCCGCTGGGATAGTTGATGCATACCAGCTCGCACTCGTCCTTGGGCCGGTTTTCCGCCCGGGCCGTGAAACAGCGCGCCGAATAGGCCAGGGGCAGGTAGCCGTAGCCGAACACCTCGAGCTGGAAGCGGGCACGCAGGCCTGCTGCCTCCGCCGCCCGGTGGATGTCCCACAGCCAGGCGCGGGACAGCTCCACCGGCGGCACCCAGGTGGTCATGCCCTTGTCCAGCAGCAGCCGCAGGGTATCCAGGTTGTAGACGTTGAGTGCCGGCCCGCCGACGAAGGGCAGGCGGTGCTCATGGGCCAGCTGCACCGCCCCGAGATCGTTGGCTTCTATCTGGAGTTCGCCCTGCTCGCACAGTTTTTTGATGGTGAGCAGCTCCGCCGGCGCCTGGATCAGCGCCAGGGTGGACAGCACCACCTCCTTGCCGGCGGCGGAGAGCTCCCGGGCCAGGTCAAGCCAGTCGGCGGTTTTCAGCTCCCGGCGCTTGGGACAGACGGTTTCGCCCAGGTAGAGGCGCCGGCAGGGGGTGGCCAGGGCGGCCTGGTAGAAATCCTCGACCTGTGCCCTGGGCCAGAAGAACAGCAGGGGTCCGAGATGAAGTTGCATGTCCGCTCCTATTGCCATTTTCGATGATAGGCGCCCAGGGTGGTCTGGTTGCCTTCGGAGACCCCGTCGAGCCGCTGTGACCAGGCCGGCTGAACCTCATAGCCTTCGGGCGCCGGGAGACAGGCATCCAGGGCCTGACGCCAGACCCGGGTGACCTCGGCCACATAGGCGGGGCTGCGCTGGCGACCCTCTATCTTGACCGATTTCACCCCCAGCCGGACCAGGTCGGGAAGCAGGCTCAGGGTATTGAGGCTGGTGGGCTCTTCCAGGGTATGGTAGGGCTTGCCGTCCACCTCGAAGCGGCCCTTGCACAGGGTGGGGTAGCCGGCCTGCTCACCCTCGGCGAAGCGGTCGATCAGCACGCCGTTCAGGCGCGATTCCAGTTGTGCGTCTTTCTCCTCCCAGCGCACGAAACGGGCCGGGGAGCAGGCGCCTACCGTATTGGGGCTTTCCCCGGTAAGGTAGGAGGAGAGGTAGCAGCGGCCCTCGGCCATGATGCACAGGCTGCCGAAGGCGAACACCTCCAGCTCGGCGTCGGTGTCCCTGGCGATCTGGCGCACCTGCTGGATGGACAACACTCGCGGCAGTACCACCCGCCGGACCTTGAAGTTGTCCCGGAAAAAGCGGATGGCGGCGGCGTTGGTGGCGCTGGCCTGCACCGACAGGTGCAGCTCCGCCTGGGGGTAGGTACGGGCGGCATAGGCCAGGATGGCGGTATCGGCGATGATCAGGGCGTCGGCGCCCAGGGCCACGGCCTGATCCACGGCGCCCTGCCAGAGCCCTTCGTTACCCTGGTGGGCGAAGGTGTTGATGGCCACATGCAGCTTGCGGCCGTGCCGGCGCAGGTAGTCCACGCCCTCGTGCAGGCCGCGTTCGGTGAAGTTGAGGCCGGCGAAATGGCGGGCGTTGGTCTGGTCTTTGAAGCCGATATAGACGGCGTCGGCACCCTGATCGACGGCCGCCTTCAACGCCGGCAGGCTGCCGGCGGGACAGAGTAGTTCCATAGCGTTCACTCCGGGTTACAAGGCGGTCAGTCTAAGCAGGGATGGATAAGAGGCATTTGATTTGAAACAAAACAGCCGTGATTTGATTTGGCGCAGGACGACCTTGTCCGGAGCCTGCTTTGATATGCCTTTGTCCCTGGACCAGGCCCCAGGCCGACGCCGAGAAAGGGCCAGAAGATATTGTCAATCGACCGAGAGGAGCCCGTTATGTTGCCCCTGTTATGCCGGACCCTGAGCGAGCGGGGACCGGCCCTACTGCGTACCCCCTTGCGTTATCTGCCCCACCGGCTGCAGACGCCGGTGCTGGAAGCCCTGCTCAACCGCGGGCTGGCCGAGCCCATCAAGGACGGCGAACTGGATTTCCTGGCGCACCGTTGCCTGCAGCTGTGGGTGCCGGATCTGGATTACCGGTTGAGCCTGGGCTTTGCCGGGGGGCGCCTCATCCTGCAGCCGGCCACCGAGGCCGACGTGGTGATCCGTTGCGGGCTGAACGATCTCATCCGGCTCAGCGCCGGCGAGCGGGATCCGGACACCCTGTTCTTCCAGCGCCGGCTGCTGATCACCGGAGATACCGAGCTGGGGCTCGAGTGCAAGAACCTGCTCGACCGGCTGGAGCCGGCCCGCCAACCACCCTGGCTGCAGCGGCTGCTTAGGTTGCTGGCCGGGGTGCTGGCCCAGGCCGGACGCGATCCCCTGCCAAAAGCCGGTACCGGGCTGCAGGATAACACCTGATCCCGCACCGTGACTGTGCTAGAATCTTGCGCCTTAAGCACAGTTGGACCAAGTGGAAATGCTTGAGCAAGTACGCATCGTGCTGGTGAATACCTCGCACACCGGCAACATCGGCTCGGCTGCCCGCGCCATGAAGACCATGGGGCTGGGCGATCTGTGCCTGGTCGATCCGGTTACCCCGCCCGATGGCCAGGCGGTGGCCCTGGCCGCCGGCGCCAGCGACATTCTGGCCAATGCCCGCATAGTGCCCACCCTGGCCGAGGCGGTAGCCGACTGCGGCCTGGTGATCGGTACCAGCGCCCGTTCCCGGACCTGGTCCTGGCCCATGCTCGATGCCCGCGAGGCGGGCGAAAAGGCCATTGCGGAAGCGCCCCGGCACAGGGTGGCGCTGGTATTCGGCCGGGAACGTACCGGGCTGAGCAACGAGGAGTTGCAGCAGTGTCACTATCATGTGGCCATTCCCGCCAACCCGGAATACAGTTCGCTCAACCTGGCGATGGCGGTACAGACTCTGAGCTATGAGGTGCGCATGGCCTGGCTGGCCCGGGAATCCCATCCGGTGGCGGAGCAGGAATACCCGCTGTCGGCGGATCTGGAACGGTTTTACGCGCATCTGGAGCAGACCCTGCTGGACACCGGCTTTATCATCAAGCCGCATCCCGGGCAGGTGATGACCAAGCTGCGCCGGCTGTTTAACCGGGCCAGGCCCGAGTCTCATGAGCTGAACATACTGCGCGGCATCCTGACCTCGGTACAGCGACGGCAAAAGCAGCAGGGGTCCAATAGCTGACTGTTTTAGTAGGATAAATACTTGACTGAAACACTCGGGTATGACACCCTGACGCCATGTCTGGAAACGGTTCAATTACATGAGACTGACATCAAAAGGGCGCTACGCGGTGACCGCCATGCTGGATGTGGCATTGCATGCCGATACCGGTCCGGTGTCCTTGGCTGATATTTCCGAGCGCCAGGGTATTTCCCTGTCTTACCTCGAACAGCTGTTCGCCCGGCTGCGCAAGCAGGGCCTGGTAAGCAGTGTACGCGGGCCCGGTGGCGGCTACCTGCTGGGCATGAAGGCTTCGGCTATCTCGGTGGGGGCGGTGATTGCCGCCGTCGACGAGTCGGTGGATGCCACCAAGTGCCAGGGCAAGGGTGACTGCCACAGCGGCAACCAATGCCTGACCCACTCCCTCTGGTGTGCCCTGAGTGATCGGATCAGTAATTTTCTCGACGGTATCAGCCTGGCGGAACTGGTCAGCCAGAGGGATGTCCGCCGGATTTCCGAACAGCAAGACAGCAATCTGAGCCTGCTGACTCTGGCCGAGCCCGAGCAGCAAGAAGTGAGCCTGAAAGTTCAACTTTAAAATGTCGATGACAAGACTGCCGTACAGGGCAGCGTTGGAATGGAGAATATGATGAAACTGCCCATTTATCTCGACTATGCGGCTACCTGCCCGGTAGACCCACGCGTTGCCGAAAAAATGATGCAATGCCTCACCCTCGACGGTATTTTCGGTAACCCGGCCTCCCGCTCGCACCGCTTCGGCTGGCAGGCGGAAGAGGCGGTGGACATCGCCCGTAACCAGGTTGCTGAGCTGATCAACGCCGATCCGCGCGAGATTGTGTTCACCTCCGGCGCTACCGAGTCCGACAATCTGGCCATCAAGGGCATCGCCAACTTCTACGGCAAGAAGGGCAAGCACATCATTACCTCCAAGACCGAGCACAAGGCGGTCCTGGATCCCTGCCGCCAGCTGGAGCGGGAAGGCTTCGAGGTCACCTACCTGGAGCCCCAGCCCAATGGCCTCTTCTCCCTGGAACAGATCGAAAACGCCATGCGTGACGACACCATACTGGTGAGCATCATGCACGTGAACAACGAAACCGGCGTGATCCAGGACGTCAAGGCCATCGGCGAGCTGTGCCGCAGCCGCAAGATCATGTTCCATGTGGATGCCGCCCAGAGCGCCGGCAAGATTGCCATCGACGTGCAGGACATGAATATCGACCTGTTGTCGCTGTCCGCCCACAAGATTTACGGCCCCAAGGGCATCGGCGCCCTCTACGTATGCCGCAAGCCGCGGGTGCGGCTCGAAGCCCAGATGCACGGGGGCGGCCATGAGCGCGGCATGCGTTCCGGCACCCTGGCCACTCACCAGATAGTGGGCATGGGCGAGGCCTTCCGTATCGCCAAAGAAGAAATGGCCGCCGAGGGCGAGCGTATCCGTGTCCTGCGCGACCGCCTCTACGAAGGCGTGAAGGATATCGAAGAAGTCTATGTCAACGGCGATCTGGAACAGCGGGTGCCCGGTATTCTCAACATCAGCTTCGCCTATGTCGAAGGCGAGTCGCTGATGATGGCGCTCAAGGATCTGGCGGTATCTTCCGGTTCGGCCTGTACTTCCGCCAGCCTGGAGCCGTCCTATGTGCTGCGGGCCCTGGGGCTGAACGACGAACTGGCGCACAGCTCCATCCGTTTCAGCATCGGCCGCTTTACCACCGAAGAGCAGATCGATTACGCCGTACGCCTGGTCAACGAGGCCATCGGCCGCCTGCGCGAGATGTCTCCGTTGTGGGAGATGTTCAAGGACGGCGTGGACCTGGAAAAAGTTGAGTGGGTACACCATTAAGGGTGTCTAACGGATTAAAGGATTGGTGAGGAGTTTTACATCATGGCTTACAGCGAAAAAGTAATTGACCACTACGAGAACCCCCGCAACGTGGGTGGTTTCGACAAGAACGATCCCAACGTGGCCACCGGCATGGTGGGTGCCCCGGCCTGCGGCGATGTGATGAAGCTGCAGCTCAAGATCAGCGACGACGGCATCATCGAGGACGCCAAGTTCAAGACCTACGGCTGTGGCTCCGCCATCGCCTCGAGCTCGCTGATCACCGAATGGGTCAAGGGCAAGAGTCTGGACGAAGCGGCGAGCATCAAGAATACCGATATCGCCGAAGAACTGGCCCTGCCGCCGGTGAAGATCCACTGCTCCATCCTGGCGGAAGATGCCATCAAGGCGGCGATTGACGATTACAAGAAAAAGAAAAACCTGGCGTAAGGCGGAGCAAGCATGGCGATTACCATTACCGACGCGGCAGCCCAACGGGTGCAAACATTCCTGAACAACAGGGGCAAGGGCATCGGCCTGCGGTTGGGCGTGAAGACGTCCGGCTGCTCCGGCCTGGCCTATGTGCTGGAATTCGTGGATGAACTTGCCGAAGGCGATCAGGTCTTCGAACACGGCGAGGTGAAGGTGATCGTCGACAGTAAAAGCCTGGTGTACCTGAACGGTACCGAGCTTGACTTCGTGAAGGAAGGCCTGAACGAAGGCTTCAAGTTCAACAACCCCAATGTCAGCGGGGAATGTGGTTGCGGCGAAAGTTTCAACGTTTAAGGATATCGGCATGAATTACTTTGAGCTGTTTGGCTTGCCGGAGCAATTCGCACTCGATACCCAGACGCTGTCCGACACCTACCGCCAACTGCAGATGCAGTTTCATCCCGACAAGTTCGCCTCCCGCCCAGAGCGGGAGCGCCTGCAGGCGGTGCAGCGCGCGGCCCAGATCAACGACGCCTTCACCACCCTGAAGCAACCCCTGGCCCGCGCCGAGTACCTGCTATCCCTCCACGGCACCGATATCCGTGCCGAACAGCAGACTCTGAAGGACCCCCTGTTCCTGATGCAGCAGATGGAATGGCGCGAACAGCTGGAGGCCATTCCCGAGGCTGGCGACGTCTTCGGCGCCATCCTGGCCTTCGACCGGGAGCTGGCCCGGGTGTCGGCCGAGCTGTTTGGAGAGCTTGAACGGCAACTGGACGCCGGGCAGTGGGACGCCGCCGCCGACGCGGTACGCAAACTCAAATTCATGACCAAGCTGCACGCCGAACTCGAGCGGCTGGAAGACGCGCAGCAGGAACTCTGAACTCCATGGCATTATTACAAATATCCGAACCGGGCCAGAGCGCGGCCCCGCACGAACACAAATGGGCGGTCGGTATCGATCTGGGCACCACCAATTCCCTGGTGGCGGTGGTGCGCAGCGGCCTGGCCGAAACCCTGCCCGACGATCAGGGGCGTGAACTGCTGCCCTCGGTGGTGCACTACCTGGAAGACGGCCTCCGGGTCGGGCACGAGGCCAAGCGCGACGCAGAACTCGATCCCCGGAACACCATCGTCTCGGTCAAGCGGCTGATGGGCAAGGCCCTGGCGGACGTGCCCCGGGCCAAGCTGCCCTACGCTTTCCGCGAGCATGACGGCCTGGTCGAGCTCGACACCGTGCAGGGCCCGGTCAATCCGGTGCAGGTTTCGGCCGAGATCCTCAAGGCCCTGGCCGCCCGGGCCGAAGCGAGCCTGGGCAACCCCATCCAGGGCGCGGTGATCACCGTGCCTGCCTACTTCGACGACGCCCAGCGCCAGGGAACCAAGGACGCGGCCCGGCTGGCCGGCCTCGAAGTGCTGCGGCTGCTCAACGAGCCCACCGCCGCCGCCATCGCCTACGGCCTGGACTCCGGCCAGGAGGGGGTGATCGCGGTCTACGATCTCGGCGGCGGCACCTTCGACATTTCCATACTGCGGCTGCACCGGGGCGTGTTCGAGGTGCTGGCCACCGGGGGGGACTCCGCCCTGGGCGGCGATGACTTCGACCATGCTCTGGCCGACTGGATCCAGGGCCGGGCCGGTATCACCGAGTTGAGCCCGACCCAGCAGCGCAACCTGTTGGATGCGGCCTGTGCCGCCAAGCAGACGCTGACCGACAGCGACAGCATGACGGTCGAGTGGGAAGGCTGGCGGGGGGAACTGACCCGGGCCGAGTTCGACGCCCTGATCCAGCCCTGGGTCAACAAGACCCTGCTGGCCTGCCGCCGGGCCCTGAAGGACGCCGGGGTGACGGCGGCAGAGGTGCTGCAGGTGGTGATGGTGGGCGGCTCCACCCGGGTGCCGCTGGTACGCAGCCGGGTAGGCGATTTCTTCGGCCGCGAGCCCCTGACCAGCCTGGATCCGGACAAGGTGGTGGCCATCGGTGCCGCCATCCAGGCGGACGTGCTGATCGGCAACAAGCCCGACAGCGAGATGCTGCTGCTCGACGTCATCCCCCTGTCATTGGGGCTCGAGACCATGGGCGGCCTGGTGGAAAAAATCATACCGCGTAACACCACCATTCCCGTGGCCCGGGCCCAGGAATTCACCACCTTCAAGGATGGCCAGACCGCCATGGCCATCCACGTGGTGCAGGGTGAGCGGGAACTGGTGGCGGATTGCCGCTCTCTGGCCCGCTTTACCCTGACCGGCATTCCCCCCATGGCGGCCGGCGCCGCCCATATCCGGGTCACCTTCCAGGTGGACGCGGACGGCCTGCTGTCGGTGAGCGCCATGGAAAAATCCTCCGGGGTGCACGCCGGCATAGAGGTCAAGCCCTCCTACGGCCTGAAGGAAGACGACATCGCCACCATGCTGAAGGCCTCCTTCGAGCATGCCAGGGAGGACATCGCCGCCCGCATGCTGGCGGAGCAGAAGGTGGAGGCCGCCCGGGTGATAGAGAACATCGTCAGCGCCCTGCAGGCCGACGGCGACGAACTGCTCGACGAGCGGGAGCGGGCCGGGATAGTGGCTGCCATCGGATCCCTGCAGCGCAGTGCCGAGGGCGACGACCCCGAGGCGATCAAGCAGGCGATAGAAAAGACCGATAAAGAAACCGCCGAATTTGCGTCTCGCCGGATGGATGCATCCATTCGCAAGGCTCTTGCCGGACAACGTGTTGATAAGGTGTAATAATGCCAAAGATTGTTTTTTTGCCTCATGCCGAGTTGTGCCCCGAAGGGGCCGCGCTGGAGGCCAAGCAAGGTGAAACCGTGCTGGACGTGGCCCTGCGCAACGGTATCGCCATCGAGCACGCCTGTGAAAAATCCTGCGCCTGCACCACCTGTCATGTGATAGTGCGCGAGGGCTTCGACTCGCTGGAGGAAAGCAGCGAGCTGGAGGATGACATGCTGGACAAGGCCTGGGGGCTGGAGCCGGAGTCCCGCCTCGGCTGCCAGGCCAGGGTCGCCGACGAGGATCTGGTGGTGGAGATCCCCAAATATACGGTGAACATGGTATCCGAAGGTCACTGACCGGGGAGGGGGTATGAGTCTCAAATGGATAGATAGCCAGGAAATCGCCCTGGCACTGCTGGAGGCCTATCCGGACACGGATCCCAAGACGGTGCGTTTTACCGACTTGCACCAGTGGATCTGCGAGCTGGAAGATTTCGATGACGATCCTGCCCATTCCAACGAACGCATCCTCGAGGCCGTGATCATGGCCTGGATGGATGAATACGAATAAACGTAAGCCGGAAGCCGGCATAAGCTGGAAGAATCAAGATTGACGTCTATCCAAGGCCGTTTATGTTCTAGCTTCTAGCTTCTAGCTTCTAGCTTCTAGCTTCTAGCTTCTAGCTTCTAGCTTCTAGCTTCTAGCTTCTAGCTTCTAGCTTCTAGCTTCTAGCTTCTAGCTTCTAGCTTCTAGCTTCCAGCTTCTAGCTTCCAGCTTCCAGCTTTGTTTCAAGCCACAGTCCGACTGTGGCTTTTTCCGTTTTCTGTCAACAGAATAAGGAAGTGCTATGCCCGCAACCATGAAAGTCATGCTCAGTCATCAAGCCGCCGCCGCCCACTGGGGCGAAAAGGCGCTGCTGAGTTTTTGCGACGACGAAGCCCGGGTCCATGTGACAGACACCGCCGAACTGGTACGCAAGGCCCAGCAGGCGGGGCGCAAGCTCGATGCCATGGGCATCAAACAGGTGGTGTTGGCCGGCGAGGACTGGTCCCTGGAAAGCCGCTGGGCCTTCGCCCAGGGCTTCTACAACGCCAAGGGTGGCCAGGCCCTCGACTTCGGCGCCACCGGGCCCGAGGAGCAGGCCGAGCTGGAGGCCCGCGATCGCGCCTGCCGTTGGGTGCGGGAGATGATCAACGGCACCCCGGAAGATATCTACCCGGCCTCCCTGGCCACCGAAGCCGGCAAGTTCCTCCAGTCCCTGGCGCCCGGGGCGGTGAGCTACCGTACCTACAGCGGCGAGCAACTCAAGGATCTCGGTTATGTGGGTATCTACGAGGTGGGCCGGGGCAGCGAACGTCCGCCCACCCTGCTCGAGCTCGACTTCAACCCCACCGGCAATTCCGAGGCACCGGTGGCGGCCTGTCTGGTGGGCAAGGGCATCACCTTCGACTCCGGCGGCTACAGCATCAAATCTTCCGACGGCATGGCGGTGATGAAGTCCGACATGGGCGGTGCCGCCACCGTCACCGGTGCCCTGGCCCTGGCCATCCAGCGTGGCCTGGGCAAAAGGGTCAAACTGTTCCTGTGCTGTGCCGAGAACCTGGTCTCCGGCCATGCCTACAAACTGGGCGACATCCTCAGCTATAAAAACGGCGTCACCGTCGAAATCCTCAACACCGACGCCGAGGGCCGGCTGGTGCTGGCCGACGGCCTGCTGGCGGCGAGCGAGACCGGTGCCCCCTTCATCCTGGATGCGGCCACCCTGACCGGTGCCGCCAAGATGGCACTCGGCCGGGACTACAACGCCGTGTTCAGCATGAACGACGAGCTGGCCCAGGCCACGGTGCGGGCCGCCCGGGATGAATACGAGAAGGCCTGGCAGTTGCCCCTGGAGCCTTTCCATGTGGGTCAGCTCGGCTCCGCCTTCGCCGACATGGCCAACGTGCACGGCGGCGAGGGCATGGCCGGCGCCTCCACCGCCGCCGCCTTCCTGTCCCGTTTCGTGCCTGAGCAGGGACGAAACTGGGTGCACATGGACTTGTCCGGCTCTTACCAGAAGGCGGCCAACGACCTTTGGGGCACCGGCGGCAAGGGACACGGCGTGCGCACCATCGCCGCCGTGCTGGCCCGGGTCTGCGGGGAGGAGGGGCTATGCTGAAGGTCTGCCTGAGCGCGGCCCCCGCTGACCAGGCCTGGGGCGAGGGCGCGCTGCTGAGTTACGGCGAGCAGAGTGCAGTTGTGCATCTGGGCCCCTTGCCGCTGCGCCGTATCCAGCGCGCCGGCCGCCGGCTCCACGCCCAGGGCGTGCGGCGGGTGGCGCTTACCGGCGACTGGAGCGCCGAGCAGCAATGGGCCTTCGCCCAGGGCTGGATGAGCAGCAAGGACGAGGGCGAACTGTACTGGGCGGGAACCGATGACGCTACCCACCGGCTGCTCGACGCCCGGCTGCGCTGCGCCCGCTGGGTGCGGGCCCAGACCAACGCCACGCCCGAACAACTGAGCCCGGTGGCCCTGGCGGTGGAGGCGGCCAGCTTCCTCACCGAACTGGCGCCCAGCAGGGTCAGCCACCGCATCCTCAAGGGCGAGGCGCTGCGCGAGGCCGGCTTCGTCGGCATCTACCAGGTGGGGCGGGGCAGCGACCGGGAGCCGGTGCTGCTGGAGCTCGACTTCAACCCCGCCGGCGATCGCAAGGCCCCGGTGGCCGCCTGCCTGGTGGGCAAGGGCATCACCTTCGATTCCGGCGGCTATTCCATCAAGGCCTCCGAAGGCATGCTGCACATGAAGGGCGACATGGGCGGGGCGGCTCTGGTCACCGGCGCCCTGGGCCTGGCCATGCTGAGCGGCCTGAACCGGCGGGTCAAGCTGTTCCTGTGTTGCGCCGAGAACCTGATTTCCGGCCATGCCTACAAGCTGGGGGATATCCTCACCTACCAAAACGGCACCAGCGTGGAAATCGTCAATACCGATGCGGAGGGCCGGCTGGTGCTGGCCGATGGCCTGCTGGCGGCAGGGGCCACCGGGGCGCCGCTCATTATCGATGCGGCCACCCTCACCGGCGCCGCCGTGATGGCGGTGGGCCAGGAATACAACGCCCTCTTCGCCCTCGACCAGGCGCTGGCGCAACGGGCCCTGGCCCTGGCCGAGCAGGAGCAGGAACCCCTGTGGCAGTTGCCGCTGGCGCCCTGGCACCGGGAGCAGTGCCCCTCGGCCTACGCCGATACCGCCAACAGCCGACCGGTGAAGGGCGGCGGCCCGGGCGGCGCCTCCAACGCCGCCGGCTTTTTGTCCCGCTTCGTGCCCAACGAAGGACGGGGCTGGCTACACTTCGATTTGGCCGCCGCCTACCGCAACAACGCCGATGCGGACTGGTCCGCGGGCGGTACCGCCCTGGGCCTGCGCACCCTGGCGCGGCTGCTGCTGGAACAAGAGGGCTGAGGCAGTGCATTATGTTGCCTCGATGCAATAAAAATGCTGAACAAGAGTGTTAACTTGGGTGGGCTTTACGTATAATTCGGCCCGTTTTTACCTAGCCCGTTTACTTTAAAGGAACACACATGGCTCTCGAACGTACTTTCTCCATCATCAAGCCTGATGCCGTCGCCAAGAACCTGATCGGTGCCATTTACCAGCGCTTCGAAGCGGCCGGCCTGAAGATCGTCGCCGCCAAAATGGTGCACCTGAGCCGCGAGCAGGCCGAAGGCTTCTACGCCGAACACAGCGCGCGTCCCTTCTTCAAGGCCCTGGTCGATTTCATGACCTCCGGCCCGGTGATGGTACAGGTACTGGAAGGTGAAGACGCCGTGCGTCGCAACCGCGAGATCATGGGCGCCACCAACCCGGCCGACGCCCTGGCCGGCACCCTGCGCGCCGACTACGCCAACAGCATCGACGAGAACGCCGTGCACGGCTCCGATGCGCCGGCGTCCGCCGCCCGCGAAATCGCCTATTTCTTCAGCGACGAAGAAATCTGCCCGCGTACCCGCTAAGCGTCGCGCGCCCCGGCAAAAAAAGGAGCTTCGGCTCCTTTTTTCATGGCCGGCCGGTCCGGTCGCCGGGGCGGTAGCACTGGCAACCGGGTGCTAAACTCTGTACAATTTCGCGCCCTGTGGGCTCTGGTCAAAACGCGAGAGGCAACCGATGAGTGAGACAAAAATAAACCTGCTGGATCTGGATCGTGACGGCATGCGCGAGTTCTTCGCGGAGCTGGGCGAAAAGCCGTTCCGTGCCGATCAGCTGATGAAATGGATCTATCACTTCGGTTGCGACGACTTCGAGCAGATGACCAACATCAACAAGGCGCTGCGAGCCAGGCTGGCCGAGCGGGCCGAGATCCGTGCCCCCGAGATCAGCCGCGAGCAGAAGTCCGCCGACGGTACCATCAAGTGGGCCATGCTGGTGGGCGAGCAAGAGGTGGAGACCGTCTATATTCCCGACGGGGACAGGGCTACCCTGTGCGTCTCCTCCCAGGTGGGCTGCGCCCTGGACTGCAAGTTCTGCTCTACCGCCCAGCAGGGCTTCAACCGCAACCTCAAGGTGTCCGAAATCATCGGCCAGGTGTGGCGTGCCGCCAGCCGGGTGGGGTTCAGCAAGGACACCGGCCGCCGGCCCATCACCAACGTGGTGATGATGGGCATGGGCGAGCCCCTGCTCAACCTGACCAATGTGGTACCGGCCATGCGGCTGATGCTGGAGGACTACGGCTTCGGCCTGTCCAAGCGGCGGGTGACTCTGTCCACCTCGGGCGTGGTGCCGGCGCTGGACAAGCTCGGCGACATGATAGACGTGGCCCTGGCGGTGTCTTTGCATGCGCCCAACGACCGGTTGCGCTCCGAGATCATGCCGATCAACGACAAGTACGATATCGCCACCCTGCTGGACAGCATCAAGCGCTACATCGCCAAGTCCAATGCCAACCAGGGCAAGGTGACCATCGAGTACGTGCTGCTCGATCACGTCAATGACGACATGCAGCACGCCCACGAACTGGCCCAACTGTTGAAGGACCTGCCCTGCAAGATCAACCTGATCCCCTTCAACCCCTTCCCGGGCAACCCTTACGGCAAGCCGAGCAACAGCCGTATCGACCGCTTCAACAAGGTGTTGATGCAGTACGGCAATACCGTGACCATCCGCAAGACCCGGGGTGACGATATCGACGCCGCCTGCGGCCAGTTGGTGGGCGATGTGATCGACAGGACCAAGCGCACCCTGAAAAAACGGATGCAGGAGCAAAGCATATCCGTCACAATGGTTTAAAGAAATACCATGGGTGTGTAACCAAGGGATGCGGAACATCAAGCTATTGCCGGCGATACTGATAGCAGGAGCCTTGGGAGGCTGTGTCAGCGAAACCCGTTACCTGGCCGATGGTCGCCCTTCCCGCGAGCCGTTATTCACTCCGTCGGAGGCGGCGGCGACTCGCATGAATCTTGGGTTGGAGTACCTGCGCCGAGGCGACGTCGAAAAGGCCAAGTTCAATATCGATCGGGCCTTGTCTCAGGATCCCCGCAATCCGGATCTGTACCTCGCCCAGGCTTATTTCTATCAAACCGTGTCCGAATTAGAACTGGCCGAGAAAAGTTATCGCCAGGTGCTTAAACTGTCGCCAAATCATGGAGATGGCCTCAATAATTACGGCGTTTTTCTGTGTCAGAGGGAACGTTTCGAGGAAGCGGATGTCATCTTTAGGAAGGCGGTGAGGGTGCCCGGTTATGTCAAGGTGGCGGATACCTTTGAGAACGCGGCGCTCTGCGCCAAACAACACAATCGGCTTCAAGTGGCGCTTGGTTATTACCGGCGGGCGCTGGAATACAGTCCGGCCAGGTCGGAGTCCCTGCTGGGGGCGGCGGAACTGGCGGTGGCTCGGGGAGAGCAGAGTGAGGCGCTCGATTATCTGGCTCGCTACCGGCGTGAGCATCGACCCAGTGCGCAGAGTTTATGGTTAACAGTGCGTACCGCACAAGCACAGGGCCGAGTGGCGCAAGTCCAGGCGGCCGGCGCCGAGCTGGTACGATTATTTCCGGATTCAGAACAGGCCAGGCGATTCCTAGCAAATGACTATTAATAAAGCAGAACAGCAGCCCCAGGCTGACGCAGTGGTAAAAGCCGGTCCAGGGGCCTTGTTGCGCCATGCCCGGGAGGCCCGAGGATGGACTCAGGCCGAGGTGGCCCGTCGGTTGAACCTGCGGTTGGCGGTGATCGAGTCGATCGACAGTGATCAGTACAAGGCCGGGGTGGCGGTGACCTTCCTGCGGGGCTATGTCAAAGCCTACGCCAAGCTGGTGGGCGTGACCGAGCACGAGGCACTGGCCGCCTTTGACGGCATGAGCGGGGTCGAGCAGATGAAAGTCGCCGCACCCATGCAGAGTTTTTCCAGGAAAACCCGCCAGCAGGCCAGCGACAATTGGCTCAAGCGGGTCAGTTGGCTGGTGCTGCTCGGCCTGGTCGCCTCCCTGGTGTACTGGTGGTGGCAGGACAGCGGCGCCAACTACGTGGAACGGACGCTGGAACCCATCACGCAGCAGCAAGAGCCCGAGCTGCCCCTGCCGGAGCCGTCCGACGAAGTCACCGATGTGCTCCCGCTACCGCAGCCGCAAGAGGCCACAACCGGGCCGGTGGGCGATACCGGCATGGTGCAGCCTGGTGACTCCACCGATAACGCCGCCGCGGCCGGTGAGGTGGTGGCCAGCGATGTCCCCGTTCAGGAGATGACCGCAACCCCGACGGTCGAAGCCGAGTCGGCCGAGCCCCCCGCCGAAACGTCGGCCGAGGAAGCCCCGGCCGAGGAAGCTCCGGCCGAAGCGGACGCCAACCCCCGGCTGCTCAGCCTGCGCTTTAACGATGACTGCTGGATCCAGATCACCGACAGCCGTGGCCAGGTGTTGGCCGAAGGGGTGAAAAGGGCCAACGAGGCGCTGGAGCTGGAAGGAGAGCCTCCTTTCAGGCTGGTGCTGGGTGCCCCCCGGGCGGCCAGTGTCGAATACATGAACCAGGCGGTCGATCTGTCTTCCTTCGGCGCCGGCCGTGTGGCCCGCCTCACCGTACCGCAATCCTGAGCAAATCAAGAGTAGATGATGTCTCAACACCAGTCTCCGATAGTTCGTCGCCCATCCAAACAGATCCGTGTCGGCTCGGTGCTGGTGGGGGGGGATGCCCCCATCAGCGTGCAGACCATGACCAATACCCTCACCACGGACGTGGCGGCCACTCTGGCCCAGATCCGGGCGGTGGAAAAAGCCGGCGCCGACATAGTGCGGGTATCGGTGCCCACCATGGAGGCGGCGGAAGCCTTCAGGGCCATCCGCGCCGGGACTTCCATGCCGTTGGTGGCCGACATTCATTTTGACTACCGCATCGCCCTGCAGGTGGCCGAATACGGTGCCGACTGCCTGCGCATCAACCCCGGTAATATCGGCCGGGAAGACAGGGTGCGGGCGGTGGTGGATTGTGCCCGGGACAAGGGCATTCCCATCCGCATCGGGGTGAACGGCGGCTCCCTGGAAAAGGATCTGCAGGAGAAGTACGGCGAGCCTACACCTGCGGCCTTGGTGGAGTCGGCCCTGCGCCATGTGGACATTCTCGACAAGCTCAACTTCGACCAGTTCAAGGTCAGTGTCAAGGCCTCGGACGTCTTCCTGGCGGTGGGCGCCTACCGGGAGTTGGCCCGGCAAATCGAACAGCCGCTGCACCTGGGCATCACCGAGGCCGGCGGTTTCCGCAGCGGGGCGGTCAAGTCGGCCATCGGCCTCGGCATGCTGCTGGCGGAGGGGATAGGTGACACCTTGCGCATTTCCCTGGCCGCCGATCCGGTGGAAGAGGTCAAGGTCGGCTTCGACATCCTCAAATCCCTGCGCATTCGCTCCCGGGGTATCAACTTCATCGCCTGCCCCTCCTGCTCCCGTCAGGAGTTCGACGTTATCGGCACCGTCAACGCGCTGGAAAGCCGGCTGGAGGACATCGTTACCCCGATGGACGTGTCCATCATCGGCTGCGTGGTCAACGGCCCCGGCGAGGCGCTGATCTCCGATCTGGGGCTGGCCGGCGCCCAGCGCAAGAGCGCCCTGTACGACGGCGGCACCCGGGTCGGCCGGCTCGACAACGGCGCCCTGGTGGACGAGCTGGAAGCCCGTATCCGCGCCAAGGTGGCCAAGTTCGATCCGGCGGGACGCATTCCGGTGCAGTCCCGGGACTGATACTTTCCCTTTCCTTCAAGTTTCAAGAACAGAGATAGTTGTTGTGGCCAAACAGATTCAAGCAATTCGTGGAATGAACGACTGCCTGCCGGAACAGACCCCGGCCTGGCAACAGGCGGAGGCGGTGCTGCGCAACACCATGAGCGCCTACGGCTATGCGGAGATCCGCCTGCCCATCATGGAAGTCACCGGGCTGTTCCAGCGGGCCATCGGCGAAGTGACCGACGTGGTCGAGAAGGAGATGTACACCTTCGAGGATCGCAGCGGCGACAGCCTGACCCTGAGGCCCGAAGGCACCGCCGGTTGCGTGCGCGCCGGTATCGAGCACGGCCTGCTCTACAACCAGGAGCGACGCATGTGGTACATGGGCCCCATGTTCCGCTACGAGCGGCCGCAGAAGGGCCGCTATCGCCAGTTCCACCAGTTCGGGGTGGAAGTGTTCGGCCTGCAGGGCCCTGATATCGACGCCGAGCTCATCATGCTCACCGCCCGCCTGTGGAAGGCGCTGGGAGTGAGCGAGCACGTCACCCTGCAGCTCAACAGCCTGGGCGCTCCCGAAGAGCGTGCCGCCTACCGGGACGCCCTGGTGGCCTACCTGGAGCAGCACCGGGAGCGCCTCGACGAGGATTGCCGCCGGCGCATGTACACCAACCCGCTGCGGGTACTGGACAGCAAGAACCCCGAGGTACAGGCGCTGCTGGCGGATGCCCCTGTGTTGTCCGACTACTTCGGCGAGCAGACCCGGGCCCACTTCGCGGGACTGCAGGCCCTGCTCACCGCCGCCGGTATCGGCTTCGAGCTCAACCCCCGCCTGGTGCGCGGCCTGGACTACTACAACCTGACGGTGTTCGAGTGGGTCACCGAGAGCCTGGGTGCCCAGGGCACCGTCTGCGGCGGCGGACGCTATGACGGCCTGGTGGAGCAACTGGGCGGCCAGGCCACGCCGGCGGTGGGCTTTGCCATGGGCATGGAGCGGCTGGTGCTGCTGCTGGAGACATTGCAGCGGGTGGCGCCCCAGCCGGCCCTGGCCGACGTCTATGTGGCGGCGGCGGGCGAGGGTGCCCAGGCGGCGGGCTTCGCCCTGGCCGAGCGGCTGCGGGATCAACTGCCCGGGTGGCGGGTGATGAGCCATTGCGGCGGCGGCAATTTCAAGAAACAGCTCAAGCGCGCCGACAAGAGCGGCGCCGCCATCGCCCTGATCCTGGGCGAAGAGGAAATCGCCCGGGGCGAGGTGACGGTGAAGTATTTACGCGGCCAGGGCGAGCAGCAGACCCTGGCTCTGGATGAAGTCATCGAACAGCTCAAACAAAAGGGGATCTGAGTGGATATCTACAGCACTGAAGAACAACAACTGGATGCCCTCAAGCGCTGGTGGCAGGAATACGGCAAGGCGATCGTTCTGGGTATGGTATTGGGCCTGGGCGGGCTGTTCGGCTGGCGTTATTACCAGAGCTACCAGTTGGAGACCCGTTCGGCCGGGGCCGAGGCCTTCGAGCAGGTCAGTCAGCGTCTGGCCAGCCGGGGCAGTGCCGCCTTCGCCGAGACGGCCGCTTTCGTCGAGCAGAACAAAGGGACCAACTACGGCGAGCTGGCGGCCCTGTTGCTGGCCGCCGAAGCGGTACGGGCCAACGATCTGACCCTGGCCCGGCAGCAGCTGGAGCTGGCCCTGGCCGGCACCCAGGATGTGGTGCTTGCCGACACCATCAACCTGCGCCTGGCTCGGGTACTGCTGGCCCAGAACGAGGCGGCGGCGGCCCAGGCCCGTCTCGACCAGGTGCAGGGCGAGGCCTTCGCCGCCCTCAAAAGCGAGGTGCAGGGCGATCTCTTCCTCGCCCAGGAGCAGCCCGACGCGGCCCGCGACGCCTATCGGGCGGCGCTGGACGCGGGGGGCCTGGCCGACAACCCCGGCCTGCAGCTCAAGCTCGATCATCTGGCGGTTGCCACCGAACTCGGCGATGAGGAATGACCATGGCTAATCACCTGATGCGGATGCTGCCCCTGGTGCTGGGGCTCGGTCTGGCAGCCTGCTCCAGCCAGGAGCCGGTGGCACCAATCAGTCCCTTGCCGGAGATCAGTAACGCCTTCGAGGCCAAGCCCCGCTGGTCGACGTCGGTCGGCGATGGAGTCGGCGACTTCTATTCCCAGCTGCGACCCGTGGTGGAGGGGGAACGCATCTTCGCCGCCTCGCGGGACGGGGTGCTGGCCGCCTATGACCGGAGCAGCGGCGAGCGTCAGTGGCAGGTTCGGCTCGACAAGCTCGAGATCAACGAGAACCAGCGCAGTCCCCGCATTTCCGGCGGCCTGACCGCCGCCTACGGCAACCTCTATTTCGGCTCCGAGAACGGCATCGTCTACGCCGTGTCCCAGGCCGATGGCGAGGTGCGCTGGACCCGGGATGTTCCCGGTGAGGTACTGGCGGCGCCGGCGGTGGACGAGGGCAAGGTGGTGGTGCATACCAGCGCCGGTAATCTGGTGGCGTTGGACTCCGACAGCGGCGAGCCCCGGTGGCTGCTGCGTAACGAGCAACCCAGCCTGACCCTGCGCAGCATGTCGACCCCGGTCACCGCCGGTGGTGCCGTGCTCTACGGCCGGGCCGACGGCCGGTTGGGTATAGTGTTGCTGGCCAATGGCCAACCGGTGCGCGATACCCGCATCGCCAGCCCGCGGGGGGCCACCGAGCTGGAGCGGATGGTGGACGTAGCGGCCCGGCCGGTGATTCTGGGCGATATCCTGTTCGCTATCGCCTATAATGGCCAACTGACCGCCCACCAGCTCATTTCGGGACAGGAACTGTGGAAGCGCCAATATCAGGGCTCGCGGGATCTGAGCACCGACGGCGGCCGGCTTTTCATCAGTGACAGCCGTAGCCATCTGTTCGCGGTGGATGCCCGCAGCGGCATGGAGCTGTGGTCCAACACCGAGCTGGAAAACCGCCAACTGACTGCTCCGGCGGTGTTCGGTGATTACCTGGTGGTCGGGGATGCCGAGGGCTACCTGTACTGGCTGGATCGGCAGAGCGGCGTGCTCAAGTCGTTGCAACGCATCGACAGCAAGGGGCTCTACACCGCCCCCATCGTGGCCGGCGACACCCTTTACGTGCAAAGCCGCAGCGGCGATCTGGTGGCCATCGGCCAGCCCTGATCCCCCCGGCGGAGAATGGCACCACCGGCTCCTGATCCCGGATCAGGAGCCGTTATTGCTTTTTGGAGACTGTGTTTATGATGCCTGTAGTGGCTCTGGTGGGCCGCCCCAATGTGGGTAAATCCACCCTCTTTAATCGACTGACCCGAACCCGGGATGCCCTGGTGGCGGATTTTCCCGGCCTGACCCGTGATCGCAAGTATGGCCAGGCCAGGGTGGGCGAGCTGGAGTTCATCGTGGTCGACACCGGCGGTATCGACGGCAGCGAGGAAGGCATCGAGCTGAAGATGGCCGAGCAGTCCCTGGCCGCCATCGACGAAGCGGACGTGGTGCTGTTCATGGTCGACGCCCGGGCCGGCCTGACGGTGGCCGACGAAGCCATCGCCAACCACCTGCGCCGCTGCGAGAAAAAGACCCTGCTGGTGGCCAACAAGACCGACGGCATCGACGCCGACTCGGCGGTGAGCGAGTTCTACCTGCTCGGCCTGGGCGACATCCACCAGATCGCCGCCGCCCACGGTCGCGGCGTGCTGAGCCTGCTGGAAACCGCCCTGGCGCCCCAGCTGGAAGCCCTGGCGGCAGAGCGGGAAGCGGTGGAGGCCGATGAGGCCGATGAGGCCGACGGCGAGGCGCTGGAGTTTGACGAGCAGGAGCTCGCCGAGGCCATGGAAGCCCTCGACGAACTGGAAGACGAAGAGGCCACGCCCTTCGAGGATCTGCCGATCAAGCTGGCCATCGTCGGCCGGCCCAACGTGGGCAAGTCCACCCTCACCAACCGCATCCTCGGCGAGGAGCGGGTGGTGGTGTACGACATGCCCGGCACCACCCGGGACTCGGTCTATATCCCCATGCAGCGGGACGAGCGGGACTTCATCCTGATCGACACCGCCGGGGTGCGCCGGCGCGGCAAGGTGCACGAGGCGGTGGAAAAGTTCTCGGTGATCAAGACCCTGCAGGCCATCGAGGACGCCAACGTGGTGCTGCTGGTGCTGGACGCCCGGGAAGGCATCTCCGATCAGGATCTCAGCCTGCTCGGCTTCGTGCTCAACGCCGGCCGCAGCATCGTCATCGCGGTCAACAAGTGGGACGGCCTCAGCCAGGAGGTGAAGGACGACATCAAGCGCGAGCTGGATCGGCGCCTCGGCTTTATCGACTTCGCCCGTCTGCACTTTATTTCGGCCCTGCACGGCAGCGGCGTGGGCAACCTGTTCGGCTCCGTGGTCGAGGCCTACGAGTCCGCCACCAAGCGGGTGAGCACCTCCATGCTGACCCGCATCATGCAGATGGCCCAGGACGACCATCAGCCGCCCCTGGTGCGCGGCCGTCGGGTCAAGCTGAAGTACGCCCACGCCGGCGGCTACAACCCGCCACGCATCATAGTGCACGGCAACCAGGTCAAGGATCTGCCGGACTCCTACAAGCGTTACCTGATCAACTACTTCCGCCGCTCCCTGCAGATCATGGGCACGCCCATCCGGGTGGAGTTCCAGGAAGGGGACAACCCCTACGCCGGCGTCAAGAACAAGCTGACGGCGACCCAGTTACGCAAGCGCAAGCGGTTGATGAAATTCATCAAGAAAAAATCCTGACCCCAGAACGCCGGCATTGCCGGCGTTCTGCTTTGTTGTCGCTGCCCTGAGCTGGATCACGCCTCGTCCGGGGTTCTGGTCTAGGCTGAATACGGGGCCGCCGGGGCGGCGTCAGGTCAAGGAGAAACGATAATGTACAAATCACTGCTGGTCGCCGTGGATGGTTCCAAATACGGCAAGAAAGCGCTGGAGCTGGCCGCCTACCTGGCCTGCCAGGACGATGCCAGCCTCCATATAGTGCATGTTCCCGAGGTGTTGTCCCACGATGCCACCCTGGTGTGGGGGATTGGGGCGGTGTCCATCGAGGCTGGACGCCAGGAGCTGGAGGAGGCGGGCCGGAAGGTCATGGCACGGGCGGAAGAGCAGGCCCGTGCATTGGGCGTCAAGCACCTGCAGACTCATTTGGTTCAGGGAGAGCCGGCCCGTGCCATCATTCGCACGGCCGAGGAGCTGGGCGTCGATGTCATCGTCATCGGCAGCCGAGGGCTCGGCGATCTGGCCGGCCTGGTGATGGGCAGCATTTCCCACAAGGTGACCCACAGTGCCAAGTGCGGCGTGATCACGGTGCGTTGAGGGGCTGTCCCCGCCAGCCCGCTGGCGGGGGGCGGGAATTATTCGGCGGTGGCCTGGGTCAGAAAATAGGCGTTATTGCGGCGCAGTATCTTGCGGCGAAGATCCTGCATCAATATCTTGCGCCGGGGCGACCAACCGGCCGGCTTGCGCTGTTTCAACAAGGCGCGTCTGCGTTTCAACATGGTGGATTCCCCTTCACAAAACTCGTCTGACAAGACGATGTTGCATTGCTTCACTTGATAGCAGTTTGCCATGCTCGAGTAAAGTGACATTCCGGTTAAAGTGGTGGAACTGTCGACGGGCTCTCACGCTGGGCCGTGGTCAGCCCCGGATCCGTGCCGGGTGCGTGCAGCCACTGCAGGCTCTGGTAGTACTGGCGCACGTTGTTGACGAACTTCTGCGCCTCCCGCCCCCGGGCATAGCCGTAGCGGGTCTGGCTGTGCCAGCGCGGCTGGTGCAGCAGCGGCAGGTTCTCCTTGACCTGGCTCCAGGAGTTCGGATCCTGCTCCCTCATCTTGGTCAGCCGGCGCACGTCCAGCACATGGCCCAGGCCCAGGTTGTAGGCGGCCAGCGCAAACCAGATCCGTTCATCCTCCGGTATGGCCTCCGGCAGCCGGCCCATCAGCGACGCCAGGTACTGGGCGCCGCCGCGGATGCTCTGCTCCGGATCCAGCCGATCCTCCACCCCGAGCTGGCGGGCGGTGTCCTCGGTCAGCATCATCATGCCGCGCACCCCGGTGTAGGAACGGGCCCTGGGGTCCCAGTGGGACTCCTGGTAGCTCACCGCCGCCAGCAGGCGCCAGTCCAGCTCGCCGGCATGGCGCTCGAACAGGGGCTGGTAGCGGGGCAGCAGATCCTCGGCCCGGCGCAGGAAGGTGCGGGTGTCCACATAGTCGAAGTCCTGCACATGGCCGAAGTACTTTTCGTTCAGCCGGGCCAGGGTGCCGGCCTGTTGCTGCTCGTTGAAAAAGCTCAGCATCTTGCCGAGCAGGCTGTCGTCGTCGCGCCGGTCGATGACCCAGGCCACCGGCTGGGGATCGCCCAGGCTGAAGGCCGCCTCCACATTGGGGTAGTAGCGTTGGGTGCGGGCCAGCAGGGTATCCTCCACCAGGGTGTGGGCGGCGCGCCCTTCCGCCACCTGGCGTAGCAGATCCTCCGCATCCGCATCCCGTCGCGTTTCCCAGTTCAGTTCGGGCAACTGCTGTTGCAGCCCATGCAACCATTCGGCCTGGCTGGAGCCGGCCAGCACCCGGATGTCGCCCGCTATCTGTTCGGGCTCCTTGGGCCGGGGCTGGCCCTTGCGGTAGACCAGGGTCTGGGCCACTTCGTAGTAACTGGGCCCGAAACGATAGTGCTGGCGGCGCAGGGGTGTACTGGTGAGGCCCGCGGCCAGCATGTCGACCTTGCCGCCGTCGAGCAGGGCGAAGAGGTCGTCCAGGTTGTAGGCCGGAACCATCCGAAGCTCGACGCCCAGGCTGTCGGCGAACAGCCGGGCCAGTTCGTAATCCAGGCCTTCCTGCTGCTCGTCGCGCAGGAAATAGTAGAGGGGATGGTAGAGGGTGCCGACCCTGAGTTCACCGCGGGCCTGGATCTGGGCCTGCTGGGTCTTGGGCTGGGACTCGGCCTCGCAGCCGGCCAGGGTCAGCAGGCCGAACAGCAGGGTGACTTTGGAAAGGCTAACAATACGGCGCAACAGCGAATCCTCATTCTGGGCAACCGACATTTTATAGCAGAAGTCGACTTCTTCGTCAGGTAATTGCCGGTATCGGCGGCGTCAGGCCCAGGACAAGGCTCGGGAAATCGGCGTCGACAGGGCAGGGGTGTAAACCTATAATACCGCCAATTTCTCAACCCCCCATTCACTCACGCTTTGAGAATAGCCACTATGGAAATACTGAGAGGCTCGCCGGCCTTATCCGGTTTCAGGACCCAGGCCCTGGTTCGCCGTGCCCAGGAGCAGAACCTGCCCCTGCTGGGAGTCGAAACCGAGTATGTGCACTTTGTCGCGCTGAACGCCAACCTCGAGGGCGACAGCCGACAAACCCTGAGCCAGCTGCTCGACAGCCCCGCTCAGGGCATCACCCCGGCCGCCGGCAGCCTGCTGGTCCTGGTTACCCCCCGTCCCGGCACCCTTTCCCCCTGGTCCAGCAAGGCCACCGACATCGCCCGCAACTGCGGCCTGGGCCAGGTCAAGCGCATCGAGCGCGGCATCGCCTATTACCTGAGCTTCGAGCGTGAGCCTTCGGCCGTTGAGCTCGGCGCCATCAAGGGCCTGCTGCACGACCGCATGACCGAAACGACCCTCGACAGCCTGGACGCCGCCGCCTGCCTGTTCGTGGAGGCCGAGCCGGCGCCCCTGACCAGCGTGGACATCCTCGCCGGCGGCCGCGCCGCCCTGGCCGAGGCCAACCAGCGCATGGGCCTGGCCCTGGCGGAAGACGAAATCGACTACCTTTATGAAGGCTTCAGCGGCCTGGGGCGCAACCCCAACGACATCGAACTCTACATGTTCGCCCAGGCCAACTCCGAGCACTGCCGGCACAAGATTTTCAACGCCGACTGGACCATAGACGGCATCGAGCAGCCCAAGTCCCTGTTCAAGATGATCAAGAACACCTTCGAGCAGGTGCCCGATCATGTGCTGTCCGCCTACAAGGACAACGCCGCCGTCATGGTGGGCTCGCCCGCCGGTCGCTTCTTCCCCAGCCCCAACTCCGGCGAGTACCTCTACCACCAGGAAGACATCCATATCCTGATGAAGGTGGAAACCCACAACCACCCCACCGCCATCTCCCCCTACCCGGGCGCCGCCACCGGCTCCGGCGGCGAGATCCGCGACGAGGGCGCCACCGGCCGCGGCTCCAAGCCCAAGGCGGGTTTGGTGGGCTTCAGCGTGTCCAACCTCCGGATCCCGGGTTACCAGCGCCCCTGGGAACAGGATTTCGGCAAGCCCGAGCGCATCGTCAGTGCCCTCGACATCATGATCGACGGCCCCCTGGGCGGCGCCGCCTTCAACAACGAATTCGGCCGTCCGGCCCTGCTCGGCTACTTCCGTACCTACGAGGAGCAGGTATCCAGCTTCAACGGCGAGGAAGTGCGCGGCTACCACAAGCCGATCATGATCGCCGGCGGCCTCGGCAACATCCGCGCCGAGCACGTGCAGAAGGGTGAGATCACCGTCGGCGCCAGGCTGGTGGTGCTGGGTGGCCCGGCCATGAACATCGGCCTGGGCGGCGGTGCCGCTTCCAGCATGGCTTCCGGCCAGTCCAGCGAGGATCTGGACTTCGCCTCGGTGCAGCGGGACAACCCCGAGATGGAGCGGCGCTGCCAGGAAGTGATCGATCGCTGCTGGGCCCTGGGCGACGCCAACCCCATCCAGTTCATCCACGACGTGGGCGCGGGCGGCCTGTCCAACGCCATGCCCGAGCTGGTCAACGACGGCGGCCGCGGCGGCCGTTTCGAACTGCGCAATATCCCCAACGACGAACCGGGCATGAGCCCGCTGCAGATCTGGTGCAACGAATCCCAGGAGCGCTACGTGCTGTCGGTGGCCGCCGACCGCCTGGCCGAGTTCGAGGCCATCTGCCGCCGGGAGCGCGCGCCCTTCGCGGTGATCGGCGAGGCCACCGCCGAGCCGCACCTCAGCCTGCACGACAGCCACTTCGACAACCAGCCCATCGACATGCCGCTCAACGTGCTGCTGGGCAAGCCGCCCAAGATGCAGCGGGACGTGGAAAGCCGTACCCACCACAGCCCGGCCCTGGATCTGCACGGCATCAACCTGAAGGAAGCGGCCGAGCGGGTGCTGACCCTGCCCACCGTGGCCGACAAGGGCTTCCTGATCACCATCGGTGACCGCACCGTCACCGGCCTGGTGGCCCGGGATCAGATGGTGGGCCCCTGGCAGGTGCCGGTGGCCGACTGTGCCGTCACCGCCGCCGCCTTCGACACCTACGCCGGCGAGGCCATGTCCATGGGTGAGCGCGCCCCGGTGGCCCTGCTCGACTTCGCCGCCTCCGCCCGCCTGGCGGTGGCCGAGGCCATCACCAACATCGCCGCCACCGACATCGGCGAGCTCAAGCGCATCAAGCTGTCCGCCAACTGGATGTCCGCCGCCGGCCACCCGGGCGAGGACGCCGGCCTGTACGAAGCCGTCAAGGCGGTGGGCGAGGAGCTGTGCCCTGTGCTCGGCCTGACCATACCGGTGGGCAAGGACTCCATGTCCATGAAGACCCGCTGGCAGCAGGACGGCGAGGATAGGACGGTCACCGCGCCCCTGTCGCTGGTGATCTCCGCCTTCGCCCGGGTCAACGACGTGCGCGCCACCGTCACCCCCTGGCTGCGCAGCGACCAGGGCGAGACCGACCTGATCCTGGTGGATCTGGGCAACGGCAAGAACCGCCTGGGCGCCTCCGCCCTGGCCCAGGTCTATCGCCAGTTGGGCGACAAGCCCGCCGACCTGGACAACCCCGAGCAGCTCAAGGGCTTCTTCTACGCCATCCAGGCGCTGCTGGCCGAGCGCAAGCTGCTGGCCTACCACGACAAGGGCGACGGCGGCCTGTTCGTCACCCTGGCGGAGATGGCCTTCGCCGGCAAGACCGGCCTCGACGTCGAGCTGGATCTGCTCGGCGCCGATCGGCTGGCGGCCCTGTTTAACGAAGAGCTGGGCGCCGTGCTGCAGGTGCGCCGCGAAGACAAGGAAGCGGTGCTCACCTGCCTGGCCGGCCACGGCCTGGCCGCCTGCAGCCACGTCATCGGTCACCTCAACCAGGACGACAGCCTGCGCTTCTTCTTCGCCGGCGAGGAAATCTACGCCCAGCCCCGCGCCGAGCTGCGCCGGCTGTGGTCCGAGACCAGCTACCGCATGCAGGCCCTGCGCGACAACCCCGAGTGCGCCCTGTCCGAGTTCGACGCCAAGCAGGATGCCACCGACCCCGGCCTGTCGGTGTCGCTCAGCTTCGATCCGAAGGAAGACATCGCCGCGCCCTTTATCGCCAAGGGCGTGCATCCCAAGATGGCGATACTGCGCGAGCAGGGCGTCAACTCCCATGTGGAGATGGCGGCCGCCTTCGACCGGGCCGGTTTCACCGCCATCGACGTGCACATGAGCGATCTGCAGAGCGGCCGCCACCGGCTGGACGAGTTCGCCGGCCTGGTGGCCTGTGGCGGCTTCTCCTACGGTGACGTGCTGGGCGCCGGCGGCGGCTGGGCCAAGAGCATACTGTTCAACGAGGCGCTGCGTGCCCAGTTCGAGGCCTTCTTCGCCCGTCCCGACAGCTTCGCCCTGGGGGTGTGCAACGGTTGCCAGATGCTGTCCCGGCTGCGGGATCTGATCCCCGGCGCCGCCCACTGGCCGGACTTCGTGCGCAACGCCTCCGAGCGTTTCGAGGCCCGTTTCAGCCTGGTGGAAGTGCAGGACTCGCCCAGCCTGTTCCTGGCGGGCATGGCCGGCTCGCGCCTGCCCATCGCCGTGTCCCACGGCGAAGGCCGGGTACAGCCGCTGCGCGCCGATATCGCCGCCATCGAGGCGAGCGGTACCGTGGCGCTGCGCTATGTGGACAACCATGGCCAGGCCACCGAGCGCTATCCGTTCAACCCCAACGGCTCCGCCAACGGCATCACCGGCCTGTCCAGCGAGGACGGCCGGGTGACCATCATGATGCCGCACCCGGAGCGGGTGTTCCGCACCGTGGCCAACTCCTGGCATCCGGACGGCTGGGGCGAGGATGGCGGCTGGATGCGCATCTTCCGCAACGCCCGCAAAAACCTCGGCTAGATCGCAAATCGAATCCGGTGTTTCAAGCCCGCAGCAATGCGGGCTTTTTATTTTTCATATGAGTCTATATGATGGAGGCGCCCGAAAAATAACCAGCTGGATCAAGCGTCAAAACCAAAAAAATAAAGGGCGATGAACAGAGCGAATCTCATTCATTCAACCATATAGAGCACGGACATGGACCACAGCGATTTGTTATGGGCAACACCGACGGATCTGCACCAGACCAGCCTGGACGGCTTGCGGGAGCTGGCCAACTCCTCCCTCAACCTGGCCCGGCAGATCATGCAGCATACCCGGGAAGGCATAGTGGTAATGGATCCGCGGGGGCGGGTGATCGGCGTCAATCCGGCCTTCTGCCGGCTCAGCGAGCTGGACGCGGCGGATATCGAAGGCCGCCATATCACCAATATCAACCATGATCTGCACGAGCGCCGCTACTACCGCCAGATCTGGCAGCGCCTGCTGCAGCAAGGGCACTGGCAGGGAGAGGTGCAGCACCATACCCGGCAGGGACGGCTGGCCACCCACTGGCTGATGCTGCACCTGCTGCGCGACGGCCGGGGGCGGGTCAGCCATATCATCGGCATCCTCGACGACATCAGCCGGCTCAAGCAGTCGGAGGAAAAGCTCAGCTACCTGGCTCACCACGATGCCCTCACCGGCACCGCCAACCGCAGCTTCCTGCTGAGCTGGTTCAACAAGGTACGGCTGTCATTGGACGAGGGCGAGCAACTGGCCCTGCTCTTTATCGATCTCGATCGCTTCAAGCCAATCAACGACAGCTTCGGCCACGGGGTGGGGGACCAGGTGCTCAAGGCCCTGGCCGGCCGTCTGCTGGCCCGGGTGGATGCCAACGAGCTGGTGGCCCGCATCGGCGGCGACGAGTTTGTCATGATATGGCGGGGGCGGCTCAGCACCGGCGAACTGCTGGCCAAGGCGGAGCAGTTGCTGGAAGAGCTGGAAGCCCCGGTGCTGGTGGGCGAGTATGAACTGAGCGTGGGGGCCAGCATCGGGGTCAGCCTCTATCCCGAGCACGGGCTGGAAATCGAGACCCTGCTGCGCTACGCCGATACCGCCATGTACGAGGCCAAGACGTTCAGCAGTGCCAAGGTGTGCCTGTTCGACAGCGCCCAGTTTGCCCGCCTGGAACAGCAACATCGTCTGGCCGGCGAGTTCCGCCTGGCGATAGAGCGCCGGCAGCTGTTTCTGGAGTACCAGCCCAAGCTGGAGCTGAGCTCACGGCGCCTGCTCAGCCTGGAGGCGCTGCTGCGCTGGCGCCATCCGGAATTGGGGGTGCTCTACCCGGATCAGTTCCTGCCCGCGGCCAAGGATGCCGGCCTGCTGTGCCGGCTGGCGGACTGGGTGTTCGGCGAGGCGGCGCGGCAATACCGTTGCTGGCGGGAGCAGGGCGGCTGGCAGGGGCGGGTCAGCATCAACCTGAACGGGCTGGAGCTGGAGCAGCACAGGGCCGCCCAGTTGCTCGACATCTTCGCCCGCGAACGGGTCAGCCCGAGCGACTTTATCCTGGAGCTGCGCAGCGACTTCATCATGCGCCGCAGCGAGTCGCTGATGGGCGCCCTGCACGCCTTCCGCAGCGCCGGCATGGCGGTCTACCTCGACAACGTGGGGGAGGGCCGGCTCAGCTTCAGCAAGCTGCGACAGTTGCCCATCGACGGCATCAAGATAGACCGCAGCCTGCTGTCGGATCACTTCGATCCCCTGGATCGGTCGGTGATCCGCTCCCTGCTGCTGTTGTCCCAGACCCTGGGGATAGAGGTGGTGGCCTGCGGGGTGGAAACCGCCGAGCAGATGCAGTTCCTGCACCAGCACGGCTGCAGCTCGGTGCAGGGGCAACTGCTGGCCGCCCCCATGAGTGTCGGGCAGTTGGAGGGCTTCTACCGCACCGCCCACTAGGGCCCGCATTAGTCCACGACGCCTAATCCAGGCCATGCAGGGAGAGGCGGCCCGGCGCCAACTCCAGGCCCAGCACCCGCTCCTTCAACTGGCGCTGCAGCGGATCGCTGTCGTCCAGTACATAGACCGGATACTGGGACAGGTAGCCGGCCACGCCCTGCAGCAGCATCGGCAGCATGAAACCGGCCTGGGGGGAGCTGCCGTCCTCGTTCAGCCGATAGCTGAGCAGCTCGAACTCCTCCAGGTAGAGGGCGCCCTGCTCGCTGTCGTAACGGGGGCGGGCGCTGAAGTCGCCGCTGATGTCCCAATGGTAGCGATTCTGCCCCTGGCTGACCGCAATGAGGCCCCGGCCCGATACCCGGGCCTTGTCCGCTTCCTGCCGGCCCAGCTCGACCTCGAGCCCCTGCAGTTTGATCCCCGCCGACAGCCAGTCCCCCAGGGTGAGCGGGAACTCCCGCCCGAGCTGACGGTTGAGCTCGGCATTCAGCTGTTGCTCGGTGATGGTCAGGGTCTGGGCAGCGGCAAAACTACTTATCCCAAAAGTCATTAAAAAAAGTATAATTTTCATAAGCCTATATCTCTGTCTGGATTTGCTGCACCAGAGACAGTCTGCACCGCACCGCTTTAGAGGAGCAAGGCATTTTTGAGTGACTACATCTATACCGTCTTGGGCTGGCTGTTGTTTCTCGCCCATACCAGCCTGGTGATAGGGGTGACCCTGAGGGTCATCATGAAGCGTCGGGCGGTGGGGGTGTCCCTGGCCTGGCTGGCGCTGATTTACGCCATTCCCATCCTGGGCGTGGCCGCCTATATACTCTTTGGCGAGGTGCGGTTGGGCCGCAAGCGGGCGGAGCGGGCCAAGTCCATGTACCGGCCCTATGCGGACTGGATCAACGTGTTGGTGTCCCGCTTTCCCGGTCAGCGTTTCGAGGTGAGCGATCCGGTCAGGCCCATCTACGAGCTGGTCAAGGCTCGGCTCAACATGCCGATGCTGACTGGCAACGGCATGCTGCTGTTGCAGCGACCGGAGGAGATACTGGCGGCGATGCAGGCGGACATCTGCGCCGCGCGCAGTTCCTGCTACCTGGAGTTCTATATCTGGTACCCGGGGGGGCTCGCCGACGAGGTGGCCTATGCCCTGATGGATGCGGCCCGACGGGGGCTGGACTGCCGGTTGCTGCTGGATTCGGTGGGCAGCGCCGATTTCTTCCGCAGCCGCTGGCCCAAACGGCTGCGGGAGGCGGGGGTCAAGGTGGTGGAGGTGCTGCCGGTGGGGGCTCTGCGGGTGCTGTTCGAGCGTCAGGATCTGCGCATGCACCGCAAGCTGGCGGTGATCGACGACGAGGTGGCCTACACCGGCTCCATGAACCTGGTGGATCCGGCCTGTTTCAAGCAGGACGCGGGGGTGGGCCAGTGGGTGGACATCATGCTGCGCATCCGCGGTCCCATAGTGCCCATCATCTGGTCTCTGTTCGTATGGGATTGGGAGATGGAAACCGGCGAGCGTCTGCTGGAGCAGCTCGAGTACCATCCCATCAGTTGCCTGGACAACCAGCTCAAGCTGCAGCTGTTGCCTTCCGGCCCCTTCATGGGCGGCGACGCCATCGCCCAGAGTCTGCTAACCGCGGTCTACCAGGCCCGACGGCGGTTGGTGCTGATCACCCCCTACTTCGTGCCGGACGATCCCCTGGTGGCGGCCCTGTGCTCGGCGGCGGATCGGGGCGTGGAGGTGCAGCTGGTGCTGCCGGCCAGAAACGACTCGCGCATGGTCAACCACGCCTGCAACGCCTTTTTCGACGAATTGCTGCAGGCGGGGGTGGAGATCCACCTCTATGCCGCCGGCCTGCTGCATACCAAGTGCGTGCTGGTGGATCACCAGTTCGCCCTGGTGGGCACGGTCAACCTGGACAAGCGCAGCCTGTGGCTGAACTTCGAGATGACACTGCTGGTGGACGACGGCCAGGTGATGGGCGAGCTGCTGCGGCTGGCGGATGATTACCTGAGCGATGCCCGGCCCCTGTCCTGGCTGGAATGGCGCAAGCGCCCGTTGCGCAAGCGAGTGGCGGAGAACCTCTTCTACCTGCTGAGCCCGCTGCTGTAGCCTGAAGCGAGAAGCTGGAGGCTTGAAGCCGCCCGGCGTTGTATAACGATAAGGCGTCATCGTCCGGCGTCGAGCCGATCTGTGAAAATAAAAATGGCGCTGCATTGCAGCGCCGAGTTTCATTTTGCTTCCAGCTTCCAGCTTCCAGCTTCCAGCTTCCAGCTTCCAGCTTCCAGCTTCCAGCTTCCAGCTTCCAGCTTCCAGCTTCCAGCTTCCAGCTTCCAGCTTCCAGCTTCCAGCTTTACTGCTGGTAATGTTTGAGGAAGCGGGCGATACGGCCGACGGCGTCCTCGATATCGTCCACCCGCGGCAGGGTGACCAGGCGGAAGTGATCGGGCTTGGGCCAGTTGAAGCCGGTGCCCTGTACGATCAGCAGCTTTTCCTGCAGCAGCAGGTCGTACACCATCTTCTGATCGTCCTTGATGTCGAATACCTTGGGATCCATCCGCGGGAACATATAGATGGCGCCCTTGGGCTTGACGCAAGAGATGCCTGGGATCTGGTTGAGCAGCTCCCAGGCCTTGTCCCGCTGCTGGCGCAGCCGGCCACCGGGCAGCACCAGCTCGTTGATGCTCTGGTAGCCGCCGAGTGCGGCCTGAATGCAGTGCTGCATGGGCACGTTGGCGCACAACCGCATGGAGGCGAGCATCTCCAGCCCCTCGATATAGTCCCGGGCCAGGTGCTTGGGGCCACTGAGCATCATCCAGCCCTGGCGGAAGCCGGCGGCACGATAGCTCTTGGACAGGCCATTGAAGGTGGCCACCAGCACGTCGTCGCACAGGGTGCATACCGAATGGTGGGCAACATCGTCGTAGAGGATCTTGTCGTAGATCTCGTCGGCGAAGATGATGAGCCGGTTCTGGCGGGCGATTTCCACCACCTCTAGCAGGAACTCGCTGCCGTAGACGGCGCCGGTGGGGTTGTTGGGGTTGATCAGCACTATGCCCTTGGTGCGGGGGCTGATCTTGGATTTGAGATCGTCCAGATCCGGGTACCAGTCGGCCTGCTCGTCGCACATATAATGCACCGCCTTGCCGCCGGACAGGGTCACCGCCGCCGTCCACAGAGGATAGTCGGGAGCGGGCACCAGCACCTCGTCGCCGTTGTTGAGCAGGGCCTGCATCGCCATCACGATCAGCTCCGACACCCCGTTGCCGATGTAGATGTCGTCCAGATCGGTGGTGCGCAGCCCCTTCTGCTGGTAGTACTGCATCACCGCCTTGCGGGCCGAGAAGAGTCCCTTGGAATCGCAGTAGCCCTGGCTGGTGGGCATGTTGAGGATGGCGTCCTTGAGCAGCTCTTCCGGGGCCTCGAAGCCGAAGGGGGCCGGGTTGCCGATATTGAGCTTGAGGATACGGTGGCCTTCGTCCTCCAGGCGGCGGGCCTCCTTGTGGACGGGGCCGCGGATGTCGTAACAGACGTTGTCCAGCTTGTGCGATTTCTCTACGGAATACATGGGTATCAAGGGCCTCGGGTTATGCAACTGCCAGGGAAACCACGAACAGGAGAGGCCGGCATGAGGCGCGGGCTTCGGGAAAGGCGTGTCCGGGAACGGGCAGTACAGACAGTCAATGGCGTCCATGATGGAGCTTTGGCACCCGGATGAAAAGGGGTAAAAGGGGGCTTTGGACGAAAAAAATCCTGAAAACGGCGCTTCTGCGTTGATGTCGGTGTCGGAGCGCTGAAAAGGCGACCTTGCGGTCGCCAGGGCAGTGTGGTGAAAGGGATTACTGGTACAGGTCCAGGTTTGCCTTGGCGTAGGCCTCGAAGTCGGTGAAACCGCCGATGTGCTGCTGGTCGAGGAAAATCTGGGGCACCGTCTGCACCGGCTTGCCCACCGTCTTTTCCAGATCTTCCTTGGAAATGCCCTCGGCATGGATGTCCACATAACGGAACTTGAAATCGTCGCGCTCGGTGGTGAGCTTTTCCGCCAGTTCCTTGGCGCGAACACAATAGGGACAACCGGGGCGACCAAATATCACAGCAAACATGGGCTTTCTCCTTGACTGGGTAACGGGGGGCAGTATAAGCAGCCGGTGCCCCCTGGTTAAATCGTTAATGTATTCATCATTGATTGGTTTTGGCGATGGAGCCGGCAGCCAGCGCCTGCTCCAGCCACTGCCGCTCGAAGGCCCGGGCCGGCCAGTCGCCTTCGCCCCGGGCCAGTTGCTGCTCTTGTTCGGGACTGATGGACAGGCCGTTTTGCAGCAGTACGAAGGCCTTGCGGCCAGCGTCGGTGTCGATAAAGCCGGCCAGGTTCTGCACATGGGCGATGGTACCGGTCTTGGCCTGCACCCGTCCCTTGAGCGGTATTTGGATCACGCTTTTACGGTAGCGGAGGGTGCCGTTTTCGCCGCTTACCGGCAGGGCCGCCACCAGCCAGTCGAGCTCGGGCCTGGCGGCCATGGCCTGCAGTACCGCCAGCAGATCCCTGGCCCGCAGCAGGTTGTGGGCCGACAGGCCGGAGCCGTCCGCCAGCCAGGCGGGGCCCAGATCGATGCCGGCCTGCGCTTTCAGGATCTCCCGCACCGCCTGGCTGCCGTTGCGAAAGCTGCCGGGCTGGCCGAAATGCTCGGCGCCCAGGGTGCGCAGCAGGCTGTCGGCGTAGAGGTTGTCGGAGTGGAGCAGGATACGCCCTACCAGCTCCCGCAGGGGCGGCGAGGCGTGGCTGGCGAGCACCGGCCAATCGGCGGCATCCTGCCGGCTGCCGCTGATCCGGCCGGAAAGCGCGATGCCGGCCTGCCCCAGGGCCCAGCGGCTGAGGGCCTCGCCCCAGGCGTCCAGATCCTGGATGGCGAAGCGCAGCGGCCAGGGCTCCTGGCGTGGCCCTGTGCAGCCGCTGAGGTGATAGCGGTTGGGCGGGCTCATGTCCACCTCCAGCTCGCAGAAGCGGGCCCGGCGCTCGGCCTCGCCCAGCACCGCCACCTCGGCGCTCACCGACACCGGCTGGTGCGCCGGCACCGTAGCGCGGGCCGGCTGGCCGAGGCGGGCGTAGAGGGCGCCCTGCACGCAGTTCCTGTCCAGGATCAGCGCCGCCGGCGGTGCCGTGTAGCAGACCCCGAGGTCGTTCCAGGACCAGCCGTTGCCCCTGTCATAGCCGCCGAAACGGGACTGGTTGAGCAGCAGGTTGCCGCTGATGCGGCGGATGCCGCTGCCGGCCAGCAGATCCCGCAACTGCTCCCGGGTGAGGCTGGGATCGCCGACAAAGTCGATCAGCAGATCTCCCACCAGCAGGCCGTTTTCGAGCCTGCCCCGGTAGCGCAGCCGGGTTTCATAGCGCCAGTCGGGCCCCAGGGCCAGGGCGCCCGCCAGGCTGGTGAGCAGCTTCTGGGTGGAGGCGGGCTTGAGCAACTGCTCGGGGTTGTGGCTCTGCTCGATACGGCCGCTGCCGAGGTCGGCCAGCAGCCAGGCGGCCTGGCCGTGCTCCGGCGGCGTGGCCGCCCGGGCGGTCAGGGCGGTAAAAAGAATGGCGAAGCCGGTTAATGCGGTTTTTATCATGGATGTGCTCTTTGGTGATGTTTTGCCTGTGGTCTGCGGGGCCAATATAGCATGCCAGTCTCCGTCCCTTATCCCAATTCATGGGCGCGCCGGTAGCGGCCCTGGTAGTCGAAGATCTTCTCCTTCACCTGCCAGCCCCGTTTGTGCTTGCGGGCGATGACGAAGTCCGGGTGGCGAAAGCGCGCGGCGGCCGCCTCCACCTCGGCCAGAGCGGCGAAATCCGGCTCCAGGCCCGGGGCCGGCCAGTGGGGAGCCACGAAGTCCCGGAAAAAGCGGCCCTTGGGCCCCTTGGCGTCGAAGCCATACCATTGCACCAGCTCGGTGCCGTCCTCGTCGTGATAGGTCACCTTGAGCGCCGGGCCGAACTTGCCCTGCTCCGCCGCCAGCGTCATGCCGGCGCAGCGCAGCACCAGGGCGTCCTTCAGCGCCAGGGCTTCCTTCAGTTGCTTGTCCGGATCCACCAGCAGCTGGCCGCAGTCGTGGCACTGGCGGGCGGCGATGTCGTTTTCCGCCAGACACTGGGGGCAGGACTTGAAGCGGAAACGGTAGCCGCATTCCTCCCGCTGGCCCTCGTCGTCTTCGAACAGGCCCTGGCAGCGGCGGCCGAAGTGCTCCAGCACCCGGCCCTCGGCGTCGGTCTTGCCCCAGAAGATATTGGCGAAACCGCAGGCGGGGCAGGGCACCTGCACCTGGGTGCTGTCCGGATGGGGCCTGGGCTCGCCCACTTCGGGGGCGAAGAGGTCCATGTTGTTGCCCGCGTAATCCAGCACTAGGCAGTCGTGCTTGCCCGGCGAAAGGCGCAGGCCCCGGCCCACTATCTGCTGGTACAGGGCCACCGACTGGGTAGGGCGCAGAATGGCGATAAGATCCACATGGGGGGCGTCGAAGCCGGTGGTGAGCACCGCCACATTGACCAGGAACTTCAGCTCCCGGGCCTTGAAGCGGCGGATGATGGCGTCCCGCTCCGGGCCGGGGGTCTCTCCGGTGATCAGCGCGGTCTGCCCGGGCGGCAACAGGCCGGCCACTTCGGCGGCGTGGCGCACGGTGGCGGCGAAGATCATCACCCCTTGCCGGGGCTCGGCGTAGTCCTGAATTTGCGCCACTATGTGGGGGGTGACCCGGGGCTGGCGGGCCAGTTCCCGATCCAGCGCCTGCTCGCTGAACAGCCCCTGCTCATAAAGACGGGAAAAGTCGTAGTGCACCACGGGGGCGTCCACCAGTTGCGGCGGGCACAGGTAACCCTGCTTGATCATCAGCCGCAGCGGCAGCTCGAACAGGCAGTGTGTGAAAAAGCGCGGCGCACGACTGCGCACCATGCCGTGGTGGTGGCTCTGGTAGATCCAGCCCAGCCCCAGACGGTAGGGAGTGGCGGTGAGCCCCAGCACCTTGAGCCTGGGATTGTCCCGACGCAGGTGGTTGACCACCTGCAGGTACTGGCTGTCATCGTCGTCCGACACCCGGTGGCACTCATCGATCACCACCAGGCTGAAGCCGGAAAAGGCGCCCAGGTTGCGCGCCACCGACTGCACCGAACCGAACACCACCTGTCGGCTGCTTTCCCGGCGCTTGAGCCCGGCGGAGAAAATATCGGCTTCGACGCCGTAGGCCCGGTACTTGGCGTGGTTCTGCTCCACCAGCTCCTTGACATGGGCCAGCACCAGCACCCGGCCCCGGGCCAGGCGGGCCAGCTCGGCGATCACCAGGCTCTTGCCGGCGCCGGTGGGCAGCACCAAAAGTCCCGGTGCGTCATGGCGGCGAAAGTAGTCCAGGGTGCGGTCGACCGCTTCCTGCTGATAGGGACGAAGGGTAAACATCGGGCCTCACATTTGCCCCGGAATAGGGTATCTTTAGCCTCTATTTGTGAATAACCGAGGCAAACATCTCTATGATCATCAAACCCAAGGTCCGTGGCTTTATCTGCACCACCACCCATCCGGTCGGCTGTGAGGCGAATGTACGCGAGCAGATCGCCTACGTCAAAGCCAAGGGCAAACTGGCGCAGGGGCCGACGAAGGTGCTGGTGATCGGCGCGTCCACCGGTTACGGCCTGGCCTCCCGCATCAACGCCGCCTTCGGCAGCGGCGCCGCCACCATCGGCGTTTTCTTCGAAAAGCCGGGTACCGAGAAGAAGACCGGCACCGCCGGCTGGTACAACGCCGCCGCCTTCGACAAGGCCGCCAAGGAAGAGGGGCTGTACGCCAAGAGCATCAACGGCGACGCCTTCTCCAACGAGTGCCGTGACCAGGTGATCGAGCTGATCAAGCAGGACCTGGGCCAGATCGACCTGGTGGTCTACTCCCTCGCCTCGCCGGTGCGCAAGCTGCCCGACAGCGGCGAAGTGGTGCGCTCCGCGCTCAAGCCCATCGGCGAGCCCTACAAGTCGGTGGCCCTCGACACCAACAAGGACGTGCTGGTCGAAGCCGTGGTCGAGCCGGCCAACGAGCAGGAAATCGCCGACACCATCCAGGTGATGGGCGGCCAGGACTGGGAGCTGTGGATGAATGCCCTGGAAGCCGCCGGCGTGCTGGCCGAAGGCGCCAAGTCGGTGGCCTACTCCTACATCGGCACCGATCTGACCTGGCCCATCTACTGGCACGGCACCCTGGGCAAGGCCAAGGAAGACCTGGATCGCGCCGCCCATGCCATCGACGCCAAGCTGAAGGCCCGTGGCGGTAACGCCCACGTGGCGGTGCTCAAGTCGGTGGTGACCCAGGCCTCCGCCGCCATTCCGGTGATGCCGCTGTACATCTCCATGGCGTTCAAGGTGATGAAGGAGCAGGGCATCCACGAGGGCTGCATCGAGCAGATCCAGCGCCTGTTCGCCGACCGTCTCTACAACGGCCAGCCCGCCCCGGTGGACGAGCAGAACCGCCTGCGCCTGGACGACTGGGAGCTGCGCGACGAGGTGCAGAACGCCTGCCGTGAGATCTGGCAGAAGATCACCGACGACACCATCTATGAGCTGACCGATTACCAGGGCTATAAGGACGAGTTCCTGCGCCTGTTCGGTTTCGGCCTGGCGGGCGTGGACTACGACGCCGACGTCAATCCGGAAGTCGGCTTCGACGTGATCGAACTGGTGTAAACCGGTTTTCCTCTGCGAAAGCCCCCGTAGCGGGGCTTTCTTTTTTTTCAAGGAGCAAGGCCATGCCCCATTGCGTAATCGAATACTCCACCACCCTGGGACGCCAGCTCAGCCCTTCTGCCCTGGTCACGGCGGTGCACCAGGGGGCCTTCGACAGCGGCCTGTTCGAAGAGGCCGACATCAAGAGCCGGGCCGTCGGCTACGACTACCACCACCATGGCGGCGCCCGCCGCGACTTTATCCATGTGACCCTGAAGATACTGTCGGGACGCACCCCGGAGCAGAGGAAGGCCTTGGCAGCTTTGGTGCTGGAGGCCCTGGCGGGTCTGGGGCTCGAGGATATTTCCCTCACCGTGGAAGTGGTCGAGATGGAGCGGGAAAGCTACGCCAAGCGACTGGATTGAGCCCGACAGAAGGAGTCTCATGGCGTGTCGGCGGTGTTTGCCGGCACCCCTGACGGCATTAAAGTGGGAAAGGCCACAGTGCCCGGAGACCGCTATGCAGACCAGATACCGATTGGGAGCCCTGTTGCTCGGTGGCATGCTGGGCGTCGGCCTGGCGCCCGCCTTCCTGATTACGAAGGGTACGAATGGCGCCGGGTGTCTTATCTCATCACCACCCGGTTTCTCCCCTCATGCTTGGCGGCGTAGAGCGCCTCGTCGGCCTGGCGCAGCCATTCCATGTGGTTGTTCGGGCCCTCCCTCAAGGGAGCCGCTCCCAGGCTGACGGTGTAGCGGATTTCACCCTCCTGGGTGCTGACCACGGCGGCTTCGAACGCCCGGCGCAGCCGCTCGCAGATAATGTCGGCGCCCTCGGCATCCGTCTGCGGCAGTATGATGCCGAACTCCTCGCCACCGTAACGACCCGCCTGATCAGACTGGCGCAGGGTCCCCCTGGTAATGGCGGCTACCTGGCGGATCACGTCGTCCCCGGCCAGATGACCGTACCTGTCGTTGATCTCCTTGAAGTGATCGATGTCGAACAACACCAGGGTGCAGGGGTGGCCGTAACGGCGGAAGCGGGCGAATTCGGCGTCGAGCAGGTTTTCCCAGGTGCCGCGGTTGAGCAGGCCGGTTAGCCGGTCGGTCATGCTCAGCCGGGCCAGTTGCTCGTTGGCCTGCTCCAGGGCCAGCCGGCTGCTGGCCACATCGGTGACGTCATACACCATCAGGCACACTCGCCGGATACTGCCGTCGGGATCGGACAGCGGGCTGATGGTCAGGTTCTGGAACATGTATTCCTGAGTACCGGTCACCGGGCGGCTGTTGCGGAAGCGAAACAGCCAGGGTCGTTGCTCCCAGGAGGTGAAGGCACGGGTGTTGAGGGTGACCACTGTGTCCACCTTGCGACGCAGCCAGGGTTCGGGCAGCTCCGCAAAGAGGTGGAACAGGTTGCGATCACGCACGGCGGTGGAGGTCAGGCCGCTGTGGTTTTCCATAAAGCCGTTCCACAATTGCACCCGGAAATCCAGATCGATAACCACCAGGCCGATCTCGACCGACTCCAGCATATCCACCAGCCAGTGGAATCCATGGGCATCCTGCTCGGTGAGGCTCATCGCTTACTCCGTCATGTAGCAAAGACGCTGCTCCAGCCGGCTGACCGACTCCTCCGTGAGCAGCACCAGCAAATTGCAGTGAATATGATGGTGTTCGAGTTCGTAGGGGATCTCGATGCACAGCAGCTGTTCGCTCTGCCGGCGGTGGTGTTCCAGCAACACGTCCACCCGCTGGTGCCGGCCGAGCACCGTGGGGTGACCCAGCCCGAGGCGGATGTCGAGCTGATCCCCCAGCCCCTTGAGAAAGGCGCCGAACAGTATGCTCGACATGTCCATCAGTATCTCCACGTCCGGCGCTGCGGTGGCGTCATCGTAACGCAGCAGCCGGGCCATTTCCCCTATGCTGGCATCCGAAAACAGCAGCAGCGCCTCGCCGGACACACCGGCCCCGACAAAGCCCTGGCATACGGCGGAATAGCATTCGCCGCTTTCCACCGCCGAGATGGCCATGCTGAGTTCGCTACGGGCGATGGGGGCGACCCGGGGGATGGGCTGGCGGATAAAGACGTTGAGCAACCGGGCCAGCAGGTCCGAGGCCTGCCCCATGGCGACGTTGGCCAGCTCCTGCAGGTAGTCGTGGAGCGACAGGGCGGTGTCGGGGTGTCGGGCCGGTGATGGCGTCTGCGGGGCGGTTTCGGCCGGCTGGTAGAGGCCGTACTGGCGCAGCAGCTCGCTCAGCTCGGCGGTATCGACGGGTTTGCGGATAAAGCCCAGGGCGCCCAGGGCCTTGACCCGCTCTCTGGCCTGAGGCTGAATGTCGCCGGACACCACCAGGGTCATCACCGGCAGGTCTTCGGCCTTGATGGCCTCCAGCACTCCGTAGCCGTCCAGCACCGGCATGTTCAGATCGAGAAAAAGCAGCTCGAACTCCCCGGTGCGCAACTGCCGCAGGGCATCTAAGCCATGTTCCGCGAAGTGGAGTTCAAGTTCCCAGTCAGCGGGCAGGGATCTGGCCATTTGTTTGCGCGCCAGGGCGGAATCGTCACAGATCAGAACTGGTGTCGTCATGCCATCGGAAGCCTGTGGGTAATGGAGGGAGCAGCGGCTTTAGGGCCGCAGCCGAGTATTCAACCATAGTTTGGGACGGGAAGACAGGCGGCAAACGGCACTGTGATTGCGTTCTGGATGATTTGATTCCCTTTTTGCGATGGCGGCGACATTTTCAGCATTCGGGCGTTGCCCCTGTGTTGGTGGCGACGACTGGGATAACCTAAGGTCACCCCATGATTTTATTACCACAAGGTGACCTTATGAGACTTTATGAACTGGCGACCACCCCCAACGCCCGGCGGGTGAACATCTTTCTGGCCGAGAAGGGGATAGCGGTCGAGCGGGTGCAGGTGGACGTGCGGGCCGGGGAAAACCTGACGCCCGAATTCCGGGCCAAGAGCGCCAACGGCCGCATTCCCTTGCTGGAGCTGGACGACGGTAGCTACCTGTGCGAGTCGGTGGCCATCTGCCGTTATTTCGATGAGTTGTACCCGGATGAACTCGCCCTGTTCGGCGACAGTCCCCTGGACCGGGCCCGGGTGGAAATGTGGCACCGCATCGTCGAACTGGACGGACTCATCCCTGCCTTTCAGGCCTTCCGCAACCTGAGCGGCGTTTACCGGGATCGGGAACACTGCGTCCCCGCCTGGGGCGAGGAGTCCAGGACCCGGCTGCAGGCCTTCCTGCCCCGGCTGGAGCAGCGCCTGGGCGAGGCCGAGTATCTGGCCGGGGAACGCTATTCCATCGCCGACATCGCCGCCTATGTGCTGATAGGCTTCCTGCCGCGGCTGGACATCGAGGTGGCGTCCCGGCCCCATATTCAGCGCTGGCTGGCCCGGCTGCGCCTGCGCCCGGCCCTGGGCGCAGGCTGAGTCCGTCGCCGGCGTTTTTACCAACCTGATGATTTACGCGCATGTTGTGTCACCGTCACTCTATAATTAAGGCGAGATAACTAACTGCAAGTGGTTGAAAAATGCGCGATTTTTTCTCCCTGGCCCGCTGGATGCCGGGGCTGGTGGCGTTGTTGGGATACCAGCGCGCCTGGTTGCTGCCGGATCTGCGCGCCGGTCTGTCGGTGGCGGCGGTGGCGCTGCCGGTGGCCATCGCCTACGCGGAGCTGGCCGGGGTGGGGGCCGTGGTCGGTCTTTATTCCTGCATACTGCCGATGCTGGCCTACGCCCTGTTCGGCACCTCCCGCCAGTTGATCGTCGGGCCCGATGCCGCCACCTGCGCGGTGATCGCCGCCGTGGTCACCCCCCTGGCGGCGGGAGATGCCACCCGCCACTGGCAACTGGTGATGACCATGACCGCCATGACCGGCTTCTGGTGCCTGATCGCCAGCCGGTTCAAACTCGGGGTACTGGCCGACTTCCTGTCCCGCCCCATCCTGCTGGGGCTCTTGAACGGCGTGGCCATCACCATCATGGTCGGCCAGTTGTCGAGCATCTTCGGCTTTACCTTCGACGAGTCGGAGCTTATCGAGCGGATCGCCGCCGCCCCCAGTTACCTGGCGCTGATCCACTGGCCCACCCTGGGCATCAGCCTGTTGACCCTGGTGGTGATGCTGGCCTGCCTGCGCTACCGGCCCCAGTGGCCCGCCAGCATGCTGGCGCTGGCCGTCGCTGCCGCCCTGTTGTGGGTGCTGGGGGGAGAGCGGAGCGGCATTATGGTGGTGGGAGCCATCAGCGGCGGCATTCCTTCGCTGCAGCTCCCCGAGTTTCCTCCCGGGCTGATGCGGGAGCTGGTGCTGCCGGCGCTCAACCTGGCGATGGTGAGCTTCGTGTCGATGATGCTCACCGCCCGCAGCTTCGCCGCCAAGAACGGCTACGATATCGATGCCGACAAGGAATTCCGCGCCCTCGGCGTGGCCAACCTGGCCTCGGCGGTGTCCCAGGGGTTCGCCATCAGCGGCGCCGACTCCCGCACCGCGGTCAACGACGCCAACGGCGGCAAGAGCCAGTTGGTGTCGATCGTGGCCGCCACCGTGATCGCCCTGGTCACCTTTTTCCTGACCGCGCCCCTGCAGTACATTCCCACGGCGTCATTGGGCATAGTGCTGGTAATGGCCTCCTGGTCGCTTATCGATCTGCGCGGCCAGTGGGCGCTGCGCCACTCGGACAACGCCGCCTTCTGGCTGGCCTGGATCACCTTCGTCAGCGTGCTGTTTATGGGGGTGATCCCCGGCATCACCCTGGCGGTGCTGCTGGGGCTGTTCCAGTTTCTGCGCAACGTGATGCGGCCCACGGACCAGTTGATGGGCATGAACGACGAGGGGGTAGTGCATACCCTGGGCCACAACGAGGAGGTCAAGGCCGTGACCGGGGTGCTGATCTATCGTTTCAACTCGCCGCTCACCTATTTCAACGCCGCCTATTTCAAGCGCCGGGTGCTGCAGTTGCTGGGACGGGAGCCCCATCCGCCCAAGTGCCTGATCATCGATGCGGTGTCCTGCTTCACCCACCAGGACATCAGCGTGATGAGCATGGTGGGGGAACTGCACAAGGAGCTGAAGCGGCGTGGCATCCAGCTGCTGATGGCCGGCCGGCGCAGTCAGATGACCCACTGGCTGCACCAGGCCGGCATCCGGGTGGGGGAGGACGGCATCCTGCTCTACCCGGATTTGTATGAGGCCTTGCGCATGACCCGTTGCTACCGGGAGCCGGAAGAGCCGGTGGCGGAAGGGGAAGCCTCGCCTGTTGCCCCTGCATTGCCGCAAGAGCGGCTGGCGGAGTCCTGATGCGCCCGGCCACCCTGCGCCGCCTGCTGTGGCTGCCGCCCCCCGGCGTGGTGGTGCTGATCGCCGGCCTGATGTGGCTGGTGCGGCGCTGGAGCGGCGGGCTGGCCTTTGCCGGCCAGGGCTGGGTTGCCCTGCTGGTGCTGGCGGCGGGGCTGGCGCTGATGGCGGCGGCGGCGTGGCAGTTGGCACGGGCCCATACCACTGTGCTGCCCTTTCATCCGGAGCAGGCGTCGCACCTGGTGACCACCGGGATCTTTCGCCGCTCGCGCAACCCCATCTACCTGGGCGATCTGCTGCTGTTGCTGGCCTGGGCCCTCTGGCTCGGCAGCCTGTTCAACCTGCTGTTGCTGGGACTGTTCGTGCTCTATATGAACCGGGTGCAGATAGCGGCGGAGGAGCGGGCGCTGGCGCGCAAGTTCGGGCCGGCCTACCTCGGTTACTGTGCCCGGGTCCGGCGCTGGCTCTAGCTGTCCGGGGAAGGGGCTTGCGATGGCCGGCCCGGGCGCCTACACTGCCGCTTTTCAGCCAGCCGCCCCGGATCCGTCCGGAGCGGGCCGGTTTATCGCCACCGAGGGAGAGCGTCAGGGCCCATGACAGAAGACAACGGCGGCACCCGCCTGAACAAATTTATCAGTGAAACCGGCATCTGTTCCCGCCGGGAGGCCGACCGGCTGATCGAGCAGGGGGCGGTGGCGGTGAATGGCCAGGTGGCCGGCATGGGCGTCAAGGTAACCGCGGCCGACAGGGTCACCATCAACGGCAAGCCCCTGCGTGCCAGGCCCCAGCCGGTGTACCTGGTCTACAACAAGCCCATCGGCATTACCTGCACCACCGACCAGGCCATTCCCGGCAATATCGTCGACGCGGTCAAGTATCCTGCGCGCATCTTCCCCATCGGCCGGCTCGACAAGCCCTCGTCCGGCCTGATCCTGCTGACCAACGACGGTGACATCGTCAACAAGATACTGCGTGCCGGCAACGCCCACGAGAAGGAATACATCGTCTCGGTGGACAAGCCCATCACCGAGGATTTTGTGGCCAAAATGGCGGCGGGGGTGCCCATTCTCGACACCGTGACCAAGCCTTGCAAGGTCAAACAAATCGGCCCGCGCAGCTTCAATATCATCCTCACCCAGGGGCTGAATCGCCAGATCCGGCGCATGGCGGAATACCTCGGTTTCGAGGTCACCAGCCTGAAGCGGGTCAGGATCATGAATATTTCCCTGGGCGGACTCAAGGCCGGCCAGTGGCGGGAGGTCAGCCCCCAGGAGCTGGCGGTGATCAACCGCATGGTGCAGGGGTCGAGCAAGACCGAAGAGGCATCCCGGCTGGACGTGCCGAAAGCGGCCCGCAAGGGGCCGCGGGTCGGCCAGGACGGCAGGGGCAAGGCGGCCCCGGGGCGGCGACCGGCGAAGCCGGGCCGGGAGAGCGCCGGTACCGCCGGCAAACGGAGCAGCGCCGGGCGGCGCGGCCGCTAGAGTACCGAACAGTTTAAAACTTAGGCAGCGCCTTTCCCCTTTGTCGATGGCTTCTGACGAGGTGTAGTCTGTCGGCCAAAGGGCACTACTCCTCCGACAAGCCGTAAAGACAGGACACTCGCAGTTTCGACCTGCTGCGAACATTCACTGGATGTTCGGTCAGGCCGAAACAGCTCGTCACGGTGAGCAAGCTCGCCCCTTGGGGGCTCTGCCACGCTTCTGACCGCCAGGGATGGCGGGAATGCCGGAACGGCAGGAGCATTTTCCGGCCCTGGCGCGGAGGGCCGGCGGAGCTGCCCCCTTTGTCCTCCCTATCGCACCGCAGCTGCCTGCTGGCACCACCTTCAGACGGCGTCAGAGTTTGAAAGAGGTAACAGGGATGGCCTCCGCCGACCGTCACCTGCCAGGGATGGCAGGTGCGAGCCTACAGGGACGTACTTGCGGCGTGTCGGCGGAGGTCGCCCTGTTGACTCTTCTCTGTGTCGCAACAGACAACAAATAGCCGACTGGTCAATATTTGAACTGAACGGTGCTCCAGGATTCAGGCCGGGTCGAACTTTAGCAGGTGGAAGTGCTTCTTGCCCCGGCACAGCACCAGGTAGCGGTGGTGCAGGGGAGCAATGCCGGCCAGGCTGTCGCCTCCGGCCCGGACGCCGTTCACGCTGATGGCGCCCCGGGCGATCAGTTCCCGCGCCTGGCGGTTGGAGCCGGCCAGCTTGGCTGCGACCACCAGCTCCACCAGCGAACCCGTGGCTTCCACCCGGGTCAGGGGGATGCCGTCCAGCTCCAGTTGGGCGAACTCGGCCGGGCTCAGTCGACCGAACTCCCCGGAAAACAGCGCCGAGCTTATCCGTTCGGCACCTCGCAGCGCCTCCTCGCCATGCACCAGCCGGGTCAGCTCCCGGGCCAGCATCCCTTGGGCCCGGGGCTTGCTGCCTTGCCGGTCCTCCGCCTCCATGGCGGCTATCTCCACCAGGGGGAGAAAGCTGTAGTAACGCAGGAAGCGATGGACATCCTCATCGGCGGTGTTCAGCCAGAACTGGTAGAAGGCGTAGGGCGAGGTCCTGGTCGGATCCAGCCAGACGGTGCCGCTTTCGGTCTTGCCGAACTTGGTGCCGTCCGCCTTGGTGATGAGCGGCAGGGTCAGTCCGAATACCCGCTGCCGGTTGAGCCGGCGCACGAGATCGATGCCGCTGGTAATGTTGCCCCACTGATCGTTGCCGCCGATCTGCAGGCTGCAGCCCCGCTCCCGGTTGAGTACGGCGAAGTCGTAGGATTGCAGCAGGGAGTAGGAAAACTCGGTGAACGACAGCCCCTGCTCGGGGCGGGCCAGTCGTTGCCTGACCGATTCCCGGGCGATCATGGCATTCACCGAAAAATGCTTGCCGAGGTCCCGCAGAAAGCCGAGCACGTCCATGCCGGCCAGCCAGTCGCGGTTGTTGACCAGTTGCACCCGATCATTGCCGTCCGCACCCAACAACCGGCCTATCTGCTCACCCAGTGCGTCCACCCAGCCTTGCACCGCCTCGGCGCTGTTCAGGCTGCGTTCCTTGGCCTTGAAGCTGGGGTCGCCGATCATGCCGGTGGCGCCGCCGATCAGGGCCACCACCCGGTGGCCGGCGTCCAGGAAGCGGCGCAGCATCAGCAGGGGGACCAGATGGCCGATGTGCAGGCTGCCGGCGGTGGGATCGAAACCGCAGTACAGGGTGCGGGCATCGGCGTCGAGGTGCGCCGCCAGGGCGGCGGGATCGGACAACTGGGCAATAAGGCCGCGCCGTTGCAGCTCGTCGAGCAAGGAGGAACCGGTCGTATCCATGGGAAGACTCCGTTGGCAAAAGCCCGATCCTGCTCCGGACGCGGCCGGCCAGCTATGTCCTTTATGGGACAGTTTGCGATAATCGTCGGCTCCAACCTCCGGAGTGAATAGCGATGAAAGACCTGGACGAAGCCCTGCTGGCCAGGGCGATCGATGCCTTGGGCGGTGCCGCCTTTCCCCGGGCGCTGGCCCGCCTGCTGGAAACCCTGCTCGGGTGCGATTGCCTGCTGATGGTGGGCTATCGCACCGGGGGCCGCGCGCTGTATCTGTACGACAACCTGCGGCATCGGCGCGAGCTGCTGTTTCAGCAGTACCTGAACGGCCTTTACACCGAGGATCCCTTCTGCCGGGCGCTGAGCGCCGGCCTGGCCGAGGGCGTCTACTCGCTGCGCGTACTGGCGGCGGCGCAGGGCATGGCGCCCCATTATCTGGCGGCCTTCTATCGGGACACCGGCTGGCAGGAGGAGCTGGGGCTGGTGATCAGGCTCAACGACGGCCAGTGGCTGATGATCTTTTTTGGCCGCCTGCAGGCCAGACCCTTCACCCCGGCGGAGCAGGCGGAGCTGCGCCGCCGTCTCCCCTTGCTGGGGGCCCTGTGCCGGCGGCACTGGCCCGGTGGCATCGGTCCGCTGGCGCTGTCGCCGCCCGGTGCGGCCGACATGGACCGCCGGGTGCAGGCGGCCCTGGCCAGTTTCGGCCGGGCCAGACTGACCCGGCGCGAGGGACAGGTGGCTTCCTTGCTGGTACAGGGCCTCGACAACGGCGCCATCGCCGCCGGGCTCGGCATCGGCGAGGGCACGGTCAAAAACCACCGCAAGCATTTGTACGCCAAGTTCGGGGTGGACTCGCGGGCAGCGCTGTTCGCGCTTTTTCTCAACCACCTGATCACCGGTGACGGCGAGTCCGGTCGAAGGGAAGGATAAGGCCGTCGCTGGCGCCGGGCCGGGGCCGGGAATTCCCCGGCCGGTGTCGCTTATGTTGCCGTTCCGGTCGGATTTATCCGTCCAAGCCCGCGGTCGGAGCGGGGTATGCTGGCGCCTTTACCGCGAGGCGGTGATGCCCTTTGCCAAGGGGCAGGCAACAGTAGCCCCTCGCCCCCGGGGCCCATAGGCGTGTATAATGGCCGCCTCTTCTGGGCGCACTGATACAGGATTCAAAGGGGACAGATCGTTATGATCCCAAGGATTGATCTGCAGCAGCAGATAAACCCCACCTATTTTTCGTTTCTCGAGGCCTTGGCTGACAGCGGTTTTCGCGGTGACATAGAGCGCGGTTACGCCAGCCGGCTGGCGGTGGCCACCGACAACAGCGTTTACCAGTGCCTGCCGCAGGCGGTGGTGTTTCCCCGCTCCAGCCAGGATCTGGTGGTGATGCTGACCCTGGCCGGCAAGGAGGCCTACAGGGATATCCGTTTCTCCCCCCGGGGCGGCGGCACCGGCACCAACGGCCAGTCGCTCAACGACAACATCGTGGTCGACCTGTCCCGCCATATGCACCAGTTGCTGACCCTGGATGCCGAGGGGCGCCGGGTACGGGTACAGACCGGCATGGTCAAGGACAAGCTCAACCAGCTGGTGGCCCCCCAGGATCTGTTCTTCTCGCCGGATCTGTCCACCAGCAACAGGGCCACCATCGGCGGCATGATCAACACCGACGCCTCCGGCCAGGGTTCCCTGGTCTATGGCAAGACCTCGGATCACGTGCTGGGGGTGACCGCCGTGCTGGTGGACGGCACCCTTATCGAAACCGGGCCGGTGTCCGGCGAGGCGCTGGACCAGAAGCTCGAGGAAGACAGCCGGGAAGGGGAGCTGTACCGCTGCGTCTACCACAGCGTCACCGGGCACGCGGGCGAGATAGAGCGGCGCTTCCCCAAACTCAACCGCTTCCTGACCGGCTACGACCTCAAACATGTTTACGACAAGCATACCCATACCCTGGATCTGACCCGTATCCTGTGCGGCTCCGAGGGGTCGCTCGCCTTTATCACCGAAGCCTGGCTGGATCTGACCCCCATTCCCAAATACCGTACCCTGGTCAACGTCAAGTACGACAGTTTCCAGTCCGCCCTGCGCAACGCCCCGCTGATGGTGGAGGCCAAGGCGCTGTCGGTGGAAACCGTCGACTCCAGGGTGCTCAACCTGGCGCGGGAAGACATCATCTGGCATTCGGTGAGCGATCTGATCCGGGACGTGCCGGGCAAGGTGATGGACGGCCTCAACATGGTGGAGTACGCCGACCAGGACGAAGCCGCCCAGCGCGACAAGGTCGAGGCCCTCTGCGCCCGGCTCGACGAGCTTATCAAACGGGGCGAGGCGGGCATCATCGGCTACCAGCGGTGCGACGATCTGGCCTCCCTCAACCGCATCTACGCCATGCGCAAGAAGGCGGTGGGCCTGCTCGGCAACGCCAAGGGTCGCAAGAAGCCGGTGGCCTTCGTGGAGGACACCGCGGTGCCGCCCGAGCACCTGGCCGACTACATCATGGAATTCCGCCAGCTGCTCGACGATCATGGTCTGCAGTACGGCATGTTCGGCCATGTGGACGCCGGCGTGCTGCACGTGCGCCCGGCGCTGGACCTGACCGACCCGGAGCAGGAGGTGATGCTGCGCCGCATCTCCGATCAGGTCAACGCCCTCACCGCCAAATACGGCGGCCTGATGTGGGGCGAGCACGGCAAGGGCTACCGCTCCGAATACAGCCCGGTGTTCTTCGGCGAAACGCTCTTTACCGAGCTGCGCCGCATCAAGTCGGCCTTCGATCCCTTCAACCGTCTCAACCCGGGCAAGATCTGCACCCCGCTGGACAGCCTGGAGCAACTGGTGTCGGTGGATGCCACCAAGCGCGGCTTCTTCGACCGGCAGATCCCGGTGCACGTGCGCGACGGCTTCACCCAGGCCATGGACTGCAACGGCAACGGGCTCTGTTTCGACTTCGAGGTGCGCTCGCCCATGTGCCCCTCGATGAAGCTCACCGCCGACCGGCGCCACTCCCCCAAGGGCCGGGCCGGCCTGGTGCGGGAATGGCTGCGCCAGCTCTCGGCCCAGGGCTTCGATCCCATGGCCGAAGAGGCGGCGGTGATGAGCCGGGGCACCAGCGTCAAGGGCCTGGTGGAGCGCATCAAGCACACCCTGGCCAGGCGCCGGGGCGAATACGACTTCTCCCACGAGGTGAAGGAGGCGATGGACGGCTGCCTGGCCTGCAAGGCCTGCTCCAGCCAGTGCCCGATCAAGGTGGACGTGCCCACCTTCCGCGCCCGTTTCCTGCAGCTCTACCACCAGCGCTACCAGCGCCCGCCCAAGGATTACCTGGTGTCCTGGGTGGAAAGCTACACCCCCTGGATGGCGAAAGCCCCGGGCCTGGTTAACCCGGTGATGAAAAACCAGTGGGTCAAGCGCGGCGCCGCCTCTTGGCTTGGCATGGTGGACATGCCGCTGGTGAGCAACCCCAGCCTCAAGACCCTGCTGGCCGACGGCCCGGCCGGCCAGTTCGACCTGGCCCGGCTGCAGGGCCTGAGCGCGGAGCAGAAGGCGAAAACCGTGCTTATCGTGCAGGACCCCTTCACCTCCTTCTACGATGCCCAGGTGGTGTTCGATCTGGTGCGCCTGGCCACGGCGCTCGGCTTCGCGCCGCTGGTGCTGCCGTTCAAGCCCAACGGCAAGGCGGCTCATGTGAAAGGCTTTTTGCGCCGTTTCGCCGCCATGGCCGCCGACAGCGCCCAGTTCCTCAACCAGCTGGCCCGGCTCGGCATTCCCATGATGGGGGTGGATCCCTCCCTGGTACTCTGCTACCGGGACGAATACGACAAGATCCTGGGCCCGGCCCGGGGCGACTTCGAGGTGCTGCTGCCCCAGGAGTGGCTGCTGCGGGTGCTGGAGCAAATCCCGGCCCGGCAGCCGGCCGGCGAGCCCTGGTACCTGTTCGCCCACTGCACCGAAAAGACCGCCAAGCCCGCCACCCACCAGGACTGGGGCAGGATCTTCGGCCACCTGGGCGCCCGGCTCGAGCCGGTGGCGGTGGGTTGCTGCGGCATGGCCGGCACCTACGGCCACGAAACCAGGAACCTGGAAGGCTCCAGGACCCTCTATGGCCTGAGCTGGGCCGAGCCCATGGGCAGGTTGCCCCGGGAACGCTGCCTGGCCACCGGCTTCTCCTGCCGCAGCCAGGTCAAGCGGATGGAAGGGCAGCCGGTCAAGCATCCGGTGCAGGCTCTGCTAAGCTTGTTGACGTAAGGCAACAAGGAGAAGCATATGGGTCTGTTATGGGGGTTGATCATCGGCGGCCTGGCCGGCTGGATAGCGGGCAACTTGATGAAAGGGCAGGGCTTTGGCCTGCTCGGCAACATCGTCGTCGGCCTGGTGGGCGGCTTTCTCGGCGGCCTGGTGTTCCGCCTGCTGGGGCTGGCCGCCACCGGCATCATCGGCTCGCTGGTGATGTCGGTGATCGGCGCCGTGCTGCTGATCTTCGTGGTCGGCAAAATCGCCCGGCGTTAGCGGTGATGTGAAGCCTGAGGGGAGAGGCGTTGGGCGTGAGGCGCCTAACGCCTAACGCCTCACTTCAAATTGCGTCTTTTATGTGGAAACGTGAATTTACACTGGACTCTTTGAACCAACTGTCAGAGAATACGCTCGCAGCCCAGTTGGGCATGACCTTTTGTGACGTGGGTCACGATTATCTGCGCGGCAGTATGCCGGTCGACCATCGCACCCACCAGCCTCTTGGCATGTTACATGGCGGCGCTTCCGTAGCGCTGGCCGAGACCCTGGGTTCAGTAGCTGCCAATATGTGCGTTGAAGCGGGTTATTATTGCGTTGGTCTGGAGGTTAACGCAAATCACGTCCGCGCCAAGCGAAGCGGCCTTGTCATAGGTACCGCACGTCCCCTCCATTTGGGCGCGACGACACAAGTCTGGCAGATCGACATCCATGATGAGAAAGATCGACTGGTTTGTACCAGCCGGTTGACCATGGCGGTGTTGAGACAAAAACGGCCAGATTAGCCTTGTGAATCTTTGTGTGACACACACTGTGTGAAGGGAAGCCCTCACCCCCGGTGAGCAATGGGTTGTCCCTGGCCTTTTACTGTATCAGTCCGCCGACATTTTATTTATTTCGGAACTGTTAAATGACAAATACTTCTGTTGTACCTGCTTTCGCTGACCTCGGCCTGGCGCCTGCCGTTCTTCAAGCTCTGACCGATGCCGGTTACGAGCAGCCTTCTGCCATCCAGGCCGCCGCCATCCCCACCCTGCTGACCGGGCGGGACGTGCTGGGTCTGGCGCAAACCGGTACCGGCAAGACCGCCGCCTTCGCCCTGCCGATGCTGAGCCGTATCAGCGGCGGCAACGCCTATCCCCAGGTGCTGGTGCTGGCGCCGACCCGTGAACTCGCCATCCAGGTGGCCGAGTCCTTTGAAAACTACGCCAAGTACCAGAAAGACATTCGCATCCTGTCCATCTACGGTGGCCAGGCTTACGACAGCCAGATCCGCGCCCTCAAGCGTGGTGTCGACGTGATCGTCGGTACCCCGGGCCGGGTGATGGATCACATGCGTCGCGGCACCCTCAAGCTCGACAACCTGCAGGCCCTGGTGCTGGACGAAGCCGACGAAATGCTGCGCATGGGCTTTATCGACGACGTCGAGTGGATCCTGGAGCACACGCCCGAGAGCCGCCAGATCGCCCTGTTTTCCGCCACCATGCCACCGGCCATCCAGCGCGTGGCCCAGAAATACCTGAAAGATCCCCAGGAAGTGCGTATCGCCAACAAGACCCGCACCAATGCCAGCATCCGTCAGCGTTACTGGTTCGTGCGCGGCATGAGCAAGCACGAGGCCCTGTGCCGCCTGGTGGAAACCGAAGAGATGGACGCCATGCTGGTGTTCGTGCGTACCCGCAAGGATGCCGAAGATCTGGCCGAGATGATGGTGCGCGAAGGCCATGCCTGCGAAGCCCTGCACGGCGATATTCCCCAGAAGCTGCGCGAGAAGGTGGTCGATCGCCTGAAGAACGGTCGCCTGAACGTACTGGTGGCCACCGATGTGGTCGCCCGCGGCCTGGACGTGGAGCGTATCAGCCACGTGGTCAACTTCGACATGCCTCACGACAACGAGTCCTATGTGCACCGCATCGGCCGTACCGGCCGTGCCGGTCGCGAGGGCGACGCCATCCTGTTCGTGACCGGTCGTGAAAAGCGCAACCTGTTCAACCTGGAGCGCCACACCCGCCAGCCGATCGAAGAAATGCAGATGCCGTCCGCCGACGACATCAACAAGATCCGTGCCGAGCGCTTCAAGTCCCGCATCCGTGCCAGCGTGGAAGCCGACGAGCAGGCCCTGGCCCCCTTCGTGGCGATGATCGACGAACTGCAGGCCGACGGCATGGACACCGCCCAGCTGGCGGCCGGCCTGGCCCGCCTGCTGCAAGGCGACCGCCCGCTGTTCGTGGAAGACCGGCCGATGGCGGCCCGCCGCCCCGACGTGCGTGAAAGCCGTGACGGTGGCCGCGAGCGCTTCGAGCGTGCCGAGCGTGCCGATCGTCCCCGCGCCGCCCGGGGCGGCAAGGACGATGTCTCCGGCGTGGTGATGGAAACCTTCCGCGTCGACGTGGGCCGGGTGCACGGCGTCAAGCCGGGCCACCTGGTCGGCGCCATCGCCAACGAGGCGGATCTGGAATCCCGTTACATCGGCCAGATCCAGATCCACGACGACTTCTCCACCGTAGACCTGCCCGAGGGCATCCCGGCCGAGATCCAGCAGGTGCTGCAGAAGGTGCGCGTCTGCCAGCGTCCGCTGAACCTGGCCAAGTACGAAGGCGGCCCGCTGCCCCGTCGCAGCTTCCGTGGCAACAACGACGACCGCGGCGGCAAGTTCCGCCCCCGTCGCAACGACAAGCGCCTGAACGGCTAACCGCCGTTTTGCGCCAGGTCTGAAAAGCCCGCCGGTATTCCCGGCGGGCTTTTTTGTTTTATCACGGGCGTGGAGGCGTGGAGGCGTGGAGGCGTGGAGGCGTGGAGGCGTGAGGGGAAAGGGGCTTTCCTCTTCGAGGCGAGTGCCGAACCACCGAGTTGCTCCCATGTTCCTCGGCTTTGAAGGCGTACACCGTATCCAGATACGGCCGTTTGCCTTACACCAAAGCGACGGAGACGCTGCCTAACGCCTAACGCCTAACGCCTAACGCCTAACGCCTAACGCCTAACGCCTAACGCCTAACGCCTAACGCCTAACACCGGGCACAAAAAAGCCCCGACGAGTCGGGGCTTAATAGCGAGTGGGAGCGCCGCTCAGTGGGCCAGGGATTCCGGCAGGTGCTCGCGAATACTGGCCAGCATGGCCTTCAGCACCTTGGGATTGGCGCACACCAGGTTGCCGCTGCGCTCATGGTTGTGGCCGCCGACGAAGTCGGTGACGATGGCGCCCGCTTCCCGGGCGATCAGGCTGCCGGCGGCGGAGTCCCAGGGCTTGAGGCCCAGCTCCCAGTAACCGTCGACCCGGCCGGCGGCGACATAGGCCAGATCCAGGCTGGCGGCGCCGGCACGGCGGATGTCGGCACATTGGACAAACATGGCCTTGAACATGGCCAGGTAGGCATCTGCCTGGTGCTTCTGCTTGAAGGGAAAGCCGGTGGCCAGCACCGTGTTGGTCAGATCCTTGGCCTTGCCGGTGCGGATACGGTAGCCATTCAGCTGGGCACCGGCGCCGCGGCTGGCGGTGAACAGCTCATCACGGATGGGGTCATACACCACTGCCTGCTCGGTACGGCCCTTCACCCGCAAGGCGATGGACACGGCAAAGTGGGGGATGCCTCTCATGAAGTTGGTGGTGCCATCAAGAGGGTCTATGATCCATTGGTAGTCGTTATTGCTGCCAACCAGTTCGCCACATTCTTCACCGATAATGGTATGCTCCGGGTAAGACTTGCGAATGGTGTTTACTACGGCGTTTTCCGCATCAAGGTCGACATTGGTAACAAAATCGCTCTGGCCTTTTTGGCGTGTTTCCAGGTTGTCCGGGTTGGCGAAACCTTTGACGATAACTTGACCGGCGTTGCGTGCAGCACGCACCGCAATATTCAGCATCGGATGCATATCAGTGAACCCACTTGATGTTAAAGAACGAAATTTGAGCGGCGGATTATACCAGCGTGCCCGGTGCAGGCAAGGACTAAATGCCAGCGGCGATGTCGGGACCGGGCTTCGGCGCGGCAGGGGAAACAAGCACAATTCGGGAGTGGGCGCGTCCTCGCACCGGATAAAGGCGTCTGTCTTGCTTGGTGACGGAATAATGCGATTGAAAGAGACTCAAACATGAAGAAGTGGAGCCCGTTATTCTTGGTGCTGTTATCGACCCAGGCCCTGGCCGACTGGGAGTGGGTGCTGGGGCCAGGTACCTCGATGGCACCGATTGCATCGCCCATGTCCCTGGCCGGCAGCACCGCCGGCCAGGGACGGGGCTACGGTATCGGTTTCGATAGCAGCTATTGGGCTCTGGACGACGATGAGCTGGCGCGCCTAAGCCTGGTGCCGGCCCTGCGTTATGTGGCTGGTGGTGAGCAAGGCCTGCGTCCCTTCGTCTTCGTCGAGATTGTGCCGGCCTGGGATGGCCCGGGCCAGGCGGATCAGGGCTGGCGCCATGTTTCTGACCAGCTCCAGTTTTCCGGCCGGGCCGGGGTCGGGGTGTTGTTGGAGCAGCACCGCCTGGCCTTGGAAAGCATCCGCCTCCCCAGTGTGGGCCTGACTCCATCCAATGGCACCATGAGTTCATTGGGTGTCAGTTATCGCTACAATTTCTGATTAGAAAATCTAGGGCTGGACATTATAAAAGGTCGTTCAGGCCACTATTGCCAGTCAATCTCTCCATTCATTATGATGCGATCCAAATCACATTCTACCCATGCGGGTGTTTTTTGGAGATCGCGGTCATGTCGGGCTTGTCCTTGGTATTACTCACCGTATTAATGGTGGCTTCAGGTCAAATGACCCAGACGCTGTATGTACCGGCCATGGGGGACATGGCCGCCGAACTGCGGGTGGCGAGTGACAGCCTGCCGTTGGTGATGGCCTTCTATCTGATCCCCTATGGATTATTTCAGTTTATCTATGGCCCCCTCTCCGATCGCTTCGGCCGGCGCCCGGTGCTGCTGGCGGGACTGAGCATCTATGTGCTGGGTTCAGCGCTGATCCTGAGTTGGCCGGTATTCCCGGCCTTGTTACTGGGCAGCTTTATTCAGGGAGCCGGTACCGCGGCGGCCGGCAGCCTATGCCGCAGCCTGATGAGGGACAAGTTCGAAGGCTCAGACCTGGTCCGTTATAATGGCTATGTATCCATGGGTATCATGCTGGCGCCCTTGCTGGCGCCCTTGATCGGCGGTTATCTCAACCTGCATTTCGGCTGGCGCTCCATGTATCTCTTCTTGCTGGCGATGGGGGTGGCCATTACCCTGGTGATGGTGCTGTTTTTTCGGGAAACCCTGCCCTCGGCACGCCGCCACGCCCAGCCGATCCTGCCGGCTTACCAATATGTGTTGCATAACGGGGGGTTTCGCCGTCAACTCGGCATGCTGATTGCCGCTTTTGCCGGGGTGATCCTCTATGAAGCGGTATTCAGTGTGCTGGTGGGCAAACAAAGCAACCTGACCAGCGCAGAGATCAGCTTGCTGTTCATCCTGCCGTTGCCGCTGTATTTTGCCGGGGCCACGCTGGCGTCTTGGAAAGCGGCGAGCTGGTCTATCGCACGGCTGCAGTGGATCTCCGCCGTCGGCCTGCTGTCGGGCGCCGCCATCGTATTGGCCTCCGCCTTCGAGCCCCGCTGGAGTGTGGCCGGGTTGGTGCTGGGCGGCAGCCTGTATTTTGCCGGTGCCGGCCTGCTGTTTCCGGTAGCGACTTCCAAGGCGGTGTCGCCTTTTCCTCAGCACAGCGGTACCGCCGGAGCGCTGCTGGGCGGCAGTTCCAACCTGGGGGGCGGCCTGTTCCTGCTGGTACAGGGCGGGTTGCCGGAGATGAACCAACTGGTACTGGGCGGCCTGCTGCTGGCCTTCGCCGGCCTGGTGGTGTGGTTTTTGCTGCCGAGCAGCGAGGCCGTGCCTGAGCCCGGCATCTGATGGCGTGAGGATAAGAGCGCCCCGGCTGTTGCGGGGCGCTTTTCTTATGGCTGGTGGTGCAAGAGCACGAACTTGTCCCATAACTGCGCTTCGCTTTCCCGGTGCTCGGGATGCTCGACAATACAGTCGATGGGGCAAACGCTGATACAGGTCGGTTTGTCGTAGTGGCCCACGCACTCGGTGCACAGGACCGGGTCTATCTCATAGATCTCCGGCCCGAAGTGGATGGCGCCGTTGGGACATTCGGGTTCGCACATGTCGCAGTTGATGCACTTATCGGTGATCAGCAGCGCCACAAGCTTGCTCCACGTGCGGGTTGCGGGTGTCCTGCTGCTCACCCAGGTTGCGCAGCAGAATGCCGTAAGAAGCCTCGATGTCGGCGCCGAGCGGCAGGTAAACCACATGGCCGTTGCCCGGGGCCACGTCTACCGCCTCGCCCTTACGATTTTTCATGTGCTCAAGGGTAAAAGTCAGGTTGCCTCTGGGAGTCATCAGCTCCAGGCTGTTGCCCACCAGGAACTTGTTCTTCACCGCCACTTCCACCCAGTCGCCGTCACGGCCGGTGATTTCACCCACGAACTGCTGGCGGGTGGACACCGAGTAGCCGGTGTCGTAGTTCTGGTAGTCGCCGTGGGCGTGGCGCTTGAGGAAGCCCTCGGTATAGCCCCGGTGGGCCAGGTTTTCCAGGGTGCTCATCAGGGTGACGTCGAAGGGGCGGCCGGCCACGGCATCGTCGATGGCCTTGCGGTAGACCTGGGCGGTACGCGCCACATAATAGAAGGACTTGGTGCGGCCTTCGATCTTGAGGGAGTGCACTCCCATCCGGGTCAGGCGCTCCACGTATTGCACCGCGCGCAGATCCTTGGAGTTCATGATGTAGGTGCCGTGCTCGTCCTCGTAGGCGGCCATGTACTCACCCGGGCGGTTGCCTTCTTCCAGCAGTACCGGCTGATCAAAGGGGGCGCCGGCACCCAGGGTGGGTGCCACCGGCTGCACCAGAATGGGCTCCTGCTTGTGCACTATCTGGCCGGCGTCGTCTTCCCTGGCCTCGTGTACCTTGTATTCCCAGCGGCAGGCGTTGGTGCAGGTGCCCTGGTTGGGATCGCGCTTGTTGATGTAGCCCGACAGCAGGCAACGGCCGGAATAGGCCATGCACAGGGCGCCGTGCACGAACACCTCCAGCTCGATATCCGGACACTGGGAGCGGATTTCCTCTATCTCCTCCAGCGACAGTTCCCGGGACAGGATCACCCGCTCGATGCCGTAGTCCTGCCAGAACTTCACCGAGGCCCAGTTGACCGCGTTGGCCTGCACCGACAAATGGATGGGCATGTGCGGAAAGTGCTGGCGCACCAGCATGATAAGGCCCGGGTCGGACATGATGAGCGCGTCGGGATTCATCTCCACCACCGGCTTCATGTCGCGCAGGAAGGTCTTGAGCTTGGCGTTGTGGGGCTGGATGTTGACCACCACATAGAACTTCTTGCCGAGGGCATGGGCCTCGTCGATGCCGATCTTGAGGTTTTCGTGGTTGAACTCGTTGTTGCGTACCCGCAGCGAGTAGCGGGGCTGGCCGGCGTAGACCGCGTCGGCGCCGTAGGCGAAGGCGTAGCGCATGTTCTTGAGGGTGCCGGCGGGGGACAGCAGTTCGGGTGTAAACATGGGATTTCTCGTCTGATCTCAGGTCAGCGGCCGCCACCAGATGGCGGCCGGGGTGGGCATTTTACTCCCCCCCGGCGAGAAATTCGAGCAGGCTACCGGGCCAGTTCGATGCGCTCCACGTCCAGCTCCACCTGGTTCCAATCCTTGTCGATCTCGCCCCAGAGGGTGACCCGGGTCTCGGGGGTGGCCTCCAGTCCGCGCCATTCGTCGTCATCGATCTCGACCACCAGGTTGCCGCTGTCGTCCTGGAAGCGGTATTTCTCGTCCCCCAGGGACTCGATGATCACGCCGCTCAGGCGGACCTGGGCGTCGTCCGACAGCTCCAGGGCCTGGGCGACGCTGGCGGCCTCGGTGCGGTCCGGGCCCTTGAAGCCGCCCGGCTCGGTGGCGGCGAAGGCGGAGCCGGTAACGGTGGTGAGGCCGATAAGGGCGGCGATAAGGGTCTTGTTCATCGTGCTACTCCCGTGTTGGTGAATAGCCCTCATCTTAGCCGCTAAAGCTTAACCCAACCTTAAGTCGGCAGCTCCAGCCGGACTCGCAGCCCCCTTTGCCCGTCGCGGCGGGCGAGAAAGCGCAGCCGTGCGCCGTGCACCTGGGCTATCTGCTGGCAGATGGCCAGCCCCAGCCCCAACCCTTCGCTCTTGCTGTCGAGGCGGGTGTGGCCGGCCTCCATGTGCTGGCGCAGCGCCGGGGGGATACCGGGGCCATCATCCTCGACCTCCAGCACCCAGCCGCCGGCGGCGGCCTGCAGGGACAGGCTGACCCCGGTGCCGGCCGGGCAGTGCCGCAGGCAATTGCCGAGCAGGTTGTCGAGCAGGATGCCGAGCAGGGTGGCCTCGCCCCGGCAGAGGGCAGGCGCCAGACTGGCGTTCAGCGCGATGCCACCGGCCTCGGCGCGGTGACGACAGCGGGTGATCGCCTCCCGGCACAGCAGGTCGAGCTGCAGGGGGGCAAAACGATGCTGCCAGCGGCCCTGATCCAGCCGGGCCAGGATCAGCAACTGCTCCACCACCCGGGCGATGCGATCGATTTCCGCCCGCACGACCGGCAGCTCCGGCTCGGGGCCGGCGAGCTCCAGCTTGAGGGTGGCCAGCGGCGTCCTGAGCTCATGGGCCAGATCGCTGGCGAAGCGCCGCTCCCGGCCGAGCACCTCGTCCACGTCCTTGATCAACTGGTTGAGACTGTCGCCGAGCAGGGCTATCTCGCGCAGGGGAGTCTGCACCCGAAGCGGCGTCAGGCTGTCGGCCGAGCGCTGTTCCAGCTGTTTGACCAGCCGGGAAAGGGGCCAGAGTACCAGGCTGATCAAGAGGGCCAGCAGCAGCAGGTTGATGCCGTTGCCGAGCAGGGCCGGGGTGATGATGTCCTCGAGGATATCCTCCTGCAGCTCCCGGTACAGGTCGTCCCGGCGCAGCAGCTGCACCAGCAGTCGGCCGTGCCGGTGCTGGTGGCCGAACCAGGTATGGCCGTCGAATTCGAGCCGGATCCCTGCGCTGCCGTGTCGTTGCGGCCAGGGCGGCTGCCCAAGGTTGCTGACCAACCGGCGTTGTTCGAGATCGATCACATTGACCAGCAGGGTGTCTTCGTCGTCTTTCCTGAAGCCGTCGCGCAGCAGTTGCTCCAGGCGGGCAGGAGAAAGATTGCCGTCGGTGGCAGCCAGCAGGCGGGCCAGCACTCGGCTCTGTTGTTGCAGATCCTCCTCGATCAGCTCGCGAAACTCGGCCTCGGCCACCCGGTAGGTGCTGACGATGCCGAGCAGGCCGGCGAGCAGGGTGGACAGGGCCAGCAGCCAGGCCAGCCGGCTCAGGCGAACCCTCATGGCGCCATCAGCCGATAGCCCTGGCCGCGCAGGGTCTGGATCCGTTCCTTGCCCAGCTGCCGGCGCAGGGCATGGATATGGACTTCCAGGGTGTTGGAGTCGGCGCCGTTGCCGAGGCCGTAGAGCTGCTGGGTCAGCCGATCCCGGCTGACCACCTGGCCGGCGGCCATGATCAGCACGGTGAGCAGCTGCTGCTCCTTGGGTGGCAGCTCCAGGGGCTGATCCGCCAGCAGGAACTGCCGGCGGTCGGGATAAAAGCAGAGATCGCCCACCCGGATGACGGCACCGGCCCGACCGGCCCGGCGACGCAACAGCACCCGGATCCGCGCCAGCAGCTCATCGGGTTCGAAAGGCTTGACCAGGTAGTCGTCGGCGCCGGTATCCAGGCCCAGGATGCGGTCGTCCAGCTGGTCCCGGGCGGAGAGGATCAGCACCGGCACCGGCTGCTCCGTGCTGCGCAACTGCTGCAGCCAGGCCAGGCCCTCACCGTCGGGCAGGCCCAGATCGAGCAGCACCAGATCGACTTCGGCGGCGGCAAAATGCGTCCTGGCGTCCCTCAGGGTACGCACCCAGTCGACCCGGTAGTGGCCCTGAAGCAGTTTCAGCAGGGCACGGCCCAGGGCCAGGTCGTCCTCAACCAGCAGCAGGTACATGCCCAGGCTCCATGGGATCGGGACGGCACTGCAGCACCAGGCTGGTACTCTGGCCCGGCAACAGCCAGGGTGCGCGCAGGCGGGCGCTTTCCACGCAGACGAAGCCCGAGGCGTCCGCGATATCGGCCGGCAGCGCCGGGCCGGGGTTCCACAGCACCAGGCTGTCGTGGTGCCGGTGTTCCAGCCGGATCCGCAGGCCACCGGCATGCAGCAGGGTCTTGCCCCGGGGGGCGGTATAGATGCGATCGAAGGGGGGCGTGAAGCGACAGCTGTCGTCACCGCTGACGTGGCAGTCTTTCAGGCTGTCCCGGTAATCCGGGCCCAGCCCCTCGATACGGCAGTCCGTCACCCTGGGCACGGCGAAATAGCTGTGCAGGGCCATCTGGACCCTGGCCGCCGCGCCGCCCAGATTGGTGGTGGTGGCCTCGAGTTCGAGTTCGGGCCCGAGGCGCAGCCGTTGCCGCAATTCGAGCGCGCCATCACGAAACAGGAGCGCCAGGGTGATGCCTTGCTCGTCTTCTTCCACCTGCTCCAGCTGCCAGCGGCCCAGGCGGGCGGTGCCGTGCTGGGGGCCCTGGGCCGGCGCTTTGCCGAACCAGGGCCAGCACAGGGGGATGCCGCCACGGATGGGCTTGCTGCCGTCGAATACGGCCCACTCACTCAGCCAGAGCAGCTCTGGCCGGCCGGTCGGCCGGTACTGCAGCAACTGGCCGCCCAGCAGGCTGAGCAGGGCCCGGACCCTGGGATGTTCGATACGGATAAACTCGAGACCGGAGGCGTTTCTCATCAGTCGGCAACTGGACGAGAGGGGGCGAAGCGGAGTCAGTGTCATGGGTGGTACTCGTCGATAAAAACGAAAAAGCGGCCAGAGGGCCGCTTTTAATCTTAACGGGTTATATCCCCGAATGTTACTTGGAAATATGGGCGATCAGGTCCAACACCTTGTTGGAGTAGCCGATCTCGTTGTCGTACCAGGACACCAGCTTGACGAAGTTGTCGTTCAGGGCGATACCGGCCTTGGCATCGAATACCGAGGTGCAGACTTCGCCGATGAAGTCGTTGGAGACCACTTCGTCCTCGGTGTAGGCCAGGATGCCCTTCAGCTCGCCTTCGGCGGCGGCCTTGACGGCGGCGCAGATGTCGGCGTAGGAAGCGGCCTTCTCCAGGCGCACGGTCAGGTCAACCACGGACACGTCCGGGGTGGGTACGCGGAAGGCCATGCCGGTCAGTTTGCCGTTCAGCTCGGGGATCACCTTGCCCACCGCCTTGGCGGCGCCGGTGGAAGAGGGGATGATGTTCTGGCCGGCACCGCGGCCGCCACGCCAGTCTTTGGCGGAGGGACCGTCCACGGTTTTCTGGGTGGCGGTGGTGGCGTGCACCGTGGTCATCAGACCCTCGGCGATACCGAACTTGTCATTGATGACCTTGGCCAGCGGCGCCAGGCAGTTGGTGGTGCAGGAGGCGTTGGAGACGATGTCCTGGCCGGCATAGGCGTCGTGGTTCACGCCCATCACGAACATGGGGGTGTCGTCCTTGGACGGACCGGTCAGTACCACCTTCTTGGCACCGGCCTGGATGTGCTTGCGAGCGGTATCGTCGGTCAGGAAGATACCGGTGGCTTCGGCCACCACGTCCACGCCCGCTTCATCCCATTTCAGGGCGGCGGGATCGCGCTCGGCGGTCACGCGGATGGCTTTGCCGTTGACGATCAGCTGGCCACCTTCAACGGCCACGGTGCCTTTGAAACGGCCGTGGGTAGAGTCGTACTGCAGCATGTACGCCATGTATTCCGGATCCAGCAGATCGTTGATGGCCACCACCTCGATGTCATCACGCTCGCAAGCTGCACGGAACACAAAGCGGCCGATGCGACCGAAACCGTTGATACCTACCTTGATAGTCATAAGTTCACCTGACTCTTTAAGTTGTGAAAAATTACGTTATGAAAAAATCTATTGGTTGTAAAATTACAAAAAAAAGTCGTGGCGTCAACCCAAAAGCGCCACGCTTTTGTGCTTGATCATGATTTACTGAAATTTTATTTCGTTTTTATGCGGAAAAAATACCTTGGACAGGCCCTTCCCGGGCGAAGGCGGCACCGGGCCAACCACAGCGAACGACTGCGTTTGGCCCTGAAGTCAGTATAGAAGCGGATCTGCGGTTTTATCTTTGGATGTAAGTGCCGTTTTTCAGCCGGCGTACAATATTGTCGGCTTGCTGCCGCATCTCCTGTTGCCGGTGTTCGTCAACGCGAACGTAGGCGTCCAGGCGTGCCGGATCTATCTCGGCCTGGCTGGAAAACGCACCCAGTACCTGGGTCCAGAGCCAGGCATCCTCATAGCGCTTTTCACCGATGTACAGGTTGATCAAATCGGCGATGATGCCGTTGTCGATGCTCTGTCCCTTGTGATAAAGGCCGAGCGCCCGGTGCAGCGCCTGCTCTGCCGCTGGCTTGTCCCGGGTGACCAACAGCGACGCCAAGGCCTTTTGCAGATCGGGTTGCTGCATTTCCGGACGCTCGGCCTGGGCCAGGAAGCGGCTGCGGGCCTGGCGATCGCCATGGCGCTGCCAATACCAGAGTTGGAGATAGGGATAGTCGGAATGGCGGCCCTGCTGCTCCAGCCGTGTCAGCTCCTCCTGGAGTCGTACTATGGTTTCGACCTTGTCGTTTTTTCTTTCCTGGCGGTCGGTGTACTCGATATCCATTAATGGGTCCAGGCAATCCCGGTAGGTGACCAACTCCGTCATCAGGGCATAACGAGCGGCATCGCTTGGCTCCGAATGTTGCTGATAGCGGGCACGGATCAGGTTGCTGCGTTCGAACCGGCACCAGCCATCCGTATGCAGTTCTGCGCACAGCTGAGGATGGGCTTCACAGATGGCCTTAATGCGATCTTGCTCACAGCCTGTCAATAAAATAGCTCCGGCAAGCATGAACAGTGATAATTTGATTCTCATACGAGCCCCTTTTGGCCTGTCCTTGGTCTGGTAATCATACCCCCTATCCACTAAAATGGACGCGCTTAAATAAAGCAAGTGCGGCATGTTTTTTGCGCGCTATCCAATACTAATGACGGTTACGTGAAATAAAAGGATCTGGTCGATGACCCACGAGAGTTACCTGTCCGCCTGGCAACAGAGCCAGGAACTGGCAGAGTCTATGCAGCCCCTGATCGGCAAACTGTACCGCAACCAGGGTGTCGAGACCTGCGTATACGCCCGCCCCCTGCTGAACGCCTCTACCATTGACATCCTCAAGGCTCACCGTGTGGTGCGTCGTCACGAAGGCCAGGTTCTGCCCGTCGCCCAGAGCTACCCGGTGCTGAAGGCGCTGAGCGAGCTGGATCTGGCCCCGGCCAGCATCGACCTGGGCAAGCTGGCGGTGCGTTACTGGAAAGAGCACCAGGACGAATCCGGCCTGAGTGACTTCCTGCGGCGAGAGCTGGCGCCGGCCATCGCGGCCGAGCACAACGCCAAGCCCACCGACGTGGTGCTGTACGGCTTCGGCCGTATCGGTCGCCTGCTGGCCCGTCTGCTGATCGAACGGGCCGGTAACAACAACGGTCTGCGTTTACGTGGCATCGTGGTGCGCGGCTCCGGCGACGACCTGGAAAAGCGGGCCAGCCTGCTGCGCCGTGACTCCGTGCACGGCCCTTTCAACGGCTCCATCGAAGTCGACGAAGAGAATAATGCCATTATCGCCAATGGCACCTACATCCAAGTGATCTACGCCAACAGCCCGGAAGAGATCGACTACACCCAGTACGGCATTCACGATGCCCTGATCGTGGACAACACCGGCAAATGGCGTGACGAAGCCGGCCTGGGTCTGCACCTCAAGGCCAAGGGCGCGGCCAAGGTGCTGCTGACCGCACCGGGCAAGGGTGACATCAAGAACATCGTGTTCGGGGTCAACGACGGCATGATTCTGCCGGAAGACCGTATCATGTCCGCCGCCTCCTGTACCACCAACGCCATCACTCCGGTGCTGAAGGCGGTAAACGATGCCTACGGCGTGAAGAACGGTCATGTGGAAACGGTACACTCCTACACCAACGACCAGAACCTGATCGACAACTACCACAAGGGTGATCGTCGTGGCCGTAGTGCGGCGCTGAACATGGTGCTGACCAGCACCGGCGCCGCCAAGGCGGTGGCCAAGGCGTTGCCCGAGCTGAAAGGCAAGCTGACCGGCAACGCCATCCGGGTGCCTACCCCCAATGTTTCCATGGCGGTGCTGAACCTGAACCTGGAGAAGGCAACCTCGGCCGAAGAGCTGAACGATTACCTGCGCAAGGTGTCCCTGGACTCGCCGCTGCACAACCAGATCGATTTCAGCACCAGCAGTGAGCTGGTATCCAGCGACATGGTGGGCTCCCGCTTCGCCGGTATCGTTGATTCCCTGGCGACCATAGTGGAAGACGATCGTGCCGTGCTTTACGTCTGGTATGACAACGAGTTCGGTTACAGCTGCCAGGTGGTGCGGGTAATGCAGAAGATGGCCGGTATCGAGCTGATGGATCTGCCGGCTTAAGCCGTCGGTTTGTGCGATCGACAAACGAGGGGTGGCCAGCGGCTGCCCCTTTTGTATTCGGGGTGGTAGAAGGCCGCCAACAGAGGAGAAATGCCCATGTCATCTTTTCAGCAAGCCATCGCCGCCATGCCGAGGGAAGTCTACGAACGCCTGAAGACGGCGGTGGAGCTCGGCAAGTGGCCCGACGGCTCGGTGCTCAGCCCCGAGCAGAAGGACACCACCATGCAGGCGGTGCTGGCCTGGCAGGCGATGCACAACGATAACCCCGAGCACATGACCATCGGCAAGGGGGGCGAGCTGGTGATGAAGAGCAAGTCCGAGCTGCGCCGGCAGTTCCGCGACGAGGCCGAGATCACCCGCCAGAAGCTGAACTGAGCCTGGCTTCTTAATGCTGTTTTCCAAAAACCCGGGCCCGGCCCGGGTTTTTGCGTTTCCGGCCCTGGCCGGAATTTTTCTTGTACATACTTGATCACTTTGTACAACTACCGCTATGGTATAGGCATGGTTGTACAAGAGATATTTTTATGTACAAGTTTGACCCCGGCCTGATCCGGATCGGCGTCAGTGGCTGCCTGGTCGGGCAGCGGGTGCGTTTCGACGGCGGCCACAAGCGTTCCGACTTCTGCACCGAAGAGTTGGCCCGTTTCGTCGAGTTCGTGCCCCTCTGTCCGGAAATGGCCATCGGTCTGGGTACGCCCAGGCCCAGCATCCGCCTCGTCAACCAGGCGGGAGAGGTGCGGGCCCTGACCGCCCGGGGGGAGGATCTGACCGAACGGCTGCGGGCCTACGGCCGCGACATGGCCGTCCGGCTCGGGGGGCTGAGCGGTTACATCCTCTGCGCCAAGTCGCCCAGCTGCGGCATGGAGCGGGTGCGGGTCTACCACGACAGCGGCAAGGGCAACGCCAAGGAAGGCACCGGCCTCTATGCCGCCGAGCTGATGCGGGCCCTGCCCCTGCTGCCCCTGGAGGAGGACGGCCGGCTCCAGGATCCCGTGCTGCGGGAAAACTTCGTGACCCGCATCTACGCCTTTCACGACTGGCAGTGCCTGCTGCACCGGGGCCTGACATCGTCGCGGCTGATCGCCTTTCACAGCCGCTACAAGTACCTGCTGATGGCCCACCACAGGGACAGCTACCAGGCATTGGGACAATTGCTTTCGGATCTCTCCGTCGGGGTCGAGCAGAAGGCCGACGCCTACATCGCCGGCATGATGCAAACCCTGGCCCGGCGGGCCGGCCGCCGGGGTCACACCAATGTGCTGCAGCACCTGCAGGGCTATTTCAAGAGGCAGCTCAGCTCCCGCCAGCGCCAGGCGCTGGCCCGTACCATCCATCAGTACCGAAAGGGCGAGTTGCCCCTGCTGGCGCCCATCACCCTGTTCCGCCATTACCTGGAAGAACATCCCAACGACTACCTGCGCCAGCAGGTCTATCTCAACCCCCATCCGGAGGCATTGCGGCTGCGTTATGGCATCTGAACCCAAGTACCCGATCCGGGAGGTATCCCGCCTCACCGGCATCAATCCGGTCACCCTGCGCGCCTGGCAACGCCGCTACGGCCTGCTCAAACCGGCGAGGACCGACAAGGGCCACCGGCTCTATTCCGAGGAGGACATCGCCCTGATCCGCCGGATCCTGCACTGGCTGGAGCAGGGTGTCAGCATCGGCCAGGTCAAGGGGTTGCTGGCCAGCCCGACCCCGGTAGCGGAAGGTTCCAACTGGGAGCAGGCGCAGGCCCGACTGCTGGCCGCCGCTCAGGAGCTCAATCTGGGCCGGCTGGAAGCCGAGCTGCTCGAGCTGACCAGCCTCTATCCGGCGGAGCTGCTGCTGCGCCGGGTGATCGAGCCCTGGTTGCTGGCGCTGGCCGGCCAGGCGCGCCCGGACGCGGGCCTTATCGAACAAAGTGCCCGCGCCCTGCTGCTGCGGCTTTGCTACCAGCTGCTGACCATCAAGACCGGGCCGCGCATCGCCCTTGCCCGGGCCGGGCAGGTGGGGGAGCTGCACACCGCCCTGGCCCAGTTCGAGTTGCAGGGACTGGAATGCCGCAGCCTGGATCTGGGTGTGCTCGATGCCCAGGCCCTGCCCCTGGCCATGGCGCGGCTGAAGAGCCCGGTGCTGGTGGTGCTGCTGGGGGCCGGCCTGACCCAGAGCTGGTTCCGGGAGGCGCAGGCACAGCTGCCCGAGGCGTGTTTTTTCGTGGGCGAGCTGGGGGAGCTTTACCGGCAACAGGGCTGGATGGCGCGGCCCTATGCCGCGAGCCTGAGCGACATTGTGAGGAAGCATGATGCGGCATTTGGTCTGGTTCAGAACTGATCTGCGGCTGGCCGACAACCCGGCCCTGCACGAGGCGACGGCGGGTGGCGCCCGGGTGGAGGCGGTCTATGTGGATTGCCCGGAGCAGTGGCGTCGGCATGGCAACGCTCCCATCCAGCGTGACTTTCTGCGCCGCAACCTGCAGTACCTGGCCGATGGGCTGGCGGCGCTCGGTGTTCCCCTGACTCAGCTGCAGGCCGACAGCTTTGCCGAGGTACCGGCGCTGCTGGCCGAGTGGAGCGCCGCCCGGGGCATCGATGCCCTTTATGCCAACCGGGAAATCGGCATCAACGAGCGCCGGCGCGATAAGGCGGTGCAGCAGATACTGACCATCCCTTGCCGGGTGTTCAACGGCGACTGCGTGGTCAGCCACGGCAGCCTGACCACCCGGGGCGGCGACATGTACCGGGTGTTCACCCCCTTCGCCAAAGCCTGGCTGGGGCGGTTGCGCGGCAGCGGCTACCGGCTGCTGCCGGCGCCGCTTCGACAGGGAGAACCTCTGTCCCCGGTCGTCATCCACCTCGGGGGAGAAGTCGTTTCCAGCCAGGCGTGGCCGGCGGGGGAGGACGGGGCGGCCAGGCGGCTGGCGGACTTCTGTCGCGAGCAGCTGCGCCATTATGGCGAGCGGCGCGACTACCCGGCCCTGCAGGCTACCAGCAGCCTGTCGCCCTATCTGGCGCTGGGGGTGTTGTCTCCCAACCAATGTCTGGCCGCCATCGAGGCCGAGCTGGGCGCCTTGCCGCTGAGCCGGGGCGAGCGAGGCTTCAGCTGGCTGAACGAGCTTATCTGGCGCGAGTTCTACCGGCACCTGCTGGTGGTGTTCCCCGCACTGTCCATGCACCGTGCCTTCAAGCCGGAAACCGAGGCCCTGCGGTGGGGTAATGATGAGCAGTTGTTCGGGTGCTGGTGCCGGGGCCAGACCGGCTATCCCATTATCGATGCCGCCATGCGCTGCCTGAATGACACCGGCTGGATGCACAACCGGCTGCGGATGATAGTGGCAAGCTTCCTCACCAAGGATCTGCATGTCGACTGGCGTTGGGGCGAGGCTTATTTCATGTCCCGCCTGATCGACGGCGAGCTGGCCGCCAACAACGGTGGCTGGCAGTGGGCGGCGGGGACGGGCGCCGACGCCGCGCCCTATTTCCGGGTGTTCAACCCCACCACCCAGAGCGAGCGCTTCGACCCGGACGGCGACTTTATCCGTCGCTGGGTGCCCGAACTGGCCGGGGTGCCTGCCGCCGCCATCCACGCCCCCCATGAATGGCTGGCAAGGTACCGCCCCGGGCATGGCTATTACCTTCCCGTGGTGGATCACGGCCGGGCCCGGCTGCACGCCATCGCCATGTTCGATGCCCTCAAAGACCGGGAGGCGGTATGAGCCCCGTCCTGTCCGCCTTCTGTGAGCTTTACCGCCGGCTCGGCCCGGATGGGCTGGAGGGCTTGCGCCAGGTCTACGCCGAGGAGGTGCACTTCTGCGATCCGGCCCACGATCTCCATGGCCTGGAGTCCCTGGTCGACTATTTCGAGGGCCTCTTTGCCCACGTCGGCCAGTGCCGGTTTGACATCGAGCAGGTGATGGAGCAGCGGGGGGAGGCCTTCGTGCGCTGGCAGATGGTCTTCAGCCACCCCCGGCTGAACGGTGGCGAGCCCGTGCAGGTGCCCGGCGTCAGCCACCTGCGTTTCGATGAGCGGGTGTACTACCACAGGGATTATTTCGATCTCGGCAAGCTGCTCTATGAGCAGTTGCCGCTCCTGGGTGCGCTGATCCGTGCCCTCAAGCGGAGGTTGGTCTCATGAAAAAGAGGGTGCTGATTACCGGGGCCGGCTCCGGCATCGGCCTGCAACTGGTTCGGGATTACGCCGCCGACGGTTGGCAGGTGGTGGCCTGTGGCCGGGACAGGAGCCGGCTGGAGCAGGTGCTGGAAGGCGTCGATGCCGAGCTGTGTCTGTTCGACATGGAAAACCGGGAGCAGTCGGCGCGGGTGCTGTCCGCTCAGGGCGAACTGGATCTGGTCATCCTCAACGCCGGCACCTGCGAGTACATCGACGATGCCCTGCGCTTCGACGCCGCCCTGTTCGAACGGGTGATACGGACCAATCTCATCGGCACCGTCAACTGCCTCGCGCCCTTGCTGACGCGGATAAAAAGCGGCGGAAGGCTGGCCCTGGTCGGCTCGTCGGTTACCTGGCTGCCCCTGACCCGGGCCGAGGCCTACGGCGCCTCCAAGGCGGGGCTGGATTACCTGGCCCGCAGCCTGGCCCTCGACCTGTCTCCCCGGCGGATAGGGGTGAGCCTGATCCGGCCCGGCTTCGTCGACACCCCCCTGACCCGCAGGAACGACTTCCCCATGCCCGGACGCATCGGCGTCCAGCAGGCGAGCCGCGCCATCCGCCGCGGCCTGGCCCGGGGGAAGGCCGAGATCGCGTTCCCCTTCGTCTTTGTGCAGGTATTGCGCCTGCTGTCCTGGCTGCCGCGCGGACTCTGGCTGCGGCTGGCACGCCGAACCCTGAGGAGCACGAGATGAGCAAGATGGCCATCATCGGCAGTGGCATTTCCGGCCTGACCTGTGCCTGGTTGCTGAACCAGGATCACGACATCACCCTGTTCGAGGCAAATGACTACCTGGGCGGCCACACTGCCACCGTGGATGTGGAGCTGGGCGGTCGCCACCATGCGGTGGACACCGGTTTTATCGTGTTCAACGACAGAACCTATCCCCACTTTCAACGGCTGCTGTCCCGCATCGGAGTGCAGGCCAGGGCCACCGAGATGAGTTTCAGCGTGCATCAGGCCCGCACCGGGCTGGAATACAACGGCCATACCCTGAACACCCTGTTCGCCCAGCGCCGCAACCTGCTGAGCCCGCGTTTTTATGGCTTTCTGGCCGAGATAGTGCGCTTCAACCTGCTGTGCAAGCAGGTGCTGAAGCTCGGTAGTCTGGACGACGGCGATACCCTGGGCGCCTTCCTGCAGAAACATCGTTTTTCGGACTTCTTCGCCGGTCATTACATACTGCCCATGGTCGCGGCCATCTGGTCTTCTTCCCTGGCCGACAGCCGGGATTTTCCCCTGGCTTTTTTCCTGCGTTTTTTCAACCACCATGGCCTGCTCAACCTGGTGGACCGGCCCCGGTGGTTCGTGATCGAGGGCGGCTCGCGCAGCTATATCCCGGCGCTGACCGCCTCGCTCGGAGATATCCGCCTCAACAGCCCGGTGCTGGGCATCCGGCGGAACGCGGACGGGGTACGCATCCAAAGCCGTGCCGGGGAAGAACTCTTCGACCAGGTGATCCTCGCCTGCCATTCGGATCAGTCCCTGCGGCTGCTGACCGACGCCACCGAGGCCGAACGGCAGATACTGGGCGGCCTGCCCTACCGGGACAACGAGGTGGTGCTGCATACCGACAACCGGCTGCTGCCCCGGGAGCCCAGGGCCTGGGCCAGCTGGAACTACTGGCTGGACGGCGGCGAGGAGGCGCTGCCCTCGGTCACCTACAACATGAACATACTGCAGGGGTTGCAGGCGGAAGAGACCCTGTGTGTCACCCTCAATCGCAGCCGGGATATCGATCCTGCCCGTATCCTGCGGCGTTTCACCTATGCCCACCCGGTCTACAACCGGGAGGCCATCCGGGCCCAGGGCCGGCGGAAAGAAATCTGCGGCATCCACCGGACCCACTTCTGCGGTGCCTACTGGTACAACGGTTTCCATGAAGACGGGGTGCGCAGCGCACTGGATATCTGTAGACGTTTCGGGGCGGAACTATGAGCCTGAACAGCGCCATCTATCACGGTCAGGTGCGCCACCGACGCTACCGTCCCCAGGAGCATCGCTTCAGCTACGGCCTCTACATGCTGGCGCTGGATCTGGACGAGCTGGAGCGGCTCGGCCGGGAGAGCCGGCTGTTCGGCTGCGAGCGTTTCGCCCCCCTGAGCTTTCGCCGCCGGGATTACCTGGGCGATCCTGCCGTGCCGCTGAAAGCGGCGGTGCTGACGGAGGTGGCCGGTCTGGGCGGCGATACCCTCGGCCTCGATCGGGTGGTGATGCTCGGCCAGGTGCGTTGCTTCGGGCTCTATTTCAGCCCGGTCAACTTCTTCTTCTGTTACCGGGGCGAACAGGCCAGCTACCTGCTGGCGGAAGTGCACAACACACCCTGGCGGGAGCGCCATTGCTACCTGGTGGACCTGGTCCGGCCCCAGCCCAGCGACAAGGTGTTCCACGTTTCCCCCTTTATGGGCATGGAAATGAAATATCACTGGTGCATCCAGCCACCCGGGAGGCGGGTATTGATCCATATCGAGAACCGGGAGCCGGCCTTGTTGTTCGATGCCACCGTGGCCCTGCACCGGCAAGACTTCGGCGCCACGGCCCTGAAGGTGGCACTGCTGCAATGGCCGATGATGTCGCTGACCATACTGCGCGGCATCTACTGGCAGGCGCTGCGCTTGTTGATGAAACGTGTTCCCTATCATCCACATCCCTGAAGGAAGCCTTATGGAAACGACCCTGAGCATGGCAGAACCCCGTCGACTGGAGCGTTGGGCTCGTCGACTGGCATTTTCCCTGCTGTCCGGCCTGAAAGGGGGCGGCCTGACCGTGCAGGACGGCGACGACAGATTCGAGTTCGGTGAGCGGAGCGCCGAGCTGCAGGCCAGTATCCTGGTGCTCGATCCCCGCTTCTATCGCCGGCTGATGACGGGTGGCAGCATAGGGGCGGCGGAATCCTGGGTGGAGGGGGGCTGGCACAGCCCGGATCTTACCGCCCTGGTACGCCTTTTCGCCCGCAATCTGCAGGTGCTCGACGGGCTGGAACGGCGCCTGGGCTGGTTGACCATTCCCTGGCACAAGGTCCGGCACCGGCGCAATCGTAACTCCAGGGCCGGCAGCCGGGCCAATATCGCCGCCCACTACGATCTGGGCAATGACCTGTACCGGCTGTTCCTGGATCCCCTGATGCAGTATTCCTCGGCGGTGTTTCCCGACGCCAACGCCAGCCTGGAGCAGGGCCAGGAACACAAGCTCAGGCTCATCTGTGAGCGGCTGGAGCTCAAGGCGTCCGATCACCTGCTGGAGATCGGTACCGGCTGGGGGGGATTGGCCTGCTTTGCCGCAACACGTTACGGCTGCCGGGTGACCACCACCACCCTGTCCCGGGCCCAGTTCGAGCATGCCCGGGCCCGGGTGGCGCAGGAAGGCCTGGAAGACAGGGTGACGCTGTTACTTGAAGATTACCGGGATCTCCGGGGGCGGTACGACAAACTGGTGTCGGTGGAGATGATCGAGGCGGTGGGGCATCAGTACCTGCCCGCCTACTTCCGCACCCTGGATCGCCTGCTCAAGCCTGATGGCCGAATGCTGCTCCAGGCCATCACCATCTCCGATCAGCGTTACGATCAGTACCGCAAGGGGGTGGATTTCATTCAGCGCTATATCTTTCCCGGGGGCTGCCTGCCCTCGGTCAGCGAGATGTGCCGGCACCTGAAGGAGCAGACCGACATGAGTCTGATTCGGTTGCACGACTACGGCCTGCACTACGCCGAGACCCTGAAGATCTGGGCCGAGCGTTTTCACTTGGCCGAGGCACGACTGAAGGCGCTGGGTTACGGCCAGGACTTCCATCGTCTCTGGGCTTTCTACTTCGCCTATTGCGAGGGCGGCTTCCGCGAGGGAAGTATCGGCCTGGTGCATTTCGAGGCGGCCAAACCGGGAGCACGGGCATGTCCAGATGGCAATGGATTCAGCTGCTAGCCTTCGAGGGCTTCTGGCTGCTGGCGGTGGCCGGGCAGAACCGCTGGCTGGCGCTGACAGCCCTGCTGCTGGCGATCCATTTTGTGTTCACGCCCAGTCGTCGTGCCGATATGCGGGTGCTGGTACTGGCGGCCCTCGGGCTGGGAGTGGATACGGGGCTGGTGTGGTCCGGCGTCTTCGCGTTCGCAGGTTGGCCCTGGTGGCTGGCATTGCTATGGATGGGATTCGTACTAACCCTGGGACACAGCCTGGTCTGGCTACGGCGTTTTTCCCCCGGACTGCTGGCCCTCACCGGTGCCCTGGCCGGGGCTTCATCCTACCTCGCCGGCTGGAAGCTGGGAGCGGTACAGCTGCCTCTGGGGCTCTGGGCCAGCTCCGCCATTCTGGTGCCGATCTGGGCGGTCCTGCTGCCGCTGCTGGTGCGGCTGGATCAGCGTTTAAGGAGGGAGTGACGATGAAAAAGTGGTTGTGGATACTCTTTTTTCTGGCTGGCCCCGCCTGGGCCAGCCCGGTCGCGGGCCTGACCCTGGTGGGAGAGGGCAAGATGCGTTGGCTGTTCTGGGATCTCTATCAGGCCCGCTTGTACAGTGAGGATGGTCGCTACCGGAGCGGTGACTTTCCCCAGGCCCTGGCCCTGCGCTACCAGCGGGACATCAGCCGGGAAGAGCTGCTGCAGGCGACGATCGAGGAGTGGCGCCGGTTGGAGGTGGACTGGAAGCCGGAGTGGCGACAGCAACTGGCCGGGCTCTGGCCTTCGGTACGCAAGCGGGACGAACTGGTGTTGCGGGTGGAGCAGGACGGCGTCAGTCGTTTCTATTTCAACCAGCGACTGCTGGGAGAGATCGCGGACCCGGACTTCGCCCTCGCTTTTCTGGCCATCTGGCTGTCGCCGGACAGCCGGGACCCGGCCCTGACCCGTCAACTGAAGGGGAGTTGAGATGAAAATCCTGATAGTGGCCGTGAGCCTGTTGCTGATGTCCTGCGGCAGCACCATCGACGATTACGGGGAGACCACACCGCCCCTCGAACTGGACCGCTTTTTTAACGGCGAGCTGGTCGCCTACGGCATGGTACAGGACAGGGCGGGCAAGGTATTGCGCCGCTTCAAGGTTGACATGGTCGGCCACTGGGAGGGCAACCAGGGCGTGCTGGAAGAAGACTTCTTCTATGATGACGGCAGCACCCAGCGCCGGGTCTGGTACCTGGAGAAAGGGCCCGATGGCCGCTACGGCGGCACCGCCGCCGACGTGGTCAGGCCCGCCTCGGGCCAGACCCGGGGCTATGCCCTTAACTGGCGTTATACCCTGGCGGTGCCGGTGGACGGCAGGCTGTGGCACCTCGACTTCAACGACTGGATGTATCTGCTCGATGCCGACCGGCTGATCAACAGAGCCGAGATGAGCAAGTGGGGCTTTAAGGTCGGCGAGGTTACCCTCTGGATTGAGCGCAAGGGGTAGCGACATAACTGCTCCGAATGGTAGATCACTATCGGTAGCGACCGGGTTCCGCTAAGCAGACCCTCCGCGCCAGGGAGGACGCGGCGGAGCCCCCAGGGACGGGTTCACGGCGTGTCTGCGTGCGGGACCCGGTCGATGTAGCACTATTAGGATCAGTTATTTAGAACTCCGGTGCCGAGATCTCGTCGAGCGACAGGGAGAAGCTGGGGACGAAGACCTCGAGAAAATAGCGGATCTCCTCGTTCATCCGCTGATCCAGCATGGTGGTGAGCCGCTTCCTGGCCGGGGCGAACTCCCGGTTGCCGGCGGTGAGTTCCTCCTCACACTTGAGCAGGGCGCAGAGAATGTCCGCTGCCTTGACCAACTGGCCGTAGTCGTCGTCCGGCGGGCTGCTGAGCAGGGGCGCGTAGGCGGTTTGCAACTCGGCGGGGAGCATCTTCAGCAGGGTGGTTTCGGCGTTCTTTTCGATGTCCTTGTAGGCCCGGGCGATGTCTTCATTGAAATATTTCACCGGAGTGGGCAGGTCACCGGTCAGCACCTCGCTGGCGTCGTGGAAGAGGGCGCGCATGGCGGCTTGTGCCGGGTCGAGACGGCCATTGAAGCAGGTGTTGCGGATCACCGCCAGGGCGTGAGCCACCATGGCCACCTGCAGGCTGTGCTCGGCCACGTTTTCCGGTTCGACGTTACGCATCAGCGGCCAGCGTTGGATCAATTTCATACGCGCCATGTGGGCGAAGAAGTGGCTGCGGTTCATGGACTTGCCTGTGTCGTTGCGGGGGGATGCCGTTATAATGGCACTAACCGACCCCAATGGAGAAGAGAATGGACAAGCAAACCCAAACCGAGCTGGAAGCCGCCGCCTTCCGCGCCCTGCTGGCACACCTGGACAAGCGCAAGGATGTGCAGAACATCGACCTGATGAACCTGGCCGGTTTCTGTCGCAACTGCCTGAGCAAGTGGTACCTGGCCGCCGCCGAGGAGCGCGGGCTGGAGATGGACTACGATCAGGCCAGGGAGCGGGTGTACGGCATGCCCTACGAGGAATGGAAAGCCAGATACCAGCAGGAAGCCTCGGCCGAGCAGAAGGCGGCCTTTGAGAAGAGCCACAAATAACAGCCGTAAGCGGTCAGCTTTAAGCTGTAAGCTTTAAGCTGTAAGCAGCCCGGTTTTGTCTGCAGGTACGGCGTTGTACCTGCAGATTTAATACTTCGTTATTCCGCTACAGAATCAAGTTCAGCATGACGGACTCGGAACCCACTCTGCAAACAACGCCTTATTAATCAGTGCGGCTGAGAACCTTCAGCCGCCACCACTTACAGCTGACAGCTTCCAGCTCCCCGAAGGGCCTGTTACTTGAACACCACTGTCTTGTTGCCGTAAACGAAGACCTTTTCTTCCAGTACCAGGTTGAGCGCGCGGCTCAGCACCGACTTTTCCACGTCCCGGCCGGCCTTGGCCATGTCCTGGGCGGAAAAGGTGTGGTTCACGTGGGTCACGTCCTGCTCGATGATCGGGCCCTCGTCCAGATCGTCGGTCACGAAGTGGGCGGTGGCGCCGATCATCTTCACGCCGCGCTCATAGGCCTGCCGGTAGGGGCTGGCGCCGACGAAGGCGGGCAGGAAGGAGTGGTGGATATTGATGAGGCGCTGGTGATAGCGGGCCACGAATTCGGGGCTCAGGATACGCATGTACTTGGCCAGCACCACATAGTCCGGCTGGTAGCGATCGATGATGTCCGCCAGCCGCTGCTCGTGCTCTGCCCGGTTCAGCCCTTCGTGGGAAACGGTGTGATAGGGGATATCGAATTTTTCGGTCAGGTTGGCCAAGGTGTCGTAGTTGCCCACCACGGCGGCGATATCGATGTTCATGGCGCCGGCATAGCGCTTCATCAGGATATCGCCCAGGCAATGGGCTTCCTTGGTGACCAGTATTACCGCCCGTTTGCTGCCGGCCGGCACCAGCCGGCGCTGGCTGCCCTGGGGCAGGGAACCGTCCAGATCGGCAAGCAGGGTGTGATCATTGAAGATCCCTTCCAGCTCGGTGCGCATGAAAAAATGGCCGTTGTCGTAGTCCACGAATTCATCGTTACGGATGATGTTGAGCTGATGCTTGTAACAGATATTGGTGATCTTGGAGATCAGTCCCTTGGCGTCGGGACAATGGGTAAGGAGTATTTTTCGTTCCATTATGGGTGATCTGTCTGAGTTGATTGGAATCGGTCGAGTCAGCGCTTGGCGCAGCACTGTTTGTATTTCTTGCCGCTGCCACAGGGACAGGGCTGGTTGGCCCCGGTCTTGGGCGGGTTGAACTGGCCGGAATGATAGACCCAGCGCTCCTGGTGCCGCAGGAAACGGGAGCGCTCGTGCAGTACCAGCACCCGGCCGGCTTCCCGGTAGCGCACCTTGAACTCCACCTCGCCTACCTCGTCGTCCGGGGTGCCCCGGGTAAAGACGATGCTCAGGCCCAGCCAGTCGGTGTTCTGGCCGGTAGCGGCCAGTTCGTCGGCGGTCAGGCTGCCCAGGGTATCCGGATGCCAGCTGTGTACCAGGTAATCGCCCAAACCCAGTCGGTAAGCGCTGTAACGGGAGCGCATCAGGGCCAGAGGGGTCGGCGCCGGAGCGCCCTGCAGCAAGGGCTCGCAGCAGAGGCTGAACGGCTGGTGACTGTCGCAATGGCAAAGCATTTCAATGGACCCGCAAGTCAAAGAGGTCCAGTATGCCACGGTCGAAGCGGGATACGAAAAATAAAAAAACGGCTCCGCAGAGCCGTTTCGCATCCCGTCAAGCGAGGGGATTACTCGATGATTTCTACCTGGATGGTGGCCTGGGCCTTGGCATCCACGCGACGGTCGCGCTGACGCTCGGCTTCGGTCACGCCTTCGGCCAGCTCACTGCCGTACCAGGCGGTCTGGATGTTCTGGGCGGCCACACCGCGCTGGACCAGGTAGTCCTTGGCGGCCATGGCACGGCGCTCGGACAGGCGGCGGTTGTACTCGGCGCTGCCCAGACGGTCGGCATAACCGGCCAGCTCGATCTGGTAGTCGGGGTTCTGCTGGGCAAAACTGGCCACTTCGTCCAGCGTGGCGCGGGACTCTGCAGACAGATCGGACTTGTCGAAGGCAAAGTAGATGGAGCCATCGGCAGTCACGGTGCGGGTTTCGTAGGTGACTTCAGGCTGGGGCTGGGGAGCGACCGGAGCAACCGGAGCCGGGGCGGGAGTGCCACGGTTCGGATGCAGTACCAGTTCCAGCATGACGTTGTTGACGTCGGTTTCAAAACCGTTATTCACGTTGTCGCCCATGTCTTCAATACGGCGATAACGGGCCTGCACATCGACCAGATCGGATACGCGATAGCCGAGCCCCAGGCCTGCCAGCGGGGAAACGCCTTCATCACCGGCACCGGCTGAGGTGTCCCAACCCAGGGCGCCGAGTTCACCGAATACCGAGACGTTTTGGCTCAGCGGCAGGCGACCGATAGCGGACAGGTTCAACGCTCTGGTATCGGCATCACCACCGAAGTAATTGAAACCGAGCTCGGTACCAAAGTACTGGTTGAAGTTGTAACCACCGAACATGGCGACGGCTTCAGCGTCCTCGTCTGCGTTCGGGGCGAGGCGATCGATGTCTTCATAGTGGGCGTAGCCGGCACCGGCACCCAGGTACCAGTCATTGGCTTGTACACCGGCGGAAATTCCGGCCGTAGCCAAGGCGATTGCGATCAGAGAAGGAGCCACTGTCTTTTTCATTTTGTCTTCCTCATTTTATGAGAACTCGGCGGTGCCGAAATAAATGTACCACCGGCAATGAAGCCGGTGCAGTGCGAGAAGTCCTTTAGTGTTTTTGTTGTTCTGGGACTGTCCACGCGGACTCCAATATCCCAATCAGTGTACCCGCACGGCACCAGATTAGCGGTTTTCCGCCAGGCTCACAAGGGAGTGACTCGAAGGAGGGGCTAAATTTGTCGCAGCTTTTGTCAGATGGCAACGCACTTTGAGACGTGGTCAAGTTTTAAATGAGTCTTTTCTAAAATTATTTTTGCCAAAGGCTGACCAGTTCATAACGAGTCTCTTCACCGGTGTTAAACTAATATAAACGTTGTACCGGTTGTTATCGGGAATTGTCGATAGGAGTAGCAAGGTTATGAATCCTGACACCAGTTTGGTCGGAAAAAAAATCCGGCAAATCCGCGAGGCGATGGGACTCAGCCGCCCCAAGTTTGCTGAGCTGCTCCAGGTCCCTCCCACCACCTTGAAAAACTACGAGTTGGGCTACCGGGAAGTCGGCGGCGCCTTTCTGGTCGCCTTGGCACAACACCCCGAACTGCACAAGTTTACCCTCTGGCTGTTGTCGGACAAGACCATGGAGAGCGCCGGCCAGGTAAGCCCCGAACAGGACCTCTGATAACCATGCATGGGCAGGCTGCCTTCCGCGCCTGCTTTGTGCTAAAAGAGCAGGCATGGTTCATTGTCTGTGGATGAGGTTATCACCGTGCGTTCAATCGTTGCCCTTTTAATCGTCTGCGGCACCCTGCTGGGGTGCACTCAGTCGCCCACCGGACGCAGCCAGGTGCTGCTGTTCTCCGAAACCGAGATGGCCAAGTTGGGGGAGTCCTCCTTTGCCCAGCTCAAAGAGCAGGAAAAGGTCAGTAGCAGCCGGGCGGATACCGCCTATGTACAGTGTATCAGCAACCAGCTGGTGGCCGAGATCCCGTCCGGTTTGGGACAGCGTCAATGGGAAGTGGTGGTGTTCGACTCTCCCCAAATCAACGCCTTCGCCTTGCCCGGTGGCAAGATCGGGGTTTATAGCGGCCTGCTCAAGGTGGCCAGGGATCAGGATCAGGTCGCGGCCGTGGTCGGCCACGAAATCTCCCATGTGCTGGCCCGCCACAGCAATGAGCGGGTATCGCGTACTCAACTCAGTAACCTCGGTCTGAGTGCCGCCGACATGGCGCTGGGCCAGTCCGGCCTGCGCGAACCGGCCATGGCGGCCCTGGGCCTGGGAGTACAGGTGGGTTACCTGCTGCCCTATGGACGTGAGCAGGAAAGCGAGGCCGATCGGCTGGGGCTGGAGCTGATGGCTCGGGCCGGTTTCGATCCCCAGGCTTCCATCGCGCTCTGGCGCAACATGTCGGCCGCGTCCTCCGCACAGCAACCGCCGGAGCTGCTGTCCACCCACCCCTCCCACGGTACCCGGACGCAGGAGCTGAATGCGGCCATGCCCGATGCCCTGGCCCTGTACCAGCAGGCCAGGGCCCAGGGCAAGGCCCCGGCCTGCCGCCGCTAGGACAGCGTATGTACTACGGTTTCGATATCGGCGGCAGCAAGGTGGCATTCGCCGTCTTCGATGAGGCCCTGCACGAGCGGGAACGCTCCCTTCACCCTACCCCGCACCAGGATTACCCGGCGTTCCTGCAACTGCTGTCTTCCCTGGTATCGACGGCCGACAGCCGCTGGCAGGGCGTGGGCAGTGTCGGTGTCGGGTTTCCCGGTATTCTCGACGGGGAAGGGCGCCTGCTGGCACCCAATGTGCCGGTGATCCACGGTCGTGATCTTGTCGGGGATCTGCAGCGCCTGCTCGAATGTCCGGTGTCCGCGGATAATGACGCCAACTGCTTTCTGTTGTCCGAATATCACCAGGGCGCGGTGGCCGGCGCCGAACTGGCTCTGGGGTTGACCCTGGGCACCGGGGTGGGGGGGGGCCTTATCCATCGGGGACGCTTGGTCAACAGTTGTCGTGGTGGCAGCGGCGAGTTCGGCCATGGTGGCATTCCGGCCGGTCTGCTCAAACGCTATCCCGAGCTGCCGCTGTTTTCCTGTGGTTGCGGCCTGCAAGGCTGTCTCGAGACCTACGTCTCCGGCACCGGCCTGAGCCGGCTCTACGCCCACTGCAGTGGGCGAGCCCTGCCTGGCGAAGCGGTGATTGAAGCCTGGCAGCAGGGGGAGAGGGTGGCCCGGCATTGTGTTTCCCTGTACCTGGACATCCTCGCCGCCGGGCTGGGGACCCTGATGACCCAGCTCGATCCGGACGCCGTGGTGATCGGCGGCGGCCTCGGAGAATCCCCCTGGCTCTACCAGGAACTCGGTCGCCGCCTGCCGGCCTGGCTGATGGCGGGCGTCAAACCGGCACCGGTGCGGCCGCCGGTCTTCGGCGGTGCCGGCGGCGTGCGTGGTGCCGCATTATTGGCCAGGCATGCGGCCTTGCCATTTAGCTGACCGGCTTATTTTGTTAGCATGGCTTTTTTGTACCCAAACAGAGGGAATGGCATGTCGTCATATGAGACAGTAGAGCAGAAGGCCAGCTACGGTATCGGTCGTCAAATCGGTGATCAACTGAGCCAGCAATCATTTGAAGGGCTGGATGTGTCCGCCGTACAGCAAGGCCTGGCCGATGCCCTCGGCGGGGTGGAGTTCGCGGTGTCCCGCGAGGACATCAACGGCGCCTTCCAGGTGATCACCCAGCGCATGCAGGAGCAGCAGTCTGCCCAGTTTGCCAAGGCCAAGGAAGATGAAGCGGCCTTCTTCGCCGCCAACGGCGAGCGTGCCGAGGTGGAGCAGACCGCCTCCGGCCTGCAGTACGAAGTACTGGCCCAGGGGGAGGGCGCCAAACCCGCCGCCACCGACACCGTGCGCGTGCACTACCACGGCACCTTTACCGATGGCTCCGTGTTCGACAGCTCGGTGCTGCGTGGCGAGCCGGCCCAGTTCCCGGTCAACGGCGTGATCAAGGGCTGGGTCGAAGCGCTGCAGCTGATGCCGGTCGGCTCCAAGTGGAAGCTGTACGTACCCCATCACCTGGCCTACGGCGAGCAAGGCGCCGGCTCCATCCCGCCCTGCTCTACCCTGGTGTTCGAAGTCGAGCTGCTCGACATCGCCTGATGCAGAAAAAACCGGCAGCCGCCGGTTTTTTTACGCTTGGATTTTCATCAACGGAAAATTTGCAAGCGGATACTTATCTGGCAAACTTCGTGGCTATTCTTGTTAATCGCACACTATTAAGGAAAGAGCAGTATGACAAATCCGGTTCGCATCGCCGTCGCCGGCTGTAACGGACGCATGGGCAAGGTACTGGTGGAGTCCGTGACCCATACCGAGGGCGTCGTCCTGACCGCCGCCATCGAGCATGCGGGTTCCAGCGTGCTGGGCGTGGATGCGGGTGAGCTGGCCAATGTGGGCCGATTGGGGGTAACGGTCAGCGCCGACCTGGCGGCGGTGCTCGACCAGGTCGATGTCATCATCGATTTTACCCGCCCCGAGGCGACCCTGGCCAATATCGCCCTGGCCAGGGCCCATGGCAAGCGGCTGGTGATCGGCACCACCGGCTTCGACGAGGCGCAAAAGGCCGAGATCCACGCCGCCGCCGCCGATACCGCCATGGTGATGGCGTCCAACTACAGCGTGGGGGTCAACCTGGTGTTCAAGCTGCTGGAGCAGGCGGCCCGGGTCATGGGGAACTATACCGACATCGAGATAGTGGAAGCCCACCACCGCTTCAAGGTGGATGCCCCTTCGGGCACCGCGCTCAGCATGGGCGAGGTGATCGCCAATACCCTGGGGCGGGATCTGAAGCAGTGCGCCGTGTACGGTCGCGAAGGCATCACCGGCGAGCGGGATCGCGACACCATCGGTTTCGCCACGGTGCGTGCCGGTGACATAGTGGGCGAACACACCGCCATGTTCGTGGATATCGGCGAACGGGTCGAAATCACCCACAAGGCATCCAACCGCCTGACCTTCGCCAACGGTGCGGTACGGGCCGCCGCCTGGATCGCCGGCCAGCGGCCGGGCCTGTACGACATGCAGGATGTGCTGGACCTGAAATAGTCCAGCGTTATGCAGTGTGGCAACCCGGAGGGGCAGGTTCCGTCCGGGTTGCCCCGCCCTGGCTGGCGTGTGTTGTTTTGATGTGAAGTTTTATATCTTGTTGTTATACAAGCTATAATTTTACAATTTTGTGATTCTTTAAGGCATTGACAAAGAAACCGAAGCAATGCCGTATTTTTTGTCATCATTAAGTAAGTTTTGCTTTTTTAAGCGATTTTTTTATCTTTTTATTCTTGGTTTGACCGTGGCCAGGTCGCTCTGACCGTCTCTGCCAAAAAAGTTTGTCGAAAACGGCGCTTTTATATAAAATACGCAGAATTTGCCCAGTATTAGCCGAGATGCAGTAAAATTTTTTTGTCTGTAACTCGGGACAGCCAGGTAAATTGTTGATTTATAAGAATTAACTTGGAGGTTGTCTTGACTCACTCAGCGCTGCTCGTATTGGAAGATGGCTCGGTCTTCCGCGGTACAGCCATCGGTGCCGACGGTTGTTCCGTAGGTGAAGTGGTATTCAATACGTCGATGACGGGATACCAGGAAATCCTTACCGACCCGTCCTATTCCCGCCAGATCGTTACGCTTACTTATCCTCATATAGGCAATACCGGCACTAACGCCGAAGATGAAGAGTCCGATCGGGTCCATGCCCAGGGATTGATCATCCGCGATCTCCCCCTCGTCGCCTCCAACTTCCGCAACCAGCGTTCTCTGTCCGATTACCTCAAGGCCCATAACATAGTGGGTATTGCCGATATCGATACCCGCAAGCTGACCCGACTCCTGCGCGAGAAAGGTGCCCAGGCCGGCTGTATCATCGCCGGCCCCGAGCTGGACGAAGCCCGTGCCCTGGCCGAAGCCAAGGCGTTTCCCGGCCTCAAGGGCATGGATCTCGCCAAGGAAGTGACCACCCGCGAGCCCTACCCCTGGCGTGAAGGCAGCTGGGCCCTGGGCCAGGGCCACCGTCAGCCGGCCGAGAGCGAGCTGCCCTACCACGTGGTGGCCTACGACTACGGTGTCAAGCGCAACATCCTGCGTATGCTGGTCGACCGCGGCTGCCGCCTGACGGTGGTACCGGCCCAGACCCCGGCCGCCGAGGTGCTGGCCATGAACCCGGACGGCATCTTTCTGTCCAACGGCCCCGGTGACCCCGAGCCCTGCGATTACGCCATCAGTGCCATCAAGACCTTCCTCGACACCAACATTCCGGTATTCGGCATCTGCCTGGGCCACCAGCTGCTCGGCCTGGCCAGTGGCGCCCAGACCGTGAAGATGAAGTTCGGCCACCACGGTGCCAACCACCCGGTCAAGGATCTGGACAAGGGCGTGGTGATGATCACCAGTCAGAACCACGGCTTCGCGGTAGACGAAGCCAGCCTGCCGGCCAATGTGCGGGTGACCCACAAGTCATTGTTCGACGGCTCCCTGCAGGGGATTCACCGCACCGACAGGCCGGCATTCAGCTTCCAGGGCCACCCTGAAGCGAGCCCGGGTCCGCACGAAGCCGCCGACCTGTTCGACCACTTTATCGATTTGATTAAGCAGTACCGCGCGTAATTAGGAGTAGGGAAGAGTCATGCCAAAACGTACAGACATACAGAGCATTCTGATCCTGGGCGCTGGCCCCATCGTGATCGGTCAGGCCTGTGAATTCGACTACTCCGGCGCCCAGGCCTGCAAGGCCCTGCGGGAAGAAGGCTACCGCGTCATCCTGGTCAACTCCAACCCGGCCACCATCATGACCGATCCGGAGATGGCCGACGCCACCTATATCGAACCCATCCACTGGGAAGTGGTGCGTCGCATCATCGAGAAGGAGCGCCCCGACGCGGTGCTGCCCACCATGGGTGGCCAGACCGCGCTCAACTGCGCCCTGGAGCTGGAAAAGCACGGCGTGCTGGCCGAATTCGGGGTGGAGATGATCGGCGCCACCGCCGACGCCATCGACAAGGCGGAAGACCGCTATCGCTTCGACCAGGCGATGAAGAGCATCGGCCTGGAGTGTCCCCGCGCCGGCATCGCCCACAATATGGACGAAGCCTACGGGGTGCTGGACCAGGTGGGCTTCCCCTGCATCATCCGCCCCAGCTTCACCATGGGCGGCACCGGCGGCGGCATCGCCTACAACCGGGAAGAGTTCGAGGAGATCTGTACCCGCGGCCTGGACCTGTCGCCCACCAATGAGCTCTTGATCGACGAGTCCCTCATTGGCTGGAAAGAGTACGAGATGGAAGTGGTGCGGGATCGCAACGACAACTGCATCATCGTCTGCGCCATCGAGAACTTCGACGCCATGGGCGTGCACACCGGTGACTCCATCACGGTGGCGCCGGCCCAGACCCTGACCGACAAGGAATACCAGCTGATGCGCAACGCCTCCATGGCGGTGCTGCGCGAGATCGGGGTGGAAACCGGCGGCTCCAACGTCCAGTTCGGCATCGATCCCAAGACCGGGCGTATGGTCATCATCGAGATGAACCCGCGGGTATCCCGTTCCTCCGCCCTGGCTTCCAAGGCCACCGGTTTCCCCATCGCCAAGGTGGCGGCCAAGCTGGCCATCGGTTACACCCTGGATGAGCTGCAGAACGACATCACCGGTGGCCTGACCCCGGCTTCGTTCGAGCCTGCCATCGACTACGTGGTCACCAAGGTGCCGCGCTTCAACTTCGAAAAATTTGCCGGCGCCAACGATCGCCTGACCACCCAGATGAAGTCGGTGGGTGAGGTGATGGCCATCGGCCGCAACTTCCAGGAATCGGTGCAGAAGGCCCTGCGCGGCCTGGAAACCGGCATGCACGGTTTTGACCCCATCGTCGACCTGAACGATCCCGAGAGCCTGGCGCGCATCCGCCACGAGCTGCAGGAACCCGGTGCCGAGCGGATCTGGTACATCGCCGATGCCTTCCGCGCCGGCATGAGCGTGGACGGCGTGTTCAAGCTGACCAACGTGGACCGCTGGTTCCTGGTACAGATAGAAGAGCTGGTCAAGCTGGAAGAGCAGGTCAAGGAAGGCGGTTTCGCCGGCCTGACCCCCGAATTCCTGCGCGCACTCAAGCGCAAGGGCTTTGCCGATGCGCGCCTCGGCAAGCTGCTGGGCGTGGCCGAAGGCGAGGTGCGCAAGCTGCGCCATCGCCATGAGATCTTCCCGGTGTACAAACGGGTGGATACCTGCGCCGCCGAGTTTGCCACCAACACCGCCTACATGTACTCCAGTTACGACGAGGAATGCGAGGCCAACCCCACCGACAAGGACAAAATCATCGTCCTGGGTGGCGGCCCCAACCGTATCGGCCAGGGCATCGAGTTCGACTACTGCTGTGTGCACGCGGCCCTGGCCCTGCGCGAGGACGGGTTCGAGACCATCATGGTCAACTGTAACCCGGAAACCGTGTCCACCGACTACGACACCTCCGACCGCCTCTACTTCGAGCCGGTGACCTTGGAAGACGTACTGGAAATCGTGCGGGTCGAGCAGCCCAAGGGCGTGATCGTCCAGTACGGCGGCCAGACCCCGCTGAAACTGGCGCGGGCCCTGGAAGCGGCCGGCGTGCCGGTGATCGGCACCAGCCCGGACGCCATCGACCGGGCCGAGGACCGGGAGCGGTTCCAGCAGGCGGTGGAGCGCCTGGGCCTCAAGCAGCCCCAGAACGCCACCGTGACCGCCCTGGAGCAGGCCGTGTCCCTGGCCGAGAAAATCGGCTACCCGCTGGTGGTGCGCCCCTCCTACGTGCTGGGCGGCCGGGCCATGGAAATCGTCTACGACGAGCAGGATCTGCGCCGCTACTTCAACGAGGCGGTGAGCGTGTCCAACGAGTCGCCGGTGCTGCTGGATCGCTTCCTGGATGACGCCACCGAGGTGGACATCGACGCCATCTGCGACGGCAAGGACGTGGTCATCGGCGGCATCATGGAGCACATCGAGCAGGCCGGCGTGCACTCCGGCGACTCCGGTTGCTCCCTGCCGCCCTACACCCTGAGCAAGGCGATCCAGGACGAGATGCGCGAGCAGGTGCGCAAGCTGGCCCTGGAACTGGGCGTGGTCGGCCTGATGAACGTGCAGTTCGCGGTCAAGGGCAATGACATTTATCTCATCGAGGTGAACCCGCGCGCCGCCCGTACCGTGCCCTTCGTGTCCAAGGCGACCGGCGTGGCCCTGGCCAAGGTGGCGGCCCGGGTGATGGCCGGCAAGTCCCTGGCCGAGCAGGGCGTGACCAAAGAAATCATCCCGCCCTACTACTCGGTCAAGGAAGTGGTGCTGCCGTTCAACAAGTTCCCGGGCGTGGACCCGCTGCTGGGGCCGGAAATGCGCTCCACCGGCGAGGTGATGGGCGTGGGCGAGACCTTCGCCGAGGCCTTCGGCAAGGCCCACCTGGGCGCCGGCAAGGCGGTGCCGAAGGAAGGTCGGGCCCTGCTGTCGGTGCGCCACAGCGACAAGCAGCGGGTGGTCGACCTGGCCGCCAGCCTGGTGGAGGCCGGTTACCAGCTGGACGCCACCCACGGCACCGCCGTGGTGCTGGGCGAGGCCAATATCAACCCGCGGCTGGTGAACAAGGTGCACGAAGGTCGTCCGCACATTCTGGATCGCATCAAGAACAACGAGTACAGCTACATCGTGAACACCGCCGAGGGCCGCCAGGCCATCGAGGATTCCCGCCAGCTGCGCCGGGGTGCCCTGAGCCAGAAGGTGTCCTACACCACCACCCTGAACGGGGCTTTCGCCACCGTCATGGCCATGGCTTACGACGCCACCGCCTCCGTGATTTCGGTGCAGGAAATGCACGAGCGGGTCGCCAACGGTAAATAAGCTGGCGGCTGTCTCGACAATGGAAAAGGCGCCTGCGGGCGCCTTTTTGCTGCTGTATAAAATTTATTCAAAGATATGGGCGATAGTGTTTGACGCCATCCCGCGACTCCCGTAGAGTGCACCCCAGCAAGATTCTCAAGTCAGCGCGGCCTTTGTATATTGTTGGTTCCTTTGCGGTTCTTCAGTCACCAAGCTTCCCTTATTTGATTGTTGTTGCGTTTCCGAGCATGGCTCATCACTGAATAAAGGTAAGATAAAATGGCTAACGGCACCGTAAAATGGTTCAACGAAGCAAAAGGTTTTGGTTTCATCACTCCGGCTGACGGCAGCAAGGATTTGTTTGCCCACTTCTCCGAGATCGTCGGCAGCGGTTTCAAGACCCTGACCGAAGGCCAGCAGGTCTCCTACACCCCGACCCAGGGTGCCAAGGGCCCGCAGGCGTCCCAGATCCAGGTGCTCTGAGCCCTTAGGATCATCGCATCCAGTAAAAAACCCGCTTCGGCGGGTTTTTTTGTACCCCTAACCGGGACAGAGAGGCGGTTACTGGTGCGAACGGTGCTGGACAGACTGGATCACAGCACATCCATGATGCCAGCTTCCAGCTTCCAGCTTCCAGCTTCCAGCTTCCAGCTTCCAGCTTATAGCCGGCTTTCCATCCAGGATTCGAGGATCAGCTGGGCCGAGACCGCGTCCACCGCGTCCTTGCCCAGGGCCTTGTAGCCGCCGGCCTCGAACAGCCGGGCGCGGGCGTCGGTGGTGGTCAGGCGCTCGTCCTGCAGTTCGACGGCCAGGCCGAAGCGGCCGTGCAGCCGATTGGCGAACTTGCGCGCGCGCCGGCTGATGTCCTGCTCGGTGCCGTCCATGTTGAGGGGCAGGCCCACCACCAGCAGCGCCGGTTGCCATTCCTTGAGCAGTTTTTCCACTTGGCTCCAGTCGGGTACGCCGTCGTTAGCCTTGAGCGCCATCAGTGGCCGGGCCGAGGCGGTGACCTCCTGGCCCACGGCCACACCGATGCTCTTCAGGCCGTAGTCGAAGCCGAGCAGGGTGCGGCTCATGCGTGGCCCACCTGGGAAGACAACTGGCGCGAGTCCACGCCCAGCCGCCCTATGGCCTGGTGCCAACGCTGCGCCAGGGGGGTGTCGAAGATGAGAGCGGTATCGGCGGGGATGGTCAGCCAGCTGTTTTCCACCAGCTCCTGCTCCAGCTGGCCCGGGGTCCAGCCGGCATAGCCCAAGGCCACTAGGTAGTGCGCCGGCTCCTGCTCTGTGCCCAGTACCTCCAGCACGTCGCGGGAGGTGGTGATCATCAGATCCTCAGCCAGCTGCTGGCTGGAGCTGAAGCCCTCGACCGGGCTGTGCAGCACGAAGCCGCGATCCGCCGCCACCGGTCCCCCCTGCAGCACCGGACGCTCGAGGCTGGGGCTGTCTTCCGGCTCCAGCTCCAGCTGGTGCAGCAGCTCATGGACTTTCATATCGATGGGAATATTGATCACCAGCCCCATGGCGCCGTCGTCATTGTGCTCACAGATATAGGTGACGGAGCCGGCAAAGAAGGGGTCCCTGAGGCTGGGCATGGCGATAAGAAAGTGATGTTGCAGTGAATCCATGGCGTCTCGTGTCGGTTGAACCCGGGGGGCGGTGGCCGGCCCCGGGGATTAAGGGCGTCTTAGTCTTAATTGTCAGGATAGTCGTTTTTCGATGGCATCCATCATCATGCCGGTAATATTGACCGGGAAGGCGGCTTCGATCTCGCGCACACAGGTCGGGCTGGTGACATTCACCTCGGTCAGCTTGTCACCGATGATGTCGAGCCCCACGAAGATCAGGCCCTTGGCCTTGAGCACCGGGCCCAGGGCCTCGGCGATACGCCGGTCGCTGTCGCTCAGGGGGCGGGCTTCGCCCCGGCCGCCGGCGGCCAGGTTGCCGCGGGTTTCGCCACCCTGGGGGATGCGTGCCAGGCAGTAGGGCACCGGCTCGCCGTCGACCACCAGCACCCGCTTGTCACCGTCCTTGATGGCGGGCAGGTAGGTCTGCACCATGCAGTAACGGTGGCCGTGCTCGGTCAGGGTCTCGATGATCACGCCGAGGTTGGGATCATCTTCCTTCACCCGGAAGATGGAGGCGCCGCCCATGCCGTCCAGGGGCTTGAGGATAATGTCCTTGTGCTCGGCGTGGAAGGCGCGGATGTCGCCGGCCTTGCGGGTCACCAGGGTGCTGGGGGTGTGCTCGGCAAACCAGGCGGTATAGAGCTTCTCATTGGCGTCGCGCAGGCTCTGGGGCTTGTTGACGATCAGCACGCCTTCTTCCTCGGCCCGTTCCAGCAGATAGGTGGCGTAGATATATTCGGTGTCGAAGGGGGGATCCTTGCGCATCAGGATCACGTCCAGGCTGCGCAAGGGCTGCAGCTTGGGTTCGGTCAGGCTGAACCACTGGTGCGGGTCTTCTTTCACCGACAGCGGTGCCATGTTGCCGAAGGCCTCACCGTCGCGCAGGCTGAGATCGCTCATCTCCATGTACCAGAGTTCATAACCCCGGCGCTGGGCTTCCAGCAGCATGGCGAAACTGGTGTCTTTCTTGATATTGATGGACTGGATGGGGTCCATCACAATTCCCAACTTGATGGTCATGCAAGATCTCCAAAACGGCATTGCAGGGCGGTGATGGCGGTCAGCGCCGCGGTCTCGGTACGCAGTACCCGGGGACCGAGCAGGATATCGATGAAACCAAGGGTCCGGGCCTGTGCTATTTCCTCGTCTGACAGTCCCCCCTCGGGGCCTACCAGCAGCCTAATGCCGCTATCCGGTAGCGGCAAGGTATTGACGCTGTAGTGGGCGCGTGGATGCAGATTGAGCTTGAGCTCGGTGGTCTCCTCCGCCAGCCAGTGCGAAAGATCCATGGCCGGGCGGATCTCGGGGATGCGGTTGCGACCGCACTGCTCGCAGGCGGCGATGGCGATCTTCTGCCACTGCTGGATCTTCTTGTCCAGCCGTTCGCCGCCGAGCTTGACGCCGCAACGGCTGGAAAACAGCGGGGTGATGACGTTGACTCCCAGCTCCACCGATTTCTGGATGGTGAATTCCATCTTCTCGCCTCGGCTGATCACCTGGCCCAGGTGGAAAGGCAGCGGCGATTCGGCCTCGGTGGCGCTGAAGTTGCCGATGCTTACCAGCACCGATTTCTTGTCCACCCGGACGATGTCGGCGTCGTACTGGCCTCCGGTGCCGTCAAACAGCACCAGCGCCTGGCCCGGCTGCATGCGCAGCACCCGGCCCACGTGGTTGGCGCCGTCCTCCGACAGGGGCAATTCCAGCCCGGACCTGAGCGGTCCGGGCTCATGGATTCGGGGTATACGCATAGTGTTCGCACTGCTCCTTCACAAAGGGGTTGCGGTTGCCCTGTACCTCGTTGATGCGGTGATCCCGCTCGCATTCCCACTGGCTGGCCGGATATTGGCGGTTCCAGACCTCGAACAAGCGGAGCTGCTGTTTGGCGATGTCGAGCCGGTACTGCTGCTGCATATAGAGGTAGGTGCGGGCGATGGCGCCGCGGCTTTCCTCCGGTGGCTGGGCCCGACGACCCTTGAAGTCTACCAGCATTCGGCACCGGCCGTACTGGCTCGGCTGACCGTTCCACTCGGAAAAGCGGTAATTGGAGCGATCGCCGTTGACCTCACCGACGGCCGGTACCAGGTTGTGCAGGTCACCTTCCATACGGTTGAACAGCTCGTCGTGACGGGTGCAATTCTTGCGGCCGCCGTTTTGCCAGCACTGACGCTGGTGGCCAAATTCCCATGCCGGCACCAGGTGTTCCCACTCGATACGGCTGGCCCGCAGCAGCTGCTTGCGCACCTGGTAGCCGCAGCCGTCCAGGTCCGGAACCAGCTTCTTGCCTTCCCGCTTGATCTTGCAACCACAGTAAAAGGAGACCGGATGGGGTTCATAGAGCCGGGAGGCCACCCGTTTTGCCTGGCCGAAAGACAATACGTCGGCATAAGCCAGCCAGGAGCTTAAGCCCAATAGTAAAATCAGATAGCGCACGACTCGTTATTGTTTGTTGATATAACAGCGGGGCAAGCTTATCACTCGGGGCGGGGCAGGGGAAAGGGCCTTTACGGCGGGGACTGGGACACGGGGAGGACAGCCCGTGTCCCAGTCCCGATCTTATTACACCAGCTTCAGCATGGCTTCGGCGGAAGACACCTCGAACTTGCCCGGGGCTTCCACCTGCAGGGAGGTCACCACCCCGTCTTCGGCCACCAGAGCAAAGCGCTGGGCGCGCAGGCCGCCGAACTCGCCGGTGTCCTTGTCGAGCCCCAGAGCCTGGACGAAACGACCGGCACCGTCGGCCAGCATGGTGATGGCACCGGCGTTCTGGGCCTGCTGCCAGGCGCGCATCACGAAGGCATCGTTAACCGACAGGCAGAACAAATCGACGCCCTTGCTCTTGAACTGGTCGGCCAGCACCACGAAACCGGGCAGGTGGGCCTGGGAGCAGGTGGGTGTGAAAGCGCCGGGCACGGCGAAGATCACCACCTTCTTGCCGCCGAACAGCTCGGCGCCGGTGGCGGTGTGTTTGCCGGCCTCGGTGATAAAGGTGAATTCCTGCTCGGGCAGGCGGTCGCCAATCTGGATCATGGGTTTTTCCTTCTGGTGGGGAGATGGGGTTTGAGCAACTGGCCGCAGTGCATGCACAGGTAACGCTGTTTGCCGCGCCGAATATTGTTGTGGCGGCGCAGGCTCAGCTGATGCAGGCGACAGCCGCAGTCGTAGCTAAAGGTGGGGGCCACCTTGGCGGTATTCAAGCGGTGACGGGTCCGCGGCTCGAGTTCGAAGACATCGCGCATCACGGCCTGCCATTCGGCGCCATGGGGCCGGACCTTGCCATGGCGGTGGAACACCACCAGGTGGGCCACTTCGTGGGGCACTATCTCTGTGAGAAAGTCGGCGGCGTTGTCGGCCAGCAGCACCGGGTTGAAGCGCAGCTCCCAGCGCTCCAGCCAGGCGGAGCCGGCGATGCGGCCGCGTTGATCGAAGCGCACCCGGGGGGCGGGAAAATCCCGGCCCAGCCGTTGTCCGGCCAGCACCAGGCACTGGCTCACTCTGTCCCGCACCTGCTGGAGCAGGGCATCGCTGGGTTGACTCATGGAGATAAAGGCAGATAAACGAAGGGGAAGCCTGCGCTTCCCCTCGGGTGGTTACTTGAGGCCGGCGGCGTCGCGCAGCAGCTCGGCCTTGTCGGTGGCTTCCCAGGGGAACTCCTCCCGACCGAAGTGGCCGTAGGCGGCGGTGGCCTGGTAGATGGGCCGGTTCAGATCCAGCATCTGGATCAGGCCATAGGGGCGCAGATCGAAGTGCTCGCGCACCAGGGCGTCGATAAGCTCCTCGGCCACTTTGCCGGTGCCGAAGGTTTCCACGCTGATGGAGGTGGGCTCGGCCACGCCGATGGCGTAGGACACCTGGATCTCGCAGCGATCGGCCAGGCCGGCAGCGACGATGTTTTTGGCCACGTAGCGGGCGGCGTAGGCGGCGGAGCGGTCCACCTTGGACGGATCCTTGCCGGAGAAAGCACCGCCGCCGTGGCGGGCCATGCCGCCGTAGGTGTCGACGATGATCTTGCGCCCGGTCAGGCCGCAGTCGCCCATGGGGCCGCCGATGATGAACTGGCCGGTGGGGTTGATGAAGTACTTGGTCTTGCTGGTCAGCCACTCGGCGGGCAGCACCGGCTTGATGATCAGCTCCATCACCGCTTCGCGCAGGGTGGCCTGATCGATGTCGGGGCCGTGCTGGGTGGACAGCACCACGGCGTCGATGGCCACCGGCTTGCCGTCTTCATAGACGAAGGTCACCTGGGACTTGGCGTCCGGGCGCAGCCAGGGCAGCTCCTTGGCCTTGCGCACATGGGCCTGGCGCTTGACCAGGCGGTGGGCGTAGGTGATGGGGGCGGGCATCAGCACTTCGGTTTCGTTGGAGGCGTAGCCGAACATCAGGCCCTGGTCACCGGCGCCCTGGGCGTAAGGGTCGTCCCCTTCCCGATCCACGCCCATGGCGATATCCGGGGACTGCTTGCCGATGGCGTTGAGCACGGCGCAGCTGTCACCGTCGAAGCCCATGTCGGAGCTGGTGTAGCCGATATCGCGTACGGTGCGGCGGGCCAGCTCTTCGATGTCGACCCAGGCGCTGGTGGAGATTTCGCCACCCACGATCACCATGCCGGTCTTGACGTAGGTTTCGCAGGCGACCCGCGCCTTGGGATCCTGCTTGATGATGGCGTCGAGCACCGCATCGGAGATCTGGTCGGCAATCTTGTCCGGATGACCTTCGGATACGGACTCGGAGGTAAACAGTCTGGCCATTATGCTTCGGTTCCTAAACTTGAATTAATCTGTCGCTGTCATGATACCGCCAACATAGCGGTATTAACATCTGGATGGCTATTCTAGTGAGGCGCCTTGCCGATTGCCAGCAAAATGTGCCGGGGCGGGCCACCCCGGCGGGGGAGAATAATTTGCGCCCTCCGGCAGTCTTTGGGACAATACCGCCGTCTATTTAACCCTACATGTAAATGTTCTCAGGAGATGTCGATGCCTTCTCGTCAAGTGCTGGCCAATGCCGTGCGCGCATTGAGTATGGATGCGGTGCAGAAAGCCAATTCCGGCCACCCCGGAGCCCCCATGGGCATGGCGGATATCGCCGAGGTGTTGTGGCGTGATTACTTGCAGCACAACCCCGCCAACCCCAACTGGGCCGACCGCGACCGTTTCATCCTGTCCAACGGCCACGGCTCCATGCTGCTGTACTCCCTGCTGCACCTGACCGGTTACGAGCTGTCCATCGACGATCTCAAGCAGTTCCGCCAGCTGCACTCCAAGACCCCGGGCCACCCCGAGTACGGCTATGCGCCGGGCGTGGAAACCACCACCGGCCCCCTGGGCCAGGGCATCACCAACGCCGTGGGCATGGCCATCGCCGAGAAGGCCCTGGCCGCCCAGTTCAACCGCCCCGGCCATGAGGTGGTGGACCACTACACCTACTGTTTCCTGGGCGACGGCTGCCTGATGGAAGGCATCTCCCACGAAGCCTGCTCCCTGGCCGGCACCCTGGGGCTGGGCAAGCTTATCGCCTTCTGGGACGACAACGGCATCTCCATCGACGGTCACGTCGACGGCTGGTTCAGCGACGACACGCCCAAACGCTTCGAAGCTTACGGCTGGCAGGTGATCGCCAATGTCGACGGCCATGACAGCGCCGCCGTGGCCGCCGCCATCGACGCCGCCCGCGCGGATACTTCCCGCCCGACCCTGATCTGCTGCAAGACCGTGATCGGTTTCGGCTCTCCCAACAAGGCCGGCAGCCACGACTGCCACGGCGCGCCCCTGGGTGACGCCGAGATCGCCGCCACCCGCGAGCAGCTGGGCTGGAGCCACGCGGCCTTCGAGATCCCCGCCGACGTTTACGGCGAGTGGGATGCCAAGGCCAAGGGCCAGGCTGCCGAAGCCGCCTGGGACGAAAGATTCGCCGCCTACGCCGCCGCCCATCCGGCATTGGCCACCGAACTCAAGCGCCGTCTGAACGGCGAACTGCCCGTCGACTGGGCCGCCCAGAGTGCCGACTTCATCAAGACCCTGCAGGCCAACCCGGCCAAGATCGCCACCCGCAAGGCCTCCCAGAACGCCCTGGACGCCTACGGCGCCATCCTGCCCGAACTGCTCGGCGGCAGCGCCGACCTGGCGCCTTCCAACCTGACCATGCACAAGGGCTCCCAGCCCATCAGCGCCGAAGACGCTTCCGGCAACTACCTGCACTACGGGGTGCGTGAGTTCGGCATGAGCGCCATCATGAACGGCATCGCCCTGCACGGCGGCTTCGTGCCCTACGGCGGTACCTTCCTGATGTTCGTGGAATACGCCCGCAACGCGGTGCGCATGGCGGCCCTGATGAAGCAGCGCTCCATCTTCGTCTACACCCACGACAGCATCGGCCTGGGCGAAGACGGCCCCACCCACCAGCCGGTGGAGCAGATCGCCTCCCTGCGCCTGACCCCCAACATGAGCACCTGGCGCCCCTGCGACCAGGTCGAGTCCGCCGTGGCCTGGAAACACGCCATCGAGCGCAAGGACGGTCCGACCTCTCTTATCTTCTCCCGCCAGAACCTGGGACAGATGGAGCGCACCGAGGCCCAGCTGGCCGACGTGGCCAGGGGCGGCTATGTGCTGAAGGACTGCGCCGGCACTCCCGAGCTCATCATCATCGCCACCGGCTCCGAAGTGGAGCTGGCGGTGGCCGCCTTTGAGCAGCTGAGCGCCGAAGGCCGCGCGGTGCGGGTGGTGTCCCTGCCCTGTACCGATGTGTTCGACGCCCAGTCCGCCGACTACAGGGAAAGCGTGCTGCCCGCCGCCGTCACCAAGCGCCTGGCGGTGGAAGCCGGCATCAAGGACTACTGGTACAAGTACGTGGGCTTCGGTGGCGACATCATCGGCATGACCAGCTTCGGCGAGTCGGCCCCGGCCGGCGACCTGTTCAAGCTGTTCGGCTTTACTGTCGACAACGTGGTGGAAAAGGCCAAGGCCCTGCTGGCCTGAGCCTTCCCCCATCCCGTAAGAAACCGGCTGCTGTAGCCGGTTTTTTTATGCCCGGGATCCAGCCTGCTAAATAATGTTTCCGACTACCAGTTCGCTATCGGCAGCGACCGGACGGTGGCCGGTCGCTGTAGCACCATTAGGATGAGTTGTTTAGAGGAAAGAGGCAGCGAAAGCGGCGGCCCTCTGTGCCGGACTCGACCTCGATGCGGGCCTGGTGGCCGTCGAGAATCGCCTTGACCAGGGCCAGCCCGAGGCCGTGGTTGTGCCGGCCGCGGTCGGCCCGGTACAGGCGTTCGAAGATATGGGGCAGGTCGGCCGGATCGATACCCATCTCCGAGTCTTCGACCACCACCGCTGTCCTTGTCTATCTTGTTGCGCAGCCGGCACACCAGCATGTCCACCACATGGGTCTGGGGATCGAAGCGGTAGTCCCAGACCCGCTCCAGGATCTGGGTGCGGGACAGCACCCGTTCCTGGTGGCGCAGCAGCAGTTCGAGCAGCACCAGTTCGCGGGGTTGCAGCGCCAGCTTCTGGTCGCCGCGCAACCGGCCCTGTTCGGCCTGCGTGAGATGCCCCCGGACCTGCTGATCCTGGGCGGCGGCGTGCCGGTGCGGGTGAAGGAGCAACTGGTGGGCGGCATCGGCGGGGCGCCCGGCGGCCACCTGGACCAGGCTTGTGCCGAGGCCGCGCTCAACGCCGTACTGAACTAGGTGCCTGCCGGCGCTGGCTAGCCCTGCTGTGCCAGCCAGGCCATCAGTTGCGGCTCCGGCATGGGGCGGGCGCGCAGGTAACCCTGGTAGGCCGGGCAGCCGAGCTCGGCCAGGCTGGCCAGCTGCTGCTCGGTCTCTACTCCTTCCGCCACTACCGTCAGTTTGAGGATGGCGGCCAGCTCCAGCAGGCAGGCGATGATGGCCTTGTCCTGGGGCCGTTTGTCGATGTGCTGGATAAAGGAGCGATCCAGCTTGATCTCGTCCACCGGCAGTTCCCGCAGATAGGCGAAGGAGGAATAGCCGGTGCCGAAGTCATCGATGGACAGGCCCACGCCCAGGGCCTTGATTTGGGACATGCGGGCCCGGCTTTCCTGCAGGTTCTCGAGGATCACTCCCTCGGTGACCTCCAGCGTCAGCCTGTTCCTGCCGGCGGGGTATTGTTGCAGCAGGGCCGAGAGCCGGGTGACAAAATCCGGGCTGTGGAAGTGGCGGGCGCTGATATTGACCGAGACCCGGCCTGGGCGAAGACCGTCCTGCTGCCAGGCCTGGATACGGGCGCAGGCCTGCAGCAATACCCAGTCGCCGATGTCGCAGATCAGCGAGGTTTCCTCTGCCACCGGGATGAAGTGGCTCGGGGGCACCACCTTTCTGCCCGGCGGTTGCCAGCGCAGCAGGGCTTCGAGCCCCAGTTGCCGGTCGTCGTCCACCCCCAGCTGGGGCTGGAAGTGGAGCTCCAGCTCCCGATCCTTCAGTGCCTGCTGCAGGGCGTTCGACAGCTGCAGCCGTTCCTGCACCTCGTCGGCCATTTCCTGGCTGAAGAACACATGGCTGCCGGGAGCGATGCGTTTGGCCATGTGGTTGGCGGTGTCCGCCTGGCGCATGTATTCCTCCAGCCCCAGGCCAACCACCGGAAACAGGCTGATGCCCAGGCTGGCGCTCAGGTGCAGGCGCAACTGGTCGAGCTGGAAGGGCAGCAGGAACTGCTCGCGCAGGGCGTTGGCCAACTGCTCGGCCCGGGTCTTGGCCGCCGAATAGCCGTGGCCGAGCCCCGGGCAGAGCAGCACGAACTCGTCGCTGGCGATGCGCGCCAGGCTGGCGCCCTCGATCTGTTCGGCAAACCGCCCCAGGCGCTCGGCCACCTGCACCAGCAGGGCATCGCCGATGGCATAGCCGAGGGAATCGTTGATGTTCTTGAAGTCGTCCAGATCGAGCAGCAGCAGGGCGCCCCGGCTGGCTTCATGCTCGGCCAGGGCCACCGTATGAGCGATATGCTCGACCATGAAGCGGCGGTTGTGCAGGCCGGTGAGTTCGTCGAAATAGGCCATCTGCTCGATGCGCTGCTTGTCGGCCTTCTGCCCGGAAATGTCTTCTACGCAGCACACATAGTGCACCATGCCGAGGCCATCCCGCACTTCGGTGATGCGGATGCTGACCGCCAGTTCCCGGCCGTCCGCCCGCAACAGCCGCTGCTCCCCCTGCCACTGGTGCCGCTGCTCCATGGCCTGGATGATGGTGTCCATGGTGGCGGTATGGGGATCTTCGGCCCTGAACTCGAGGGCGGAGCAGCCTACCAGCTCGTCCCGGCCGTAGCCGCTCATCTCGGCGAAGGCCCGATTGGCCTGCTGGAGGCGCAGCCGGTTGTCGGTGATGAAGAGTCCTTCCTGGGTTTCGAAGGCGGCCGCCGCCACCATCAGGGCTTCCTGATCCCGGCGGCGCAGCAGCTCGGCCCCGACCCTGGGCTCGAGCTGCTCGAGCAGGGCCTGGATGGCGGCGCCGGCTGCCAGCGGCTGCCGGAACAGCAGCACCACCAGCCCCAGGGGATGGTGCTCTTCATCCTTGAGCGACAGGCCGACATAGGCCTGCAGGCCCTTTTCCTGCAGCAGGCTGTCTTGTGGGAACAACTCGGCGACACCGCGGGGGTAGACGCAGATATTGCTGTCGGCTTCGTGGCTGAAGGCGCAGGGGGTGCCGGCCAGCGGGTAGCTGAAGGGGGGCAGGAGCTGCCCCCCTTCATAGCAGGCCAGTACCCGCACCTTGTCCTGCCGCCGGTGCTGCAGCCCGACCAGAGCCAGGTCGGCACCGCAGAGCTCGGCCAGTTGCAGGGCCAGCTGGTTGAAGAAATCCTGGCCGGTGTGACGGCACAGCAAGGGGATCAGGGCCGAGATATCCGGCCCGGCGCCATCGGTCGGCGCGGGCCCGGCGGGGGCGGCGATAAGATCGGCCAACTGGCCTGCCAGGGTGGCGGCAAACTGCAGGTCCGCGGCGGTCAACGGTGCCCGGGGACGGCCGTATTCCAGGCTGACGAGGCCGGCCACCTTGTGGCCGGCCGGCAGGGGCACATCCAGCCGGTGCTGGATGCCGTCCTTCGCCAGATAGTCGAAGGCGCCGAGCAGGGGCTGCTGGGCGCAGTGGCTGTAGCTCAGGCCGCCCCGTTGCTGCAGGGTGCGCAGGTAGCGGCGTTCGGCCTTGGCGGGATGCAGCAGGAAGGGCATCCCCTGGCTGTAGAGGGGGCGCAGCAGCTCTTCTTCCGGGTAATGACGCCACAGGATGATCCTGTCCGCCTGCAACTGATTGAGCAGGGTATCCATCAGCGCCGGCAGCCTGGCCGACAGTGGGGCTGGTTGGCGCCAGCCCTGCTGCAGCTGCCATTCCATCAGCCCCAGGGCGTCCTGATGCAGGAGCTGGCCCATGTCGGCGCTGAGCAACCAGCCGTTGCGCTCGGTAGGGGCCAGGTGGCACTGCCAGCGCCGCTCCCCTATGGTCAGGCCGATGCTGGCGGAACGGCCTTCGGCGCACAGCTGCTCCAGCCGCCGCCGCTCAGGGTCGCCGAGCTGGCTGAGCAGGGAACGCTGGGGGTCGGGAAGTGGGATATCGGCGTGGGGCAAGGGGGTCAGCGGATAAAGACAGAACTGGGGATCCAGCCTGAAAAAACACAACTGATGCCGGGTCCTGTGGAGTGCAGGCAACTGCATGATACTGATGGTCCTTGTGAGCGCACGCTTGCCGAATGGGCATCATATTGACGGCTGGCTGCGGTGTTGTAAATAACGGGGCAGCGACGACCTGGTGATCTTTATATTAGATATTGCTAAATAAAGTGGGTGTTGTATCATTAGTTCATACTAATTTAATGGAGTGACCTGATGACCATAGTGAACTTCACCCCCTGGACCGCCTTGCTGGGCGGCTTTTTGATCGGCGGCGGCGCCCTGCTGCTCTTGGTCGTCGGTGGTCGTATCGCCGGCATCAGCGGCATCGTTGCCGGCATTGGTGGTCAGCCCGACAAGGGCTGGCGTATCGCCTTTGTCGCCGGCCTGGTGCTGGTGCCCTTTGTCCTGTTCGGTAGCGGTCTGGCCGAGGCGCCGTCTCTGGAACGGTTTTCGGTGCTCAAGTTGGTGCTGGCCGGCCTGCTGGTAGGCATAGGTACCCGGCTGGGAAATGGCTGCACCAGCGGTCACGGCATCTGCGGCATAGGCCGTTTCTCGCCCCGCTCCATCGTCGCGACCCTGGTGTTTATCGCCGCCGGTATCGCCACCGTCACCCTGCTTGGCTGGGGAGCTTGACCATGCTGATGCTGATCGCGTTGCTGTCCGGCGCCCTGTTCGGACTGGGGCTGGTGGTGTCCGGCATGATAGATCCGGTCAAGGTGCTGGGTTTTCTCAACCTGTTTGGCGATTGGGATCCCAGCCTGGTGCTGGTGATGGGGGGCGCGCTGGCCGTCTTTGCCCCCGGTTACTTGCTCTGGCGCAAGGGCCACAGTCGCTGTGTGCTGGGCACCGAACTGCCCAAGGTACCGGCGCCGACCATAGACGCGCGGCTGGTCGGCGGGGCGCTGATCTTCGGCATCGGCTGGGGATTGGCGGGGCTCTGCCCCGGGCCGGCCATTGGCCTGGCGGGCAGCCTGCAATGGCAGGCCGGACTCTTTATCGCCGCCATGGTGGCCGGCTTCTGGCTGGTGGGACGCCTGACGGCAGCGGGAAGCACGGCGGCTGGAAGCGGGAAGCCGTAAGCTTGAAGCCGATCGCGCCGTCGATTGATACCGTGAATGCATCAACCAAATAAGAAGGCTGCGCACCCTTGGCAAGGGGTCCGCAGCCCTTATCATTTGCTTCCAGCTTCCAGCTTCCAGCTTCCAGCTTCCAGCTTTCAGCTTTCAGCTTTCAGCTTCCAGCCTACGCCTGGTTCAGGTAATCCAGCACCACCTGGTGGTGATCCTTGGTCTTGAACTTGTCGAACACCCTGGCCACCTTGCCCGCCTCGTCGATGAGGAAGCTGATGCGGTGGATGCCGTCGTACTCCTTGCCCATGAACTTCTTCGGCCCCCAGACCCCGAAGGCGTCGGCCACGGTGTGATCCTCGTCGGACAACAGGGTGAAGTTGAGATGGTCTTTTTCCTCGAACTTCTTGAGCCGGGACACCGGGTCCGGGCTGATGCCAAGCACCACCACGCCCCGGGCTTCAAGCTCGGCCCGGCTGTCGCGCAGGCCGCAGGCCTGTACCTTGCAGCCGGGGGTCATGGCCTTGGGGTAGAAATACACCAGCACCTTTTTACCCTGGAACTGGTTCAGGCTGACCGGGGCGCCGTTCTGGTCGGACAGGGTAAAGGCCGGGGCCTGGCTGCCTTCTGGGAGATAAGTCATCTGCGCTTTCCTGTGGGTTATTTGCGTTTAAGGCGAAAGCTGTGGTGTTCGCACTCCAGCTCTCGGCACAACTGAGAGAAGGTGTCTTCCGCCTCGCCATCGGCCAGCCGTTCGGGAAGGTTGAGCTGAAAATGGGCGCGAAACTTCCCGACCTCGTCGCCGGACAGGGTCTGGCTCTGCATCGCCTGGATGTCCCAGCCCCGGTCGCTGAAGAACTGGGTGCAGCGGTTGACGATGCCGGGCCTGTCGGTCAGCACCATCTCCACGTCGGCGCTCAGGGCGTAACTGGGCTGGCTCAGTACCTGGGTGCGCTTCATCATGGTGATGAGCTCCTGACTCTGCCCGAACAAAGGCAGGGTGGTCTCAAGCCGGGTGATCTGGTTCCAGCTACCGGACAGCAGCAGGATAAAGGTGAACTCGTTGCCGAAGATGCCGAGCCGGCTGTCGACGATGTTGCAGCCGCAGTCGGTGACGTGGCGTGCCACTTCGTTCACGATACCGGGTCTGTTTTCGCCTATGGCGGTCACCACGAGATGATGGGTCATCGGCGGTCCGAAGGGTCAGTGGAAGAGAGTGGCCATGGTAGCACAAATCGAGGGGGGCTCCAGCGCCTCTCTTGTATTCCGCCGGTGCCACCACTACCATACGACCACTTGAAACCTAACGGGATTTTCCATGTTAAGCGGCAGCATAGTGGCCTTGGTCACCCCGATGACGGCACAGGGCGAAGTCGATTTCACCAGCCTGCGCCGGCTGGTCGACTATCACCTGGCCTGCGGCACCGGCGCCATCGCCGCCATGGGGACCACCGGCGAGTCGCCGACCCTGGCCACCGACGAGCACCTCGAGGTGGTAAGGGCCGTGGTAGAGCAGGCCGAGGGCCGGCTCCCGGTGATTGGCGGTTGTGGCTCCAACGATACCCGCCAGGCCATCCGCCTGAGCCGTGCCATGGAGGAGATGGGGGTCACGGCGGGACTCTCCGTCACGCCTTACTACAACAAGCCTTCCCAGGCCGCGCTCAGGGCCCATTATACGGCCATCACCGAGGCCAGCGGCCTGCCCCAGATCCTCTACAACGTGCCGGGCCGCACCGGTTGCGACCTGCTGCCGGACACCGTGGGGCGGCTGGCGGAACTTGCACCGGTTATCGGCATCAAAGAGGCCAGTGGCCGGCTCGAGCGGGTCGGCCAGTTGAAGAGCTGCTGCGGGGACGACTTCCTGCTGCTCAGCGGCGACGACCACCTGGCGCTCGACTTTGTCCGCCTGGGCGGCCACGGGGTGGTGTCGGTCACCGCCAATGTGGCCGCGGCCGAGATGGCGGCCCTGTTCAGGGCGGCCCTGGCCGGAGACTGGCCGGTGGCAGAAGCCCTGCAACGACGGCTGTTGCCGCTGCACCAGGCTTTGTTTTGTGATACCAATCCCATACCGGTGAAATGGGCCTGTGCCGAGCTCGGGCTTATCGCATCACCAATGCCGCGTTTGCCCCTGATCCCCCTGGACGCTCCGGGGAGAAAACAGCTGAGGGAAGCGTTAGTTAAAGCGGAGTTAATAGGGCGTGGATAAACCTTTGAATTCAAAAAAGATGGTAATGGGCCTGTTGGCCATCAGTGTACTGGCGGGCTGCAGCAGCCCGGAAACCCGCAGCCAGGCCAACCGCGGCTTCGACTACGAGGGCGAAAGCCTGAGAAGCACCCCGCTGCTGATCCCGGCGGGGCTGGAGGCCCCGGCCTTCAACAACGAATACGTGGTGCCGGCCCTGTCCGAGCGGGCCCAGCGTGGCGTGACCGGCCGGGCTCTGGACATCCGCCCACCCACCCAGGTGCTGCCCCTGGTGCGCGGCTCTGAAGCCATGGACGGGGGCTCCGGGCTCTGGTTCTACCAGCAGCGGCTGGATCAACCCCTGGAGCAGGAGCTGAGCCAGGCGCTGGAAGCGTTCTTCGCCGCCCAGCAGGCAGAGCCCGGCCGCGATGGGCAGGGCTGGCAGAGCAATGGCCGGCCCATCGGCAACGCCGACCAGCAGTTCCGCTGGCAGTTGGTGCCGGACGCGGTGCGGCGGGCGGTGGCGGTGCAGGTTAATGCGCTGAGCGGTGAGGGCCTGGCCCAGGATCGGCAGCGAGCGGAAGCCGCCATGCTCAATGCCTTTTCCCTGGCTTACCAGCGCGAGTTGACCCAACAGCAGGATTTGCTGGACCGCAGCCCTATCGCCCTGGAATGGGATCAGCCGCAAGGCCGACTGCTGGCCGCCGAGGGTTATGACCGTACCTGGAAGCGGATGATCACCCTGCTGCCCCAACTGGGGTTCGAACTGACCAACCGTCAACAGGCGCTGGGCTATGTGGACGTGGACTACGATGGCCTGAGCGACTCTGCATGGCGTGAGCTGGGCCTGCCGGAGCTGGATATTCCCGAGCAGGAGTACCGCATCCAGCTCGGCGATCTGGGCAATCAGAGCAGCATCACCCTGAGCGACAAGGATCGGATACCGGTGTCGTCCGAGGTGCTGGGCGATTTTGCCGCCACCCTGAGCGAGGCCTTCCAGCGCACCGATCTGATCCGCTGAGGCGAACCTATTGCCACTGGATTGAAGGGCCGGCAGGCCCTTTTCTATTATCACGCCCGTCACAAGGAGATTCCTCCTTGTTCTTCCTTATAATGGGTCCCATGAACCAGATAGAGCAGGGCTTTATCCTCAGCCGCCATAGTCGGGATCTCCGGGGGCGCACCGAAATCTGCTACTGGCTCTGCACCGAGCGGGGCCCGGTGCGCCTGCTGCTGGCCGGCGAGCGGCCGCTGTTGATGGTGCCGGTGCAGGCGCAGGGGGAGTGCCAGCGGTTGCTGGCGACGGCGGGCATCGACTACCGGTGGGCCGAGCCCGGGCTGCAGAATTTCGAGCACCAGCCGGTGGCGGTGCTTTATTTCTCCACCATAGCGGCACACCGGGCGGCGGCGGAGTGGCTTCGGCGGGAAGGGGTGGCGGTATACGAAGATGATTTCCGCCTGCATGAGCGCTTTCTGATCAGTCGCTTTATCCGTGGCAGCGTGGCCTTTGTGGGTCAGGAGCAGCGGCGGGACGGCTACCGCCAGTTCAGCGGCGTCCGGCTCAAGGCGGCCGACTGGCAGCCGCGCTTTCGGGTGCTGTCGCTGGACATAGAGTGCTCGGCCCGGGGTGAGCTCTACTCCATCGGCCTCTACGGCGAGGATCTCGCGCGGGTGCTGATGATAGGCGAGCCCGAGCCCGCCGCCACCGACATCCGCTGGTTGCCCGGCGAGCCGGCCTTGCTGCAGGCGCTGGAGCAGGAGCTGCAGTCCCATGATCCGGATATCGTCATCGGCTGGAACCTGGTGGGCTTCGACTTCCGCATCCTGCTGGCGCGGGCGGCCTTCCATGGCCTGCGGTTGCGCCTGGGGCGGGGCGGGGAAGAGGCTCGTCTCAGGGAGCAGAGCCAGACCGGCCAGGTCTTCCTCACCCTGCCCGGGCGGGTGGCCATCGACGGTATCGACGCACTCAAGACCGCCTGTTACCAGTTCGACAGTTTCAGCCTGGAGCATGTGGCCCAGACGCTGCTGGGCCGGGGTAAGCAGACCGAGGACGTGGCCAACCGGCTGGCGGCCATCCAGCACGACTTTCGCCACAACAAACCGAAACTCGCCGCCTACAACCTGGAGGATTGCCGGCTGGTGTGGGATATCTTCGAGCATACCCGGCTGCTCGATTTCCTGCGCCTGCGCAGCCAGCTCACCGGCCTGGAGCTGGAGCGGGTGGGCGGCTCGGTGGCGGCCTTCACCCAGGTCTACCTGCCCCACCTGCACCGGGCCGGTTTCGTGGCGCCCAACCTGCCCGCCGGCGGCGGCCTGGCCAGCCCCGGCGGCTATGTGATGGACTCGCGCCCGGGGTTGTACCGCCATGTGCTGGTGCTGGACTTCAAGAGCCTGTATCCCTCCATCATCCGTACCTTCAAGATAGATCCCCTCGGCCTGGTGCTGGGACTCGAGGAAGAGGATGCCATCCCCGGTTTTCGCGGCGGGCGCTTTTCCCGTCATCACCACTTCCTGCCGGCCATTATCGAAGGGCTGTGGCGGGAGCGGGATCAGGCCAAGCGGGAGCGGGACGGCCCCCGCTCCCAGGCCATCAAGATCTTGATGAATTCCTTCTACGGGGTGCTCGGATCCGGCGGCTGCCGCTTTTTTGATACCCGACTGGCGTCGTCCATCACCCTGCGCGGCCACGAGATCATGCAGCAGAGCGCCCGCTGGATCGAAGACGAAGGTCACGAGGTGATCTACGGCGACACCGACTCGGTGTTCGTGCTGCTGGAAGGGGGTCATGACGAGGCCTCGGCCAGCCGCGAGGGACGGCGGCTGGCAGCCCTGGTTAACGACGGCTGGCGGGAAAAACTGGCTGCGGAGCTGCAACTCGAGAGCTTTCTCGAACTGCAGTTAGAAAGCTATTTCGCCCGCTTTCTGATGCCCACCATCCGTGGCCGGGAGCAGGGCTCGAAGAAGCGCTATGCGGGACTGCAGTTGAAAAACGGCGTGAGCAAGCTGGTGTTCAAGGGCATGGAAACGGTGCGCTCCGACTGGACGCCCTTGGCCCAGCAGTTCCAGACCGAACTGTACCGACTGGTGTTCGCGGACCGGGATCCCAGCGACTTCATCCGCCTGACCCTGGTCCAGACCCTGGCCGGCGAACGGGATGCGGAGCTGGTGTACCGCAAGCGGTTGCGCCGGCCCCTGGCCCAGTACGTGAAGTCGCTGCCGCCCCAGGTGCGGGCGGCGCGTCTGGCCGATGAGCACAATGCCCGGCGGGGCCTGCCGTTGCGCTACCAACACAAGGGGGTGATCCGTTACCTGATCACGGTGAACGGCCCCGAGCCCGAAGAGTATCGCCGGTCGGCCATCGACTATCAGCACTATATCGACCGCCAGCTGAAGCCGGTGGCCGATGCCATACTGCCCTTCGCGGGCCTGAGTTTCGATGCCCTGAGCGGGCAGCAGCTGGGATTGTTTTGACGAGCCAATCCCCAATCCCTATTTCTTATCCTTGTCATCGGGGTGGTAACTGCCCGGGGGCACGCCCCAGTCGTCGTCCTTCTTGCGTTCTTCCTCGTCGTCCCATTGACGCAGTTTCATCTTGTCGCGATTTTTCTGCACGGTTTTTTCAATCTGCTTGGTGTCCTTGAGGGCGCTGACGAAGAGGCCGACAAGGAACAGCAGGGGCAGGGCGATCCAGAGCCAGACGCTCATGGTTTACTCCTCGGTGGTGGGACGGATAAAGCGGGCGAAAATTTCGTCCAGTAACTTAAGGATATGCGTTTTTCCGGCAACCGGCCGGGTACGGATGGCCTCGGCCACCAGGTCCGGGGTCAGGGCGGCGGCGCAAGCGCCGGCCAGGGGACGGTAGCTCAGGTGCCAGGGCTCCATGGCCACGCCGCCGCCATCCCGGGCAAAGGGCAGGTAGAAGCCGAAGCGGCCCATGTTGGCCTGCAGCCACCGGCTGAGCGGGTAAAAATAGCCCCCTTCCTGATACTCCCAGGGCTCCAGCCGCAGCCTTTGTCCCGGCGGCAGCAGGGTCGGATCGTAAACGTCCAGATCCGTGCCCCAGTGGTGGCGGCTAGTGCCGGGCAGGGCGCTCCAGCGCAAGATGGCCAGGATGCGCTCCGGCTCCGGCAGGGCGAGGGCGTCCAGTGGCCGGCTGTCCGCGTCCAGCAGCGGGCGGCTGCCCTCGAACTTGCCGTTCCAGATGGCGAGCTGGCGGTCGAAGCCGCGAAAGCTCGAGGCCGGGGTCAGGGCAAAGCCCGCCCCGGCCGCCGCCGCCTGCAGGGCGGCGAAGGCCGCCGCCGCTTCCGGCTGCAGCCGGTGGCCCGGCTCGGCCAGTGCCACCAGGTGGTCCTCGGTCAGGCCGAGCAGGGCCTCGGGGGTCATGCCAGCAGGCGCTCCAGTATGCCTTCGTACATGTCGGTGAGCTGCTCCAGATCGGCGATTTTCACGCACTCGTTGAGTTTGTGAATGGTGGCGTTGACCGGCCCTAGCTCGATCACCTGGGCGCCGGTCTGGGCGATGAAGCGGCCGTCGGAAGTGCCGCCGGTGGTAAGCAGGGCCGGCTCCTGGTGGCGCACCGCCTGTACCGCCGCCACCGTGGCTGCCAGCAGATCGCCCTGGTCGGTGAGGAAGGGCTTGCCGTTGAGCAGCCAGTGCAGTTCGTAGTCCAGGCCATGGGCGTCGAGCACGCTGTGTACCCTGGCCTGGATCTTGTCCTGGTCCAGCTCGGTGCTGAAACGGAAGTTGAACTGCACCTTCATCTCGCCGGGAATGACGTTGGAAGCGCCGGTGCCGGCCTGGATGTTGGCGATCTGGAAGCTGGTGGGCGGGAAGAACTCGTTGCCCTTGTCCCAGACGGTGTTGGCCAATTCGGCCAGGGCCGGCGCCGCCCGGTGCACCGGGTTGTCCGCCAGGTGCGGATAGGCCACATGGCCCTGCACGCCCTTGACCAGGAGATCGCCGGTGAGGGAGCCGCGGCGGCCGTTCTTGACCACGTCGCCCACCTCGCTGGTGGAGGAGGGCTCGCCCACCAGGCACCAGGTGATTTTCTCGTTACGGGCTTCGAGGGTGTCCACCACCCGGGTGGTGCCGTTGATGAAGGGGCCTTCTTCGTCGCTGGTGATCAGGAAGGCGATGGAGCCCTGGTGGTCCGGATGTTTGGCGACGAAGCGCTCGGTGGCCACCACCATGGCGGCCAGCGACCCCTTCATGTCGGCCGCGCCCCGGCCGTGCAGGTAGCCGTCGATCTCGGTGGCCTCGAAGGGCGGGGTATGCCACTTGTCGAGCGGGCCCGGTGGCACCACATCGGTATGGCCGGCAAAGCAGAACAGCGGGCCCTCGCTGCCCTTGCGGGCCCATAGGTTGGTGGTGTCCTCGAACACCATGGTTTCGAGCTTGAAGCCCAGGGCTTCGAGGCGCGCGCCCATCAGCTCCTGGCAGCCTTCGTCTTCGGGGGTGACCGAGGGGCGGTTGATCAGTTCCTTGGTCAGGGCCAGCACGGCAGAGTCAGTCATTGTTGTCCTTATCAGGTGTTGAATAAGCGCGAGTAAAGCTCGGCATTAAAGCCCAGGTGCAACTGGCCATCGAGTTCCAGCAGGGGGCGCTTGATCATGGCCGGATGGGCCAGCAGCAGGGCGGCGGCGGTGTCCGGGCCCAGGGCCGCCCGGTCGGCCTCCGGCAGGGTGCGGTAAGTGGTGCCGCGCTTGTTGACCAGCTGCTCCCAGCCCAGCTGGTCGAGCCAGTGGTCGAGCATGAGCGGGTCCAGGCCATCGGCCCGGTGATCGATGAAGCGGTAGTCGATGCCCTGCTGCTCCAGCCACTTGCGGGCCTTCTTGACGGTGTCGCAGTTCTTGATGCCGTAAAGTCTGATGGTCATGAAGATGTCCTGTGATTGCGTGGGCGGGATTTTGGCACTTAAGCCCCGGGCCTGCAACCGGCCTGGGCGGGAGGCCAAAATACACTGGCGCATCCTGCGGGCTTTGGGTAGTGTTAGCGTTTTTGCACTTCCTGTCGCAGCCGCACCGGTGCCGGACCAGGCACTGCCCGAGGCACTTCGATTCAGTTCGCCGTTTAACGAGAAATAAAAAGGGGTATGGGTTGGAACTCAAGGAATACTGGAGCGATAGCTGTCACTCCCGGGATTTTAAGCTCACCCGCATCGGATTTGTCGCCATTCGTTTCCGCTGGCTGGTCGCCCTGCTCATCATCGGCATCGCCGGCTGGATTGCCGTCGACTGGTGGGTGCTGGATCCGGCTCACTTCAAGCTGTTGTGGAAGGTGCGCCTGATCACCGGCGTGATGCTCACCCCGCTGCTGCCACTCAGCTACCTGTGCAAGCTCAACCGCCGCTGGATGATCTTGTCCATCTATGCCCTGCTCGGCATCCTGCTGGCCTTCAATTTTGTCGGCCTTTGGAGTTTCCGGGACGGGGTGCCCATCCCCGTGGGTTATATCGCCTTTCCTTATTTCCTGCTGGCATTGCTGGGGGTGCTGCCGCTGCCGATCAAGTCGGGCCTGCGGGTGGCGGCGGTCATCACCCTGGCGGTGCTGGCCACCGACTACTGGCTCGACTCCCGCAGCCTGAGCAACGGCGATCTGGTGGACAGGGTATGGCTACTGCTGGCCTTCAGCCTGGCGATGATCTGGGTGCAGGCGGGGCAACTGCGCATGCTGCTCGATCTCTACCGGGAGTCGACCCGGGATCCCCTGACCCGGCTGATGAACCGCCGGCTGTTCGTGCGCCAGCTGGAGGAGGTGCGCCACCACAGCAGCCTGGACAGGCCCTATACCCTGATCCTGCTGGATCTGGATCGCTTCAAGCGCATCAACGACGACCAGGGCCACCTGATGGGGGACGAGGTGCTGGTGAGCGTGGCCAACACCATCATGGACATCTTCGGTCCCGAGGCCATAGTGGCGCGCTACGGCGGCGAGGAGTTCATCGTGCTGCTGCCCGAAACCCCGCTCGAGCAGGGGGCGCGCCAGGCCGAGACCTTGCGGCTGGCGGTGGAGTCCCAGCCGGTGGAGAATCCGCTGGACCAGAGCGAGGTCTCGGTCACCGTCAGTGCCGGCGTGGTGGAGGGAAGGGACGACAGCCAGGTGCAGGAGCTGTTGCGCCAGGCGGACGAGGCGCTCTACGGCGCCAAAAGCCGGGGCCGTAACTGCGTGGTATCGTTGCGTTGATCCCTGCGCCTTGGTGGTGGTCTGGAAGGGGGGCTTGGCTTATACTGCGCCCAGCCCCCATAACCCCAATAAGACCCACCCAGGGATTAAAACAAAGCGAGATGTCTTATGCCCAAAGAGCATCAAGAAAAACGAGCCCTATATGTACCCTATGCAGGCCCGGCCCTGCTTGAAACCCCCCTGCTGAACAAAGGCAGCGCCTTCAACAAGGCAGAGCGGATCGCCTTCAACCTCGACGGCCTGCTGCCCCACAATATCGAATCCATCGAAGAGCAGGCCTCCCGCGCCTACAAGCAGTACACCGCCTTCCAGAACGACCTCGACAAGCACATCTACCTGCGCAATATCCAGGATACCAATGAGACGCTGTTTTATCGCCTGGTGCAGAACCACCTGACCGAGATGATGCCCATCATCTATACCCCGACCGTGGGGCAGGCCTGTGAGGAGTTCTCCAACATCTACCGTCGGGCCCGGGGGCTGTTCATCTCCTATCCGGATCGGGAGCGCATCGACGACATCTTGCAGAACGCCACCAAGCGCAACGTCAAGGTCATCGTGGTGACCGACGGCGAGCGCATCCTGGGCCTGGGCGACCAGGGTATCGGCGGCATGGGCATTCCCATCGGCAAGCTGTCCCTGTACACCGCCTGTGGCGGTATCTCTCCGGCCTACACCCTGCCGGTGGTGCTGGATGCGGGCACCAACAATCCGCAACTGCTGAAGGATCCCATGTACATGGGCTGGCGCAACCCGCGGGTGACCGGGGAAGAATACGAGCAGTTCGTGGATGCCTTCATCAAGGCGGTGAAGCGCCGCTGGCCCAACGCCCTGCTGCAGTTCGAGGATTTCGCCCAGAAGAACGCCATGCCCCTGCTCAACCGCTACAAGGATGAGCTGTGCTGCTTCAACGACGACATCCAGGGCACCGCCGCCGTGACCCTGGGGTCGCTTATCGCCGCCTGCCAGGCCAGTGGCAGCAAGCTGTCCGAGAAGAAGGTGGCCTTCCTCGGCTCCGGCTCCGCCGGCTGCGGCATCGCCGAACAGATAGTGGCGCAGATGAAGGCAGAGGGCCTGAGCGATGCCAAGGCCCGGGAACGGGTGTTCATGGTGGATCGCTTCGGGCTTATCACCGACAACATGCCCAACCTGGTGGACTTCCAGCGTCCTCTGGCCCAGTCCCTCGACAATATCCGGGACTGGCAGGTGGCGGGCGAGAACATCTCCCTGCTGGAAGTGATGCAAAACGCCAGGCCCGACATCCTGATCGGGGTGTCCGGCCAGCCGGGACTGTTCACCGAGGAGGTGATCAAGACCATGCACGCCCACTGCGAGCGGCCCATCGTTTTTCCCCTGTCCAACCCCACCTCCCGGGTGGAGGCGACACCGGAAGACATCATCAACTGGACCGATGGTCAGGCCCTGGTCGCTACCGGCAGCCCCTTCGCGCCGGTGGAGTACAAGGGCAAGCGGTATGAAATCGCCCAGTGCAACAACTCCTACATCTTCCCCGGCATCGGCCTGGGCGTGCTGGCCTGCGGTGCCCGCCGGGTCACCGATGCCATGCTGATGTCCTCCAGCCGGGCCCTGGCGGCCTGCTCGCCCCTGGCCCAAAACGGCGAGGGCGCCCTGTTGCCGCCGCTGGCGGAGATCCAGGAGGTCAGCCGGCAGATCGCCAAGATGGTGGCCAAGACCGCCCAGTTGCAGGGCCAGGCGCTGCAGACCTCCGACGAGGTGCTGGAGCAGGCGATAGAAGCCAACTTCTGGCGGCCCGAATACCGCAAGTACCGCCGGGTGTCCTTCTAAGGCTCCGCGGGTTCGGTCACACAAGGCATGCTCCGGCATGCCTTGTTATTTTCCTACCTTATTCTTTATTACCCATCGTTATTACTGACCTTTTGTCAATTCGCCGGCAACGTCTGATCACTCCCAGAATAGCCGTCCCTGTTGCCTCTTCGTACCGTCGTTATAGACAAGCCTGCAGAGACCTTGAACAGGCTCTAAGTCAGTCTGGGAGTTTCCGGTTTCTTTTTGTAATTTAATTACGTAACTGAGTGAAATGCTGATCCGGATCAATACCCACTAAAGGGTATCTCCTACACTGGTATCAAATCTTTGGTTAAGCCCTCGGGCTCAGGTTTTAGCCAAGGTTTTTTATTTTTGAGTGAGGAGTATCCCTATGGCCGTTTCAACCCTGCAAGAGCTGGACATCCTGGTGGCCCGCGTCAAGGCAGCCCAGCACCGCTATGCCGGCTTCAGCCAGGAGCAGGTGGACAAAATCTTCCGCGCCGCGGCCCTGGCCGCCAACAACGCCCGTATTCCGCTGGCCCAGCAGGCGGTGGCCGAGACCGGCATGGGCCTGGTGGAAGACAAGGTGATCAAGAACCATTTCGCCTCCGAGTACATCTACAACAAGTACAAGGACGAGCGCACCTGCGGCGTGCTGGAGGAAGACAGCGACTTCGGCATCCTCACCATCGCCGAGCCGGTGGGCCTGATTTGCGGCATAGTACCCACCACCAACCCGACTTCCACCGCCATCTTCAAGGCGCTGATCGCGCTCAAGACCCGCAACGGCATCATCTTTTCGCCCCACCCACGGGCCAAGGGCGCCACCTGCGAAGCCGCCCGCCTGGTACTGCAGGCCGCGGTCGAGGCCGGCGCGCCGCGCGACATCATCGGCTGGGTAGACAGCCCCTCGGTGGAGTTGTCCAACCACCTGATGCAGCACCCGGACATCAACCTGATCCTGGCCACCGGCGGACCCGGCATGGTGAAGGCCGCCTATTCCTCCGGCAAGCCGGCCATCGGCGTGGGCGCGGGCAATACCCCGGTGGTGATCGACGAATCCGCCGACATCAAGCGGGCGGTGGCGTCCATCGTGATGTCCAAGACCTTCGACAACGGCGTGGTCTGCGCCTCCGAGCAGGCGGTGATCGTGCTGGACGAGGTCTATGACCAGGTCAAGGCCCGCTTCCAGAACCACGGCGGCTATGTATTGCCGAGTGCCGACGCCGACAAGGTACGGGCGGTGATCCTCAAAAACGGTGCCCTCAACGCCGATATCGTGGGCCAGCCGGCCCAGGCTATCGCGGCCATGGCGGGGGTGGAGGTGCCAGCCAGCACCCGTATCCTGATCGGCGAAGGGCTGGCCATCGGTCACGATGAGCCCTTCGCCCATGAAAAACTGTCGCCGACGCTGGGCATGTTCCGCGCCCGCGATTTCGCCGAGGCCCTGGACATGGCGGAGCAGATGGTGATCCTGGGCGGCATCGGCCACACCTCCACCCTCTATACCGATCAGGATCTCAACGCCGAGCGCATCCGCCAGTTCGGCGATCGGATGAAGACCGCCCGCATCCTGGTCAATACCCCGGCTTCCCACGGCGGCATCGGCGATCTGTACAACTTCAAGCTGGCGCCGTCCCTGACCCTGGGCTGCGGCTCCTGGGGGGGCAATTCCATCTCGGAAAACGTAGGGCCCAAACACCTGATCAACCGTAAAGTCGTGGCCAAGAGGGCGGAAAACATGCTGTGGCACAAGCTTCCCAAGTCCATCTACTTCCGCCGGGGCTGCCTGGCCGAGGCGCTGACCGATCTGGGCGGCAAGCGCCGGGCCATGGTGGTGACCGACTCCTTCCTGTTCAACAGCGGTTACGCCGACAAGGTCGGCCGCCTGCTGAAGCAGCAGGGCATGGAAGTGGAGGTGTTCCATGAGGTGGAAGCGGATCCGACCCTGGCCACGGTACGCAAGGGGGCCGAACGCATGCTGCGCTTCCAGCCCGACGTCATCGTTGCCCTGGGCGGTGGCTCCCCCATGGACGCGGCCAAGATCATGTGGGTGATGTACGAGCATCCCGACACCCACTTCGAAGAGCTGTCCATGCGCTTCATGGACATCCGCAAGCGCATCTACCGTTTCCCGAAAATGGGTGCCAAGGCGGCCATGGTGTGCATCCCCACCACCTCGGGCACCGGCTCGGAAGTGACCCCCTTCGCGGTGGTGACCGACGACCAGACCGGCATCAAGTATCCGCTGGCGGACTACGAGCTGACCCCGGACATGGCCATCATCGATGCGGATCTGGTGATGAACCTGCCCAAGTCCCTGACCGCCTTCGGCGGCCTGGATGCGGTCACCCACGCCCTGGAGGCCTATGTGTCGGTGCTGGCCAACGAGTATGCCGACGGCCAGGCGCTGCAGGCCCTGACCCTGCTGAAGAACCATCTGCCGGCGGCCTATCACAAGGGGGCCCAGGATCCGCAGGCGCGGGAGAAGGTGCACAACGGCGCCACCCTGGCCGGTGTGGCCTTCGCCCAGTCTTTCCTCGGGGTCTGCCACTCCATGGCCCACAAGATTGGCGCCGAGTTCCACCTGCCCCACGGCCTGGCCAACGCCCTGCTGATCAGCAACGTCATTCGCTACAACGCCAATGACAACCCGACCAAGCAGACCGCCTTCAGCCAGTACGACCGGCCCCAGGCCAAGTGCCGCTACGGCGAGGTGTCGGTGCACCTGGGCCTGGCATCGCCTGCCGACAGCGGCAGTGCCAAGGTGGAGAAACTGGTGGCCTGGCTGGACGGCCTGAAGGCCGAGCTGGGCGTGCCGGCCTCCATCCGGGAGGCCGGGGTCAACGAGGCCGACTTCCTGGCCAAGCTTGACGAACTGGCCATCGCCGCCTTCGACGATCAGTGCACCGGTGCCAACCCGCGCTACCCGCTGATCACCGAACTCAGGCAGCTGTTGCACGACAGCTTCTACGGCCTGGCCTACCAGGAAGGGGTGGAGCGCGAGCCGGACGCCTGCAAGAGCAATGTGAAAAAGCTGAAAACCAAGGCGGGTTGAATCCCGACTTTAAATCGGAAAAACGTCGGCTTCGCCGGCGTTTTTTTGTTTTTAGTCACAAGCGAAACGCTAACCCACTGATCCTAATAGTACTACATCGGCCGGATCCCGCACGCAGACACGCCGTGAACCCATCCCTGGGGGCTCCACCGCGCCATCCCTGGCGCGGAGGGTCTGCTTAGCGGAACCCTGTCGCTGCCGGTGGTGATCTACCGTTCGGAACAGTTATTTAGCTTGAGGAGACGAACACATCACCTGCGGGCAACGCCATGTCCCAGGTCCTCGACCGCGACATTCTCGGCAACTGGGTGGTGGTACCGGGAGCCCCGTTTGTACCCTGCGAGCCAGGGCTGCCCCCGGGAGCAGTGTGGCCGGCATCCTGCCTGAACGCGGGCCGGGCGCTGGGGCCTATACTTGTAACATGGCGATCGAAGAGGGTCGGGCGCAGCCCTGTCCGGCGGGAGGAGGGTCATGAAACGGTATTATTATCTCAGCGACGATCTGGACGATCTGGAAGCCGTCGAACAGGAGCTGGAGGACGGTGGTATCAGCGAGCCGCAGATCCATGTGCTCAGCCAGCAAGAGGGGGCGGTAGAGCGGCACCGGCTGCACGAGGTGGAGCCGGTGCTGAAACAGGACGTGGTGCGGGCCACCGAACTGGGTGCCCTGATCGGTGTGGCGGCCGCGGGCCTGGTGTTACTGGTCAGTTACCTGTCGGGGCTGCCCGAGACGGTCGGCTGGATCCCCTTTATCTTCCTGGCGATAGTGGCGTTGGGGTTCTGCACCTGGGAAGGCGGCATGTTCGGTATCCAGATGCCGCACCGGGCGTTCCGCAAATACCAGGCGGATCTCGCTGCGGGCCGGCACCTGTTCTTCGTCGACGTCGAGCCGGAGCAAGAGGTGGTGCTGGCGCGGGTCGCCGGAGCCCACCCGGGGTTGAGCCCGGCGGGAACCGGTGCCGCTACGCCGCGCTGGGTGATCCGGTTGCAGAACAAGTGGAAAGCCTTTGTCCATATCATGCCCTGAGCCGGCTGCCGGACCGGTAGCAAAAACCGGCCCGGGGGTTGAAAAGGGCTATTTATGCCTCATATTGCCCAACAGGAGCGGACTGCCGCTCGACGCTGGTTTTTTGCCTCGCTATAATGCCGCGTCTTAATTTGCCATGAAGGCCCCGGGTCTTCGACAGAATTCAAGGAGCAGTCAGGCTGCTTCCCACATATCACAGGGTCAGCACCGCGGTGCTGAAGAAAATTGAGGTAAGAGAATGCAAGTTTCTGTAGAGACGACCCAAGGCCTGGAGCGCCGTCTGACCATCACAGTACCGGCCGACAAGGTAGAAGGCGAAGTGAACAGCCGCCTGCGTCAGCTGGCCAAGACCCGTCGTATCGACGGTTTCCGTCCGGGCAAGGCGCCTTTCTCCATCATCAAGAAGATGTTCGGCCCCTCCGTCGAAGCCGACGTGGCCGGCGAGCTGATGCAGCGCAACTTCTTCGAAGCCGTGATCAGCGAGAAGCTGAACCCGGCCGGCATGCCGACCATGGAACCCGCCGCCATCAAGGCCGGCGAAGACTTCACCTTCACCGCCACCTTCGAAGTTTACCCGGAAGTGGAAGTGAAGGGCCTGGACGCGGTGGCCGTCGAGAAGCCCCAGGCCGAAGTGACCGATGCCGATCTGGACAAGATGATCGACACCCTGCGCAAGCAACACGCCGACTGGGTGGCCGTTGAGCGCGAAGCCGCCGATGGCGACCGGGTGACCATGAACTTCGTGGGCTCCGTGGACGGTGAAGAGTTCGAAGGCGGCGCCGCCGAAGACTTCGTGCTGGTACTGGGTTCCGGCCGTATGATCCCCGGCTTCGAAGACGGCCTGCTGGGCAAGAAAGTCGGTGACGACTTCACCCTGGAAGTGACCTTCCCCGAGGAATACCACGCCGAACACCTGAAGGGCAAGCCGGCCCAGTTCGCCATCGCCGTGACCAAGGTAGAGGCCCAGCAACTGCCCGAGCTGACCGAGGAATTCGTGCAGCGTTTCGGCATTGCCGACGGCTCCGTCGACGGCCTCAAGGCCGAAGTGCGCAAGAACATGGAGCGTGAGCTGGCCCAGGCCCTGAAGGCCTCCGTCAAGGATCAGGTGATCGACGGCCTGCTGGAGCAGAACCCGGTGGACGTGCCCAAGTCCCTGATCGACGGCGAAATCGACACCCTGCGCAAGCAGGCGCTGCAGCGTTTTGGCGGTCTGGACCCGAAAAACGCCCCGCAACTGCCCGCCGAGCTGTTCAAGGAGCAGGCCGAGCGTCGCGTACGCGTGGGACTGCTGCTGGGTGAAGTGATCAAGCAGAACGAGATCAAGGCCGACGACGCCAAGGTGCAGGAAATCATCGCCTCCATGGCGTCCGCCTACGAGGATCCGGCCGAAGTGGTCGCCTATTACAACGAAAACCAACAGCTGCTGGAAAACGTGCGTAACCTGGCCATCGAAGATCAGGCCATCGAGTTCGTACTGGCCCAGGCCAAGGTGACCGACAAGCAGGTCAGCTTCGACGATCTGATGAACAAGCCGGGTGTTGGTGCTTAAGAACATTTGACTTAAGCATTAAGCTCTTGCGTATAATGGCCCCAGTGTGAGTGCACTTGGGCCATTTTGTTTTGGGGACAATATCTTATGTCAAACAATCATAATCCGATGACGGACGGGCCCCTGGCTGCCCTGATCCCCATGGTGGTGGAGCAGACCGCCAAGGGTGAACGTTCTTACGATATTTACTCGCGGCTGCTGAAAGAGCGGGTGATCTTCCTGACCGGCCAGGTCGAAGATCACATGGCCAACCTGATCTGCGCCCAGCTGCTGTTCCTGGAATCGGAAAACCCGGAGAAGGACATCCATCTCTACATCAACTCGCCGGGCGGCTCGGTGACCGCTGGCATGTCCATCTATGATACCATGCAGTTCATCAAGCCGGACGTGAGTACGGTGTGCATGGGCCAGGCCTGCTCCATGGGCGCCTTCCTGCTGGCCGGCGGTGCCGCGGGCAAGCGTTTCGCCCTGCCCAACAGCCGGGTGATGATCCACCAGCCGCTGGGCGGTTTCCAGGGGCAGGCGTCGGACATCCAGATCCACGCCAAGGAAATTCTGTATATCAAAGAGAAGCTCAACCGGCTGCTGGCCGAGCACACCGGTCAGCAGTTGTCGATCATCGAGCGCGATACCGACCGCGACAACTTCATGTCGGCGGATCAGGCCAAAGAATACGGCCTGGTGGACGAGGTGTTCTATAAGCGCGATTGAGCAAAGCGGGGAGGGGTGCTGTACACTCTTGTTAAGAGCTGGTAGGCACTCCTCAGCCTGTACGCATACGAGGTGACTGAATGACAGACAAACGCAGGGGCGAAGGGGATGGCGGCAAACTGCTGTACTGTTCTTTTTGCGGTAAAAGCCAACACGAAGTGCGTAAGCTCATCGCCGGCCCTTCCGTCTATATTTGCGATGAATGTGTCGAGCTGTGCGAAGACATCATCCGGGAAGAAATCAAGGATATCTCGCCCAAGCGGGAAGGCAGCGCCCTGCCGACGCCCCACGAGATCCGCGCCCATCTGGATGACTATGTCATCGGTCAGGACCACGCCAAGAAAGTACTGGCGGTAGCGGTATACAACCACTACAAGCGGTTGCGCAACGCCGGCAGCACCGATGGCGTCGAGCTTGGCAAGTCCAACATTCTGCTGATCGGGCCCACCGGCTCGGGCAAGACCCTGCTGGCTGAAACCCTGGCCCGGTTGCTGGATGTGCCTTTCACCATGGCCGACGCCACCACCCTGACCGAAGCCGGTTATGTGGGCGAGGACGTGGAAAACATCATCCAGAAACTGCTGCAGAAATGCGACTACGACGTGGAGAAGGCGCAGCGCGGCATCGTCTACATCGATGAAATCGACAAGATTTCCCGTAAGTCCGACAACCCCTCCATCACCCGGGACGTGTCCGGCGAAGGGGTGCAGCAGGCCTTGCTGAAACTGATCGAGGGCACTGTCGCCTCGGTGCCGCCCCAGGGCGGACGCAAGCATCCCCAGCAGGAGTTCCTGCAGGTGGACACCTCCAAGATCCTGTTCATCTGCGGTGGCGCCTTTGCCGGCCTGGACAAGGTGATCGAACAACGCATGGACAAGGGCACCGGCATCGGTTTCGGCGCCGAGGTCAAGAGCAAGAGCGAGAAGGCCTCCCTGAGCGAGATCTTCACCCGGGTAGAGCCCGAGGATCTGGTCAAATACGGCCTGATCCCCGAGTTCATCGGTCGTCTGCCGGTGGTGGCCACCCTCACCGAGCTGGACGAAGACGCCCTGGTGCAGATCCTGTCCGAGCCCAAGAACGCGCTCACCAAGCAATACGCGGCCCTGTTCTCTCTGGAGGACGTGGATCTGGAGTTCCGTGACGACGCCCTGCGCGCCATCGCCCGCAAGGCCATGGAGCGCAAGACCGGGGCCCGCGGCCTGCGCTCCATCGTGGAAGGCGTGCTGCTCGACACCATGTACGACCTGCCGTCCATGGACGACGTGGCCAAGGTGGTGATCGACGAAACCGTGATCAAGGGCGAGTCAGCACCTATCCTTATCTATCAGAAAGGCGAGGCTCAGGCCGCCTCCGGCGACTGATTGGGGTATTTTTAACCGGTTAAAGGGGCTTCTGGCCCCTTTTTCTGTTTTTAAGCCTGCGGCGATTGAATCTTGCGATCCCGCCCCCATATACTGCCCAAGCGCTAATAAATTGCATTCAAGCCGAGAGGACACTATGACCCTAGAGCGTTCCGAACGCATCGAAACCCCCGTCCTGCCTCTCCGTGACGTGGTTGTATACCCCCATATGGTGATCCCGCTCTTTGTGGGACGGGAAAAATCCATCCGCTGCCTGGAAGCGGCCATGGAGCAGGACAAGAAGGTGCTGCTGATCGCGCAGAAAGATGCGTCCACCGATGATCCTGGGGCCGATGACCTCTACCAGGTCGGCACCGTGGCCAATGTGCTGCAGCTGCTCAAATTGCCCGACGGCACCGTCAAGGTGCTGGTGGAAGGCGGCCAGCGGGCCCGGCTGGAGCAACTGCGTGAGCAGGACGGCTACTTCGTGGCCGAGGCCCAGTACCTGGCGACCGAGCCGCTGGACGAGCGCGAACAGGAAGTGCTGGTGCGCTCGGCCATCACCCAGTTTGAAGGCTACATCAAGCTCAACAAGAAGATCCCGCCCGAGGTGCTGACTTCCCTGTCCGCCATCGAGGACGCGGCCCGCCTGGCCGACACCATGGCCGCCCATATGCCGCTCAAGCTGGAAGACAAACAGAAGGTGCTGGAAATCGCCCAGGTCGGCGAGCGCCTCGAGTTCCTGATGGCGATGATGGAGTCGGAAATCGATCTGCTGCAGGTGGAGCGCCGCATCCGCGCCCGGGTCAAGAAGCAGATGGAAAAGAGCCAGCGCGAGTACTATCTCAACGAACAGATGAAGGCCATCCAGAAAGAGCTGGGCGAGCTGGATGAGGTGCCCGACGAGTTCGAGGCGCTGCAGCAGAAGATCGAAGACGCCGGCATGACCGACGAGGCCCGTCAGAAGGCCGAGGCCGAACTGGCCAAGCTGAAGATGATGTCGCCCATGTCGGCGGAAGCCACTGTGGTGCGCGGCTATATCGACTGGATGATTTCGGTGCCCTGGAAGAAGCGCTCCAAGGTGAAGAAGGACCTGGCCAAGGCCGAGGAGATCCTCGACGCCGACCACTACGGCCTGGAGAAGGTCAAGGAACGCATCATCGAATACCTGGCGGTGCAGAGTCGCATCAACAAGCTGAAAGGCCCCATCCTGTGCCTGGTGGGACCGCCCGGGGTGGGCAAGACCTCCCTCGGCCAGTCCATCGCCAAGGCCACCGGCCGCAAGTACGTGCGCATGGCGCTCGGCGGGGTGCGGGACGAGGCGGAAATCCGCGGCCACCGCCGCACCTATATCGGCTCCATGCCCGGCAAACTGATCCAGAAAATGGCCAAGGTGGGGGTGCGCAATCCGCTGTTCCTGCTGGACGAGATCGACAAAATGTCGTCCGACATGCGCGGCGATCCGGCCTCGGCCCTGCTGGAAGTGCTGGATCCGGAGCAGAACCACAGCTTCAACGACCATTACCTGGAAGTGGACTACGATCTGTCCGACGTGATGTTCGTGGCCACCTCCAACTCCATGCACATCCCCGGGCCCTTGCTGGATCGGATGGAGGTGATCCGCCTGTCCGGCTATACCGAGGACGAGAAGCTCAACATCGCCAAGCGCCACCTGCTGTCCAAGCAGATCAGCCGCAACGGCCTGAAGGAAAATGAAGTGGTGGTGGAGGATTCGGCCATCCTCGGCATCATCCGCTACTACACCCGGGAGGCCGGGGTACGTAGCCTGGAGCGGGAAATCTCCAAGCTGTGCCGCAAGGCGGTGAAGGAGATACTGCTCAACAAGGAACTCAAGCAGGTGGTGATCAACCAGGACAACCTGAAAAAGTACCTGGGCGTGCACCGCTTCGATTACGGCAAGGCCGAGGAACACAACCAGGTGGGGCAGGTGACCGGCCTGGCCTGGACCGAGGTGGGCGGCGATCTGCTGACCATCGAGGTGGCCAACGTGGCCGGCAAGGGCAAGCTCACCTATACCGGCTCCCTCGGTGACGTGATGCAGGAATCCATCCAGGCGGCGATGACGGTGGTGCGCTCCCGGGCGGAGAAATGGCGTATCAATGCCGACTTCCACGAGAAGCGCGACATCCATGTGCACGTGCCGGAAGGGGCCACCCCCAAGGACGGTCCCAGTGCCGGCATCGCCATGTGCACCGCCCTGGTATCCAGCCTGACCGGCAATCCGGTGCGGGCCGACGTGGCCATGACCGGCGAGATCACCCTGCGTGGCGAGGTGCTGCCCATCGGTGGCCTCAAGGAGAAGCTGCTGGCGGCCCACCGAGGTGGTATCAAGCGGGTGCTGATCCCCAAAGAGAACGAACGGGATTTGGAAGAAATTCCGGAAAACGTCAAGCAGGATCTGGAGATCCATCCGGTGCGCTGGATAGAAGAAGTGCTGGAGCTTGCCCTGGAGCAGCCGCCGGAAGGCTTTTCCGTAGCTTAAGACGAGCTTTTTCGCCAGAAGTCACGGTTTCAGGCTTGTCAGCGACAATGAGTCGCAGTAGCCTTGGGTGGATTTTGTGGGGGAGCCAGGCATGGATGATGCCGGCGTCGCCCGGGAACACACGGCGAACCCTTCGGGGGTTTGCTACCAGCCAATAATGAATCAAGGTCAGGGTTGCGTTATCAGAACCCATTAAAAAACGACAAGGGGAATGACTGTGAATAAATCTCAACTGATCGACAAAATTGCTGAAGGCGCCGACATTACCAAGGCCTCGGCCGGTCGGGCGCTGGATGCCTTCGTTGAGGCGGTAACCGAATCACTGAAAGAAGGGGATCAGGTATCGTTGGTTGGGTTTGGTACCTTTGCCGTGCGTGAGCGCGCCGCCCGCACCGGCCGCAACCCGCAAACCGGCGCCAGTATCGAGATCGCCGCTGCCAAGACCCCGGGGTTCAAGGCCGGCAAAGCGCTGAAAGACGCCGTCAATTAAGCGACCGCTGTTAACGGGCCTCGGGTCCGACGGGTCATGATCCGGAAAGGCGCATCACAGGGTGCGCTTTTTTTTCGGATAGGACGGCATCACCGTCTATCGGGAGTAACGACAATCTATGTTTTTTGACAAGCTAAGGGCGGGTGCCCAGGGCACCACCTCCAAGATCATCTTGGGATTGATCATTCTGTCCTTTGCCCTGGCCGGGGTAGGCAGCTATGTCACCCGGCCGGTGGCGGATGTGGCCGCCGTGGTCAACGGTGACGAGATCACTGCCCAGGCGCTGGAAAATGCCTACCGCAATGAACGCGCCCGCCTGGAAAGCCAGCTGGGTCCCCAGTTCAGCCAGTTGCTGGGTGATCCCGCCTATGTGGAGCAGATCCGCCGCTCGGTGCTGGAGCAGATGGTGGAGCAGCGCCTGCTCGACCAGAAGGTGGAAGAGCTGAAGCTGCGCGCCAGCGACGAGCAGGTGCGCAACGCCATCCGTAACCTGCCGGAATTCCAGCAGGACGGCCGCTTCGACAACGACCGCTACCAGCAACTGCTGGCCCGCAGCGGCATCAGCCCCGAGCAGCTGCGCGACAGCGTGCGCCAGGATCTGAGCCGGCAGATGCTGCTCAATGCCCTGGCCGGCTCCAGCTTTACCCTGGAGGCCGAGGCCGGCTGGCTGGACCGGCTTAGCCGCCAACAGCGGGATGCGCAATACGTGCGCCTGCCGCTGGCCGACTTCAGCGACCGGGTCGAGCTGAGCGATGAGGAGGTGGAAGCCTATTACCGGCAACAGCCGCAGCAATTCCAGCGGCCCGAGCAGGTCAAGGTCAACTACCTGCTGCTGGATGCGGGCGCCGTTTCCGGCGTCGACATCGACGAACAGGCGATCGAGGACTACTACCAGGCCAACCTGGCCAGCTACAGTCGGTCCGAGCAGCGCAAGGTCGCCCACATCATGGTCAACAAGGGGGATGAGGCGCAGCAGAAAATCCAGGCCATCGCCGAGCGCCTGGCCGCCGGCGAAGCCTTTGCCGAGCTGGCCCGCACCGAGTCGGACGATGTCTTCTCCGGCGCCAAGGGCGGCGAGCTGGACTGGATGGAACAGGGCACCATGGATCCGGCCTTCGATCGGGCGGCGTTTGCCCTGAACGACGTGGGCGAGCTGTCCGAGGTGGTCGAAAGCGAATTCGGCCTGCACCTGATCACCCTGCTGGAGATACAGCCCGGGCAGACCCGGCCCCTGGCCGAAGTACGCGACAGCATCGCCGAGCGGCTGGCCCAGGACGAGGCGGCCAATGCCTTCTATGCCCAGGAGCAGCGCCTGGCCGAGCTGGCCTTCGAGTTTCCCGACTCCCTGGACATGGCGGCCCAGGAGCTGGGGCTGGAAGTGAAGTCCACCGGCTATTTCTCCACCCAGGATGCCCCGGCCGAGATCAATGATCCACGGGTACTGAGCCAGGCCTTCTCCGAACGGTTGCGCCAGCAGGGCGTGAACTCGGATCTGATCGAGCTGGACAGCCGCCGGGCCATCGTCATCCATGTGACCGAGCACAGACCCGCCGCGGTACGTGACTTCGCCGAGGTGCGCGGCCAGGCGCGGGAGTTGGCACTGACCGCCAAGGCCCGGGAACTGGCCGCCGCGGGGGCGGATGCCCTGCTGGCCGCCTGGCGCAATGGTGAAGAGCAGGCCTGGCTGGAACAGCACGGCCTGGCGGTGACCGAGCTGAACGGCCTGACCCGCGAGAGCGAGGAGGATCCAGCCCTGCTGGATGCCCTGTTCGCCATGCCGGCGCCGACCGAGCAGCCTAGCCTGCGCAGCCTGGCCTTGGCCGACGGCGACCAGCTGGTGCTCAAGCTGAATGGCGTGACCACACCGGAAGACACCTCCGAGTTGCTGGCCCAGATCCGGGAGGGCCAGAGTGGTCTGCTGGGGCAACGGGAATACCAGAGCCTGGTCGAGGCGCTCAAGGCCACAGGCGAGATAGAATATCGCCGGCTGACGCCCCAGACCGACAACAACTTCTGATCACCAAAAGGCGCTTCGGCGCCTTTTGTCTCATTTTTGAAATATCCCGATCTCGCTCGGCTTATCCGTGTTGCAAATATGTATTTGATTTGATAATAAGATGTGCCGGTCGGCGCGCGTTTTTTCCGCCGGCATCTTCGCTATGATGCCATCCATGGGGAAAGTGTTATATGCTAAGCAGGTTAACGCAGTCGGAGAACAACTTTGATTAACGTATTCCTGGTTGATGACCATGAGTTAGTGCGCACAGGGATCCGACGCATTCTAGAAGACGTCAAAGGAATGAAGGTGGTAGGCGAGGCCAAGAGCGGCGAAGAAGCCGTGCAATGGTGTCGTGAACAGCACCCCGACGTCGTATTGATGGACATGAACATGCCGGGCATCGGCGGCCTCGAGGCCACCCGCAAGATCTTGCGCTTCAGCCCGGACGTGAAGATCATCGTCCTGACCATCCACACCGAAAACCCCTTTCCCACCAAGGTGATGCAGGCCGGTGCCGCCGGCTATCTGACCAAGGGGGCAGGGCCGGAAGAGATGATCAACGCCATCCGCCTGGTACACAGCGGCCAGCGTTACATCTCGCCGGAAATCGCCCAGCGCATGGCGCTGAGCCAGTTTTCCAACGAGGAAAACCCCTTCAAGCAACTGTCCGAGCGGGAGCTGCAGATCATGCTGATGATCACCAAGGGACAGCGGGTGACCGATATTTCCGAGCAGCTCAACCTGAGCCCGAAAACGGTGAACAGCTATCGCTACCGTTTGTTCAGCAAGCTCAACATCAACGGCGATGTGGAGCTGACCCATCTGGCCATCCGCTACGGCATGCTGGACGCGGAGAAGATCTGACGGCCGATGAGCCAGCCCTTCGATGCCAAGGCCTTCCTCAAGGTAGTGACCGAACAGCCCGGCGTGTATCTGATGCACGATACCGCCGGGGAGGTCATCTATGTGGGCAAGGCCAAAAACCTGAAGAAACGGCTGTCTTCCTACTTCCGTGCCAATGTCGGCGGGGAGAAGACCCGGGCCCTGGTACGCCAGATCGCCGAGGTGCAGGTGACGGTGACCCACACCGAAACCGAGGCGCTGATCCTCGAGCACAACCTGATCAAGCAGCATCTGCCCCGCTACAACGTGTTGCTGCGGGACGACAAGTCCTACCCCTATATCCTGATCACCGAGCACCGGCATCCCCGTATCGGTATCCACCGTGGGCCGCGCAAGCACAAGGGCGAATACTTCGGCCCCTATCCCAGCGGGCTGGCGGTGCGCGAGAGCCTGCACCTGATGCAGAAGCTGTTTCCGGTGCGCCAGTGCGAGGACGGCTTTTACGCCAATCGCTCCCGGCCCTGCCTGCAGTACCAGCTCAAACGCTGCGCCGGTCCCTGCGTGGCCGGTCTGGTAAGCGACGAGGAATATGCCCACCAGGTGCAACTGGCGCGGCTGTTCCTGCAGGGCAAGAACCAGCAGGTACTGACCGATCTGGCGGACAGCATGGAGCAGGCCAGCCGGGAGCTGCGCTTCGAGGATGCGGCCCGCTTCCGGGATCAACTGCTGGCCCTGCGCCGGGTGCAGGAGCAGCAGTTCGTCAGCGGCAACATCCTGGACGACCTGGACGTGATCGGCCTGGCGCTGGAGCGCAGCCTGGCCTGCGTGCAAGTGCTGTTTATCCGCCAGGGCAAGGTGCTGGGCAGCCGCAGTTATTTCCCCAAGATGCCGCCGGACACGGACGCGGAAGAAATACTGCAGAGTTTTGTGCTGCAGTTCTACCTGTCCGGCATCGGCGGCCGCGAGGCCCCGGCCGAGATCCTGCTGGACCGGACCCTGCCCGATGAGGAAGTGCTGAGCGACACCCTGAGCCAGCACTATGGCCGCCGGGTGAAGCTGCGCAGCCGCCTGCGCGCCGAGCGGGCGCGCTTTATCAGGCTGGCCCAGACCAACGCCCAGACGGCGCTCGCCAGCCGGCTTGCCCACAAGAGCACCCTGCGCCAGCGGCTGGTGCAACTGGAGGAGGTACTGGCTTGCGGCCCCGTCAGCCGCATGGAGTGCTTCGACATCTCCCACACCATGGGGGAGAAGACGGTGGCCTCCTGCGTGGTGTTCGACCGGGAAGGGCCCCAGAAGAGTGAATACCGCCGCTTCAACATCGCGGGGATCACCCCCGGTGACGACTACGCCGCCATGGAGCAGGCATTGAGCCGACGCTTTCATCAGGCCGAGGTGGACAAGCTGCCCGACCTGCTGTTTATCGACGGTGGCCTGGGACAGCTGGCCCGGGCCGAGGAAGTGGTGGCCCGGGAGCTGGCCGACAGCCCGCGCAAGCCCTTGCTTGTCGGGGTGGCCAAGGGGGTGACCCGCAAGCCGGGGCTGGAGACGCTCGTCATGGGCGGCAGCCACGAAGAGCGGCACCTGCCCGCCGACCTGCCGGCGCTGCATCTGATCCAGCACATCAGGGACGAATCCCACCGCTTCGCCATTACCGGCCATCGCGCCCAGCGCGGCAAGGTGCGTACCACCAGCAGCCTGGAGAGCATTCCCGGCATCGGTGCCAAGCGCCGTCAGGCGCTGCTGAAATACCTGGGCGGTATCCAGGAGGTGAAGCGGGCCAGCGTGGACGAGCTGGCCAAGGTGCCGGGCATCAGCCTGGCCCTGGCAGAAAAAATACATGATGCGTTGCATCACTGAAGCGCATCATGCACCATGTAACCGCGTCACTCTTTGGCTTGAATAACAATGATAAACGTCCCGAATTCCCTGACCTTTTTCCGCATCCTGCTGATCCCGGTATTCATAGTACTGTTCTACCTGCCGTTCGACTGGGCCTATTTTTGGGCGGCGGCGGTGTTCACCCTGGCGGCGGTGACCGACTGGTTCGACGGCTTCCTGGCCCGTCAGCTCGAGCAGAGCACGCCCTTCGGCGCCTTCCTCGATCCGGTGGCCGACAAGGTGATGGTGGCCGCCGCCCTGGTACTGATAGTGGAAGACTACAGCAGCCCCCTGGTCACCATTCCCGCCATGATCATGATAGGGCGGGAGATCATCATCTCGGCCCTGCGCGAGTGGATGGCGGAAATTGGCCAGCGCTCCCAGGTGGCGGTGAGCTGGCTCGGCAAATGGAAGACGACCATCCAGATGCTGGCCCTGATCGGCCTTATCTGGCAGCAGAGCATTTACATGATCTGGGGCAGCTATGTGCTGCTGTACGTGGCCACCGGACTGACCCTGTTTTCCGCCTACGACTATCTCAGGGCCGCCTGGAACGATCTCACCCGGGCCGCCTGAGCCATTCGCTGTCCGGGGTAGCGAAGCGAGCGGCATAAAAAACGGCCCCTGCGCATAAAAAGTGTGCGAACGGACCCGAAAATCCAGATAGCAGTTGACTGACGGATCCTGGCCATTAGAATGCACAGGCATCAGGACAACCTCTTTCGGCGCGTTAGCAAAGCGGTTATGCAGCGGATTGCAAATCCGTTTAGAGCGGTTCGACTCCGCTACGCGCCTCCATCTCCTCCTCGAGTTCGTCTACTGCCCGGATGGTGAAATCGGTAGACACAAGGGATTTAAAATCCCTCGCTGGTAACAGCGTGCCGGTTCAAGTCCGGCTCCGGGCACCATTGAAAATCAAGCACTTACAAGCTTTTCTAGCCTCCGCCGATTTACAGCTATTTCCTAAAATGGCGACAAAGTGGCGACAGCGGTTTTTGCCCCTCTCCACCGGCACGCCGTTGAAGCCGATTGAAATTCTCTTTTTCACGTTTTTCCCTGGCTGCAAGGCCTGGCGCGGTGCGACGAAAATTCACCCTGTAGCCTCTTTCCCACGTAAACGACACGAAGCCCAGGCCCGGCGCGGCGTTGTCGATCCTACCGGTGATCTTGCCGACTCTGTAATTCCTTCATTTCCTTGCAATTCTCTTCACTGGTTGCAGATCCTCAGATCAAGCCGAGATCCCAATAACGGCGCGGCCTGGCGATGGGTTTTGCACCCCCGCAGAATTTCCCAATTTTTACGACGCAAAGCGCGAAGGCGGGCGCGGAGGAGCGCGGTTTTCGTGGGGCGAGCGCGTGCGTAGGCGGCGCTGGCAGTGCGCTGGCCTGGCTGGTGTCGTGGGGTGGGGATACAAGAAGGCGGCCGCTGTGGCCGCCTGGGTGGCGTGGCAGGGGCCTAACCGGTGAAGCTTTGCAGGTTGCCCTTGATGGTGCCGATGTTGCCGGCGTGGCCGGCCACCTGGCCCTGGACGTTGGGCGGCTGGTGGTGGTCGGGGTGGGTGTGGCCGTCGAGCTTCTGCAGGGCCTCCTGGACGTTGGCCATCATGCCGATCATCAGGGCCAGCATGTTGTGGGTGCCGTTGCCCAGCACGATGCTCTGACCCTGTATTACCTGGGTCTGGGCGGTGCTGGTCTTGTTGCCGCTGATCTGTTCGGTGGTGTTACCCTGGGTGGTGCGCTGTTCGTTGCCCTGCACGGTGAGGCTGCGGCTGCCCTTGATGGTGGTGGTGCTGTTGCCGCCGATGCCGTGCTGGTAGTCGCCGCCGGTCACGTCGACCCGCTCGCCGGCGGCCACCAGGTGCAGGTTGGCCAGGGTGGCCAGATCGACATCGTCGCCGGCCAGCAGCTCGATGGCCCCCAGCGCCTCAATGCGTTTGCGGCCGGCTACTTCCTCGGTGCTGTGCTGGGCCACGGTGGTGTGCCGGCTGCCGAACTCGCCGCGGTAGTCGTCGGCCTGCTGGCTGAGCTGGGCGGCAATGTGGTGAATGCTCTGGTCGGTGGCCAGGGTGTGGTTGCCGGCGCTGTCGGTGCGCTGGTACACCTCGGCCCGCTGCTGCTGCAGCTGCTCGCCGGGCTGGATATCGGGCAGGGGCCAGCCGGTGCCGAGCACGGTGCGGATAAAGGGCTGATCGGCGCGGCCGAAGGCGAAGCCCAGCTCCACCAGGGTGCCCGGTACCGGATACTGGAATTGGCCCTGCTCGGGGCCGCCGAACAGCACCGGCAGGGGCACGGCCCGATACACCGGCGTGTCGGTGTCCGGCTGGCCGTCTTCGGTGAGCAGTTGCACATCCACCGCGTAGCGCGGCCGGAAGGGGTCGTTCAGCTCGCCGGCCCGGGCGTGGTCGGCTACCGCCACCACCCGGCCGAACTGGGGCAGGTGGACGCCGGCGGCCAGCTCGGGAAACGACTGCTCCAGCTGCCGCTGCTGGGGTGTTTTGTGGCGGCCCTGCCAGTGCAGGCGCATCTGGGTACCGTCGAATTCCACCCGGGTGATGCGGCGGCCGTTGACTTCCACCCCCGGGCGCAGCTGCGGCGAGGTCACCACGCCCAGGCTGTTGCCGGCGGCCTGGGCGGTGGTGAGCTCCTGCTCGATGGTGACGCCCCGGCCCGCCCAGCGGGAGTGTGCCCAGCTGCCGGCCCAGATGCTGCCGTCGGGCTGCTGGAACCAGCAGAATTCCGGGATGGCAAAGGCCCGTCCGGCGTTCTCGAGCAACTGGGCGCCGGTGCCGGCGGTGGTGAAGTTGGGAATGGCGGTGTCGAGGTAGTCGGCCTGGGGCAGGTCAAAGCGCAGCCCGGTTTCCTCGGCAAGGTGCGCGATCACGGCGCGAAAGGTGGCGTGCTGCAGGCTGGCGGTGATGCGCGCGCCCAGCACGAACGCCAGCTCCTTGGCCAGGATGCGGCTGTGGCCGTTGTCGGCGGGCACCACCTTGGCCACCACCCCGGAGAAGTAGCGCTGCAGCTGGTCGCCGTAGCCCATGTCGAACTGCACCCGGTCGCCCGGGCGGGCGCTGCCCCGGATGGTAAACAGGCCGCGCCCGGCGCTGGACAGCTCCAGCACCAGGGTGTCGCCGGCGATGTGGGCCGGCTCGCCGTTGACGGTGAGGCGCTTGTTAAGCTTCATCGGTCTGCTCTCCTGCCAGCATGTCGTCCACTTTCTTCAGGTACCGCTCCACCCGGCCCAGCTCACGCTGCTGGGGCGGTGTGCCGTCGGTCGTGGCCCCGGCCGGCACGGTGGCTTCGGTCAGGCCCTGGATGATGGCCTCGGGCTGCAGGCGGCGCAGCTCGCGCTTTTCCGGTACCGAGAGGTGTTCCCGCAGGGTAAAGGTGACGCGCCAGGCCAGCAGCCCCTCCTGCTCCGGGGCCATGATGCGGCCGCTGAATTTGACCTGGTAGATCTTTACCGCTTCGGCCAGCTCGCAGCCGATGCGGTAGATGCGGCGCTCGTTGCCGTCGCCCTTGTCCTGGGCCAGCTCGAACAGCCGGGCGAGGGCGGCCGGGTCGGCAAAGGGAATGAGCCCCGACACCTGCAGCTCCTTGCCTTTCTCGCCCTGCTCGGCCCCGCTGGTGCCGGAGGTCTGGCCGGAGGTGTCCTTTTCCTTGAACTCCATCATCAGGGTGAGGCGGGGCGATTTGAGGCGGATGATTTCGCCGTCGAGGGCAATCATGGCAGCAGCTCCTGCAGGAAGGTGAGCGGATGGGGCGAGACCAGCAGCACGGCGGCGCTGTGCGGGGTCTCGTAGGCCGGCACCCCGCCGGTGAGGGCGTTGGCGATGGCGGCGGCGCTGCCGCTGGCGGCCATGCGCAGCAGGCCGCCGGACAGGCCGGCCTTGAGCTCGGCCAGCGCCTGGTCCTGGTCTTCCAGCCACACCGCGCGCTTGGCGGCGAGGGCACCCAGTTTGGCCACCGGGTCGAGCCGGTCGGCGGCCAGGGATTCCAGTTGCGCCAGGCGCGCGCCCAGGGCGGCCGCGGCCGGGCGCAGCGGGGCGGCGTGGTGCCGGCCGGGCACCCACTGGGGGGGGATGGCCCGGGCCGGGATGCGCATTTTCTGCGCCTGGTGCTCCTGCTCGGCCGCGACCCGGCGGGCGAGGGCGGCCAGCTCCGGCAGGGGCAGCAGCCGGGTGACGGCGGTCAGCTGCTGGCCGAACTGGCCGAGACTGGGCGCGGTGAGCAGCAGCCCCAGGGCATGCAGGGTACCGGCGGGACGGTGCGGGTCGGCATTGTCGCGCAGCTTGTCGGCCAGGCGGTGGATGGCGTTCTGCGGTGCCAGGTAGTGGCCGGTCTGCTCCACCTTGCCGACGTCGTGGTCGTAGGGGGTGACGGTGAGGCGGTGGCCATCGACCAGCAACTGATCGAGCTGGCCGCGCAGACCCAGCAGCGCCTCGGCCTGCTGGCTCAACGGGTGGCGGCTGAAGGCCACCTCGCCGGCGGCCTGGGTAAGCCGGGCCAGGGCGGCGTGCTGCGCGCCCGGGACGGCGGCCAGGGTCGCCTCGGCGCCGGTTTCGATACTGGCCGCACAGGGCGGCCAGGTGAAGGTGGTGGGGGTCCAGCTCATAGCCCGAGCTCCGCCTTTCTCGCGCGGCCCCAGGCCCGGCAGTCCTCCACGTACTGGTTGTACGCTGCCAGGGCGTCGGCATCGCCGGTACGCAGCAGCTGGATTTCGTCGTGCAGACGGTAGCGCTCGGCGATCTTGTCGCGTACCTGCTGGCGGATCAACTGCACCCGGGGCGAGACTTCGCACAGGCGCTCACGCAGCGCGGGGGTGAGTTCCACCACCGACACCTCGCCGAGCTCCGGCCGCTGCTCCGGCAGCGGCTGCTCGGTGCAGATCGCCACATAGGTGATCCCGTCCAGGGTGCCGAGCTCCACGCTGGTCCGTGCCGGCCGCAGCAGGTCGATCACCTCGTGGCCCAGGATTTTCTTTTGGTAACTGACGATATAGCTCATGCCGTTTGCTCCTTAGGCATCCACGATGGTGCCGTTGATGTCGTGCAGCGGATAGCTCGCGGCGCGAAAGCCGGCGTCGTTGTCGGTATCGCTGCGCCCGTGCCACATTTCCACGGCCCAGATGCCGGCTTCGGCCACGCTCCAGAAGCAGCCGCCGGACAACGGCGCCATGTCGTGGGTCAGGCACTGATAAAACAGATCCGAGCCGAAGGGGGCGGCGCCACCCATGTTGCTGAGCCGGCCGGCTTGCGGAAACCCCAGGCCGGCCAGCCGCCAGCCGTCCCCCTCGGTGTCGGGACTGAAGGCGGGCTCGCCCAACTGGACGAAATACTGGTACATGCCGTTTTCCCGCGGCACGGTGTTGAAGGGCACGGCCAGCGGCTGCATCAGGTTGCCGATGCCGTCTTCGCCCCAGTAGTCAAAGGGGCTGCTGTTGCCGCCGTTCACCATCTCCATGGCGGTGCTTTCTTTCAGGACGTAGCACTGTCCGCTGATGAGGCGGCCGCCCCCGGGGTAGGCGTAGGAGCCGGGCACCAGATAGTCGGTGTCGTTCAGCTCTATCGTGTCGGCGTCGAGCACGGTGATGGCAAACAGCCTCCCGTCCAGCTCGCTCCGCCCGGTGTAGGCCGGTTGCACCGTGGCGTTGTCCGCCAGGCCATGGCCGGTCACCGTCAGCCGGATGACATTGCCGGGCCCGAAGGTGAGTCCGGCAATGTCCTGCTCGCGGGTCACGCAGGTGATGCCGGGCTCGAACGTTTTCAGGTTGCCGTTCAGATCCGCCACGCCGCAGGCCTGGCCGTTGTGGGTGGTGCGCGCAAAGGGGGTACCGGATCCGGTTTTGCCCAGGCCATCGGCGCCGGCCGGGGCGTACTGCACCCAGCTGCCGCTGCCCTGGTTGGCCTGGTGGTCGTCCTGATCCTGCAGGTAGTTGTTGTTTCCCTTGGGGTACAGGTACTGGACCATGTTGGTGTTCCAGGCGTTGGCGGCCGGGTGAGCCTGATCCAGGCCGGCCTGGCCGTGAGCCAGGCTCAGCATGCCCAGCGCCGAGCGCATAAAGCGGGAGGCCGGGAAAAAGGCGGAACCACGGGTCTGGGCCGCCTCGAAGATACCGGCTAGGGTATCGGGCGGCGCGCCGTTCAGGGTGCTGAGCTGGTTATTCAGGCCGTCATCCCAGCTCTGGCAGCGCAGCGGGATCGCGTCGGCGATAGCGCTGGCCACGCCGTTGTTGTTGCTGGCCTGGTACTTGTCGAGCATGAAGCCGGGGCGGACGATGCCGCCGTCGACAAAGGCCCGGTGCAGGGCGTAACCGTCCATCGCCGCTTCCGCCCGCGAGGCGAAGGCATGCAGCGGCAGGATATGCACACTCTGGTGCTGCCAGTAGTAATCCTCCAAGGCAGCATAGGTCGGGTTGTCCGGGTGGCCCATGCGGTAATAGAACGCCGGGATCCACACCATGATGGAGCCGTCCCGATACTGGTAGTTGCCGTATTCCGCGTGCCCGCGGATGAAGGTACCGGGCAAGGGGGCATAGCCGGGCGGCAGCCGGGGACAGATGCCCACGCCAAAGCCCAGCTCCCCCGGGGTGCCGATGTCGTTGAAGCGGATGTCGTCCATCATGATCCGGGCGGCGACCTCGGGCCCCAGCCACTGCAGGCTGATCTTGCCGTCTTCATCCGCCAGCGGCACCTGGCCCGGCGCCGGCTCCAGGGCGGCGGCATAGGCGAACGCCGCCGCTTCCTCGGCTTTGGCGGTGGCCGTGGCGGCCGCATTGACCGCGGTGTCTCTGGCGGCGGTAGCGATGGTGGCGGCGTCCGCCGCGTCACCGGCCTTGTCCGTGGCGGTGGCCGCGGCCGGGATGGCGGCACTGGCCGACTGGGCAGCCGCCTGGGCGTGGTCCTGGGCCTGGGCGGCGGCCAGGTTGGCGTGCCCGGCATGGGTGGCCGCCTGCTGCTCCGCCGTCAGGGCGTCGTTGCGCAAGCGGGTGAGATCCTGCACCGACGCCTGGCTGATGCCGGGGGTCACCTGCAGGATCAGGGTTTGGGTGGCCATGGTCAGGTACTCCTGGTGATCGTCTGTTGATAGGTGACGGTGCCGCCCAGCACGATCTGCTCGTGCTGCGCCGGGTCGCGCAGCCGTACCTGGTAATAGCCGGCGGTACGGTGGGGCTCGGTGGGCGACGCGGCGGGCACCAGCGCGGCGGTCTGGTGCGCCTCCAGTGTCAGATAGCACTCGCCGCCGGCCGGGTTCGGCTGCAGCACCGTGAAACCGGCGAGCACCGGGGCGTGCTCCGCCACCCCGGCGGTGATCTGCGCACTGATGGTGTATCCGGTCAGATCCAGCGGTCCCTCGGCCGTGGACAGCTGCAGCGACAGGGCAAACTCCGCGCCTTCGGTCAGGGTGATGTCATGGTGCGGGTACGACATGGCTACCCCCGGGGCAGGGCGGGCGGGTTGAACAGCAGGCTCAGCACCTCGTTGCCCTTGACCATTTCATTGCGGAACGACTCCACCGCCGCCCCGGTCTGGCGTTGTTGCTGGCTGTTCTCGATCAGCAGCACCGGCAACCAGGTGATGGCACAGGACCACTCGTCCACCTCCTGGCCGGTTTGCGGGTGCTGGCCGCGCACCTGGGTGAACCAGGCGCATTGGGTACCGATGCAGTCTTTTTTGAGCAAGGGGCAGTAACTGCCGGGTTTCAGTTGCATGGGCGATCCTTATTGCTTGGTGGCGATGATGATGTCGACGTATTTGACGTTCATGGCCAGGGCGTGGGCGTGCTTGCCGGCCTGGCCCGAGCTGGCCCCGTGGGCGTGGGGCTTGTTGCCGCCCACCGCGCTGGTGCTGATTTTGTTGGTGTGCAGGCCGCCCGCCGCATCGGAGTTGACATAGGTGTTGTTGTATCCGCCTTGGTAGCCCCCGGTCAGTACGTGACTGTGCGCCGGGATCTGCTCAATGGTCAGGGTGTGATTGTGGACGGTGATGGCGTGGCTGTGTTCGCCCGCCTCCGAGGTGGTGCGTCCGGCGGCGAAGGCGGCGGTAAAGTCCAGCCCGCCGCCGTTGCCGGCGGCACCGGTGACCACCCGCAGGGCATGGTTGTTGAACTGGGCGGTCTCCTTGACCCAGCCCGGGGGCGCGGCGGTCTGCTGGAACAGCATGCGGGTGCCGGCCGGAAAGGCCGGCGGCACCAGCTTACCGATGGCCTCTTTGACCCGTTGCGGGGTCATAAAGCGGTCGCTCCGGGTGCCGGCCTCGGCCTCGTCCTTGCTGGCGGTGGCGAAGTTGTCGACCTGGCCCAGGCCCACCTGGGCCGGGGTGTGGGCGGCGGGCCGCTGCTCGTGCCACCACAGGCCGCCGCGGCCGCGCAGATCGGTGATGCTGCCGTTGGTCTCGATGCGGGCGATGGGCGTCACATGATGCGGGTAGCCGGCGCCGTCGACATAATCGGCCAGCGCCGAGGGGCTGACGGTGATGGCCAGATGGGTGACCCATTCCGACAGCAGGTTGCCGGCATGGTAGACGTCGGCGTAAATCGTGGCCGGCTTGGTGGCCACGGTGACGGTGTGCGCCGCGGCCAGCTCGGCGCGCAGGCCGGCAATGTAGGCATGGCCCGGCGCCAGGCGGTACTGGTTGACGTCGGTGGCGGTCACGGCGAAGGCGTCATCATGAAAGGCGGCGGGCCCGTAGTGGTCCCGGAGCGGGGCGCGCAGGGCGGCATCCTGGCCGCGCAGGCGGGCGGAAAAGTCGATCTGCCAGGTGCCGGCATCCACCTGGATCTGGGTGGCCGCGCCGGCGCCGTCGTATTCCATCAGCATCGACTTGATCAGGCTGTTGCCCTGGCTGGCCCCCTGGGTCCGGATCTTCTGCTCGGTCTCCTTGTGCACCACCATGGCCACGGTATCGGTGGCGGCATGCACCAGGTACATGGCATTGAACGCGAAATCGCCCAGGGTGGTGTCCATCACGATGCTGTAGACCACGGCATTGGCGTTGACCCGGCCGGTCTGGTCGATGGCCTGGCGGTGCACGATCTGGCCCACCGGCGGCAGGCCCTGGCCGCGGTCGATGGGTTGCTCCAGGTCGAGGTCGGGCAGGTAGGCCAGCACCATTTCATCCAGGATCACCGGTTCGCCGGCCTGCAGCCGGTCGACCAGGTAGGTTTCGAAGGCGGTGGTAATTACGGATTGGGTCACAGTTTGGCTCCGATCATCTGATAACTGCCATCGAAATGGCCGTGGTTCAGCCGCACCTTGAGCGGGAAGGTCACCTCGAAGCGGTAGCGGCGGCAGGTGCGGCCGTAGTGGCCGATCAGGGTCTGCAGCAGCAGCTGGTTCTGGGCCAGGCTGCCGTCGCCCAGCTCGATGGTGATCACGTCCCAGGGCTCGTTGGGCCGGCGTTCGTGGATGTCGACCCAGCCGATGCCGAGGCGTTCGAAAATCCGCTTGAAGCCGGCCACCTCGCCGGCGTCCCGGGCGTTGACGAAGGCGTATTTCACCCGCTTGCGGAACAACGTGAGGGGTTCGCCGGTGAAGCGGTGGATCCCCCGGTCCCAGGCCATCAGCTCCAGCAGTGGCTCGGCGCAGGTGAGCGGGTCCGCCTGCCGGAGCGGATACAGCAGGTAATAGCGGCAGCGCTGCCAGAAGGCGCGGATCCCCTTGGCGAAAAAGTGCGGCTCCCGCTCGCCGCGGCCGTCCATCCACCAGGGCACCGCATAGTCGGGCAGCACCGGGGCATGGCGTTGATGCGCGTCGGGCAGGGCGGTGTACAGCACCCGGCCGCCCACCAGGTAGCGGCGGCTGGCGGTGGCGGAGGTGATGAACACGTCGTAATAGGCCACCGGGGTGCGCGGGTGCACTGGACGCTCCCACAACCGGCGCAAGTCCCGTTCGGCCAGCGACAGGGTGATCCGGCCGCGGCGGGCATCGGTGATGCGGGTGGCCAGGGTGGCCACCAGCGGCGCCGACTGGGCGTAGCTTTCCCGGATCTGCGCGCTCAACTGGCAGCCGGTCAGGTCCAGCCGGCCCTGCGTCGACTCCAGTACCAGGTTGAGCTCGAAGTCCTGCCCCTCGAGCAGCTCGATATCCAGGGTGCTGTTAGTCATGGCGGTTCACCGTCAGGCTGCTCAGGCGCGGCAGGGACTGGCCGCTGACGATGCTGGCCAGGTTGAATTCGAGGTTGTCCAGCGCCGGCAGCAGATCGTGCAGCTGCTGGGTGAGGCGGCTGAAGGAGAAGCGGGAAAACGGATTGACCCGGGCCACCTCGGGATAGTCGGCGGTCTCGCGGAAGGCGGCCCGGATCACCGCCTCCACGGTTTGCTGCAGCTGGGTGCGCTCTTCGGGGCCGAGGAAGGGATCGGGCCAGATATCCACCACCAGGTCGTGCTCGGTGTAGGGCAGGGCGAAGCACTGCAGATCGTCGCCGTGGCCGTGGTTGCCGTCGGTGTTGACGTGGTTGTTGAGCTTGTCGAGCAACGCCTGGGGCGTGGGCCCCACCTCCATCAGGATATAGGCGTTGGCGGTACCGGGCCCGCGCGGGGCGTCGTGCTCGAAGAAGATATGGTCGGCGCGGATGCCGGCCACGCTGGCCAGCATGCCGCGATAGACGGCATCGATGTGATAGCGGCCGACCACCGAAAACTGGTTCTGGATGCGCAGCGCCAGGGCCTCGTCGTCCTCGATGTCGGTGCCGGGCTGGAGCAGCCAGTCTTCCGGGTTGGCCACCTGATGGATGCCGGGCAGCGCCTGGGGCAGGATATTGAAGTAACCGGCGGGCAGGTTGAAGGCCGCGCCGGTGTCCTGCGCCTCGCACACCACCAGGCCGGCGTCGGTGCCGGCCGGAATGATCACCTGCTCCACCGTGCGCAGCGAGTAGCTGACGCCGTTGATGCGCTCGGTGCTGATCAGGGTGCCCGCCGGCACGATCACCTCGTCCAGGGCCGAGACCTTGGTCATGCTCACCGTGCCCCGGGCCCGGGTGGCGGGCTTGCGGGTCAGGCCCACGTCCCAGGCCTTGAGATCCAGGTAGTAGCCCTGGGCGGTGGCGGTGAAGCTGTTGGGCAGCACATGGGTGACCAGCAGGGTACGCAGCAGCCACAACGCCGGCTTGAGCACCAGGGCCTGCTGCAGCCGCCAGAAGGGGCTCATGCGGCTGTCGTTGGTGATCAGCGAGCCGTTGGCCTCCACCTCGCGGGCCAGCTCGGCGGCCAGGGCCGCCTCGGTGGTGGGAATGCCGGTGTACTCCACCAGGCGCATAAAATCCACGGACGGGCGGGTCACAGTGTTACCTCCAGGTGGCCATAGTCGTAGGTGGTGGCGGTGAGCAGGTAACGATCGGTGGCCTCTTCGCGTACCTCGGCGGTGCCGGGCACGATGCGGCGGTCCTGCTCCACCAGGATGCGGATCTGGGTGCGCACGTCGGCGCGCAGGGTGGGGCTGCGCTCGCCGAGCAGGGCCCGGGCCAGGCCGGCTTCCAGCACGGCGTGCTTGATGTCCTGGCCGATGCTGTGGCGATGGCGGGTCAGCACCGGCTGTTGGCCGGCGTCGATCACCAGGCCGTAATCCTCGACCAACAGGTCGATGTGGGCATCAGAAGCCATGCTGCAGCTCCTCCCATTCGGCCAGCTGCTCGGGGGTCATGCCGTTGCCGGCGTTGATGTAGACGTCGCCGTACTGGCTGACGCGGCCGCCGCTCTGGGCCGCGGCGCGGGTCATCTGCGGCAGGATGGGCGGGGCGGCCTGGGCCTGGAGCAGGGCCGGCGGCTGGCGAGCCTCGGCCAGGGCGGCATTGATGGACTCGCTGGCGGTGTGTTCGCTGCGGGCCTTGATATCAATGCCGGGGATCAGGTTGATTTTTTCTATCAGCCAGTCGAACCCCTGGCCCAGCAGATCCAGCACACTCAGGTTGCTGAACGTATCCCAGAAGGCCATCCAGCCGGCGGTGATGGTTCTCAACCCCTCCACCATGGCCTGCACCCACGGCATGTCCATCAGGGTGGCCTTCAGGCCGTCCCAGTTGCGAGCCAGCCAAACGGCGCCCAGTGCCAGGGCGACCAGGGCGGCGGCAATCAGGAAGAAAGGGCTGAACACAAAACTCATGACAGCGCCGAGGGCGGTAAAGGCAGCGGTCAGCAACCAGGTGCCGGCCACCAGTGTCATCTTGATGGCGGCCCAGGCCAACATGGCGGTACGGTTCAGGATAAAGCCGATACGCAGCAGCTTGAGCACCCACACGATGCCGAGCAGGGCGCCCTTGTAGAACGCCATCATGCTGCCGGCGATGCCCATGATCAGGGTCCAGCTGGCCGCCAGGGCGGTGAAGCCGGCCAGCCCCACGGCGGCCCAGGTGACCACCTCGGTCAGGTGCGGAAACATCTGGGTCCACTCCACCAGCACTGCCATCTGGTCGACGATGGCCCCGACGATGTTGTTGATGGTGCCCAATACGCTTTGGCCGGCGCCGCGGCGCAGGGCCTCCCACACCGCGCCCAGCCGCTCCCACTGGTCGGTCATGGCGTGGGCCATCTGGGTGGCCTTGTCCATGCCGGTCTGCTGGCCGACGCTGTCGATACTGGCCGCCAGGCTGTCGATGTCGGGCAGCATCTGCTTGATCAGGGCCACCGCCTCGTCGGAGCCGAATGCCTTTTTCAGGGCGTCGGATTCGGCCACGGTGAGGGTGTCGCCGAACTGATCTTTCAGCCGCTGCAGGATGTCGACCATGCCCAGCATGTTGCCGTTGGCATCGGTGAACTGCATGTTGAGCTTGTCCTGGGCGCTGGCCACGCCGTTCAGAAACGCCTTGTACTTGGTGCCGGCCTCGGAGCCGGACATGGTGGCCTGCAGGGTGCCCAGGATGGCCATCTGCTCGGCCATGTCGATGCCGGCGGCGGTGGCGTTGGCCCCGATACTGGTAAAGGCGGCGCTCATCTCGGCGCCGGTGGTCTTGAACATCTCCACCGCCTGGGCGGTCTGGCCTGCCACCATGGCGGCGAAGTTGTCCTTGCCCATGGCCTCGGCCTGCTGCTTGAACAGGCCGTACATGGTGCCCATGTAGCCGGTGATGGTGGCGGTGTCGGCCTTGGTGGCGGCGGCCAGCACGCCGGAGGCCTTGGTGATGCCGGCCAGCTCCTTGCCACTCATGTCGCCCATGGCGGACTTGATGTCGTAGGCGGCGGCCACAAAGCCGGTGGCCGACTTGCCGAACTCGACGGCGAAGTCGGTGGCGGTGTGGTTGAGCTGGTCCAGATCCTCCTGCAGCACGCCCAAGGATTTCACTTCCCCCAGCACCCGGTCCATCTCGATGGCGGGCATCAGTGCCTGGTGCAGGGCCACGCCGGACGCCAGCAGGCCGGCCGCGCCGCCGGCGATGTTCTCCCAGCTTTGCCGGCCGATCTGTCCGGTGCGTTCGAGCTGCTGGTTAATACCCTGGATGGGCTTGGTGACCTGGTCGACCAGGCCCACGGTGAGCATTAACTGTTCCAGGTGTTTCATCCGTTAACTGCCTTGCTGATGCCTGCGGTGATGGCGTTCGCCGTGTGTTCCCAGTGCTTGCGGTCGAGCCAGATGGCCCGGGCCAGCGCCTCTTCGTCGTCGGGTTCATGGGGCAGGTAGTGGCGGCGCAGTGCCAGCACCTGCTCCAGCTGGTTGGCCTCGATGGCCTCGACCCGACGGGCTAGTTTTTTACCGAGATCTCCAGCTCGGGAATGAACTGCTCGTTGACCTTGGCGGCCAGCTTCAAGCCGGCGCCGGGCAGCTTGAGCAGCTCGGCCAGGGCCTCCTTGCTGCCGTCGGCCACCACGCGGTTCAGGTAGTTGTGGGCCGGGGCGACCTTGTCGTCCATGGTCAGTTCGTTGATGTACTTGTTGTACGCCTGGGTATTGGGCTCGAACGCCAGTTCGGTGCCGTTGACGACCAGGACGATGGTTTGCTTGCTCATTGGTTCAGTCTCTCCAGTTTTTCATCCAGGCGGTTGAAGCCGCTGTCGATGCGTTTTTCCAGGCGGTTGATGCCTTCGGTCATTTCGGCCTTGGTGGCGTAGTTCTCGGCCACGTGGGCCCGGTGGTTGGCCATGTCGATCTGCTGCCGGCTGATTTTGCCGAACAGGCTGGTCAGCACCGTGCTAATTACGCCGATCAACAAGCCCAGCGCTGTGATCGCCACGCCCAGCCATTCCGCTACTTGTGCCAAGGGTGCCTCCCGTGAGTTGCTCCAGTTTTTTCTGCTTCTCCGCGCTGCCCCGCGAACTGCCCAGCCAGTAGGTCACGGCAGCGAGGAAGGCGGTCACGATCTGGCCCGCCAGATAGAACACCACTTCCTTGGAGCCTTCCGGTACCGGCAGGGCCATCAGGGCCACGGTCAGGGCCACCACCATCAGGGCCAGCAGCAGGGTGAGGCGGGCCGGCATCCAGTGCTCGCCGTGGGTACCGCGTGCGTGCTGCACGTCGGCAAGCGTGGCCTCTGTTCGGGCCAGCTCAAGCTCCTGCAGACGAATATGGGCCTGGCGGAGCTGCTCGCGCTCTTCATGGGCCCACCGCTGCAGCTTGAGCGCGGCTTCGGGGTTCTGGAGCAGTTCGCGCTGGACGGCATCGGGGCGGGCATCGGTGCCCAGGGCGGTGGCAATCTGGCCGCCGATACTGGCGGCCAGGCCCACCGGACCGCTCAAGAGCGGGGCAACGGTACCGGCAAGGCGGCCCACGGTGCCGGCGATGTCTTTCCAGTCGCTCATGACTGCCCCCAGCGGGCGGCCTGCTCGCGCACGTCGATATGGGTGAAGGTGGCGTAACGGCCGATGCCGTAGCGGCCGGGGTAGGTGCGCTCCAGGTAGTCGGCTACCCGGGCGGGTGCAACGCCCCGCACCTGGATATCCGCCGCCTTGCCGAGCCGGTGCATGCTGTTGCGGGCGCCGCCCACCTTGCGGTTGTGGCTGTCGCAGCGGCAGGCACTGGTAATGGTCACGGCATGGCCACCCAGATCCGCGCGCAGCTGCTCCAGCACGCCCAGCAGCTCGGCGTCCACGACATCGAAACCGCAGCCGCATTTGCAGGCGAATTCACGGCGCTGAAAATGCAGTCCGTCAAAGCTGTTGTTGGTCATCGTCTTTTCTCCATCAGGGTCTGGCAGTGCACGCACAGGGTGACGCCCGGCAGGGCCGCGCGGCGGGCCTCGGGGATGACGTCGCCGCATTCCAGGCAGTCGGCGCGGCTGTCGCCGGCGGGGCGCTGGCCGGTCTGGGCGGCCAGCTCTTTGGCCAGCAGCCAGTCGTGCAGCGCATTGGCGCGGTCGATCAGGTCCATGGCGGTTACCCAATCAGGTGACGGGTGTCGTCACCGGACAGGTAGGGCACGCCGTTGATGCGCACAAAGTCGGGGCTGGTGACAAAGCCCTTGAGCTTGTGGATCTTCTTGGCGCCGCCCTTGCCGTCGATGTCGAGCAGATCGGAGATCTGCAGCTTGATGCCGAAGGCTTCCACTCGCAGTTCCTCGTTGCCGGTGTTGGCGTAGAACAGGGCGTCGTGGGGCTCGATGCCGCGCCAGGAGCCGGCCCGGCGCGCGGCTTCACCCAGCTGGTTAAAGTTCTTGGTGTCCAGCTCGTACTCCACGTCGGCGGTGACGTCGCCGTCTACAAAGCCGTCCGGGATGCCGCGGGACTGGGCCACGGCGCTGTTGTCGGTGATGGACAGGGTGGCTTTTTCGACGTGGACCATGGTCCCTAAGATCTCCACGTCAAAGCTTTGGCCCGAAATTCTGCGGCTCATGGGTTACCCCCGGGGTTGCTGAGGTCGAGAATGATGTTGATGGCGATCTTCTTGGGGCAGTCGTAGGGCCGCGCCAGGGTGTAGATGGCCACTTCGTACTTGCTGAGCCATTCCAGGGCGATGTCGCCATCGTCGGGCGGCATGATTTCGCCCGGGAAGGGCACCCCGGCGATGGTGACGCTGCGGCTCATGGTGCGCAGATCCTGCATAAAGTAGAGCCGGGCGGCGGCCATGGAGGCCGGGGTGCTGTTGAGCTGGCGGTCACCGATGCGGGCAATGGCGCGCACCCGCAAGCGGCGGGCGACCTTGTCGGCCACCCGGCGGTTCTCGACGGTCTGGTAGTCGCCGCCTTCCACGTCCAGCATGTTGCCGTCGGCCCAGTAGACGCCGTCGTAGTCCGGGTACCAGGCCGGCACCGAATAGCGGTTGGCTTCCAGGGCCTGCAGGGTGGCCAGCGGCAGCACCACGCCGTTGCTGTCTGCCGGGTGTTCGCCCAGGCCGATCACCGGCCCGGTTTTCACCCGCATGGGGGTGTCGGCGATGGTCACGGCCCGGTTGCACAGCCGGCCGGCCAGTACCCCGGCGTTGTTGCCGTGCAACTGGGGCACCAGCATGACGCCGTCGGCGGCCAGCCCCTCCTGCAGATCGGCCAGGCCGGTCTCGTAGCTCACCCAGTCCTGGGTGTCGGGGTCGATACCGGGCACCGCCAGCATGATGAACTGCCAGCGGCCGTGGGTGGCGATCAGCTCCTGGCGCAGCGCCTGGGCGTCGTTGATGGCCAGTTGGGACGACAGCGGATCCACCATCACCACGGCCTCGAACGAGGCGGTGGCCTGGGCGGCGCGCACCGCCCCCCGCCAGTCTTCGGCGGGGGCCAGCACATAGACATGGGCGGTCCAGTTCTGGCCGGCGTTCAGCAGGGCGGCCTGCACGTTGGCCTTGAGCGCGCTGGCGTCTTCGCCCAGCAGGGTGTCGAAGTCGGACTGGGCATTGACCGACAGCAGCTTGCCCTGGTTGGCCGTCGCCTGACCGACAAACAGGAAGTGCCGCTCCACCTCGTTGGTGGGGCCCTGCATCTGGTTGAGGTTGTTAATCTGAATAGTGGGCCACATGGTTAGCCTCTCCGGTTGAATTCAGCGGCCAGGGCATCCAGTACCGCCTGCTTGTTGATTTCCATAAAGGGCCGGGCTGGCACCTTGATTTCCCAGCTGGTTTTGCCTGGTTGTTGATTACGTCTTTCCGCGATCAGCATCTTCAAGGTCTGGCCAGCCTGCTCGAAACTCATGTTCTTCTGTATCCAGGCGATACCGGGCTTGCGGAGGCGCTTTACCCGCTTGCCCTCGGTAATGCTGTAACCCAGCTGCCTGAGCAGCCGTGCCTGGTGGCGGGTGGCCGGTCCGCTCTGGTCGACCGCCTCCTTGGCTTTGCTGCTCCGTTTTCGCGCCTTGGCCTTGGTGTAGAGCTCGGGCAGGCCGTACTGGTGTTTGAAGGCGGTTTGTCCTGCCATCTTGTTCTTCCAGCCGGCGGTGCCGACGTCCGGCGTGGCGTGGCTGTTCAGGCCCTTGCCCAGGCGGGACAGCATCTTCTTGCGGCCCTTTTTCCGCTTCGGCCAGGGTGTCCCGTCCGGGGCAGACTGCATCTTCAGCGCCTGCCTGGTGTCCTTCACCGCCTGGCGCATCACCTTGTCCAGCAACCGGCGACGGCGAGCGGGCGGCAACATGGCCAGCTTGAGCCGGTCGGCGACGGAGAGCACGCCCTTGAGGTCGAAGGTGATCACTCGTCACCCCCGCGTACTTCAATACGGGCCTGCTCGGCCACCCACACTTCATAGGGCGCCACCCGGTAGCGGGCGCCGCCGTAGACCACCGGGCCCTGGTCGTCGGGCTCCAGGTTCAACGGCTCGGAAAACTGCACGCTGATGGTCAGGTCGGCGGTGTTGTCGTCGATGGGCTCCACGTCGTAATCCGGATCGGGCAGCTCCAACTGCTCTCGATGGCCGTCGTGGTCCTGCAGCCAGGCGGCCACGGTGGCCAGTACCACCGCCGGATCCAGCTCCTTGAACGGCAGTTCTTCGATCAGGAAGACGGCACGATAGTCGAGCCGGGCCAGCTGCATGCCCCGGCCGCCGTCTGCGGGGGCCAGGACGAGGGTGCCGTCCTGCATCCAGGCATCGAAGTCCTTGCGGCACTTGGGCGGCAGCAGCTCGCGCAGCGTCTGGCTCAGGGCCTGCAGGTAGTAGCCCTGGCTCACAGCAGTTCAATCCCGCAGCGGTGCACACCCTTGATGGCCCGGATATGCTGCTGGCTTTCGGCCAACAGGGCGGCGCGCACGTCACCGCCCTGGGTGGCCTGGTTGTTGCCCACCTCGCGCTGGCTGAGGCTGCCGGCCTCGGTGACCAGGTCGGCCTTGGCGCGGGCGAACACCGCCTGGCGATAGAGCACGGTGAGCTGGTTCTGGCCGTTCACCTGGGGGTGGGGGCCCGGTACCTCGGCGGCGGTCCAATGGCCCTCGGCGTTCAGCCGGGCCTTGGTAAAGGCCAGCTCGATGTTGACCTGGGCCACGGCCGAGAGCACGGCCGCGGCCACGGTGGCGGGCTGCAGGTCGGCCGGCATGGCGCGGTCGCGCTCGAAGTCGCCCACCTCGATATCCGGCCAGAAGCCGTCATTGCTGACGGTGGCTTGCTGGTACTCGGTTGTGGTGCCGTTGAACATGGCTTGCCCTCTGGTTGAATAGGTGCCCCCCTGGCCACGGTGGTGGGCAGCGGCTCATGGCTTTGCCTGGCCGTGCCCATACCGCCGGGGGGCGGCGGCGTTGGAGCTAGTCTTGCTCAAGCGCCCGCAGGCGCATGGCAATCCGGCTCCGGTGGGTTTTTACCTGGGCACCCACCGGATCCCATTCGTGGGCCTTCGCCAGCAGGGCGTCGGCCTGTTCCAGCACATCTGGGTCATTCACCGCGCTGGCCCGGGGTTCGCCGGTGGCGTCGCGCAGCAACAGCAGCCCGGCGAACTTGAAATACTTGGCGGTGAGCTTTTCATTCAGCCGCCAGTCCCTGACCACATGGGCAAACACCCGGCCGAAGTAGGGCTCTACCGCCTGGCCTTCGGCCGCCTGCTGCTCGGCCCACTCCAGCACGGTGTCCGCCACAAAGTGGGGGAAGTCGCGCTTGAGCCGGGGCGGGGTGTGCTGGCCCTGGGCTATCGCCCGTTCGGCCCAGTCCAGGGCCTGCTCGAACTCGCCCAGGTCGAACAACCACACCACCAGGGTGGCGAACAGCGGGTTCTGGTGGCTCTTGTCCCCGGCCAGATACTGCTCCACATAGGGGCGGTACTTGGGCAGCAGCTCGCGCTTGAGCGCCACCTTGTCGCCGATGCGGTCCAGCGCTTTCAGCCGCTGCTGGTCCTGCTCCAGGGCCAGCAGTTGCAGGTGCAGGCTGTGGGCCAGCTCGCCCTCGGCTTGTCCGGTGCGGGCGGCCTGGGTGGCCGCCTGCAGGGCGCGGTGCCGATCACGGTGACGCTGGGCCGGGGTGCTCATGGCTTATCCCTTACGGCGCCGGGGTCGGGGCGATTTCCACGCCCGCTTCGTCGAAGGAGGCATAGGCGCGGTACTCGCCCACGGCGTAGCCTTCCATTCGCCAGTACTGGCTCTCGAAGCCCTTGCGGTCCTGGTTGTGGGCCGCGCTGCGCTGGCGGGTGCCGCGCTGGGTTAGCAGCTGCAGGTTGGCCGGAATGGTCACCACCATGCGCTTGCCCGGGAAGAAGGGCGGGGTCATGGCGCGGCGGCCGGCAACACTGGTGGCCAGTTGCTGGGCGGCGATCTGTTCGGTGGGCTTGTCGGCCTGCTGGTACAGACGGCCCTGGGCGGTGGCCACCAGATCGGCCCCCACCAGCACGGTCAGGCGCGGATCGTTGCGAAACGCCGGGTCGATGGTGCTGTTGATCAGGTCCGAGGCCATGGCGTCCAGGGTGCGGTAGTCGCCCTGGCCTTCGGGGTCGAAGTAGATCTTGTTCTGGGCCGAGCCCACGATCTGCGAGCCGTCGTTCCACTCGCGCACCAACTGCTGCCAGCCCTTGTTCACGTCCTGGCCGAGGGGGTTGGCCACCGGGTCGGTGTTGGCGGCGGCGGAGGTGCCGTTAAAGCCCACCCGCAGCATGTCGAGCGCGAAGCTGCGGTTGATGAACTCGTTCACCTGGCGCATAAATTCGCCTTCGCCGCCGGCGTTGGCCCACACCGCCAGGGTGGACCAGGGCAGCACGGCGCCGGAGTCGGTTTCGATCAACTCGTAGTTGTGGCCGCCCACGCCCACGTGCTTCAGGAAACGGCCGTCGGCCTTGCGTCCGGAGTGGATGCTGCCGATGCCCACGTCGACCACCTGGCCCTTGATCTGGTCCACGTCGGTCATGGTGATCATGCGCAGGAAGTCCACGGCATCCAGCAGGGCGGCGCGCAGCCGGGTTTCTTGCGGACCGGTCACCGAGAACAGCTGCCCCAGCTTGCTGATATCAATGCCATAGCCCTGGGCCAGCTGACTGAAATATCTGTCCAGCAGGGCGTCGGCTTGGGCGGTGAGGATCTGGCTCATGGTTGCTCCTTACACCAGGTGATAGACGTCGCCGCCGGCGGGGGCGGGGTTGGGGTTCTGGCCGGGCACTTCCTTCAGCAGGGCGGAGAACTGGGTTTCCAGCGCGCCCTGCTTCTCGGCCACGCCCTTGACGGCGGTCAGCAGCTCGCTGAACTGCTCGGCGGTGACGCCGGCGGGGGCCGGGGCGGGCTTGGGCTCGGGGGCGGGGTCTTCTTTTTTGCTGAACTGCTCGAACTTGGTTTCCAGCTCGCCCTGCTTGGTGGCGATGCCTTTAACCGTGTTCATCAGCTCGTTGAACTGCTCTTTGTCCATTGCTGGATCCTCGGGGGTTGGTTCTTGGGGAGCGGCGGATTCCTGGGTTTTGAACCAGGCCATGAATTTTTTGAACATGCCGGCTTCCTGCTCGCGGTCGGCCAGCTCGGCCAGGCTGAGCGGCTGGCTTTCGCCGATGAGCTTGGGGGCTTTGTCCTTGGCACTGAACTGCATGCGGGTGGTGCCGGTGCTGGCCGGCATGTCGGTGACGCCCAGGCCGCCCAGGTAGGTTTTGTCGCCGCCGGCGAATTGCTCCAGGGGCTCGATGCTGCAGAACTGGTACTGGCCAAGCTGGTTGTAGTAGATCAGATCCCGGGTCGGGCGCAGCACGGCAAACAGCTTCATCTTGCCGTCCACTTCCTCGGCCTTGAGCGCTTCCACGGTGCCCATGGCCGACCAGCGAGAGTGATCCGGCCAGATAACGGCGGTGTAGTGGTCCGGGTCGTAGGTCTCGGCCATGTCGGTCAGCCATTCGCGGGAGATAAAGCGCCCGTCGACGCTGTTGCCCTCGGTGGCAATGCAAATCCAGCCTGTGCGTAACCGTGAATCGGGTTTCATGTGCCTGCTCGTGTTCTGTGATGGCGACAGGCTAGGGACTTGTGAAGGGGATTTCATCCGGCGGCGTTCCGCGTAATTGCGATTTTCGGGAAATCGCAAGAACCAGCAAATTCCCCCCAACTTCCAGATCGTTCGACTCAGTATGATGGCGGCATTCATCACCACCACGGACCGCCATGGCCTACACCGAAGAAATCCGCAACGCCGCCAAGGGGCTTTACCTCAAGCGCTGGCTGCCCCGGGAAATCGCCCAGGAGCTGGGCCTGAACTCGGCGCGGGTGGTGTACCAGTGGGTGGAAAAATACAGCTGGGACGCGCTGCTGTCCGACGAGCAGCTGGAAGACGCCATCGCCCGGCGGGTGCAGCTGCTGCTGGCCCGGGAAAAGAAGACCCAGGCCGAGCTGGACGAACTGGACCGGCTGATCGGCCAGCATGTGCGGCTGAAGAAAGACCTGGTGCAGCTGCGCGAGAAAGAGCTGGCCCTGAAGGAGCGGGAAGCGGCCCTGGCCGCCGGGGTGCCGACGGATGAATTGCCGGAGCCGAACGGGCGGCGCGGCAAGCGCGGCGGGGGCCAGGCCAAGGGTGGTAAAGGCAAGAAGGGCAAGGCGCGCAAGAACGACATCGGCGAGCTGCTGCCCGAGGACTTCGAGGGCTGGCTGGCCACCCTGTTCGGCTATCAGCTGCGCTGCCGCGAAGCCAAGAACGACCCGGCCATCCCGCGCACCCGCAACATCCTGAAAAGCCGCCAGATCGGCATGACCTACTACTTCGCCGGCGAGGCCCTGGAAGACGCGGTCGTCACCGGCGGCAACCAGATCTTCCTGTCCGCCACCCGGGCCCAGGCCGAGGTGTTCCGCTCCTACATCATCAACATCGCCCGGGAGTTTCTGGGGGTGGAGCTGTCGGGCAACCCGATCATCCTGAGCAACGGCGCCGAGCTGCATTTTCTGTCCACCAACTCCAACAGCGCCCAGTCCCGCAGCGGCAACGTCTACATCGACGAATACTTCTGGATCCCGGGCTTTACCAAGCTGTCCAACGTGGCTTCGGCCATGGCCACGCAAAGCCGGTGGCGGAAAACCTACTTCTCCACCCCCTCGGCCAAGTCGCATCCGGGCTATGGCTTCTGGACCGGCGACAGTTGGAAGGACGGCAAGGACAGCCGCAAGGATATCGAATTCCCGACCCTGGCCGACTACCAGGACGGCGGCCGGGTGTGCCCGGATCGGCAATGGCGCTACGCCATCACGGTGGAAGACGCGGTGGCCAGCGGCTGCAACCTGATTGACCTAGACGAGCTGCGCGACGAGTACGCCGACGAGGTGTTCCGCAACCTGTTCATGTGCGAGTTCGTCGACGACGAAGCCAGCGTGTTCAAGTTCAACCAGCTGGAAGGCTGCGGCGTCGACACCGCCCAGTGGGAGGACTTCGACCCGCGCGCGGCCCGGCCGTTCGGTACCCGCGAGGTGTGGCTGGGCTACGACCCGAGCCGCACCCGCGACAACGCCACCCTGGTGGTACTGGCCCCGCCGCTGGTCGCCGGCGAGCCGTTCCGGGTGCTGGAAAAGCACCACTGGCGGGGGCTCAACTTTCAGCACCATGTTGCCGAAATCGCCAAGCTGTTCAAGCGCTACCGGGTGACTTACATCGGTGTGGATATTACCGGCATCGGCGCCGGGGTGTTCGACCTTATCAAGACCAAATACCCGCGCGAGGCGCACGCCATCCACTATTCGGTGGAGAGCAAAAACCGCCTGGTGCTGAAGATGATCGACGTGGTGGAGGCCGGGCGCATTAGCTGGGATCGGCTGTATAAGGACATTCCGCTGGCGTTTATGGCCATCAAGCGCACCACCACCGGCAGCGGCAACGCCATGACCTTCAAGGCGGGGCGGGATGCCACCACCGGCCACGCCGATGCCTTCTTCGCCATCGCCCACGCGGTGATCAACGAGCCGCTGGACCACTCCAACCAACGCACCTCAACCTGGGCCATACAAGCATGACCGAGCAAGCCAGCCATCAATCCAACAACCTGGTCGTGTTCAGCTTCGGCGAGCCGGAGGCCATCGAGCCCGGCCGCTGGCTGACCGACTACACTGAACTGTTTTACGACGATTACGCCGACTACTGGAGCACCCCGGTCAGCCGCCAGGGGCTGGCCCAGATTGCCAACACCAACGCCCACCACGGCGCCCTGCTGTACGCCCGGCGCAACATGATTGCCGGCAAGTTCAAGGGCGGTGGGGGCATGAAGCGGGTGCAGATGCAGGCCTTCGCCCATAACCTAATCCAGTTCGGCGACGCGGGCTTTTTGAAGATACGCAACGGCCTGGGGCGGGTGGTGCGGTTGCATCCGCTGCCCTCGATGTACCTGCGCCGACACAAGAGCGGGGATTTCGTGCTGCTGCAGGCCAACAACCAGCAGATCCGCTATCGGGAAGACGACGTCATCTTCCTGACCCAGTACGACCCCCGCCAACAGATCTACGGCCTGCCGGACTACCTGGGCGGCATCCAGTCTGCCCTGCTGAACCGGGACGCCACCCTGTTCAGGCGCAGGTACTACCAGAACGGCGCCCACATGGGCTTTATCTTCTACGCCACCGACCCCAACCTGAGTGAAAGCCAGGAAGAAGAGCTGAAGGAGAAGATCCAAAGCTCCAAGGGGGTGGGCAACTTCCGCAGCCTGTTTATCAATATCCCCAACGGCAACCCGGACGGGGTGAAGCTGATCCCGGTGGGGGACATTGCAACCAAGGACGACTTCGACCGCATCAAGAACATCAGTGCCCAGGACGTGCTCACCGCGCACCGCTTTCCGCCCGGGCTGGCTGGCATCATCCCCACCAACACCGGCGGCCTGGGCGACCCGGAGAAATACGACTCCGTTTACAGCCGCAACGAAGTTGCGCCGCTGTGCGAGCTGATCGCCGACGTGGTCAACTCCGATCCAGATATTCCGGCGCGGCTGGCCCTGCAGTTTGCGCTGGAATGACTGGATGAAAAAACAGTGGTTTGGTGCCATCCGGTGCCGAATGTTTTATCATAGGTGCATGTTTACTCGGGGGAGTTTTAAACATGCGGGTTTACTGCAGAGAGTGCGGAGAGAAAGGCAGAATCACAAACACCAACCGGATGTCGCTGGAATACGCTGAGCTTTACTGTCAGTGTCGTGACGCCACCTGTGGGCATACTTGGGTTGAGACCCTGGGGTACAAGCACGTGCTGAGCCCCAGTGCCAAAACCGCGTCTCAACTCAGTTTTCACCTGTCGCGGGCGCTGTCGCCTGATGCTCAGCAGGATCTTTTGGCTGGTCTACAAGGGGCGCGGTAAGCGCCCTTTTTTGTTATTAGAATCAGTGTGTTATTAGGGGGTGGTGGGTGTGGAAGTGATGGAATATTAACGCCCGTTATTTACGGTTGTTGTCGGTTATTGCTCCAGATGTTAGGATTCTAATACTGGTTGATGTCAACCAACGATGTGAGGAATCCCATGCTTAAGACGCACAAAGCACAAGTGAAATGTTTCCAGGCTCCGCTACAGCGGAAGGCCAAGGGTGTTCCTGTGCTTGTTTCCCGAGTGTCTGAGCAAGCCCTTGACGCCCTTGCCGAGCAGTCCATGAAGAAGGTGAAGGAAGGCAGCAAGGAGCCCGTCTTCTTTGTCGAAATCTAATCCACCCCGGGTTTTTCGGCTCAAGTCCTTTTCTGAAGATAACACCTCCGACCCTCAACTTGAGGCAGAGAAGGACAAGTTATTCCAGGACTTCAAGGCATACATTATCGCAGGCCGTCATCTGTCGGACACCTTCCAGCACCCCTTCGGCCGTGACGAACTGTACGATCATCCTCACACCCCTTCTTCGGTCAAGCAGGCGGCACTTCGGCATGTGCATATTGTCCCCATTGCCCAGGTCAGACCATACCGCAGGCAGCGCAAGTTCAAGGCGACTTCGGACGTACACCTGGTCTACTGCATCGATACCCTTACCGGTCATGTATGCGCCCTGGCGTTGATTAAGCCGGCTCATGACCTGGCTCGCGACGCTACCTTCCTGAGTAACCTGGCCAAGCTGGCGGAAGAGTTTTACCGGCAGGCCCCTGGCCTCTAACGTTTACGCTTGCGCTCGGCGGCGGATGTTTGGCCCAGGCTCAACTTTTTAGCATCGGGGACTTGTCGGGTAATCTGGTGTTGCTTCACTACTTTTTCACTCTCCGGTCTCTACGCCACTGGTCTTCTACTTCTTCCAGGTACTTCTGATGCGAGTCCTTGTAGTACCTCCCTCTTTGCTCTTGCCATGGCTCCACGAATTCCCAGCACTTGCCCTTGAGCTTCTGTTCATCCGTGCCATTCGCCAGACTGATGTAGACGTCTCTGTACATCACAGCTTGTTCTTTTGACATGGCGTCTAGCCACGCCTTCACTTCAGGGGGGAAAGTGCCGTGGTAGCGCTGGGCCATGCTCCGGCATTCTCTTATCACAAATACATCGGCAAAAAGGTATTTACTCAAGGTATAGCCTCCTGAACTCCAGATCGGAGATGGTCTCCTCTATCAGCTGTTGTAACTGTACCAGTAGCATATCTTCTTCATAAGTCTTCGGGTTTAGCCAGCGTTCTTTCTGCAGCAGGTCGTCGATTTGCATGATCACTGCCCCCAGTTCGCCTTCGGGCACGGTGCCCAGCCATTCATCCACCGGCGTGCTGCCAGTGAACAACTCACCCAGGATCCGGCGTTTCCAGTACGCCTTACCGGGCTTCAACGGTTCCAAATCATGGTCCAGCTTGTCGTGTTCCGGCTGCAGGCCCGGGCGCTGGCGGCTGGTGTTAAGGCAGCCGTTGCGAATGCTGATGAATAAACCATCAATTTCGATAACGGCGCCGTTTAGCAGCGGCTTCTTGTCCCGGGCATCGAGGCCGAGCATGGCCAATTCCCGGTCCAGCGGATCTTTTTCCGCCCCTTTTTGATCCTCCGTACAGTTATTGTCAGAACTCCAAGGGGCGCGGCTGCCGCCGCTTGAGGGCAGCTCGCTGCGCTCGCCAAGGCCGGTCCGTGACAAGGTCCAGCCCTGGTGCCGGGTTTGGGCCTCGGACACGCCCACCATCACCCCGGTGGGGATGCCGTTAACGCTGGTGGTGATGTCGATGGTGCGCAGGCCCAGTAGTCTGGCCACGTCTTCCCCGTATTTGCTGGAGGCGGGTTTGATGATGTGGGCCAGCTTGATCAGATGATCCCGACGCGGGCTGTCGATGCCGCCCATGGCTTCCACAAACTGGGCCCACTTGCCGGTGTCGGCGGCACGGCGGGCGGGTTCGATAATGGGGTTGCGGGTGGCCTCGCGCAGCCGGCGCAGCTCTCGCCACACCTGCACGCTGGGGCCGCCAATTTGCTGAAACTGGCGGATGCGCCACCGGCTGGCCCAGGCGGCCACGGCCGGGGCCGAGCTGGAGGCGGCTTCCTGGGATTCTTCATCCCAGTCCATATTGAAGCCGTCGATGTTCTTGCTGATGTACTTGGCGATGTAGCCGGTGGCGCTGCCCAGCTCGTTCTTGATTTCCTTCCAGTCGAAGCGGGCGCGGTAGCCCTTTTTGCCCAGCTCCTGGCGGTCGTGCTCGATGGCGTAATGGCGCAGCACTGAGCGCAGCAGCCGGCGCTGGCTGGGGTGCACGAAAATCAGCAGGTGCCAGTGGGGTGTGCCGTCGTGGTGCGGCTCCACCACCCTAAAGCCAAAGCGGCGGATGCCCAGCCGGTCCAGCTTGGCGCGGGCTTTGTTCCACTGGCGGCACAGGTAGGCCTGGGTTTCGCTGGGGCTAAAGCCCTGGTACTTGTCGTTTTGGATGGTCCTTACCCAGTTCTCCAGCTTTTCGCCGTTCTTCGCTTTGCTGCGGTTATCCACCACCGTCCAGGCGTGGTACTTGCTGGGCGCGGTCCAGGTGTAGAACTCGCCCACCAGGCCCTGCTCTTCGGCCAGATCTTCAAAGCCGCGCATCCGCACCATCAGCTCCATCCGGCGGATCTCGGGATTGGCCACGCTGGCTTTTACCGCGTCCGCCAGGGGGATTTCCAGCTCCAGTTCCTCGTTGATGGCATACATGGTTTTCAGCCAGGCCATACCGGCCCGCTTGCGTTCCAGGTGCTCCTGCAGGGTGCGCTGCGACACATAGGCGCTCACGCCCCGGCGCACCCGGCCCACCAAAATGGCCACATGCTCGGTGTAGCGGCGCCAGGCCTGGGTGATTTGCCGCTCCCACCACTGGGCATCCTGCAGCCGGGCCAGGGCGCTGGCGGCCATGTCCAACTGGCGGTCGGTGGCTTCGTCCTTGATCACCGGCAGCAGCGGGGAGATCCCCCAGCGGCGGGCCGGCTCCATGGCGGCATCCAGCAACTGCCGCACCGGCACCTGGCGGGTAAAGTCGGCGGTTTGCTCCTGGATGATGGCGGCCACGGCGCTGGCCCATTCCCGGGCGATGTTGGCCCGTTTCAGTTCGTTGGCAATCATCCGCAGGGGCAGGGGAAAGCGGGCGGCGTGCTGTTGGATTTTGGCCACCATGTGCCGCAGCCAGGTGTTTACGCCAGACGGTTTGTGCCCTTTTTTCAGCCGGTACTGGTAATGGGCAAACAGGGCACTGGCGGCGTAGTCTTCCACCTGGGCCAGCAGATCCTCTACCCAGCGCAGGTTCTCCTGCTGGTAGTGCTGCTGGTACAGCGATTTGGTTACTTCAACGCCGGCCACCCGGCGGGTGTCGTCCGTAGGCGCAAAAAAGGCGGCCACATCGGCCGCATCGTTAGCGAAGGTCATCAGATTACGGCTTTGCCCAGTTGGTGAAGATCGGCGGTTTTGGCCCACCAAACGCGGATGGACTTGGCTACTGACAAGGCATTCAGCCCTAAGGCTTGCCAATACAGGCTGCGAATGGTGCCCAAGTCGAGAATCAGTCGGTCGCGGCCTGCGCCTTGCTCGAAGCATTCTTTCCAGTGACGCCAAAAGTCGGCCTTGGCCTGCCACCAGTGGCGGCGCAGGTGATCGGTGGCGTTCAGCTTACGGTCTTTCATGCCACCCCCTTGGTGACGCGGCCAAAGGTGTGTACGGACAGCTGAATGGCCACGCTGTGCTTGCTGGGCTCATGGTGCGATTGCTTACGGTTAAGCACGGCACAAAGAGCGGCGTTGCGGACCTCCATGATTTTGTAGTTGCTTAACCCGAACAAGGCCGCCTTTGCTGTTAGCCATATGAGCAATTCCTCGTTGAAAGGATCTGCACCACCAGTATCAAGGCGAGCGATAGCGTAGAAGCCATAAAACAGGTCACGTTCAGTCATGGCAGGCCTCCAGCAGCAGGTTGCGACATTCGGTAATGTCACGACGGAGTGCGGCGGCTGCGCGGCGGCTCATTCCAGCCTGCCTCAGCCATTTGGCTGCTCTTCCCAAGTCACCCAAGCCACGATAGTTTGCGGCCAGCTCTAAATAGTTGCGGGCGCTCATGGTGTAGTACGTCCGGATTTTAATGACGTTCTCATAGTGGTTGAGGCAGTTTTCTGTATCTCGGCGTTTCATCCCTGCACCCCCATGGCCGTAATAGGGGCCAGCACGGTGTGCTGCTCCAGTTGGTGCTGGCGGTCGGTGATTTGCCGGTACAGCTCGTTCTGGCCGCAGCGGTGTGCCACTTCGGCCAGGGCCTCCAGTACGCACTCGGTTTGCAGCTCCAGGGTGGCGGCCTGGCCTCGGCAGGCCAGGCGGTTGTATTGGGCCAGAAAATCGTTGGCCACTTGGCGGATGGCGTTGGTTTGTGTCATAGTTACCTCGAATTGATTGGCGTGAATACACGTCCGAAGGCCGCTTACAGTTACCGCTGCGCGGCCTTCACTTTTTCTGCCCGCAGCTGAATCAAACGCGCCTGCTGCAGCAGGGCTTCCCGCCGCTGGCTCTCGTCTTCCTGCTGTTCTTGCTTTTCGTCCTGCCCGGCAAAGTCCGGAATGTGCAGCCATTCGCCCCGGTCGGTGGCGGTAATGGCGGCCATGGCCTGCTTAAAGGCCACCACGGCACGGCGGATGGCCTCGCGTTCGTCGTCGTTCATTTCCTCCAGGCTCTTGTCCCAGTAGGCGGCGGGCTTGAGTGCCGCGGCCCGGCACAGCCCTTCGCGGACGATCCGCGGCTGGCGGCTCCACCAACTGGCGATGCGGCAGCGGCCCAGCAAATGGCGCATATGGTTAATGGCCAGCTCGCCGGCGGGCTGGGTAATGGCGTGATAGGCGGTCATGCGGCACCTCCGGTGGTGGCGTCGTTGCCCAGCACCTGCTTGATCCAGTCCCACAGGCGGCGACGGCGGTGGATGCGCGGCTTTCTGTTGTGCTGAACGGGCAGGCAAATCCAGCTACCGTCTTGGCGCTCGATAAAGCCCGGGCGCTGGCGATGGGTGATCACCTCCGGCCGCAGCGGGGCGGTGGCCACGGGGGCCGGGGTACGCAATAAACGGGCGGTGTTGATGTGGTTCATGGCGTGGCTCCTTATCCGGTAAGGCCGGGCACCACCGAGCTGGCCAGGGTATCCATGGCCACGGTGACGCCGGGAATGGCGTGAAAGCGGGCTTCTACGTCGTGCACAAACAGCGCGAGGGCGCCGATCATGGCGGTGGCCTTGCTGACCGCGTTGTCTCGGCGTTGCCGGCATACCTTGCCGGCCTGCTGGGCCTCGATAACGTGGCGGGCCAGTTCGCCGGCGGTGGCGGTGATCTCCAGTGCCTGGCTGGTGAGCGGGGTCTGGCTGGCGGCGTGGTCCGACTTGGGCAACTGGATGCCGCTCATATCCAGCTCCAGCAGCAGGCCCTGCACCAGGGTGTGATCGCCGGTAATGCGGGCGGCGGTGATCACGTTTTTAACCGTGGGCTCAGCGGGATGCTTAGGTGACAGCTTGTTAATCCACAGCTGCGGTTGTGTGCCCATAGCCCGGGCTACCGTTGATTGATTGTGGGCATCCTTGAAGCGGGCTACTGCCGATTTCCAGTGGATAAAATTGATGTCTTGTTTATCCGTATGAGTCTTCAACATTTCGCATGCATCCTTGACGTGGTTGAATAAGGGGGAAACATCAGCGTGTGGCACGGCGTTTGGCCGGCTGCCCCTGGGCAAGTGCCTGCTGGGTGTACAGCACCAGGTTGATCAGCACTTTTTCCGCTGGGCTCTGTTTGGGCATGATGGGAATGCGCCCGGCGCGCACGTAGCTTTCTACGGTGCTCTTGGCCATTCCGGTCAGCTCCGAAAAGCGCTCCACCGTGCATACCGGCGTATCGAAATGGATAGGGAAGGGGGTCATGCTGGGGTTCCTTATCTTCGGCTGGTTAGGATGATTGCTGTTCGAAGTTGGGCGACGCTTTCAGTTTTCCTTTAGTGATCACCTGAATCTGATAGGCACGACCTTGTGGGATTTCCTCGCCCCACCGGCTGACAGCCACATGGCTGATCCCGAGGGCTTTAGCGGTAGCTAGGACACCGCCGAAGTGTTTAATGACGTCTCGCTTCTTCATGGTTTGTAACCTGTGTAACCCTTCGTAACCTGAAATGTAACCCTGATTCCTAAGTTGTGCAAACAAAAATTACCAAACTTGATGGTAAGGTAAGTTACATGAGCGCTGGTGAACGAATTCGCTCCCTCCGAGAGAGCAAAAAACTCACACAAGAACAACTCGCTAAGATGGTTGGGGTTAGTCGCGTCTCAATCAGCAAATGGGAGAGTGAAGAGAACAAACCAAAGGGCGAGCATCTATTCTCATTAGCGAATGCTCTTGGGGTTGAAGCCCATCATCTTATTGATGCCACCTTAGCCCACGATTTGGGTAAAAATTCACCCACCTTCCAGCAGTTCGTGGCGCAAAATCATGAATTCTCAAACGTAAAGCCGGCCACTCTTGGTACCCATCAGATCCCGGTGCTGAGCTACGTGCAGGCCGGCCAGTTGACCGAGGTGCGTGAAATTCGGGACGTAGACGGCAGCCTGGAGTATGTGCAGGCCGACGACGACATTGGTGTGCGCGCCTTCGGCATGCGCATCAGCGGCGACTCCATGACCCCGCTGTTCGATGAAGGCGATCTGATCATTATCGACCCGGATATCGACCCGGTGCCGGGCGACTATGTGGCGGCCAAGAACGGCAGCCGAGAGGCCACCTTCAAAAAATACCGTCCCCGCGGCTTCAACCAGGACGGAGTGGAATACTTCGAACTGGTACCGCTCAACGACGACTACGCCCCCATCCGCTCGGACATGTGCGACGTGGTGATCATCGGCACCATGGTCGAGCACAGGAAGTACAGAAGACGAAGATAACAACAAATCAGCACAGGGAAAGAACATGAACGGTGTCAGCACATTCTTTGCGTTCCTTAGCCTTTTTGCTCTGCTCCTTATCCCGGTGGGCCTTATCCGGCCTCGCTGGTTAAAACTGAAAACCAGGGTGTCCGGCTTTTTTGCCTGTCTTTACGCTTTCGCCGCCTTTGCTGGTATCGGCATGCTGCTTGACCCTGAAACTGGTCCGGCGGAAGCCTTGGTCATGCTGGTTGGCGTTGGCGTCTGGCACATGCTTGTGGTTGGGTGGTGCATGGCTTTTCGCAAGGTCAGCGACCCCAAATTTCAAGCTGCCAAGAATGAGCGAATCAACAATGTCACAGACAAGGTAATTGCGGCCACCAACAGGTCCCACGCAAAGTTTGACCGCTTTGTTCAAAACAAAATAGATGACCTTCAGCAGAAGACAGAAACCAAAAAGGAGCGGCGGCCGGCTAGCAAATTTCCTTCCCAGGAAACTATAAACTCCGACAAACTGGCCGAGTTCGAAGAGTCACTTACCACTATCTGGGCCGGCTCCACCAAAACAATTGAATTCACCTACGAGAAGCCCTTCGAGCGAGGCCGTTCCCGTCGCCGGGTGGACGTGGAAGAACTGATGTACGATGCCAAGGGCCGGATCATTCTGCGTGGCCACTGCCACGAACGGGGCGACGAACGTACCTTTCGTGAAGATCGTATCCTCACCAAAATCAAGTGCGGCTCTAAACGCTACGACTTCGACGAGTGGTGCGAAGAGCTGCTGGGCGTAGACCTCTACGAAGTAGTTCCGGTGCGGTGATCGAGCACAGCAACAAACCCGACGACATCCGCATCCTCGCCAGGTGGACGGGGAAGAGATTTAATGAATACATTTATATATTTAAAACTGGTCTGTTTACAGGAGAGAAAAAATGAAATTGATAATAGACTTGATGGTGTTATGTAAGGAGAGTAACAGTAGCTATGTCTACCGTTCAGTTCGCAGGGAGTGGGAGACAAGTTTAGTTCCTATAGCTGGGATGGAAATCGAAGATTCAGCTTGGAAGCGCCCACGAGAAATAAAAAGAGTCACTATGAACCCAGAATGTGGCTACTATCACTTATGGGTTGGTGATGACAATGCTGAGACAAAAGAACAGTCTCAAAGGCAGGTGGAAATGTACATATCTCATGGTTGGAAACAAATATAAAAATATTTAGATTAAGGCTTTCATAAAAATATTAAAAATGGGAATAGAGAGCATGGTTTATGAATATAAAATGGTTCAGGTTCCCCCGAACATCAGTGTTGAAAAAAAGAACCACAAGGGGAACGAAGCTGCGGCTTACCTGCAGGACATCGCCAACACCATGGCCAACGATGGCTGGGAGTTTTACCGCATCGACTCCGTCGGTGTCAGTGTTCAACCCGGCTGCTTTGGCGCTTTGACCGGTAGCAGGGCAGAGCAGTCGCTTTATTACGTAATTTCGTTTCGTCGTCCCAAAGGCTGACATGCTGGTTCGGTTCAGCGTTTGGGCGATACGCGTCTATCAGCGTACAGCACCGGCAAGCCTCCGCGAGACTTGCCGCTTCGAACCCAGTTGCTCCAACTACGCGATACTCGCGCTTCAAAAGCATGGGTTCCTGAGCGGCTGGAAAAAAGCTCTGATACGCATCTACCACTGTAAGCCACCACATGGTGGACAAGACTACCCATAGACATAACCATAGCTATATATTCCGTATCGGAGTTATGAAAATGAAAAGAACTGCAATTTTACTTTGGTTTTTTTCCTCAAGTTTTTTTCTGTGGTTATATAATTTAGCTGCCCCAAAACATTCTGATTTTTTAAATTCTCCTTTTTCTATTTTTGATTCATTTTTCCATTTTTCTGTTATGTTGTTAGGTGCTGGCTGGTGTTATCACTTTATGACTCTTCTTTATGCTAGTCCTTTTGATGATAATAATCGAACTCTCTGGATGACAATGCTTAAGAAGCTGCTTGTTATGTCATTGCTTCTTGTCAGTGTTCCTGTTGTGGTTATTTTTTCTGGTGAGTATATAGTCACTTCATGGTCTTACTTGGTTTCATATCTTTGGGTTATTTTCGGTATGATTGGATCTTTGGTTATGCACCTTTCTGTTAAAAGCGACTTTGATGAGCTAATCTCGAATACATAATTGGTGGGTGATTTATGGATAGATATTTTCAAACTAAGGCTGAAGAGCAAATTTTAGGGTATTCTAAAAAGATAGATTTTTACACGTCTGAATATACAGTTGAAATCTTAGCGCAAAAAATAGCGGGTGGAGAATACACTGTTCCTGGCTATCAGCGTGAATTTACTTGGGATGAGCCTAGAAAGTCAAAGTTTATTGAATCGTTATTGATTGGTCTACCTATTCCTTTTGTTTTTTTCTGGCAGAACGATAAAACTGGTGAGCTGGAAATTGTGGATGGTTCACAACGTTTAAGGACACTAGAGGAATATTTAAATAATCGACTGGTTTTGTGTGGTTTGGAAAGGTTGGATGTCCTGAATGGTTCAAGATTTAGCGACCTTCCTCTTTCAAGGCAAAGAAAGATTCAGAATAAATCCATGAGAGGTATTATTCTTTCAGAAAATACGGATATTGAATCTAGAATAGATTTGTTCGAGCGAATCAACACAGGTAGCATGGTTGCAAACCCTGCTGAAGTCAGAAGAGGCGTTCTTCGTGGTCCATTTATGGACTTTTTGGTTAAGTTGGGGAAGAATGAAAAATTCTCTACTTTGGCACCGGTAACAGCCAAGAAAAGGAGTGTTAGGGAGCCTGAAGAGTTAGCTGCCCGTTTTTTCGCATACTCTGATGGCCTTGATGATTATAAAGATAACGTATCACCTTTTATTTTTTATTATATCAAAAGGATGAATGAAATATTTCATGAAAAACCTGAACTAGAAGATGAATATTTTACACGTTTTGACAGGATGCTTGATTTTGTAAGTAAATCTTTCGAACTCGGATTCAGAAAGTCACCTAAAGCTAAGACTACTCCGCGCACCCGATTTGAAGCTATTGCTATCGGTTCACATCTTGCTTTAGAGAAAAATCCAAATTTAAAAATCAGTAAAGAATCTACAGCAGAAATTATCTCAAGTAAGGCCTTTACCGATGAGATACGTTCCGATGGTGCCAATGCGATTCGCAGATTAAGAGGAAGAATCGAATTTATTCGTGATGCATTGCTGTTTCAAGGAGAGTGAGATGGAGCTGGTAAGAGCAACCTTCACTGATAGAGTCAAGGATATTGAAAGCTATTTCGAGCTTGTCAGTAATATAGAGCTTGCCATAGGTATGGGTGAGGCTGTTTTTAACGTTAATGGTAAATCTTATCGTATTACACCAGAACAGCAAAAAATCATGTATTCCGGAATTTATCTCCATCTATACAATCTAGTTGAATCGACAGTTTCTATGCTGATTGAAGCAGTTGAAAGACATGCTAGAAATGGTATCAATGGGAAGCTCGGTCTATTGACTAATGAGATGCGAACGCTTTATGTTAAAGCTGTAACAGAGCCCCATGAGTCTTTGACTTACGAAAAAAGGTTAGAGAAAGCATTGGATTTGTTTGAGCAAGTCCTTGAAAGGAAGCCCATAGATCTAAGGATTCCTCCAGGAGGAGGAGGTAATTGGGATTCTCAAGAGATAACAAGAATAAGTAAAAGTATCGGAATAAAAATACAATTACCGAAGAGGCTAAATACCCAAGTTAATCAGCCAATTCGTAATGATATGGCTCCATTATGGCTGATAAAAAATATTAGAAATAAGTTGGCGCATGGTTCATTGTCATTCACAGAGTGCGGTGAAGATCATGTGGCTACGGATTTCAGGAAGCTCATAGATATCGTGAAAGATTATCTTTCATATGTCATTGATGCCTATGAAAATTTTATAACTACTGATGGGTATAAACTTGCTCAGTAGTTCCTTACTTTTATTTTAGTCGGTCAAAGCTAAACTATTTTTGATGCTTTGACCGACTATCTCCCCCAATCTTACCGGTACCGCATTACCGATCATTTTGGCCAAAGGGCGCATATCGTGTTTCTGTTCCAATGGCAGAAAACTGTAATCGGGCGGGAACGATTGCAGCATTGCAGCCTCACGAAGACTGATGGCTCGATCCTGTTCCGGGTGGCCGAAGCGACCATTGCCGAAGCCGTTGCACTGGGTGGTGATGGTAGGGGCAGGCTCGTCCCAGCGCATGCGGCCGTAGACGCTGGGATAAGTTTTTCCGCTTTCCTTCTGGTGGCAAGTGGCTCGCAGATCCTCCGGCCAATCCAGCCACGATCCTCCCGGAACGGAGGCGCGGATTCGCCGCATATTGATTGGACTCAAGGAGGAAGCCTTGTGCAGGGGATCGTCTTTATGGGTTTCACCTGCGGCTATTTTCGGCAGATGTCCGATCACATTCTGCACTGTCACATACTCTTCCGGTTTATGCGTCGGTGATGGAAGCTTTATCGGCCCAAGTCGTGAGGCGATCAGCACCAAGCGTCTGCGGGTTTGAGCCATGCCGAAGTCGGGGCAAAACACGACCCGATAGTCGTGCCGATATCCGTTCGCGGTGAGGAGTGCAAGGAAGTTATTGAACACATTCTGATCGGCCAGGCCCGGCACGTTTTCCATGGTCACGAAGTGGGGTTTCACTTCGGATACCAGTCTCCCGAAACTGTTGAGAAGGTTCCATCTGCCGTCCTTTTCTCCCGGTTTCTTTCTCGTTCTGGAGTAGGTCGAAAAGGGTTGGCAAGGAGCACAGCCGGCCAGCAGGGTGTAATCGCCGTCTGCAAGATGCGCGAGAATGTCCTGGCGGGTCAGTTCAGTCACATCCCGGTTGTAGAATCTGGCCCGGTTGTTGTGCTCGAAGGCGAACCGGCAGGATTCTTCTATGTCGTAGCCAGCAACCACATCAATGCCCGCCTGCACGAGGCCGTGCGTTAAACCGCCAGCACCGCAGAACAGGTCGACCGCTTTGATTGTTGGAATTTTAGCCACTTCACTCACCCTACTTAAAAAACTGCGGCATTATAACAGAGAAAATCGCTCACATCGAGGAGCAATGGATTTCTTTTAATTTGTTGATATTCAAAGATTAACTTACTTTTTTGCAAGTTATGACACTAGTCCATAGAACATATTTTACTGTATGTAACCACAGTGTCCAGGTGTGGCAGATGAGTGACATCGTTTGCAGTTGGATACATCCGACAGGTTTCCAGGTCAACGAACCGAGGCACCATATGGCCGATAAACTGACGAGAGAGGAACGAAGCCGCCTGATGTCCCGGATCGGCTCCAAAGGGTCGTCGGCCGAGATGAAGCTGCGCCGATTGATCCACAGTATGGGCTTTCGGTATCGCCTGCATGTCAAAGGGTTGCCGGGTACCCCCGATATGGTCTTTCCCCGCCGGCGGGCGGTGATATTCATGCACAGTTGCTTCTGGCATCGTCACGAAGGTTGCAGGATGGCAACAGAGCCGAAAAGCAACCGTGAATACTGGTTGCCCAAGCTGGAGGAAAACCGGAGGAGGGATCTCCGCCAGCGACGTCAGTTGCAAGAACTCGGCTGGCGAGTTCTGGTGGTCTGGGAGTGCGAACTGCGGGATTTGGAGAAGGTGGCCAGGTCGGTACGGGACTTTTTGGAGGCTTCATCCGATTAGAGATATCCGGTGCGACTGCTTGAAGGACGCCATTCGAGCACCAGAAAGTTGCTTCAATGGGTGTTGAATGGTGCTGGTACTAAACATGTACTGCTGCTTATTGCTGTATATAATCACAGTATCTTGCAATAACCAGTAGAAACCATGGCAGTAAGAAAACTCCCCTCCGGCAAGTGGCTGGCCGAGCTGTACCCCGAGGGCCGGCCCAGTAAGAGAAATCCCAAGGCGCCGCGCATCCGCAAGCAGTTCGCCACCAAGGGCGAGGCGCTGGCGTTCGAGCGCTTTATTGAAGACCCCGAGCAAAGCCGCCCCTGGCTGGATGGCGTCGCCGAGGCGGGCGACTCGCGTCGGCTGCTGGATCTGGTGGAACGCTGGTTTGCCCTGCACGGCCAAAGCCTGAATGATGGCGAACGGCGCCGGGCCAAGCTGGAGAGTTTATGCGAGGCGCTGGGTAATCCACTGGCGGCCAACTTCGGTTCCCGCGACTTTGCCGCCTACCGGGAGGCACGGCTTTCCGGTCAGGTACCCAACCGCCGCTCCACCCTGCAGCAGGGCAAGGGAGTGAGCACAAGCACCATCAACCGGGAGCATTCCTACCTGCGGGCGGTGTTCAACGAGCTGAAGCGCCTGGGCGAGTGGCAGGGTGAAAACCCGCTGGACGGGCTGCGGGCCTTCAAGGTGGCCGACAGCGAACTGGCGTTTTTGTACGATGCCGAGATCAAGCACCTGCTCGATGCCTGCGCCGAGAGCAGCAACCCGGATCTGCTGCTGGTGGTCAAGCTGTGCCTGGCCACGGGTGCGCGTTGGTCGGAAGTGGAAGAACTCAAGCAGTCCCAGCTGTCCCCCTACCGGCTTACCTTCACCCGCACCAAGAGCAAGAAAAGCCGCGCCATCCCCATCAGCCCGGAGCTTTACGCCCAGTTGCCCAAAAAGCGCGGCCGGCTGTTCGGCGACTGTTACCGCGCCTTCGAAACGGCGCTGGCCAAGGCCGGCATCACGCTGCCGGAAGGGCAGTGCACCCATGTGCTGCGCCACACCTTCGCCAGCCATTTTATGATGAATGGCGGCAACATCCTGGTGCTGCAGAAGATACTGGGCCACTCCACCATTGCCATGACCATGCGTTATGCTCACTTCGCGCCCGATCACCTGGAAGACGCCGTCCGGCTCAACCCCCTGGCGGCCATCACACCGCCCTGAAAAAGTGGCGACACAGTGGCGACAGCGCTTGCGTTATTCTCGGCTATTCTCGCTTATTCTCGGTGTAAGTTGTTGTTTTCGTTGTAAGTTGTTGATTCGTAAAGCCCCGTTACGGATTTAAAATCCCTCGCTGGTAACAGCGTGCCGGTTCAAGTCCGGCTCCGGGCACCATGTAAATTGCATGTTTGACAGCCATTGCTTATTGTCACTACCTAATCTTCTTCTGTTCCTTGCTCTTCCTTCTGTCTTTGCTCCGCCATACACTCATCCAGCCGCCGGTACAGCGCCTGCAGCTCGTCATATACCTTCTGGGTGCGGGCGCCGGAGGGGGGCAGGGGCTCGAGGCCGTGGTTATCCAGGCCCCAGGCGTCCTCCTGGGCCAGGCTTATCCGGCTGAAACCGTAGGTGGTGCCGTTATGGTGGCCCAGCATGCTGAGCTGAAAGTGGACCCGGTGCTGGCTCGGGATCAGGCCCCATCGGCTGCCGGTGGCGACGATCTCGCCGCCGGCGTTGAGCACATCTGCTCCCAGGTACTGGATCACTTCGCTTTCTTCCCCGGCCGGCGGGATCAGTTCGACGACGCAGTGCCGGGCCCGGGCGGGGACAAAGGCGCGTTCCGACAGGAAGGAGATGCTCTCGAGCCGGGGCGGCTGGGTCCGGCTGACGGCGATGCCCGGCGTGGAGGACGAGACGCGTGGCTGCCGATCCCCGGGGGGGACAGGCAGCTCCAGGGTGGTACAGCCGGTGAGCAACAGTATCGGCAGTAAGAGGCTGGCCTTGGTCATGGCGTTCTCGGTCGTGGCTCCAAAGCCTTATTGTGGTACCCGTTCCGGCCGGGCACAACGGCCGGCCGCACTCCGGCGGTGGCGCTGCGCCAAAGGGTGACCGGGCAGGGAAGGGGATTATTTTGGTAGCTCAAGATTCCAACCGGCCCCGGCTCGGGCTATCATTGACATATAGTATCAACACCGGATTAATCCATCAGTTATGCGTCTTTTAAATGGATTTTCTGCCTCAGCCCTGCTTTTGGCCGCTTTAGTGAATCCAGCCCCGGCTGTCGCAGCCCCCTACCACGGCTCCATCGACAGCGTACTCGCCGCTTATGGCCCCCTGGCCGAAATCCGTATGAGGCCTCATTTCATGCGGGCCGAGATGAGCTATCCGCCCAGGGAAATCGTGCTACTGGCCACCAAGGAAGAAAAAGAACTCGAGTTGTGGGCCCGCAACGACGGCGACTTCAAATTTATCCGCAGCTATCCCATCCGCAAGGCGAGTGGCGGTCCCGGGCCCAAGCTCAGGGAAGGCGACAAACAGGTGCCCGAGGGCATCTACCGCATCACCCACCTCAACCCCAACAGCCAGTTTCACCTGTCCATGGGGCTGAACTACCCCAATTCCTTCGATCTGGTTCGCGCCCGCAAGGAGGGTCGTACCAACCTGGGGGGCAGCATCTTCATCCACGGCAAGGCCGAATCCGCCGGCTGCCTGGCCATCGGCGACATCGCCATCGAGGAGCTGTTCGTGCTGGTGAACGCCATCGGCACCGAACAGGCATCGGTGGTCATCGCTCCCCATGATCCGCGCCGCAAGCCCCTCGACGGCTTCGCCTCCCACCTGCCGCTGTGGGCGGTGGAGCTGTACGCGGACATTTCCCGCGAATTCGCCAAGTATCCCCGCAGCGACATCTAATCAATTCCATGGGGCCCGGCGGCCCCGTACCGGCCGATAATATCGCCTTTTCCCCGTTTTTTGCTCTTACCTTCACAGAACCGCTAAAAACCTGCCTTGTTAGTCCGGATGATATTGTGGTTACTACCTAAGTGGTGCCTAATAGCGTCAATCGGAGCGCCATCACCACAGGGGAAAGCATGTTTGCCGGCAAGATAAAAAAACGGGTACAGGAGCTGGAGCTGCAACTGGCGGCCCAGGTCGCCGACTATGAAACGCGCCTGTCCGCCAAGGAAAGCAGGGTAACGGCGCTCAAAGCCGAGCTGGCCGAACTCAAGGCCGAAAACCAGCTGGCCCATCAACTGGTGCAGGTGGTGCTGCAGGGCTCCGCCATGCTGTCCGCCATCCGCGAGGGCATGGTGTCCAATGCCGAGTCCCTGCTGGGCGAGCGGGAGAAGCTGACCGAGATGGAAGACGTCTTCGCCCACACCTACCAGGCCACCGAGGTGCTCAAGCAGCGCGCGGTGGTGATCAACACCGAGGTGGGCCACAGCGCCGAGAGCGCGGCGGTACTGACCGACACCGCCGGCAAGATCAGCAACTTCGTGTCGGTGATCCAGGAGATCTCGGAACAGACCAACCTGCTGGCGCTCAACGCCGCCATCGAGGCGGCCCGGGCCGGCGAGCAGGGCCGGGGCTTCGCGGTGGTGGCCGACGAGGTACGCACCCTGGCGGGCAAGGCCCACGAGGCCAGCGGCAATATCAACAAGCTGGTGCAGCAGGTGCTGGAGCAGAGCCGGGCCATCAACAGCATGGTCAGCCAGTCGCTGGAGAGCACCGACGAGATCTCCGCCTCCGCCCAGCAGATCGACGAAGTCACCCGCGAGGTGCTGACCCACGCCGAAGGCATGCGGCTGGTGATCCAGCGCAACGCCGCCACCGCCTTCCTGGAGGCGGTGAAACTGGACCATGCGGTATGGAAGACCGATATCTACCAGCGTATCGAGCAACGTCAATTCGGCCAGGGCGTGAGCAGCCACACCGAGTGCCGGCTGGGCAAATGGTATTACGAGGGGCGCGGCGCCAGGCTGTACAGCCACCTGCCGGCGTTCAAGAGCCTGGAAGCCAGCCACCAGCGGGTACACACCGAGGGGGCCAGGGCCCTGCAGGCCTTCGCCGCCGGCAATCAACAACAGGGGCTGGACTGCCTGCAGGCGATGGAAAGCGCCAGCATGGAGGTGGCCCGGGCCCTGTCGGCGCTGGAGCGGGAAGTGCCGGCTTAATCGTCCTTCAGTGCCTTGAGCCGGGCGTAGAGGGTGGTGCGGCTCAGCCCCAGGCGGCGGGCGGCGGCGCTGACGTTGCCGCCGCACTCGTCCAGGGTCTGCACTATCAATCTGTCGGCGTGGGATTTTAAATCCCCCCTGGCCGGGCCGGCCTTGGTGTTCCCCTCGAAATCCGGCAGCTCGGGCAACTGGGCCGGGGTGATACGGCCGCCGTCGGCCAGCACCGCCGCCACTTCCAGCACCTGTTTCAGCTGGCGGACATTGCCCGGCCAGTTGTAGTCGCCGAGCCGGGCCAGGGCGGCCTCGTCCAGCGTGACCTCTTCCTCCAGCTCCGCCAGCAGTTGCTGCACCAGCCGCACGAAGTCGTCGTGTTTATAGTCCCGCAGCGGCGGCAGGCGCAGCGAAAAGCCGTTCATCCGAAAGTACAGATCCTGGCGAAAACCGCCCTCCGTCACCATGGCGGCCAGGTCCCGGTGGCTGGCCGCCACCAGCTGAAAGTCCACCGGCTCGGGGGCATGGCTGCCGAGCGGGGTCACCGCCTTTTCCTGCAGCACCCGCAGCAGCCGGGTCTGGGCCGCCAGCGGCAGCTCGCCGATCTCGTCCAGGAACAGGATGCCGCCCTGGGCGGCGCGGACATAGCCGGGGCGGCCCTGACGGCTGCCGCCGGTAAAGGCGCCGGGCAGGTAGCCGAACAGCTCGGCTTCGAGCAGCTCGGCGGGCAGGGCGCCGCAGTTCACCGCCACCAGCGGCCCCCGGGCCCGGTCGCTCTGCCGGTGCAGGCGGCGCACCAGGTGATCCTTGCCGGTGCCGGTTTCACCCTGGATCAGCAGCGGAATGCTGCGGGCCATCAGCTTGAGGGCGGTGGCCTCCAGGCCGGAACTCGCCGCCGGCGCGGGGCGGGAGGCCGGGCGTCGCCCGGGCTGGCGGCTCAGCAGGGCCAGCCCCGAGCCGACGGGGGTGAGTTCGCCCTGGCGCAGATCGCTCAGCATGGCGGGGATGTCCAGCTCCGGCAGCCAGTGGCGGGCGCTGCGGTTGGCGCCCAGCAGCCGGCCGTCTTCCCGCAGGGCGATGATGCCGGACCAGGGCTGTTGCAGGCTGCCCGCATCCGGGGCCAGGCTCAGGATCCAGTGGGTATCGCTGTGGTTCATCACCAGGGCGTTTTCCACCGACAGGGCCAGCAACCGGGCGGTGAGCAGCATGTCCTGGCAATGCTCGCCGGCTTCGCTGGAGATGTCGATCACCCCCAGCAGCTCGCCGCTCGGCGACAGCACCGGGCTGGCGCTGCAGCTGATGCCCTGGTTGGCGGCCAGAAAATGCTGGCTGCCCAGGATGCAGACTTCCTTTTGCTCGCTCAGGGCGGTGCCGATGGCGTTGGTGCCCATGCTCTGCTCATGCCAGCTGGCGCCGCTGGCCAGGGCCATCTTCTGGGCCTTGCTGCCGAAGTGGGGATCGCCGCTGGTAAAGAGGATGGTGCCCTCGGCATCGGAGAAGATCAGGCGGCAGTGGCGGCCCTGTTGCAGTTGCTCGAACAGCGGCAGGCTGTGGCGCAAGTAGCGCAGCAGCAACTCGTGCTGCTGCTGTTTCTGGTGCAGGGCCGAGGGCGCCAGGTTACGGGGATCGGTGCGGCCGGCCCGGAGCAGGCCGTAGTCGCGGCTGCGTTGCCATGAACGTTCGAGTAAAGCCAGATCCTGGGGCTGAGTAAGCACTGTGCTGATGGTCATGATCCCTGCCTGTTAAGAAACTGAACACCTGTACTGAACACCCTGTCCAGACCCTGGACAAGGCAAGCTGCCAACCGGGGAGCGGACTCCCTTAGGTTAGTCTTTCGAAGGCCCGATTGTAACGACTTTTTAACCTTGTTTACTTGATCTGCTACAACTGGCACCGACCTTGCACTTACCTTCTTGCAAACGCCGACTGGCGTCAACGTCAACCGAGATTACCCGCAAGGAGAGCCGTGATGATTTATCAGCAACCAGGACAAGCCGGAGCCGTGGTCAACTTCAAGGCCCGCTACCAGAACTATATCGGCGGTCAGTGGCGCGAGCCGGTGAATGGCCGCTACATGGAAAACGTCTCACCGGTGAACGGCGCCGTGTTCTGCGAGGTGCCCCGCTCCGATGCCCAGGATATCGATCTGGCGGTGCAGGCGGCCCAGCAGGCCTTCGCGACCTGGAGCAAAACCGCCGTGGCGGAGCGGGCCAACATCATGCTGCGCATCGCCGATCGCATCGAGCAGAACCGCGAGCTGCTGGCGGTGGCGGAAACCTGGGACAACGGCAAGGCGGTGCGCGAGACCCTGGCCGCCGACATCCCGCTGGTAGTGGATCACTTCCGCTACTTCGCCGGCGCCATCCGCGCCCAGGAAGGCACCGCCGCCGAGCTGGACGCCGGCACCGCCTCCTATCACTTCCACGAGCCGGTGGGCGTGGTGGGGCAGATCATCCCCTGGAACTTCCCGCTGCTGATGGCGGCCTGGAAACTGGCGCCGGTGCTGGCCTCGGGCTGCTGCACCGTGTTGAAGCCCGCCGAGCAGACCCCGGCCTCCATCCTGGTGATGATGGAGCTGATTGGCGACCTGCTGCCCCCCGGCGTGATCAACGTGGTCAACGGCCTGGGCCGGGAAGCGGGCGAGGCCATACTGCGTCACCCGGGCATTGCCAAGCTGGCCTTTACCGGCTCCACTCCGGTCGGCATCCATATCCTCAAGGCGGCGGCCGAGCGGCTGATCCCCTCCACCGTGGAGCTGGGCGGCAAGTCCCCCAACATCTTCTTCGAGGACGTGATGCGCTATGAGCCGGAGTTCGTCGACAAGTGCATCGAGGGGATGCTGCTCACCTTCTTCAACCAGGGCGAGGTCTGCACCTGCCCGTCCCGGGCCCTGGTGCAGGACAGCATCTACGACGATTTTATGGAGCGGGTATTGGTGCGCGGTCGCCAGATCAGGCAGGGCAACCCGCTGGATACCGAGACCCAGGTCGGCGCCCAGGCGTCGAGAGAGCAGTTCGACAAGATCCTGAGCTACATGCAGATCGGCCGGGACGAAGGCGCCCAGATGCTGCTCGGCGGCCAGGCCAACCGCATCAGCGGCCTGGAAAACGGCTTCTATATCCAGCCCACCATCTTCCAGGGCGACAACAAGATGCGGGTGTTCCAGGAAGAGATCTTCGGTCCGGCGGTGGGGGTGACCCGCTTCAAGGACGAGGCCGAGGCTCTGGCCATCGCCAACGACACCGAGTTCGGCCTGGGTGCCGGCGTCTGGACCCGGGACGTGAACCGCGCCTACCGCATGGCCCGGGGCATCCAGGCCGGGCGGATCTGGATGAACTGCTACCACGCCTATCCGGCCCACGCCGCCTTCGGCGGTTACAAGAAGTCCGGCATCGGCCGCGAGACCCACAAGATGATGCTGGATCACTACCAGCTGACCAAAAACCTGCTGGTGAGCTACGACAGCAACCCGCTCGGTTTCTTCTGATAACAGGTACTGCAGCGGCAATGCCGAACAGTTAAGAGGGGCGGGCTGTTGCCTAAGCCAACCGTCGATGGCAGGGATGCCATCGTCGAGCATACAGGGATGTACTTGCTGCGTGTTGGCGTGGCGATAGCCTGACCCGAGCATTAGCCGGTGCCCATTTCAAGAGCACGGTTTTTCACCCGGTCGCAGGGGAGAGGCGGCCAAACACTCAACCTGAAACAACAGTAGGGAAGCATCATGACTACAGCGACTTTCTATATGCCCTCCGTCAACCTGATCGGCGCCGGCGCGGTGGAACAGGCGGTCACCAAACTGAGCCAGTCCGGATTCCGCCACGCCCTGATCGTCACCGACAAGCCCCTGGTGGAGCTGGGCTATGCCGGCCAGTTGCAGCAGGCCCTGGCGGCCCAGGATATCCAGGCCAGCATCTTCGACCAGGTACAGGCCAACCCCACCACCGGCAACGTGGAAGCCGGGCTCGAACTGCTGCGGCAGAAAGGCTGCGACTCGGTGATCTCCCTCGGCGGCGGCTCGCCCCACGACTGCGCCAAGGCCATCGCCCTGGTGGCCAGCAACGGCGGCGACATCCGCGACTACGAAGGGGTGGACAAGTCCGCCAAGCCGCAACTGCCGCTGGTGGCCATCAACACCACCGCCGGCACCGCCTCGGAAATCACCCGCTTCTGCATCATCACCGACGAGCACACCCACATCAAAATGGCCATCGTCGACAAGCACGTCACCCCCATCATGTCGGTGAACGATCCCGAACTGATGAAGAAGATGCCCAAATCGCTGACCGCGGCCACCGGCATGGATGCCCTCACCCATGCGGTGGAGGCCTATGTGTCCACCGCCGCCAACCCCATCACCGACGCCTGCGCGCTGAAGGCGGTGACCCTGATAAGCGAAAACCTGGCCCGGGCGGTAGCGGACGGCAGCGACATGGCGGCCCGCAACCAGATGGCCTACGCCCAGCTGCTGGCGGGCATGGCCTTCAACAACGCCTCCCTCGGCTATGTGCACGCCATGGCGCACCAACTGGGCGGCTTCTACGACCTGCCCCACGGGGTCTGCAACGCCATACTGTTGCCCCATGTGCAGCGCTTCAACAGCCGCGCTGCCGCTCCCCGGCTGAAGGACATCGCCGCCGCATTGGGCCAGGAGGTGGACACCCTGACCGATGAGCAGGGCGCCGACCGCGCCATCCAGGCCATAGTGGCCCTGGCGGAGCAGGTGGGCATTCCCGCCGGCCTGGCCGGCCTCGGGGTGAAGGAGGAGGACTTCCCGGTGCTGGCCAGCAACGCCATGAAGGACGCCTGCGGCCTGACCAACCCGGTACAGCCCAGCCACGAGGAGGTGGTCGCCATCTTCCGTGCCGCCTACTAAGGCGAACCCGGGCGGGGTCTTCGTGCAGACGGGGGCTCCGCCCGTTTTTTCATCGCTTGGTGTCCTTCGGACTCCCCGGTTGCAAAACCCGGGAGCTCGACCAGACTGAATATCAGTCGATCCTGATTCATTCCCCTGCTAGGAGAAATACCATGGCAAACGAAGGCTATCATGAGCCCATCGACGAGCTCAGCGACCAGACCCGGGACATGCACAGGGCCATCACCTCGCTGATGGAAGAGCTGGAGGCGGTGGACTGGTACAACCAAAGGGTGGACGCCTGTAAGGATCCCGAGCTCAGGGCCATACTGGCCCACAACAGGGACGAGGAAAAGGAGCACGCCGCCATGGTGCTGGAATGGATCCGGCGCCGTGATGCGACCTTCGACAAGGAGCTGAAAGACTACCTGTTCACCAGCGGCAAGATCGGCGACCACTGAGCATCATCAAACAACGGCCGTTCAGCGTGGTGACAGAGTTCATCAGCTGCTTTTTTGCCGGATAGTTTCCTTTTTTCAGATGGTTAACCATGGTCATCTCCGCAAAGGCGGAGATCCATGCCGGTGTGCACTGGACTCCCGCCTTCGCGGGAGTGACTACAGAGAACGACGAAGTTTGCTCAGCCGTCGGTCGTTTTGCGCTCAATGCCCCAGGATCTGGCTGAGGAACAGCTTGGTGCGTTCCGACTGGGGGTGATGGAAGAAGGTCTCCGGATCGTTCTCCTCGATGATCTGGCCCGCGTCCATAAAGATCACCCTGTCCGCCACGGTGCGGGCGAAGCCCATCTCGTGGGTGACGCACATCATGGTCATGCCTTCCTCCGCCAGCTCGATCATCACGTCCAGCACTTCCTTGATCATCTCCGGATCCAGCGCCGAGGTGGGCTCGTCGAACAGCATGATCTCCGGGTTCATGCACAGGCTGCGGGCGATGGCCACCCGTTGCTGCTGGCCGCCGGAGAGCTGGCCCGGATACTTTTTGGCCTGATCCTGGATCTTGACCCGGGTCAGCAGTTTCATGGCGATCTCTTCCGCCTGGCGGCGCGGCATCTTGCGCACCCAGATCAGTGCCAGGGTGCAGTTTTCCAGCACCGTCAGGTGCGGGAACAGGTTGAAATGCTGAAACACCATGCCCACCTCCCGGCGGATGGTCTCGATGTTCTTGATGTCGTTGGTGAGTGGGGTGTTGCGCACTATGATGTCGCCCTGCTGGTGTTCTTCCAGCCGGTTGATGCAGCGGATCAGGGTCGACTTGCCCGAGCCCGAGGGGCCGCAGATCACGATGCGTTCGCCCTTGGTCACGGTCAAATCGATATCGCGCAGCACATGAAAGTCGCCGTACCACTTGTTCACCCCGCGCAGGGTCACCATGGCTTCCTTGTTCTGTTGTTCCATTATTCAACTCCAATGCCGGTGTACGGCTAACGTTTCTTGTGGCCGGTGTGCAGCTTGCGTTCCAGGTACTGGCTGTACTTGGACATGCCGTAGCAGAACAGCCAGAACACCAGGCCGGCAAAGACATAGCCCTCGGTGGAATAGCCCAGCCAGTTGGGATCCGACAGTCCCGCCTGGACGATGGCGAGCAGGTCGAACAGGCCGATGATCAAGACCAGGCTGGTGTCCTTGAACAGGGCGATAAAGGTATTGACGATGCCCGGTATCATCAGCTTCAGTGCTTGGGGCAGCACCACCAGCACCATCATCTTCCAGTAGTTCAGGCCGAGTGCCTCGGCCGCCTCGTACTGTCCCTTGGGAATGGCCTGCAGGCCGCCGCGCACCACTTCCGCCATGTAGGCAGACTGGAAGAAGATGATGCCGATCATGGCCCGCAGCAGCTTGTCGAGGGTCAGTTCCTGGGGCACGAACAGCGGCAGCATCACCGACGACATGAACAGCACGGTGATCAGCGGCACCCCGCGCCAGAACTCGATAAACACCACCGACAGGCTGCGCACTATCGGCATGTTGGAGCGCCGGCCCAGGGCCAGCAGGATGCCGATGGGCAGGGCGGCGGTAATGCCGACCACGGCGAGGATCAGCGTCAGGGTGAGGCCGCCCCACTGGTGGGTGGGCACCTCCACCAGGCCGAACCAGCCGCCGTACAGCAGCACATAGGCGATGAAGGGGAAGACAACCACCATGAAGGGCGCCAGCCACAGCTTGCCCGGCAGCCTGGGCAGCGCCAGCCACAGCAACTGGCCCACGAACAGCGCAAAGGTGAGGTTGATGCGCCACAGTTCCGCCGTGGGATAGAAACCGTAGGTGAACTGCTGCAGCCGGTTGCCGATGAACACCCAGCAGGCGCCGCCACTGACGCAGGCGTCGCGGCTGGCGCCGATCCAGTCGGAGCGGATGAAGGCCCAGTCGATGATGGGGACCAGCAGCAGATAAAGACCGTAAAGTCCCGCCAGGGTGACCAGGCTGTTGAGCGGGCCGGAAAACAGGTTGGCCCTGAGCCAGCCGATCAGGCCCGTGCTGGCAAGGGGCGCCGGCCGTTCGGGGATGAGAGTGTCTTTGAACATGTTATCGCTCCACCAGGGCCATGCGGCTGTTGAACCAGTTCATGAAGAAGGACACCGTCAGGCTGATGGTGAGGTACACCAGCATGGTGATGGCGATCACCTCTATCGCCTGGCCGGTCTGATTGAGGGTGGTGCCGGCGAACACCGACACCAGGTCGGGGTAGCCGATGGCGGTGGCCAGGGACGAGTTCTTGGTCAGGTTGAGGTACTGGCTGGTCAGCGGCGGAATGATCACCCGCATCGCCTGGGGAATGATCACCAGCCGTAGGGTCAGGCTGTCCTTGATGCCCAGGGCATGGGCCGCCTCGGTCTGGCCGTGGGAAATGGCCTGGATGCCGGAACGCACGATTTCGGCGATAAAGGCGGCGGTATAGATGGTCAGAGACAGCCACAGCGCCAGGAACTCGGGAATGATGGTCATGCCACCGCGGAAGTTGAAGCCGCGCAGCTCCGGGTAGTTCCAGCTGAGCGGGGCGCCCAGCAACAGGAACAGCAGTCCGGGCAGGCCGACGACCAGTGCCAGCGACAGCCACCACACGGGCAGTCGCTTGCCGGTGGCATCCTGGCGACGATGGTTGAAGCGGAACAGCCATACCGAGACGGCCACCGCCAGCAGCAGTGCCAGCCACACCAGATGAAAACCGCCGCCCGGTACGGGTTCGGGCAGGTAGAGGCCGCGCACATTGAGAAAGAAGGTGTCGTTGATATTGAGGCTGTCCCGCGGGCCGGGCAGGGTGCGCAGCACCGCGAAGTACCAGAAGAACATCTGCAGCAGCAGCGGCAGGTTGCGGAAGATCTCCACATAGGCGGAGGCCAGCTTTCTGATCAGCCAGTTGGGCGACAGCCGGGCCACGCCGATGATAAAGCCCAGCAGGGTGGCGCCGATGATACCGAGGAAGGACACCAGCAGGGTATTGAGCAGGCCCACCACGAAGGTGCGGCCATAGGTGTCGGTTTCCGCATAGGGGATCAGCGACTGGGCGATGGCAAAGCCGGCCGGATCGTCGAGAAAGCCGAAGCCGGTAGTGATGCCGCGGGTGCTCAGGTTGGTCAGGGTGTTATCGACAATAAACCAGATGGCACCGGCCACGGCGGTGAGCAGCAGTGCCTGGAACAGCAGGGCCCGTTTGGCGGGATCCCGCCAGAATTTAACCTGGGTACTGTGGTTCGCTGATGAGGACATAAGCCCTATCCTCGTACTAAGTCTGCGAAAGGGGCTGCGCCTTGGCGCAGCCCGTAGCGGGATGAGCGGTTAGCGGACGGGAGGGGCGTATTGCAGCCCGCCTTCGGTCCACAGGGCGTTGAGGCCGCGATCGATCTTGAGCGGAGAGCCCTGGCCGACGTTGGTGTCGAAGATCTCGCCGTAGTTGCCTACGTGCTTGATGATGCGGTAGGCCCAGTCCTTGGTCAGCCCCATGCCCTGGCCGAAGTCGGCGTCCTCACCCAGCAGGCGGCGGATATCGGGGTTTTCACTGCCCTTCATCTCGTCCACGTTGGCCTTGGTGATGCCCAGCTCCTCGGCGTTGACCATGGCGAAGTGAGTCCATTTGACCACGTTGAACCACTGATCGTCGCCCTGGCGTACCGCCGGGCCCAGGGGCTCCTTGGAGATCACCTCGGGCAGGGCAACGGCGCCGTCGGGATCGGACAGCTTGATGCGCAGGGCATAGAGTTGCGAAAGATCCGAGGTCAGCACGTCGCAGCGACCGGCTTCCAGCCCCTGCACCGTCTGCTCCGAGGTATCGAATACCACGGCGCTGTAGCCGATGCCGTTACGGCGGAAGTAGTCGGCCACGTTCAGCTCGGTGGTGGTGCCCGACTGGATGCAGATGGCGGCGCCATCCAGATCCTTGGCGCTGGCCACGCCCAGGTCCTTCTTGATCAGGAAGCCCTGGCCGTCGAAATAGTTGATACCGGTGAAGTTGACGCCCAGATCGGTGTCGCGGCTCGACGTCCAGGTGGTGTTGCGGGAGAGCACGTCGATTTCACCGGACTGCAGGGCGGTGAGGCGTTCCTTGGCGTTGAGCGGAATATACTGCACCTTGTCCGGATCGTTGAATACCGCGGCCGAAATGCCTCGGCACAGATCCACATCCAGCCCTTTCCATACCCCCTGGTCGTCCGGGTTGGAGAAGCCGGGCAGACCACTGTTGACGCCGCATTTGAGCACCCCTCTTTCCTTGACCGAATCCAGGGTGGCGGCCTGCGCCTGGGACAGCCCCAGGGCCAGGGTTACTGCTGCAAAAAGTGCTGTTTTTCCTTTGCCTGTCATATGTCACTTCCTCTTGAATAACTCGGGCAGGTAGCGTGATTCGTACCGGAAAGGCATAAAACATCCCATGCCTCATAGAGTATTAGCACAAAGAGAAAGTGATTTTGTTATTAAAAGGTAAAATTTAGACGAAGATCTAGTAAAATCCGCCATGGCTGACGGATTCAGTATTTTTCAGATTAAAAAATAGTCATTTATTATGGTTTGTTTCCGGATCCCGGCCGAATATTGTGCTTTCCCGGGGCGGGAATGGGGATCGCTTGGAGCTTAATAAGCAGTGACTGCGGGGATGCTGCTTGGCCAGGTGCTTGGCCTCGCTGGCCAGGGCGGCCACATCATGGTGACACTGGCAGCACTGCGGATCCGGATGGACCACGCCGATGGCGATGCCGAGCAGGGGGTAGAATTGTTGCTCCCCGTGCCTCGACTGCGCGACTATGCCCCGCCGCAGCCGATCTTCGGCCGTATAAAATTCAGGCAGTTCCTGATGAAACCGTCGGATGATGCGATCGCACAGCCGGCGCCAGTCGCAGTCGGCGTCAAATACCGCCACGAAGTCGTCGCCCCCCACATGGCCGAGAAACTGGCCGGCACCGACGATGGTCTCCTGCAGCAGCCGGGCCACCCACTGGATCACCTTGTCGCCCTGGGCGTAGCCGTAGACGTCGTTGTAGGGCTTGAAGTGGTTCAGGTCGAAGTAGGCCACGTGGAAGTCGCGCTGCTGCTGCAGCGCCTCGTCGATCTCCCGGTAGATGGGCACGTTGCCCGGCAGCAGGGTCAGCGGGTTGGCGTAGCGGGCGTGCAGCAGGCGCTGCTCGGTGATGTTGCGCAGCAGGCCGCGTACCGAGGCCAGGCCGTAGTAGCGGCCCTGGCGGGTGACGATAAAATGCTGCAGGGCCGAGGCGTCGTCGTCATCGGTGATCATGCTGCTGGCCTGCTCGAGGGCGGTTTGCCAGTCCACCACCACCGGCCGGGTCTCCATAACGTGGCGCACGTCCTTGTTGGCGTACAGGGCCCGGCCAAAGGCGCCGGAAAACAGCTCCATGATTTTTTCCCGCCGCAGTATGCCCACCGGCACATCCTGGTCCAGCACCGGCAGGGAGAGCAGCCGGCTGTCGGCCAGCAGGGTATCGAACACGTCGTGGATCTTTTCCCCGATGTCCACCGTCACCCCGGGGCGGGCCAGCATGGCCACGGTTTCCTTGTGCCGGCTCAGGGTGCGGTGGCCATGAAGCGCATCGGTGTTGTCCGGCCGGCGCAGGGGGCGGGCATCCGGCCGGCCCAGGTAGTAGCCCTGGCAGTAGTGGATACCCATGCTTTGCAGCTGTTGCAGCTCTTCCCGGCTTTCGATGCCTTCGGCGATCACCCTGGACTGCATGCCCCTGGCCAGGGTGATGATGCTCTGCACGAACTCCCGCTTGATCGGATCCTGGTGGATGTGCTGGATAAAGTAGCGGTCGATCTTCACGTAATCCGGCCTGACCTCGGACCATAGCTTGAGGCCGGAGTAGCCGGCGCCGAGATCGTCGATGGCGATCAGGAAGCCCAGCTCTCGGTAGCGGTCGACGGCGGCCTTGAGCCCTTCCGGATCCTGGATGGGATACTGCTCCGACAGCTCGATCACGATGCGCTCCGCCGGTATGCCCAGCTCCCGGGTCAGGCGCTGGGTGCAGCCCCTGGGGTGCTGCTTGTCGAGCAGCACATTGGGATTGACGTTGATGAACAGGTAGCCGTCCATCTGCTGCCGGCAATAGGCCTGGATGGCGGCCTCGCGGCAGGCCAGGTCGAGCTCTGACAGGAGCCCGGTCAACTTGGCCTCGCCGAACAGTGCCGCGGGGTATTCGAGCCGGTGGCCGGCGGGGCCGCGGATCAGCGCCTCATGGCCGAGGATCCGCCCCTGGCGGGTATCCATGATGGGCTGGAACAGGGGCCGCAGCCTGCGCTGGGCTATCAGGGAGGGGAGGGAATCGCTCAAGCAGGTCAACACCGTCATGGGGCACCATATACCGCAATAATGGACGGCAGTGTATGGCAGCAATATGAAGCGCAGATGACAAAAGGGTGTTGTTCAGCTCCCTTTTGTTATCGTCTTTAAGGCGGAGGCGGTCCTGCTGCCTCTTCTCTACATAGCAGCAGGCGGTCTGACTGCTGATCTCACAGCCCCCAGCGCAGGTTCGCCCAGCCCCGCTCGGCGGCCAGCCGCGCCAGGTGGTCGCCGCCGTTGATCACCGTCGGCCTGTCCACGTATTCCAGCAGCGGCAGATCGTTGAACGAGTCGCTGTAACCGTAGGTCAGCTCGGGGGAAAATTGCCGCTCGGCCAGCCACTCCTGCAGCCGGGTGACCTTGCCTTCCTGGTAGCTGTACACCCCGCGGGTGCGGCCGTTGTAGATGCCGTCACAGCATTCGAGCCGGATACCGATGGCGTGGCTCACGCCCAAAGAATGGGCGATGGGCCTGACCAGGTGCTCGCCGGTGGCGGAGATGATCAGCAGCTCGTGGCCCAGGCGGCGGTGCCAGGCCAGCCGGTCCCGGGCCTCGGGGTAGACGATGGGCGTGATGTCCTGCTCGATGAATTCCTCCACCAGCGGGGCCAGGTCCGCCGGCTGCCAGTGGCGGATGGGGGACAGGGTCAGCGCCATATAGGCGTCCATGTCCATCCGGCCCTGGTAGTAGGCGCTCATCAGGGCGCGCTCCTGCGCCAGTATGGCCGCCGGGGCCAGCTTGCGCCGCACCAGGAATTCCAGCCACAGGCTGGCGGAATCGCCGGCAATCAGGGTCTCGTCCAGGTCGAAAATCGCCAGGGTCATCAGGCCACCTCGTTCAGTTCTGCGGTGTCGAACAGCAGCTCCACCGGCAGGCCCGCCGGCAACAGGGTGCGGGCGCCGCGGTTGAGTCGGTCCAGCATGAGTTCGCCGCCCGCCGTCTGTACCCGGTAGCGGACCACGTTGCCGAGCAACTGGTGCCCGGCTATCCGTGCCGGTACCGGGGCCGTCATGGTCGGGCCGTAGTCCCGCCCGGGTTCACGCAGGTAGATGGACTCGGGGCGGATGGCCAGTTTGCCGTCGATCTCGAGTCCGAGCAAGGCCCTGGCCTGCTCTGGCGACAGCAGGTTGTAGCTGCCCATAAAGCCGGCCACGAAGTCGCTGGCCGGACGGGTATAGACCGCCTCGGCGGTGTCGGCCTGCACTATGCTGCCCTGGTTCATCACGAAGATGCGATCCGACAGGGTCAGCGCCTCTTCCTGATCGTGGGTGACGAACAGGGTGGTGAGCCCGAGCTGCTGCTGGATGGCGCGGATCTGTTCGCGCAGCCGCTTGCGGATGGGGGCGTCGAGGGCGGAGAGCGGCTCGTCCAGCAGCAGGATGCGCGGGCGCACCACCAGCGCCCGGGCCAGGGCCACCCGCTGGCGCTGGCCGCCGGACAGCCGGGCCGGATGGTGGTGCTCACGGCCGGTCAGGCCCACCAGCTCGACGGCTTCCATGACCCGGCGATGGATCTCGCCCCTGTCCAGCCGCTGCATTTTCAGGCCGAAGGCGATATTGCCGGCCACCGTCAGATTGGGGAAGAGGGCGTAGCTCTGGAACACCATGCCGATGCCCCGTCGCTGGGGGTTGAGCCAGGTGATGTCTTCCCCCGCGACCCGGATCTGGCCGGTGTCGGGAGGCACCAGTCCCGCCAGGCTGCGCAGCAGGGTGGACTTGCCGCAGCCCGAGGGGCCGAGCAGGGTGATGAGCTCGCCCTGGCGGACGTCGAAGCTGATATCGTTGAACACGGGGGTGTCGCCGAAGGACTTGGCGAAGTGGGCAACTTCCAGATAAAACATCAGGCTCTCCGGGTTTGCAGGCGCAGGGCCAGCCAGGTGGCGGCGCCGATAAACAGGAAATAGGACATCACCATGGCACTGGTAAAGTGGCCGCTGTTGGTGCGTTGGCTGTACAGGTAGATCTGCAGGGTCTCGAAGCGGGTGCCCACCAGCAGGTTGGCGAACACGAACTCCCCGAACAAAAAGGAAAAGGCGAGGAACAGGGCGCTGAGCAGGCCGTTCCTGATGTTGGGCAGCACCACCTGCAAGAAGGCGCGGGTGGTGCCGGCGCCCAGCAGGTGGGCGGCGTCCATCAGATCCGGCAGGTTCACCGCCTCCAGGTTGTTGGCCAGCGCCCGGTACATAAAGGGCAGGGCGAGGGTGAAATAGCTGAACACCAGTATCCAGGGGGTGCCCACCAGCGGCAGGGGGCCGCCGGCGTAGAGCTGCAACAGGCCCACCGAGGACACCACCGCCGGCACCGCGAAGGGCAGCAGGATCAGCAGGTTCATCAGCCCCTTGAGCCGCGGGAAATGGTAGAACACCACGAACAGGGTGGGCAGGATAAGCAGAAGGCTCAGCGCCAGGGCGGCGGCGCACACCAGCAGGGAGCGGCCGAAGGCGGCGAGGAAGCGGCCGTCGGACCAGAGCCGGAGATACCAGTCCAGGGTGAAGCCCCGGGGCAGGATTTGCGCCCCCCACTGGGCGGAGAGGGAATACACCAGGGTGATGAGGATGGGGGTGGCGAGCAGGGCCACCAGGGCCCAGACCGTCAGCCGGGCGGACAGGGGGGCCTTATTCATAACGACTCCGGGCGATCAGCCATTGGTTGACGGCGGTGACCAGCAACAGCAGCCCCATCAACAGCAGCGACAGGGCCGCCGCCAGTTGCGGCTCGAGGAAGATGTCCCCCGCCACCAGGCCGGCTATCTGGATGGTGACCAGGTTGTAGTTGCTGGCCATCAGCGCATAGGTGCTGGCGTAGGCGCCCAGGGCGTTGGCCAGCAGTATGATAAAGGTGCCGAGCAGGGCCGGACTCAGCACCGGCAGCGCCACCCGCAGCCAGTAGTGCAGCGGGCCGGCGCCGAGCAGGGCGGCGGCCTCGCGCCAGTCGGCCTTGATGGCGTCGAAGGCCGGGTAGAGCAGCAGCACCGCCAGCGGGATCTGGAAGTAGGTGTAGAGCAGGATAAGCCCGGCCCGGGAGTAGAGGTGGAACCCCTCGACCAGGCCCAGCTCCTGCAGCAGCAGGGTGGCGGCGCCGTTCATGCCCAGCAGCACGATAAAGGCGAACGCCAGCGGCACGCCGGAGAAGTTGCTGGCCATGGTGGTGAAGGCCACCACGGCGTCCCGCAGCCGGCCCGGCACCTGCCGCAGGGCCGCCGTGCCTGCCAGGGCGATGGCCAGCCCGAGCAGGCTGGAGCAGAGCGCCAGATCCAGGCTGTTGGCGAAGGACTGGCGGTAATAGGGGGAGCCCAGGATCTGGCCGAAGTTGGCCAGGCTCCAGTCGCCGCCGGCCTGGAAGCTGTGGATCAGCACCCAGGCCATGGGCGCGAGCTGGAACAGCCCGAACGCCAGGGCGAAGGGCAGCCCCAGGGCGAGCGGCATCAAGCGGCGCCAGGAAGCGGGTTTGGCTGGCGAGGTCGGTGCCGACCGGCTCAGCACGCCGACTCGCCGTAAGGACATGACACTCGTGGTTTCAGCCTGCTGCGAACCTTCACCGGAGGTTCGGTCAGGCTGAAACCACTCGTCACGGCGAGCTGGCTCGCCCCCTGGAGGCTCGAACGCCGCCATCCCTGGCGCCGACGGTCGGCTTAGCTGATGCCGGTCTGCACCGTCGTCAGCACTGAGTAGAGGTTGTTCATTCATTTCAATAACTCTCCGCAGACCGGCTTGTCGTGTGTGAGCCCCAGCAGGCTGGCGAGGGTGCCGCACAGTTCGGTCTGCCGGGGGTGGGCGTGGCGGTCGTGACTGAAGGCGGCGCCCAGCACGAACAGCGGCACTTCCCGCTCTTCGGGCAGGGTGCCGCTGTGGCTGTGGTCCCGGTTCATGCCGTGGTCGCTGGTCACCAGCACCTGGTAGCCCTGTTCCAGCCAGCCCGGCAGGTAGTCCGCCAGCCAGAGGTCGAGGCGGCGGGCGCTGTTGCGGTACTGGGCGGAGTCCAGGCCGTGCTTGTGGCCGGCGTCGTCCACGTTCATCGGGTGGATCAGTAGAAAGTGCGGATCGAAGCGCCGGCGCAGCCATTCCGCGTCCAGCAGCAGGTGGCAGTCCGGATAGTCGTCCCGGTGGTAGAAGATCCCGTACTGGATGGCCAGGCGTTCGTCCTGGGTGAAGCGGTCCCGCACCGCCTGGTAGGGGGCGCGGTTGTACAGCTCGCTCAGCCAGTGGTAGGCGGCCGCCGCCGTGGTCAGGCCGGCGGCGCGGGCCAGGGTGAAAATGCTCTGCTCGCGGCTCGGGCGGACCACCTGGTTGTGCACCACGCCGTGATCCACGGGGCGGGTGCCGGTGAGTATGGTCTCGTACAGGGGGCGGGACACCGCCGGCAGCTCGCACTGCAGCTTGTAGCCGGTGGCCCGCCCGGCTTCGCCCATGGCCAGCAGGTAGCCCAGGCTGTGCTGGGCGACCTCATGGGCCAGACCGTCGACAAGGACCAGTATGACCTTGTTCATGTTCAGCCCTTCTGGTGCAGCAGCACCTCGGACTGCCACAGCCGGGACAGGGTGCGGGTGGTCTGCTCCCAGGCGTCGAAGTCGCCGATGGGGCGGGCCTTGGCGTACATGTCGTTGGGCAGCAGCTTGGCCTGCACGTCCTCGGGCAGGGTCACATTGGTGCGGATGGGGCGGGCGTAGCCCCGGGCCAGGTTGATTTGGCCGGCGTCGCTCAGTATGTATTCCCGCGCCAGCTTGGCGGCGTTGGGGTGCTTGGCGTACTTGTTGATGATGGTGGCGTAGCCGGAGATCAGCGAGCCGTCGCTCGGGATCACCACGGTGAAGCGGTCGCGGTCTATCTGGTCACGGTAGTTGAGGGCGTTGAAGTCCCACATCACCGCCAGCTCGATCTCGCCCTTTTCCAGGTTGGCGATGTTCAAGTCCACCGGCGACAGCCGGCCCTGCCTGGCCAGCTCGGCGAACAGATTCAGGGCCGGCGCCAGGTTGGACTCGTCCCCGCCCAGGGCGAAGGCGGCGGCCAGCACGGCGCTGTTGGCCTGGGCCGCCACGCCCACGTCCCCCAGGGCCACCTTGTACTCGCCCTGGCGCAGTTCGGCCCAGGAGCCGGGTGCCCTGGTCACCAGTTCGTTGTTGACGATAAAGGCGATGGTGCCTGTGTAGCCCAGCATCCAGTGGCCGTCCTCGTCCTTGGCCCAGTCCGGGATCTCGCTCCAGGTGCTGGGTTTGTAGGGCTGGGTCACGCCCTGCTGCACGGCGATGGGGCCGAAGGCGGCGCCCACGTCGCCGATGTCGGCGGTGGCGTTTTCCTTCTCGGCGGCGAACTTGGCGATCTCCTGGGCCGAGCTCATGTCGGTGTCCTGGTGGCGGATGCCGTATTGCTCGGTCAGGTCCCGCCAGGTGTCCTTCCAGTTGGCCCAGGAGTCGGGCATGCCCACGCTGTTGAGCCGGCCTTCGGCCCGGGCCTTGGCTTCCAGCTCTCCGATGTCGGCGGCCTGGGCGGCGGTGCCCAGGGCCAGGGTAAGCAGACTTGCGGTAAACAGGTGTTTCATGAGTTGCAATCCTCTGGACTAGGTCAGGTTCGGAACTCATGCTAGGGGCCCTGTGTGACAGAACGGCGACGGTTTCATGGCAATTCGGTGCCGTTTTGATGATGTTCTCTCCGTTTTTCTGTCATAAGGCTGTCATGGCGACGGCCGATACTGGTGCCACTCTCTCCTGGACTAGGCCATCTTCATGGAGCCGCTTCCCAACACCCAGATTGCCCATATCACCGAGACCCTGCGCCGCCAGATCGCGGCCGGCGCCCTCCCGCCCGGGGCCAAGCTGCCCGCCGAGCGGGAGCTGGCCGCCTTGTTCGATACCACCCGCATCACCCTCAAGGACGCCCTGTCCATGCTGGAGGCCGAGGGGCTCATCTACCGGGAGGAGCGGCGCGGCTGGTTCGTGTCGCGACCGCGCCTGGTCTACAACCCGGCCAGCCGCTCCCACTTCCACGCCCTGGTGGAGGCCCAGCGGCGCCGGGCCGAGACCCGGGTGCTGGGCGCCGAGGTGGTGGTGGCGCCTTCCGAGCTGGTGGCCGAGCTGGAGCTGGCGCCGCTCAGCCCGCTGTTTTGCATCCGCCGGGCCCGGCGCATCGACGACCGGACCGTGCTTTATGTGACCCACTTCCTGCGCCCACATCTGTTTCCGGGCATAGAGCGCCAGGATCTGAGCCAGTCCCTGACCGAGCTCTACCGGCGCGAATACGGGCTGGAGTACGGCCGCTCCCGCTTCGACATCTGTCCCACCGCGGCCCGGGGCGAGGCGGCCCGGGTGCTCAACCTGGCCCCGGGCAGCCCGGTGCTGGCGGTGACCCGGGTCAACTACGATCAGTTCGGCCGGCCGATCGATTGTGACCGGGAGATCTGGCGCCACGATGCGGTGCGCATCCGCATCGACAGCGCCGCGCCTTCGCCGTCCCTGAACGTGCCGCTGCGCTCGGCGGGATAGCCCGGGCGGATAGCCCCGGGCAGGTTAGCCCCGGGCAGGTTAGCCCCGGGCAGGTTAGCCCCGGCCGGCACCGGATGTATAATCACGCCACACCGCAGTGCAGCCAGGAGCATACCGTTTGACCCCCTTGAAGACCGAAGCCTTCGCCGCCTTGCGCCGGACCCTGGACCGCTATTACCCGCTCGGCGACCAGAGTTGGACGGCGCTGCAGACCGCCTGCAGCTACCGAGAGCTGCGCAGGCATGAGCTGCTGTGCCGGGCCGGCGAAACGCCGACCTCCTTCTCCTTCGTGCACCGGGGGCTGTTCCGGGCCTTCGTGCTCGACGAGAAAGGCAACGAGTACAACAAGGCCTTCTTCGAGGAAGGACGCTTTCCCGGCGCCATGACCGCCCTGCTGCGCGGTGAGCCGTCGCGGGTGACCCTGGAGGCACTGGAAGCGGCGGTGGTCATCGACATTTCGTTCGCGAGTTTCCGCCGTCTGCTGCACCGGCACCACGATCTCGCCCTGTTCCAGATCCACTACCTGGAGCATCACTGGCTGCTGGACAAGGACGCCCGCGAGATAGCGCTGGTGCAGGAGGAGGCGGCCGAACGCTACCTGCGCTTTCTGCGCGACTTTCCGGCCCTGGCCGGGCGCCTGCCCCTGTACCATATCGCCTCCCACCTGGGCATCACGCCCACCCAGCTCAGCCGCATCCGCAAAAAAATCGAGGGCACTCAACCTATGTAAAGGAAGCCGGCTCCGGCTCCCCCTATGCTGGCGGACATCGGGCGGCCATGGGGGTCCGCCTGCCTGTCGGGAGAAAGTCGAATGAACATTATCAGCGCCCTGCAATGGCGTTATTCGGTCAAGCGGTTCGCACCGGAGCCGGTGGCACCGGCGCTTTTGCACCAGCTGCTGGAGGCGACCGGCCTCAGCGCCTCGGCCTTTGGCCTGCAACCCTACCGGCTGTTGCTGGTGGAGTCGCCGGCCCTGCGCCGGCGGCTGCTGGCCCACTCCATGGGGCAGCACAAGGTGGTGGAGGCGCCGCACCTGCTGGTGCTGGCCGCCGATGTGGGACCGGATGAGCGGCTGGTGTCCCACTACCTGGCGCGGCTGGCCGAGGTGCGCGGGGCCGACGCCGCCGCGCTGTCGGCCATGGCCGATCACTACCTGAGTTTCCTGGCCGCCCAGTCCCCGGGGCGGCGGCGGGAATGGGCCCACCAGCAGGCCTATATCGCCCTCGGTACCCTGCTCACCGGCGCCGCCCTGCTGGGCATCGACAGCTGTCCCATGACCGGCATCGATCCGGCCGGCTACGACCGGGAACTGGGGCTGGCGGAGCAGGGACTGACCACCACCGCCATCTGTACCCTGGGTTATCGCCACCCCGAGGACGCGCAGGCGGGGCTGGCGAAGGTGCGCCTGGCCTACGACGAACTGGTGCGGCGGTACTGACCATGAGCCTGTTACCCGTACTGGCCCTGCTGGCGGGCGCCGCCATCGCGGTGCAGGCCGGCCTCAATGCCCAGCTCGGGGTCCAGCTGCGCCATGTGTTGCTGGGCACCACCATCGCCTTCGGGGTGGCGGCCGGGGTATCCCTGCTGGCCAGCCTGGTCCTGCCGCGAAGCTGGCCGGGCCCGGATACCCTGCAGGCGGTGCCGGGCCACCTCTGGTTCGGCGGCGCCCTGAGCGCCCTGGGGGTGGGACTGTTCTATTTTCTGATCCCGCGCATGGGAGTCGGGCCCATGATGTCCTTCGCCCTGACCGGCCAGTTGGCGGTGGCGCTGATCGTCAGTCACTACGGCTGGTTCGAGCTGCCGGTGCGGCCGATCACCCCGCTGAAGCTGCTCGGGGCGGTGGCGCTGGTGGCGGGGATCATCCTGATAAACCGGGAGTAAAGCATGAATGACACGCAGTTGGACAAGGCCAATATCGACAATCTGACCGCCCTGTGGCGGGCCATGGGTTCCGAGCCCGGCGGCATGGCCGGCCTACAGGCCAGCCGGGGTTGGCCGCACCGTTTCTGGTTCGATTGGGGCCATCAACCGCTGTGCGAGGGGCATGAACTGGCCCGGCTGCCGCCGAGGGCCATGGTGCCGGTCTGGACCGCCGGCTCGGTGCTGGAGCGGGCGCTGACAAGCCAGGGCTTCGGCCTGGTGCTGGCGCAGATGGCCATGCACCTGAGCGTCGACGGCGAGGGAGGCCGGCCGGAAGGCGACTTGCGGCTGAGCCGGGTCCTGACCCCCGCCCAGGCGGATCGCTGGGCGGCGCTGTGCGGCCGGGCCTTCGGCTACGAGGTGGCGGCGGCGACCGTCCGCCGCCTGCTCGGGGACAGCGGGGCCTGCTTGCTGCTGGCCAGCCGGGAGGCTGTGCCTGTGGCCACGGCGCTGCTGTTCCACACCGGGGAGGTAGCGGGGATTCACCAGGTGGGGGTGGTGCCGGAGCACCGGGGCCGGGGCATTGCTCATGAACTGATGTTGCAGCTGATGGCCCTGGCGCGGGAGCAGGGGGCTCGTTACCTGACCCTGCAGGCCTCCGCCGCCGGCGAGGGGCTCTATCGGCGGCTGGGCTTCGTTCCCCGCTTTCCGATCCGCAGCTACCGGCGCGGCTGAGCCGGTGCGGCCGTTGGCAGCAGTTCGTGCAGGGGCCGGCGGCTGCGGAACAGGTTGCTGCCGCCGCCTTCCCGGCTCAGGTAGACAAAGCCGTCCTCGCCCAGGGTGATGCCTTCGAACTGGCCGCTCTCGGCCAGCCGCCAGCGCCGGCCCCGGGCTTCCTCCACCCGCCCGTCCCGCACCGGGTAGAGCCACAGAAAGGCGCGTCGGTCCAGCCAGTGGCGGCTGTAGCCGAGCAGCAGCAGGGTCTGGCTGGCGGCGTCATAATCGGCGCCGGTCACCAGCATGGCGGTGGCCAGCCGCTGCCGCTCCACCAGCGGCGCCTCGCTCCCTTCCGCCGGCAGTTTGTAGAGGGCGGTGTCTTCATCCAGCCAGCGTTTGGTCAGCAGCCACAGCTCGTCCTCGACCCAGGCCAGGGCCTCGGCATCGAAGTTGTGCTGGTGGCGGGGCGGCTGGAAGTTGTGCTGCTCGGCGTAGGCCACCGGCAGGCGTTGGCGCAGTTGCAGCTCGCCTTCCGCCAGCTGCAGCCGGTACACCGCCAGATCCCGGCGTCTGCCGCCGTTGTTGCCGGTATCGGCGAGGTAGATGTGGTCGCCGTGTACGGTGATGTCTTCCCAGTCGCGATTGCCGGCCGGCACCGGCCAGCTTCGGGCGTGCTTGCCGTCGGCGGTCAGCGCGAACAGGGTGGCCGGCTTGCCGCTGTCATTATGGCTGAGCAGGCCGCCCCGCCAGGCGGCCAGGCCGGAGCTTTCCGACAGCCGGGGGGGCAAGTCGGCCAGGGGCAGGAGCTCGAGCCGCTCGCCCCGGGCGGCGGCGCAGCCGGCCAGGCACAGGGCCAGCAGGGCGAGAAAAGGCAGGCGCATCGGTTTTTTCCTTGTCATTCAACGAGCCGCTGTTATAGCGGTTTTGCCGGCCGAGGCACAGCAAAATCCGTCCGGGTCGGTTTCCGGCCCTTCGGGGTCGCCGCCACCGATGGGCCGGCGGCGCCGGTTGGTTAGCATGATGACGACGGAAGATACCGGAGCGGGTAGCAGTATCTGCTGCCTTTGCGGAACCCTGTAGGGAGTCGCACTGTTTTTATTTTTAATGTCCGCTCAATCTTGGTGCGCAAAGCTGCTAAGCTGCCGGCCGATCCGATCATGAATAACAACAAAGCAGGGGGAAACCAGAGTGGCCAGGGGTGTTGCGCTGTCGGTACTGTCGTCGGTGATGTTCGCGCTGCTGTATTACTATGCCAGCCTGTTGTGGCCGCTCGACGGCGAGCAGATCTTCGGCTGGCGCATGCTGCTGACCCTGCCCTGCATGGGCCTATTCCTGCTGCTCGGCGGCGACTGGCGGCTGGTGACCGGCCTGCTCGGCCAGCTGAGGCGGCGGCCGCTGCTGTGGCTGGGGCTGCCGCTGTCGTCCGCCCTGATAGGGGTACAATTGTGGCTGTTTATGTGGGCGCCGCTCAACGGGCGGGGGCTGCCGGTGTCGCTCGGCTATTTTATGATGCCGCTGGCGCTGGTGCTGGTCGGCCGCTTCCTCTACCGGGAACGGCCGAGCCGGCTGCAATGGCTGGCGGTGGCCTGCGCCGCCGCCGGGGTGGCCAACGAGCTGTGGCGCGCCGGCGGCATCTCCTGGGAGACCCTGGTGGTGGCCGTCGGCTATCCGCTGTATTTCGTCTGGCGCCGCTTCCTGGGCAACGACAACCTGGGCGGGCTCTGGCTCGACATGGCGTTGCTGCTGCCCCTGGCCTGCGGCTTCCTGTTCGCCGCCGGGGCGCCCCTGGCGCCCTTCACCGAAAGACCCGTCTTGCCCTGGCTGGTGCTGGGCCTGGGGCTGGTCAGCGCCCTGGCCCTGATCTCCTATATCCTGGCCAGCCGGCGCCTGCCTCTGGTGCTGTTCGGTCTGCTCGGCTATGTGGAGCCGGTGCTGTTGGTGCTGGTGTCCCTGCTGCTGGGCGAGCGCATCGCCCCCGGCCAGTGGGCCACCTATATCGCCATCTGGGCGGCGGTGGGGCTGCTGGTGCTGGAAGGGGTCAAACGATTGTGGACCTTTAAGCGTTATCCTTTCAGGTAGGGCCGGGATGGAAGCACTGCGACGACGCATCGAGCGCCAGGTGATGGGGGTGACCGGGCTGGCGCTGGGTGACATCGACTACGAGCACCCCAGGGGGGATCCCGGCCTGTTCGGCCCGGAGTCGGCGATCTGGCGGGTGCACGGCGACTTTACCGCCATGCTGTGCGGCGGCATCGGCGCCCTGATGCTGCAGATGCTGCATCCGCTGGCGCTGGCCGGGGTCTGGGATCACTCCCGTTTCCGGGAAGACATGCCGGGCCGGTTGCGCCGCACCAGCCAGTTTATCGCCGCCACCACCTTCGCTCCCCGGGCCGGCGCCGAGCGGCTGATCGAGCGGGTGAAAGGTATCCATCGCCGGGTGACGGGGGTGGCGGCGGACGGCCGGCCCTATGCGGCGGACGATCCGGCCCTGCTCACCTGGGTGCACGTGGCGGAGGTGAGCTGCTTTATGGCGGCCCATCTGCGTTACTGCAACCCCGGTCTGAGCCTGACCGGGCAGGACCGCTACTTCGCCGAGGCCGCGCGGGTGGCCGAGGCGCTGGGGGCGGAAGGCGTGCCCAAAAGCCGGCATGATATCGAGCTGTACCTGCAACGGATGCGCCCCGAGTTGGTGTTCGATGAGCGCACCGAAGAGATCTTCCGGTTGTTGCTGGCGGCACCTGCGCCCAGTCCGGCGGCCCGGCCGTTGGTGGGACTCTTGATGAGGGCGGGCATGGATCTGCTGCCGTCCTGGGCGCTGGCGATGAGCGACCGGCAACTGGGATCACTCGAGCGCCGTGGCGTGCGCCTTGGCGTGCACGCCCTGGCCCTGGTGCTGCGCTGGGCGGTACGCAACGGCGCCTCCCACCGGGCGCGCCGGCGCATGGGCTAGGCCCACATCACGCACAGGGCGGCGACCACGATAAGCAGCAGGCCCCAGTGATCCTGGTGGCCCAGCTTCTCCCGGAAGTACCAGGCCGAGATCATCAGGGTGAACAGCACCTCTATCTGGCCCAGGGTCTTGACCAGGGCCACGCTTTCCAGGCTCATGGCGCTGAACCAGCCGATGGAGCCCAGGCAACTGCTGAGGCTGACCAGCAAGGTCAGCCCCGGCCGGCGCCGGAGGGCGGTGAGGCCGGCGGGATCCTTGAGCCCCAGCCAGAGCAGCAGCACCAGGGTCTGCAGGGAAATCACCAGCAGCAGCACCCAGGCGGCACCGAAGGGAAAGGGCAGGCCCAGCACCAGGCTGGCTTCCCGCACCCACAGGGAGGTGAGGGCGAAGGCCAGGCCGCTGCCCAGGCCCATCAGCAGGGTGGCCGGCGAGACGGGGCCGCCCACGGCCCGGCGCAGGCCACTCAACAGCCACACCGCCAGACCGCCGATCAGTACTCCCAGCCAGCCCAGGGAGGTGAGCGGGGCGCTGAAGAAGAACACCCCCAGGGCCGCCGCCAGTATCGCCTCGCTCTTGGCCAGTCCCACCCCCACCGCGTAGTTGCGCAGCTGGAACAGCCGCACCATCAGGGCGGTGGCCAGGATCTGGCTCAGCGCCGCCGCCACTATGTAGGCGGCGAAAGGGAGGCTGATATCGGGCAGCGGCTGCTGGGGCTGCCAGCGGTAGAGCAGCCACAGGTAGAGGGCGGCGATGGGCCCGGCCAGCACGAAGCGCGCCAGGGTCACGGCGGTGGCGCCGGCCTCCTGGCTCAGCTGTTTCTGGAAGGCGTTGCGCCAGGCCTGCATCAGGGCGGCGAACAGGGTAAAGGGGATCCAAAGCACCGGGCAGCTTCCTGGTCAAAAGGGACCCGCCGTACGGCGGGCAAGGGTAAAACGGCATCGAGCCGGCTTCCGGCCGCTCCGCCTTGGCGGGGGAGGCGAGGCAACGGCAGACCGCAGGGGCCTGTTAACGGCGCCGCCGCGCTCAGCCCTTGCGGGCCTGCTGCGCCTGCTTGCGCGCGAGTTTTTCCGCCCGGTGCCGCTCGGCGGCCTCGACCGCGTCGCTGCCGATGTGGGCCTCGCCCCGCTCTTTCGCCAGTTGCAGCTGGTGTTCGCGCTCGGCGTAGCGGCGGCGCTGCTCCGGGGTCTGCCGGTCGTGGCAACGGGGACAGCTGACGCCGTGCTGGTAGTGGGGGCTTTGCAGGTCGGCGGGCGACAGCGGTGCCCGGCAGGCGGAGCACAACTGGTAATGGCCCGGCTGCAACTGGTGATCCACCGTCACCCTGTTGTCGAACACAAAGCACTCGCCCTGCCACAGGGAGTCTTGCTCCGGCACTTCCTCCAGGTACTTGAGGATGCCGCCGTGCAGGTGATAGACCTCGTCGAAGCCCTGCTCCTTGAGGTAGGCGGTGCTCTTCTCGCAGCGGATGCCGCCGGTGCAGAACATGGCGACCTTCTTGTGCCGGGCCGGATCCAGGTTGTTTTTCACATAGTCCGGAAATTCGCGAAAGCTCTCGGTATGGGGATTGACGGCGCCTTTGAAGGTGCCGATCTCCACCTCGTAGTCGTTGCGGGTATCGATCAGCACCACCTCCGGATCGGAAATCAGCGCGTTCCAGTCCCTGGGCTCCACATAGGTGCCCACCACCCGTTTGGGATCGATGCCCTCGACACCCAGGGTCACGATTTCCTGCTTCAGCTTGACCTTGGTGCGATAGAAGGGTTGCTCCGCGCTCAGGGATTCCTTGTAGTCGATACCGGCAAAGCGGTCGTCGGCGGCGAACCAGGCCTTGAGCCGGTCGATGGCGGCGCGGGAGCCGGCCACGGTGCCGTTGATGCCCTCGGCCGCCAGCAGCAGGGTGCCGCGGATCTGCCCGGCTTCCATCAGGGCGAGCAGCGGCGCGCGCAGCGCCTCGTGGCGTTCCAGGGTAACGAATTTATAGAGGGCACAAACAACAAACTGAGACATGGTTTCCTCCAGCGCCGGCCGTGCGCTGCTTGAACGGGGTTTCGCGCCGGCCCGGGGGCGGAACGCAACAGGGCGGGGATCATAGCAAACTTGGCCGGCGTTCTGCACCAATGGGATGCCAAACCCGGTCGATGGTGGGCGCCGGCCTTCCCGGTATTGTCATGGCCATGCCGAGTTGGCGCTCTCGGCAGAGGCAAGGGACTGATATATTTGGGGATAATGCTATATTCATGCATTCCATAACGGAATGTCCCGGTGTTATGTTAGGGACAGGATCCCGTGCCATGGAGGCCGCTCATGTACCGTCCCTTCAAGACCCTGCCGCCCCTCGACAGCCTGTTGTTCTTCGAGGCGGTGGCCCGCCACGGCAGTTTTACCCGGGCCGCCGCCGAGTTGTGCCTGACCCAGAGTGCGGTGAGCAAACAGATCAAGGTACTGGAGGCCAGCCTGGGGCTGGTGCTGTTCGAACGCCAGCCCAGGGGCATTGCCCTGACCCGGGCCGGCCTGGCGCTGTTCGGCGAACTCACGCCCCTGTTGCAGCAGTTGCAGCGCAGTGTCGAGCGGCTGAGGGCGGCCCACAACAGCCGCAGCCTGACCCTGGTGTGCACCCATGCGGTGGCTCATTACTGGCTGTTCCCCCGGCTGGTGGAGTTCAACCGGGCTTGCCCGGAGCTGGCGGTACACGTCAGCTCCACCAACGACATCAACGAATACAGCCTGGACGAATACGATCTGGGTATCCTCTATGGCGACGGCAACTGGCCTTCACTGCGGGCGGAGCCCTTGTTCGAGGAGCGGGTCTATCCCATCTGCAGCCGGGAACTGGTGCTGGAGGAGCCCACCGAGGTGGCCCAGCTGCAGCAACTGCCGCTGATCCAGCTCGACTCCTCGGCCTGGAACTGCATCGACTGGGAGGACTGGTTCCGCCATTTCGGGGTGGACTACCGGGCGCCGGCCAATGCTCCGACCTTCAACCAGGTGACCCTGGCGTTCAACGGCGTGCTGCAGGGCATGGGGGTGGGGCTGGGCTGGGACTTCATGGCCCGGGAGCAACTGGAGGCGGGCCTGATCCGCCGGGTCGGCCCCTTCTGTTACGCGTCCGGCCGGGCCGATTACCTGGTGCACAACCGGCACAAGCCGCTGCCGGCGGCGGCGGAGAGCTTCCGGCGCTGGCTGCTGGACCATGGCTAGTCTTGCTTGTCCGGCTCCGGTTTGATGGGGGTGAAGGTATGGAACAGGGTCCAGTAGCAGTAGAGGGTGACGCCGGTGATGATGAGCCCCCACAGATGCTGGCCGTTGAGCCATTCCCAAGCGGCCCAGCCGGCGCAGAACAGGGTGACGGCGATACGCCGCCACCGCGGCTGGAAAAACAGCAGATCCTTTTCTTTCATGACGGCGGCTCCCGGGTTCACAATCAGGGCCAGTTAACCACGCCCGGGTCTGGTTGTCGAATATATGTTTCATTTTTGTGATCTTTGAAAGGAGGTGCCGATGAACCTGTGGCAAGACATCCCCGCCGCGCTGCCCGATGAGCTGATCCAGACCCTGGCCGGCAGTGCCCGGGTGCGTATCGAGCGCATCGTTTCCCGCGGCCACCGCTCTCCCGAGGGCTTCTGGTACGATCAGGCCGAACACGAGTTCGTGCTGCTGGTGGCGGGGGCGGCGGAGCTGGAGCTGGAAGCGCCGTGCGAGCGACTGAGGCTGGAGCCCGGCGACTGCCTGACCATCGCCGCCCACCGCCGGCACCGGGTCAACTGGACCCACCCGGAGCAGGATACCATCTGGCTGGCGGTATTCTTTGCGCAGTGACGGCCGCCTGCGACCTGGCGGAGTACCTGAGCGAACGCCGCATCGCCGGTCACCACGCTGTGCACCAGGTCAAAGTTTCCACATGAAACTGTGGCCTGGTGCCGGAGATGGCTTAGTATGTTGCAGCTGAAATGACAGATTACCGCCGCCCGCACAATGGAATTATGACAACGAGAGCATCAGGATGAACCTCTACCGCACCATAGAAAAAACCTTCTGGTATACCCTCACCCGCAAAATAGTGGGCAATGTCGCCGCCCTGCTGTTGCCGCAGCTGCTGCTGACCGGCCTGTCGCTGTTCTACCTGAGCCGGCTGAGCCAGGAGATCGGCGGGCTCGGCGTGGATGCCGCCCCGGCGGAGCGGGTGTTGCAGCAGTTCGGCTGGCTGCTGCTGGGCGGAACCCTGCTGACCCTGGCCCTCGGCATCTTCATCGTGTTCTTCATGCGCGAGATTTTCGTCCGGCCGATCAAGGACATCACGGCGGCCCTGCAGGCGGTGAAAGACAAGAATGGCGATATCTCGGCGACCCTGCCCGATTACACCTTCGATGAGATCTCCACCATGGCGAGGAGCTACAACGACTTCTCCGGCAAGCTGAAGGCGATGATCAGCGAAGCCCGGACGAATTCGATCAGCGTCGCCGTCAACGCCACCCGTCTGCAGCAGATGATAGGGCATGCCGGCCATTCCTCCGCCGGCCAGGAGAAGATCGCCCAGCAGATCTTCGAGTCCAGCCGGCAGGCGACCCTGGCGGTGGAGGAAATCGCCGCCAACACCGTGGACATCAGCCAGCAAACCACTCACAACCTGACCGAAGTACGCCAGTCGAGCGAGGAGCTGCAGCTGGCGGTGGACAAGATCAAGGCCGTGGAGCAATTGACCCGGGAGTTCGGCAAAACGGTCCATACCCTGAGCCAGAACTCCCGCAATATCCAGAACATACTGGGGCTGGTACAGGATTTTTCCGAGCAGACCAACCTGCTGGCCCTGAACGCCAGCATAGAGGCGGCCCGCGCCGGCGAGGCCGGCCGGGGCTTTGCGGTGGTGGCGGACGAAGTGCGCAACCTGGCCCGCAAGGTCGGGGAGGCCACCCAGGAAATACATCGCAATATCGGTGAGATGACCAGCCTGGTGCAGAGCACCCGCGAGGGAGCCGAGACCATCAGCCAGCATATCCAGGAAACGGATCAGTTCATGAGCCGCAACCGGGATCAGTTCGGCGCCATGGTGGCGGATTTTGAGCAGATGAGCCAGCAGCTCACCACCATTTCCGCCGCCCTGGACGAGCTTTCCTACACCAATAAGGAATCCCATCAGCATGTGGAGTCCATCGCCGAGCTCTCCGTCACCATGAAGGACAACATGACCCGGTCCCGGGATTTTTCTTCGTCGCTGGAAAGCGCCACCGAGGCCACCCTGGAGCTGCTGTCCCAGTTCATCGTGGGACAGGGAGATTTCGAGCGCATCACCCGGCTGGGCACCCAATGGGCGGATGAGGTGGGCACCTTGCTGGGGCGGCTCCAGGACGAGGGCGTCAACCTGTTCGACCAGAATTACCGGCCGGTCAATCCGGGCCAGGTGCCGGCCCAGTTCATGACCGGGTACGTCACGGCGGTGGAAGGCAAGCTGCAGCCGCTCTACGACCGCTTTATCAAGGAACATCCGGAGTTTATCTATGTGGTGGGGGTGGACACCAAGGGCTATATCCCGGTACATCACGGCAAGGACTCCCAGCCCCTGAGCGGTGACCCGGAGCGGGACAACCGCCACTGCCGCCATCGCCGGCTCTACAACCAGAGCCGCCAGGAGCGGCGGCGCTGCAACCACGAGAAGCCCTTCCTGCTGCAGAGCTATATCCGCAACACCGGCGAGGTGATCAACGATCTGTCCATTCCCCTCTATGTCAAGGGTCGGCACTGGGGATCGCTGATCATGGGCTTCGACGCCGGTCACCTGCTGGCGGATAAGGCGGCCTGAAAGAAGGGCCGCCCGGCCCTCAGCTTGATCACAAAGTCCAGCCCCTGTGTTTTCGCCAGATGTTTCCCATTCTCGCCGCCGCTTTAACCCTGGTCATCTCCGCGAAGGCGGAGATCCATGACATAGTGCACTGGACTCCCGCCTTCGCGGGAGTGACCACAGAGTCATACGAAGGTTTGTCAGCAGCCTGAGGGCCGTCCGGCCCTGTTCTTAACCTCAGCGCAGTTGCTTGAGCAGCGATTCGCTGGCGTAGCCGTCGGCCACCTGGCCGCGGGACTGCTGGAAGGCGCGGATGGCGCCGATGGTGTTGGGGCCGATGACCCCGTCGGCGCCCCGGGTGTCGAAGCCCCGGGCGGTGAGCCGGCGCTGCAGCTCCTCCTTCTCGACCCGGCTCAGGGCCCGTTCGTGCCGTGGCCAGGGGGTGCGGAACTCGCCGCCGCCGGCCAGCTTGTCGCCCAGGTGGCCCACCGCCATGGCGTAGGAGGTGGCGTTGTTGTAGCGGCGGATCACCCGGAAGTTGTTGTAGATCACGAAGGCCGGGCCCTGGGCACCGGCGGGCACCAGTATGGCGGCCTCGCCGTGATCCGGCAGCGGCCGGCCGTCGAGGGTGGTGATGCCCCTGCCGCGCCAGTAGGCCACGGGCTGGCGGTTGTCCTGATCCGCCAGGCCGTAGTCGAAGCCGGCCGGCAGCTTCACTTCCAGTCCCCAGGGCGCGCCCTGTTGCCAGCCGAAACGGGCCAGGTAGTAGGCGGTGGAGGCCAGGGCATCGGTGGGATCCTCGCCCCAGATGTCCCGCTTGCCGTCGCCGGTGAAGTCCTGGGCATACTGCAGGTAGCTGGTAGGCATGAACTGGGTGTGGCCCATGGCGCCGGCCCAGGAGCCGCGCATCCGCTCGGGGCTGGTGTCGCCCGACTGCAGTATCCTGAGTGCGGCGATCAGCTGCTCTTCGGCAAAGCTGCGGCGGCGGCCCTCGAAGGCGAGGGTGGCCAGTCCCTCGATGATGCCGGTGTTGCCCCGGAAGGAGCCGTAGTTGGTTTCCATGCCCCAGATGGCCAGTACCACCTTGGCGTCCACCCCATAGCGCGCTTCGATGGCCCTGAGGGTGGGGGCCAGCTCCTGCCATTTCTGGCGACCGTTGCTGACGCGGGTGGCGGAGGTGGCGGTGTCCAGGTATTCCCAGATCTGCTTGGTGAACTCGGCCTGGCGTCCGTCCAGGCGCATCACTTCCTGGTTCGGTTTGACGTCCCTGAAGGCGGCGTCGAACACCGCCGGGCGAATGCCGGCGGCCAGGGCGCGACCGCGGAAACCCTGCCGCCAGGCGGCAAAGCTCTGCTGCTCGGCGGCGCTGAGCGGTGGCGTGGCGGTCGCTGGTTGCCGGACCGCGGCGGCCGGCTGTGAGGTTTCGGCCTGGCCGGCGCAGCCGCTGAGCACGGCGCCGATCACCAGGGCACTGAGGTAAGCTTGTTTCAAATTCTTATCCCGTTCGTTGGCTTGACTGCCCGCAGCATATCCCAAGCCGGAAAAAATTAAAGGGCTTTGCGGGTTACCGTCGGCGCGGTCTTGCCGTTGGTGGTCATTATCGTCCCGCGTCGACCCATTTGGCGGCAGTGGGACTAAGCTTGCACTGGTAATCGGCTGTCGATGGCAGGGAGAAAGAGTGATGAAACAGAAAATTCTGGTGGTAGTGACCAGCGTGGAAAAATATCCCAACCTGAACCGGGCCACCGGCCTGTGGCTGGGTGAGGCGGTGCATTTCGTCAGCAAGATGGAGGAGGCCGGCTACCAGGTCGACTATGTCAGCCCCAGGGGCGGCTATACCCCCATCGATCCCCACAGCCTGGCCATGGCCGACGAGCTGGACTGGCGCTGGTACCAGAACAAGGCCTTCATGAACCGGCTGGGGGCCACCCTCAGCCCCGCCGAGGTCGATCCGGACGATTATGTTGTTGTCTATTTCGCCGGGGGGCATGGCGTTATCTGGGACTTTCCCGACAACGAGGCGCTGCAACTGATCGGCCAGCGCATCTATGAGAGCGGCGGCATCGTTGCTTCCGTTTGCCACGGGGCCGCCGGCCTGTTCAATATCCGGCTGGCCGACGATACCCTGCTGATCGAGGGCAAGGAGGTGACCGGCTTTTCCAATGAGGAAGAGCAACTGGCCGAGCTGGATCGGTACGTGCCCTTTCTCACCGAAGACGAGCTGGTCAGGCGTGGTGCCCTCTACCGGAAGGCGGAGGCGCCCTGGCAGCCCTTCGCCGTGAGCGACCAGCGGCTGATCACCGGGCAGAACCCGGCTTCCGGCGGACCGGTGGCCGAGCTGGTCTTGCTGGAGCTGGAGGGATGACCCCGGTTGTCGTCCGCTACGGCAAACTGCCCGGTCTGGCCGCCTCGGCCAGCAATTCGCGGACTTCCTGGTCTTCGGTCTGGCCGAAGTCGAGATAATACTGGCCGACCGAGCCGAACTCGGGGCTCACCCGCAGGGCGACGAACTCGTCCGCCAGGGCCCGGATCCGGGCCGCCGCCTCGACCGAGCTGACCGGCACCGCCACCACCAGCCGCGCCGGCCGCTGGCTTTTTACCGCCCGTACCGCCGCCTCCATGGTGGCGCCGGTGGCCAGGCCGTCGTCCACCAGCAGCACGGTGGCGCCGGTCAGCACAAGCGGCGGGGCATCACCCCGGTAGGCGTGCTCCCGACGCTCGAGCTCCGCCCGCTCCCGGCGGATCACCGCCTCGACCCGCTGCTGCTCGAGGCGGCCGCGGATCTCCGGGTTCCACACCAGGATATCGCCCGAGGCGATGGCACCCATGGCCAGCTCCTCGTGGTGGGGATGGCCGAGCTTGCGCACCAGCAGCACGTCGAGGGGGGCGTCCAGGGCCCGGGCCACTTCGAAGGCCACCGGTACCCCGCCCCGGGGCAGGCCCAGCACCAGCAGGTCGGGGCGGCCCCGGTAATGCCGCAGGGCCCTGGCCAGGGCCTGGCCGGCGGCGCGTCGATGGAGGAAGGGGGACATGGCGGTGCTCCTGTGCTGACTCCTGTCTTAACCCTAGCAAAAATCCGGCAAAATCCGCCTGTGCCGGCAGCTAGCCCGGCCAGGCTTTGTTATCATCGCGGTTTTGTCGGGCCTCAAGGCGGCCCGCGGGCATCATCGGCACCGGGAGCTGTTTCGCCATGTTCACCACCATCGGTACCCTGCTCGGCGGCATCGGCCTCTTCCTGCTGGGCATGCTACTGCTGACCGAAGGGTTGACCGCCCTGGCCGGGGACCGGCTGCGCACCACCCTGGGCCGGCTGACCGGCTCCAGGGCCAAGGCGGTGCTGAGCGGGGCGGCCATCACCGCCCTGGTGCAGTCTTCCCATGCCACCACCCTGGCCACCATCGGTTTCGTGTCTGCCGGCCTGCTCTCCCTGAGCCAGGCCATCGGCGTGGTGATCGGCGCCAACCTGGGCACCACCAGCACCGGCTGGCTGGTGTCCCTGCTCGGGCTCAAGCTGTCCATCGGCAGCCTGCTGCTGCCCCTGGTCGGCATCGGCGTGCTGCTGCGGCTGCTGGGCCGGGGGCGCCTGGCCTCGGCCGGCATCGCCCTGGCCGGCTTCGGGGTGCTGTTCGTGGGGCTGGACCTGCTGCAGAGCGGCATGGGGGGGCTGGCGGAGCGCATCGATCTCAGCCGGTTCGGCGCCGCCACCCTGGGTGCGCGCTTCATGCTGCTGCTGGTGGGGCTGGTGATGACGCTGCTGATGCAGTCCTCCAGCGCCGCCCTCGCCATCACCCTGACCGCCCTGGCCACGGACACCCTGTCCCTGGAGCAGGCCGGGGCCATGGTCATCGGCCAGAACCTGGGATCCACCTTTACCGCCGCCCTGGCGGCCATCGGCGCCACCATCGCCGCCAAGCGCACCGCCCTCATCCATATCCTGTTCAATATCGGGGCCGGCACCCTGGCCTTCTTTATCCTGCCGCTGCTGATCTGGTTGGCCGACTGGCTCACCGGCGACGGTCTGGGCGACCACCAGGCCCTGACCCTGGCCGCCTTCCACACCCTGTTCAACCTGCTGGGGGCGGCGCTGTTCCTGCCCTTCACCGCCCAGCTGGCGATCCTGGCCGAGCGGCTGTTGCCGGAGCCGCGGCCCGCGCTGACCCGCCACCTCGACGCCAGCATGCAGGTGGTGCCCTCCCTGGCGGTGGAGGCGGCCCACGATACCCTGCGCCAGTGCGCCCTGGTGGTGTTGCAGAACGCCGCCGCCCGCCTGCGCAACGAGGAGGCCGGTTTCGTGGTGGCCAACCTGGATGAGGCCCGGGACGCCACCGAGGTGGTGGCCCGTTACCTGGCCCGGCTGCCGGAGGCGGAAGGGGAGGTGCTCAACCGGCTCAACGCCTGCCTGCACCTGCTCGACCATGTGCGCCAGTGCGCCCACGAGGCGCTCAAGATCCGCTGGGAACCCCGGGTGCAGGCCATCATCCCCCTCAGCCAGCACGCCCGGGAGCTGGCGGCGCTGCTGCTCAACGCCGCCCAGGCGCTCACCGACCACCGGCAGGAAGAGGATATCGAGCAGGCCTTGCAGGCCCTGCGCCAGCACAACCAGGATATCCGCTTGTCCATTTTGCAGGCCTCGGCCACCCGCAAGCTGGCGATGGAGGCCACCCTCGACGGCCTGACCCTGGCCCGCAGCTGCGCGCGGCTCAGTTACCATGGCGAACGCTGCCTGTTTTACTTGCAGGGCCTGGCCGGCAAGGACAAAATCGCCCCGGGCAGCCTGATCGAGGCCGGCCCCGAACCCATACCAGATGAGGAAAACGCGTGAAATGTCCCAGTTGTGAGCAAGTGATCCGCCCCGCCCAGGTGACCGAACGGGAAAGCCGGGGGCTCGATGTGCATTTTCGTTGCCCCCACTGCGGTGCACGCCTGTCGGTCAACGGCCGTGCCACCCGCGCCAAGCTGATGGGCTTCGTGCTGCTGTTGTCCGGCTCCGGCGTCATGCTGTGGGGGCCGGCGCCGGCCTGGATCTTCGGCGTCATGGTGTGCCTGGCGGGCGGGGTCATGGCCCTGGTCGCCCGCAGCAGGGAGATGAAGCTGCGCTGGTTGGACAAGCCCGACGGGGCGGACAAGAATTAACAGACCGCCCGGACCGACCGTGCTCCCGGAGCCGACATGTACCTGATCAGAGACTATCAAGAGACCGATCTCAGCAGCCTGGAGCTGATCTACCACGATGCGGTCATGGCCCAGGGGCGGCAGGGCTACAGCGACGACCAGGTCGCGGTGTGGGCCTCCTTCCCCTATCTGTACCCGGATGAATTCAAGGCCCTGATCCGGGACGGCTACACCCGGATCATGGCCTTCCAGCAGATCCCCGTGGCCTTCGCCACCCTGCACCCGGACGATCACCTGGCGCTGCTGTACGTGCTGGCCGAGCATGCCGGGCGGGGCCTGGCCAGCCGGCTCTGTGCCGATATCGAGGCCGAGGCGGCAAGGCGTGGCGTGGCGCGGCTGCGCACCGACGCCAGCCTGCTGTCCAAGCCCCTGTTCGAGCAGCGCGGCTTCCGGCTGCTGAGCCGGCAGCAGGTCAATCGGGGCGGGCTGGTGTTCACCCGCTTCCTGATGGAAAAACCGCTGGCGCCGCCGTCCGCCTGAGCCACTGGCACAATGGCGCGGATTGCCGCAAAATAGCGGGCTCGCGCCGTGAGGGTACATCATTTATCTGGGTAGGGAGAGCATCCGTGGCCAAGCCGAGAGACACCTATTATCTGACCGCCCATTGTCGGGGCAGCCTGGGCACCGTGGACGTGGTGACCCGTTACCTGCGCGAGCAGGGCTGTTACGTGGTGGAGATGCAGACCTTCGACGATGTCATCAGCGAGCACTTCTTCATCCGGGTGGAATTCCGCCCGCCCCGGGAGCCCGCCTTCGACGAAGACGGCTTCCGCCTGGGCTTCACGCCCCGGGCCGAGCAGTTCGGGATGCAGTGGGAACTGACCGCCACCCGCCACAGGCCCAACGTGGTGATCATGGTGTCGAAGTTCGATCACTGCCTCAACGATCTGCTCTACCGCTACCGTACCGGCCAACTGGCCATCGAGATCCCGGCCATCATCTCCAACCACCCGGACTTGCAGCGCCTGGCCGACTGGCACCACATTCCCTATTACCACCTGCCGGTGAGCGACGCCAACCGCGCCGAGCAGGAGGCCCAGGTGCTCGGCATCATCAGGGAGTGCGAGGCGGATCTGGTGGTGCTGGCGCGCTATATGCAGGTGCTGAGCCCCGCCATGTGCGCCGCGCTCGAGGGCTGGGCCATCAATATCCACCATTCCCTGCTGCCCGGCTTCAAGGGCGCCAAACCCTACCACCAGGCCTACGACAAGGGGGTCAAGCTGGTGGGGGCCACCGCCCACTACATCAACAACGATCTGGACGAGGGCCCCATCATCACCCAGGGAGTGGAGGTGGTGGATCACAGCCATTACCCGGAACAGTTGATCGCCAAGGGGCGGGACATCGAATGCATCACCCTGGCCCGGGCGGTGCAGTACCATATCGAGCGACGGGTGTTCCTGCACAACGGCAAGACGGTGGTCTTTACCAGTTGAGCCCTACGGCAGGTACGGCCGCCGTAGGGTCGAATTTATTTCGACCAAACCATGGTGCCGATGGCGAGTGGTCCACTGAAGTGGACCCTGCGGCAGGCCAGGTGCATTTTGTAGGGTCGACTTCAGTCGACCAGGCACGCAGAACCCAAGAGCACGACATTTATTAATAAACGGAGTTTATCCATCCATGAACAAAAGCATAGTGGCCGGGGTACTGGCGCTGGCGCTGGCGGGCTGCGCCAGCCAGCAGCCGGATCAACCCTTCACCCTGACCGTGGCCCATATCAACGACACCCATTCCCACTTCGATCCCACCGATGCGCGGCTGGAGCTCGACAACCGGGCCCTGTTCACCCGCCTGGGTGGCCATCCCCGCCTGCTCAGTTTCGCCAACGGACTCAAGGAGCAGGCCGCCGCCGCCGATCAGCCCATCCTCTTCCTGCACGGCGGTGATGCCTGGCAGGGCACCGGCTATTTCAAGCTCAACCAGGGCGCCATGAACGCCGACGTGCTGAGCCGGATGCAGCTCGACGCCATGGCGCTCGGCAACCACGAGTTCGACCTCGACAACGAGCGCCTGGCCGCCTTTATCGGCAGCGTCGACTTCCCGGTGCTGGCCGCCAACCTGGACGCCAGCCGGGATCCGCACCTGGCGGAGCTCGACAACCTCAAGCCCTATGTGCTTTATGAATTCGACGGCCATGACAAGGAGCGGCTCGAGAGCATGGAGGATGCCGGTCGTGATCCCGTGGTGGCGGTGATCGGCCTGGTGCTGGAAGACATGTCCGACATCGCCCCCAACGTGGGCGAGCTGATCTTCGAACAGGAGGTGCAGGCCGCCCAGCGTACCGTCAGGGCGCTGCGCGAGCAGGGGGTGAAACACATCATCGCCATCACCCACCTGGGACTGGAGCGGGACCAGCGCCTGGCGAAAGAGGTGAACGGCATCGATCTCATCGTCGGCGGCCACTCCCACAGCCTGCTCGGGGATTTCCGCAACCTGGGTTGGGAGCAGAATGAGCCTTATGCCCGGGTGTTCACCAATCAGGATGGCCGCGGCAAGACCTGTGTGGTGCAGGCCGGCCAGTATGCCCAGGCCATGGGGCGGGTAGAGGTGACCCTGAGCCCCGACGGCCAGCTGCTGCGCTGCGAGGGCGGTAATACCCTGCTGTCCGACAACGCCTTCTTCCGCGATATCCGCCGCGCCGAACAGCACCGCCTGGCCGGCCAGGACGCCGAGCGGGTCGCCGCCTATATCGAGGCCCAGCCCAATATCGCCCTGGTGGAGGAAGATCCGGCCCTGCGCAGCCATATCGACGAGAACTACAAGCCGGCCCTGGACCAGGCCTATGGCCGGGTGATCGGCCATGTCCCCGCCGCGCTCAAGCACGTGCGGCTGCCGGTGGACGGTCAGGGCTCCCAGGTCGCTCCCCTGGTGGCGGCCAGCCAGCTGTACTGGGCCAATACCCCCGAGGTACGGGCGGTGACCGGCCGGCGCGCCGACATCGCCCTGGTCGGCGCCGGCGGCGTGCGCAACAGCCTGGAGCCGGGCGAGCTCAAGGAAGGCCATGTCGGCCTGGAGCTGCTGCCCTTCGCCAATGCCATGAGCATCGTCTCCCTCACCGGACGCCAGGTGGCGGGCCTGCTGCTGGAGGCCATCAACGCCTCCCTGCCCGAGGGGGCCCATACCGGCAAGTTCCCCTATGTGGCGGGGCTGCGTTACCAGTTCGACGAAACCGGCAGGGACAGGGGTTTCCTCAGCCGCATCGAGGTCCGGCGCGACGGCCAGTGGCAGCGGCTCGATCCGCAAGCCAGCTACCAGGTGGTGATGACCAGCTACAACGCCTCCGGCAATGACGGCTGGAACACCCTGTTCGAGAGCCAGCAGGTGCTGACCGACCGGCTCGATCTGGCCTTCGTCGACGGCAAGCTTGCGGCCTTCCCGGTGGCCCGGCTGAGCAAGACCGACGGCGGCCGGGTACAGGTGCACTACATCAACCAGCCGCTGGACTGCAAGGCCCAGGGCGTGCGCTGCAACACCGACGCCCAGGCGTTCGTCGACTATGTGCGCAACCAACGGCCGGTGCTGACCGCCCTGCCGGAGTCCGGCGTGACCCTCAACCGCCTCTGAGTCTTCTGGCCGGAATCGGGACCGGGCTCCCGGTTCCGGCCTTCATTCCCCCCATTTTCGATCTCCATTTCCCAATCCATTCCGGGGCTCGCCGACCCCGTCCCTTCTGGCGTATTATCTAGCCCTGTTTTTCTCCTCGAGTATGTGGCTGTTTATGCGTCGTTCCGCTATTGCCGGTGTGGGTGTTACCGGCTGGTTGCTTTGTCTGCTGGTGTGGTGGGGGCTGCCTGCTCAGGCTCAGGCTCAGGCTCAGGCTCAGGCTCAGGCTCAGGCTCAGGCTCAGGCTCAGGAATCGGACCCGAACCTGAACCCGGACAATGCCGCCCTGATGCTGATGCGGCAGCTGCCCGCGCTGCGCAAGGCCCTGGCACTGGGCCGCGAGCAGATGGAGGCCCATGTCGCCGCCATCGACGATGCGCCGGCCCAGGCCTGGCTGAAGGAGGAACTTGAGACCCGGGCCGGCCAGCAGCTGGAAAAGGAGGCGCTGTCCGAAGAAGAGCGTCAGCTCTGGCAGCAGGTACTGGAGCACGAACAGAGTGCGGTGGCCCGGCTCAAGGGCGCGCTGGAGCGGGTCGAACAGGTGCGCAGCTTCGATGAACGCCTGACCCAGGCCGAGCAGCAGCTGGACGAGTTCGGCCGCCTGCTCACCGGCGCCGGCGAGCGGGATATTCCGCTCACCCGGCTCGAAAGCGATATTGCCGAGCTCAATGTCAGACGAAACCGGCTGCTGAGCGAGCTGGAGCAGAAACAGCAGGCCCAGGCCCGGCTCGAAGAGCAGTCGCGCAGCCAGCAGCAGAGCCTGGAGGAGATCCGCCGCCAGCCGGAGGAAGAGAGGGCGGTACCGGCCGCGGCGGAACAACAGCCCGGCCTGGCCGAGGCGGTGGAGCAGCTGAAGCTGGCGGCCCTGCGGCAGCAGCAGGCCAGGCTGCTGGCCGCCGAGCTGGACGCCAGGACCATTCCGGCGCGGCTGGAATTGCTGCGCCTGGAAATCCAGGTCCTGGGCCTGGCGGAGCAGTTGCTCGGCCTGTACCTGCAGGTGCTGGAAGCCGACTTCAACCAGCGCTCTTCCGCCGAGCTGCGGGCGCTCAGCGTCGAACTGCACCGGCTGACCGAGCGCGAGCCGGAAGTCGCCAGCCGTTTCTCCTCCGAACTGGAGGCGCTGCGTGGCAATATCGACGGGGTGGCGGCGGCCAATGAACAGCTGCGGCTGTTGCAGGAGCGGCGGGACGACTACGGCCGGCGGGAAACCCGCCTGACCCAGACCCTGGACAGTATCCGCGAGCGGCTCGACATCGGCGGCCTGACCGAGGCCCTGGGTGTGCAGTTTCTGGATGAGAAACGCCGGCTCAACGAATACAAGGAGCCCCGCTTTTCCCTGCAGGAGCTGGAGCGGGAGCTGGCCCAGTCCCGGCTGCGCAGCATTTCCCTGCGCGACCAGCTCAGGGAGCTGGAGGCCCAGCCGCCCCTGCTGATCGAGGATCCGGCCCGGAGCGAACTGAACCGGCTCAAGGTCCAGATCCTGAGCCTGCAGCTGCAGGCGGAAGATCAGCTCGGCGAACAGCTGCGCCAGAACGAGGTGCGCTTGCGGGAAGTGAACCGGCTGGTGGCGGAGCTGGATCAGATCCTGGGGGAAAGCCTGCTGTGGTGGCCCAGCCACTCGCTGATCGATCTGGACTGGCTGAAGCAGCTGCCCGATGCCGTCCTGAGCCTGCTCACCCCGGCCAACTGGCGCTCGCTGCTGGCCGTGATGTGGCTGGTGGTGGCGGCCAACCCGTTGGGCACCGTGCTGGTGATGGCGCTGGCGGCCCTGCTGACGCATTGGGGGCGCAACAGCCGGGGGCAACTGGCGCAGATCGCGGAGCAATGCGCCCACCGCTATACCGACAACATCAACCTGACCTTCAAGGCCATCGGCTGGAGCCTGCTGCGGGTGCTGCCGGTGCCGGTGTTGCTGCTGGCCGCGTCCCTGCAGCCGACCGGGTTGTCCGAGTCGGAGCCGGCGGTGGAGGTGCTGGCGGTGACTCTGCGCAATATCGCCCTCTGGTGGCTCGCCGGGCACCTGTTCCTGTCCTTCACCCGCAAGGGGGGGCTGGGCCGGGTACATTTCGACTGGCATCCCCTGCTGATGTCCCGGCTGCGCACCGTGCTGTCCTGGTTCCTGCCGCTGCAGTTGCTGTTCATCCTGCTGCTGTCCCTGAGCTTCGTCCACCCGGACGAGGACGTCTACGACGTCTTCGGTCGCATCAGCCTGCTGCTGAGCACCCTGGTGAACGGTCTGGCCACCTGGCAACTGCTGGCGCCCCCGCCCAAGAAACAGACGGGGTTTATCAGCGAGCATCAGCGGCGCCTGCTGCGGCTCGGCATGAGCCTGTTGTTCGCGGTGATGGGCGTGCTGATCCTGAGCGGTTACCTGCTCACCGTGGCCGAGTTGCTGCCCCGCTTCATCGACAGCCTGGTGGTGCTGGCGCTGGTGTGGCTGGCCTACAGCCTGGCGGCCCGCGCCCTGATCCTGAGCGAGGTGCACCTGCTGATCCGCCGTCGGCGCGAGCAGAAGGCGCGGGAGGCGGAAGAGGACAAGAGCCCCGCCGAAGGCAGCGTCGATCTGCCCGATCCCCACCTCAGCCTGGAGCACATCAACCAGCAGACCCGTACCCTGCTGCGCACCGCCACCGCCACCGGCCTGGTGGTGGCGTTGCTCTGGGTGTGGGCCGACGTGCTGCCGGCCCTGACCTGGCTCGACGGGGTGACGCTCTGGTCGCGCACCATCACGGTGGGGGAAAGCGAGGTACTGAGCGTGGTCAGCCTGCAGGACTTCCTGCTGGCCATCTTCCTGGGTGGCGTCTACCTGCTGGCCGCACGCAACCTGCCCGGCCTGGTGGAGATACTGCTGGCCCGCAGCAGCCTGATGGATGCGGCCCACTGCTATACGGTGACCACCCTGCTGCGCTACACCCTGGCGGTGATGGCGGTGATCACCGTGTTTTCGCTGCTCGGCCTGCGCTGGAGCGAGCTGCAGTGGATGGTGGCGGCCCTGACCCTGGGCCTGGGCTTCGGCCTGCAGGAGGTGGTGGCCAACTTCGTATCGGGCATCATCATGCTGTTCGAACGGCCGGTACGGGTGGGGGACACCATCACCATCGGCGAGTTCAGCGGCACGGTGGCGCGCATCCGTACCCGGGCCACCACCATCATCGACTGGGACAACCGGGAAATCGTGGTGCCCAACAAGGCCTTCATCACCGAGCGGCTGATCAACTGGACCCTGTCGGACAACGTGACCCGCATCGTGATCAAGGTAGGGGTGAGCTATGACGCCGACGTGGACCAGGCCAAGGCGTTGCTGGAGCAGATCGCGGAGGCACACCCGCTGACCCTGGAGGAGCCGGCGCCCTCGGTGTTCTTCACCCTGTTCGGAGCCAGCACCCTGGATTTCGAGCTGCGTGCCTACGTGGACAAGATGAACGATCGCATGGTCACCACCAGCGAGCTGAACTTCGCCATCCTCAAGGCGTTCCGCAAGGCCGGTATCGAGATCGCCTTTCCGCAGATGGATCTGCACATCCGCCAGCTGCCGCGGGAAGCGCCCGCCGCCGGCCAGGACGCGGCGGAGTAAAGGCCGGGTCCGTGGCCGCCAACCGGTGAGCCGGAGCCCGGGGCGAACGGAAGCGACAGCGCGGGCAGGGGCAGCCACAGCACGGCGGCCGGTACCGGAAGCGCTTTATGGTGGTTTCCTCCGGGCGGGCGCATGGCTTTGAGCAGATGCGCCGGTGGCAGGCAAGCGGGCCATGATGACCTGATAGGTCGGGGGTTGACGTTGAATGAGTCCTTTTTGCTCAGGGCTTTGCCGTGGTGCCCGGTTCAGCTCGACTTCAATTTCCGACTGCTTTAATCTGCGGACTTTTGTTGTGCGCGGCCTGTTAATCTGGGCGCGGCTATCTAAACTCTTATGAGTCCCTCATGATAAGAGGTATCACCATGCTTCCGACAAAGTCGTTACTCGGGGACGGGCTGCGGCGTCCCCTTTACTTCCTGTGCCTGCTGCTCACCCTGTGCCATGGTACCCTGGCGGCGGCAGAGCCCCTGCCGGCGGCCCAGGACCCGGTGCTGCTCAGCCTGACTGGCAAGATAGGGGTGACCAATGCCGAGGGGCGGGCCGACTTCGACCTGGCCATGCTGGGACAACTTCCCCAGCACGAGTTCAATACCCAGACTCCCTGGACCGATGGATCGCATCATTACCGCGGGGTGCTGTTGAAGGATCTGCTGGCCAGGGTGGGGGCGGCCGACGGGGAAAAGATCAGGGCGTCGGCACTGAATCAGTATCATGTGGATATCGACTGGGCGACGGCCGCGCGCCTGCCGGTGCTGCTGGCCACCCACAAGGACGGGGAAGCGATGAAAATCCGCGACAAGGGCCCGGTGTGGGTACTGTTGCCCCTGTCGGACATGCCGGCCCTCGATACCAAGCAGCACCATGAGATGATGATTTGGCAACTCAGAACCCTGGACATTCGCTGACCGTGACCAAACTCAAGCTGCTGTCGCTTACCGCCGTGGCCCTGCTGTTCGGCCTCAGCTCGATCTACAGCTATCACCGGGATCTGGAGGTGGTACGCTATGTGTCGGCCACCATCAAGGCCATCGGCTGGGCCAGTTCCGAGCTGGAGACCGAGGTGCTGAAGTTCGACCATGCCCTGACCGAGCTTATGGCCGGCACCGACGACGAGGCGAACGTGCAGCTGCGCTTCGAAGTGTTGTGGAGCCGGATTGACGTGCTGCTGCAGGGGGAGGAGAGCCAGCCGCTGCGGGAGCAGCCCGGCATGCTGCCCCTGCTGCAGCGTTTACGGACTCAGCTGGCGTCGTGGGAAGATCGGGTTTACGGGCTGCACGCCGACGACCGGGCCGGCATTCTGGCGTTACAACAGGAATTCGCCGCCTACCGGACGCTGACCCGGGAAATCAATGTGGAAAGCTTCTCCGGGGCCAATGTCTGGCAGCAGCTCAACATCATTCAGGATATCCGCCTGCGCTCCATGCTCTACCTGGCCGGCCTGTTCATCAGCGGCGGCCTGATGCTGTGGCTGCTGGTGCGGGAAAACCGGCGCAACCGCCACCTGGCTTACCACGACATGCTGACCGGCCTGCCCAACCGCATGTACTTCTACCAGCTGATGGGCAGTGCCATTCTGGCCGCCCAGAAGGAGCGGCACCGGATAGCGGTGCATATGGTGGACTTGAACGAGTTCAAGGCGATCAACGACAGCCTGGGGCACGAGGTGGGCGATAGGCTGCTGCGGGTGGTGGCCGCACGCCTGCGCCAGACCATCGGCGATCAGGGCCAGGTGGCCCGGTTGGGCGGCGATGAATTCGTGGTGATCCAGCAACTGGCGGAAATGGCGGAGGCGGAGCAGATGGCGCAACGGCTGTGGCAGTCGCTGTCGCGGGAAATTCGGCTCAACGACGGTTGCCTGTCGCCTAAGGCCTGTATCGGCACCAGCCTGTACCCGGATCACGGCACCACCATGCCCGAGCTGCTGAGCCACGCGGACACCGCCATGTATTACGCCAAGAAACAGGACCAGGGGGCGATACAGCTGTTCGAGTCGGGCATGAACGAACAGCGGCTGCGTCAGCAGAAGCTGGCGGTGGCGCTGCAGGCGGCCATCGAAAAAGACGAGCTGGCGCTGCACTACCAGCCCATTTTCCGGCTGGACACCGGCCGCATCGAGTCCCTTGAGGCGCTGCTGCGCTGGCAGTCGCCGGAGTTCGGCCGGGTCAGCCCGCTGGAGCTGATCGCGGTGGCCGAACACCACGGCCTGGCGCGCGCGCTCAACGAGTGGGTGCTGTACCGGGCCTGCCGCCAGTTGCGCCAATGGCAACTGGCGGGCTTCGGCTGGCTCAAGATCAACGTCAACATCAGCCCCAGCATCTTTATGCGTGGTGAACTGGCGGAAACGGTAGGAAAGACGCTGCTGGTGACCGGGGTCGGCGCCGGCGCCCTGGTGCTCGAGATCACCGAGGACACCAGCCTGTGGGACACGGCCGGCTCCCTCGATACCTTGCACGAGCTGCGCCGGCTCGGGGTGGAAATTGCGCTGGATGACTTCGGCACCGGCTATTCCTCCTTCAGCCACCTGCGTCAGCTGCCGGTGAACAAGCTCAAGATCGACAAGTCTTTCGTCGCCGATCTGTCGACGGACAGCCGGGCGGTCAACCTGGTGAAGACCATCGTCTCCCTGGCCCAGAGCCTGGACATGGCGGTGACCGCCGAAGGCATAGAGCAACCCGAGCAACAGCGGCTGCTGCAGCAATTGGGCTGCCAGCTGGGGCAGGGCTATCTGCTTGCCAAACCCATGCCGGAGGAAGCGGTGACCGACTGGCTGCTCCGGGACGGCCAGCCCTATTCCCTGTCCGTTTGAATACGAGCAGGCCCTCCGCAGGGAGGGCGGCCCGCTCGCGCTCCAGCGGTAGAGTCCATTGCAATGGACCTTTCCACCAACAGCGCCGCGGTCAGTTGTAGGGTCCACTTCAGTGGACCTTTCCACCACCGGTGCCGTGGTCAGTTGTAGGGTCCACTTCAGTGGACCTTGTCACCAATGGCGCCGGATTGTGGTCGAATAAATTCGACTCTACGGCTCACCCCTCACCACAATACGACCTTGGTCGAAATGTGCGCAACTTCCCCTTTTGTTATTTTTGTCGACAACTTTTGTTTCATCTTGCTAATAACCTGCTATTTTTGAGTTATGTGAAACTGAAATGTCGACAACATCATGTCCGTACTCAGTGAAGATCTGACCCCCCGCTTGGTGGAAGCCGTGATCAGCGGCGAACTGACCCCCGGCACCAAGCTGTCCGAACCCGAGCTGGCCCGCCGTTACGCGGTGGGGCGGGGTTCGGTGCGCGAAGCCCTGCTGCGGCTGGAAGGACTGGGCCTGGTGGAGCGGCTGCCGCGCCAGGGCGCCCGGGTGGTGCAACTCACCGCCGAGGGGCTGACCGAGCTGTTCGCGGTGCGCGAGGCGCTCGAGGGCATGGCCTGCCGCCTGGCCGCCGCCGCCATTACCCGGGAAGAGGCCGAGACCCTCACCCGGCTGCTGGACGAGCACCAGAAATTTGTCGACAGCCAGGAGGTCTACCTGCGCCAGCAGGGGGAGGAGGACTTCCACTACCTGCTGTTCAAGGCCAGCCACAACCGGATGCTGGTCGGCCTGTTGTGCGATGAGCTGTACCAGCTGCTGCGCATGTACCGCCATCGTCTTTCTTACCGTCACTCCGACCCCCGGCTCGCCCTGCGGGAGCATCGCCAGATCCTGGACGCCGTGCTCCAGGGCGACGGCGAGCTGGCCGAGCTGTTGATGCGTCGCCACGTGGCCCGCAGTCGCAACCATTTGCTGGCCCAATTCCAGGAGGAAATGCAATGAAGCAGAGTTTGTTCGACGCCATGGCGTCATCCCGGCCGCTGGCCATCGTCGGCGCCGTCAACGCCTACAGCGCCATGCAGGCGGAGCAGGCCGGGCACCGGGCCCTGTACCTGTCGGGGGCCGGCGTGGCCAATGCCTCCTTCGGCCTGCCGGATCTGGGCATCACCAGCCTCAACGACGTGCTGGAGGACGCCCGGCGCATCACCGCCGCCAGCCCCCTGCCGCTGCTGGTGGACGTGGATACCGGCTTCGGCGGCGCCTTCAACATCACCCGTACCGTGAAGGAGATGGAGCGGGCCGGGGTGGCCGCCATCCATATCGAGGATCAGGTGGCGCAAAAGCGCTGCGGCCACCGGCCCAACAAGGCCATCGTGTCCCGGGCGGAGATGGTGGACAGGATCAAGGCGGCGGTGGACGCCCGCACCGACAGCCGTTTCGCCATCATGGCCCGCACCGACGCCCTGGCGGTGGAGGGCATGGACAGCGCCGTGGAGCGGGCCCTGGCCTGCGTGGAGGCGGGCGCCGACCTGATCTTCCCCGAGGCGATGGAGAGCCTGGATCAGTACCGCGCCTTCTGCGACGCCGTGGGCGTGCCGGTGCTGGCCAATATCACCGAGTTCGGCAAGACCCCCCTGTTCAGCCAGCAGGAGCTGGCCGGCGCCGGGGTGGCCATGGTGCTCTATCCGCTGTCGGCCTTCCGCGCCATGAGCCGGGCCGCCGAGACCGTTTACCGCCACATCCTGCAGGACGGTCACCAGCGCGAGGCGGTGGCACTGATGCAGCCCCGGGAAGAGCTGTACCGGACCCTGGGCTACCACGACTATGAAGCCAAACTGGATGCACTGTTCGCACAAGGAGGAAACCATGACTAACACCGAAGGACTGCGCGGCCAGAGCGCCGGCCAGACCGCCCTCTGTACCGTGGGCAAGACCGGCTCCGGCCTGACCTACCGGGGCTTCGATATCGAGGATCTGGCCGCCAAGGCCCAGTTCGAGGAAGTGGCCTTCCTGCTGCTCAAGGGCTACCTGCCCAACACCGGCGAGCTTTCCGCCTTCAAGGCCCTGCTGCGCGCCAACCGGGGCCTGCCGGCGGCGCTGCGCACCGTGCTCGAGCAGATCCCCGCCTCGGCCCACCCCATGGACGTGCTGCGAAGCGGCTGCTCCCTGCTCGGCAACCTGGAAACCGAACACAAATTCAGCGAGCAGCAGGAGGCGGCGGAGCGGTTGCTGGCGCTCTTGCCCTCGATGATCTGCTACTGGTACCGCTACGCCCACGACGGCGTGCGCATCGACACCGCCCTGGACGACGACAGCATCGGCGGCCACTTCCTGCACATGCTGCGCGGTAACACCCCACCGGAGCTGGACGTGAAGGTGATGCACTGCTCGCTGATTTTGTATGCGGAGCACGAGTTCAACGCATCCACCTTCGCCGCCCGGGTGTGCGCCTCCACCCTCACCGACCTGCACTCGGCGGTGACCGCCGCCATCGGCACCCTGCGCGGGCCCCTGCACGGCGGCGCCAACGAGGCGGCCATGGCGATGATCGAGCAGTGGAGCGGCCCGGACGAGGCCGAGCGCGAGCTGCTGGCCATGCTGGCGCGCAAGGACAAGGTGATGGGCTTCGGCCACGCCGTGTACAAGGAGAAGGATCCGCGCAACGCCATCATCAAACCCTGGGCCAAACAGCTGGGCCAGGCGGTGGGCGACCGGGTGCTCTACCCGATATCGGAGCGGGTGGAGGAGGTGATGTGGCGGGAGAAAAAGCTGTTCGCCAACGCCGACTTCTACCACGCCAGCGCCTATCACTTCATGGGCATTCCCACCAAGCTGTTCACCCCCATCTTCGTACTGAGCAGGGTCACCGGCTGGACCGCCCACATCATGGAGCAGCGCGCCCATAACCGCATCATCCGTCCCAGCGCCGACTACGTGGGCCCGGGTCACCAGCAGTGGGTGCCGATAGCACAGCGCTGAACGGAAGCTGGAAGCTTGAGGCTGGACGTGAAGTGTCATCCCCGCGAAGGCGGGGATCCAGGGACTTGCAAGTCACTTCCTGGCTCCGGTGCAACGCTGAGCGGAAGCCTCAAGCCGACCGTAGGGTCGACTTCAGTCGACCACCCCATTCACAGAGCAACGATGTCGACCAAGAGACAAGGAACACCAAGATGAGCGCCAATTTCGACCTGAACCAAAGACCCGATCCCGATCAGCTGCTGGTCACCATCGCCGACTATGTGGCCAACACCGAGATCGACTCCGCCGAGGCCTACAACACCGCCCGCAACTGCCTGATCGACACCCTGGGCTGCGGCCTGCTGGCGCTGCGCTTTCCCGAGTGCACCAAGCACCTGGGGCCGCTCGTACCCGGCACCACGGTGCGGCACGGCGCCCGGGTGCCCGGCACTTCCCACGAGCTGGATCCGGTGACCGCCGCCTTCAACATCGGCTGCCTCATCCGCTGGCTCGACTTCAACGACACCTGGCTCGCCGCCGAATGGGGCCATCCCTCCGACAACCTGGGCGGCATCCTGGCCACCGCCGACTACCTGAGCCGGGTGGCGGTATCCCAGGGCAAGGCGCCGTTCACCATGAAGGACGTGCTCACCGCCATGATCAAGGCCCACGAGATCCAGGGCGTGCTGGCGCTGGAAAACAGCTTCAACCGGGTGGGGCTGGATCACGTGCTGCTGGTGCGGGTGGCCTCCACCGCCGTGGTCACCAAAATGCTCGGCGGCAGCCGGGAGCAGATCATCGATGCCCTGTCCCAGGCCTGGGTCGACGGCTGCTCGCTGCGCACCTACCGCCATGCCCCCAACGCCGGCTCGCGCAAGTCCTGGGCGGCGGGGGACGCCACCGCCCGGGCGGTACGGCTGGCCATGATCACCATGAAGGGGGAGATGGGGCTGCCCTCGGTACTGACCGCACCCAAATGGGGCTATTACGACGTGCTGTTCAAGGGCGAAAGCTTCAAGGTCAACCAGCCCTTCGCCAGCTACGTGATGGAAAACGTGCTGTTCAAGATCAGCTTTCCCGCCGAGTTCCATGCCCAGACCGCGGTGGAGTGCGCGGTGCGCCTGCACGACCAGGTGAAGGACCGCATCGGTGACATCGACCGCATCGTGGTGACCACCCACGAGTCCGCCATCCGCATCATCTCCAAGGTGGGGGATCTGGCCAACCCGGCGGACCGGGATCACTGCCTGCAGTACATGATTGCCGTGCCCCTGCTGTACGGCGACCTGGTGGCCGAGCACTACGAGGACGACTTCCACCGGGGCGACAGTCGCATCGACGCCCTGCGCGACAAGATGGAGATAGTGGAGGAGCCGCGCTACAGCGCCGAGTACCTGGAGGCCGACAAGCGCGCCATCGCCAACGCCATCCAGGTGTTCTTCAAGGACGGCACCAGCACCGACAAGGTGGAGGTGGAATACCCCATCGGCCATCGCCGCCGCCGGGCCGAGGGCATCCCGGTGCTGGAGCACAAGTTCCTGCGCAACCTGCAGACCCGCTTCCCCCAGGGCCGCTGCCGGCAGATAGTGGATCTCTGCCTGGATCAGCAACGGCTGGAGGCCACCCCGGTGCAGGAGTTTATGGAGCTGTTTGTGATCAACTAAAAGGGGCGGTCGGCCGAAATCGACCTTACGGCTCCCTGTGCATTCACCCGTCATCCCCGCGCATTCCCTTGTCATCCCCGCGAAGGCGGGGATCCAGGGCCGGGTGCACACAGGCGGATAACGACGGCTGATCTGCAGGGATAAAACGACGGCTGATCTGCAGGGATAAAACGACGGCTGATCTGCAGGGATAAATGGACTCCCGCCTGCGCGAGTGACGGAGGCGCGGGAGTGACGCACAGGCCCCGGCCTGCATGCGAAAGAATCCACCGCCGGCCCAGGGGAGGGGCCGGCGCCACCTTGCTTACAGGAGGACATCGATGTCTACCTACCGGCACTACCACGACGCGGCGCGACAGCAACCGGAACGGTTCTGGCGCGAGCAGGCGGAAACGCTCGACTGGTTCCGCTTTCCCCAGACCATACTGGCCAAGGACGGCAACGGCATCGACCGCTGGTTCGTCGACGGCGAACTCAATCTCTGCCATATGGCGCTCGATCATCATATCGAGGCCGGGCGCGGCGGCGACACCGCCCTCATCTACGACTCGCCGGTCACCGGCCAGAAGGCCCGCTACAGCTACCTTTCCCTGCGCAACGAGGTGGCCAAGGTCGCCGGCATGCTGGCCGGGCTGGGGGTGGGCAAGGGCGATCGGGTGGTCATCTACATGCCGATGATCCCCGAGGCCGCCATGGCCATGCTGGCCTGCGCCCGGCTGGGGGCGGTGCACTCGGTGGTGTTCGGCGGCTTCGCCGCCCACGAGCTGGCGGTACGCATCGAGGACGCCGAGCCCAGGGTGTTGCTCACCGCCTCCTGCGGCATCGAGGTGAACAAGGTTATCCCCTACAAGCCGATGGTCGACAAGGCGGTGATGGACAGCCGCTGGAAACCGGAGCAGGTGGTGGTGCTGCAACGGCCCCAATGCGAGGCGGTGCTTGCCGAAGAGCGGGATCGGGACTGGCAGGCCCTGCTCGCCCGGGCCGAGCCGCACCCTTGCGTGCCCGTGCCGGCCACGGATCCGCTTTATATCCTCTACACCTCGGGCACCACCGGCAAGCCCAAGGGGGTGGTGCGCGACACCGGCGGCTACGCCGTGGCGCTTCACTTCAGTATGGCGGCGGTGTTCGATCTCAGGCCGGGCGAGGTGATGTTCACCGCCTCGGACGTGGGCTGGGTGGTGGGCCATTCCTATATCGTCTATGGCCCCTTGCTCAGGGGTTGCACCAGCATTCTCTACGAGGGCAAGCCGGTGAAAACCCCGGACCCGGGCGCCTTCTGGCGGCTGTGCGACGAATACGGGGTGAGTGTGCTGTTCTCGGCGCCCACCGCCTTTCGTGCCATCAAGAAGGAAGATCCCGCCGGCGAGGGTGTGCGGCGTTACCCCATGGCAAGGCTGCGCCATATCTACATGGCCGGGGAGCGGCTGGATCCGCCCACCCTGGAGTGGGTGATGGCGCATACCGGCCGGCCGGTGACCGACAACTGGTGGCAGACCGAAACCGGCTGGCCCATCGCCGCCAACCCCATCGGCCTGGAGCCCCATGCCATCAAGCCGGGCTCCGCCACCCTGCCGGTGCCGGGCTTCAATGTCGAGGTGCTGGACGAGGCGGGCCAGCCGGTGCCGGCCAACACCCAGGGACTGATCGCCCTGCGCGAACCCCTGCCGCCTGGTTGCCTCACCACCATCTGGCGCAACCACGACCGCTACCGTGCGGGCTATCTCAGCACCTTTCCCGGCTACTATGTGTCCGGCGACGGCGGCTACCTGGATGAAGACGGCTACCTGTTCGTGATGGGGCGGATGGATGACGTTATCAACGTGGCCGGCCACCGGCTGTCCACCGGCGAGATGGAGGAGGTGCTGGCCGGCCACCCGGCGGTGGCGGAGTGCGCCGTGGTGGGGGTGCAGGACGAACTCAAGGGCCAGCAGCCCCTGGGGCTGGTGGTGCTCAAGGACGGGGTGAATACTCCGCCCGGGCAAATCGTCGAAGAGCTGATCGCCCTGGTGCGTGAGCGCATCGGTCCGCTGGCCTGCTTCAAGGCCGCCCTGGTGGTCGGCCGCCTGCCCAAGACCCGCTCCGGCAAGATACTGCGCCGGATCATCCGCCAGATGGCCGACGGCGAAGACTATACGGTGCCTTCCACCATAGAGGATCCCGCCAGCCTGGAGGAGATTGCCCGGGTATTGCAGTCCCGCCGCTAAACAACTGTTCCGACTTGCCCGCCGCGAGTATCACGACTTACGGTGTGTCTGCGTGCGGGACCCGGTCGATGTAGCACTATTAGGAGCGGTTAGTTAGCCTATTCGTTACCGCATTCCCACTCCCGGCGTGGGAATGCCAACCGTGCCCGCCCATTCCCCGCCATCCAAACAGCCCTCCAATACCCGCCGTGTCTTCAGACACCTTCAGCCGGAGAGAGCCATCCACTTACCTATGCACGCTCAACCTCGGCGGATTGGCTTTCGGCTGGTTAAACAGATCAAACAGTGTATTCACCTCACCAACATGGGCCTGATCCGGACTCATGCCCAGCTGCAGCCTGACGATCCGGCTTTTTCCCTTCGTCAGATCAACAGGTACCAAATCACCACACTCCATTTTCTCGGCAATACTGTGCATCGGTAACCAGCCGAACCCCAGCCCCTGCTCGACGGACGCCAACGCCGCCGTCAGGCTGCTGACCGTCAGCCGCTGGTGTGATCCCAGCCAGCCGCTATCAAGGTTCTGGTTACCAGAATCACGGATCACCACCTGGCGGTAACGTTTCAGTTCCGGTTGAAACACCCGTGTTTCGGTTGCCAGCGGAAATGAAGGGGCGCACACGCAAAGCAGTTCGATCTCGGCCAAGGGTTCCAGTACGGTTTCTTTGGGGAGGCGGCTGGCAATCGCCAGCGACACGCTGCCAGACTCCATCAACTGTTCGGCCCCGGACAGCGAGGTTTCGAATACCCGGATAGAAACCGTTGGATAAACCTGATAAAAGCGTTCAAAAACGTCCCGGATAAAGTCAAAAGGAAGCAGTACATCCACGGCCACATTGATTTCTGTCATCAGCTTCCCCTGGTATTTCGAGGCCAGCGCTTCAATCTGGGTGGCGTTATTATGTAAACTTTGTGCCCGAGGCAGCAGGCTGTGACCAAGGTCCGTCAAGGTGGACCTTCGGCCTTCGACAATAAACAATGAATGCCCCAGCAACGATTCCATTTTCTTGATGCTGTGGCAGAGGGCGGACTGGCTTTTATTTAATTTTTGAGCCGCCTTCATCGCGCTGCCTTGCTCTGCAATCGCAATAAAAGCCCGCCACATTTCTAAGGTTACGCGCGCCGACATGGGGGATGTTCCTTTAACCAATCAAATCTAAACATGTTTTTCATTTGCGGAATATTTATTTAAATAGCCGTTCCGAATGGTAGATCACTGTCGGCAACGACCGGGTTCCGTTAAGCAGACCCTCCGCGCCAGGGATGGGTTCACGGCGTGTCTGCGTGCGGGGCCCGGTCGATGTAGCACTATTAGGATCAGTTATTTAAAGCCAAGCCATAGTGCAACGTAATGGTTGTCAACACAATGAATAAAAATCAAATTGTGAATTAGAATCCTGCCACCACGGCATCCGACGCCGTCCACCCATAGAAAGAAAGGCATCATGGAAGGGAAAAAGCGTGAGTAGCCGGTATCACCCTGACCAGGGTGGTACCCGCAGGACGGGAGCACAGTCTAAAAGCGAGGTCGATGGCCGATAACCTGCGGGAGGAAAAGCCGGCAGAGTCGGCGTAGTTCGCGGCGCTGATGAGCAAGCTCAATACCGCCACGATGCCGGTGATCACTGGGATCCGGAGGGAGGAATACGGCGGCGCCTGGGGCCGGCAGCCTGCAGCGACATTGTGATGGCGTCCGGGAATGGCCTCCTTCCGTCGCCGGGGAAGGTCAAGAAGGGCTGGCCGCCTTTTTTGACAGGCGGCCGCCATCCTGGATCGGTCAGGGTTACCGGCTGATTTTCTTGGCCAGCCTGGCCACATGCTGGCCTTGGAATTGTGCCATTGACAGCTCCTTGGACGAAGGCTGACGTGAGCCGTCGCCGCCTGCGATGCACGCCGCCCCCAGCGGAGAGCCGCCTTTTACTTCCGACAGGTCGGTCAGTCCGGGTGCAGAGTAAGGCAAGCCAACCACCACCATGCCATGGTGAAACAGCGTCGTATGGAATGACTGCAGGGTGGTTTCATTGCCGCCGCCGGTGCCCGTTGAGGTAAACACGCTGCCGACTTTACCGATCAGCTTCTGCTCAAACCACAGCCCACCGGTTTGGTCGAGGAAGTTGCGCATCTGGGCGGCCATGTTACCGAAGCGGGTCGGTGTACCAAAAATAATGGCATCGTAGTTCGCCAGCTCATTGGGCTCGGCAATGGGTGCCTGCTGATCCAGTTGAACACCGGATTGCCTGGCAATCTCTTCCGGCACCAACTCGGGTACGCGCTTAATATCGACCTGCACATCACCGACGCTCCTTGCCCCTTCCGCCACCGCGTGCGCCATTGTTTCAACATGGCCGTAGCTTGAATAATATAGAACCAGTACTTTTGTCGTCATTGTGCCATCTCACCTTAATATAATTAAATAACTGATCCAAATAGTGCTACATCGACCGGATTCCGCACGCAGACACGCCGTGAACCCGTCCCTGGAGGCTCCGCCGCGCCATCCCTGGCGCGGAGGGTCTGCTTAGCGGAACCCGGTCATTGCCGACAGTGATCTACCATTCGGAACAGCTATTTAAAAGCTTGCAATGCTTTTCGTGTTTTATCTGGGCTGCTTTTCAGTCTTATTGCAAAAACAGTCGCTCAATTTGTTCGTTGGTCAAGGTGTCAGACACCACATGCTCACCGTTGATAATCAGGCTTGGAATGCTGCGCAGGTCAAAGTCTCTGGCTCGCTTGAGGTCGGTTTCTACCGCCTGGCGGACTTCATCGCTGTCCAGGGCTTTGGCAAAGGCTTCAGTATCCAGGCCGATATTGCCCGCTGCGGCGATGATGACCTCACGATCGCCAATGTTATCGTTCACTTTCAGGTGCAGGCGCTGGATTTCATCGAAGTAATCCCAGTGAGTGTCTGAATTTCCCAGCAACTCTGCCGCTTTGGCGCCCAGCGCCGCCAAATAGCCGCTCGGGTAGGAGAATGGCCGAGCACGCATGCCTTCAATATTAAAGCGAGTGGGGTCATCCGCCTTTTGCTGGCAGGCGACCCAGTGCTTCAGGATTTCCGATTTGGCGGCAGCCAGAGAACCAAAGCGCTGAACCATTTCTTTATCATTGCGTTGCAGTACAAAGCAGCGCTGTTTCACTTCGACATCGGCCCGTTCAACCAGCTTGCGTAACCTCGGGCTCAGGACATAACACCAACCACAGACCGCATCGTGAAAAAATTCAATTGTTACTTTAGACATGGCTTTCGTTTCCTTTGGGTTGTCTTGCTGACTGTTTTTTAAAGCCCGGCCAGGCGTTGCTCGCTGTTCGTTAAGCTCGGAACCGATATTAGGAGTGTCGGCCTGATAAAAAAATTGAAAAGAGTGGCACATTGATATCGAATTAATTCAAACTATTTTATAAGTTATTGTTTTTTATGGCATTAATAACATAGCGGGAAACGCATCGACTATGCCGCATAAGCGATATGCCCCGTTTTTACCCGCTCCGGCCCGCGTCGCAACTGCCGCATACGGGAGCGGGCTCGCTGCTTGAGCTCTTTCACACCGCGAATCGCCGGCGCACTGCGCACCATGCCGTTCAGGTCACCGCAGGGGTCATCCGGATTCAGTTCGGGCGAACAGGGCGGAGGCCGGTCGGATAGCAATGGCTGAGCCGAAGGGACGCATGGACTCCCGCCTTCGCGAGCGTGACGGAAGAGAAGCGGGAGTGGCGGGACAGCCGGGCGCTCCCCTCGTCGATCCGTCCGGTACCGGTCGCCCTCGCGCCGGCATAGCGTGACAAGGATCACAAATATGTATTGATAACGAAACTGTGGATTTATTGTTAACGATATATTGGTTATTTTGTTTACGTAATTTCAATTTAATTGATCACATTTAACCCGTACCGGCAACCTCGCCGGCACGGCAGTCACACAGGGAGAGGCCAATGGCGGTACACGAAATGAACAACCCCGAGCTGATGCCGTCCACCGACAAGGACAGGGACATCAACATCTGGGACTTCACCATGCTCTGGGCGGGCATGACCATCAACATGGGGGCCTTCACCATGGGCGCCCAGCTCTATCCGGGCCTGTCGCCCTGGACCATCATCGGCGCCATACTGGCGGCCTACGCCATCGTCACCAGCATCCTGATCCTGGCCGGCGACATCGGCATCCGCTACGGCATCCCCTTCACCGTCTATATCCGCGCCTGCTTCGGCTACAAGGGCGCCAAGATCCCCGCCGCCTTCCGCGCCATTCCCGCCTGCTTCTGGTTCGGCTTCCAGACCTGGGTGGCGGCGGTGGCCATCGGCAAGGTGCTGGAGATGTGGGTCGGCTATACCAACACCACCATCCTTATCCTGATCTTCGGGGTGTTGCAGGTGGTGAACGCCGTCTACGGCATGAAGGCCATGGCCAAGTTCGACTGGGTCGCCATTCCGGCGCTGACCATCCTGATCGGCCTGGTCACCTTCTGGCTGCTGCAGACCAACGACGCCACCATCGGCGACGTGCTGGCCGCGCCCTCGCTGGACAATGGCTCCTTCTGGTTCGCGGTGATGGCCATCGCCGGTATCTGGATCACCATGGGCCTGAACAGCCCGGATCTCACCCGCAAGCTGGAACGCTCGCGCGATCATTCCAGCAAGAACTTCTTTATCCGCAACCGCAAGCCCTTTGTCGCCCAGATCACCGGCCTTATCGTGATCGGCTCCGGCATCCTGATGGTGGGCATGATAGGCGGCATCCTCACCGGCACCTGGGATCCCATCGAAATCGTGCTCAACTCCATGAGCTCGCCCGTGGTGCTGATCCTGAGCATGCTGACCATCGCCTTCGCCCAGTGGTCCACCAATACCGCCGCCAACCTGATGCCCTCGGCCTATATCCTGATGAACGTCTTCCCCCGGCTGAACTTCGCCCAGGGCGTGGCCATCTCCGGCGTAATCGGCCTGCTGATGATGCCCTGGGTATTCGCCGACAACCTGCTGTGGTTCAGCGTCATCACCTCCGGCCTGCTCGGTCCGGTGGCGGGCATCATGCTGGCCGACTTCTACCTGCTGCGCCGTGGCCGGCTGAACGTTAACGATTTCTACGATCCCGAGGGCCCCTTCGTCTACCAGAACAACTACAACCTGCGGGCCTTCCTGGTGTATGGCGTGTCCTTCGTCTGCAGCCTGATCTTCATGGATCTGGCCTTCTTCGTCGGCCTGCTGATCAGCGTGGTGGGCTACACCCTGCTGATGAAGCCCATCGCCAAACCCGCCGGCGAGGTGGCGCTGCAAACCGAGTCCTGAGTGTATTAAAGCGTTAATCGTGCCTTGGCCCCCTCGCGGGGCCTTTTTTGGATGAGGACGGGCTTGATCCCCTTGCCGGTACCGGCGTTCAGGAGTCGGGACCGATAAAAAAGCGCCGGGGCGGCGCTTTTTGTCATCAGGATGGCAGCGAGGAATCAGGCAAGGGTGGTCTTGCCCGAGGCCATCACCCGGCGTACTGCCTTTTTCACCAGCGGTGCGAACAGGGACAGCGAGGCCAGGATCAACAGCCACATGGAAATGGGCTTGTCGACGAAGGTCATCCAGTCGCCGCCGGAGATCTGCAGGGCGCGGCGCATGGACTCTTCCATGAGGGCACCCAGGATCAAGGCCAGGATCAGCGGGGCGGTGGGGAAGCCGAACAACTTCATGCCGAGGCCGATCAGGCCGAAACCGAGCAGCAGCAGCAGGTCGAACACGTTGAAGCTGAGACCATAGACACCGATCATGCAGAAGATCAGGATCATCGCCAGCAGCAGCGGCTTGGGCATGTCCAGGATGCGGGCGATGTAGGGAATGAGCGGCAGGTTCAGCACCAGCAGGAAGATGTTGCCCAGATACATACTGGCGATAACACCCCAGAACACGTCCGGACGTTGTTCCAGCATCATGGGGCCGGGGGTGACGCCCATCACCAGAAGGGCGCCGAGCAGCACGGCGGTGGAGCCGGAGCCGGGCACGCCCAGGGTCAGCAGGGGCACGAAGGAGCCGCCGCAGGCGGCGTTGTTGGCGGACTCGGGACCGGCGACGCCCTTGATGTTGCCCTTGCCGAAGGTATCTCCGTCCTTGGCCAGGCGTTTTTCCAGGCTGTAGCCGAGGAAGGAGGCGACGGTGGCGCCGGCGCCGGGCAGCACCCCGATAAAGAAGCCCAGCACCGAGCTGCGGCCGATGGGGCCGGCGATATCCTTGACCTCATCCTTGCTGAGCTTGAGCGAACCGATGTTGTTGCGCGGCTGTTCCTTGCTGCCACCCTTGAGCAGCATGTAGAAGACTTCTGCCAAAGCAAACACACCGAGGGCCACCACCAGGAAGTCGATGCCGTCGAGCAGCTCCAGGCTGCCGAAGGTGTAGCGTTCGGTACCGGTCTGCAGATCGATGCCGACGATGGAGATCATCATGCCGACCACGGCGGCGATCAGGCCCTTGACCAGGGACTTGTCGGACAGGCTGACCACGGCGGTCAGGCCCAGCAGCATCAGCGCGAAGTACTCGGCGGGGCCGAAGCTCACCGCCACCTTGGACAGCAGCGGGGCGATCAGCATCAGCCCGATCACCGAGACGGTACCGCCGATGAAGGAGGCGTAGGCGGCGATCGCCAGGGCCTTGCCCGCCATGCCCTTCTTGGCCATGGGGTAGCCGTCGAAGGAAGTGGCGACGGTGCCGGCCACGCCCGGGGCGTTGAGCAGAATGGAGGAGGTGGAGCCGCCGAAGATGGCGCCGTAATAGACCCCGGACATCAGGATCAGGCCGGAGGCGGGATCCATGCTGAAGGTAATGGGGATCATCAGCGCCAGGGCACTGATGGGGCCCAGGCCGGGCAGCATGCCGATAATGGTGCCGGCGAAGACACCGACGAACACGTACATGATATTCATCGGGTCCAGGGCGATGCCGAAGCCGTACACCAGACTGTTGAATGCATCCATCATAATGATAAACCTTTGATTTTTCCTGATTAAAGGTAAGTTAACGCGACCGCGCCTTTAGAAGGGCAGGATCCCGGTGGGGAGATACACATCCATCACGTAACTCATCATGAAATACAGTGCCAGCACGACACCGCTCGATGCCAACAGGTTGACCTTGTGGTTGCGATAGCCGTAGTAGTAGGCCAGGCCGCAGCACAGCAGGATGGAGGTGACGACGAAGCCGACCGGCTGCAGGGCGAAGGCGTAGGCGACAATGGCCACCGAGGTGACCGCTACCCGCATGCGCGGGCTGGTCCAGAAACCGCCGGTTTCCTCGATGATATCGTCCTGCTCTTCATCGTCCTGAACGCTGTGCTTGGGCTTTTCCAGAAACAGCAGTACGGCCAGCACCAGCAGGGCGCTGCCCAGGGCCTTGGGGAAGGTATCCGAGTCGACGGGGCGGGGCAGCGAGAACCCGGGGATCTGGAACGCCATCCAGATGTAGCCCAGGGCAAACAAGGCCAGAATAATGCCAATTTTCTGGTTGATGTTGAGTTTGTTCATAACAATACCTGTACATGACTCGGGTGACGGGGATACCCCGTCACCGCTATCCGTTAGCGCCGCAGCAGACCCAGGTCACCCAGTATGGTGCTGAACTGATCGAGCTGGGCGTCGAGGAAGGCACCGAAGGCTTCACCGTCCTGGTAGGCGTCGATCCAGCCCAGCTGCTCGCTGGCCTGTTTCCATGCATCGGTTTTCACCATGCGGGCGAACAGGTCTTCGTAGTAGGCCCGGGCTTCGGGCGACATGTCTTTCGGCCCCATGACCCCACGCCAGATGTCGAAGGTGTAGTCGAGTCCCTGCTCCTTGAAGGTGGGCACACCGGCCAGGATGCCGCCGAGACGCTCGGGAGAAGACACCGCCAGGGCGCGCAGCTCGCCGCCTTCCAGCTGGCCCGCCGACTCGCCGGCGCCGCTGATCACCGCCTCCACATGGTTGCCCATCAGGCTGACCATGGCTTCGCCGCCGCCGGAGAAGGCGATGTAGTTGACGTTACGCGCTTCCAGGCCGGCCTTGGCGGCGGCACCGGCGATGGCGATGTGGTCCATGGAGCCGGCCGCCGAGCCACCGCCCACGCTCAGACCGGGGTTGGCCTTCATCGCGTCGAACAGATCATTGATGTTCTGATAGGGTGAATCCTTGCGCACCAGGATGATGGCGTAATCGGTGTTCAGCTGGGCGATGGGCGTGAAGTCCTTGTGGCTGAAGCGGGAAGTGCCGGCCAGGGGCACCAGTATGATGGGCGGGCTGGTGGCGAACAACTTGTGATCGTTCTTGGCGTCACGGGCGATCTGGGCCCAGGCCACGGCACCACCGCCGCCGGGCACGTTGATGGGGGCGAAGTTCTGCGGCGCCAGCTTCTCGGTCTGGATCACCATGCCGGCGGTGCGTACCAGGGTATCCCAGCCGCCGCCGGGGTTGGCGGGGGCGATGAATTCCACCGGCCGGGTGGGCTGCCAATCCTGGGCCTGGGCCGGCATCTGGGCGCCGAGGGCCAGCAGCGGCAGGGCGGCCAGGCCTAAGCGTTTGAAGGGTTTGCGTAGTGCGTTGAACATGCAGTTCTCCTTGGTTCGTCCTTGTTAATATCTGGTGTAAAAATAGATGCGTTGGTGTTAAGCAACAAGCTTTGGGGCATAAGTTGAAAAAACAGCATTAAGGCGATTTTGTTTATTTTGTTCACGGAGCGGGCGGGATGACGGCAGGGGCGGGGGCTGCTATTGCTTAAGGACGTTGCCAGCGGCCGCCGGGGCGGTCGCTGCCTTAGCGAACATGGAGTCTTTATGTCCGATCATGTGTACAAACTGATAGAAGTGGCCGGCTCTTCCAGCACCGGTTACGACGATGCCATCCAGAAGGCGGTGGCCAAGGCGGCCGAGAGCCTGGATCACCTGGACTGGTTCGAGGTCACCGAGATGCGCGGCCATATCACCGATGGCCGGATCGCGCACTTCCAGGTGGTGCTGAAAATCGGCTTCAGGCTGGATTGATCAGGGATTGAGCCGGTAGCGCCGCTCGGGCCGGCCGACCTCGCCGTAGGCCTGTTCGGCGCAGGCCTTGCCCTGGGCCACCAGGTATTCCAGGTAACGTCGGGCGGTGGAGCGGCTGGCACCGATGGCCTTGGCCAGCTCCACCGCGGTTTGCGGCTCGCGGGCCTGGGCCATGGTGCCGAGCACCGTATCCAGGGTCAGCCGGTCTATGCCCTTGGGCAGGCCGCCGGCGGTGGCCGCCGGCTCGGCCGGCGCCGGCACCTGACGGCGGTTGAGCGCCAGGTCCAGCTCCTCCTGGCTCATTTCCTGTTTCTGCTCAAGCCATGCCCGCTCCCTGAGGAAACGGTCCAGCATATGGGCCATGCGTTCGCTTTGGGTGGGTTTGATCAGGTAGTCGAACACACCGCCGCGCAGGGCTTCCTGGATGGTGTCCACCTCCTTGGCGGCGGTGACCATGACGATGTCGATATGCCGGTAATGCCTGCGGATCTCCCACAACAGCTCAAGCCCGGTGGCATCGGGAATATAGGCGTCCAGCAGGACCAGGCTTATCTGGTCGGCCTGTCCGGCCAGAAAGGCCAGGGCCTCGGCCCGGGTCTTGGCCTCGTGCAGCACCTTGAATCCCGCCGTCTGCTCCACGAACTGGCGGTTGATTTCGGCGATGCGGAAGTCGTCTTCGATGATCAGCACGCCGTGGGTCTTGTCGTTCATTCCACCTTGTCCTCTTGAGCCATCCTTTCCTCCCGCCGGGCGACCCTGGCCTTGGCCAGGGTGACGATAAAGCAGGCGCCGCCGAGATCGCCGTCCTCCAGGCTGACGTCGCCGCCGTGCTCCAGGCAGAGCCGGCGTACCAGGGCCAGGCCGATGCCCCTGTGCTTGCCCTGTTTGGTGGTGAAACCGTCCTGGAAGATATGGGCCAGCAGGCCGGGATCCACCCCCGGGCCGTTGTCTTCCACCTCGAACAGCAGCTGTTCGCCGAGATCGGTGAAGAACAGCCGCACCCGGGGCGCTTCCTCCCGATTTTGCAGGGCCGCATCCACCGCGTTGTTGAGCAGGTTGCCGAGCACCGACAGCACCACCTCCTGGCCGCCTGGGCTCAGGGGGGTGTGCAGGGCACTGTGCTCGACGATGTCGAGCTGCACGCCCTTTTCCGCCGCGTCCGCCAGCTTGCCGAGCAGGATGCCGCCCACCAGGGGATCGGCCACCTGCTCCAGCACCGTCGCCAGTTGGGCCTGCTCCCGGGCGGTTTCCTGGTTGATGAGGGCAAGCGCCTGTTGGGGCTTGTTCAATTGCAGCAGGCCGGAAATGGTGTAGAGCTTGTTGGAGAACTCGTGGGCCTGGACCCGCAACGCGTCCATGTCCCTGCTGACTGCGTTCAGCGCCAGGGACAGTTCCCGGATTTCCTGGCGGCTGCGGAAGGTGGCCACCGCCCCTTCCACCCGGCCTTCGTGAATGATGGGTACCCGGTTGACCACCACCGGGTGCTCGCCTATCCACATCTCCTGATCAAACTGGCGCTCGCCGCTGGACAGCACCTCCCGCAGCCGGGAATTGGGCACCAGCTCCTGCACCGGCAGGCCCAGGGCTTCGGCCTGGGGCGGCAGATCCAGGTAGCGGCGGGCGGCCTGGTTGAGCAGGGTGATGCGTCCTTCCCGGTTGACCGCCACTATGCCCTCGTGGATGGATTGCAGTATGGCATCCTTCTCCATCACCAGGCGGGCGATCTCGTGGGGTTCGAGCCCCAGTATCACCCGCTTCAGGTGCTGGGCCAGCCAGGCGGCCCCCGCCAGCCCCAGCAGCACCATCAGCCCCACCAGCACCCAGCCCAGGGCCAGGTAGTTGTCGATGTCGACATCCACCTTTTCCAGCATGAAGCCGACCGAGACGATACCGATGATGTCGCCGTCGGCGCTGAAGACGGGCGCCTTGCCGCGAATGGCCTCGCCCAGCGACCCCTCGGCTTCGGAGATATAGGCCTCACCGCCGATCAGCGCCCGCTCGTTGTCGCCGCCCACCATGGGCAGCCCCAGACGCTCGGGCAGCGGATGGGAATAACGGATGCCGGCGCTGTTGCCCACCACCACGTAGCGGGCGCCGGTTTCGATGCGGATCTGCTCGGCCAGCGGCTGGATGATGGCCGCCGGATCGGCGCTGTCGAAGGCATCGACGATGGCCGGGATCCGGGCCACGGTCTGGGCCACGTTCATGGCCCGCAGGCCGATCTGCTCGGTGATGATCTGGCCCTGGCGGTGGTGCAGATAGGTTCCCTGCACCAGCAGGGTCGCGGCTACCAGGGTGCCGACCAGCAGCAGCACCTGGGTGCGAAAGCGCAGCGGCGGGTAGGGGGGGCTTTTGTTCGGCAAGGGGCGTCCATCCATCCGGGGGAAGTAGCCAGTTTAGCAACAGCCGGGGCGGGAGCAAACCTCCGGCCGCTGCCGGGGATTATTCCCAGGACATTTCTTCCAACACCACCGCCGGCACCGGGGTATTGACCCAGGTGCCCCTGAGATTGCTCTTGTGGATGGACAGCTGGGGCTTCATCAGCAAAAAAACGTTCACCGCATCCTCGGCCAGCATGCGCTGGGCATCCGCCAGCAGGCGGTGCCGCTCCCCCTGCGCCGTGGCCTGCTCGATCCGCCGCCACAGCGACTTGAAGGCATCGTTGTGGTAGTTGAAGTAATAATGATCGCGGGCATAGATACCGATATCCATGGGTTCGATGTGGGACACTATGGTCAGTTCGTAGTCCCTGTTGGTGAACACCTGCTCCATCCATTGGGGCCAGCTGATCCTTTCCACATGGAGCTCGAGTCCTATGGCCTCCAGTTCGCTGGCGATCAGCAGCGCCAGCTCGGCGGCATAGATGGTGGGCGGTATGGTGATGGTCATGGCGGTGCCTGGGGGGACCCCCGCCTGTTGCAGCAATCGGCGGGCTTTTTCCCGATCATGGGGATAGTAGTCGCTGAGCTCCACATAGGCCGGGTGATAGGGGGAGAAATGACTGCCGATGAGCGGCGGTGTGTTGAACCGGTACAATTGCTGCCGTATGGCCTGCTTGTCGATGGCATGGGCCAGGGCCCGGCGCACCGGCAACCGGTCGAAGGGGGGGCGGGCATTGTTGATGGCCAGCAGAATCTCCCCTTCGCCGATGCCGTCGCGGATCAGGTAGTCGCTGCGATGGCGCAGCTGGGCGTGGGAGACCAGGGTGCTGGCGTCGGAATAGTGATCGATAAGCCCTTCCGACAGGCTGGCTTCCAGCTCCACGAAGTTGGAGGTGAAGGTGAAGCGGGCTCCCTTGATCGACGGCTCTGCTCCCCAGTAACCGGGGAAGTATTCGAGGCTGACGCCCTGTCCGGGCACCCGGCCTGAGAAACGGTAGGGACCCGTGCCTACCGGGTGATGGCGGTTGTTGTCGGCGCTGTCGGGATGCACCATGACGGCGGCGGACAGGCCGAGCTTGAACGGCAACAGGCTGTCGGCCCGGGTGAGGTGCAGCTCCAACTCGTGCTCCCCGCGCACCCGTGCCTGCTCGATGGCGCTGTAGAGCGGTTGCTGCGGGTTGCCGTTTGCCGGATCCCGCAGCCGGTCCAGGCTGAACTTGGCGATCTCGGCGTTGAAGGGACTGCCGTCGTGGAAAGACACGCCCGTTGCCAGCGTGAAATGATAGACGAGGCCGTCGTCACTGACCCGCCAGGCGCGGGCCAGGGCGGGCACCACCTCGCCCTTGTGGTTGATTCGGGTCAGGCCCTGGAACAGGTTGGCGTAGGTGAGTTCGGCGGTGGTGGCCGAAGCGGTCAGGGTAGGATCCAGGTGGGGAGGTTCCAGTTGTAACTCAACCCGGATATCGGTGCGTGTTGCGGCCTGGGCCAGCCCCAGGGACAACAGGCAGAGCAAGGCGGCAAAACAGCGCGGGACTGCCGGCATGGGAGACGCTCCTTAGGCGGTGTGCAGGGGAGAAGCTAGGATGATCCTGTTCCGGCCCTGGTGCTTGGCCTGGTACAGGGCGGTATCGGCCGCCTTCAGGGCCAGGCCGATGTCGGACGGAAGGTAATCACAGGCCAGGCCGCCGCTCAGGGTGACCCTGAGGGCATGTGGCTCGAGCGGGGTCTCCGCCAGTTGGCCACGCAGGCGCTCGAGCACTTGCCGAGCCTGCTCGGCGGAGGTGTCGGTAAACAGGATGGCGAACTCTTCGCCGCCGAAGCGGGCCACCAGGGTCGCCGGGGGCAGGGCTGCGATGAACAGAGCCGCAACCTGGGTCAGCACCCTGTCGCCCACGTCATGGCCGAAGCGGTCGTTGATCGACTTGAAGAAATCGATATCCACCATGGCCAGGCTGAGGGGGCCGTCGGGAGTGCGCAGGCGCAAGGACTGCACATGGTGCTCAAAATGATGGCGGTTATAAAGGCCGGTCAGGGCATCGTGATTGGCCATGAAGTGCAGCTTCTGATTCATGCGCAGGATGCGGTTTTCGTTTTTACCGATCTTTTCGATGTAATTCCTCACCGAGCGCGCCATGTCGCTGATCTCGTCCCGTCCCTCCACCACTACATGTTCGGGGCGGGGACGTTCACGGTTGATGGCCTGCTGCAGGGCCAGGATACGATGCACTATGGTGCGATGGATATAGGTGACGGTGACTACCACCATCAGCAGGGCGGCGGCGGCGATAAGCAGCAGTTGCCGTTCCCGCCGTTCGATGTCGGTATTCAGTCGGGAGACGGTGTTCAGTATGCCGTTGCGGATATCGTGGATATGAAAACCCACGGCGACGCTCAGATCCCTCGACAGGCGTCGGTTGATCTCGACGCCCTGCTGCAGCCGCTGCTCCAGCCGGCGCAGGGCCGGCAGCCCATCGCCGGCAGGCGCCTGTTCCAGCCGGCCGAGCAGGTTGATGCGTTCGCCGACCAGGGCATCGAGGTGCTGCAGGTTTTCGGCCAGGGCGAATCGGGCCCGGGTGATCTCGCCAAAGTGGCGGTCGTGGTTACGGTATTGCTGTAGCGCCTCGGTGAGCCGGCCTATCCATTCGCTGCGATCGGTGATTTCGAACACCGCCCTGCGGCGGCTGGCATGGGAGTTCGCCAGCAGCAGCAAGGCGCTGCTGCCCGCCATGCTTTCGCTTTGCTGAACCAGGCGGCTGGCGGTCATCAGGGCCTGGGTCTGCTGGTCGGCGAGGTGGGCGACGGCGGCGCGATAGCCGGAAAACGAGAGCAGGGCCAGCAAGACGGTACTCAGGGTCAGCAGGGTCAGCAATATGGTGAACAGCGCCGTCTTGGTGGTGAGTCCTGTGCCCGACATGAGTTCCTGAATGAAGTCGATAACGGTGGTCCTGGCCGTCACTTTACCTGAAAATATCGGTGATTGTTACAACTTAATAACCCAGGTCCCGGCCCGCGGCGCCGTCGTTTTTAGGACCTGGTCAGCTCCTGTAATCACCGATTTCGGGCCGGCGGCTGGGGCCCTGCAGGGCGATGTCGACCGGGTGGAACGCCTTGATCGCCTCGAAGCAGAAATCGCCCACCGCCCGGTGCAGCGCCTGGGGATCGTGGTTGGTGATGAGGATGACGCTCCTGGACAGGTTGCGCCGCCGGCGCAGCAGGTGGCCGAGAAAGCTGGACTGGCTTTCGGCCAGCCGGCTACGGTTGGCGGCCACCTCGTCCAGCACCAGCAGATCCACCTCTTCCAGGGCACGGCGATACTGGTTGCGGCTTTCCTGATCCTCGATCACGCCGAAAAACAGCCGGTCCACCACCGAGGCCCACTGCTGGAAGATCACCGACTTCTGGTGCTGGCGGATCAACTCATGGGCGATGGCGCCGGCCAGGGTGGACTTGCCGGTGCCGAAATCGCCGTAGATCAGGATGGCGGCGCCGCCCTTCTGGCCCCAGTGATCGAAGGCGTTGATAAAGTGGTGGGCGGTGTCGATATGGTGGCCGAGCGCCGGATCCTCCGGGTCCATATTGGCGAAGGTCCAGTCCGGATTGAGATCCGCCTGGGCCAGCAAGCGCTCGGTACGCCGCTGCCTCGCCTCCTGCTGGGCCTGACGCACTTCGGCATTGGCCTGTGCTTCGTACTGGCGCTTGAGGCTGGCATAGTCGTACTGGGGCAGGGTGCCGCTGGCGCGAAGTCGCTGCAGACGGGCGAGCAGTCCCTGGACCTGACCGCCGGCGCTGGCGGCGGACAGATCCTGATCCGGTCGTTGCCGGCGCCGCCGGGCGATCTCGGCCAGATCGGCGGCAATCTCTTCAGGTGTCTTTTTCATGGCGATCTTCCTGGTGAAGGGTGCCGAGGCGCTGGGCCTCTTCCATCATTTCGCGGGCCCGCCGGCTGGGCCCGGAGGCGGGTCGGGCCGGCACCTGCTGGTAACCTTCGGTGTCTTGCACAGGCGGGGCCCGCCTGACGCTGCGCTGGTGCTTGAGCTTGCGCACGAATTTCAGCATCCACTGATGCTGGTTTTCGAACACTTCGGGGCGGCCCAGCCAGTAGGCGATGAACTCTCCCAGCTCGGTCTCGTCGAAATGGCTGTCGAGCAGACCACACAGCCGGGCCAGACCCTCGAACTGGGCGTCCGGGCGCCATTCGGGGTGCATGGCGAACTGGCGGGAGGGCAGGGGAGCCAGCCCCTGCAACCGCTTCAGCGGCAGCGAAAAGACGGCACCGTGGTAGTGCTGGGGGTGGGGTCTTTCCAGCGGGCTCAGCAGGCCGGCTTCCAGCAATTCGTCCACCAGGGCGGTCAGCTCCGCCGGTTTGACCCGGTAGCGGTACTCCCCCTCGCCCTGCACCGCCAGCGCCTTGCCCAGGCTGGGATAGTCCAGTGCCTGGGTCTTGTCGCCCCGGGCATGGTGCCGGAGATAATACTGATACAGGCTGCGAGCCGGGTGGGAGAGCCTGGGGGAGGTCAGCGCCTGGTATTCTGCCGGAGTCATAATGCCACTGTGGTTGTATGGGACCGACATTATCCAACAAAGTGCCGAGGGAATACAGCCGGGGTCACCCCGCTGTCATTGAGCCTAAAATCGGCTAGGCTCAGTGTAGATATTCTCATTACCACTATTAACCGGACGACCCTTGATGTTTGATTTTTGCCCGCTGATTTTGCTGATAGAAGAAGACCCCCTGTTTCGTCGACTGATGATTACCTATCTCGAGCTGTGGGGCGCCAGGGTCATCGAAGCCGATGGCGGCGAGGATGGCCTGGTCCAGGCCGAACTGAACGGGCCGGATCTGGTGCTCTGTGGACTCTTGCTGATGCCGGCGGGCGATGACGTTATCGCCGGCCTGAAGCGGCGCTACCCGGCGTTGCCGGTGATTGCGATTTCCAGTCGGCAAACCATGGCGGATGTGGCCCGGGCACTGCGTGCCGGGGCCGAGGATTACCTGATAAAACCCATCCGCAACTGGAGCCTGGTGGCCGAGGTGATTGCCGCCAGCCTGAAACCCGAGTCGACCAGGATGCTCGATGAGTTGCACGATCATCTGGCCTATTACCGTCGAGAAGACATCGCCGCCAGCCGCCTGCTGCGGAGCTGGCGGCAGCAGCCGGAGCGGGAGCTGGGTGGCTGGCGGCTGAGCTGTCGGCAAAGCTCGCCCTGGGTGTTGACCGAATACCTCAACCTGGACCGGGATCTGCTGCTGCTGCTGGCGGAGTTCGACCCGCTCAACATGGATACGCCGGTGATCATGACCCTGGTGACCTTTATCCTCAACGAGCCCATGCGCCGCTACGGCAGCGAGCCGGGTAGCATGCTGAACAGTCCGGCCCGAACCCTGGAATACATCAACCGCCTGATCCTGGATGTGGGGCTGGATATCCGCGTCAATCTGGCCCTGATCAGGCTGAGTGCCGATGCCAGCACGGTGGAGGTGGCCAACGGTGGCATGGCCGGGAGCGACTGGCTGGATCGCTGCAATGCCGGCCCCCTGGGATTAGGGGAGCTGACCGCCGACCAGTTCAGCTACCGTTGTTCCTTTCCCCTGAACCTGACGCTGAAGGGCAGCTTTGGCGGTGAAATTCAGCTCACCGCCAGCCGCGGGAGTCATTGAAGGCGTAGCTGCTGCAGATATTGGGCGAAGGCGGCGCCGAGCTCCTGATGACGAAGCGCGTATTCGACATTGGCCATCAGAAAGCCGAGCTTGCTGCCGCAATCGTGACTTTTTCCCGCGATATGATGGGCTTCTACCGGTTCCTGCTCCATCAGCATGGCGATAGCATCGGTCAGCTGTATCTCATTGCCTTTGCCAAGAGGGGTTTTCTTCAGCAGCGGCCAGATCTCGGCAGACAGGATATAGCGCCCGACCACGGCCAGGGTGGAGGGGGCATCTTCCCGTAACGGTTTCTCGACGATGGCGCTCATGGGGGCCGAGGTCCCCTGGGCCAGGCCGTGGCCGTTGATATCGACGATGCCAAACTGGTCCACCAGCTCATTGCTCACCGGCTCCACCAGGATCTGGCTGTGACCTTCTCTGTCGAAGGCGCGGATCATGGCCGCCAGGTTGTCTTCCTGCATGTTGCAACTGGCTTCGTCGATCAGCACGTCGGGCAGGAGCACGGCGAAGGGCGCATCGCCCACCAGGGGATGGGCACAGAGAATGGCGTGGCCCAGGCCTTTGGCCTCGCCCTGGCGCACGTGCATGATGGTGACATCCGGCGGGCAGATATGCTGCACTTCTTCGAGCAGCTGGCGCTTGACCCGTTTTTCCAGAGTGGCCTCCAGCTCGAAGCTGGTATCGAAATGGTTTTCGATGGAATTCTTACTGGCGTGGGTCACCAGCACGATTTCCTTGATCCCGGCCTGAACCGCCTCGTTGACCACGTACTGGATCAAGGGTTTGTCGACCACCGGCAGCATTTCCTTGGGGATGGCCTTGGTGGCGGGCAACATGCGGGTACCCAGGCCGGCGACGGGAATTACGGCTTTACGTATCAAGGATTGTGAAGGCATGGCTGGCACCAAAAAAACGTTGGAGCCGTATCATAACCAATAGCGGCCCTCCCGGCCATGGGCGGGAGGGCTTGGGATCAATGGCTTAACAGGTGCCGGTTCTTCTCTACCGTGGCCGGGCCGATGCCGCCGACCTTGGCCAGGTCTTCGACCGAAGCGAAGGGGCCGTTGTTCTCCCGGTACTTCACGATGGCCTCCGCCTTGGCCGGACCTATGCCGGTGAGCAACGTCAATTGTTCCTGGGTCGCGGTGTTGATATCGATGCTGGTGACCATGGCATCATCACCGGCCGCTTCATTGGCCAGGGTCGGCGTGCCGACGGCCAGCATGGCCGCCAGCAGAGCAGATGACAGAACCTTGTTCATACCCGTCTCTCCTTATTGTTGGGCTGGGGGTGTCCGATGGACCTATCAAGCCTTGACCAGGGGCAGGGAATTTGGCAACGCCGAAAGTAAAAATCCCCCGTTTGGGGGAAAGGGGCGTCGTCTCATGATATGACTCAAATGAGCTCATATTGTCGCCTGCGGAGCGCACTGCCGATGGTCTGCTGCAGGGCGTGGCCGGCACCGATCACAACCTGATTCCAGGCGGGGTTGGCTACGTCGGTGAACTTCTTTCAGCTCAAGGGAGTGTGCGTACAGGAGAGCCAGCAATGATTGGCGACCTTGACAGGGGGAAACCGGCCAAGGTCGGTTCTGGTTCAGGGCAGGACTTTTCTGAAGGGCTTGACGATGACGGAGGCGTAGACGCCGGCGGCCAGGTAGGGATCGGCATCGGCCCAGGCCTGGGCGGCTTCCAGCGAGTCGAACTCGGCGATCACCGTGCTGCCGGTAAAACCGGCCGCGCCCGGGTCTTCGGCATCAATGGCCGGGTTGGGGCCGGCCACCAGCAGCCGGCCTTCCTCGGCCAGGGCCTGCAGCCGGGCCAGGTGGGCCGGGCGGGCGGCCAATCGTTTTTCCAGACTATTGGGGGCGTCTTGAGCAAAGATGACGTACCACATGATTTATCCTTCCTGTTTGTTTTTTTCCTGGGTGGGTTGATGCCGGTACAGATAGAAAACGGTGGCGATGGTAAACAGCAGCGTCAGGCCGAGCAGGCCGAATACCTTGAAGTTGACCCACAGTTCCTGGGAGAGATTGAAGGCCACATAGATATTGAGCAGGCCGCAGAACAGGAAAAAGCCGACCCAGGCCAGGTTGGCCCTGTCCCAGATGGCGTCCGGCAGGGTGAGCTCCTTGCCCAGCATCTGCTTGAGCGGGTTCTTGCCGAAGCCGTAACGGCTCACCAGCAGGCCGAGGGCGAACAGGCCGTTGACGGCGGTCACCTTCCATTTGATAAAGGCATCGTCCTGGAAGAACATGGTCAGCCCGCCGAAGAACAGCACCAGCACCAGGGTGATAAGGTGCATCTTTTCCAGCCGTTTATGCCTGATCCATTGCACCAGCATCTGTACGCAGGTGGCGGCCATCAGGGCGCCGGTGGCGGCATAGATATCGACCGTCTTGTACACCACGAAGAAGATGATGAGCGGGATGAACTCGGCGAATTGCTTCATTAGGAATGACCCGTACTGCGAATGTGGGCCCAGTTTACCCCCATGGCCGGCCGCAGGCAAAGTTGCCGTTGTTTATTCACGGCAAACGGCTGACAAAGCGTCGGGGTCCCTCTTTCGTCATGCCGAGCAGGTGGGCATCCAGCGCAATACCTCATGGACCTTCGCCTTCGCGGAGGTGACGGCCACTAAACAACGGTGCTGACAGGGAATATCTGGCGAAGAAACGGATGGTGAACTTTGCCATCCAGCCGAGAGGGCCCCGGTCCGATGCGGAGCCGGGGCCCTTGGCATATGGGGAGACGACGAGAGGGAGCGGGGACTCAGCCCTGCACGCCTTCGGCGATAAAGTCCATGCTGGCCTGCACCGCCGGCAGCGGCTGGTCCAGCTCGCACACTTCCCGGGCGAAGGGCTCGAAGGAGAAGTAGCCCCGGTAGCCGGCCTGCAGCAGGGTGCGGATCTGGCCGATATTGTCCAGCCGGTCCGCGGGGCCGACCAGCACCCGGTGGGCGTCCAGCATCTGCTCGTAGCCGATGGCGGTGTCTTCCACCCCGGAGATGTGCACCAGGCCGGTGAACTCGGGGAAGAACTCGGTTTCGCCCGCCACCATATGATGGAAGGTGTCATGCACCAGGGCAAAGCGCCCCTCGCCGCCCACCGCCTGGATGGCGGCCACGGCGTTCTTCTTCAGCCGCAGGGAGGAGACGGGGAAGCCCAGCGGCTCCACAAAACCCTTGAGGCCGTGCTTTTCCAGTATCGGTCTGAGGCCGTTCAGGGCCTGCTCCAGGCTGGCGGCGTCCGAGCCCTGGAAGCTGCCGTCGTTGAGTGGGCACAGCACCAGGCCGGTGGCGCCACAGGCGGCGGCCAGTTCGGCCAGTCTTTCGGCCTGGGCGGCGCGCTCCTGGTTCCAGACGTTGAACGGATAGAGGGCGTTGATGCTCAGGATCTCGATGTCGAGCTCTCGGGCCCGGGCACCGATGGCGCGGGCGTTGTCCAGCTCGCTGATGCTGTTGTCGGCCACGTCGTTGCGCAGCTCCACCGCCTTCAGGCCCAGCGCCTTGGCGGTGTCGAGCAATTCGAAGGCGCTCAGCCTGGGCGCCGTCATATGGTTCAGGGAGAAAGTAGGGGTCAGTTGAGACATCTTGATTCGGCTCCGTACATCACTTGTTGTAGAAGGTGGGGCGCTCGGCCATCACCACGGGTTCAATCTGGCCACTTTCCTGGGCCAACACGCAGGCATCGGCGGCCACGGCGGCGGCATAACCGTCCCAGGCGGTGGGGCCGGACAGCTGCTGCTGTTCAATGCCCTTGATAAAGTCCTGCAGCTCGATGTCGTAGGCGTCGATAAAGCGCTGTTTCCAGTCGGTGAGGATGTTGGTGGCAAGCGTCGCCTCGGTGCGCAGCAACAGGCTCTGGGGCTCGGGCAGGTTGGCGACACCGGTTTCGCCCACCACCGAGCACTGGATGTCGTAGCCGTACTGGCAGTTGACGAAGATTTCCAGATCGATGCGCACGCCTTTCTGGGTTTCGATCAGCACTATCTGCGGATCGGCCAGGTGCTCGAAACGGTGTCGGGTACGCTTGGGATACACCACCTGCACCGTCTTGTAGTCGTCGTCCAGCAGCCAGCGCAGCACGTCCAGCTCGTGGATGGCGGTGTCGACGATGGCCATGCTGGTGACATAGCTGTCGGGCACGGTCGGGTTGCGGTGGGCGCAGTGCACCATCAGCGGCTCGCCGATCTGGCCGGCGTCGATGGCCTGCTTCAGCAGCTGGTAGCCCTTGTCGTAGGGGCGCATAAAGCCGACCTGCACCAGGCGCTTGCCGGCGGCGACCTCGGCCTCGACGATATTGAGGCAGCCCCGGGCGGTGGTGGCCAGGGGTTTCTCGCAGAACACGTACTTGCCGGCCGCAATGGCGGACAACACGAACTCCTCGTGGGTGGGACCCCAGGAGGTGACCAGCACGGCATCTACGTCGTCGGCCTGGATCAGGTCGTGGCCGTTGTCGTAGACCCGGGCGTCCAGCCCCAGTCGTGCCACCACCGCTTCGGCCTGGGCCCGGTTGACGTCGTTCACCGCCACCACCCGGCCGCCGGACAGGGTCTGGGTAATGCGGCGGGCGTGATCTGCGCCGATGGCGCCGGTACCGATAACACCGATTCTGATTGTCATGTTTTTTCTCCAGATAAAGGTCGTCTCGTCGGCATGGCGCCGACGCTCAGCGGTCTTCTTCCAGCACGCCGGCATTTTTCGATGTTACCGGCTTGTTGGAATTTATGTTTCATGACCATCACTATAAGCAGTGGCGGGGCAAAAACGCCAAGACCGTGATGATGGAAAACCATCACCCGAGGCTATACTGGGCTCATGTCGGGATCTGGAGTGAAGAAACATGAAGAAGATCACGCTGGCGGAGGTCGCCAGGCGGGCCGGGGTGGGGGAAGCCACGGTGGATCGGGTGTTGAACGAGCGGGGCAATGTGTCGCCGGACACCGCCGAGCGGGTGATCCGTATCGCCCGGGAGCTGGGGCTGAAACGGGTGTTGCCCGACGAATGGCGCCGGCTGCGCCATATAGAGGTGTTCCTGAGCGACAGCGACACCTATTTCTTCAAACAGCTGAGCAAGAGCTTTATGCAGGCGGCCGACACCCTGGGCAAGCGGCGCCTGGTGCTGCACCGTACCTTTGTGGGCGAGCGGGAGCCTTCCCTGCTGGCGAAGAAACTGGGCGAGGCCGCCGCCGGCCGGGACGGCATCATCCTGTTCGGCTCGGATCATCCGGCGGTGGTGGCGGCGGTGAACGCCGCCACCGACCAGGGGGTGCCGGTGATCACCCTGGTTACCGAGCTGCCGGGCACGGCGCCCCTTGCCCATGTGGGCATCGATCAGTACGCCGCCGGGCGCACTGCCGGCTGGTTGCTGGGCCAGTGGTGCCGGGAACCCGGCGAGGTGCTGGTGGTGTGCGGCCCGCTGGAGGTGCTGGTGCACCGGGAGCGGATGCGCGGCTGCCGGGAGCGGCTGGCGGAGTCCGCGCCCCATCTGCTGCCCCGGGTGCTGGAGGGGCGGGAGCAAAATCCGCTTATCGAGTCCCTGGTGCGGGAGCGGCTGGCCGAAGGCCGGGTGGTGGCGGTGTACAACACCGGGCCCGGCAACGGCACCATCGCCCGCCTGCTGGCACGCCGGGACCTGGCCGGACGTTGCATCTTTATCGGCCACGAGCGCCACGCCACCACCGAGGGCCTGCTGCGGCGGGGCCTGATGCAGCTGACCCTGGATCAGAACCCCAGGCTGCATGCCTTCCGTGCCCTGGAGTTGTTGCTCTGTCATCTGGAGCAGATCGCGCCGGCCGCCGGCGGGCGCATCGACTTCTCCCTGTTCACTCCCGAAAACATCGGCGCCTGAGCTGCCGCCCTCCGCTGTTGAAATTTATATTTCATTCTTTTCCTCTCTGTTCCGGGTCCTGGCGGGCCCGGGCGGGGCATGGGCACCGACTTTTCCCCTTAAATTTGGGGATGCTAATAACCTAATGATTTATATGAGTTTAATAAATTGATGCCCGAGCTGATATTCGGGCCGGGAGTACCATAACAAGATCCATGTCAAAGAATTGTTATTTTTTTGCTGTTTAGCGGTAATGGTGCCTTGCGAAAAATCATAAATTCCAACAATATTAATTTTGAAATAAACGTTCAAATTAGGTGTTCGCAGGAACGACCATGCTCTTAACGGCTGCTGCGTGGTTTGGCAGCCTCAAGGAATGAAACACCGCTTCCCTACAAGGAGTAAGACCATGAAATTCAAGAAACTGATTGTTGCTTCCGCCCTGGCTTCGGTGCTGCCCTTCGGCGCTTATGCCGAGGATCTCAAGATCGGGGTGTCCATGGCACTGTTCGACGACAACTTCCTGACCCTGATCCGCCAGGCCATGCAGGAGAAAGTCGCCGAGCTGGAAGGGGTCGATGCCCAGTTCGAGGACGCCAAGAACGACGTGGGGCAGCAATTGCAGCAGGTGGAGAGTTTCGTCAACCAGAAGCTGGATGCCATCGTGATCAACCCGGTGGATACCCAGGCGGTGGCGCCCATCATCAAACGCGCCGAGGCAGCCGGCATTCCCCTGATCTTCGTCAACCGCCGTCCCGAGGCCGAGCTGCCCGACGGCATGGCCTTTGTCGGCTCCGACTCCAAGGTGGCTGGACGGTTGCAGATGGAATATATCGCCGAGAAGCTGGGCGGCAAGGGCAATGTCGCCATCCTGATGGGCGAGCTGTCCAACGAAGCCACTCGCGACCGGACCCGCGGGGTGGAGGAAGTGGCCGCCAAGTACCCGGACATCAAGATCATCGCCAAGGAAACCGCCAAGTGGTCCCGCAAGGAAGGCATCGACGTGACCAACAACTGGCTGCTGTCCGGCTACGAGATCGACGCCATCGCCTCCAACAACGATGAAATGGCCATCGGTGCCATCATGGCCCTGGGATCCAATCGCCTGAAGGACGTGATCGTGGGCGGCGTGGACGCCACCCCCGACGCCCTGGCCTTTGTGGACAAGGGCATGATGGCTCTGACCGTGTTCCAGGACGCCAAGGGGCAGGGCAAGGCCTCCATCGAAACGGCGGTGAAAATGGCGAAAGGGGAGGCTGTGGATAAAAACGTCATGATCCCCTACGAGCTGGTTTCTCCCGACAACTACAAGGAATTCGTTGGACGTAACTAAGCCATCAACCGGGGTCCGCGGGCCGGGCCCCTTGATACGTCTCGGAGGTAATCAGATGTACCCATATGTGCTCGAGGCCGAAGGCATCAGCAAAGGCTTCCCCGGTGTCAAGGCGCTGGACAACGTCACCCTGAAGATACGGCCGGGCAGCGTGCATGCCCTGATGGGCGAAAACGGTGCCGGCAAGTCGACCCTGATGAAATGCCTGATCGGTATCTATACGCCCGATACCGGCACCATCAAGGTCAAGGGCAAGGAAATGAATTTCCGCGACACCATGGACGCCCTGCACTCCGGCATTTCCATGATCCACCAGGAGCTGAACCTGGTGCCCTACATGACGGTGGCGGAGAATATCTGGCTGGGCCGCGAGCCCATGAAGGGCCTGTTCGTCGACCACGACATCCTCTACCGGGAAACCGACAAGCTGCTCAAACAGCTCAGCATCAAGGTCAAACCCGACACCCTGGTGGGCGATCTCAGCATCGGCACCCAGCAGATGATCGAAATCGCCAAGGCGGTGTCCTACAACGCCGACGTGGTGATCATGGACGAGCCCACCTCGGCCCTGACCGAAGGGGAGGTGTTCCACCTGTTCCGCATCATCAACGACCTCAAGGAGCAGGGCAAGTCCATCGTCTACATCAGCCACAAGATGGACGAAATTTTCGAAATCACCGATGAAATCAGTATCTTCCGGGACGGCACCTATGTCGGTTCGGACAAGACCGAGCACTTCGACCGTCAGAGCCTGATCACCAGGATGGTGGGCCGCGAGCTGACCCAGATGTTCCCCAAGTTCAACGACAATATCGGGGAAGAAGTGCTGACGGTGCACAACCTCTGCCGTGCCGGCAAGTTCCACGACGTGAGCTTTTCGCTCAAGCGGGGCGAGATCCTGGGCGTGGCCGGCCTGGTGGGCGCCGGGCGCAGCGAGGTGATGGAAAGCCTGTTCGGGGTGCACCCGGCCGACAGCGGCAGCCTGGTGCTGGAAGGGCAGGAGGTGCAGATAGGCTCCCCCGCCCAGGCCATCGATCTGGGGCTGGCCTTCCTCACCGAGGACCGCAAGAAGTCGGGCCTGTTCCTGGTGCTGTCGGTGCTGGAAAACATGAGCATCGTCAAGATGCCCCGCTACATCGACGGCAAGGGCTTCGTCAGGCACGCGGACATGGTCAAGGACTGCATGGAGCAGATCCAGAAGCTCAACATCAAGACCCCGACCATGGATCAGATCATCAACAACCTGAGCGGCGGCAACCAGCAAAAGGTGCTGATCGCCCGCTGGCTGCTGGCCCAACCCAAGATACTGATCCTGGACGAGCCCACCCGCGGCATCGACGTGGGCGCCAAGGCGGAGATCTACAAGCTGATCAGCGAACTGGCCAACCGGGGCGTGGCCATCATCATGGTGTCGTCGGAGCTGCCGGAAATCCTGGGCATGAGCGACCGGGTGATGGTGATGCACGAGGGGCATATCACCGGCATTCTCGACCGGGAGGAAGCCACTCAGGAAAAAATCCTCGAGTTGGCCTCGGAATAAGCGGTTATAAAGGAACAGGACTATGGAAAACGTGAAGGCAACGAAAGAGATGGCGGCAACGCAGAACAACGGCACCGCCTGGGACAACCTCAAGCGGAAAATGCCCAAGGACATGGGCATCTTCCTGGTGATGATCGGCATCGCCCTGGTGTTCGAGGTGCTGGGCTGGGTGTTCCGCGGCCAGTCCTTCCTGATGAACCCGGGCCGGCTGGTGCTGATCGTGCTGCAGGTGGCCATCATCGGCATCATCGCGGTGGGCGTGACCCAGGTCATCATCACCACCGGCATCGACCTTTCCTCCGGCTCGCTGGTGGCGCTCACCGCGGTGGTGGCGGCCAGCCTGGCGCAAACCGCCGACAGCATCTCGCCCATGTATCCGTCCCTGGTGGATCTGCCGGCCATAGTGCCGATAGTGGCGGGCATCGGGGTGGGGCTGTTGTGCGGCCTGCTCAACGGTTGGCTGATCACCAAGACCGGCATACCGCCCTTTATCGCCACCCTGGGGATGATGGTGTCGGCCCGCGGCCTGGCCCAGTTCTATACCCAGGGCAACCCCATCAGCTTCCTGTCCGACGGCTTTACCTCCATCGGCCAGGGCTCGGTGCCGGTGGTGATCTTCCTGGTGGTGGCGGTGGTGTTCCATATCGCGCTCAAGCATACCCGCTACGGCAAATACGTGTACGCCATCGGCGGCAACATGACCTCGGCCCGGGTGTCCGGCATCAACGTCGACAAGTACCTGATCATCGTTTACACCATAGCGGGCGCCCTGTCCGGCCTGGCGGGCATCGTGATGGCGGCACGGGTGAGCAGCGGCCAGTCCAGCATGGGCATGGCCTACGAGCTGGACGCCATCGCCGCGGCGGTGATCGGCGGCACCAGCCTGATGGGCGGGGTGGGGCGCATCACCGGCTGCGTGATCGGCGCCATCATCCTCGGCCTGATGAAGAGCGGCTTCACCTTTATCGGGGTGGATACCTATGTGCAGGACATCATCAAGGGCGCCATCATCGTCGGTGCCGTGGTGATCGACATGCGCCGCAACAGAGCCAAACGCTAATTCAATATCCTGGTGCGATTTGTCCTTTTTCAGGCAGGCGGCTTCGGCCCCTGCCTGTTTTTTATGGGGCTTCGATTCCCCTACTGCAGCATGAAACGAACGGTCGTCGTTTCACCCTGACGGTGCCCGGAGCGCTGCCGAAACGGGATCCCGGTCAAACAAAATTTTACATATCAGGCACAAATCGCGATTCAGATCGTGGAATTTTTATTTCAAAATTGATTTAAATGGATTTTTGGTTTAGTTTGTGTGCGAGATAAATCAATAACAATAACGTTACCTTGCTTTTACGCAGGCCCATGGCCAGGCAGCTATGCAAACGGAGGCATCATGACGCCGCAAGGAAGATACAACATCAAGTACGTACTGCTGATCTGCGCGGTATCCGCATTGGGAGGCCTGCTGTTCGGCTACGACACGGCGGTGATTTCCGGCGCCATCGGCCCCATCAAGAGCTATTTCGGACTGGACGCCGCCGGTGTGGGCTGGGCGGTCTCCAACGTGGCCATCGGCTGCATCGTCGGCGCCTTTGCCGCCGGTGCCATCGCCGGCCGGCTCGGCCGCAAGAAGGCGCTGGTGCTGGCGGCGCTGCTGTTTACCGTTTCCGCCCTGGGCTCCGCCCTGGTGGATACCTTCTCCTGGTTTATCGTCTACCGCCTGATCGGCGGGGTGGCGGTGGGCCTGGCCTCAGCGGTGTCGCCCATGTACATGTCGGAAGTCTCGCCCAAGGACATGCGCGGCCGGGCGATCGGCATGCAGAACTTCGCCATCGTGTTCGGCCAGGTGGCGATTTTTACCATCAATTACCTGATCGCCAAGGGGGAGAGCGAAGCCTGGCTGGTGGACATGGGCTGGCGGGTGATGCTGGGCTCTGAGGTGATCCCCTGCCTGCTGTTCTGCCTGGTGGTGATGTTTATCCCCGAATCGCCCCGCTGGAACGTGATAAAGGGCAACGACGCCGCGGCCCTGGCCACCCTGCGCAGGATCTACAACGGTCCCTACCCGGAAAAGGTACTCAAGGAGATCAAGGACTCGCTCAAGCTGCGCCGACTGGAGCAGCAGCAAAAGCGCAAGGTCGACTACAAAAACGACAAGGCGTTCTGGTTTATCGCTTTCGTGGGCTGCATGATCGCCATCTTCCAGCAGGCCACCGGGGTCAACGTGATGATGTACTTCGCCCCCGTGGTGCTGGAGCAGGCCACCGGCAACAACGAGGCCGCCCTGTTTATGACCATCTGGATCGGGGTGGTGCAACTGATCGGTACTACCATCGGCGCCTTTCTGATGGACAGGGTAGGGCGGGTGCCGCTGCTGCGCATCGGCGCCATCGGCTCGACCCTGGGCTTGCTGGTGACCTCCTACTTCCTCTACCACTCGGCGGGCCTTGCCGGGGTCGAGGCAGTGCGCAACGGCTATTTCATCCTCTCCGGCATGCTGCTGTTTATGCTGTTCTTCGCCTTCTCCTGGGCGGTGGGCGCCTGGGTGGTGGTGTCCGAAATCTTCCCCAACCGGATGCGTTCCGAGGGCATGTCGCTGGCGATAGCCGCCATGTGGGTGAGCAACTTCATTATCGGCCTCGGTTTCCCGCTGATGAACGACAACGCCTTCCTGCTCGAGCACTTCAACGGCGCCTTCCCCATGTGGCTGTTCGCCGGTTGCTGTGTGCTGTCCTACTTCTTCGTCACCCGTTTCCTGCCCGAGACCAAGGGCGTGACCCTGGAGCGGATGGAAGAAACCATGTTGTCCAAAACCAGGCTGGAAGCCAAGGAGCTACCGGCCGAGATGGCCCGGGCCAGCGGCTGATTTTGCCCGGTATTTTCCTTCGTTATGGATGTATTACCATCGTCATCTCCGCGAAGGCGGAGATCCAGGGCACGGCGCACTGGGCTCCCGCCTTCGCGGGAGTGACTACCGATAACTGCGAAGCTTTGTCTGTAGTCTGAAACCGGCCCCTGGGCCGGTTTTTTTGAGGGCTCATGATGATCACCGATCCGTTCTTCTACCTGGTTGCCGTGCCCGCCGTGCTGATCTACGGCATCGGCAAGGGCGGCCTGGGCGGTGCCCTGGGGGTGGTGGCGGTGCCGCTCATCAGCCTTACCACCCATCCCTCCACCGCCGCCGCCGTGCTGCTGCCGCTGCTGTGCCTGATGGACCTGTTCGCCGTGGCCTGGCACCACCGCCATGTGTGCTGGCGCCAAATCCGCCAGATCATCCCCGGCGCCCTGCTGGGGGTGGCGCTGGCGGGGCTGCTGATGGCCCGGGCGCCGACCTGGCTGCTCACCGGCTTTATCGGTATTGCCTCCATCCTGTTCTGCCTGCACCACTGGTTCAGCCCGCCGGTGCCGGCCAGGGCCGGCGGCCTGGGCCAGGGCACCCTGTGGGGCACCCTCACCGGTCTGTTCAGCACCACCATCCACGCCGGCGGGGCGCCGGCCAGCATGTACCTGTTGCACCAGCAACTGGAGAAACGGCTGCTGATCGGCACCATGGCGGTGCTGTTCGCCCTGATCAACCTGATGAAGCTGGTGCCCTATGCCCTGCTGGGCCAGCTCAACCCCGGCAACCTGCAAACCTCCCTGATGCTGGTGCCGCTGGTGCCGGTCGGGGTCTGGCTCGGGGTCTGGCTGGTCCGAACCGCCAGCCAGCAACTGATCTACCGGCTGTGCTACGGGCTCTTGTTCCTCTCCGGCCTGCACTTCCTGCAGCTTAGCCTCCAGATCTGGTGGTGATCAGGCCGCCATATTGCTGGAGCGCCACCCACAGCCGGGAGAAATCCGGCGGGGCAATGACCCCTAAAGCAAGAAGACGAAGTTTTGCTCTACTCTTTTTACTCGCAGCCCACTTCGATGCGCCATATATCGCAATTTCCGTTCTCTGCCAACATTCACAAAGCGCAAGAAATCGAATATGGGCCCTGCCGGCTTTTGCTCTAATAACAGCACATTAACAACGGCGTAAAGCCCTATCCGAGGTGCCATCATGACCATACACATCACCAGTGCCCCCTGCTGCTGGGGCGTGGACGACGTCAACAATCCCCACCTGCCGCCCTGGCAAAGGGTACTGAGCGAGGCGGCCCAGGCCGGCTACCGGGGCATCGAACTCGGCCCCTACGGCTATTTGCCGCTGGATATTGATCTGGTCGGCACGGCGCTCGACGCCAACGGCCTGAGCGTGGTGGCGGGCACCATCTTCGACGATCTGGTGGACCCGGCCAACCTCGACAACCTGCTCCGCCAGACCCGTGACATCTGCGACCTGCTCAGCCGCTTGCCCCGGTTGCCCAAGGCGCCGGGCCAGCGCTTCGCCGCCCCCTACCTGGTGCTGATCGACCATGTACACGCCGAGCGCAGCCTGGTGGCCGGCCACCCGGAGCGCGCGCCCCGGCTCTCGCCCGAGCGCTGGCGGCAGACCATGGCGCACATCGAAGCCATCGCCACCCTGGCCCGGGACCGGTACGGGGTGCGGGCGGTGATCCATCCCCACGCGGGCGGCTATATCGAATTCGAGGATGAAATCGAGCGACTGGTAGAGGACATCCCCGCCGAGGTGGCCGGCCTGTGCCTGGACACCGGCCATCTCTACTACTCGAAGATGGATCCGGTGAGCTGGCTGCGGCGCCATGCCGGGCGCATCGACTACCTGCATTTCAAGGACATAGACCCCGAGGTGTACGCCGAGGTGATGGCGGAGCCGGTGGACTTCTTCGCCGCCTGCGCCCGGGGCGTGATGTGTCCCATCGGCCGGGGCGTGCTGGACTACGACGCCATCCACGCCCTGCTCAAGAAGCTTGACTACCAGGGCTATATCACGGTGGAGCAGGAGCGGGATCCGCGCAACGCCGCCGGCAGCCTGCAGGATGTGACCGCCAGCCTGGCCTTTTTGCAGGGCAAGGGGTTTTAGGGCAGCCAATACCAATGTCAAAGGGGCGGGCAAAGGGAGCTGCTCCGCCGACCGTCACATGCCAGGGATGGCATGTGCGAGCGTACAGGGATGTATTTACAGCGGGTCGGCGGAGTAGTCCCTTTGGCCGGACTCGGGATACCTACAGACGACTGGAATAAGGAGAAATCGCAATGATTTATGGAGAACGCAAGGTCAAGGCGCCCATCCGCTGGGCCATGGTGGGCGGCGGCAAGGGCAGCCAGATTGGCTATATCCACCGCTCGGCGGCGCTGCGCGACCACAGCTTCCAGCTGGTGGCCGGCGCCTTCGACCTCGACCCCGAACGGGGCCGGGAATTCGGCGCCGGCCTGCAGGTGGCGCCCGAGCGCTGCTATGCCGACTACCAGACCCTGTTCGCCGCAGAGGCCAAACGGGAAGACGGCATCCAGGCGGTGTCCATCGCCACCCCCAACGGCACCCACTTCGCCATCAGCAAGGCGGCGCTGGAAGCCGGCCTGCACGTGGTGTGCGAAAAACCCCTGTGCTTTACCCTGGCCGAGGCCGAGGAGCTGCGCGCCCTGGCCGAGCGCCGGCAGCGCATGCTGTGCGTAACCTACGGCTATGCCGGCCACCAGCTGATCAGCCAGGCCAGGGCCATGATCGCCCACGGCGAGCTGGGCGAGATCCGCATGGTGCACATGCAGTTCGCCCACGGCTTCCACAGTGAGGCGGTGGAGCAGGGGAACCCCAGCACCCGGTGGCGGGTGGATCCCCGCTATGCCGGGCCCAGCTATGTGCTGGGGGATCTGGCCACCCATCCGCTCTATCTGTCCGAAGTGATGCTGCCACAGCTGAAGATTGAAAAGCTGCTGTGCGCCCGCCAGAGCTTCGTGCGGAGCCGGGCACCGCTCGAAGACAACGCCTATGTGCTGATGCAGTACAGCGGCGGGGTGATGGGGCATGTTTGGGCCAGCGCGGTCAACGCCGGCTCCATGCACGGCCAGAAGATCCGGGTGATCGGTTCCCGGGCCAGCCTGGAGTGGTGGGACGAGCAGCCCAACCAGCTGCGTTTTGAAATCCAGGGCGAGCCGGCGCGCATCCTGGAGCGGGGCATGGGCTACCTCTACCCCGAGGCGCGGGAGGACGATCGCATCGGCGGCGGCCATCCCGAGGGCTTGTTCGAATCCTGGTCCAACCTCTACTACCGTTTCGCCCTGGCGATGGAAGCCTGCGACGCGGGCGAGCACGACCGGGTGCAGGCCCTGCACATCCCCGGCATCGAGGCCGGGGTGGCAGGGGTGCGCTGGGTGGAAAACTGCGTGCGCTCGGCGGATCTGGGCGCGGTGTGGGTGGATTACCGCTAGCGATCCGCAACAGGGTCAGGCCGCGGGCAGCGGCTTTTCCCGCATCGACCAGGGCTTTTCTTCGATGGGCAGGTGCACCAGGGCCGACAGGGCCCCGAAGCCGACGCCGATCCACCACACCAGCAGGTAGTTCGAATGCAGGTCGTACAGGGTGCCGCCCAGCCAGACCCCCATAAAGCCACCCAGTTGATGGGAAAAGAACACCAGGCCATACAGGGTGCCCATGTAGCGCAGCCCGTATATCTGGGCCACCAGGCCGGAGGTGAGCGGCACCGTGGCCAGCCAGAGGGCGCCCATGGCCATCGAGAACAGCACCACGCTTTCCGGGGTGATGGGGTTCAGGATAAAGAGCGCGGCCACCAGGGTGCGCAGCGCATAAATTCCCGCCAGCAGGTACTTGCGCGAGTACTTGTTGCCCAGCCAGCCGGCCAGCAGGGTACCGCCGATATTGAACAGGCCGATCAGGGCGATGGCCACGGCGCCCAGGCTGGAGGTGGAGCTCACCCCCAGGGCCCGGACCAGGCTGTCCGGCGCGATGGCGCTGCACATCTCGGTGATAAAGGCCGGGAAGTGGGCGGTATTAACCTGGTGGCAGTTTACATCTGCCAGGACAGCCCCGAAAGCCGCATGGTTACTGGGCTGAGGACTGATCGAAATTGCCGCCGGGTTAATAATAAAGGCCAGCTGGTAGCCGCAGGAGAAAAAGCCGATAAAGATGAACAAAAACGAGGGATCCTTCAGTGCCCGCTTCACGACCTCGCCCATGTTCTCTTCATGAGGCTGCCTGGGCGCGGGGGGCGGCACCCGCATCAAAAACAGCGCCAGCAGCGACAGCACGATAACGCCCGCCAGGCTGACGAACACCGACTGCCAGGGCATTCGCTCCAGCAGCCACTGGGTGAGCGGCGGGCCGATGATCTGCCCGGCCGAGCCGGCGGCGGTGGCGATCCCCAGGGCCAGGGAGCGGTGCTGGTCGGAGGCCGCCCGGCCCACCACGGCGAGGATAACGCCGAAGCCGGTGCCGGCGATGCCAAAGCCTATCAGCATCTCCAGCAGCTGGTGCTGACCCGGGGTGATCGCCTGGGCGGAAAGCACCAGCCCCAGCACATAACAGGCCACGCCGGCGACGATGGCTTTCCGGTCGCCGTACTTCTCGGCCAGGGCGCTGAACAGCGGCTGGCCTATGCCCCAGAACAGGTTCTGGAGGGCAAGGGCAAAAGAGAACTCCGCCCTCGGCCAGTTGAACTCCTCGGCAATGGGGAGCTGGAACAGTCCGAACGACGCCCGCACGGAAAAGCTGACCAGGATGATGATGCAGCCGCCGATCAGCACGGGATTGATCAGGCTGGGGTAATGGGGAGGTATCGTGCTTTTTGTCATTATCTGGGTCTTGTTATTGGCGCGATCGAAAGAGCGATTTTGCGCCGCTTTTGGGTTTCCGTCAAAGGTCGGGGGAGGCTGGTGGTGGCCTTCCCGGCGGGAGCCGGGCTTGCGCCGCGCGCTCCCCGGGGACAAGATAAGCGGGTGTGCCCACCAGGAGAGACGGCGTGATACAGCATTTTGTCAGCGGCAAGCGCCGGGGCCGGCTGGAGCTGGAGCAGCCGGCCGAGCTGATGTACCTGTGCCTGGCCGACGCCGGCGACACCCGTCTGCCTCGCGCCATGCACCGGCACGACGACCGGGTGGAGATCGTCTTTATCCGCGAGGGCAGCGGCACCCATATCATCGACGGTCGCGCCTACAGTACTGAGCGGGGCGATCTGCTGATCTACAACGGCGGTGTGTTGCACGACGAGTCCGCCAACCCGGGCGGAGGCATGAGCGTCTATTGCTGCGCCTTTGCCAACCTCAAGCTCAAAGACCTGCCCAAGAACACCCTGAGTCGCGGTCGGGTGCGGATCCCCACCGGCGAGCGCCATGGGGAGTTCGACAGTCTGTTCGGGCTCTTGCATGCCCAGATCCGTTCCGAGCACAGGCTCAGCCTGGCCTGCTGCGATCACCTGCTGCAGGCGCTGCTGCTGATGGTGTCCAGCCTGATCGACGAGCAGGACGCGGAAGAAGCGGAAGCCCGCTATGAGCTGGGCGAAAGCGTCAAGCGCTATATCGACCGGCACTACCAGAACGAGCTGGATCTGGGCCGGCTGTCCGAGGCGCTCAATATCAGCCCCTATTACCTCGCCCACCGCTTCAGGCAAAGCGTGGGCTGCTCGCCCATCCAGTACCTGATCCGCCGGCGCATCGGCGAGGCCCAGACTTTGCTTATCAACACCGGGCTCAGCGTCACCGACATCGCGCTGATGGTGGGCTACGACAACCCCAACTACTTCAACACCGCCTTCAGGAAGGTGGTGGGCATCAGTCCCGGCCGGTACCGCCGGCAATACCTGGAATAGCCCCGCCGCGCGCCGGCCCCGTGCCAGCCTGCTCCAAACCGGCCCGCGCCGGCCGGCGAGGTTAACGAATTGTGTCGCCAGTCACAGTTCCGCCAAAGAGCGATTGGATTTTTAAATTCACATTTTCACAAAACGAAATAAATGTTTTATTATCATTCCCAACAGAATTCAGTCATGCACCAACCAGGGGGAGCGGATGTCCAAGTTATTATCCAAGCGCCGGCAACCGGACAGCCAGGGCGCCATCCAGCGCATCACGCCGGAATCGGCCGGCTGGGGTTATGTGGGCTTCGAGGTGTATGAGCTGGAGGCCGGCCAGAGCCTGAGCCAGGACACCCTGGACCGGGAAGTCTGCCTGGTGCTGGTGGCGGGCAAGGCCAGTGTGCGCACAAAAGAGCTGAACGTCGGCTCCATCGGCGAGCGGATGAATCCCTTCGAGCGGATGAAGCCCTACGCCGTCTATGTGCCCAACGACGATCATTTCACCGTCACCGCCGACACTAAAGTAGAGCTGGCGGTATGCAAGGCGCCGGGTTTCGGTAACTACCCGGCGCGGCTGATCGGCCCCGACAGTATCGATGCCGAGCATCGCGGCAAGGGCCATAACCAGCGCTATGTGCACAACATCCTGCCCGACACCGCCGAGGCGGACAGCCTGCTGGTGGTGGAGGTGTTCACCGACGAGGGCTGCACCAGCTCCTACCCGTCCCACAAGCACGACCGGGACGCCGAGCCGGGCGAAACCTACCTGGAAGAAACCTATTACCACCGCTTCGATCCGCCCCAGGGCTTTGCCCTGCAGCGGGTCTATACCGACGATTTCGAGCTGGACGAGTGCATGGCGCCCTACAACCAGGACGTGGTGCAGGTGCCGAAAGGCTACCACCCGGTGGCCACCATCGCCGGCTACGACAACTACTACCTGAACGTGATGGCCGGGCCCACCCGCAAATGGCGCTTTACCTGGGAGGCCGATCACGCCTGGGTGAATTCCGATAACTACCCCAAAAGCAAGTAACCCAACAACAAGCAAGCCGACACAAGCACAAGGAGAGGGTAAATGATTAATGTGGCATTGATTGGCGCCGGCCGCATCGGCCAGGTGCATTCGGCGAATATCGTGGCCCACCCCGAGAGCCAACTGGTGGCCATCGTGGATGCATTTCCGGAGGCGGCCCTGAGTCTGTCCGAGAAAACCGGCGCGCCGGTGAAGACCCTGGAAGAGGTGATGGCGGACCCGGGCATCGACGCCGTGGTCATCGGCTCGGCCACCGACACCCACGCCGACTTTATCGAGCTGGCGGCCCGCAGCGGCAAGGCCATCTTCTGCGAAAAGCCGGTGGATTTGAGCCTTGCGCGGGTGCAGGCCTGCCTCAAGGTGGTGGAGGAGTGCCGGGTGCCGCTGCTGGTGGGCTTCAATCGCCGTTTCGATCCCAACTTTGCCGCCGTGCGCAACCGCTACCAGCAGGGCCAGATCGGCAAGGCCGAGTCGGTGCTGATCGTGTCCCGGGATCCGTCGCCGCCCCCGGTGTCCTACATCCAGCGCTCCGGCGGCCTGTTCCGCGACATGACCATCCACGACTTCGACATGGCCTGCTACCTGGTGGACGAGCCGGTGGTGGCGGTGACCGCCCGCGGCAGCTGCGTGGTGGACCCGGCCATCGGTGAGGCCGGCGATATCGACACCGCCGTGGTCACCCTGGAGTTCGCCTCCGGCGCCCTGGGCACCATCGTCAACACCCGCCGCTCCGGCTTCGGCTACGACCAGCGCATCGAGCTCCTGGGCGCCGAGGGCATGCTCAGGGCCGAGAACCAGCTGGAAAACACCGTCCAGCTGGCCAACGAGCAGGGCACCGCGGTGGCCAACCCCCAATACTTCTTCCTGGAGCGCTATCATGCCGCCTACAAGGCCGAGTGGGCCCACTTCGTGGACGTGGCCCTGGGCCGGGCCCAATGCCTGAGCGGCGGCAAGGAAGGCGAGCAGGCACTGCGCCTGGCCGACGCGGCGGTGGAATCCTATGCCACCGGCAAGACGATCCGCCTGTAAGGCAAGGGGCTGTCGGCCCCTTCGGATTGCTGAAACATATTCGCGGTACGTTGTCGTCACTCCCTTCCGGTCACTCCCGCGAAGGCGCTGAGGGATCCCCAAAAAAATCGGCAGGCATGGTAGATTGCGTCTTTATTAATCGCCAAAAAAACAAAGACGTTCCGCCATGCCTGCCGTGTCCTCAGTTTGCCATAAATTCTTCGCGTCTGCCTTCGCTCCTTTTCATCAGGCTCGGGTAAAAACCCTGCTGAACTGTGCCGAAGGACTCATTACCGGCAACACCCTCTCCTTGACCCGGATTGGACGACATCTGCCCGGCAAAGCCTGCGTCAAGCACAAGATAAAACGCGTCGACCGCTTTCTTCGTAATGAGAAGGCCCACCAGGACTGCGTCACCATGAGTGCCGCCCTGACCCGCCGCATCACCGATTGCTTGCCCTGCTGCTTCATTGCCATTGACTGGAGCGGCTGTTGCAGCCAGGACTTTCATGTCTTGCGCGCCAGCCTGGTGTATGAAGGTCGCAGCCTGCCCTTGCTGAACCGTGTTGTGCCCTCTGCGCGGCAAGAAAATCATGATGAACATCAGCAGTTTCTGCTCGATCTGCATGCCGCCCTGGGGGCACACCAGCGGGTCATTCTTCTGTCGGACGGTGGCTTTAAAACGCCGTGGCTGAATCAGGTGCGGGCGTTGGGCTGGGTGTTTGTAGGGCGAGTGCGCGGGCGCATCCATGGCAAGTTGGATAACGAGAAAGAGTGGTATCCCGCGGCCACGCTGGCCCAGCAGGCGACGGCCACCCCGGAGGCGCTGGGAGCGGGCCTGTTGGGTAAGACAGTGAAGCCGGCCTGCCCGGTTTACTATCACCAGTACCATGCCCCCTCGAAGGGACGGCACAAGAAAAGGGGCAAGAAGCAGCCCATGTATCCCCAGGCAGAGAAGCAGTATCGCGACGCGGCGGAAGAGCCGTGGCTGCTGGTGACCTCGGATGCGGAACTCACTGCCCAGCAGGTCGTCTCGCTGTATCGGAAGCGGATGCAAATCGAGCAGAACTTCCGTGATGACAAGAGCCAGCGTTACGGTTTTGGCTGGAGCAACAGTAAAAGTCAGGGGGAGGGTCGCTTGGGTCAACTGTGCCTGATAGCCCAGGTAGCAACCCTGTTCCTATGGTTGGTGGGGTTCGAGTGCGAACAACAAGGGCTGCATCGGCGATACCAGGCCAACACCGAGGAGCGTCGGGTGCTTTCCTTTTTAACCTTGGGAAAACAGGTGCTTATCCATGAGCCGAGGAGAGTAACGGGCTCGCTACTGGAGCGAGCCTTAACACGCTTGAGCCGTATCTACACCCTCATGGAAGAGGTCGCGGCATGACCAGAAAAAACTGGGGAGCCGTCAGCGCGAAGGCGGGAGTCCATGACCGTTTGCACTAGGCTTCCCCCAACGCGGGAGATTCCCCAGGGCGACGTCAGCCGATCAGAATACGGCGCCGGGGCCAGGGGGCGCCGCTGAGGTGGGACCTTATCAAGTCTGTTTTGTTTCTCGATGGGTATCAGATCGTTGGATCTGAGTGTTACGCCTGCTCTGTGAGCAGGCGCTTTTTTTGCGCCCGCCGGTCGAGCACGCTTTTCACCGCCATCGCCAGCAGCACCATGGCGCCGCCCAGCAGGCCCTGATCCGTGGGCCGCTCACTCAAAAACAGCCACACCAGCAGGGTGCCGAAGACGGTTTCCAGCAACAGCAGCAGGCTCACTTCCGCCGAGGGCAGGTACAAGGGCCCCTGCTGGATCAGGGTGAAGCCCGCCGGCATCAGCACCAGGCAAAGCAACAGCAGCCAGCCCAGGTTGGCGGCGTCGGGCAGCATCACCCCGCCGCTCCAGGCCAGGGCCAGCAGGGCGGTGCCCAGGCCACCCAGGGTCAGCATGGGGCTCATGTCCACCCCGGGCCGGCTGCGGGCCAGGGTCAGGTTGCCGGCCAGCCCGACGGCCGCCATCAGTGCCAGGGCGTTGCCGAGCAGGGAGCCTGCGCCGGCATCGTCGAGCACGATAAGCGAAATCCCCGCCAGGCAGGCGCCGATGGCCAGCCAGGTGCGCAGGGGCAGCCGCTCATGCAGGAACACACGGCTGAGCAGGGCGGCGATCAGCGGGGCCGAGGCCAGGATCACCAGCACGTTGCCGGCACTGGTGAAATGGTTGCCGAGCACAAAGCCCAGGGTGCTGACCGTGAACAGCAGGGCGCAGCCCAGGCCCGCCCGGCCGCAGGCCAGGTAGGCGCGAAACCAGTGGCGGCGGTAGCGGGCCACCACGATAAGCCAGAACCCCAGAACGTTGAGCAGCCCGCGCCACAGCACCAGCTGATCGGCGGGGATGCTGATGATGCGCAGCAACAGGGCGTCGGGGGAGATGATCAGCACCCCCAGGGCGGTGAGCAGCAGTCCTTTCTGGTGGTGATCCATAACCTCGGGCCATCGTTGACGGATAAAGCCGCGATGCTACCCAAGCCGGCGGGGAATGGCCAGTACGCTGGCCCGGCCATTCTTCACCTTTCTCCCACCACCTTGTTTCTTTCCCGCTTGGCCCGGTACAGGCAGTCGTCGGCGCGCTGTATGACCTGCTGGATCTGGTCGCCCGGGCGGCAGACGGCGACGCCGAAGCTGCCGGTGAGGTGGATGTCCCGGCAGAAGCGGGCCTCGGCCAGGGTGTGGCGCAGGCGCTCGCTCAGCCGCAGGGCGGCGGCGCCGTCGGTGTCGGGCAGCCAGAGGATAAATTCCTCGCCGCCCCAGCGAGCCAATAGATCCTGGTGGCGCAGGTGGGGACGCAGCAGGGCGGGAATGGCCTGCAATACCAGGTCACCGGTATGGTGGCCGAGCCGGTCGTTGACCGCCTTGAAGTAGTCCAGATCCAGCAGCACGATGGCCGACGGGCGCTGTTCGCCCCTGTACCAGTGCTGGGTGAGGAGCTGATCGAAATGGCGGCGGTTGAACAGGCCGGTAAGGTAGTCGGTGCAGGCCTGCTCCCGGGAGAGGGCGAGTTGCTGGGCCAGGGCGGCATTGGCGTCGGCCAGCGCCCGGGTGCGCTCCTGCACTTTCTGCTCCAGTTCCCGGTTCAATCGTTCCAGGTGAGCCTGATGCTGCCGTTGCTCTTCCTCCGCCTGCACCTGGTGATGAATATCCTGGTGGGCGCCCAGCATGCGGACCGGCTCGCCGGCGGCGTCGAACTCCACGAATTTGGCCTTGTCCTGCAGCCAGATATAGTCACCGTCGGCCTTCTTGAAACGGTAGCGGGCGCTGAACAGGGGCGCCTCGCCGTCGAGATAGCGCTGCATGGCGGCCATGGTGGCGGGGTGATCGTCGGGGTGGATAAGCTCGAGCCAGGTATCCACGGTTTCCGGCAGGCTGAAGGGCTCATAGCCCAGCATCTGGTACCAGCGGGCACTGCGCTTGACGGTGCCGGTGAGCCGATTCCAGTCCCAGATACCCTCGCTGACGATATCCAGCGCCAGCTGCAGGGTTTTTTCCAGGGAGCGCAACCGTTCCAGTTCCTGCTGCTCGCCATTGTCCTCAGCCATGGGCGCCCCCTGTGAATGGAAGCCACCCAGTTCGACGGTCGCATTTTGAGGCTGCCACCACCGAGTTGAATTGATAAACTGCATCAATCAGTAACATCGCCACTGCCATCCTTGCACGGGGTATTATTTTTGGAAATTATTCCCTTGAATACAGAGTGTAGCCAGTTATTGGCGCCCATCCATGGCTTTTTGCATTGTGCCACGCCCGACCAGTGGATAGCCGAGGCGCGCAAGCCCGAGCACCTGGCCGCGCTGCTGGTGGATCACGCCAACTGCGAGATGAAGGCGGCGATGAGTGCTCACCGCCTGGTGCGTCGCTACTGCCTGCCGAAGGACAAGCGCAAGCTGTTGCCGAGCCTGGATTTCTACAAGTCGCTCGACGCCCTGCCGGAAAAGGCCGAGGTGCTGGGCAAGCAGGCCCTGACCGAGGACAACAGGCGGGTGTTCGACGAGCTGGCCAAGAACGAGCTGCTGGTGAAAATGGTGCGCCTTATCCAGGAGGAGCTGCACCATTTCGAGCAGGTGCTGGAGATCATGGCCGCGCGGGGCATCGGCTACGCCACCCTGTCCGCCTCCCGCTACGCCGGCGGGCTGCTCGCCCATGTCCGCACCCACGAGCCGGCGGCCATCGTCGACCGGCTGATCATCGGCGCCTATATCGAGGCCCGCTCCTGCGAGCGCTTCGCCCGGCTGGCGCCCTGGCTGGACGAGGAGCTCGGCCGCTTCTACCTGTCGCTGCTGCGCTCGGAGGCGCGCCACTACCAGGATTACCTGGGCCTGGCGCGGGATTACGCCGGAGGGGATATCGACGAGCGGGTGCGCTTTTTCGGGGAAAGGGAAGCGGAGCTCATCACCTCACCGGACGACCAGCTCCGTTTTCACAGCGGGGTGCCGGCGGCGGCCTGAGACCTGCGTGCCGGCTCAGCCCCGGTGCCAGCGGTATTCGTTGTTGTAGCTTTGCAGCAGGCGCAGGCCCTGCTCGCTCTGGGGATTGGCCAGCACCTTGGCGGTGGGGCCGGCTTCCACCACATGGCCTTCGTGCATCAGTATGATCTGATCGCTGATGTGGCGTACCACGCCGAGATCGTTGGCCACCATGATGTAGGACAACCCCAGGGTGCTCTGCAGGCTCAGCAGCAGGTTGATGATCTGGGAGCGTACCGACAGGTCCAGGGTGGAGATGGTCTCGTCGGCGACGATGATCTTGGGCGAGAGGATCAGCGCCCGGGCCAGGGCCACCCGCTGCTTCTGGCCGGTGGAGATCATTCGCGGGTAGAAATGATAGTGATCCGGCAGCAGCCCCACCATGCGCAGGGTGTCGATGACCAGGGCTTTCCGCTGCTCGGCGTCGAGCTCGGTATTGAGGCTGAGCGGTGCCTCCAGGATCTGGCCGATGCGGCTGCGCGGGTTGAGCGAGGTGTTGGGATCCTGGAAAATCATGCGCAGCAGCTTGCAGCGTTTCTTGTCGTCCCCCGCCTCGATCTTGTCGCCGTCGATGTAGATGCTGCCCTGGGTGGGCGGCATCACTCCCGCCAGTACCTTGGCCAGGGTGCTCTTGCCGGAGCCGGCCTCGCCCATCAATGCCAGGGTCTGGCCCCGCTCGAGGGTGAACGACAGGGGATGGAAGGCGGTTTTGCGCACCCGGCGAAACAGGCCGCTCTGATTGACGAACACCTTGCTGAGATTATCGACCTTGAGCAGCGGCACCTGGCTCATCGCGGTTTACCCTTTTTCTGCATGTTGAGCGGGAAATGGCAGTAGTAGACATGGCCCTTGACCTTGGCCAGGGGCGGGGTGATCACACACTGTTTCTGGGCGTTGGGGCAGCGGGGGCCCAGGCGGCAGCCGATGGGCAGGCTCTGCAGCGGCGGTATCACGCCGGCCAGGGTATTCAGCCGCGACTTGTGCGGCAGGCTGCCGTCCAGATCCGGCATCATCTGCAGCAGGGCGGCGGTATAGGGATGGTGGGGGCGGGTCAGGATCTGCTCCCGGGTGCCGGACTCCACCGTCTGGCCGCAGTACATCACGGTGATGTTGTGGGTGAGTTTGGCGAAGGCGGTGATGTCGGTGCTGATCAGCAGTATGGTGGTGCCCGAGAGCTTGTTCACCCGTTCCAGCAGCCGCAGTATCTGGGCCTGGTTGGTGGCCTCCATGGCGTTGGTGGGCTCGTCGGCCACCAGCAGCTTGGGCTGGTTGGCGATGGCCATGGCGATCATCACCTTCTGGCACACCCCTTCCGACAGCTGGTAGGGGTAGGCGTTCATCACCATCTTGTGATCCCGGATACCCACCCGGTGCAGCAGGGCCACCGCCTGCTTGCGGCGCCACTGCCAGCGTTGCCACCACTTGCCCTGGAAGCTGCGGGCGGGAATGGCTTCCTCCAGCTGGGCGCCGATCTTCTCCGAGGGGTCGAGACAGCTGGAGGGCTCCTGGAACACCATGGCGATATCCCGCCCCATGATGCGCCGCCGCTCCTTGGGCGACAGGCTCTGCAGGTCGATGTTGTCGAGGTACATGCGGTCGGCGGTGACCCGCCAGGTGTCCTTCTCGATGCCCACTATGGTCTGGGCCACCAGGCTCTTGCCCGAGCCGGACTCGCCCACCAGGCCGCGGATCTCGCCATCGGCCAGGGTCAGGCTGAACTTGTCCACCGCCTTGACCATGCCCTGGGGGGTATCGATCTCGATGGTCAGGTTACGAATATCCAGCAACGGCATCAGTTCATTACCTCGTTGATGGCCTGGCGCAGGCCTTCGCCCACCATGTTGATCACCAGCACGCTGAGCAGTATGGCCAGGCCCGGCAGGGTCACGGTCCAGGGGGCCAGGTACACCAGCTCCATGGCATCCGACAGCATGGCCCCCCATTCCGGACGCGGCGGCTGGGCTCCCAGGCCGAGAAAGCCCACGGCGGTGATGTCCAGGATGGCGGAAGACAGGCCCCGAGTGGTCTGGCTGACGATGGTGTCGCTCAGGTTGGGCAGCACCCCAAACCTGAGTATACGCCAGCGGTTGGCGCCATCGAGACGCAGGGCAGTGATGTACTCCTTCTGCATCTCGTCGGACACGGCATTGTAGGTGGCGCGGATAAACTGGGGCGTCAATGCCAGGGTAATGGCCAGCAGGGTGTTGAACAGCCCCGGCCCCAGTATGGCCACGAAGATGATGGCCAGCAGCAGCGAGGGGATGGACAGCAGGGTATCGAGCAGGTGGTTGAGGATGCTCGACTTGAGTCCCTTGCTCATGCCGCCGAGGATGCCGATGCAGCCGCCCACCAGCAGCGCCACCAGCACCACCAGCACGCCGTTGCCGACGGTGAGGCGGGCGCCGGTGATCAGCCGCGACAACAGGTCCCGCCCCAGGTCGTCGGTGCCGAGGAAGAAGTCGATATTGCCGTCGTCGGCCCAGGAAGGCGGCAGCAGCAGCGCCTGGCTGAACTGCTCATGGGGCGGGTAGGGCGCCAGCCAGGGGCCGAACAGGGTGAGCAGGCTCAGGAAACCCAGCCCCCACAGGCCGATCATCGCCAGGGTGTTCTGGCGGAACAGCTCCCAGGCCTGCTCCAGCGGGGAGCGCACCCGAAGCTCGGGGTAGATGTTAGCCCTGCTTGGCATAAAGGGCCTTCCTCCTGGTGGGATAGATCAGGGTAGAGAGGATGTCCACGGCCACGTTGGCCACTATGGTGAAGGTGGCGATGGCCAGGGTACCGCCCTTGATGGCGGCATAGTCCTGCAGCGCGATGCTGGTCACCAGCCAGCGGCCCAGGCCCGGCCAGTCGAACACGATTTCGGTCATCATCGCCGAGGTCAGCACGGTGCCGAGCTGCAGCCCCAGGGTGGGGATGGCCATGGGAAAGGCGTTGCGCAGGCCGTGGCGCAGCACCACATGGGTCTCGCTCAGGCCCTTGGTCAGGGCGGCCCGGATATAGTTCTGCTTCAGCACCTCCAGCAGGGCGCTGCGAATTTGGCGGATCACCTCGGTGGTGGGCACTATGGCCAGCACCAGGGAGGGCAGTATCAGATGCCTGAGGGCATCGAGGAAGGCGGACCAGCGGTAGGGGTGTTCGGTGAGCAGGGCATCGATGGTCATGATGCCGGTCACCGGGGTGATGTCGTAGAGCAGGCTCAACTGGCCCGAGACCGGCAGCCAGCCCAGGTTGAGCGAAAAGAACATCACCAGCAACAGACCCAGCCAGAATACCGGCACCGAATAGCCCACCAGGGTGCCGGTGAGGATCAGGGTATCCTGCCAGCGGCCCTGGCGCAGGGCGGCCAGGGTACCGACGGGCACGCCGAAGACCAGGGAGATGACGAAGGCCGCCAGGCACAGCTCCAGAGTGGCGGGGAAATACTGGCCGAGCGCCCCCAGCACCGGCATGCCGGTGGCGCTGGAGATGCCGAAGTCCCCGCCCAGCAGTTGACGGATAAAGACCAGGTAGCCGGCCCAGAAGTCGCCGCGCGCCTCGCTGAGCAGGTGGTACTCCAGGGCATAGGCGATCAGGGTCAGCAGCAGCAGGGTGGTTAGCAGCAGGTTGACCCTGCGCAACAGGTAAACCAGCATGGCTACTCCTTGTAGGCCTGGTGGAAGGCGACGCCGCCATAGGGCTGCAGGCGCAGCCCCTTCACCGGACGGCGGTGCGCCTGCAGTTTAAGGCTGTGCACCAGAGGAATGATCGCCATGTCCTGGAAGGCCAGCTCCTGGGCCAAGTGGTAGTGGCGGATCCGGCTGGCCAGGTTGGGCTCGGTCAGGGCCATGTCCAGCTGCCGTTCGAACAGCGGGTGGCACCAGCGGCTGGCGTTGGTGCCGGCGGCGATGGCCTGGCAACTGAGCAGGTTGCGCAGCATGTTGTCCGGGTCCGGGGTATCGGCGGACCAGCCGGTGAGCACCGCATCCTGCTCACCGATGATCAGCTCCCGCCTCAGTATTTGCTCCTCCAGGCTGAGCAAGCGCACCCGGATGCCGAGTTCCGCCAGCCGGCGCTGGATCAGCTGGCCGGTTTTGAGTCCGTCCGGATTGAAAGTGCGGGCCCCGGCGGGCACCAGCAGGGTCAGCTCGAAGCCCTGTTCCTGGCCGGCCTGCTCCAGCAGGAAACGGGCCCGGCTCATGTCCGGCAGCGGCATCAGCAGGTTGGGATGATAGCCCCAGGACACCGGCGGCAGCAGCGACTCGGCCAGGGAGCCGACATCAAAATAGACGGCGTGCAGTATGTCTTCCCGGTTCAGGGCCAGGCTCAGGGCCTTGCGTACCCGGATATCGTCGAAGGGCGGTTTCTGGGTGTTGAGTGCCAGCACCGCCACGTTCATGCCGGTGGCCCGGCTCAGCTCCAGCGCCGGATGCTGGCGGATCACCGACAGCTGGCTGGTGCCGGGGTGGGCCATGACGTCGCACTCGCCGGTGAGCAGCTTGGCCAGCCGTTTGGACGACTTGGGGGTGATGTCGAACACCAGCTGGCCGAGGCGGGCGCTGCCGCGCCAGTGGGTAGGGTGGCGGTAGTAGCGGATGAATTCGTCAGTGCGGTACTGGCCGAGCCGGAAGGGGCCCGTGCCCACCGGCTGCTGGTCGAGCAGTTGGGGGGTGCCCTGGCTGAGCAGTTGCCGGCCGTATTCCGCCGACAGTATCACCGCATAGTCGGTGGCCAGGTTGGCGAGGAAGGAGGCGTCGGGGCGGGACAGTACGAACTCCACCTCGTGACTGGACAGGGCGTTCACTTCCTGCACCAGCTCCCGCCAGCCGATGCTGTCGAAAAAGGGGTAACGGCCGCCGCTCACCGCGTGGTAGGGATGCGCCTCGTCCATCAGCCGGCGGAAGGTGAACACCACGTCCTCGGCGTTGAGCGGCCGGCTGGGGCTGAACCAGGCGGTCTGGTGGAAAGTGACGCCGGGCCTCAGCACGAAGCGGTAGCGCAGGGCGTCGTCGCTGTGGCTCCAGCTCATGGCCAGGGCCGGCATCGGCTGCTGGTTGTTGGGATCGATGTCCAGCAACCGGTCATAGAGCTGGTGGGCGGTGGCGTCCAGGGTTTCGGTGGAGGTGACCAGTTGCGGGTTGAAGGTGAGCGGCGCCCCCTCTATACAGTACAACAGGCTTTCCGCCGCCAGCTGTCGGTTACCGTTGTCGCACCCCGCCAGCAAGAAGGCAGTGAGCAGGCCGCAGAGCCATGAACGCATGCTTAGTCCTTGAGTTTCGCCTTCTCGCCCGCCGGCAAGAGGGAAGCATATTTACGTAACAGGCCGCGCAACTGGTGATAGCTCAAGCCCAGCAGCTCGGCGGCCTGGCGCTGATTATAACGGGCCCGGGCCAGGGCGGCACCAATAAGCTGCCGTTCCTGCTCGGCCAGGTGGGCCCTGAGATCGCAGGGCAGGGCCACTGCCGCCGCCGGTCCCGCCGGCGGCGGGCCGCCCGGTCGCCAGGGCGAGGCGAAAGGGTCCAGATACAGCTCGGCCAGGGGGCTTTCCGGCTGGCCGTGACGGTACAGGCTGCGCTCCACCACATTCTTCAGCTCCCGCACGTTGCCCGGCCAGGGGTGGGTCAGCAACTGCTCGCGCACCGCCGGGCTGAAGCCGGCGAACAGGGGCCAGCCCAGCTCCATGCACAGGTTGACGGCGAAGTGCTCCGCCAAGCGCAGAATATCGTCCCCCCTGGCGCGCAGGGGCGGCAATGTAACCACATCGAAGGCCAGTCTATCAAGCAGATCGGCACGAAATTCTCCACATCCGGCCAGGGCCGGCAGATCCCGGTTGGTGGCGCAGACCAGCCGTACGTTCACCGATACCGCCTGGCTGCCGCCGACCCGTTCGAACTCGCCGTATTCGATGACCCGCAGCAGTTTTTCCTGCACCCTCGGGCTGGTGGTGGCCAGCTCATCGAGGAAGAGGGTGCCGCCGTCGGCCCGTTCGAAGCGGCCGAGATGGCGCTTCTGGGCGCCGGTGAAGGCGCCGGCCTCGTGGCCGAACAGCTCGGTCTCGAGCAAGGTCTCGGCCAGGGTGGCGCAGTTGAGGGAGATGAAGGGTTGCTGCCAGCGGGAAGACAGGTAGTGCAGCCGGTGGGCCACCAGTTCCTTGCCGGTGCCCCGCTCGCCGACCACCAGCACCGGTTTGTCCAGGGGCGCAAGCAGGGACACCTGCTCCAGCACGGCCAACAGGGGATTGGACTGGCCGATCAGCTCGTTGTCTGTCATAGCTTATGAATGTGGCGAAATTTACCAAATAGTAGTGTAGCTCGCCGGCGCTGGCCAGTGCCCGTATCGCAGAATTTTCTGATTTTATTTGTTTTTCAATAAATTAGTGTTTTTGTAAAAGTTGGCATATAAGTTGTTACCAGTAGGGCAGGCGGGCCGCGATGACGGCCCTTCCACCCCAAGCCCAGAGGAGCACGACCATGAGCATATTTTCCCGACTGGCGGACATCATCAACGCCAACCTGAATTCCCTGCTGGACAAGGCGGAGGATCCGGCCAAGATGGTGCGGCTGATCATCCAGGAGATGGAAGACGAACTGGTGCGCGAGCGCTCCAACCTGGCCCGCTTCCTGGCCGAGAAGAAGGATCTGCTGCGCCAGATAGAGCGCCACCGGGAGCGGGTGCAGGAGTGGCAGGACAAGGCCGAGCTGGCGCTGACCAAGGCGCGTGAAGACCTGGCCCGGGCCGCGCTGATCGAAAAGAGCAAGCAGGCCGAGCTGCTGAAGGCCCTGGAGCGGGAGTGCGAAGCGGTGGAGGAGGGCATGAACAAGCTGTCCGAGGCCATCAACGCACTGGAAGCCAAGCTGGCCGATGCCCGTGCCCGCCAGCAGGCGATGCAACTGCGCGAGCGCAGCGCCCAGAGCCGGATCAAGGTGCAGGAGCGGGTGCGTCACAGCGAAACCGCCTCGGCCGTCGACAAGTTCGAGCGCATGGAGCGCAAGATAGACGAGCTGGAAGCCAAGGCGGATCTGTACAGCCAGAGCAAGGGGCTGGACCAGGCCTTCGCCGAGCTGGAGGTGGACGACGCCATCAGCCGGGAGCTGGACAAGCTCAAGGCCAAAATGAACAAGAGCGAGGATAACTGATGTCCGAACTGGCCTGGGCCCTGGTGGCCCCCCTCAACATCTTCCTGTTCCTGGTGGTGCCCATCTGGCTGGTGCTGCACTACCGCAGTAAACGCCGGCTGGACGCCGGGCTGGACGAGTCTGCCCGCCAACGGCTGGAGCAGGCCCTGACCCAGGCGGAACAACTGGCCGAACGGGTGGAAACCCTCGAACGGCTCTTGGACCAGGAGGTACCCGGATGGCGTCGACCCTGATGAACCTGTATCGCGACAAGCGCAACGGCAAGCTCGGCGGCGTGTGCGCCGGCATCGCCCGCCAGGCCGGGGTCGAGCCCTGGCTGATACGGGTGCTGGCGGTCACCGGCCTGGTGTTCGCCAGCTTCCTCACCTTCGTGCTGTACATGGCCGCCTGGCTGCTGCTGGAGGACAGGCCGGATCGGCCGGAGCCCGAGCCGGCCCACGTGAAGAGCGCCGGCTGGCAGTCGGGGCTGTCGCCACAAGAGGCGCTGGACAAGCTGGAAGGCAAGCTCCGGCGGCTCAACGGCCGGGTGGCGGAGATGGAGCAGTTGCTGACCTCCCGGGAGTTCCGCCTGCGCCGGGAATTCAACGACCTGCGCGAGGATAAATGAGCAAGACGGCACTGACCCAGTGGCGACACAAGGCCGGCGCCTGGGTACAGCGTGGCCTGGATCAACGGCTGCGGCTGGCGGTGACGGGCCTGAGCCGCAGCGGCAAGACCGCCTTCATCACCAGCCTGGTCAACCAGCTGGAGCACGCCGGCCTGGACGCCCGCCTGCCCCACTGGCCGCCGGCGGCGGAAGGGCGCCTGCTCGGCATCAAACGGGTGCCGAGCCGCCACCACCATGTGCCCGCCTTCGGCTACGAGGCGGCCCTCGGCCAGCTGGCGGGTACGCCGCCGGCCTGGCCCGAGCCCACCCGCGGCATCAGCGAGATCACCCTGGCCATCAAGTACCGGCCCAAAAACCGGCTCAAGCGCCGGCTCAACGACAACGCCACCCTTTATCTGGAAATCGTCGACTACCCGGGCGAGTGGCTGCTGGATCTGCCGTTGCTGGCAATGAGTTATGCCCAGTGGAGCGCCCAGCAGCGTGAGCTGCTGCGGGATCCGACACTGCGGGAACTGGCCGGCCCCTGGCTGCGGATGGGCGAGGAGCTGGCCCCCGATGGCCCCGCCGACGACGCGCGCATCGCGCCGCTGGCGGCCGCCTATACCCGCTGGCTGCACGACTGCAAGCGCGAACGGGGTTGTTACCTGGTACAGCCGGGGCGCTTCGTGCTGCCCGGTGAATACCAGGGCGCGCCCATGCTGCAGTTCGTGCCCTGGGTGTGGGGCGAGGTGGGCGCCGGCCTGGGCGAGCAACACCACCACGGCATGATGGAAGCCCGCTTCGAGCACTACAAGAAGCACCTGGTCGCCGGCTTCTACCGGGAATTCTTCGCCGGCTTCGACCGGCAGATCGTGCTGGTGGACTGCCTGACACCGCTCAACCGGGGGCCGGCCAGTTTCGCCGATCTGGGCCGGGCGCTGGACGCCATACTGCAGAGCTTCGAATACGGCAAGAGCGGCTGGTGGCGGCGGCTGTTCGCCCCGCGTATCGACAAATTGCTGTTCGCCGCCACCAAGGCCGACCACCTGACCCCGGATCAGCACGGTCGCCTGACCCGGCTGCTGGGCACCCTGGTGCGCGGCGGCCATCGCCATGCCCGCCTGTCCGGCATCGACATCCATACCCTGGCCCTGGCCTCGATCAAGGCCACCCACAGCGGCCGGGTCCGGCACCAGGGCGAGGACATCCCCGCCCTGCAGGGGCGCCGGCTGGATGACCTCGCCCCGGTGACCCTCTATCCGGGCGAGGTGCCCGAGGCCCTGCCCGGGGACGACTTCTGGCAACGGCGGGGCTTCGACTTCACCGAGTTCGCGCCGCCCGCATGGCAGCCGGAGGCACCGCTGCCCCATCTGCGCCTGGATCAGGCGCTGGCCTTCCTGCTGGGAGACAAATTATCGTGACACTGAAAAGCAAGGTGATACTGGACCGCCCGCTGCAAGAGCCCGACCAGGCGCCATTGCGCCCGGGCCGGCCACTGGAGCAGGACGATTTTATCGCGCTGGACGACACGCCGGCGCCGCACCTGGTCGAGAGTCTGCGACCCCGCCGCCGGCACCGGCTGTGGTGGGGCGGCGCCCTGTCGCTGCTCATGCTCTTGCTGGTGCACTCCGCCATCAATCTGTGGCAGACCTGGCAGGACAGCCTGCTGCTGGGCGCGGCCTGGAGCCTGGCCCTGGGCCTGCTGGCGCTGGCGGCCCTGGGCAGCCTGTGGCGGGAACTGCGCCTGCTGCGTGCCCTGGAGCGGGTGTCCGGCCTGCGCGCCCGGGCCGAGCAACTGCTGGCCGGGCAGGGCAGCGGCCGGGCCAAAGCCTTTTGCGAGCAACTGGCCCGCCAGGGCGGACTGGAGCAGTCGGACGCCTACCAGGGTTGGCGGCAGGGGCTCGCCGAGCAGGAGCAGGACGCCGAGGTGCTGGCCCTGTACAGCCGGCAGGTGCTCGCCAGCCAGGATCGCCAGGCCCGGGCCCGGGTGCTGAAGTGGTCCGGCGAGGCGGCGGTGATGGTGGCGGCCAGCCCCCTGGCGGCGGTGGACATGCTGCTGGTGCTGTGGCGCAACTTGCGGATGATCGAGGACATCGGCGCCTGCTACGGCATCCGCCTGGGCGCGCTCAGCCGCTGGCGACTGATCCGCCGCCTGCTGCGGCACATGCTCTATGTGGGCGCCTCGGAGGCGGCCCTCGACATGGGCATGGACCTGCTCGGGCTGGAGCTGGCCGGACGGCTGTCGGCCCGGGCCGGCCAGGGCGTGGGTGCCGGCCTGCTCACCGCGCGTCTGGGGCTGCAGACCATGGATTTCTGTCGTCCGGTGCCCTGGCAGGGGGATGAAAGGAAACAGCTGGGCGGCATCCGCCGGGCACTTGTCGACAGGGTGGCTAAACTGATGACCAGGAGCCAGTAAGGAGGCATTCATGAAAGTAGACCAACTGATCGGCCAGTTTCTGGGCAACAACCCCGGTTTCGGCAAGGGCGCCGCCACCGGCGGCATCCTCGGCCTGCTGCTTGGCAGCAAGAAGGGTCGCAAGATGAGCGGTGGCACCCTCAAGTACGCCGGTTTGGCCGCCGCCGGCGTCATGGCCTGGAAGGCTTACCAGAACTGGCAGCAGGGCCAGAGCCCGGCCCAGGCTGCCCCGGCCAGCGGCGCCGATCTGCAGCGGCTGGATCCGCGTTTCGCGCCCGACGCCCCGGCGGCCAACGGCGAATCCTTCCAGCTGGCGCTGATGCGGGCCATGATAGGGGCGGCCAAGGCCGACGGTCATGTGGACGGTGCCGAACAGCAACGGATTTTCGAACAGGTGGAGCAGATGGGACTGGCGGCGGAGGAAAAGGCGCTGGTGTTCGACATGCTGTCGGCGCCGGTGGCGCTGGGCGATATCGTCGCCTCGGCCCGCAGCCCCGAGCAGGCGGCGGAGCTGTACCTGGCCTCACGGCTGGTGATCGATCCGGATCAGGCGGCGGAGCGAGCCTATCTGCAGGCGCTGGCGCACCGGCTCAATCTGCCAGCGGAGCTGGTCGAGCACCTGGAAAAACAGGCGGAGCAGGGCATAGGGGAATAAAAGCTGGGGTGACCGACGGGGCTCGAACCCGCGACAACCGGAATCACAATCCGGGACTCTACCAACTGAGCTACGGTCACCATAAGATGGCGCGCCCTGCAGGACTCGAACCTGCGACCATCCGCTTAGAAGGCGGATGCTCTATCCAGCTGAGCTAAGGGCGCTTTTGGGCGTTCGCCGCGGGCGGGCCACGGCGTAACGGGGCGGCATCATACCTATTTGCCATGCGGGGGTCAACGGCTTTGTCGGGCCCCCTTCGGGCGGCGGAAAGCCTGAGCGGCTTGCTTATCAAACCCCTGAAAAAATGCGACAATCGCCGCAGGTTTATAAAGGTGAGAATCAACGCAGATGTCAGCTCAAATAATCGATGGAAAAGCGATTGCACAGGCGGTACGCAACCAGGTGGCCGAACGGGTGGCCGAACGGAGAGGCGCAGGCAAGCGCGCGCCCGGCCTGGCGGTGATACTGGTGGGCGCCAATCCCGCTTCCCAGGTCTATGTCGGCAGCAAGCGCCGGGCCTGCGAAGAGGTGGGCTTTGTCTCCAAATCCTACGATTTGCCCCAGGAAACCACAGAGCAGCAATTGCTTGATCTGATCGACGAGCTGAACCGGGACGCCACCATAGACGGCATCCTGGTGCAACTGCCGCTGCCGGCCCATATCGACAGCACCCTGGTGGTCGAGCGCATCCACCCCCACAAGGACGTGGACGGCTTTCACCCCTACAACGTGGGTCGCCTGGCCCAGCGCATCCCGGCCCTGCGCCCCTGCACCCCCAAGGGCATCATGACCCTGATCGAACGCAGCCACATCAAGACCCACGGTCTCAATGCCGTGGTGGTGGGCGCCTCCAACATCGTGGGCCGGCCCATGACCCTGGAGCTGCTGCTGGCCGGCTGCACCACCACCACCTGCCATCGCTTCACCGAGGACCTCCGGACCAAGGTGGAAGGGGCCGACCTGCTGGTGGTGGCGGTGGGCAAGCCCAACTTCATCCCCGGCGACTGGATCAAGCCCGGCGCCGTGGTGATCGACGTGGGCATCAACCGCCTGGACGACGGCCGCCTGGTGGGCGACGTGGAATATGCGGTGGCCGCCGAGCGCGCGTCCTACATCACTCCGGTGCCCGGCGGCGTGGGTCCCATGACGGTGGCGGCCCTGATCGAGAATACCCTGATCGCCTGCGAACGTTATCACGACCAGTAACCAGCCCTGAACCGGATTCCGGGCGGGCTCCTGCCCGGAACCCCGAACAGCCGAGGAGGCGCCGATGCATTGGCCCGACAAGGATGTGCTCTATACGGTGATTTTCGGCACCGAGACCCCGGCGGGACGCCGCTTCGACATCGCCCTTATCATCACCATACTGCTGTCCATCGCCGTTCTGTTCCTGGATTCCATGGGGTCGGTGCGGGCGCAGTTTGGCGGCCTGCTCTATGGGCTGGAATGGGGCTTTACCCTGCTGTTCACCCTCGAATACGGCCTGCGGATCTACTGCGCCCAGAACCGGGCCGCCTATATCAAGAGCTTTTACGGCATCATCGATCTGTTGGCGGCGTTGCCGACCTACCTGGCGCTCTTCATACCCGGCGCCAGCTTCCTGATGGTGATCCGTTTGCTGCGGGTGCTGCGCATCTTCCGTATCCTCAAGCTGATGCGCTATGTCAACGAGGCCAATACCCTGCTGCGTTCACTCAACCAGAGCCGGCGCAAGATCATCGTGTTTTTCAGCACGCTCTTCATCCTGGTGACCCTGTTCGGCTCCCTGCTCTATGTGGTGGAAGGGCCTGAGCACGGCTTTACCAGCATTCCCACCAGCATCTACTGGGCCATCGTCACCATCACTACGGTGGGGTTCGGCGACATCACCCCGCAGACCGCGCTGGGCCGGGGCATCGCCGCCGTGACTATGCTGATGGGCTACGCCATCATCGCGGTGCCCACCGGCATCATTACCGCCGAGCTGGGACGGGAGATGCGCCGGGAATATGACCTGCGTCATTGTCCCCAATGCGATCGTGGCGGCCACGACGGGGATGCCCGTTACTGCAAGTATTGCGGTGGGGAAATGGAAAAGGAGAGATAAAAAGAAGGGGAGCCAGGGCTCCCCAGGGGTTATTGGTTGTCTTCTTCCATCAGTTCGTTCAGTTTCTGCTCGGCTTCGGCGGCGGCGTCATCCACGGCCTGTTCCATTTCCGCGGCCTGTTCGCCGGCTGCGTCCATGGCACCCTCGGCGGCATCCATGGCACCCTCGGCGGCGTCATCCAGTTGTTCACCCAGCTCTTCCATGGTTCCCTGCTGCTCTACATCCAGCGCTTCCGTGGCGTCATCGGCCATTTGTTCGCCCTGCTCCTGAACATTTTCGATAACCTCATCGGTGTTCTCACCGGCCTGCTCGGCGGGCCCCTGGTTGTCACAGGCAGCCAGGCCTAAGGCGGTAACAGAGGTAAACAGCAGAACATTAAGCAATGACTTCTTCATATCGGTTCCTCGCTAGATTGCATGGCGGCCGGGGCCGCTTTTGTGTTTTTGCTCTATCAGTAATAGCTTAGCTTCAGTCCAAATGGTAGGGGAGCCGGTGCGGTAAAAATCGGGTGGGATAAGTAAATTTCAAGCTATATCAATTGGTTGCGTTATGCTGCGAAGGCCGGTGACGCAAGTGGTACGGTGGAATCGAGCGTTGATATGACGGGGATTGTCATCCCCGGCGGGAGATAGGAGGGAATAAGGGTGAATCCCCTTATTCCTGATCCAGGGTCTTTTCCATGATCTCGTTCAGGCGATCTTCCGCTTCCCGGGATGCGCCCTCTATCGCCTGCTGAAACTGCTCTTTTTGCTGCTCGAGCGCTTCCGGCGACGGTGTCGTTTCTTCGGCGGCATTTTCATCCAGCACCGGCTCGGGCTGGGAGGCCGCCTGCTCCATCACTTGGTCGATATTGTCGCCGATATCGGCGGCCGGGTCTTTCTCTTCACAGCCGACGATGCCGACCAGGACCGCCAGCAGGGCGGCCGGAATCAACTTTTTCATTTCCGAGGCTCCTTAAACTCTGTCCCAGGGCCCGCTGGGGGCAGGATAAAAACAGGGCACCCATTATGGTGCCCATGGCGGATTTTTCAATATGCGGTGGCGAGGGCGGTTACTTGCGACGCCAGCGGGTGCCGTCGGGGCCGTCTTCCAGCACTATGCCCATGGCGGTCAGCCGGTCCCGGGCGGCGTCGGCGGCGGCCCAGTCCTTGGCCTTGCGGGCATCGAGGCGGGCCTGGATCAGCCGCTCTATCTCGGTCACGTCGTCGTTGCTGCCCGCTTCTCCGCGCAGGAAAGCCTCTGGATCCTGTGTCAGCAGGCCCAGCACCCCGGCCAGCTCGCGCAGGCGGCCGGCCAGGCCGGCGGCGGCGGCGTCGTCCTGGCCCTTGAGCCGGTTGATCTCCCGGGCCAGATCGAACAGCACCGAATAGGCCTCGGGGGTGTTGAAGTCGTCGTCCATGGCCGCCCGGAAGCGGGTCACGAACTCCTCGCCGCCCCGGGCCTCGACCGGCGGCAGATCGCGCAGGGCGGTATAGAAGCGCTCCAGCGCCGCCCGGGCCTTGTTCAGGTTGTCGTCCGAGTAGTTGAGCTGGCTGCGGTAGTGGCCGGACAGCAGGAAGTAGCGGACGGTCTCGCCGTCGTAATGCTTCAGTACGTCGCGGATGGTGAAGAAGTTGCCGAGCGACTTGGACATCTTCTCCTGGTCCACCATCACCATGCCCGAATGCATCCAGGTGTTGACGTAGGGGCTGTGGTTGGCGCAGCAGCTCTGGGCGATTTCGTTCTCGTGATGGGGAAACTGCAGATCCGAGCCGCCGCCGTGGATATCGAAATGCTTGCCCAGGTGCTTGCCGTTCATGGCCGAGCACTCGATGTGCCAGCCCGGCCGACCCGGCCCCCAGGGCGAATCCCAGCTCGGCTCGCCGGGCTTGGACTGTTTCCACAGCACGAAGTCGAGCGGGTTGCGCTTGGCCTGCTCCACTTCCACCCGGGCGCCGGCCTGCAGCTGCTCCAGGTTCTGGCCGGAAAGCTTGCCGTAGTCCGCGAAACTGCTCACCTCGAACAGCACGTCGCCGTTGTCGGCCACGTAGGCGTGGCCGTCCCGGAGCAGGGTTTCCACCATATCGATGATATCGGAGATGTGCTGGGTCGCCTTGGGCTCGATATCGGGGCGGGCGATATGGAGCGCATCGAAATCCTGGTACATCTCCAGGGTGAGCCGCTCGGTCAGGGCATCGCAGCTTTCGCCGTTTTCGGCGGCGCGCTTGATGATCTTGTCGTCGATATCGGTGATGTTGCGCACAAAGGTCAGGTCGTAGCCCAGGTAACGCAGGTAACGGGTGACCACGTCGAAAGCGACGAAGGTCCGGCCGTGTCCGATATGACAGAGATCGTAAATGGTCACACCACAGACGTACATGCCGACCTTGCCGGGCACCAGGGGTTTGAATTCTTCTTTTTGTCGGGTAAGGGAATTGTAGATTTTCAGCATGATCCAGGGTCTTGGTGGTGAGTGTCAGTCTGTGCGTATTGAACCTTTAATGGCCATCCGGTGCAAGCCTCGTGGGCGGCAGGGGTTCGCTAAAGCGGCGCCATGCGTTAAAATCGTTTCTGAACTTCATTTACCGGATACACGATTATGGTCACACTGCACACTACCTACGGCGACATCACCCTGACGCTGTTTGCCGACAAGGCCCCCGACACCGTTGCCAACTTCCTGCAATACTGCCGTGACGGCCACTACGAAAACACCCTGTTCCACCGGGTGATCGACGGCTTCATGATCCAGGGCGGCGGTTACGGCCCCGGCTTCGAGGAGAAGAAGACCCGTGCGCCGGTCAAGAACGAAGCCGACAACGGCCTGGCCAACAAGGTGGGCACCATCGCCATGGCCCGCACCATGGAGCCCCACTCCGCCACCGCCCAGTTCTTTATCAACGTCAACGACAACGACTTCCTGAACTTCAAGTCCGCCACCTCCCAGGGTTACGGTTACTGCGTGTTCGGCGAAGTGGTCGAGGGCATGGACGTGGTCAACAAGATCAAGGGCGTGGCCACCGGGACCCGTGGCTACATGCACCAGGACGTGCCGGTGGACGACGTGCTGATCACCGGCGTGACCGTCGGCGAATAAGGCCACCCGGCCGTTTGAAGCAATGCCCGCCTCGGCGGGCATTGTTGTCTTTAGTCTTCAGGAACCGTCATCGATGCCCCGTACCCTCTTTATCGCCGATCTGCACCTGAGCGCCGGTCGTCCCGATATCACCGCCGCCTTCCTGCGCTTTATGGAGAAGGAGGCGGTGCACGCCGAAGCCCTCTATGTGCTGGGCGATCTGTTCGAGTTCTCGATTGGCGACGACGAGCAGAGCCCGCTCAACCGGCAGGTGGCGGCGGCTTTCCGCACCTGCAGTGAGCGGGGCACGCCCGTCTACTTTATCCACGGCAACCGGGACTTCATGGTCGGACGTCGTTTCGCCCGGGAAGCGGGCATGACACTGTTGCCCGAGCGCCAGGTGATCGAGCTGTACGGCGAGCCCACCCTGATCATGCACGGCGACACCCTGTGCACCGAGGATGCCGGCTACCAGCGCTATCGCCGTATTACCCGCTGGCCCTGGTTGCAGTGGCTGTTCCTGCGGCTGCCGCTTACACTCAGGCTCAGGATCGCCGAGGGCATCCGCGGCAAGAGTGCCCAGTCCAAGCAGGACAAGATGATGCAGGTGATGGACGTGAACCAGGCCGAAGTAGAACGGCAGATGGCGGAGGCGGGCGTACGGCGGCTGATCCACGGCCATACCCACAGGCCTGCCATCCACGACTTTTCCCTGGCCGGCCGGCCGGCCCGCCGCATCGTGCTCGGCGACTGGTACAGCCAGGACAGTGTGCTGGCGGTCGGCCCCCAGGGTGTGGAATTGCAGAGCAGGGCCTTCGAGGAGCTATCATGAAACCAGGCAAAACAGGTTTGTCCCGCATCATCTCCGCCGGCGGCTATTCGCTGCAGGGCCTGAAGAGCGCCTATCGGAACGAGGCGGCCTTTCGCCAGGAATGCTGGCTGGCGGCGGTATTGCTGCCCCTGGCCATCTGGTGGGAGGTGGGGCTGGTGGCCAGGGTGCTGCTTGTCGGCAGCCTGGTGCTGGTGCTGGTGGTGGAACTGCTCAACTCGGCGGTGGAGGCGGTGGTGGATCGCATCGGCCCCGAGCACCACGAACTGGCCGGCCGCGCCAAGGACATGGGCTCGGCCGCCGTGCTGCTGACCCTGCTGCTGGCGATCCTGACCTGGGTACTGGTGTTGATCGATTACACCTTCTGAAAAGCCGAGCCCGGGCGGGCTCGCACATCGGATCCCATTTGTCGCGGTACCGGGCCGTTATTGAATATCGCGGCGACGCCTGCGCCGACGCGGGGCCCGGTCGCTGTAGCACTATTAGGATCCGCTATTTAATCCGATCACGAGCAGGCCCACCGCTTTATCTTCGTAACAAGAAACTTGCTTGCCGACGTTATTCTCAGCATGGCATCCGCAGCGGTGCCGATATTGCTTCTACTCTTTTTGTGCTTGAAATAGAATCTCGCCGGCTTGCTCGCGGATGTCTTTCCAATCCTATTCGTGTTCGTTTTTCAATCAAAAGAGACGGTGATAATGAAAAGAACAGCATTAGTATGTGCCACCCTGCTTTCTGCCACCCTGGCCAGCGGTTGTGCAACCGAGTCTTCCCGCTCGCTGGCGGTGGAAAAAGTAAATTCATATGGCAGCCAGTACCAGGGTGTTCGCAGCCCCATCTCCGTTGGTAAATTTGAAAACCGCTCCAGTTTTCATCGCGGTATTTTTTCGGATGGTGTCGATCGGCTGGGCAATCAGGCCACCACCATACTGGTCACGCACCTGCAGCAGAGCAACCGTTTCAATGTGCTGGACAGGACCAATATGCGGGAGATAAAAGCCGAAGCCGGTATTAAAGGCCAGGCGCAGGCATTGAAAGGCGCCGACTATGTCATCACCGGGGATGTCACCGAATTTGGCCGCAAGGCGGTCGGGGATCACCAGCTGTTCGGTATTCTGGGTCGGGGCAAGTCACAGATTGCCTATGCCAAGGTCAACCTGAACGTGGTGAATGTGCATACCTCGGAGGTGGTTTTTTCCACCCAGGGCGCCGGCGAATACAGCCTGTCCAACCGTGAAATCGTCGGCTTTGGCGGGACCGCCGGCTATGACTCGACCCTGAACGGCAAGGTACTGGACCTGGCCGTGCGTGAGGCGGTCAATAATCTGGTGGCCGGCGTCGAGCAGGGTGCCTGGGATCCGGTGCAGTAAGGGGCAGGAAGAGAGAATGCACAAGAAACACTTTACCTATGCACTGCTCACGGCAGCCGTTGTGCTTGCCGGTTGTACCGGACCGACCACGCTGTATCAGTGGGATGGTTATCAACCGTCGGTCTATCAGTATTACCAGGCGGATAACAACAATCTGGACGAGCAGGTCGCCGAACTGGAAGAGAGCATTGAAAAGGCGAGGGCGAAGGATCGCCGGGTTGCTCCCGGTTTACATGCCCACCTGGGATTACTTTATGCCAACAGCGGGAGGGAGCAGCAGGCGCTCGAACAGTTTGCAACAGAGAAACGCCTGTTCCCCGAGTCGGCGGTGTTTATGGACTTTTTGCTGAAACAGAACAAGGACACCCTGCAATGAAACGGATACGGTATCCACTCCTGTTGCTTGTCGCGGCGATACTGGCGGGCTGTGCCGCGCCCGAGGCTTATGACTATGCGGCGTTTAAAGAGGCCAAGCCCAAGTCGATATTGGTGTTGCCGCCGGCAAACCAGTCGCCCGACGTCAAGGCCAGCTACAGCCTGTTATCCCAGGTGACCTATCCGTTGGCGGAATCCGGCTATTACGTTTTTCCCGTGGCGGTGGTGGATGAAACCTTCCGGCAGAACGGCCTGGTCAACCCGGAAGACATTCATCAGGTTTCCCTGGACAAGCTGCACCAGATTTTCGGTGCCGATGCCGTGCTGTATATCGACGTCGAGGAATATGGCACCAGTTATATGATCATCAGCAGCGACACCCGGGTTACCGCCAGCGCCCGCCTGGTCGACCTCAGAACGGGGCGGCAACTCTGGTCCGGCAAGGCGACCGCCTCCAGCAGCGAGCAGAACTCCAACTCCGGTGGCCTGATCGGGATGATGGTCCAGGCGGTGATCGAGCAGATTGCCAATACCCTGACCGACAAAGGACACCAGATCTCGGGAATCACCAGCGCCCGCCTGCTGTCGGCGGGCATGCCCAACGGCATTCTCTACGGGCCCCGCTCTCCGCATTTTGCCCAGTAAATGGGTGGCATATCACGGCCGTACCCGACATCGGGTACGGTCGGTTTATTGATAGAGTCCATCCTCCTATTTTTAGAGAGATATTTTCATTTCAACGCGGTTGGTTAACCCTGGTCACCTCCGCGAAGGCGGAGATCCATGACAGTTTGCGCTGGAACTCCCGCCTTCGCGGGAGTGACCGGGAGTGGCAGACACGGCTTCAGCCGTGTGGCGGGCGCTTGTTAAGCAGGCCGAAGGCAACGCCTCCGGCCGCTCTTCCTCCCACGGTGCCCGGGCTCTCGGCTACAGGTAGCGCCGGGGTGGCTCACTTCTGCCGGCTGTGCTTGCCGATGCCGTAATCCTTGAGCTTGTTGGCGATGGCGGTGTGGGAGATATTGAGCCGTTTGGCCAGCTGGCGGGTGGAGGGGTATTCCGGATAGAGCCGCTCCAGCAGTATCCGCTCGAAGCCTTTCACCGCCTCCTCCAGTGAGCCTTCGCACAGGGCGTCCAGCCCCTGCAGGCCGTTCTGCTCCGGCAATGACAGCTGGGCCAGATCCAGTTCGTCCCCCTCCAGCAGGCTGATGGCCCGGTACAGGCTGTGCCTGAGCTGGCGTACGTTGCCCGGCCAGGGATAATGCTGCAGATAGTCGGCCAGGGCCCGGGACAGGCGGGGGCGGGGCCGTTCCAGCTCGGCGGCGAAGCGGGTGCAGAAGTGCTGGGTCAGGGGCAGGATGTCCTTCTGCCGCTCACGCAGGGGCGGAAGGTGCAGGTTGAGCACGTTGAGCCGGTAGAACAGATCCCGGCGGAACCGGCCGCCCTGCACCAGTCCGGCCAGATCCTGCTGGGTGGTGCAGATAAAGCGGATGTCCACCTTCACCTCCTGCTCGTCGCCCAGGCGGCGGAAGACGCCGTCCTGCAGCACCCGCAGCAGTTTGAGTTGCAGCCACGCCGACATTTCGCCGATCTCGTCCAGCACCAGGGTGCCGCCATTGGCCTGATCCAGCACGCCGCGCTTGCCCTGGGCATTGTTGCCGAAGGCGCCCGGGGCATAGCCGAACAGCTCGTTTTCCGCCGCCTCGTCGGGAATGGCGGCACAGTTGAGCAGGATGAAGGGCCCTTCACCGCGCAGGCTGGCGTTATGGCAGGCCCGGGCCAGCAGCTCCTTGCCGGTGCCGGTTTCCCCCTGGATCAGCAGGGGCGCGTCCAGGGTGGCCAGGCGACGGGCCTCCCGGATCAGCTCGCTCATGGCCGGACTCTGGGCGATGAGGCCGTCGAAATGGCCGCTTTCCCGGCTGCGCATCACCTTGAAGTGCTGGCCCACCCGGTAGGCGGACTTGAACACCACCACGGCGCCGGCCAGGCTCTGCCCGCCGGACTCTTCCGTCACCCAGATGGGCAGGAAGTCGGCCAGGTAGGGCTCGTGGTCTATGGTGACCTTTTCGCTGAGCGGCTGCGGCTCGGCCTGCTCCAGCCAGCGGCCCACGTACACGCCCCTGAGCAGGGGGCCCAGAGGTTGCTGCAGCAGCTGCGGCTGGGGCTGGGCCAGCAGGGCGCAGGCGGCGTCGTTGGCCAGGGTGATGCGACCCTTGGTGTCCACCGCCACCACGGCGTCGGGCAGCGCCTTGAGCAGGGCCATGATGGCGTTGTGCTCCCGCTCCGAGGGCATGCAGGTGATGGTCTTGACGTCGAATACCCCGGGAATGCGACGGATGGCCGGCATCAGGTGCTGCAGGGCGGAGAAATCCAGGGTGGGGAAGTTCAGGTAGATGATGCCGCTGATGTCGATCTCGATGCCGCGCAGATCGATCTGGTGCTCCACCAGTATGTCCAGCAGCTCCCGGGTCAGGCCCAGGCGGTCTTCACAGGTAACTTTTAAGCGCATGGTGCAGTCTTGAGCCATATCGGGCTGTAAATAATACCTTACAGCCGTTGGCGATACGAGCCCCGGCCGGGCGGACAGGGGGGCCGGCGTAAAAAAATCGGCTTTTTCGGCCGCAAACGGTTTACGCCGGCGGCCGGCTCGGACATCCTTAAGCGCCTTTCCCGGTGCGCGGGAAGGCGGAGTATCCGGAATCAAGAACAAATCAGGTGAAGCAATGAACGAAGCGGGTTTCAGAACGGTCGAGTCGTCCCAGGTCATCCTTAAAGAGCTGATGGTCCCTTCCTACGCCAATTTCGGCGGCAAGGTGCACGGGGGAGTGATTTTGTCGCTGATGGACAAAATCGCCTACACCTGCGCCGCCACCCACGCCAAGGGCTACTGCGTGACCGCCTCGGTGGACTCGGTGGACTTCGTCAACCCGGTGGAGGTGGGCGAGCTGCTCACCCTGTACGCCTCGGTCAACTACGTGGGCAAGAGCTCGATGGAAGTGGGCATCAAGGTGGTGTCGGAAGACTTCAAAAACGGCATCGTCAAGCACACCAACACCTCCTATTTCACCATGGTGGCGCTGGACGAGGAAACCCGCAAGCCCGTCGCCGTGCCCGGTCTTGTCCTCGAGAGCGAGGAGGAAATCCGCCGCTTCGTGATGGGCAAGCTGCGCAAGAAGCTGCGTCGTGCCCACCAGCAGGAGATCGCCGATATCCGCCAGGCCCTGAGCGTGGGACAGGAAATGGCGGAGCTGAAGGGGGAGAACTGCCAGCTGGCGCGCGGCTGAGTGACCAAGTACGAACAACTGGCCCGGCAGCTGCAAAGCCAGATCGCGGCCGGTGCCTGGCAGCCGGGAGACCGGCTGCCTTCCCTGCGGGAAAGCGCGCGCCGCACGGCGCTCAGCCTGATGACGGTGCTCAGCGCCTACCAGCTGCTCGAAAGCGAGGGCTGGATCCGTTCCCGGCCCCAGTCCGGCTACTTCGTGGCCGAGCCGCCGGCAAGCACCACTCAGCCCCCGCCGCCCTTGCTGCAACCGGCGGAAAGCGTCGATATCAACGCCGTTATCTTCAAGCTGCTGCAGGCCGGGGACGATCCGGCCTGCGTCGCCCTGGGCTCCGCCTTTCCCGACGCGTCGCTCTTTCCCCGCCAGCAACTGGCCCGCTCCCTCGGCCGGGTGGCCCGGCAACTGCGCAGCCTGGGCACCGGCGTGAGCCTGCCCCCGGGTCGTATCGAGCTCAGGCGTGCCATCGCCCGCCGCTATGCGGCCCGGGGCATGACGGTGTCGCCCGATGAAATCGTCATCACCTCGGGGGCGCTGGAAGCGCTCAACCTCGGTCTGCAGTCGCTGACCGCGCCCGGCGACTGGGTGGCGGTGGAGTCGCCCGCCTTCTATGGCGCCCTGCAGGCGCTGGAACGGCACCGGCTGAAGGCGGTGGCGGTGGCCACGGATCCGCAGAAAGGCATGGATCCGGATGCCCTGGCCGAGGCCCTGGCGCGTTACCCGGTCAAGGCCTGCTGGCTGATGAGCCACTGCCAGAATCCCCTGGGCGGTACCCTGCCGGCGGCCCGGAAGCAGCGGCTGCTGGCGTTGCTGGCCGAGCACGACGTGGCCCTTATCGAGGACGATGTCTACGGCGAGCTGTATGCCGGGGACGAGCCGCCCCTGCCGGTCAAGGCCTGGGACGAAGAGGGGCGGGTGCTGCACTGCGCTTCCTTCTCCAAGACCCTGGGCAGCGGCATGCGCATCGGCTGGGTGGCGGCGGGGCGGCAGGCCGAGGCCGTGCAGCGGCTGCAGCTGATGAGCACCCTGTCCACCAGCGCGCCCATGCAACTGGCCCTGGCCGACTACCTCGCCGGCCACCACTACGACAAGCACCTGCATACCCTGAGGCGCACCCTGGCGCAGCGCAAACAGCGCTTCTGCCGGGCCGTGCAGCGGGCCTTTCCGCCCTCGGCCCGGCTGCATGGCACCGAAGGCGGTTACTTCCTGTGGATCGAGCTGCCGGCGCCGGTCTGCACCACCCGGCTGTACTGGCGGGCGCTGGCGGAGGGCATCACCATAGCACCGGGACGCATGTTCGCCACCGATGAGCGCTACCGGCACTGCCTGCGGCTCAATGCCTCCCTGCCCTGGAATGCCCGCAGCGACGCCGCCATCCGCCGGCTGGCGGAACTGATCGGCGAACAGCTGGCCTAGTCCGCCGTTATGTAAACCGGCTCACAGACCGCAACTGTTATGGTTCATCTGCGGCCAACTGTTTATGTTGCGCCGTCTGCTCCCATGCTCTACTGCCCCGGTCGTGGCGGGCGTTCGACCCGCCTGTTCCAACCGAGCAATGTGAGCCTTATGGATACTTCTTCCCGGATTGACGTCAAGACCTGTACCACGCCCGTACGGCCCATCGACCAGGGCCATGTCTATGTGCGCGCCCAGCAAGGGCGCTGGCAGCGCTGGCGGCAACGCCTGGGCTGGGCGCTGATGCTGCTGTTCCTGGCCGGCCCCTGGCTGCGCTGGAACGGCCGGCAGGCGATATGGCTGGATCTGGAGCAACAGCGCTTCCATCTGTTCGGCGCCACCATCTGGCCCCAGGATCTGACCCTGCTGGCGCTGCTGCTGATGGTGGCGGCCTTCGCCCTGTTCTTCGTCACCGCCTTGCTAGGGCGGGTGTGGTGCGGCTACCTCTGCCCGCAGACGGTATGGACCTTCTGGTTCATCTGGGTGGAGGAGCGGTTCGAGGGCAGCGCCAACCAGCGCCGCCGGCTGGACCAGGCCGCCTGGAGCCCGGTAAAGGTCGCCCGCAAGGGCGGCAAGCACCTGGTCTGGCTGCTGATCGCCCTGCTGAGCGGCGTGACCTTTGTCGCCTATTTCGTGCCGGCGACCGAGCTGGCCAGCGGCCTGCTGGCGTTCTCCGCCGGCCCATGGACCAGCTTCTGGGTGTTGTTCTTCACCCTGTGCACCTACCTCAACGCGGGCTGGATGCGCGCCATCATGTGCACCCATATGTGTCCCTATTCCCGCTTCCAGTCGGCCATGTTCGACCGCGATACCCTGACCGTCACCTACGACGCCCGCCGGGGCGAAAGCCGGGGGCCGCGCGCCCGCAAGGCCGACCCGAAACAGTTGGGGCTGGGAGACTGCATCGACTGCCACCTCTGTGTGCAGGTCTGCCCCACCGGCATCGACATCCGCGACGGCCTGCAGTACGAGTGCATCAACTGCGGTGCCTGTGCGGATGCCTGCGATCAGACCATGAGCGGCATGGGCTATGCCCCCGGGCTTATCCGCTACGCCAGCGAGCGGGAGCTGGCCGGGGGCCAGAGCCGGCTGCGGCGGCCCCGGCTGCTGGGCTACGGCTTGATGATGGGTCTCGCGCTGGGGCTGCTGGCCTACGCCGTATTGAGCCGACCGCCGCTGGCGCTGGACGTGCTGCGGGATCGCAACCAGCTGTACCGGGAAACGGCCGAAGGGCAGGTTGAGAACAGCTATACCCTCAAGCTCGCCAACAAGACCCAGCAGCATCGGCATTACCAATTGCGGGTGGAAGGCGCGGACGCCCTGCGCTGGCTGGGCGAGCAGGAGATAGAAGTTGCGCCCGGCGAAAGCCTGAGCCTGCCGGTCAGCCTTGCCGCCGACCCTTACCGGCTGCCCGGCCATATGCAGGCGGTGACCTTCGTGGCCGGCGACGGCCAGGCCGAGGTGCGCACCGAAAGCCGGTTCTTCAGCGGGGGAAGGTGAGGGGAGGCAACAAAAGGGCCCACCGGGCCCTCAGTTTGATGGCAAAGTCCATCACCTGATTTTTCGCCAGATATTTCCCTTTATCACCGCTGTCCAACCGTCGTCATCTACGAAGGCGGAGATCCATGAAATATTGCACTGGACTCCCGCCTTCGGGAGTGACGAGGTGGAGGCGGGAGTGATACTTAACTCCGTCTTGCCCGCGCAGGCGGGCATCCAGGGCAGGGTACACCGGTCCGGGCCACGGTGCCAGGGTCTGCAGACCCGCATGGACTCCCGACGTGGCGGCTCAGCGTAGCAGACTGTCCTTGCTGGCGCGACGGTTGATGCCGTCACGACCCTGACGTGATTTTTCCTGACCGGCCTGGCAGTCGATGCACAGCCGCACCCCCGGCACCGCCCGGCGGCGGGCCTCGGGAATGGGGGCGTCGCATTCCTCGCACTGGCTCAGGCTGTCGCCGGCAGCGAGCCGACTGCGGGCATTCTGCACCGCCTCTTCCACACTGGCGTCTATCTGCTCCTGCACGGCACCGTCCCGTGCCCATCCTCCGGCCATGGTGTTTCCCCTGCTCTTGCTGGACCGTACGCCATCTTGGCACCGGCTACCCGGCGGTGCTGTGCGCCGGGTAGCAAAAACATCAGTCCGGCACCCGGGCCGGTTTGCCCGCCCGCTGGCGGCGCTGCCACTCTTGGTCCATGCCCACCTCGGCGGTGGAGGGAGCCAGCGGCGCCTTGCCCCGGATCAGATCCGCGGCCCGCTCCGCCGCCATGATGGTGGGGGCGTTGAGGTTGCCGTTGGGAATGGTGGGGAAGATGGAGGAATCCACCACCCGCAGGCCCTTGATGCCGTGCACTTTGGCTTCCGGGTCCACCACCGCCAGCGGGTCTGTGCCCATGCGGCAGGAGCAGGAGGGGTGGTAGGCGCTTTCCACCGACCGGCGCACGAAGGCGTCGATCTCCTCGTCCGTTTTGATCTGTTCGCCGGGCTGGATTTCCGCGTCCCGGTAGGGGTCCATCGCCGGCTGGTTGATGATCTCCCGGGTCAGGCGCACGCAGGCACGAAAGCCTTCACGGTCTTCCTCGTGCTCCAGGTAGTTGAAACGGATGCGCGGTGCGGCCTTGGGATCGGCGCTGGCCACCCTCACGAAACCCCGGCTCTTCGGCTTGTTGTGGCCGATATGCACCTGGAAGCCGTGGCCGGCGAAGGCCTCGCGGCCGTCGTAGCGCATGGCGGCGGGCAGGAAGTGGTACTGCAGATCGGGCCATTCCACCCCGGCCCTGGAGCGGATAAAGCCGCAGGACTCGAAGTGGTTGGTGGCGCCCAGGCCGTCCTTCTTCAGCAGCCAGCGGCTGCCGATCAGGAACTTGTTCCACCAATCCAGCTTGCCGTTGAGCGAAATGGGTTGTTTGCAGCGGAACTGGAAGTAGAACTCCAGGTGATCCTGCAGGTTCTCGCCCACCCCGGGCAGCTCGTGCTTCAGCTCGATGCCGGCCGCGGCCAGGGTCTCTTTGGCACCGATGCCGGAGAGCTGCAGCAGGTGCGGCGAGCCGATGGGGCCGGCGCTGAGGATGACCTCCTTGCTGACCCGCACCTCCTGCACCTGGCCGTTGCGCTCATAGCGCACGCCCACCGCCCGCTTGCCGTCCAGCAGCACCCGGTGCACCAGGGCATGGGTGACCACGGTCAGGTTGGGGCGGCCCATGGCCGGGCGCAGGTAGGCGTTGGCGGTGGACCAGCGTACGCCGTTCTTTACCGTCATGTGCATGGGGCCGAAGCCCTCCTGCTGGCGGCCGTTATAGTCGGCGGTGTGGAAGTAGCCGGCTTCGACCCCGGCGTCCACAAAGGCCTGGTACAGGGGGTTTTGCATCCGGTTGCCGTTGTTGACCCCGAGCGGCCCCTGGTCGCCGCGGTAGTCGTCGCCGCCGAAGGCCCAGCTTTCGGCCTTTTTGAAGTAGGGCAGGCAGTGGGCGTAGTCCCAGCCCTCGGCGCCGTGCTGCTGCCATTCGTCGAAGTCGCGGGCGTGGCCGCGCACGTAGACCATGCCGTTGATGGAGGAAGAGCCGCCCAGCACCTTGCCGCGCGGGCAGTGCATGCGGCGGTTGTCCAGGAAGGGTTCGGGCTCGGTCTCGAACTGCCAGGCGTACTTCTTGGTGTTCATGGGGATGGACAGGGCGGTGGGCATCTGGATGAAGATGCTCTTGTCGCTGCCGCCGGTTTCCAGCAGCAGCACCTTGTGCTGGCCGTCCTCGGTGAGGCGGTTGGCCAGCACGCAGCCGGCGGAGCCCGCGCCCACGATGATATAGTCGAATACGTTATCCATTGCGTTACCTCGAATCAAAACGGGCTTTCCAGCTTGTTCATGCCCACGTACACCGCTTTCAGCTGGGTGTAGTGATGCAGGGTGGCCAGGCCGTTTTCCCGGCCGATGCCGGACAGCTTGTAGCCGCCCACCGGCATCTCGGCGGGGGAGGCGCCGTAGGCGTTGATCCAGCAGATACCCGCCTGCAGCCGGTGGATGACCCGGTGCGCCCGGCGGATGTCCTTGGTAAAGACGCCGGCGGCCAGGCCGGTGTCGGTGTCGTTGGCGCGCGCCACTACCTCTTCCTCGTCCTCGAAGGTCAGTACCGACATCACCGGGCCGAAGATCTCTTCCCGGCAGATGGTCATCTCGTCGCGGCAGTCGGTGAAGATGGTGGGCGCCACGAAGTAGCCGTTGGGGGCCGAGGCCGGGCGCAGGGCTTCGCCGCCGTGGATCAGGGTGGCGCCTTCTTCCACGCCCTTCTGGATATAGCCCAGCACCTTGTCGTAGTGGGCCTTGGAGATCAGGGCGCCGAAGTTGGTGGCCGGATCCAGCGGGTCGCCGGCCACAATGTTGTTGCGGGTGCGCGCCAGCAGCCGCTCCATAAAGGCCGGGTAGATGTCGTTATGCACGAACACCCGGGTGCCGTTGGTGCAGATCTCGCCCTGGGTGTAGAAGTTGCCGAGCATGGCGGCGGAAACGGCGTCGTCCAGATCCGCGTCGTCGAAGATAATGAGCGGCGACTTGCCGCCCAGCTCCATGGTCACTTCCTTCAGCGAGCCGGCGGCGGCGGCCATCACCTTCTTGCCGGTACCCACCTCGCCGGTGAAGGACACCTTGGCGATGTCCGGGTGCTGGGTCAGCCAGGCACCCACGGCGCCGTCGCCCTGCACCACGTTGAACACCCCGGCGGGCACCCCGGCCTCGATAAAAATCTCGGCCAGCTTGAGCGCCCCCAGGGGGGTCTCTTCCGAGGGCTTGAAGATCATGGCGTTGCCGCAGGCCAGCGCCGGGGCGGCCTTCCAGCAGGCGATCTGCAGCGGGTAGTTCCAGGCGCCGATGCCGGCACAGATGCCGAGCGGCTCCCGGCGGGTATAGTAGAAATCGCCGCCGAGGCTCTGCTGGTTGCCCTCGATGGCCGGGGCGAGCCCCGCGAAGAACTCGATGCTGTCGGCGCCGGTGACCACGTCCACCACCGAAGCTTCCTGCCAGGGCTTGCCGGTGTCCAGCACCTCGATGCGGGCCAGCTCGTCGTTGCGCTCGCGTAGCAGGGCCACGGCCCTTTGCAGGATGCGGGCCCGCTCCATGCCGGTCATGGCCGACCACTGCGCGAAGCCGCGGCGGGCGGAGGCGATGGCCTGCTCCTTGATCAGCTCGTCGGCCACTTCCACTTCATAGATGACCTCGCCGGTGGCGGGGTTGACCACGGTGAAGGTATCGCCGGATTCGTTGGCCACATAGCGGCCGTCGATAAAATTCTGGTATATCGTCAATGACATGCGTTCACTCCATGCTGCCGTAGCAGGTCGGTGATGAATTTCTTGCACAGCTGTTCGCCTTCCCGGAAGTCCCGGTCCGGCTCGGTGCTGAGCGCGCTGCGCAGCCAGAAGCCGTCGATCAGGGCGGCGGTCTGGCGGGCGGCAATCCTTGCCTGCTCCGGTCCCAGCAGGGGGCGGAAGGAATAGCGCAGGTTGCTGATCAGCCGCTGGCTGTTCACCTGTTGCAGCCGGGCCAGGCGCGGGTCGTGCATGGCCTGGGCCCAGAAGCTCAGCCACGACTTGGTGGCCGGGCGCGAGCGCTGGAACTCGGTGAAGTTGGCTTCCACTATCCGCAGCAGCCGCTGCTGCGGGGCGATGTCGGCGCTGGCGCGGCTGAGCAGCGCCTGCTTCAGCTCGTCCAGCAATTGCCGAACAGTGGCCTCAATCAGCTCCTGCTTGCCGCCGAAGTAATGGCTGATGATGCCCGACGACATCCCCGCCAGCCGGCTGATGCTGTTGATGGTGGTGTTCTGCAGGCCGTACTCGGCCACCGAGGCCAGGGTGGCGTCGATCAGCTGTTTCCTGCGGGTATCCTTGATTCCGGTAATAGGCATAATTTTTATTAATTGAACGTTCAATAAAAATAAGCCTAAGGACAGTTTTCGAAATGATCAAGCGAAATCTGCCGACGAAGTGAGCAGACCAGTCACCGGGGCGCCTGCTTTTTCCGGTGGCGCGCCGCGGTAATAGGCTTTCTTAATGCAGCCATTAATTAATACAATTTTAACATTATGCCATTCTGCCCTAGTCTGGCGTTGGGAGCCGGCCGGAGAAAGGACCGGGTTACTATGCTGTTAACGACCGTGATGTCTTGTTTTGACAAGTCGGTGTCTTAATCAGCAATGTTGCAAAAGGGTTTCGGCAGTCTACTGGGAGCCTGCCGGAGGAGGTGACACGACCTCCCGGCTCGGCACGTTCCGGCCCGGCGCCGGGCGTCAAACCCGTCAAGCAAGAAGGATGCTGAACATGTGTGCGATACACGGTAACAGGGGTGTGGTCTATACCGGTCCCGGCAAGGTCGAGGTCCAGTCCATCGCCTTCCCCGAGCTGTCTCTGGGCAACAGGGCCTGCCACCACGGGGTGATCCTCAAGGTGGTGTCCACCAACATCTGCGGCAGCGACCAGCACATGGTGCGCGGTCGTACCACGGCACCCTCCGGCCTGGTGCTGGGCCATGAAATCACCGGCCAGATCATCGAATGCGGCCGCGACGTGGAATTCCTCAAGGTGGGCGACATCGTTTCGGTGCCCTTTAACATCGCCTGCGGCCGTTGCCGCAACTGTAAGGAAGGCAAGACCGGTATCTGCCTGAACGTGAACCCGGCCCGTCCCGGCGCCGCCTACGGCTACGTGGACATGGGCGGCTGGGTCGGCGGCCAGTCCGAATACGTGATGGTGCCCTACGCCGACTTCAACCTGCTGAAGTTCCCGGATCCCAACCAGGCGCTGGAGAAGATCCGCGACCTCACCCTGCTGTCGGACATCTTCCCCACCGGATTCCACGGCTGTGTGACCGCCGGTGTCGGCCCGGGCTCCACCGTTTATATCGCCGGCGCCGGCCCGGTGGGCCTGGCCGCGGCCGCCTCCGCCCAGCTGCTGGGCGCCGCCTGCGTGATCGTCGGCGACATGAACCCGGACCGCCTGGCCCAGGCCCGCAGCTTCGGCTGCGAGACCATCGACCTGCGCGAAGACGGCTCGATGGAAGACAAGATTGAGGCCATCCTCGGCGAGCGGGAAGTGGACGCCTTCGTCGACTGCGTCGGCTTCGAGGCCCATGCCTGCGGCTGCAACCACGGCAAGGAAGCGCCGGCCACCGTGCTCAACTCGGCCATGCAGCTGACCCGGGCCGGCGGCCAGATCGGCATTCCCGGCCTGTACGTCACCGAGGATCCGGGTGCGGCGGACGAGGCGGCCAAGCAGGGCGCGCTCAGCATGCGCTTCGGGCTGGGTTGGGCCAAGTCCCACTCCTTCCACACCGGCCAGTGCCCGGTGATGAAGTACCACCGTCCCCTGATGCAGGCCATACTTTTTGATAAGGTCCAGATCGCCAAGGCGGTGAACGTGCAGGTGATCTCCCTGGATCAGGCGGTGCAGGGCTACGCCGATTTCGACGGCGGCGTGGCGAAGAAATTCGTGATAGACCCCCACGGCATGGTCGCGGCCTGAGCCTGTTTCGGCGGGCACCGCTGGCCCGCCCCGATGGACCCCCGCCTGCGCGGGGGTGACGAGGGGGAAACCCGAGTTCAAGAATACCGCCGGCTCCAGGTCCTACCGGAGCCGGCATTTGACAATAACAAGGTTGATACTATGGAAGATAAGCAAACAGCAATGGACCATACCCTAGAGCAATTGGTCGGCTCCCTCAAACATATCCCCGGCGCCCTGCTGCCTATCTTGCACAGTATCCAGGACCATTTCGGCTATATCCCCGACGCCGCCACCCCCATCATCGTCCGCGAGCTGCGCATCACCGCCGCCGACGTGCACGGGGTGGTGAGCTTCTACCACTACTTCCGTACCGAACAGCCGGGCCGGCACGTGGTGGAGATCTGCCGCGCCGAGGCCTGCCAGGCCCGCGGCGCCCGCGAGCTGGAGCGCCATGCCAAAGCCAGCCTGGGCATCGACTACCACCAGACCACCCCCGGCCGCGACATCACCCTGAAGGCGGTGTACTGCCTCGGCAACTGCGCCTGCGGCCCCTCGGTGCGGGTGGGCAAGCAGATCAAGGCGCGCATGACCCCGGCCCGGTTCGACGCCCTGGTAAACGAACTGACCACCTACAAACTGGAGCTGAACTGATGAGCCTGCGCATCTTCGTTCCCTACGAGACCACGGCCCTGTCGCTCGGCGCCGAGGACGTGGCGACTCTGATCCGGCGCGAGGCCGATGCCCGCGGCCTCGACATCGAACTCGTCCGCAACGGTTCCCGCGGCCTGTGCTGGCTGGAGCCCCTGGTGGAGGTGGACGACGGCCGCGGCCGCCGCGCCTTCGGCCCGGTGGCGCCGGAGGACGTGGCCTCGCTGTTCGAACACGGCTTCGGCGACGACCATCCCCTGGCCCAGGGGCCGACCGAGGAGATCCCCTACCTCAAACGCCAGCAGCGCGTCACCTTCGCCCGCATCGGCGTCACCGATCCGGTGTCGCTGGCGGACTACCGGGCGCTGGGCGGTTTCGACGGCCTGGAAAAAGCGATCCACCGCACGCCCCAGCAACTGGTGGACACGGTCAAGGCCTCGGGCCTGCGCGGCCGGGGCGGGGCGGCCTTTCCCACCGGCATCAAGTGGCAGACGGTGCTGGACGCCAAAGGCGCGCAGAAATACATCGTCTGCAACGCCGACGAGGGCGACTCCGGCACCTTCGCCGACCGGCTGGTGATGGAGTCCGATCCCTACATGCTGATCGAGGGCATGATCATCGCCGGACTCGCTGTGGGCGCCACCCAGGGCTACATCTACCTGCGCGAGGAATACCCCCTGGCCCATGAGCTGTTGAACACCGCCATCGAGCGGGCCCGGGCGGCCGGCTACCTGGGGCAAGACATCCTGGGCTGCGGCCGCGCCTTCGAGCTGGAGGTGCGGCTCGGCGCCGGCGCCTACATCTGCGGCGAGGAGACCTCCCTGCTCGAAAGCCTGGAAGGCAAGCGCGGCATGGTGCGCGCCAAGCCGCCGCTGCCGGCCATCGTCGGCCTGTTCGGCCAGCCCACGGTGGTGAACAACGTGCTGAGCTTCGCCGCCGTGCCCTCCATCCTGAGCGAGGGGCCCGAGCATTACGCCAGCTTCGGCGTCGACCGCTCCAAGGGTACCCTGCCGTTCCAGCTGGCCGGCAACCTCAAGCGCGGCGGCCTGGTGGAGCTGGCCTTCGGCCACCGCCTGCGCGAACTGATAGAAGACTTCGGCGGTGGCACCGAGAGCGGCCGGCCGGTGCGGGCGGTGCAGGTGGGCGGGCCGCTCGGCGCCTACCTGGCGCCCGAGCAGTTCGACACCCCGCTCGACTACGAGGCCTTTGCCGCCATCGGCGCCGTGCTCGGCCACGGCGGGGTGGTGGTGTTCGACGAGTCGGTGAACATGGCCGAACAGGCCCGTTTTTCCATGGAGTTCTGCGTCGAGGAGTCCTGCGGCAAATGCACCCCCTGCCGCATCGGCGCCGTGCGCGGGGTGGAGGTGATCGACCGCATCGTCGCCAACGACCGGCGCGAGGCCAACCTGGCCCTGTTGGAGGAGCTGTGCGACACCATGATGCAGGGCTCGCTCTGCGCCATGGGCGGCATGACGCCCTTCCCGGTCAAGAGTGCACTGCAGTATTTTCCCGAAGATTTCCACCGCCAGGGAGGCGAAGGCTGATGGTTGAGCATTTTTATCCCGAAAAAGACCTGGGTACCCCGGCCGTCGAGTCGGCCACCCTGGTCTCCCTGAACATCGATGGCGTCGAGGTGACCGTGCCCGAAGGCACCTCGGTGATGCGCGCCGCCGCCCTGGTGGACATCAACATCCCCAAACTGTGCGCCACCGACAGCCTGGAGTCCTTTGGTTCCTGCCGGTTGTGCACGGTCGAGATCGAAGGCCGGCGCGGCTTTCATGCCTCCTGCACCACGCCGGTGGCCGAGGGCATGGTGGTGCGCAGCCAGAGCCAGGCCCTGGCCAGGCTGCGCCGCAACATCATGGAGCTCTATATCTCCGATCACCCGCTCGACTGCCTGACCTGCCCGGCCAACGGCGACTGCGAGCTGCAGGACATGGCGGGCGCCGTGGGCCTGCGCGAGGTGCGCTACGGCTTTGCCGGCGAAAACCACCTGGCGTTGGGCAAGGACGAGTCCAACCCATATTTCACCTTCGACGCCAGCAAGTGCATCCTCTGCTCCCGCTGCGTGCGCGCCTGCGGCGAGGTGCAGGGCACCTTCGCCCTCACCATCCAGGGTCGGGGCTTTGACTCCCAGGTGTCCACCGGCAAGAACACCGACTTCCTCGGCTCCGACTGCGTGTCCTGCGGCGCCTGCGTGCAGGCCTGCCCCACCGCCACCCTCACCGAGAAGTCGGTGATCGCCAAGGGCCAGCCCGAGCACAGCGTGATCACCACCTGCGCCTACTGCGGCGTGGGCTGCTCCTTCAAGGCGGAGATGCAGGGCGACCAGTTGGTGCGCATGACCCCCTGGAAGGGCGGCCAGGCCAACCACGGCCACTCCTGCGTCAAGGGCCGCTTCGCCTTCGGCTATGCCACCCACAAGGACCGGCTGACCACGCCGATGGTCCGCGACCACATCGATCAGCCCTGGCGGGAGGTGAGCTGGGATGAAGCCATCGGCTTCGCCGCCCGCAGGCTCAAGGAAGTGCAGGCCAGGCACGGCCGCCACAGCGTGGGCGGCATCACCTCGTCGCGCTGCACCAACGAGGAAACCTACCTGGTGCAGAAGCTGGTGCGGGCCGCGCTCGGCAACAACAACACCGACACCTGCGCCCGGGTGTGCCACAGCCCCACCGGCTACGGCCTCAAGATGACCCTGGGCGAGTCGGCGGGCACCCAGGACTTCGATTCGGTGCTCAAGGCCGACTGCATCCTGGTGATCGGCGCCAACCCCACCGACGCCCACCCGGTGTTCGGCTCCTTGCTGCGCAAGCGGCTGCGCCAGGGCGCCCGGCTGATCGTGGCGGATCCGCGCCATATCGACCTGCTCGACAGCCCCCATACCGGGGCGGCCATCCACCTGCCGATCCGCCCGGGCACCAACGTGGCGCTGGTCAACGCCCTGGCGCACGTGATCGTGACCGAAGGGCTGGAGGACCACGACTTTATCGCCGAGCGCTGCGCCCAGACGGAATACCAGGCCTGGCGCGACTTCATCCTGGAGCCGCGCCATGCCCCCGAGGCGGTGGCGGACATCATCGGCGTGCCCGCCCGGCGCATCCGCGAGGCGGCCCTGCTCTACGGCGGGGCCGGCAACGCTGCCATCTACTACGGCCTGGGGGTCACCGAGCACAGCCAGGGTTCCACCACCGTCATGGGCATCGCCAACCTGGCCCTGGCCACCGGCAACATCGGCCGGCCCGGGGTGGGGGTGAACCCGCTGCGCGGCCAGAACAACGTGCAGGGCTCCTGCGACATGGGCTCCTTCCCCCATGAGCTGCCCGGCTACCAGCCGGTGACCGACGCCGCCGTGCGCGGCCGTTTCGAGGCCGCCTGGGGCGCGACCCTGGATCCCGAGCCGGGCCTGCGCATCCCGCGCATGTTCGACGCCGCCATCGAGGGCCGCTTCAAGGCCATGTATGTGCAGGGGGAGGACATCGCCCAGTCGGATCCCAACACCCAGCACGTGGAGGCGGCGCTGCGCTCCCTGGAGCTGCTGATCGTGCAGGACATCTTCCTCAACGAGACCGCCAAGTTCGCCCACGTGATCCTGCCCGGCGCCAGCTTCCTCGAGAAGAACGGCACCTTCACCAACGCCGAGCGGCGCATCAACCGGGTGCGCAAGGTGATGACGCCGCTGGCGGGCAAAGAGGACTGGGAAGTGACCATGGATCTGGCCAACGCCCTGGGCTACCCCATGCACTACGATCACCCCTCCGAGATCATGGACGAGATCGCCGCCCTGACGCCGTCCTTCACCGGGGTCAGCTACGACAAGCTGGAACGGCTCGGCAGCATCCAGTGGCCCTGCAACGCCGAGCATCCCGAGGGCATGCCGGTGATGCACGAAGAGCAGTTCCCCATCGGCCGGGCGCGGATGGTGGTGACCGAGTTCATTCCCACCACCGAGCAGGTGAGCGACCGCTATCCGCTGCTGCTGACCACGGGGCGGATCCTCAGCCACTACAACGTGGGCGCCCAGACCCGGCGCACCGACAACAACGTGTGGCACGGCGAGGACGTGCTGGAAATCCACCCCCACGACGCCGCCGCCCGCGGCATCGAGGACGGCCAGCCGGTGAGCATCGACAGCCGCACCGGGCGTACCGTGCTGCGGGCGCAGCACAGCACCCGCATGCAGCCGGGGGTGGTGTACACCACCTTCCACTTCCCGCACAGCGGGGCCAACGTGATCACCACCGACAACTCGGACTGGGCCACCAACTGCCCGGAATACAAGGTGACGGCGGTGCAGGTGACGGCCGAGGCGCCCCAGGCGCTGTCGGACTGGCAACAATGCTTCTACGACTTCAATCGGGAGCAGATGGCCCATGCCGGGCAGGGAGACTGAGGAGGACGAGCCCATGGCACAAGGTAAACCAAAAGCCTCGGCTCCCGAACCCGGCCTGGTGGAAGCCAGGGTTGGCCGCCTCAGCGGCGGCCAGGACCATGACTGGGTGGCGGAAGAGGTGCCGGTGGCCCTGGTGTACAACGGCATCTCCCACGCGGTGATGATGGCAAGCCCGCTGGATCTGGAGGACTTTGTCCTGGGGTTCAGCCTGACCGAGGGCATCGTCGAGCGGCCGGGGCAGATCTACGGGGTGGAGGTCAAAGCCGACCCCAAGGGCCTGCGGTTGGAGATAGAGCTGGCGGCCGAGCGCTTCTTCCGGCTCAAGGCCCGGCGGCGCAGCCTGAGTGGGCGCACCGGCTGCGGCCTGTGCGGCACCGAGTCCCTGGCCGAGGCGGTGGCGCCGGTGTGCGCCGTCGGCCCGGGTCCGGTGCCGGAGCGGGCGGTCATCGACCGCGCCTTTGCCGAACTCCGACACCAGCAGCCGCTCCATTACCAGAGCGGCGCCACCCACGCGGCGGCCGGGTTCGACGGGGAGGGAAACCTGCTGGCGGCGCGGGAAGACGTGGGGCGGCACAACGCCCTCGACAAACTGGTGGGCGCCCTGGCGCGCCTCCAGGTCACGCCGGCTTTCGTGATCGTCACCAGCCGGGCCAGCTATGAAATGGTGCACAAGTGCACCGTGCTCGGCGCCGCCACCCTGGTGGCGGTGTCGGCCCCCACCTCGCTCGCCATCGACCAGGCCCGCGCCGCCGGGCTCAACCTTATCGGCTTCGCCCGCCACGGCGACGGCGTTATCTATACCTGACACAGTATCCATATCGTCATGCCCGCGAAGGCGGGCATCCAGGCTTGGGGCACAGGGCCGGACAACGGCGCTGTGGCCGATGCGTATGGACTCCCGCCTGCGCGGGAGTGACGAGAAGGGGCGCGGGAGTGACGAGAAGGGGCGCAGGAGTGACATCAATGCCGTCATGCCCGCGAAGGCGGGCATCCAGAGCGGCGGCACCGCCTCTGTTCCTTGGTCGCGCCTTACGACCTTCCGTGCGGCTTACTGTTGGTGGATATCGTCCGGTTTAACGATAATCCAGTTCTTGTCCGCGTCGGCCGGCAGCCTCAGTCTGGCCTGGGTGGCGGCGGCGTCCTTCGCCCAGTCGGTGATGTGCTGGGTGTACTTGCTCTTGCGGTCCACCCACAGCCGGATGCCGCCCTTGTCCACGTCGGTGGCGTTCAGCAGCATATAGCCGTCGGAGCCGGAAGTGTCGCCGGCCACCAGTACCGGTTTGCGCCACTGATCGATCCAGCCGATGATGCTGCCGAGCTTGCCTTCGTACCAGGTCATGGGGTTCATCAGGTAGGGAGTCAGCTCGAGCGGCAGGTTGGCCTCGGGGTCGTATTCCCCGGCCTTGATCTGCAGTCGGGAGCTGGTCAGTTCGCCGGTTTCCCGGTTTTTCAGCAGCATATTGACCCCGATAACGTTCTCCGGCTTGACGTTGTAGCCGTATTGGGGATCGCTCGCGATCATGCGCACGATTTCCTCGCTGGCCGCCGTCATCACATACACCTCGATGCCGTTTTCCTGCAGCCGGTTGTAGAGCTGCTGCATGCCGGCGAAGATCTTCGGCGGCGTGACATGGCCCTCGACCACCTGGTCGCCGTCGTAATACTGGATGGGGATGGGCTCGCCATGGGCCATGACCTCGTCCACGTAGCCCTTGAGCTCGGCCAGGGTGAAGCCGGAGAAGATCTGGGCCACCCAGGGGTAGCACACCAGGTCGTCGATCTCGCACAGGCGGTAGTAGTAACTGTTCAGGCTTTCCTGGTGCTCCGCCGTGTCCTTGAAGGGAATGAGCTTGAGGGACGCGTCCATGGTCTCCCGGGTCAGCAGGCCTTTCATCTCCAGGTAGGGCAGCAGGGATTCTTCGATATCAAACTGATAACTGGTGTTGTCCATGTCGAACACCGCGTAGGCCCCCTGGTTGGTGTTGGCGGCGATCATGGCGTCGAGCTGGCGGGCGGCGTCCTGGGGCCAGTGGCTCAGGGTGGTTTCCGCCTGGGCGAAGAGGCCGGCGCTTGCCAGTAATGCACCGTAAATACAATGACTTATCCTTATCATCTGGTTCTCCTTAGAGTGGATTGGCCGGGCTCGCTGGCCCGGACAAAACAGCCTAGGAGCGAAAATCGGACGAGATATGTCTCCAAACGACCCCTATTTATCTTTTTATGACAATCCTCTTTCGAGCCCTATTTTGGCTAGGGGACGAAGTTTTTTGGTGTCATGTCGCATTCAGGCATTTTTCGGTCGCACCCATGGTGCAATGATGGAAGCATCGTCTTACATTTAGGGTTAATTGAACGTTCAATAAAAAGTCACCGGCAACAGGTGAACGACAAGCCTCCCCAGAGGGGCGACAACCATAACAAGGAATGGTGGATGGTCATGGTGCTAACGCACGACACGTTACGAGTGATGGAACCAATACAAGAGGAATGTATCCATGGAGATGGTGTTATCTGCTGCCATAATGCTGACGCTGGCGGCGTCGGCCTTTATTTTGCTGCGCTTCGGCAAGTTGCGCTGCCAGGGTGAAATGCCCACTTCCCTGTTCACCTTTATCGCCATTCTGTTTACCTCTGGCCTGGACGTGGGCCTGGTGATGTTCCCCCTGACCGAATTCCCGGTGTATGCCAGCGAGCCCGAATACGGCTTCGCCAATCCGCTCGCCATCGAGTTCGGCTTCTGGGGTTTTCTGGTGTGGATGTTCTACTTCCTGACCACCTTCTACTTCGTGCTGATTGAGCCCAGGCTCAAGTTGTTCGAGATCCCTTTCGTCAAGCTTATCAACAACCTGGTGATTATCGGTACCTGCGCCTTCACCGGCTTCCTGTTCCTGAGCTACCTGCCCGACTATGTGGAAGGCATCACGCCCGCGGTGCGCTACGGCCTGGTGGCCCTGGTGGTGCTGTGCGCGGTCTGGTCCAGCTCGGACGTGCGCTACGTCAAGTTCCTGAGCGTGGCCTCCACCTGGCTGTTCCTGGCGCTGATCGGCACCATGTGGTGGAATTCGGGCGCCAGCCTGGCGGGCCTGGGCGGCACCGTGGCCGGCATCGGCGAGTATTTCACCAATATTCATGAATTTGTCACCCCGATCACCGATTACCACGCCTTCTACCTGTTCTGGTGGTTCTCCTGGAGCATCATGATCGGCCAGTTCGTAGCCCGTTTCGCCGGCGGCCTGCCGGCCTGGCAGCTGTGCATCGCCATGCTGGTGGTGCCCTCCATTCCCATCGCCATCTGGTTCTCGGTGCTCTATCTGCACTTCAGCGAGGCGATCGCCATCGCCGGCGCGCTCAAGCTGGCGATGGTGGTGGTGGGGGTCATCTTCGTAGTCAACTCCCTCGACTCCCTGATCCGCCTCTACACCAGCAACCTGAACCTGGAGCCGGGTCGGATTGGATTGCCGGCCTACGTGGCCGGCAACTGGGTGCTGATGTTCGGCCTGGTGCTGCTGTTCCAGTTCACCCCGCTCAAGATTGAGTGGGTGGGCCTGGTGGTGATCTTCCTCTACGCCCTGATCGCCGGCCTGCTGTGGCAGCGCCGGGCCCAGTGCAGCGCCCTGGGGCAAGGAGTAAAGGTGCCCGCCAAGGCCGGCTGAGGGTTGGCAAGTCGTTACCAAAGGGTCGCCGCGGCGGCCCTTTTTGTGCTCGGGGTAGCGAGGATGATCCGTTCGATTTGCTGAGTCTTATGGACTCCCGCCTGCGCGCTGACGGCTCCCCAGTTTTTTCTGGTCATGCCGCGACCTCTTCCATGAGGGTGTAGATACGGCTCAAGCGTGTTAAGGCTCGCTCCAGTAGCGAGCCCGTTACTCTCCTCGGCTCATGGATAAGCACCTGTTTTCCCAAGGTTAAAAAGGAAAGCACCCGACGCTCCTCGGTGTTGGCCTGGTATCGCCGATGCAGCCCTTGTTGTTCGCACTCGAACCCCACCAACCATAGGAACAGGGTTGCTACCTGGGCTATCAGGCACAGTTGACCCAAGCGACCCTCCCCCTGACTTTTACTGTTGCTCCAGCCAAAACCGTAACGCTGGCTCTTGTCATCACGGAAGTTCTGCTCGATTTGCATCCGCTTCCGATACAGCGAGACGACCTGCTGGGCAGTGAGTTCCGCATCCGAGGTCACCAGCAGCCACGGCTCTTCCGCCGCGTCGCGATACTGCTTCTCTGCCTGGGGATACATGGGCTGCTTCTTGCCCCTTTTCTTGTGCCGTCCCTTCGAGGGGGCATGGTACTGGTGATAGTAAACCGGGCAGGCCGGCTTCACTGTCTTACCCAACAGGCCCGCTCCCAGCGCCTCCGGGGTGGCCGTCGCCTGCTGGGCCAGCGTGGCCGCGGGATACCACTCTTTCTCGTTATCCAACTTGCCATGGATGCGCCCGCGCACTCGCCCTACAAACACCCAGCCCAACGCCCGCACCTGATTCAGCCACGGCGTTTTAAAGCCACCGTCCGACAGAAGAATGACCCGCTGGTGTGCCCCCAGGGCGGCATGCAGATCGAGCAGAAACTGCTGATGTTCATCATGATTTTCTTGCCGCGCAGAGGGCACAACACGGTTCAGCAAGGGCAGGCTGCGACCTTCATACACCAGGCTGGCGCGCAAGACATGAAAGTCCTGGCTGCAACAGCCGCTCCAGTCAATGGCAATGAAGCAGCAGGGCAAGCAATCGGTGATGCGGCGGGTCAGGGCGGCACTCATGGTGACGCAGTCCTGGTGGGCCTTCTCATTACGAAGAAAGCGGTCGACGCGTTTTATCTTGTGCTTGACGCAGGCTTTGCCGGGCAGATGTCGTCCAATCCGGGTCAAGGAGAGGGTGTTGCCGGTAATGAGTCCTTCGGCACAGTTCAGCAGGGTTTTTACCCGAGCCTGATGAAAAGGAGCGAAGGCAGACGCGAAGAATTTATGGCAAACTGAGGACACGGCAGGCATGGCGGAACGTCTTTGTTTTTTTGGCGATTAATAAAGACGCAATCTACCATGCCTGCCGATTTTTTTGGGGATCCCTCAGCGCCTGCGCGGGGTGACGAGAGAACACGGGAGTGACACCAACACCGTCTTGCCCGCGAAGGCGGGCATCCAGGGCAGGGGGCATCGGGCCGGACCACGGCGCCGGATCTGCAGACCTGCATGGACTCCCGCCTGCGCGGGAGTGACGAGATAAAACGCGGGAGTGACACCAACACCGTCTTGCCCGCGAAGGCGGGCATCCAGGGCAGGGGGCACCGGGCCGGACCACGGCGCCGGATCTGCAGACCCGCATGGACTCCCGCCTGCGCGGGAGTGACGAGATAAAATGCGGGAGTGACACCAACACCGTCATGCCCGCGCAGGCGCTGAGGGATCCCCAAAAAAATCGGCAGGCATGGTAGATTGCGTCTTTATTAATCGCCAAAAAAACAAAGACGTTCCGCCATGCCTGCCGTGTCCTCAGTTTGCCATAAATTCTTCGCGTCTGCCTTCGCTCCTTTTCATCAGGCTCGGGTAAAAACCCTGCTGAACTGTGCCGAAGGACTCATTACCGGCAACACCCTCTCCTTGACCCGGATTGGACGACATCTGCCCGGCAAAGCCTGCGTCAAGCACAAGATAAAACGCGTCGACCGCTTTCTTCGTAATGAGAAGGCCCACCAGGACTGCGTCACCATGAGTGCCGCCCTGACCCGCCGCATCACCGATTGCTTGCCCTGCTGCTTCATTGCCATTGACTGGAGCGGCTGTTGCAGCCAGGACTTTCATGTCTTGCGCGCCAGCCTGGTGTATGAAGGTCGCAGCCTGCCCTTGCTGAACCGTGTTGTGCCCTCTGCGCGGCAAGAAAATCATGATGAACATCAGCAGTTTCTGCTCGATCTGCATGCCGCCCTGGGGGCACACCAGCGGGTCATTCTTCTGTCGGACGGTGGCTTTAAAACGCCGTGGCTGAATCAGGTGCGGGCGTTGGGCTGGGTGTTTGTAGGGCGAGTGCGCGGGCGCATCCATGGCAAGTTGGATAACGAGAAAGAGTGGTATCCCGCGGCCACGCTGGCCCAGCAGGCGACGGCCACCCCGGAGGCGCTGGGAGCGGGCCTGTTGGGTAAGACAGTGAAGCCGGCCTGCCCGGTTTACTATCACCAGTACCATGCCCCCTCGAAGGGACGGCACAAGAAAAGGGGCAAGAAGCAGCCCATGTATCCCCAGGCAGAGAAGCAGTATCGCGACGCGGCGGAAGAGCCGTGGCTGCTGGTGACCTCGGATGCGGAACTCACTGCCCAGCAGGTCGTCTCGCTGTATCGGAAGCGGATGCAAATCGAGCAGAACTTCCGTGATGACAAGAGCCAGCGTTACGGTTTTGGCTGGAGCAACAGTAAAAGTCAGGGGGAGGGTCGCTTGGGTCAACTGTGCCTGATAGCCCAGGTAGCAACCCTGTTCCTGTGGTTGGTGGGGTTCGAGTGCGAACAACAAGGGCTGCATCGGCGATACCAGGCCAACACCGAGGAGCGTCGGGTGCTTTCCTTTTTAACCTTGGGAAAACAGGTGCTTATCCATGAGCCGAGGAGAGTAACGGGCTCGCTACTGGAGCGAGCCTTAACACGCTTGAGCCGTATCTACACCCTCATGGAAGAGGTCGCGGCATGACCAGAAAAAACTGGGGAGCCGTCAGCGCGCAGGCGGGCATCCAGGGCAGGGGGCGCCGGCCCGGACCACGGCGCCGGATCTGCAGGCCCGCATGGACTCCCGCCTGCGCGGGAGTGGCGAGATAAAACGCGGGAGTGACACCAACACCGTCTCGCCCGCGAAGGCGGGCATCCAGGGCAGGGGGCGCCGGCCCGGACCACGAATATTACCCAACACAAAAAAGCCTGAGCCTTATTATCCGGCTCAGGCAAAGTGGATGGACCTAGTAAGATCCCCTCGACCAAGTAATCCGTTAACTCAAAACGCGACCTCCACGTTGCCGCTGGGCACGCTGCAGCAGCTCAGCACATAGCCTTCGGCGACGTCCTCGTCGGTGATGCCGCCGTTGTGCTCCATGGCCACCTCGCCTTTGGTCACCTTCACCTTGCAGGTGCCGCAGATGCCCATGCCGCAGGCCTTGGGAATATGCAGGCCCACCTGGGCGGCGGCGCTGTGCAGGGTTTCGCCGGGCATTATGTCCACCTGCAGATCGCTTTCCAGGAAGGAGACGGTCAGCCGGTCTTCGGTACGCTCCAATTCTTCAGCCAGCTCCGAGGCCTCCTGGGCCAGCTGCTCCACGTCCTCGATGATCTCCACCGGGGTGGCGCCGAAGCTTTCCTCGTGGTAGTGGTCCATGTCGAAGCCGGCATGCTGCAGCAGGGTGCGCACCGCCTTCATATAGGGGGCCGGGCCGCAGCAGAAGATTTCCCTATCCATAAAGTCGGGGGCGATCAGGCTCAGCATGGTACCGCTCAGGTAGCCTTTGTAGCCGCTCCAGGTTTCGCCGATATCGGTGCGTTCGCAAATCAGGCTCAGGTGGATATTGTTCAGCCGCGAGTCCATGTGCTGCAGCTCCCGGTAGAACACCAGATCCTTGGGCGTGCGGGCGCTGTGCACAAAATGGATGTCCACCTCGGCGTTGGTATCGAACCACCAGCGCGCCATCGACATCACCGGAGTGATGCCCACGCCGCCGGAGAGCAGCAACACCTTGTCGTTGGGAAAGTCGATGCAGTTGAAGTTGCCCACCGGGCCGTGCACCGCCAGGGCGTCGCCTTCCTTCAGGTTGTCGTGCAGCCAGTTGGACACCACACCGCCGGGCACCCGCTTGACGGTAATGGAAAAGCTGTAGGGCACCGAGGGCGAGGAGGCAATGGTGTAGCTGCGCATCACCTGCTGCCCATCAATTTCAAGCTCCAGGGTCACGAACTGGCCGGGCTTGAAGAAAAACAGCAGCGGGCTCTCCGCGGTAAAGCAGAAGGTGCGTACGTCCCAGGTTTCCTGGATCACGCGCACGCAGCGCACCGGGTGGCGACCGTTGCTCCAGGTTTGGGTATTGATGGGTGAAATAAAGTCCTGATTCATCGCTGTCCTCCGGTGGGGCCCGGGGAGGGATCCCCGCGTTGTCCTTATGCCCGCATTCTTGAGCAGTTTGGCCCCGGACGGTTGCTTAAAAACGACATGGAAATGTCCGCCAGCCCCGCTTTGGTCAAGGGACAGGCGGCGCCGGGACAAAGCGAAGGCGGGCAGGTCGGAAAACCCCGGTGGGCGAGTCGTTTTCAGATAATCCGCGCTTGATAACCATGATAAAAATAAGGCCAACAGTGGGGGTCAACTCAGCGGTCGGGACACCCACTCCCTCAACACAGCAAAGGAAGCAATACCGATGGAGCAAAGTATCACCACCGTCACCGGCAACAGCCCCAAACTGGCGGAAACCGTACAACTGTTGCAGCAGCGTCGTCCCGGCTACTCCCTTCCCCAGGCCTGCTACAACAGCGCCGAGGTGTTCGCCGCCGACATGGAGCAGATCTTCTACAAGGAATGGCTGTACGTGGGCCTGACCTGCGAGATCCCCCAGCCGGGCAACTTCATCACCCTGGAGGTGGGCAACAACCCCATCACCATAGTGCGCAACAAGCAGATGGGAGTACAGGCCTTCCACAACGTCTGCCGCCACCGGGGCTCGCGCCTGTGCACCTCGAAAAAGGGCAAGGTGGCCAAGCTGGTGTGCCCCTACCACCAGTGGACCTACGAGCTGGACGGCCAGCTGCTCTACGCCGGCAATGAAATGGGCGACCAGTTCGACAAGGCCGACTTCCCGCTCAAGCAGGTGCACACCAAAACCGCCGGCGGCTACATCTTCATCAGCCTGGCGGAGAACCCGCCGGAAATCGACGGCTTCCTGGCCGAGTTGGCACGCTACCTGGAGCCCTACGATCTCGAAAACGCCAAGGTGGCGGTGCAGTCCGAGATCATCGAGCAGGCCAACTGGAAGCTGGTGATCGAGAACAACCGGGAGTGCTACCACTGCGCCGGCTCCCACCCGGAACTGCTCAACACCCTGCTGGAGTGGGACGACACCAACGACCCCCGCGCCAGCGACGCCTTCAAGGCCCATGTGGCGCGCATGGCGGAGCAGTGGGATGCCGACAACATCCCCCACGAGCATATCTCCTTCGGCCTGCGCAACCGCATGGTGCGCATGCCCCTGGCCGAGGGCAAGGTGGCCATGACCATCGACGGCAGCCCCGCCTGCCAGAAGCTGCTGGGCCGGGTGAAGGAGCGGGATCTGGGTTCGCTGCGCATACTGCACCTGCCCAACTCCTGGAACCACGGCCAGGGCGACCACCTGATCACCTTCCAGGTGATCCCGGTCGGCCCGCAGCAGACCAAGGTGATCACCAAGTGGGTGGTACACAAGGACGCGGTGGAAGGAGTGGACTACGACGTGGAGAAACTGCGCCGGGTGTGGGACGCCACCAACGATCAGGACAGAACCCTGGCCGAGGAGAACCAGCGCGGCATCAACTCCATCGCCTACGAGCCGGGCCCCTATTCGCCCACCTACGAGTTCGGGGTGGTGAACTTCATCAACTGGTACGCCGACACCTTCGTGGCCAACGCCCTGGGCCAGACCCTGCCCATCGCCCTGCCGGAATAAGCCATCACGACAAAGGGGGAGCCGCCCGGCTCCCCCAGCAGCCGAGGTACGGACTCTTCAGCAGCGTATATTCCGCTTGTTGGCGTACAGCCCTGCCTGCGATCTGCAAAAGGATTTTGCACAACATCCGTGTGAGCCCGGCGCGGACGACGCGCCGGTGATCCACCAGTGTTTCATCAGCACGACATCATATAGGGAGATAACCACATGAAGACAATCGGACTCAGTTTCAAAACCCTGCTGGCTTCGGCCATTACCGCCGCCTGCCTGGTCAGTACCGGTGCCCAGGCGCTGACCCTGAAGCTCGCCACCGACTCGGGCACCCAGGGGTCGCCGGCCGGAGACGCCCTGAAAAAATGGGGGGAGCTGATCGAGCAGAAGTCCGGCGGTGACATCGAGACCAAGGTTTACTACCAGAATGAGCTGGGCGGCCAGCAGGAAGTGTTCGACCTGCATGTCGCCGGCGACGTGGATGTCATGCTGAACTGGCCCATGACCTCCTACGACAAGCGCATTGGCGTGATTTACACCCCCTACATGACGCTGTCGTGGGATGAGGCGCTCAACGCCTACAGCCCGGGTGGCTGGGTCAACAACCTGCTCGGCGGCGTGTACGAAGACATTGGCCTGAAGTTCTTCGGACCCTGGCCCGAAGGGTTCAACGGCGTGGGCTCCCGGGGCAAGTACGCACTCAATATCAAGGATGCGGAAGGGCTCAAAGTACGCACCATGACGGTGTTCCCGGCCCCGCAGACCATGCAGGCCCTGGGTTATCAGACTGCCGCCATCGATTGGGGCGAGGTGTATACCGCGCTGCAGACCGGCGTGGTCGACGGTGAGGCCGGCAACGTTATCTACTGGGACTATGAGTACTTCCGGGACTCGCTCGATTACTACGTGCAGACCAAGCACTTCTTTATGACCGGGGTGTTGTCGATGAACCTGGATGTGTGGGAGAGCATGACCGAGGAGCAGCAAAAAGTGGTGCAGGAAGCGGCGGTGGAAATCATGAACGAGCAGTTCAAGGCCGCCAAGGAACAGGACGAGTACTACATCAAAAAGGCCCAGGAGGCCGGCATGAAGTATTTCGAGCCCAGCGAAGAGCAGCTGCGCGAGTTTGCCCGGGCCGCCCGGGAGAAGGTCTGGCCGCTGATGGACAAGGAAATCGGCCCCGAGATCATGAATACCATTCGTGCCAATGCCACCGAGCTTTAACCGGACAGACGCAGTGTTTCAACATGGCCGGCCCATCACCTGGGCCGGTTTTTTCAGAGGTTGCAGAAAATGATCGGCAGATTCTTTTCCAGACTGGATCGGGGTGTCGGCTGGTTGCTGGAAGCGGCTGCGTTCGCATCCAGCCTGCTGGTGGTGGGACTGATGCTGTTTCTGGTTCTGGCGCGTTATGTGTTCGGCTGGTCGGTAGTCGGCCTGCTGGAACTTATCATGCTGTTTGGCATGTGGCTTTACATGCTCGGTGCGCTGATCGCCAGTCGCCGCAACGAGCATCTGGTGGTGGACTTCGTCCAGCTGCAGATCACCGATCATCGGCTCCAATTAATGCACAAGGCATTGATCTCGCTGATTACCTTCATGATCTGCCTGTTCTTTGTGGTACTGGCCTGGCGCATGCTGGCCTGGGGACTGCGAAGGCCTCAATCGACCCCTGGTATGGGTATCCCGCTGTGGCTGCCCCAGGCGTCGATCATGCTGGCGGCCGTGGGCTGCAGCTGTTATTCGCTGCGTGATTTGCTGGGGGCCGTTACCGGCCTGTGCGGTGCGGGCTGCGGCTCCCGCCGGCTGAAAGAGGAACACTGACATGGAAGGTTTGATTGCCATCGGGCTACTGATGCTGCTGATGATCATCGGCGTGCCGGTGGCCTGGTCCTTTGCCGGGGTGCTGGCTTACATGGCGTATGTGTATGACGCCAACCTCAATACCCTGATGCTGCAGGGCTACCGCTCGGTGGACTCGGTGATCCTGATTGCCCTGCCGCTGTTCGTGCTAACCGGTTACCTGATGCAAAGTGGCGGCATTGCCCGCCGGCTGGTCGATTTTATCGAGGTCATGATCGGCAAGCGGCGGGGCGGCATGGGGGCGTCCATGGTCATGGCTTCGGGTATCTTCGGTGCCATTGCCGGCACCGCCACCGCGGCCGTTGCCTCTATCGGAACCATCATGATAGGGCCGCTGGAACAGCGCGGCTATCCCCGCAGTTATTCCTCGGCCTTGCTCGGTATTTCGTCATTGCTTGGCATTCTGATCCCGCCGTCGATCACCATGATACTGTTTGCCGTGGTCACCCGGCAGTCGGTGGCCGCCTGTTTTGCGGCGTCGGTCGGGCCGGCCATTCTGCTGATGCTGGGGCTTATCATCGCCAACCGTATCGGCGTGGGGCGCTTTTTCAATGAGGTGAGCAGCGCGGCCGGCAAGGGGTTCGAGCCACTGCCCGGCAAGGGCAGGGCGACGATAAAGGCCGTTCCGGCACTGTCGCTGCCGGTGATCATTCTCGGCGGTATCTACGGCGGTGTCTTTACGCCCACCGAGGCGGCGGCGGTGGCGGCCTTTTCGGCGATGCTGATCGGGTTTTTTATCTACCGGGACCTGAACCTGAAAAGCTTTGCCAAGAGCGTGGTGGCGGCGGCGGAAACCACGGGCACGGTGATCCTTATCCTGCTGTTCAGTTTTATGATCGGGCGTATCCTGGCGTCGGAGCGAATCCCTCAGGATCTGACCGAAATGGTCACCACCCTGATCGAAAACCCGCTGCTGATACTGATTGTCGTGAATCTGTTCCTGATCGTCGCCGGCATGATTATGGATGACGTATCGGTCACCGTGGTGGTGGCGCCGCTGTTCCTGCCGCTGATGGTGGATACCGGCATCCACCCGGTGCACTTTGCCTCCATCGTCGCCTGCTCGGTGGTAATAGGTGCCAACAGCCCGCCGGTGGCGCCCATCCTCTACATGGCGTGCCGTATTGGCCGGGTGTCCATCCATAAAACGGTCAAACCCGCGCTGGCGCTGATGGTCTTTGTCGGCATGCCGGTGATGCTGATCACCACCTTTGTGCCGGAGCTGTCGCTGTTTCTGCCCAGGTGGCTCGGGTTCCTGTAACCGGACAGCAAGCCAGTCAGCAGCCGATTGAAAAGGGGAGCCACCGGCTCCCCTTGCCTGAATGCCCGGCTTCGCGGGCATGACGGAGTTTGCGTCGCTCCCGCACTTTATCCCGTCACACCCGTATTTTATCCCGTCGATCCCGCACTTTATCTCGTCACTCCCGCGCAGGCGGGAGTCTATTGCGGCTTTCTCAGCCAACCCATGTTTTTACCCCAAACACCCTTCCACCAGGGCCAGTACCTCCGGGTGCAACAGTTCCCGCTTGGCCAGCAGGGCTTGCAGCCGTTCCCGCCACAGGTCGCCATCCGGACCAACCAGCAGCAGCGCCAGCAGGGGCCGGCAGTCCGCCAGAGACAGCCGGCCGGCCTCCGCCAGCCCCCAGGCCTGCAGCTGGGCCCGGAAATCGTCCTGATCGATAAGCTCGGTAATCATCATCGCTCATTCCTCCGCAATTTTTGCCCAGCCTAAGCAGCCCCCGTATCGTGAGCAAGGATCTTGCGTCATCGTGTCGCATACAGAACAGCGATGACGGAAAGAGGCGCCCCCGGATAACCCGGTGTCGTACAGGGGAAATTTTGAACAGTCGTTAGCTGTTGTTATAGGGGCCGGTATTTGCTGGTCGCGACCGGAGTTTGCAAACGGACACGACCAGCCAATACCCATAACAACGGGCAAAGGCGCAAGAGGACGATAGCGCCATTGCCTAACCCACTGCAACAGCCCCCAATCCGACGGAGATCTTGTCCTATGTTAGGCAAAGATGGAATTTTGAAAGGAATGAGTCCGGCGGCAACGATCAGCTCCATGGTGATCGTTACCTTGTTTGTATTGGGCGGAGCCCTTTACCCGGACTCCGCCGCCAGCCTGTTCGACACCTTGTCGGGCGGCATTCTCAGCCACTTCAAGTGGTATTACATCGCCATCATCACCCTGATGCTGGTATTTTGCGTGGTGCTGGCCTGCAGCCGCTTCGGCCAGCTGCGCCTGGGCGACGATGACTCCAGGCCGGAATACAGCCTGTTTTCGTGGTTCGCCATGCTGTTCAGCGCCGGCATGGGCATCGGCCTGGTGTTCTGGTCCATCGCCGAGCCCATCTACCACTTCCAGAGCAATCCCTTTATCACGCAGGGGATGACCAGCGAGGCGGCGGAAGTGGCCATGCGCATCACCTACTTCCACTGGGGCCTGCATCCCTGGGCCATCTACGTGGTGGTGGGGCTGTCGCTGGCCTACTTTTCCTACCGCAAGGGGCTGCCACTGACCATCCGCTCCGCCCTCTATCCGCTGATCGGCAAGCGCATCTACGGCTGGATGGGCCATACCGTTGACGTGCTGGCGGTGTTCGGCACCGTGTTCGGGGTGGCTACCTCCCTCGGCCTGGGCGTGGCCCAGATCAACACCGGCCTCAATCACCTGTTCGGAATGGAGATCAGCACCACCAACCAGCTGCTGCTGATCCTGGTGATCTCCCTTATCGCCACCGCCTCCGTGCTGTCCGGCATCGGCCGCGGGGTGAAGTGGCTGTCGGAGATCAACATCTGGCTGACCGTCGCCATACTGCTGTTCCTGCTGGTATACGGTCCCACCCGCTACCTGCTGCAGAGCTATGTGCAGGGCATCGGTGACTACCTGGCCCACGTGGTGCCGCTCAGCACCTGGACCGACGCCAGCAAGGACAGCCAGTGGCAGTCCTGGTGGACGGTGTTCTACTGGGGCTGGTGGATGTCCTGGTCGCCTTTCGTCGGTATGTTTATTGCCCGTATTTCCAAAGGTCGGACCATCCGCGAGTTTATCTGCGGCGTGTTGCTGGTGCCCACCCTGCTCGGCATGCTGTGGCTGACCCTATTCGGCGGTACCGCCCTCTACCTTGAACTGACCCACACCGTGACCAATGCCGCCGGCGAGGTGGTTTCGGCCATCGGTGAGGCCGGCATCGTCGCCGCCGTGGGCGAAAACGTGACCTCGGCGCTGTACACCACCCTTAGCCTGCTCGACAGCGGCAGCATCGGCTATATGGCCTCCATTCTGGCCACGGTGCTGGTGGCGCTTTACTTTATCACCTCCGCCGACTCCGGCACCCTGGTGGTGACCACCATCCTCTCGCTGGGCGAGGAGCATCCGCCGCGCAGCCAGCGGGTAATGTGGGGCATGTCGGTGGCCGCCGTGGCAGCCATCCTGATGCTGGCGGGCGGGCTCAAGGCGCTGCAGACCGCCGCCATAACCGCCGCCTTCCCCTTCTCGGTGGTGATCATGGTAATGATGTGGGGCCTGTTCCGCGCCCTGCACCAGGAGCTGCCCGCGCCGCAGCCGGAAACGGTGAAGGTGCCGCCGGCCTCCTGACCCTGAAGGGGGGCTTGCCCCCCTTTTCATGTCTTTTTTTGGGGCAGTGCTGCCCCAGTTTGGATCCTCGCCAGACGTCCAATCATTCTATCCCTTTATGGGTAATCACTTCGGTCCGAAAAACCGTCTCAAATGCGCCCCACATCGGGTTTTTTTGTGCTTTTTTCAGGCTCAACAAGCTGGCACGCATATTGCCGTTTATCTGAGGGAAAGGATTATAAGGCCTGGCTTTTTTCCGCTTGGAAAGCGGCACCCGAGTCCGCTGATACATAAGTAATGACTGAATTATTATGCTTTAGTCGTAAGTTGTGACTGAACGCCGAAAAATAGCCGGTGATCGGATTTCTGAAACCCCGGTGTCTGTTATATATTTTTTAAATGCGTGTATTTGTGATGTAAATGGCGCAGCCCGTCATTGAGTCGCCGTCGTATAAAACAGGGATCCCGGCTGCCAGCGCAGAGGGAGGAGGAGCAAGAGCAATGAGCCAAACACAACGCGTCGGTTTTTTACTGGTGGACAACTTCACCATGATCTCCCTTGCCTCGGCCATCGAACCCCTGCGCATGGCCAACCAGCTCTCGGGCCAGCCGCTCTATGAATGGGTGATGCTCACCGAAACCGGCCAGCCGGTGCGGGCCAGCGACAACATCATGGTCACCCCGGATCACGGCATTCACGACTGCGGCCATATCGACATGGTGCTGGTGTGTGGCGGGGTAGGGGTGGCCAACGCCCGCAGCCGCAGCCTGCGCGCCTGGCTGCAGCAACTGGCCCACCGCCGGGTCAAGCTCGGCGCCCTGTGCACCGGCAGCTACCTGCTGGCCGACGCGGGCGTACTCACCGGCTACCGCTGCACCCTGCACTGGGAATACATGGCCGCCTTCAAGGAAGCCTTTCCGCAGCTGGACACCAGCAATGCCCTCTATTGCATCGACCGGGATCGCCTCACCAGCAGCGGCGGCACCGTGCCCATGGACATGATGCTGCACCTGATCGAAAAGGAACACTCCAGCGCACTCAGCACCGCCATCTGCGACATGTTCCTGTGCGAGCGCATCCGCGAAGGCCAGGAAGAGCAGCGCGTGCCCCTGCGCCACCTGGTGGGCTCGGCCCAGCCCAAGCTGGCCGAGGTGGTGGCACTGATGGAAGCCAACCTCGAAGAGCCCATCACCCTGGACGAACTGGCCCACTACGTGGGGCTGTCGCGCCGCCAGGTGGAGCGGCTGTTCCAGCGCCACGTGAAGTGCTCGCCCTCCCGCTACTACCTGAACCTGCGGCTCAAGCGGGCCCGGCAGCTGCTGCGCCAGACCTCCTATTCCATCATCGAAATCGCCACCGCCTGCGGCTTCGTTTCCACCCCCCATTTCAGCAAATGCTACCGGGAGAACTTCGGCGTGCCGCCCCGGGACGATCGCTGCGGCCGCTCCGCGCCCAAGGCCGAGGAAATCGCCCCGGTCATGCCCGAGCTGGAGCTCAACATCCGCCTGGATTCGGCCCGCGGTGAACCCACCTTCGCCTCGGTCACCCTGTAAGGCCGGTTTCCCTTTTCAATCCAAGGCCCCGTTATGGGGCCTTTTTCTATTCCGGTCGAATAAATTCGACCCTACAAACACCTCCGTCCGTAGGGTCCGTTTCAACGGACCAATCCCGCCACCGGCGCCGGAGTTTGGTCGAATAAATTCGACCCTACAAACACCTCCGTCCGTAGGGTCCACTTCAGTGGACCGTCCCGCCACCGGCGCCGGGGTTTGGCTTTCCAGCTTCCAGCTTTCCGCTTTCATCCCCACTTGTCTTTTCCCGACACCGTTTCTGAACAGTGACGTTTTTGGCTATGCGCTCGTCGCTTTCAGCCAGTGGACGGGGAGACCCGCGGGCTAGACTGCCCCTGAATCCGGTGAACTCGGTTCACCCGTCTAATAGATGCAAGGAAGGTCTGGCTATGCAAAGTGCAGCTGAAGTACACCAACAATCGATAGTGATCGACGGCCTGATTATCGCCAACTGGGGGCGCGAGCTGTTCGAAGACATGCGCCGCGGCGGCCTGACCGCCGCCAACTGCACCGTGTCGGTGTGGGAAGGCTTCCAGGCCACGGTGAACAACATCGCCGAGTTCAACCGCCATTACCGCGAGCACGGCGATCTGATCCGCCCGGTGCGCACCACCGCCGACATCCTCAAGGCGAAGGAAGAAGGCCGCACCGGCATCATCCTCGGCTTCCAGAACGCCCACGCCTTCGAGGATCAGCTGGGCTACGTGGAAATCTTCAAGCAGCTGGGCGTGGGCATAGTACAGATGGCCTACAACACCCAGAACCTGGTGGGCACCGGCTGCTACGAGCGCGACGGCGGCCTGTCCGGCTTCGGCCGCGAGGTGGTGGAAGAAATGAACCGGGTCGGCATCATGTGCGACCTGTCCCACGTGGGCGCCAAAACCTCGGAAGAAGTGATCCTGGCCTCCAAAAAGCCGGTGTGCTACTCCCACTGCCTGCCCGCCGGGCTCAAGGACCACCCGCGCAACAAGTCGGATGAAGAGCTGCGCTTTATCGCCGAACACGGTGGCTTTGTGGGCGTGACCATGTTCGCCCCCTTCCTGAAAAACGGCATCAACTCCACCATCGACGACTACGTGGAGGCCATCGGCTATGTGCTGGACATCGTCGGTGAAGACGCCATCGGCATCGGTACCGACTTTACCCAGGGTCACGATCAGAACTTCTTCGAGTGGCTGACCCACGACAAGGGCTATGCCCGCCGCCTGACCCGGTTCGGCGAAATCATCAACCCCGAGGGCATTCGTACCATCGGTGACTTCCCCAACCTGACCGAGGCCCTGCTGCGCCACGGCTACTCCCCGCGCCTGGTGGAGAAGATCATGGGCGGCAACTGGGTACGTGTGCTCAAGGACGTCTGGGGCGAATAAGCAACATATAAAGGAAGCGAAGGAGAAACCGCAATGTCAGTACATGCACCCGAAATGCCGATTGAAGTAGACGCCGACACCGGCGTTTGGACCACCGACGCCCTGCCCATGCTCTATGTGCCGCGCCACTTCTTCGTGAACAACCACATGGCCATAGAGGAAGAGCTGGGCCCCGAGCGCTACGCCGAGATCCTGTACAAGGCCGGCTACAAGTCCGCCTGGCACTGGTGCGAAAAAGAGGCCGAGTGCCACGGCATCAGCGGCGACGCGGTGTTCGAGCACTACATGAAGCGCCTGTCCCAGCGTGGCTGGGGTCTGTTCACCATCGAACAGCTGGACATTCCCGCCGGCACCGCCCGGGTGCGGCTGGATCACTCCGCCTTCGTCTACCAGTACGGCAAGGTGGACCGCATGGTGGACTACATGTTCACCGGCTGGTTCGCCGGCGCCATGGACCAGATTGCCCAGAGCCTGGGCTATCCGGTGCGCACCGTCGCACGGCAGACCCAGAGCGGGGCCCAGACCGGCTGCGACTACGGCCTGTTCGAGGTGAGCCCGCTGTAACGGTGCCACCCGTCATGCCCGCGAAGGCGGGCATCCAGGGCAGGGCTCGAAAGTGACGAAGCGAGCAGGTTTTAATTTTCGGCGGGCCGCAGGCCCGGCATGTACTAGAGGATTCCAGGATGGGACAGTTCGACGCCTTGTTTCAACCCATGAACATCAACAAGCTCACCATCCGCAACCGGGTGGTGAGCACGGCCCATGCCGAGGTGTATGCCACCGACGGCGGCATGACCACCGAGCGCTACGTCAAATACTACGAAGAAAAGGCCAAGGGCGGCATCGGCCTGGCCATTTGCGGCGGCTCCAGCGTGGTGTCCATCGACAGCCCCCAGGGCTGGTGGAGCTCGGTCAACCTGAGCACCGACCGCATCATTCCCCACTTCCAGAACCTGGCCGACGCCATGCACAAGCACGGCGCCAAGATCATGATCCAGATCACCCACATGGGGCGCCGCTCCCGCTGGGACGGCTACAACTGGAGCACCCTGGTGTCGCCCTCCGGCATCCGTGAGCCGGTGCACCGCGCCACCTGCAAGACCATAGAGCCGGAAGAAATGTGGCGCATCATCGGCGACTACGCCCAGGCCGCCCGCCGCGCCAAGGAAGGGGGGCTGGACGGCGTGGAGCTGTCCGCCGTGCACCAGCACCTGATCGACCAGTTCTGGAGCCCGCGGGTCAACAAGCGCACCGACGAATGGGGCGGCACCTTCGAGGGCCGCATGAAGTTCGGCCTGGAAGTGCTCAAGGCGGTACGCGCCGAAGTGGGCCCCGACTTCGTGGTGGGCATGCGCATCTGCGGTGACGAATTCCACCCGGACGGCCTCAGCCACGACGACATGAAGCAGATCGCCAAATACTACGACGACACCGGCATGGTCGACTTTTTCGGCGTCATCGGCTCCGGCTGCGACACCCACAACACCCTGGCCAACGTTATCCCCAACATGAGCTACCCGCCCGAGCCCTTCCTGCACCTGGCGGCGGGCATCAAGGAAGTGGTGAAGGTACCGGTGATCCACGCCCAGAACATCAAGGATCCCAACCAGGCCCAGCGCATCCTCGAAGGCGGCTATGTCGACTTTGTGGGCATGACCCGGGCGCACATCGCCGACCCGCACCTGATCGCCAAGATCAAGCTGGGCCAGGTGGACCAAATTCGCCAATGCGTGGGCGCCAACTACTGCATCGACCGCCAGTACCAGGGCCTGGACGTGCTCTGCATCCAGAATGCGGCCACCTCCCGCGAGCACATGGGCCTGCCCCATATCATCGAAAAAACCGACGGCCCCCTCCGCAAGGTGGTGGTGGTGGGCGGCGGCCCCGGCGGCATGGAAGCGGCCCGGGTAGCGGCCGAACGCGGCCACAACGTGGTGCTGTTTGAAAAGGCGCCCGAGCTGGGCGGCCAGATCACCCTGGCGGCCAAGGCACCCCAGCGTGACCAGATTGCCGGCATCACCCGCTGGTACGCCCTGGAGCTGGCCCGCCTCAAGGTAGACCTGCGCCTCAACACCGCCGCCGACATGCCCGCCATCATGGCGGAAAAGCCGGACGTGGTGATCCTGGCGGTGGGCGGCACCCCCTTTATCGAGCAAAACCCCGAGTGGGGCGCGGCCGAAGGGCTGGTGGTGAGCAGCTGGGACATCCTCTCCGGCAAGGTGGAGCCGGGCAAGAACGTGCTGGTGTACGACACCATCTGCGAATTCTCCGGCATGTCGGTGGCCGACTACCTGGCGTCCAAGGGCAGCCTGGTGGAAATGGTGACCGACGACATCAAGCCGGGCGCGGCCATCGGCGGCACCACCTTCCCCACCTATTACCGCTCCCTGTACGAGCGGGAGGTGATCATGAGCTCCGACATGGCCCTGCACAAGGTGTACAAGGAAGGGGACAAGCTCATCGCGGTGCTGGAAAACGAATACACCGGCCAGAAAGAAGAGCGGGTGGTGGACCAGGTGGTGGTGGAGAACGGCGTCCGTCCGGACGAGCGGCTTTACTACGAGCTGAAGGGCGACTCCCTGAACAAGGGCCAGATCGATCTGGAAGCCCTGTACGCGGCCCAGGCCCAGCCGGCGCTGGCCCAGCACGGCCAGGGCTATTTGCTCTACCGCCTGGGCGACTGCGTGGCCCAGCGCAACACCCACGCCGCCATTTACGACGCCCTGCGTCTGTGTAAAGACTTCTGAGCCAAGGGGCCGGGGGCAACCCCGGCCCTGCCGAGGTGCCCGCTATGTTCGAGCCTGTGATCCCTTATCTGTTAGTGCTGGCCTTCGCCCTGGCCGCCATCGGCGCCGCGCGCCGGGTGCGGCTGTGGCGCCGGGGCCAGCCCAGCCCGGTGCCCTTTTGGCAGGGGCTTGCCGCCATGCCGCGCCGCTACCTGGTGGACCTGCACCACGTGGTGGCGCGCGACAAGTATATGTCCAACACCCACGTGGCCACCGGCGGCGGCTTTGTGCTGGCGCTGGTGCTGGTGGTGCTGGTGCACGGCCTGGGCCTGCACAGCGCCTGGCTGGTGTGGCCGCTGCTGGCGGCCAGCCTGCTGATGGCGGTGGGCGCCCTGTTCGTATGGAAGCGCCGCCGCAAGCCCGCCAGTGAGCTGCCCAACTCGCGCCTCTCGCGCGGGCCCTGGCAGCGGCTGCCGAAAAGCCTGCTGGCCTTTGCCCTGGGCTTTTTTATCGCCACCCTGCCGGCCGCGGGCATTTTGCCCGAGGGCACCGGCGGCGCCCTGCTGACCCTGCTGCTGCTGGCCCTGTGCACCTGGGGCCTGGGCGAGCTGGTGTTCGGCATGGCCTGGGGCGGCCCCATGAAGCACGCCTTTGCCGGCGCCCTGCACCTGGCCTTTCACCGTCGCCCGGCCCGCTTCGGCGGCGGCCGCGACACCGGCCTGAAGGCGCTGGATCTCACCGCCGACAAGCTGGGGGTGGAGAAGGTAACCGACTTCAAGTGGAACCAGCTGCTGGGCTTTGACGCCTGCGTGCAGTGCGGCCGCTGCGAGAGCAAGTGCCCGGCCTTTGCCGCCGGCCAGCCGCTCAACCCCAAGAAGCTGATCCAGGACATGGTGACAAGCCTCGCCGCCCAGGAAGAAGTGACCTACCGCGGCAGCCCGCACCCGGGCCAGGAAAACGCCGCCCGCACCGGCTGCCCCGACAAGCCGCTGGTGGAAAGCATGCTCGACAGCCAGACATTATGGTCCTGCACCACCTGCCGCGCCTGCGTGGAAGAGTGCCCCATGATGATCGAGCACGTGGACGCGGTGGTGGACATGCGCCGCTTCCTCACCCTGGAGCGGGGCCAGACCCCGGGCAAGGGCCAGGAAGTGCTGGAAAACCTGATCGCCACCGACAACCCGGGCGGCATGGCTCCCACCAGCCGCAGCAACTGGGCCGCCGACCTCAACATTCCGTTGATGAAGGAAGTGCGCGAGGCCGACGTGCTGCTGTGGGTGGGCGACGGTGCCTTCGACATGCGCAACCAGCGCACCCTGCGTGCCCTGGTGCAGCTGCTGCGCGCCGGTGGCGTGGACCTTGCCTACCTCGGCAACGAGGAGCTGGACTCGGGCGACCTGGCCCGCCGGCTGGGGGACGAAGCCACCTTCCAGCGCCTGGCCAAGGCCAATATCCAGACGCTTGGCAAGTACCGCTTTAACCGCATCGTTACCGCCGATCCCCATTCGCTGCAGTGCCTGGGCACCGAATACGCGGAGCTGGGCGGCGACTACCGGGTGGAGCACCACAGCGAACTGCTGGCGGAGCTGCACCGGGCCGGCAAGCTCGCCTTTAACGGCGGCCAGAGCGGCAAGCTGACCTATCACGACCCTTGCTATCTCGGCCGCTACAACGGCGTGTACGACGCGCCGCGCTACCTGCTGGATCAGCTGGGCTTCGAGCGCAGTGAGATGGAGCGTAGCGGTTTCCGCTCCCGTTGCTGCGGCGGCGGCGGCGGGGCGCCGGTGACCGACATTCCCGGCGAGCGCCGCATTGCCGACATGCGCATGGACGACGCCCGGGCGGTGGACGCCGAGCTGATGGCGGTGGCCTGCCCCCAGTGCACCCTGATGATGGAAGGGGTGGTGGAGCCCCGGCCCCAGGTGAAGGACATTGCCGAGCTGCTGCTGGACGCCCTGGCCCAACCGGCCCAGGAGCAACCGCAGCGGCAAAAGGAGGAAGCCCATGTCTGACATTATTCGCAAGGATCCACGCCTGGCCTGGATCCGCCGCAACCGGCTGCACCCGCGCCACGCGGAGCTGAGCGGCCAGCCCCTGCGCGGCCCCAGCGGCCTGCTGCGCAAGAACCCGCGGCCCCAGTGGCAGCTCGGCCCCAGCGGCCTGCGCCGGCTGGACCGGCTGAACCTGGCCGGCGGCGGCGAGGTGTCGCAGCTTTCCAAGAAGCGCAGCGAGCAGCCCAAGCTGCCCCTGCACAAGGTGGTGGAGCCCCAGGGCTACATTGCGGTGTGGCTGCCCCTTTCCGGCGGGCGCCTTACCGCCCACGGCAAGGACGTGCTGGGCCTGGCCCAGCAGCTGGCGGCGGCGCAGGCGCAAAGCACCGCTGTGCTGGGGGTGCTGTGCGGCGAGCTGAAGGAAGGCATTGCCGAGGCGGGGGTGGACCGGCTGCTGCAGCTGCACGGGGTGGAAGGCTACCAGCCGGAAGCCTGGACCCAGCTGTGCCGGCAGGTGGAGCGCGAGTTCAAGCCGCTGCACTGGTTGTTCCCCGATGCGGGCGAGTCCGCCGAGCTGGGCCGCCGGCTGGCGGTGGAGCTGGGCGAGCGCCCGGCCACCGGGGTGTGGAAGTGGGAAGGCGAGCACCTGATCGCCCGCACCGGCGCCGGCCACCAGGACATAGCGCGCCCCCTGTGCCGGCTGCTGCTGCTGCTGGAGGAATGCGCCTTGCCCTGCACCGATCACCGCTACGAGGCGAAGCCGGTGGAGTTTGAGCCGGAAGCCCTGCTCAAGGCCCGGGTGCGGGACGGCGGCCGGGTGGCGGTGGATCCCGCCGACATTCCCCTGGCCGAGGCCGAGTTCATCCTCTCCGCCGGCAACGGCGTGCACGACTGGGAGCAGTTCCACCGGGCGGCGACCCTGCTGGGCGCGGCCGAAGGCGCCAGCCGGGTGGCGGTGGACGACGGCTTTATGCCGCGCAACCGCCAGGTGGGCGCCACCGGCACCTGGGTGAGCGCCCGGGTGTACATTGCCGTGGGCATTTCCGGCGCCGTGCAGCACTTGCAGGGCATCGGCAAGGTGGAGAAGGTGGTGGCCATCAACCAGGACACCGACTGCGACATGGTAAAACGCGCAAGCCTGAGCGCCATCGGCGACAGCAGCGAAATTTTGGCGGCGCTGATGGCGCTGGTAGAGGCCCGGCCGGCCCAGGAGGTAAGCGATGCAGCCTGATCATTCCCTCAACATAGCGGTGCTGGTAAGCGAAGGCCGCCACCCGGTGTCGGGCCGCGCCCGCCGCGCCCTGCAGGACGCCAGCGCCCTGGAGCTGGGCTTTGCCCTGGGCGGCAAGCTCGAGGCCATTCACGCCGGCAGCCCGGCCCAGCCGGCGTTGCAGGACTATTTGGGCATGGGCCTTAACCGGCTGACGGTGCTGCGCCAGGGCCCGGACGACGACGCCCTGGAGCTGCTGGCCCCCTACCTCAACGAGCTGCAGCCCGACTTGCTGCTCACCGGGGTGCGCGCCGAGCAGGGGGAGGGCTCCGGCATGCTGCCCTACCTGCTGGCCGAACGCCTGGGCTGGCCGCTGGTGACCGGCATTGCCGCCATCGAGCGGATAGACGGCGACGAAGTGACCCTGCTGCAGGCCCTGCCCCGGGGCCAGCGCCGCCGCCTGAGCGTGCGCCTGCCCTTTGTGGCCAGCGTGGACGAAGCCGCCGCCAGCCCCCGTCAGCTGGCCTTTGCCAAGGCCCGGCGCGGCAGCATCAGCGAACAGCAGCCGGCCGCCCCCAGGCCCGACGCCGACCGCGCCGGCTGGACCCTGCAGGACGCCAAGCCCAGGCCCAAACGCCTGAAAGTGGCCAGCGCCAAAACCGCCGCCGACCGCTTCAAGCAGGCCACCGCCAAGGCACAAGGCGGCAAGGGGCAGATCATCCGCAACGATCCCCAGGCCGCCGCCAAAGCCATCTACGACCTGCTGGTAGAGGAGGGGGTATTGAGGAAGTAGGTTGGGTTGTTGAGTTGGGAGTTTTGAAGTTTTAAATAACAACGCCGGCGGAAGCCGGCGTTGTTTGTGAGAGTATCGTCAGATAAAACTGCGATAAACTTGATTATATAGCGCCAACCATTCTTCGATTTAGGTCAGCCAACAGCGCCTTGTTTATAAGCTTTATGCACTATGAACGCGCCAATCTGTTACTTATCACCCTCCCGTACCCGCTTGAAGATTTCTTCGGCTAAGTGCTCATGCGCGGCAGAACGAAACTGTTTATCCGTCATTACGCGCGAGAAGATCTCTTCATTATTCTCCATGCGGTCGATAAAGAGTTCATCAAGTATACGCTCCAGGTAAGCTGAGAAGTTGGGCAAGTTATTGGCCTTGGCGGCTTCGACGATTTTTTCGTTGCCCTCGGCACTGGCGCTGATCTGATCGAAGAACAGTTGATCGGCCTCGGTGAAATCGGTGCCGAAACGTTCATTGAGTTTTTTCACCAAGGACGACAACGCCACCGGCTCTTCCCGCACACCGCTGGTCCCCACATCCGTCGGCCCCTTCAGGGGGTAGGCCTCGCCGCTGCCAAGATCAATGGAGCCTTCGGTCATCTGTTGCAAGCGGAAATAGCGTAAGGTCACCTCATCATCCAGCACAAAAGCCCGGCCATCGCCGGGTGGCGGTAGTTTGGCGAGCAGGTTGCGTACAAAAGCGTAGAGTTTTTCCAACTCGCTGTCCTGATAGGGAATGATCTGGGACAAAAAGGCATAGAGATTGCGATAGGCGGTCAGTTGGCCACGAAACTCTTCCTGCTCTGCTTCTTCCTGATCACAGAAACGGGCGACAACGGCGTCAAGGACCGCATTCATCACCCGATGGTCTGTGGCTGAATGATCGCGCTTGCCTTGGTACCAGACTTCCGCGAAGGTGTTCACATCGTCCGGTGCGAAGATCGCCCATGTCAATAGCTTATGCTGCAATGCAGACAGACGGTGTGGGTCTGCATTCTCACCGATAGACGTGGCTTCGTAGTAGGGTTTGAAAGCCTGGTAGATGTCCTCTTCCTTGTTGGCAAAATCGAGCACGAAGGTTCTGGTTTTGCCTGGTGCCATACGGTTGAGGCGTGACAGGGTCTGCACTGCTTGTACCCCGGCCAGTCGTTTGACCACATACATGGTCTGCAACAGCGGCTGGTCAAAGCCGGTCTGGTATTTTTCGGCCACCAACAATACACGGTAGTCGTCACGCTCGAAGGTTTCGGGTAATTCGCTTTCGGCCAGGCCGTCGTTCATCGAGACTTCGGTATAGGAGGCTCCGGGGTCGTCCGGGTCTTCTACACTGCCGGAGAAGGCCACCAAGGATCGGATGCCGCTGTAGCCGTTGTCCTTGACGTAGCGATCAAATGCCAGTTTGTATTTCACCGCTGCGAGCCGCGAGCCGGTAACCACCATGGCCTTGGCGCGTCCGCCCATTTCACTCATCACATAGAGCCGGAAGTGCTCGACGATCACCGAGACCACCTGGTCAATATTGACTGGATGCAGTTCCAGATAGCGGCTCAGAGCTTTGGCAGCTTTTTTACGCGGTACCTCCGGATCATTTTCCACTTGCTTTATCAGGCCGAAGAAGCGCTTGTAGGTGGTGTAGTTTTGTAGCACATCCATGATAAAGCCTTCTTCGATAGCTTGGCGCATGGAGTACTCATGAAAAGGCGAGGTGCCGGACGGCCCTGGCTCATCGAACAGTATTTTGGTTTTGAACTTGGGTGTGGCGGTAAAGGCGAAAAAGCTCAGGTTGGGTTGCCGCGTCCGGCGTAGGGAATCACGCAAAATCGCCGCTTTGGCCTCATCGGATAGTGCATCATCCTCTTCCTCCGACAGTTGTGCGGCAATCGCGGCCTCAATACCGTCCTTGTTGAGCATGCCCCTTAGTGCAGCGGCGGTTTCTCCACTCTGCGACGAATGGGCTTCATCCACAATCACCGCAAAGCGCTTGCCCGCTGTGCTTATCTTAACCCCGCTACCTTTGCTCTCCAGCGTCGACAGCGCTTGGGAGATAAACGGAAACTTCTGCAAGGTGGTAATGATAATTGGCGTACCGTTCGAGAGCGCAGCAGCGAGTTGCTGGGTGTTTTCGTCGATCTTTTCCACCACCCCAGTTTTGTGCTCAAACTGGTAGATGGTGTTCTGCAACTGCTGATCAAGTACGCGCCGATCGGTCACCACTATTACCGAGTGAAACACCTTCTGGTCCTGGCCATCGTGCAGGCTGGCCAGGCGGTGGGCCAGCCAGGCAATAGAATTGGACTTGCCGGAGCCCGCAGAGTGCTGAATCAGGTAGTTGTGTCCTGAGCCATTAATCTGCGCATGGGCGACCAGTTTGCGCACCACATCCAGTTGGTGGTAGCGCGGAAAAATCATGGTTTCCTTGCGGATGGTACGCATACCCTTGTCGGTTTTAACCTGCCGCTCTTTCACCTCTAGGTGCATAAAGCGTTGCAGGATGTCCATCAGGCTGTCGCTATGCAGCACTTCATCCCAGAGGTAGTGGGTTTTCCAGTTATTCTCCACCGGCGGATTGCCCGCGCCATGATCTCGGCCCCGGTTGAAGGGCAGGAATACGGTTTCCTTGCCTTTCAACCGGGTGGCCATCCACACCTCGTCAGGGTCCACGGCAAAATGCACCAGCGCACGTTTTTTGAAGGCAAAGAGCAAATCACGTTCATCGCGGTCTTGCTGGTATTGCTTCACGGCATCTGCCGCGTGCTGGCCGGTGAGTGGGTTTTTCAGCTCAACCGTGACTACCGGCAGACCGTTCAGGCTCAGGATCACGTCAATGATACAGCGCCGGTTTTTGCCACCGGCCTTTTTCATTACCGAAGTGAAGGCCACTTGGCGGGTGATAGTTAGCCGGTTTTTACCATAGGCGATGGCAGCCTCGGGATTCATGCCGGAATTGGGGCGAAAATAGGCAAGACGAAAGGTTTTGCCATAGCATTTGAAGCCATAGCGCAACACATGCAGTGTGCCCTTGATCTCCAGCTCCTTGACCAGGCTATCGAGTACTGTGGCTCCGGTTTTATCGCCCAACAGCGCTTCTAGCTGGCTCCATTTACCGGGTTGGCTGTCTTGCAAAAAACCGGTTACATCTTCAGGAAATAATGCCAGTGCCTCGTCATAGGTAGCAGCATCGCGTTGTTGATAACCGCCTGATGTTATCAATCCGGTTTCGATGGCGGTTTCAAACGCCGCCTCGTTATGCGCAGGCATTAATTTGTTTCCTTATAGTCATATTTCACATTCAGTTCCCTGAGCATGGTAAAGACGTTTTGATATGGCACACCAAACTGGATACACACGTCAGGTAGTTTTATCTGATTACGCGACTCTGGCCTGGACTCTTCCAGAGTTACGACTGTATTGCCATATACTCGTGCATACGCAACCAGCCAGCCATCAGCGCCGGTCGCAAACTTGGCCTTGGCTCCATCATAAAATTGAGGATTGCGCTGTACCCAGAGCATTACCTCTGTATAGGTGGAAACCACGTCGGCGTTATTGCAGCTCAGAAAGAAATTGTCTGGTACCGATTCGTGAACCCATTTCACCAAGTTGTCGTCATCGCGCCCTTGCAGCAGTTCCTGCCGGTTGCGATCCAGGCTATGAACCCGTCCAGTGTGGTGTTGTGCCAGCAAGCTTTCCCAGAATCCGGGACACAGGTCAAATGCATAGTAACTGTTCTTGGCGGTAATCAGGACATCCGAATCAATGATATAGCTCATCGGGGCAACTCCATTCCCAGACGCTGTGCATACTCCTGAAAGGCGCCACCATTCAAGCCGGTTAGTTCATAGGCTTCCTTGAAGCCTATACGTCCTTCCCTGGCTGCACGAATGACATGAACGGCAAACATACTGCCAACACGCGTGTTCTGGTTATTGTAAAAATCGCCGCCGCCGCTTGACACTTGCTTTTGCCTGCGCTCCTGCTGGGTATAAGCCTCGTAGAAATCAAAGAAATGTTGCCGATCCACCAACTGCAAATCCATAGCCCTGCGACCAATGACGATAGGGCTGACCTTGAAACGACGCGCGAGCGTCTCAAAAGGCGCAGCATCGCGCTGAACTTCGGGCCAACGTGCCCGTAATTCTGCTTCTGGCACTAAAAATTCAGCCGCTGCCCGGTCACAAAATGCCTCTACTTCACCACCATCGGGGAAAATACCGGGAAAACCGGAAAGCCCGGAACCTGCGGAGCCGAGCCAGATATGAGCCAGTTCATGGGCCAGAGTAAACATCTGTGCTGACTTGGCATCCGCACCGTTCACGAAAATCAGTGGTGCATGATCATCGCTTAGTGCAAAGCCTCGGAACTCCTCTACATTGAGCTTACGATGTGTGTTATTGCCTACCACACCATTGATTACCGCCATCACACCCAGTGACTCAATCGAGTTACGCAACGCACTGACGGCCTCTTGCCAGGTACGTACGTTTGCGGCCCAGCCGTTTTCCAGGCCCAATAAACGGCGCATCTCGCGGCCAATCGCCGCCGGATCGTCGGTCAGACGGGCACTACCGACAAAGGCAAGGTGTTCTGCTTCACATTCCAAGCGGGTTTCACGCAACCAGGCCTGACGCCTCTGCATGGCATAAATGGTATCCAATAGGTCTGGGCTGACCGAACCTACATACTGATTGCCCAGGGTGCGAAAGTCAGAAATCGGCATGGGGATTTGTGGTGGCTCTGGCAGGAACAGGTAGCCAAACGGCACATGAGTCGCCTTGGCGAAGTCTTCCAGTTGCTTGAAAGTAGGCAAAACCTCACCGCGTTCCCAGTAGACCAGCTTGGGAAACCTGCCTGCAAGATCCTCAATGGCTAGGTGGGCGCGCTTCCTTGCCCACTGCACTAACTCTGGATTGACCGCTACACGGTTCATAACACCACCTCTGGGGTCATTATAGACACCCTGGTATCGCCAGTCAGGCCGGCTTCAGAGGTGATTCTGACCGCTGACCATCTACTGCACATCTGCAAATCATTCATCATTCAAGTCCGAACAGAGATGGTATATTCACATCAGAAGCTCTGGCTGCGATCAACCTAACATTTCTCGCTTGCAGAGCTAGATGTCCATTGATCTTCACCGTGTTGAACTGGGATGCAGGTATGTTAAGAACTGCCTCCATACGTCTCTTGAAGTATTCACTGTGCGCTTCAGGCACTACGATGTCGATTTTCCTACCTGGGTGACAGCGCAGAATGTCGTTAAAATGTTCGTCTGCATTATTAAATGAGTAGCCCACTACCACAATGTGCTGTGCTTCACTGACCCAATGTGACGCTTTTGACCAGAGCTCGATGTATTTGTGGGACAGAATTGGTTTTAGCCGAAGGGGAGGTACTAGAGCGGGGATTACATGGCGTTGCTGTCGCACATCTTCATGTGTCACATCGACGTTAGGTGCAATTATTGTACGTATGAAGTCAGCTGGGTCGCACTCCAAAATATTTTCTACAGGCAACAGATCACGCGTGTCCATCCTGACGTATTCCGCTAGACCACCATGAAAGTAGATGACTTGATCATCACCAAGATGGCTTTGTAGGAAGGCAGTGTAGTTCAGTGTCAGTGCTCGAATGGTGTTAGGGATCTTTCCATAGAATGGAAGCTTGACATCCCCATGAGAAATTAAAACCTCTCTCTGCTTTGCTACTAGATAGGCCCAGAGCGCCCATGAAATATAGAGATAGTTCTTGATGTCGGCAGGCTTCTCGTTATAGAAACCAAGAAATTTTTCGACCAACAATGTTTCAATATTTAGCATGTCGGCACCAAGCGCAGTTGCAACCGCATGGTGCTCGCCACTTAATCCCATCTTGAGTGTGCGCTTGAGAACAGTTTTAAAGGTGTCCGACAGTGATAGCTTATGGATGTCCAAAATAGAATCACTATCAATCAGATCGTCGGCATCTTTGGGGAATACCTCGCGAATCAAAGCTTCCGTTTCTTTATCCAGATAACTCTGCTCAGCAATAGTCGCCAGTTTTTCGAATAAACGAATAATCAGCTCGCCATGTTTACGAATGCTATCTTGTTCGGGAGGCAAATCGACAATCGCTTCGCGAACTCTCTGCACCATTGCTTTTTGCTCATGGGTTTCACGCGTAGCGATCTTATCCACTGCACGTGCAATCATATTGTTAAAACTGAAGCGTAACCCGGGCAGCATCGCCCGTAGTGCTTCATCAACAGGTTTTCCTGGCCCTTCAAGATAGCGTGACACATCTGCCAGCAGAGTATTGGCTAATGGAAAATCAATGCCCTGAGTGCGGTCAACGCCAGCACCAAGAATCAGCAGGTTATTACTCATACCATCCCTCCTCAGGACATCATGTTCAATACATTTAATTTACCGTATCACATCGCCTGTCTTGTGCATCCAGTTTGGTATTTTCGGGGATCAGAAGCTTCAATTGGCCTGTGACAGCGGCGGTGATTAGGGCCGTTCGGTACTCTTCTAATTTTTCTATGCTATGTTTGAGTTGGTCCACAACAATGCTGTGCTCCTTATCTTGCCGCAAGCAGAACGTCGCGATAGCAACTTGCTCATCTGGGTTTGGAACAGGTAAAGGAAAGGCTCCAAGAGCATCCCTGTTTACCTTCGGCATTGCAACTCTGAGAGATTCAAGTTCTGCATATGCGGTAAACGCATCTGTAAGAAGAAAATAGAATAGATAACTGCGATCAAAATAAGGGCCAGGATCTATGGCATACATGTCGGCACTACAAAGACACTCTGTGTCAAATAGTGCAACTTTGCGAAGCGCGGGACGTATCTTCGAGTATAGAACTGATCCTGTTGGGCATAGATACTTCCCGCTAATCGCGCCTTGATCTTCAGCACTTGTTATCTCGTACAATCGTCCAGTTGCACTTTCTATATGATCAGGGGCAATCAGAGGCATATCTGCATAACCAGGCTCTCGTGGATCAACTTGTCCACTTTGAATACGGCAACGCCATTTGAAAGGTACAAGATCCCAATGTGCCGGAATATCCCCAAGCCAGTCGATGCCGGAGGGCTTCATGGGTGCGTCGGGGTTCAGGCCCTTGGTAACCGCGTGGGTGATCAGGGCCTGGCGCTTTTCTGACAGCCGATCCAGCAAAGCGCGTTTTTTTTCGATCAGCCCGTCGATACGTGCGGTTTTTTCGTCCAGAAACTGCGCGATGCGGCGTTGGGCTTCGAGGGGGGGCCACTTCCAAGGCAGCTTTTGAATATCTGACGGGTTCACTCGTTGGTGAGAACGGGTAACGGACTGCACGATTGCTGATAATCGGTCTGTCACCTTTTCGCTGCACCATAGGTAGTAAGCGTATCCTTGATCTATCTTATCGGACTTGATCGCTACGAATTCGCCAGAGGCGACCGTCGGATGTTCGCCATGGGGTCTGGCAATGCAAATAGTACGTTTGCGCGGGTTCAGCTTAGAAACCAACAACGTATCGGTTTTTATGAGTAGTTTTGAGCTGTCTATATCGCTGGCAGGCTCAACAATTGGTCCACCAGTTTCCTGAACCTGCGGGATCGAATAATGTGCTACAAGATCATCACCAAATTGCGACGGATCCACAGTGATTCGATAAGAGTCACACAGAAAATCCGCTCGCTTATCCACCCAATCGTCAGGTAAATCGGCAAGCCATTCTTCTTCAAAGGTACTACTCATCCTACCAACCCCTTCAACAACCCAGCAATCTCCCCTTCCAGCTCGGTAATCTCCCGCTCAATCTTCTCCAGCGGACGCGGTGGCTTGTAGACGTAGAAATGCCGGTTGATGGGGATTTCATAGCCCACCTTGGTCTTGCTGTAGTCCACCCAGGCATCCTTTACATGGGGTAGCACTTCGCGAACCATATAGGCGTCGATCTCATCCTTGAAGGTTTCCACCAGCTCATCGTTAGGCTTGTCCGGGCCGAACTGCATGGGCAGCGGTAAATTAGTGCCAGCGGGTAGCGGAATATTTTCGGTGTCGCGCAATTCGCTGTCCGGCTCGGGCCGGCCCTTGCTGTCGCGGCAAATCTCGGCATCCGGGTCGCGTTCGCCCAGGGCGTTGAAGATCGCCTTCTTGATGGGCGCCGGGAGCTTCAGGCCGGCGGCCTTGGCCGCGGTGTTCAGATCCGCTTCGAAGGCGGAGCGGCCGGTGTACTGCCCATTCGCGGCCAGCTTGGCTAACAGGGCGCGAATGGCCTCCTGCAGTTCTTGCCCCTCTGCGATCTCTTTGGCGGCCGCGGCCTCGTTCTTGCGCTTTTTGGATGTAGCCAGGTTGGCAAAGGCGGTCTGCTCATCCAGCCGGGCGATACGCTCGGGCGTGGCCTCGAAATTCATGCGCAGGGGGCGTTCCACCGTCACCTTGAGGAAGCCGAACTCACGGTTCTCGAAAATGCGGGAGACAACGCGGGTCTCGGTGCCGCCATTGATCTTGACTTCTGCGGTCTCGCCGTTTTGGTAATTGCCGTACAGCCGGGTCAGGTGACGGATCTGGTCTTCAGTGATCTCGTTACGCTTGTTGTTGAGGCTTTTCTTCATGCGCCGGGAAAAGCGGGTACCGTCGATCAGTTGCACCTTGCCGCGCCGTTCCGGGGCCTTGCGGTTGGTGACCAACCAGACATAGGTGAAGATGCCGGTGTTATAGAAGAGTTGGTCAGGCAGTGCGACGATAGCGTCCAGCCAGTCGTTTTCAATGATCCAGCGGCGGATATTGGAGGGGCCGGAGCCGGCATCGCCGGAAAACAGCGGTGAGCCGTTAAAGACCACGGCAATCTTAGATCCGGTGGCGTCTTCGTTGCCTTCCTCATAGGGGTGCATCTTTTCAATCATGTGCTGCAAAAACAGCAGAGAACCATCATTGATGGCGGGCAGCCCGGCACCGAAACGCCCGGCAAAGCCCATTTCCTTGTGCTCTTTTTCGACCACGATTTTCTGGTCTTTCCACTCCACGCCAAAGGGGGGGTTGGCGAGCATATAGTGAAAGCTGTGTCCTTGAAAGCCATCTCGTGTTTTGCCATCGCCCAGGGTGTCGCCCAATACGATGCTGCTGGTATCTTCGTCTTTTATCAGCATGTCTGAACAGCAGATCGCCCAGGATTCGTCGTTGTATTCCTGACCAAACAAGGCCAGGTTGGCCTGATCGTTCTGATCCAGAATGAATTTTTCCGATTCTGACAACATGCCGCCGGTGCCGCAGGCAGGGTCATAGATGGTGCGGAAGATGCCCGGTTTGTAGACATCTTTCTCACCGGTATAGACGAGATTTGCCATCAGGCGGATCACTTCGCGGGGGGTGAAGTGATCCCCGGCCTCTTCGTTGGCTTGCTCGTTAAAGCGCATCACCAGATGCTCGAACAGGTAGCCCATTTGCAGGTTGTCGATACGCTCCGGGTGCAGATCCACTTCCGCCATCGCCTTAACGATGGTGAAAAGGCGGTTGCTGGCATCGAGCTTTTCGATCTGATCAGTGAACTTGAAGCGTTCGAAGATGGCGCGTGCGGTTGGAGAAAAACCATTGATATAAGCCACCAGATTGGGCGCAATGTTCTCCGGGTCACCCAGCAGCTTCTCAAAGGTGAAGGGGCTGGTGTTATACAGCGGATGGGTACGCGTGGGGTCAGCAGCCTTGCCCAGCAGCTTTTCCATCGCGCTTTTAGGCGTGTCCTTCGCGGTCAGCTTTTCGTATTGCTGGAGCACAGCGTCTTTGGTGGGCTCCAACACACAGTCCAAGCGGCGCAGTACAACGATGGGCAGCATAACCAAGCGGTATTGTGGTGGGCGATAGGGGCCGCGCAGGCGGTTGGCGATTTCCCAGATGTGGCCTTTTAGTTGCTCGTGTAGCTGCAAATTCATGTGTTCTTAATCCTAGGGGTATGACCTGAATCCGACACTCTGGCATCCGCCAGGGAGGCTTTAGTGCGAATAACATTTGTGCATTGCACGCCGGCTCGCTCCTGCTCATTAGACCAGTTGAGTGTTCGATGATGTAAATAGCTGATTTAACTCATCTTACGGATTTAGAGCTTGGTGACGGATTTGTAGAGATCGAACTAACTTTTTCAACCTATGAACAAGCTCAAATGTGATCATAGATTTAACATATAACATTGTTTTATAAGGGTTTTTGTTAACTTTTTGAGTTGGTAAGGCATTTAATGAGTAAAGTTGTGCTTATCCAAGAGTAAGAGAGCCATTAAACCCATAGACAAGGTGTAAACAGGTTAGATGAATCCTACCGATATAAGAGTCAATTGCATCCCTTCCTTAACTCGTTTAAGAGCCATTTTTGCCACATCCTAGTTAAAAGGCAATGGCAAAGGGTGCGTTTTGCGAGGGGGTTGTTTGAGTTTTGTGCTGTTCGGTTAAGTTTTGTCCGATTTGGCGGGGTGGGGGCCCAAGCGTGTCTGCAGACTAAGTGCTGTTCTTCGGGCTGGTGCGGCTTGCTCTGGTTCCCCGCCTTCGCGGGGATGACGGGGGATGGGGGAGTGGCCGGTGTGGGATGGGGGCTTTTCGGTTGGTGCTGGTGGTGTTTGAGGGGCCGCCTGGATCCCCGCCTTCGCGGGGATGACGGGGGAGTGCGGGGATGACGGGGGAGTGCGGGGATGACGGGGTAGTAGTGCACCATAACAAAGCATTAACATCCTAAATGGGCTGATTTGAAGTATTCATTTCTTTTATGGTGGGCGGGACTCTAGCATCGGGGTTATGCGCTAAACCGGTGTTTCTCGGCGCAGCAACCATCAGCTACAAGGAAGGAGTCTTACCATGCAAATGCCCAACACCCTCAGCATCCCCAACGGCGAAAAAGTCCGCGGCATGTTCTCCCGCGAGGAGATGCTCTCCCGCCAGCAAAAGCTGCGCCAGTACATGGCCGCCAACGATGTGGATGCGGTGCTGTTCACTTCCTACCACAACATCAACTACTTCAGTGACTTTGTGTACTGCCGTTTCGGCCGCGACTACGGCCTGGCGGTCACCCAGGAGATCCACACCACCATCACCGCCAATATCGACGGCGGCCAGCCCTATCGCCGCAACGCCCTGGGCGACAACCTGGTGTATACCGACTGGCAAAAAGACAACTTCTTCCGTGCCGTGCAGCAGCTGATTGGCGGCGCCCGGCGGGTGGGGGTGGAGTTCGACCACCTCAGCCTGCAAAACCTGGACAAGCTCAAGGCCGCGCTGCCCGAGGCCGAGTTCGTGGACATCGGCGTGCCCACCATGAAGATGCGCATGATCAAGTCGGCGGAAGAAATCGCCCTGATCAAGCAGGGCGCCCGGGTGGCGGACGTGGGCGGCGCCGCCATTCGCGACGCCATTGCGGTGGGTGTGCCGGAGTATGAAGTGGCCCTGGCCGGCACCCAGGCCATGGTGCGCGAAATTGCCCGCACCTTCCCCCATGGCGAGCTGATGGACACCTGGGTGTGGTTCCAGTCCGGCATCAATACCGACGGCGCCCACAACCCGGTTACCAGCCGCAAGATAGAGGCCGGCGACATCCTCAGCCTGAACACCTTCCCGATGATCGGCGGCTACTACACCGCCCTGGAGCGGACCCTGTTCAGCGAATACGCCTCCGACCGCCACCTGGAGCTGTGGGAGATCAACTGCAAGGTGCACCGCCGCGGCCTGGAGCTGATCAAGGCCGGCAACCGCTGCTGCGACATCGCCGCCGAGCTGAACGAGATCTTCGCCCAGCACGACGTGCTGCAATACCGCACCTTCGGCTACGGCCACTCCTTCGGCACCCTCAGCCACTACTACGGCCGCGAGGCGGGGCTGGAGCTGCGCGAGGATATAGACACCGTGCTGCAGCCGGGCATGGTGGTGTCGATGGAGCCGATGATCATGCTGCCCGAAGGGCTGCCCGGCGCCGGCGGCTACCGCGAGCACGACATCCTGGTGATCAGCGAAAGCGGGGTCGAAAACATCACCCGCTTCCCGTTCGGCCCCGAGTACAACATCATCAAGGGTTAACGCATTCGGCTCGCCTGTTTCAGGCGGGCCTTTGTGTTTTGCAGGCTCGAACAACTGCAAGACGCAACGGCAATAGAGGGAGTCATTATTGCCAAACTACTTCTGGTGAGGCCGGCCAGGCCGGTGGAATCAGGGAACTTAAACCAGCCTCGGCAGAGGCTGCTCGAAGAGGTAGAAGTCATGTTGATGCAATCCTGGACCATGGAATGGTTTGCCTATCTTAACGCCATCATCCTCGCCTGGGCCGCGCTGGCCTACGGCTACCGGCAGTATGTGCGCAAAGATCACCGCCGTTGCTGAACGGCCGGGCCAACACACGTTAAAGGGAACTTGAGATGGAAAATTACCAGTGGTTGAACTGGGCCCTGCTATTGGGCTCGTTCGGAATATTGATCTTTATCGGCTATCTCTCCAGCCGGGTGGTGAAAGACAGCGACGAAACCGGCTTTCTGGTGGCCGGGCGCAGCCTGGGGCCCTTTGTGGGCGCCGGCACCATAGTGGCCACCGGCTTCAGCGGCTGGGGCTTTATGGGCTCGCCGGGGGTGGCCTACGAGTTCGGCTCCATCGAGGTGCTGGGCAACTTCTTCTTCGCCCCGGCCATGGTGATTGCCGTGCTCTACTTCGCCGGCTTTCTGCGCCGCCGGGCCGACGAGCTGGGCAGTTGCACCATTCCCGAATACGTGGCCCAGCTGCACGGTGGCGGCGCCCTGCTGGAGCGCTGGGTCAAGGGGGTGGCGGCGGCCATTACCATAGTGCTGCTGCTGGTGTTCCTCACCAGCCAGATCAAGGCGGTGGGGCTCTTGGGCGCTTCCTGGCTCGGCATCAGCCTGAGCGAGAGCGCGCTGCTGATGATCTCGGTGATCATCCTCTACACCATGCTCGGCGGCCTGGCCGCGGTGGCCTGGACCGACACCCTGATGGTGGCGGGCATGGGCATCGGCGCCCTGGTGATGATGGTGCAGGTGTTCACCGACGTCAGTCCCATGGAAATGGTGGAGCGGCTCAACGCCATCGATCCCCAGCTGCTCAACCCCACCACCTCGGCGCCCTACGGCGAGAGCCGGGGCTCGGTGTTCCTGGTGCTGCCCTATGCCTTCTTGTTCACCGCCGTGCTGCCCTATATGGCGGTGCGCTTCCTGGCCTTTAAACCCACGGTGAAAATGCACCAGGTGGCCATTTGGGTGGCGCCCATGGGCTGCTTGCTCAGCCTGGTGCCCATCGTCGGCATGTATGTGCGGGTGGCGCACCCGGAGCTGGCCGAGCCGGATCAGGCCATGCCGGTGTATTTGGCCAACTTCCTGCACCCGGCCCTGGCGGGGGTGATCACCCTGTTCATCCTGTTCGCCATGAAATCCACCGCCAACTCGCTGCTGCACACCGTGTCCAGCGCCGCCTCCCACGACTTGCGCACCGCCCTGTTCCCGCACAGCCGGGCCTCGGGTGCCCGCATTTTGTGGATCAACCGCATCTGGGTGGCCATTCTCGGTTTTGTCGGCTTCCTGATGATGCTGTACGCGCCGCCCTTTATGCTGTCCTGGCTCGGCATCCTGGGCTCCGGCACCCTGCTGGCGGTGATGATAGGCCCGGTGTTCATCTCCGCCTTCTGGCAGGGCAATGGCTACGGCGCCCTGGCCGCCATGTTCACCGGCCTGGTCACCAGCGGCGGCTTCCTGCTGTTCACCAAGGTCGGCTGGGTGGAAGGTCCGCTCTACGGCTGCCTGGCCTCCGGCCTCACCTATGTGCTGGTCAGCAGACTCACCTCGGGCCAGCGCGCACCGCGCCGCGCCACCGCCTGAACTGACAAGGGGAAGTCAATTTGGGCGCCGCAAGGCGCCCTTTTTTTGATGCTGCTGATCTGCTGCCCCTTGCCCTGGCTCCCCGCCTTCGCGGGCAAGACGGGGGAGGCGTGGAGAAGACGGGGGAAGCGTCACTCCCGTGTTTTATCTCGCCACTCCCGCGCAGGCGGGAGTCCATGGGTGTCTGCAGATTGGGCGCCGTAGCCCGGGTCGGTGCACCTCGCCCTGGATGCCCGCCTTCGCGGGCAAGACGGGGGGCGCGGGCAAGACGGGGAAGCGCGGCGATGACGGGGGAGGGCCAGCCAAAAGAGCTTCGTTTGGCTCAATATTACGCCCGCCTCACAGTTTTAACCTAATTCACATAAATCCAACATCTCCTTGTTGACCGTTATCCTCTCCTGCTTATAACGTGATGCTTGGCATCATATTTCGTTAACTTCTGCCATTGTCACATTTTATTTTTTCGCTGTGTATGGCGATAAATACCAACAAGGAATATTCAGGATGAAGCACGGATTCTGGCAATCCTCCCTGCTGGGAGCGGCGTTGTTAAGCCTGGCCTGTACCGGACAGGCCCGGGAATGGAAAGAGATCAAGTTCAGTGTGGAGGGGTCTTACCCGCCCTTCAGCTGGACCACCACCGATGGCGAGCTGGAAGGGTTCGAGGTCGATCTGGCCCGGGCCTTGTGCGAGGAGCTGCAAGTCAAATGCCGAATTGCGGCGCAAGACTGGGACGGCATTATTCCGGCCCTGCTGTCGCGCAAGCACGATGCCATTATCGCGGCCATGACCATCACGCCCGAGCGGGAGAAGACGGTGCTGTTTACCATTCCCTACGCCCGGGTGCCCACCCGTTTCGTCACCCACAAAGAGCACGAGATCGACTTTAGCGATGCCGGCATGGCCAATCTTAAAGTCGGGGTGCAAAGGGCGACCATTGGCGACAAGTACCTCACCGATAAACACAACGGCATCGATATTGTGCGTTACGGTACCTTCGATGAAGCCTTTATGGATCTGCGGGCCGGACGTGTCGACACCGTGTTTGGCGGTGCCCTCGGCATCCAGAGCGGCCTGCTCGACAAGCCGGATGGCCGGGAGTTTCACTTTTCCGGGCCGGTCTTCACCGAAGAGGCCTGGTTCGGCAAGGGGATCGGCATCGCCGTGCGCAAACAGGATCAGGATCTGGCCGAGCTGCTCAACCGGGGCATACTGACCCTGAGGGAAAAAGGGATCCATCAGGAAATTGCTTCCCGCTATTTTCCCTATGATATCTACGGCGACACTCCCTGACAGGCACCCCGTGCTTTGCGGCCTTCCGGTGGCCGCAAAGCGGCGCTCGCGGGCAAGCTACAGCCTAATATCCTGCCATGTGCCATCGGCAAACCAGTCGGCCAGGTGGTCGATCAGGGCGCGCACCGCCGGGGAGAGGTGCTTGCGCGAGGGATAGAGGGCGTAAATGTCCATCACCTTGGGCCGCCATTCCGGCAGCAGCCGTACCAGCTCGCCGCGGGCGAGGGCGCCCTGGGCCAGGTAGGTGGGCTGCAGGCCGACGCCCATGTCCTGAAGCGCCGCACTCAGCAGGGTGGTGGCCTCGTTCGCCGTCAGCCGGCAAGTTACTTCCACCGATTCGTGCCGGCCGTCGCGGCTCAAATGCCAGATATGGCGTTCGAAGTTCTTGTAGCCCAGGCACCGGTGCCGGGTCAGATCGGCGGGCCGGGTGATCTCCGGCGCGCCGTCGAGGTAGCGTTGACTGGCCACCAGCACCGACTCGCAGCGGCCGATGGGCTTGCCGATAAGCGACGGATCCGGGTCGGCGGCGATGCGAATGGCCAGATCGATGCGCTCCGCCACCAGATCGGCCGCCCTGTCCTGCACCTCTATGTCGATATCCACCCGGGGGTGGCGTGCCATAAAGGCCTTAACGGCGGGGATGAGCTGGGCAAAACCGAAGGACATGCTGGCCGCCACCCGGATTTTCCCTGCCGGCTCGTCCCGCCCCATCAATTGAAACTGCAACCCTTCCGCCTGCTCGACCCAGGCCTGCACCTGCGGCAGGCACTGCTCGCCGGCGGAGGTGAGCGACACCCTGCGCGTGGTGCGGTTGAGCAGGCGGGCGGCCAGCCAGCTTTCCATGGCGTCGATATAGCGCGTTACCATGGGGCGCGACATTTCCAGCCGCTCGGCGGTGGCGGTAAAGCTCTGGGTGGCGGCCACATCGACAAATACCCGGGCGGCGGTCAAACGATCCATTACATGCTCGATTTAAGAAATAATGATGTTGTTTTTTAGCCATATATCCGAACAAGTTCAAGCCGTAAACTGCTCCCCATACAACAAACCCATTCGGAGCAACCCAGATGAACACAGTCACCACCCTCGCTGCCGGCCTGCTGCTGTCCGGCGCCGCCATGGCGGCACAACCCTTGACGCTGGAGGTATACAACGCCGACGGCAACAGTTTCCACGTCAATTCCACCCTGGTGTACGGCGACACCGAAGCCATGGTGGTCGATACCGGCTTTACCCGGTCGGACGCGCTGCGCATCGCCGCCAAGGTGCTGGACTCGGGCAAACGGCTCAAGACCATCTTTATCAGCCAGGCGGATCCGGACTACTACTTCGGCGCCGAGGTGCTGCAGCAGCTGTTCCCCCAGGCGGAGCTGGTCACCACGCCGGCGGTGCGTGACGCCATCGCTTCGAAACTGGAAGACAAACTGGCATTCTGGGCGCCCAAAATGGGCGACAACGCGCCGGTCAAGCCGGTGCTGCCCACGGCCTACAACGGCAACAGCCTGAGCATCGACGGCCAGAGCATCGAGATCCGCGGCACCGACGGCACACTGAGCCATCGCCCTTACCTGTGGATCCCGGCCAACAAGGCGATTCTGGGCAACGTGGCGGTATACGGCAATGTGCACCTGTGGATGGCCGACGCCCAAGGCGATGAAGAGCGTGTCGCCTGGGCCGGGCAACTGGACGACATGGCGGCCCTCGAGCCCGAGCTGGTGATCCCCGGCCATATGCTGCCGGGCACCCGAACCGATGCTTCCGCCATCGCCTTTTCGCAGCGCTACCTGGCGGACTTTGCCGGGGCGAAGGCCGAGAGCAAGGATAGCGCCCAGCTTATCGATGCCCTGAGCCGGGCCTACCCCGAGGCGGGCCTGCCCATGGCGCTGGAAATCGGGGCCAAGGTCCATATGGGAGAAATGACATGGTAACGGCGCATTATATTTTCGACCCCATGTGCGGCTGGTGCTACGGCGCCGCCTCCCTTATCGGGCAACTGAGCCGGATGGACGGTGTGCGGCTGGCGCTGCACCCCGGCGGCATGATACGTAAAACCGCGATTGATGCCGGTTTTCGCCGGCATATTCTCGACGCTGATCAACGCATCGAGGCGCAGACGGGGCAGGTTTTCGGGGCGCCTTACCTGGAGCGGGTCGCCGGCGATGCGCCCCTGGTGCTGGACTCCTATATCACCGCCCAGGCCGTGATCGCAGCCGGGCATCTGGGGCTGGCGGAGGTGGAAATGCTGCACCGCATCCAGCAGGCCCATTACCAGTCCGGGTTGCCGGTGTACCGGCCGGACACCCTGTCCGCCCTGGCAGGCCAGCTCGGTATCGGCCCCGAGGCCTGGGCCCAGGCCATGAGCCGGGCGGGCGAGGAGGTGGAAGCCGCGGTGCGGCGCACCCGTCAACTGATGGAGCAGTTCGGTCTGGGCGGGTTTCCGTCGATGCTGATGGAAAGGGAAGGGCAGTGGCAGGCCATCGGCCTGAGCCGGTTCTATGGCCGCCCGGATGAATGGCGGTCTTTCTGGCAACAGCCCCTGGCCTGACGGCGGGAGCCCATGGGTGTCTGCCGACCCGGCGCCGTGGTTTGGGCCGGTGCCCCTTGCCCTGGCTCCCCGCCTTCGCGGGGATGACGAGAGAGGCGCGTGGATGATGGGGAGATGTCACTCCCGCGCAGGCGGGAGTCCATGGGTATCTGCAGATCGGGCGCCGTGGTTTGGGCCGGTGCCCCTTGCCCTGGCTCCCCGCCTTCGCGGGGATGACGGGGGAGGCGCGGGGATGACGGGGGAGGCGCGGGGATGACGGGGAAGCGTCAGGGCGGGGACTGCCGCGCTTATTCGCCGCCGGGCTTTTTGCGCCGCATGGGGGCCATGCCGTCGTCGGAGCCCAGGCCCGGCCCGGTGAAGCGCTCGGCCCGGCTGTGCGCCGGCTTGGCGGGCTTTTTCACCGGCGCGCGCTGGGGCTTGCCCTTGGCGGCTGGCTTGGGCCCGGCCTTGATGAGGGGCTTGGCCGCCTTGGGCCTGATGCCCTTGAACTTGCCTTCCAGCCCTTCGATGCTGGCAAAGGCGATGTCCTGCTGCAAAAAGCGCTCAATTCGCTTGAAGGCGTCCCAGTCCTTGGGGCCCACCAGCGAGACCGCCATGCCGCTGGCGCCGGCGCGGCCGGTGCGGCCGATGCGGTGCACGTATTCCTCCGCCTGCCGGGGCAGGTCGAAGTTCACCACCAGCGACACCTGCAGCAGGTCCAGCCCGCGCGAGGCCAGGTCGGTGGTGATCAGCAGCCGCTGCTGGCCCCGGCCGAAGGCGTCCATGATCCGGTTGCGCTCGGCCTGGCTCATGTCGCCGTGCAGGGCGGCGGCAGTCTGCCCCTGCTCCTGCAACAGGGCCGCCAGCCGCTCGGTGTCGGCGCGGGTGGCGGTGAAGACGATGGCCTGCTGGTAGTCCTCGTGGCCGAGCAGGTGCAACAGCTGCGCCTGCTTGTGATCCAGGTGGTCGCACAGCAAAAAGCGCTGCGCTATGTCCTGGTGCTCGGCGTTGGCGGCGCCCACGGCCACCCGCTTGGGTGCCTTGAGCAGGCGTGCAGCCATGTCGTCCGCCTCGGCGTGATCCAGGGTGGCGGAAAACATCAGAGTCTGGCGGCGGCGGTGGTCGGCGGCCTGGTGGATCTGCTCCAGCTGGGGCGCGAAGCCCAGATCCAGCATGCGGTCGGCTTCGTCCAGGATCAGCAGCTCCAGGCCGTTCAGCTGCAGCGAACGGGCTTCCAGGTGGTTGGCCAACCGGCCCGGGGTGGCCACGATCACGTCCGGCGACTTGCGCAGCGCCTTGAGCTGATCGTTGAAGTTTTCGCCGCCCAACAGCAGGGCGATGTTGAGCCCGCTGCCGCCGGTGAGCGAGCGCAACTGGCCGAACACCTGCTTGGCCAGCTCCCGGGTGGGAGCCAGGATCAGGGCGCGCGGATCCCGCTTGCTCAGCGCCTTGGTCTTCAGCAGCCGGTGCAGGGCCGGCAGCAGAAAGGCCAGGGTCTTGCCGGAGCCGGTCTGGGACGAGGCCATCAGATCATGGCCGGCCAGCACCACCGGAATGGCCTTTTCCTGGATCTCGGTGGGGGTATCGAAGCCCAGGTGGCCGAGGGCCCTGATAAGACGGGAGTCCAGTCCAAAATCGTTGAAATGCGGGGATTGTTGCGCCAAGTCACTGCTCCGGGAGTAGGGGAAGTCGGCCGGCCCGGACCGGGCCACCGTGGAAAAAGGGGCATATTGTAGCGAAACCCGGGGCGGATGTAATGTTCCGGCGTGATGCGGGACAATATCGGCCGGAACCGGGTGTGAGTCCATGGGTGTCTGCCGACCCGGCGCCGTGGTTCGGGCTAGTGCACCCCGTCCTGGATCCCCGCCTTCGCGGGGATGACGGGGATGACGGGGGAGGCGCGGGGATGACGGGGAGGGCGGGCATGACGGGCAGGCGTCGCTCCCGCGTAGGCGGGAGCCCATGACTAAAAGACCCGATAGTGAATCTCAACGAGTCGTCGCTCCCGCGCAGGCGGGAGTCCATGGCTGTCTGCCGACCCGGCACCTCGAATTCGGCGGGGCTTTTGGCTAACATCTGGGTCATTGTGCGCCAAGGAGGGCTGGATATGCCCATGCCGTTTGAGCCCCAGTCAGGCAACGGCCTGACCCGGGAACTGATTGAAGTGCTGTTTCCCATGTTCGAGCAGGCCAGCGCCGGCGCCATTGCCGTGGACCGGGAAGGGCGCATCAGCTGGATCAACGCCCGCTACGCCAACCTGCTCGGCATTGCCGACGCCCACACCGTCATCGGCCGGCCGGTGCGCGCGGTGATCCCCCACAGCCGCATGCCGGAAGTGGTGGAAACCGGTCGGCCGCTGTTGCTCGACATCATGGAATACCAGAGCCAGCAACTGGTGGTGACCCGGCTGCCGTTCTTCGACGAGCAGGGGCGGGTGAGCGGCGCCGTGGCCTTTGTGCTGTACGACGATCTGCAGCCGCTCACGCCCCTGGTCAGCAAATACCGCCGCCTGCACCAGGATCTGCTGGCGGCCAAGCGCGCCCTGGCCAAGCGCCGCCGCGGCACCCGCTACCAGCTGGGCGACTTTGTCGGGGCCAGCCCGGCGGCGCTGGAGGTCAAGCGCCGGGCCCGGCTGGCGGCGGGGCGCGACATCCCGGTGCTGCTGCTGGGCGAAACCGGCACCGGCAAGGAGGTGCTGGCCCAGGCCATCCATTCGCTCTCGGCCCGGGCCGAGGGGCCCTTCGTGGGGGTGAACCTGGCCGCGATTCCGGAAAACCTGCTCGAGGCCGAGTTTTTCGGGGTGGCGCCGGGGGCCTATACCGGTGCCGAGCGGCGCACGCGCGAGGGCAAGTTCCAGCTGGCCCACGGCGGCACCCTGTTCCTGGACGAGGTGGGCGACATGCCCCAGGGGCTGCAGGCCAAGCTGCTGCGGGCCCTGCAGGAGCGGGAGATAGAGCCGCTGGGCTCCAACCAGGTGGTGCCGGTGGACGTGCGGGTACTGGCCGCCACCAGCCGGGATCTGGCCGCCATGGTGGCCGAGGGCAGCTTTCGTTCCGATCTCTACTACCGGCTGAACGTGCTGGAGATCCCCATTCCGCCGCTGCGCGCGCGGCTGGCGGATCTGGGGATTTTGTGCGAGGCCCTGCTGGAAGACATCTGCCTCGGCCAGGAGCGGGTCGAGATCACCGGCGCGGCGGTGGCCGAGCTGGGCCGCCACCCCTGGCCGGGCAATATCCGCGAGCTGCGCAACGTGCTGGAGCGGGCCTTCACCATGAGCGAGGGCGCCGAGGTGCTGGAGGTGGATACCCTGCGCCGGGTGCTGCCGGCGCCGGTCCTGCCCGCACCACCGCATACGGAGCAAGCCGGCGCCAAACCCGGCGCGGCGGAGCCCGAACCCAGGCCCCTGGCCGAGGTGCTGGCGCGCGCCGAGGCCGAGGCCATTCACGCCGCCCTGGCCCGCTGCGGCGGCAACCGCAGCCAGGCGGCCCGGCTGCTGGGGGTGTCCCGCTCCGTGTTCTACGAAAAGCTGGCCCGCCATTCCTGAATTCCGGACAGCTGTCCGGTTTTCAGGACGCTTCAAATGACCCTTCTCTTCCCGCCTGTCCTGATTTCAGGACGGGTTGGCCGTTCCGCCGCGCACGCATTTCTGTAAACCATTGTTTCACATAAAATTTACATATCTGGCACATTTCATGTATTTAATGGGATGAACGTCATCATGCCCGGTTGAGTCACCGCCGGGCCCAAGGATTGAACCAAGCAGAAGGAATAATCCATGTCGATCAAGAACACGTTGTCCCGCTTTACCCAGGGTATGGCCGCCGCCGCGCTGTGCGCCGGAGTGATCAGTGCCCCGGCCGCCGCCGTGGAAAAGGTGCGCTGGCAGGTGCCGCTGGCCTTTCCTTCCCACCTGGTGGGGCTGACCACGCCGGTCAAACACCTGTCCGAGTCGCTGGCGGCCATTTCGGACGGCGAGGTGCAGCTGCGTTACTACGAGCCGGGCGAACTGGTACCGCCCTTCGAGATCATGGACGCGGTGGGCTCGGGCAAGTACCCGGCGGGCTACACCTGGGTCGGCTACGACCAGGGCACCATCGCCGCCCTGCCGCTCTATTCGGGCGCGCCCTTCAACATGGAGCCGCCGGCCTACCTGGCCTGGTATTACGAAGGCGACGGCAAGGCCCTGCTGGAGGAGATCTACGCCGAGCGCAACATCCACCCCATGCTGTGCAGCATCATCGGGCCGGAAGGGGCCGGCTGGTTCAAGCAGCAGATCGCGAGCCTGGAGGACTTCCAGGATCTGCGCATCCGCTTCGCCGGCATCGGCGGCAAGGTGCTGGAACGGCTGGGCGCCTCGGTCACCATGGTGCCGGGGGCGGAGATCTTCCAGTCGCTGGAGCGCAACACCATCGACGCCACCGAGTTCTCCCAGCCGGCCATCGACAAGATGCTGGGCCTGGATCAGATAGTGAAAAACTACATCATGCCCGGTTGGCACCAGACCCTGACCACCTCGCACCTGCTGGTCAACAAGGACGTCTGGAACGGCCTCGAGCCCCAGACCCGGGCGCTGATCGAGATGGGCTGCGAGTCGGCCACCCTCAAGGGCTTCGCCCAGAGCGAGTGGGCCCAGCCCACGGCGCTGCGCGACTACGAGAAGGAAGGGGTCAGGGCCCAGGTGCTGCCCGAGCCGGTGCTGCGCGAGCTGGAAAAGGTCACCGCCCAGGTGATGAACGACATCGCCGCCGAGGACGAGATGTTCAACCGGGTGCTGACCAGCCAGCGCAATTTCATGAAACACCACGCCATCTGGCACGGCAAGGGCTACCTGCCGCGCGACTTCTACCAGTACGACTGAGGCTCTTACACGGCGGGCACCATGGTGCCCGCCTCATCCAGCTGACAAACCGTTGCCTTTGTCTGTTGTCACTCCCGCGAAGGCGGGAGTCCAGTGCCATGTTTCATGGATCTCCGCCTTCGCGGAGATGACGATGGTCAAATAACGGTGGTAAAGAAAAATATTTGGCGAAAAAACAGAAAAGAGACTTTGTCAACAAACTGCGGCGGGCGCGGCGGTGCCCGCCCCATCCTTACCTGTGAACGAGGTAGCTATGTCTCAACCCAATGAATCCGGCACCGAGCTGCCCAGCAACCGGATCTCGTGCCGGCTCGACGCCCTGGTGGCGGCCGTGGGCCGGCTCAGCTCCTGGCTCTGGCTGGCGGTGCTGGCGGTGGTACTGGCCAACGTGTTCAGCCGCTTCGTGCTGTCGGCGGGCTCCATCGCTTTGGAGGAGCTGTCCTGGCACCTGTTCGGCATCGCCATGATGCTGACCCTGGGGTTTGCGGTGGTGCGCGACGACCACGTGCGGGTGGACGTGCTGCGGGAGAAGTTTTCCCTGCGCACCCGCGCCATCATCGAGCTGGCGGGCATCGCGCTGCTGGCGCTGCCGGTCATCCTGCTGATGATCGAGGTGCTCATTCCCTACGCCTACAAGGCCTTTGTCTACGGCGAGCGCTCCCAGGCGCCGAGCGGCCTGCCCTATCGCTTTATCTTCAAGAGCGCCCTGCCGCTGGGCCTGATGCTGGTGGCCATCGCCCTGTTTTCCCGCGGGCTGCGCTGCATGACGCTGCTGTTCGCCTTTCCCCGGGCCAGCACGGACGCGCCGGCCCCGCGCCGGGGCGGGGCCCTGCTGCCGGACATGGAGAAATAACGCATGGAACTGGAAACCTTACTGGTCATCGCCATGTTCGGCGCCTTTATGGTGCTGTTGCTGCTGGGCTTTCCGGTGGCCTGGGTGCTGGCGGGCACCGGCTTGCTGTTCGCCCTGCTGGGCTGGGTGCTGGTGGAGCAGTTCGACGCCAACCTCTGGTTTACCTGGAACGGCACCATGGGGGTGCTGGACGCCCGCATCTTCGGCATCGTGGCCAACGAGCTGATGGTGGCGCTGCCGCTGTTCATCTTCATGGGCATCATGCTCGACCGCTCCGGCATCGCCGAGCGGCTGATGCACAGCCTGGTGCGGGTGCTGGGGCCGCTGCGCGGCGGCTACGCGGTGACCGTGGTGATAGTGGGGGTGCTGCTGGCGGCCTCCACCGGCATCGTCGGCGCCTCCGTGGTGCTGCTCGGCATGCTGTCGCTCGGGCCCATGATGCAGGCCAACTACAACAAGAGCCTGGCGGTGGGCACCGCCTGCTCGGTGGGCACCCTCGGCATACTGGTGCCGCCCAGCATCATGCTGGTGCTGATGGCGGACCGGCTGGGCACGCCCTCGGCGTCGGTGGGCAAGCTGTTTATGGGCGCGCTCATCCCCGGGCTGATGCTGGGGATCATGTACGTGCTCTACATAGTGCTGCTGGCCTGGTTCGACAAGGAGGCGGCGCCGGCGCCCGAACGGGGCGAGCGCATGGACCTTGGCGCCTGGTGGGACGTGGTGTGCGCCGTGGTGCCGCCGCTGGTGCTGATCGTGGCGGTGCTGGGCTCCATCTTCCTCGGCATCGCCACCACCACCGAGGCCTCGGCGGTGGGGGCGGCCGGCGCCCTGCTGATGGCCCGGCTGAGCCGGCGGCTGAACATGGAGGTGCTGAAAGAGTCCCTGTACCAGACCAGCCGCACCACCGCCTTTATCTTCGGCATCTTTATCGGCGCCACCGTCTTTGCCGCCGTGCTGCGCGGCCTGGGCGGCGACGACGTCATCCGCCAGGCCATTACCGGGCTGCCGTTCGGCACCACCGGCATACTGCTGACCATCCTCTTCATCACCTTTTTGCTGGGCTTCTTCCTCGACTGGGTGGAGATCACCCTGATCATCCTGCCGCTGGTGGCGCCGGTGGTATTCTCGCTGGGGGTGGAGCCGGTGTGGTTTGCGGTGCTGTTCGCGCTCTGCCTGCAAACCTCCTTCCTGACCCCGCCGGTGGGCTTTGCGCTGTTCTACATCAAGGGGGTGTGCCCGCCGGGCATCAGCACCCGCCATATCTACTGGGGCGTGCTGCCCTTCATCTGCCTGCAATTGCTGGGGCTGGCGCTGGTGTTCTGGTTCGAGCCGCTGGCGACCTGGCTGCCCGAGCGTATCTACGGCGGCCGTTGAATCACGGAAGTGGTGCTTAACAAGGAGAAACAACCATGCGTCTTGACAACAAAGTGGCGCTGATCACCGGCGCCGGCCAGGGCATAGGGCGGGCCATCGCCGAGCACTATGCCCGGGAGGGGGCCCGGGTGGCGGTGGCCGATCTGGAGCTGGGCCGGGCCGAGCAGGTGGCCCTGGCCATCGTCGCGGCGGGCGGCAACGCCATCGCCTTAGGCATGGACGTGACCGACGAGCAGGCGGTGGAGCAGGGCGTGGCCCGGCTGGTGCGCCACTGGGGCCGGCTGGACATCGCCCTGGCCAACGCCGGCATCCAGCACATAGAGCCGCTGCACCGGCTCTCCTACGCGGACTGGAGCCGGGTGCTGAAGGTGCACCTGGACGGCGCCTTCCTGGTGACCCGGGCCGCCCTGCAACAGATGTACGCCAACGGCGGCGGCACCATGCTGTACATGGGCTCGGTGCACTCGCTCGAAGCCTCGCCGCTCAAGGCGCCCTACGTGGCGGCCAAGCACGGCATGCTCGGCCTGTGCCGGGCGGTGGCCAGGGAAGGTGCCGAGCACGGGGTGCGCAGCAACATCATCTGCCCGGGCTTCGTGCGCACGCCGCTGGTGGAGCGCCAGATCCCCGAGCAGGCCCGGGAGCTGGGCCTGAGCGAGGAAGAAGTGGTGCGCGCGGTGATGCTGAAAAACACGGTGGACGGCGAATTCACCACCCTGGAAGACGTGGCCGAGCTGGCGGTGCATTTGGCGGCCTTTCCCTCGGCGGCGCTCACCGGCCAGTCGGTGGTGGTCAGCCACGGCTGGCACATGCAATAGGAGGCGACCCCATGCAACAGCACGACATTCTCTGGACCCCGAGCCCCGCCCTGCGCGAACGCAGCCAGCTGGCCCGTTACCTGGCCTGGCTCGAAGAACGGGGCTTGGGTTCCTTCGCCGACTACCAGGCCCTGCATCGCTGGTCGATCACCGAACTCGAGGTCTTCTGGCAGTCGGTGTGGGACTTCTGCGGCTTGCGCTGCGCGGTGCCCGCCGAGCGGGTGCTGGGCCGGCGGGAGATGCCGGGCGCCGAGTGGTTTCCCGGCATGCGGCTGAACTTCGCCGCCAACCTGCTGCGCTTTGGCGAGGGCGAGGGGGCGAGCCGGGAGGCGGTGGTCTGCCACAGTGAAACCGGCCCGGTGGCCCGCTACAGCTACGGCCGGTTGCGCCGGGACGTGGGCGCCCTGGAGGCCTTTTTCCGCAGCCGGGGCATCGGTTGCGGCGACCGGGTGGCGGGGGTGGTGAGCAACGGCTACGAGGCGCTGGTGGCCATGCTGGCGGCCACCAGCATGGGGGCGGTGTGGAGCTCGGCCTCGCCCGACTTCGGCGCCGGCGCCATCCTGGACCGCTTCGGCCAGATAGCCCCCTCGGCGCTGGTGCTGGTCAACGGCTACGGCTATGGCGGCAAGCGCTTCGACCGGCGCGGAGAGTTCTCAGAGGTGGTGTCGGCCCTGCCCGGGCTGCGCTGCGTGGTCAGCATCCGCCAGTTGCCGGAGCTGGGCGATATCGAGGCCGAAGGGGTGACCGGCTGGGACCGTGCCCTGGCCTCGGGGGAGGGGAGCGCGCCTTCCTTCACCCCGCTGCCGGCGGATCACCCGGTGTACATCCTCTATTCCTCCGGCACCACCGGCAAGCCCAAGTGCATCGTGCACGGGGCCGCCGGCATCCTGGTCAACCACGCCAAGGAGCTGATCCTGCACGGCGACCTGGCCTGCGGCGACCGCTTCATGTACTTCACCACCTGCGGCTGGATGATGTGGAACTGGCAGGCCTCGGCCCTGCTCGCCGGGGCGACGGTGATCACGGTGGACGGCTCGCCCGGCCACCCGAGCCTGCACCGGTTGTGGGAACTGGCGGAGCAGGAGCGGGTGACCCACCTGGGCACCAGCGCGCGCTTTATCGCCGGCTGCCGCAAGGAGGGGCTGGCGCCGGGCCAACGCTTCGGGCTGGAGCGGCTGCGGCTCTTGTTCTCCACCGGCTCGCCCCTGCTGCCGGAAGACTACGACTGGGTCTACCGGGCCCTGCCCGGCCAGCTGCTGCTGGGTTCCATCGCCGGCGGTACCGATATCTGCGGCTGCTTCGTGGGCGCCTGCCCGCTGCTGCCGGTGCGCCGGGGCGAGATCCAGTGCCGCCTGCTGGGGGTGGATGCGGTGGCCATGGACGAGCGGGGCGAGGTGACGGACGGGCGCGGCGAGCTGGTGTGCCGCCAGCCGCTGCCGTCCATGCCGGTGGCCTTCTGGCAGGACGACGACGGCCAACGCTACCGGGCCGCCTATTTCGAGACCTTCGCCGGGGTCTGGGCCCACGGCGACTTCGTGGCCTTTACCGAGTCGGGCGGCGCCGTGATCTACGGCCGCTCCGACGCCACCCTCAACCCGGGCGGGGTGCGCATCGGCACCGCCGAGATCTACCGGCAGGTGGAGCAGGAGCCCATGGTGCGCGACTGCCTGGTGGTGGGCCGGCAGGTGGACGGCGACGTGGAGGTGGTGCTGCTGGTGGTGCCCGCGGATGCCGGCGGACTGGACGAGGAACGGCGCCAGGCCCTGTGCCGGCGCATCCGCACCGGCGCCAGCCCGCGCCATGTGCCGCGGCACATCATCGCCGTGCCGGACATTCCCTATACCCGCAGCGGCAAGAAGGTGGAGCTGGCGGTGGCCCGGCTGCTGAACGGCGCCGCCCGCGCCGACAACCACGACGCCCTGGCCAATCCCCGGGCGCTGGAGCAGATCCGCGACTGCCTGGCGCAGGCCGGCCTGCTCCCCGCAGCGGGCTGAGCCGCGGACTTACCTCGTCACTCCCGCGCAGGCGGGAGTCCATGCGGGTCTGCAGACCCGGCGCCGTGGTCCTGGCCGGTGCATCCTGCCCTGGATGCCCGCCTTCGCGGGCATGACGGAATTGGTGTCACTCCCGTGTCTTATGCCGTCACTCCCGCGCAGGCGGGAGTCCATGCGGGTCTGCAGACCCGGCGCCGTGGTCCTGGCCGGTGCACCCTGCCCTGGATGCCCGCCTTCGCGGGCATGACGGAATTGGTGTCACTCCCGTGTCTTATGCCGTCACTCCCGCGCAGGCGGGAGTCCATGCGGGTCTGCAGACCCGGCGCCGTGGTCCTGGCCGGTGCACCCTGCCCTGGATGCCCGCCTTTGCGGGCATGACGGAATTGGTGTCACTCCCGTGTCTTACTCCGTCACTCCCGCGCAGGCGGGAGTCCAGTCGTGTCTGCAACTTCGTGCACCCGCTACAACCGGTGCAGGGCATTCCTGAGGTAATCCAGCAGCATGCGGCTGGCGGCGTTCAGCTCGTTGCCGTTGTAGCAAAAGCCCACCGACACGCTGCCGAGGGCCGGGCAGGGGGCATATTCGGGGGAATGTTCCAGATCGTCCGGCACCGTGCTCTTGGCCAGCACGCTGATGCCGAGCCCCGCCTTGATGGCGGCGTGGATGCCGAGCAGGCTGGAGGTGCTGTACACGATGCGCCAGGGCAGGTTGGCCTGGGTGAGGGCGTTGATGATCGACTTGCGGTACAGGCAGCCCTTGGGGTAGAGGATGAGCGGCAGCGGCGCCCCCGGCTCCAGCATCAGGTTGCTGCTGCGCACCCACACCAGGGGATCGAGGATAAAGTTGGTCAGGCGCGGATGGGGCTGGTTGCTTTCCTCGATGGCCATCACCAGATCGTAGGCGCCCTTCTTGTAGTCGTGCAGCAGGTTGGCGCTGATGTCGCTGCTCACGTCCAGGGTGACATTGGGATAGGACTGGGAAAAACGCCCCAGGGTGGTGGCGAGGAAGGACACCTCGAAGTCGTTGGGAATGCCCAGCCGTACCGCGCCGCTTACCTGGGGCGAGCCCAGGCGGGAGACGAGGGCGTCGTTCAGCTCCAGCATCTTGCGGGCACAGCTCATCAGCATCTGCCCTTCCTCGGTGAGCTGCAAGCCCTGGCCGCGGTCGAACAGCTTCACGCCCAGCAGCTCCTCCAGCCGCTTCACCTGCAGGCTCACCGCCGGCTGGGAGCGGCCCAGTACTTCCCCCGCCTGGGTAAAGCCCCCCAACTGGTTGATGGTGACAAAGGTACGCAGCAAATCCGTGGGCAGGTTCTTCATCCTGGATGCTCAATATTTCCAAAGTTAATGACGCTGTTATTGTCATTAACTTCGGCAATGAAAGCCAGCGCCGAGGTGCAGATCTGCCGGGCAGGTCCACGGGCGGCGTCAGCCGCCCGCGGCTGGATGATAAGGTGCATCACCTGCTTTTCCGCCAGATAGTTCCCGTTATCACCGCTGTTTAACTGCCGTCATTCCCGTCGTTTCACCCTGGTCATCTCCGTCGTTTCACTCCGGTCATCTCCGCGAAGGCGGAGATCCATGACCGTTTGCACCGGACTTCCGCCTTGGGGAATGACTACAGAGAACGACGAGGGTTTGCCAGCGGGGCGCCGGTGGCGTTAGCCCGTTCTTCCCTGCGCAGTTGCCGGTACAGGGCCCAGCCCGCGACCAGGCCGCACAGTGCCAGGCCGTACCAGATGGCGGCGGGCGGGGTCGCCGCCGCCTCGCCCAGCAGGGCGCCGATCAGCACGTTGCCGAGCAGGGCCACGCAACCGCCCAGGCTGGCGTAAAAGCCGTAATAGCCGCCCAGCGCCCGGTCGCCGGCGTAGTGGGGCAGGTGGGCGGCAAAGAGCGGAAAACAGAGGATGGAGCCCAGCGACAGGCAGGCCGCCTGCATCAGGCTGGCGGCCACCGGCCAGGGCTGCAGCCAGGGCAGGGCGAGGTAGCTCGCCCCCATCAGCCCCAGGCCCAGCCCCATGCCCCGGGCCACGCCCAGGCGGCGCTGCACCAGCTGGCTGGCGGGCAGCTGCAGCAGCACGCCGATGATGGCGGTGAGGGTGAAGACGCCGCCGAGCAGCCCGGTGGCCTGTTGCTGGCTGTTGATGTAGGCGGGCACGGCCAGGTACAGCTGGTGGAACAGCAGCTGGTAGGCGGCGGCCATCAGGGTAAAGCGCAGGAAGGGGCCGTTGCCGATCAAGTCCCGCCATTGTTCGCCCCAGGAGGGCGGCCGCTCCCGCACATGGCGGGGGCTGGGGGGCAGCAGCCGCCACTGCAGGGCGGTCAGCAGCAGGAAGATGCCGCCGGACACCAGGCCGGTCACCATAAAGTCGATGTCGGTGAGCAGCATGCCGGCCAGGGGGCCCAGCAGCAGCCCGAGCTGGCTGGCCAGGTTGTGCAGGGCAAAGGCCTGCTGGCGCTGGCGGCCGTCCAGGCATTCCGACGCCAGGTAGGCCTGGGCGCAGGGGGTGAAGAGGGCACCGGCAAAGCCGGTGAGAAAGGCGGCCAGCAGCAGCAGCGGCAGATCCCCGGCCCAGCCGAGCAGGGCAAAGCCCAGGCTGCGGACCAGGCAGCCCAGCACGATGGCGGGCCGGTAACCCAGCCGGTCGCCCAGGGCGCCGCCCAGCAGGAACAGGCCCTGCTGGCTGAACACGCGCATGCCCATCACCAGGCCGCTGGCCCAGCCGGTCAGCCCCAGGGTGCCGCCCAGGTGAAAGGCCAGGTAGGGCAGGGTCATGTAGAAGGCGAGGTTGAAGAACAGGCCGTTGCACACCAGCAGGCGGGCCGCCGGGCTCAGCATCCGCCAGCTCTGGCGGTAGTGGGTCGTGGTCACGTTATGGTCCGTGAGGTGCCGATCGGGCACCGATCAGTTAAAAACAAGCGGCGCGCGGCCAAACCGCCGTCCGTGGTCGGGCGGTCCACCGAAGTGGACCCTACGGCTCAAACCGCCGTCCGTCAAGGGTCGAATTTATTCGACCAAACCACGGCGCCGCTGGCGGGGTGGTCCACTGAAGTGGACCCTACAACACACCCTACGACAGCCCGGTGCAATGCGCCCTAGCCGGCCGCCAGGGCGAAGGTGCGGCCCTGGCTGGCGATATCGTCCACGATCACATGGCCGAAGCCGCGGGAGCAGGACTCCACCCGCGCCTCCACCTGGTAGGTGTCGCGCAGCAGCGCCGGGGTGACGATGTCGGCGGTGGGGCCGCAGGCCACCTGGCGGCCGCCGGCGATCACCAGCGCCTGGTCGCAAAAGCGCAGCACATGGTTGAGATCGTGCAGCGTCACCAGCACCAGCATGCCCTTTTCCCGCGCCAGGTCCTTCATGTGGCCGAGCACCTCCACCTGGCGCGACAGATCCAGCGCCGAGGTGGGCTCGTCCATCAGCACGATGTCCGGCTCGCGCACCAGCACCTGGGCCAGGCTGACCAGCTGGCGCTGGCCGCCCGAGAGCTCGCCGAGGTGGCGAAAGGCGAGGGAAGCGATGCCGAGCGCCGCCAGGGTCTGGTCGATGCGGGCCAGCTCGGCCTCGCTCACGCGCCAGCCGCCGCCCTGCTTGCAGGCCAGCAGCACCGACTCGTACACGCTGAGCGCGGCGCTGGCGGCGCTGTCCTGGGGCATGTAGCTGATGCCGCCGCCTTCCGGCCGCAGGCCTTCCACGTGCACCCGGCCGGGGCCGTCGATCAGGCCGCTGATGCGCTTGAACAGGGTGGACTTGCCGGCGGCGTTGGGGCCGATGATGGCCACCACCTCGCCCGCCTTGAAGGTGGGGGTGGAAATGCCCTGCAGCAGCAGCTGTTTGCCGTAGCGGGCACCGAGTGCCTCGAGCCGGATGCTTACCATGAGCGCCTCGTCTGGGACAGGATAAGGGAAACGAAGAAGGGAATGCCGATAAGCGAGGTCACCACGCCGATGGGGAAGATGGTGCCGCTGATCAGCGACTTGCTCACCACCGAGCTGACCGAGAGGATCAGCGCCCCGGCCAGGGCCGAGGCCGGCAGGAAGAAGCGCTGATCCTCGCCGATGATCATGCGCGCGATATGGGGGCCGACCAGGCCGATAAAGCCGATGGTGCCCACGAAGGACACCGGAATGGCCGCCAGCAGGCTCACCAGTAGCAGGGTCTCCAGCCGCAGCCGGCCGACCCTGACGCCGAAGCTCGCCGCCTTGTCTTCGCCCAGGCGCAGGGCGGTCAGGGCCCAGGCCCGGCGGACGAACACCGGCAGCACCAGCGCCAGCGCCAGGGTGGTGATGGCCAGCTTGGGCCAGGTGGCCTTGCTGAGGCTGCCCATGGTCCAGAACACCACCGCCGACAAAGCCTCGGTCGAGGCGAAAAACTGCACCAGCGCCAGCAGGGCGTTGAAGGTGAACACCAGGGCGATGCCGAGCAGCACTATGCTGTTGACCGTCATGCCGCGCCGGGCGCTGAGCAGGTGGATGAGCAGGGCCGCCAGCATGGCCATGACGAAGGCGTTGAGCGGTACCATCCAGGCGATGGCCGCCGGGATGAAGGCCACCCCGAAGGCCAGGGCCAGGGCCGCGCCGAAGCTGGCGGCGGCGGAAATGCCCAGGGTGAAGGGGCTGGCCAGCGGGTTGTTGAGGATGGTCTGCATCTGGGCGCCGGCCACCGCCAGCGCCGCGCCCACCACCACCGCCATCAGTGCGATCGGCATGCGGATTTCCCACAGCACCACCCGCACCTGCAGCGGCACCGACTCGGGCAGGAACAGCGCCCGCACCACTTCGCCCAGGCTGTAGCGGGCCGGACCCAGGGCCAGGTCGGCGCACAGGCTGAGCAGCAGCGCGGCGGCCAGGCCCAGCAGGAGCAACTGCCGCCGCCAGACGATGGTCTTGTAACGGCCGCTGCCGGCGGCCGGGGTCATGGCGTTACTCTGCATCGGTCAGCGACACCCAATAGCCGGGACGGTAGTCGACGGGCAGGAAGCGCTCATGCAGCTCCTTGAAGGTGGCCTCCGGGTCGAGTTCGGCGAACAGCTCGGGGTGCAGCCACTTGGCCATCTGCTGGATGCCCACGAACTGGTAGGGGCTGTTGTAGAACTGGTGCCAGATGGCGTGCATCTGCCGGTTTTGTACCGCCGCGATGCCGGTCATGGCCGGACGCTGGGTCAGTGCCTCGAGCTTGCGCCGGGCCTCGGCCTGGTCCTGGCCCGGGCCCACGCCCACCCAGCCGCCGCCGGGCACATAGGCTTCCCACATGCCGCCGGTGACGATGACATGGTCGGGATTGGAGGCGATGATCTGCTCCGGGTTGAGGTTGCCAAAGGTGGCGGGAATGATGTCTTTGGCGATGTTCTCGCCGCCGGCCAGGGTCACGAACTTGCCGAAGTTGTCGTCGCCGAAGCTCATGCAGCACTCTTCCGAGTAGCCGCCGGCCCGGTCGATGAACACCTGGGGCCGAGTGGGTTGATGCTGCTCGAGCACCTCGGTCACCCTGGCGATTTCGGCGGCGCGCCAGGCGATGAATTCCTCGGCCTTTTCCTCCTCGCCGAACAGCTGGCCGTACAGACGCAGGCTGGGCTCGGTGTGGGTGAAGGGGTGCTCACGAAAATCCACGTACACCAGGGGGATGCCGGCGGCGGCCAGCTTCTCGATGTACTTGGCGTCCTCGGTGGCCTGCTTGGACTCGATGTTCATGATGATGACATCGGGCTTGAGCGACACCGCCTGCTCCACGTCGAAGGTGCCGTCCTTGAAGCCGCCGAAGGCGGGGATCTTCGCCATTTCGGGGAATTTTTCCAGGTAGGCGGCATGGTTGTCCGGATCGGCGCTGGCGAAATCGTCCCGCCAGCCGACGATGCGCTGGAAGGGGTTCTCCCGGTCGAGCACGGCGGTGAGGTAAACCTGGCGGCCTTCGCCCAGGATGACGCGTTGCACCGGCACCTCGACCTCCACCTGGCGGTTGGCGATGTCGGTGACGGTGATGGTTTCGGCGGACAAGGCCAGCGACCAGAGGGCCGCGGCGGCGGTGAACGCCTTGGTCAGGAGGGGGCTGCGCTGCATGGTGTTCTCGTTTGGTTATTAGGACGACAGATGATACTACAAACAATTCTCATTTTGTAAGTGGGAAGTGTTCATGCCAACATCATCAATGGACTCAGTGTCATCGCCGTCAAACAAGCCTGACAAGGGCCATGATCAGGAGCGGACCATCGCCTGATATAATCGTCGGCCATCAGCTTAAAGAGGACTCACTCATGGACCTTATCCGCATTATCGTTGCCATCCTGCTGCCGCCCCTGGGGGTGTTTTTGCAGGTGGGCTTCGGCAAGCACTTCTGGCTCAATATCCTGCTGACCCTGTTGGGCTATATCCCCGGCATCGTGCACGCGGTGTGGGTCATCGCCAAAAAATGAGCCACCGGCCTTTATGCCCGGGAGGGGTCGATGCCTGAGCGGCGCCCGGGGCAAGCGGGCGGTGGCGCGGATGCCGGCAGGGCTCGCCTGAAGCGCCTGGCCTGGCTGCTGGACAGTTCAATCAGGCTGCCCGGCGGCTTCAGGATTGGCCTGGACGGCCTTATCGGCCTGGTTCCCGGGGTGGGGGATCTGGTCGCCGCCGGCCTGTCGGCCTATATCATCGCGGAAGCCGCCCGCATGAAGCTGCCCGCCGGCGTGCTGGCCCGCATGGGGCTGAATGTGCTACTGGAACTGCTGATCGGCGCCATCCCGCTGTTCGGCGATCTGTTCGACTTCGCCTTCAAGGCCAACCAGCGCAACGTGCGGCTGATGGATGCCCATTTCGACAGGATGGCGCGAACGCGGTGAGCGTGCCGGCTGATGTTTGCCGCTCCCTCTCCCGATTCAGTCACTCTTGCTCTCAACCTTGTCACTCCCGCGCAGGCGGGAGTCCAGGGGTTTGCTCCACCGCTGCTGCGTGGATTGCGCCTCCCTTTTTAGTTAGTTAGTCTAACTAAAATTATTTCGGGGAGGATGCCATGGCGCTGACCGACAGCCTGAAACAACTGGAGTGGTTTATCTGGCACCGCTGGCGCGAGCATTCGCGCCAGAGCGGCAGCATGGAGCTGACCAGCAGCGAACTGGAATACCTCTACGGGCTGATGTCGGCCCAGGGGCAGGGGCTGCGGCTGACCGAACTGGCGGCGCTGATGCAGGTGAGCAAGGCCTCGGCCAGCACCATGGCACGCAAGCTGGAACGCCAGGGCTACCTGCGGCGCGAGGCCTGCCCCGAGGACGCCCGGGCCAGCCGCCTGCTGCCCACCGACAAGGCGCTCTACCTGCAGAAGGAAGAAACCAGCGTCTACCGGGAAACGGCGGCGGCCATGAGCCGCGAACTGAGCCCGGCGGAACTCGAGCAGCTCGAACGGCTGCTGGCCAAGGCCTGCCGCGCCCTGGCGTTGCCCCGGGGGCCGCTGCCCACGGCGGATCTGTCCCCCCGCAAGCAGGACTGACGCCATGAACCTGGGTTCGGCGCCGCTCCAGCGCGCCTTCTGGCACTACACCCTGCCGTCGCTGGCCGCGCTGCTGGTCAGCGGTACCTATCAGGTGGTCGACGGCATCTTCGTCGGCCATTTCATCGGCGGCGACGGCCTGGCCGGTATCAACCTGGCCTGGCCCTGGGTGGGCATCATGCTGGCCACCGGCATGATGGTCGGCATCGGTACCGGGGCCCAGGCGTCCCTGGCCCAGGGCGGCGGCAAGCGTGGCCGCGCCGCCCTGTTCGTGGCCCAGGGCCTGTGGCTGCTGCCGCTGCTGGGGCTGCCGCTGGCCCTGGGGTTGACCCGATCGAGCCCCTGGTTCCTGGCCTGGCAGGGGGCCGAGGGCGCGGTGGCGGACCATGCCCAGGCCTACCTGGATCTGATGGCGCCGGCCACGCCCCTGGTGATGGCCGGCGTGGCGCTGCCGTTCCTGGTGCGCAACCTGGGGGCGCCCCGGCTGGCGACCCTGGCGTTGCTGCTGGGGGCCATCGGCAATATCCTGCTGGATGCGGTGTTCATCGCCTGGCTGCAACGGGGGCTCGCCGGCGCCGCCCTGGCCACCCTGCTGAGCCAGGCGCTGGTGGTGGTTGTATGCCTGTGGTTCGTGCTGAGCCGCCGCAGCCGGGCGCCGCTGGACCGCCGGGCCTGGCGGTGGCGGCCCAGGGCGGGTGCCGTGCTGCTGGGCACCGGCTTTTCCAGCATGCTGATGTACCTCTACCTCAGCCTGGCGGTGGTGCTGCACAACCTGCTGCTGCTCAAGCACGGCCAGGCGGTGCAGGTGGCGGCCTACGGCATTGCCGGCTATCTGATGGCCTTTTACTACCTGGCGGCGGAAGGGGTGGCGGGAGGCATGCAGCCCCTGGTGAGTTACTACCAGGGTGCCGGCCAGTCGGCGCGGGTGCGCCAGACCCTGCGCCTGGCCTGCCTGGTCGGGGTGGGGGGCGGCATCCTGCTGGTGCTGGCCATGATGGCGGCGCCGGCCTGGTTCGCCTCGGCCTTTATGGGGGAAGATCCGGCCCTGCTGGCGGCCACCACCAGGGCCATCCGGCTGCACCTGTGGGCCCTGTTCCTGGACGGCTTCCTGGTGCTGGCGGCCTGCTGGTTCCAGTCCCTCGGCCTGGGCCGGCAGGCGACCCTGATCACCCTGGGCAACATGCTGATCCAGCTGCCCTTTCTGGCGCTGCTGCCGCTCTGGCTGGGACTGGACGGGGTCTGGCTGGCGTTGCCCCTGTCCAACGTCTGCCTGTCGCTGTTCGCCGGCTGGCTGCTGTGGCGCCAGTGGCGGCGGCTAGCCGTGCCGGCCGTGCCGCTGGGCGAACGGCGCTGAACGGGAGCCGGCCAGCCTCCGTGCAAGCTGGCCGGCTCGGATCAGCCGGCGTCGTCCAGCAGGCCGGTCAGCTGCCGGGCCAGCGCCTGCACCAGGGGATCGGCGGTGGGCCGGTGCAGTATCACCACCTCCATGGTGTCCACGGTGGCAAAGCCGTCCTCTTCGGTCAGCACCCGGTGCGCCGGGGTCCGGGCCCGGGCCGGCAGCAGGGTGACGCCCAGGCCGTCGGCCACCGCGCCCTGGATGCCGCTCAGGCTGGAGCAGGTGAAGCTGATGCGCCAGCGCCGGCCCGCCTGCTCGACGGCGGTGATCATGTCGTCCCGGTACAGGCCCCGGGGCGGAAAGGCCACCAGCGGTAGCGGATCCTGCCGCCAGGCCGGGTTGGCGGCGCTGTCCAGCCACAGCAGCGGCTCGGGGCGGCAGGCCACCCCGGCCCGGCTGTGGCGCCGCTGCTTGACGAGGATCAGATCCAGCTCGCCGTGATCGTAGCCGGCGGTCAGGTCCCGGCTCAGGCCGCTGGTGACCTCCAGTTTCACCTGGGGGTAGTGGCGGCTGAAGGCGGCCAGGGTGGCGGTCATCCGCGGGGTAACGAAGTCGTCCGGCACCCCCAGGCGGATGCTGAGCGCCAGCTCCGGGCCGGCCAGGGCTTCCAGCAGCCCGTCGTTCAGCGCCAGCATGCGCCGGGCATAACCCAGCAGCGCCGCGCCCGCGTCGGTGGGGCGTATCTCCCGGTTGCCCCGCTCCAGCAGCCGGTGTCCGGCCATTTCTTCCAGCCGGCGCACCTTCTGGCTGATGGTGGACTGGGTGGAATGCAGCCGGGCCGCGGCGGCGGTGAAGCTGCCGCTGTCGGCCACGGTGACCATCACCCGCAGCAGATCCAGATCGAACAGAAGCCTATTTGGTTTTGCACTGGTACCCATTCAAATATTTAACTTTTAAATAGTTAGTCCGACTTCTACCATGCCCGAAGCGACGGTGACAAGCCCGCCGCCCCCTTTTCCCATTCCCGAGAGACGATGCGATGACGACAGCAAGCAGGCCGGTTGAGCAGGGGGCCATGCTGCTCCTGGTGGTGTTGATTGGCCTGAACCTGCGGCCCTTTCTCACCGGGCCCGGGCCCATCATCGAGCCGATCCGGGCCGGTACCGGCCTGGGCTACGTGGGCATGGCGCTGCTGACCCTGCTGCCGACCCTGCTGATGGGGGTGGGCGCCTTTGTTTCGCCGCGGCTCCAGGCCCGCTGGGGCACCCGCAGGGGCATGCTCACGGCGCTGCTGCTGTTGATGCTGGGCTCGGGGCTCCGGCTGCTGGTGCCCGACGGCACCACCCTGATCCTCACCGCCCTGCTGTGCGGGCTGGGGGTGGCCTTCGTCCAGTCCGTCTTTCCCGGCATCATCAAGCAGTATTTTCCCGGCCGGGTGGCCATGGTCACCGGCCTCTATTCGGCCATGATCATGGGCGGCGGCGCCATCGGCGCCCAGCTCACCCCGCGGCTGGCCGGCGGCGGCCACGACTGGCGCGCGGCCCTGGCCTGGCTGGCGTTGCCGGCGGTCATCGCCCTGGCCTGCGCCTGGCGGACCCTGTCGGACCGGCAGAGCCGCCCGCCCGAGCCGGGCCTGGCCCGGCGCCTGCTGGGGCGGCCGCGCACCTGGCAGCTGATGCTCTGCTTCGGCCTGGTTAACGCCGGCTATTCGACCATGGTCACCTGGCTGGCGCCCTACTACCAGCAGCAGGGCTGGAGCGCCGCCGACAGCGCCGGCCTGGTGGCGGCGATGGCCCTGGCCCAGGCGCTGTTCGCGGTGGGCATCACCCTGCTGGCGCGGGGACGGGACCGGCGCCCCTGGCTGTGGCTGACCCTGCTGCTGCAGGCCACCGGCTACGCCGGCCTGCTGTTCTGGCCCGGCCAGTGCCCGCTGCTGTGGGCCGCGGTGTGCGGTATGGGGCTGGGCGGAAACTTCTCCCTGTCGCTGGTGACCGCCCTGGATCATCTGCCCGCGGCGCAGCAGGCGGGCGCGCTCACCGCCCTGATGCAGGGCGGCGGCTTTCTGATCGCGGCCACGGGGCCCCTGGCGGTGTCGCTGGTACGGGAGGCGAGCGGCAGCTTCGCCGGCGGCTGGGCGCTGCACCTGGGGCTGGTCGGCGTGGTGATGCTGATCTGCCTGCGCTTCGATCCCCGGCGCTACCCCCAGGCCATGGCGACGGCCTGAAACCCGCTTTACGTAGCCCACGGACGAAAAGTCATCGACCATGGCGGGTCCATGGTGCATGCTTGTTATTCAATCGGGTCTCCAGGAGGCGTGGTTTGGGTGGTACCTCCCATTCCCATTGGCAACGCTGAGAATATTCGGCCGTTAAGGGTCCCATTCGACAGGAGTCGTCCATGAAGCTATCCGTTCACGCGATCGCCTTATCCCTGCTGCTCGCCGGCTGCACCGGCCAGCCCCAGTCATTCAGCTACCAGGCCCCGCCGCCACAGCCCGAGGTCGCCTCCGGCTACCAGGAGAAACCCGGCTGGGCGTTGCGGGACTATGCGGTGGCGGCCGCCAATCCGCTCGCCACCGACGCCGGCCGCCAGGTACTGGCCGCGGGGGGCTCGGCGCTGGACGCGGCCATAGCGGTGCAGATGGTGCTGGGGCTGGTCGAGCCGCAAAGCAGCGGCATTGGCGGGGGCGCCTTCCTGATGTATTACGACGGCAAGCGGGTCAGCGCCTACGACGGGCGCGAGACGGCGCCGGCCGCGGTTGATGAAACCCTGTTCCTCGATGCCGACGGCGCGCCGCTGCCGTTCAACGAGGCCGTGGTGGGCGGCCGCTCGGTGGGGGTGCCGGGCGCGGTGGCGATGCTCGAGCTTGCCCACCGCGAGCACGGCATCCTGCCCTGGGCCGAGCTGTTCCAGCCGGCGATCCGGCTCGCCGAGCGGGGTTTTGCGATCAGCCCGCGTCTGTACACCCAGCTCGAGTCCGACGCCTTCCTCAGGCAGGATCCGGTGGCCGCGGCCTACTTCTACCAGCCCGACGGCAGCCCCTACCCGGTGGGCCATGTGCTGCAGAACCGGCCCTATGCGACGGTGCTCAAGAAAGTTGCCGCCCGGGGCAGCGCGGCCTTGCACCGCGGCGAGATAGCCGAGGCCATCGTGGCGAAAGTCCGGGGCCATGCGACCAATCCCGGCCAGATGACGCTGGCCGATCTTGCCGGTTACCGGCCGAAGCAGCGCGAGCCCTTGTGCAGCGACTACGATGCCCGTGGCCGGGAATATTTGCTGTGCGGCTTTCCCCCGCCCAGCAGCGGAGCCATCGCCGTCGCCCAGATCCTCGGCATCCTGGGCCATACCGAAGCCGCCGGACTGCCGTTGCAGCGCACCGACGACGGCAAGCCGCTGCCCTCACCGCAGTGGCTGCACCTGTACACCGAAGCCTCGCGGCTCGCCTTCGCCGACCGCGCCAAGTACCTCGGCGATCCCGACTTTGTCAGTCCGCCCGGCGGCAACTGGTCGAGCATGCTGGCACCCGACTACCTCGCCGCCCGAGCCGGCTTGATCGGCGAACGCAGCATGAAAACCGCCGAGCCCGGCCGGCCCGGCGAGATGCAGGTATCCCTGGGGTTGTCCGCTCCGCAACCCGAATACGGCACCAGTCACATCAGCATCATCGACCGCGAGGGCAGGGCGCTGAGCATGACCACGACCATAGAGGCCCAGTTCGGCTCCCGCCAGATGGTGAACCCCTACGGCACGGACACCGGCGGCTTTTTGCTCAACAACGAGCTGACCGACTTCAACTTCGCGCCCAACGACGCCGCCGGCCTGCCCACCGCCAACCGGGTGCAGCCGGGCAAGCGCCCGCGCAGCTCGATGAGCCCGACGCTGGTCTTCGACAAGCCGAGCGGCCGGGTGCTGATCAGCGGCGGCAGCCCCGGCGGCGCGCTGATCATCCACTACACCGCCAAGACGCTGTACGGCATGCTCAACTGGGGCATGGACGCCCAGAGCGCGATTAACCTGCCGAACTTCGGTGCCCTCGGCGCACCGACCCTGCTCGAGGACAACCGCTTTCCGGCCGAGACCCTGGATTGGCTCCGGTCACGCGATCACGAGTTGACCGAAATGGACATGACCAGCGGTTTGCAGGCGATCGGGCGTACCGACCAGGGCTGGTTCGGCGGCGCCGATCCGCGCCGTGAAGGCGTGGTGATGGGCGACTAACCGATCCCCGCCGCCCCGGACCATGGCGACGGCCGGAGGTGGCGGGGCCGTTGGGAAGTGCTCAGCCGGCAAGCCACTGGGGCAGCCACAGGGCCAGGCCCGGGTACAGGCTCACCAGGGCGGCGGCCAGGCACATCAGCATAAAGAACGGCAGGGCGGAATAGGCCACCCGGCCGATATGCTCGCCGGTCAGCCCCTGCAGCACGAACAGGTTGAAGCCCACCGGCGGGGTGATCTGCCCCAGCTCCACCATGATCACCAGAAAGACCCCGAACCACACCGGATCGAACCCCGCCTGCAGCACGATGGGCAGGGTAATGGGCAGGCTCATCACCGTGATGGAAATGCCGTCCAGGAACAGCCCCAGCACGATATAGAACAGCGCCAGGGCCACCAGCAGCAGGGCGGGGGAAAGCTCCAGCCCGGCGATAAAGCCCGCCAGCTCCCGCGGCAGGTGCAGGTAGCCCATGGCGGTGGAGAGCAGGGCGGCGGTCACCAGTATGCTGCACACCATGGTGGCGTTGAGCAGGGTGGCGGCCAGGGCCTCTTTGAACATGGCCAGGCTCAGTTGCCGCTCTGCCGCCAGCAACCCCAGGGTGGCGGCCACGCCCACCGCCGCCGCTTCCGACGGAGTGGCGATGCCCGAGTAGATGGAGCCCATCACCAGGGCAATCAGCAGGAGCACCGGGGCCAGGCAGGCCAGGCTGGCCAACAGCGACAGCCCGGCCGCCGTGCCGCGCGGGGCTTTTTCCGGCCGGCGCAGGGCCAGGGCCGCGATATAGCCGGAGTAGAGCAGGGCGATCAGCAGGCCGGGTATGACCCCGGCCATAAACAGCTGGCTGATGGACACCTCGGCCTGCACCCCGTAGACGATCATCACGATGGACGGCGGGATCAGCAGGCCCAGGCTGCCGGCCCCGGCCAGGGAGCCGATGGACAGTTGCCGGTCGTAGCCCCGGCGGGCCAGCTCGTGGGTGGTGATCTTGCCGATGGTGGCGGTGGTGGCGGCGCTGGAGCCGCTCACGGCGGCGAAGATGGCGCAGCCGAACACATTGGTGTGCAGTATGCCGCCCGGGATCTTCTGGGCCCAGGGCTCCAGCCCGCGGAACAGCCGGTCCGAAATATTGGAGCGGAAAATCAGCTCCCCCATCAGGATGAACAGCGGGATGGCCGACAGCTCCCAGGCGTTGCCGGCGCGGTAGAGGATGCGGCTCAGGATCATGCCTGCCCGATCCAGGTCGAAACCGCCCAGCCACACCAGCGAGCCCAGCGCCACCGCCGCCAGCCCGGCAAACACCCAGGTGCCCAGGCCCAGCAGCAGGAAGATAAGGCCGATCACCCCGGCCGCGGTCAGAAGGGTATCCATCAGTGTTCTCCTTGCCGGTTAGCGGCCCGGGTAACGAGGCCGAGCGCCCGGCCCAGCAGGCTGAGGCACAGCAGCGCCATGCCCAGCCAGACCATGCCTTCGGGCAGCCAGAGCGGGGTGTCGGCCAGGGTGTCGCTGGTGGTGCCGTGCTGGTAGCTGCGCCAGACGTTCCGGCCCCAGAACCAGGCCAGGGTGGCGAAGGTGAACAGCGCCACCAGGGTGGCCAGCAGTTCGGGCAGCCAGTGCCAGCGGGGCGGCAGTTTGTCCACCAGCAGTTGCACCCGGATGAGGGAGCCCCGCTCCAGGGCATAGCCGAGCCCGAGAAAGGTCATGGTGGCCACCCCGTAGCCCACGAACTCGTCCAGCACGAAGGTGGAACGGCCGAACAGCCGCAGCACTATCTCCAGCAGGATGTGGCCGGTGATGTAGAGAATAAGCCCCATGGCGAGCCCGCCCGCCAGCTGGTTGAGCCGGCGGCTGAGCAGGGTGATCAGCGCCGCCATGGCTCAGCCTTCCTGCCGGAACTGCTCGAGGATCTGCCGGCCGCGCTCGCCGGTTTCCTTCAGCCAGCCGTCTATCGCGACCTGGGCGGCCTGTTGCAGCGCCTGGGTGAAATCGGCGGGCAGCTCCTCCCTGATGGCCACGCCGTGCTCGTTCAGGGTCCGGTAGTTGGCGGCCACCCGGGTACGCACCTGCTGCCAGTTGTGGGCGTCGGTCTGGCGCGCGGCTTCCAGCAGGGCGGCCTGCTGTTCGGGCGTGAGCCGGTCGAACTCGTCCTTGTTCATGTGCACCATGTTGAGCGGAATGGCGTACTGGATGGCGCTGTAGTGCCGCAGCTGCTCCCAGAAGCTGGCGTTGGCGCCGGCCTCGGCGGAGGTGAGCACGGCGCTGATGCCCCCGGTGGAAAGCTGGGGCACCACGTCGGCCCAGGACAGGTTCACCGGGGTGGCGCCGGCTTCCTTCAGGGTGAGGGTGCCGTTCTTGTCGTAGGTGCGGATCTTCAGGTTTTTCAGGCCGGCGGCGGAGGCCACCTCCTGCTTGGCCCAGATGCCGCTGGCCGGCCAGGGCGAGGCGTAAAGCAGGATCTGGTCGTTGTCGGCGAACACCTGGTCATAGTGGGGGCGGGCCAGGCGGTACAGCCGCTCGGCCTGGTCTTCGTCGCGCACCAGGAAGGGCAGGGAAGAGAGCGAGAAAATCGGGTCTATCCCCGCCAGGGTGCCGGCCAGGGTGTCCGCCAGCTGGATGGCGTTGTCCGCCACCGCGTAGAAGTGATCCGCCGACTTGTAGCCCAGGGCGCCGCCGGTATGCAGGGTGATCACCACCTCGTCGTTGGTCAGCTCCTTCACCTTGTCGATAAAGTAGCTGTCGCCTTCGGCATGGATGGAGCCGTGGTTGTATTCGTTGGAAAAGTCCATCCGGGTGGCGGCGGCCCCCTGCAGCGGCAGCAGGGCGGCGAGGGAAAGGGCGAGGGCGGAAAGGGTGTGTTTCATGGTGGTGTCATCCCTGAGAGTGAGTTCCACCCGAGTATGGGAACTTGCCGAAAGCGGAAAAGGCGCAGAAACGACGCCGAAATAGTCGACAGCGGCGTGGCCAAGCGGGAGTTAACCCGGCCGTTACATAGGGCCGGGTTGTGTTACATCTTTGTACGGCAGGGTCGGGTACTGCTTGCCGTTATTGGGTTGGAAGCCCTTCAGGGTTGCTTGTCGAACACCTTGACGCCCTCGGGAATCGGGAACCAGTCCTGTTTCTGGCTTACCCACACATGGGCGCTGGGCTGGATCAGGCGGGTGTCGGCCAGGCTGGAGGGCTTGAGCTTGATGATGCCCGGTTCATCGGGATTGAAGTGGTAGAGGCGGTTGCCGCAGACCGGGCAGAAGCTGGCGCCGTTGATGTTGCCGCTCTCGGCCACCCGGCGCCACTCGGCCATCTCCCCCTCGAATTGCACCGCCTCGGCGCGCACCACGGCGGTGATGCTGAAGGCGCTGGTAGAGAGCTTCTGGCACTCCTTGCAGTGGCAGGCCACCACCATCAGCGGCGGTTCTTTCAGTTCATAGGTTACGCCGCCGCACTGGCAGGAGCCCTTGATGGGGTAGTTCATCGTCATTACTCCGCATGGGTGATACAGGGAACAAGCAGTGGTTCTTTGGACACCATCCTTGATTATGTCTCATATGAAACCATAAGTGCAGCGAGCCGGGAAGTGGCCACCGCCGGCCCGCAGCCGATAAAGCCGCAGGCCAGGGTGGTTATGGCTACACCAGGCGGCAGCGGGCGCCCAACCCCCGTAGCGCGATGTCGCTCAGGCCCTGGGTGGGCGCCGCGCAGCCCTTGGCGATGATATGGACCTGCATGCCCTGTGCCTGGGGCGAGAGCGCGGTATGCGTCACGCAATGCTGGGTCATCATGCCGGTCAGGTAGATGTCGGTGATGCCCGCATCGCGCAGGATAGGCTCCAACCCGGTGTCGAAGAAGCTGTCGGCCTGATGCTTCAGGACGACCGGGGCATCGCCCAGTGCGGCGGTGATGGCGGGGTGAAGTTCCGCGCCTTCGGTGCCGGGGACAAACGCCGAGGCCTCGGGGGGATTGAGGTGCCGCACGCCCACCACCAGCCAGCCGTCGCGCCTGGCCTGTTCAATCGCTCCCACGGCCGCCTGGCAGGCTGCTTCTGCATGTTCCAGGGTGAAGGCGCCGCCGGGGAAGTAGTCATTCTGGATATCGATCACGATCAATGCGTTGCTCATGGCATTTTTCCTTTGGTGAACCGGGATGAAGGCTGCCCCGGGAATAGAGGCAGCCGGTATTATTCAGAATGTCATCACCTCCCCGTCGGCCGGCACCCGCACCCGGTCCTGCACGCCTTTTTCCTGCACGAAGCGTCTCAGCTCCTCGCGGCTCAGGGCGGCGTGGTTGACGGCGTCCATGTGCACCGCGACGACGGTGGCCTGGGGGGCCTGTTCGAGGGCGCGCAGGGTGTCTTGCTTGCCCATGATGATGGAGCCCTCGAAACCGTCCACCCGGGCATCGCCGGTATTGAGCACGATGACGTCCGGGCGGTACTGGGTCAGGGTATCCTGCACTTCCGGCCGCCAGATGGTGTCGCCCGCCAAGTACAGGGTTTTGCCGTTATCGGCCCGCAGCACCACCCCCATGGCCTCGCCGAGCAGTTCGGCGAGGGGCGGGGCGGCGTACATCTGGTCGGTGCCGTGCTGGCCGCCGGTCCTGCTCAGGGTGATGCCGTTGAACTCGGTGTGCTCGCCGACCACGCGCACGTCGGTGAAGCCCTGGGCGCGGATAAGGCCGGCATCGTCGTCATTCTGGACGAACAGCGGCATGGTTTTTGGCAACAGTGCCTGGGCCGCGTCGTCCCAGTGGTCCAGGTGGGTGTGGGTGACGATGACGGCGTCCACGTCCTCGATCACCGCTTGTGCCGGCATCGGCAGTTCGATCATCGGGTTGCGCAGCTCGCTGCGGTAGGTTCCCTCGAAGCCGGGGTAAGTATCTTTTTGGGCCAGCATGGGGTCGACCAGGAAGGTGGTGTCCCCGTAGGTGACCTTGGTGGTGGCGTTGCGGATATGCTGCAGCTGAAGCGACGGCCCATCCGTTGTGGTGGCTGTGGTCGAGCCGGACTGGGCCACCGCGTTGCCTGTGCCCAGGGCCAGCGCCAGGATCAGGGAATGGGCGAGGGGGTTGCTTTTCATGGTATTGCTCCTGAGTGGTTAAGCGATGGAGGCTATTATCGATGCCTCTGGCCACCCAAAAAATTGACCTTTATGCCAATGATCGAAAAGATTGGGCCATGCTGTTAGGATGAGGCTCCCGCCGTTTGTGAGGTGTTCCTATGTCCAGGCCCCTGGTTGTCCTTGTGCTCTATCCACGTTTCAGCCCCTTCCATGTGTCGGTGCCTTACGCGATATTCGATTCGATGCTGCCGGATAATCCCTTGTTTTCACTTAAAATCGTGTCTCCCGGCGGCCGGCCGCAGCAGGCCGAGCGGGCGATGACGATAGCGCCCGACGGCGGGCTCGAATGGCTGGAAACGGCGGACATCGTGGTGGTGCCGGGATGGCACGATCTGAATGTGCCGCCGGAGCCGGCCCTGGCCGAGGCGCTGGTGCGTGCCCACAGTCGGGGGGCCCATGTGGTGGGGCTGTGTTACGGCGCCTATGCCCTGGCCTACGCGGGCCTGCTGGATGGCCGCAAGGCGGCGACCCACTGGATGGCCGAGCAGGACTTCGGCCGGCGTTTTCCGGCGGTGGCGCTCGACACCAACGCGCTCTACGTGGAAGACGAGCGCCTGATCACCTCCGCTGGCACCGGCGCGGGGCTGGACTGCTGCCTGTACATAGTGCGCGCCTATTACGGCACCCGGATAGCCAACAAGGTTGCCCGCATCATGGTGGTGCCGCCGCACCGCGAGGGCGGGCAGGCCCAGTTCATCGAACAGCCCGTCGCCCTTTCCACCCAGGACGCCCATATCAACCGGCTGCTCGACTACCTGCGGGAAAACCTGGCCCGGCCGCACGGCATCGACGAGCTCGCCGCCCGCACCGCCATGAGCCGCCGTACCTTTACCCGCCATTTTCACAAGGCCACCGGCATGACCTTTGGCGAATGGCTGGTGAACGAGCGCCTGCAGCGCAGCCTTGAACTGCTGGAAAACCATTCCTTCTCGGTGGAAAAAGTCGCGGAAATGGTGGGTTTTCAAACGGCGACCTCGTTCCGCCAGCACTTCCGGCAACGATACCAGGTCAGCCCCCGGGCCTGGCGCAAAACATTCGGCGAAGTGGAAGGCTGAGGTTTTGCGCTTCCTCGCCAGCGCGGCGGCGGAGAAGCGAACAGCGGGTTTAAATGTTAAAGTAAGCGAAAACGGACTGTTACCGGACTGTATCCAGGATGACCATGAAGCTTAAACCGCTGCCGCCCATGAACAGCCTGATCGTGTTCGAGGCGGCGGCGCGCCATCTGAGTTTTACCCTCGCCGCCAGCGAACTGAACGTGACCCAGGGGGCGATCAGCCGCCAGATCCGCCAGCTGGAGGACTACCTCGGCAAGGCGCTGTTCGTGCGGGCCAGTCGCAGCATTACCCTGACACCCACCGGGCTGCAGTATTACCAGACCGTGTACCGTGCCCTGCTGGACGTGGCCCAGGCCACCGGCGAAATCAAGAAGTGGCAGGGGGAGCAGCAGGTGACCGTGGCCACCACCAACGCCATGGCGGCGCTCTGGTTGCTGCCCAAGGTCGCCTCCTTTCAACAACAGCACGAAGAAATAGACCTGCGCATACTGGCGACCGACAACATCATGGATCTGCGCCGGCTCGACTGCGATCTCGCGCTGTTCTACTGCCGGGTGCCGCCGGCGGAGATGAAGGTCACCCCCCTGTTCCCGGAGGAGGTGTTCCCGGTGTGCAGCCCGGACTACCTGGCGCGGTTGGGCGAATGCCACAGCCCGGAGGAGATCTTTGGCAAGACCCTGCTCTATCTGGACGAGTCCCAGCGGGACTGGCTCAACTGGCCGGAATGGTTCCAATCGGTGGGCCTGCCGGTGATGGCGCCGCGCAACAGGGTCAACATCAACAACTACCCCATGCTGCTGCAGGCGGCGATCAACGGCCAGGGAATCGCCCTGGCCTGGGGCTCGCTGGTGGACGACTACCTGCAAAGCGGGGCCCTGGTGCGGCCGGTGGACACGGTACTGCGTACCCAGGCCAGTTTTTCCATGCTGGAGCCGTTGGGACGGGGCCTGGTGCCGGCCAGCGTCAAGCTGTTCCGCAGCTGGCTGCTGGAGCAGTTGCCGGGGCAGGTGGGGGAAAAGGGCCTGGCCTGAGCCCAGGCCCTGGATAGCAAAACGCCGGGACAGTGCCCGGCGTTTTTTTGCTCACTTGCCGAACTGGGGCTCGGCCTGCCACGGTTCTTCCGGCGCCTGCTCCGGCAACGAGCCAGTCAGACTGGACGGCTCTGGCCGCACGTGCTCTGGCAGCATGGCCCAGGGCTGGGGCTCGCGGCGGATGCTGTGGAACAGGGTCAGGCTCATCACGGTAATAAAGATGGCGATGGGAAAGCCGGCGATGATGGAGGCGGCCTGCATCGCCTTGAGCCCGCCGGCATAAAGCAGCACGGCGGCGATGGCGGCGATGATCACCCCCCACAGCACCCGGATCATGGTCGGCGGCTCGCTGGCGCCGGCGGCGTCCAGGGTGCAGAGCACCAGGGTGCCGGAGTCGGCCGAGGTGATGAAATAGGTACCCAGCAGCACGCAGGCCAGCACACTCAACAGCTTGCCCAGGGCGCCGGCGTCCAGGTTGTCGAACAGGGTGAACAGCGCCCGGGTGGTGTCGGCCTTGGTAGCGGTCAGGACCGGGCCGCCGGCGAAGGGGGCTTGGGCCGGCTCACCAGCCTCGGCCAGCACCACCGCCTGTTGCTCGTAGGCGAGGCGGGCATCCTGCTCCACCTTGAGCGCGGCACCGCCGAACACCGATATCCACAGGAAGGTGATCAGGGTGGGCACGATCAGGGCGCCGCCGATCAGCTCGCGGATGGTGCGTCCCCTGGAAATGCGGGCCACGAACATGCCGACGAAGGGTGCCCACAGCATCCACCAGGGCCAGTAGTAGGCGGTCCACAGATTTTGCCAGCCGGAGTCGGCCTGGGCATCGCTCCACAGGCTCATGCCGACGATGTTCTGGGCATAGTTGCCGGTGCTTTCCAGCAGGGTATTGAGCATGTAGCGGGTGGGGCCGACGTAGAGCACTATCATTACCAGCAGCAGCGACAGCAGCATGTTCCACTCGGACAGCCGGCGGATGCCCCGGCCCACGCCCGACAGCACCGAGGCCACGGCGCAGGTGCACAGCACCATGATGATCAGCAGCTGCACGCCGAGGCCGATACCCACCCCGAACACCTGGTTCAGGCCGGAGTTGATCTGGATGACCCCCATCCCCAAGGACTGGGAAATGCCGAAGGCGGTGATGGCCACGGACAGGATGTCCACCGCGTGGCCGATGGGGCCGTAGATGCGGTTGCCGATGATAGGGTAGAGGATGGATCTCAGGGTAAAAGGCAGGCCCTTGCGATAGGAAAAATAGGCCAGCGCCAGGGCGACGATGATAAACACCGACCAGGGATGCAAACCCCAGTGGAAGAAGGCCAGCTGCATGGCCATGCTGGCCGACTCATTGCTTAAGCCCGTGGTGAAGGGGTTGTCGGCATAGAGCCACATGGGCTCGGCCACCGACCAGAAGATAAGGCCGATACCCATGCCGCCCGAAAACAGCATGGCCACCCACGACAGGTAGCTGAACTCGGGCTTTTCATCGTCCTTGCCCAGGCGGATATGGCCGTAGCGGCTGATCATCAGATACAGCAAAAAGCCGACCAACAGAGTGACCAGACCCAGATAAAACCATTTCACATTCTGTAGCAGAATGCCGGAAACGGCTTCGAAGTATTGTCCGGCCTGGTTGGCCAGAATGGCACAGAACAGCACGAAGCTGATCACCAGCACCTTAGACGCAATGGTCACGGTCGGGTTCAGTCCCTTCAGGATCCCGGATTTGGCACGCATAATTCCTCCCTCTGCGTTGCGCTTGATGTAGGGTTAACCAGTTATTAACCAGGAAACGAGAGTAGGGTGCGGAGGAGTGGGGCTCAATCGATATAATCTTATCGATTCCGGTGAGTTTTGGTAATGGATACCTATTACGGGCTGGCAGGTGAGGAAACGGCCTGGGTCAGGCTCAGGTGCATATAGCAAAACGCCGGGACAGTGCCCGGCGTTTTTTTGCTCACTTGCCGAACTGGGGCTCGGCCTGCCATGGTTCTTCCGGCGCGGGCTCCGGCACCGGGCCGTCCAGCCGGGCGGGCTCGGGGCGCACATGATCCGGCAGCATGGCCCAGGGCTTGGGCTCGCGGCGGATGCTGTGGAACAGGGTCAGGCTCATCACCGCGATAAAGATGGCGATGGGGAAGCCGGCGATGATGGAGGCGGTCTGCATCGCCTTCAGCCCGCCGGCGTACAGCAGCACGGCGGCGATGGCGGCGATGATCACCCCCCACAGCACCCGTATCATGGTCGGCGGCTCGCTGGCGCCGGCGGCGTCCAGGGTGCAGAGTACCAGGGTGCCGGAGTCGGCCGAGGTGATGAAATAGGTACCGAGCAGCACGCAGGCCAGCACACTCAACAGCTTGCCCAGGGCGCCGGCATCCAGGTTGTCGAACAGGGTGAACAGCGCCCGGGTGGTGTCGGCCTTGGTGGCCGCCAGTATGGGGCCGCCGGCGAAGGGCTCCTGGGCCGGCTCGCCGGCCTCGGCCAGCACCACCGCCCGTTGCTCGTAGGCGGTGCGGGCATCCTGCTCCACCTTGAGCGCGGCGCCGCCGAACACCGACATCCACAGGAAGGTGATCAGGGTGGGCACGATCAATGCGCCGCCGATCAGCTCGCGGATGGTGCGCCCCTTGGAGATGCGGGCCACGAACATGCCGACGAAGGGCGCCCAGGTCATCCACCAGGGCCAGTAGTAGGCGGTCCACCAGTTCTGCCAGCCGGAATCATTCTGGGCATCGCTCCACAGGCTCATGCCGACGATGTTCTGGGCGTAGCTGCCGGTGCTTTCCAGCAGGGTATTGAGCATGTAGCGGGTGGGGCCGACGTAGAGCACTATCAGCACCAGCAGCAGCGACAGCAGCATGTTCCACTCGGACAGCCGGCGGATGCCCCGGCCCACGCCCGACAGCACCGAGGCCACGGCGCAGGTGCACAGCACTACTATGATCAGCAGCTGCACACCCAGGCCGATGCCCACCCCGAACACCTGGTTCAGGCCGGAGTTGATCTGGATGACCCCCATCCCCAGCGTCTGGGAAATGCCGAAGGCGGTGATGGCCACGGTGAGGATGTCCACCGCATGGCCGATGGGGCCGTAGATGCGGTTGCCGATCAGCGGATAGAGGATGGATCTCAGGGTAAAGGGCAGGTTCTTGCGGTAGGAAAAATAGGCCAGCGCCAGGGCGACGATGATAAACACCGACCAGGGATGCAGACCCCAGTGGAAGAAGGCCAGTTGCATGGCGGTGCTGGCGGACTCATTGCTTAAGCCCGCGGTAAAGGGATTGTCGGCGTAGTGCCACATGGGCTCGGCCACCGACCAGAAGATAAGGCCGATGCCCATGCCGCCCGAAAACAGCATGGCCACCCACGACAGGTAGCTGAACTCGGGCTTTTCATCGTCCTTGCCCAGGCGGATATGGCCGTAACGGCTGATCATCAGATACAGCAAAAAGCCGACCACCAGGGTGACCAGCCCCAGATAAAACCATTTCATGTTCTGCAGCAGAACGCCGGAAATGGTTTCGAAGTATTGCCCGGCCTGGTTGGCCAGAATGGCACAGAACAGCACGAAACCGATCACCAGCACCTTGGATGCAATGGTCACGGTCGGGTTCAGTCCCTTCAGGATCCCGGATGTCGCACGCATAACTCCTCCCTCTGCGTTACTCGTTGTCAGTTAACCAGTTGTTAACATGGTGGGGAGGTTAGGGCGCGGCGGGGGTTCGCTCAATCGATTTATTCTCATCCATCGGTGAGTTTTGGTCATGGATGACCGCTGCCGCGGACCGGTTTCCGGGCAGGAAGGGCAGGGCCGGGGATGGATGACAAAAGCTCATCCATACCCGGCCAAAAAGTCGTTTGTTTGTTGCCGTCATGTTAACGACACTCTCCCCCATCGGTACCCCAGGGTGCCAATGACAACAAACAGCGCAGGAAGCACTGCACCATTGTGGAGAGAACAGCATGAGCAACGTCAGCCAAACCCTTATTCCGGTACAGCAGGTGGAAAGCGTACTGAACCCGATCGTCGAAGCCAACGGCATGCCGAATGCCTGTTATACCAGCCAGGAATATTTCGCCTTTGAGCGAGATCAAGTTATCGGCAAAACCTGGGCCTGCATCGGTTTCGCCTCCGACCTGCTGAAAAACGGCTACGTCAAGCCGGTGAGCTTTATGAACCTGCCGCTGCTGATGATGCGCAACCGCCAGGGCGAGGTGCAGGTGTTCCACAACGTGTGCAGCCACCGGGGCATGCAGCTGGTGCATGAGGCCGGCGAGGTGCAGGGCATGATCCGTTGCCCCTACCATTCCTGGACCTACGATCTGGACGGCAACCTCAAGGGCACCCCCCATATCGGCGGCACCGGCCAGCACAAGGACGAGCGCTTCAAGTGCGAAAAGCACGGCCTTAAAGCCCTGCGCTCCGCGGTGTGGATGGACATGGTGTTCGTCAACCTGTCCGGCGACGCTGCCTCCTTCGAGGAGCACATCGCGCCCCTGGTCGAGCGCTGGCAGCCGTTCTGGGGCGACGAGGGCCTGAGCCTGCTGCGCCGGGTCAACATGGGCGGCCACCTGGAAATCGAGGTGCAGAGCAACTGGAAGCTGACCGTGGAAAACTACTGCGAAGCCTACCACCTGCCCTGGGTGCACCCGGCCCTGAACACCTATTCCAAGCTGGAAGATCACTACAACATCATGTTCGAGGAGCGTTTCGCGGGGCAGGGCAGCTACAAATACAACCTGTCGGACACCGCCGGCACCCACCTGCCCAAGTTCCCGAGCTGGCCGGCAGACAAGCTGCGCCACGCGGAATACGTGGCCCTGTTCCCCAACGTGCTGCTGGGCATCCAGGCCGACCACGCCTTCGCCATGATGATCGACCCCATCCACGCGGAAAAAACCGTGGAGAACCTGCGCCTCTATTACATAGGCGACGAGTCGCTGAAGGACGAATACGCCGGCTGCCGTACCGCCACCCTGGAGTCCTGGCGGGTGGTGTTCGGTGAAGACATCGGCGCGGTGGAAGGCATGCAGAAGGGCCGCCATTCCCCCGGCTTCGGCGGCGGCGTGTTCTCGCCCGAGATGGATCTGCCGACCCACTACTTCCAGAAATGGCTGGCCACCCAGACCAAGGCCGCGTTGGAGGGCTGAACATGCAACATTACCTGAACTATATCGATGGCCAGTGGCGGGATGCTTCCCGCCGACTCACGGTGATGAACCCGGGCACCGGCGAGCCTTACGCCACCATCGCCCAGGCCGGCATCGAGGATGCGGATCTGGCCATGGCCGCCGCCCGCCGCTGCGTGGACAGCGGCGCCCTGAGCGAGGTGCGCCCGGCCATTCGCACCGGCTGGCTGCTGAAGGCGGCCGAGGCCATCCGCGCCATCGCCGACGACGGCGCCCTGGTGGCCTGCCGGGAAAACGGCAAGAGCCTGAACGACGCCCGCGACGAGTTTCTCGAGGCGGCCCGCTACTTCGAATATTACGCCGGCATGGCCGACAAGATAGAAGGCATCTCGGTGCCGCTCGGCAAGGACTACGTGGATTTCACCCAGTACGTGCCCTTCGGCGTGTCGGTGCAGATCGTGCCCTGGAACTTCCCGGTGTCCATCTGCGCCCGCTCCCTGGCCCCGGCCCTGGCGGCCGGCAATGCGGTGGTGATCAAGTCGCCGGAGATCTCGCCGCTGGCCATGACCCTGCTGGTCAGGGCCGTCGAGCAGGCCGGTTTCCCCCTGGGGGCGGTCAACCTGCTGTGCGGCAAGGGCTCGGAGGTGGGCAGCCACCTGGTCAGACACCAGGACACCAACCAGATAGTGTTCACCGGCTCGGTGCCCACCGGCCAGCGCATCCTGCGGGACTCGGCCGAGCGGGCCACCCCCTCGGTGATGGAGCTGGGCGGCAAGTCCGCCGCCATCGCCCTGGCGGACGTGGATCTCGACACCCTGCTGGCCAGCGTGAAAGTCGGCATCTTCTTCAACGCCGGCCAGGTGTGCTCGGCCATGTCGCGGCTGCTGGTGCACCGCAGCCGCTACGACGAAGTCAAGGCGGCGGTGGTGGCCCTGGCCGAGGGCCTGAGTATCGGCCAGGGCGAAGGCAACCCGGATCTGACCCCGGTGGTGTCGGCGGATCAGCAACAGCGGGTGCTGGCGATGGTCGAGCAGGCCCGGGCCGAAGGCGCCCGCGTGCTCACCGGCGGCGTGGCCCCGGACCTGTCCGGCTACTTCGTGGCGCCCACCGTGATCGAGGCGACGCCCGACATGACCATCGCCCGGGAGGAAGTGTTCGGCCCGGTGCTGGTGCTGATGCCCTTCGACGACGAAGACGAGGCGGTGGCCCTGGCCAACGGCACCGACTTCGGCCTGGTGGCCGGGGTGTTCGGCGAGGGCCTGAGCCAGACCCTGCGGCTGGCCAACCGGCTGCGCGGCGGCCAGGTGTTCATCAACGAATGGTTCGCCGGCGGCATCGAAACGCCGTTCGGCGGGGTGGGACTGTCGGGCTTCGGTCGCGAGAAAGGACAGGAAGCGATCTACAGCTATGTCCAGACCCGCAATATCGGCATCCGCCTGCGTTGAGCCGGGATTAACGAGTCAAAGGGCCGTCACCGGCCTGCAAAAAGCAGTAACAGGGTAGTGGGGAGGACAAGATGAAAAAGTGGTTATGCATCATCTGCGGATTGATCTACGACGAAGCCAAGGGCTGGCCGGCGGACGGCATTGCCCCGGGCACCGCCTGGGAAGACGTGCCGGATGACTGGGTCTGCCCCGACTGCCTGGTCACCAAGGCGGATTTCGAGATGCTCGAGATCACCGACGAGGAGCCGGCCCCCCTGGCGGCGGTGGCCGACGCCGTCACCCCGGCGGCTGGGCCGGCGCTCGAGCCGGTGGTGATCATCGGCACCGGCCACGGCGGCTACCAGCTGGCGGCGGCGCTGCGGGCCCGCTCGCCGGAACTGCCCATCACCCTGTTTACCGCCGATGACGGCGCCCTCTACAGCAAGCCGGCCCTGTCCAACGCCCTGGCGCTGGGCAAGGACGGCGACAGCCTGGTGAGCGAGCCGGCGCTGGCCTGGGAGCAGCGGCTCGGGGTGCGGGTGTATCCCCATACCCGGGTCGAGCGCATCGATCGGGAAAACAAACGGCTGCACACCAGCATCGGCGAGTATCCCTATGGCCGCCTGGTGCTGGCCACCGGCGCCTCGCCCATCGTGATCCCGGTTGAGGGCGAACAGACGGCCATGCTGAGCGTCAACGATCTCGCCGATTACCGCCGCTTCCGCCAACAGCTGGCCGGCAAGAAACACGTGACCATACTCGGCGACGGCCTGATCGGCTGCGAGTTCGCCAACGATCTGGCGGCCCAGGGCATAGGGGTGACCGTGGTCGGCCTGGGCCAGTGGCCGATGGAGCGGCTGATCCCGCAGCCCCTGGGCCTAGCCCTGCAACAGGCCCTGAGCGGCCTGGGGGTGGAATGGGCGCTGCAGGACAGCATTGCCCGCATCGACGCCTGCGGCGAGGGCTATCGCTTGCAGCTGCAGGGCGGCCGGCAACTGGACACCGATCTGGTGCTGAGCGCGGTGGGCCTGCGCCCCAACACCGCCCTGGCCCAGGCCGCCGGGCTGAGCACCGGCCGGGGCATCAGTGTCGACCTGGAGCACAGGACCAGCGATCCGGCCATCTTCGCCCTGGGCGATTGTGCCGAGGTAGACCGCCAGTGGGCTCCCTATATTGCACCCATCAACCAGGCCATACCGGCCCTGGTGGACAGCCTGCTGGGCCAGCCCGCCCGGGCGGCGCTCAAGGCCACCCCGGTGCTGGTAAAAACCCCGGTGCTGCCGCTGTCCGTGCTGCCGGCCCCCGCGCCCGGCGAGTGGAAGGTGGAGTCGCACGGCAACGAGCTGGCCGCCGGCTGCTACGGGCCGGACGGCACCCTGACCGGCTTCGCGCTGCTGGGCCATGGCCTGCAAGGCCAGCGCAGCCGCTGGCTGGAACAACTGAACCCGACCCGAACCGCAGCCTGAGGAAGAGATGATGATTGCCTTACCCAATGACGACAACAGCTGCGGCTGGTACCAGGCGCTGCCGCCGGCGGCCCCGGCCACCCGGCTCAGGGGCCAGCAACAGGCCGACTATGCGGTGCTGGGCGCGGGCTTTGCCGGCCTGGCCGCCGCCCGGCGGCTGGCCGAGCTGAAACCCGATGCCCGCATCCTGCTGGTGGATGCCCAGCGGGTGGCGGAGGGCGCCTCCGGGCGCAACTCCGGTTTTGTCATAGACCTGCCCCACAAGTTTGCGCTGGAGCACCCGGATCCGGTCCACAAGCAGAAACTGCTGGGCCTGAACCGGGCCGCCATCGCCCAGTTGCAGGGGCTGGTGGAGCGCCACGGCATCGACTGCCAGTGGTCCGCCGTGGGCAAGTACCAGGGCGCGGTGGGCGAGCGTGGCGAGGCCTTCCTCGAGCACTTCGAACACCTGATGCAGGATCTGGGCGAGCCCTACCACTGGGTGGAAAAGGGCGAACTGAGCAAGGTGCTCGGCACCCCTTACTACAGTCGGGCCATCTTCACCCCCGGCTGCTACCTGACGCAGCCGGCGGCCCTGGTGCGCGGCATGGCCGACCACCTTCCGGGCAACGTGGAACTGCTGGAGCAGTCGCCCATCCGCGGCCTGCACCGGGAGCGGGGCCAGTGGCGGTTGCAGGGGGACGAGGGCAGCATCACCACGCCCAGGCTGCTGCTGGGCACCAGCATCTTTACCCGCGAGTTCGGTTACCTGAAGAACCGGCTGCTGCCGGTGATGACCTTCGCCAGCTGGACCCGGCCGCTGACCGACGAGGAGCTGGCCCGCTACGGCGGCGAGCTGAACTGGGGGCTGACCCCGGCGGATCACGCCGGCACCACCCTGCGCATGACCGCCGACCGCCGCATCCTGATCCGCAACAGCTACAAGCACGTCTCCAAATACGGCGCCAGCGTCAGCGAGGGCATGCGCCAGCGCATCCGGGCCGACCATCGCAAGGCGTTCCTGGCCCGTTATCCGGCCCTGGCCGAGGTGCCCTTCACCCATACCTGGGGCGGGGTTTATGCCATCTCCCGCAACTTCACCAACTTCTTCGGCCGGCTCGAGGAGGGGGTGTTCGCCAGCGCCTGCGACAACGGCGTGGGCGCGGCCTGGGGCACCATTTCCGGCACCCTGCTGGCGGATCTGGCGGTGGGCGCCGACTCCCAGGCGCTGCGGGACATCCGGCAGGTGACCGGCATGCCCAGCCTGAACCCGCCCGAGCCTTTCCTTGGCCTGGGCGTGAAGAGCCGCATCCGGCTCGCCAAGTGGCAGAGCAGGAGCGAACTGTGAAAGAGGTGCAACTGATCGACAGCCGGCAACTGGATTTCAGCGTGCGCGGCGGGCCGCCGGGCATGGCCTATGTGGCCCGCGCCCTGAGCGCCGAGGTGTCGCCCCATATCGGGGTCGGCTTTGCCCGATGGGAAGGCGCCGAGGTGGCCTGGACGGTGCTCTATGACGAAGTGATCTTCGTGATCGAGGGCTGTTTCGAACTCACCGCCAACGGCCGCAAGCATGAAGTCCGCCCCGGCCAGCTGCTGTGGATCCCGGAAGGCACCGAGCTGGTCTACGGCGGCCATGCCCTGTTCGGCTATGTGGTTCATCCGGGCAACTGGAAGGAACTGCACGGACTGGTCTGAGCGAAGACCGTCTCCAGGCACTACCTTGCCGGCCGATTGGCCGGCTTTTTTTGGAATATTTCAAGCGCATCCAAGCGCATCCGACAAAACCGGTCGTCCTGAACATGGTGTCGTACATTACTAATCTTCATTTCTCTCAAAAAAGAGGGCCGGGGATACCCCAAACCGGCGGCTCAGGGCTTCGATGTGGTTGCAGGTCAGCTTTTTACCGTCCACCCCGTTCAGCAACTTGCTCACATTGCCTTTCGAGCCCAGCTCCGGCAGATCTGCAACGCCCAGGTGATGCTGTGCCATCAGGTTTTTCAGCACGGAGATCCCGTTATCCATCTCGGCCAGGGCGGCAGTGAAGTCGGCGAACTCGTCCGCGTGCTCTTCCCAGTGCTCAATGCTGAGGGAAAGAATGTCAATCAATGCCTTGTTGGCGTCGTAATCGTCGACCATTTCATCCATCAGGGCCAGCGTCTGCTCGTGGTCCTGCTGCTTCTCGATATGCGTCAAGAGCAGGACTTTCGATGCTTAACGTTATTCAGGGCAGGAAAACACCGCCGTTTGCCGATGTGCGCCTTGCTGGTGGAGCGCAGGCGGGCAGCCCGTGCAGCAAGATCCGGGGTGTTTTGCCTGATGCGAGGGTACCTTGTGCCGAAAAGGTTCTGAAGACAAGGCGAAGAGGCCACCACGCCCGCAGCGGCGGGCGTGGTGATGGCGGCGCCCTGGCGGGGCCACCGGAGGCTTACCTGGCGAAAGCCCGCTCTGGACGGGACGGCTCATCGGTCGGTGCCCGGGCGGCTTCCTCCGTGCTCAGCCGGGGCGAGAACCAGCCCAGGTAGCCGTAGGCCATGCCGATCAGCGGCGACAGCCAGCAGGCGAAGGCCAGGGGGATGTACAGCAGGTTGATGGTGTTGCCCTCCGCAATGCCGAGCCCGAGGGCGGTGATCACCACGGCGCCGCCGGCGTTCCAGGGCACGAGCGGAGAAATCAGGGTACCGCCTTCCTCGGTGGCGCGCGACAGGTTCAAGGCCGAATAGCCCTTGGCCTTGTAGGCCGGGGCGAACATGCGGCCGGGCAGGGCGATGGACAGGTAGGGGTCGCCGCCGATCACGTTGGTCATGGCCGAGGTGGCGATGGCCGAGGACTGCATGGCGCCGAAGCTGTTCGAGCGGGACAGGATTTTTTCCACTATCACCGCCAGGCAGCCGGTACGTTCCAGCACGCCGCCGAAGGCCAGGGCCACCAGCATCAGGGTGATCACCCAGGTCATGGACTGGATGCCGCCGCGGTTGAGCAGGGCGTCTATCTCGCGCACGCCGGTCTCTATCCGGTAGCCGCTGAACATGAACTCGAAGGCCTGCTGCAGATGCACTCCCTGCATCAGCATGGCGGTGGCCAGGCCCAGCATGGCGCCGGCGAACAGGGTGGGCAGGGCGGGCATTTTCTTCAGCGCCAGCACCACGGTCACCGCCAGCGGCAGCAGCAGGGGCCAGGACAGGCTGAAGTGCCGATCCAGGCCGCCGATGATGCTCTCGATGCGGGCGAAGTCCACCGCCTGCTCGCCGATCAGGCTGAATCCCGCCACCAGGTAGACGACCAGGGCGATCAGCATGGCGGGAATGGTGGTGGGCAGCATGTTGCGGATATGGGCGAACAGATCCACCCCGGTCACGGCCGGCGCCAGGTTGGTGGTGTCCGACAGCGGCGACATCTTGTCACCGAAGAAGGCGCCCGACACCACGGCACCGGCGGTCCAGTACATGGGAATGTCGAAACCGTTGCCGATGCCCATCAGCGCCAGGCCCACGGTGCCGGTGGTGCCCCAGGAGGTGCCGAGCGACACCGACACCACGGCGCAGATCAGCACGCTGGCGGCCAGGAACAGCTCGGGCGAGATCAGGCTCAAACCCAGCTTGATCAGATAGGGCACGGTGCCGCTGGCAATCCAGATGCCGATGATCATGCCGACGATGATGAGGATGCCCACCGACTGCAGGCCGAGGCGAACCACGTGCATGATGCCGTCTTCCATGTCGTGCCAGCGGTAGCCGCGCAGCCAGCCGATCAGCGCGGCCACGGCCACGCCGATGGCGAGCGGAATATGGGGGGTAAAGTTGTTGAAGTAAAACAGCTGTACGCCCAGCACCGCGAAGGTCAGGGCGATGGGCAGGCAGGCCAGCCAGAAGCCGGGCTTTTGAGGCGTTCTCGTTGTCATCATGGTTCTCTCCTTAGATCCTGAGCAGGCAGGCCCGCAGGGGGCCCGGGTCTGATATCCCGAGGGATGCCTCAGGCTAAGGGGTGACTGTAACGGGGCTTTGCGCCGGTTGTGCGGAATTGTAAAAAATTGTACCGCTTAATCCGCGGCCAGCCGGGCCTGGACTTCGGTCAGCGCTTTCCGGGTGTCGGCCAGCAGTTGTTCCAACCGGTGTTGTTGCCCTGCCGGTATCGGTTGCCGGGCGTCGGCCCGGGCTTCCATGTCCGCCAGCAGTGCCGCCAGGGCATCGAACCCGAGCAGCTGGGCCGAGCCGCGCAGGCGGTGAGCCAGCTGCGCCAGCTCCAGATGATCGCCGTCGGCAAGCTCGCGGCGCAAGGCGGCATGCTGGCGGGGCAGCTCTTCGGCAAAACGGGTGAGCAGGGCCTGCAGTCGTGGCCGGCCCAGCATCCGCAGATGTTCCTGCAACAGGGGGTGAGCGAGTTCGGGCGGCAGATCCGCGGCTACCGGCATGTCGGTGGCCAGCGCCATGGCCTGATGCAAACGGGGCCATTGCACCGGCTTGGCGACCACCGCTTTTATCCCGGCCGCCAGGTAACGGCCGATGTCCCCCGGGGTGACACTGGCGGTCAGGGCTACCACCGGGGTATCCCGGTTCAGGCCCTGGGGCTGTTCCTGGATGCGGCGGCGGCTTTCCAGGCCATCCATGCCGGGCAGGTGCATGTCCATCAGGATGAGATCAAAGGCCTGCTGTGCTGTCAGCGACAGGGCCTGTTCGCCGCTGGCCGCCAGGCAGACCAGGTGGCCGTGCTGCTCGAGCAGGGCGCCGATGATCTCCTGGTTGATGGCCACGTCTTCCACCAGCAGCAGGCTCAGGCTGGGCAGGGGAGGGAGAGTGTGTCTGGCGCTGGCCGGCGCCGGCCCGGCGCTGGCCAGCGGCAGCGAAAACCAGAACCGGCTGCCCCGGCCCGGCTGGCTTTCCACCCCTATCCGTCCACCCATGGCGTTCACCAGCCGCTCGGAGATGGCCAGCCCCAGGCCGGTGCCGCCATAACGCCGGGTGATGCTTTCATCGGCCTGGGTAAAGCGCTGGAAGATGCGCCGCTGTTGCTCGGGCGCGATGCCGATGCCGTTGTCTTCCACGCTGAACCGCCAGTGCCCGTCCTGCCGGTGGAGCCGCACCGTCACCCGGCCCCCTTCGGCGGTGAATTTGATGGCATTGGACAGCAGGTTGATCAGCACCTGGCGCAGCCGGCTGGCGTGCCCCAGCAGCCGGGTCGACGGCGGTGCGCCGTTGTCCAGCCGCAGCCCTATCCCCTTGGCATCGGCATAGCCCCGCATCATGGCCAGGGTGCTGTCGAGCAGTTCCTGCAAGGCGAAGGGCGCGGCCTCCTCGGGCAAGGGCTCCTGCTCCAGGGCGGCGAAGTCGAGCACGTCGTTCAGCAGCATCAGCAGGTGCTCGGCCGACTGCTGGAGGGTATCCAGCCGGTGCTGCCCGGGGCCGCCGGCGAGCACCGGCCGCAGCAGGGTGATGGTGCCCAGTATGCCGTTCATGGGGGTGCGCAGTTCGTGGGTCATGTTGGCGATGAACCGGCTCTTGGCCCGGTCGGCCGCCTCCGCCGCTTCCTTGGCCTGGCGCAGGCGGCGGGTGCGCTTGTCCACCAGGGCTGCCAGCCTGGCCTTGTCCGATTGCAGCTCGCTCTGGCGCTGCTCCCGGTCTTGCCTGTCCTGCTCGACCGACTGGCGCAGGGTGTCGAGGGCGCGCACCAGGGTGTCCAGCTCGTCCTGTTGCCGGCGGGGCCGGCGGTCCAGTTGCAGGGCCTGGCTCCACTGCCCCCGGCCCAGTTGTTCCACATGGCGGGCCATCCGCTCCAGGTGGCGGGTGACCAGGCGCTGGAACAGCAACAACAAGCTGAGGGCGATGGCCAGCACCGTCAGGCTGTGGCCGAGCAGGGCCGAGAGGGCGTTTTGCGCCAGCTGCCGGCGGATGCTGGACCGGCTGAACTCAAGCTCGAGCCGGCCCACCGGTTGCGGCCCCAGCACCGGGCTGGGGTAGATCAGTTCAAACACATGCCGATAGGGTTCGCTGTCGCCGGCATGGTCCCCGGCCAGTACCAGCGGCGCGGCCAGGGCGTCGGCGGTCACGGTAAGCCGGGCCATATGGGGCATGTCGAGCATGCTCTTGAGCTGCAGCCTGGCCTGGGGCAGGTTCAGATCCCACAGACTCTGGGTCAGCCCCTCCAGGTAGCTCTGCTCGATAAGCGACAGCCGCGCGGCCATGTCCTGCCTGGCCTGGCGGTAATCCAGGGACAGCTGCACCGCGGTGGAGATCAGGGAAAACACCAGGCTGAACCCCAGGATCAGCAGGAACAGCCGGAAGCCGAGCGGGTGCCGGCGGCGATAGCGGGGCAGCAGGGCGAGCAGGCTGCGCATCTCAGGGGCCGTCCAGGTAGCGGCGCTCGTAATGCTGGCTGATGTGGCCGATGTACTTGTCCTCGGTCAGCTGGCGCAGCCGCTCCGACAGCGCCGGCAGCAGCGGCGCCAGCCTGGATCCCCTGGGCAGAGCCAGGTGGTAGCGTTCCACGGTCAGGATCTGATCCAGGGGAAATACCCGGTCGGTGAGGTTCAGCTTGCGGGCCTGCAAGCGGCCGGTGGCGAGCCCGATGGGCATGTAGTCGATGCGCCCCTGGGCCAGCTTGTGGAAATTCTGCTCGCCGGTGGACACCCGCTCCACCCGGGGATGCCGGGCCATCAGCCGGTCGAAGGCGTCGCCGAAGCTGTCGCCGAACAGCAGCCCCAGGGTGCGGCCGCCCAGCTCGGGGGCCTTGCCCGACGGCGGTGCCTGGCCGGCATGGGTAAAGAGCACCACGGGATCGGCGATGATGGGGGTGTCGCTGAACAGAAAATCCTGCTCCCGCCGGCGGGTTTTGTAGGCCGCCACTATCAGGTCGACCTTGCCCTGGCGGGCGGCCAGCTGGCAACGCTCCCAGTTGCCGAAGATGCGCAGGTCGAGGCGGTAGCCGAACTCGCCGAGCAGCCGGCGGGCCAGGTGGGGGGCGATGCCGACCAGTTCGCCCCGCTCGGCCCAGGACAGGGGCGGATACATGGGATGGCCGCAGGCCAGCAGGGTCCTGGCCGAGGCGGGCAGGGCCAGCAGCAGCCCGAGCAGCAACAGGCCGAGGCTCAGTGGCACGGAACCGGCCTGGGGGTGAACACGTAGCCCGCGCCATGCACGGTGAGGATGGTCTTGGGGTGGGCCGGGTTGTCCCCGAGTTTGCGCCGCAGGCGGCCGACCAGCACGTCCACCGTCCGGTCGTTGGGCGCCCATTCCCGGTTTTTGATCTGGTCCAGCAACTGATCCCGGGACAGGGTCTGGCCCGAGTGGCGGATAAAGGCGCAGAGCAGCTGGTATTCGCCGTGGGTGAGGGAGATTTGCTGGTCGTCCCCGTCGATCAGTACCCGCCGATCCAGATCGAAGCGCCAGTCGTCGAAGCGGCGCACGTTGCCGGTGGTAGCCGCCGGCCGGCCGTTGGCCGCGGTGCGTACCCGGCGCGCCAGGTTCTTGGCGCGGGCCAGCAGCTCCCGGGGGTTGAAGGGCTTGGAGACGTACTCGTCGGCCCCGCATTCCAGGCCGATGATGCGCTCTATCTCGTCCTGGCGACTGGTCACCAGTATGATGCCGGTTTCGGCGTTGGCCCGGATTTCGCGGGTGAGGGTCAGGCCGTCCTTGCCGGGCAGCCGGATATCGAGCAGTACCAGGTCGATTTGCTCATCTTGCAGTATTCTCTCGGCCTGTTCGGCGCACTCGGTCGAATAAACCCGGTACTGCTCCGTCTTGAAATACTCCACGAGGCAGTCCCTCGTTATATCGTCATCTTCCACAATCAAGATGCTGATATCCATATCGTGCTCACCTTCAGGTCAATCGCGTACCGGGCGTCCGCTGGCCGGAAACTTCTAACACCGCTCGGCTTCGCTTGTCAACGGTGGTGCTGTTCGCTGCAGATGCGAACAAATCAGCACATGTTATTACATTTTTTTACAACCAGGGTGGTTCATCCCTTGCGCAGCTGCCGGGCCTGGCTGGGGGAGACGCCGAAGAAGTCCTTGAAGCAGTGGCTGAAGTGGGTGGAGCTGACGAAGCCGCAGGCCACGGCGATGTTGGCGATGCTGGCGTCGCTTTGCAGCAGCAGGCGGCGGGCGTGGGTGATGCGCAGCTCCAGGTAGTAGCGGGAAGGGGTGGTTTCCAGGTGGCCCTGGAACAGCCGTTCGATGCGCCGGCGCGACAGGCCCACGTAGGCGGCCAGCTCCTCGATGCCGAGCGGCTCTTCGATGTTGCTGTTCATCAGGTGCAGCAGGTTGCGCAGGGGCTCGGGCAGGCTGGGGTCGTTTTCCGCCAGGGTGAGCCGGGTTTCGTTGCTGTCGGCGATGCGGTCGCTGCTCAGGATCTCGCGGATGGCACGCACCGTGTCCTTGCCGTGCAGCCGCTCGATCAGCACCAGCATCATCTCCAGGGCGCTGCTGGGGCCGGCGCTGGTCAGCACCCGCTCGGTCACCACCATCACCTGGTGCGACACCTGCACATGGGGGAAACGTTCGCGGGCGAAGGTGTGGTTGTCCGGGTGGATGGCGCAGGCCAGGCGGTCGAGCAGGCCGGCGTGGGCCAGGGCCACGGCGCCGTTCCACAGGCCGCCCAGCACCTTCTGGCGCTTGGCGGCCAGTTTCAGCTTGTGGCTGAGCGGCGCCCGCTCGTTCAGGTCGCAGCGAAAGCCACCGCACACTATCACCACGTCCAGCGCGTCTTCCCCTTCCAGCGGCAACTGCTCCAGGGTGGCGTTGGCGGAGATGTCGATGGCCAGATCGCTGCGCACCGTGGTGCTCTCCAGGCCGTAGGTGGCAAAGGCGAACAGGGGCGTGGCCTGCACCAGGTTGGCGGTGACCAGGGCGTCCACCGCGGCGGTGAAGGCCATCATCGAGAAATGGGGCAGCAGTACAAAGCCCACCCGGGTCGGCCGCTCCTCTTGCTGGCGGGCCGGGAGGAAGGCGCTGTTGGTGTCGCGCAGGCGGTGGCTGAAAAGGCGTTTTTCACTCACTGGGGGCATGGCATCTGTTAACGGGTCCGCAAGGGCAAGTTGCGTGACGGTGACAACCTGGTTGGGATAGTACCCCGCCGGACCTGGCTTTGCATCCTTTTGGCATTGGGCCGCTTGCCTGCCCCTGGATTCCCGCCTTCGCGCTGACGGCTCCCCAGTTTTTTCTGGTCATGCCGCGACCTCTTCCATGAGGGTGTAGATACGGCTCAAGCGTGTTAAGGCTCGCTCCAGTAGCGAGCCCGTTACTCTCCTCGGCTCATGGATAAGCACCTGTTTTCCCAAGGTTAAAAAGGAAAGCACCCGACGCTCCTCGGTGTTGGCCTGGTATCGCCGATGCAGCCCTTGTTGTTCGCACTCGAACCCCACCAACCATAGGAACAGGGTTGCTACCTGGGCTATCAGGCACAGTTGACCCAAGCGACCCTCCCCCTGACTTTTACTGTTGCTCCAGCCAAAACCGTAACGCTGGCTCTTGTCATCACGGAAGTTCTGCTCGATTTGCATCCGCTTCCGATACAGCGAGACGACCTGCTGGGCAGTGAGTTCCGCATCCGAGGTCACCAGCAGCCACGGCTCTTCCGCCGCGTCGCGATACTGCTTCTCTGCCTGGGGATACATGGGCTGCTTCTTGCCCCTTTTCTTGTGCCGTCCCTTCGAGGGGGCATGGTACTGGTGATAGTAAACCGGGCAGGCCGGCTTCACTGTCTTACCCAACAGGCCCGCTCCCAGCGCCTCCGGGGTGGCCGTCGCCTGCTGGGCCAGCGTGGCCGCGGGATACCACTCTTTCTCGTTATCCAACTTGCCATGGATGCGCCCGCGCACTCGCCCTACAAACACCCAGCCCAACGCCCGCACCTGATTCAGCCACGGCGTTTTAAAGCCACCGTCCGACAGAAGAATGACCCGCTGGTGTGCCCCCAGGGCGGCATGCAGATCGAGCAGAAACTGCTGATGTTCATCATGATTTTCTTGCCGCGCAGAGGGCACAACACGGTTCAGCAAGGGCAGGCTGCGACCTTCATACACCAGGCTGGCGCGCAAGACATGAAAGTCCTGGCTGCAACAGCCGCTCCAGTCAATGGCAATGAAGCAGCAGGGCAAGCAATCGGTGATGCGGCGGGTCAGGGCGGCACTCATGGTGACGCAGTCCTGGTGGGCCTTCTCATTACGAAGAAAGCGGTCGACGCGTTTTATCTTGTGCTTGACGCAGGCTTTGCCGGGCAGATGTCGTCCAATCCGGGTCAAGGAGAGGGTGTTGCCGGTAATGAGTCCTTCGGCACAGTTCAGCAGGGTTTTTACCCGAGCCTGATGAAAAGGAGCGAAGGCAGACGCGAAGAATTTATGGCAAACTGAGGACACGGCAGGCATGGCGGAACGTCTTTGTTTTTTTGGCGATTAATAAAGACGCAATCTACCATGCCTGCCGATTTTTTTGGGGATCCCTCAGCGCCTTCGCGGGAATGACCATGTTTCTTCCGCCGGCTCTATCACTGCCATTATCTGTTTCCGACCTATTGCCGGCGTTGGGGCCTTATCCCGGCGCCGGTGGCCGCGGTCTTCGGCGGCGCGGCGGCTTGCCCGCCTGCGCCATCCTTGTCGCAAATACGCAGCTTTAGGCCGCAGCCAGTCATCCCTGCCCCTCGGGCCCTCAGTAGTATGCAAGTCAAAGCAGAACCCGGCAGCCCGCCGAGACGCGGCGCCGAAGGGATGGACAATGTCAGGCTGGGGGAGGCCCGAGCCGAGCAAGGAGGTCACAAGATGTTCAGCAAACACACCCGCATTCAGGATATGGACCCGGCACTGTGGGCCGCCATGGAAGAGGAGGCCGCCCGCCAGGAGCAGCATATCGAGCTGATTGCCTCGGAGAACTACACCAGCCCGGCGGTGATGGAAGCGCAAGGGTCCGTGCTCACCAACAAGTATGCGGAAGGCTACCCCGGCAAGCGCTACTACGGCGGTTGCGAGGCGGTGGACAAGGTGGAGCAGCTGGCCATCGATCGTGCCAAGGAGCTGTTCGGTGCCGACTACGCCAACGTCCAGCCCCACTCCGGCTCCCAGGCCAACGCCGCCGTCTATATGGCCCTGTGCGCCCCCGGCGACACCGTGCTCGGCATGAGTCTGGCCCACGGCGGCCACCTCACCCACGGCGCCAAGGTCAGCTTTTCCGGCAAGATCTACAACGCGGTGCAATACGGCCTGAACGAGGCCACCGGCGAGGTGGACTACGACCAGGTCGAGGCCCTGGCCCTGGAGCACGAGCCCAGGATGATCGTGGCCGGCTTTTCCGCCTATTCCCGGGTGATGGACTGGGCCCGTTTCCGCGCCATCGCCGACAAGGTGGGCGCCTACCTGTTCGTGGACATGGCCCACGTGGCCGGCCTGGTGGCCGCGGGCTGCTACCCCAACCCGCTGCCCTACGCGGACGTGGTCACCACCACCACCCACAAGACCCTGCGCGGTCCCCGTGGCGGCCTGATCCTGGCCAAGGCCAATCCGGAGATCGAGAAAAAACTCAACGCCGCCGTCTTCCCCGGTGGCCAGGGCGGCCCGCTGATGCACGCCATCGCCGCCAAGGCGGTGGCCTTTGCCGAGGCGCTCACCCCGGAATTCCGTGACTACCAGCAGGCGGTGGTGGACAACGCCCGCGCCATGGTGGAGGTGTTCAAGCAGCGCGGTTTCGATGTGGTGTCGAACGGTACCGACAATCACCTGTTCCTGCTCGACCTGTCCGCCAAGGGCATCACCGGCAAGGACGCGGATCGGGTGCTGGGCCAGGCGCACATCACCGTCAACAAGAACGCGGTGCCGAACGATCCCCAGCCGCCCTTCGTAACCTCGGGCCTGCGCATCGGCACCCCGGCGGTGACCAGCCGCGGCTTCAAGGTGGAGCACTGCCGCCAGTTGGCGGGCTGGATCTGCGACATTCTCGACAACATGGACGACCCGGAAGTGATTATCGCGGTGAAGGACCAGGTGGCCAGCCTGTGCAGCTACTTCCCGGTATATCGCTGATTGCTGATGGCCAACTGCCTCGTAGCCAGAGCGCAGATTAGGGCAGTCCTCTAAGCCGACCGTTGGCGCCAGGGATGGCGCCGTCGAGCCCCCAGGGGGCGAGCTTGCTCGCCGTGACGAGCGGTTTCTGCCTGACCGAACATCCAGTGAATGTTCGCAGCAGGCAGGAAACGCGAGTATCGGACTTTTACGGCGAGTCGGCGTGAGGATGGCCCAAGCTGCGGACGCCGAGGTCCGGACACTGACTTAAAGATAACAGGTGACACTATGCAAAAATATTCCGGGTTCGGGCTCCTCAAGCATGCCCTGAGCCATCACGAGAACTGGCAGAAGGTGTGGCGCAACCCCACCCCCAAACACGAAGGCTATGAAGTGGTGATCGTCGGCGGCGGCGGCCACGGCCTGGCCACCGCCTACTACCTGGCCAAGGAGCACGGCATCACCAACGTGGCGGTGATCGAGAAGGGTTACCTCGGCGGCGGCAACACCGCCCGCAACACCACCATAGTGCGTTCCAACTACCTGTGGGACGAGGCCGCCTGGCTCTATGAGCACTCCATGAAGCTGTGGGAAGGCCTGGCCCAGGAACTCAACTACAACCTGATGTTCAGCCAGCGCGGCGTGCTCAACCTGGGCCACACCCTGCAGGACATGCGCGACATCGAGCGCCGGGTCAACGCCAACCGGCTGAACGGCATCGACGGCGAAGTGCTCAACACCAAGCAGGTGCAGGAGCTGGTGCCGATCCTGGACTGCTCCAAGAACGCCCGCTATCCGGTGCTGGGCGCCTCCTGGCAGCCGCGCGGCGGCACCGCCCGCCACGACGCCGTGGCCTGGGGCTTTGCCCGCGCCGCCGACGCCATGGGCGTGCACCTGATCCAGCAGACCGAAGTCACCGGCATCCGCCGGGAGAACGGCGCCGTGGTGGGGGTGGAAACCAATCGTGGCCTGATCAAGGCGCGCAAGGTGGCCTGCGTCACCGCCGGCAACTCCGGCGTCATGGCCAACATGGTGGGCATGAAGCTGCCGCTCGAGTCCCATCCGCTGCAGGCCATGGTGTCCGAGCCGGTCAAGCCGATCCTCGACACCGTGGTGATGTCCAACCACGTGCACGGCTACGTGTCCCAGTCCGACAAGGGCGACCTGGTGATCGGCGCCGGCATCGACAGCTACCTGGGCTATGGCCAGCGCGGCTCCTTCCCGGTGGTGGAGCACACCATGGCGGCCATCGTGGAGATGTTCCCCATCTTCAGCCGGGTGCGCCTCAACCGTACCTGGGGCGGCATCGTCGACACCTGTCCCGACGCCTGCCCGATCATCTCCAAGACGCCTATCAAGGGGCTGTATTTCAACTGCGGCTGGGGCACCGGCGGCTTCAAGGCCACCCCGGGCTCGGGCAATGTGTTCGCCCATACCATCGCCCATGACGAGCCGCACCCCCTGGCCAAACCCTTTAGTATCGACCGCTTTACCAGCGGCCACCTGATCGACGAGCACGGCGCTGCCGGCGTAGCCCACTGAGGAGAGAGCCGATGTTACATCTTTATTGTCCGCACTGCGGCGAATACCGCGAAGAAGAAGAGTTCCGCTACGCCGGCGAAGCGCACATCGCCCGTCCGGCGGATCCGGACGCCCTCAGCGACGAGGAGTGGGCCCAGTACCTGTTTATGCGCAAGAACCCGCGCGGCCTGCATCGGGAGATGTGGTACCACGCCGCCGGCTGCCGCAAGTTCTTCAACGCGGCCCGGCACACAGTGACGTATGAAATCGAAGAAACCTACAAGGTCGGCGAGCAAGGAGGCCAGTCATGAGCCAGCAACATCGCATTCAGGGCAAGGGGCGGGTGGACCGCAGCAAGCCGCTCAGCTTTATCTTCAACGGCAAGCGCTACCAGGGTTACGCGGGTGATACCATCGCCTCGGCGCTGCTGGCCAACGGGGTGGACGTGGTCGGCCGCTCCTTCAAGTACGCCCGGCCGCGCGGCATCATGGCCGCCGGGGCGGAAGAGCCGAACTGCATCCTGCAGGTGGGCGGCTCCGAGGCCACCATGATCCCCAACATCCGCGGCACCCAGGCCGAGCTGTACGACGGCCTCACCGCCGCCAGCACCAACGGCTGGCCGAGCGTGGACAAGGATCTGATGGGCGTGATGGGCAAGCTCGGCGGCAGCATGATGCCTCCCGGCTTCTACTACAAGACCTTCATGTATCCCCAGTCCATGTGGCCCAAGTACGAGCACCTGATCCGCAAGGCCGCCGGCCTCGGCCGGGTGCCGCAGGAGCGGGATCCGGACAGCTACGACAAGCTCAACCACCACTGCGACGTGCTGGTGGTGGGCGGCGGTGCCGCCGGCCTGGCCGCGGCCCTGGCCGCCGGCCGCCGCGGCGCCCGGGTGATCCTGGTGGACGAGCAGAACGAATTCGGCGGCCACCTGCTGCACAGCACCCAGCCCATCAACGGCCAGGCGCCGGGCCACTGGGTGGCGGCGGCGGTGAAGGAGCTGAGTGCGCTTCCCGACGTGACCCTGCTGCCGCGCAGCACCGCCACCGGCTACTACGATCAGAACTTCGTGTCCGTGGTGGAGCGGCGCACCGATCACCTGGGCGAGCGGCTGGGCGGCAAGACCCGCCAGCGCCTGCACCGCATCCGCGCCAAGCGGGTGGTGCTGGCCGCCGGTGCCCACGAGCGCCCCCTGGTGTTCGGCAACAACGACTTGCCCGGCTGCTTCGTGGCCGGTGCCATCTCCACCTACGTCAACCGCTACGGCGTGGCCCCTGGCCAACGGCTGGTGCTGATGACCTGCAACGACTACGGCTACCAGGCCGCGCTCGACTGGCTGGACGCCGGCCGCGAAGTGGTGGCGGTGGTGGACAGCCGGCACAAGCCCGACGGTGCCCGCTACCAGATGCTCAAGGCGCGCGGCGTCAAGATCTACACCGGCCACGGCCTGATCGAGGCCACCGGCAAGAAGCGGGTGAACGGCGCCAAAGTGGCTCCGCTGTCCAGCGACGGCAGCAAGGTCACCGGCAAGGCCGAGGCCCTGACCTGCGACACCATCGCCAGCTCCGGCGGCTGGAGCCCGGTGGTGCACCTGACCGCCCACACCGGCGCCCGCCCGGTATGGAATGACGACATCATCGGCTTCGTGCCCGGCGACACCGTGCAGAAACAATTGCTGGCCGGCGGGGTGCAGGGCACCTATGGCCTGTCCCGGGTGCTGGCCGAAGGGCTGGAGGCCGGCCGCGCCGCCGCCGAGGCCACCGGCTACGGCGAGATCGCCGCCCAGGTGGTGGACGCGGAGCTCAAAACGGTGGATCCGCGGGAAGATGCGGCCCAGGCGCTGTTCCTGGTGCCCCACGACAAGCCGGTGAGCCGCGCGCCCAAGCAGTTCGTGGATTACCAGAACGACGTCACCGCCGCCGGCATCGAGCTGGCCGTGCGCGAGGGCTTCGAGTCCATCGAGCACATCAAGCGCTATACCGCCATGGGCTTCGGCACCGATCAGGGCAAGCTCGGCAATATCAACGGCATGGCCATCGCCGCCAACGCCATGGGCAAGTCGATCCCCGAGACCGGCACCACCGTGTTCCGGCCCAACTACACCCCGGTGACCATGGGCGCCCTGGCCGGGCGCGATGCCGGCCCGCTGTTCGACCCGGCCCGCTTCAGCGCCATGCATGCCTGGCACCTGAAGCACGGCGCCGAGTTCGAGGACGTGGGCCAGTGGAAGCGTCCCTGGTACTTCCCCCAGCCGGGCGAGGATCTGCACCAGGCGGTGAACCGGGAATGCGTGGCCACCCGCACCAGCGTGGGCATCCTCGATGCATCCACCCTGGGCAAGATCGACATCCAGGGCCCGGACGCCCGGGAGTTCCTGTCGCGCATCTACACCAACGCCTGGGCCAAGCTCAACCCCGGCAGCTGCCGCTACGGCCTGATGTGCAAGGAAGACGGCATGGTGTTCGACGACGGCGTCACCTCCTGCATCAGCGACCAGCACTTCATCATGACCACCACCACCGGTGGGGCCGCCGGGGTGCTGCAGTGGCTGGAGCTGTGGCACCAGACCGAATGGCCGGAGCTGGAGGTGTATTTCACCTCCGTCACCGACCACTGGGCCACCATGACGGTGTCCGGCCCCAACAGCCGCAAGGTGCTGGAAAAGGTGGTGGAAGGCGTGGATCTGTCCGGCGAGGCCTTCCCCTTCATGACCTGGCAGAATGCCACCATCGCCGGGGTGAGCGGACGTATCTTCCGCATCTCCTTCACCGGCGAGCTGAGCTTCGAGGTGAACGTGCAGGCCAACTACGGGCTGCACGTGTGGGAAGCGCTGATGGCGGCGGGGGCCGAGTTCAATATCACCCCCTACGGCACCGAGACCATGCACGTGCTGCGGGCCGAGAAGGGCTTCATCATCGTCGGCCAGGATACAGACGGCTCCGTGACCCCCTACGATCTGGGCATGGACTGGTGCGTGGGCAAGACCAAGCCCTTCCCCTTCATCGGCAAGCGCTCCTGGTCGCGCAGCGACACCGCGCGCACCGACCGCAAGCAACTGGTGGGGCTGAAGTGCAAGGAGCCCAAGACCGTGATCCCGGAGGGGGCGCAGATTGTGCTGGATCCCAAGCACCCGGTGCCGGTGCCCATGGTCGGCCATGTGACCTCCAGCTACTACAGCGCCAACCTGGGCTACAGCATCGCCATGGGTGTGGTGAAAGGCGGTTTGAACCGCATGGGTGAAACCGTGTTCTTCCCCCTGGCCGACGGCCGGGTGCTGGAAGCCGAGATCACCAGTCCCGTTTTCTATGATCCCAAAGGAGAGCGCCAGCATGTCTAACGTTACCGCCAAACTGGCCCGGACCGAGACCCGGGTGCGGGTGGAATCCCCGCTCTATCACGCCAACCTGCCGGCCCTGGCGGCCGAGCGGCAGCAGGGAGAGGTGGTGCTGCGCGAAAAGGCGATGCTGGGCCACCTGGTACTGCGCGGCAACGCCGGCAACGAGCTGTTCGCCAAAACCGTGGAAAAGGTGCTGGGAGTGGCGTTGCCCACCCAGCCCTGCGGCTCGGTGGAAACCGACCGGGTGCTGGTGCAGTGGCTGGCGCCGGACGAGTGGCTGATCATCGTGGAAGGGGGCCGGGAAGGGCAGCTCGAGGCCCAGCTGCGCGAGCAGCTGTCCGGCCACTACGCCATCACCGACGTGAGCGGCGGCCAGACGGTGCTGGAGCTGTCCGGTCCCAAGGCGGAGCTGGTGGTGCGCAAGTCCTGCCCCTACGACGTGCACCCCTCCAACTTCCCCACCGGCAAGTGCGTGGGCACCGTGTTCGCCAAGAGCACGGTACTGCTGCGCCGCACCGGGGCGGAGAGCTTCGAGCTGGTGGTCCGGCGCAGCTTCGCCGACTACCTCTGGCTCTGGCTGCAGGACGCCAGCCGCGAATACGGCCTGGTGATCAGCCGCTAAGGGTACGGCCTGCTCGTACCTAGGGTCGAACTTATTCGACCAATAAGGGCCCATTGAAATGGGCCCTACGGATGCCGGCGGTCGGCCCGTAGGGTCGAATTTATTCGACCAGTAAAGGCCCGTTGACATGGGCCTTACGGATGCCGGCGGTCGGCCCGTAGGGTCGGCTTCAGTCGACCGACAGACGCCATGTTCCACAAGGAGGTTGCCAATGAACACCCCCGATACCCTGATCCTCACCGCCACCTGTGCCAGCCGGCTGGGCACCGTGGATGTGGTCACCCGTTACCTGTGCGAGCAGGGCTGTTACGTGGCGGACATGCAAACCTTCGACGACGCCCGCGCCGGCCAGTTTTTCATCCGCGCCGAATTCCGCCGGCCGGCGGACGGCCAGTTCGACGAGACGGCCTTTCGCGACGGCTTCGCCCCCCGGGCGGCCCGCTTCGACCTGCAGTGGCAACTGACCGAACGCAAGCGCAAGCCCAACGTGGTGATACTGGTGTCCAAGTTCGACCATTGTCTCAACGACCTGTTGTACCGCTACCGCACCGGCCAACTGGCCATCGAGATCCCGGCCATCATCTCCAACCACCCGGACCTGCAGCGGCTGGCCGACTGGCACCACATTCCCTACTACCACCTGCCGGTGACCGCCGACACCAAGGCCGAGCAGGAGGCGAAGATGTGGGAGATCATCAACGAAAGCGAGGCGGAGCTGGTGGTGCTGGCGCGCTACATGCAAGTGCTGAGCCCCGAGCTGTGCGACAAGCTCGCCGGCTGGGCCATCAATATCCACCATTCGCTGCTGCCCGGCTTCAAGGGCGCCCAGCCCTACCACCAGGCCTACGCCAAGGGCGTCAAGCTGGTGGGGGCCACCGCCCATTACATCAACAACGAGCTGGACGAAGGTCCCATCATCACCCAGGGTATCCAGCCGGTGGATCACAGCCACTACCCGGAAGACCTGGTGGCCAAGGGGCGCGACATCGAATGCGTCACCCTGGCCAAGGCCATCCAGTACCACATCGAAAAGCGGGTGTTCATGTACCAGGGCAAGACGGTGGTGCTGGGCAACTGACAACGCACAGGGCCGGCGGCGCCGGCCAATAACCTCAAACAGCGACAAGGAGACATCATGTCCGACAAGATCACGGTATTGCGCGATACCCAGCCCACCGTACTGCTGGATGCCACCAAATGGGAAAAGCTCTCCGGCGACCCCCATACCGTCAACCTCAACGCCTACACTTCGGAAGACGGCAGCAAGATCATGGGCACCTGGCTGTGCACCCCGGGCAAGTGGGCGGTGAACTACACCAAGTGGGAATACTGCGACTTCCGTGAAGGCTACTGCATCCTCACCCCGGAAGGCGGCGAGCCCATCCACCTCAAGGCCGGCGACATCTTCGTGGTCGAGCCCGGCTTCCGGGGCACCTGGGAGGTGGTGGAAACCGTGCGCAAATACTTCGTGTTCGCCTGATAACCCTACTGCGGTGCCGGCGCGACACGCCGGCGCTTTCTTTACCTACGCCCGATCCCTGGATATCCGCCTGCGCGGATATGACACACCCACCACCACTGCCGCCTTCCAGTTACTCCCGCGTTCTTACTCGTCACTCCCGCCTTCCTGGATTTCCTCCGGCACGGCTCTCGTCACTCCTCCTTGCTATGCTGAACATAGGATCAGATCCCCGGGAGACGTGATGAATGGGCGATGGCAAGGCGTGCTGCTCCTGCTGGCGGCGCTGGCGCCGGGGACGGGCCGGGCCGAGCCGGTGCAGGCCCGGCTCGACGCCGACGGGGTGCAGCGGGTGGAGATCGTCGGCGGCAACTATTTTTTCCACCCCGATCACATCGTGGTGAAAGTGGGGGTGCCGGTGGAGCTGATGGTCAGCAAGGAGCCGGGGCTCACGCCCCACAGCCTGGTGATCTGGTCGCCGCGCATGGGTATCGACGTGGATGTCATGCTGGGTAGCAGCGGCCGGGTGATCCGCTTTACCCCCAGGGTCACCGGCCGGGTCGACTTTTCCTGCCGGGAAAAGCTGCTGTTTTTTGCCAGCCACCAGGAACGGGGCATGACCGGGGTGCTGGAGGTGGTGGAGTGAACCATGCTGAGCGGAATGCTGTTGCTGATGGCGCTGACGCTGGATAACCCGGATCCCCTGGAACAGGCCCTGGCCCGCTTCGACGAGATCCAGGGCTACCGGCTGGAGCTGCGCAGCGAAGGGCCCGAGGGCAACCAGCAGCTCCGCTATGCCTACCGCAAGCCCGGCCTGGTACGGCTGGACGTGATCTCGCCCCATGCCGGTGCCGTATTGATCTACAGCCCTTACAGCGAGCGGGTGCGGCTCTGGCCCTTTGGCCTGAAGGGCCCCTCCCTGAGCCTGAGCCCCGACAACCGGCTGGTGAAAAGCCCCCACGGCCATCGTCTGGATCGATCCGACGTGGGCGTGCTGCTGCAGAGCGCCCGGCAGCTCGCCCGGCAGGGGGAAATTCGGGTGCTGGGAGAAAGCCGGCTGGCGGGGGACACAGTGCTGAAGCTGCTGGCGCGGGGCCCGGCCGAGCCGGGGCAGGTGGCCCGCTATGAGATCTGGCTGGACAAGACCCTGCTGTTCCCGGTGCGGGTAAAAAGCCATGATGCCCGGGGCAATTTGCTCGAAACCGTCTGGCTGGAGCACATCGAGCTGGATCCGCCCTTTGCCGACGACCTCTTCTTTCCCTGAGGCCCGCATGGCGAGCTATCACTTCGTGACCCTGTGGCGGATAGCCGCCCCCCTGGAGCGGGTATATCAGGCCATCAGCCAGTCCCAGCGCTGGCCCCTGTGGTGGCCGGGGCTGGCCGGGGTACGGGAGTTGGCCCCCGGCGACGAGCGCGGCATCGGCCGGGTGTACCGCTACCACTGGCAGAGTCGGCTGGGCTACGGGCTGGCGTTCGATATGCGGGTGATCCGGCTCTACCCGCCGCGGGTGATAGTGGGCCGGGCCTGCGGCGACCTGGACGGCTGGGGTTGCTGGCAGCTGACGGAAGAGGCGGGCATTACCCGGGTCCGCTACGAATGGCGGGTGCGCACCACCCGCCGCTGGATGAACCTGGCCGCCCCCCTGGCCAGGCCGCTGTTCGCCTGGAGTCACCATGCGGTGATGCGGGACGGCGCCACCGGCCTGGCCCGCTGGCTTCGTGCCCCGCTGCTCGACAGCCGTCGGGATTAGCGCCGGACTTGTTTCTCCCTTGCCGGGCGGGATAAGCTGAAAAGGACCTTATTGAATACCTAGTGGTGCACAGCACGGGGGAAAGGGATGAACATCATCAATGCCAGGCTGAGAAAAAAAGAAGGGCTCTTTACCCTGGAAGTGGCCGAGGGGCGCTTCACCGCCATCCGGCCCCAGGTCACCGCCCTGAGTGTGGCGCCGGAAGCACTGGACGCGGGCGGCAACCTGCTGTGTGCCCCCCTGGTCGAACCCCATATCCACCTGGATGCGGCGCTCACCGCCGGCGAGCCGAACTGGAACATGAGCGGTACCCTGTTCGAGGGCATAGAGCGGTGGGCCGAGCGCAAGCCGCTGCTGACACCGGAGGATGTGGAGCGGCGGGTGCTGAGCACGGTGGAGTTGCTGGCGGCCAACGGTGTCCAGCATGTACGCACCCATGTGGACGTGACCGATCCGGAGCTGGTGGCACTGAAAAGCATCGTCCGCCTCAGGGAACGGCTGAAACCGGTGCTCGATCTGCAGATAGTGGCTTTTCCCCAGGAGGGGATACTGTCCTATCCCGACGGCAAGGGGCTGATGGAGCAGGCGCTGGCGGAGGGCGCCGACGTGGTGGGCGGCATTCCCCATTTCGAGTTCACCCGGGAATACGGGGTGGAGTCCATGCGCTGGGTGATGGCGCTGGCCAAGCGGCATAACAAGCGGGTGGACGTGCACTGCGACGAAACCGACGATCCTTCCTCCCGCTTCCTGGAGGTGCTGGCCACCGCCGCCTTGGAAGCCGGCATGGGAGACAGGGTCACCGCCAGCCACACCACCGCCATGCATTCCTACGACAACGCCTACTGCTCCAAGCTGTTCCGGTTGCTGAAACTGTCCGGCATCCACTTCGTGTCCTGTCCCACCGAGAGCATCCACCTGCAGGGGCGCTTCGACAGCTATCCCAAGCGCCGGGGCGTGACCCGGGTGAAGGAGCTGCTGGCGGCGGGCATCAACGTGGCGCTGGCCGAAGACTCCATCCGGGATCCCTGGTATTCCCTCGGCAACGGCAAGCTGCTGCGGGTGCTGGACGCGGGCCTGCACATCTGCCAGATGATGGGCTACGAGGATATTTCCCGGGCGCTGGATCTGATCACCGACAACGGCGCCCGGGTGCTGGGCCTCGACGACTACGGCATTGCGGTCGGCAAGCCGGCGAGTTTCGTGATCCTGGAAGGGGGCGATGATTTCGAGGTGATCCGCCGCCAGGGCGAGGTGCTCTATTCGGTGCGTCGGGGCCGGGTGCTGGTGGAGCGCCGGCCGGCGGAGTTGATCCGCCGGCCGGTGATCTGAGCGGCCGGGCCGTCCTGTCCGTGAAGACGGACATCAGGGACCGGCGAAAACATGGTCATTTCCGCGACGGCGGGAATCCAGGGCCGGCGATGCGGAGCTTAACCGATCCGAATTCCAGCCCTGGTTTCCTGGGCCCCCGCCTGCGCGGGGGAGACACTCTTAAGTTGCGGGGGTGACGAACGTAAATTGCGGTGGTGACGGCCTTTAATGCCTGCCCCAAGACACGCCGGCATTGTTTTCAGGGCGCCGGATTGGACCACTGGCGGTGGATCTCGGCGATGCCGGCCAGCACCGCTTCGCTCAGTTCGACCTCCACCGAGGCGATGTTTTCCTTCAGCTGTTCCAGGGTGGTGGCGCCGATCAGGTTGCTGGTCACGAAGGGCCGGCTGTTGACGAAGGCCTGGGCCAGCTGGGTCGGGGTCAGGCCGTGGGCCCGGGCCAGCGCCACGTAGGCACTGGTGGCGGCGCGGGCCTGCGGGTTGCAGTAGCGCTGGAAGCGGCTGTACAGGGTGAGGCGGGCGTTTTCCGGCCTGGCGCCGTTCTCGTACTTGCCGCTCAGCATGCCGAAGGCCAGCGGCGAGTAGGCCAGCAGGCCCACCCGCTCGCGCAGGCTGAACTCCGACAGCCCCACCTCGTGGGTACGGTTGAGCAGGTTGTAGGGGTTCTGGATGCCCTGGATACGTGGCAGGCCGTGCTTGTCCGCCGCGGCCAGGAATTTGTGCACCCCCCAGGCGGTTTCGTTCGACACGCCGATATGGCGGATCTTGCCCGCCTTCACCAGCTCGTCCAGCGCCGCCAGGGTCTCCTCGATGGGAATGCTCTCTTCCTCCACCAGGGTCTCGAAGCCGAGCTGGCCGAACATGTTGGTGGTGCGATCCGGCCAGTGCAGCTGGTAGAAGTCGATGTAGTCGGTGCGCAGCCGGCGCAGGCTGTCGTCCAGGGCGGTGACGATATTGGCCCTGTCCAACTTGGGCTGGCCGTCGCGGAAGTAGGAGGGGCGCTTGGGATCGTGGGCGCGCCCCACCACCTTGGTGGCCAGCACTATTTTGTCGCGGTTGCCGCGTGCGGCCAGCCAGTTGCCGATCATGGTTTCGGTGCGCCCCTGGGTGTCCTGGCGCGGCGGCACCGGGTACATCTCGGCGGTGTCGACCAGGTTGACGCCCTGGTCCAGGGCCAGGTCGAGCTGGGCGTGGGCCTCGGCCTCGGTGTTCTGCTCGCCCCAGGTCATGGTGCCCAGGCCGATCAGGCTGACGTCGAGGTCGGTGTTGCCCAGTTTTCTGTATTTCATGGGATTTCCTTAACGGGATTAATGAGTTGGAACAGAAACGCCATGGCCACAGGGTAACAGCAAAGGCGGGTCGAGATCACGATGACGGCTCATCCCCGAGCCTCTCCGGCCGATAACCCTTCCATATCGCAAGAGCAGAGGAGCAGGATAATGGCGGTGCCACCGATTTTACATTCCCGGATCGGCAACCCGGACCGGGCAAACACCGAGCAGGCCAGGACGGCGGAGCAACAGGCCGAGCACAGGCCCGGGGCAGAGCTGTCGAGCGTGCGGGATGAACTCAGGGCCCGCAGCAACAAGGGGGTGATCGAGGCCATGTTCGGGGCGGCGGACCAGGGTAACGACAAGGCCATGCGCATCTTCTACCGGGAGGTGCTGGACAAGCTCAATACGGAGCTGGGCGAAGAATTCGCCGTGAGCGAGGACAGGCTGGCGGGTCAGGCGGACGATTTCTGGTCGCCGGAAAACACCGCCGAGCGCATCGCCAGCGGGGCCCTGGGCCACTTCGATACCTTTAAAAAACAACATCCCAAGCTGACCGAAACCGAGCAGGTGGAGCAGTTTCTGGCCAAGATCGGCGAAGCCATCGACCAGGGATTTGGCGAGGCGGTCAAGGTGCTGGACGGGCTGGGGGTTTACGCGGGCAATATCAGGGACAACGCCGAAGCCACCCGCGCCCTGGTGGACGAGCGGCTGGCCGCCTTCCGCGAGGCCAGGCTGGATCCTCAACAATAAAAACGGAGTCGGCGCCGGTGCGCCGACCCCGCTTGTCCGTTGATCAGGCGCCGATCACGCCGCCGTCTTCCCGGGTGATGACCATCACGCTGGAGCGGGGGGTGCTGTCGCCACCCAGGGGGAAGTGGGAGCCGGCCAGCTCCTCGCCCGGGTGCTGGATGCCCACGAACAGGGTCTTCTGATCCGGGGTAAAGGCGAGGCCGGTCACTTCACAGGCGATGGGGCCGGTGAGGAAACGGCGGATTTCCCCGCTATCCGGGTCGGCGCACAGCATCTGGTTGTTGCCCTGGCCGGCGAAGTCGCCTTCATTGGAGTAGTTGCCGTCGGTCTGGATCCACAGCCGGCCGCTCTGGTCGAACCCGATGCCGTCCGGGCTGTTGAACATGTTGTCGGTATTGACGTTGGCGGAACCGGCGTAGAGATCGCCGTTATGCACCTCGGGGTTGCCGGCCAGCACGAACAGATCCCAGTCGAACTCGGCGGCGGTGTGGCGGCCACCCGCCGGACGCCAGCGCACGATCTGGCCGTAGTGGTTTTCGGCGCGGGGGTTGGGGCCTCCCACCGGCTGGTTGTCGTTGGTGCCGCGGTTCTTGTTGTTGGTCAGGGTGCAGTACACCACCGGCTCGGTGGGATGGGCCGCCACCCACTCGGGCCTGTCCATGGTGGTGGCGCCTACCCGGGTGGCGGCGAGGCGGGCGTGGATCAGCACCTCGGCCTGGCTGTGGAAGCCGTTTTCCGGGGTCAGGCCGTTCTTGCCGAAGGAGAGCTCCAGCCACTCGCCCTTGCCTTTCAGCTCGCTGTCGGGGCCGTTGTGGAATTTGGCCACGTAGAGGGTGCCGTTGTCCAGCAGGTTGCGGTTGGCGGCCTGGTCGTTGGGGCTGTATTTGCCTTCGCTGACGAAGCGGTACAGGTGCTCGCCGCGCTCGTCGTCACCCAGGTAGACCACCACATGGCCATCCCGGTCGACCACCAGCTCGGCATTTTCGTGCTTGAAGCGGCCGAGGGCGGTGCGCTTGACGGGGGTGGACTGGGGATCCCGGGGATCGATTTCCACCACCCAGCCGAAGCGGTTGGGCTCGTTGGGGTTCTTGGCCAGGTCGAAGCGCTCGTCGAACTTGTGCCACTGGTAGCCGGCGTCTTCTGCGGCCACGCCGTAGCGGGCCAGGGCCGGGGTGATCTCGGCCTCGCCGTCGGTGCCGAAATAGCCGTTGAAGTTTTCCTCACAGGTGAGGTAGGTGCCCCAGGGAGTCATGCCGTTGGCGCAGTTGTTGAAGGTGCCCAGGGCCAGTTCTCCCTTGGGGTCGGCGCCGGTCTGCAGCAGGGTGTGGCCCTTGGCCGGGCCGCCGATGGCGATGGGGGTGTTGGCGTCGATGCGGCGGTTGAACTTGCCGTCCTTCTCGAAGCGCCAGCCGTCGGCCTGCTGCTTGATGGTGATGACGGACACGCCGTGGGCGGCCTGGGCGCGCTTGACGTCGTCATCGCTCATGTCCTTGCCCTGGTGGGAGAACATCAGCTCGTAGTTGGTGTATTCGTTGTTGATGGCCAGGATGGCGGTGCTGTCGTCGACCGGGAAGAAACTCATGCCGTCGTTGTTGTCGCCGAACTGGCCGGCCTGATCCGCCGCGGTGTTGCCGCCGTGGTTGGCGAACTCGGCGACGTTGGAGAACAGGGGGTCGCCCCAGGAGATCAGCCGCTCCACCTTGTAGCCTTCCGGCACCACTATGGTGTCGGCAGTGCTGGTCGGTACGGACTTGAAGCCCAGCAGCGGGCTGTTGCCGGTGGCGGCGGCGATGGCGCGGGAAATCGGCGAGGCGGTGAAGAAGGCGGCGGCACCCAGGGCGGCGGCGCCACCGAGGAAGCGGCGGCGGCTCAGGCCGCGCTCGACCATCTGGGTAAACTCGGGGGTATCGGGGCGCGGGTGGTTCAGTTCATCCTTCAGTTCAAACTGGCTCATTTTTAATTTATCCTTTGCTCACATGGGGTTACGACCACGCCATGGTAGAAGGCAAAAATGGCAGTTTGATAACGGCGAGATGACAGGAAGACGACAATGAAAGTGGAAACCGCCGATACCCTGGCGAAAGTGATCATCGTGGTGCAGGCGGTGCTGATCAGCCTGCTGTTGATCGGCAGCGGCTTGTTGATGCAACAGGCGACGGAAAACGGCGGGCAGGAAGCCGCCCTGCGGGGACCGCTGCCGTGGTTGTTCCTGGCGTTGCTGGTGGCCACCTGGCTATGGCTGTGCCGCCGGGCCTGGACCGGTTATCTGTCGACGGAAGGAATGAAGCGACAATGGCCGTTCTGGGTGCTGGTGGCGGTGCAGCTGCCGTCCTTTCCCCTGGGCACCGTCATGGGCGCGGGGCTGATTTTCCTGAAGATCAAGTTCCACCCGCGCAGCCAGTAAAGGAAAAGGCCCGGTTCTCACCGGGCCTTTCGGCAAATCCCCGTTGCATTTTGTGGTCATTCCCGCGCAGGCGGGAACCCGGTGCGCTATGTCATGGACTTCCGCCTTCGCGGAGGTGACGGGTACCGGGCAGCGGCGATGGAGGAAAGTGCCCGGCGCAGAAACAAAAGGCCCGGTTTGCACCGGGCCTTGGTATGTCAGTCATCCCAACGGCGGCGTTTCTTCTTCCACCTTTTCTTCTTGCCGTAATGATGGTGGTGCACCACCTCGCGGTGGCCGTCACCGGACTTGGCGCCCAGCGCCGAGCCGGCGGCCCCGCCCACCCCGGCGCCGATCAGCTGACCGCTGTCGCCGGCCAGGTTCTTGCCGAGCGCGGCGCCACCCAGGGCCCCCACGGCGCCGCCCAGGGCGGCTTCGTTCTTGTTGCCCCTGTTGGCGGTGGCGGCGCCACCGGCGGCGCCACCCAGGGCGGCCCCCACCAGGGCACCGGTGTCACCGGCCATCTGTTTGCCGAGCAGGGCACCGGCGGCACCGCCGGCACCACCGCCGATAATGGTATTGAGGGTTTCGCCGGCCATGGCCGGGCTCAGGCCGAGCAGCGGCAGCAACAGGCTCAAGGTGATGGTTTTTTTCAACATGCAGACTCTCTGTCAGGCTGTTTAACTTGGGGCTGACTATACAAAGCCGTGCAGGAAAGAAAACAAGGGCAGGTAGGCGCTGCTTGAATCTCTTTGTGGGATTTTATGCTTAACGCATTGTTATTAAATTATTTTTTATTTTATTCCCAATACGGGAGAGCGATTGTGACCGACAACTCCTGTCCGTAGGCCGTGTTCCCGAGCGGTTCCCCTTGCCCTGACAGGGTGCCGTCGCGATGTGAACGGCACCAGTCGCGGCGAACGCGCGGTGGTTCAGTTCTTGTACACCCACACCAGGGTGCGCAGGCCGTTCTGGCCGTAGCGGGCCAGGCGGTCGAAGCGGCTGCGCTCTATCGGCAGGTACTGCTTGTCCACCGGACTTTCGCCGGCGTCGTCGTCGATGTCCGGATCGTGGATATAGACGAATTCCTTGTCGATGGCGCACACCAGCACCCAGTGGGGGGCCTTGCGCCCGTCCAGGTGATAGGTGCTGATCAGCACCAGCGGCAGCCGGCCCCGGGCCAGGCCCTGCTCCAGCTCGTCGAGGCTGAAACTGCCGTAACGGGGGGCGATGCCGAGCTCGGCCATCTGCGCCAGGAACTGCTCGTGCACCCGCTCGAGGATCTGTTTCTTGTCGGGGGTGCGCACGCTGCTGACGAACAGCGGCCCCTGCTGGTTCAGCATTAGCTCCACCTCGAAGCCGCGCCGTTTGGCGGCCAGGGCCAGGCCGTGCGGGCCGCAACCGCCGTGCCCCCGGGTCATGAAGATGGTGGTGGCTTCGCGCCAGAGTTGAAGCTCTTCGTCGATTTCCGGCCGGTAGCGCGGATCCAGGGCGCTCACCGCCATCATCAGCGAGGCCGGGCCGCAGGTGAAGTCGGTGGTCTGGCGATAGTAGGGCACCGCCTTGGCGCCGGTGAGGGGATGATAGTAGTGGATGCGTTTCTGGTAACGTAGGGCGGTCTGGTGATCCTCGTAGTAGTCGTGGAATACCCCGAACTGGCGATAGCCGAGCCGCTGGTACAGGTTCTGGGCGGCGGTGTTGTCGGCGCGCACCTCCAGCCGCATGAAGACCGCGCCTTTGTCCCGGGCACCGTCCTCGGCGGCCAGCATCAGGGCGCGGCCCAGCCCCAGGCCCCGGGCGTCGGGCGCCACCGCCACCGAATAGACCCGGGCCAGGCGGGTGTTGCGGCGAAACAGCACCAGTATGTAGCCCAGCAATTGTCCGCCGAGTTCGGCCACCAGCAGCATGTCCTGGGGGTGTTCGATAAAGCGCTGGAAGCTACGCCGGCTGATCCTGTCCTGCTCGAAACAACGGGCCTCGAGGGCGAGCAGGGCGGACAGTTCGGACTTCTGGGCGGGGCGGACGACGGGCTCGGACATAGGTCACCGGATGGGCCATGTGAATCGCTTCACCATACGTCAAAAATATTCCGCCAGCGAGCAAATTTCCATGCCCGGCAGGCGGATTTGGCGGTAGAGTTAGGCACACACAACGTCTGCAGCCAACACGGAATTCCCCATGACTCAACTGATCCTGGTGGTGGATGAACTCAGCGCCTGGGAACCCTATTTTCCTTCGGAAAATCTGGTCGACTTCGAGACCTATCTCAAGCAGGCGCCGGCCAGGAACGCGCCCCGCACCCGGGTCATCAACCTGTGCAAGGCCGGCAAGTACCTGTCCAACGGCTACTACTGCTCGCTGCTGGCGGAGGCCCGGGGCCAGCATGTGATCCCCTCGGTATCCACCCTAAACAACCTGCGCAACAAGGGGCTGTTCGCCTTTGGTTTCGACGGCGTGGCCGAGGCCCTGGACCAGTGGGTGGCGGGCGGGGAGCCGGTCAAGCAGCTCAAACTGAAAAGCTATTTCGGCCACTGCCAGGTGCCGGGCCTGGCCAACCTGTGCCGGGAGCTGTTCGAGCGGCTGCCGTGCCCCATCATGGAGCTCAGCTTCAAGCGTCGCTCCCGCTGGGAGCTGACCGGCCTGGCCACCCTGGCCCCCCGGGATCTGGCGGGAGAGGAGGAGGATCAGTTTGCCGATGCCCTCGAGGCCTATTCCCGCATCATCTGGCGCAAGCCCAAGTCGGTGAAGCGCTATCGCTACGATCTGGCGATGCTGGTCAACCCGGAGGAAACGCTGCCGCCCTCGGATCCCAAGGCGCTCAAGCGCTTCGTCAAGGCCGGGGAGCGGGCCGGGGTGAACGTGGAGATCATCACCCGCAAGGACTACCAGCGGCTGGCGGAGTACGATGCCCTCTTTATCCGCGAGACCACCGCCATCGATCACCACACTTTTCGCTTCGCCCAGAAGGCGGAGCATGAAGGCCTGGTGGTGATCGACTCGCCCACCTCCATACTGCGCTGTGCCAACAAGATCTTCCTGGCGGAAAGCTTCGCCAAGCACGGGGTGCCCACGCCGAAGACGCTGATGGTCAACCCCAAACAGAAGGATGCCGCCGAATGGCTGGAGCGGGAGCTGGGCTACCCCCTGGTGCTGAAGATCCCCGACGGTGCCTTTTCCCGCGGGGTGTACAAGGTGGCCGACCGGGCGGCCCTGCTGGAGACCCTGGCCAAGCTGCGCAACGCCTCGGCCCTGGTGCTGGCCCAGGAATACTTCTTTACCGAGTTCGACTGGCGTATCGGGGTGCTCAACCACCAGCCGATCTTCGCCTGCAAGTATTTCATGGTGAAGGGCCACTGGCAGATCTACCGCCATAACGGCGGTGGCCAGGAGGCGGACTCCGGCGGCTTCGTCACCCTGCCCACCTTCGAGGCGCCCAAGGCGGTGATCAACGCCGCCCTCAAGGCGGTCAAGCCCATCGGAGACGGCCTCTACGGGGTGGACATCAAGGAGGGCAAGGGCCGGGTGGCGGTGATCGAGGTGAACGACAATCCCAATATCGATCATGGGGTTGAGGATCTCTTCCTCAAGGACCGGCTCTACGACATGGTGATCGAGGACTTCGTGCGCCGGCTGGAGGCGGACTGACCCGGCACGACCGGAAGTCGCGACAGGCGGCGGCTTTTGGGATTGAACGCGCGGCAACGCCTTCGCCATGGGCTCCCTCATCTCGCTGAGGTGCGTCTATTCGTGTGAGTTGATCGCCTGGCCCGGGCCGAAGCGGGTTTTCAGATCGGCCCAGAGTCCCTTGTTGTGCCAGTTGTCAATCCAGGCGGGGACCTGCCCTGCCGGCATGGGCTCGGCGATGCCGTAGCCCTGGGCGAAGCGGCATCCCAGCTGGAGCAGCATGGCGCCAAGCTCGGGGCTTTCCACGCCTTCGGCCACCACCGGGTGATGAAAGGTGCGGGCCAGGTGCAGCACGCTGCTGACCAGGCTGAGATCCTCATCGTTGGTGAGCATGTCGCTGACGAAGCTGTGATCGAGCTTCAGAATGTCCAGCGGCAGGTGGCGGAGGAAGGAGAGGGCGGACAATCCGGTACCGAAATTATCCAGGGCGATCTGCACCCCCAGGCGGTGGCAGTGCTCCAGCACCTGGGTCACCTGCTCCAGCTGGCGGATGGCGGCGATTTCCTGGAATTCCAGCTCCAGGCTGGCGGGCGACACCAGGGGGTAGCGTTGCAGGGCTAGGTCCAACTGTTCGGCAAACTCCGGCTGCAGCAGGTGATCGGCGCTGATATTGAGGCTGACGGTCATGTCCAGCCCTTGTCGTTGCCATTCGTCGATCTGGTGCAGTACCGATTCAATCACCCATTGGCCCAGCCCCCATTCCAGCCGGCTGCCGGTCAGCTGGTAGAGAAAGGCGGCGGGGACCAGCAGGCCCTGTTGCGGATGCTGCCAGCGGATCAGCGCCTCCAACCCGATCACCTGACCGTTGAGCAGGTCCACCTTGGGTTGGTAATAAAGCACGAACTCCTGGTTGTGCAGGGCCTGCTCCAGGGCTTTCAGCTGATGATGACGATTCAGCTGCTCCTCCTGCTGGCAGGGATCGTAGAAGCGGTAGCAGTTTTTACCGTTTTGCTTGGCGCTGTACAGGGCCTGGTCCGCGTGCTGCAGCAGCAGATCGGCATTGCTGTCGTCGTGGGGATAGAAGGTCACGCCGATGCTGGCCGACACCCGGGCCTGGCCATCCGCCAGCTCGACCGGTGCGGCAACGGCCTCCAGTACCCGGGACAGGATGGGCTCCATGTCCGTGCTGTGCTGCAGCTCGGCGAACAGCAACACGAATTCATCTCCCCCCAGCCGGGCCAGGGTATCGTACTGACGCAGTATGTGCCGGAGACGATGACTGATTTCGATCAGCAGCTGATCCCCGGCGGGATGGCCGTGCTCGTCGTTGACCTGCTTGAAGCCGTCCAGATCCAGGTAGCAGACCGCCAGCTGGCTGCCCAGGCGCTTGGAGCGGGCCATGGCCTGGAGCAGGCGGTCGGCCAGCAGCCGGCGGTTGGGAATGCCGGTGAGGGCGTCGTACTGGGCAATTTGTTCCAGCTCGGCGGCATCGGCCTTGAGCTGGCTGATATCGCTGAACACCGCCACATAGTGACTGATCCGTCCTTCCCTGTTGCGCAGGGCGGAAATGGCCAGCAACTGGGGGTAGATTTCGCCGCTCTTGCTCCGGTTCCAGATCTCGCCGCGCCAGTGATCCCCCGTATTCAGGCTGTGCCACATGGCCGCGAAAAAGTCGGCGGAATGACGCCCCGAGGCGAAGAGGGCTGGCGTCCGGCCCAGCAGTTCTTCGGTGCTGTAGCCGGTCACCAGGGAGACGGCGGGGTTGGCCTTGATGATGCGATTGTCGGCGTCGGTGATCAGAATGCCTTCGTAGCTGCATTCGAACACCCGGGCGGCCAGTTGCAGCTGGGTCTCTGCTTTTTTCTGCTCACTGATATCGTGGCCGATGCAGATCAGTTCACCGTCCGGCAGGGCGATGTTGACCCACAGGCTGGGCAGAGGACGGCCCTGGCGCGTCAAGGGGGCCCATTCGCGAAAACGGGAGCCGGCAGGGGCGAGGAAGCTGTCCTTTACCGCCTGGCGGACGACATCGTCCGGATACATCAGGGCCAGGGGATCCGGATGCCGGCTCAGCTCGTCGAACGCCCAGCCGAACAGGCGTTCGCACTCGTGATTCCATAACACGCAGCGACCCTGCCGGTCGAAACCGTTGACCAGGAGCGGACTGTCGGTCAGGACCTGCTTGAATGTGTCGAACCGATCTGGGTGACCGCTGCCGTCCGCCATGCTGCTCTCCTATAAAAAGTCGCGCTCTCCCCGCCGCAGCGGATCCGGCTTGGGCTGGCCGTCGCCGCAGAAAGCGAGCGAAGCCGAGTTCAGGCAGTAACGCAGGCCGGTAGGGGGCGGGCCATCGGGAAACACATGGCCCAGGTGGCCGTCGCAGCGGGCGCAACGGATTTCGACCCGGCGCATGCCGTGGCCCAGATCCACCAGCTCGCGGATATGGTCAGGGTGATAGGGCGCATAGAAGCTGGGCCAGCCGGAGCCGGACTCGAACTTGCAGGCGGAAGAGAACAGCGGCAGGGCGCACAGCCGGCACACGTAGCTGCCGGCTTCATGGTTGTCGAGCAGGCCACCGCAGAAGGGGGGCTCCGTGCCCTGGTTGAGCAGAATGCGCCGCTCTTCCGGGGTGAGCGCTTCGGCCAGCTGCTGCAGTTGCTCGGGCCCGGGCGGGCTGAGATCGTAAGGGCTGGGAGTTTGCGCCATGATTACAGATCCTTCTTCAGCCGGTGTTTGAAATAGTGCTGTACCTTGGCCACCTTGGGCTGGGCAACGGCGGCGATATAAGGCTGATCGGGATGCGTCGCCGCATAGTTTTGATGATAGCCTTCGGCCGCATAAAACGCATTCAACGGCTCCAGGGTCGTGACGATGGGCGCCTTGAATACGCCTTGCTGTTCCAGCAGGGCGATATAGTCCGCCACCAGCCGGCGTTCGTTGTCGTCCCGGTAGAACACGGCCGAACGGTACTGACGACCGATATCGTTGCCCTGGCGGTTGAGCTGGGTGGGATCGTGGGCGATGCCGAAAAATACCTTCAGCAGGGTAGAAGGACCTATCTGGGCGCTGTCGTACTCGATGCAGATGGCTTCGGCGTGATCCGTGGTGCCGCTGCAGACGCTGTCGTAGTCGGCGGTGTCGGCGGTGCCGCCGGCGTAGCCGGCGACCACCCCCAGCACGCCCTCCAGCTGGCGATAGACCGCCTCGGTGCACCAGAAACAGCCGCCGGCCAGCACCAGCTGGCGTACGCCGGCGTCGAGAAAGGCGTGGTCGTCGGCATCGGGAAAATCGGTAGGCAGCAGACTCAATACGGAATCCGTCATTTTATTATCTCCTCGTGGGTACGGCGCTAAGTTACCATAGCCGTTCGCCGGGCTGAATGGCCAATGTTAACAACTTTGGGGCTTTGCCTTTACCGATGAATAAGAGGAATAGGTGGCAGTCTGGGGTTTCGCTGTCGCCGCCCCGGCCATGCTGTTAGGCTGGGCGCCTTCTTGTTGTTGTGCGGGATACTCATGGAACTGGATTTGCTCACCCTCGGCCTGCTGGCCCTGGCCGCCCTGCTGGCCGGCTTTATCGACGCCATCGCCGGCGGCGGCGGCCTGATCACCATACCGGCGCTGCTGGCCACCGGCATGCCGCCGACCATGGCCCTGGCCACCAACAAGCTGCAGAGCAGCTTCGGCGCCTTTTCCGCCACCCTCTATTACCTGCGCCGGGGCCTGATCGACTGGCGCAGCATGAAATGGGCGGTGGCCTGTACCTTTGTCGGCAGCGTGCTGGGCACCCTGCTGGTGCAGCGCATCGACGCCAGCCTGCTGCAGAAGGTGCTGCCCTTCCTGCTGGCGGCCTTCGCCCTCTACTTCCTGTTTTCACCCCGCATCGGGGACGAGGATCGCCACCGGCGCCTCGGCATGATCCCCTTTGCCCTGCTGGTGGGCACGGGAGTCGGCTTTTACGACGGCTTCTTCGGCCCCGGCACCGGCTCCTTCTTTGCCTTGGGCTTTATCGCCCTCGCCGGTTTCAGCATGGCCAGGGCCACGGCCCACACCAAGCTGTTGAACTTCACTTCCAATATCGCCTCGCTGCTGTTCTTTATCCTCGGCGGCCAGGTGGCCTGGGTGGTGGGCCTGTCCATGGCGCTCGGCCAGATTGTCGGTGCCCGGCTGGGGTCGAAGATGGTGGTGACCAGGGGCACCCGCATCATCCGCCCCATGCTGGTGACGGTGTCGTTGGTGATGTCGGCGCGGCTGTTGTGGCAGCAGCACCCGGAATGGTTCGCCTGGGCAGGGTAGCGGCGTCGATGACGGGGCGGTCCCGTAGGGTCGTCAAGGGTCGACTTCAGTCGACCGAATCCCGGTGCCGTGGCTGGAATGGTCCGTTGAAACGGACCCTACGGGAGCGCCCGCCGCGCCGCTTTACCCCGCCAGCTCGGCGAAATGCCGCTCCAGCACCGCGATCAGGCTGGCCAGCCGTTCCCGCTTGCGCGAGCTGGGCCGGAACACCAGGCTGACCGGCCGGGTCAGGCGGGCGCCCGCGGGTGGGGCGTGCCGCAAGGCGGCGGCTATGCCCATCAGCCGGGCCACCCCGAGCGGCACTACCGCCGGCGCCACCCCGGCACGACCCAGCTCGGCGGCCGCGAAGTAGGAGTCCATCTGCATCCAGGGCGTGAGCCCGGCGCTGCGCAGCCGGTGCTCCAGATAGCGGTTGGCCGGGTTGCCGAGATCGATGGTCACCACCGCCAGCGGCTGGCCGAAGTCGGGCGGCTCGGGCGACACCAGCACCATCTCTTCTTCCAGCAGCGGCACCACCTCCAGCCCGCGGGCATGGAGGATTTCCCCGGCGCAGACGCCCAGCACCGCATCACCGGCGCGCACCCGCTCCAGGATCACCGGGGTGTGGTGGGTGGAAAACTGCAAATAGGGATCGCGGCGCAGATGGCGGTTGAGCAGGGGTCCCAGGTAGCCGGCCAGGATGGTCTCGGAGCAGGCGATGGCAAGCCTGCTCTGATCGGTGAGGTGCTGGCTGTCGAACAGCTGTCCCCTCAGTTCGTCCAGGCTGGGGCCGATGCGCTCCAGCAGGGCCAGGGCATCGGGGGTGAGCCGCAGGTGGCGGCCGTCCGGCTCCACCAGCTTCTTGCCGAGGCGGGCTTCCAGGTTGCTGATCCGCTTGCTTACCGCCGACTGGGTGATATAGAGCCGGCCGGCCACCTTGCCCATGGTCTTTTCCTGGGCCAGCAGGGCGAGGGTTTCCAGTCCTTCGAGCAGCATGGTTTTACCTATTCCGGTTGGGAATGTTCCAGTGTAACAGCCTTGGCCGGGCAGATCAGGGGGGCAAGGAAAAGGAGTTGTCCGGCACCCTGTCCGCCGGTTTTGCCGCCCCGCCAAGGGTGGTACCATGGCCCTTTTCCGCCGACGAGAGCCCATGGTGCCGAGCGCGCTGCTTATCCGACAACAACAAAAATACCGTTACTGGCTGCTGGGGTTGGGCCTGGCCCTGGCGGCGGCCATGCTGCTCAGCCTGCAGCTGGGCGCCGTGGGAGTGGGCATAGAAGCCCTGTGGCGGCCGGTGTCGGCGCTGGAGCAGCAGGTGTTCTGGCAGTTGCGCCTGCCACGCACCCTGCTTGCGGTGCTGGTGGGGGCCAGCCTGGCCCTGTGCGGCGCCGTGCTGCAGGTGCTGCTGCACAATCCCCTGGCCGAGCCGGGGCTGATTGGCATCTCCAGCGGTGCCAGCCTGGCGGCGGTGCTCACCCTCTTCTTTTCTGCCCGGCTCGGCCTGGTACTGCCCTACTGGAGCCTGTCGCTGGCGGCCTTCGCCGGCGCCCTGGTGGTGACCGGGCTGCTGCTGGCCCTGGCCCGGCGCCGCCTGGGCCAGGGTGCCCTGCTGCTGTTCGGGGTGGCGGTGGCCATTTTCGCCAACGCCATCCTCACCTGGCTGCTGTACCTGGCCGACGACGCCTCCCTGCGCACCTTCCTGTTCTGGATGATGGGCAGCCTGGGCTATGGCCAGCAGCTGTCGTTCTGGTGGTGGCTGCCGGCGGTGCTGACCCTGGGCTGGCTGATGGGGCAGGGGCGGCGGCTCGACCTGCTGGCGCTGGGCGAAAATCAGGCCCGCTTGCTGGGGCTGGACGTACACCGGCTGCGGCCCCGGCTGGTGCTGGCGGTGTGCCTGCTCACCGCCTTCAGCGTGGCCATGGCCGGAGTGATCGGCTTTGTCGGCCTGGTGGTCCCCCACCTGCTGCGGCTACTGGCCGGGGGCCGGCAGCACTTTTTGCTGCCCGCGTCCGCGCTGGCGGGGGCCGCCCTGCTGACCCTGGCCGACGTGGCGGCGCGCCAGGCCCTGGCGGTGGGCGAGCTGCCCATCGGCGCCGTCACCGCCACCCTGGGAGCGCCGGTGTTCATCTGGCTGCTGGTGCGCCGTCATGCTGGCGCTTGAGGACTTCGTCCTGGCCGGCCGGGTCGGTCCGGTCAGCGGCGAATTCCGGGCCGGCCGCCTGACCCTGTTGATCGGTCCCAACGGCAGCGGCAAATCCAGCCTGCTGGCGGGGGCCGCCGGGCTGGCAGAAGGCGAGGGCCGGGTGCGACTGGCGGGCCGGGATCTCGACGGGTTCGATCTGTTTGAGCTGTCCCGCCAGAGGGCCATGCTCACCCAGCAGGTGCCACTGCCCCAGGGACTGCGAGGCTACGAGCTGCTGGCGCTGGCCGCCGAGCCGGTGGGCGGGGTGAGCGAGGCCCTGTGCCGGGCAATCGCCGCCCTGGCGCCGGAGCTTGGGCTGGAGCCCCTCTACGACAGGCCCCTGGCCGCCCTGTCGGGGGGCGAGCAGCAGCGGCTGCTGATTGCCAAGACCGTGTTGCAGCTGGATCCCAAGGTGAACCCGGACGGCGCCCTGCTGCTGCTGGACGAGCCCCTGGCCGGGCTCGACTGGCAGCACCAGCTCGCCACCCTGCGCCTGCTGCGGCACTATGCCGGGCAGGGGCTGGCGGTGGTGGCCTCCATCCACGATATCAACCTGGCCTGCCAGTTCGGGGACGACATCTGGTGCCTGCACCGGGGCCGGCTCGCCGCCCGGGGCGGACCCGAAGTGGTGACGCCGGCACTCATCGCCGAGGTGTTCGGGGTCCGGGTACGGCTGCTGGAGCAGGACGGCGCCCGGCTGCTGCTGCCCGACATTGAAGCTGGAAGCTAGATGCCGGAAGCTGGAAGAAAAACCCTTGTGGATGTGGCATCGAGCTTGTTCTTAAACAGGGTGTTGCCTGGCTGCCCGCTCCGCGTTTCCATGTGAAAAAAGCTGCGATCTTGCACTAAATCGCAGCCATCATCATTTCCAGCTTCCAGCTTCCAGCTTCCAGCTTCCAGCTTCCAGCTTTCAGCTTACCGCCTGGTACAACATCTCCAGCAGCCGTTCGCTGTCCGCCCAGCCCAGGCAGGCGTCGGTGATGCTCTGGCCGAACACCTCGGCCCTGCCGTTCACCACTTCCTGGCGGCCCGGCTCGATAAAGCTCTCGGCCATGATGCCGGCGATATGGGGGCTGCCCTGGCGCAGCTGGCGGCAGATGTCTTCCGCTACCAGCAGCTGGCGCTGGTGTTGCTTGAGGCTGTTGCCGTGACTGAGATCCACCACCAGCCGGGGGGAGAGCCCAACCGCGGCCAGCCCCTCGGCCGCCTGGCGGATGCTCTCTTCATCGTAGTTGGGCGCCTTGCCGCCACGCAGGATCAGGTGGCCGTAGGGGTTGCCGTCGGTCTGGTAGATGGTCATGCGGCCGTCCTTGTCCGGCGAGCAGAAGATATGGGGGTGGCTCGCCGCCCGTACCGCGTCCAGGGCGATCTGGATATTGCCGTCGGTGCCGTTCTTGAAACCCACCGGGCAGGACAGGGCCGAGGCCATTTCCCGGTGTACCTGGGACTCGGTGGTGCGCGCGCCGATGGCGCCCCAGCTGATCAGGTCCGCGATATACTGGCCGGTCACCATATCCAGGAATTCGGTGGCGGTGGGCAGCCCTAGGGCATTGATGTCGCACAACAGCTTGCGCGCTAGGCCCAGGCCGGTGTTCACATCGAAGCTGCCGTCCAGGTGCGGATCGTTGATCAGCCCCTTCCAGCCGACGATGGTGCGCGGCTTCTCGAAGTAGGTGCGCATCACAATGCACAGTTTGTCGGCGTAGCGGGCGCGCAGGGGGGCCAGCCGTTCGGCGTAGGCCAGGGCGGCGGCCGGGTCGTGGATGGAGCAGGGGCCGATGATCACCAGCAGCTTGTCGCTCGCGCCGGCGAGGATGGCTTCGATCTCGGCCCGGGCGCCGAGCACGGTCTCGGCCATGGCGTCGGACAGGGGGTATTGTTCGCTCAGTTGGTGCGGGGTGATCAGGGCCGCCAGCCGGCGACTCCTCAGTTCATCGGTATGCAGGGACATAGGTTTCTCGGATGCAGTAAAATCGGGGTGCGTACGCACTATGTCCTTACCATAACGGAAAGCCGTGGCAGGGAAAACCACGGCGAAGGGGGAAAGCGGGATTTATTCCGGCCGGCTGAAGCGCTGGCCGGAGATGGCCGGGTGGTAGAGGGGCTGGATCACGTTGCCGGCGGGATCGGTGATATGGAAGCTGCGGGCGCCGTCGCCATGGTCGAAGGGCCGGTCCAGCAGGGTGACACCCTTGCTCTTGAAGTACAGGTACCACTGGTCCAGCTCTTCCTTGCTGTCCACGATAAAGCCGAAGTGATCCATGCGCTGCACGCCGCTGGCGGGCAGGTCGGCGCGGCCCAGGGAGAGGTTGTCGTTGCCGCAGGTGAGGTACACCAGATCCTCGTGGGCCCGGTTCAGTATCTCCATGCCCATGATCTCGGTGTAGAACTGCACGCATTCTTCCAGGTTGGGCATGGTGAAGGCGATATGGCGCATGCCGTTGAAACGACCGGGTCTTTCCATGGCGGGGCTCCTTGTCTCTTTACGGAAAATATTGTGTACTGTTTGTTTGATTAAAATAAACAAATGGAGTTTACAATGTATTCAATTATTGTCAAAACCAAGCTCAAGCCCGGCGCCACCCAGGCCTTTCTCGACGCCATGCTGCCCAACGCCGCCGCCTCGGTGCGCGACGAGCCCGGCTGCCACACCTTCGACGTGCTGCAGGACAAGGCGGATCCCGAGCTGTTCTGGCTGTACGAAATCTATGAGGACGAAGCGGCCCTGGCGGCCCACAAGGAAACCCCACATTACCTGGCCAGCCGCGCCGTGGTCAACGAGCTGATTGCCGAGCAGTCGGTGATCCGCGCCGGGGTGCTGGCGGTCAATCCGGCACGGTAAGATCCGTGCCCGGAGCCTGGGCCCCTGCCTGCGCGGGGAATACGGCATGAAGGCGGTCATTCCCGCGAAGGCGGGAATCCAGGGGCCGGCAACGGGGTTGAGTCCGGCCCCTTGTCCTGTCGAGACAGCTTGTGCCCGCAGGAGGAATAATTACGCTTCCCGCTTTCAGCCGACCAGGCCCGCCAGCAGCGACAGGCTGTGGTGGCGGGCACCCTGATCGTAGATATCGGACACCACCATCAGCTCGTCGGCGCCGGTGCGGGCCAGCAGCGTTTCCAGCTGCTGCGCCACCCGGGCCGGGCCGCCGATGACGGCGGCGCCGAGGAAGCCCTCCACCCCGCGCTGCTCGTGGGGCAGCCAGCGCTGGTCCATGTCGGTGACCGGCGGCTGCAGCTGTCGGCCTTCGCCGCGCAACAGCGACAGCACCTTCTGTTGCGCCGTGCTGGCCAGGAACCCGGCCTCCCGGTCGCTGTCGGCGACGATGGCCGGTACCCCCAGCATCAGGTAAGGCTCGGCCAGCACGTCCGAGGGCTGGAAGCGGTCTTTATAGATGGCCACCGCCTCATGCAGCATGCGCGGTGCGAAGTGGGAGGCGAAGGCGTAGGGCAGGCCGAGCTGCGCCGCCAGCTGGGCGCTGAACAGGCTGGAGCCGAGCAGCCAGATGGGCACCTGGGTACCGGCGCCGGGGATGGCCATCAGCTTCTGGCCATGGTGCGCCGGCCCCAGCAACTGCCGCAGCTGCTGTACCTGTTCGGGAAAATCCTCGCCGTCTTCCGGCCGGCGGCGCAGGGCACGCATGGTGTCGGGATCCGTGCCCGGGGCCCGGCCCAATCCCAAGTCGATACGCCCCGGGTAAAGGGTGGCCAGGGTACCGAACTGCTCGGCCACCACCAGGGGCGGGTGGTTGGGCAGCATGATGCCGCCGGAGCCGACCCGGATACGGGCCGTGTGGCCGGCGATATGGCCCACCAGTACGGCGGTGGCTGAGCTGGCGATGCCGTCCAGGTTGTGGTGTTCCGCCAGCCAGAAGCGCTCGAAGCCGAGGTCCTCCACATGGCGGGCCAGGGCGACCGAGTTGGCGATGGCGTCGGCGGCGTCGAAGCCGCTACGGATATGCACCAGGTCCAGGATGGACAGTTTGACCTTGGATAATAGGCTCATAAATGGTAATGGTATCGATTGAAACAATAGCCCGATAACAACATATTTCGCCGGCATCCGCTATCCAAAGAAGGCATATCTTATGCCGATGGCTGAACAACGGAGAGGAAGCATGGACATCATGGCGCGGCTGGCCGGCTGGCAGATCCGGCCGCCGCTTATCGAACACCCGCCGCTGCACCGTTGCGACGACGCCGACCGGCTGCTGGTGGACAGGCCCGGCACCCGGCTCAAGAACCTGTTCCTGCGGGACAACTACGGCCGCCGCCACGCCCTGCTGCTGACCCGGCCCGACAAGCAGGTGGATCTCAAAGCCCTGTCCCGCCAACTGGGCTGGTCGCGCATCGGCTTCGCCTCGGCCAAACGGCTGGAGCGCTACCTGGGCGTGGCGCCCGGCCAGGTGTCGGTGCTGGCGCTGGTGAACGACGTGGAGCGGCAGGTGGAACTGTGGCTGGACGAGGAGCTGAAGGACGGGGACGACTTCCACTGCCACCCCCTGCGCAACACCGCCACCCTGCTGCTGAGCCGCGCCGATCTGCTGCGCTTTGCCGAGCATACCGGCCACCCCATTCAATGGCTGGCTGTGCCGGAGAGTTAGAGTGCCATAGCGTTTAAAAACCGAGCTGTCAGGTGTGTGCTATCCCTGCCACTCTTATCGGCAGGAAAACACCGCCGTGTGCAGATGTGTGCCTTGCTGGTGGAGCGCAGGCGGCCCGCCTGCCTTCGCGCGTAGCGCGAACCTCGGCCAGCCCTGCCACCACAAGGGTTGGAAAGGCGCGAGGCAGAACAGGCATCACGGGTTGGACTGTGCCTTCGCTCACCTCGGTGTCACCCTCATGCGGGCGGGCCGCCCGCGCCCCAGAACCGCCGTCTTTGTTGATTGAGTTCCGTCTTGTCAGCCATTATCGTCCAGCCTCCAGCCTCCAGCCTCCAGCCTCCAGCCTCCAGCCTCCAGCCTCCAGTTTAGGGCTATCCCGCCGGGCTTAGTTCGCCCCTCAGGCTCTGGCTCATCAGCTTACGGATCTGCGCCGGCGGCAGCTTTTTGCTGAGCAGGTAGTGCAGCTTGGTCAGTGCCGCTTCCGTGGTCATGTCGAAGCCGGAGATCACCCCGGCCTCGGCCAGGGCGTGGCCGGTGGCGTAGCCTTCCATATTGACCGAACCGCGCAGGCATTGGGTGAGGTTGACGATGACCACGCCCCGGGCGGAGGCCTCGGCCAGCAGTTTGAGCATGACGTCGTTCTGGGGCGCGTTGCCCACCCCGTAGGACAACAGCAACAGCGCCTTCACCGGCTGGCGCAGCAGGTTACCGATCACCTCGGCGGAAATGCCCGGGTACAGGGTGACCACGCCGATGGGCTGGGGGGTGATGGGGCTGACCGTCAGCGGCTTGCCGGTGGGGGTGCCGAGTTTGCCCGCCTCCAGGCTGATATGGATGCCGGCGTTGAGCAGGGGCGGGAAGTTGGGGGAGTCGAAGGCATTGAAGCCGTCGGCATGCACCTTGCTGGCCCTGTTGCCCCGGTACAACCGGTTGTTGAAAAACAGACCCACCTCGTGGATGGGGTACTCGGCGGCGATATAGAGGGCGTTGAGCAGGTTGTTGCGCCCGTCGGAGCGCAGCTCCACCAAGGGGATCTGGGAGCCGGTGACGATCACCGGCTTTTCCAGATCCTCCAGCATGAACGACAGCGCCGAGGCGGTGAAGGCCATGGTGTCGGTGCCGTGCAGCACCACGAAGCCGTCGTAGCGATCGTAGTTGGCCTTGATGTCGTCGGCGATGCGCTGCCAGTCGGCGGGGGTCATGTCCGAGGAGTCGATCAGGGGATCGTACTCGTGGATATGGTAGCCGGGCATTTCCGGCCGGTGCAGCTCCGGGGTGTTGGCCAGGGTGTCGGTCATGAAGCCCGCCAGGGGCACGTAGCCCTTGGCGGATTTCTGCATGCCGATGGTGCCGCCGGTATAAGCGATATAGATCTTCTTCTTGTCCATCAGAACTCCTGACATTCCACGCACAGCACATACTGGCCCTTGATATCGTCGAACCGGGCCAGGGCGGACAACTCCTTGCCCAGCTGCTCGCCGGCCGGGCGCAGGGCGGCGGGCAGGGCGCTTTGCACCAGCCCGGCGAGCGTATTGCCCGAATCCAGCAGCAACTGCTCCAGCAGCATCTCCTTGGTCGAAGGCGGCAGCCGCACCGGCCTGACCCTGAACTCCGGCAAGCCGGCCAGCTCGGCGGCGGCGGCCAGGGCGTCGTCCAGGTAGCCCAGCTCGTCCACCAGCCCCAACGCCTTGGCATCCGCCCCGGTCCACACATGGCCCTGGGCGGCGCGCTCCACCTGCTCGGGGCTCAGCCCCCGGCCCTTGGCCACCAGGCTCACGAACTGATCGTAGGTGTGTTCCACCCCGAGCTGGATCAGCTCCTTGGTGTGCTCGGGCAGGCCGGTGGTGAGACCGGCCCCGACGAAGTCGGTGGTGCCCACGCCGTCGGTGTTGAGGCCGAGCTTCTCGAAGGCTTCCTCGAAGGTGAGGAAGAGGCCGAATACCCCGATGGAGCCGGTGAGGGTGGTGGGGGCGGCGTAGATCCGGTCGGCGTCCGCCGCTATCCAGTAGCCGCCGGAAGCGGCGGTACTGCCCATGGACACCACCAGCGGCTTGCCGCTGCTCTTGAACTGCAGCAGGGCGGTACGGATCTGCTCGGCGGCGAAGGCGCTGCCACCGGGGCTGTCGATGCGCAGTACCAGGGCCTGGATATCCGCATCCAGCCGGGCCTCCTCGATTAGCTGGCTGACATACTCGTCGTTGATGGTATTGCCGCCGGCCTCGCCGCTCATGATGGCGCCGCTGGCGGTGATGAGCCCCACCACAGGGGCGCTGTGGCGCCGTTCCTCGCTGCGGTTGAGGTAGGTGGGGAGTTCCACGCCCATGTACTGGTTGGTCTGGCTGTCCCAGCCCACCTGTTCGGCCACGGTTTCCAGCATTTCGGTGCGGCTGGCCAGCCGGTCGACCAGGCCCTGCTCCAGGGCGTAGCGGGCGGGGTCGCCGGCCACGGCGCGGAAACGGCTCAGCAACTGGTCCTTGTCCGGGCTGATGCGGTCGGCCGGTATGCCGCGCAGGGTGACGATGTTGTCCTGGTAGTGCTGCCACAGCTGGTTCAGCCAGCGCAGGGTATCTTCCCGGCTTTCCTCGGACATGTCGTCGCGCAGGTAGGGCTCCACGAACGACTTGTAGGTGCCGACCCGGAACACATGGGGGGTGATGTTGAAACGCTCGAAGGCCGACCTGTAGTGCAGCCGGTACACGCCCATGCCCTGAATGGTCACGGCCCCCGCCGGGTTGAGCAGGATCTCGTCGGCGTGGGCGGCCAGGTAGTACTGGCCCTGGGTGTAATAGTCGCCGATGGCGTACACCGGCTTGCCCGAGGTCTTGAAGCCCTGGATGGCCTCGCCGATCTCATCCAGCTTGGTCAGGCTGGACTCGGTCATGTTCTGCAGCCTGAGCACCAGGGCCTGGATGCGGTCGTCGTTGCGGGCCCGGTCCAGGGCCTCCTTGATCTGGCCCAGGGTCATGGGCGGTGGCGTGCTGTCGCCGGCCAGCCATTTCTGGGCCAGGCGGCGCGGGCTCACCGGGTCGTCCTGCTCCAGGATGGGGCCGGTGATGGTGAGGCTGAGGGCGGCGCTGTCCGGCAGCCGGGGTATTTCTTCCTCGGCGGTGAAGATCAGAATGAAGGAGACCAGAACGGCCAGAAAAATCAGGTTGATAATCAACATGCGAATGGCATTCAACACCCGGCCCAGGGTGCGGAAAAACCATTTGATGGCAGACCACATAGCGACGCCTTAATCGGAAAATTGTCGAATCGGCCTATTATGACGTGAGCAGCGGCACAATACCACGGATGCCCTGAACGCCGGATATAAAACAAGTGTTTGAAAAAGGTGTTTTAATCCATTAGCCTGAGCGGGTCATTTCGGCATTTTATCGGCGGAGGGATCATGAGCCGTTACCCCCATTTACTGGCCCCCCTGGATCTGGGCTTCACCACACTGAAAAACCGGGTCCTGATGGGCTCCATGCACACCGGCCTGGAAGAAGAGCAAGGCGGCTTCAAGAAGCTGGCCGCCTTTTACCGGGAACGGGCCCGGGGCGGAGTGGGACTGATCATCACCGGCGGCATCGCCCCCAACTTCCGCGGCCGGCTGATGCCCCACGCCGCCCAGCTCAGCTTTCCCTGGCAACTGGCCAGGCACCGGCTGGTGACCGAAGCGGTGCACCAAGAGGGCGGCAAGATAGCGCTGCAGATCCTGCACGCGGGGCGATACGCCTACCATCCCTTCCTGCAGGCGCCCTCGCCCGAGCAGGCGCCCATCAGTCCGTTCAAGCCGGCGGTGATGAGCGAGCGACAGATCCGCAACTGCATCGACGACTTCGCCAACACCGCCCGCCTGGCGCGGGAGGCCGGTTACGATGGGGTGGAGATCATGGGATCCGAAGGCTACCTCATCAACCAGTTTATCTGCGCCCGCACCAACCGGCGGGACGATGGCTGGGGCGGCGACGCCGGGCGCCGCAACCGCTTTGCGCTGGAAACGGTGCGTGCGGTGCGCGCCGCCGTGGGCGAGGACTTCATCATCATCTTCCGGCTGTCGATGCTGGATCTGGTGGAGCAGGGTTCGACCCTGGAAGAGGTGATCGCCCTGGGCCAGGCCCTGGAGCGGGCCGGGGTGACCATTATCAACACCGGCATCGGCTGGCACGAGGCGCGGGTGCCCACCATCGCCACCAGCGTGCCCCGGGCCGCCTTCAGCTGGGTCACCGAGCGGGTGCGGCAGGCGCTGTCGGTGCCGGTGGTGGCCACCAACCGCATCAACACCCCCGAGGTGGCTGAAACCATACTGGCCGGCGGCCAGGCGGATCTGGTGTGCCTGGCCCGGCCCTTCCTGGCGGACGCGGACTTCGTCGCCAAGGCGGCGGCGGGCACGCCCGAACTCATCAACACCTGCATCGCCTGCAACCAGGCCTGCCTGGATCATATCTTCAAGGGCCGGCGGGCTTCCTGCCTGGTCAACCCCCGGGCCTGCCACGAGACCGAGCTGAACTTCCTGCCCACGGCCGCCCCCAAACGGCTGGCGGTGGTGGGCGCGGGGCCGGCGGGCATGAGCTTCGCCTGCGAGGCGGCGGCGCGCGGCCATAGCGTGACCCTGTTCGACCGGGCAGCGGACATCGGCGGCCAGTTCAACTACGCCAAGCAGATCCCGGGCAAGGAGGAATTTTTTGAAACCCTGCGCTACTTCCGGGAGCGGCTGGCGCGAAGCGAGGTGAACCTGCGCCTGGGCACAGAAGCCACGCCCGAGCGGCTGGCGGCGTTCGACGAGGTGGTGCTGGCCACCGGCATCCGCCCGCGCACTCCGGAGATAGAGGGTATCCATCATCCCAGGGTGCTGAGCTACCTGGACGTGCTGGCGCGCCAGGCCCCGGTGGGGGAGAAAGTGGCCATCATCGGCGCCGGCGGCATCGGCTTCGACGTGGCCGAATACCTGGTGGCCACTCCGGCCCAGGGCACCGAGCAGTGGCTGGCGGAGTGGGGCATCGACAAGGAGTACCGGGCGCCGGGCGCGCTGATGACGCCGGCGCCGGTCAAGCCCGGTCGCCGGGTCTGGCTGCTGCAGCGTAAGGCCGGCAATCCGGGCCAGGGCCTGGGCAAGACCACCGGCTGGATCCACAAGGCCAGCCTGCGCCACCACGGGGTGCAGATGTGGGGGGGAATAAGCTACCAGCGCATCGATGACGACGGCCTGCATATCGAGAAGGACGGCGAGCCGCTGTGCCTGGCGGTGGACAGCGTCATCGTCTGTGCCGGTCAGGAGCCGGAGCGTGGCCTGCAGGCGGCGCTGGAGGCCCGCGGTGGCAAGGTGCACCTGATCGGCGGCGCCGACGTGGCGGCGGAGCTGGACGCCAAGCGCGCCATCCGCCAGGGCGCCGAACTGGCGGCGAGGATCTGAGCCACCCGGCCGCCGTTTGTAGGGTCGACTTCAGTCGACCGAACCCCGGCGTCGGGGGTGGGAGGTCCATTGAAATGGATCCTTGGCAGTCCCCCGTTGGTGGGACTGCCATTTGAGAATGCCTCTTTTTTGCTTTGCACCGTTCCGGTCGGCTGCTAAGGTAGCGCCATCGCAAATAGGAGTGACATGATGGACGCACTGGAACTGTTACTGAACCGCCATTCCTGCCCCCGCCTGGCCGAGCCGGCCCCGGCGGGCGAGCAGCTCGACACCATTTTCAAGGCCGGGCTGCGCGCCCCGGATCACGCCACCCTGACGCCCTGGGAGTTTATCGTCTTTACCGGTGAACAGCGCGACCGGCTGGGGGAGATCCTGGCGGCGGCGGCCGAGGCCAGGGGCGAGGCGCCGGAGGCGGTGGACAAGGCGCGTAAGGCTCCCCTGCGTGCGCCCATGGTGATCGCCGTGGCGGCCAGGGTCAAACCCCACGACAAGGTGCCGGCTTTGGAGCAACAGCTGTCCGCCGGCTGCGCCCTGATGGCGATGCAGATGGCGGCCCAGGCCCAGGGCTTCAACGGCATCTGGCGTTCCGGCTGGTTTATCTTCGATCGTTCCATTCACAACAAACTCAGCCTGGACGAGCAGGATCAACTGGTGGGCTTTTTGTACCTGGGCACCCCGCTGGTGGAAGTGCGCAAGCTGCCGGAGCGGGATCCGGCCCAGTTCGTGCGCTATTTCGGCCAGGAGTAAGATCCCGGGGCGATTCAGCCTCCGATCCACCGTCTTGCCCGCGAAGGCGGCATCCTGGGCCTAGGGCTCCGGCCCGGATGACGCCGCCTGGCCTGCCGGCGGGCATGCCCTCCCGCCTGCGGGAGTGGCGAGAGAGAGCACGGTAGCAGCATCAGGGGCTGTCGGTAGCCCAGTCAAGGAGCGGCTCAGCCCCTTCCTTTTTGCTCCAGCTGGGCCAGGGCTTCGCTGGTGTTGAGGTTGAAGAAGGCGTCGGCCTCGTCGCTGAAGTCCACCGGCACCAGCTGATGGCGCTCGTACCACAGCTGCAGCTTGCGATCGCCGCCGTCCAGGTAGTTGCACAGGGAGGGCAGCAGTGACTGGTGCAGCAGGGCGGTGGCGGCGTGCAGCTGGATGCCGTCGTCCACCACCGCAATCTGGTTGTGGCGCTGCACGGCGCCGCACAACCGGCTGGCCAGATCGAGTGGTATCAGCGGGCTGTCGCAGGGCACGAACAGCACCCACTCGCTCGGCGCATGGGTCAGCCCGGCCTCGAACCCGGCCAGCGGGCCAGCATAGCCATAGCCTTCATCCCGCACCAGGGGGGCCAGCTTGCGGTATTCGCCCAGGTTGCGATTGGCGTTGATCAATACTTCTCCCACCTGGGGTTTGAGGCGTTCCAGCACATGGATTACCAAAGGCTTGCCCCACAGCGGCAGCAACCCCTTGTCGGCGCCGTTCATGCGGCGCCCTTCGCCGCCGGCGAGGATGACGGCGGTAATCTCTTTCGGATCTAGCATACTGCTCCCAGTGTGACGGCTTTCCTTATTAATATTAACTGCTTAACCCTGCCATGAGCAGGGGGTACGTCAAACAAATGGCATTTTTATGGCCCTTGCCCTCGGCAGCACCAGCTCCTAACATGGGGGGCCCTACAAAAGATAACCGGCGAGTCAATGCCCGGGCTCCGGCTCCCAGCGAGGCCCGGCCTGACCCGGACGGCCGTTATCGACACCTGCTAAGGCCATGATAATGACAATAAAAAATCTGCCCGACGGTCCGTTCAGCGGCCGTCCCCTCGTTGCCGCCCTCGCCATCGCCGCCCTGATGCTGGCGGCCGCCAACCTGCGCGGCGGCCTGGTGGTGGTGGGCCCCCTGGTGGTGGAAATCCGCGAGGCGCTCGACATCAACGCCAGCGCCTTCAGCCTGCTCACCACCTTGCCGCTGATCTGCTTCGGGGTGGTGTCCATCTGTGTGCCCTGGCTGACCCGGTGCTGGGCACCCCAGCAACTGGCCATCGTCGGCCTGCTGGTGATAAGCGCAGGCGTGGCCCTGCGGCTGCTGGAGCAGTTTCCCCTGGTGATCCTGGGCACCCTGCTGCTGGGCTCGGCCATCGCCGTGCTCAATGTGCTGATCCCCGGCCTGGTCAAGGCGTTTTTCCCGCGCCAGGTGGGGCTGATGACCGGCCTCTACTCGGTCACCCTCAGCCTGGGGGCCGGCCTGGGCGTCTACCTGGCGGTGCCCTTGATGGAGCAGTTCGGCAGCTGGCGCTATCCGGTGGCCCTGTGGGCGATGCTGCCCCTGTTCTGCCTGTTGTTCTGGCTGCCCATGCTCCGGGTGAGGGGCGTGGGGCGGCCCAGCAACCCGGTGCGGGTCAGCCTGTGGCGGGACAAGACCGCCTGGGCCATCACCCTCTACATGGGATTGCAGTCCTTCTACTTCTACTCCATGGCCACCTGGCTGCCCAAGATACTGCTGGAAAGCGGCCTCGATGCCCACCAGGCCGGCACCGCCACGGCGTTGATCAACCTGGTGAGCATTCCCTTCAACCTGTTCGTGCCCATACTGGCGGCCAGGATGAAGGATCAGCGTGTGCTGGTGCTGGCCACCTTCGCCGCCTCTTTCGCCGGGGTGGCCGGCCTGTGGTGGCAGCCGGCGGCGGCGCCGCTGCTGTGGGCCTCGCTCATCGGCATGGGCTGCGGCAGCTCGCTCAGCCTGGCGCTGTCGTTCTTCGTGCTGCGGGCCGCCAGCACCGCCCAGGCCACGGCGCTCTCCGCCATGGCCCAGAGCATCGGCTACCTGCTGGCGGCATTGGGGCCTTTCTCCCTCGGCTTGCTGCGGGATCTCAGCGGCGCCTGGCAGTGGGCTCTGGCCGCCATGCTGGCGCTGCAGCTGTTCCAGTCCGGCTTTGGCTGGATGGCGGCCAGGCCGGTCAACGTGGTGCCGGATCAGGAGCGCTAGGCTTACTCCCCTTGGGGGATTCTGCCGTGAGGCGTCAATAAGGAGCACGGCTTTGCCTAAGCTTGGTGACAGGCAGGAGGAGCCCTTATGAAACACGCATTGTTGCTGCCCCTGGGGCTGGTGTGGGTCGCCGGGGAGGTCCAGGGGCTTGCGCCCCCGCCGCTGCAACTGGCGGGCTGGTACCAGCAGCAGGACTCGGCCCTTTACCGGGTAAGCGAAAAGCTCGACGGGGTGCGCGCCTACTGGAATGGCCGTGAGCTGCTGTCCCGCGGTGGCCACCGTTTTTCGGCGCCGGACTGGTTCCTGGCCGGTTTTCCCGCCACGCCCCTCGACGGCGAGCTGTGGCTGGGGCGGGGCCGCTTCAGTGAGCTGTCCGCCGCCGTGCGTCGCTTTGTCCCCCTCGACGATGAATGGCGACAGATCCGCTTTATGGTGTTCGACCTGCCGGCCAGCGAGCTGCCCTTCGAGGCGCGGCTCTCGGCGCTGCAGGTCCTGTTCGTCACCCTCGATACGCCCCACCTCGAACTGGTGGAACAGCGGCGGGTGCCGGATCGGACCGCCCTGTCGGCCTGGCTGGCGGAAGTGGAGGCCGGGGGCGGGGAGGGGCTGATGCTGCGCCACCGCCACAGCCGTTACCTGCCGGGTCGCAACGAGGATCTGCTCAAGCTCAAGCGCCACCGGGACGCCGAGGCGGTGGTGCTGGCGCACCTGCCCGGCCAGGGCAAATATGAAGGCATGCTGGGGGCGCTCCTGGTGGAAACCCCGGACGGCCGGCGCTTCCGGCTGGGCACCGGCTTCAGCGACGAACAGCGCCGCCTGCCGCCGGCGCCGGGCAGCACCGTCAGCTACCGCTACCGGGGCGAAACCGCCACCGGCCTGCCGCGCTTCGCCAGCTTCCTGCGGGTGAGAAGCGACGAGCCCGGGCAGCCTTAGGCTGCTGGCATTGTCGGAGATCCTTGCTGTCACTCCCGCGAAGGCGGGAGTCCAGTGCAGGCGGCCATGGACCTCCGCCTGCGCGGAGGTGACGATGATTAAGCATTCATGCCGAAGAGAAAGGTCTGACGTTCTTTGACCGGTCTGTGTCCAAACGTCGACTCTGCCGAACTGGTGTCTGTCCTTGCCCGGGGGTAAGGTAGAAGGCAACGCCATCGAACCGAGGAGCCGCACCTTGTGCCTTATCGCCTTTTCCTGGCAGCCGGGGGGCCGATGCCCGCTGCTGCTGCTCGCCAACCGTGACGAATTCTACCACCGGCCCACGGCCCCGGCCGGCTGGTGGCCGGATCATCCCCATGTCTGGGGCGGGCGGGATCTGCAGGCGGGCGGCAGCTGGCTGGGGGTCACGCGCCACGGTCGCCTGGCCGCCATCACCAACCACAGGGACGGCCGGGCCGCGCCCCCGGCGGAGGCCCGCTCCCGGGGCGAGCTGGTGGCGGAGTTTCTGACCGGCGGCCTGAGCCCGCGAGACTATATGGCGGGCGTGATGGCCCGGCGCCACGCCTACCAGGGCTTCAACCTGCTGGTGGGGGATCTTGTCGGCGGTGAACTCTGGTACGGCGGCAACCGGCCCGGCGCCGATGCCCGCCCGCTGGCGCCCGGACTTTATGGGCTTTCCAACGCCGTGCTGGACAGCCCCTGGCCCAAGGTGGAGCGGCTGAAACAGGGGCTGGCGAGCCTGGCCACCCACCATGACGAAACCGGGGCCCTGGCCCTGCTGGGCGACAAGACGCGGGCGGCGGACGAGGCGTTGCCGGACACCGGCATTGCTCTGGAGTGGGAGCGGGCGCTGTCGGCGGTGTTTATCGTACACCCCGGCTACGGCACCCGGGCCCAGACCCTGGTGAGCCTGGCCGGGGACGGCACCCTCAAGGCCCTGGAACTGGGCTTCAACGACGAGCGCCAGGGCCAGGCGTTGCAGCCGGACACCCTGTGCCGGCTGCAATTGTCGCTTGATATCGGAAGCGCGCCGGCCTCAGGACTGTTGTGCGGCAGCCAGGCGGGCTGAACGCCGGTTAAGCAGGCTGTAGAGGCCGAAGGCGGTGACAAAGGACAGGGGCGCCGACAGCTGGCTCCACTGCTCGCCCGCTTCCATGCAGCCGATGCCGAGGAAGGTGGCCGCCAGCCAGGCGCCCAGGCCGGCCAGGCGCAGCCGGGGCGCCTGCTCGCCGTAGCGCAGGGTGGCCGGGTCGAAGAAGATATGGCCGAGCGCCAGCCCCACCCAGGCCACCACGAATATGCCCTGATAGGCCAGGGCCTGCAGGATAAAGTCGAACACATTGGTCAGCATCAAGAGATAGACCACCACCCCCACCAGCACGCCGCAGGCCAGCTTGGGCAGCCTGAGCCCCAGGCCCTTTTCCAGGCAGCTTTGCAGGTTGACCGTGGCCAGGTAGAAGTTGGCGGTGTTGATCCGGGTCTGGCTCACCCAGACGAAGGCCAGGCCCCAGAACCCCATCAGCTTGAGCAGCGCCAGCACCACCGACACCTCGGTCACCGGCCCCTCGGTGGGAATACTGGCGGCGAGGAAAATGCCGGCCACGCCGTTGAGCACAAAGGTGAACACGTAGAACGGCAGCCCGAAGTTGATGCGGGCGTGGTAGTCGGCGTCTTCCTGCCGACCCAGGCGCGCATAGTCCCAGGTGTACATCATCAGAATCCACACCCCCATGAAGTAGCTGAAACAGCGCCACCAGCCGTCCGCCGGCGCCCATGCTGCTTCCTCATTATTGAATGCAGCTGACTCCGCTGAACAGAATCACCGCAGTTTTGTTCAATACTTCGCACTGACGCTATCGCAAACTTCAGCTGGAGCCCACAAACAAAGAGAAAAACCATGACAATTTCATTGATTTTGCCAATGACAGCATTTGCCCTTGCGGCATCTATTTCACCTGGTCCCGTGAATCTGGTGTGTCTGAGCAGCGGTACCCGCTATCCCCTCGCAAGAGGGCTGATCTTCGTCACCGGAGCCACCCTGGGTTTTATCGCCCTTTTCGTTACCATAGGTTTGGGGTTGTATTCGGTGCTGACGGTTGTGCCGGGGTTCAACGCAATCTTGCGTTGGGCCGGCGTCGGATTCTTGCTTTACCTGAGTGTTCAGCTGTTCCGCGATGATGGGCGCCTGCCTGAAGGTGACGCCCACAAAGCACCGGGCTTCATTAGCGGCGCTGTCATGCAGTGGCTCAACCCCAAAGCCTGGCTGGCATCGGCCTCCGGCATCGGGGCTTACACCAGTGGTAACGACTTACATGAGGTCATCCTTTTTGCGGCGCTCTATCTGCCCATCTGCTGGCTGTCGCTGAGTTGCTGGGTTTACGCCGGTGTCTTCCTGCGTCGGCATATTCATCGGCCCAGAGTGTTGGTCTTCTTCAACCGGGCACTCGCACTGCTGCTTGCCGCCAGTTGCGTGTATCTGCTGATTGAGTAAGGACTGTCGGTACTGCTTCGGTGTGGCGGCCAACAATCGCTTGAAGGTGCGCTGAAAATGCGGCTGGTCGGCAAATCCGGTGCTGAGTGCAGTTTCGACAATGGGCTTGCCCCGTTTCAGCTCCTGTTGTCCGCGTTGGACTCGATAATTGATCAGATACGCATGGGGCGTGAAACCAAAGTAATGCTTAAAGGCGCGGATGAGATGACCGGGGCTGTAACCGGAGCGCTCGCACAAGGTGTCCAAAGACACCTCCACCGCCGCATGATCCTTCAAGTAGGCGGCTAGCGCCTGCAACTTATCGGGTGCCTTCGGGAGTGGTTCCGCCGCCTGGTCTGCCAGTTCGCACATCATGGCGGTGAGGTATTCCACCACAACGGTTTGCTTTTCCAGCAACGCTCTATTCGGATCCAGTAAGCATTCCGCCATCCAACAATAGCCCGCATACCACTCGGGATCAGAGATGATGGCTGTCGAGATATCCTGCCAACAAGGTGCATCCAGCAGGCCAGCCTCATAGCGCAGGTTGGTTAACCAGTTGGTGTCAATATACAGCATCAGGTAGCCCCAAGGCTGATTGTCGATCGGATTACAGGCATGAACCCAGTTAGGGTTCATCATGACCAAAGTCCCAGCGCTGACCTTGAACTGATCACCTCGGTAGAGAAAGGTACTGCTGCCCTCGGTGATGGCGCCCAAGGACCATTGGCTATGGCTGTGTGGGGCGTAGCAGACCTTTCGCCCGTCCCCGACCCTCCGGAGCTCCACATAGGGCATGCGCAGATCGCGCCAGAACATCGGTTTGCCTGGATCGTCCATATGCTACTGGCTTCCTCGTGATTTTGCTTGAATGCTAACCGCCAAGCTTAGCCGAGGAGGCGCGACAGCGCCGACGTCGGCTGCAGCGACTCTGGTTGGCGGTCCAGGCACCCCCCGAACACGGTCATCAGCATAACCGGCCTCTCGGGCTGAGCAAGCGAAAATCGGCCGGGAAGGAAGCATGCCCGCAGCGGGGCGTAAACACTGCCGGGCCGGTCGGGGTAGAGGCCCGGCAGTGTTGCGTGAGCCGGTGCGGGCGTACTGGGTCAGTCGCGCCGGTATAACGCCTCTATGGTGCTGGAGCCCAGCGAGTGTGCCTTCACCATATAACCTACCAGGGCCCCGGAGGGATTGTCGGGCAAGTCCAGCGTTTGCGACAGGGCATGCAGGGTAAACTGGTAGCGATGGGTGCCATGCCCCTGGGGCGGGCAGGCGCCGCCGAAGCCCGGGCTGCCGTAGTCGTTGGCGATCTGGAGGCTGCCGGCGGGGGCCAGCTGCTTGCCCGGGTCGCCGGCGCCGGCCGGGAGGGAGCGCACGTCCACGGGGATATTCACCAGCTGCCAGTGCCACCAGCCGCTGCCGGTCGGGGCGTCCGGATCATAAGCCAGGATGGCGAAGGCGCGGGTGCCTTGTGGGGCGCCGGACCAGGAAAGCTGGGGCGACAGGTTGCCGCCCGCGCAGCCGAAGCCCTGGAATTCCTGGGCGCTGGCCATGAATTCACCGGGCGCGATGTCGGTGCTGGTGAGCGTGAATTCCCCGGCCAGGGCCGGGCCGCAAGCCAGTGCGGCCAGCACCGCCAGGGAACATTTTTTTGCGTGAGTGAACATAAGAGCCTCCTGAAAACACCTTGGTTTGAGAGGCCGATCATAGGGGGGCATCCGGGCCCGGGTTAGCACCCAATCCTTCATTCATTCGCCCGTTTCAATCATTCTGGTTTTTCTGAGCTCGGTCGGCGTAATGCCGAACAGCGACTTGAACTTGTCGGTAAAGCGAGACTGGGAATGATAGCCGCATTGCTCGGCAATCAGCCCGATGGGGCTGGCGGTGGTCTGCACCAAATGCAGCCCGTGGCCCAGTTTCACCCTGTCCTTGATGGCCTGCAGGCTGGTTCCCTCATGGGCCAGCTTCCTGCGCAGGGTGGATTCACTCATCGCCAGTGCAGATGACAAAAACGGCATGCCCACCTCTTCCGTCATCCGGCTGCCGATAAGGCACTGGACCCGGTACCCGAGACTGGGCGGCGCGGCCAGGGCGGCCAGCTCGCGGTGGCCCAGGTGGTGAAGGGTGTGCAGGATTTCCCGGCGCCTCAACCCCCACAGTGCGGGCGGGGCATAGGCCGACCATTCGATCAACTGGCTGAGCGCATCTGTCAGCAATGGCTGGAGGGGGCCCTGGAGATGCGTCCGGGCGCTGGCCCGGCGGCCGGTGAAGCCATCGAAGTCTTCCTGCTCGAACTCCAGCAGCAGGGCGAAATATTCCGCTCCGGCCGGAATGTTGCGCATGTCGATGCCGGGGCGGTTGGATAAAAAGACAAAGCTGCCCGCCGGGCAATGGGTCGCGCCCTGGCTGCCCAGCTGCTTGTGGCCGCTGAGCACGCAAACCAGCAAGGGTTTGTTCACCGGCACATTGAGGATGTGCTGCTCCTGGCCGGACGAATACACCGAAAAGGGCAACGGGGAGTGCGCCTTTACGATGCGCTTTGCCGACGTGATCAATGCCTGCATGGGTTAACTCGAGGTCTTATGTGTTGTTGTTGGGAACGTCTGGGTGTTGAAACTCCAGATCTCACCATCCTGAATTTTCGGATAGGCGCTTCTTTTTCCGGTTCACGGCTTGTTCCTGTCGGGCGCCTGCAGGGCCAGCGCCTGCTGCAGCGCTTCTCCAGGGCGGTAACGGAAGGTTGACTGATGCCCATGGTCTCTGCCATCTGCGCCTGAGACAGCAACAGGGCGTCACGGATGGCCTGGATTTGCACTTCCATCTCAGAAATCATGTGCCAGAAGGTGGCCGACTTGCCGTCATATTCCGGGTGACGCTTTAGCCCCAGCCGCTTTCCCCTGGACACCGGTTTGGTCAGGGTCGAGTTCAGGTGGTATGGCTGGCACCTAGAGATTACTTTGGAAACACTTTACCACCAAAACTCCGGTCGTAGTTAAAGAGGCTTGCCGTCGTGGCTGCTATCCTTGGCTTATGGTCTCACTGGCGTATAATGTGTGGCTCGGCAAACGGGTGAATTACATATTTTTATTTAACCCATTGATTTTCAAGAGGTTTGTTTTGATGGGGTTACTGACTGCAGCGGGTCTCTCCCTGTGCCTCACCGGTATAAAACAAGACGCTCACCAACTGATAAAGGTGGGGAATCGGGTCGTTGGTGCGGCAGGCTCTTCTGTGCAGGCAGCTCCATCCGCCTTGTCCGTTCAGCAGGCGCTGGCCAATGAGGTAGTTAAAGCCGCTGGCGACCTTCGGGCCAAGCTCTCCGTGCTGGCTTCAAGAGTGGCTGATATGGACGACATAGATGAGTCTGAGCTTGATGCCGCACTCGATCTGGTGTCCAGTGCCACCCTGCAGTTTGCCGGCCAAGTCGAATACATACAGACCGAGCTGGAGTTAAACGCCGATCCTGAAGTGAGTGTTGTGGATCGAACCGTGCTGGCCTCGATTATAAGGGTGCGCAATGAGTTTGAAGATCTGTATGTGCTGCTCAAACAGTTCAAGGAAGATGAGCCACTGGAGTCCGGTGCTCTGTTTGCCAGCCGGGATGACGCGCTGGCGGTGTCCGTGAAAGGACTGGTGGCTCTGGGTCTCAGTGACGATGAAGCCAAAAAGCTGATTCACTGACCTGCATGTCTTCAAGCATTGTTGCTCCTTCCGTTGAACTGCACTTTTCCCTGATTGAAGCGCTTGGCCAGGAAGAGGCCGAGCGCCTGAAAAGTCTGTTTTTTGCCTACAAGGCAGGTCGCCGGCCTGACACTTTTGGCAAAGACGTTCCCTTTGATTGGCCTGCTCATGTGGCTCAGTCCGCACTCCGGCATATTCATCTGCTTTCCGATGAGCAAATAAAACGTTACAGGGCGCGTGGTGTTCGTCGACAAATCAAACAGACAAGTGATGTTTTTCTGGTTTACGTTCAGCACTTTGCCCAGCGTAATCGCTATTTGTTGATAGCCGTTATCCCCGAGCCGGCCCATGAGCGTTGCCGTCGCCAACTGACCAAGCTGCCGGGCTATGCCGATATTGCCGAAGACTTCCACTCCTCCTGACGTCATGCAAACGTAGAGCTATCAAAGCCCCACACTGGGCGGGGCTGGAAGGCGGCGATCAGGCCAGTGCCTGTTCAACAATGGCGCCGGCCAGATGCACCTGGGTTTGCTGTGACTGCCGCAGCTTGTCCTTAAGCTGGTCGCAGAGTGCCATCAGCTCATCGACTTTGGTGACGATGCGGTGTTGCTCATTCTTTGGTGGTAAAGGTGTAATCAGAGAGCTTATTTGTCCTTGATTAATAGATGCTTGACCTATAGCTTCTTTTGCATGAGAAAATAGTGCGGATTTTGCAATGCTTGAGCTCATAAATATATTTAAATAAAAGGGATCTAGAAAATTGGTAAAAGGTTTTGCTCTCATGTTCATGCTTTCATATACAAGGGGCTCATTGAGATGAGGTATGATCGCTGATTTTCCGACAAGTTCTTTACTGTTTACTCGATTTATAAGCAAATCGTTTTCTTCTAATGAAAACTTTTCTAGCTCATCCTCATTGATTTCAACTCTCCTTGTTGAGTTGAAGTTTATTTTTCCCTCTTGAATATTATACATCCGCAATGAAATTATTCCCGTTTCCTTATAAAACTTTTCAGGTTTATAAATTCCATTTGAGAATGACTTAAAAAGAAAGCCAAAACGACAGCACTCCCACCCTGCAGGCAACTCAAACGGCTTTTCATCATCAGTCATTGCGGGCAGTGGCTTCTGCTTTTTGATCTTTTTCTCTTTAACCAGTCTTTCCTTCTCCGCCGCTATTTTTTTCAGCAGCACGGAGGCGGGTTCGTCTTCCGGGTTCTGGCGCACCAGCTTACCCATTACGGCCAGTTGCAGTATGGTCTGCTTGAGGACGTTTATGCTTTGTTCGGTGGTGAACAGGGTGTCGAAGTGCCCGGCGACTCTGGTCCAGCTTTGCTGCAATTCCTCGGCATCGGCGCTGTTGGTCAGGGTAGACAGCAGGGTATCGACCAGGATGGCATGGGCCTGGATGTTGGACTCGGTTTGTTGCTCCAGCTGATCGCAGAGGGACATTAGCTCGTCGATTTTCTGAACGATGCGGTGTTGCTCAGAGAAAGGTGGAACAGGAATTAATAATGAGTTTAAAGACTCCGCGTTCAGAGTGTTTCCCATTATTGCTTGTTTAGAGTTCCCTGCTAATGCTCTTTGAGGTAACACCTTGAATATGAATTGCTTTGAAATGCCTGAAAATGGGTGTATAGATATTATTGCTTCATTGTGATAGGCGTCTTTATTTATTATCGAAATCTTGCCTAGCGTGAGTTTGAAGCTCATTAGTATCGTGCCAGCTGCAACCGGTTCAGATTTAAATACATCTCTGGCTGCAACCGGAGTTACTCTCTTGGCCGTTTTTTCTACTGCGCCAAAATGATTTAAATCCGATATGCTTACCCAAGGAATGCCATTTTCTGATTCCGTCCAATATACAGAGTTTTTAGTTGATGGCGTTTTTCCTACCTTATAGTGGCAGGTATTCGGTAGTCGGCTCCACTCCCACCCATCAGGCAGCTCAAACGGCTTCTCATCATCACTAATCGCCGGCAGTGCCTTGGACTTTTTGATTTTGCCCTGCTTAATCAGCTCGGCCTTTTCGGCGGCGATGCGTTCCAGTAGTACGGATGCAGGTTCATCATTGGGGTCTTGCGGCACCAGCTTGCCGCGCACGGCCAGTTCCAGGATCAGCTCCCGCAGTTTTTTGATGCCATACAGCTCATACTTGTTGCTGCCGCCACGGCCAGCGCTGGACTTGGCCTGGATGGCACCGGTCCAGGTGGCGATATTCTCGGTGATCAGCTGTTGCGCCCGGCTCATGGGTGGCTCTCCTCGGCCCTTTCTTCAAGCTGGGCGGCTTCGCTCAGCAAGGCGTTGCCCAGCACGTTTTTAAGCTGATTACGCAGATCACGAATGCTTTGCTGCTGCCGGGCATAGGCCGCCAGCAGCTCGTCGGGATCGTGGCTGATTGTTTCGCCGACGTGGGGGTTTTTGATGTCGAGGTTGAAGTTGCGGGCCATCACCTCGTCGATGCTCACCTTCCAGGCGTGCTCGTTCTCCACGCGGGCGGCAAAGTCGTCTTGCTCGTTGCCCCACCAGTCGATTTCGGCCTGGAATTCCTCGAACTTCATCGGCCTGGTCTTGCTGTAGTTCTTCACGCCGGCCGGGTAGGGGTGCTCGTAGAACCAGATGTCCTGGGTGGGCTTGCCCTTGGTAAAGAACAGCAGGTTGGTCTTGATGCCGGTATAGGGGTTGAACACGCCGTTGGGCAGCCGGACTATGGTGTGCAGGTTGCACTCCTCGGTGAGCAGCTTCTTGATCTTGGTTTTTACGCCCTCACCGAACAGGGTGCCGTCCGGCAGCACCACGGCGGCACGCCCCTTGTCCGCCAGGATTTCGATAATCAGTTGCAGGAAGAGATCGGCGGTTTCGCGGGTGCGCAGGTCGGCGGGAAAGTTGGCCTCGATGCCGTCTTCCTCGGTGCCGCCAAAGGGCGGGTTGGTGACAATCACGTCCACGTCGTTGTCCCAGCTCGACAGCGGCTTGTTCAGGGTGTTGTCGTGGCGGATTTGCGAGGGCACCTCAATGCCGTGCAGCATCATGTTGGTGACGCACAGCAGATGGGGCAGTTGCTTTTTCTCGACCCCGAATATCTGCTGCTGAAGCCGCTGATGATCGTCGGCGCTCCCGACATAATTGGCTTTCACATGATCAAAGGCACAGGCCAGAAAGCCGCCGGTGCCGCAGGCTGGGTCCATGATTTTCTCGCCCAGCCTGGGGTCGATACGATTGACGATAAAACGGGTGACGGCGCGGGGGGTGTAGAATTCACCGGCGTTACCGGCGCTTTGCAGGTCGCGCAGGATCTGTTCGTAGATATCGCCAAACAGATGGCGTTCGCTGGATTTGGTGAAGTCGACCTCGTTCAGCTTGTTGATCACCTGGCGCAGCAGGGTGCCGTTCTTCATGTAGTTGTAGGCGTCGCTGAAGGCTTCCTTTACCACATAGCCACGGGGATTGCGGTCTACCGGAGCGTACAGCTCCTTCAGCTCCGGGAACAGCTCGTTGTTGATGAACTCCAGCAGTGCGTCGCCGGTGATGCCGTCGTTATCGGCCGCCCAGTTGCGCCACAGATAGGGCTCCGGAATGGGGGCCATGTAGTCGTCCAGCTCAACTTCCAGCGCCTCTTCCTGGGCGTCGAACACCTTGAGGAACAGCAGCCAGGAAAGCTGCCCCAGACGCTGGGCATCGCCGTCAACACCGGCGTCCTTGCGCATGATGTCCTGAATGGATTTGATTACGGAACTGATCGACATGGGGATTCTCTTTTCGTCTTGTTATTCGCAATACCACCAGCCCCGGGGAGGGGCTGGCCGCATGATAAGGTGGTTAAGCCTGTTTCGGGGCCGGCAGTGTGTAGAGCCGGGCTTCCAGCTCGCTGACCGCCTTCAGGTATTCGTTTTTGTTGCCGAAGCCTGACTTCACGATTTCGAGAGGGCTGCCCAGCTGATCGAAGGGCTGCACCTTGAGCACGTTGATGTTCTCGATTTCCTGCACACCGGCGTCGGCATACTTGTCCAGCAGGGCGTTCAGCACCTGCTGGGCGGTGCTTGAGTATTTGGTGAAGTAGTTGCGTTTTTTCACCTGCTCTGCCCGCTCACGACGGGTCAGCGGGGGCTGATCATAAACCACATGGCAGATGAGATCGAAGGGATCGAGTTCCTTGCCCACCTCTTCTGCCAGCACTTCCCACAGCACGCCCTCGTTGGCCAGCTCGTCGATAATGGCCTGCTTGCGGTCGGCCTGGTTCCAGCGCCTGATAAAGTCGTCCAGGCTGGCGAACTGCCGGGCCAGGGTCTTGCGGGTATAGTCCTGGAAGGACTCGGTGACCAGCTTGCCGTCGGCATCGTAATACTGCACCCGTTTGGCGATGGCCTTCACCTGCACGCCGTTCACATGGAACTTGCGCACGGGGGTGGTTTCGTCATCGGGATTGGCGTAGGGGCCGGCGTCGCCTTCGTGAATTTCCGGCTGAAAACTGCCCTGGTCATCGGACGTATCGAGCGGCGTCTCTCCGGTGGGCTCATCGCTCTCGCCTTCGCCGTGCAGCATATCGTCGAGCGGGTCGTCCTCGTCGTTGATTTTCTCGGGGTTAACCGCCATCACGCGCTCGGGAATGCCGTCGAAGCGTTCGTCGGCGAACAGCTCGGTGGCCTTCTTGAAGTCGAGAATGGTAAACCACAGCTTGCCGAACTTCTCGTTGATACGGGTGCCGCGACCGATGATCTGCTTGAACTTGGTCATCGACTTGATGTTCTGATCGAGCACCACCAGCTTGCAGGTCTGGGCGTCCACCCCCGTGGTCATCAGCTCGGAGGTGGTGGCGATAACCGGATAGGTCTTCTTGGGGTTGATGAAGTTGTCGAGCTGGGCCTTGCCGATATCGTCATCACCGGTGATTTTCATCACATAGCGGTCGTCCTTCAGCACTTGCTCGGGATTGCAGTTGACCAGCGCCTGACGCATCCGCTCGGCATGATCGATGTCGTTGCAGAACACGATGGTCTTGGTCAGGGGATCGCTCTTCTTGAGGTAGCTGGTAATGGTTTCCGCCACCAGTTGGGTGCGCTCGTCGATGACTAGGGTGCGGTCGAAGTCCTTCTGGTTGTAGATGCGGTCATCGATCAGCTCGCCGCTTTTGTCCTTCTGCCCCTTGGTGGGACGCCAGCCTTGCAGGTCGATGTCGATATCGACGCGCACCACCTTGTAGGGCGCCAGAAAGCCGTCTTCAATGCCTTCCTTCAGGGTATAGGTATAGACGGGTTCGCCAAAGTAGTCGGTGTTGGAGACGTCCTCGGTTTCCTTGGGCGTGGCGGTCAGGCCCACCTGGGCGGCACTGCTGAAGTATTCGAGGATTTCCCGCCAGGCGCTGTCTTCGGCGGCGCTGCCCCGATGGCATTCGTCGATCACAATCAGGTCGAAGAAGTCGGGGGAGACCTGCTTGTAGGCTTTCTGATGTTCTTCCGGCCCGGTGAGCGCCTGATACAGCCCCAGATGAATTTCGTAGGCCGGGTCGACCTTGCGCCCGGAGATTTTGGTCATGGCGCTGCCGAAGGGCTGGAAGTCGTTGGTGATGGTCTGATCGACCAGGATGTTGCGGTCGGCCAGAAACAGGATGCGTTTCTTGCTTTTCGACTTCCACAACCGCCAGATGATCTGGAAGGCGGTGTAGGTTTTGCCGGTGCCGGTGGCCATCACCAGCAAAACCCGGCTCTGCCCGCCGGAGATGGCTTCCACCGTTTTATTGATGGCCTGAAGCTGATAGTAGCGGGGGATCTTGCCGCTGCCATCGTCGTAGTAGTCCTGGGTCACCACGGGCAACTGGGCCGGCTGAAAGCCCTTCCAGGCGCAGTATTTGTCCCACAGCTGGGCCTGGGTAGGGAAGTCCTCCAGCGTGATGTCGGACTCAAGCTGCCGAGGGTTGGTCTTGTCGTGGAAGCGGTAGCCATCGCCGTTGGAGGCAAAGGCGAAGGGCACGCCCAGCAGGGCAGCGTAATCCAGCGCCTGCTGCATTCCCTTGCCCACATCATGCTTGTTGGCCTTGGCCTCAATCACCGCCAGCGGCATGTTGGGCTTGTGATAAAGCACGATATCGGCGGATTTGACCTTTTTACGCGCCGCCACCTGGCCGCGCACAATCACCTTGCCATCGCGCAGCTTCACTTCCTGGCGGATCTGCATCATGTCGTCCCAGCCCGCTTCCTTCACCGAAGGCAGGATGAACTTGGTGATGATGTCGGTTTCAGTAAGGGCTGACTTATTTATGGTTGTCATGGCTGCGCTGTCCCGTTTCACAGTCTTTTGGCCATTCTGGCACAGCATACCCCCGGTTTCATTTGAAATGTTTACAACAGCAGCGGCCCCGGCCGCACCCTGGCCTGATTGATACTGGGCTATGGAGCTGTTGTAGGAACCCGGCGATATCACCACCGTATCTTTGGTATTACGGCGAGTGATGATGGTGGTGTCCGCATCGATGACGACATCATCCAGCACCGTTTTCAGGTTATTACGCGCTTCTGTAAAAGATACGACTCTTATATTTAGGCAGTGATGGCCATTGGGGCACGGGCGGTCTGCCTGCGCTCCACCAGTCAGGTGTCAATGGGGCTCTAGCCGGAAGAGTATTGGCCACACCCGGTAGAGGCACGAAATCGGTTGCCTGCATACTACTCCCTTCTCGCCAGCAGTTCGCGCAGCGCGGCGGGCAACTGCCGTTGCAGGCGCTCGGTCAGTTGCTGCTGGTGGCGCTGCCAGAGGATGCCGAGGCCCATCACGGCCAGGCCGATGGCGGTGAGGGCGAGGGGAAACAGCAGGCTGTCCTCGAACACCTCCCAGGCCAGCCAGCCCAGGTACCAGGCCAGGCCCAGGCCGCCCAGGGCGACGAATATCCGCCGGGCCAGCAGGGTGCCGGTGGCTATCATCAACAGGTTGACCAGCAAAAACAGCAGTCGCTCGCCGCCGCCGTTGTCGGTCAGCAGGCAGAGCCCGCCCCAGAAGGTAATGGCGCCGAACAGATAAAGCCAGAAGGCGAAGTCCCGCCGGCTGCGGTTGCGGATGTCCACCCAAAAGGCCAGCACCACCATCAAAAGCCCGAACCAGAGCGATACCCACTGGCGGAACTCCCAGCTGGCGACATCCCGGCCGCTCAGCCACAGGCTCAGGTCCATGCTCATATACCAGAGGGTGGCGGCCAGGGGCAGCAGCAGAAAAGGCTGGCGATAGCGCCACAGCATCAGGGCGCCCACCGCCAGGGTGGCCAGCTCCAGGCTCAGCCAGCGGCCGTGGATGCGGGTGTGGTACTGACGGTAGTCCAGCGCCGGATCCCACCAGCCCAGGGCAACTTGCAGGCCGTACACGGTGAGGGGTGTCAGGCAGATCACCAAGGCGGCGAGAATGCCGCTCGGCACCCACAGCCGCCGGCGCTGCAGCCCTTCGGCCAGGGCCAGGGCGGGCAGGGCATAGAGCACGCCCAGACCCGCCAGGGCCCAGCCGCCGTACTGCTGCCAGCCCAGGGTCATAAAGAGGGTCATGGCGCCGATGGCGATGAGGCCGCCCAGGTAATAGAGGATATGGGCGAAGCGAAAGCCGGCGGGGGCGTCCCGCTCCAGAAACTGCCACAGGGGCGCCACCTGCTCCGCGTGCAGCAGGCCCCGGCGGGCCGCCTGCTCCAGTTGTTGGCGATCTATCTTCATGGCTCAGGCTCCCTTGCCCGGGGGGTGGAGATGGGCCAGCAGCCTGGCCAAGTCATTGTGGATATAGCGGCTGTCGATGCAGCTTGCCAGGTTATCGTTGATAAAGCGGACAAAATTCGCCGCCGGGTAGGGCAGGCGGCGGTTGTTGTGGCACACCAGGTACCAGTGGCTGGTGAGCGGGAACTCGGGCAGCGCCGGGCGGCCCAGGCGGTGCTCGCCTTCCGCCAGGGTATGCTCCGACAGCACGGCCAGCCCCAGGCCCTGCTCCACGCTCATGCGCACCACCTCGTTGCTCTCTATCTGCATCACCCGCTTCAGCTGCAGGTTGTGGTTGCGCAGCCACTCCTCGAACACCAGCCGGGTGGCGCTGCCCGGCTCGCGCAGCAGAAAGCGCTCGCCCAGCAGGGCGGAAAAGTCCGCCGGCGGGCGGTGCACCGCCCAGTGATCCGGCGGGGTGATCAGCACCAGCGGGTTGCGGATAAAGCGGCCGCTCAGGGTGTGCTCGCCGGCGGGCGGGTGGCTGAACAGGTAGAGGTCGTCCTGCTGGTGGCGGTGGCGCTCCAGGATATAGCCCCGGTTGCCCACGCTGATCGACACCTCCACCTCGGGAAAGCGGCGGTTAAAGGGCCCCAGCAGGCGCGGCAGTATGTATTTGGCGGTGGTCACCACCCCGATGCTGAAGCCGCCGCGGATGCCCTGGCGGGCGTCCTGCAGAAAGCCGTTGAAGTCGTCGAAGCGGGAGAGGGCGTCGAGGGCGGCGTGATAGAGCTCGGTGCCCACGGCGGTGGGGCGGATGCGCCCTTCCCGGCTGTCGAGCAGGGGCTCGCCCACCGCCTCGGCCAGGCGTTTGAGCTGCTGGGACACGGTCGGCTGGGTCAGGTGCAGCTGGGCGGCGGCGCGGGACACCGAGCCCAGCCGCACCACGGCCACGTATACCTGCAGCAGGCGAAAGGTCAGGTGGCGTATGTTCATAGGTTATTATCTATATCTTCTTTTATTAACATTTATTGGTAACTATAGCGCGGGCGCCGCACAATGTCCGCATCTGTCAAGCAAGGCTTCGCCCGACTCCTTATCACGCCGGTGACCCTTTTCTTCCCGTTGATGCCCCCGGGCCGCAACGGCGGGCCCGGCCGTGTCCGGACATGGGCGGGCCACATCATCAAGAGAGGATCTGATGCCGGATATTGTAGTGGCGTTTTTTGCGCTGGGAGTGGCGGCGGGGCTGGCCCGCTCGGATTTGAAGGTGCCCAAGGCGGCCTACGACACCCTCAGCATACTGCTGATGCTCACCATCGGCTTCAAGGGCGGACTGGCGCTGCACGGCAACCTGCACTGGCGGCTGCTGCCCGAGCTGCTGGCGGTGGCCGCCCTGGGCGTGCTTATCCCGCTGCTGTGCTACCCGGTGGCGCGCAAGCTGCTCAGGTTGAACAGCGCCAACAGCGCCAGCATCGCCGCCCACTACGGCTCGGTCAGCGCCGGTACCTTCGCGGTGGCCCTGGCCTACGCCCAGAGCCTGCAACTGGAGATAGCCCCGCAAACCACCCTCTACCTGGTGTTGCTGGAGCTGCCGGCCATCATCGTCGCCATCTACCTGTACAAGACCCTGTCGGGGCAGGATACCGGCAGCAAGGCGGCGGTGTGGCACGAGGCGCTCACCAGCCGGGGCGTGGTGCTGCTCACCGGCGGGGTATTGATCGGCTACTTCTACGGCCCTGAGCAGTCGGCGCCGGTGAGCGACCTCTTTATCACCGCCTTCAAGGGCCTGCTGGCGCTGTTCCTGCTCGAGATGGGGCTGTGCACCGCCCAGGCGCTCACCCCGGTGCCCTGGCGGCGCTGGCCGGTGATGCTGTTTGCCGTGCTCGCCCCCCTGGTGCTGGCCGGCATCGGCATGGGGGCGGCCTGGCTGCTGGGTCTGCCGGCGGGCTCGGCACTGATCCTGGTGACCCTGGTGGCCAGCGCCTCCTACATCGCGGCCCCGGCCGCCATCGGCGCCGCCATCAAGGAGGCGGACATCGGCCTGGCCATGCTGGCGGCGCTGGCGGTGACCTTTCCCTTCAACGTGGTGGTGGGCATACCGCTCTATGCCCGCCTGCTGGCGGTGGGCTGAGCCGACGTGACCCTGTCCGGTGCGCTCGCCAGGACCGCGGTAGCGGATGGTGGCCGTGCGCATCGGGCGTCGGCCGCCGTGCCCGGCGCCCCGGGCGGGATCTGCCGCTGCTCCGGGTGGGAGAAGGAGTCACTTGGTGTTCAACACCCGCTGCCCGGAAGGCCGCGCCCGCATCCGTTCCAGGTAGTGTTTCAAGGCGCCTGAACCGATCAGCTCGCTGCCGATGGGCAGGTTGGCGACATAGTCCAGAATGGGGGTCAGCAGTGCGTCCGCCAGCGTGTAGCGCGGGCCGCAGATGAAGGGGGAATCCCCCAGCAGCGCGCCCAGTCGCCGCAGGGCCGCCCGCGCCGCCGGCAGTTTTTCCTCGACCAGATCCCGCCTCACCCTGCCGCCGGGGCCCTTGGGAAAGGCAAACTCCAGCACGATTTCCCGCAGCAGCGCCTGGTCGATGTAGAGCGCGATTTCTCCGCAGCGCTCGTCCACCCGTGCCCGCGCCATGGGATCGGCGGGTTGCAGGGCAGGCCCGGCGAAGCGGGCATCGAGATAGCGGCAGATGGTGTTGGTTTCAAACAGCGTATGGCCTTCGTGAAACAGCACGGGCACCTTGCCATAGGGGTGGAGCGCCAGGTGCTCGGGGCTCCTGAAGCCGATCTCCGTGCCCTCGGGGGCCATGCCACAGCGGTAGGCTATGCCTTTCTCCTCGCAGCAGAGCATGATCGAACGGGCAAAACTGCTGAACGTCGGCGCGAAAATGTAGACGGGGTTTTCCATAAGCCTGCTCCATGGGGTAATGAGACAGACGCAGTCTGCGGTCTGCCCAGAATATGTTAAAGAACATATTCTGAGGTTGTGGCATGCTGCTGCCACCAGCCCGACAGGAGTAATGATATGCCCTGGCCCAATGACCGCCGTGCCGAAAGCCGTGACCGGATCCTGCTCAGTGCCGAGCGGCTGTTCACCGAAAAGGGGTTCGAACAGGTCAGCATCGACCTGGTGATGCAGGAGGCGGGCATGACCCGCGGCGCCTTTTACAGCCATTTCGATTCCAAGCGGGAGCTTTATGCCGAGGCAATACGCTCGGCCGCCCGGCGCATGGCTCGCCACCACCCGCCGAAGGTGGACGACCTGATCCGTCGTTACCTGAGCCCGGAGCACCTCGCCCAGGAGAGCGGGAGCTGCCCGCTGGCCTTTCTGGTGTCCGATATCGGCCAGCGGGACCAACAGGTGCGCGAAAGTTATACCGGCATCTTCACCGCTCTGGCCTCCCGCGTCTCCGCCCGGCCGGACGCGGTGCCCGATGCCGCGGCGCTGAGAGCGGTGGTGCTGATGGTCGGGGGCGTGGCGGTGGCCAGGGCCCTGAGTGATCCCGCCCTGGCCACGCAGGTGCTGGAAGCCTGTTGTCAGGCTGCGCTGGCCGAGCGCGCCGGCGCCGTTTTGCCGGCGGAACCCCAGCACAGCTCTTGCGTAGAATAAGGCGGTCCCGGCCGGCCCCCGCAGGTCCATCGGCTTGACATTACCCGGCCGACCGTCCCCGTTCAGGCGGTGGCCCGGGTGCTAACCCTGCTCCCGCAGCAGCAGGGCGATATGGTCGGGAGTGGTGGGCTTCTGGTAGAGGTAGCCCTGGGCCTCGTCGCAGCCCAGCTGCCTGAGCAGGTCGTTTTCCCGGGGTTGTTCCACCCCCTCGGCAATCACCCCGAGGCGGAGCAACTGGCCCATCTTCACCATCAGTTCCACCAGCCCCAGATCCTGCTCGCTCTCGGTCATGCGGCTGACGAAGCTGCGGTCTATTTTCAGCCGGTCTATCGGCAGCTCCTGCAGGTACTTCATGGAGGAATAGCCGGTACCGAAGTCGTCCATGGCCACCTGCACGCCCCGTGCGCGCACGGCCTGCAGGGTGGCAATCAGGGCCTGGTGGTCTTCCATCATCATGGACTCGGTGATCTCCAGCTCCAGCAGCCGGGGGGGCATGCCGGTCTGGCCGAGGATCCGGTCAAGGTTGTCGATAAAGCCCGTATCCTTGAGCTGGCGTACCGACACGTTTACCGCCATGCGCAGGGCCTGGCCGGTGTTCCGCTGCCAGGTCCGCTGCTGGCGGCAGGCCTGCTCCAGCACCCAGGCGCCGATGGGGACTATGCTGCCGGAGCTTTCCGCCACCGGGATAAAGGTGTCGGGCGGTATCAGGCGATCCTCGTTGTGCCAGCGCAACAGCGCTTCGGCGCCGATGATGCGTCCGCTGCTCAGGCAGATCTGGGGCTGGTAACTCAGGCTCAGTTCGTTGTGCTCCAGGGCGTAACGCAGCCGGGTGGCGATCTGCAGCCGCTGGTGCAGGGCCTGCTCCAGGGTTTCGCCGAAGATGGCCAGGGCCCCGCGCTGATCGGCCTTGCACTTCTTGAGGGCGATGCCGGCATTTTGCAGCAGGGTCTTGGCGGAGCTGCCATGCTGCGGGTACATGGCCACGCCCAGGGTCAGGGAGGCGGGAATGTCGTAGCCCTGCAGCCTGAAGCCCTGCCGGAGGGAGTCGTTCAGGCGCTGGCTGATGGCCGTTATCTCGTCGGGCCGGCATGCCGGCAGTATCAGGCCGAAGGTATCGGAAGAGAGCCGGCCCAGGGGACTGTGGCTGCCGAAGATGGTGCCCAGGTGGCGGGCCATGCGGATCAGGGTCAGGTCGCCCACCTGGTGGCCAAGGCCGTCGTTGACCGCCTGGAAGTTGTCGATGTCGGCCAGCAGCACCACAAAGTCCTGCCCCAGGGTGATCTGCTTGCCCAGGGCATACATAAAGCCGGTGCGGTTAAGCACGCCGGTCAGGTGATCATTGAACGCCAGATCCTCGATTTTTTCGAACAGCCCGGCGTTGTCGTAACCCACCGACACATAAAGCCCGAACAGCTGCAGCAGGTGGCGCAGGGCGTCGTCGGGTTCGGTTGCGGTGGGTACCGCAAACACCAGTTCATCCCCCTGGGGGGTGTGGATGTAGAGGGCGGCGAGGCGGGGGGAAAACTGCGGTTGGCGGCAGGCAAAAGCCTGCTCTACCTGCCTGCGCAGTGGCGCATCGTCCAGGGTGTCCAGGGGCTGTCCGCAGTGTCGGGTCCAGGCGCCCGCCGCCACCTCGATCATCAGGCGGCTCGGCTCTTCCTCCGCCCGCCGGCACAGCAGTCCCTGCGCCTCGCTGTGCAGCAGCCGGCCGAGCTGCTGCAGTACATTGGCCGAGAAGCGGTCCGTCTGCCGGGCACCGAACAGCTCGGCCGCGCCCTGGATGATGTGCTCCAGACCCTTGCGGTGGGCGTCGAGTTGCTCCTGCTGGTGGTAGCCGCGCAGGGCGGTGGTCACGGCGGTGATCAGGTGGGTGCTGGTCAGTTCGTTCTTTTGCTTGTAATCGTTGATGTCATAATCGCGCACTATTTTCAGCTCGGGAGCGTAACCGGGCTGGCCAGTGCGCAGTATGATGCGGCTGCAGTGCTCGCCGAGCTCCTCCCGGATAAAGCCGATAAGCTCCAGTCCGGCCTGCTCTGACTCCATCACCACGTCCAGCAGGATGCAGGCGAAACGGGGTTGGTGTTGCAGTATGTCGCGGGCTTGCCGGGCGGAAAAGGCGCTGGTGAACGCCAGTGGCCGGCCCAGTACCTCAACTCCCGACAGGGCAAAACGGGTGGCGGCATGTACCTGCTGCTCGTCGTCGACGATCAGGATGCGCCAGGGCGTCCGCACAGGGCCATGCCCGGCGCCGTTATCCAGCGTTTCCGGTGCAAATTCAAAGATGTCGTGATCCGATCCTGATGGCATCCTGGTCTTGTTCCGTCAATGTTCCAGCTGCAGGTGCTGTGGAATGGTAAAGCGCAGCGTGGTTCCGGTTGGCGAAGCGCTTTCCACGACCACGGAGCCCTTGAGCACGTTTTTCACCAAGTTAAACACTATATGCAGGCCGAGGCCAGAGCCCCCCTGTCCCATCTTGGTGGTGTAGAAAGGGTCGAATGCCTTGCCGAGGCTCACCGGATCCATGCCGTGGCCGTCATCGGTCACCGAGACGGCCACCTGGTCGCCTTCCTGCCGGGCGTCGATCCGGATGCGACCGCTGTCCCGGCCTTCGAATCCGTGCACGAAGGCGTTGCCGATGGCGTTGACGATGATCTGGCCGATGGGACCGGGGTAGCTGGTCATGACGATGCCCGGGGGCACCGCCACTTCAATATGATAGTCGGACTTTTTGGCCCTGGGCCTGAAGGTATACACCACTTCATCGATCACCTCTTTCAAATCGAAGCGGCGGTGTTGCATGCTGGTCTGGTCCACCGCCACCTGCTTGAAACTGCCGATCTGGCGTATCGCCATGGCCAGGCTGGATTCGGCGATGTACAGCCCCTCCTGCAGCTCGGCCATAAAACCGTCCAGGGTCGAGCGCTTCAGGCTGCCGGCGGCAATGGCGGCGGCCATTTCCTGCTGCTTCAGGCTCAGGGCACTGAGCACCGTCAGGCTGTTGCCGATGGGAGTGTTGATCTCGTGGGCGATACCGGCCACCAGGCTGCCGAGGGCGGCCAGCTTTTCCGACTGGATCAATAAATTCTGGGCATCCTTGAGGTTGGCCAGCGCCTGCTCGGCTTCGTCCTTGGCTTCCGACAGGGCCTGCTCGGTGCGGACTTGCAGGGCGCTGGTCCGGTTGTATTCGTGGATAAGCAGGCCCAGCTCGTCGTTGGAGGACCAGTTGACCGGCACGCGCTGCCCGCTTGACTGGTATTGCCGCAGCGACTCGGATACCTGGTGCAGCGGACGCAGTATGGTCCAGCGGAAGATCAGGGTGGTGGCCACCACCAGGCTGGCGAACAACAGCACCAGCAGTACCAGCAGGCCCTGGGCACTGTCAAGCAGGGTGCGTTTCAGGCTGCGGCCGGTATCCTGCTGGTACAGCGACACCTCGGCGATATGCCGCATCCCCTGGGGGGAGGCGTAAACAACCGGGCTGCTGAAGCGGGTATAGCCTTCGGCGGTGGCGTTGTCGCACTTGCCGAGCCGGACCGGGGGGGTCTGTACCACCACGCCGGAGCTGTGGAGCAGCTCTACGCAGTGGATATCCGTTTCGTCGAGGGCGGCGCGCAGGATGTTTTCGGTGACCGAGTGGGAGAGCTGCCACACCGGCTCGGCCAGCAGCCGGGCCAGGTTGTCGGTGCGGTGCCGGGTGAAGTCCCGCTCCCGCTCTTTTTCCTGGCGGAGCTCATGCCAGGAAAAAAGCGCCGTCACCGCCAGCGTGACCATGAGCAGCACCGGGATCACCCGCAGCAGGAAGGCGTGGGTCAGCGAGCGGTAGCGACGGGGCGGCACGGGGGATCCTAGTGCGCCGACTGCCGCTGCCATTCGGCGGCGGCCCGCTCCAGGTGCTGCGCCATCTTTCCAGTGCGGGCCAGCTGCTCTATGGCGGCCGACAGCCTGGCTTTCAGCGCCCCGCTGTTGCAGGCCGAGGCCTTGGAAAAGGTCAGGTACAGGGGCTGGTGGGTCACGCCCCGGGACAGGGGACGGAGGTTGTCGACGCCCAGCATCTCGGCATAGGCCTTGCCCGGGTGATCTTCGTAGATCAGGTAGTCGGCCCGCCGCTGGGAGACCATCATCATGCCCTGCTCCAGGCTGCCGACCTGCTCTATGTTCAGGTGCTCCCGGGCGAAGAGATCAAACTCCTGGCCGAAGCTGTTGTAGATGACCGTCACCCCCGCATGGGGGATCAGATCGCGCCATTGGCTGAACTCGAAGGCGTTGTCCTCGCGGGTCCAGATGGCGGTACGGGTGTGCGCCAGGGCGGGATGGAGATAATCCATCCATTCGCTGCGGGCCTGGGTAAAAAAGGCGCCGGCAATCATGTCCACCTGGCCGGCGGCCACTTCTTCCTGGGTGCGGCCCCAGGGACCGCTGTCGACCAGGCTGATCTCGACGCCGGCCAGCTCGGCCAGGTCCTCCAGCAGATAGCCGACCGCGCCGGTCAGCCGGCCGGGCTGGGTCGAGTCCCGCCACAGGTAGGGCGGATATTCCGCGTTGCCGCTGGCGCTGAGGCGGCGGCACTCTTGTGCATGCAGGGGCGCAGCCAGGCCGGCGGCCAGCATCAGGCCGGCGATCAGGGTGCCGATGACTCGCTGTTTCCTGCTCATCTGGTGGTTTGTCTCCGTATCGTGGCTGGGATGCTTCGTTCTGCTCCGTAAGCCTAAGGGATCGGGCGCCGCAAGACAGTGATAAAACTCACGGAGGACTGCCGTTTGCCGCCTTTTTGCTCAGGTTAGACCGTTGTTATAAGGCTGCAGCGGCCCGGTTTGGTGTTATAATCCGCGCTCCCCCGGATCCACCCCAATGCAGAACGTTGTTGAACAGGAGTAGTCATGCAAGCAAAAGTCGCCGTCATCATGGGCTCTAAGAGTGACTGGCCCACCATGCAGGGCGCTGCGGAAATCATGGATAAGCTGCAGGTCGCCTATACCGTGGAAGTGGTGTCGGCCCACCGTACCCCCGACAAGCTGATGGAATTCGGCGAGCAGGCCGTGGCTCGCGGCTATGAGGTGATCATCGCCGGTGCCGGCGGCGCGGCCCACCTGCCGGGCATGGTGGCGGCCAAGACCCGCCTGCCGGTGCTGGGTGTACCGGTGCAGAGCAAGGCCCTGAGCGGGCTCGACAGCCTGTTGTCCATCGTGCAGATGCCCAAGGGCATCGCCGTGGGCACCCTGGCCATCGGCGCCGCCGGCGCCTTCAACGCCGGCCTGATGGCTTGCCAGATCCTGGCCAACAACGACGCCGCCCTGGCCGAACGGCTGGAGGCTTTCCGCACCGAGCAGACCGAGGCGGTGCTGAGCCAGCCGGATCCGCGGGAGGAAGCATGAGTCGTATCTGGGTTTTGGGCGCCGGCCAGCTCGGCCAGATGCTGAAGCACGCGGGCATGCCCCTCGACCTCGAAGTGTGCCCGGTGGACATCGAATCGGAAGAGACCTTTCCGCTGCAGCTGCATGAGCAGGTGACCGCCGAGCGCGAACAGTGGCCGGATACCGCCGCCACCCGCCAGCTGGCGGCACACCCGGGCTTCGTCAACCTGAACACCTTCCCCATACTGGCGGACCGCTTCACCCAGAAGTCGCTGATCGACAAGCTGGAGCTGGCCACCGCGCCCTGGCGCCCGGTCGAAGCCGACACCACCGCCGACGGGCTGCACCGGGCCCTGGGCGAGCGGGTGCTGCTCAAGCGCCGCACCGGCGGCTACGACGGCCGCGGCCAGCACTGGCTGCGCGAGCCGGGCCGGGACGCCATTCCCGACGACTGGCACACCCAGGCCATCGCCGAGCAGGCCATCGACTTCGACGAGGAAGTGTCCATCGTGGGCATGCGCGGCGACGACGGCCAGTGCTATTTCTACCCGCTCACCCTCAATCTGCACGTCAACGGCATCCTGCTGGGCTCGGTGTCGCCCCTGGCGCGGCTGGCCCACCTGCAGGCCGAGGCCGAGGGCATGCTGGGCAGGCTGATGAACGATCTGGACTACGTGGGCGTGATGGCCATGGAGTGCTTCCGGGTCGGCGACCACCTGCTGATCAACGAGCTGGCGCCCCGGGTGCACAACAGCGGCCACTGGACCCAGGCCGGCGCCAGCGTCAGCCAGTTCGAGGCGCACCTGCGCGCCGTGGCCGGCCTGCCCCTGGTCAAGCCGCGGGTGAAGAACCTGAGCGTCATGGTCAACCTGGTGGGCACCGAGCGGGACAACGGCTGGCTGGCGGTGGACGGCGCCGAGCTGTACTGGTACGGCAAGGAAGTCCGCCCCGGCCGCAAGGTGGGCCACATCAACTTCTGCCTCGACAGCCAGGCCGAGACCCGCTCGGCCCTGGACCGGCTCGAGCCCCTGCTGCCCGCCAGTTACGGCCCCGTGCTGGACTGGCTGCGCAGCCAGCTCGACTGAACCCAAAGCCCCGCTCCGGCGGGGTTTTTTAATATCCACCCTCCCGGGTCTTATCTCCCGCCCCGCGTTCTATCTTGTCACCCCCGTGTTCTATCTTGTCACCCCCGCGAAGGCGGGGGTCCATATATCTCTGTAGCTCATGCCGCATTCTCAGGATCGGTGCCCTCTGCCCTGGATGCCCACCTTCTTCGTGGGCATGACGGTGTGGATATCGCCCAGGAGCGCTTTTCTGTTGCTTCCGCGCAGGCGAGGGCCATGTGCCGGTGACCACCGGGCCAGTGACGCCGCACAGGTTGCTTCCGCGCAGGCGAGGGCCATGTACACCTCTTTGATTTGTCACTCACTCTTCATCTCGCTTCCTGCCGGCTCTGCTAGTCTTTAGAAGGTTTTTTTACATCCTTCAAGGAGAGCACGATGAGCGCGAAGAACATTCTGATGCTGGTGGGCGACTATGTGGAAGACTACGAGGTGATGGTGCCCTTCCAGGCGCTGTTGATGGTGGGCCACCGGGTGGACGCGGTCTGCCCCGACAAAGAAGCGGGCGAGCAGATCCGTACCGCCATTCACGACTTCGAGGGCGATCAGACCTACAGCGAGAAACCGGGCCACAACTTCACCCTCAACGCCAGCTTCGCCGACATCAACGAAGCGGACTACGACGCCCTGGTGGTGCCGGGCGGCCGGGCGCCGGAATACATCCGCCTCAACCCGCGGGTGCTGGAGATGGTGCGCCACTTCGGGGATGCCGGCAAGCCCATCGCCGCGATCTGCCACGGCGCCCAACTGCTGGTGGCCGCCGGCGTGGTCGAGGGCAAGGACTGCTCCGCCTATCCGGCGGTGGGGCCGGACATCGCCCTGGCCGGCGGCGACTGGGTGGACATCCCGGTGGATCAGGCCCATGTGGACGGCAACCTGGTCACGGCCCCGGCCTGGCCCGCCCATCCCGCCTGGCTGGCGGCCTTCCTCCAGGTGCTGGGCACCCGTATCAGCCTCTGATCCCATCCACTTTTGTCGTTCCGGATGCCATGGTGTCCGGGACGACGCTCCCGTCTTTGATCCGGCCCGCTGTTGTCCCCTCGGTGAAGTTGTTATGCTGAGTATCCGCTCTATTCGGCACGGAAATCGGCAAGATGATGGCAGGCAAGCTCGGCCAGTGGTGTGAACGGCACAAACAATGGGGTTGGTGGCTGCTGTTGCTGGCCCTGGCCGTGTTCTGGCTGTGGCGGGGCGAGCTGTACCGGGCCCGGGCCGAGGCGCCGGCGGCACCGCAGGCCCCGGCCGCCATAGCGGGGCCCAGCGTCGAGGTGATCTGGCTCGAGGCCGAGTCCTACCAGCCCCATATCCTGCTTCAGGGCCAGTTGTTGCCCCACCGCCAGGTGGAGCTGCGCGCCCGGGTCGGTGCCGTTGTCACCGCCTTGCCGCAACTGGGCCAGGCGGTGACGGAGGGCGAGCGCCTGCTCGCCCTGAGCGAGGACGAACGCCGGGCCAACCTGGACCGGGCCCAGGCCGAGCTGGCGCTGCGCCAGGCGGAAGTGGCGGCGGCCGAGCGCCTGCGCCGCAACAACCTGGTGTCCGAAACCGACTACCTGGCACTCAAGTCCGCCGCCGCCGCCGCCCGGGCCGCCCTGGACGCGGCCCGGTTGGCGCTGGATCACACCCGCGTCACGGCGCCCTTTGCCGGCAGTGTCGACGCCCTGCCGGTGGAGCTGGGCGACTTCGTGCAGGCGGGGGATCCCCTGCTGACCCTGGTGGACGTTGCCTCACTCAAGCTGACCGCCCAGGTGCCCCAGCAACAGGTGGCGGAGCTGCAGCCCGGCCTGCCGGTCACGGCGGTGCTGCTGGACGGCCGGGAGCTTGAGGGCGAGCTGACCTTCGTGGCCAGCGCCGCCGACGGGGCCACCCGCAGCTACGCCCTGGAGGCCCGGCTCGACAACCTGCGGCAGTGGCGGGTGGCCGGTGCCAGCGCCGGCCTGAGGATAGCGCTGCCGGCTCGAACCGCCCACCGGCTGTCGCCGGCCCTGTTGGTCCTGGACGAGCAGGGGCGGCCCGGCATCCGGGCGGTGGATGATAACAACCGGGTGCGCTTTATGCCGGTGACCCTGTTCGCCATCAGCCCGGAACAGGCCTGGGTGGGCGGCCTGCCGGCACGGGTACGCCTCATCAGCCGGGGTGCCGGTTTCGTGATGGAAGGGGAGGAGGTGAGGGCGGTCGAGCGGGAGCCGGCAACATGAGGGCGCTGATCCAGGCGGCGGTAACGCGCAGCCGCGCCACCCTGATGGCCTTTGTCTTCCTGCTGCTGGGCGGCTATGGCGCCTACCAGGCGATCCCCAAGGAAGCCAACCCCGACGTGACCATTCCCATGATGTATGTGTCCATGAGGTTGGAGGGTATCAGCCCGGAAGACGCCGAGCGGCTGCTGGTGCGCCCCATGGAGCAGGAGTTGCGCACCCTGGAAGGGGTCAAGAAGATGAGCTCCACCGCCGGCGAGGGCCACGCCTCCGTGATGCTGGAGTTCGATGCCGGCTTCGATCCCAGACAGGCGCTGCAGGAGGTACGCGAAAAGGTGGACTCGGCGCGCAGCAAGCTGCCGGAAGAGGCGGACGAGCCGGTGGTGCACGAGATCAATGTGGCGCTGTTCCCGGTGCTGTCGGTGGCGCTGTCGGGGCCTTTGTCCGAGGCGGAGCTGGTGATCCTCGCCCGCCGCCTGAAGGAGGAAATCGAAGGCATTCCCGAAGTGCTGGAGGTGGACATCGGCGGCGACCGGGAGGACGTGCTGGAGATCCTGGTCGATCCCCAGGTGCTCGACAGCTACGGCATCGACTACGGCCAGCTGTTCAACCTGGTGTCGCGCAACAACCGGCTGGTGGCCGCCGGCAGCCTGGACACCGGCGCCGGCCGGCTGGCGGTGAAGGTACCGGGGGTGATCGAGAACCTGGACGACGTGCTCGGCCTGCCGGTCAAGGTGGCCGGCGACCGGGTGGTCACCTTCGGCGATGTGGCCGTTATCCGCCGTGACTTCAAGGATCCCGCCGGCTTCGCCCGCATCAACGGCGAGCCCGGGGTGGTGCTGGAGGTGAGCAAGCGCGCCGGGGCCAACATCATCAACACCATCGCCCGGGTCAAGGCGCTGCTGGAGCAGGCGGGGCCGCTGCTGCCGGAAGGGATGGAAATCCATTACATCATGGATCAGTCGATCCAGATAGAAACCATGCTGTCTGACCTGCTCAACAACGTGCTCACCGCCGTGGTGCTGGTGCTTATCCTGATCGTCGCCACCATGGGCCTGCGTTCGGCGGTGATGGTGGGCCTGACCATTCCCGGCGCCTTTCTCGCCGGCATTCTGGTGATCTGGGCCATCGGTTTCACCATGAACATCATAGTGCTGTTCTCGCTGATCCTGGTGGCGGGCATGCTGGTGGACGGCGCCATCGTGGTGTCGGAGCTTGCCGATCGCCACCTGCACGACGGCCAGCCCCCGGCCCAGGCCTGGGTGAACGCCGCCCACCGCATGAGCTGGCCGGTGATCGCCTCCACCGCCACCACCCTGGCGGTGTTCGTGCCGCTGCTGTTCTGGCCCGGGGTGGTGGGGGAGTTCATGAAGTACCTGCCCGCCACCGTTATCATCTGCCTGCTGGCCTCCCTGGCCATGGCGCTGGTGTTCCTGCCCACCATGGGCGGCGTGAGCCGGCACCGGCCCCGCTACGCCCGGCCGGTGACCGTGCCCGGGCTCGCGCTGTACCGGGCCGTGCTGAGCCGGTTGCTGTGCCGGCCCGGGCTGACCCTGGCCGGCACCCTGGCCATCATCGCGCTGCTGTACGCCGCCTACGCCCGCTTCAACCACGGGGTGGAATTCTTCCCCGATATCGAGCCGGACAGCGCCCAGCTGCAGGTGCGCGCCCGGGGCGATCTGTCGGTGTACGAGAAGGATGCCATACTGCGCGAGGTGGAGCGCCGCCTGCAGGGGCTGACCGAAGTGAAGGCGCTCTACGCCCGCAGTTTCGCCATGGCCGACGGCCAGATGGGCACCGATGTCATCGGGGTATTGCAGTTCCAGTTCACCGACTGGCACCGGCGCCGCCCGGCCAGCGCCATCAAGGAGACCATGACCGGGCTGACCCGGGACATTCCCGGCGTGGTGCTGGAGTTTCGCGAGCAGCAGATGGGGCCGGGGGCGGGCAAACCGGTGGAGCTGCGGGTGTCGGGCACCGACGAGCGTGCCCTGAGCGAGGCCACGGAGCGGATCCGCACCGCCATGCAGGCCCTGGGCGGCTTTGCCGACATCGAGGACAACCGCACCCTGCCGGGCATCGAGTGGCGCATCCGGGTCGACCGGGAGGCCGCCGCCCGCCTGGGCGCCGACGTGCTGAGCGTGGGCAACGCGGTGCAGCTGGTGACCAATGGTTTGAAGCTGGCCAGCTATCGCCCCGAGGACGCCAGTGACGAGGTGGACATCCGGGTACGGCTGCCCCAGAGCTGGCGTTCCCTCGATCAGTTGTCGCGCCTGACCCTGAACACCCAGCGCGGCCAGGTGCCGCTCAGCCATTTCGTGACCCTGAGCCCGGCCCCCAAAATCGGCACCCTGCACCGGGTGGACGGGCGGCGCACCATCACCATCCAGGCGGACATCGCCGAGGGCTACCGGCTGGACGAGCGGCTGGCGGCCCTGGCGGGGCAGAACATCGAGCTGCCGTCCGGGGTCGGCCTGGTGGTGGCGGGGGAGGACGCGGATCAGCGCGAGGCGGCCCGGTTCCTCACCACCGCCTTCCTGGTGGCGCTGTTCCTGATGACGCTGATCCTGGTCACCCAGTTCAACAGCCTGTACCAGACCGCCCTGGTGCTGTCGGCCATCGTCTTTTCCACCGCCGGGGTACTGATGGGGCTCTTGCTCAACGGCCAGTCCTTCGGCATCGTCATGGTGGGCATGGGCATCATCGCCCTGGCGGGCATAGTGGTGAACAACAACATCGTGCTGATCGACACCTACAACCAGTTGCGCGCCGACGGCCTGCCGCCCTTCGAGGCGGCGCTGGAAACCGGCTGCCTGCGCCTGCGCCCGGTGCTGCTGACCGCCGTCACCACCGTGCTGGGGCTGATGCCCATGGTGCTGGGGGTGAACGTGGATCTGCTGACCCCCAGCCTCGGGCTGGGGGCGCCGTCCACCCAGTGGTGGACCCAGCTCTCCAGCGCCATCGCCGGCGGCCTGAGCTTCGCCACCCTGCTGACCCTGCTGCTCACCCCCTGCATGCTGGTCTTAAGGACAAGCTGGAAGTCGGAAGCTGGAAGCTAGAAGCTATGCGAATTGGAGGGGCGGTGTGGTACCTGTAAGCAAGATGTTGTTGTAGCTGTCGCTTTAGCCGGCAAGGCCTGTGAAACAGGCCTTATTCTCTTCCAGCTTCCAGCTTCCGGCTTGGGTTAGCCCAGTTCCACCAGCTGTTGCCGGTAGGGGGCGATATCGCCGATATGCTCCGCGACCCAGTCGGGGTGGTAGTAGGTGTCGAGGTAGCGCTCGCCGCCGTCGCACATCAGGGTGACGATGGAACCCTGCTCGCCCGCCTCCTGCATGCGCCGGGCCAGTTGCAGCGCGCCCCACAGGTTGGTGCCGGTGGAGCCGCCGGCCTTGCGGCCGAGGATCTGTTCCAGCCAGTGGATGGTGGCGATGCTGGCGGCGTCCGGTACCTTGATCATCTCGTCGATCACCTCGGGCAGGAAGGAGGCCTCCACCCGTGGCCGGCCTATGCCCTCGATGCGGCCGCCGGCCTGGCTGGTGAGGCCGGGGTTGCCGGTGCGGTAACTGTCGTAGAACACCGAATGTTCCGGATCCACCACCACCAGCCGGCTGTCCAGCCCCAGGTAGCGGATATAGCGGCCCAGGGTGGCGGAGGTGCCGCCGGTGCCGGCGCTCATGACGATGGCCCTGGGCACCGGGTGGGGCTCTTCCGCCATCTGCCGGAAGATGCTCTCGGCGATGTTGTTGTTGCCGCGCCAGTCGGTGGCCCGCTCGGCGTAGGTGAACTGATCCATGTAGTGGCCGCCGCACTCCCGCGCCAGCCGCTCGGCTTCGGCATAGACTTCGCCCGCGTGACTCACGAAATGGCAGCGCCCGCCCAGCCGCTCCACCTGGGCGATTTTGCTGCGGGTGGTGTGGCGCGGCATCACGGCGGTGAAGGGCAGTTGCAGCAGCCGGGCGAAGTAGGCTTCCGACACCGCGGTGCTGCCGGAGGACGCCTCCACCACCGGGGTGCCTGCGCGGATTTTGCCGCTGCAGATGGCGTGCAGGAACAGGGAGCGGGCCAGCCGGTGCTTGAGGCTGCCGGTGGGGTGGGTGCTCTCGTCCTTGAGGTAGATGTCGACGCCCTTGATACCGGGGATATCCAGCCGGTAGAGGTGGGTGTCGGAGGTGCGCAGCTGATCGCTGGAGAGGGTGCGCAGGGCGGTGCGGATCCAGTGGTTCATGGTCTAATTCCCGGTGGCGGTAGGCGGAAATTGTATCCCCGTCTTCGGGAAATAAGTTTTCCTTCTTTCCGCCTATAGTGCTATTTTTTGGAAAATTTTCCTCTTTATTAAAGGTTTAATAGAATGGATTCTTTCGACAGGCAAATCCTGGCCCTGTTGCAGCAGGACGCGACCCTGGCGCTGAAGGATCTGGCCGAGGCGGTGAACTTATCCACCACGCCTTGCTGGAAGCGGGTCAAGCGGCTGGAGGAAGAGGGCTATATCCGCGCCCGGGTGGCGCTGCTCGACGGCGAGCGGCTGGGGCTCGGACTGTCGGTGTTTGTGCAGATCAAGACCCAGCGCCACGACAGTCGCTGGCTGGCCCGCTTTGCCGAGACGGTGACCGCCTTCGAGGAGGTGGTGGAGTTCTACCGCATGTCCGGCGACTGGGACTATCTGCTGCGGGTGGTGGTGGCCGACATCAATGCCTATGACCGCTTTTACAAGAAGCTGATCACCAGCACCGAAGGGCTGTCGGACATCACCTCCAGCTTCGCCATGGAGCAGATCAAGTACAGCACGGCGCTGCCGCTGGGTGGCGGCTAAAAAGCCGCCGACTGCCGACACACCGTTGAACACCTAAAAACGTAATTCCCAGGCTAGGGAGGAGGCCAAAGGGAACCGCTCCACCGACCGTCACATGCCAGGGATGGCATGTGCCGAGCGTCACATGGACGTGTTTGAAGCGAGTCGGCGGAGTGGGACCCTTTGGTCGACTTCTTCGGCTATGACAAATGAGTTTGTCACCCAACCGGCGGGGCCGGCATCCGCCTGGCTGTCAGATATTCAGGCTGTCGTCCTCCGCCGCCCTGGACTGGGCGGTGATCATGGTGGTGACCGGGCCGCCACTGATCTCGGGCGGAGCCACCACCAGGGCGGCGATGTTCTCCCTGACCCAGTCGGCGGCCAGCCGGTTGGAGGCGGCAGCGTTGTCGGCGCTGTCGAACAGGCTGAACGATACCACCACATTGTTGCCGGCATTCAGCGCGTAGTAGGCGATAAAGCCGGGCGCCTGGCCGATGATGGCGGCAAAGCCCGCGTTGACCCGCTGCAGCAGCTCTTCCGCCGCACCGGGCCGGGTTTTGTACCTGCGTATGCTCGCATGCATGATGTTCTCCTCCCGCAAGAGCCGGTGTCATGCCCGCCTCGTGCCGGGCGGGCACTTTAATTATCGGCGCAAAGGGTGGCCCTTGCCGGGGAGCAGAACGCCGTCAGCCTGGCTGCAGATAGTCCCCCGGGGTGCGGCCGAGCAGCGCCCGGAAGGCGGCGATAAAGGCGGACAGGCTGTCGTAGCCGCAGGCCAGGGCCACGTCGGTGATGCGCTCGCCCCGCTCCAGCAGGGGCAGGGCGGCCAGCAGCCGGCAGCGCTGGCGCCACTGGCGAAAGCTCATGCCGGTGTCCATCTTGAACGCCCGGCTCAGGGTCTTGTCGCTGAGCCCCAGCTGCGCGCTGAAATGGCCCAGCGGCTGGGGGCAGTCCGGTTGCGCCGCCAGCTGCCGGCACAGGGGCTGCAGCCGCGGATCCCGCGGCCAGGGCAGCACCAGATCGCGGCTGGGGGCGGCGGCCAGCCGGTCGAGCAGCACCCGCGCCAGCCGGCCCTCGGCGCCGGCGTCGTCGTATTCCACCGGGAAGTGGCTGAAGGCGACGATCAGCTCCCGCAACAGGGGGCTGATCTCCAGTACCTGGCAGCCCCGCGCCGGCAGGGCATCGGCCGCGATATAGAGGCTGCTGATCCGGGTTTTGGATCCAAGCCGCACGCCATGCTCCAGGCCGGGCGGTATCCACACCGCCAGGCTGGGTGGCGCCAGGTAGCGGGCGTCGGCTGTTTCCACCGTCACCACGCCGCGCTCCGCGTAGGAAAGCTGCACCCAGGGATGGCAATGGGGCCTGTCTATGGCCTGGTTCGGCAGGGACTGGGCATGGCCCAGCACCGGGCGGGGCAGGGCCCTGAGCTGCTCCAGTTGCCCTAGCAATGCACTGGTTTTGTCCGTTTGGCGATACTTCATCTTCTTTTACCGACAAACTCCGGTTGGAGTTCAGGGTACAGTGGCTTTTTTATCGACTCAACCCGGAGCCTGCCATGCTCGGCCATTTGCGACTGCTGTTCGATAAGTTCACCCTGACTCTGCTGGCGGCGGTGGCCGCCGCCGCCCTGCTGCCGGCCCGGGGCCAGGAGGCGCTGTTCTTCGAGGGGCTGACCACCGCCGCCATCGCCCTGCTGTTTTTTATGCACGGCGCCAGGCTGTCGCGCCGGGCCATCATCGACGGCGCCACCCACTGGCGGCTGCACCTGCTGGTGTTCGGCTGTACCTTCGTGCTGTTTCCGCTGCTGGGGCTGGCGCTGAGGCCCGTGTTGCTGCCGCTGCTGGGAGAAACGCTTTACCTGGGCGTCTTGTTCCTGTGCGTGTTGCCGGGCACGGTGCAGTCGGCCATCGCCTTTACCTCCCTGGCCGGGGGCAATGTGCCGGCGGCGGTGTGCAGCGCCTCGGCCTCGAGCCTGCTCGGCATCCTGTTTACGCCGGTGCTGGCGGGGCTGTTGCTCCAGGTGCAGGCGGACAGGGCGGCCGGCTCTACCCTGGAGGCCATCGGCGCCATCAGCCTGCAGTTGCTGCTGCCCTTTGTGGCGGGGCACCTGTTGCGGCCCCGTATCGGCGGCTGGGTGGACCGGCGCCGGGCCCTGTTGGCACGGGTGGATCAGGGCTCCATCCTGCTGGTGGTCTATACCGCCTTCAGCGCGTCCGTGGTGGAGGGATTGTGGAATGCGGTGTCGCCCGCGCGGCTGGCGCTGCTGACGGCGGTGTGCTGCCTGCTGCTGGCCCTGGTGCTGTTGCTCACCGCCTGGCTGGGGCGGCGGCTGGGGTTTGGCCGGGAAGATCAAATCACCATCGTCTTCGGCGGCTCCAAGAAAAGCATGGCCACGGGCGTGCCCATGGCCAAGGTGCTGTTTGCCGGATCCATGCTGGGCCCGGCGCTGCTGCCGCTGATGATCTTTCACCAGATCCAGCTGATGGCGTGCGCCGTGCTGGCCCGGCGCTACGCCCGGCGGGGCGAGGCCATCAGAACAGCTGACTGACGCCCACCATGGCCAGCGGCAGGGCGAAGAAGACGCCGCCGATATAGGCCAGCACATAGCCCTTGTTGCGCTGGGCCTGGTGGGCCAGGGTTTCGGCCATGCGCACCGGCACCTGGCGCAGGAAGGGCAGCAGGTAGATGAGGGCGATGGCCAGCAGGTTGAACAACAGGTGCACCAGGGCGATTTGCAGCGCCACCAGGGCGGAGGCGCCGGTGATGGCGGTGGCGGCCAGCAGGGCGGTGATGGTGGTGCCCACGTTGCTGCCCAGGGTGAAGGCATAAACCTGTTTGAGCGAAAACACGCCGGTGCCGGCCAGGGGCACGATCAGCGAGGTGGTGGTGGAGGAGGATTGCACCAGCACGGTGATCAGGGTGCCGGAGGCCATGCCGGACGCCGGGCCCCGGCCCACGGCGCTGTGCAGTATGTTCATGGCCCGGCCCACCATCAGGGTGCGCAGTATGCGGCCGATCTGGGTCACCACCAGCAGGATCAGGCCGATGCCCACCAGGATCAGCGCGACTCCCGACCAGATGCCCGGCAGCCAGCCGGTGGCGGTGTCCAGCATATTGCCGGCCGGTGCCAGCAGGGTCTTCATAAAGTTGAGGTTGCTCATGCTGACGCTGGCATCGCTCACCAGCAGGCCGGCCAGGTATTCGGAAGCGGTGGCCAGGGGGCGGAACAGCAGCTCCAGGGGCAGCAGTATGGCCACCGCCAGAATATTGAAGCTGTCGTGCACGGTGGCGGCGGAAAAGGCGCGGCGGAATTCCTCGCCGTTGCGGATATGGCCCAGGCTCACCAGGGTGCTGGTCAGCGAGGTGCCGATATTGGCGCCCATCACCATGGGAATGGCGATGGCGATGGGCAGGCCGCCGGCGACCATGCCGACGATGATGGACGTGACGGTGCTGGAGCTTTGGATCAGCGCCGTGGCCACTACCCCGATGATCAGCGCGATGGCCGGGTTGGAGGCGAAGGCGAACAGCTCCTTGGCGTTGCTGCCGGTGGCGGCCTTGAAGCCGTCGCCGATGGCGCCCACGGCGGCCAGCAGCACGTAGATCAGAACGGCGACCAGCAGCCAGGACAGCCAGTTCGACTGGGCGCTGTTGTCTGCGGCTCCGGGAACGGCGGTGGATTCCAGGTTCATCATGCTTTCTCTCGGGCTGAAGTTGGCGCCACTATGCCGAGCGAATATGACGGTTTTATTACAGTGCGACAGTTTTATGACCGTTGTGTTGCAGCGCCGCCCACCCGGGCCGACCGCCTCGCCCTGACCTACACTGAAGCGGTATTTAACCTGCGAGGTGCCCATGCCCGCCAACCAGACCCAGGACGACCTCTACCGCCAGCATTCCCGCCGGGTGCTGGCCACCCTGATCCGCCTGCTGGGCGACTTCGACCTGGCGGAAGAGGCCATGCAGGAGGCCTTCGCCGCCGCCCTGCAGCAATGGCCGCCGCAGGGCCGGCCCGAACAGCCCCTGGCCTGGCTGATCGCCACCGGCCGCCACAAGGGCATCGACCAGTTGCGGCGCCGGCAATGGCAGCAACGGCCGCCCGCCGAGGAGCCCGCGGTGCCGCCAGCGGACGAGGAGGCCGGCATCGACGACGATCTGCTGCGGCTTATCTTCACCTGCTGCCATCCGGCCCTGGCCACCGAAGCCCAGCTGGCCCTGACCCTGCGCGAAGTCTGCGGCCTGACCACCGAGCAGGTGGCCAGCGCCCTGTTGCAGCGACCGGCCACCCTGGCCCAGCGCATCGTGCGGGCCAAGCAGAAGATCCGCGAGGCGGCCATTCCCTACGAGGTGCCGGAAGCCGCCGCCCTGCCCGAGCGGCTGGCGGTGGTGCTGAAGGTGGTGTACCTGGTGTTCAACGAGGGGTACTCCAGCAGCCAGGGGGAGCGGGTGCTGGATCCCGGTCTCTCGGCCGAGGCCATCCGCCTGGCCCGGCTGCTGGCGCAACTGCTGCCTGCCGGCGAGGTGTTCGGCCTGCTGGCGCTGATGCTGCTGCACGATGCCCGCAGGCAGGCCCGGCAGGACGCCGCCGGCGACCTGGTCACCCTGGAAGAGCAGGACCGCAGCCTGTGGGACAGGGCCCAGATAGACGAAGGGCTCGGCCTGCTGGCGCTGGCCTGGCGGCAACCGGCAGGGCCCTATGCCCTGCAGGCGGCCATCGCCGCCGAGCATGCCCGGAGCCCCCGCCCGCAGGATACCGACTGGCCGCGCATCGCCGAGCTGTACCAGGCGTTGTACCGGCTGCAGCCCTCGCCGGTGGTGGCCTTGAACCGGGCGGTGGCCCTGGCCATGGCCGACACCCCGGCGCGGGGGCTGGGGCTGCTGGACGAGCTGGGCGGCCACAAGGCCATCCAGGGGTACCACCTCTACCATGCGGCCCGGGCCGATCTCTACCGCCGGGCGGGTGAGCACACTGCCGCCCGGGCCGCCTACCGGCGCGCCCTGGACTTGTGCCGCCAGCAGCCGGAGCGCCGCTTCCTGGCCCGGCGGCTGCGGGAGCTGGATGGGTTATCCGAAAAAAACGGAAAAAAATGACCGACCCTTGTCGATTTGCCCTCGGCCCGCGCGACTTACTGATAACCACAAGCGAACCACCACGGGAGAACCACCATGAAATTCATCTTGATGCGCAAGGCCGACGCCGCCACCGAGCAGGGTGTGATGCCCTCGGAGGAACTGCTGCAGGCCATGGCGGACTACAACGAGCGGCTGGTGCAGGCCGGGGTACTGGTGTCCGGCGAAGGGCTCAAGCCCAGCCGCGAAGGCTGCCGTATTTCCTTTCGCGACGGCGAGCCGACGGTGACGGACGGCCCCTTCGCCGAGACCAAGGAACTGCTGGCGGGTTTTTCGGTGCTGGAAGTGGCCTCCAAAGAAGAGGCGATCGCCTGGGCGCGGCAGTGGCCCCGGCTCGACGGCGACGTCACCCTGGAGCTGCGGCCCTACTACCAGCTGGAAGACTTTGCCCCGGGGGCGGCCATCGATAAGCACAGGGCCATGGGCGAGCGGATGGCCAAACTGCCGGTCGCCGTGGCCACCTACCTGATGTTCGACGGCCGCTGCCGGGAGGCCATGACCTTCTATGCCGAGCTGCTGGGCGGGCAACTGGAGATGATGCTGCCCTATGCCGAGACCCCGGTGGCGGCCGAGATGCCGTCCGACTGCCAGCAACGCATCGCCCATGCCCGGCTGAACCTGGGCGGTCGCCTGCTGATGGCGAGCGACGCCGGCGGCGACTGTTACCAGAAGCCCCAGGGGGTGTCGATACACCTGGAGTATCCGGAGCCGGCCCGGGCCGAGCAGGTGTTCCGGGCCCTGGCCGAGGGCGGCCGGGTGCAGATGCCCTTTGCCGAGACCTTCTGGGCGCACCGCTTCGGCATGGCGACCGACCGCTTCGGCGTCGACTGGATGGTGAGCTGCGAGCAGGCCGGCGGCCAGGGGAGGCCATCATGAAATACCTGGCGCTGGTGTACTACCGGGAAAGCCTGATCAACGCCATGTCCGAACAGGAGTGGCACTCTCTCAACCAGGAATGCATCCGTTGCGTGGAGCGGCTGAGCGAGCAGGGCCACTTCGTGGCCGGCCAGGCCCTGCAGCCGGTGGCCAACGCCACCACGGTGCGGGTGTGTGACGGCGAAGTGCTGATCTCGGACGGCCCCTTCGCCGAAACCAAGGAGCAACTGGCGGGCTTCTACCTGCTGGAAGCCCGGGATCTGAACCAGGCGCTGCAACTGGCCGGCCGCATCCCTCCGGCCCGGCTGGGCAGCATAGAGCTGCGGCCGGTGCGCGAGCTGCCGCCCAAGGACCGACAAATATAGCCAGTCGAATGGTAGAACACGGGAAGGCAGCAACCGGGTGCCACTAAGCAGACCCTTCGCGCCAGGGAGGGCGCGGCGGAGCCCCCAGGGAGGGGTTTACGGCGTGTCTGCGTGTGGTATCCGGTCGATGCCGCAGCATTTGAAACGAATCATTGAGCGAGGATCATTGAGATGAACTACGTAGACGGATTTGTGGCCGCCGTGCCCACCCGCAACAAGGAGATCTATATCCATCATGCCCGCGCCGCCGCCGAGGTGTTCAAGGAGCACGGCGCCCTGCGGCTGGTGGAATGCTGGGGCGACGACGTGCCCCAGGGCGAGCTGACCTCCTTCCCCATGGCGGTGAAGTGCCGGGAGGACGAAACCGTGGTGTTCTCCTGGATCCTCTGGCCTTCCCGCGAGGTGCGCGACCAGGGCATGGCCCGGGTGATGGAAGACCCGCGGCTCAAGCCCGAGGTCAACCCCATGCCCTTCGACGGCAAGCGGCTGATCTACGGCGGCTTCGCCATGGTAGTGGACGAATAGCCCGGGGTTTGCCTGCCCGCCGCTTGCGCCGGTACAATCCCGGGCTCGACCGAACAGCAGCAGGGAGCCGGCACCATGGCGGGCGAACACAACACCGATCGTTTTTATCGCCGGGGGCCGACACACGGCGGCGAGGGGGTGGACTTCGCCGCCCTGCGCCGGCGTTTCGACTTTCGCGCCATCGAGCTCGGCCGCTGGGTCACCCGGGCCGAGCGGGAGCGGGCGGCGGGCTTGTTCTACGATGCCCTGTGCGATCTGATGCTGATCCTGCAGGGGCCTGAGCAGCTGGTGTCGTTGCGCGGCACCCTGAGCCTGCAATACGGCATCGGCGGCCGGCCCGGGGTCGCGGCCCACTATAACCCGGCCAGCCGCAGCTTCGCCCTGGCCAAGAACGCCGGTCCGGGCAGCATCGCCCACGAATGGTTTCACGCCTTCGACCACCATATGGCCGACAAGGCCTTTACCGGCACCGTCCCCAACGTTTTCGCCTCCCGTGCCTGGCTGGACGAGGCGGCCCGGGTGGCGCACCCGCTCAACCAGGCGCTGTTCGACTGCTTCCAGGCGGTGCTGCTGGACGACACCGGCGCACAGCCGAGCGAGCTGTTCCGCGCCTCGGCCGAGGCGGACCGGCGCCACGGCATCCTGTATTACAGCCAGCCGGAAGAGCTGTGCGCCCGCGCCTTCGAGGCCTTCGTGCAGGACGCGCCCATCAAGAACGCCTTTCTGGTCAAGGGCACCCTCGCCTCCTCCGAGGCCGAGCAGGGCCTCTACCCCCGGGGTACTCAACGGGCGCGCTGCAACGCCGCCTTCGGCCGCTACTTTCGCGCCCTGGGCGGGGCCCTGGCGCGCCAATGACGCTTTATCATTCAAGGAAAACTCCCATGCCGGACCCTTTCTCTTTACCTCCCGGGCCGGAGGGCCGGGCCCTGACCCTGATGGTGCAGGGCACCGCCTCGGACGCCGGCAAGACCACCCTGGTGGCGGGGCTGGGCCGGCTGTTCGCCCGCCGCGGCATCAGGGTGGCACCGTTCAAGCCCCAGAACATGGCGCTGAACAGCGCCGTTACCGTCGACGGCGGCGAAATCGGCCGCTCCCAGGCGCTGCAGGCGGCGGCCTGTTTGCTGGCGCCGCAGATCGACTTCAACCCCTTGCTGCTCAAGCCCGAGAGCGACACCCGCGCCCAGGTGATACTGCAGGGGCGGGCGCTGTCCTCGGTGGAAGCGAGCGAGCTGTTCGGCCCCGACAGCCTCAACAAGAACAAGGCGCGGCTCTTTGCCGCCATCCTCGACTCCTACCAGCGGCTGTGCGGCCAACACCAGTTGGTGCTGGTGGAAGGGGCGGGCAGTCCGGCGGAGATCAACCTGCGCCAGGGCGACATCGCCAACATGGGCTTCGCCGAGGAGGTGGACTGCCCGGTGATACTGGTGGCCGATATCGACAAGGGCGGGGTCTTCGCCCAGCTGGTGGGCACCCTGGCGCTGCTGAGCGACTCCGAGCGCGCGCGTATCAAGGGTTTTGTGATCAACCGTTTTCGCGGCGACCTCCGCCTGCTGCAGGACGGCCTGACCATGCTGGAGCGGCTCACCGGCAAGCCGGTGCTGGGGGTGCTGCCCTATCTCACCGATCTCAGGCTGGACGCCGAAGACGCCATCATGCGCACCGCCAGCCGGAGCCTTGAGTCCGAGCCGCTGCGGGTGCTGGCCTTGGTGCCGCCGCGCATCAGCAACCACACCGACCTCGAGCCCCTGCGGGCGCATCCGGGGGTGGAGTTGACCCTGGTGCACAGCAGCGAGGAGCCCGGCCGTCTGCCGCCGGCGGATCTCATCATATTGCCCGGCAGCAAGGCGGTGCGCGCCGATCTGGCCTGGCTGCGCCGCCAGGGCTGGGACCAGGCCCTGGCGCGCCACCTGCGCTACGGCGGCAAGGTGCTCGGCATCTGCGGCGGCTACCAGATGCTGGGCCAGTGGGTCAGGGATCCGCTGGGCCTCGAAGGCGAGGCCGGCGAAAGCCGGGGCCTGGGTTATCTGCCGCTGGAGACCGAGCTGAAAGATCACAAGCAGCTGCGCAACGTCACCGGCACCCTGCGGCTGGCGGGCGGCCGGGCGCCGGTGCGGGGCTATGAAATCCACTGCGGCGAAAGCCGGCTGCTGGCGCCGGGCGAGCGGCCCTTCGAGCTGGTCCGCGCCGGGGGCGAGACGGCGGCGGACGGCCTGCTGTCGGACGATGGCCAGGTGCTCGGCACCTATCTGCACGGCCTGTTCGACCACCCAGAGGCCTGCGACCGGCTGCTGGCCTGGGCCGGGATCCAGAGCGGCCGGCAGTCCCCGGACTGGGACGCCCTGCGCGAGCAGAGCCTGGAGCGGCTGGCGGATACCCTGGAACAACACCTCAACCTGGAGCTGCTAGTGGCTTCGATACAACAAGGATAATGACATGAGTGAACAAGACGACCGTGAGCAGACCAAGGCCCGGCGCCACCGGGAACGCCAGCAGCGGCTGAAGGAGAAGGTGGACGCCAAAATCGCCGCCGCCACCGAGGAGCGGGGCGTGCTGCTGGTGCTGACCGGCAACGGCAAGGGCAAGAGCACCGCCGGTTTCGGCACCGTGGCGCGGGCGGTGGGCCACGGCAAGCGGGCGGCGGTGGTGCAGTTTATCAAGGGGGCCTGGGAGTGCGGCGAGCGCAACCTGCTGGAGCCGGCGGGGGTGGCCTTCTTCGTGATGCGCACCGGCTTCACCTGGGAAACCCAGAACAAGGAGCAGGACATCGCCGCCGCCGAGCAGACCTGGGCCGACGCCGAGCGACTGCTGGCCGACCCGGCCATCGATCTGGTGCTGCTGGACGAGCTGACCTACATGCTGAGCTACCACTACCTGGAGCTGGAGCGGGTGCTGACCGCGCTGAAACAGCGCCCCGCCCACCAGCATGTGGTGATCACCGGCCGCGCCTGCCACCGCGCCCTGATCGAGCTGGCGGACACGGTGAGCGAGGTGCAGCCGATCAAGCACGCCTTCGAGGCCGGCATCAAGGCCCAGCCGGGGTTTGATTATTGATTAGACCCTCCGGAGCGCAGGCGGGACGCCCGCGGCCCAAATATCGTTGCGGCCCAAATCTTAAACTATTGGGCGCGCTACAGTTCCAGCGCCATGGCCCTGGGGGCGTCCCCGTAGCTGGCGCAGAGTTCGGCTCGGTGCAGGGGCCGGAAACCGAAGCGGGCCCAGAAGCCTTCGGAGCCCTGCACCGAGACCAGGCTGATGCGCGCGAACCGTTGTGCCCGGGCGCGGTCGAGCAGCGCCGCCACCAGCCCCTTGCCCACCCCCAGGCCGTGGGCCCGGGGGCTGACCGCCAGGTCATGCAGGTACAGCCGGTCGCAGGGGCCCGCTATCTCGTACTCCCGGTGCAGGGCCGGCAGCCCGGCGTGGGGCCAGGGGTGGCTCAGCAGGTAGCCGAGCAGGGCGCCGCCCCGGTCCCGGCATTGCAGGCAGGTGGCGGGGGAGGCGCGCCATTTGCTGCGCAGCACCGCTTCGCTTTCGGGCGCCACCTCCTGGTAGCATTCGGCCTGGAGCGCCAGGATCTGCGGCCAGGCGGCCTCGGTGATGGGTTCGATGGACAGTAGCGACATGATTCCCCTTGATAAGAACGGACGATGGGCGCAATCGGCAAGCCGCCGGACGGCGCTTATTCCTGGATTTCGGTCACCACCTCGCTCTTGACCGAGTTGGCGATAAAGCACAGCTGGTGGGATTGGTGATGCAATTGCTCCAGTGTTTGCCGGTCGGGCCGGGGCTCGCCGGCAAAGAGCGCTTTGGGCCTCAGGGTCACCCGGGTCATGGCGACCTTGCCGTCGGGGCCCTTTTCCATCAACCCCACCGCCTCGTCGGTGTAGGCGTCGACCACCAGCCCCCGCTTGGCGGCGAGGGCGAGGAAGAACAGCATATGGCAGCTTGAGAGGGCGGCGACAAAGGCCTCTTCCGGATCCACGTTGGCCGCCACCGAACAGGGCAGGGGCACCACCTGGGGCGAGGAAGAGGCCGGCACCCGGGCGCCGCCGTCGAACTGCCACCAGTGGCCCCGGCTGTATTGATTGTCGACGAAGGGCTGATCGCCCCGCTCCCAGCTTACCATGGCGCCGTATTCGGACATCTCGCTCGCTCCCCTGTGCATGGTTGAAGGCGGCTGCGCCGGCTGGAGCGGGGCAGCGTTCGGATCCATTCTGGTGGCCGGACAAGAGAAAGGCAAGGGGCTTGAGCCAGACACGAAAGCCGGGGGGAGCGGTTATCCGGACCTCACCGCGACCACGATTTGGTCCTACTACCGGATGCATGATGGCGGGACAGCCAGGGCTGGGTATTGTGGCTGGAGGGATCGAGCACCGCCTGGCGGAGCAGTTCCTGGGCGAGCGTATTCGAAAGGTGGACGCTGGGCATGGGGGCTCCGTGGGGCGAGGGGCACGACACCCGGCTTACTCAAGTGTAGATGGTCGTGTTCAGGGCGGACATCGCCAAGCGGCAACGCAGGCATTACGCTGTTTAAGAGACGAACCGCAAGGAGCCAGGCCATGAAAATTCGTATTGGAGCGCTGATCCTGGAGTGCGTGCGCGGCGACATCGCCGCCCAGCCGGACATGGACGCCATCGTCAACGCCGCCAATGCCGCCCTGTTGCCCGGCGGCGGGGTGGCCGGGGCCATTCACCGGGCGGCGGGGCCGGAGCTGGCCCGGGAATGCCGACCGCTGGCGCCCATCCGCCCCGGCCAGGCGGTGATCACTGGAGCCCATCGGTTGCCCAACCGCCATGTAATCCACTGCCTGGGGCCGGTGTACGGGGTGGATATTCCTTCCGACGAGCTGCTGGCGGCCTGCTATCGCAATGCCCTGCGGCTGGCCGAGCGTCAGGGTCTGGGCTCGGTGGCCTTTCCGTCCATTTCCACCGGCGTCTTCGGCTACCCCATGGAGGAGGCGGCGGACATCGCCTTCAACACCTTGCTGGCCGAAAGAACGTCACTGAAGAGGGTGCGCCATCTGCGTTTTGTGCTGTTCGGCGAGGCGGATCTGCAGCTGCACCGGCAGGTCCTGCGTCGGGCGCTGGAACAGACGGGGGAGCGGTATGAGGTTGAATAAAACGATGACAGTAGCGGCGCCATTTTTTTGAATATATATTTTATATTTTTAATTAAAAATTCACTTTTATCTGAAGGTGGCGAATGTGATATAACTACGCCATCTAAACCCTGTCGGAATAACCTGATTGAATAATATAGAGCACCTGTTTTTGCTGTCCGGGGTTTTGCTGTGTTTAAGCGTGCTGGCCACCTTGCTGTCGGCCCGCTCGGGTATCCCCATACTGCTTATCTTTTTGTGCATCGGCATGCTGGCCGGCGAAAGCGGGCCCGGCGGCATCGAGTTCGAGAGCTATTCCCTGGCCTACGGCATCGGCAACCTGGCCCTGGCCATCATACTGCTGGACGGCGGCATGCGCACCCGGATGGAAACCTTCCGGGTGGGCCTGCGCCCGGCCCTCAGCCTGGCCATCCTGGGGGTGGTGATCACCAGCGGCATCACCGGTCTTCTCGCCGTCTACATCCTCGACCTGAGCTGGCTGCACGGCCTGCTGTTGGGGGCCATCGTCGGCTCCACCGACGCGGCGGCGGTGTTCTCGCTGCTGAGCGGCAAGGGCATGCACCTCAACCAGCGGGTGGGAGCCTCGCTCGAAATCGAATCGGGCACCAACGATCCCATGGCCATCTTCCTCACCCTCACCCTGATCGCATTGATCACCGGCGAGATGGACGGCGCCGGCGATGCGTTGCTGTTCCTGCTCACCCAGTTCGGGGTGGGCGCGGTGGCCGGCCTGCTGGGCGGGATCCTGCTGGTGCAGCTGATCAAGCGGGTGGAGCTGGCCTCGGGCCTGTATCCGATACTGGTGACCGGCTTCGGCCTGTCGCTGTTCGCGCTCACGGCCTCCCTCGCGGGCAGCGGCTTCCTGGCGGTGTACCTGGCCGGCCTGGTGCTGGGCAATGCCCGGCTGCGCCATATGGAGGCGATTCTGCCGGTCTACGACGGCCTGGCCTGGCTCAGCCAGATCGGCCTGTTCCTGGTGCTGGGGCTGCTGATCTCGCCCTCCGACATGTGGGCCATGGCCATTCCCGCCAGCCTGATCGCCCTGGCGCTGATCTTCGTGGCCCGGCCGCTGGCGGTGCTGGCGTCGCTGGTGCCCTTTTTCCGCTTCAACCTCCGCGAGCTGGGCTTTATTTCCTGGGTGGGGCTGCGCGGCGCCGTGCCCATCGTGCTGGCCATCTTCCCGCTGATGGCGGGCATTCCCGAAGGGTCCATGCTGTTCAACGTGGCCTTTTTCGTGGTGCTGATTTCGCTGCTGGTCCAGGGCTCCAGCCTGCCGAAGGTGGCCCGCTTGCTGGATGTGGAAGTGCCGCCCGAGCCGGCGCCCAGGCGCCGCTCCATGCTGGGCATCTTTCCGGAAGACGACTTCGAGATGTTCCTCTACACAGTGGACAGCGAGTCCATCGACGGTGTGGTGGTGCGCCAGCTCACCTTTCCGCCCCACTGCCGGGTGGCGGCGGTGTTCCGGGGCGAAAACCTGCTGCCGGCCTCGGGCAGTACCCGGCTGGCGATGCACGACACCCTGTGCGTGATCGGCCGCAGCAATCACCTGAAAACCCTGAACAACATGTTCGGCGGTGATCTGGACGCGGCGCGCAGCAAGGCCAGGGCCTTCTTCGGCGACTTTATCCTCGACGCCGGTGCCCGCATGGGCGACGTGGCGCTGATGTACGGGGTGGACGTGGACGAGAGCGAGGCGGAGCTGACCCTGGGCGAGTTCATGCTCAAGCACAACAGCGGCCACCCGGTGGTGGGCGACCATTTCATCCGCTACGACATGGTGTGGACGGTGGCGGACGTGGACGGCGACCGGGTGCTCAAGGTGGGCCTGCGCGAGCACGAACTCGACAGGCACTGATGAGGTCGGGCCGCCCCGGGGGCGGCCAGAAAGGCCAGCCGTTAGACCGCGGTGTTTCAGGGTTCGAAGGAAAGGGTGTCGAGGATGACACCCTGGGTGCTCAGGCCGCCGGCCTGGAGGTTTTCCAGGGCGCCGTGGTCCACTACCCGGCGATAGCCCAGGGTCTGCAGGGCTTCCAGGGCCAGCTGGGAGCGTCGGCCGCTGCGGCAGTAGAGGTTGATGGGGGTGTCCCTGTCGGGGTAGCGCTCGGTCACGCCCCGGGCGATGTGGGTATGGGGAATATGCACGGCACCCGGTCGGTGCTGTTGTTGGTATTCCTCGGCGCTTCTCACGTCTATCCATACCGGCTCCGTGGCCCAGGCCAGCGGGCTCAGGCACAGCAGCAGTGCTGTCATCCAGTTCTTCATGCGTTACATCCTGCATCGATACAGGCCCAGAGTGTAAAACAGAAAACGCTGAATAACCCGGACCCGATTGGCAAAAACCGACAGAAACCGGCACATAAAACAAAAAAGCGCAGACCAGGGCTCCGCTTAGCTTGATGACAAAGTCGTCTGTTTCACTGGCATGAGCCGGCCAAAGGGCCAACTCCGCCGACACGCCGTAAATCCATCCATGGAGGCTCCACCGCGCCCTCCCTGGCGCGGAGGGTCGGCGGAGCCGTTCCCTTTGTCCGTCTGTTTTGGCATGGGCATTGCGTGTTTAGGCAAGCCCAGAGCTTTGTCAGTAGTCCTGATGACATCGCTCCCTTGGGATCAGGACAGCAGGTAGGCCAGGATGTCGACCACCTGCTCCGGGTGGCGGCAGGTGGCCTTGGCGGCTTCGTCCACTTCCTTCAGGGCATGATCGTGCTCGGCGTCGTGCAGGCTGATGACGGGTTTGCCCAGGGCCACGGCGAAGCCGGCGTCGAAGGCGGCGTTCCACTGCTTGTACTTGGGTCCGAAACGCACCACCACCAGGTCGGCGTTTTTGATGTGGGTGGCGGTGCGGATGCTGTTGATGCCGGAGGCCTTGCGATCGCGCCAGAAGGGATCTTCCTCGCTACCCAGGATGTTCACCCCCACCAGATCGCTGGCGTCGTGATCGGTCACCGCCGAGCCGAACTGCACGGCCAGGCCCTTGGCCCTGGCACCCTCGATGATGCGCTCGCGCCAGTCGGTGTGGATTTCGCCGGACAGGTAGATGTTCCATGTTTTCTGACTCATATTGCATCCCTTTATTGTTCACAAAAATATTAAAAATAAAGTACAACTTTTAAAGGGTAACGCAATTCAATCGAAAAATCAGCCTATTGTGCCGGCACCAGCTTCAGCAGCCTGCCGTCGGGTTCGTCGGTAAGCAGGTAGATGCCGCCGTCGGCGGCCTGGGTGACGGTGCGCAACCGGGCCTGGCCACGCAGCAGGTGGTGCTCCTGTACCACCTTGTCACCGTCCAGCTCCAGCCGTACCAGCCGCTGTCCGACCAGGGCGCCCAGGAACAGCTGGTTCCGCCACCGGGGGAACAGGTCGCCGGTATAGAACATCATGCCGGAGGGAGCGATGGACGGCACCCAGACCCAGGCGGGGTCTTCCATGCCGGGGCGGGAGGGGGGAGCTATGCGGCCGCCACCGTATTCCTCGCCGAAGGTGGCCAGGGGCCAGCCGTAGTTGGCGCCTTTCTTGATAATGTTGACCTCGTCGCCGCCCCGGGGACCGTGCTCGTGGGTCCAGAGTTCGCCGGTCCCGGGGTGGAGGGCGGCGCCCTGCACATTGCGGTGGCCGTAGCTCCAGATCTCGGGGCGGGCCTGGCGCCGGCCGACGAAGGGATTGTCGGCGGGGACCCGGCCGTCGTCGTGCAGGCGGAGGATCTTGCCCAGGTGGCTGTCGAGCCGCTGGGCCTGGTCCCGGGAGTGGAAACGATCGCCGGTGGTGATGAACAGGTAGCCGTCGCGGTCGAACACCAGGCGGGAGCCGAAGTGGCCGCGGCCCGAGGTCTTGGGTTGCTGCTCGAACAGCACCTCCAGGCCCTGCAGCCGGTCTCCCTCTAACCGGGCCCGGGCCACTGCCGTGCCGGCGCCGCCCCGGCCGGGCTGGCTGTAGCTGAAGTAGAGCCAGCGATTGTCGGCAAAGTCCGGATGCAGGGCGAGATCCAGCAGGCCGCCCTGGCCGGCGGCGGCGACGTCCGGCAGGCCGTTTATCTGGTGGCGGCCGCCCTCCGGCGTGAGCCGCAGCAGCCGGCCCCGGCGCTCGCTCACCAGCAGGTCGCCGCCGGGCAGCTCCGCCAGTCCCCAGGGGTGGTGCAGGCCCTCGGCCAGGGTCTCCACCCGGTAGTCCTGGGCAAAGAGGGCGGTGCTGAGCGACAACAACAGGCCGGCAAACAGGCGCATAAGTCTCTCCGTGCAGAATCAAGATATTGATTCTGTTCACTATAGTGCACAAAGGAAAGGATGTTACCGCATGCGGTTGGCGGCCTGAGGGCCATTTTCCATACCGCGTCCAGGGTAGAGGCAAGCCCGGGGCATCGTCATCAGCCGGGCCGGCCGATATGCATGGCAGCGATTGTCATCTGAGTGCCTTCTTTTTGTCATGGAGCCCGGCTAAGTTTCTGCTCGGCTAAATCGTTTCAGCTTTGGGAAAGTCACGGTTAACTGCAGTAACACATCATTATTTCAATAACGGGATTATCTATGTCTTACCATACGATCAGCGATAAGGGGCTCCCGGTCGGGTCTCCGCGTATTTCCAGGTTAAGCCTGTTCTTTGCGGTCATGTTCATCGGCATGACCGGCTATTTTATGTTCTGGGGTGTCGGGTACACGGGGGGGAATGCGGTCTTGCTGCTCCTGCTGGCGATCCTGTTCGGCGTATTTATGGCGTTTAATATCGGCGGCAACGACGTGGCCAATTCCTTCGGGACCAGCGTCGGGGCCGGTACCCTCACCGTCAAGCAGGCCCTGGTGGTGGCGGCGGTATTCGAAGTCAGCGGGGCTGTACTCGCCGGCGGTGAAGTCACCAGCACCATCCGGGGCGGCATCGTCGACCTCGGCGGGCTTCAGGTTTCCCCCCTGGACTTCGTCTATATCATGATGTCCGCCCTGGTCGCCGCCATAAAGGGAACGGCCAGTTCGGCGAAGCGTGCAATTTTCCGGATCCCGCCGAAGATAATGATGCCGGTGAGCAGGGCGGTGAGCCCGCCGACCACCATCTTGGGCACCCCGAAGGCCCCGTGGACGGCTTCGGCGATCGAATTGGCCTGCACGGCGTTGAACACCAGGCCGAATGCCGCCATCAGGCAGATGGCGAACAGGGCGCCGGCCCAGGGGGCGTTAAGCCCTTTGGCGATATAGAAGGCCGGCCCGCCCCGGAGCTGGCCGTGTTGATCCCTGACCTTGTAGAGCTGAGCCAGGGTACTTTCGGCACAGGCCGTCGCCATCCCGACCAGGGCGACCATCCACATCCAGAAAATGGCTCCGGGTCCCCCCAGTGCTAGCGCCACCGCGACCCCCGCCAGGTTGCCGGTACCCACGCGGGAGGCCAGGCTGGTGCACAGGGCCTGGAAGGGCGAAATGCCGCCCCGATCTTCCTGCGGTGCTCTGAGCACCGAACGGATGAACTCCGGAAAGTGGCGAAACTGCAGAAAACCGAGTCGTACGGTAAAAAACAGGCCTACCGCCAGCAGGCCGTATATCAGTACATATTCCCAGAGTATGCTGTTAAGAACATTGATCATGCTGTTCATCTATTATCCCTTTGGTCCACTTATTTTTTATCCCCTGGCGGGGCTTTTTTGTATAGGTACAGATGGCGGCGGAATAGTGTTTTATTTTATTAAAGCAAGATGTATGCCGTTAAACAGAGGGGCCGTTTCGGGGGGAGCTTTTATCTTAATTTATTGATCATTTTACGATTTTTAATTTTCAAATGGGATGGAGCCGACACGGGGGAAGTCTGATATTGCCGGTTTGGAGTGCAGGAGATCTGTTTTTGGTGCGGATACTATTTTTGTGGTGAGTGGAAGAGCGAATTTTTTTGCTATCGAGTCGTTACTTTTGTTGCCGGAAAGCGAGCGGGTTTGATGGATTATTTGGTTTTAATGTGTTTCTTTCCGCTTTTATAAGGTTCTTCGCGGAGTCATGGGGAAGATTCGGAACAGCTATTTATCAGATGTAAACTTACGCCGGGTTAATAGCGCCAGCGTTAGTGCCGCGATCGAGTTGCCAGTAACCGTCATGCTGGGACCAAAATAGCGCCCGCATTACTACGCCTGTTTGCAGCTGCAAACAGTCCAGCCCCTAACATGGCTCAGGCTTGCATGAATGAAACTACTCCACGCTGACCAGCATTCGGAAGGGCTGAGCCTCGATTGCGCGCAACGATTGGCCGACCCTAATCTCGTACTGCCGGGCCTGGGTAGTGAAAGAGATATCTTGGCGTCCATCTGCAATGTCGAGGACTGTGATCATGGTGTTTGAGCCTTCAAGCACCTGGATCCTTGCCTCCTGATTTTCGCCGGTACGCATGAGGTAGCAGAGTACATCTTCTGGTGGTGCTTCGCCCTGAATTTCCACAGACGTTGCGCCGGGCGTGAAGCGTATTTCAGTACAGTCCTCAGTGGCATATGCACCAAAGGACAGCGTGCAGACGCAGAACGTCATGTGCGACAACCCTCTCATGACATTTCTCCCATAAAGTCACGACCAAGCCAATTTCCTTCCTAATCATTGTAGACAGACAATAGCTGCGTGAGGATGCAGGGACTGGTAATGTTGCTTAAGAACGAAAGGCATTCCGATAGCTATAACGCGCACAGAACGATTCATTGTGCAGCGGCTTCCTTGCCGTTCGGGGGATGTTGCTTACACTGAGTTAGTAAGGGAAGCGTCGTCTCCATACGTCGAGAAGGAGTTCATGATGAACAAGGGCGCTGTGATGTTGGCTGCATCACTAACAGCTTCGTTGACTTTGATGGGATGCGAAACAACCAGGCAGGACATGGGAGCCGTTATCGGTGGAGTGGCAGGAGGGCTGCTTGGTTCCCAGATTGGTGGCGGCCAAGGGCGTACACTGGCAATCCTCGGTGGAGTAGCCGCAGGTGCGCTTGTGGGCAGGGAGCTAGGTCGTTATCTCGATGAGAGAGAGCAAAGGCAACTTGCTGAAGCGACACACAACACCGCACGCACCGGCAGTTCATCGACCTGGAGTAACCCCCAAACCGGTGCGTCTGGCTCTACCCGGGTTGTCAATTCCCGGTCCACAACCGATTCCGTTCAGGTCCCCGTGCTAAAGGAACGTGTTGAAACAATTCCTCCGCTCGAACTTATAGGCGAAGACTATGCAGCTACCTCGGCAGTTAATGTTCGTGGAGGCCCGGGAACCGACTATAAGCGCGTGGGTAGTTTGAGCCAAGGTGAAGTGATCATGGTTCAGGGTAAAGTCAAGGGCAGCGACTGGTACATGATCTCCCAGGGCGGTGTGGCTACCGGCTTCGTACATGGAAGCTTTCTGGCGCCGGCTACATCCACGCAAATGGCTGCCGCAAAGGGAAATGTACGGCCTCAAGGGACAGTAGAGACGGCAAATATCCAGGCAGAAAGTACCTGTCGAACAATCGAACAGGTGGTGATTCTTCCCGACGGGGCCGAGAGAACGGACACGGTAACCGCCTGCCAGACACCTAACGGCTGGGAATATCAACAGAGCTGATCGAGGGAGGGATCGTTGTGATGCGGATCTTTCCTGCTATCGGGGCGGTACTGCTGACCAGCTTGTTACTGGCGGGAACCTCTGTGGCCCAGGAGCGACAACTGGGCTCTGATGGGGATGTTACCTTAAGCCTGCCCGTTCAGTATCGCTGCGATACGATGGCACCGGTTACGATCAGGGCACCCGATCCGTCATTGTTCACTGAGGATCAGATACGGCTGCAGCGGCTGCTTGGTTTGGCGCGGGCAGCCCTGGGTTTTGAATGTCCAAACCTTTCCTCCATCAAAATAACCGGCGTGGTGGCAGACAGGCAGGTGTACAGTGGCATGGCGTTGAAAGCTGACAACTGGCGACTCGTGTCCGGGCCACCCGTGACGACATCGCCGCCCGCTAACTCTCCTGCTTCGAACTACTCACCGCAGCAGGTAAAGCGCGTGCAATATCTGCTGAGCGAACTCGGCTATCAGCCAGGCCCGGTGGATGGAGCCTTTGGCTCCCATACTGCCGATGCTATCAAGCGCTACCAGGCCGACCACGGACTAGCACAGACGGGGACTCCCTCTGCTGAGCTCATGTCCCAGCTGGAAGCTTCGACCCAGACCCACACTGCAGCAAAACAGAGAGAGACCTCACCATCTTCGTCGCCAAAGCTGGCCAATTCTGTTGGATCTTTGGTTGCCCCGGCGCCGGCTGGTGCTGCATTCAAGCAGTCAGAGGTTCGCTCTACCAGCGAGGTTCAGATAGACCACGCGGGAGAATCTGGAAAATTAGATATTCTCGCAAAGCGATTCGGTTTGCCAATTGCCCGCGGTATTCCTGTCGTGGGAGGTGGTCGTCACAACCTATCGCAGGAGCAACAAGCAACGATTGCGGGCTTCCTGGATTTTGTACAGCTTGGCTTGAATTCGACACTGTTAGAGGGTGACCCATTGTGCTGGGCCCTGAACCATCTTCCCCCTGAGCAGAGGCGTGAATATATTTTGACCGGCACCGAAGCACTAAAGGCGGGCCCTACGAGCACTAAGTCGTATCAAAAAACACTTGTGGGGTGGAGGGGCAACAACGAGTTTGAACGTGATCGGATCCGCAAGAGTTTCCTTGAGCAGCAAGGGCCTGCCTTGCGGGAAAAGGCTGTTACGATGCCGCTAGAAGTAGCAGTTGTGCAGGAGTATGAGCTGGGTGACTACAGCCGTGAAAAGGGCGGATTTGAGCTCAGTCTCGATGATATGGCACGGGACGGCATGACCTTCAGGAAGCTTAGCTCCTATGGTGCCTCTGTGCCGCGCGCACTCTGTGCCGAAGATTTTACCTTCCACCCGCCAGCGGTTAATTTGGCCAACATTTGGACTATCGCGCCAGACGAGGCTGAGCGGGTACTCGCCACTTTACGGACTACACAGGGCGCTCGGAACGGGGTGAGAAGGAAAGTCTACATTGGTTTTTTTTACCGTTTTGAGGCCATGCCCGATGCTAAGATAGTGGTGACAGGCTCACAGCCATCGTCTCCCAGTGTCCCCGTTTGGTCTGAAATTGTTTCCATTGGGGTTTATCAGGATCCAGATCTTGAGCAGCTTCTGTACGCAATACCACTGGATCAGGGGAAGCAGCCGATAGTGCTTTCCGGTATTTCTAAGCGCACCTCTGCCCCTTCAGTTGCATCCTTCAATGAGACTTCCTTGGCTCTTCTACTATTACGCGATCATGGCGATGTACTAGATGCCAATGCCTGGCAACTTCTGATGCGCCAACAGGAGGAACAGGACAAGCTTTATTATAACCGCCAGTATGACTCCACCGTATCGGCAGGCAGGTTGTATTCCGGCAACCGCACAGCACGGTATGATACTGACTACGTTCCGTTTTTTCCCAACGGTTTTCAGAGAACCACCAATGGACGGTTCTCTGAGTCACAGATTGCTCTGTTTAAGCGTTGGGCGAAAAAGCGCGCCGAGAGTATGCCAAGTGAAGTCACTCTTTGGGCGGAACTTAAACGGGATGGTGAAGCTTATTCTCCGGCCTGGTCTGCCCTAGATAGCCGTCTCCATAACGCCTTTGTCCAAGCGTTGCAGGCCAAAGGATACTCAACAAATCAACTCCTGAGACTGGACGTCAACCGCAGCTTCAACGATCGATTCGATCCAAAATTTCTTTCAGACGAGGGTCTGAGCCGCCAGCCGATTCTGGTTCTTCCTAATCTCGTGCGACGCTACCTTCCGCCTGCGACTGAAATGCAACAGGCAGGCGAGGCAGGTGAAGGTGTTGTAAAGACAGTCCAGTTTGTGGTTAGCGTTGATAATACGGAACTAGTGTCTGTGGGGGAGGAAAGCCAGCGTTCGGGACCAAGTGAGGCTTTCGTCATTTATGGTGTTCCTAACACCTTGCGGGTGATCGACTCTCGCTCTAAAGCGATCCTGTTCGAAAAGCGTTACGAGGTAGAAGCCTTGCATATAGGTCGCCTGGAAACGACGGATCTGGACAGTGTGTCACCGCCGACAGTTGATGCCTTACCACTCTCGGCCGAGGCGATGGACTTGTTGACGGTAAAGTATTTACCCGACTCTGTGTCAGACGAAGGTTACCGCCAGATGATGATGGCGCGATGGGAGTATGAGACTTCGTTGCCGCTTGGTAAGGGCGAACCAGACTGGGGCCGTTTCTTCATCCCAGGTAGGCCGAAGCCAGATAAGGCGCAGCAGGCAGAGATTCTTGCGCGATTTAAGGAGTGGACAAATGAGCGCGCTGCAGTATTGCCAGCAAGGCTAAGGCTTTACTCCAGTTCAGTCAGGGTACAGGAAGGCCAACCGGTTCCCGTTTTCGTTTCGGGCATCCATCAGCTCGGTAACATGAACGCAAATTCCATTTACTCGATAATCCTCTCATGCCGGACAAACCTCCATTCATATCCGGCATTGGCTCCAGCCTGCGATTATTTGCAGAATATCGATGAAAATACGCCGGCGATCTATCCCTTTGGTCTCGGCCACGGGATGGCTGGACCGCGCCTAGGATGCCGCTCGGCTTTGGGCTTTGGTCAGAAGGAGGTGTACTGTGATGCACGCCAAGCCCAGTTCGAAAAAATCAGTAGTACGCAGTTCGACCCGGGTTTCCGCGAAATCCTGATCTACGACAAGGAGCTTTTCTTCCCTGGTACACAGTCTGAAGCCCTCTCCCTTGGGGGGAGTGTTGGAATGATTGTTGATATTGGCATCAAGGGGGCACACATCGCTGGTGAGCCATTGCCGATACCATTTATCGAAGCACGTAAGAGGTATGAGATGTTTCGCGAGAACCTGGGGCTCAGCAGCTCAGGGGGAGAGCGAATAAATGAAGAGGCCTTATCGAGCAGATATCTGATATTCGATGCAGAGGTACACTCCGCACATCTTGTCGATAATAAGACGCGAGAGCCAATCAAAGCTCTCGAGCTACGGCCAGCCAGGACACCGGACCTAAATGCTCTAACGATGCCAAGCACGGAGCTGGAAATGCCCGATGCATCCGTCGGTCTGGATATCGTTAATTTACGCCTCGGTATGAGTTTCGAGCAGGCAGACAAGCTTATCCGGGATCACATGGAGGTCGGTCGCGTGCTGACGCGCGATCGGGCACGCCAATCGCAAGCGGTTACAGGCAACTTCAAGCAACTGTCGTCGAGTCGCATCTATGTAGCGGAGGACGGTAGTGAATTCATTATTCTTTATGACGAGCCGCCTGCTGCTCCAGAAACAGTGATCGGGATCACGCGGCAGATTAATTTTTCGCAAGAACAGATGACCGCAGCCGCAGTGCTTACGCAGTTGCGGAAGAAGTATGGACAGGAGGATTGGGTTGGCAGCATGACGAATATTATTGGTTGGGGAGAAGGCTTGCGACAGACGACGATCCAAGACAGCATGACGCATCAATGCCTACCTGGTACCGGCAACCGAGGTGCCCGGGACTGGACGGAAGTTGATGGATCTTCGAGCCAATGGAAGCCGATGGCTGCCTCTCTTAACGCAGTTCCGGAGATGACGTTTTACAGTGATATGCGCGGTCGGATTTGTGGGCCGGTTCTTGCTATGAAATTCGATGAAACGAATAACCCATCTGCTTTGAATCGTCTGGTTTTTCATCTTATTGACCCTAATCACTATATAAAACTCTATGAAGAGAGCAGGCGCTTGGTTGAGTCTGGCAAAGCCACATTCGGTGGGGATATATCTGGCTCGGACCTTAAGCTATAACGGCAGATAACGCCATGAGAAATTACAGAATTATTATTGTTGTTGTATTGGTCATGTATAGTCAGCTGCCTGCAGCAGCTGCGTTTTCCGCCGAGAACTTAGACGGTATCACCGTGATTGCGCTGGCGGATAAGGACGCAGCTCATGTGATTCACGGCACCCGGAAAGGTAGCGATCCCTATCTGGTGGTCTATGTTTCGGCCCAAGGCAACTACGCCTCGGTCGGCAATCGTGACAAACGCCACTGTGTTGCCTGGGCTGTGGATGGCAGCTACACCGGCACCAGCATTACCTTTGGTTCCCCCGCCACTGCTGCCAGCATTAATCGCTTTCCTTACGTTTGCCAGCCATTTCAACTCAGCCTTGAAGCGAATGGTGAAGTGCGTATACAGGCGGAGAATCCGGTTGGAAGAAGTAGTCCTTTGGCAGCAGACGCCCAGGTTATGCGCTACAGCCGGCGCCATCCGGTGCTGATCAGGGTGCCACTGATAGCAATTGATTGGGGGCTGCCACTTTTTAATACCTATTCCTTGCATAAGGTGTCGTTAGGTCCCTGGCCAGCCGTTACGGCAGCACTTGCACCTGACTCGAAAATGTCGCTCTCTGCCTTAAAGGTCAACAGTAAACGCTTCATTGTCGACCAGACCCCCAGTGATAAATGGAGCTCACGTCGTGTGGTTGGCGAGGTGATGTCCGGGGAGCGATTGGGCTGGCCGTGGGATGTCTTGTTCGGTGCTCGTCTTGTCAACAACTTTCAGAAAAGAAGTACTGTAGCCACTTTTGATGAGGCTATCCTAAATCGTTGGGGTACTCCTACTCAGGTTAATCAGCTTTTTGGCTCCAGACGACGTGATCATTATTGGTTATTTGACCTGAACGGACAACAGGTCTATGCAGAGGCACGACCTTCGCAGTCATGTTTGGACACCAAAGGTTTATGGGAGCATCAAGACTGGTTGTCGAGAATTAAAGTCGATGTTGGGCCATGGAATTGTCTCCTGATTGTACGCTTGCGCGATGACGCGAACGGGCAGGGGAAAGTGAGCAAGTATGAGTTTGAAGTGATGAATGGCTACGCCGCTGCACTCAATCATTTTTCCTGGCGGCTGGAGCAAGTGCGGGCTCTGCGTGAAAAGGTTCGTAATACCGAAGTACGTAAGGTGGAACTCTAAAGCCGGTAGTTGGTAAAGAGGAGAAAGGGAATGCAACGACAAAGAGTGTGGCTCTTGAGGGCAGTGATCGTTGCCTGTGTAACGGCATGGGCTGGCCCGGCAACTGCAGCCGAGTCATTGGACGGAATTACAATTATTGAGTTTACCGGAGGGCATGATGTACTGCCCGGTGGGGATCACATTGTCACTTTTATTTCCTCGCGTGGCAGTTATGCCGCTGTGACTACCACAAGTCAACGTGGCTGTCTGGCTGCTGCTGTCCCAGGGAGTTATACCGGAAAATCAATCACTTTTGGCGTTGAGGCATCAATGGAAGCTCGACGGATTGGCGTTAATACGCTGTGTCCAAAATTCACTCTGACGCTGGAGGGAGATGACGTTCGGGTCGAAGCTGCGCCACTATATGGTCATCATAAGCCAGCTCTAAAACGGCGTGAATCCGCTTCAGATTACAGCCGTCGCCACGCTATTATTGCGCAAGCACCGCTGGTCTCAGTGGATTTTGGTGCAAGTCATTTTCGCCGTCATGAAGTCAAAGGCGTACAACTAGGTCCGGTGTTGGATCAAGAAGATATTGGGCCGCTGCCACGTACCAACAGTCCAAATGGATACATCTATCGGTACTTTCAACGAAACGTTGGAGTGGAAGCTGGTAAACCGCGTAATGTTCAGGGGTACGTTGCACCGGCAGAGATAACCGGGTGGCCTTGGGATGTACTCTACTCGGCGCGATATTATCGTCAGTACGAGGCTCCGGTTATGCTGAGTAGCTTTAAGGACGTTTTGTTCGAGCAGTATGGGCTACCGAGTGCTGAAACCGCCGATGATATGCAGTGGTATTGGGTATACGATCTTGATGGAGTGCTTATCAAGCCTGGAGAGCGGTCAGATCCTTGTTCCAATACGCTTGGGTACTGGTTGAAGCAGAATAGAGAGGGTAGGGTCACCAGTTTAACTGTCTCCTCAAACCCTCTCGATTTAGGGGCTTGGGGTTGTAGCTTGTTAATGGACATCAATGCACGTTCGAACCCCGGAGTTGTAGATCACTACTCTGTTAATATGGTTAGCGGCTATGCGATGGCCATGAGTCATTTTTTTCAGCGAATTGAAGAAGCCCAAGTCGTACAGGGAAAATTCGACGAGTTACAAAGTTTTAAGCCGGATTTGAACTGAGTACTATTAACCCGGCGGAAAAATACATCGCTATGCCGTATAAGCGATATTCCCTGGATTGGAAGTAATTTTTCACCCGCTCCGGCCTGCGTTGTAACTTCTGCGTACAGGAGCGGGTTCGCTGCTTGAGCTCCTTCACACGGCGGATCGCCGGTCCAGTGTGCGCCATGCCTTGCAGGTCGCCATTGAGGTACTGATCCGGTGCCGATGGGGGTGGTCAGATGCCGACGAGATCCTATCGTTGGCAATAGGGACTCCCCTTACCTGTGCGGAAGCACATCTTTACGAAGCCGCCTCAACGTTCTACCGGTATCACGTCCACCGCCACCGTCAGCCGGTCGTTGCCGCCGCCGCTCATCACCCCCTTGAGCGGGGTCACGTCGGAAAAGTCCCGTCCCCAGCCGAGGATGATATAGCGCTCGTCGGGCAGGCAGCCGTTGGTGGGGTCTATCTCCAGCCAACCCCAGCCGGGAATGAACACCGCCAGCCAGGCGTGGGTGGCGTCGGCCCCCTGCAGCTTGGGCTGGCCCGGGGGCGGCAGGGTTTCCATGTAGCCGCTCACGTAGCGTGCCGCCAGCCCCAGCGAGCGCAGGCAGCCGATGGCCAGGTGGGCGAAGTCCTGGCACACCCCGCGCCGGCTGGCGAGCACGTCGAGGAGAGGGGTGGCGATGGTGGTGTGTTCCGGATCGTAGGTGAACTCGGTGAAGATCTGCTGGTTGAGGGCATACACCGCCTCCACCAGGGCGCGCCCCGGTGTAAAACTGGCCCGGGCGTAGTCCGCTAGGGCCTCGTCCGCGCCGACGAAGTCGGAGTCGAGCATAAACAGCCGGGCTTCCAGGCAGTCGGTGCCCTCTCGCAGGCAGGCCGCCGCCTGCTCCCAGCTAATGAAATGGCCCTGCGGCTCGGGCCGGGGCCGGGGGCTGGTGGTTACCAGGCTGGTGGCCGTCACCTCCAGGCCGCCGTGCAGCTCCTGGATGGAGAAATAGCCCACCCGGTTGCCGAAAAAATCCCGCCGCTCCTTCAGCCGTACCGGGGTGGGGTGAATGGCGATGTCGGTCTGCCCGACCTGCTGCCAGGGCAGCTCCCGAGGCAGCAGGCGGGCCTCGTTGTGGCTCAGGGCCACGTCGGTGGAATAATCGTAACGGGTGGTATGGCGCAATTGATAGTGCATAAATGGCTCAACCTAAACGGATTTTTGCATGGTCACCAGCTGGCGGGGCGCCTCGGCATGGCTGAAATGGCTGTGGGAGATGGCATTGGACAGCTCCGACAGGGGCGCCAGCAGGCTGTCCAGCAGGCCGGCCAGCGCGTCCCGGGCTTCGCTCGAGTGCTCCAGGTCGCTCAGCCGGTTGATGTCCACCAGGTGCAGGGCGCTCGAGGCCTGGATCACCAGCCGGGTTTCCAGGTTGCGGTAGGGGCTGTTCTCGGGCTGGGGCAGCCGCTCTATCTGGCGCTCCAGCCGGCGCAGCATGTAGCCCACCGAGCGGGGGTTGGTCTCGTCGAACAGCAGCAGATCGAGGATGGCCGAGGGGTGCAGCTGGGAGCGGTAGCGGCGGCGGTACACGGTCAGGTTGTCGGTGGTGGCCAGCACCACTTCCCACAGCGGGATGCCCGGGCGGCGGGCGGTGAGCAGCGCCAGCTTGAGCAACTCCAGGCTGCAGACGATACGCTCGATAAAGCGGCCCAGATCGAGGAAGCGCCAGCCGTAGTGGTGGGGCATGGTCTCGTTGCACAGGCCGAAGAAGGCGGCCAGGTCGGTCACCACTCCTTCCAGGTGGCGCTGGCCGCCCATGGCGCCCTGGTCGCGGGGCATGTCGTTGAACTTCTGGCGCAGGCTGTTGACCGTGCGCCAGGCATCGTCGCCCAGGTGGTCGCGCACCGCCCGGCAGTTGCGCAGGAAGTGGCTGAACAGCCAGGGCATGCCGTCCGGGTGCTCCTCACTGAACAGCTCCAGCAGCCGGTGGCGCAGGAAGATGTAGTCCTGCTTGAAGCGCTGCTGGACGGGCTGTTTGCGGTGCAGCTCGGCCAGTTCCTCGGAGCTGGGGTAGGGCAGCTCCAGGGCGGTGAACAGGTCCGGGATCAGGCTGTCGCCCGATTCGTTCTGATCTTCCTGCAGCAGCCGGGCGAAGGATTCGCGCAGCAGTCGGGAGCGGATATCCAGCCGTTCGCCGTAGCGGCCCATCCAGAACAGGCTGTCGGCCACCCGGCAGGGCAGGTCCTGGCCGTCGCGGGTGACGACGATGGGGCCGTGGGCCTGGCGCAGCAGGCTGATATGGGGCTGGGGCACCGGCGCCAGCACCCAGATGTCCTTGACCATGCGGCTCTCCATCAGCGGGGTGCCGGGTTCCCCCACCCAGGCCAGGCCGCCGGGCATGATGCGGTAGTGGCGCTCGCCGAGCGGCTTGTGGATGTCGTCGGGCTCCACCAGGCTGAACAGCCGGAGGTTGACCGGTTGGGGCTCGAGCTGGCGGTCCGCCACGTTGAACACCGGGGCGGTGGCGCCCTCGATGCGGGCCTGGGCCACGAACAGGTGGGGCTGGCGGCGGATGCGCCAGTGCAGCCGGTCGAGCTCGTCGGCGGCCAGGGTCTCCGGCCGGATCGGCTGGGCCGGGGCCTTGACGTCGCGCAGCCACCAGCGGCCGGGTTCGGCCAGCACCTGCTCCAGGTTGCCGGCCTCACCGCACCAGCGGCTGTCGCGGCCTTTCAGTTGCAGTTCCTCGCCGAGCAGGCGGCGGCACAGCTGCGGCAGGTAGGCGGCCAGGGCCGGGTGCTCCAGGATGCCGGCGCCCAGGGCGTTGGCGATGGCCACCTCGCCGTTGCGCGCCGCCTGCATCAGGCCGGGCACGCCCAGCAGGGAGTCGCCGCGCAGCTCCAGGGGGTCGCACCAGGGATCGTTGATCTGGCGCACGATCACATCCACCTGCTTGAGCCCGCCCAGGGTGCGCATGGACACCTGGCCGTCGCGCGCCACCAGATCGGCGCCCTCCACCAGCGAGCAGTTCATGTAGTTGGCCAGCCAGGCATGCTCGAAGTAGCCGGGGCTGCCGGGGCCGGGGGAGAGCAGCACTATGTTGGGCTGTTCGCGCTGGTTGGGGCACAGCGCCGCCAGGCTGCGCAACTGGGCCTGCAAAAAGCCGGCCAGGCGCTTGAGCGGGGCCTCCCGGTACAGGTTGGGCAGGGCGCGGGCCAGGGTGATGCGGTTTTCCAGGGCGTAGCCGGTGCCGGAGGGGGACTGGGTCCAGTCGCCCAGCACCAGCCAGTCGCCGTCGCGGCTGCGCACCAGGTCGGTGCCGTGAAAGATCACCAGCGGCCGCTCCGGTGGCGGGGTGTCGTCGGCGGCGGGGAACAGGAAGCTCGGATGGGTATAGACCAGTTCGGGCGGCAGCAGGCCTTCGGCCAGCATGCGCCGCTCGCCGTAGAGGTCTTCCACCAGGGCTTCCAGCAGCCGGGTACGCTGGGTCAGGCCCTGCTCCAGCTGTTCCCACTCCTGAGGCGCGATGACGTAGGGCAGGCAGTCCAGTTGCCAGGAGCGAAGCTTGCCCGGATCGTCCTCGTAGGTGTTGAAGGTCACCCCGTTTTCGTGCAACAGGTTCTGGGCCTCTTCGCAGCGGCCGATCAGGGCGCGGGTGCCGAGCTGGCTCAGTTCGTCCAGCACCGGCTGCCAATGGGCGTGGATGCGCTGCCGGTCGCTCAGCAGTTCATCGTGGCCGGGACCGTCGGACTGCAGCAGCTTGCCGGCGTAGTTGGCCAGCAAGGTCTGCAGTTCGGCGCTGAAGGTGTTGGGATCGAGCATGGTGGTTACCGGGTAAAGGCCGGCCGCACCCGGAGGATGCGGCCGGCGGTATTGTGCATCTGCACGGGATTATAGACTGGCATCGCCCGCGGATCTGTAGTGGCGTCGCAGATCCAGGGTATGGGGGTACTCGCCGGCGGGGCTTTCCGGCGGTATCACCACCGGCCCCTGGCTGTGGCCCATGGCCCAGAAGCGGGCCAGGCGGCGGGCTTCGGCCTCGTTGGCGTTGATCGGAAAGCTTTCGTAGTTGCGCCCGGCCGGGTGCGACACGTGATAGGTGCAGCCGCCGAGGGAGCGCTGGTTCCAGCCGTCAATCAGGTCGAACACCAGCGGCGCCTGTACCGGGATCAGCGGATGCAGAGCCGAGGCCGGCTGCCAGGCCCGGTAGCGCACCCCGGCCACCGCCTCGCCGTTGACCCCGGTGGGGGTGAGCGGTACCCGCCGGCCGTTGCAGGTGAGCACGTGGCGGGCCGGGTTGTAGCCGGACAGCCTGACCTGCACCCGCTCCACCGAGGAATCCACGTAGCGGGCGGTGCCGCTGCCGCTCACCTCCTCGCCCAGCACATGCCAGGGTTCGATGGCCTGGCGCAGCTCCAGCTGGACCTGGTCGTAGCAGACCTGGCCGTAGTGGGGGAAGCGGAATTCCAGGAAGGGGGCGAACCACTCGGGGTTGAAGTCGAGGCCCCGGCGGCGCAGATCGGTGAGCACGTCGAGCAGGTCGGCCCAAATGTAGTGGGGCAGCAGCCAGCGGTCGTGCAGCGCCGTGCCCCAGCGCACCAGCGGGCGGCGATAGGGCTCGGCGGCGAAGCGGGCCACCAGGGCGCGGATCAGCAACTGCTGCATCAGGCTCATGCGGGCATGGGGCGGCATCTCGAAGCCGCGCAGCTCCACCAGCCCGAGCCGGCCGGTGGGGCTGTCCGGGGAATAGAGTTTGTCGATGCAGAACTCGGCGCGGTGGGTGTTGCCGGTGATGTCGGTGAGCAGGTTGCGCAGCAGCCGGTCCACCATCCAGGGCTGGGGCACTTCGCCCACCGGCATCTGCTGCAGGGCGATCTCCAGTTCGTACAGGGCCTCATGACGGGCCTCGTCGACGCGCGGCGCCTGGCTGGTGGGTCCCATGAAGAGGCCGCTGAACAGGTAGGACAGGCTGGGGTGGTGCTGCCAGTAGCAGAGCAGGCTGGCCAGCAGATCGGGCCGGCGCAGGAAGGGCGAGTCCGCCGGGGTTTCACCCCCGAGGGTGACGTGGTTGCCGCCGCCGGTGCCGGTGTGGCGGCCGTCGAGCATGAATTTCTCGGTGCCCAGGCGGGACAGGCGGGCCTCTTCGTAGAGGATCTCGGTGTTGCGCACCAGTTCGGGCCAGCTTTTGGCGGGCATGATGTTCACCTCGATCACGCCCGGGTCCGGGGTGATCATGAACTTCTCCAGACGCGGGTCCGCCGGCGGGGCATAGCCTTCGATGCATACCGGCAGCTCCAGGGCGGCGGCGGTCTGCTCCACGGCGGCCAGCAGCGCCAGGTAATCCTCCAGCCGGGGCAGGGGCGGCATGAACAGGAACAGCTTGCCCTCGCGCGGCTCCAGGCAGAGGGCGGTGTGGATGGTGCCGTTGTTCTGCTCCGTCTGCTGCTCCTGCCACTGCTGGCCCGGCGCCGGCTGGTGGTGGCCACCCACCTCGAACCGGTGTTGCCAATCGCTGTAGCGGCTGGCCACCTCGCCGTGCAGATCCGGCAATGGCGGCCTGGGCTCGAACAGGCTGGCGGGCTGGGGCTGGTCTTCGCGGCCGGCCAGGGGCAGGGACGACAACGGCAGGCGCAGGCCCATGGGCGAGTCGCCGGGGATCAGGTAGAGGGATTCGCGCCGCACCGGCCAGGGCCCGGTACGCCAGCGCTGGCCGCCCTGATCCCGCAGCAGCGGCAGGGCGAAGCCGGTGATCTCGTCCAGCCCCCGCTCCAGCAGCCGGGCCAGGCGCCGGCGGTTTTCTTCATCCTTGAGGTTCTCGCCGCGCAGCTCCACGTCCACCGGCTGACGCTGCTCCAGCCAGAGGTAGTAGTAGGCGTCCTCGAAACAGGGGATCAGCCATTTGTCGGCGATGCCGAGGCGCTTGACCAGGGCCTGGCCGAACAGCCGGGCGTGCTCGGGGGTGACGGCGTAGTGTTTGTCGATGTCCGCCAGCCAGCGGTCGTCCCGCCACACCGGCTGGCCGTCCTTGCGCCAGTAGCAGGCCAGGGCCCAGCGGGGCAGGGGTTCGCCGGGATACCACTTGCCCTGCTGGTAGTGCACCAGGCTGCCGGGGGCGAAGTGGGGCCGCAACCGGCGCAGCAGGCCTTCCGCCAGCCGCCGCTTGGTGGGGCCCTGGGCGGCGGTGTTCCACTCGGGGGCATCCATGTCGTCGATGGACACGAAGGTGGGCTCGCCGCCCATGGTCAGGCGAAGGTCCTGCTGCTGCAGCCGTTCGTCCACCTGCTCGCCCAGGGCGAGGATGGCCTGCCACTGTTCGTCGCTGTAGGGCTTGGTGACGCGGGGATCCTCGTGGATGCGGGTCAGCTGCATGTCGAAGCTGAATTCCACTTCGCACTCGTCGGTAAAGCCGGTGATGGGGGCGGCGCTGGAAGGCTCGGGCGTGGCGGCCAGGGGCAGGTGGCCCTCGCCGGCGAACAGGCCCGAGGTGGGGTCCAGCCCTACCCAGCCGGCGCCGGGGATGTAGACCTCGGTCCAGGCGTGCAGATCGGTAAAGTCGGCCTCGGTGCCGGAGGGGCCGTCGAGGGCCTTGACGTCGGCGGTGAGCTGGATGAGATAGCCGGACACGAAGCGGGCCGCCAGCCCCAGCCGACGAAATATCTGCACCAACAGCCAGGCCGAATCCCGGCAGGAACCCCGGCGCAGCGACAGGGTTTCTTCCGGACTCTGCACGCCGGGCTCCATGCGGATGTTGTAGTCGATATCCTGCTGCAGCCGCTGGTTGAGCGCCACCAGGAAGTCGACCACCGGCCGGGTACCGGGATCCACCTCGCTCAGCCAGGCGTTGAGCAGGGGGCCGGCCTCTTCCAGCTCCAGGTAGGGAGCCAGTTCCTTCCTGAGTGACGCGGGATATTCGAAGGGGAAGGCCTTGGCGTAGTCTTCCACGAAGAAGTCGAAGGGGTTGATCACCGTCTGGGGTGCTATGACCTCCACCTCTACCTGCAGGTGGCGCAGCTTTTCCGGAAACACCAGGCGGGCCAGATGGTTGCCGAAGGGATCCTGCTGCCAGTTGATAAAATACTCGCCGCCCGACACTTTCAATGAATAGGCGTCAATCGGAGTACGGCAATGGGGAGCGGGCCGCAGGCGAACCAGATGGGGAGACAGCGAAACCGGTTTATCGAAGTCATAGCGGGTGACATGCTTGAGCGCAACGCGAATAGTCATGGGCTTGGTCCGATCTGTGGGTGAAGACTGAATAAAGGTGCAGGAGCAGATGCTTTTTTTCAAGCAATTAATATGCCTGTTCTTTTTTGCACTTGATGTCTCTCTTTTTAAAGAGGAGAGTAGAAGAAGGGTTGAGTATCGGGGGCGGGGAGGAATAAAAGCAAGGGGCATGTTCCGGTGTTGCCGGCCGTTTCCGTCGCTGCGTTATCACAGTGTGGCCCGGGGGGGGGGGTGATGTTGGTAAATAACGTAAAAATAATGATGAATATTCATTTCATATTCGTATTGAAGAGGCTGCTGAATATAAAAAGTGCGCCTTTTTAGTGCGTTAGTGCACTTTCAGGGACTCATTATGGTGCGTGTGAGTCCGCTGAGAGCCTGGGGGGAATGGAGGATTCCATTAACAAAAGGCGGTTGTTTTATATCACTATCACAGTGCCGCCCCATTTTGGTGAGGACATGGCGGGAAAGCTGATAATAGTGGTGCGTTGGATGGCACAAATAAAAATAAAGTGCTGTTATAAAGTACGGCGGCATTGGAATTGACAAACATTGGCATGCCGGTTGCTTTATCGATTAAGCATCTGTTAGATGCAGTAGTGATGTAGGGGATGGGTTAGCGAGCCTTTCTTATCCAAACAAAAAATATCGGGAATCACGCTTATGAGCAAAGCGAACTGGCATAATTATGCGTGCAACGGATTTTACGATGAGCTGATTGCCCAGCCGGGCGTCGCCCGGGCGGAAGCGAGAATGTTGTGTGAATACCTGGCGCAACTCGCGCCCCATGAGCTTGCCGAACACAAGGCGGCCGCGGAAGTGGCCATCCAGGCCATGGGCATCACCTTTACCGTCTATACCGAGGGCAATATGATCGACCGGGCCTGGCCCTTCGACATAGTGCCGCGCATCATCCCTTTGCACGAATGGCAAAAAACCGCCGCGGGCCTGAAGCAAAGGGTCAAGGCGCTCAACCTCTTTATCGATGATCTCTACCACGAGCAGCGTATCGTCAAGGAGGGGATACTGCCCGCCGAGGTGCTGGCCCAGTCGGTGAACTTCCGGCCCCAGTGCGTAGGGATCACGCCGCCCCACCGGGTGTGGGCCCATATCTGCGGTTCGGATCTGGTGCGCGACAAGGACGGCACCCTCTATGTGCTGGAGGACAACCTGCGGGTACCCTCGGGGGTGTCCTACATGCTGGAAAACCGCAACGTCACCAAGCGGGTTCTGCCGGAGCTGTTCGCCACCGGCCGCATCCAGCCGCTGGACGACTACCCGGCCCAGCTCTACGACATGCTGGCCAGCATGTCGCCCCGGCCGGGGGAAGATCCGCAAATCGTGGTGCTGACCCCGGGCATCTACAACTCCGCCTACTTCGAGCATTCCTATCTGGCCCAGCAGATGGGGGTGGAGCTGGTGGAAGGGCCGGACCTGGTGGTGCTGGACGACGACTGCGTGTATATGCGCACCGTGGACGGCCTCAAGCGGGTGGACGTGATCTACCGTCGCATCGACGACATGTTCCTCGACCCGGAAGCCTTCAACCCGGAGTCCATGCTGGGCGTGCCCGGCTTGATGCGGGCCTGGCGCAACGGCAAGGTGGCGCTGGCCAACGCGCCCGGTGCCGGGGTGGCGGACGACAAGGTCATCTACGCTTTCGTGCCCGAGATCATCCGTTTCTACCTGAGCGAGGAGCCCTTGCTGCCCAATGTGCCCAGCTATTTGTGCATGTTCGAGCAGGATCGCGACTATGTGCTGGCCAATCTCGACAAGCTGGTGGTCAAGCCCGCCAACGAGTCCGGCGGCTACGGCATGCTGGTCGGGCCTCACTCCACCGTCGCCGAGCAGAAGCAGTTTGCCGAGCTGATCAAGGCCAATCCGCGCAACTACATGGCCCAGCCCACCCTGGCCCTGTCGACCTCGCCGACCCTGTGCGAGCATGAGATGGAGCCGCGCCATGTGGATCTGCGCCCCTTCATCCTCTCGGGCGAGCAGACCTACGTCACCATGGGCGGCCTGACCCGGGTGGCGCTGACCAAGGGCTCGCTGGTGGTGAACTCCTCCCAGGGGGGAGGCAGCAAGGACACCTGGATAGTAGACGTGGGAGGGAACTGATCATGCTGTCGAGAGTAGCTGAAAACATTTACTGGCTGGCTCGCTACCTGGAACGGGCCGAAGACACGGCGCGCCTGATCAGTGTGAACAGCCACCTGTTGCTGGACTTTCCCCAGGCCACCAGCCTGGGCTGGTCGTCGCTGGTGACCATCACCGGCAGCGAGGCGCTGTTCAACCAGCATTACCGGGAGCCGGACGAAGTCAGCGTGCTGAACTTCCTGTGCATGGATCGGCGCTATTCGGGCTCCATACTGTCGTCGCTGGCGGCGGCGCGGGAGAACCTGCGCACCACCCGGGACGTGATGCCGAACAGCATCTGGGAGGAAGTCAACCAGCTCTACCTGAGCGTGGTCAAGCAGGCGGAGCAGGGGCTGAGCCCGCGCATGCGGGACAGCTTCCTCACCCAGGTCATCCGCAGCTGCAACACCGTCAACGGCATCATCGCCGGCACCCTCAGCCACACCCAGGTGCGCACCTTCCTGCGCCTGGGCCGGCAGCTGGAGCGGGCCGACATGACCACCCGCATCATAGACGTGCGCTCGGCCAACCTGCTGCCGCGCAGCGCCGAGGATCTCAAGCCGTTCGAAACCCTGCAGTGGATGAGCGTGCTGAAATCCCTGAGCGGCCACCAGATGTACCGCCAGCAGGTGCGGCTGGCGGTGCGCGGGCCCGATGTGCTGCGTTTCCTGCTGCAGGACGAGGCTTTCCCCAGGGCGGTGGCCTGCTGTATCGACCAGCTGTCCCGGGAGCTGGCCAGCCTGCCGCGGCACCAGCCGGCGCTGGCGGCGGCGGAACGCTGCCAGCGGCTGCTGAGCGGGGCCTGCATCGACAAGCTGGCGCGCCAGCCCGATCGGCTGCACGATTTTATCGACCTGGTGCAGATAGCCCTCAGTGAACTGCATGGGGAAATCTGCCTCAGCTGGTTCGCGCCCTTCGAAACCGACACCTGGACTCCCCAGCAGGCGCAAAGCCAACAGGGCTGATCCCGGACCGGCTCAATATAGATAATATCTATGTTGAGCCGGTAAAAATCGATTTTATTTATCCGAGTGCCCCTCGCTATGATCCCGACGGCAAGATCCCATTCGATTCAGGAGGCGGTGATGGAAGATAAAGCATTGGCGGAGGCGCTGCTGGGCGCCCTGGGTGGCAAACAGAACCTGGCGCGACTGCGCTATTGCGCCAGCCGTATCCGGGTGTGCCTGCACGACGAGGCGCTGCTCGACAGGGCGCGCATCGCCCAACTGGGAGAGGTACGCGCCCTGGTGGAGGGGGCCGCCGGCGAGCAGCAACTGGTGCTGGGGCCGGGCAAGGCCAGGCCGCTCTATCAGCAACTGGTGGCGGCAGGCGGCCTGGAGCGGCTGGTAGCCGAAGACAAATAAGCGAAGGGGCCGGTATGGCCCTTTAGACTGCTGACAACCCTCGCCGTTCTCTGCCGTCACTCCGCGAAGGCGGGAGTCCAGTGCAATATGTCATGGATCTCCGCCTTCGCGGAGATGACGGCAGTTTAACCGCAGTGATAAAGGAAAATATCTGGCAAAAAAGCGGCAGATGGACTCTGCCATCAAACCGAGGGGCCGGCATGGCCCCTTCGTTATTCCAGCAGATGGCGGTGCTGTTCCATATGCTGGCGCATCAGCTCGATTACCTGGGTGATATGCGGGTCTTCCACTTTTTCCCGCATCAGGTAAATGCCCACTATGCCCTTGCGCAGGGGCTCTTTCAGCCTGAGCGGGAGCACCTCGAAGCGGGCGAAGTAGTCCTGCATGCAACTGGGGAACACCATGATGCCGTTGGTGGCGGCCAGCATGTCCACGGCGGTGGCGACGGAGTTGGTGGAATAGACCACCCGCTCGGTCATGTGCAGTTGCAGCCGCTCCCGGCGCTTGGCCTGCATGTCCTCCATCACGTGCTGGTAACGGGGTTCGTCGGGGGTGAGTTCGACGTGGGGGTAGGCCAACAGCTCTTCCTGGCCGACGGTACGCCCGCGCAGCGGATGGCCGGTGCGCGCATAGCAGGTATCGGTCGAACTCAGCAGCGGCAGGAAGCTGACCCCGGCCTTGGGGTTGAGCCCCTGGAGTTCGTGACCGATAAAGAGGTCGATATCGCCGCTCAGCAATAAATCCATCAGCCGCAGGTGGTTGCCCAGATCGATATGGACATTGGCGGTGGGGTACTGGTGGCGGTGGGCCTCGAAGGTTTCCCGCAGGAACATGTGCCACCAGGCGTGCCCGCTGCCTATCTTCAGGCTGCGCTCCTGGCGCTCCTTGAGCAGATCCATCCGGATCAGGGTGTTGTCGTAGATGCGCTGCATCATCCGCGCCTGCTCCAGCAGCAACTCGCCGTATTCGGTGAGAGTCACGCCGCTCGAGCTGCGCACCAGCAGCTGTACCCCCAGGTTGTCTTCCAGCTTCTTCATGTTGTGGGTCAGGGTCGGCTGGCTCAGGCACAGCCGGTTGGCCGCATGGCTGACGTTCTTGAAGGTGGCCACCTCGATAAACTGGCGCAACAGCTTGTCCACGGTACGTCCTTGTCTGTTCTATAGAAGTTTTCTATCTCAGAGCTTAAAAGTCTGGCCATTTTTGTCAACGTTTCGAGCCAAAGCGCTTTAAAAATATAGCTTCGGGTAATGATGATGTCCGGCGTCGGGGTAGGGACCAAGACCAGGGCGCAGGATTTTTTGCGGTGCGATCACAGATCCGCACCTGGCCGTGGACGGCAGGGGGCCAGAACTGTGAAACGGATCACCCGGGCAGTTTGAGATATAGATACTTTCTATATTGTGTGTGAAATAAAGCATTTCTTTTTATTCCTTCGTTTCCCCTAGGATGGACACAGCTAAAGTTAACGGATGGTTAACGCCATCCCTTATCCCTCCAATCAGGAAGACGAGAGGTCAAGATGAAAGTACGTACGCTCAGCATGGTGGCGGCCCTGGTGGCCGCATCCCTGAATGTGGCCAAGGCCGATACCCTGCGGATGGAATGCGCCCCCACCGGCGCCGGCAAGGAGTTCTGCGACTACGTGAAGGATCGCTTCGAGACGCAGACCGGCCATACCCTGGAATTTATCGAGTTTCCCCCTTCCTCCGACGAAAAGCTGGGCCTGTTCCAGCAACTGTTTGCCGCCCGGGACGGCAACGCCGTGGATCTGTTCCAGGCCGACACCGTGTGGGTGGGCCTGCTCGACCGCCATACCCTGGATCTGACCGATCAGGTGGCGGAGCTCGAAGCCGACTTCTTCCCCGGGGCCTGGCAGAACAACATCGTCAACGGCCGGGTCAAGGCGGTGCCGGCCTTCCTCGACGCCGGCGCCCTCTATTACCGCCAGGATCTGCTGGAAAAATACGGCGAGCAGCCGCCCGCCAGTTGGGAGGAACTGACCCGCATCGCCACCCGCATCCAGGAAGGGGAGCGGGCCGCCGGCCAGCGCAACTTCTGGGGCCTGGTATTCCAGGGCAAGTCCTACGAGGGGCTGACCTGCAACGCCCTGGAATGGGTGGCCTCCCATGGCGGCGGCGACTTCGTCGACGGCGACGGCCAGGTCACCATCGACAATGCCCGCGCCGCCCGGGCCCTGGACATGGCCGCCGGTTGGGTCGGCACCATAGCGCCCCAGGGCGCCCTCGGTTACATGGAGGAAGAGGCCCGCGCCGTGTTCCAGAACGGCGGCGCCCTGTTTATGCGCAACTGGCCCTACGCCTATGTGCTGGCCCAGGCCGACAACAGCCCGGTCAAGGGCAAGGTGGGGGTGATGCCGCTGCCGAGCGGGGCCGACGGCGAGTCGGTGGCCGCCCTGGGCGGCTGGCAGTGGTCGGTGAGCGCCTACAGCAAGAACCCCGAGGCGGCGGTGGCCCTGCTGAAAATCGTGAGCGACGCCGAGGCCCAGAAGAAGGCGCTGCAACTGGTCGGGGTCGCCCCTTCGCGCGTGGCCCTGTACGAGGATCCGGAAGTGCTGGCCATGGCGCCCTATCTCGCCGAATTCAGGGACATCTTCGCCAATGCCCGGCCGCGGCCGGCCACCCAGACCAGGAGCCAGTACGCCCGGGTGTCCAACGCCATTTACAACGCCACCTACAACGTGCTGAGCGGGCGCAGCAGCGGCGAAGAAGCGGTGTCGGATCTGCAGAGCCGGCTGGAACGTATCAAGGGGAAAGATTGGCGCTAGGTCTGTGCCCTTGGCCGCCCGTCGCCGGGCGGTCCTTCTTTCCCACGCCGATCTGAATTGCATGGAGTAACCCATGGATCACTACACCAAGACCCTGACCCAGCGCGCCAAGGCGGCCGAACATGCCGCGGCGCCCCGGCGGGCCGGGGCTCGCAAGCTCAACCACCAGCAGCGGCGCGCCCGCGTCGCCTGGCTGCTGGTGGCCCCGGCGCTGCTGCTGCTGGCGGCGGTGGCCGGCTGGCCGCTGCTGCGCACCCTGTTCTACAGCCTGACCGACGCCGCCCTGGACGCGCCGGGCGAGTACAACTTCGTCGGCCTGGCCAACTACCTGGAGCTGACCGACAGCGGCGCCTACGGCGTGCTGGCCGATCCCCTGTGGTGGCAGGCGGTGGGCAACACCCTCTGGTTCAGTGCCGTGTCGGTGTCGCTCGAACTGGTGCTGGGCATGCTGCTGGCGCTGCTGATGAACCAGACCTTCCGCGGCCAGGGCCTGGTGCGCACCGCCATCCTGGTGCCCTGGGCCATTCCCACCATCGTCACCGCCAAGATGTGGGGCTGGATGTTCCACGACCAGTTCGGGGTGGTGAACGATCTGCTGCTGCGCGCCGGCCTGATCGACCAGCCCCTGGCCTGGATAGCCAGCCCGTCGCTGTCGATGTGGGCGGTGGTGATGGCGGACGTGTGGAAGACCACCCCCTTTATGGCGCTGATGCTGCTGGCCGCGCTGCAGCTGATCCCCAAGGACCTGTACGAGGCGGCCCGGGTCGACGGCGCCACCGCCTGGCAGCGCTTCTGGCGCATCACCCTGCCGCTGATCATGCCGGCGCTGATCGTGGCGCTGATCTTCCGGGTGATGGATGCGCTCAGGGTGTTCGATCTCATCTATGTGCTCACCTCCAACAGCGAGGCCACCATTTCCATCTCCGGTTACGCCCGGGATCAGATGGTGAGCTACCAGGAAATGGGCTTCGGCTCCGCCGCCTCGGTACTGGTGTTCATGATGGTGGCCGGCATCGCCGCCTGCTTCCTCTACGTGGGCCGTTTCAACGACAAGGAGAACAAGGCATGAAGCTCAGCCGTCAGCAACGGGAATGGGGCCACAAGGGCCTGATCTACGCCGGCGCCGCCCTGGCCGGCCTGATCTGCGTGTTTCCCTTCTACTACGCGGTGCTCACCTCGCTGCGCACCGGCCAGGAGCTGTTCCTGGCCAACTACCTGCCCTCGGGCTTTCACTGGGACAACTATCTCGGTGCCCTGGTGGACAACGGCATCGCCCGCAGCCTGCTGAACTCGGTGCTGGTGGCCACCGTCACCGTGGGGCTGTGCCTGTTGGTGTCGATCACCGCCGCCTTCGCCCTGGCGCGGATCTCCTTCCGCGGGCGCAAGGTCCTGCTGTTCACCATACTGTGCGTGTCCATGTTCCCCCAGGTGGCGGTGTTGTCGGGCATGTTCGAGCTGGTGCGCTTTATGGGGCTGTACGACTCATTGGGTGCCCTGGTGCTGTCCTACACCACCTTCTCGCTGCCCTTCACCGTCTGGGTGCTGACCACCTTTATGAAGTCCATGCCGGTGGAGCTGGAAGAGGCGGCCATCGTCGACGGGGCCAGCACCTGGGTGATCATCACCCGTATCTTCGCGCCCATCATGGGGCCCTCGCTGGTCACCACCGGCCTGCTGGCCTTTATCGGCGCCTGGAACGAGTTCATGTTCGCGCTCACCTTCGTGATCTCGAGCGGCAAGCGCACAGTGCCGGTGGCCATCGGCATGTTCCAGGGCGCCTCCCAGTACGAACTGCCCTGGGGCAGCATCATGGCCGCTTCGGTGGTGGTGACGCTGCCGATCATCGTGCTGGTACTGATTTTCCAGAAACGCATCGTCAGCGGCCTGACCAGCGGTGCGGTCAAGGGTTGATCCCACTTACCAACAGTGTCTGAACAAGGAGAAAACGAATGGCTACAAAAATCGTCCTGATCGGCGCCGGCAGCGCCCAGTTCGGCTACGGCACCCTGGGTGACATCTTCCAGAGCGCCACCCTGGCCGGCAGCGAAATCGTGCTGCACGACATCAACCCCCGCGCCCTGGCGGCCACCGAGCAGACCGCCCGCGATTTTCTCGCCGCCCGGGATCTGCCCTTTACCGTCAGCGCCACCGTGGATCGCAAGGTCGCGCTGCAGGGCGCCGACTTCGTGATCATCTCCATCGAGGTGGGCGATCGCTTCGCGCTCTGGGACCAGGACTGGCAGATCCCGCTGCAGTACGGCATCCAGCAGGTCTACGGCGAGAATGGCGGCCCCGGCGGCCTGTTCCACTCCCTGCGCATCATACCGCCGATCCTGGAGATCTGCGCCGATATCGCCGACATCTGTCCCGATGCCTGGACTTTCAACTACTCCAACCCCATGAGCCGGATCTGCACCACGGTGCACCGCCGCTTTCCGGGACTCAACTTCGTCGGCATGTGCCACGAAATCGCCTCCCTGGAGCGCTACCTGCCGGAAATGCTGGACACCCCCTTCAGCAACCTGGCGCTGCGCGCCGGCGGCCTCAACCACTTCAGCGTGCTGCTCGAAGCCAGCTATCAAGACAGCGGCAAGGACGCCTACGCCGACATCCGCGCCAAGGCGCCGGGCTATTTCGGGAAACTGCCGGGCTACAGCGACATCCTGGAATACACCCGCACCCACGGCAAGCTGGTGGACACCGAGGGCAGCACCGAGCGCGACGCCCTGGGCGGCGCCGACAGCGCCTACCCCTGGGCCGATCGTACCCTGTTCAGGGAAATCCTCGAGAAGTTCCACCACCTGCCGATCACCGGCGACAGCCACTTCGGCGAGTACATCCGCTGGGCCCATGAGGTGAGCGACCATCGCGGCATCCTCGACTTCTACACCTTCTACCGCAACTACCTGGGCCAGGTGGAGCCGGTGATCGAGCTCAAGCTCAAGGAGCGGGTGGTGCCCATCATGGAAGGCATGCTCACCGACGCCGGCTACGAGGAAGGGGCGGTCAACATCCCCAACCAGGGTTTTATCCGCCAGTTGCCCGAGTTCATGGTGGTGGAAGTGCCGGCCATCATCGACCGCAAGGGCGTGCACGGCATCCGGCTGGACATGCCGGCCGGGGTGGCGGGGCTGCTCTGCAACCAGGTGGCGGTGCACGACCTCACCGCCGAGGCGGTGCTGCAGGGCTCGCGGGATCTGGTGATCCAGGCGCTGCTGGTGGATTCGGTCAACGACAAGTGCCGCCGTATCCCGGAAATGGTGGATCTGATGATCGACCGCCAGCGGCCCTATCTGGACTACCTCAAGTAAGGCAGGGGCGGGGGCTACCACTTCAGATAGCGGAATCTCGAAGAGGACAAGGGGTGCTGCTCCCTAAAGCTCAGTATCGTCTGTTGGCGCTACCATCAGACCACAGCGGGGCCTGGAAGAGGCAACAGGGATTGCCTACACCGACCGTCACATGCCAGGGATGGCATATGCCGAGCGCCACAGGGACGTGCTTGCAGCGTGTCGGTGGAGGTGGCCCTGTTGACTCTTCGATGAGCCGTTACAGACAAGCTTTACAAAGATCGTAAACGGATTATCAAAAACAGGATGTAACAACATGGCGCAATTAACACTGGAAAAACTGCAAAAACGCTACGGCAAATCGGCCGAGGTGATCAAGTCGCTGGACTTGCAGATCAACAGCGGCGAGTTCGTGGTGTTCGTCGGCCCCTCGGGCTGCGGCAAGTCCACCCTGCTCAGGATGATAGCGGGGCTGGAGGAAATCAGTGGCGGCAGCATGTATATCGACGGCCAGTACGTCAACGACGACACCCCCGCCGAGCGCGGCATCGGCATGGTGTTCCAGTCCTATGCCCTCTACCCGCACATGAGCGTGTACCAGAACATGGCCTTCGCCCTCGAGCTGGCCGGGCATCCCAAGGAAGAGATAGACCAGAAGGTGCGCGACTCGGCCCGTATCCTGCAGCTCGAACCCCTGCTGGAGCGCAAGCCCAAGGACCTGTCCGGCGGCCAGCGCCAGCGGGTGGCCATCGGCCGCGCCATCGTGCGCGAGCCCAAGCTGTTCCTGTTCGACGAGCCCCTGTCCAACCTGGATGCCTCGCTGCGGGTGCAGATGCGCATGGAAATCGCCACCCTGCACCAGCGGCTGGGCGCCACCATCATCTACGTGACCCACGACCAGGTGGAGGCCATGACCCTGGCCGACCGTATCGTGGTGCTGAGCAAGGGCAATATCGAGCAGGTGGGCACCCCGCTCGAGCTCTACGATCACCCGGCCAACGAATTCGTGGCCCAGTTCATCGGCTCGCCCAAGATGAACCTGATCCCCGCCATCCTCAGGCGCGCCGGGGCCGAGCAGAGCCTGGTCGAGCTCGACAACGGCAAGGAACTGCTGCTGCCCATCGCCACCCCGGCCGAGGCCGAAGGCCAGAGCGTCAACCTCGGTATCCGCCCCGAGCACGTCCAATGGGGCGAGCAAGCCGAGTGCGAGTACCAGGGGGAGGTGATGTTCGTCGAGCACATGGGCAACGAGACCTACCTCTACCTCGACAACGGCAACGCCGGCGAGCCCTGGGTGGTGCGCAACGCCGAGCGTTCGCCCATAGCGGCGGGCGCCCTGGTCGGCATCCGCCTGCCGGCGGCCTGCTGCTACCTGTTCGATCGCGAGGGCCGGGCCTTCGACCGCCTGCTGCCCACCGCCCAGCATTGATTGCTTTTACTTTTTGAGACGGAACCGGACATGAACCCAGCAACAGACAAAAAATGGTGGCACGATGCCGTGGTCTACCAGATCTACCCGCGCAGCTTTATGGACGCCAACGGCGACGGCATCGGCGATCTGGCGGGCATCATCCAGCGGCTCGACTACCTGCAGCGGCTCGGCGTCAACGTCATCTGGCTGTCGCCGGTGTTCCGTTCGCCGATGGACGACAACGGCTACGATATTTCCGACTACCAGGACATCGCCCCCGAGTTCGGCACCCTGGCCGAGATGGAGCAGTTGATCGCCGAGGCCGGCCAGCGCGATATCCGCATCCTGATGGATCTGGTGGTCAACCACACCAGCGACGAACACCCCTGGTTTGTCGAGGCGCGCCGCTCCCGCGACAACCCCTACCGGGACTTCTACATCTGGCGCCAGCCGGCGGCGGACGGCGGCCCGCCCAATGACTTCCGCTCCTACTTCGGCGGCAGCGGCTGGGAATACGACGCGGCGACCGGCGAGTACTACTTCCACCAGTTTTCCCGCAAGCAGCCGGATCTGAACTGGGAGAACCCCCGGGTGCAGGCCGAGGTGCACAAGATGATGAACTGGTGGCTGGACAAGGGCATCGGCGGTTTTCGCATGGACGTGATCGACCTGATCGGCAAGGAGGTGGACGCCCAGATCATGACCAACGGCGCCCGCCTGCACCCGCTGCTGCAGGAGATGAACAAGGCCACCTTCGGCGGGCGTGACCTGCTCACCGTGGGCGAAACCTGGAGCGCCACCCCCGAGATAGCAAGGCTCTACTCGGATCCGGCGCGGGAAGAGCTGTCCATGGTGTTCCAGTTCGAGCACATCACCCAGACCTGGGACGACGAAGCAGGCAAGTGGCGCAGCCGGCCCTTCTGCCTGGCGGCGTTCAAGGCCATCACCGGCAAGTGGCAGCTGGGCCTGGCCGACAGCGGCTGGAACTCCCTGTTCTGGAACAACCACGACCTGCCCCGGGCGGTATCCAAGTTCGGCGACCCGGGGCGCTACCGGGTCGAGTCCGCCAAGATGCTGGCCACCGCCCTGCACGGCCTCAAGGGCACGCCCTATGTCTACCAGGGCGAGGAGATCGGCATGACCAATGTGCGCTTCGAGCGCATCGACCAGTACCGGGATATCGAGAGCCTCAACCTGTACCGGGAGCGCACCGCCGCCGGCGTGCCCCATCAGCAGATGCTGGCCGGCATCCACGCCAACGGCCGGGACAACGCCCGCACTCCCATGCAGTGGAGCGGCGAGGCCAACGCCGGCTTTACCCGGGGCACGCCCTGGATCGAGGTCAACCCCAACCACGACCGGATCAACGTGGCCGCCGCCCTGGACGACCCGGACTCGGTTTTCTACCACTACCAGCGGTTGATCCGCCTGCGCAAGGAACATCCGGTGCTGGTGTACGGCGACTACCAGCCGCTGCTGAGCGAGCACCCGCGGGTGTTCGCCTACCAGCGCCGGCTCGGCGACCGGCGGCTGCTGGTGCTGTGCAACTTCTTCGCCGGCCGCACCAGCCTTGCCCTGCCCGACGCGCTGCAGCAGCCGGGAGAGGTGCTGATCAGCAACTACGCCCCCCGCGATCACTGGCGCGGCGAGCTGGAGCTGCAGCCCTTTGAAGCCTTTATGGTGCTGCTGGACGAAGCGGCCGGCTGAGGCTAGCTCTGTTGCCTCTTTCAAGCCTCGCCGCCGTCTGCTTGTGTTGCCAGCAGCGCCACCGGTGCATGGAGGAGGACAAAGGGTGCTGCTCAGCCGACCTTCTGTTTCAGGGATGAAACAGAGAGCGTACAGGGAGGTATTCACAGCGTGTCGGCTGGGTAGTGCCCTTTGGCCGAGCGTTCGCACTCCATCAAGGCTCAACACAGACCGATTTTCTATCCCGGCGGCACTGGTGCCGCCCCTGAGAACAAGGACAATGCCATGACCACCACAACAAACGGCCGGCTGCAGCGCAGCTGGTGGAAGGAAGCCGTTGCCTACCAGATCTACCCGCGCAGCTTTATGGACTCCAACGGCGACGGTATTGGCGATCTGAACGGCATCCTGATGAAGCTGGACTACCTGCAGGAGCTGGGGGTGGACGTGCTCTGGCTCTGCCCCATGTACAAGTCGCCCAACGACGACAACGGCTACGACATCAGCGACTACCAGGGCATCATGGCCGAATTCGGCACCCTGGCCGACTTCGACCGGCTGCTGGAAGAAGTGCACGCCCGCGGCATGCGGCTGATCATCGACCTGGTGGTCAACCATACCAGCGACGAGCACCCCTGGTTCCTCGAGTCCCGCTCCTCCAAAGACAACCCCAAGCGCGACTGGTATGTGTGGCGCGACGGCAAAAACGGCGCCGAGCCCAACAACTGGGAGAGCATCTTCAAGGGGCCGGCCTGGCGGCGCGACGAACAGACCGGCCAGTATTTCCTGCACCTGTTCTCGAGCCGCCAGCCGGATCTGAACTGGGAAAACCCCGAGGTACGCGACGCGGTGTACGACATGATGCGCTGGTGGCTGGACAAGGGCATCGACGGCTTTCGCATCGACGCCATCAGCCACATGAAGAAAGTGCCGGGGCTGCCCGATCTGCCCAACCCGCAAGGGCTGCGCTGCGTGCCTTCCTTCGACGGCCACCTCAACGTTGAAGGCCTGCTCGACTATGTGGATGACATGTGCCGCAACACCTTTCGCCATTACGACATCATGACGGTGGGCGAGGCCAACGGGGTGTCGGCGGAGCAAGCCCTCGACTGGCTGGGCGAGGAGAACGGGCGGCTCAATATGATCTTCCAGTTTGAGCACGTCAAGCTGTGGGAAAGCAGCAACAGCGAGCCGCTGGACGTCAATGCCCTCAAGACCATTTTCAGCCGTTGGCAGACCGTGTTGGAGGGCCGGGGCTGGAACGCGCTCTACGTGGAGAACCACGATATCCCGCGCATCGTCTCCAAGTGGGGGGATACCCGGGGCTACTGGCGGGAAAGCGCCACCGCCATCGCCGCCATGTACTTCCTGATGCAGGGCACGCCCTTTATCTACCAGGGCCAGGAAATCGGCATGACCAACACCCGCTTCGACAGCCTGGCCGACTTCGACGATGTTTCGGCCAAAAACCAGTATGCCGAACTGCAGCGCCAGGGCTGGGCCGAATCCGACATACTGGCGCTGCTGTCCCGCACCGGGCGGGACAACTCGCGCACGCCCATGCAGTGGGACGCCGGCCCCCAGGCGGGCTTTACCACCGGCCAGCCCTGGCTCAAGGTCAATCCCAACTTTGATACCATCAACGTGGCCGCCCAGCAAGGCGACCCGGACTCGGTGCTCGGCTTCTACCGCGCCCTTATCCGCCTGCGCAAGGACTCTCCGGCGCTGATCTACGGCCGTTACCAACTGTTGCTGGCGGAGCATCCGCAGGTCTACGCCTATAGCCGTACCCTGGGAGAGGATCGCTGGCTGGTGCTGGTCAACCTGAGCGGCGAGCCGGCGGCGTTCGGCGCCCTGGAAGCACCGGTACGGGGCCTGACGCCGCAACTGGCCAACTATCCGCCGGCCACGGAAACAGAGGAGACCCTGCGCCCCTTCGAGGCCCGGGTATACCGGCTGGACTGAGCGTCATGGGGCGGGCATCCGGTCCGCCCCTGGCGTATCATGACCAATTGAAATTCAAATCGAATCCGGAGGAAAAATGAACCAAAAGGCACGCATGCTGGCGGGAAAACTCTATGTGGCCCAAGGGCCGGAGCTCAAGGCCGATTGCCATCGTTCGCGGCGGCTGACCCGGCTGTTCAACGCCACCACCGAAGAGCAGCAGGAGGAGCGGCTGGCGCTGCTGAAGGAGCTGTTCGCCGCCACCGGCGAGCGGCTCTACATAGAGCCGCCCTTTCGCTGTGACTACGGCGGCAACATCCAGGTCGGCGAGGGTTTCTACGCCAACTTCGACTGCATCATCCTCGACGTGTGCCGCGTCCGCATCGGCGAGCGGGTGCTGTTCGGGCCCCGGGTCTGCGTCTACACCGCCAGTCATCCCATCGACGCCGGGGTGCGCGCCGAGCTTGAACTCGGCCGCCCGGTGACCATCGGCGACGACGTCTGGGTGGGCGGCAACACGGTGATCAACCCGGGGGTGCGTATCGGCAACCGGGTGGTGATAGGCGCGGGCTCGGTGGTGACCCGGGACATTCCCGACGACGTGGTGGCCGCCGGCAACCCCTGCCGGGTCATCAGGCCGATCACCGAGGAGGACAGACGGTACTGGCAGCAACTGCGTGACCAATACCGGGCGGAAATGGAGCCGCCTGTTGGATGAGATAACACCATCGACACCGGTACTAATGCGCGACAGTAAACAGCCGGCTACCTGGAGCATGCTGGCGGCGGGCTTCAGACCCAATCCAACTTCAATCGCGCTTTCAGGGAGACTGCAGGGCAGACACCAAGTGATGACCGGCGTTCAGAAAACGGATGACGGTCGAGGCGATGTCCTCATGCAGCCTCGCGCGTGGCGCAGTCTCTCCCCGGCAGATGAACGCGTCCTCCTCCAGGATATCCTCCGCTCCCGGCTTGCATTCGCTCATGAACGAAAAGTGCGTGGCACCGATCACCTCCGCGTAGCGGCTGGTGGCGGCAGGCAGCAGGCTGCTTTGTGTGCGGCTTTCCCACTCCAGAGGCAGTGCCGGATCCTCGATCCCGGCGGTAAGCGCCAGGATCGGGATGGACAGTTCGCGCAGGCTGCCGGGGGTGAAGCCGTGGATGCCTTCCATGTCCAGCAGTACCGCCGCCGAAATGCGGCCGTCGAGTGCATCGGGCACGGCGGTTTGCTTCGTCATGCCGCCGTTGCGGAATACCGTGCAGACCATCTTATCCGTGCTGTTCCCGCAAGCGTTCTGCAGGCGGGCGGGATCGAACACACCACCGGCCAGGGTCAGCGCCGTCCAGCCGCCCAGGGAATGCCCGATCACCGCGATCCGCGCCGGATCGGTCCTTGAAGCCAAATCATCATCCGCCAGCAGCACATCCAGCACCCGGGAAACCTGACGCGGGCGTTCGGCAAGGCGCGTCGCCCAGGATGGATCCATATCGCCGAAGGTAGTGCCGGGATGGTTGAGGCTGACGACGAGGTATCCGGCTTGCGCAAGCCGCGCCGCAAGCCAGGCCTGATTGCGCCACAGGCCGCTGTAGCCATGCGAAAGCAGCGCAACGGGATGTGTGCCCGCCTGGACGGGCGCGTCTTTCACCACCCACACGCCAACGAAACCGGATTGTCCGCGATGAGCGTTGCGGGCTCGTCACGCGCCGACGGGTACCACACGACCGCCTCGATGTCCGGCACGTCGAGCGTACGGACGCCGATCGGGTGGGATGGTTCTGCCGCCAAAGTGGCGCACAGGCCGAGATACAGGAAAAGGGATGCGAAGTAGCGCATGGAGACCTCCGTTGTTGACTGAGTCCCCTGTTTCGCATGCCTTCCCCTGCCTGCGAGACCTGAAACGCGATCAAGGACGTCCTGCAGCCATGTAGCGCGGCCCGAGTATACGCGCGACCAGCCCCTTTTTGCTCCGAGAGGGGGAAAACCGTGCAATTGGGTAAAGGTGGGCAGGTGAGCGGCAGTCACCGCGACGTTTTCGCGCGTATACCCGAAAAAACATGAACCCGGCGCGTTATTCATGGGCTACCCCCTGGCGGCGGCTCGGCGAAGTGGCGGTGGCAATCCCGGAACAGGGGGCGACCTGTGATTAACATCAGAAGCTGTGTCTGGTGAGAACAGCGGAGTGGATGTGGACAGTGCTTTGGGGAGTTGAAGGGGGGATGTCCCGGGGCTAAGCCAAGGCCTGGCCCCGGGACTACGGCTTAATCGAAGTAGGAGCAGCAGTAGTCCACCAGGCTGTGGACCTTGAGCTTGAAGATGGCGTTGGCGGGCACGTTGAAGGACTCGCCGCCCTTGATGGCCTGCCAGTCGTCGCTGCCCGGCAGTTGGACGTCCAGCTCGCCGTCGAGGATTTCCATCAGCTCGGCGGCGGCGGTGTCGAAAGTGTACTCGCCCGGCAGCATGATGCCGAGGGTCTTGCGGCTGCCGTCGGCGAATTTGACCACCCGGCTGGTGACCTTGCCGCCGTCGTAGACATTAGCCTTCTTGATCACGGTTACGTTGTCGAATTGAGTCATGATACTTCCTGTAGCTATGCGAAAAAAACGGCCTCTGGTTATAGCACAAAGGCCGGGGGCATAAACGGAATTTTTATGCCGTTCTCTCCGCCCCGGCCGGCGAAGGAGGCTACCTCCTGCTGGCATAGATAAAACCTATATTGCCAGCAATAAAATCGATTTCATTTGTACCATGGCCGTCTTTATGCTGGCCCCAGTCCGAGCGGGCCCGACCCGCCATGCCACTTCTTTAATCTAGCGAGTAACGACGATGATCCAATATATCCTGGTGGGCGACGTGGGCGGCACCAATGCCCGGTTGGCCCTCTGTGAACGAGCATCGGGCGCCCTGTCCGGCATCCGCAGCTATCCCACCGCAGACTACCCCGGCCTGGAGCAGGTGATCCGACATTATCTTGCCGAACAGGGGGTGGCGGTGACCGAGGCCTGCATCGCCATCGCCTGCCCGGTGCAGGGGGATGAGGTGGTGATGACCAACCACAGCTGGCGCTTTTCCATCGCGGCCATGCGGGCCGGCCTGGGGCTGGCGCGGCTCGAGGTGATCAACGACTTTACCGCCGTGTCCATGGCGATACCGGCGCTGGCGCCGGAAGACCGTTGCCAGCTCGGGGGCGGGGAGGGGCGGCCCGGCCAGCCGGTGGCGGTGTACGGCGCCGGCACCGGCCTGGGGGTGGCCCACCTGGTGCCCTGTGGCGATACCTGGCTGAGCCTGCCCGGCGAGGGCGGCCATGTGGATCTGGCCCCGGGCAACGCCGAGGAAGAGGAGTTGCTGCGGGTACTGCGCCGGCGCTGGGCCCATGTGTCGGCGGAACGCCTGCTCTCCGGCAGCGGCCTGGTCAACCTCTATCAGGCCCTGGCCGAGTTGGTGGGCCGGTCGCCCGAGGCGCTGGCGCCCGGGCAGATCACCGAGCGCGCCCTCGGCGGTGACTGCGAGCTGTGCCGGCGGACCCTATCCCTGTTCTGCGTGCTGATGGGACGCTTCGGCGGCAACCTGGCGTTGAACCTGGGTACCTTCGGCGGCGTCTATATCGCCGGCGGCATAGTGCCGCGCTTCTTCGACTTTTTCCGCGATTCCGGCTTCAGGGCGGCGTTCGAGGACAAGGGCCGCTTCAGTGACTACCTGGCCGCCGTCCCCGTTTTCCTCATCACCCACCCGCATCCGGGGCTGCTGGGGGCGGGGGCCTATCTGCGCCAGCAGTTGGGGATGCGGCTCTAACGGTAGGCTGAGGTCGTTCACTCAATCAGCGTTTTGTCTGTCCTGGATGATGGGGTAGTATATGCTATATTTAAAGCGCTTTAATTTTTGAGAGCTGCCATTACCGAGGAGTCAACATGAACCAAGAATCCATTGCCGCCGAACTGCTGGACGCCATGGGCGGGGCCGACAACCTGGCCCGGCTCTCTTACTGCGCCACCCGGCTGCGGGCGGATATCCATGATGAGACCCGCTTCGACAAGAGCCGTATCGAGCGGCTGGCGCCGATCGTTGCGGTGATCGAAGGTGGTGTGCTCGGGCAGCACAAGGCCTATCAGCTGGTAGTGGGGGCGGGGAAGGCCCAAGCCTTGTACGAGACCCTGGTCAAGGCCGGCCGGCTTGAACAGAGCGAAGAGCGCGGCTTGCTGAAAGGGTTGGGCCGGCGTCTGTTCGGCAGTCGGGACTGAGTTCGACCGACCGGCGCGCTTGTCGCGCCGGTTTCGGGGTCAGGAGCGGGGGCAAGGTCCGCAGGAACGGCGCACGATCAGCTCCACCGGTACCACGGTCTGCAGGGACTGGGGATCGGCACCGTCGAGCAGCGCCACCATCATCTCGGCCAGGGGCCGGCAGGCGTCCATAAAGGGCGAGCGGGTGACCGTGAGCGGCGGATCGAAATGGTCGGTGCGCAGGAAGGACACCACATCGTCGTGGGCGATCACCGACAGTTCCTTGCCGATGGTGATACCCAGTTCTCCGGCGGCCCGGTAGACGCCCAGTGCCTGGGTGGCCGAGGCGCAGATAATGGCGCTCGGCACGGGCCGGGAGGGATCCCCCAGCCAGCTCAGGGCCTGCAGATAACCGTCGTCGTCGGTGGTGCCGGTATTGACGCTCCAGACATCGGGCGGCGCCAGGCCCTGCTGTTGCAGGCGGTCGTGAAAGGCGCGGGCCCGCTCGGCGGTAAAGGCCAACTGGGCCGGGCCGTTGAGCAGGGCGATACGTTGGTGTCCCAGGGCGAGCAACAGCTCGGTCGCCTGGTTGATGGCGTCGTAGTTGTCGATGTCGTAGTAGGGATAGTCGACCTGGCTGGCCGAACGCCCGTGCATCACGAAGGGAAAGCCCTGTTTTTGCAAAAAGGCGACCCGTTCGTCTTCGAGCTCCGGGCTGTTGAGGATAAGGCCGTCCACCGCCCGGCCGGCCACAAAGCGCTTGAACGAGTCCAGCGCGTTGCCCTGGCGGGCCGAATTGATCAGCAGATCGTAGCCGGCGTTGCCCAGGTGGTGGCTTATTTCTGCAATCATCTGCACGTATTCCGGGGCGTTCACCAGTTCGTCGCAGGACCTGAGCACTATGCCCACCATGCCGGATTTGCCGGTGGCCAGCTTGCGGGCGCCCAGGTTGGGAAGATAGTTGAGCTTTCTGGAGGCCTCCACGACCCTGTGGCGGGTTTTTTCGTTGACTTCGGGGTAGCCGTTCAGGGCCCGGCTCACCGTCGCTTGCGACAGCCCCAGATGTTCGGCCAGATCCTTTAAGGTGACCACCCGTGTCTCTCCTCTTGCTTGTAAGCGCTTCAATTAAGTATGCCGTTACCGGCCGGTAACAACAGCACAATATCACCATTTTAACGGGATAGATCAACCAAAAGGCGGAGTAGGTCACAGATTTTGCATCGGGCAACGCGGCTGCCTTGCATTGATGTTTTAAAGCGCTTTAATTTTGTGCCGGGTATCACCCCTTCTTCGGCCCCCGGGCCGGCACTTCCATCATCTATAGGGACCAGCAGATGAATCGCACCATACTGGCCATGGCTCTGGGCGCCATCATGACCGCACCCGCCCTGGCGGACTCCCAGCCTCGCACCCTGTTCGACATTCCGCGTCACGACATCGAGGACGAAGTGTTCTACTTCGTGCTGCCGGACCGGTTTCATGACGGCAATCCGGACAATAATGAGGGTGATCCAAGTGACCCTCATGCCTCCGGTGGCTATGATCCCACCGACAAGGGCATGTTCCATGGTGGCGACATTGCCGGTCTGCAGCAGAAGCTCGACTACCTGGAGGGGCTGGGGATCACCGCCATCTGGCTGACGCCCATCCTCAAGAACAAGGCGGTACAGGGCGACACGGCCGGCTACCATGGCTACTGGACTCTGGACTTCACCCGTCTGGATCCCCATTTCGGCAACAATGAGGAGATGAAGGACTTTATCGCCGCCGCTCACGAACGCGGCATCAAGGTATTCTTCGACATCATCGTCAACCACACCGCCGACGTGATCAAATACCGTGAATGCCACCGGGAGGACGGCGCCCACCTGGCTGGACTGGACCGGTGCGACTACCGCTCCCGGGAGCGGGTGGCGGCCGGGGAGGGCTATACCCCCTTTATCCCGGTGGGAGAGGAGAACGCCAAGGTGCCGGCCTGGCTCAACGATCCCCGGTTCTACCATAACCAGGGCGATTCCAGCTTTTCCGGCGAGGACAGCCTCTACGGCGATTTCTTCGGGCTGGATGATCTGGACACCGGCAACCCCGAGGTGGTGGCCGGGTTGATCGATATCTTCACCGGGCTGATCGACGAATGGCGTCCCGACGGCTTCCGCCTCGATACCGTCAAGCACGTGGATGCCGACTTCTGGCGGGCCTTCGCCCCGGCCGTGCTGGACCATGCCCGTGACAGCGCCGGCATCGCCCATTTCACCATGTTCGGCGAGGTGTTCAGCAGCGATCCGCGTGAGCTCAGTTTCTACACCCGCAGCGCCGGCATTCCCACCGTGCTCGACTTCGGCTTCCAGGCCGCCGCCGGTGCTGCCCTGGCCGGTCAGAGCGGTGCCGAGGCCCTGACGGCCCTGTTCGAGCAGGATGACCGCTACAACCATGCCGGCGGCTCCGCCAACCAGCTGCTGAATTTCCTCGGCAACCACGATATCGGCCGCTTCGGCCATTTCCTGCAGGCGGGCGGAGAGCAGGACGACGCCAAGCTGCTGGCCCGCTACCGCCTGGCCAACGCCCTGCTGTTCTTCAGCCGGGGTGTGCCGGTGATCTACTACGGGGACGAGCAGGGCTTTACCGGCGAAGGCGGTGACAAGGATGCCCGCCAGAATATGTTTCCCTCCCGGGTGGCCAGCTACAATGCGGGCCGGCTGATCGGCACCACTGCCACCACCGCCGACGACAACTTCGATCCCACCCATCCCCTGTACCGAAATATCGCCGAGCTGAGCGAGTTGTATCGTGACCATCCGGTGTTGCGCCGCGGCATCCAGATAGCCCGACCCAACAGTGACGACAGCAACAGGGTGCTGACCTTCTCGCGGGTGGATCTGGCCGAGGGAGTCGAGTACCTGCTGGCCTTCAACCTGGGCGACGAGACCCGGAGCCTGACCTTGCCGTCGGCCGGCGACTACCGGCCGATAACGGGCGAGGCCGGGCTCCAGGCCGGCGAGGGTGAGCTGCAACTGACCCTGGCGCCGCTGCAGTTCGCCATCCTGAAGGCCGAGGGCATAGCCCCTTCGCCGGTGGCGAAGCCGGTGCTGAGCGGGGTGGCGCCGGGGGCCCGTACCTCGGGTCTGCTGGAGCTGGAGGTCACGGCCGAGGCACTGGCCGGGCAGGCTCTGCCCCAGTACCAGGTGCGCTTCGAGGCCAGCCTCGACGGCGGCGACTTCGAGACCCTGGCGGTGGACAACAACGCCCCGTACCGCCTCTACTGGGACACCGGCGCCCTGGCCGCGGGCACCGAGGTGACCCTGCGTGCCAGCATGAGCAACCTGGTGGCGCCGCCGCGCCAGGTCGAGGTGTCCTTTGCGCTGGATGATCGCTCGCCCCGGCTCGAGCTGAGCTACGCCAACCCCCGGGAGCTGCCCGATCTGCTGCTGTACGACGAGGAGGGCGGCATGACCCTGCTGCAGGATGCCGATGCCGCCACGCCGGGATTCCAGGCCGATATCGACTGGGGGGACGCAAACCGGCGCACCCTGGTGTTTGCCCGCCTTGAGCGGGATGGAGGCGACTCGGTGCTGGAGCAGCCGCTGATACTCGAGCGGGAGCAGGTGATGGGGGTAAGCCGGGAGAATGACCAGGGTGAACTGGTGGCCCCGCTCCGGCTGGAGGGCGCGCCCAGGCCCCTGCTCGAGCTGGTGCCGGAGCCCCTGGCCGCCGAGCTGCACTTCCGGGGCGGCGCCAACGACTGGGGACTGAGCCCGCTTGCGGCGGTGGCTCCCGGCACCTACGCCGGCAAGATCCGGGCCCGGGCCGGGGTGAGCGAGTTCAAGTTCGCCGACGCCAGCTGGGGGGTGATCAACCTGGGCGCGCCACTTACCGCCACCGGCCTGAGCGCGGGCGGCAACCCGGGCAACCTGCGCCACCGCTTCGCGCAAGACGGCGACCACGATGTGACCCTGTGGCGGGCCCGGGATCCGGACGGGGTCGAATATTACCTGCCGTTGCTGGAGCCGGCGGCAGAATAACCAAATAACCAACAAGGGCGCCGCGGCGCCCTTTCAGTTTGTTGACCAGTCCACCATCCGATTTTTCCCCTGCTATTTCCCCGTCAATACTGGCGTTTAACCGTCGTCACCAGGAGTGACGAAGTCAAAAGCGGGAGTAATGCCTACCGTCCTGCCCGCGCAGGCGGGCATCCAGGGCAAGGGGCGCTACTCCCCATGCCCCATTGCTTCTGCAGAGTGTGGATGGACTCCCGCCTTCGCGGGAGTGACGTGTGGGAGTTACAGGATATGGGGGGAGGGGATCAGTCGTTCAGCCGGTAAACCCGGGCTTCGAAGGGGCGCAGATCCAGGGTGTCGCCGGTCGGGTGCGGTGCGACCGGGTAGTTGGCCAGGGCCAGTCGCTCATGATGCAGCGGCCAGGGCAACCGCCGCCGCTCTGCCGGCCGGTTGCTCAGGTTGACCAGCACCAGCCAGTGCTGGCCGTCGAGCAGGCGGCTGTAGGCGTACACCTGGGAGTCCGACTCCAGCTCCAGCCGGTAGCGGCCGTAGATCAGGGCCGGCTCGGCCTTGCGCAGGCGGATCAACTGGCGGTAGAAACCGAGTACCGAGTCCGAGTCGCGCCACTGGGACGCCACGTTGATGGTTTCGAAATTCGGGTTGAGCGCCAGCCACGAGCGATCAGTGGTAAAGCCCGCCCCGGGGCCGGCGTCCCACTGCATGGGGGTGCGGGCATTGTCCCGGCTGGTCTGCGACAGGGTCCGGATGATCTCGGCGTCATCCACGCCCTGTTGCTTCATCTGGACATACTGGTTTTTGGCGGCCACGTCGTTGAAATCGTCGAGGCTCCCGAACGTGGTGTTGGTCATGCCGATTTCCTGACCCTGGTAGATAAAGGGCGTACCCTGCATCAGGAAATAGAGGCTGGCGATGGCGGTGGCACTCTGGTACCAATAGTGCTCGGCGTCACCCCATTTGGAGATGATGCGGGGCACGTCATGGTTCTCCACGAAGAGCGCATTCCAGCCAAAACCTTCCACTCCCGTCTGCCAGCGACCGAAGGCCTGCTTGATCTGTGACAGGTCCAGGCCCGCCGCCTCATCTTCCGCCCACAGCCCCACATGGTCGAAGGCGAAGATCATGTCCAGCCGCTGGTGCCGTTCGCCTATCCAGTCTTCTGCCTGGGCCGGTGATACGCCGTTGGCTTCGCCCACCGTCATGACGTCGTAACGGTTGAAGGTTTCCCGGCACATCTCGTCCAGGTGCTCGATAATGCCGTCGACGTTCATCATCTTGTCCCAGGCGGCACCATAGGCCTGGCCTTCCAGGGCAGGGACGTCGCTCAGGCCGGCTTCCTTCTTGATATGGCTGATGGCGTCGAGGCGAAAACCGTCGATGCCCTTGTCCAGCCACCAGCGTACCATCTCGTAGATGGCGTCGCGTACCTCGGGGTTTTCCCAGTTCAGATCCGGCTGCTTGCGGGAAAACAGATGCAGGTAATATTGCTCTGTGGTCTGGTCATATTCCCAGGCCGAACCCTTGAAGATGCTCTCCCAGTTGTTGGGCTCGGCGCCATTTTTGCCGTCGCGCCAGATATACCAGTCGCGCTTGGGGTTGCCGCGGGAAGAGCGGGACTCGATAAACCAGGGGTGCTCGTCGCTGCTGTGGTTGACCACCAGGTCGAGGATGAGCTTCATGCCACGGGCGTGCACCTCGGCCAGCAGCCGGTCGAAGTCGGCCATGGTGCCGAACTCGGCCATTATGCCTTGGTAGTCACTGATGTCGTAGCCGTTGTCGTCGTTGGGGGACGGATACATGGGACAGATCCAGATCACATCGATGCCGAGATCCTGGAGGTAGTCCAGCCTGGCGGTGATGCCGTTCAGATCGCCGATGCCGTCGCCATTGGAGTCCATAAAGCTGCGCGGGTAGATCTGGTAGGCCACGGCTTCTTTCCACCAGTGGCGGGTGACGGAGGTAGGGGGTTGCCCGGGCATAAAAATCCTCGTTGATTCAGGTTACTTGATCAGTAGTTCGGTCTGGGGATCGAAATAGCAGACATGATCCATCTCGGCGGCCAGGGCCAGCGGCTCGCCTTCCGCGACGCGGCTCCGGCCACCGAGGCGGGCGTTGAGCCTGTGCTCTCCGGCTTGCAGTTGCACAAAGGTATCGGAGCCGGAGGACTCGACATTGGCTACCGGCAGGTGGATGGCGTGATCGTGTCGCGCTTCGCGGTAGGGATGCAGCGCCTCGGGACGCAGGCCTACCACTACTTCCTTGTCCTGGTAGTCACGCAGCCGTTCGGTGGCGCGACTATCCACCAGGGTAAAGCCGTTTGGACCGCACACCTCGAGGAGGACGCCGGCATCGCTGAGCTCGACCCGGGCGGGCAGCAGGTTCATCGGCGGGGTGCCCATAAAGTTGGCCACGAACATGTTGGCCGGTTCGTCGTAGATTTGCTGTGGGGTCCCCACCTGCTGGATATGGCCGTCGCGCAGTACCACTATCTTGGTGCCCAGGGTCATGGCTTCTATCTGATCGTGGGTCACATAGACGATGGAAGCGTTGGTCTGTTTGTGCAGATGGTGGATCTCGGCGCGCATCTCCACCCGCAGCTTGGCATCCAGGTTGGAGAGGGGCTCGTCGAACAGGAACAGCACCGGCTCCCGCACCAGTGCCCGGCCCATGGCCACCCGTTGCCGCTGGCCGCCACTGAGCTGCGATGGCTTGCGATCGAGCAGGTGATCGATTTGCAGCATTTGCGCCACCTCCCGGGTCTTGCGCTGCTGCTCTTCCTTCGGAACCTTGCGGATTTTCATGCCGAAGGCGATGTTTTCCGCCACCGTCATGGTGGGATAGAGGGCATAGGACTGGAACACCATGGCGATATCCCGATCCCGGGGCGGTACCCGGGTGACATCGCGTCCATCGATCAGGATCTGGCCGCCGGTTGCCTCTTCCAGCCCGGCGATGCAGTTGAGCAGGGTGGACTTGCCGCAGCCCGAGGGACCGACCAGCACCAGGAAGTCTCCCTCGTCCATGTCTACCGACACGGACTTGAGGATGTCGGCACCGCCGTAGCTCTTGATCAGGGCATTGACCGACAGCACTTTGTGGGCCTGCTCCTGTTGGATTGCTGTGTTCACCATCTGTTGCTCCATTATGCCAAGGACACCCGCGACGCGATTTCTGTTGCAAAAGCCATCTGAGCGCCTTGCTTTCCTGAAATTTAAAACGCTTTGAAGTTAACCCAACTGGACGAAGAAGCAACCATCATATCGGTGACTTGTGACCGGGATCTAACTTTGGTGGGGGAAATGGCAGAGACAGTCCCCGGTTTAATCGTAATTTAATTCCCTATTGTGAAATTTAATGACGTTTTTGTTGGTTGTTTTGTGATGTGAGTTGCTGTTTATGGCGGGTAACACTGTTATTTGATGTAAATTTTGCGTTGGATCACACAATGATAGGCCGATGGGGGATCTATCTTGCATCTCCGATTGAAAGCGCTTTAAATAAAATCATTCGCCGCTTCCCCCTTGCCTGGGGCTGCGAGCGTATTGTCATTGGTCTGCCAGGCAGGAGTCTGGGTCAAACTATAGTATGGGAAGGTACAACCATGATGAAGTTTAGGGTGAAACTGCTTGCCGGCCTGCTTGCCGGGACGATGTCCGGCCCGGTGCTGGCTTTTGAACAGGACAAGCTGGTGATCTGGAGTGGCAGCACCAACAGGGGGGTGGCCGCCGTGGCCCAGCAGTTCACCGACGAGCTGGGCATCGAGGTGGTGGTGGAGCATCCCGAGCCGGTTACCGACAAGTTCCAGCAGTCCGCCGCCAATGGCCAGGGACCGGACATCATCCTCTGGGCCCATGACCGCTTCGGCGAATGGGGTAACGGCGGCCTGCTCACGCCGGTGGAGCCGAGCCAGGAGATCAGGGAGCGGATGTTCGACTTCAGCTGGGATGCCCTTACGCTCAACGGACGCACCTGGGGCTACCCACTCACCATAGAGGCGGTTGGCCTTATCTACAACAAGGATCTGCTGCCTGAGCCGCCGAGTTCCTTTGAACAGTTGTTCGATCTCAAGCTGGCCGATGGCGTCAAGACCATCATGTGGGATTACAACAACGCCTACTTCTCCATGCCGCTGCTGATGGCCAACGGCGGCTATGTGTTCAAGCAGGAGAACGGCGTCTATGATGCCCGTGATGTGGGGGTCAACAATGAGGGTGCGGTCAAGGGCGCCAGAATGATAAAACGGCTGATCGACGAAAAAGTGATGCCGGTCGGGGCCGATTACAACGTGATGGACACCGCCTTCAACAAGGGCGAACTGGCCATGATGATCAACGGCCCCTGGGCCTGGGACAACCTCAAGGCCACCGGCATCAACTTCGGCGTGGCGCCCCTGCCCACCATCGAGGGCCAGTCGCCCAGATCCTTTATCGGGGTGATCTCCGCCGGCATCAACGCCGCCAGCCCGAACAAGGATCTGGCGGTGGAATTCATCGAGAACTACCTGCTGACCGAAGCCGGCCTGGCCGGGCTGAACGAGGCGGTGGCCCTGGGTGCGGTGGCGCACAAGGCCTACTCACAAGTGTTGTCCCGGGATCCGAACGTGGCGGCCACCCAGCAGATCGCGGCCCAGGGCGTGCCCATGCCCGGCATTCCCGAAACCGGCAAGTTCTGGGCGGCGATGAACCCGGCGCTGCAGAACATCACCGGCGGCCAGCAGACGGTGGAGAAGGCGCTGGATGACGCCGCCACCCGGATGCTGGCGAAATAATGGCCATGCCGGCACCTTGGGTGCCGGCAGCCTGTAGCAACGATCACAATGTATTTTTGGAGGCTGGCATGAGTTCGCCGACGGTCTATGCGGAACCGGTGATGGGGGTTGAGAAGCCGTCGCGGTGGTCCCTGGCCAACATGGTCAAATTGAGTGTGCTCGGGGTGGTGTCGCTGGCACTGCTGTACGCGGTGTGGAGCCTGTACCTGGCCGGCGAGCCGCTGTTCGCGGTGCTGGTGATGGCGGTGCTGGTGGGCTTTGCCCTGATCTACGGCAACCGGCGTTTCTACACCGCCCGCTTCGTGTTTCCGGCGGTGGTGACGGTGGGGTTGTTTATCGCCTTTCCGGTGATCTACACCAGCTACGTCGGCTTCACCAACTACAGCGCCAGCAACCTGCTGTCTTTCCACCGGGTCAACGACATTCACCTGTCCCAGGTGACGGTGGACAAGAGCAGCGAGCGCCCCTTCTTCCTGCTGCCGGTCGAGGGCGGTTACCGGCTGGTGCTGCGTGGTGCCGACGGCGATCTGATAAGCGACCCCTTCGTCGCCGATGGCCAGCCCCAGCGGTTGCCGATGCAGGCAAGCGGGGAACTGGCGGCGCGGGCCGACGCCTTTCTGCCGGCCCGCGACCTGGTGCGCCTGCGCGGCGAGCTGGGCGCCATCACCGCCCTGCTGCCCGACGGCCAGCGCCTGACCACCTCCGGTATCCGCACCATGGCCCATGTCCAGCCCGTGTTCGAAGAACTCGAGGACGGCCAGCTGCGCAACCGGCTCGACGGCGGCATACTGGTGGCGGATCACTCGGTGGGCTTCTACCGGGACGAAGCGGGCAACCAGGTGGCCCCCGGCTGGCGGGTCAACGTGGGCCTGGACAACTTCAAGCGCATCCTGTTCTCCGAGGGCATCCGCGGCCCCATGCTGGAAATCTTTATCTGGACGGTCGCCTTCGCCCTGCTGTCGGTGCTGTTCACCTTCGGGGTAGGGGTGCTGCTGGCGGTGATACTGCAGTGGGAGCACCTGCGCTTTCGCGGCCTGTACCGCATCCTGCTGATTTTGCCCTATGCGGTGCCGGGCTTTATTTCCATCCTGGTGTTCCGCGGCCTGTTCAACCAGAACTTCGGCGAAATCAACATGATCCTGGAGGCGGTGTTCGGCATCCGGCCCGAGTGGTTCACCAATCCGACCCTGGCCCGCGCCATGACCATTATCGTCAACACCTGGCTGGGCTATCCCTACATGATGCTGCTGGCCATGGGTTACCTGCAGTCGGTGCCCGGCGATCACGCCAAGGCCGCGGCCCTGGAAGGAGCCAGCCCGGTGCGCAGCTTCTTCTCCATCACCCTGCCGCAGATTTTGCCGCCCTTCGCGCCCATGCTGATCTCGGCCTTCGCCTTCAACTTCAACAACCTGGTGCTGATCCTGCTGCTCACCCGGGGCCTGCCGGACATTCCGGGCACCCTGATCCCGGCCGGCTCCACCGACCTGCTGGCGTCCTTCACCTATCGCATCAGCTTTATGGACTCGGGCCAGAACTTCGGCCTGGCCGGCGCCATCGCCACCCTGATCTTCTTCATCGTCGGGGCCATGGCCTATGCCAACTTCGTGGCACTGCGCCGTGCCGTGGCCGCCAAGGGGAAATAACATGATCGTCGAATATCCACGCAACCTGCTGCTTCGTAAAATCCTGGCCCACGGCTTCCTTTGGATTTTCCTGCTGCTGATCCTGTTTCCGTTCGTGATGATACTGTCCATCTCCTTCCGGGAGGGCAATTTCGCCACCGGCAGCATCTTTCCCGAACAGCCCACCCTGGAACACTGGGCGCTGGCCCTGGGGCTGGATTACCAGCGGGCCGACGGCACCCTGGTGACGCCGCCCTTTCCGGTGTTGCTGTGGCTGTGGAACTCGGTCAAGGTCGGCACCATCGCCTCCCTGGGGGTGCTGGTGGTGTCCACCATCGCCGCCTATTCCTTCTCGCGGATGAAGTTCCGCGGCAAGGGCGGCCTGCTGGACTCGCTGCTGCTGATCCAGATGTTCCCCAGTGCCCTGGCGGTGGTGGCGCTCTACGCCATCTTCGACGCCCTGGGCAAGGTGACGCCCATCCTCGGCATCGACAGCCACTGGTCGCTGATCCTCTGCTACCTGAGCGGGGTGACCATGAACATCTGGATCATCAAGGGCTATTTCGATGCCATCGATCCGGCCCTGGACAAGGCCACCCAGATCGACGGCGCCACCCCCTGGCAGACCTTCCGCCATGTGTTCCTGCCGCTGGCGGTGCCCATACTGGCGGTGGTGTTCGTGCTGGCCTTTATCGGTACCGTCACCGATTACCCCCTGGCCTCGGTGCTGCTGCGCAAGACCGAGCAGATGACCCTGGCGGTGGGCGCGCGCCAGTACCTGGTGGATCACAAGTACCTGTGGGGCGACTTCGCCGCCGCCGCCATCCTGTCGGGGCTGCCGATCACCCTGATGTTCCTGCTGGCCCAGCGCTACCTGGTGTCCGGCCTGTCCGACGGCGGCGTCAAGGGCTAGCCGAGGTCGGGAAGGTCCCGACGGTTCCCTGTCGCCATCCGGCGGCGGGGAACCGTCAGGCGCTATGCTGTTCTCAGGATCCCTGTTTTTCGCCCGGTGGTGCCGGGCGTGTCTGTTGTTTGTGTGTTCAGGCTAAGGAGAGCCTATGCCCCTGTTATTGTCCTGCCGCCCGGGATTGCCCTTTCCCCTCGGAGCCCGCTGTGGTGGGGATGGGGTGAATTTTGCCGTCTACGCTCCGGACGACCCCAGCCTGCGTCTGGTGCTGGAAAACCCGCAGAAGCACCGCTTCTGGCTGCCGCTGACCGACTGCCACAAGGGCGTCCGCCATCTGTTCGTGCCCGGAGTGGACCGGCACTGGCGATACTGCTACCAGAGCGGGCGAGGCAGCCGGCCCCGCTACCTGCTCGATCCCTATGCCACCCAGCTGTCGGAGTTGCCGTTTTTCGCCCATCCCTACGACGCCGGCTTCGACTGGCAAGGGGTTGGCTCCCCCCGGCACGACTGGCACGAGACGGTGATTGCAGAAGTGCACGTCAAGGGTTTTACACATCGTCATCCGGCCGTGCCGATCGAGCAGCGGGGTCGCTACGCCGGCCTTTGTCATCCCGGAGTGATCAGGCAGCTGAAAGAGACCGGCATCACGGCGGTGCAGCTGATGCCGGTGGCGGAATGGCGGGACGAGCCCGAACTGCCGCCGCTTGGCCTGACCAATTACTGGGGCTATAACCCGCTGGCGCCCTTTTCACCCAGCCGGCGTTACGCCCGGCAGGATCCGGTGAATGAGTTCAAGACCCTGGTGCGCGAGCTGCACCGTGCCGGCATCGAGGTGATCCTGGATCTGGTACTCGGCCATACCGCCGAAGGCGGGGAAGAGGGGCCGGTATGGCACTGGAAACACCTCTGTCCCGACTATTACCTGCGCGATCAGGATGGCCTGCTCGCCAACTACAGCGGTTGTGGTAATACGGTGGATCTGCGCCACCCCGCCGCCCTGCGCCAGGTGATGGACTGCCTGCGGTTCTGGGCGGAGGAATTCCGGGTTGACGGCTTTCGCATCGGTATGGCGACCACGCTGGGACGGGAGGGGGAGCACTTCGCCGAGTCTTCGCCCTTTTTCCGGGCGCTGGCGCAGGATCCGGTGCTGCAGCGTTGCAAGCTGATCGCCGAACCCCGGGACAGGGGCCCCCACGGTGACCAGTCGGGGCGCTTTCCCGATGATTTCGCCGAAGGCAATGACCGTTTCCGCGACGGCATTACCGGCTTTTGGCGCGGGGACAAGGTAGCGCCGGCGGAGCTCGCCCACTGTCTGACCGGGTCGCGTGGTCGGTTCAGCGAACAGCGCTGGCCGGCACTCCTGCCTGTGAATTATATCTGCAGCCACGACGGCCCCACCCTGGTGGATCTGGTCGGCGGCCCTGGCCGGGGCGGGCAGGGACAGGCCGCCGGGGACGACGTCGTGGCGTTCCGGCGACAATGCAACCTGCTGGCCTGCCTGCTGCTGTCCTTTGGGGTACCGCACCTGCTGGGTTCGGATCTGGCCGCGCACAGCCAGCGCGGCAACGTCAATGCCTACGATCAGGACAATGTCGTCGGCTGGCTGGACTGGGGAGCGGATCCCGAGGGGCGGCTACGTACCGTTATTTCCCGGCTGGCCGCCTTGCGCCGGCAGTGGATCATCCCGCTGCAGCAACGCATGAGTTATGCTTCTCCCCAGACCTCCTATCCGGATATGCACTGGCTGCGTCCAGACGGTGAAGCCATGGAAGAAGTGGAGCGGCGAGAGCCGGGGCTGCGCAGCCTGCAACTGCTGATTTCCGAACCCAGCTTGGGCTCGGTGCTGTGGCAACTCAATCGCGGTGACCGGGCCGAGTATCATCGCCTGCCCGGTCGTACCCCCTGGCGTCTGGCACTGGACAGTGCCAGGCCGGGTATCGAGCTGTCGGACGAAGGCGGATCTCACCTGGTGGCGGCGCACAGCCTTCGCTTCTGGGTGCAGCCTCCGGTGGCCGGTGACGGCCTGGCCGGGCCCGATGGTGCGGCCATGGCACGGCTTACCCGGTGGGGGGAATGAACCTGGCCGGAAAACAACGGGGCTTTTGCTTCTCATCGCCCGGCTAACCGGGTAACGTAAAGCAAAAACACCTTGTCGGGGATCTTCCATGGAACTACTTGCAGAGGCAGTCACCAGAACCATTCTACTGACCGGGGACTCGGTGGAGCGAAAGCGGGAAGAGGTCAGGACCTATTTTCACCGGACCTTCAGTCTGTACGAATCCCTGTTCGACTGTATCAACAGCGACGACGCCTATTACCTGCGGCCGGAGCCGCTGCGCCATCCGCTCATCTTCTATTTCGGCCATACGGCGGTGTTTTTTATCAACAAACTGGTGCTGGGCAAGTACCTGGACCGGCGGCTGGACGAGCGGCTGGAGTCGATGTTTGCCATCGGCGTGGACGAGATGTCCTGGGACGATCTGAACGACGCCCACTACGACTGGCCCTCGGTGGCGCACACCCGGGATTACCGCCGGCGGGTGCGCGAGCGGGTGGACGCCTTTATCGACGAGATGCCGCTCAGCCTGCCCATCACCCCCGACTCTCCGGCCTGGATAGTGCTGATGGGCATAGAGCACGAGCGTATCCACCTGGAGACCTCGTCGGTGATCCTGCGCATGCTGTCGCTCGACTGGTTGCAACCCCATCCGCTCTGGTCTTCGGCCTGTCCCGAAGCGGGCCCGGCGCCGGAAAACGGCCTGCTGCCGGTGGCCGGCGACACCCTGACCTTGGGCAAGCCGGACTCCGCCGCCAGCTACGGCTGGGACAACGAGTACGGCCGCAAGACGGTGGTGGTGCAGCCGTTCCGGGTCGCCCGCTACCTGGTGTCCAACGGGGAATACCTGCGTTTCGTGCAGGCCGGCGGCTACCGAAGCCCGGAGTACTGGACCGAGGAGGGCCGGCAGTGGCTCGCCTTCAGCCGGGCCGCCATGCCCCGCTTCTGGTGTGAACGTCATGGCGAATACTACCAGCGCAACCTGCTGCAGGAGGTGCCATTGCCGCTGGACTGGCCGGTGGAGGTCAATTATCTCGAGGCCAAGGCCTTCTGCAACTGGAAGGCGGCCCAGGCCGGCACCCATGTGCGGTTGCCCACCGAGGCCGAGTGGACCCTGCTGCGCAACCGGCTCGACACCGACCAGCCGGGCTGGGGACGGGCGCCGGGCAACATCAACCTGGAATACTTCGCCTCGTCCTGTCCGGTGGACCGCTTCGCGGTGGACGGCATCCACGATCTGGTCGGCAACGTCTGGCAGTGGACCGAAACCCCCATCGACGGCTTTCCCGGCTTCGAGGTGCATCCGCTCTACGACGACTTTTCCACCCCCACCTTCGACAACCGTCACAACCTGATCAAGGGCGGCTCCTGGATCTCGACCGGCAACGAGGCCACCCGTTATTCCCGCTATGCTTTCCGCCGGCATTTCTTCCAGCATGCCGGCTTTCGTTACATTGAATCAGACTATGCAGAGGTGCCCGTGGAACCCGTGAATACCTATGAAACCGACGAACTGGTGGCCCAGTACCTGGAGTTCCACTACGGGGCCGAATACTTCGGCGTGGCCAACTATCCGGTGGCCTGCGTGCGCACCCTGCTGGCGCGTCTGCCCGGGCTCGACAAGGGCAGGGCGCTGGATCTGGGTTGCTCGGTGGGCCGGGCCAGCTTCGAGCTGGCGCTGCACTTCGGGGCGGTGGATGGCATCGACTTTTCCGCCCGTTTTATCCAGCACGGCTTCCAGTTGAAGGAGAGCGGCCAGACCCGCTTCGCCATTCCCACCGAGGGCGAACTGGTGGAATTTAAAGAGACCAGCCTGCACGTCCTGGGCTACGCCGAGGTGGCCCACAAGGTGGAGTTCGTGCAGGGCGATGCCTGTAACCTGAAAGCCCGTTTCGGCGGCTACGATCTCGTCTTCTGTGGCAACCTGATTGACCGGCTCTACGATCCCAGCCTGTTCCTCGGCCAGGTGCACGAGCGGCTCAACCCCGGTGGCTGCCTGGTGCTGACCTCGCCCTACACCTGGCTGGAGGACTACACCCCCAAGGCCAAGTGGCTGGGCGGCATCAAGGTCAACGGCGAGAACTTCACCACCCTGGACGGTCTTAAGGCGTTACTGGGCGGGCGTTTCGAGCTGGTGGGCCAGGAAGACATTCCCTTCGTGATCCGTGAAACCCGTCGCAAGTTCCAGCATAGCCTGGCGGAAATGACCCTGTGGAAACTGAAGTAAGAAAAACGGAGACCGGTGCTCTGGTCTCCTCGGATAAAGAGACAGTCGGTCGCTGATCGGCTTCAGATGGCTGACAACGGCCCGGTGCTCAGTATCCCATCAGTTCCAGCAGGCTCTTGGCCTGGGCTATCGCCTCCTGGCGGTGGTTGATGCCGAGCTTCTGATAGAGGTTGCGGATATGGGTCTTGATGGTGGTGGCGGCCACGTCCAGCTCGGCGGCGATCTGTTCGTTGTTGTAACCGGCGTAGATCAATCCCAGCACCTGCCACTCCCGCTGGGTCAGCGGGCTGGTGCGCACCAGTTCGGGCACCTGGGGGTGGGTCAGCAGTTTCTCCACGAAGGCCTCGTCGAAGTGGGCCGAACGGTGCCGGTGCTGATGCTGGCTCAACTCCTTCAGCAACCGCTGGGCCCGGTGCCGGGTCATGTCGTCCAGGGAGGCCTGGCTGGCGGCCTGGTGCAGCAACTGGGCCAGGGCTTCCCCTTCCAGAATAAAGTGGCTGATGAAACCGGTGCGGTTGGCCAGGGTCAGGGCTTCCAGCAGGCACTGGCGCGCCTCGTCGGTTTCGTGCCGGCGCAGGTGCAGGTGGGCCTGCAGGATAAGGTTGCGGTTGAGATCGCTCACCAATTGCAGCCGGCGGGCGGTGTCGTTGCGCTGCTGCAGCAGTTCCAGGGCGGTGTCGGGGTCGCCGGCCAGCATCTGGGCCCGGACCAGGTTGCGCCACTGGGCCTGCTGAAAGTGGTTGGCGTCGCCTTCCGGAGCCTGGGCCTCGGCCAGCCACTGGCGGATGGCGACCTCGTCGCCCACCAGTTGCCACAGCAGCAGCCGGGTCTGATCCACGCTGGCCACCCAGTCCATGTGGAAATGCCCCCCCCGCAGCAGCTGTTCGCAGTGCTGGAGGTGTACCCGGGCATTGTCCACGTCGCCGCGCACCAGGGAGATCTTCACCAGCATGGTCCTGCACTTGAGCTGCTGCTGGGGCGAGAGATCTTCCAGCACCTCCAGCCCTTTGCGGGCGGCGCTTTCGGACTCGTCCAGGCGATGCCAGCTCCACAGCACCCGGGAGCGCAGATACAGCAGAAACTCATGCAGCGGCACCTGCTGCAGGTGCTGCTCCTGCACCAGTTCGAAGGCCCTGTCCTGTATTTCGAAGGCGGCCTGCAGGTAGCCCTGGGCCAGCAGTATTTCGCTCTGCTGCAGCATGGCCCACAGGGCCTGGTGGTAGATGCCGTAGCGGCGGGCCATGGCCTCGCATTGCTGCATGACCGGCAGGGCCCGGGTCAGTTGTCCCAGGCAGTGGTAGACCTCGCCGGTGACGGTGGTGGCCACCACCCGGCTGTGGCTGCGATCGGCCGGCAACTGGGCAAGGGCTTCCTCCGCCAGGGCCAGGGCCTGGCGGGGCTGGCCGGCGTTGATCGCCACCTGGGCACGCAGTGCCTGGAACTCGCCCTGGTCACCGGGGCTCAGCGTCAGTCCTTCGACCGCCATCGCCTGTTCGGCACGGCCGAGCTGCAGTTCCACCTCGGGATAGCGATGCTGGCTCTGGGCCAGCCAGGCGCGCAGCAGCACCAGGCTGGGGGTCAGCAGCAGCCGGCTTTCGGGCAACCGGTCGAGGCTGTGCTCCAGCAGCCTCAGCTCGCCGCCGTGGAACAGCGGCCAGCCGTGTTCCAGCAACAATTGCTGCAACAGGGCGGGATCGTCGGCGGCCAGGCAATGGTAGAGCGCTTCCACCGGAAAATCCTGCTCCAGCCAGGCTTGGGCCGCCATACCGTGTAACTGCGGGCCCAGCCCCGGCTGCTCGCATTCCCGTTGGTGGGACAGAAACTGGGTGAACAAGGGGTGAAAGCGAAACCAGACCCCTTCCGCATCCAGACGCTGGGTGAAGAGTCCCTGGCGTTCCAGGTTCTCCAGCAGCAACTGGCCGTCTTCCCGGCCGGTCAGCCGGTTGGCCAGGGCCGCGTTGAGCGAGCGCAGCGCCGAGCAGCGCAGCAGAAAATCGCGGGTGGCCGGATCCACTCTGTCCAGTACCTCTTCTTCCAGGTAATCCCGCAGGTGCGCCTGGTTGAGTCCGGCCAGGCGCTGGGCCGACTGCCGGGGTTCGAGGTGGCCCTGGCGAGAAGAGAGGGCGATCAGTTGCAGGGCGGTGGGCCAGCCTTCGACATCGTCGCATAACCGGGCCGAGTCGGCCTCGGCCAGGGGCTTATCCAGCCGCTGCCGGAAAAACTGGCCGGTTTCCTGGTGGTTGAAGGCCAGTTCCCTGCTGTCTATTTCGAACAGTTGCCCCCGTACCCGCAGATTGGCGATGCCGAGTGGCGGTAGCGTGCGGGAGGCTACCAGCAGGCTGAGAGACTCGGGCATATGGCGGAGGAAAAAGCGCAATCCATCGTGGATCTGTTCTTCCCGGATCAGGTGATAGTCGTCCAGCACCAGCAGGGTGGGGGTGTGCCAGCCGGCCAGTTCCTCGAACAGCTGGCCGAACAGGGTGCTGAGCCTGCTGAACTGGCGTTTTTCGGCCATGGACAGGGTTTTGGGGCAGGCCTGGCCGGTGGCCCGGGCCAGGGCGGCGATCAGATAGTGGCCGAAGCGCTGGGGGTCATTGTCGCTGTCGTCCAGGGAATACCAGCCCAGGTGTTCGTGATCGGTGGTCCATTGGGCCGCCAGGGTGGTTTTGCCGTAGCCGGCCGGGCAGTGCAGCAGGAGCAGCGGATAATGTTCGGCCTGGCCCAGCAAGGCCAGCAGCCGCGGGCGCAGCAGGGTGTGGTGCAGCCGTGACGGCCGGTTCAGTTTGGACGGGATCAGCATGGCGAAGTCTTTGTCTTCCCTGGTGTTCGTTCGGAATAGTCTACCAATATCCTGCCCGGGGTGGTACGGAGCACAACCGCAGGCCTCATTTAACCGTGTCCGATCACAGTTTTTGTGCTCGGGGACGGGTGACGGTGCAGGGATGGGTGAAAAAAAGGGTGTGCTATGCACACCCAAACACAAGGAACTTAGCGGACAGACGGGTTATTTCACCGCCTCCACAAAGGTGCGGCGGGCGGCATCGATGCCCAGCCGTTCTGCTTCCTCCATTAGGCGCAGGGCCTTGTCGATATCCCCCTGGCCGGCGGCGGCGCGGATGGCCTGGGTAAAGTAGGCTTCGGTTTCGGGCTGGGGCGCTGCGGCCGGACTGGCTGCTGTTGCCGCCAGCGGCTGCGGACCTATGACCACGGCACCCTGCTTCTGCTCGGCCGCCACCTTCAGTTGCAGCTTGCCCTGGGGCTGATGGGACACCCGCACATCCGGGATGGCCGGCGGCTGGTTGCCGATGGCCTGGGCATGCACCTTGGCCGGGTGGGGCATCATGGTATGGCGGGCCAGGTCTTCGCTCCGGGTGAACACCAGTATATGGATCCGTTGTTGCCCCGGCATGGGCGTCAACCTGATGCTGCCTGCCAGCCGGTTGTCCAGCAGCAGCCGGCCGGAGGCGAAGGGAAAGGCGTCGGCGGGATAGAAGGCGGCGGGCCGCAGCTGTTCATCCAGCACCAGCACATTGGGGGCGAAGACCTGATTGTGCTCGTTCACCAGGCTGTGCAGGGTGAGCTCCAGGGTGCCCCGGTCGGCGGGCAGGGTGAAGGCCGCGACCGGCCCTTCGCCCAGTCCGGTGTCGAGCCGGGGGCCGGCGTCATCGAGCACGAGGGTTTCGGTGACCGGTGGGTTCAGTGGCTGCCATTGCAGGGCGGCAAGCTGCTGCTGGCCGATGGCAGGCACTTCCTGGCGTCCGTCGGCCGTTGCCGGGGGCTGGACGGCCAGCATGGTGCCGAACAGGCACAGTGCCGTCAGGGTCTTGTTCATAAAGGTGCTCCTTTGTGCTGTGGTCATGCCCGCGAAGGCGGGCATCCAGTGCCTGCCTTCATGGACTCCCGCCTTCGCGGGAGTGACGACGGAGTAACAGGGGCAGGAATTTCCCGCTACGGCAAAGCGGAATAAAACCCGGCCAATCGCCGAACAGGCCGGCCCCGAGGCCGGCCCGGGCCATTACCACCAGGCTTCCATCTGCACGCCGAAGGTCACTTCGCCGTCGTTCGCCTCCGGGGTGCCGGCGCGGTCCCCCCACTTGTCGTTCCAGTCGGCGTAGGTGGCGAACAGGCGGATGGCCGGGCGGGCCCAGATGCTGTCGCCGGCCTGCCACTGCTGGGCCAGGGTGTATTTCATCTGATCGTTGCGCTTGCCGCTGGCCTGGTCCTTGACGTTGTCATAGCCCAGCTCGAGCAGGGTGCTCATGGTGTTGCTCCACTTGTACATGGGGCGCACGCCCGCCGAGTACCAAGTGCTGCCGTTGTTGTTGTCCAGATCGATATCCTGGTACAGGGCCACGTACATCAGCTCCCAGTCGCTGGCGGGCTGTACCACACCGTGGTTGATCAGGCGTAGCATGTTGCCGTGGTTGCTGGTGCTGGCACCTTGTGAGTGGCCTGAATTCCAGGAGGTCATGGAATCGGTGGCGTATTGCGCCACGAACTTGTTGAAGCCGCCGAAGAAGTTGCCCTGGGTGTGCTGGGCGGTAAGCATGTAGCCGTCCTTGGTGGCGTCCGGATCCAGGGAGGCGTCTTTCGCGGTGCCGGCGCGTCCGTAATCCAGGCCCAGTTCCAGGTTTCCGTCCTGGTTGGTCTGCAGGCCAGCCAGGCGGAGGTCGAAAACGTTGTTATAGGCGTTGTCATCGCTCCCGAAGCTGGCGGCGCCGCCTTCCTCGGTGTTGCGGGTGACCGCCAGCGACAGCTTGCCGAAGCCGAGGTCGACGTTTTCCAGGCCGGCGCCGGGGCCGGAGATATCCCAGTAGTAGAAATCGAGCATGTGCACGTCATGACGCTGATAGAAGCGCTTGCCCGCCCACAGGGTGGCGCCCGGCAGGGCGTCGAAGACGTTGCGGGCCTGGACGTTGACCTCTCGGAAGGCAGGCTCGACCTGTTCCCAGTCGTTCTGCTGAGAAATGGCGTAGGCCAGGTTGGTGTCGAAGTAGAAGCTCTTGCCACCCTCGGCCCACAATTCCTTGCCCAGCTTCAGTTCGGCGTAGGTTTCGCACTCGTTGCCGAGGCGGTACTTGGCAGCGGCACCGGTGGCGGCGAAGCACTCTTGATCACCGCCGCCGCTGGTCCAGCCGATACCGGAACGGGCATAGCCACTAAAATCCACCGCCATGGCCTGGGTGGCCATGACTGCCGCCGCCACGGCGGAGGCAGTGGGAAGTAAACGCCATTTGTTCATTTGAGTTCTCCTTGTTGGCCTGGTGCAGGGACCATTCCCTGGTCGGCCTTGCTTGATTAAAAAGGTCGGTTGTATCGGTGCCCGGTCAGACGCCGGGCTCGGGGTGCAGCCGGCGGCAGGCCCGGCCGTCTTCGTGGAACAGGTGGCAGCGCTCGGGCGCAATGCCTATCTCCAGCAATTGACCTTCCTCCACCAGTTGCACGTCGTTGTGCCGGTAAATCAGGTTGCATTTGAGGGCGGGGATGCGGACGTGCATCTGGGTTTCGTTGCCCAGTTGCTCCACCACCTGTACTTCGCCGTTAAGGCGGACCGATGCCTGTTCGGCGGGCAGCAGGTGTTCGGGACGGATGCCGAGCGACATATTGGCACCCTCCTGCACGGCGCGACCGTCCACCGGGATCCAGAAGCGGGTGTCGTTGGTACTTATCTCCACTCGCCCGGCCTCGGCGGCGGTCACCTTCACCGGCAGGAAGTTCATCTTGGGCGAGCCGATAAAGCCGGCGACGAAGCGGTTGGCGGGGTAGTGGTAGAGTTCGAGCGGCCTGCCCACCTGGGCCACCCGGCCTGCGTCCAGCACCACTATCTTGTCGGCCAGGGTCATGGCCTCGACCTGATCGTGGGTGACGTAGATCATGGTGCTCTTCAGCCGCTTGTGCAGGCGGGCGATTTCAATGCGCATCTGCACCCGCAGGCCGGCGTCCAGGTTGGACAGCGGTTCGTCGAGCAGGAACACCCGGGGCTCGGCCACCAGGGTGCGGCCGATGGCCACCCGCTGGCGCTGGCCGCCGGACAGTTCCTTGGGACGGCGCTCCAGCAGATGGGCCAGTTGCAGGATTTCGGCGGCGTGGTTGACCCGCTGCCGGATCTCCGCCTTGGGGGCGCCGGCCAGCTTGAGCCCGAACGACATATTGTCGGCCACCGACAGGTGCGGATAGAGGGCGTAGGACTGGAACACCATGCCCACGCCCCGCTCCGAGGGCTGCACCTCGTTCATGCGGGCTTCACCGATCTGCAGTTCTCCCGAGGTGATCTCTTCCAGGCCGGCAATCATGCGCAGCAGGGTGGATTTACCGCAGCCGGACGGACCGACAAACACCACGAACTCGCCGTCGTGGATCTCCAGGTTGATATCCCTGGAGATATGGACGTCTCCGTATGATTTGCACACATTGTGCAGGGTGACATTGGCCATGAATTACTCCTGTTCCTTGGGCCTGACGATGGCGGCGGCGAAACCGCCAAGGTTCAGTGTATGGTCGTCGCTCATCTCGGCCTGGCCGAGGGTCAGCTCCGCTTGCCAGCCGCGGGTTTGCGGGGGAAGATGATGGTGTTGGCGATAGGGCAGCAGGTTGAGCACGACGGTCAGCGATGGCTGTTCTCCCACCAGCCGTACCCACAGCAGGCCATCGTGCAGGCCGGTCACGTCGATCCGGCCATTGGCCACCAGCGGCTGCCGGCGGCGCCACTGCAGCAGCCGGCGGCACTGGTTAAGGGGGGAGTCGGGCTCCTGCTCCTGGCGACTGACGGCCATGGCCCTGTGCTCGGTGGCAACCCGGCGCTGCATGGGTTGCTGCGCGACCGGGCTTTGCTCCGGGTATTCGACCCAGGGCAGGGGGCTGCGGTTACCCCTGGTGTCGCCCGGTTCGGCGGCGTGGGGCAGGCCCAGCTCTTCTCCCTGCCACAGGCTGACGGGGCCGGGCAGGCAGGCCAGCAGCGCCAGGTAGGGCAGGGCGACCTTGAGATCGCCACCGCCGCAGCGGCTGACCACCCGGGCCAGATCCTGGCCGCCGGTGGCCCAGATCGCCGCTCCGCCCTGGGCCCGTTTTTCCAGCCAGTGGGTCAGCCCGACGGGGCCGTGATCGACCAGGGTGCACAGGGGCAGGATCTGCCCTTGTGGCCAGGAGCGGTAGTGCCGGTATTCTTCCAGCCAAAGTGATAATCCCGCCTGTTGCAGCCGATCCGCGATCGCCTGCCAATATCCCTCCGCAAGACCACGCCGGTCATGCCGGGTCAGTACCAACCCATCCACCCCCAGTCGGGTAAAATAATCCAGTTGTAGCAACACCCCGGCCAGATCGCCCCGACCGTCGCCGTCACCGTCGAAGAAGTGGGCGCTGTCCACGCGATACAGGGTCGCGTTACGGGGCAGACTTGAAGATCGGGTATCGAATGTCATTCGGACCTGGCTCACGGGGTTATTGTCATTGGTCTCATCATGCCCGCAGGCAAAGGGGGGGGAATCCTCCGTCCGGGCAAATTTTAGCGGGGGAGGAGGGGGGAGGAGGAGAAATGGCGCTTGGGGGGAGGGGGACGGGCTGGGTGGGGCGGCAAGTGTTTTTTTGGCGCTGTTTTTGTGAGCCGGTTAACGATAACGGATGTTTTCGATGTGCGTCGGATCACATAACCGGCGGGTCTGTGACTTCACTCACGTTTGGCGACCGGGGGGCGTAGTGGGGAGGAGGATGCCGGGGCCGTCCTCGCGGCGGAAGATGCGGATAACCGGAATCCGTTATGCTCGGTGCGGCGGTTTTCGTTTTTACCCCCTCACGGATAAGGATATGAACTATGGAAAAAGCAATGGGTAAGGTCGCCCTCGGTGTCTTGGCCGGCCTGATGATGTCATCCTCCGCCCTCGCCGCCATCGAAGAAGGGCGGTTGCTGATCTGGATTAACGGCGACAAAGGCTACAACGGTCTGGCCGAGGTGGGGCAGTGGTTCGAGCAGGAAACCGGGGTGCCAGTGCGGGTGGAGCATCCGGCCCAGTTGGAAGAACAGTATTCCCAGGTTGCCGCCTCCGGCGATGGCCCTGACATCATCTTCTGGGCCCACGACCGCTTCGGCGGCTACGCCCAGTCCGGCCTGCTGGCCGAAATCAACCCCAGCAAGGAACTGATCGACAAGCTGCACGAGTTTACCTGGGACGCGGTGAAGTACGACGGCAAATATATCGGCTACCCGGTGGCGGTTGAGGCCCTGTCGCTTATCTATAACAAGGACCTGCTGCCCGAGCCCCCCACCAGTTGGGAGGATATTCCGGAGCTGGACACTAAATTGCGTGCCCAGGGCAAGTCCGCCATCATGTGGAACCTGCAGGAACCCTACTTTACCTGGCCGATGATCGCTGCCGACGGCGGTTATGCCTTCCATTTCGACGGTGAACGTTACGATCCCAAGAATGTGGGGGTGAACAACGACGGTTCCCTGCGCGGCCTGCAGACGCTGGTTGATCTGGTCAACAACAAGCATATTTCCGCCGACGTCGATTACTCCATCGCCGAGGCCGCCTTCAACAAGGGCGAAACCGCCATGACCATCAACGGTCCCTGGGCCTGGGCCAATATCGACAAGGCCGGCATCAACTACGGCGTGACCACCCTGCCCACCCTCAACGGCAAGCCTTCCAAGCCCTTTACCGGCATTCTCAGCGCCGGCATCAACGCGGCCAGCCCCAACAAGGAACTGGCGGAGGAGTTTCTGGAAAACTTCCTGCTGACCGATAAGGGCCTGGAGCAGGTCAACAATGACAAGCCGCTGGGTGCCGTGGCCCTGCGCTCCTACCAGAAGAAGCTGTCCAGCGATCCACGGATCAGCGCCACCATGGAGAACGCCATGAAGGGTGAAATCATGCCGAACATCCCGGAAATGGCCGGCTTCTGGTATGCCGAGCGCAGCGCCATCCTGAACGCCATCAACGGCCGCCAGGAAGTGAAGGCCGCGCTTGACGACGCCGCCGCCCGGATCACCGAGTAAGAAAAAACCGCCACCGGTCATGCCGGTGGCGGTCACTGTACCTTTTGAATCAAACGGGCATCCCGCCCAGGCACATCAACAGAGCAGTATCATGCAGTTATCAGAAACGACCACACTTCCCCCTAAATCCCCGGCGTGGCCGCCGTTATCCGCCTGGCTGAAATGGCTGTGCATCGGGGGCATCGGCCTTGTCAACGCCTGGCTGGTGATACTGATGTACGCCCAGGGGGAAATCCTCTTCGCCATGCTGACCCTGGTATTGGTGGGCAGCGGCCTCTATATATTCGCCAACCGGCGCAGTTACTCCTGGCGCTATGTCTACCCGGGGCTGGCGGGCATGGGCCTGTTCGTGCTGTTTCCGCTGCTGTGCACCATCGGCATCGCCTTTACCAACTACAGCGGCAAGAACCAGCTCACCCTGGAACGGGTACAGCAGGTGCTGCAACAACAACGCTTCCAGACCGGCAGGGACATGGGCTTTGCCCTCTACCAGGAAGACGAGGGCCAGTGGCGCCTGTGGCTGACCGATGACGCGAGCGGCGATCGCTACCTGAGCGATGCCTTCAGCCTGGCGGCCCCGCCCCAGGAACCCCTGGACATGAGCCCGGCCAGCGAGGCACCGGCCGGCGAGGCGGCGCCCCTGCGGGTGATCACCCAGAACCGGGCCGCGCTGGCCGCGCTGGCGGTGGCCCTGCCCGACGGTGAACTGCTCACCATGAGCTCGCTGCGCCGCTTTGCCGCCAGCGAGCCCGTCTATGTGCCGCAAGACGACTTTGTGCTGTTCAACCAGCGCACCGGCGAACGGCTGGCACCCAACTTCGACATCGGTTTTTACCAGCCCATCGACGATGGGGGCAACTTTGTGGGCGAGCCGGTCAGCCCCGGCTTTACCGTGGTTATCGGCTGGGATAACTTCCTGCGGGTGATCCAGGACAAGGGCATCCAGGGGCCCTTTATCTCCATCTTCATCTGGACGGTGCTGTTCTCCGGGCTCACCGTGTTTTTCACTCTGGCGGTGGGCATGGTGCTGGCCTGCCTGGTGCAATGGGAATCGCTCCGGGGCAAGGGCACCTACCGGTTGCTGCTGATCCTGCCCTATGCGGTGCCGGCCTTTATCTCCATCCTGATCTTCAAGGGCCTGTTCAACCAGAGCTTCGGTGAAATCAACATGCTGCTCTCGGGCCTGTTCGGCATCAGCCCCAGCTGGTTCACCGATCCGACCCTGGCCAGGACCATGCTGGTCATGGTCAACACCTGGCTGGGCTATCCCTACATGATGATACTGTGCATGGGGCTGCTGAAGGCCATTCCCGAGGATTTGTACGAAGCCTCGGCCATGGACGGCGCCGGCCCGCTGGACAACTTCCTGCGCATTACCCTGCCGCTGTTGCTGAGGCCGCTCACGCCCCTGTTGATTGCCAGCTTCGCCTTCAACTTCAACAACTTCGTCCTGATCCAGCTGTTGACCAACGGCCGTCCGGACATGATAGGCACCACCACCCCCGCCGGCTATACCGACCTGCTGGTGAGCTACACCTACCGCATCGCCTTCGAGGGCTCGGGTACCCAGGACTTCGGCCTGGCCGCCGCCATCGCCACCCTGATCTTCCTGCTGGTGGGCGCCCTGGCCGTGCTCAATATCAAGGCCAGCAAACTGGAACTAAGCGAGAAATAACCCAAGGAGCAATACCATGGCTATGGTAAGACCAAAATCGATGCGTTACCGGGTATGGGCCGCCCACGCGGGGCTTATCGCCTTTTGCGCCCTCATCATGTTTCCGTTGCTGGTGGTGGTGGCCATTTCCTTTCGCAGCGGCAACTACGCCACCGGCGAGCTTATTCCCAGCAACCCTTCGCTGGAACACTGGAAGCTGGCGCTCGGCATCGCCGTCAGCAACCCGGACGGCAGCCTGACGCAGCCGCCCTTTCCGGTGCTGCTGTGGCTGTGGAACTCGGTAAAAATCGCCGTTATCACGGCGCTCGGCATAGTGGCCCTGTCCACCACCTGTGCCTATGCCTTTGCCCGGCTGCGCTTTCGCGGCAAGGAAAGCCTGCTTAAGGGCATGCTGATCTTCCAGATGTTCCCGGCGGTGCTGTCGTTGGTGGCCCTCTATGCCCTGTTCGACCGTATCGGGCTTTATGTTCCCTTCCTGGGGCTCAATACCCACGGCGGGGTGATCTTCGCCTACCTGGGCGGCATTGCCCTGCACGTGTGGACCATCAAGGGCTATTTCGAAACCATTGATCGCTCCCTGGAGGAAGCGGCGGCCCTGGACGGCGCCACGCCCTGGCAGGCGTTCCGGCTGGTGCTGCTGCCGCTGTCGGTGCCCATTCTGGCGGTGGTGTTCATCCTTTCCTTTATCGCCGCCATCACCGAGGTACCGGTGGCCTCGCTGCTGCTGCGTAACGTGGAGAACTACACCCTGGCGGTGGGCATGCAGCAGTACCTCTATCCCCAGAACTACCTGTGGGGCGACTTCGCCGCCGCCGCCGTGCTCTCTGCCATTCCCATCACGGCGGTGTTTCTGCTGGCCCAGCGCTGGCTGGTGGGCGGTCTGACCGCCGGCGGCGTGAAGGGATAGGGCGGTATCGGCAGGGCGGGTCTTTTGGCCGGCGGTTACGGAATGGGCCGGCCGTCAATAAAACGGAAAGCCGGTCATTGACCGGCTTTTTGCTATTCGGGGGGAAGATCCCTGCCTCTGAGCTGACCCTTTCAGTTTCCGGCTTCGGCCTTTATCTGCCGGTTCTGATAAGGGGTGGCGGGCGCTTCGTCACCGTTCATCTCGCGCTCAATCTGCTCGCGCTCGCGGGCCTCGTCCTGCAGGGATTTGCGGGGCAGGGCCATGTTCAGGATAAAGGCCATGCTGGCGGCCACGATGACCGGCGAGCCAATCAGCATACGGGCGGTGTCGGGCAGGGCGGCGATGGCCTCGGGCACGGCATTGAGGCCCATGGCCAGGGCCACCGACAGCGCCACTATGGTGATGTTGCGGGACGACAGCTCGTCCTTCACCAGCAGCTGGATGCCGGTCATGGTGATCATGCCGAACACGATGATGGTGGCACCGCCCAGCACCGGGTAGGGGATGGTGGTCATGGCGGCGCCGAACTTGGGCAGCAGCCCCGCCAGGATCAGGAAGGCGGCGGCGATGCTCAGCACATAGCGGCTGATCACCTTGGTCATGGCGACGATGCCCACGTTCTGGCTGAAGGAAGCGGTGGGCAGGCCGCCGAAGAAGGCGCCGACCAGGGTACAGACGCCGTTGCCGAGCAGGCCGCCGGACAGCTCCTTGTCCTTCAGCTCCCGGTTCATGCCGCCGACGGCGGTGGCGGACAGATCGCCGATGGTCTGCACCGAGTTGACGATGCAGATCACCACCATGGAGATCACGGCGGAGGCGTGGAATTCGATGCCGAGCGCGAAGGGGGTGGGCACCATCACCCAGGGCGCCTCGTGCAGCCGGGAGAAGTCGACCATGCCGAAGAAGAAGGCCATCGCATAGCCGACCAGGATGCCGACGATAATGGCGGCCAGGCGCAGGTAGCCCCTGGCGAACTGGGAGCAGCACAGCACCACCGCCAGGGTGGTCAGGCCCACCAGCCAGTTCTGGCCGCTGCCGAAGCCGTCGGCGGCCACGTTGCCGTTGCCGGCCATGTACTTGATGGCGATGTCGTAGAGCGAGAGGCCGATCACCAGCACCACGGTGCCGGCGACCACCGGCGGAAACAGGTGGCGGATCTGCTTGATAAAGATGCCCACCACTATCATGGCGACACCGCCGGCGATTTGTGCACCCAGAATGCCGGGGATACCGTATACACTGCCGATGGCAATCAGGCTGGGCACATAGGCGAAGCCGACCCCAAAAATGGTCGGCATGCCGGCGCCGAGGCGGCCGACCGGGTAGAGCTGCAACAGGGTGGAGATGCCGGAAAACAGCAGGGCTATCTGCACCAGCAGCATGGTTTCCTGGGCGTTGGCCCCGGCCACGCCGGCCACGATCAGCGGCGGGGTGACCGCCCCCATGATCATCGCCAGTATGTGCTGGAACGACAGCGGCAGCGCCTTGCCGAACGAGGGCTTGCCATAATAATCGAATACTGACTTGCTTTGACTGTGTTTCATTGCGATAAGTCCCTGGGTATTGCTCGTGAGTTTTGGCTTCCTGTTCACGCCCTTGTTGTTGGTGTTGTCGCGCGCGCAGGGCTGCAAACCACCGGGGTCGACTTGACGTCGCCGGCTGCACAATAGAACGCATCGGCGCTGTCCGCCGCCGGCTGCGTATACAGTCGGCAGGGTAGCCACGACCAGACGTCCATGTTTTATGGTTGATGTTTGTTATTAGCAGGCTGGTTAAACATCGGGGTTAATGTATACATTTATGTAAACACTAAATCAACATTTTGTTTATTATTGTGTGCAATATTTTGTCATTGATCGCAGTTTTTACAGTAAAGGTTGTGTGCAATCAGAAGATGCGCCGGCGGATGCCGGTACGTTCCAGGATCTTGACCGAGATCTCCTCCACCGAGTGGTAGGTGGTGTCGATAAAGGGGATGGCCTCCATGCGGAACAGCTTCTCCACCTGGTTCAGTTCAAAGCGGCACTGCTCGATGGCCGCGTAGCGGCTGTCGGCCCGACGGCGCTGGCGGATTTCCTGCAGCCGGTTGACGTCTATGGTCAGGCCGAACAGCTTGTGGCGGTTGGCCTTGAGCGCGGGCGGCAGGCTCAGCCGGCTCATGTCCTGGTCGATGAAGGGGTAGTTGGCCACCCGGATGCCGAACTGCAGCGCCAGGTACAGGCTGGTGGGGGTCTTGCCGCAGCGGGACACGCCCACCAGTATGATGTCGGCCTCGTCGTACTCCTTGGTGTTGACCCCGTCGTCGTTGTCGAGGGCGTAGTTCACCGCATCGATACGGGCATCGTAGTGCTGCTTGTTTTCCATGCCGTGGGTGCGGTGGGTGCGCGGCTCGGCCTTGATCCCGAGCTGCTGCTCGAGGGGTGCCACGAAGGTGTTGAGGAAGTCGTAGCACATGGCGTCGCTGTCGGTGACGATACGGCGCAGGCCGTCGTCCACTATGGTGTGGAACACCAGCGGCTGCTTGCCGCTCTGGTGGTAGGCCTCGTTGATACGGGCCTGTACCGCCCGGGCCTTGTCCTCGTCTTCCACGAAGGGGATGGTGAACTGCTCGAAGGGCAGGGGAAACTGGCTCAGCACCGCATGGCCGAACACCTCGGCTGTGATCGCCGTCCCATCAGAAACATAAAAAACTGTGTGCACAGAGCCTCCAGATCTCACTTTTAACATTTGTCCCAGGTAAAACGTTTACCTGCTTTTTGGCGCCATTGTAGAATCATCGCGTGTGCAGGCCCATCGTCGCAATTAAATAATAAAGGGCCGGAACGACGCACACGGTCCGCCGCGACATACGGTGAGATACGGAAACCCCGAGAACACAACTTTTTGGAGACGTGGCAGTGCAGGATTACGTGATTTGGTACGAACAACTCGGTATGCACGATGTGGATCGGGTTGGCGGCAAGAATGCCTCCCTGGGCGAGATGATCAGCCAGTTGGCCGGCGCCGGCGTGTCGGTGCCCGGCGGCTTTGCGACCACCGCCTTTGCCTTTAACGAGTTTCTGGAGCAAAGCGGGCTCAACGCCCGTATCCACGACCTGCTCGACCAGCTGGACGTGGACAACATCGCCGCCCTGGGCGAAGCCGGCCGCACCATCCGTCAGTGGGTGATCGACACCCCCTTCCAGCCGGCGCTGGAAAGCGCCATCGCCACCGCCTACGGCGAGCTGGCCGGCCAGGGCGGCGAGCAAGCCTCCTTCGCGGTGCGCTCTTCCGCCACCGCCGAGGACATGCCCGACGCCTCCTTCGCCGGCCAGCAGGAAACCTTCCTCAACGTGCGCGGCCTGGACGCGGTGATGGTGGCCATCAAGCACGTGTTCGCCTCCCTGTTCAACGACCGCGCCATCTCCTACCGGGTGCACCAGGGCTACGACCACCGCGGCGTGGCGCTGTCCGCCGGTATCCAGCGCATGGTGCGCTCCGACATCGCCGCCTCCGGCGTGATGTTCACCCTGGACACCGAGTCCGGCTTCGATCAGGTGGTGTTCGTCACCTCCGCCTGGGGCCTGGGCGAAATGGTGGTGCAGGGGGCGGTCAACCCGGATGAATTCTATGTGCACAAGCCCACCCTCAAGGCCGGCCGGCCGGCGGTGGTGCGCAAGACCCTGGGCTCCAAGCTGCAGAAGATGATCTACGCCAACGCCGAGGAGCACGGCAAGCAGGTGGAGATCCGGGAAACCAGCAAGGAAGAGCGCCGCCAGTTCTCGCTGACCAACGAGGAAGTGATGGAGCTGGCCAAGCAGGCCTTGATCATCGAAAAACACTATGATCGTCCGATGGACATCGAATGGGCCAAGGACGGGGTCGACGGCAAGCTCTACATCGTCCAGGCCCGGCCGGAAACCGTGCGCAGTCGCCAGGACGCCAACGTGCTGGAGCGTTTCGCCCTGAACGAACAAGGCCGGGTGGTGGCCGAGGGCCGTGCCATCGGCCACAAGATCGGCGCCGGCGTGGCCAAGGTCATCGACAGCATCGAGCAGATGGACCAGATCAAGGCCGGCGACGTGCTGGTGACCGACATGACCGACCCGGACTGGGAGCCGATCATGAAGCGGGCCGCCGCCATCGTCACCAACCGGGGCGGCCGCACCTGCCATGCCGCCATCATCGCCCGTGAGCTGGGGATTCCCGCCGTGGTGGGCTGTGGCGACGCCACCAGCCGCATCGAGGACGGCCAGGAGGTGACCGTGTCCTGCGCCGAGGGCGACACCGGCTTTATCTACGACGGCAAGCTCGAGTTCAAGGTGGCGACCTCCGAAGTGGGCGCCATGCCGTTGTCGCCGGTGAAGGTGATGATGAACGTGGGCAACCCGGACCGGGCCTTCGACTTCGCCCAGCTGCCCAACGCAGGCGTGGGCCTGGCGCGGCTCGAGTTCATCATCAACCGCATGATCGGCGTCCACCCCAAGGCGCTGCTGGAGTACTACCGCCAGAGCCCCGAGCTCAAGCTCAAGATCGACGAGATGATCGCCGGCTATGACAGCCCGCGCGAGTTCTTCGTGGCCAAGCTGGCCGAGGGCATCTCGACCCTGGCCGCCGCCTTCTGGCCGGAGCGGGTCATCGTGCGGCTGTCCGACTTCAAGTCCAACGAGTACGCCAACCTGTTGGGCGGTGACGCCTACGAGCCGGACGAGGAAAACCCCATGCTGGGCTTCCGCGGCGCCTCCCGCTACATTTCCGAGGACTTCCGCGACTGCTTCGCCATGGAGTGCGAGGCGATGAAGCGGGTACGGGGCGACATGGGCCTGACCAACGTCGAGATCATGATCCCCTTCGTGCGCACCCTGTCCGAGGCGGCCTCGGTCATCGACATCCTGGCCGAGAATGGCCTCAAGCGCGGCGAAGCCGGGCTCAAGGTGATCATGATGTGCGAACTGCCCTCCAACGCCCTGTTGGCGGACAAGTTCCTGGCCTACTTCGACGGCTTCTCCATCGGCTCCAACGACATGACCCAGCTCACCCTGGGCCTGGATCGGGATTCGGGCTTGGTGGCTGGCTCCTTCGACGAGCGGGACGAGGCGGTGAAGGCGCTGCTGTCCATGGCCATCCAGGCGGCGCGCAAGGCCGGCAAGTACGTGGGTATCTGCGGCCAGGGGCCCTCGGATCACGCCGACTTCGCCGCCTGGCTGGTGGAGCAGGGCATCGATTCCGTGTCCCTCAATCCGGACACCGTGATCGACACCTGGCTGTACCTGGCCGAGCACTTCGGCGAGAAGTAAGCGGGTTCGGTTATCCTATAAAAGGGCGCTGCGGCGCCCTTTGTTTTGGCGGTGGTGACAGTCGCTGGATTTGGTGTCGGTACTAATCCTGCTTCGGCTTTTTTATCGGGAAGGCGACAAATGGTTTGATTTCTTTCAGGACAAACATACTTTGCATTTCTTTGATACCGGGTAGGCGACGGATGACCGACATGGAAAACTCGGCATACGAATCCAGGTCGCGGGAGACCACCTGCAACAGAAAGTCGGCATCGCCACCGATGCTATAGCATGCCACCACATCTTCCAGCTCCATCACTTCCTGTTCAAATTTGCGAGCTTCGGCTTCGCTGTGACTGTCGATGCTGACACGGACGAAGACCATCACTCCCAAGCCGATTTTGCGTCTGTCCAGTACCGCCCGGTAACCCAGGATCACTTCATCCTCTTCCAGCTTGCGGACCTTGCGCCAGCAAGGAGAAGCAGACATGCCCAGCTGCTCTGCCAGTGTCTGATTCGTTATGCGAGCGTCTTTCTGCAGTGAGGTAAGAATCTTGATGTCTGTCAGGTTTAAAGGTGTTTTGGTCATAATTTTCTATTATTTGTTTGATTGTGAAAAATATTACCCTCCGCTCGTGAAAGATCAATGATAAAAGGTCATTTTTTTCCGGTTTCATCATGCATAATTTTGTACGTAAACATTGAAGTTGAACGCGGGTTTTATGCCGAAAGGGATAAAGGACATCCATTGCCTTGTATTTTTTATTTTAAAAAATACAGATGGATCGGTTGTTTAGGTAAGTCATTGAAAGTGTTTTCAGAAAAACAACCATGTTACCACCTGGCTTTTATTACTCTGATGATGGAAGGAGAGTTTATGTTGGATACGACTCAGGTTCTGGCATATGTTATTGCGCTAGGATTGGCCGCCGCTATTCCTGGGCCGGGAATGACGGCCTTGGTCGCCCGTAGTGTGAGCGGTGGGGCATTAACTGCATTCACGATGCTTGCCGGTTTGATTTTGGGGGATTTAATCTACTTGTCGTTCGCGGTATTTGGCTTGGCGGTGGTCGCCCACAGCCACAGTGAATGGTTTTTATTGGTTCGCTGGTGTTCAGCATTTTACCTGTGTTGGTTAGCGTGGCAGTTTTGGCGTCATGAACCACAGACCTTGCTTATAGACCAGAAAATCAGTAAGCGAGAGCTGGTGTCCGCATGGTTTTCAGGTCTGACGATTACCCTCGGCAATCCAAAAACAATCGCCTTCTATTTGGCATTGCTGCCGCTGGTCATTGCCTTGGACACTATCTCGCTACAAACCTGGGGCTTGATGCTGGTGCCATTGACCATTGCTGTGCTGTTGATTGTCGGGGCTGTATTTATTCTCGGTGCCCTGAAAATACGCCACTTGTTGGCAAGTTCTCGTGCGCAGCATGTGCTGTTTAAAGGCGCGGCAGTCATGATGGTCCTGGCGGCATTGGGAATGGTAGCCAAGTAAGGATTTGTGCCTTGAAACGAGGCGGGGCGGATTTTCCTGTTTTGCGCCGGGGGCTGGCGCTCAGCCGGGTGGCCAGCGAGCTCGGTTTTACCGATCAGGCTTACTTTCAGCGCCACTTCAAGCGCCGTCTGGCGCTGACTCCCGGCCAATACCAGGGATTTTTCCGCCCATCGGCGCCGGATGGCGACAAGCTGCCCAGATAATGGTGGACAAGGCGGGGCCGGCCGTTAAAATGGCCTCCGCTTTACCCCCCGGTCGCAGCCTACCCGGACAAAACAAGGACACAATATGAAAGCGTTACTGATCTGCTCCGGCGGATTCGACTCCGTGACCCTGGCCCATCGGCTGGCGGCGGAGCAGTCCCTCGGTGCCCTGCTGACCTTCGACTACGGCCAGCGCCACAAGAAAGAAATCGATGCCGCCCGCCGCTGTGCCGAGCGGCTCGACGTGCCGCACCTGGTGATGGACATCGGCCATATCGGCCGCCAGCTGTCCGGCTCGGCGCTGACCGACGACATCGAGGTGCCCCACGGCCACTACAGCGAAGAGAACATGAAGGTGACGGTGGTGCCCAACCGCAACGCCATCATGCTCACCATCGCCTTCGGCGTGGCCGCCGCCCGCGGTCTCGACACCGTGGCCCTGGCGGTGCACGGCGGCGATCACTTTATCTATCCCGACTGCCGGCCCGACTTTATCCGCCTGTTCGGCGAGATGCAGGCCCGTGCCCTCGACGGTGTGGCCGAGGTGGCGTTGCTGGCCCCCTATGTGAACAGCGACAAGACCGGGATCGCCCGGGACACGGCGCGCTTCGATGTGCCGGTGGCCGATACCTGGTCCTGCTACGAAGGCGGCGACCTCCACTGCGGCTGCTGCGGCACCTGCGTGGAGCGCATCGAGGCCATGGCCCTGGCCGGGGTGGCCGATCCCACCCCCTACCGGGACGAGCAGTACTGGCGGGAAGCGGTGGCGAGGGTGAACGCATGTACACCATAAAGAAAGAGTTTCATTTTTCCGCCTCCCACCAACTGAAGCAGATGCCCGACTGGCACCCCTGTGCCCGGCTGCACGGCCACAACTACGTGGTGGTGATCGAGTTGCAGAGCGAGACCCTCGACCAGTACGGCTTCGTGCGTGATTACCTGGAGCTCAAGGCGTTCAAGGAGTATATCGACGAGCGCCTGGATCACCGTCACCTGAACGAGGTGCTGGGCGACGAGTGCACCACCGCCGAGCGCCTGGCCTGCCACCTGTTCGACTGGGCCAGGGCCCGCTGGCCCGAGGTGAGCGCGGTGGCGGTGTCGGAAACCCCCAAGACCTGGGCCGAGTACCGGCCATGAGCATCGCCATCAGTGAAATCTTCGGCCCCACCATCCAGGGGGAAGGAGCGCTTATCGGCGTGCCCACGGTGTTCGTGCGCACCGGCGGCTGCGACTTTCGCTGCAGCTGGTGCGACACCCTCTACGCGGTGGAGCCGCGCTTCAGGGCCGACTGGCAGCCCATGGCGGCCTCGGCCATACTGGCCGAGGTGAACCGGTTGAGCGGCGGCGAGCCCATACTGGTGACCCTCTCCGGCGGCAATCCGGCATTGCAGCCCCTGGCCGAGCTGCTGCGGCTCGGCCACGAGCTGGGCCATAGCTTCGCCATGGAAACCCAGGGCAGCAAGGCGCAAGCCTGGTTCGGGATGCTCGACCACCTGACGCTCAGCCCCAAGCCGCCTTCCTCGGGCATGGCGTTCAACCGGGAGCGGTTCGAGGCCAGCCTGGCCGCCGCCGGGGCCGGCACCCAGCTCAGCCTCAAGCTGGTGATCGCCGACGAGGCGGATTATCGCTGGGCGCGGTCCCTGGCGGACGACTATCCGCAGTTGCCGCTTTACCTGCAACCCTGCAACCCGGCACCGGCCACCCCCGAGCAACCGGAGCGGGAGACCGATCTACAAGATCTTAACGCCCGGTTGCGCTGGCTGGTGGACAGGGTGACCGGCGACCGCTGGTATCGGGCCCGGGTGCTGCCGCAACTGCATGTGCTGATCTGGAACAACGAGCGGGGCGTGTAACGGCCCGGTCAACCATCCCGGGGACCCGGAATGAGGATTGAGTTTACGCAGGCTTCACCGCCGCCGTCCGCAACAATCCGGAGGAAGCCGGGAGCCGGCGGTTGCCGGTCTTTGCTCCCGGGGCCTGGGTTCACCCCGTGGATGGCTCACCACCCTTTTTCTCTCATGCACGAATGGTAGGCCGCATTGGCGGGCTCCTGACTGGGCTTGGCCAGATAGAGGCCGAGGGCCGGAGCCAGGAATTTGCGCACGCCCGGCGTCGTTGCGTTCAGACAGTGTTGATTGTCTGCCACCAGCCGTTGCTCGGGGATAACCGTTTGGGACTTATAGGTGCATCCGCTCAGGGACAGCACTATCAGACAGCAGGCAAGATGATACTTCATGGTGCAGATCCTTCTGATGACCACTATCCCTCAGTGTAGTCAAGTTGGGTCCGGAGAGTTGACTGGCACAGGAAAATGTGCAAGGCAAGCGAAGGCGGCGCCACGCTGGCGGCGCGCAAACTCGCTGGCTGCTATTCCTATCGTTTTGATTGGTAACAATATCCAGGGGCGTCCGGGCCACCCTGGATATTGTCCGGCCGTTACAGATTGAGGTAACGGTTCATGTCCAGCAACCCCGCCTCCAGGGGGGTCGTGTCCTGCTGGTAGCGGTGCAGATCGTGGAAGTAGGACCAGAACCCGGGATGGGTGCGACGGATGCCGAAGTGGCGCGCCAGGGTGTGGATGTCCTCCGCCCGGGCCATGGCCATCAGTGCCGCCACAAAGTCGTCCAGCTCTTCCAGTTTGACGTTGAAGATAAAGTTGGGGTAGCTGCCGACCACCCCGGGCAGCACCGTCAGGGTGTCGTTTTGGGGCCGCAGGCGAAGATCTTCCCCCAGCATGAAGGCCACGTTGGAATGATCCCGGTTGTGCAGCAGGCTGTAGAGCAGCCGTTGCTCGCCGACCTCGATACGCAACAGGCTGACTTCCGGCAGCCACTGGATGGCGGGCAGGGTGGTGGCCGTAATCCCGGTCAGGCGGCGCAGCAGGGCCTCGGCCTCCCGTTCGGCGGCGCTGTCCGCCTCGGCGCAGGCTTGCCGGTGGCAGCGGTTAAGCCGCTCCGGCGGGCCGGCGACCGGGGCCAGGGTGGTGAGCACCTGGCGGCCGAAATCGGCCAGCGGGGCCTCGGCACCGACGGCAATGCGGCTGGGAGTATTTTCGTCCACGTCCGCATAGGTGGTGAACAGCTTGATGCGGGCGCTGTTGTCATACCAGCGGTGCAGCAGCGGGTTGCGTATCTGGGCCGGTAAAAAGCGCAGCAGGTTGGCCTCGGCACCATTGCGGATCAGATCGAAGTAGAGCCGGGTCTGGGCCTGGTGGGCCACGCTGCCGTAGACGTTGAAGTTGGCCACCAGGGCGTAGTAGGTGCGCTCCAGCAGCGGGTAGTCCATCACCCACAGGGTGGTGGGGACATCCCCCTGCCAGCCGCGCAGCACGCTGGCGCTGTCGTGGTGGCGGAAAATGGTGAGCAGGGCGTCCCGGTTGTGGCCGTCCCCGTCCCACAGGTGATCGAGTGACGGCCCCTGGGGATAGGTACGGGCGTAGTCCTGCTGGCGGGCGGCCAGGTAGCGATTGCGGGCCTCCCGATGGGCGACCCAATCCGGCCCCAGGCTCAACAGGTCCGACTGCAACCCCGGCAGGGACAACCATTCCCGCACCCGGGCCTGATGAGTGCTATCGGTAATAAACAAGTCGTGATCCGGGTGCTGGAAGCCGACCCAGAACTGGTCCCGGATCACGTCGGTGGCGATCTGGCCCCGGCACACCGGGCCGCGGATAAAGGTGCGCACGAAGTATTCGGCGTTGTCCAGCAGGTATTGGTAGCGGGCCCGGGCGGGGATGGCGGCATAGGTGGCGAAGGGGTTGGCGGCCCGGGCCGGGCCGTAGCCGGGCAGGGTGGCGACCGTCCAGTCCGGCCCGAAAAACAATTGTTCCAGGCGGGCCATTTTGGCCTCGCTCAGGGGATAGGTGATATGGGTCTTGTGCACTCGGCTTTCCAGGCGGGGCCGCAGCCGGTAGTAGAAGCTCCCCGTTATGCCGTCGGTGGGACGCACGGTCGGGATGAGCGCGATGGGTTCACCGGGCGGGGTGCGGGAGCGCACCAGCTCGAAGAACACCTGGTCCCGGTCGCCCTCGACATGGAGATGGGCGAGGAACCAGTGCTCGTACAGGTAGCGGGCCACCAGCCGGTGGCGGTTGTCTGTCCGGTTGAGCCAGTGCTCCCACCGGCGCAGCTCCCGCTCCAGGCTGGCGGAGAGGGGAAGTTGCTGTTCCGGCACCCTTGCCCCCTGGGCCAGCCAGTCCACCAGGATTTGGTATTCATCATCGGTCAGGCCGGCGACGGCGAAGGGCATGCCGGCCTGGGGGTGCCTGGCGGCGAAGGTCTCGAACTCGTCGGCGTTCACGCACTGGTTGTTACGCTTGATGGAAATGTCCAGGTCGTCCGGCAGCCGTTCGTTGGCCGTCCAGGGGGCCTGCCGGCCCAGGGCCAGCATCCGGGCCATCAGAGCGGCGTCGCCGGCATGATTGTCCAGCACGCTGAAGAAGCCGCGCTCCCGCCAGGCCTGCTCTCTCTCGGCATCCACATAAAGGCGGTTGGGCGGCGCGTCCTGGGTGCGGGTGCCGTCGTAGACCACCTGCTTGCTGGCGCCCCTCTGCACACCCTCGTGGCTGGCGAGCTTGAGCTGGCAGGGGGCGTCGTAGCAGGCGTGGCAGGCGATGCACTTGTGCTCGAAGATGGGCCTGACGTCCCGTTCGTAGTCCACCGGCCGGTCGCCGGGCGCCGGCAGCGACAGGGCCAGTGGCGGCGCCGATGCCGGCTGGCGCAGCAGGAGGAAGAAGGTCGCGGCGAGGAGCGGGACCAGCAACAGCAGCCAGTGGGATTTTTTCATTGTCGGGCCTTGTCGACGGGGTCTGGGACGGTGTTACCATGAGCCGGACCCGGGGTAAAGAGGAAGTTGACCATGATGATAAGACAGTTGTGCTGGGGAGCGCTGGTGCTCAGTACCTTGGCCGGGGCCGATACCATCAGCACCCGGCCGCCGGTGGAGCTGAATATTTCATCGGGGCTGGAGCCGGTGTGTTTCTACGCCGACCAGCGCTATTCGAAGGGATCCGTGATCACCGTGGGCGACCAGCTGTTTATCTGCGAGCGGGAAAAGTCCTTCGAGCAGAACGGCCGGCTGAGCTGGCATCTCTTTCCGCTGAAGGAGGAGGGCAGGCCCTAAGTAACTGATCCTAATAGTGCTACATCGACCGGGCCCCGCACGCAGACACGCCGTGAACCCATCCCTGGGGGCTCCGCCGCGCCATCCCTGGCGCGGAGGGTCTGCTTAGCGGAACCCGGTCGTTGCCGACAATGATCTACTATTCGGAACAGCTATTTAGGCCTGTTTTTTTATTTCCAGAAGGGGGATATCGAGGCTGACCGGCTCGGTTGGCCGGCAGCAGCAGGGCAGTATCTCCCCCTCGGCCAGGTAGGCGAGGGGGGCTTCATGGTAGGTCACCCGGCCGGCCAGCAGGGCGGTGCGACAGGCGCCGCAGTAGCCGCTGCGGCACTGGTATTCCACCGCGTGGCCGGTGCGCTCCAGCCCCTCGAGCAGGGTTTCCCCCGCCCGCAGTTCGAAGCTCAGTTCCCGGGTGCGGACTCGGCTCACAGCTCGAAGTCACCCAGATCGTCGTGGCTCACCTGGGAGTCAATCTGGCCTACCAAGTAGGAGCTGACTTCTACCTCCTGGGGCGCGACCTGGACGTTGTCGGACGACAGCCAGGCGTTGATCCAGGGAATAGGGTTCTGTTTGGAACCCTCAAAGGCGGGCGCCAGTCCCACCGCCTGCATGCGCAGGTTGGTGATGTATTCCACGTACTGGCACAGGATATCCTTGTTCAGGCCGATCATGGAGCCGTCCTTGAACAGGTATTCGGCCCATTCCTTCTCCTGGATGGCGGCGGCCCTGAACAGCTCGAAGCACTGCTGTTCGCAGTCGCGGGCCACCTGGGCCATCTCCGGATCGTCCTCGCCGGCACGCAGGATATTGAGCATGTGCTGGGTGCCGGTCAGGTGCAGGGCTTCGTCCCGGGCGATCAGCTTGATGATCTTGGCGTTGCCTTCCATCAGCTCGCGCTCGGCAAAGGCGAAGGAGCAGGCGAAGCTCACGTAGAAGCGGATCGCTTCCAGGGCGTTGACGCACATCAGGCACAGGTAGAGTTTCTTCTTCAGCTCGTAGCGGTTGACGGTGACCTTCTGGCCCTTGATCTCGTGCTCGCCCTCGCCGTAGAGGTGGTAGAAGTTGGTGTACTCGATAAGCTCATCGTAGTAGCCGGCGATGTCCTTTGCCCGCTTCTGGATATGCTCGTTGGCCACGATGTCGTCGAACACCTTGGAGGGATCGTTGACGATATTGCGGATGATGTGGGTATAGGAGCGCGAGTGGATGGTCTCGGAAAAGGCCCAGGTCTCGATCCAGGTTTCCAGCTCGGGCAGGGACACCAGCGGCAGCAGGGCCACGTTGGGGCTGCGGCCCTGGATGGAGTCGAGCAGGGTCTGGTACTTGAGGTTGCTGATAAAGATGTGCTTCTCATGATCCGGCAGGGCCTGGTAGTCGATCCTGTCCTGGGACACGTCCACCTCTTCCGGACGCCAGAAAAAGGACAGCTGCTTTTCGATCAGCTTCTCAAAAATTTCGTATTTCTGCTGGTCATAGCGGGCCACGTTCACCGGGTTGCCGAGGAACATGGGCTCTTTCATGTGATCGTTTTGAACTTGACTGAAAGTGGTGTAAGACATTTTTCTCGTTCCGCAAAGACAATGAGCGCAGTGCCGCTCAGCCCGCGTTGGCGGTAGTGAGCGACGCTGCGCACAGCGGCGAGGTGGCCCTCGCCGGGATTATTTGAGTGTGACGGTGCCTTAAATCTTGCAGGCACCGCCGGCGCAGCCGTCATCTTCCTGCATGTCGTTCTGGGCGTCTGCCGCACCGTCACGGGTGTTGTGGTAATACAGGGTCTTGAGACCGAACTTGTAGGCGGTGAGCAGGTCTTTCAGCAACTGCTTCATCGGTACCCGGCCGCCCTCAAAGCGGGCCGGATCGTAGTTGGTGTTGGCGGAAATGGCCTGATCCACGAACTTCTGCATCACGCCGACCAGCTGCAGATAGCCGTCGTTGGAGGGCATCTGCCACAGCAGCTCGTACTGGCCCTTGAGCCGTTCGTACTCGGGCACCACCTGCTTGAGGATGCCGTCCTTGGAGGCCTTGATCGACACCAGGCCGCGGGGCGGCTCTATGCCGTTGGTGGCGTTGGAGATCTGGCTCGAGGTTTCGGAGGGCATCAGCGCGGTCAGGGTGCTGTTGCGCAGGCCCACCGTCTTGATCTCCTCGCGCAGGCTTTCCCAGTCCAGGTGCAGCGGTTCGCTGCAGACGCTGTCCAGATCCTTCTTGTAGGTGTCGATGGGCAGTATGCCCTGAGCGTAGGTGGTCTCATTAAAGGCCGGGCAGGCCCCGAACTCCCTGGCCAGCTGCACCGAGGCCTTCAGCAGGTAGTACTGGATGGCCTCGAAAGTCTTGTGGGTCAGGCCGATGGCGCTGCCATCGGAATATTTGACGCCGTGCTTGGCCAGGTAGTAGGCGTAGTTGATGACGCCAATGCCCAGAGTCCGGCGGTTCATCGAGCCCTTGTGGGCGGCCAGCAGCGGGTAGTCCTGGTAGTCGAGCAGGGCGTCGAGGGCGCGTACCGCCAGCTCCGCCAGCTCTTCCAGGTCGTCCAGGCTGCCGATGGCACCCAGGTTGAAGGCGGACAGGGTGCAGAGGGCGATTTCGCCGTTCTCGTCGTTGATGTCCATCAGCGGCTTGGTGGGCAGGGCGATCTCCAGGCAGAGGTTGCTCTGGCGCACCGGGGCCACCGCCGGGTCGAAGGGGCTGTGGGTGTTGCAGTGATCCACGTTCTGGATATAGATGCGGCCGGTGCCGGCGCGTTCCTGCATCATCAGGGAGAACAGCTCCAGCGCCTTGACGGTGCGCTTGCGAATGCTGTCGTCCCGCTCGTATTGCTCGTACAGGGTTTCAAACTTGGCCTGATCCTCAAAGAAGGCATCGTACAGGCCGGGCACGTCGGAGGGGCTGAACAGGGTGATGTCGCCGCCCTTGATCAGGCGCTGGTACATCAGCCGGTTGATCTGCACGCCGTAGTCCATGTGGCGGACCCGGTTCTCTTCCACGCCGCGGTTGTTCTTGAGCACCAGCAGCGACTCCACTTCCAGGTGCCACAGGGGATAGAACAGGGTGGCGGCACCGCCGCGCACGCCGCCCTGGGAGCAGCATTTGACCGCGGTCTGGAAGTGCTTGTAGAAGGGGATACAGCCGGTGTGGAAGGCCTCGCCGCCACGGATGGGGCTGCCGAGCGCCCGGATGCGGCCGGCGTTGATGCCGATGCCGGCGCGCTGGGACACATAACGCACAATGGCGCCGGAGGTGGCGTTGATGGAATCCAGGCTGTCGCCGCACTCGATCAGCACGCAGGAGCTGAACTGGCGGGTGGGCGTGCGCACGCCGGACATGATGGGCGTGGGCAGGGAGATCTTGAACTGGGACACCGCATCATAGAAGCGGGTGATGTAGTCCAGCCGGGTCGCCTTGGGGTACTTGGAGAACAGGCAGGCGGCCACCAGCATGTACAGGAACTGGGGGCTCTCGTAGATGGCGCCGGTGACCCGGTTCTGCACCAGGTACTTGCCCTCGAGCTGCTTGACCGCGGCGTAGGAGAAGTCCATGTCGCGCTCGTGGTGCAGGCGGGCGTTCAGGGTTTCGAACTCCTCGCGGCTGTAGTCGGCCAGGATGTGCTGGTCGTACTTGCCCATCTCGGTGAGTTTGACCACATGATCGTAGAAGTGGGGCGGCTCGAACCGGCCGTAGGCCTTCTTGCGCAGGTGGAACATGGCCAGGCGGGCGGCCAGGTACTGGTAGTCCGGACTCTGTTCGGAGATCAGATCCGCGGCGGCCTTGATGATGGTCTCGTGGATGTCTTCGGTGCGGATACCGTCATAGAACTGGATATGGGAGCGCAGCTCTACCTGGGAGACGGAAACATTGTCCAGGCCCTCGGCGGCCCAGGTGATGACCCTGTGGATCTTGTCCAGATCGATGGGCTCCTTGGCGCCGGAGCGTTTGGTGACCAGCAGATGTTTGTTCATGAGGCGGACCTTCTCCCGGTGGTGTTGTGTCTGCTCCGGCAAAACCCGTGCAGCCAGCCACCCTATATAGTGTGGTCGGCAATCGGAGGAAGCACAACATCTAGTTGTGATATTGAGGATGGGCACAATATAGTGGGTTGCCCCCCGATTCTCAAGCCGGCTGCCGCCGGAAGATCTTGTGGATAATCTGTGATCTTCGGGCTTGTGTTTGCACTCACTAACTTCTGCTCCGTTGGGAGTCTGGCGCTGGCCAAAGCCTGCTGTTTTTATGGGCGGGAGGAAACTTTTTTTGAAAAATTTGGCTTGCAAAAAAAGGCGTTTGGGGATCCCGCCGGAACTTTCAGCAGGAGGTGCCGAACGCGTCTTCGAGCCAGCTTTTCAGGGCCGGCACCGAGTCGAGTCGATGGTCCGCCTGCCAGTCGTCCGGGTTCTCGCCGGCCGAGATGTAGCCCCAGGCGGCGGCGATGGTCACCATGCCGGCGGCCCGGCCCGCTTCTATGTCGCGCCTGTGGTCGCCCACATAGACGCACTGGGCCGCCGCCACCGCCAGCTGTCCGGCGGCGTGGAGCAGGGGAGCCGGATGCGGTTTTTTCTGGGGCAGGGTATCGGCGCTGACGGTGACGCCACAACCGGCGAACAGCGGCAGCCCGGCCAGCAGCGGTTCGGTCAGGGCGGCGGGCTTGTTGGTGACCACCCCCCAGGGAATGCGACGCCGGTCGAGCCAGTCGAGCAGCTCCGCCACGCCGTCGTAGGGGCGGGTATGGCGGCAGAGGTTCTCGCCGTAAAAGGCCAGCATCCGCCGGCGCAGCTGTTCCAGTCCGTGCTGTGCGATAAGCGCCGGCTGGATGCCGGCCTGGAGCAGGGCGTAGGAGCCATCCGAGGTGGTGCAGCTCAGCACCTCGTCGGAGAGCGGGGGCAACCCCAGGCCGGTGATGACATGGTTGGCGGCCGCGCCCATGTCGCCGGCCGTGTCCAGCAGGGTACCGTCTAGGTCGAACAACACCGCGCGCACGTCCATGGTTTACTCCGGTTTGATGGCGTGGACCATGTAGTTGACGTCCGCATCCCGGCTCAGCTTGAAATCGCCGGTCAGGGGCCGGTAGACCACGCCGCTGATGTCCTTCACCACCAGACCGGCCCGCTCTATATAGGAACACAGCTCCGCCGGGGTGATGAACTTGCGGTGATCATGGGTGCCTTTCGGCACCATTTTCAGCAGATGTTCCGCCACCCCTATCATCAGCAGCCAGGCCTTGGGGTTGCGGCTGATGGTGGAAAACACCAGGGTGGCGCCGGGTCGGGCCAGCTCGGCGCAGGCCTGCACCACGGAAGCCGGGTCGGGCACGTGCTCCAGCATTTCCATACAGGTCACCACCTCGAATTGTCCGGGCCGTTCGGCGGCCAGCTGCTCGGCGGTGCCCTGACGATAATTGACGCTCACCCCGGTTTCCAGGGCATGCAGCCGGGCCACGGCCAGCGGCTCGCGGCCCATGTCCACCCCGGTGACCTCGGCGCCTTCCCGGGCCATGCTCTCGCTTAAAATACCGCCGCCGCAGCCGATGTCGATCACCTGCTTGCCGAACAGGCCGCCGGCCTTGCCGGCTATCCAGTCCAGGCGCAGGGGGTTGAGCCGGTGCAGGGGCTTGAAGTCGCCCTCCGGATCCCACCAGCGGGAGGCCATGGCCTCGAATTTGTCGATTTCCTGTTGATCTACGTTCATGGTCGAAGCCTTAAAGCCGGACAAACTGAGGAGGCCATTATAACCAAGCGGCCTGTCGCCGCCAGCTTCCCTGCTCCCGTCGGGCCGGAACTGTGCTAGAATGGCGCGTTTTTCAAAGCCATATAATCAATAAACTGGGGACAAGGCTTGCTATGACCGATCTGGCCCGAGAAATCATGCCGATAAACATCGAGGAAGAGCTCAAACGCTCCTACCTGGATTACGCCATGAGCGTGATCGTGGGACGGGCGCTTCCCGATGTGCGAGATGGTTTGAAGCCGGTGCATCGCCGTGTGCTGTTCGCCATGAACGAGCTCGGCAACGACTGGAACAAGCCCTACAAGAAATCAGCCCGGGTAGTGGGTGACGTAATAGGTAAATATCACCCCCACGGCGACAGCGCGGTATACGACACCATAGTGCGGATGGCGCAGGACTTTTCCATGCGCTATACCCTGGTCGACGGCCAGGGCAACTTCGGCTCGGTGGATGGCGACTCCGCCGCCGCCATGCGTTATACCGAAGTGCGCATGGACAAGATCGCCCACGAGCTGCTGGCGGATCTGGACAAGGAAACCGTCGACTGGGTGCCCAACTACGACGGCACCGAGATGATACCGGCGGTGATGCCGACCAAGGTGCCCAACCTGCTGGTCAACGGCTCCTCCGGTATCGCCGTGGGCATGGCCACCAATATTCCGCCCCACAACCTCAACGAGGTGGTGGACGGCTGCCTGGCGCTGATCGACAACGAACACATCAGCGTCGACCAGCTGATCGAGCTGATCCCGGGCCCGGATTTCCCCACCGGCGGCATCATCAACGGCAAGTCCGGCATCATCGATGCCTACCGCACCGGCCGTGGCAAGATCTATGTGCGCGCCCTGGCCGAGATCGAGGCCGACGAGAAGAGCGGGCGCGAGACCATCATCGTCTCCGAGCTGCCCTACCAGGTGAACAAGGCGCGGTTGATTGAAAAAATCGCCGAGCTGGTCAAGGAAAAGCGCATCGAGGGCATTTCCGCCCTGCGCGACGAGTCCGACAAGGACGGCATGCGCGTGGTGATCGAGGTGCGCCGGGGCGAGGTGGCCGAGGTCATCCTCAACAACCTCTATGCCCAGACCCAGATGCAGACGGTGTTCGGCATCAACATGGTGGCGCTGGACAACAACCAGCCGCGCACCTTCAACCTGAAGGAAATGCTGGAGTGCTTTATCCAGCACCGGCGCGAAGTGGTCACCCGCCGCACCATCTTCGAACTGCGCAAGGCGCGGGACCGGGCCCACATCCTGGAAGGCCTGGCCATCGCCCTGGCCAACATCGATCCGGTGATCGAGCTGATCCGCCGCTCGCCGACCCCGGCGGAGGCCAAGGCCGGGCTGCTGGCCCAGGGCTGGGCGCTGGGCAACGTGGCCGGCATGCTGGAGCGGGCCGGTGACGACGCCGCCCGTCCGGAATGGCTGGAGCCCGAATACGGCATCCGCGACGGCCACTATTACCTGACAGAGCAGCAGGCCCAGGCCATCCTGGATCTGCGCCTGCACCGCCTGACCGGCCTCGAGCACGAGAAGATCCTGGAGGAATACCAGAGCCTGCTCGAGCAGATCGCCGAGCTGCTGCACATCCTCAACAGCACGGTCCGCCTGATGGAGGTGATCCGCGAGGAGCTGGAAGCGCTCAAGGAGCAGTTCGGCGATACCCGCCGCACCGAGATCACCACTTCCAGCGCCGAGATCAACATCGAGGACCTGATCACCCAGGAAGACGTGGTGGTCACCCTGTCCCACCAGGGCTACGTGAAGTACCAGCCGCTGTCCGACTATGAGGCCCAGCGCCGGGGCGGGCGCGGCAAGTCGGCGACCAGCATCAAGGAAGAGGACTTCGTCGAGCGGCTGCTGGTGGCCAACACCCACGACACCATTTTGTGCTTCTCCACCGCCGGCAAGGTGTACTGGCTCAAGGTCTACCAGTTGCCCGAAGCCAGCCGTGCCGCCCGTGGCCGGCCCATCGTCAACCTGTTGCCGCTGGAGCAGGGGGAGCGTATCACCGCCATACTGCCGGTGCAGGAATATTCCGACGACAAATACGTGTTCTTCGCCACCGCCGACGGCACCGTCAAGAAGACCAGCCTGTCCGCCTTCAGCCGGCCGCTGGCCTCCGGTATCCGCGCCATCAACCTGAAGGAAGGGGATGAGCTGATCGGGGTCGACATCACCGATGGCAGCAACGAGATCATGCTGTTCTCCAACGCCGGCAAGGTTGTGCGCTTCGCCGAAGGCGGCGGTCGCGCCGAGGCCGACGGAGCCGAAGAGGGTGACGAACAGGCCGATGACGCCGCCGGTACCGGCGGCTCCAAGGGGGTGCGCCCCATGGGCCGTACCGCCTCCGGGGTGCGCGGCATCCGCCTGGCCGAGGGGGATCGGGTGGTGTCGCTGATCGTGCCCCGCGGCGCCGGGGCCATCCTCACCGCCACCGCCAACGGTTACGGCAAGCGCACCGCGCTCGAGGAATATCCGACCAAGAGCCGGGCTACCCTGGGGGTGGTCTCGATCAAGGTGAGCGAGCGCAACGGCCCCGTGGTGGGCGCCATCCAGGTGGACGAGGGCAACGAGATCATGCTGATCACCAATGGCGGCACCCTGGTGCGTACCCGGGTGTCCGAGGTCAGCCTGATCGGTCGCAACACCGCCGGTGTACGCCTGATCCGCACCGGTGAGGACGAGCAGGTGGTGGGCCTGCAGCGCATCGAGGAAACCGAGGGCGACGAACTGGCCGAAGGCCAGGACGGCGCGGCCGAGGAGTAAGTCAGTAAGGGGCCCTTGGGCCCCTTTTGTTCGGGCCAGCCCTTGGCCGAAAAATCATTTTGACTCGGCGCCCCGCCGCCGTGTAAAAGCTAGTAATAATAAAGAAGCGTGCAGGCCGGGTAGGGGATCTTCCTTCCCGCCGGCCGCTTTTGTCACTTTGTTTAATCGAGGGTAACCCAGGGAAAATGGAGAAGATGGTTTATAACTTCAGCGCAGGCCCGGCCATGCTGCCGGTAGAGGTAATGAAACAGGCCCAGGCCGAGTTCCGTGACTTTCACGGCCTGGGCGTGTCGGTGATGGAGCTGAGCCACCGTGGCACCGACTACATGGCGGTGGCGGCCCAGGCCGAGCAGGACCTGCGGGATCTGATGCAGATCCCCGACAACTACAAGGTGCTGTTCCTGCAGGGCGGTGGCCGTGGCCAGTTCGCCGCCGTGGCGCTTAACCTGATGGGCATCAACGCCAAGGCCGACTACATCGTCACCGGTCAGTGGTCCAAGTCCGCCGTCTCCGAAGCCGAGAAGGTGGGGGACGTGCGGGTGCTGGACGGGCTCAAGGCCGCCGCAGACGGACGCCAGGGCCTAGCCACCAGCTGGGCGCTGGACTCCACCGCCGCCTATGTGCATTACTGCCCCAACGAAACCATCGAAGGTCTGGAATACCACTTTGTTCCCGACACCGGCGACGTGCCCCTGGTGGCGGACATGTCGTCCACCATCCTCTCCCGTCCCATCGACGTGACCAGGTTCGGCCTTATCTACGCCGGCGCCCAGAAGAACATCGGTCCCTCCGGCCTGGCGGTGGTCATAGTGCGTGAAGACCTGCTCAGCCAGGCCTGTCCCCAGGTGCCGGCGATCCTGGACTACGCCGCCATGGCCAAGGCCGACTCCATGCTCAACACCCCGCCCACCTATGCCTGGTACCTGGCCGGCCTGGTGTTCCAGTGGCTGAAACGCCAGGGTGGCCTGGAGGCCATGGGCGAGCGCAACAAGGCCAAGGCCGAACTGTTGTACAACTACGTGGATGCCAGCGACTTCTACCGCAACGAGGTGCATCCCAGCGCCCGCTCCTGGATGAACATCCCCTTCCAGCTGAAGGACGACAGCCTGAACGACGTCTTCCTGAAGGAGGCCAAGGCCGCAGGCCTGCTGGCGCTCAAGGGCCACCGCATCGTGGGCGGCATGCGCGCCAGCCTGTACAACGCCATGCCCATCGAAGGGGTGCAGGCGCTGGTCGCCTTTATGGACAGGTTCGCCAAGCAGCACGGAAGCTAAAGCTTGCAGCCGTAAGCGGTAAGCTGGAAGAAAAAACAGCGTCATATGAAAAGGCGGCACCGCGCTGTAGCCGCCACTTCAGTTGGCGGGCCTTGTTGTGCAAGGCCATTGGAACAGATACAAGGAGTCACCGTGAGTATTGATTTTCTGGCCCTGGCCAACCCCGGGGTGGAGGGGCTGCACCCTTACCAGCCGGGCAAGCCGGTGGAAGAGCTGGAGCGCGAGCTCGGCATCAGCAACAGCGTGAAACTGGCCTCTAATGAAAACCCGCTGGGTCTGGGGCCCAAGGCCCGGGCCGCCATCGAACGCGCCCTGCCGGAGCTGGCCCGTTACCCGGACGCCAACGGTTTCGCCCTCAAGGCCAAGCTGGCGGACAAGCTCGGCGTCCGCCGCGAGCAGCTGATCCTCGGCAACGGCTCCAACGAGCTGATCGACCTGGTGTTCCACACCTTCGTGTCGCCCGGGCAGCAGGTAGTGTATTCCCAGTACACCTTTATCGTCTACGCCCTGGCCACCCAGGCCCACGGCGCCGAGGCGGTGGTGGTGCCGGCCAGGGACTTCGGCCATGATCTCGAGGCCATGGCGACGGCCATCACCCCGGCGACCCGGCTGGTGTGCATCACCAACCCCAACAACCCGACCGGCACCTTCGTCGGCGCGGCCGAGATCAAAGCTTTTATGGACAAGGTGCCGGCCCAGGTGCTGGTGGTGCTGGATGAGGCCTATACCGAGTATGTGGCGGAAGACGAGCGGATCCCGTCCATCGACTGGCTGGCCCGCTATCCCAACCTGATCGTGTCGCGCACCTTCTCCAAGGCCTATGGCCTGGCGGGGCTGCGGGTGGGCTACATGGTCTGCCATCCGGAGCTGGTGGCGGTGCTCAACCGGGTGCGCGAGCCCTTCAACTGCAACAGTCTGGCTCTGGCGGCGGCGGAAGCGGCGCTGGACGACGAGGACTATCTCAACCAGGCGGTGGAACTGAACCGGCGGGAGATGGCGCGCTACGAGGCTTTCTTCCAGGAGAAGGGCCTGAAATACATTCCTTCCCGGGCCAACTTCATCACCCTGGATCTGCAGCGGGAAGCCGGGCCTGTGTATGAGGCGCTGCTGCGCGAGGGTGTCATCGTGCGGCCCATCGCCGGCTACGGCCTGCCGACCTGCCTGCGCATCAGCATCGGTCTCGAGCACGAGAACCAGCGGTGCCTGGAAGCCCTGGCCAAGGTGCTGGGTTGAGCGAAGGCCGGTGCACACCGGCCTTTTGTTTATCTTGCCCTGATGCACCAGCCCTGTTAACGTCTAGAAAGCTTCAGTTGTTGTTTACCCCGAATCTCCAGGAATCATATGGAAAGCCTTAAACTATCCCCTATCGCCCGGGTGGAGGGCACCGTCAACCTGCCCGGATCCAAGTCCGTGTCCAACCGGGCGCTGCTGCTTGCGGCCCTGGCCCAGGGCACCACCCGCCTGACCAACCTGCTCGACAGCGATGACATCCGCCATATGCTGGATGCTCTCAAAATCCTGGGGGTGCAGTACGAGTTGTCGGAAGACAAGACCGAATGCGTGGTGCACGGTCTGGGCCGGGCGTTCAGCGTGAAGGAGCCGGTTTCCCTGTTCCTCGGCAATGCCGGCACCGCCATGCGTCCGCTCTGTGCGGCCCTGTGCCTGGGCACCGGCGAGTTCACCCTGACCGGCGAGCCGCGCATGTGGGAGCGGCCCATCGGCCATCTGGTGGATGCCCTGCGCGAGGCGGGCGCCGATATCAGCTACCTCAAGACCGATGGCTATCCGCCGCTGTTTATCAACGGCAAGGGCCTGTGGGGCGGCGATGTGCATATCGACGGCTCCGTTTCCAGCCAGTTTCTCACCGCGCTGCTGATGGCGGCCCCCATGGCCTCTGGCGATACCCGTATCCATATCAAGGGCGAGCTGGTGTCCAAGCCCTATATCGACATCACCCTGCACATCATGAAACAGTTCGGGGTGAGGGTGGAGCACGACAACTACCAGGTGTTCTATATCCAGGGCAACCAGGGCTATGTGTCGCCGGGGACCTTCCTGGTGGAAGGGGACGCCTCTTCGGCCTCTTACTTCCTGGCGGCGGGCGCCATCAAGGGCAAGGTGCGGGTGACCGGTATCGGCCGCCACAGCATCCAGGGCGATATCCGTTTCGCCGATGTGCTGGAGGCCATGGGGGCACGCATCACCTGGGGCGATGACTTTATCGAGGCCGAGCACGTGGCACCGCTCAAGGCGGTGGACATGGACATGAACCATATCCCCGACGCCGCCATGACCATCGCCACTACCGCCCTGTTTGCCGAGGGCACCACCCGCATCCGCAATATCTACAACTGGCGGGTGAAGGAAACCGACCGGCTGTTCGCCATGGCTACCGAGCTGCGTAAACTCGGGGTCGAGGTGGAGGAAGGAGAAGATTACCTGGTGGTGACGCCGGCCGCCAAGCTGCAGGAAGCCGACATCGCCACCTACAACGATCACCGTATCGCCATGTGTTTCTCGCTGGTGGCGCTGAGTGATACGCCCGTGGTGATCCTGGATCCCAGGTGCACCTCCAAGACCTTCCCGGACTACTTCGACAAGCTGGCCAGTATCAGCCGGGCAGAATAAATCCTGAAGCCCCGCATCGCGGGGCTTCATCATTTCTTCTCGCTTCCAGCTTCCCGCTTCCAGCTTCCCGCTTCCAGCTTTAGTGATGTTTCATCTTTTCCAACGCTTCCCGCGCCTTGATGTCGGCAGCATCCAGCTCCGCCAGCACCTTCTCGATGTCTTCCTGCTGCTGCTGCAGGCTGGCGCGTTTTTCCGCGATCATCGCGATCATCGAATGCAACTGGGGGCGGGAACTGTGCTCGGCATCGTAAAGTTCGAACAGCTCGCGCATCTCCGCCAGGCTGAAGCCCAGGCGTTTGCCGCGTAGGGTGAGAGCAAGGCGGATCCTGTCCTTGTGGCTGTAGATACGGCTATTGCCCTTGCGCCGGGGGCTGAGCAGGCCCAGCTCTTCGTAGTGACGCAAGGTGCGCGGGGTAATGTCGAATTCATCGGCCAATTCAGAAATGGTATAGGTAACTTCCTTATTGGGCATCATCGATCACTCCTGCGCAATATCGGTAAGGGAAGCGGACGAAGCCAGACCTTACACCCATACGGGCGGGCTGTGAAGCCCGGCTTTGACTCGACCCCGAGATTGGGCCAAGATGAAGGCTTTGCCGCTATATCGGAGAGGCTGTGTTTATCTTCAAGGTGCAAGACGGCCAAGGGGGACGGGCCGAGATCCGCATCCAGGCGCTGGACTGGAGCGAGCAGGGCGAGGTGCGTTTTTCCTGCAACAGTGATGCCCTGGCCATACTGCTCCTGTCCGGCTGTCGCTCGGGCAAGGGGTTCTTTTCGCTGCTGCCGGGTACCAAGCCGATGTATGTGGAGCAATGGCTGGAGTACCTGCAGGAGGAAGGGAAGCTCGGTCTGGTCGAGGTGGAGATCAGAACCCCCTTCGATCCGGACTACGCCGAGCTGTGCGGCCTGGACTCGGAACAGATCAAGAACCTGCTCGAGCTGGTTTACCGGGTCGGCGGCTTCAACCGCCTGCAGATCATGCGCTATCTCAAACACCGCCATAATCCGTCCACCATGTCGACCCGCTACAGCCCCGAGGAAATCAAGCGCTATCGTCATCTGGGGGAGCTGATCAACTATCTGCTCCGGCTTAAAACGCCAACCCCCTGAAGCTGGCGAGGTCGCTGGGTTTGGCGATCAGGTAGCCCTGGACGCCGTCGACATGCATGCTCTCCAGCACCCGTTTCTGCTCGCCGGTTTCGACTCCTTCGGCAATCACGTGGCAACCCAGTCGCTGGGCCAGATCCACTATCATGCGCACGAATTGTTGGTTGGTGCTGTCTTCTTCCAGGTGTTTGACCAATTGGGCATCGAGCTTGATGTAATCGGGCTTGACCTCCTTCAGCAGGCGGAATGAGCCGTAACCATGGCCGAACTTGCTCACCGCCGAGCGGGCCCCGCAGCGACGGATCATTTCCAGCAGCCGCTTGCCGGCCACCAGCTGGTGCTCCAGCACGTGCTCGTCCAGTTCGAATACCAGGTTGGAGGTAATGTTGGTATCGCGCAGCAACAGCCGTTCCAGCCAGATCAGGAAAGAGTTCTGTTGCAGGCTGGCGGGGGTCAGGTTGAGGGCCCAGCGCTGGGCCGGCATGTTCTTCTCGACTATCTGGCGCAGGGTCATTTCGATGATCTTCTGCTCGAACAACATGGACAGATCCAGCCGCTGCAACATGGCAAAGACGGTGGTGGTCGGGTAATAGCCGTCGTTATCGTTGGGAAAATGCGAGTAGATCTCGTTGTAGCCGGGCATTCCCGGTTTGCGGATTTGGGCCGGCTGTACCATCAGCTGTATCCGATCTTCTGCCAGCATGGTCTGCAGCCGTTGGCGCCACTGACTTTCCCCCAGGTCCTCGTCGCCCTGGTGTTTCAGCACGATGCGCCAGCCATTGGGCTCGCCGCCCTGGGCCTGGGCCAGGGCGATGTCGGCACGGATCAGCACCTGCTCCGGTGACTGCCCGGGCAACAGCTGGGTAAAGCCCATATAGGCGGCGCAATCCAGCTCATGCAGGTGTTGATAATGAGTCAAATCCTGGCGCAGTTGAGTGCCCAGGGACTGGGCCAAGGGCTCGCACTGTCCCTTGATCAGCACGGCGATATCGGTTCCGCTGATGCGATAGGCCCGGGCGCCCAGCACCGGTTGTATGACCTTGCGGATCAGACGGACGATATCCTGCAGATATTGGTCGCCGGCCTGGAATCCGAGCCGGGTGTTGGTGTCCTGCAGGGCGCTGGCCCTGACGATAAGCAGGGTGGCGGTGGCGAGCTTGTTATCGTCGGTCAGCATCAGGCCGAGATCACGGCGGAAGGCGTAACGGTTGCCGAGCGCGGTGAGGCTGTCCTGATGCCCTTGTTGATGGGCCTCGGTGAGTTGTTGCTGGAGCGTTTCCAGCTCGTGCCGATGGCTTTGATGCAGGCCGAGGATGCCTTGTTCTACGGGGTCCCGGACGCTGAGCTGCCCAGCTTCCGGGTCGAGCAACAAGGCTCGGTAATGTTGCTCTTTGTCGTTATTCTCCCGGCGCCAGCGCAGATAAAGGCCGCCAAAGACCAGCAGACAGGCCAGGCTCAGGGGCAGTGAGAGCAGCATCCATTGCATCGTGGCCGCCCGGGTCTCCAAACGATAGAAGACGGGGGTTTGTTCAAGCAGTCGCTGATGATTGGCGGCTGCCCGGCCAAACCACCATGCCTGATTGTCCGCGGCCAGGGGATGCCCTATCGACAGCTCGGCCATGCCAGGCAGCAGGGCGGTATGATTTTCCGAGGTTACCAGAAGGGGAAAATGGCGGTCGATCAGCTGATCCTGATGGAGCAGGAAACGGTAGCTTGCCCACCAGGGTAAGAGTAGACTCAATAGCAAGAAGATGATGCCTGCCAGCAGCAGTGCTTGACCGAAGGGGCGAGTTTCCCGCATGCTCATTATCCTTGTATGAACGGGACAACAGGGTTAGGAATACGATAAGAGGGCAGAAATTATCGCTTCATAATGAGCCAAAGCTTCTGAAAAGACAAGAAAATTGGCTCCTCCTGCTGGACTCGAACCAGCGACATACGGATTAACAGTCCGCCGTTCTACCGACTGAACTAAGGAGGAACAATTTTTGAAACTGGCTCCCCCTGCTGGACTTGAACCAGCGACATACGGATTAACAGTCCGCCGTTCTACCGACTGAACTAAGGGGGAACAACTTGTGAAACTGGCTCCTCCTGCTGGACTCGAACCAGCGACATACGGATTAACAGTCCGCCGTTCTACCGACTGAACTAAGGAGGAACAATTTTTGAAACTGGCTCCCCCTGCTGGACTTGAACCAGCGACATACGGATTAACAGTCCGCCGTTCTACCGACTGAACTAAGGGGGAAGAGCATCCTTGAATGCGAGGCGCATGGTAATGGCTGGCCCATGGACTGTCAACACTCAAAGCGGCTTTCCCAACGAAATCAGGCTGTTTGCTCTAAGAATATGCAATCGACGCCGATTTATGCAGCAACCCCCTATTATTGACCGCAGGGGAGACGATGTGACCACAGGGAGATGGAGGGGCGGGAAGCCTGTTGTGCTCACGACGGTTTCCGCGACCAGTGGTCATAGCCTGTCCGTGCGTCCCGAGTTGTTCCGAAAGTAGCTCACTGCCGGCAGCGACCGGACTCTGTTAAGCAGAGCTTGCGCCAGGGGGGGCGCGAAGCGCCTGGCACAGCGAGTGTCATGTCCTCCCGCCGTGTTTGCGTACGGTACCCGGTCTATGTAGCACTATCAGGATCAGTTATTTACCCGGCCAGAACAATCAGGAACGGTTATGGTGAGAGTGCTCCTTTGTGGTGCTGTTGCTGCCCCAATAGTGGCAGCAGGCAAATAAAGGTGCTCAATATTGCACCAAAATAAAACAACGCCAGAGTAAAAACACTAATTCATTGAATTGTTTTCTGCTTTTTGGCCGTGTTGGTTTTATTTAGAAGTGATGTTGCCTGGGCTTATACACCCTAAGCTGGTGGTGTGTTTTTATGGACGGGAAGAGGCGACGTTTGGCCCAAGCATTTACATTACTGGAGTAAATCGCCAACCTGGATTTTTTTATGGTTTTTTTTGCTGCGCTAATGTCGATTATTGGTTTTTTTATCTGTCCGTGACGGGTGTCTTAGTATCCGCTATTAAACGTCACCTTTTAATGAAAAAAACGATTAAAGTTAATTTATTTGTCATAAAAATAGGCTTATAGTGGTCTGGTCAAGACGCTCAAACTTAAATAATACAAAGCAAAGAGAGTACGAGGGTTTTGGTATTGCCCCTGGATTTGATGAGAGGGGCCTTACCTATGAAAAACGGTGTTTCGCCGATTTTTAGATATAGCTGCAAACAAAGGAGTGGATTTGATGACCGATAAAAGAGTTGCGCTGGTGACCGGAGCCGCTGGTGGGATTGGAACGGAAGTGTGCCGTCTGTTTTTGGAAAATGGATACAAAGTTGTGGCCACTCACCGTCCGGGAAAGGAACAGCAGGCGGCTAACTGGTTGCAGGAAGAAAACCTGGCTGACAAGGATATTCAGTTGCTGGCCCTGGATGTGAGCGATCATCATGGGGTCAGTGAAGTACTGGCCGAAACCCTGCGTGAGCTGGGACACATCGACGTTCTGGTCAACAACGCCGGGATCACCCGCGATGCCACCTTCAAGAAAATGTCCTTGCAGCAGTGGCAGGAGGTGATGGACACCAACCTCAACAGTCTGTTCAGCGTTACCCAACCCATATTTAATCAAATGTGTGAGCAGGGTAGCGGTCGCATCATCAATATTTCTTCCGTCAATGGTCTCAAGGGCCAATACGGTCAGGTGAACTATTCGGCCGCCAAGGCGGGCATGATCGGTTTTACCAAGGCCCTGGCTGCGGAAGGCGCACGCTTCGGTGTATGTGTTAATGCCGTGGCACCCGGTTATACCGCGACCCCCATGGTGACCGCCATTCGTGAAGATGTGCTGGATTCCATCAAGGCCACCATTCCCCTGAAACGGCTGGCCACCACCGACGAAGTGGCTGGCGCGGTATTGTATCTGGCCGGCGAATACGGCGGTTACGTTACGGGTGAAACCCTGTCGGTCAATGGCGGCCTGTACATGAAGTAAGACCCACCGGTCTGTCATCAACGGAGTGAGCATTATTTATGTCTGAATCTGTATATATTGTTGCGGCTAAACGTACCCCTATCGGCAGCTTCTGTGGTGCCTTGAAATCCGTTCCTGCCGCAGAGCTGGCCGGTATTGCCATCAAGGGCGCACTGGAGCAGGCTGGGCTGTCGGCAGACAAGGTCAATGAAGTGATCGTCGGCAACGTGGTCGGTGCCGGCCAGGGGATGGGCGTAGGCCGCCAGGCGGCACTGGCTGCCGGTATTCCGGCCGGCGTGCCGGCTTACAGCCTGAACATGGTGTGCGGCAGCGGTATGAAGACCCTGATGGATGCCTGCGCCCATATCAAGGCAGGCGATGCCGAGGTGGTCGTGGCTGCCGGTTGTGAAAACATGTCCCAGATCCCCTTCGTCGTAAAAGGCGATCTGCGGGGCGGCAACAAGATGGGCGATATGGCCCTGTCCGACCTGCTGATCAGCGACGGCCTGACCGATGTGTTCAACAAGTACCATATGGGCGTGACCGCCGAAAACGTGGTGGCCCAGGAAAAGATCAGCCGCGAGGAGCAGGATGCCCTGGCCGTGGCCAGCCAGGCCAAGGCGGTGGCGGCGATTGAAGCCGGTCACTTCAAGGCCGAGATAGTGCCGGTGGAAGTGAAAAGCCGTAAGGAAACCCTCACCATCGACACCGACGAGTATCCCAAGGTCGGCACTACCCTCGAGACCCTGGCCAAGCTGCGCCCGGCCTTCAAGCCGGATGGTTCCGTCACGGCGGGCAATGCCTCCGGCATCAACGACGGTGGCAGCGCCATCGTTCTGGCCAGCAAATCGGCAGTGGAAAAATACGGCCTGACCCCGCTGGCGGAAGTGGTCAGTTATGGCCAGGGCGGTATCGAACCCGAGATCATGGGCCTGGGTCCCGTACCGGCTATCGACCAGGCACTGTCCCGCGGTGGCCTCAAGCTCGAGCAGATGGAGCGACTGGAACTCAACGAGGCCTTCGCCGGTCAGGCGCTGGGCGTGGTCAGACAGCTTTCTGCCAAGTACGACATCGCCGAACAGGCGCTGCTGGACAAGACCAACATGAACGGCGGCGCCATCGCCCTGGGGCATCCGCTGGGCGCTTCCGGCAACCGTATCCTGGTCACCCTGCTGTATGAACTGCAGCGCAGTGGCAATACCCTGGGGCTGGCCTCACTGTGCGTGGGTGGCGGCATGGGCACTGCGGTGGTACTGAAGCGGGTCTGAGGCCAAACGGAATCCGATATAATAAATATTTACTTTCCCTTTAAGGAACTGGTTATGTACACCGATATTTTCAAAAGCTTTAACGATCAAACCGAAAAGGCCTTCGGCCCCATGATGAAATACAATCAGCTGGTGGCCAAGAACTTCACCGACCTGACCAACCTGCAGCTCGAAGCCGCCCGCCAGTATGCCGACATCGGTCTGGCCCAGCTGCAGGCCAACAGCCAGGTCAGGGACGTTCAGAGCCTGGTCAGCTGTGGCGCCAAGCAACTGGAAACCATGACCCGCATCAGCCAGCAGATGATTGAGGACGGCAAGAAACTGGCCGAACTGGCCCAGGAATTCAAGGCTGGTCTCGAAGCCCTGGCCGCAGACGCGCAGAAAAAATAATCGTCTGTGATGGCTTAGCCCGTCGGGGATTAAAGATACAGCCAGGGAAGGGGCTCTCAGGGCTCCTTCCCGTTGCTGTTGCCGTATTCCCCTGTTCTGGCGGGCGCTATCTCTATCAGGGAGGGACAATGCAGCAAGATATGTATAACGGTACCGATCCCATACGTCAGTTCTTTCAGTGGAATGAGACCATGTGGTCGGACATGCAACGTGCCAGCCTGGGGGACAACCCGGTGACCCAAGCGTTATCGGAAGTCAATGCCCAGGATCTGAAGACCTTTTATGACGCGGTCTCGACCAACCCGATGCGGCTGCTCGATATGCAGATGCAATGGTGGCAGGGGCAGTTGGCCATCTGCCAGAACAGCATGGTCAAGACGCTGGACAAGGATGCCGACAGCCTGGTCCAGGATCCGCCCGGCGAACGGCGCTTTCAGCATAAATCCTGGCGGGAGGATCCCCACTTCGATTTTATGCGCCAGTCCTACCTGCATTTCGCCAAGTCCTTGGCCAATATGCTGGATGTGGTCGAAGGCCTGCCCGAGCCGGTGCGCCAGCGGTTGCATTTTTTCTTCCGCCAGACCATCAATGCGCTGTCGCCGACCAACTTTATCTGGAGCAACCCCGAGTTGCTGCACCGCACCCTGGAAGAAAAGGGAGCCAACCTGGTCAAGGGTATCGAGCTGTTCCAGGAAGACCTGGCCGCCAGCGCCAACCTGCTGAAAATCCGCATGACCCGGCAGTCGGCCTTCACCCTGGGCGAGGACCTTGCCACCACCCCCGGCGAGGTGGTGTTCAGGAACGATATTTTCGAGTTGATCCAGTACCAGGCCAGCACCGAGACGGTGCACCAGACGCCGTTGCTGGTGGTGCCGCCCTTTATCAACAAGTTCTATATCCTGGATCTCAAGGAGCAGAATTCCCTGGTGCGCTGGCTCAGGGATCAGGGCCATACGGTCTTTATCATCTCCTGGCGCAATCCGGGCAAGGAACAGGCCAGCATCGGCTTCCAGGATCTGATCCACTCCGGCACCATGGAAGCGATCCGGGTGATCGAGCAGATCACCGGCGAGAAGGAAGTCAACGCCATCGGTTACTGCATCGGCGGCACCCTGCTGGCCTCCACCATGGCCCTGTACGCGGCCCGGCGGATGAAACCCAGGGTCAAGAGCGCGACCTTCCTGACCACCCTGCTGGACTTCACCCAGCCGGGGGAGGTGGGAGTTTTCATCAACGAGCCCGTGGTCGGCGCCATGGAGCAGATGAACGATGCTCAGGGCTTCTTCGATGGCCGGCAGATGGCGGTGACCTTCAGCCTGCTGCGGGAGAACAGCCTGTACTGGAACTACTACATCGACAACTACCTGAAAGGCGAAGAGCCGGCGGATTTCGATATCCTTTACTGGAACAGCGACAGCACCAACCTGAGCGCTACCTGTGCCAGCTTCCTGCTGCGTGAGCTGTACCTGAACAACCGGCTGAGCCGGGCCGGCGAGGTGAAGGTGGGCAACTTCGGCATCGACCTGTCCAAGGTGAAGACCCCCAGCTATTTCCTCTCCACCAAGGAGGACCATATCGCTCTGTGGGATGCGACCTTTATGGGGTCCAAACTGCTCGGCAGCGAGACCACCCTGGTGCTCGGCGAGTCCGGGCATGTGGCCGGCGTGGTCAATCCACCGAACAAGAACAAGTATGGCTACTGGCTGAACGACGCGGCTTTCGAGAGCGCCGAACAATGGCTGGCGTCCGCCAAGCGGGAGGGCGGCTCCTGGTGGCCGCACTGGCAGCAGTGGGTGACCCCCTATCTGGGCGAGCAGCCGGTGCCTGCCCGAGCGGTGGGCAGCGCCGATTGTCCGGGCCTGATGCCGGCGCCGGGACGCTATGTGCAGCAGACGCTGCCGGTAGAAGACTGACCCCTCAAGCCGCCTGCGGGCGGCTTTATTGATGGTAAAACCGGTTATTCCGGCTCTGGCTATTGAGCCCCGGGCGGAGATCATGGATCATGAGCGTTTGATTATGCTATCCCCACACTCGAGGTGCATGAATGAGTCAGGCGGACCATCGTCCCAGCAATTTTATTCGCCAAATCATCGATGAAGATTTGGCCAGCGGCAAACACCAGTCGGTACAGACCCGTTTTCCGCCAGAGCCGAATGGCTATTTGCATATCGGCCATGCCAAGTCCATTTGTCTCAACTTCGGGATTGCCCAGGACTACCAGGGACAGTGCAACCTGCGTTTCGATGACACCAACCCGGAAAAGGAAAGTGTCGAATACGTCGAGTCCATCAAGCGCGACGTTCGCTGGCTCGGTTTCGAATGGAGTGGCGACGTTCACTACTCTTCCGACTATTTCGATCGGCTGCACGGCTATGCGGTGGAGCTTATCGAGAAGGGGCTGGCCTATGTGGATGAGCTGACGCCGGATCAGATCCGCGAATACCGCGGTACCCTGACCACGCCGGGGCGCAACAGCCCCTACCGGGATCGCCCGGTGGAAGAAAACCTGGCCCTGTTCGGCCGCATGCGCAATGGCGAGATCAAGGAAGGCGAAGCCTGCCTGCGCGCCAAGATAGACATGGCTTCGCCTTTCATGGTCATGCGCGATCCCGTGCTGTACCGGGTGCGCTTTGCCCACCATCACCAGACCGGGGACAAGTGGTGCATCTATCCGATGTACGATTTTACCCACTGCATTTCCGATGCCATCGAGGGTATCACCCACTCGCTCTGCACCCTGGAATTCCAGGACAACCGGCGTCTGTATGACTGGGTGCTCGACAACATCAGCATCGACTGCCACCCGCGCCAGTACGAGTTTTCCCGGCTCAACCTGGAATACACCGTGATGTCCAAGCGCAAGCTCAACCAACTGGTGACCGACGGCCATGTGGAAGGCTGGGACGATCCGCGCATGCCCACCATCTCCGGCCTGCGCCGTCGCGGTTATACCCCGGCCTCCATCCGTGAATTCTGCCAGCGCATCGGGGTGACCAAACAGGACAACACCGTCGAGATGAGCATGCTGGAGGCCTGTATCCGCGATGATCTCAACGAGAACGCCCCGCGGGCCATGGCGGTGCTACGTCCGCTGCGGCTGGTGATCGAAAACCTGGCCGAGGATCACCTGGAAACCCTGAGTGCGCTCAATCACCCGAACAAGCCCGAGATGGGCAACCGGGAGCTGCCCTTTACCCGTGAACTCTATATCGACGAGGCCGATTTCAGGGAAGAGGCCAACAAGAAGTACAAGCGGCTGGTGCTGGGCAAGGAAGTGCGGCTGCGCAACGCCTATGTGATCAAGGCCGAACGGGTGGAAAAGGATGCCGATGGCAAGATCACCACCCTCTACTGCAGCTACGACCCCGATACCCTGGGCAAGGATCCGGCCGACGGCCGCAAGGTCAAGGGCGTGATCCACTGGGTATCCGCCAGCCGGGGAGTTCCGGCCGAGGTGCGGATCTACGATCGGCTGTTCAGCGTGCCGAACCCGGGTGCGGCGGAGTCCTTCGAGCAGGCGCTGAACCCGCATTCCCTGCTGGTGTTGAAAGAGGCGGTGGTGGAGCCTTCCTTGGTCCATGCACAGCCGGAAAAGGCGTTCCAGTTCGAACGGGAAGGATATTTCTGCCGCGACAGCAAGGCCCCAGGCCTGGTGTTCAACCTGACCGTCGCCCTGCGCGATTCCTGGGGCAAGGAAGAGGCCTGAGCCCGCTGGCCAACCAAAGCCGCGCCTGCCGCGGCTTTAAATAAAAAAGCCGCAGTCTGGCTGCGGCTTTGGGAATCAGTGGTGCTCTTCGTCGTTGTGGTTGCACTGCTCGTTGGTACAGTGGCCATACAAGTAGAGGCTGTGGTTGGTGAGCTTGATATTGTACTGACTGGCGATGTCGCGCTGGCGTTGCTCGATGATCTCGTCGTGGAACTCGATGACCTTGCCGCAGTCGAGGCATACAAGGTGATCGTGGTGCTCCTGAGTGGCCAGCTCGAACACCGATTTGCCACCTTCGAAATGATGGCGGGTGACGATGCCGGCGTCGTCGAACTGGTTCAGTACCCGGTAAACGGTGGCCAGGCCGATCTCTTCCCCTTGGTCGATCAGCAGCTTATACAGATCCTCCGCACTGACATGCTGGGTTTCCGGTTGTTGCAGCAACTCGAGTATCTTTACTCGCGGTAGCGTCACCTTGAGTCCTGCCTTCTTCAGTGCCTGATTGTTGTCTGCCATAAAAATAAAGGTTCGCATTTCGTTTGGGTATTGCTTTTATTGTGCTTGTTCCTGACCCCGATGGCAACCTCAATCTGGTTTGCGGGCGGATTGCCATGATCTGCTCCGGAAGGCTGACACGAGGGCGTCATTTTTGTTAGTATCGGCTTCAATCTTGACTGGTCGGATGAGATAGATGAAGCTGATATTTTCTCGCCCCTGGCTGCTTCGCCGCCTGCTGAACGGCTGGCCCCCGTTCTGGGGAGCCGGGATCCGCATCGAGCGGCTCAGCCCTGACTACAGTTACTGCCGGGTGGGGCTGGTGCTGCGTTGGTGGAACAAGAATGCCAATCGTACCCAGTATGGGGGCAGCCTGTTCTCGATGACGGATCCGGTTTACTCGATGATGCTGATGGGGGTGCTGGGGCCGGGATACTATGTATGGGACAGGGCGGCCAACATCACCTTCCTTAAACCCGGTCGGGGGCGGGTCTATGCCGATATTCATCTGAGTCGGGAGCGGCTGGACGATATCCTCAGTGCCACCGAGCATGGTGAGAAATATTTTCCCCACTTTCGTATCAACATCCTGGATGAGCAGGGGGATCTCGTCGCCGAGGTGGAGCGTACCCTCTATGTGCGTAAAAAACAGGCAAACAAACGTTAAATCATGACGTTAAGCAAAAATTCCTAATGTCATGGTCTATAAAATAATTTGCGATAAGCAGGGAACTTCGTCCATACTTATTGCGCCTAATGTGGTCTTTTTGACTCCCAAAAAACAAGGAGCAGGTAATGCGTAATAAAATGATGTTAGTAGGCGGTGTTGTTAGTGCTCTGTTGCTGGCTGGCTGTAGCTCTACCACCGAGCTGGAAAGCAAGCTGGACAGCCTGGCCCAGGACGTACAAGCCGTACAACAAGGCCAGCAAATGAACTCTGCCAAGATCGACCGTCTGGCTGCCGACGTTGCCGAAGCCCGCGCTTCTGCCGATCGCGCCAACTCTCGTCTGGATCAGATGGGCCGCTACACCAAGTAACACTGGTTGTTCGGAAAAAAAGCCTGGCTCCGGTCAGGCTTTTTTTTTTGCCGGTCCAAGGTGCCACTGGCAATCCCGGCCGAAAGCCCCTAAGTTGTAACGCAGACGGCGGTTCGGGGGGGCAACTCCGGGCCGGCCGCTATCGGGACGTCTGGATGGAGGAGCATCATGGAAGAGAAGCTCTCTGCCGTTTTTGAGCACTGGACCGGCATGGCGCTGTTGCTGGTGCTGAGCATGCAGTTGGCCGCATGGCTGTGGTACCGGCATCGCCTCGGCCGCTACCGGCTTAGCCAGGCATGGCCGGCCAGGCGACTGGGGTTGGCGGTGGCCGGCGCCGGACTGGGAGTATGGGAATGGCAGCCGGCAAGCGGCAAGCTGTATTGGAGCCCGACGGTGTTCGGGTTTTATGGCCTGGCACCCAGCACCCATATCGATATCGAGCAATGGAAAAGCTGCCTTCCCCAGGAGGCTGCCCTGCGGCTCGAGCAACAGTTACGACGCGGCATGGCGGAATGGGTGGAACTGGAGCTCGAGCTGCCTTTCAGGCAGTTGAAGATCACCGGACGCTGGGTATACGAAGGCCGGCGGTGGCGCTTGATCGGCCTGCAGCAAGATGTCAGCGCCAGCTCGGGACAGCTGCGCCAGATGTCCCGCCAAGCCTATCAGGATCGGCTGACCGGCCTGCCCAACCGCAGCGCCATGATCGAGCAGCTGGCGGCATTTTGCCGGCCGGGGCAGGGGGGGGCACTGCTCTTTCTCGACCTCGACGGCTTCAAGGGGGTGAACGATGAGCTGGGCCATGACGCCGGCGATGCGTTGCTGCAGGCGGTGGCCGAGCGGCTGGGTCATTCCCTGCGCCTGTGCGATCGGGTCTACCGCCTGGGCGGCGATGAATTCGTGGTCTGGCTGACGGTGGAGGGCGACAGCCGCGCTGCCGCCAGCCGTGTGGCGGCGCTGATTATTCAACGGCTGGAAGAGCCCTTCGAGCTGGGCGGCCGGCAGTGCCGGATTTCCACCAGCCTGGGTATCGCCCTGTGTCCGGCCGACGGCGATACGCCCGAGATCCTGCTGAAGGCGGCCGACCAGGCCATGTACCGGGCCAAGCGGGCCGGCAAGGGCCGTTACGCCTGGGCCGGGGAAGGTGAGCCGGCCGGAGCCGGCGGGCAGTTAGAGGCCGAAAAAATTGCGCCGGATTGACTTGCATCAAAGAAAAGCTCTTCTAGACTCAAACTGAACAAAAAAATAATAGGGCACACTCTCAGGAGTTAACAATATGGATATGCTTACTCGTCTTTGGGTTTATGCCAAGTCCCAGTCCCTGCGCTTTATCAAGGAAGATAAGGCGGCCAGCGGTATTGAATATGTGTTGATAGCGGTGATGGTCGCGGTGGTATTGACGGCGTTTTCTGGCGATATAGCCACTGCTGTCGAGACCATCATGGGAGAAATTGAAAGTTCTCTCACAACATCAGCAGAGAGTATTCCACCAGCGGAAGGATAAAGCCATCTGATGATGGCACTGCTTTTTCTGGTATTGCTGTTTTGTTCCCTTAAGGATATCGGGTCTCGCCGGCTCCCGGCCCCACTGATATGGCTTTTGCTGAGCATAAGCCTGGTGTGGCCGGTGGCAGGCGCACTGATAGACGGCCAACTCTGGCACTGGCAGCAGTTGCTCTGGGTATTATTATGGTTTCTGCTGCTGCTGCCGGGCTTTTTATTCAAGGTCTTCGGTGCGGCCGATATAAAGATAATTCTTATTCTGGCCCTGATCAGCCCCTTTGATTTTTTGCTGCATGCCTTGTTATTGGCCTTTGCCGGCATAGCGTTCTGGTGGCTGCTCCGGGACAGAAAGAGACGGGAATATCCGTTTATCCCCTTTTTGACCTTGGGGTTTGGGGTGTCGCTATGGATGCACGGAGCGCTCTTCTGACGGGGCCGCTTTATTATAGAGCCGACAACAAGGCACGGAAAAAACAGAAAGGAGCGGCCGGTGTTGAAGCGGTACTGGTGCTGCCGGTGATCATGACCCTGTTTTACGCCATCGTGACCTACGGCCTTATATTTTATACCCAGTATCTGTTTAACCATATCGGTTCCGAAGCCCTGCGCCGCAGCGTGTCTTACGTCAACGAAAGCTGCCTGATCGACGGGCAGGACGAGGGCTGTGACGATACGGCGCTGAAACAGCAACTGCACCAGCAGGTGGAGTCCCTGCTCGACGACTTTCTCACGGATCCGGACAGCATCTTCGGCCAGCCGCGCAGCGAGGCGTTGTCGGTGACCATACTGCCGGGGGACTGCTGTGTATTGCAGTTTTCCTATAACTACCAGGAGCACCCCTTTATTCCCCCGTTGTTGCCGGTCCCTGCGGTGATTTCATCGCGGGCCAGCCTGCAACTCTAGTCACACTGTCGGCCAGGGAGGCGACCATGCAGGGAAAAGGATTATATCTGTTGGCCTTTGCGCTTTTGGGTCTGGCACTGCTGCTGGGGCTGTACAGTCTGAGCAGGGGACAGGAGGTTGCCGAGGCACCGCCGGCGGCGCCTCGGGAAGAGCACAGCGTCTGGATCTTTGCCCGCGACGCGGTCAGCGGCGAGGCACTGAGTGCCGCCATGCTGGAGGCGCAAACCCGGCCGGGGCCGGCGCCTGCCCCGCAGGTGCAGCCGGGCGCGCTGATGGGGCGGGTATTGATGGAAGACGTGGTGGCCGGCACCGAGCTGGACGAAGGGATGCTCGGCCACCCCCAGCCCCTGCTGGATGCACTGGCACCGGGATACCGGGCGCTGGCGCTGCGCGTGGATGAGGTGTCGGCGGTGGGCGGACACCTGAACAGCGGCGACCGGGTGGATGTGCTCTATTACCTCAAGGCCAACAGGGAGAGCGGCCAGGACAGCAGTGCCCGCCGCCTGCTGGCTAATGTCCAGGTGTTGGCCCACGGCCATGAGCTTATCGGTGATCCGGGCGCGGAGCCGACCCGCAATGAAAAGGCCAGGTCGGTGGTGCTGGCCGTCCCGGAGCAGGAAATGGCGGGGCTGTTGTTGGCGGAGAGCACCGGCAGCCTGCGGCTGGCGGTGATCGGCCGGAGGGAGGAGAGGGTCGGCCAGCCATCGGCCATGCCGATCCGGCTGAAGGAGCTGGCCGCGCTCGAGCGGCTGGCGGAGCCGGCTCCGCCTGTCGCGGCCCGGCCCCTGCCGCCGAGGGGACGGGCCGCGGGCGGGCCGCGAGTGGAAGTGTTTTACGGGGAACATAAAGCCGTGTTCACAACGGCGCGCTAGGAGCAATACCATGGCCTCGATCCGCATCCTATGGGCCGCCTGGCTCAGTGCTTTTGCCTTTATCGCCACCGCCGAGGAGCTGGTTCTGCGGCAGGGAGAGCAACACCAACTGAACAGCCCGGCCGCGGTGGTGCGGGCGGCCGTGGGGGACCCGGATATCGCCGGCGTACAGGTGCTGTCCAGCCGCAGCCTGTTGCTCACCGCCAAGGCCAGCGGACAGACCCGGTTGCTGCTGTGGTACCGGGGTAGCGACGAACCGGAACGACGTCTGCTCAGGGTGCGGGCGGGCGGCGTTGCCGAGCAGAATGTCCAGGTGCAGGCCGACATCAAGGTGGTGGAGGTCAGCCGCAACGCCTTGCAGGCCGTCGGCACCGGGCTGTTCAAGCAGTCGGTGCGGGGCAGCACCACCATCGATGCCGGCAGCGGCCTGCTTTCCGGGTTTCTGCCCGGGGACAGCACCAGGCTGGCCGAAGGCACCCTCAATATCGTGGCCGGCAATACGGCGCGCAACCTGTGGGGGGCCATTCGTGTCCTCAATCAGAGTGGTTATGCCTATACCCTGGCCGAGCCCAGCCTGGTGACCATGTCGGGACAGACCGCCACTTTCCTGGCCGGGGGCGAGTTTCCCTATCCCAGCACCAGCAGGGATGGGGATGTCCGCATCGAATTCAAGGAGTTCGGTGTGCGCCTGCATCTGACCCCGACGGTGCTGGAAGATGAACGGATCTTGCTGAAGGTCGCCCCCGAGGTGAGCGAGCTGGATTTCACCAGCGGGGTGGAAACCGCCGGTGCCGCTGTACCATCGCTGCGGATCCGGCGCACCGATACCACGGTACAGCTTGGTCATGGTGAAAGCTTCGTGATCAGCGGGCTGGTAAGTACCGCCACCCAGCGCAATGCCGACCGGCTGCCGCTGCTGGGCGATATTCCCATCCTCGGCGCCTTCTTTCGGTCGACCCGGTTCGACAGCAGTGATCGGGAGTTGCTGATGGTGGTGACCCCCTACCTGGTGCGGCCATTGGCGGCGGGCGCCGCGCTGCCGGCGTTGCCGGGAGAGTCCTACCGCAGCTATCGCCCCGCCTTTTTTGAGATGTTGTTTCTGGATCGGGATCCCGGCGCCCTGCCCAGCGGCATGGGCTTTGTGAAAGGAGGAAGCCGATGACGATTCTGGCCTACAGCCCCGATCCCAGCTATCAACGGGACCTCGAGCGATACCTGCCCGGCGGCGAGCGGCTGTACTGGGTGACGATGCTCGATGATTTGAATGGTGCCCGGGAATGGCGGCGGGCCAGGGCCATGGTGCTGATTGCCAGCTGCTGGCCCGATGAACAGCTGGAGCGCTTGTTGAAAGGATTTTTGCCTAAGCCGGTGGTCCTGATAGATACCACGGCGGAGGGGCAGTGGCAGTTTTATGGCAACCACCGCCAGTTGCATCTGGCCAACTTCGACAATTTGCAGCAGACCCTTGAATGGCTATTGCTGCCGGAGCCGGTGGCCGCCGGCGGCGCCCTGGCCCTGCTGACCCCGCGGAATGACTATGATGGTGCCATTCTGACCATTGCGACCGCCTGGGTGCTGAGCGCCCGCCACCGGAAACGGGTGCTGGTGCTCGACTTCGCCCTGCCGCAATGCGACATAGCGGCCTATCTGGGGGCGGCTGCCGATTATTCGCTGAGCGATCTGGTCAGCCATCGGCATGTGCTGGACGAAGCCTGGCTGCAGCAGCGGCTGGCCACGGCCAGTGGCATTCATGTGCTGGCGTTGTCGCCCGACGATGAGCTGGCCGCGCTCAGCGGCAGCGAGGTCCGGGAAGTGCTGGCCCGGCTGGAGCAGCATTATGACCACCTGCTGTTCAACCTGACCGGCCAGGGCATCTCCAGCCTGGTATCCCTGGTGGCCGAATGTTGCAGCCACCTGTGGCTGTTGGCGGACCAGAAGAACATCAGCATCAAGAGTGCCGCCGTCATGGCCGAGTATCTGCTGGGCCAGGGGGTCAGGCCGGCGGGCCTGGGCCTGGTGCTGGCGCCCTATTATCCGCAGCAGGTGCCCGATGCCGGTGCCATCGGGCAGCGGCTGGAGATACCGGTATTGGCCTGCCTGCCCGACATGCATGAATTAATCACCCTGATCAATGCCGGTCAGCTGTTGCCGCCCAAGCCGCCCTTGGCGCCACTGCTGAAGGCGATTGCCGGCATGGTTGGCCAGACCCGGGAGAGCCCCTGGTGGGCGCGATGGATAGGGAGGAAGCACGGATGACGGCAACCGAACTCAACCGCAACGGCCGCCGCCTGGATGTCTCGCCGGACGACAGCCTGGCGATGCTGAAGGCACGGTTACATCACTACATTATCGAGCGCCTGGAAGAAGACGGCCTGATGTTCGAAATGGAGCGCAGCGAACTTTCCCCGCTGGTGCACAAGTATGTGCAGGCTTATTTGCTGGAGCAGGGCAATACCCTCTCCGGGCGCGAGGATACCGGGCACCTGGTGCGGGATCTGCTGGATGAAATGATCGGCTTCGGTCCCCTGCAACCCCTGCTCGATGACGCCGGCATCGACGACATCCTGATCAACGGCGCGCATCGCATCTTTGTGGAAAGAGGGGGGCGGCTGGAGCAGGTGCCACTGCGGTTTTTCAACGATCAGCACGTGTTGCGGGTGATCCGGCGCATGCTGGCCCCCTTGGGACGGCGCATCGACGAGAGCAATCCCATCGTTGACGCCCGCCTGGCCGACGGCAGCCGGATCAACGCCATCGTTCCTCCACTGGCCATCGATGGTCCCTGCCTGTCGATTCGTAAATTCAGGCAAGATGCCCTGGGGGTCGAGGCGCTGGTCAACGGCGGCTCTATCAGCCCGGCCATGCTGTCGTTTTTGTCACGGGCGGTGGCGGCCCGTTGCAACCTGTTGATCAGCGGTGCCACGGGCTCGGGCAAAACCACCTTGCTCAATATTCTGAGCCAGTTTATCGGCGGGAGGGAGCGGGTGGTGACCATCGAAGATGCGGCCGAACTTCAGTTGCGCAACGGCCATGTGGTGCGCCTGGAAACCCGCCCGCCCAACAGTGAAGGTCGGGGAGAGGTGACGCCGCGGGAGCTGGTGAAAAATGCCCTGCGCATGCGGCCCGACCGCATCGTATTGGGTGAGAGCCGGGGCGGGGAAGTGCTCGACATGCTGCAGGCGATGAACACCGGCCATCAGGGCTCGATGAGCACGGTGCATGCCAATTCGGCGCGGGACGCCCTGGTGCGGGTAGAGATGATGGTCACCCTCTCTGGCTTCAGCGCCACCGAGGTGTTGATCAAACAGATCATCGCGACCGCGCTCGATCTGATCGTGCAGGTCAGCCGCCTGCCCGATGGCCGCCGCCTGGTGACCCATATCCTGGAGGTGGAAGGGGTCGCCGATGGCATGATCCGCACCCGCGAGCTGTATGCCTTCGATCTCGAGCGGGGCGATTTCGTGCCGGTGGATCAGCCGTCCAAGCGGCTGCAGGCGGCGCTGGAAGCGGAGGGCGGATCATGATCGGACTGGCGATAACCCTGCTGTCGGCCGGCGCCCTGTTGCTGGTGCTGGCCGCCCGTCGTCAAGGCCGGACGGCCCCGGTGGTGCCGGGGAGCAAGCCGAAGGGGACGCTGGGCCCCCTGCAGGAAGCCTGGTTACGGCTGGGGCTGGCCGGTGGGCGGCGTGGTGTGGCGGGGGAACTGATCCTGATGGGGCTGGCAACGGGACCGGGCTGGGTGCTGGGTAAGGAAGCCTGGGCCGGGCTGGGATTGGGGCTCTGGCTGGTGCTGCGAATCCTGCTGGGGCAGCTCAGGCGGAGCGCCCGCAAGCGGCAGCTGTTGCGCCAACTGCCCGGCTTTATCGGTCAAATCAACCGGCGTATCGACGTGGGCATGAGCCTGGAGCAGGCGGTGCAGCAGTCGGCCGCCGCCAGTGCCAGTCCGCTGCGCGGGGTGCTGGAGCAGGCCTTGCTGAGGGTACAACTGGGTGAGGAACTGGCTGAGGCCTTCCACCTCAAGGCACGCCTGACCGGGGTGGCGGAGTTCGGGCTGCTGGCCAGCATGTTTTCGGTCAATCACCAGTATGGCGGCAGCATCAGGGGGGCGCTCAACGGCCTGATCACCCTGTTGGAACAGCGCGAGCGCAGCCAGAGAGAGCTCAGGGCGATGACGGGAGAAACCCGGGTCACGGCCTGGGTCATGGGCTCGATGCCGCTGTTGATGGTGCTCTATATGCTGGCCGTCAATCCGGATTATATCCTGGGTCTGTGGCTGGACGACGGCGGACGACGGTTGCTGTTTGGCGGGGCGGCCTTGCAACTGGCCGGTGTATTGGCCCTGTGGCGGATGTTGCGTTCCATTTAGGAGCAGGAGGTCGTTCATGGCGATGATAGCGATGAGTATGGCCTTGCTGGTACTGGCGGTGGCCATGGTGCTGTTTCAGGCCCGCCGCCAGTTGCGCCGGCAGGCGTTGGCTCAGCTCGATGAAACCTTGCAAGCCTCCTATCGCCGGCAACTCTGGCACAAGGGGAGGACGCTGTGGTCGCAGGCCAAGCAACCGGGCCGGCGGCTGAACGAGCTGGCATTGCTGTTGCGCCAGGCCGGCGTCGCCGGCAGCCATCGCCAGTTGCGGTTCTTGTGCCTGGCCGGGCTGTTGTGGCTGGGCCTGACGGCCCTGGCAGCGGCGCTGATAGTGATGGGGAGTGAACTGCCGGCGCCGCGGGCGGGGGCAATGGTGGCGGTAGCGGCCGCCGGCGTTGCCTACGTCATGCTGATCGCGCTGCGGCTCAGGGTGCGTCGGCGGGCGGCCCTGCTGGAAGAGGAGCTGCTGCTGGTATTGCAGGTCATGCGTATCCTGTGGGAGGTGGGCATGTCGCTGGAGAGCCTGCTGCGGGTGTTGATCCGGGAGCTAACCCGGATGGCACCGGAAAGTTGCAAGGAGCTCGGGCTGCTACTGGCCCGGATTGAGGCGGGCGAAGATCGTGAGCAGACCCTGAACGAGCTGGCCATGATCGTGCCCGCCGAAGGCTGGCAGGACATGCTGCGGTTGCTGGCCCAGGTCTCGGCCAGTGGCGGAGGCATGAGCGAGGCGCTGCAGCGCCTGACCCAGCTGTTGCAGGATCGGCGGCGCACCCAGCTACAGGAAACGGTCAGCAAGCTGTCGGGCAGGATGTCGGCGGTGATGATGGTGTTTCTGTTCCCGGCCCTGTTGCTGGTCCTGGCCGGACCGGGATTCCTGGCGTTGATCAAGGCCTTGGGCAATATGGGGTGACAAGATGAGACGGGAAATATATGGCTGGTTTTGCTGTGGGCTCCTGCCCCTCGTGCTGGCCGGCTGCAGCAGTGCGCCGGCAAGCAGGGTGGGGGGCTGTTCCCCGGGGCAGGATGTGGCGCAGGTACAGTTAAGCCTGGTCCAGCAGCAGCTGGCGCAAGAGAGCTACTATTCCGCCCTTGCCACCCTTGATGCGCTGGCGGACGACTCCCCCCGGGCCCGGCTGCTGCGGGGCGACCTGCTGCGGCTGGTGGATCGCGGGCACGAGGCGGAATCCTGGTATCTCGGCCTGACCAAGGGCTGTATGGCGGCGGGGGCCTACCATGGCCTGGCGTTGCTGGAAGCCGAGCAGGGGAAGATGACGGCGGCCCTGGCCCACTTCCGTCAGGCCATCAACCTGGCTCCAACCGATACCGATATTCGCAACGACTATGGTTTTGCCCTGCTGGCGGTGGGGCAGGACAGGGAGGCCAGGGTGCAGCTGATGACGGCTCTGGAGCTGGAGCCTGACCATGGCATAGCGGCGCGCAATCTCTGGTTTCTGCTGTTGAAACACGAGCAGCTCGAGGCCGCCGATCACCTGGCCCGTCGTTTCGGCTGGGATGAGCAAGAACGGCACCGCTTTATCGTCGCGGCGCGCCATTTTCAACCCTGGCAAGAAGGAGTCCGCTGATGCCTTACCTATTATTGTTGCTGCTCATGCTGCCCGGTGGCGTCGCCGTGGCGGTGCCCCCCGGGCCCGAAGAGTTCGGCCGGCAGACTCGCCAGTGGCTTGAGCTGCAGCGCAGCCAGCTTCAGGCCAGCCGTCATCAGGATCGCTTGGCGCCGGAAGCGACCGCCAAGGCGAAGCAGCGGATGCTGGAGAGCTTTGGCCACGCCATTCCCGACCGCTATATCAAATCGAACTTCAAGGAGTGACCATGGTTCGCCAGCGGGGCGCCGTCGTCTTCACCTTTCTGTGGCTGTTCACCGCCCTGTTGCTGGTCACGGCGCTGGCGATCGATGCCGGCCGGCTTTACACCGAGCAGCGGCGGTTGCAGAAGCAGGCGGATCTGGCGGCGCTGACCCTGGGTCGCCATGCCTGCTATATCGACGGTGCCGGCCAGGCGGCCGAGCTGGAAGCCGAGGTGCGGGCCAACCTGGCGGCCAATGGCTTTGCCACCGACGGGGTCAATATGCGGCTGCAGTTCGGCCGGAGCCATATCGCCGACAGCCGCTGGCAGATCGACACCGGCGGTGCTCCCGGCAGCGCCGGCCGGGTCGAGCTGAGCCGCCGGGTACCGGCCAGCCTGCTGGCGGGAGGGTTGATGGGGCAGGAGATCACCCTGGCCGCCAGCGCCGGTATCGACAAGCAGATGGTGGTGGGCTATTCGCTGGGATCGGGGCTGGCCTCCCTGGATGAGGGGCTGCTCAATGCCCTCTTGGGCGGCTTGCTGGGGGCCGAGCTGGATCTCGACCTGCTCCATTATCAAGGACTGGCCCGCTCCCGTGTCCACCTGGGACGACTACTGCAACTGCTGGGGGAGGAAAACGCCACCGAGCTGACCCTGGGCTCTACCCGCACCTTGCTGGAGACCCAGGTGCCCCTGGGAACCCTGTTGCAGCTGATGCTCGAGGCGGTGGACCAGGAGCAGGCCGCGGGCCTGGATCTGGGAGTGATTGAGCAGCGCCTGACTGCGGCGGCCCAGGTCGAAGATGCCATGGTCAGCCTGGACGAGCTGTTGTTTTTGCAAACACCGGGCGACGAGGATCAGCAGCAACTGAGCCGGGCCGCGCTGCAGAGCCAGCTCAATGCCCTGGAGCTGATCAAGGGGGCCATTATGGTCTCCAACCTGAATAATGCGGTGGATCTGGGGCTGGGGACGGGGGACTTTCCCCTGATAAGCGATCTGGCCGATCTCTCGGTCAAGGCCAGTGTGATAGAGCCGCCCCGCTATCGGCTGGGACGGCTGCCGGAGGATGCGGGCGAGCTATATATGGAAACGGCCCAGCTCAGGCTGGAGCTGGGGGTGAATATATTAAAAGAACCGCTGGCGTTAAGTATTCTGGGGTTAGCCGGTGTTGAAGTTGCTCCCTTCTGGCTAGACTTAGGAATTACCGCCGGTAGTGCCCGTAGTCATCTTACCCATGTCACAGGTTGCGCGTTACAAGAGGACTTGGAAGTTGGGCTTGAGGTTACACCTTCAATCGCCTCCATGTCCCTGAACACTGTCAGCCCTTTAAAGTTGAGCGCCATTGTATTGCTTGCCTCCGTCCCTTTAGCCGATGTTAGCTTGGGGCCGATAAATGTGGCGGCTGAACCGAATAATCCCGAGCTAGTCAGCATTAATCCACAGCAGTTACCCTCAGAAGAAACGCAGGTCAGCGCGTCATCGGGAGAGAGCTTGGGTAATCTCCTGTCCAGCCTGCTCTTGCAGCTAGATGGCTCGACTATCCACGTAAATCCTTGGGTTGGTGGTTTAGTCGACTCTTTGCTGGCCCAGTTGATTACGCCTATAGTAGCGCCTTTGCTGGAAAGTGTGTCAGCGCAGGTAGTGGATCCCATGCTGGATACTCTGGGACTTTCCCTGGGCAATGCCTATCTAAGGGTGGATAGCGTGGCGGTGATAGGAGGGGACTTGATTGAATAAGGGCGCCAAGGGCGCCCTTATTCGGCTCAGTACAGCTGTCCCACCAGCTGGGGCACGCCCTGCTGGTGGCTGATCACCTGCTCGATAAAGTCACGGTCGGCGCCCTGCTCCAGGAGCGGCATCAGTGCGCTCAGATCCAGCGGCCGGGTGTCGGCCAGCCCTTCCGGCGTCAGCGGCTCATGGGCTTCCACAAAGGTCTGGCCGTATTGATCGGTGCTGACCTTGAGCGCCTGGTTGACGATTTGTACCCGGGTGCCGCTGTCGACCTGGGCAAAGAGCCATTCCACATGCTCGGGATACATGCGGATACAGCCGGCGCTGGCGCGCAGGCCCACATCCAGAGGATCGTTGGTGCCGTGGATCAGGTATTCACCGCTGCCATAGGCCAGGCGCATGGCGTATTCCCCCAGGGGGTTGTCGGGGCCCGGGGGGACCACGGCCGGCAGGGGAATGCCTTTGGCTTCATATTCCTTGCGGGTATTGGCGGTGGGGGTCCAGGTCGGATCCTTGCGCATCTCGGAGATACGGGTGATCATTTCCGGCGTGGCCCGGCCCACCCGGCCGATACCGATGGGGAACACATACACTTCGTCACCCTGCTCCGGATAATAGTACAGCCGCAACTCCGCCAGGTTGATGACGATGCCCTGGGTTTCCGCCTTGGGCAGCAGCAACTGGTTGGGAATGATCACCTTCTGGCCCGGTTGCAGCAGAAACAGATCCTGTTCCGGATTGGCCGCCAGCAGCAGTATGGGGCTGACCCCATAGTAGCGGGCCAGCGCAGCCAGGCTGTCTCCCTCCTGGGCGGTATGGAGCACGATCTGGCCCACCGGCTGACCCGGGTCTTCCGGCAGGGGGAGGGGATTGATGTTGGCCTGGGCCAGCGAAGCCGGCAACAGCAGGGTCAACAGTAACGCTCTTAACATCTTCATGTACTGCTTCTCTTGATTCTGGTTTGGGTTGTTCCGTTGTTCATCAGGGATACAAAAAAGGGACGCGCTGCCGCGTCCCTACGTTGGACCTGCGAAGGAGGATCAGGATTCCAGCTCCTTCAGGCACATCTCTTCGTAGATCTGCTTGCACCAGGCCTTGACCCTGTCCTGGGTCAGTTCGGGTTGCCGGTCTTCGTCTATCCCCAGCCCGATGAAGTGGCCGTCGTCCACCAAGGCGCGGGATGCCTCGAAGTCATAACCTTCGGTCGGCCAGTGGCCGATGATGATGGCGCCCTTGGGTTCGATGATATCACGCAGGGTACCCATGGCGTCGAGAAAATACTCGGCGTAGTCTTCCTGGTCACCGCAACCGAATATGGCCACCAGCTTGTCGCTGAAGTCGATTTGCTCCAGTTCCGGGAAAAAATCATCCCAGTCGGCCTGGGATTCGCCGTAGTACCAGGTGGGGATGCCGAGGAGCAGCAGGTCGAAACCGGCGATGTCCTCCTTGGTGCTCTTGGCGATATCGTGCACCTCGACCAGGTGCTTGCCCAGCTCTTTCTGGATCATCTTGGCCACGGCTTCGGTGTTGCCGGTGTCACTTCCAAAAAACAGACCTACGCTTGCCATAATAATGCTGTACCTTAGAAAATGTGGGTGTCAGGCCACCCGGCCTAATCAAAATCCTGCTGCTCCAGCTGTTGCAACAGTAATGTCTGGATCAATTCTGCCCGGCTGAGCTGACGCTCGGCGGCAAGCAGATTCAACCTGCTCAACAAGTGTTGATCCACCTTCAGCTCGATACGCCTGAGGCCGCGCTCGCGATCCCGCTTGAGCTGATTGCGCTTGTTGAGCTTGAGCTGGGCTTGCCGGGGCAGGGGGTTGGTCTTTGGCCTGCCGGGCCGACGCTCGTCGGCAAACAAGTCCAGCGTGGTTCTGTCCGCATCTTGCTTGGCCATGGCTTAACCGAGACCGCCTCCTTCCCAGGCGGCTTCGATGATCCCTTTGGCGACAAAGCCGGCGCAGCCCAGAAACAACACCAGCCAGACGATGTAACGGCCAAACTTGGGCACATTGCCTCGTTTGAGTACATCCTGAATAGCCAGCCCGATCAGCAGGAAAATGGCTACAAAAAACAGCTTGAGGCCCAGATTTTCCAGCAGCTCGATTTGTTCCAATGACATCTTGTTGCCCGACCGTTGAAATTGAGCGCAACTATACCATAAAGGATTTAAGCCTGTTAACCGGCCTCGGTCAGGAAATCCAGGACTAACCGGTTGAACATCTGGGGTTTCTCCGCATGCAGCCAGTGCCCCGCTCCCTGGATGACGCGGGCCTTGGCCCGCGGGAACTGTCGCAACACCTGGGGCTGGTGTTCGGGCAGCAGATAATCGGACTCGCTGCCCTTGATGAACAGGGTGGGGCCTTGGTATGGCCGGGGCAGGCCGGGCCAGCCCATGATGGCCTGGTAATGGGCGAACAGTACCGGCACGTTGAAGCGCCAGGGCTGGGCGCCGTCGGGCACGAAGGACTTCAGCAAAAACTGGCGCACTCCGGCCGGCTCGACGTAACGGCCGAGCACCTCGTCCGCTTCCTTTCTGTTCCGGCAACCGGCTTCGATCACCGCCAGCAGCCCCTGAAACACGGCCTCATGGCGGGCCTGGCTGTAGGCGACCGGGGCGATGTCGGCCACCACCAGGGTGCGAACGCGATCGGGGGCCAGGCCGGCGGCCATCATGGCAATCTTGCCGCCCATGGAATGACCCACCAGCGCCGGTTGCTCCAGCTCGAGTCGCTCGGCCAGGGCCAGTATGTCACCGGCCATCTCTTCATAGTCCATCCGCTCGCTGCGGGGGGACAACCCATGGTTACGGACATCGACGGCGATGACCTCGAACCCTTCGGCCAGCTCCCGGCTGAGGCCATTGAGATTATCCAGGTTGCCGAACAGGCCATGGATCAGCATGACCGGGCGGCCTTGCCCCTGGCGGCGAAAATTGAGTTGCATGTGATTTTCCCGAACTGGACCAAGGGCGTTATTGTTGCCCGCTCGCGCCGGCGGCGCAACCCGCTTGGGCCTGATGCTCCCTCCATGTATAATCGGGCTCCTCATTGGGAGTGGACATGCCAGAAAAGATGATGAAAACCATAGAGGTAGATGAAGATCTTTACCGTTATATCGCCAGCAACACCCGCCATATCGGCGAGAGCGCCTCGGATATTCTGCGCCGGCTGCTGAAGCTGGAACAGGCCCCGGTGGCGGTGCCGGCCGCCGTCCCGCGCGCCGTACCGGGCCAGGGGATAGCCCAGATGCTCGACAACAACCAGCTGGCGGCGGAAGAGTCGGCCATCGATCGTTTCATGCACATACTGTCGGTGCTCTACCGCGAGCATCCCGACTCCTTTGCCCAGGCGAGCGATATCAAGGGCCGCAAGCGCATCTACTTCGCCGACTCCGAAGCGGCCCTGCTGGCTGCTGGCAATACCACCAAGCCCAAGGCCATCGATGGCAGCCCCTACTGGGTGATCACCAATACCAACACCGGCCGCAAGCGCAACATAGTGGCGCAGCTGATGGCGGCCATGGGGTACCCCCACGGACTGATCGAACGAGTGTGCCAAAGCATTTAGCAGACTAAAAGGACTGAGCCCATGACCACGCATCCCAGGGCCGGCACCCCGGCCGAGGCCTCCGATCTCGTCAATATCCCGCGGCTGATGGCCGCTTACTACCAGTTGCAGCCGGATCCGGCCCGGGCGGAGCAGCAGGTGGCCTTCGGCACCTCGGGGCACCGGGGCTGCGCCCTCGACGGCAGTTTCAACGAACTGCACATCAGGGCCATCTGCCAGGCGGTGGCGGAGTACAGAACCGGGCAGGGGTTGGCCGGTCCCCTGTTCCTGGCCATGGATACCCACGCCCTGTCGGAGGCGGCCTGGGGCTCGGCCCTGGAAGTGCTGGTGGCCAACGGCCTGGAGGTGAGGGTGCAACAGGGCCGGGGCTATACCCCGACGCCGGTGGTGTCGCATGCCATTCTCAACCATAACCGCAAGCATGCCGATGCCAGGGCGGACGGCATCGTGATCACCCCTTCCCACAACCCGCCCCGGGATGGCGGCATCAAGTACAACGGGCCGGACGGCGGCCCGGCAGCGGCCGAGGCCACCCGCTGGATCCAGGACAGGGCCAACGCGCTGATCGCCGGCGGCGGCGCCGGTATCGCCTCGGTGCCCTTTGCCGAAGCGCTCGGACGCGCCGTGCAGATCGACTATGTCGAGGACTATGTGGCGGAGCTGGGAGAGGTGGTGGACATGACCGCCATCCGCGAAGCCGGCATCCGCATCGGCATCGATCCCCTGGGGGGCGCCGGTCTGGCCTACTGGCCGCACATTGCCGAGCGTTATGGCCTGGATATTACCGTGGTCAACCCGTGCCAGGAGCCGACCTTCTCCTTTATGACCCTGGATCACGACGGCCAGATCCGCATGGACTGCTCCAGCCCCTACTGCATGGCCAAGCTGCTGACGATGAAGGACGACTTCGACATCGCCTGCGGCAACGATCCCGACTACGATCGCCACGGCATAGTGGACCGGGACGGGCTGATGAACCCCAATCACTACCTGGCGGTCTGCATCCATTACCTCTTCACCCACAGGCCCCGCTGGCCGTCTTCCCTGGCGGTGGGCAAGACCCTGGTGTCCTCCTCCCTGATAGACAGGGTGGCGACCCACCTGGGACGGCCGTTGATGGAGGTGCCGGTCGGCTTCAAGTGGTATGTGCAGGACCTGGTGGATGGCCGGCTTGGCTTTGTCGGGGAAGAGAGCGCCGGTGCTTCCTTCCTTCGCCTCGACGGGGGCGTCTGGAGCACCGACAAGGACGGTTTCATTCCTTCCCTGCTGGCGGCGGAAATCCTGGCGATCACCGGCCTGACGCCGCACCAGTATTACGAACGGCTGGTGGCCGAGCTGGGCCGCCCCGTCTACCGCCGGCTGGATGCCCCCGCCAGTCTGGCCCAGAAGCAGGTGCTGGCCAGGCTCAACCGCGATGATGTCGAGGCCGAGACCCTGGCAGGGGATCCCATCGTCGCCATCCTGACCCAGGCGCCGGGCAACGGTGCCGATATCGGCGGCCTCAAGGTGGTCACCGAGCAGGGTTGGTTTGCTGCCCGTCCCAGCGGCACCGAGCAGGTGTACAAGATCTACGCCGAAAGCTTCAGGGATCAGGCCCATCTCGGGCGGTTAATCACCGAAGCCCGACAACTGGTGAGTGACACCTTCGCCAAGGCCGGCGTCTAGGGTCTCGCCGTCGACGACGGCCCGGATAGCGGGGCGTCGTGTTTTATCACATCGGCCAGTCCCTTGGCCCCGGCGAATTTTTTTGCCCGTTGTTGTCATGGGCAGGAATGCATAACAAAACGCACCATACCCACCACTTGGCATAACCGTTCAAGTCTGCTGCCTAGAACCGCATCCCGGGGTGTTTTCGGAGCGCCGGGGGCGGTTTGCCGTTGCTAGACTTTACTGCTGAAATCATGTTTTATCGCCATGTGATATTTTGCTTTTAATGATGTTACTGGAGGTAAATGTGAACGGAAGCCGGCTCGGTGATTTTTTGACCCTCAGCAGGGAGCATCCCTGGGAACTTGCCCCCTTCAGCGACAGCTTGCCCGATGGCGGCGACATCCAGGTGTGGGACACCGGCGTCCTCTGCATCGAGCCGGCCTCGCCGGCGGACAAGGACATAGTGCTTTCCTGTGGCATCCACGGCAATGAGACCGCCCCCATCGAGCTGTGCGAACGGCTGTTGCAGGGCATCGTGACCGGTCGCTTGCCCTGCCGCCAGCGGCTGTTGCTGATCTTCGGCAATCCGGCGGCGATGAATCTGGGCGTGCGGGAGCTGGAAGAAAACCTCAATCGGCTGTTTTCCGGTGCTCACGCCAGGGGCGGCAGGCACAGCCGGGAGCGGGAGCGGGCGGCCAGGCTCGAGCGCTATGTGGCGCGCTTCTTCGAGGCGCGCCGGGGCGTCGAGCGGCTGCATTACGATCTGCACACGGCTATCCGGCCTTCCGCCTACGAAAAATTCGCCATCTACCCCTTTCCCCATGGTGCGCCCTACTGCCGTCAACAGCTGTCCTTCCTGGCGGGGGCCGGTGTGGACACCATACTGCTGGCCCATGGCCCTACCACTACCTTCAGCTATTTCAGTGCCCGCGGCTTCGGGGCTCATGCCTTCACCGTCGAGCTGGGCAAGGTGATGCCCTTCGGTCAGAACGATGCCAGCCGCTTCGCCGCCATGGAGCGCAGCCTGGAGACACTGATCGGCGAACCCGCCTGGCAGGCAGCCCCGGTCGCGCTCGACCAGATCCGGGTGTTCCGGGTATGCCAGGAAATCGTCAAGCAGAGTGGCGACTTTCACTTCCATTTCGCCGACGACGTTGCCAATTTCACTGCCTTTCCCGCCGGCACCCTGCTGGCGGAAGACGGCGACCAACGCTGGTTCGTGCGGGAACGGGAGGAGGCGGTCATTTTCCCCAATGCCAAGGTCGCGGACGGGCACAGGGCAGCCCTGATGGTGGTATCTACCGAGCTGGCTCCCGACCAGATGTATTGAGCCTGAGCCGTCCCGCTTTGCCAAGACCATGGTGGCAATGCCACTGTGGTCTTTTTTGTTTGTGTTTTTGTGAACAAAATGTAGATCTTTATAGTTGTTTTATGTAATCATTTTTGTGCTTTAACAATAAGCTAAAAAGGCACATTAACTAACGTTTTTGTATTCATAAAAATCAGGAAGTCACACTTCAAGAATGTGAGGGAATCACGGATATGAAGCGCATCGGCAAGCGTATTTTTACCCTTTCTGCATTGGCACTGGCGGTATCCGCCGCCCCCCAGCTCAGTGCCGCCACCTGGTCCGATACCTATATCGGCTACAGGTACGGCACCCAGTTCACCGAGCCGAATAACCCCGAGGATATCGAGAAGCATGTCCTTCAGCTGACCCACGCCAGTGGTTACACCTACGGACAGAACTTCTTTAACCTGGATCTGCTGCAGTCGGACGGCAACGACAGGGCGAACGGCAGCGACAAAGGCGCGGTGGAAGCTTATCTGACCTATCGCCACCAGCTGCACCTGGGCAAGGTGTTCGACACCGATCTGGCTTTTGGCCCGGTCAAGGAAGTCGCCCTGACCGCCGGTTTCGATCTGAACACCAAGAACACCACCTTCGCCCCGCGCAAGCGCATGCTGGTGGCGGGTCCCACCCTGAAGTTCGGTGTGCCCAAGGGCTTTGTAGACCTGAGCCTGCTCTATGCCTATGAGCAGAACCACTGTGGCTTGCCCGGTTGCGGTGCCCCGGGCAACAGCAACGATATCAGCTTCGATCCCTATTATGTGGTCAGCCTGGCCTGGGGGCTGCCATTCCAGGCCGGTCCGGTGCCGATGAAGTTCCAGGGCTTTGCCAATTACAACACCGAGAAGGGGGATGACTATTTCAACAACGGCACCAAGCCGGAGATACTGTCACGCAGCTCGCTGATGGTGGATGTGGGCCAGCTGGCCTTCAACAAGAGCAACACCCTCTGGGCCGGTGTCGGCTACGAATACTGGGACAACAAGTTCGGCAACCACGGCAAGCCGGGAGTGGATACCCGCGCACCGACCTTCCAGCTGGAATGGCATTTCTAAGCTGTCTGCCTACTTCCCATTATCCCTGTGCATAGAGCAGAAGAGCGCCGCGGCGCTCTTCTTCGCTACTGTCAGAAGCGCCAGACCGCCAGTCCCTGCACCGCGCTTTCGTTGACATCGCTGCCGAACTTGTTGTGCCAGTACTGGTACTCTACGCCAACGAACAGCCGCTGGGGATCATTGAACAGGGTCTTGCCCAGATCGTAGCGCAGTTGGGGCTGGGCCAGGATATGGGCCTTGACCTTGTCGCCGAATTCGTTGGTGCGACTGCCGATGTATTCGGCGTGGCCTTCCAGGCTGAAGTCGTGACCGGCGAAGGCGAAGGGAAAGGCCCAGGCGGTGTCCAGCATCCAGCTGTTACCTTCCTTGGGAGCCCCGCCGTTGGCGACGCCCAGATTGTCGTCGATGTAAGCGGTGACCAGGGTATTGAAGAAGGCGGCGCCGGGTACATCGAGAGCCAGCTGGATACCTGGCAGGTACTTGCGGATCTTGCTGTCACCTCCCGCATTGACTCCCAGCACCAGCCCGACGTCCTTGATCGGGCCCAGGGCCAGTTCGGTGCCGCCGATTTTGCCGAGGCTGAAGTTGAAATAGGCTTCCCCATACCAGTCCCGCTGCCGTTGACCGTCGTCCCAGTCGGAGTAGTCGATAAAGAAGAAGTTGTCACCGTATTTCCAGCCGCTGGCGTGTTGCAGGGTGTAGATATGAGTGGTCGACTGCTGATCGGGATCGGCCCCGAAGGGATTCTGCTTCAGGCTGCCCAGCTGATACTGGAGTTCGGTTGAACTCCAGTCAGCAGCGAATACGGGGGCGGCGGCCACGGTTACCAGCAGCGCTAAGGCGGTTTTTCTCATCATGACTCCCTGTCACTTTTGTATACAATATTGTGGATTATATTGGGTTATAAATTCCGTTAACTTGTATCAAGTTAACGGTAACGCAATGTTACCCAACTGTTACCAGTGAGGTTGTGAAGGGAGTCACAATTTTATATAAATCTTCATGTGAAGATTCTTTTTATGAAGATTTCTTCCCGCAGCGCTCCTGCTTGCCACCGGCCCGGGGAGTGTTTCCCGCCGCTGACGGCGCCGCCTTGGGACCGAAGGGATAACGGCGATGGGTAAAGGCGCGGTGATAGAGGCTGGCGAAGGCCACCATGAACAGGGTGCCGGACAGGGTGGGCAGGATGAAGTCCATCGGTGGCAGATGGGCACCGGACAGGTAGATCAGTATCGGGTTGGCGCCGGCCGGTGGGTGCAGGGTATCGGTCAGCACCATCAGGGTGATTCCCAGGCCGAAGCAGACGGCCAGCCCCAAGATGGGATCCGGGAGCAACTCCAGCCCGATCACCGCCACGCTGGTGGTCAACAGGTGTCCCAGGACCACGTGCTTGGGCCGTGACAGGGGCGCCGAAGGCAGCAGCAGCAGCAGCACCAGGGTGGCACCGAGGGGCGCACTCAGCACCATGAAGTGGGCCCAGCTTTTCAGGTAGCTCAGGCAGATGACGGCAACAAAGGCGGCCAGACCGGCCAGGGTGGCATCGCGCAGCCGGTGTTTAAAATGCATGCAGACCTCGGTGGCAATGAGAAATTGCGTGTCGTTGGAACTCGGCAGAGCGTTAAATTGTATTTAAAATATATAAAAAATTAAAGGGTGACGCCGTGGCCAGAGGTGTGTGGCGTATTGCAACAGGCTCGGAGGCTGAGATGAACGAACATGAACCCTTGCGCAAGGCACTGGCTTGGCTACTGCAGCAGCCACGGCTGACACCCCGGCTGATTGCCGAGGCGAGCCGGCATTTCGATCTGTCGCCGCTGGATGAAGAATTCCTGCACCGGTATTTTTTCGATCGCCCTTCCAGGGGAGCACCCCAGTCAGAACGTGACCAGAATGGTGATTTAGAAAGCAGTTGAATCCCGCCCTATTTACAGCTCCGGTCGGTGCAAGTATGATGCGCGCTGTCCGGAGGGGTGGCAGAGTGGTTGAATGCACCGGTCTTGAAAACCGGCGTGGGTTAATAGCCCACCGTGGGTTCAAATCCCACCTCCTCCGCCAGACCTGAAAAGCCCGCTGCGTCATCGCAGCGGGCTTTTTGCATTATCCCTCCCGGAGTGAGCCCATGGACATACTGTTACGCCACGACCATTTCTACGTGATCAACAAGCCCGCCGGTCTCGGCATGCACCAGGAAGGAGACAGCCCGGGTCTGGTACGCCGACTGAGCGAGGCACTGGGCGAGCCGCTCTACCCGGTGCACCGGCTCGACAAGATGACCACCGGCGCCCTGCTGCTGGCCCGCACCCCGGATGCTAACCGGGAGCTCAGCCGCCAGTTCGCCGAGCGCAGTACCCGCAAGCTCTATCTGGCCCTGTCGGATCGCAGACCCAGCAAGAAACAAGGACTGATCAGAGGCGACATGGAAAAGGCCCGGGGTGGCAGTTGGAAACTGTGCCGCACCCAGCTCAATCCGGCCATCACCCGCTTTTACAGCACTCCGCTTGCCGAGGGACTGCGGGCCTTTCTGCTGCAGCCCTATACCGGCAAGACCCACCAGCTGCGGGTCGCATTAAAGAGCCTGGGTAGCCCCATTCTGGGCGATGAACGCTACGGCGGCAGCCCGGCGGACCGGGGCTATCTACACGCCTGGCAACTGGCGTTCGGCTATGGCGGCGAACGACTGAGCGTCCGGGCCCCCTTGCGCGAAGGGCGGTTTTTCCTGGAGTCGGGCGAGGCGATGGAGCGCTGGGCCCTGTCACAAGATGTCACAACTTGACATCAATCTGCGGGATCAAATGGATAGTCTTCCCCGACACTGCTAACGGGAGACACACAACAGATGCAATGGGGCAATAACGCACAACGCTATGGCGTGACCAGCCGGTTCCTGCACCTCGGCATGGCACTTTTGATTTTCCTGATCATCGGTCTGGGATGGTACGCCGGCAGCCTGCCGCGCGGGCCGGCGCGCGGTGACGCCTTCTTCTGGCACAAGAGCCTGGGCGTTCTCCTGCTGCTGCCCCTGCTGGGCCGGCTGCTGTGGCACCGGGTTTCACGGGTGCCGGCCGGCGTGCTCCGGGGTGGGCAGGCAAAACTGGCGCGGGCCGGCCACCACCTGCTCTACCTGCTGATGCTGGTAATGCCGCTGTCGGGCATCCTGATGTCGGTGGCCGCCGGACGGGAGGTGGCGGTATTCGACTGGTGGGTGATTGGAGGCTGGGTCTCGCCGCTGGACCAACTGGCGAGTCTGGCCAACGCTACCCATCGGCTGGCGGCCAACCTGCTGGTGGTGGTGTTGCTGCTGCACATGCTGGCGGCGCTCTATCACCGGCTGGTGCTGCAGGACGGGGTCTGGGAGCGGATGTTCGGCCGAACCTCCCGAACGGACGGGCGCTGATGGGCACCCTGAGCCCGGGAGGACAGGCCCATCGAGCGGGGCCCGTTTGCGTCGGTTGCCAGGGCGCCGACACCGACTCCAGCCCCGGGTTCAGCGCTTGTGCAGTATCCGCGGTACCGGGTAATGGCCGCTGCGGTAGTTGCCCCGCACCGCGTCCAGCGTCAGGTTCAGTACCTGCTGAGTCACGATATGGTGATCCTGGGCGATGGTGTTGATCGGGCTCGACAGGAAATCGAGCAGCCGGTGATCGCCGAAGGTGCCGAGCCGCAGGCGGGGCGGCAACTGGGCTTCGTGCTGGTAGAAATAATCGAGTACCCCTTCCAGCAACACGAAGGCGGTGGTGACGATGGCCTGGGGCCGTTGCCAGTCCACCTGCTCCAGCTCGTTCAGCAGGCGGAAGGCGGTCTGGCGTTCGAACCGCTCGCCATAGAGCACCTGGTAAGGCACCCCGGTTTTCTCCAGGGCCTTCACGAAGCCCTGCTCCCGCTCCAGGCTGATGCCCAGATCCGGAGCGGCGGCGATCAGCCAGGCCTGCTCCAGTTCGGGACTGGCCAGGGTCTGGGTCAGCCGGAAGGAGGAGGCCTTGTTTTCGCTGCTCACATAGATCAGGGGAGAGGGCAGGGATCTGTCCACCCCGATAACCGGCAACTCCTGGTTGATCTTCAGGTAAAATTCATCATCCAGCGGCAGGCAGGACGCCACTATCAGGGCATCCACCCGCCGTCCTTTCAGCATCATGGCCAGGTCCTTCTCGGTGTCCTGCTCGTCATCGGAGCAGGTGACCAGTAGCTGGAAACCGGCCTTGCGGGCATGCCATTCCAGCAGCTTGGCCATGCGGGCATAACTGGGGTTTTCCAGATCCGGCACTATCAGGCCGAAGGTATGTGACAGGGCCCCGCGCAGTGCGGCGGCCTGGCGGTCGGGCTGGTAGTTGTGGGCCCGCACCACTGCCATCACCTTGTCCTGGGTGGCCTGGCTTATCCGGTGCTGCTCTGCCTTGCCGTTGATCACATAGCTGGCGGTGGTGCGCGATACCCCGGCCAGGCGGGCGACTTCGTCAAGTTTCATCGTTCGTTAAATCCATCAAAATGTGCACCAGATCATATCATCGCAATCTGCCGGTGCAGATAGCTTGCCTGAATGGCTGAAACGATTCAGTATGAATTCAGTTACAAAATAACCCAAGCTATTCCCATCTTGTTCTAGGGTGTAAATATCCTTGTAAATCAGCAGGTGATGTCATGCTTTCACTGTCTACACAAGACGTAAAAATCGGTGCCGCCTTGGCCGACAAGACTTCCGTTATCAATGCGCTGGCCCAGTGGCTGGAGCGGGACGGCAATGTGGCCGCCGGGTACGAGGCCGGCATGCTGGCACGTGAAGCCCAAACCGCCACCTACCTGGGGCAGGGCATCGCCATTCCCCACGGCACCCAGGATACCCGCCATCTGGTGAAAAAAACCGGCATCAAGGCCATCCACCTGCCTGGAGGCGTAGAGTGGGGCGACGGTGAAAAAGCCTATCTGGTGCTGGGCATCGCCGCCGGCTCCGACGAGCACCTGGGACTGCTCAAGCAACTGGCCCGGGCCCTGTCCCAGGACGATCTGGCCGAGCGGGTCAGGTCCGCCCGTGAGCCGCAGGATATTCTGCAACTATTGCAGGGCGATAGCGAGCCCGAATTGGCCCTGGGCGTGGAAAGCATCGCCGTCAAGGCCAAGGCCAGCTCCCTGAGCCAACTGGCCGAACAGGCCGCGGTACTGATGAAGGCCTCGGCCGGCGAGCAGTCCGCCCTGATCAAGGGCGACGCCAGTCACCTGGGACAGGGCTGGTGGCTGAGCCAGACCCCGACCACTGGCCCCTCCCGGGCGGCGCTGGTGACCGCGGATGCCTTCGAGCACCGGCAGCAGCCGGTAGCGGCCCTGCTGGCGCTGGCGGTGAAGGGTGCGACCCACAAGACCCTGCTGAGCCAACTGGCCGACTGGCTGGCCGCCGGCAAGGGCCATGAGTTGGCCGCCCAGTCCTCCCCCGAGGCGCTGCTCGCCGCCCTGAGTCAGGGACCGGCCGCCCTGGCCGTCGGCGAGGTGACCGTAGAAGTACGCAACCCTCACGGCCTGCACGCCCGACCCGGTGCCATGCTGGTACAGGCCGCCAAGCAGTTCCAGGCCGATATCAAGGTGCGTAACCTGAGCGGCGACGGCAAGGCCGTGTCCGCCAAGAGCCTGATGAAGATCATGACCCTGGGCGTCAAGCTCGGCCATACCCTGGCTTTCACCGCCGACGGTGAAGATGCCGACGCCGCCCTCAAGGGCATGGTGGACGCGGTGCGTTCCGGCCTGGGTGAGGAAGTGGTGCCGGCGCCGGTCGAGAGCGAGACGCCGGCCCTGGCCGCCAACGAGCGGCTGGTGGAGGTGCGCAATCCCCACGGCCTGCACGCCCGACCCGGCGCCATGCTGGTGCAGACCGCCAAGAAATTCGAGGCCGACATCCAGGTGCGCAACCTGGACGGCGACGGCCACAGCGTGTCCGCCAAGAGCCTGATGAAGGTCATCAGCCTGGGCGTCAAGGCCGGCCACCAGTTGGTATTCAAGGCCGAGGGTACCGATGCCGAGGCCGCTCTGAACGGCCTGGTCGAGGCGGTGAACAGCGGCCTGGGAGAAGAACTCGCCCCGCTTGCGGCCGCCCCGGTGGCCGAGGCCGAGCAGCCCGAGATCCATCAGGTGCACGATATTGCCCCCAACACCGAAGTACAGGGCGTGGCCGCCTCGCCGGGCACCGCCATCGGGCCGGTGTTCGTGGAGGCCCCCATTCAGTTCGAGTATCCGGAAAAGGCCAGCGATGCCGCCGCCGAACAGGGCAAGCTGAGCGCCGCCATCAAGCAGGCCCACAGCGACCTGGCCGCCAGCGTGGCCAAGGCGACCCAGCCCCAGGCCAAGGAAATCATGGCCATGCACCAGGAGCTGCTGGACGATCCTTCCCTGGCGGAAGGCGCCGCCGAACGTATCCAGAAGGGGCAGTCCGCCGCCGCCGGCTGGTGGAGCGAAATCGACTCCGCCGCCACCCTGCAGGCCGCCAGCCCCGATGCCCTGCTCGCCGAGCGGGCCGCCGACATCCGCGACATCGGTCGGCGGGTGATGGCCATTCTGTGCAATACCAGCCTGCCGCAGAAGCCGGATACCCCCTATGTCTGGGTGGCGGAAGACATCGGCCCCTCCGACGTGGTCAACATGGATCCGGCCAAGGTGCTGGGCATGGTCACCGCCGGCGGTGGCGCCTCTTCCCACAGCGCCATCCTGGCCCGCTCGCTGGGCATCCCGGCCCTGGTGGCCATGGGCGGCGCGGTCATGACCCTGAAGCAGGGCACCGAAGTGATACTGAACGGCGAGGCCGGTACCCTCTGGGTGGCGCCCGAGGCCGAGCAGCTGGCGCAGGCCAAGGTCCGCCAGCAGCAAGAGAAGGAACTGGCGGAAAAGGCCTGGGCCAGCCGCGATCAGCATGCGACCACCCGCGACGGCCATCGCATGGAGATCTGTGCCAACCTGGGTGAGACCGCCAAGGCGGTGGAGGCGGTGGAGGCCGGCGCCGAGGGCGTGGGCCTGTTGCGCACCGAGTTCGTGTTCATGGCCCAGAGCAGTGCGCCTGGCCTGGATGCCCAGATTGCCGAGTACAAGAAGGCCATCGACGCCCTCGACGGCCGCCCCCTGGTGGCCCGGACCCTGGACGTGGGCGGTGACAAGCCGCTGCCCTACTGGCCGGTGCCGAAAGAGGAAAACCCCTTCCTCGGGGTGCGCGGCATCCGCCTGTGCATGCAGAAGCCCGAGCTGCTGGAAACCCAGCTGCGGGCCCTGCTGACCGCCGCCGGTGACCAGCCCATCCGCATCATGTTCCCGATGGTGGCGGACTGGTCCGAATGGCGCTGGGCCAAGGACATGTTCGACAAGGTCCAGGCCGAGGTGAATGCCAAGGACGTGCAGGTGGGCATCATGGTGGAAGTGCCTTCCGCCGCCCTCAACGCCCAGGTGTTTGCCGACGAGGCCGATTTCTTCAGCATCGGCACCAACGACCTGACCCAATATACCCTGGCGGTGGACCGCGGCAACGGCGAGCTGGCCAGCCTGTCCGACGGCCTCAACCCGGCGGTGCTGCGCCTCATCAAGATGACCGTCGACGCCGCCCACGCCAAGGGCAAGTGGGTCGGGGTGTGCGGCGAGCTGGGCTCGGATCCCAAGGCGCTGCCGCTGCTGGTGGGCCTGGGGGTGGATGAGCTGTCGGTCAGCCTCAAACGGGTGCCCATGGTCAAGGCCCAGGTCCGCGACTGGAGCCTGAGCGAGTGTCAACAACTGGCCGAGCAGGCCCTCAAGGCCAGTGATGCCAATGCGGTGCGGGCCCTGGTAGGAGAAGCCAAATGAGCATACTGACCCTGACCCTGAATCCGGCCCTGGATCTGACGGTCTCCCTGGATTCTCTCAAGCCTGGCGAGGTGAACCTCGCCAAGTCCGGCCACCTGGGTGCGGCCGGCAAGGGCATCAACGTGGCACGGGTGCTGGCCGATCTGGGCCATACCCCCCGGGCCTGCGGCTTTCTCGGCCTGAACAACGACTCGTCGTTCCGGGCCCTGTTCAGCCAGCACGGCATCGAAGACGACTTCGTGCGCCTGGCGGGCGATACCCGGGTCAACGTCAAAGTCAGTGAGGGGGACGGTCGGGTCACCGACATCAACCTGCCCGGCCTCAAGGTGACCGACGTGGACTGGAACCGGCTGCTGGCGCGGCTGGAATCCCTGGCCAACAACTTCGACACCCTGGTGGTGGCGGGCAGCCTGCCGCCCGGGGTCCACCCCCAGCAGCTCGAAGGCATGATCGAAATGTGGCGGGAGCGGGGCAAGGCGGTCCTGCTGGACGCCAGCGGCGAGGCGCTGCGGGCGGGCATCAAGGGCCTGCCGGCGCTGATCAAGCCCAATATCGACGAGCTGGCCGGCCTGGTCGGCCGGCCCATCCAGGATGATGCGGATCTCGCCGCCTGCGCCCGCGAGCTGCAGGCCCAGGGCATCGAGCACGTGGTGGTGTCGGCCGGTGCCGACGGCGTGCACTGGTTCAGCCCCAAGGGGTACTGGCGGGCCCAGGTGCCCAAGGTCAAGGTGGTCAGCACCGTCGGGGCAGGGGACAGCCTGGTGGCCGGCCTGTGCGCCGGTTTCGTGGAAGGACTGGAAGAAGCAGAGACCCTGCGCCGGGCCGTGGCACTGTCGTTGATGGCGGTGACCCAGATCGGGGTAGGCATTCGCAATCAAAAGGAAGTCAGTGACTATCAAAACGCCATCCTGATCACTCAGGTCGAGGCCAAGGAGATATAAATGAAGACATTGATCGTAACCGCCTGCCCCAGCGGCATGGCGAGCAGCTACATGGCAGCCCGCCTGTTGCGCCAGGCAGCAGAGGAACTGGGCTGGCAGGCCACGGTGGAATGCCACAGCCAGCTCGAGCCGGTGATCCCTTTCACCCAGGCCCAGATCGACGAGGCCGAACTGGTGGTGGTGGCCGCCGGCACCGAACTGGACCTGTCCCGCTTTGCCGGCAAGCCGTTGTACAAGAGTGATATCCAGCAGGCGCTGAACGGGCCCAAGGCCTGGCTGCAGCAGGCCGCCGGCCAGGCGGTCAGGCAGCAGGGGAGCGCGCCGGCCGCCGCTGCCGGCGTCAGGCTGGTGGCCATTACCGCCTGCCCGACCGGGGTGGCCCACACCTTTATGTCCGCCGAGGCCCTGAATGAGACCGCCAAGGCCATGGGCCACCAAATCAAGGTGGAAACCCAGGGCTCGGTGGGTGCCCAGAACGCCCTTACCGCCGAGGACATCGCCGCCGCCGACTGCGTCATCGTGGCCGCCGACATCGACGTCAACCTGAGCCGGTTCGACGGCAAGCGGGTCTACCGCACCAGCACCGGCCAGGCGCTGAAAAAGCCCAAGCTCACCATCGAGACCGCCCTCGCCGAAGCCAAGATGTACCAGCATCAGGGGCAGGGCAACGGCGCCGCCCAGGAAGGCAAGGACGACAAGAAACAGGCCGGCCCCTACCAGCACCTGCTGACCGGGGTTTCCTTCATGCTGCCCATGGTGGTGGCGGGGGGCCTTATCATTGCCCTGTCGTTCGTGTTCGGCATCGAGGCCTTTAAAGAGGAAGGCACCCTGGCCGCCGCCCTGATGCAGATCGGCGGCGCCTCGGCCTTCGCCCTGATGATCCCGGTGCTGTCCGGCTATATCGCCTATTCCATCGCCGACCGTCCCGGCATCGCCCCCGGCATGATCGGCGGCATGCTGGCCAGCTCCCTGGGAGCCGGTTTCCTCGGTGGTATCGCCAGCGGTTTCCTGGCCGGCTATGCCGCCCGCTTCCTGGCACGCAACATCCCCATGCCGAAGAGCCTGGAGTCGCTCAAGCCGATCCTGATCATCCCGCTGTTCGCCAGCCTCTTTACCGGCCTGGTGATGATCTACATCGTCGGCGGTCCCGTCGCGGCCATCATGAACACCATGACCGACTTCCTCAACAACATGGGCTCGGCCAACGCCGTGCTGCTCGGCATCATTATCGGGGCCATGATGTGCTTCGACATGGGTGGCCCGGTCAACAAGGCGGCTTACGCCTTCTCGGTCGGCCTGCTGGCGTCCGAGACCTATGGCCCCATGGCGGCGGCCATGGCGGCGGGCATGGTGCCGGCGCTCGGCATGGGCATCGCCACCTTCCTGGCCCGGCGCAAGTTCAACACCAACGAACAGGAAGCGGGCAAGGCCTCCTTCGTGCTGGGGCTGTGCTTTATCTCCGAAGGGGCCATTCCCTTTGCGGCCCGGGATCCGCTGCGGGTGATCCCGAGCTGCATGATCGGCGGTGCCCTGGCCGGCGCCCTGTCCATGCTGTTCGGCGCCAAGCTGCTGGCACCCCATGGCGGCATCTTCGTGCTGTTCATCCCCAACGCCATCCAGCAACTGACGTGGTACGTGCTGGCGATCGCCGTCGGCTCCCTCGTCACCGGTGTGCTCTACTCGGTACTGAAGCGCAGCGACGCGGAAATGCTGGCCGCCAGCCAGCAGGCCGCCGCCAAGGCATAACGGCCGAAGCAATAAAAAACCCGGGAGTTTCCCGGGTTTTTTGTCTCCAATTACTTACGCTTCACGCTTCACGCTTCACGCCTCACCACGCCGGTGAAAAGGAAGAAGAGGTGCACTTTGGCAAGGAATGACGGATGCACCTTCTTCACTAAAAACGGGCGCTGCGGCGCCCGTTTTTAGTGGGTGAGCCATAGTTGAAAGACCAGACATCGAAGAAGGACGGCAATGAAGGCGACGGCCGGGGTACGGATTGTGTTTCTGGGGAATCCTCTGCGGGGCGACGATGCCGCCGGTCTGCGCGCGCTGGCACTGTGCCGGCGCTTTTCCTGGCCCGACGGGGTCGAGCTGGTGGACGGGGGCACGGGAGGAGTGAGTCTGCTGCCGCTGTTTCGCCACTGCCGGCGCGTGATACTGGTGGACACTTTTTTGACCGCCGGGCGTGCGGGCGGCATTAATCTTTTGCGCAATGTGACGGCGGACGCACTGGCGGGCAGTGATGGGGCTGAACATGGCGGCGGCATCAAGGGGCTGCTGGCGCTGGTGCCGCAACTGGTATCACCGGCCCCGGTTGTCGATCTGATGGTGATTGGCGGGCACCGTTTTACGCCCTGTACCCTCGAGCTCAGCCATGAGCTGGCTTGTGCCCTGCCGGCATTGTGCCGGCGCCTGCATGGCTATGTAACGGAAGAGCTGATGCCGCCCGGCCTGGCGAGCGAAGCGCCGGCGGGTTACCGCCTGCACATTACCGGGTGTGTGCAGGGGGTGGGCTTTCGCCCCTTTGTTTATCGGCTGGCCACCGGGCTCGGTCTGGTGGGGGAGGTCGGCAATATCGGCGCCGGAGTGCAAATCCGGCTGGCCGCCGATGAGCCCACGGTGGCGGCGTTTTGCCGGCGGTTGTGGGCCGAGTGCCCGCCTCATGCCCGCATTGAGCGTATCGATACCGAGCCCTTTGACTGGGTGTCCGTGCCCCGCGAGTTTGGAGTGGTGAACAGCCAGACGAAGGGACAGGGCGCCCGGATCCCGCCGGATCTGGCGCCTTGTGCGGCGTGTCTGGCGGAGCTGAACGACGCAACCGACCGGCGCCATGGTTACCCCTTTATCAACTGCACGAATTGTGGCCCCCGCTATTCCATCGTGCGGGCCCTGCCCTGGGACAGGGCCCATACCGCCATGGCGGAGTTTGCCCTGTGCACTGCCTGTGATGAAGAGTATGGCGATCCCGGCAACCGGCGTTTTCATGCCGAGCCCGTGGCCTGTGCCGTTTGCGGTCCGCATTTGTGGCTGCAAGGTGCCGAAGGGCAGCATATCCGGGGGGCCGCGGCGAGCCTGCTGGCGCAATGTGCCACCTGGCTGAAGCAAGGTCGAGTGCTGGCGCTCAAGGGCATTGGCGGGTTTCAGCTGGCCTGCGATGCCGGCTCGGCAACGGCCATTGGGTTATTGCGCGAGCGCAAGTACAGACCCGCCAAGCCCTTTGCGGTCATGATGCGGGATCTGGCGCAAGTGGACGCCTGGTTTGAACTGAATGACGCCGAGCAGGTGCAACTGAGCAGCCCGGCGGCGCCCATTGTGCTGTTGCCCAGGGCGCGGCTGCGACCGCAGCTGGCGGGCATGGCGGCCGAAGCGCTGGCGCCGGGGCTGGCGCACCTCGGTGTGATGGTGGCGAGCTCGCCGCTGCACTGGCTGTTGCTGAACGAGCTGGACGGTCCGCTGGTGATGACCTCGGGCAATGCCGGGGGCGAGCCCATCTGTACCGGTAACCGGCAGGCCCTGTCGGCGCTGGCCCCACTGGCCGATGCGTTTCTGCTGCATAACCGACCCATAGTGAACCGCTGCGATGATTCGGTGCTGGCCGTGGTGGCCGGCCGGCCCAGGCTGATTCGCCGGGCCCGGGGTTTTGTCCCGGATCCCATCCCCCTGCCTGCCGGGCTGAACGGCACCGTGCTGGCGCTGGGCGCGGATTTGAAAAACAGTTGCTGCCTGGCCGGTTCAGGCCGGGCGGTGCTGTCTGCCCACATGGGCGATCTGGCCAGTCCGGCCTGTCTGGATGCGTTAGGGCAGGAAGTGGAACGTCTGCCGGCGCTGCTGGGCCTCAAGCCCCGGGCCATTGCCGTCGATTTGCATGCCGACTATGCCGCCACCCGGCTGGGCGTGCGCCTGGCAAGGGAGCGCGGACTGCCGTTGTACCGGGTGCAGCATCATCATGCCCATCTGGTGTCCTGCCTGGTGGAAAACAGCCATGGGCCAAATGAGCCGGTGCTGGGCGTGGTGCTCGACGGCCTGGGCCTTGGCGATGACGGCAGCCTGTGGGGCGGGGAGTTCATGCTGGCCGATTACACCGCTTACCGCCGGCTGGGGCGGCTGCGGCCTTTCCCTTTGCTGGGGGGTGATCAGGCCAGCCGCCAGCCCTGGCGCAACCTGCTGGCCCAGCGGGCATCGTTTTCTTTATGGCCGGAGCTGCAATCCCGCTGTCCGTTACTGTTCGGGGATGAGGCCGAGACGTTGCTGGCCATGGCGCCGCGTTTTCCGCTGACCTCATCGGCGGGGCGATTGTTCGATGCGGTGGCGGCACTGCTGGGCGTGGCGCCTGCCGAGCAGAGTTTTGAAGGGGAAGCGGCCATGAAGCTTGAAAGCCTGGCCGGCAGGGTGCAGGCCAGCGCCTGTTATGACGTTCGGGTAAGCCGAGAAGGCGGACTCTGGCAACTGGACCCGGCCCCGATGTGGCCCATGATGATCAATGCCCTGCTGGCGGGAGCAAGCGAAGCGGTGCTGGCGGCCAATTTTCACCTAAGTTTAGTGAGTGGGCTGTGCCGAATGGTGCAGCAGTTGCAACGCCAAGCTCGCTTTGACGTCGTGGCCCTGAGCGGTGGTGTGATGCAAAACCGCCTGCTGCTGGCGGCCCTGGTTGAGGCGCTGGAAGCCATGGGGCTGACGGTACTGACCCAAAGCCGGGTGCCCAGCAACGACGGGGGCATTGCCCTGGGTCAGGCCGCCATCGCCCTTGCCCGGGGCAGGAGCAGGGGGAAGGCGCCGCGTTAGCCGGCGCGAGCAGGTTGTTTCGACCTGCGCCGAGGGGAAGGGGGTGTTTATGTGCCTGGGAATACCGGCCCGAATCGTGAGCATTGTGGATGCCGACGCCGGCCTGGCGCTGGCAGAGACTGCCGGGGTACGCCGGCAAATCAATATCGCGCTGCTGGCTGCCGATGGGCGCGCACTCTCGACGCTGGTGGGGAAGTGGGTGTTGCTGCATGTGGGTTTTGCCATGGCGCTGATTGACCAGCAGGAAGCCGACCGCACCCTGGCCTTGCTGGCGCAAATTGAGCAGAGGGAATGTGATGAGCCTTAACACAGACTTTCGTGATGCCGACCGGGTACGGGCCCTGCTGGCCGCCATGACCCCGGTGGCCGGACGGGTGGCGGCGCGCCTTGGCCGGCCCTTGCAGATCATGGAAGTGTGTGGCGGCCATACCCATGCCATTTTTCGTTTCGGGCTGCACCAGCTCATCCCTGATGCCATCGAGTTTATTCACGGCCCCGGCTGCCCGGTGTGCGTGCTGCCGGTGGCGGCGGTGGATCAGGCGGTCGCTCTGGCCCGGCAGCCCAACGTGATCCTGGCAAGCTTTGGTGATCCGCTGCGGGTGCCGGGCAGCCGGGGCAGTTTGCTGCAGGCCAAAGCCGAGGGCGCCGGGGTGAGGGTGCTTTATTCCCCCTATGACGCCCTGGCGCTGGCAAAGGCACATCCCCGCAAACAGGTGGTGTTTTTTGCCATCGGTTTCGATACCACCATGCCGGGCACCGCCCATTCGATTCTGGCCGCCGACCGGGCCGGCATCGGTAACCTGCGTTTTCTCTGTCACCACATTCGGCTGATGCCGACCCTGACCGGCCTGCTTGAGGCGGGCGAGGTTAAGCTGGATGGCTTTGTGGGGCCGGGGCATGTCAGCATGGTGATCGGCAGCCGGGTGTATGCCCCCATTGCTCGGCAGTACCACAAGCCGCTGGTGATTGCCGGCTTTGAGCCGGTGGACTTTCTGCAGGCCCTGTATCAGCTGGTGTTGCAGCTGGATCAGGGGCGTTGTGACATCGAAAACGCCTATGCCCGGGTGGTGGCGGACACAGGCAATCCGGCCGCCCTGCAAGCAATCGAGCAGGCGTTTGAATCGGGCGTTGACGGCCACTGGCGCGGCCTTGGCCGGGTGCCGGGCTCGGGGGTGCGGATACGCGCACCATACCGGCATCTGGATGCGACCGGGCTGCTGGCCGTGGCCGGGCCGGCCAAGGCCGCCGGTGATCCTGCCTGGTGCCATGGCGTGCTCACCGGCCGGATCAAGCCGGATCAGTGCCCGCTGTTTCGCCGCCGGTGCACCCCCGAGCACCCGGAGGGAGCCCTGATGGTATCGAGCGAGGGCGCCTGTGCCGCCTACTACCAGTACCGGCCCGAGCAAGACCACCCCGAGGAGGCCCGCCGTGACTAGCGCCGAAGAGACCATCACCCTGGCTCACGGGGCCGGGGGCGGGGCCATGCATGGGTTGATCGACGGCCTGTTTCTGTCCGCCTTTGGCGATATGCCCTTGCTGCAAAAGGAGGATCAGGCCCGCTTGCCATTGGCCGGCCTGCAGGCCCGGGGGGACCGGCTGGCGCTGACCACCGACAGCTTTGTGGTCAGCCCGCTGGAATTTCCCGGGGGCGACATCGGCAAGCTGGCGGTGTGCGGCACCTTGAACGATCTGGCCGTGGGCGGGGCCGTGCCGCTTTATCTGAGTGCCGCCTTTATCATCGAGGAAGGACTGCCGCTGCCGCTGCTGCAACGCCTGGTCGGCTCCATGGCCGAGGCCGCCCGCCAGGCCGGGGTTACCATCGTCACCGGGGATACCAAGGTGGTGGAACGGGGCATGGCCGACAAACTCTTTATCAACACCACCGGCGTGGGAGTGATCCCGGCGGGGCTGACCCTGTCCGTTGCCGCGGCCCGGCCCGGCGACAAAGTGCTGATCAACGGTCATGTAGGGGATCACGGCGCCGCCGTCATGCTGGCCCGGGAAGAGCTGGGACTGGAGGGGAAGCTTGCCAGCGACTGTGCCGCCCTGCACACGCTTATTCAGCCGGTGCTGGCGCAATGCGCGGGCGTGCGCTGCCTGCGCGACGCCACCCGCGGCGGCCTGGGAGGGGTGCTGAACGAAATGGCCGAGGCGTCGTCGGTGGAGATTCGGCTGACCGAACAGGATCTGCCCATTCGCCCGCAGACCCGGGCGTTGTGCGAACTGCTGGGGCTGGAGCCGCTGCTGCTTGCCAATGAAGGGCTGGCCGCCATGGTGATCGCCCCCGAGCAGGCCGGGCAGGCCCTGGCGTTGTGGCAGGCTCATCCCCTGGGCCGGCATGCCCGCATTATCGGCGAGGTAAGGGCGCCGGCTTCGCCGGGACGGCTCAGCCTGCTCGGTCCCTACGGCGGCGCGCGGCTGCTGGAGGTGCCCCATGGCCTGCAATTGCCACGGATCTGCTGAGCATGCATGAGCTCTCGGTGGTGCGGGCCCTGCTGACCCGGCTCAAGCCTTATCAACACCGGGAGATCCGCCGCATTACCGTCGAGGTGGGCGCCATGAGCTGCGTGGATGGTGAACGGCTGCAGTTCTGTTTTGACATGGTCAAGGAAGAGGCCGGGTTAAGCGGTGCCGAGCTGGTCATCCAGGTGGTGCCGGCCCGGGCCGAATGCCGGCACTGCGGCCGGCATTTCACCCCGGACAAGCCGGGGGACGCCTGTCCCTGCAGCAGCCACGACTATACTTTGACGTCAGGAAGGCAACTGCTGTTAACGGAAATAGGATTCGGCTGATGTGTGGTCACTGCGGATGTTCCGGCGACAAGGCCCGGTTGTCGACACCGGGCAGCGAAATCCATCGTCACCTTCACCATGAAGGTGACAGCCTGCAACTGCAGCAGGCACTGCTGGCCGGCAACGATGAACTGGCCCGGCAAAACCGCGACTGGCTGATCGCCCATGGTATTACCTGCATCAACCTGATGGGTACCCCGGGCGCCGGCAAGACCCGGCTGCTGGAAGCCACCTTTGCCCATGCCCCCAGACAGGCCGGCTGGCCGCCGATGGCGGTGCTGGAAGGGGATCAGCACACCCAGAACGATGCGCGGCGCATTCAGGCCTGTGGCGGCCGGGTGGTGCAGATCAACACCGGCACCGGCTGTCATCTGGACGCGCACATGATACAGGCGGGGCTGGCCACCCTGGCGGCGCCGGACGGCGCGCTGGTGCTGGTCGAAAACGTCGGCAACCTGGTGTGTCCGGCGCTGTTCGATCTGGGCGAGCAGCACCGTGTCGCCATGATGGCGGTGACCGACGGCGACGACAAACCGGAAAAATATCCTCATCTGTTTGCCGGCTGCGGGCTGGTTATTATCAACAAGGCCGATCTGCTGCCTTATCTGAAGGTGGATCTCGACAGCATAAAAAGCGCCCTGCGCCGGCTTAACCCTCATGTTCAGATCCTGGTGCTGTCTGCCCAGAGCGGCGAGGGGCTGAATGCCTGGTACGACTGGCTGTTGAGCACGCGGCCATGAGCCGGCGTTTTCTGCCGCGAAAGCACCTGCACCGGCTGCATCACGCGCTGGTGCAGGCCGGTTATGAGGTGATTGGCCCGCAAGTGAAAGACGACGCCATTGTGTTCGCGCCGCTGGCACATGTCGATCAACTTCCCTGGGGCTGGCAGGAGCAGGCCGACGCGGGCAGCTACCGCCTGCAGCGCACCGCCGGCGAGCGCGCCTTTGCCTGGAACACCGGCCCGCAGGGCCTCAAACCCTGGCTGTTTTTACCTGAGCAAACCCTCTGGCGGGCCGAGCACACCGACGATGGCCTGTGTTTTCGCGCCGTGGAGCCAAAGCCCAGGCTGCTCGCGTTTATCGGCCTGCGGGGTTGCGATCTGGCGGCACTGCGCATTCAGGATCAGCATTTTATCAAAGGGCCTTATGCCGATGCCTTTTACCGGGCTCAGCGCGAGCACCTCTTTATTGTGGCGGTGAACTGCGGCCGCAGCGCCGACACCTGCTTTTGTGTGTCGACCGGCGACGGTCCCGAGGCCCGTTTCGGTTTTGATATTCTGCTCGACGAGCTGGCAGAGGGCTACCTGTTGCAGACCAGCAGCGACAAGGGCGACACCATTGCGGCTCAATTGCCGCTGAACAAGGCGAAGAATAAGCAACTGAGCGAGGCGGAAACCGCGCTGGCGGCCGCCCGCCGGCAACAGCGAGTCATGCCCGGCGAAGCCGAACTGGCGCAGCTGGTGGACCGGCTCGACCACCCGCGCTGGCAGCAGGTGGCCGAACGCTGCCTGGCCTGTGGCAACTGCACCTCGGTCTGCCCTACCTGTTTTTGCTCGAAACAGGACACCGAAGGCGACATTCGCCATCGGCAGGCCGAGCAGGTGCAGCGCTGGGACTCCTGCTTCAGCGAGCAGCACAGTTACATCACCGGCAAGGTGATCCGCCATGAACTCCGCCACCGCTACCGGCAATGGCTGGTGCACAAGCTGGCCACCTGGCAGCAGCAATTCGGCCGCAGTGGCTGTGTCGGCTGCGGTCGCTGCATTGCCTGGTGTCCGGTGGCCATCGATCTGGTGGAAGAAAGCCAGGCCCTGCTGGAGGAGCCATCACAGGAGGGCAAACATGGCTGACGGGGTGCCCATGGTCGCCACCCTGGCGGCCAAAACCATGGAGGTGCCGGGAGTACATACCCTGAGTCTGGCGCTGGACACGCGCTCACCGTTCGACTTCGATTACGGCCAGTTCAACATGCTTTACCTGTTTGGCGCCGGTGAGGTAGCCATTTCCATCATGGGCTGGCATCAGGGGCTGTTGCAGCACACCATTCGCGCCGTGGGCCGGGTCACGCGGCCGCTGGCAGCGCTGGAGGTCGGCCAGCAGCTGGGCCTGCGCGGCCCCTTTGGCCGGGGCTGGCCACTGGCGCAGCTGCGGGGGCGGGACCTGGTGTTTATTACCGCCGGGCTGGGCTGTGCCCCGGTGGTGGCGGCCATTCACCATGCGGTGGCCAACCGGGATCAATACGGTCGCATCGTGATCCTGCAAGGGGTCAAGCACCATGCCGATCTGCTGTGGCAGACGCAGTACCGGCGCTGGCAAGCCCTGGGCGAATGCCAGGTATTGCTGGCCGCCAGCGAGGAACACCGGCACCGGCATCACTGGCGGCTGGGGCTGGTGACCGAATTGCTGGCGCTGGCGGAGTTCGCTGCTGATCACTGTGCGGTCATGATGTGCGGGCCCGAGATCATGATGCTGGCGGCCCTTAAACAGCTGGCGCGCTTAAAAGTGGCGGACGAGGCGGTTTATCTGAGCCTGGAACGCAATTTTCAGTGCGGCCGGGGCCTGTGTGGTCATTGTCAGCTGGGGCCGTATTTTGTCTGCAAGGACGGTCCGGTATTTCATTATCCGCAGGTCAAGCCCTGGCTGGGCAGGGAGGGCGTATGACGGCCAAGCTGACCCTGGCGGTGCACAAGCTGACCTCCTGCTCCGGCTGCCAGCTGGCCTTGCTCAATCAGGGGCCGGCGCTGCTGGATTTATTGGAGGAAGTGGAGTTTGTGCATTTTATCGAGGCGGGCATAACCGGGCCGGACAAAACCGTGGATGTGGCCTTTGTCGAGGGCAGTGTGTCCACGCCGGACGATCTCGAACGCACCCGGCGCCTTCGCCGCAACAGCAGGCTGGTGGTGACCATGGGCGCCTGTGCCACCAGCGGCGGCATTCAGGCCCTGCGCAATCTGGCGGATGGCCCGGGCTGGAAAGCGGCCGTTTATGCCCGGCCGGACTTTATCGCCACCCTGGCCACGTCCACCGGGGTAGCCGAGCACATCCAGGTGGACTTTGAACTCTGGGGCTGCCCCATTACCGTGGAGCAGATGCGCCATTTTCTGAGTCAGTTGCGCCTGGGCGTGTGGCCCCGGCCCGAGGCTGAAAAGCTGTGCATGGAGTGCAAGCGCCGCCAGCAGGTGTGCGTCATGGTCACCAGGGGCGCCCCCTGTCTGGGACCGGTGGTGCGCACCGGCTGCGGTGCCCTCTGCCCCGCCTTTGGCCGGGCCTGCTATGGCTGTTTTGGTCCGTCCGAGCAGCCCAACGGCGACAGCCTGGCCAACCGCTTCGCTGGCCTGGGGCTGCTGCCCGACGACATTGCCCGGCGGTTTGCCGCCATTCACAGCCACAGTCCGCCGTTTCGCGAGCAGTACCGGCGCTGGCAGCGCATCGATGTGCGGGAGGTCGACGAATGAAGAAAAAGGCCAGGCGTCGCATCGCTCTCAAGGTGCCCTTTGTGACCCGGCTGGAAGGGGAAGGCAGTCTGGAGCTGAACGCCAGAGGCGACCGCATCGACCGGTTGCATCTGGCCATTTTCGAGCCGCCCCGGTTGTTTGAGAAGTTTCTGGAAGGGCGGGGCTATCAGGAGGTGCCGGATCTCAACGCCCGCATCTGCGGCATCTGCCCCATGGCCTACCAGCTCACTTCCATTCAGGCGATGGAGCGGTTGTTCGGCATAGCGCTGCCCCCGCCGCTGGCGCAGTTGAGACTGCTGATGAATCTGGGAGAGTGGGTGCAAAGCCATGCCCTGCATATTCACTTTCTGGCGGCACCCGACTTTCTCGGGTTTGATCATGCCCTCGACATGGCCAAGGTGTTCCCCGAGGTGCTTAAACGGGGCATGTTGCTGCAGGAAGCCGGCAATGCCCTGATGGCGCTGCTGGGCGGTCGCTCCGTACACCCGGTGGGGTTGCAGGTGGGGGGCTTTGGCCGTCTGCCCGATCACGAACGCTGGCATGAAGTGCGTGGGCTGGTGAAGCAGGCGCTGCCCGCCGCCGAGGCACTGGTGCGCTGGACTGCGGAGCTGACGTTGCCCGATTACAGCCACGACTTTATCTGGGTCAGCCTCACCGAGCCCGACGGTTATGCCATCAATGGTGGCCGTATCACCAGCAGCCATGGCCTGAGCCTGGATTATTCCGACTACCCCCGACATTTTGCCGAGCATCAGGAGCCTCATTCCACCGCGCTCTATTCCCTGCTCAATGGCCAGGATTACCTGGTCGGCCCGCTGGCGCGGATGAACAACAGTTTTGAGCGGCTGCCTGCCGAGGTGCGCGTCCTGGCCCGGGAATGCGGCTTTGCGTTTCCCAGTCGCAACATGTTTACCAGCATTCGAGCCCGGGCACTGGAAATATACTGGGCTCTGTTCGAGGCCAACCGGTTGCTGGCGCAGCCATGCCCCAACGGCGAGGCCAGCCTGCCGGTCACTCCTACCGCGGGAGAATGCTTTTTCTGTACCGAGGCGCCGAGGGGCATGATTTATCATTATTACCGGCTGGATGAGCAGGGCCGGGTGCTGTCCTGCTCCATCATTCCGCCCACCAGTCAGAATCAGGCCCGTATCGAGCAGGATCTCAGGGCTTCGGTCACCCGCTTTGGCCTGCACCACAGCGATCAGGAGCTCAAACTGTTCTGCGAGCGGCTGATCCGCAACTACGACCCCTGCATTTCCTGCTCCACCCATTTTCTGCAGTTCAGGCTGCGGCGCGAATAGCCGGTTTATGGCTAAACTTGCCTCAAGAGCGTCAAAGGGTGGCATCATTCGGTCACCCGCTCTGCCACCCGTAAAGCCACCGGCAAGCAGGAGGCTCGCATGGGCTTTGAAATCATCACCAAGACACCGGAGCCGTCCGGCGTCAGACCCAATCTGCCGGACTACCGGCAAGGCTGTCGTCAGTTTCACTGGCAGCAGGCCCAAGCCAGGATTAAGGGCCATGAGGGGGGCATCAACATCGCTTTTGAGGCGCTGGATCGCCATGTGCTGGAGGGGCTGGGCGAGCAGACGTCGCTTGTCTGGCTGAGCAAACAGGGGGAGCGGCGCACCTTCAGTTACCGCGAATTGCAGGGGCTCAGCAACCGCTTTGCCAGCCTGCTGGCCAGCCTGGGAGTCGTCAAGGGAGAAACCGTGTTCAGCCTGTGCGGACGCACGCCCCAGCTGTATGCCGCCTTGCTGGGCAGCCTGAAAGCCGGCGCCGTGTTTTGCCCGCTGTTTTCCGCCTTTGGCCCCGAGCCCATTCGTTCCCGTATGGAGATTGGCAATGCCAGGGTATTGATCAGCAGCGCCCGTCTTTATCAAAAGAAAGTGGCGCCCTGGCGCAGCGAGCTGCCTTATCTTCAGCATGTGTTGCTCTACCACTGCCACGGCGACTGCCCCGCCGGCTGCCTGGATCTGGACTCCGCTCTGGCGGGGGCCGCCGAAACCTTTCACATCTATCCGACGCAGCCTGAAGACCCGGCCCTGCTGCATTTTACCAGCGGCACCACCGGCCTGCCCAAGGGCGCCCTGCATGTGCATGAGGCGGTGGTGCATCACAGTTATTCCGCCTGGTGCGCGCTGGATCTGCATCCCGGCGACATTTACTGGTGCACGGCGGATCCGGGCTGGGTTACCGGCACCAGTTATGGCGTCATTGCCCCCTTGTGCAACCGGGTCACCCTGGTCGTGGACGAGGCGGAGTTCGATCCCGAGCGCTGGTACCGGATCCTGGCCGACGAAAAGGTCAATGTCTGGTATACGGCCCCCACCGCCATTCGCATGCTGATGAAAGCCGGTGACGAGCTGCCGGCCCGGTATGATCTGGGGGCACTGCGTTTTCTGGCCAGCGTCGGCGAGCCGCTCAATCCCGAGGCGGTGGTCTGGGGGAAGCGGCTATTTGGCATGCCTTTTCACGACAACTGGTGGCAGACCGAAACCGGCGGCATCATGCTGGCCAATTTTGCATCCGAGCCGGTGAAGCCGGGCTCCATGGGGCAGCCGCTGCCGGGCATCACGGCGGGCATCGTCCGGGTGGATGACCAGGGGCGGCTCACCGAGCTGAGCGCTCCCGGGCAGGTGGGCGAGCTGGCGCTGAGGCCGGGCTGGCCGTCCATGTTCAGGGGCTATCTGCATGATGAGCAACGTTACCGCCACTGCTTCAGGGACAACTGGTATCTGAGCGGTGATCTGGCCTGGCGGGATGAGGACGGCTACTACTGGTTTGTGGGCCGTAGCAAGGAGCTGATCAAGTCCTCCGGCCATCTGATCGGCCCCTTTGAGGTGGAAAGCGTGCTGCTCGAGCACCCGGCGGTGGCGGAAGCCGGGGTAATTGGTATTCCCGATGCGGTCGCCGGTGAAGTGGTGAAGGCCTTTGTGGCGCTCAAACCCGGTTATGAGGCCGGTGAGGACGTGCTGAAAAGCCTGATGGCCCATGCCAGAAAGCGCCTGGGCCCGGCGGTGGCGCCCCGGGAGATCGCCATCAAGGACAATCTGCCCAGGACCCGCAGCGGCAAGATCATGCGCCGCCTGCTGCGGGCCCGCGATCTGGGCTTGCCACCGGGCGATATTTCCACCCTGGAAAGCGATGAGGGCAACGGTTATGAACACTCACCCCGAAGCTGACGGCCGCGGGCCGGACAGCCGTCACTTGCTGCAGTTGCTGCAGGCGATGTTGCGCATTCGCCGTTTTGAAGAGCGCTGCGCCGAGCTGTATATGGAAGAGAAAATCCGCGGCTTTCTGCATCTCTATATTGGCGAAGAAGCGGTGGCGGTGGGCGTGATGCAGGCGCTGACGGCGGAAGATGCGGTGATCGCCACCTACCGGGAGCACGGCCATGCCCTGGCCCGGGGGCTGGACATAAAAGCGGTGATGGCAGAGATGTTCGGCAAAGTCGGGGGCAGCAGCCGGGGGCGGGGCGGCTCCATGCACATTTTTGATCAGGAAAAACGGTTTTATGGCGGTAATGCCATTGTCGCCGGCGCCCTGCCGATGGCGGTAGGGCTGGCATTGGCCGACAAGCTGCAGGGGCACAAGCGGGTGACCTGCTGCTTTTTTGGCGAAGGGGCGGCGGCGGAAGGGGAGTTTCACGAAAGCCTCAACCTGGCCCAACTGTGGCAACTGCCGGTGCTGTTCGTGTGTGAGAACAACCGCTACGCCATGGGCACGGCCCTGGCTATCTCCGAGTCGGAGCAACACATTTACAGAAAGGCCGCCAGCTATGGCCTGGTCGCCCGCGAGGTGGACGGCATGCAGGTGCTGGCGGTGGACGCGGCGGCGCGGGAATGTTGCGAGGCCATTCGCCAGGGGGGCGGGCCCCGTTTTCTGGAATGTTTGACCTACCGTTTTCGCGGTCACTCCATGTTTGATACCCAGCTTTACCGTACTCCGGAAGAAGTCGAGCAATGGCAGAAAAAGGGCCCCATTGTGCAGCTCAGACAGCATCTGGAGCAGCGCGGTGAGTTGGATGAAGCCCGGTGGCAACAGCTGGAGCAGGCGGTCAGGCTGGAGATTAACGCCGCCGTTGCCTTTGCCGAGCAGTCGGCGTTTGAGCCCGAGTCGGAGCTGTGCCGCGGTGTCTATCAGGAGCCGGAAGCATGAATATGCCAGACATCAGCTATCGGGAAGCGGTGCGGGAAGCCATACGGGAAGCCATTCGGCAGGATCCCCGGGTATTCCTGATGGGCGAGGATGTGGGCCATTACGGTGGCTGCTATGCGGTGACCAAGGGGCTGTTGCAGGAGTTTGGCGAGCAGCGGGTGCGGGATACGCCCTTGTCCGAGTCCGGTTTCGTCGGTGCGGGGATAGGCGCGGCGCTGGGTGGCATGCGGCCCATTGTGGAGGTGATGACGGTCAATTTCAGCCTGCTGGCGCTGGATCAAATCGTCAACAATGCCGCCACCCTGCGCCATATGTCCGGTGGTCAGCTGGGAGTGCCGCTGGTGATCCGCATGGCCTGCGGCGCCGGCCGGCAGCTGGCGGCCCAGCATTCCCACAGTCTGGAAAACTGGTATGCCCACGTGCCCGGCCTCAAGGTGCTGGCGCCGGCCACCCTGGCCGATGCCCGTTATATGCTGGCCATGGCCCTGTCGGATCCCGATCCTGTGCTGCTGTTTGAGCATGTGCTGCTCTACAACATGACGGGGCCGGCCCCCACGGCGGAGGAATGCCCGGACATGCACCGGGCGCTGGTGCGCCGGCAAGGGACGGAGCTCAGCCTGGTCAGTTACGGCGGCTCCCTGCCCAAGGCGCTGGAGGCGGCCGAGTTGCTGCAAGGCCGGGGCATCAGCGCCGAGGTGGTGGACCTGCGCTGTTTGCGTCCGCTCGATAGCGACACCCTGTTTGCCTCGGTCAACAAGACCCGGCGCTTGCTGGTAGTGGACGAAGGCTGGCGCACCGGCAGCCTGGCCGGCGAAATTTGCGCCCAGGTGGCGGAGCATTGCTTCTGGTCGCTGGATGCACCGCCCCAGCGAGTGTGCAGCACAGAGGTACCGATCCCTTATCCCCGGCATCTGGAGCTGGCGGCCACCCCCCAGGTCGAGGGCATAGTGGCTGCCGCCATCAGGGTGGTGGGAAAATGATCAAAACCATCAGCATGCCATCCTTCGGATCCGACATGGCCAAGGGCACGGTGGCGGAGTGGCGGGTGAAACCCGGGGATGCGGTTCACCGGGGCGATGTGATCGCCACCATCGACACCATGAAGGGGCTGATTGATCTGGAAGTCTTCGACGACGGCGTGGTTGAGACACTATTGGCACCGATAGGTGAGCCGTTGCAGGTGGGTGAGCCCATCGCTCACTTGCGCCTGAGTGGTGATGCCGAACAGGAGGAAACGGTCAGAGAACCCCGGGTACCGAATATGCCTGAGCCGGAACCGACCAGGCCGGCGACTGCCGGGAGATCCGTTCGCATTTCGCCGGCGGCCCGCCAGCGGGCCGGCCAGCTGGGCATCGACTGGCGTGGTCTGGGACCCGGCAGCGGACCCGATGGCGCCCTGGTGCTGGCGGACATCGAGGCGTTGGCGTCATCTTCAAAGCCGCAGGAAGCGGAGCCGCGGATGCGCCAGGCCATTGCCGCCGTGGTGAGTCGCTCCAAGCGGGAGATCCCCCATTACTATCTGGAGCAGGACATTGCCCTGGCGCAGGCCCAGGCCTGGTGCACGGCCTTTAATCATGGCAAGCCCGCCGAACAACTGGTGCTGGTCAATGCCCTTGTCTACTGTGCCCTGGCTCGAGCACTGGCCGAGTTTCCCCGCTTCAACGGTTTTTACCGGGACGGTCACTATTACAGCGAGCCCCGGGTGCACCTGGGCAACGTCATCCACCTGCGCCGGGGCGGGCTGGTGGTGCCGGCCATCCATGACGCGCACCTACTGGGAGCGGCACAAATGATGGCGGCCCTTCGGGATCAGGTGATCCGGGCCCGGGAAGGGGGGCTGCGCAGCGCTGAACTGCAGGAGGCGACGGTGACCGTGTCCAGTTTGGGGGAGCGGGGAGTGGATCGCATTCAGGGGGTGATCTTTCCGCCGCAAGTGGCCCTGCTGGGTATTGGTCGGGTGCGCCTGGCTCCCTGGGTACAGCAGCAGAGCATAGTGCCCATGCTCCAGGCCAGCTTCAGCCTGGCCGCCGACCACAGGGTGAGTGACGGTCACGAGGGCGCCCGTTTGCTTAATCGGATAGACAACTTATTGCAACAGCCGGAGCAACTGGAATGAAAGACAAGCAAGCGCTGACCGAGCTGGTCTGTCGCCACATTCGGGACATAGCACCGGATGCCGATACCGCACAGCTGGATCCGGGAGAAGACATGAGAGACGCACTCGATCTGGACTCGATGGATTTTCTGCGGCTGGTTGAGGCGCTGGGCCGGGAGCTGGAGATACCTATTCCGGAAGCCGACTTTGCCAGCATCACTCAGCTGTCGCAGATGGTGGATTACCTGAGCCGGCACGCCGGCGAATCCGAGCAAGAAAATACCGGCCTGGGGCCGGTATGACTCATGGGGCGGGGGAGAGGAACCTTCAGTCCTGCTCTTTCAGCATGTGGCCCAGCTTGCCGGCCTTGGTATCCAGATAATGCTCGTTGAAGGGGTTGCGGCCTTCCTGCAGCGGTACCCGCTCCACCACGTCGATGCCGAAGTTTTCCATCGCCTTGACCTTGCGCGGGTTGTTGGTCATCAGCCTGAGCTGCTTGATACCCAGGCTGCGCAGCATGTCGGCACAGATGGTGTAGTCGCGCATGTCGGCGGCAAAACCCAGCTCCACATTGGCTTCTACCGTGTCCTTGCCCTGATCCTGCAGATGGTAGGCGTGGATCTTGTTGAGCAGGCCGATGCCGCGGCCTTCCTGACGCACATAGAGCAGCACGCCCCGGCCTTCCTTGGCGATCCTTTCCATGGCCGCCTGCAGTTGAAAGCCACAGTCGCAGCGCAGGCTGAACAGGGCGTCACCGGTCAGACATTCGGAATGGATACGGCCCAGTACCGGCTGGCCGTCGGCCACGTCGCCCATCACCAGGGCGGCATGGTCCTTGCCGGTGCCTTTTTCTTCGAACCCGACCAGGGTAAAGGTGCCCCAGGGTGTCGGCAGTTTTGAGTTTGCCATCCGGGTAACACTGCTCATGGCGTTCCTCTTCGTTTCTCAAGCAACAAAAAATAGCGGCCATTGTAAAGCGGATGGGGCTGCAGGTATAGGCGCAATATGCAATGTAGGAAGGTTAATTAATTGTAAATTATGCCCTTTGTTCCCCAACTCGGGTATAATGCCGGCCGCGCGGCACCCGAGGTGCCCAGATACATGATTGAGTGGAGGATGCAATGTCTGAACTAGCTCCCGTCATCGCCGTCGATGGCCCGGGCGGAGCCGGCAAGGGAACGCTTTGTCAGTTGCTGGCCGAAAAACTGGATTGGCATTTGCTTGATTCCGGCGCCATCTATCGCGTGCTGGCGCTGGCGGCACTGCATCACAATGTGGCGCTGGATGATGAAGCCGGGCTCATGCCCCTGGCGGCCCACCTGGATGTGCAGTTTCCGGTGGTGGAGGGGCAGATCAAGACCATCCTGGAAGGGGAGGACGTCTCCCGAGCCATCCGCACCCAGGATATCGCCGAGGCGGCCAGCCAGGTCGCCGCCTTTCCCCGTGTGCGCGAGGCCCTGCTGCGGCGCCAGCGAGCCTTCCGGGCCAAGCCCGGACTGATTGCCGACGGGCGGGACATGGGCACGGTGGTGTTCCCCGATGCCCAGGTCAAGATCTTCCTTGATGCCAGCGCCGAGGAAAGGGCGTACAGGCGGCTTAAACAGTTGCAAGATAAGGGCTTTGATGTTAGCTTTGACCGTCTTTTAAGCGAAATCCAGGCGCGTGACGACCGGGACAGAAACCGGAGCGTGGCGCCCCTTAAAGCCGCCGACGATGCCCTTGTTATCGACTCCACCCATTTGTCCATCGCCGAGGTGCTGGACAAAGTATTGAGTCATACTAAGGTTATCCTTGGTCGCTGAAGCGATTTGGCAATGCCCGCCTTATGGAAGAGGCAGGCCAGTGTTAATCACCCCACAGGTGCCGGATTGCCCAGTGGATGTTCAACTCTAAACAGTGTATTCATTAAACATGACTGAATCTTTTGCTCAACTCTTTGAAGAGTCTCTGAAAGAACTCGAAACCCGTCCCGGTTCCATCGTCAAGGGCACCGTTGTTGCCATCGAGAACGGCATCGTTCTGGTTGACGCCGGTCTGAAATCCGAATCCGCCATCCCCGCCGAGCAATTCAAAAACGCCCAGGGCGAGCTGGAGATCAGCGTTGGCGACAGCGTCGATGTTGCGCTGGATGCGGTAGAAGACGGTTTCGGCGAGACTCTGCTTTCCCGTGAAAAAGCCAAGCGTCATGAAGCCTGGCTGCAACTGGAAAAAGCCTACGAAGATCAGGAAACCGTTGTGGGTATCATCAACGGCAAGGTCAAAGGCGGCTTCACCGTAGAAGTGAACAGCATCCGTGCCTTCCTGCCCGGTTCTCTGGTTGACGTGCGTCCGGTACGTGACACCCTGCACCTGGAAGGCAAAGAGCTTGAGTTCAAAGTCATCAAGCTGGACCAGAAGCGCAACAACGTGGTGGTTTCCCGCCGTGCCGTGATCGAAACCGAAAACAGCGTTGAGCGCGAGCAACTGCTCGAAAACCTGCAGGAAGGCCAGGAAGTCAAGGGTATCGTCAAGAACCTGACCGACTACGGTGCCTTCGTCGATCTGGGTGGCGTAGACGGCCTGCTGCACATCACCGACATGGCCTGGAAGCGCGTCAAGCATCCTTCCGAGATCGTGAACGTGGGCGACGAAATCAACGTCAAGGTGCTGAAGTTCGACCGTGAGCGCACCCGTGTGTCTCTGGGCCTGAAGCAGCTGGGCGAAGATCCCTGGGTCGATATCGCCAACCGTTATCCGGAAGGCACCCGCCTGTCCGGCCGCGTGACCAACCTGACCGACTACGGCTGCTTCGTTGAAATCGAAGAAGGCGTTGAAGGTCTGGTGCACGTGTCCGAAATGGACTGGACCAACAAGAACATCCACCCGTCCAAAGTGGTTTCCGTTGGCGACAACGTAGACGTGATGGTGCTGGACATCGACGAAGAACGTCGTCGTATCTCCCTGGGTCTGAAACAGTGCAAGTCCAACCCCTGGCAGCTGTTCGCGGAAACCCACAACAAGGGTGACCGTGTTTCCGGCAAGATCAAGTCCATCACCGACTTCGGTATCTTCATCGGTCTGGACGGTGGCATCGATGGTCTGGTTCACCTGTCCGACATCTCCTGGAACGCCAACGGCGAAGAAGCCGTTCGTGAGTTCAAGAAGGGCGACGAAATCGACGCCGTGGTGCTGCAGGTCGATCCGGAGCGTGAGCGTATCAGCCTGGGCGTGAAGCAAATCGACGAAGATCCTTTCAATAAGTACCTGTCCGACAACAAGAAAGGTGCTATCGTTAAGGGTACCATCACCGCCGTTGACGCCAAGGGTGCCGTGGTTGAGCTGGAAGAAGGCGTGGAAGGTTACATCCGCGTTGCCGACATCTCCCGCGATCGCATCGAAGACGCCTCCTCCGTCCTGAGCGTGGGTGAAGTCGTCGAAGCGCGTTTCATGGGCGTTGATCGCAAGAACCGTACCGTCAGCCTGTCTATCCGTGCGAAAGACGAAGCTGAAGAAAAAGCCGTTATGGACAACCTGAACCAGCAACAGCAAGAAGAAGTTGGTTTGAGTGCCATGGCCGAAGCTTTCAAGGCTGCGAAAGGCGAATAAGCCTGTCCGAATTCAAAAGGGGGCCTTCGCGCCCCCTTTTTATTTGGTGTTCAGGAGAATACACATCATGACCAAATCCGATCTGATTGAGCGTTTGACCGAGCAATACGGTCATCTTTCCGCCAAGGAAGTGGAGAACGCCATTAAGGAAATCCTCGAGCAGATGGCCTCCACCCTGCAAACCGGTGATCGTATCGAGATCCGCGGTTTTGGCAGCTTCTCATTGCACTATCGTGCTCCCCGCCAGGGTCGCAATCCCAAAACCGGTGAAAAAGTGGAATTGACCGGTAAATATGTTCCCCACTTCAAACCGGGTAAAGAGCTGCGGGAGCGGGTCAACCCCTCCTGAGCAAGCCCTGATCCGTTCGATATCACTTTTCATGTTCACCCGGCTGGCGGGTACGGCGCTTTTCCGGGATAATGCCAACACTCAAAATCAGGAAGTTGAGAGGATAAGGTGAAAATCATTTTTGGTTTGGTGATCCTGGCAATCTTGTTTGCGGCGGGATTGACCCTGGGAGCGCAAAACGACCAGCTGGTACAGGTGAACTACCTGCTGGCCCAAGGTGAATACCGTCTTTCCACATTGCTGGCTGTGGTTTTTGTGGCCGGTTTTCTTATCGGTTGGCTGGTATTCGGTCTGGTGATGCTGCGCCTCAAGATGAACAACAGCGGGCTGCGTAAAAAGGTTGAGCGTCAACATAAGGAATTGGAAGAGCTCAGGGCCTTGCCCATTAAGGATTGACGAGCCCCATGCTGGAATTGCTGTTTCTGCTGCTGCCTGTGGCCGCCGCCTATGGCTGGTATATGGGACGCAGGGGGGTTCGGCAGGACGCCCAGCAACAGTCCAATCGTTTCTCCCGGCAATATGTTGCCGGGTTGAATTTCCTGCTTTCCGACGAGCCTGACAAGGCGGTCGATCTCTTTATTCAGCTGTTGCAGGTCGACAGCGAGACCATAGAAACCCATCTGGCACTGGGTAACCTGTTCCGCTCCCGGGGTGAAGTCGACCGCGCCATTCGCATTCACCAGAACCTGATCGCCCGTCCCAACCTGCTGTTGGAGCAGCGGCATCTGGCGATGCTCGAATTGGCCCGGGACTTTCTGGCCGCGGGTCTGCTGGACAGGGCCGAGCATATCCTGGTCGAGTTGAAAGAGGATCCGGATTACGAAGAAGAAGCCTTGGGTCAATTGATGCAGATCTATCAGCAACTGCGGGAATGGGAAAAAGCCATTGCCGTGGCCGAACGGCTGAAAAAGCGACAGGGCATCAAGGCCATGACCCCCATGGGGCATTTCTATTGCGAGCTGGCCGAGCAGAAATGGCGGCAGCAGGATGCTAAGGCGGCGATGCAGCTCTTCAGGAGGGCCCTGAAAGTGGATGTCGGCTGTGTCAGGGCCAATATCCGCCTGGCCGCTATCCATATGGCCCAACATCAATGGGAACCAGCTCGCCAGTGCCTGCTGCGCGTGACCGAGCAGGATGCGGACTTTATCTGCGAGGTGTTGCCGGCGTTGCAGCGTTGTTACCAGGAGCTGGGTAAAGACGCCGACTTCGTCCATCAGCTCGAACACTGGGTGGCCAGCGACAGCGGCGCCAGTGTGGTGTTGATGCTGGCCGACAAGATCGGTGAGTCCGAAGGCCCCCTCAGTGCCGAGCAGCTGGTGCTGCGGCAATTGCAGCGACATCCGACCATGAAGGGCTTCCATCGGCTGATGTCCTATCATGCAGCCAATGCCGAGCAGGGGAGGGCGCGTGAAAGCCTGGAAATGCTCAAGTCGCTGGTGGCAGAGCAGCTCAAGGCCAAACCCAGCCATCGTTGTGGTCAGTGCGGCTTCTCTTCCCAATCTTTATTCTGGCAGTGTCCCTCCTGCAAGCAATGGGGCAGCATCAAACCGGTGCGTGGTCTCGATGGTGAATAAAGGGTGAGGCGTGAGGCGTGAGGCGTGAGGCGTAACGAGAGAAGGACGCCTTACTGCTCACCCCCCACTCCTTACGACCCCTGATAAAAAAGGTAACCCATGCAAGATTCAAACATTCATGATCCCAAGATCCTCATCGCGCTCGACTTCGCCGATGAACAGCAGGCCCGGGCCTTGGTCGCCAAGCTGGATCCCGCCAACTGCCGGCTGAAGGTCGGTAAGGAAATGTTCACCCTGTTCGGTCCGGAATTTGTCCGCTCTCTGGTGAGTGCCGGATTTGATGTCTTTCTCGATCTGAAGTTTCATGATATTCCCAACACCGTGGCCAAGGCGGTGGCGGCGGCGGCGGAGCTCGGGGTATGGATGGTCAACGTCCATGCCAGCGGGGGCACTCGCATGATGCAGGCGGCGAAGGCGGCCCTGCAGCCTTATGGGGACAAGGCGCCCCTGCTTATTGCCGTCACCGTGCTGACCAGCATGACCGGGGAAGAATTGCACCAGGTGGGGATCATGCGCTCTCCTGCCGAGCAGGTGCTGGCCCTGGCCCGCCTTGCCCGGGATTCGGGCCTGGACGGCGTGGTCTGTTCGGCCCAGGAGGCCAGCCTGCTAAAAGCGGAGCTGGGGCCGGACTTCAAACTGGTGACCCCCGGCATTCGTCCGGCGGGAAGCGATGCCGGTGATCAGCGCAGGATCATGACGCCGGAGCAGGCTCTGGCCGCCGGCAGCGATTACCTGGTGATTGGTCGTCCCATCACCCAGGCCGTCGACCCGGCCGGGGTACTGGCCGACATTAATCGCAGTCTGATTGCCCTCGGTTAACCTGATCGCCAGGTTTTCGGCATTTGGCCGTAACAGGGAGCCATGATGGCAAGCGCTGCCGAGTTGGAGCTGATCATCAACAGACCCATGCCATTCGGCAAATACAAAGGGAAGCCGTTGCTGCGGCTGCCCATGGCCTATTTGTGCTGGATGGAGCGGCAAGGCTGGCCCGAAGGCCGGCTTGGTGCCGAGCTGGCGCTGATTTACGAACTCAAGCTGGACGGGGTTGACGAGGGACTCTATCGCCTATTGGTTAAATAACTGATCATAATAGTGCTACATCGACCGGGTCCCGCACGCAGACACGCCGTGAACCCGCCCTGGGGCTCCGCCGCGCCATCCCTGGCTCGGAGGGTCTGTTCAGCGAAACCCAGTCGCTGCCGGTAGTGATCTACCATTCGGAACACTTACTTAAATAATTGATCCTTCATCGGGCACTATTCGGGCTGGCGGTAAAGCAAGTGCGGAAAGGGAGCAGATAAGGTTCGGACATAAAAACAGGGCCCACGGCCCTGTTTTAGTTTGCATCGGATTACTTGATGAGAAAATCTTCCAGTTGCTTCTCGCCGCTGTCCAGGGCTTTCTGGATAGGGGCGGGCTTACGGCCCTGACCGGTCCAGGTCTTGTATTCGCCCCTTTCGTCCTGGTATTGATATTTGGCGGGGCGCTTGCTGCGGGTGCTGGCCGCTTTCTTGCTGGGCTCGGCCAACTCGATCAGCTCGTTAATATCGATGCCATCGGCTTCCAGCTTGTCGACGAACTCTTTCAGTTTACGCTCACGTTCTTCTGCGGCGGCTTGTTCGGCAGCCTTGGTTTCGCGCAATTCTTCGACAACTGAGGTTAATTTCGCCAAGCCCTCTTCCAGTTGTTCCAGCGTCAGTTCGCGAGTGGCAGCACGCAGGCTGCGAATGTTGAGCAGTGTTTTCAGAAATTCAGTCATTGGGTTCACCTGTGGTGTTCTATTGGTTTTTTAATAAATTAAATTTACAACTTCATTTTAAATGAAGCAAGTTAATTAATGTAAAGGTAAATTCCGCTCGTCATATATGGTGATAAGTCGTCATATACTGACGGATATAGCATTGCATTTTGCAAAATCATTTGCTTATTAAAAAAATTAATAAGGAGTGCATTAATATCTGACAGCATTGGTGTGAATGGGAAAAGGAGAGGACGGATGCCAATGACTAACAAAAACATGTGAACCGGACAGCATTTTTTCAGGCAACGGCAGGGCGCGGATATGCTAAAGGCCACGGCGGAAGGCTTAAATTGGCTAAATGTTGGTTAAATATGTTGATTTTTTACTTTTTGTCAGTAAAATCCACCGGCTTAACTGCATTTTGGCGCGTATCTTATCAGTAAACCAGGGCGGGATGATGGCATTTATCCGGTGGCCTGGTTGGGATCAGTGCCGAAAGGACCGATACTGTCATGACTTTCTCATGATGCGCTACTGCTGGGAAAGAGAGGCCGACATGGCATCGATATCCTGCTCCTGGTAGTCATGTTAACAACTCATATTCAGGTGTCGTCGTGGAATCACACCCCTTTGTTCAGACCTTCTGGTCTCTGCTACCACCGTTATCGGCAATTTTCCTGGCTATCGCCACCCGCCGGGTTCTGCTTTCCTTAGGCGCCGGCATTATTCTGGGCACCCTGTTGCTGCAGCAATTCAATCCTGTTGCCGGGGTGATGCATTTGAGTGCTAGTGTAGCCGCGTTATTCTGGTCAGCGGGTTCTCTGAACGAGTGGAATGTCAATATATTACTGTTTTTATTGCTGCTGGGTTGCATGATCAGCATGCTGAGCCGCACCGGCGCCACACTCGCCTTTGCCGAATGGGTCCAAACCCGGATCAAAACCCGCCGTCAGGCCAAGGTGATGACCGGGATGCTGGTGTTTATCTTTTTTATCGATGATTATTTCCACAGCCTTTCAGTGGGGACTATTTGCCGGCCCGTCACCGATCGTTTTCGTATCTCCCGGGCCAAGCTTGCCTATTTGCTGGACTCCACCGCGGCGCCCATCTGTGTGCTGATGCCTGTTTCTTCCTGGGGGGCTTATATTATCGCCCTGGTGGGCGGCATACTGGCGAGTTACGGCCTTACCGGGCAAAGTGCCTTGGGCGCTTTCCTGATGATGGGCTCCATGAATTTTTACGCGCTGTTTACCCTGTTGATGGTGTTGCTGGTCATCCGCGGTGGCTGGGATCTGGGGGGGATGGCGCATCATGAGCAACAGGCGCTGGAAGGTCACCTGTTTGATAAGGCCAAGGGCACACCGCCTGGAGTGGCCGATAGCGCCAGCACGGCGGGGCATGTCAGCGATTTGCTGGCGGCGATTGGTACTCTCACCCTGGTAACCGTGCTGTCACTTATCGGCACCGGCGCTGCGGCACTGGCGGCCGACAAAGCCCCTTTTACGATGCTGGCTGCGCTTGAGAACACCAACGTGGGGCGCTCCCTGGTACTGGGCGGCGTCGCCGGCGTGCTGGTATGCGCCCTTGCCATGTTCAGGCACAAGGCTTCTCCTGCGGCCTGGGGGCATGCCCTCAAGGTGGGAATAAAGGGCATGCTGCCGGCGATTTACATTCTGCTGTTCGCCTGGACCATCGCCGGCCTGATTGGCGAGTTGGAGACGGGCAAGTACCTCGCTTCCCTGGTACAGCAACGCATCCCCCTGTTCGTGTTGCCCGCCATCCTGTTTCTGCTGGCCGGGGTAATGGCCTTTGCGACCGGTACCAGTTGGGGAACTTTCGGCGTCATGTTGCCCATTGCGGCCGACATGACCATGGCCATCGATAGCCAACTGCTGATACCGGGCATGTCGGCGGTGATGGCGGGGGCCGTATTCGGGGATCACTGTTCACCGATTTCGGATACCACTATCCTGTCTTCCACCGGGGCGTCCTGCCATCATATCGATCATGTTATCACCCAACTGCCCTATGCCCTGTCCATTGCCGTGGTCAGCCTGATAGGGTACCTGGCACTGGGTTACAGTGCCTCTCTGGCCATGGGAATGATGGCCGCGATGACTGGCTTCATGCTGATACTGGCATTCTGGGCCTGGCAGCAACGGGTATAAGCGTCAATGGCCTCTCTGCACTATAAATACGCGGCCATGAATTCGGGCAAGTCCACCCAACTGATACAGGCCCATTTCAATTACCGGGAAAGGGGCCTCCGCCCCTATGCCATGACGCCGCGGCTGGATGATCGGGCCGGGGTGGGGGTGATCGAAGCCCGGGTCGGGTTGCGCCTGGAGGTGGATACCTTCAGCCGCCATTGTGATCTTTTTGAACTGTTCAAGGCGCGCATCGAGCGGCATCCCACCGATGTTTTCATTCTTGATGAAGCCCAGTTCCTGACACGAGCCCAGGTGTATCAGCTGGCCCGTATCGTGGATGAGCTTCACACCCCGGTGATGGCCTATGGCTTGAAAACCGATTTTCGAGGAGAACTGTTCGAGGGGTCCTATTATCTGCTGTGCCTGGCCGATAAGCTGGAGGAGCTGAAGAGCATTTGCTGGTGTGGCAGCAAGGCACATATGAACGCCAGGTTGGCCAGCGATGGCCAGGTGTTGCATGACGGTGAGCAGATCGAGATCGGGGGCAATGAGCGCTATGTGGCCCTGTGCCGCCAGCATTATATCCAAGGCAAGGCCAGGGGCTGAGCGCGGGGTTTCAGGTCAGGTGATGGTCATTGCCGAGCCGGTTACTCCATTGCACCGCCTGCTCATAACATTGGCTGCTGGTGGCTTCGCTCAGGCGGATAAAGGCGAGGCGTTGCTGCAGCTGGGGCCAGTTCGCCTGCTCGTGATCGTGCACCAAACCCATAAAAAAGCCGAGTTCGCCCTTGCTTTCCAGCAAGGCGTGACAGATGCCGTCCGATACCGACAATTGCGGTAATATCTCGGCCATGGGGCGTTCGAGCAGGACGTCCAGCAGGGAGAACAGCCCGCAGATAAAGGCGTCATCCTTGAGGGTGGGGTTCACTTTCTCGGCCAGCAGTTCGCACCACTTGGCCCTGATGATGGAAAGCCGATAAAGCTCGATGTTCTTGTTCTTGCTGATATAGGCGGTCATGACCAGGGCGGTAAAACGCTTGAGTTGCTGGTGTCCGAGATAGACGATGGCGCTGCGCAGGTTTTCGATATTCTGGTGCCGATATCCCATGTGCAGGTTATTCACGTAGCGCAGCAGATTGTAGGACAGCGACAAATCACGGCTGAACAGTTCGGTCAACTTGTTATAGTCGATATCATCTTCATTGACGGCGGACAACAATTCGAAGGCGGTCAGTTCGTCGGTGGTGAGGATGCGCCGGCGGATCACCTGGGGCTGCTGGAAATAATACCCCTGAAAAAATTCGAAGCCGACTTCGGCGGCGGCGGCGAATTCTTCTCGGGTTTCCACTTTCTCGGCAATAAAACGCAACTGCGGATAACGACGGCAGTCGTTGATAAAGCGGGCGCAGTCGGCCAGGGAGGTCTGGCGCAGGTCCAGCTTGATAAAGTCTATAAAAGGCAGGAAAGCATCCCACTCGCCGTTCGGCAGATGATCGTCCAGGGCCAGTTTAAAACCCAGCTGTTTAAGCCGTTTGACGCATTCCAACAGGGCCGTATCCGGTGTGGCATCTTCGAGGATCTCAATCACCAGCCGGTGCTGATGAAAGGCATCCGCCATGCCTTCCCGGAGCAGGGTATCGGGAAAGTTGACGAAGCAGAGGCTATCGCCAACCAGCTCCTCGATTTTTTGACTTAAAAACTGTTCCGCCATCAGGCGGCGGGTAGCCAGCTCGGCACCGATATTGGGGAAGCGGTTTTCAAGGCCGAGGCGGAACAATAGCTCGTACCCCAGGGGATTACCCTGTTTGTCGAGAATCGCTTGTCTGGCTACAAAACAGTTCATAGAGACCCGGCACGTCAAAAACAGGTTGTGGAATATACAGGATAATCCCCGGGCTGACAAAGGCGGGGCCAATAAAAAAGCGCCCGAGGGCGCTTTATCGTTCATGGCTCGCACCGCTTAGAACCTGTAGTTCATCTGCAGGCCAAACAGATAGGCATCGCCACCAGAGACGAAGGTAAATCCATCCTCGATCACGTCCACTTTTTTACCCTTGAGGAAGGCAAAGGCGGTATCGAAACTCAGGTTCTGGTTATAGGCATAGGTGGCACCCAGGGTATACCAGGTCCGGTTGCTGTCCGGAATGGAGATAGAGCGGTACTGCTCCTGCACCGGTGATTTATCATAAGCAAGGCCGCCACGCAGGGTCCACTGATCGTTCAAGTAATGGGTGGCGCCGGCACTGATCCGCCAGCTGTTTTTGAATTGCTCGGGCTTCTCCAGGCAGACGCCATCGAGGCATTGGTCACTGGTGGCTTTCAGCTCATCGAAATGGCGCCATTCGGTCCACATCAGGCCATAATGCAGGGCCCAGTCGGGCGATACTTTATTGAAACCCGAAAACTCCGCGATGGCGGGCAACGTCAGTTCCAATTTTCCGGGAACGGTTTGGAAGCCGGAGTGGATGCCGCTGTACTGACCATCGAAGCTCAGGTCGACCTTGGAACGGTAGCTCAGGGCCCAGCGATTATTCTCATCGGCCTCGAACAGGAGGCCGGTGTTCCAGCCGTAGCCCCAATCATCCCCGGTCAGGCGGGCGACCTCGGTGCCGCGTCCCTCAAGACCCTGTTGAGCCAGGCCCTGGGCGGCAAGCTGGGAAGCCTGTTCCGGAGCCAGCCCGGGATTGGCCGCCAGGATCCCCTGCGTGGCTTGGCCAAGCCGTTGATCGTACATCGCACCGGCATGACGAATTAACTCGGCATCGGCGTAGACGGCGTTGAAGCCGAGGCCTAAGGAGAGCCTGTTGTTCACCTTAAAGGCGAGATTGGGATTGAGGTTCAGTGTTTTGAGCGAGGTCTTACCGGCGACCGGGCCGGCGTAATAGTCGTTGGGATAATTGGTCGCCAGGCCATAGTTGGTAAAGGCGCCAAAACCGGCCGCCCATTGTTCGTTGATGGGATGCACATAGTAGAAAAAAGGCACCACGGCATCATTGGCGATGTCTTCGGCCGTTTGCGCAAGCACGCTGTCCTTGCCCTCCACATCCACTTCCGGATTGATATAGACGGCGCCGGTGGAAAGCGCGGGGCGATCGAACCGGGTCATGGCGGCAGGGTTGCGTCCCAATACCGCGGCATTGTCGGCCACGGCGCCTTCACCGGAGTAGGCGCGGCCGAGGCCGGTGGTATTCTGCTCGGCCAGCTGGAAAGCGGCGGAATGGGCCTGCCCTGCTACCACAGCAATGGAAGCGGCGAGCATGGACAGTTTCAACGTCTTTTTGCTCATAGAAGACTCTCTTCTCGTTGTTATGTGAATCGGGCGCTACTGCTGTTTGCGCAACTGGCAGGAGGTATGAACTCTTACCAGTTGGGAGAATAAAAAAATGTAATTAAAAAGTAAAACACTTGTTTACAAAAAAAGGGCCATCAGGCCCTTTTTGTGAGAATAATCAAATGTTAAAGGTCCGACTCCATCCGCCTGAATCCCAGCACCACGGCTTTGGATGGCTGCTTGTCCATCCGGCTGATCAGCATGGCGGCCAGGCCGCAGACCAGGAAACCGGGCACGATTTCGTACAGGTCGAACAGGCCGCCGCTCAGCTGCTTCCAACCGATCACGGTCAGGGCCCCCAGTACGATGCCGGCCAGGGCACCGTTGCGGGTGAGCCGGGGCCAGAACACCGCGAGGATGATCACCGGGCCGAAAGCGGCACCGAAGCCGGCCCAGGCATAGCTGACCAGGCCCAGTACCGTGGTTTGCGGATCCAGGGCGATCAGCATGGCGCATACCGCCACCCCCAGCACCGCGCAACGCCCCACCCAGACCAGTTCGTTGTCTCCGGCCTGGGGACGCAGCCAGCGCTTGTAGAAGTCTTCGGTAATGGCGGAGGAGCACACCAGCAACTGGGAGTCGATGGTACTCATGATGGCGGACATGATGGCGGCGATAAGCAAGCCGGCCACCCAGGGGTTGAACACCGTGTTGGCCAGCACCAGGAAGACGGTCTCCGGGTTGTCCAAGGGGGCGTCGCTGAAGTAGACGGCCCCGGCCAGACCCACTCCCAGCGCACCGATCAGCGACAATATCATCCAGCTCATGGCGATACGGCGGGACAGGGGCACGGAGCGCGGCGAGTCGATGGCCATGAAGCGGGCCAGGATATGGGGCTGCCCGAAATAGCCCAGGCCCCAGGCCAGCAGGCTGAGCCCGCTCAGCAGCGAGAAATCGTGGAAGAGATCGAGCTTGCTGCTGTCCATGCCCTCGAGGCTGGCCAGGGTCTGGTTCATGCCACCGAGTTCGTTCATCACCACCCAGGGCAACACGATCAGCGCCAGCAGCATCAGTATGCCCTGAAAGAAGTCGGTCCAGGACACGGCCAGGAAACCGCCCATAAAGGTATAGGCGACGATCACGCCGCCGCCGACGAACAGCGCGGTGAGGTAGGGCAGGCCGAAAACTTTCTCGAACAGGATGGCGCCGCCCACCAGGCCGGAGGCAGTGTAGAAGATGAAGAACACCAGTATGGTCAGGGCCGAGATCACCCGGATCAGGCCGCTGTGGTCGGCCAGACGATTCTCCAGAAAATCGGGCAGGGTGAGGGAGTCGTTGGCCTGTTCGGTATAGACCCGCAGCCGCTTGGCCACGAACAGCCAGTTGAGCCAGGCGCCGATCACCAGGCCGATGCCGATCCAGGCCTGGTTGATACCATACAGGTACACCGCGCCGGGCAGGCCGAGCAGCAACCAGCCGCTCATGTCCGAGGCGCCGACGCTCAGGGCCGCCACGCCGGGGCCGAGGCGGCGGCCGCCGAGAATATAATCGCTCAGCGAGCTGGTGGCCTTATAGGCTACCAGGCCGATCAGCATGGTCAGCAACAGATAGCCGACGAAGGTTATCAGAATGGGGAGTTCTATGGTCATAGCGCATTCCTGTTGTTCCGAACAGCGTTTTCGCTTCCGTGTGGGCAAGGAGGCCGAATGTTACACCATTAAGCCATTGAACTCCCAGCGATTGGTGTTGCTTTTGAACGGTGTCGATGAGGACATCCGATGCCGGTGTCACCGTACGGGCCGCCTGCTGTGGCAGGCATAGTGGGAGCCCGGCGCCGAGCCTGAATACGTCGGTGCACCGGCGGGCCGCGCCTGCAGGAGAGCAAGACAAGCGGGCGGCCGGGGCGCCCGTAAGGTTATAGTGCTCTTTCCAGTGACGCTTGGACTTTCTCGGCCATGGAATGCACGTTCTCCAGCTTGTCGCTGACCACCACCAGGCGGTTGTAGGTCATGGGGATCACCTCGCCGTGCAGGTTGGCGTCGGAAAACTCGGCGACGATCTGCAAGGCGCGCTCCATGGGTACCAGGAAGACGTGCACGCGCTCATGCTCGCCCTGGATCACCAGGTGCGCCGCCGGACCACCGCCGAACATGCAGTGGTTGGCATAGTAGATCTTGCCGACGGCGGCGATGTCCTTCAGCCTGGCGCCGTAGGGACGCAGCTTGGCGTTCACCGTGGCCAGGGTCAGCTCTTCGTCGACATAGCGGGTAAAGGGCATTTCCATCTGCACATGCTGCATCGCCACCTTGGCCACCGAGGGGGGCTGGTTGCCGGACTCCGCCGACAGCTGCATGAAACGGGTGGAAAAGCCCAGGGCGAAGGCGATGGAAGCGGCCACGGCCAGGTGGCGCCAGCCCAGGCCATCCTTCTGGTCGGGCTGGCGCAGCAGGTGTGACAGCATCAGCTTGTCGGGCAGGGCCGGGGGGACGGGTTCGTTCAGTGCCCGTTCCAGCTTGCGGTTGAACTCTTTCAATTCTTCCATGAACTGCCGGTTGCCGGCGTTGGTGGTAGAAGCGGACACAAACTCCGGACTCTTGTCACAGGGATCGGCATAAGCCCGTCGGCGAAATTCCAGATCATCCATTGCTGCGGCCTCGTATGCTCTTGTCCTGCTCCAGGGCCTCTTTCAGCTGGTTGCGGGCGCGAAAGAGGCGGGTCATTACGGTGTTCTTGTTCAAGTCCAGTATCTCGGCGATTTCCTCGCCACTGAAGCCGCCGATGACCTGCAGCAACAGTGGTTCCCGGTATTCCACGGCCAGCTCGGCGATATGCCGGCGCAGCCATTCGTTCTCCATGTCCTGCTCCGGCCCCAGACTCTGCTTGTCGGCCACGGGCACCGTTTCCAGATCCACCAGATCGAACTGCTTGCGTTCGAACCGGCGCGCGTTCTCCCGCCGCAGTATGGTAATGAGCCAGGCCTTGGCCGCTTTTTCATCCTTCAGACTGTCGAGCGCCTTCCAGGCGCGCAGGAAGGTTTCCTGCACCAAGTCTTCCGCCACCTGCCGATCGTGGCATAGCCAGTAAGCATAGCGGAACAGATCGCCATGCAAGGCATACACCAGCGCCTCGTAACGCTTTTGTTTGATCTTCATGCTGTTAGAGACCGCATCCGGCTTTGTCTTCTTTCGCCTGAATATGGAAATCATCATTCACCGTGGGCTAGGGGTGGCTTCTATCAGTCTACTCACTCTTGAAGGGCTACGCGACAGGAGTATTTGTCTGGAACTGCTGTTATGCGACGGGCAGTCCCCAAGGAAAAATTTCAATCACCTGTTTAAAACTTGTAGGGGCATTGTTAATATGGCCGCGAGGTCAGACCTCTTGCCAACAAGGAGCAGACATGACGCTGACTAACCCCTTAACCACCAGAGCCGGCGATCGCATTGCCATCGTCTCCGGCCTGAGAACCCCCTTCGCCCGGCAAGCCACCGCCTATCGCGGCATTCCCGCCCTGGATCTGGGGTGCATGGTGGTGGCCGAGCTGCTGGCGCGCACCCCCATGGACGCCAGCGAGGTGCAGCAACTGGTGTTCGGCCAGGTAGTGCAGATGCCCAAGGCCCCCAATATCGCCCGGGAGATTGTGCTCGGCACCGAGCTGCCGGTGGGCACCGACGCCTACAGCGTGACCCGCGCCTGCGCCACCAGCTTCCAGGCGGTATCCAACATCGCCGAGGCGATGATGGCCGGCCATATCCAGGTGGGTATCGCCGGCGGGGCCGACTCTTCCTCGGTGCTGCCGATAGGGGTATCCGCCAGGCTGGCGGATGCGCTGCTCGATCTGAGCAAGGCCAAGTCCCTGGGCGCCAGGCTCGCCATACTGCGCCGCCTGAAGCTTAAGGATCTGGCGCCGGTGCCGCCGGCGGTGGCGGAATACACCACCGGCCTGTCCATGGGCCAGACCGCCGAGCAAATGGCCAAGAGCCACGGCATCGGCCGGCGGGAGCAGGACGAACTGGCCCACCGCTCGCACCAGCTGGCGGCCCGGGCCTGGCAGCAGGGGCGGCTCGACGGGGAGGTGATGGCTGCCTATGTGCCGCCCTTCAAGACGCCCTTCGAACGGGACAACAATATCCGCACCGAGTCCAGCCTGGCGGATTACGCCAAACTCAGGCCCGCCTTCGACAAGCGCCACGGCAGCGTGACCGCCGCCAACAGCACCCCGCTTACCGACGGCGCCGCCTGTGTACTGATGATGACCGAGACCCGCGCCCGGGAGCTGGGCCTCAGGCCGCTCGGCTACCTGCGCAGCTACGCCTACGCCGCCATCGATGTGTGGCAGGACATGCTGCTGGGGCCGAGTTACGCCACCCCCCTGGCGTTGGCGCGCGCCGGCTGTACCCTGGCGGACATGGATCTGGTCGACATGCACGAGGCCTTCGCCGCCCAGACCCTGGCCAACCTCAGGATGTTCGAAAGCCAGACCTTCGCCGAGCGCGAGCTGGGCCGCGGCCAGGCCATAGGACAAGTAGACATGGCCAAATTCAACGTGCTGGGCGGCTCCCTGGCCTACGGCCACCCCTTCGCCGCCACCGGCGCGCGCATGATCACCCAAACCCTGAGAGAGCTTAACCGCCGTGGCGGCGGCCTGGCGCTGACCACCGCCTGCGCCGCCGGTGGCCTGGGCGCGGCCATGGTACTGGAGGCAGCAGAATGAGCGAACAACAACCGACCTTCACCCTGCGCAAGGACGACGGCATCGGCATCATCACCATGGATGTGCCGGGCGAACGCATGAACACCCTGCGGGCGAGCTTTGCCGGGGAGATCCGCGCCCTGCTGGACGAGATCCTGGCCGACGCCAGCCTCAAGGGGCTGGTGCTTTGCTCGGGCAAGCCCGACTCCTTCGTGGCCGGCGCCGACGTCAACATGCTGGCCGCCTGCCGGAGCGCCGGCGAGGCGGAAGCCCTGGCCCGGGCCGGCCAGGAGATCTTCACCGCCCTGGAGGCGCTGAAACTGCCGCTGATCGCCGCCATCCATGGCCCCTGCCTGGGGGGCGGCCTGGAGCTGGCCCTGGCCTGCCACGGCCGGGTGTGCAGCGACGACGACATCACCCGCCTGGGGCTGCCGGAAGTGCAGCTCGGGCTGTTGCCCGGCTCCGGCGGCACCCAGCGCCTGCCTCGGCTGGTGGGGTTGACCAGGGCGCTGGACATGATGCTCACCGGCAAGCAGCTGCGGCCCAAACAGGCGCTGAAAGCCGGCCTGGTGGACGATATGGTGCCGAGGAGCATACTGCTGGATACCGCCATCGCCCTGGCCCGCAAGGGCAAGCCGAAGCACAAGCGCAAGCCGGATCTCAAGACTCTGGCGCTCGAGGCCAACCCCTTCGGCCGCAAGCTGGTGTTCGACAAGGCGCTGAGCGCCCTGCGCCACAAGACCCGCGGCAACTACCCGGCACCCGAGCGGCTGCTGGAGGTGGTGCGCACCGGTCTGGACGAGGGCATGAGCCAGGGCCTGGCCGCCGAGGCAAGGGCCTTCGGCGAGCTGGTGATGACGCCGGAATCGGCGGCATTGCGCCACCTGTTCTTTGCCACTACCGAGATGAAAAAGGAAAGAACCGTCCAGGGCGCCGAGCCCATGGCGCTTAAGCGCATCGGTGTGCTGGGCGGCGGCCTGATGGGTGGCGGCATCGCCTTCGTCACCGCCACCAAGGCGGAGCTGCCGGTGCGCATCAAGGACATTGCCCATGACGGCATCAACCAGGCTATGGCCACCGGCCACCGGCTGCTCGCGCCCAGGGTCAAGAAGCAGCAGCTGCGCGCCACCGAGATGCAACGCCAGTTGGCGCGCATGACCGGCACCCTGGATTACAGCGGCTTCGACCGGGTCGACATGGTGGTGGAGGCGGTGTTCGAGGATCTGGAGGTCAAGCGCAAGATGGTGGCGGAGGTGGAAGCCCATTGCCCGGCCCACGTGATCTTCGCCTCCAACACCTCCTCCTTGCCCATCCACCGCATCGCGGAAGGGGCGGCGCGGCCGGAGCGGGTGGTCGGCCTGCACTACTTCAGCCCGGTGGACAAGATGCCCCTGGCGGAGATCATCCCCCATGCAGGCACCAGCAATGAGACGGTGGCCACCGCCATCAAGCTGGCCCGGGCCCAGGGCAAGACCCCCATAGTGGTGCGGGACAAGGCCGGTTTTTACGTCAACCGCATCCTCGCCCCCTACCTCAACGAGGCGGCGCGGCTGCTGCTGGAAGGTGAGCCCATCGAGGTCATCGACCGGGCCCTGGTGGACTACGGCTTCCCGGTGGGGCCCATCACCCTGCTGGACGAGGTGGGCATCGACGTGGCGTCCAAGATCTCCCCCATCCTGGAGCGGGAGCTGGGCAGCCGCTTCAAGGCGCCGGAGGCCTTCGGCAAGCTGCTGGACGACAAGCGTCATGGCAAGAAAAACGGCCGCGGCTTCTACCGGTTCGACAAGAAGGGCAAGCCGGTGGACGAGAGTGTCTACAAGCTGCTCGGCGTCAAGCCCCAGGGCCGGCTGCCGGCCCGGGACATGGCCGAACGCTGCGTGCTCTTGATGCTGAACGAGGCGGCCATGACCCTGGACGAAGGGGTGGTGGCCTCGGCCCGGGACGGGGACATCGGCGCCATCTTCGGCATCGGCTTCCCGCCCTTCAGCGGAGGCCCTTTCCACCATATGCACCGGCAGGGCATCGGCGAAATCATCGCCAAAATGGAGGAATACGCCCGCAAGTACGGCGAACGCTTCGCCCCCTGCGACGCCCTGCGCCGACTGGCGGAAGAAGGGCGCAGCTACTACTGACTAAAGCTTGAAGCTTGAAGCTGGAAGAGCCATCCTTCCGGCTTCCGGCTTCCGGCTTCCGGCTTCCGGCTTCCGGCTTCCGGCTTTGTTTCCACCCAGCCCTTGAAATCCCGCGCGGCAACCCCATCTTTCAGGCTGTAGGTTAAACCAAGCAAGGAACTTATCATGTCAGAAGCCGTGCATACCGAAACTCATGGTTTTCAAACCGAAGTCAAACAACTGCTCAACCTGATGGCGCACAGCCTCTATTCTAATAAAGAGGTGTTCCTGCGCGAGCTGGTGTCCAACGCCGCCGACGCCGCCGACAAGCTGCGCTTCAAGGCCCTGTCTGACAGTGAACTCTATGAAAATGACGGCAACCTGCGGGTACGCCTGATCCTGGACAAGGATAACAAAACCCTGACCATCTCCGACAACGGCATCGGCATGAGCCGGGACGAGGTGATCGAGCACCTGGGCACCATCGCCAAGTCGGGCACCAAGGCCTTCTTCAGCCAGCTGTCCGGCGACCAGGCCAGGGATTCCCAGCTGATCGGCCAGTTCGGGGTGGGCTTCTACTCCGCCTTTATCGTGGCCGACAAGGTGACTGTGCTGAGCCGGGCCGCCGGCCAGCCCGCCGATCGCGGCGTACGCTGGGAGTCCGACGGCGACGGCACCTTTACCGTGGCCGACATCGAGAAAACCGGTCGTGGCACCGACGTGATCCTGCATCTGCGCGAGGCCGAGCAGGAGTTCCTCGACGACTGGCGCCTGCGCAGCATCATCGGCAAGTACTCCGACCACATCAGCATCGCGGTGGAAATGTGGAAAGAGGGTGAACCCGAGCGCGAAGAAGACGGCGAAAAAATTCTCGCCACCGAAGGCGAGTGGGAGCAGGTGAACAAGGCCACGGCGCTCTGGACTCGCGCCAAGGGTGAGGTGAGCGACGAGGAATACCAGGAATTCTACAAGCACATCTCCCACGACTGGCAGGACGCCCTGGCCTGGAGCCACAACAAGGTGGAAGGCAACCAGGAATACACCAGCCTGCTGTATGTGCCTGCCAAGGCACCCTGGGACATGTGGAACCGGGATCAGAGCCATGGCCTCAAGCTCTATGTGCAGCGGGTGTTCATCATGGATGACGCCGAGCAGTTTATGCCAACATACCTGCGGTTCGTCAAAGGGGTGCTGGACTCCAACGATCTGCCGCTCAACGTGTCCCGCGAGATCCTGCAGGACAACAAGGTGACCGCCCAGCTGCGCAAGGCCTGCACCAAGCGGGTGCTGGGCATGCTGGAGCAGATGGCGAAAGACGACGCCGACAAGTACCAGGGCTTCTGGAAGGAGTTCGGCAACGTGCTGAAGGAGGGCCCGGCCGAGGACTACGGCAACCGGGAGCAGATCGCCGGCCTGCTGCGCTTCGCCAGCACCCACAACGACGCCGATGCCCAGACGGTGTCGCTCGACGATTACCTCGGCCGGATGAAGGAAGGTCAGGACAAGATCTACTACATCACCGCCGACAGTTACGCCGCCGCCAGCCACAGCCCGCACCTGGAAATCTTCCGCAAGAAGGGCATTGAAGTACTGCTGATGTGGGAGCGGGTGGACGAGTGGCTGATGAACCATCTGCACGACTACAAAGAGAAACAGTTCGTGTCGGTGACCAAGGGCGAACTGGACCTGGGCGAGCTGGACGACGAGGAAACCAAAAAGGCCCAGGAAGAAGCCAAGGAAGCCCTGGCCCCCCTGCTGGAGCGGGTAAAGACCGCCCTGGGCGACGAGGTGAAGGAAGTGCGCCTGACCCACCGCCTGACCAGCACCCCGTCCTGCGTGGTGGCCGGCGAGCACGACATGAGCACCCAGATGATCAAGCTGATGCGCGCCGCCGGCCAGCCGGTACCGGAGCAGAAGTACATCCTGGAGCTCAACCCCGACCATGTACTGGTGAAAAAGCTGGAGAGCCTGGCCGAAGGTGAGCAGTTCACCGAATGGTCCCAGCTGCTGCTGGAGCAGGCCCAGCTGGCCGAGCAGGGCGGCCTGAAAGACCCGGCCGCCTTCGTGGCCCGGGTCAACCGCCTGCTGTTGGGCTAAGCACAAAACCGCCCCGGCGCACCGGGGCGGTTTTCCTTCCATCCCCAGCAACGCCCTGCCTTCGCAGGGCGTTGCTTTTTCAGGGCGCCGGCGGCCGTTGATGGTAGGGTTCGACATGGGAGCCCTGGAACAGCTCACGGCCGGCGATAATGGTTCTTTCCACCGCCAGATCCCGCAGTCGCCGGGGATCGATGCTCAGGGGATCTTCCGCCAGCACCACCAGATCCGCCACCTTGCCCGCCTCGATGCTGCCGCGCTCCTGTTCGTCGAAGGTCAGGTAGGCCGGTCCCCGGGTGTAGGCCCGGATCGCCTCTTCCACGGAAATCGCCTCTTCGGCACCATAGACCTTGCCGTCATGGCCGAGGCGGTTCACCGCCGCCCAGATCCCGAGCAGGGGGCCATGCGGCAGGCCGTCCGAGCCGTAGGCGATGCGGATGCCGTGATCCAGCAGGGAGCGTTGCGGGTTCTGCCGCTCCAGCCGGTTGCCGCTCACCGCCGCCAGCATAAAGGCGTTGTTGTAGTAGGTATAGTTGGGCTGGGTATCGACGATCAGCTCCAGCTCGGCGATCTTGGCGAGGGTCTCCTCCGGCGGCCTGATGGTCAGGTGATGCAGATGGTGGCGGTGATCCTCCCGGGGCCGCTCCCGCAGCACCCGCTCCAGCACCTCGACCGCCTCGACCACGGCGGCATCCCCTATGGTGTGGATACCGAGCTGCCAGCCCAGCTCATGGGCCCGGCTGGCCACCCGGTACAGGCTGTTCTTGGGGATCACCGTCACGCCGTCGAAATTGCCCTCCCGGTTTTCCCAGGGGCCGCGTTCATCGAAGCGCACCTGGCCGTCATAGGGTTTGAGGGTCCTGAAGTCCGGTACCGCTATGGCGCCGTCCATGCTCATCTTGATGGCGCCGAGTTTCAGCCGTTCATCGCCAATACCGGTACGAAAACCGAGTCCGTCGAGTTCGGCCAGGCTGGACTCGACATCGTCGTAACCGGGAAACAGGAAAATCTGCAGGGTGGCTCGGGGCAGTTCGTCGCCCCAGCGCTGGTAGACATCCTGGATCAGGCGCAACTCGTTCGGGCGCACGCCGGCGATATTGACGCTGGTGACCCCCATGGGCAGGAATTTTGCCAACTGGGCGCGCAGGTTGTCCCGGGCGCTGTCGTCACTCAGCGCCGGGTTGGGGATGACCCGGGTGGCGTAGCGTCGCGCGCCCATGGTCAGTACGCCCTGTGGCTCGCCCTGCTCGTCCCGTACGATAAGCCCATCCTTGGGGTCCGGCGTGTCCTTGCTCAACCCGGCCAGTTCGATGGCCCTGGAGTTGAGGGTGAGCTTGAGCACGCCGCAGGCCAGCATCACCGGGTGGTCGGGCACGATGGCGTCCAGCTCCCGGCGGTCGGGCATCTGCATATGGCAATGGGGGCGGTTCATCATCCCGACCAGCCAGTCACCGGCCGGCACCTTGGCGGCCTCCCGGGCCAGTATTTCCGTTAACTGATCCGGGGTGGGAATGCTGAAGGTGGCACCGAAGGGGCGGGGGCCGGTCCCCACGTGGATATGACCGTCATAGAAGCCGGGCAGCAGGGACTTGCCCTGCAGATCGATCTGCCGGGTATCGTTTCCGGCCAGCTCCTGCAACTGATCATGGCTGCCGACCGCCATGATCCGTCCCGCCTTGATGGCCACGGCGTCGGTAATGTCGAAGTGGTCATTGACGGTGATGACCCGGGCATTATAGTAGATGGTTTCGGCTTCGCCCCCGTCCGTAGCGGCCCCGGCGGAAAAGGTCATGGCAGAAGCCAGGAGCATGGCCGACCATGCCGTTTTGTCTCTTGTGTTATCCATCGCGTTTCCTTTATCACATCCATTTGCCTGACGGTGGTAATTTCTGCTAACCAATTGTTATGAAATTGCTAGCAAGTGGCATCACACTGCATCCGGGCCACCGAAGCCAGGGCCAACCGACATGGTGCGGTGGTACCAGGCTCGGCGGCTCAGAGCCAGCTGCGGATTTCCAGCAGGGTCAGATGCCCCCGGGGGGTGAAGGCGCCGGTGTCGATATACAGCATGTTGCCGAGTCGGGTAACCTCGGGGACTATGCTGTGTCCGGCCAGGACCAGGTCGACATGGGCGATGGGCGTGGCGTCGCGTCGGGCCAGCCGCTCCCGGGCCCATACCAGCTGGGCAAGCTGGACCGGGGTGAGTGGCCGGTGCAGGCTGTGCCAATCCCGCTCGGGGACCTCGGCGTGTACCAGGCCGACCTTGCTGCCGTTCAGCTCCACTTCGATGGCATGGGGCAGGCGGGCGAGGGCGGTGCGGGCATAGGCCTTCAGCTCGGACCAGTCGTACTCGAAGCCCCATTGGCCACCGTTCATGACCCACTGCGCCAGGGCCCCGGGGCCGGCGCATTCCAGGGCGGCCCACATCATCTGCTCATGATTGCCCTGCACCGCGAAAAACCAGGGCTCGAACACCAGGCTAAGGCAGTCGAGGGAGCGGGGACCCCGGTCAATCAGGTCGCCCACGCTGAACAGACGGTCACGCCCGGGATTGAAACCGACCTCGGCTAGGCTGGCGCGAAGCGCGTCAAAGCAGCCGTGCAGATCGCCGATGGCGAAGTCGTTACCTCTGGTGTTGGCGCTGAACGTCTGCAGCTGCATGCCTTGCTCCCCGGAGGACCCATATTGCCATGCCCTATGTTCAGTTTAGTGCCCATCCCGGGTGCAGATGAGGGACACCGAGCAGGCGGACCGACCGTTATCCGGGGTATGATGGCCAGGCGATTCCCCGGCGGGGAGGCAGGTATCGTTCGGCACGGCTGTGAAGGCGAGGCTTGCCGTCAATCTCATCAATAGGTCTAACAGGGCCTTCCTCTCCCTTGTCCCCATGCCGGTGTCATGACACAATCATGCCCCAAATTATGTAATAACTAATCAGAAGAGGACGCTGTTATGCGCATCGTTTTGCTGGGTGCTCCGGGCGCGGGTAAGGGAACGCAGGCTCAATTCATCATGGAGAAGTTCGGCATTCCGCAAATCTCCACCGGTGACATGCTGCGTGCCGCTATCAAGGCCGGCACCCCGCTGGGGCTGAAAGCCAAGGAAGTCATGGATCAAGGACAACTGGTCTCCGACGATATCATCATCGGTCTGGTTAAAGAGCGCATCAGCCAAGACGACTGTGCCAAGGGCTTCCTGCTCGACGGTTTCCCGCGCACCATTCCCCAGGCCGACGCCATGAAGGAAGCCGGTGTTCCCGTCGACTACGTGCTGGAATTCGCGGTGCCGGACGAAGAAATTGTCAAGCGCATGAGCGGTCGCCGGGTGCATCCGGGCTCGGGCCGGGTTTACCACCTGGTGTACAACCCGCCCAAGGTGGAGGGCAAGGACGATGTCACCGGCGAAGAGCTGGTGATCCGTGCCGACGACGAGGAAAGCACGGTACGCAAGCGCCTGGCGGTGTACCATGAGCAAACCGCACCGCTGATCGACTACTACAAGCAAGAGGCCGAAGCCGGTCATACCCGCCACTACAAGGTGGATGGTACCCAGTCGGTCGAGCAAGTCAGCCGCGAACTGACCGATATTCTGTCTTAATTCTACCGTTCTTCGGCCGGGTGCCCCTTGGCTCCCGGCCTTTTCTATTCAGGATATGGTAACAAGGTGAAAACAGGCGTCTTACTGGTTAACCTGGGTACCCCCACCGCCCCCACCGCCAAGGCGGTAAAAATTTTTCTCAGCCAGTTTCTGCACGACCACAGGGTGGTTGATCTTCCCAGGGCCTTGTGGTGCCCGCTGCTGCACGGCATCATTCTGCCCTTCCGCTCGCCCAAGGTTGCCAGGCTTTATCAGTCGATCTGGTGGGAAGAAGGCTCACCCTTGATGGTGATCAGCCGGCACCAGCAGAAGGCACTGGGCGAGGCGCTGAAGGAAGCGGGCATCGACATGCCGGTCGCCCTGGGCATGAGCTATGGCGAACCCTCCATGGCGACGGCCTGGCAGGAGCTGAAATCGGCCGGCGTGGACAGGGTGATTCTGTTGCCGCTTTACCCCCAGTACTCGGTCAGCACCACGGCATCGGTGTTCGACAGCTGGGCGGGACTGATGAAAAAAGAACGCCTGGTGCCGGCCTTTCGCTTTATCCACGACTACCATGATCACGGCGGTTATATCCAGGCGCTGGCCGAATCGGTCCGCCGGCATTGGGAACAGCACGGCCGGGGTGAGTTGCTGTTGCTTTCCTACCACGGCATCCCCAAGCGCTACGAAGATGAAGGCGACCCCTATGGCCGGCAATGCCACCGAACCTCCGAACTGTTGGCCGCCGAACTGGGGCTGGAGCGTCACCAGTGGCGCACCACTTTTCAGTCTCGCTTCGGGCGTGAAGAATGGCTGCAGCCCTATACCGACGACACCATGAAGGCCCTGCCGGGGGAGGGCGTTAAACGGCTGGACGTGATCTGCCCGGCCTTTTCCGCCGACTGCCTCGAAACCCTGGAAGAGATCGCAGAGCAGAACAAGGGGCTCTTCATGGCCGCTGGTGGCGAAGCCTATCATTATATCCCCGCCCTGAATGATCAGCCCGGCCATATCCGCATGATGATGGATCTGGTCTGCCGCGAGCTGGCGTAACCTTTTCTTTTCCGGCCCTGCCTCAGTGCAGGGCCGGCATCTCGTTAGTTGGCGCAATCAGGAATACCCTGTTGCGGTGCCGTTGTGCCGCCTGCTCGAGTGACTGACGTTGCCCGGCCACCGGCCGGCATTGCCAGCACACCACCGCCGCTATGCCTTTGTGAGCGATGGCCCGGTGCACCAGGCCGAGGGGCTGCAGCACTCCCTTGCCCATGTCGACGACCAGGGCCGGGTCCACGCCGGTGGTGGCCAGGGCGCGAGGCGACAGGGGCGCAGGCGTGTTGAGCATCAGTATCCATCCGCGGCGGCTCCGGCTGATGGCGGCCAACTCGGCCAGCAACTGGCCCTGGCGGCCGTTGCTCCAGTCTTCTATCCACTCGACCAATGTGGTGGCCATGGCGGTGGGTTCTGCTGGGCGCTGCCACTGCCGGGACAAGGCGGGAACAGCCTGAACGCGCGATAACAAGATGGTGGCCATATGCACTCCCTGTTGTTTTACTGTTTATATATACAGTATCGATCATCGAGGGGACAGGTCAAGAAAAATACTGTTTAAATTTACAGTATTGTGGGCTGGTGGCCCACGGGGCCCAATCTATACTGACTACAAAAGAACGGCAGCCAGGAGAGGGACATGAACAAGGCACAACTGGAACAGATGGACGATCATATGCTGCTCAGCATCCTCAACGAAAAGCTGCGCCTGGAGTGTGAAAGCCTGGAAGCCCTGCTGGCGCTGTATGAGCTGGACAGCGGCCATGTAAACGCACGCATGGCCCGGATTGGCTACCACTACGACACTGGCAGCAACCAGTTCAAGGCGGCTTGAAATGACCGGATGAGTCCTGAGATAGTAGTCCTCCTTATTGTATTACGGGAGATGAAATGGACGCCCAATTCTGGCATCAACGCTGGCAGTCATCGCGCATCGGCTTTCACCAGCAGCAGGTTAACGAACTGCTCAGCCGTTTCTGGCGGCAGCTGGGGGTGCCCGAGCACACCGAGGTGTTGGTGCCCCTGTGCGGCAAGAGCCGCGACATGCACTGGCTGGCGGAGCAGGGCCACCATGTCGCCGGCTTCGAGCTGTCTCCGCTGGCTATCCGCGATTTTTTCAGTGAGGCGGGCGTATTGCCACAGCAACAGAAGCTGGTTCATTATCTTTGCTGGCAAGCCGGCGGTTTCAGCCTGTATGAAGGCGATTTCTTCCAGGCGGAATCCCTGGGCAGGCGTTTCGATGCCGCCTACGACAGGGCTGCCCTGGTCGCCTTGCCCGAGCCGGTCAGGCCGCTCTATGCCCGTTTGCTGGCGCGGCTGCTCAATCCGGGGGCGGCCATGCTGCTGGTGACCCTGGATTACGCCCCGGTGCAGCACGAGTCTCCTCCCTTTGCGGTGAACGAGCAGGAAGTCAGGCGGCTGTTCGGGGCCGATTTCGAGGTGACCCTGCTTGGCCGCATCGCAGAGGGAAACAGCAACCCCCGGGTGGCCAGCGGCGAACGGCAGTTTTTCGATGAACTCTGCTTTGTGTTGCGGCGAAAGTCGTAACTCCGAAAGCATGACTCCCGCTTGAGGGCGCCGGCCGGCAGCCGGGCGCCCCGCCTTCATCACATCTGTAGCCGCATAGCCGGTTCTGGATGCCGACCCCGCCGGCATATGGAGCCGGGCGCCATCCCCGGGGTCTATTCACTCATGGCACCGTATCCGGCCCGATAGCCTGTTGCCGAAAAAACAACGATGAACATCGCGGCGATGTGGTGAAATGCCCTGTCTCCGGCGCTGTCAGGCGTCACCGAAATATGCCGGCGGCCCGGTGTACACCGGCTGCCCTGGCGCTTCATGCCCACGCTGTACCATCAGGCTTGTTTCCGTTTTGTGCGCCGGATCTGTTTGCATGCGCGTACAAAATCCTTATACTCCCCCCTGAAATTAACAATGCAGAACAAATATCTAACAAGATCCATATTTTTGGGTTTATGTTTCGATTAAATGTTTTGATTAAATATATTTGGCTATAAAATAAGTATTCAGCAAGCCATCTCTTTATTGGCAACTTATGCGCTTAAAAGTTGTTTTTATTCTGGGTTGGTTGGCTGGGCTGCATAAAAGTGCGGTTTTTTACCTTTTTTAGCCGAGTTGGGTGCTGTTGCCCGATAAGGAAGGAGTAACCATGGAAAAGACGTTGACGGTGCAGGGCGAGGCAAGCAAGCGAAACCTGCTGATGTTCCTGCTGCCCTCGCTCGCGGGCATACTGCTGTTTATGACTCCGGTCAGCTATAACGGCGATCTCACCATCATGATAGCGGTACTGGCCAAGAGCCTGCAGGCGCTGTTGTCCGACCGGCTGACGGCCATCGTCACCGTGCTCATCACCCTCTCGGCGCTGCTGTCGTTGCTGACCACCCTGCTCAAGCCGGCCTTCGTGACCCGCAGCCTGTTCCTGAATACCCTGTTCAACGTGCGGCCGGTATGGCTGGCGAGCCGGCTGCTGGGCGCGGCCTTCGTGCTGATGGTCTTTACCCAGTCCGGCCCCGAGCTGCTGTACAGCGGGGACACCGGCGGCCTGGTGCTGAACGACCTGCTGCCAGTGCTGTTCGCGGTGTTCATCTTTGCCGGCCTGCTGCTGCCGCTGCTGCTGGACTTCGGCCTGCTGGAGTTCGTGGGCACCCTGCTGACCGGCCTGATGCGCCCGGTGTTCCGCCTGCCCGGCCGGTCGGCGGTGGACTGCATGGCCTCCTGGCTGGGCGACGGCAGTGTCGGTATCCTGCTGACCAGCAAGCAGTACGAAGGCCACCACTATACCCAGCGTGAAGCGGCGGTGATCGGCACCACCTTCTCGGCGGTGTCCATTACCTTCAGCCTGGTGGTGCTGGCCCAGGTCAAGCTGGAGCACATGTTCGTGCAGTTTTACCTGGCGGTATGCCTGGCCGGCATAGTGGCGGCCATAGTGGTGCCGCGGCTGCCGCCGCTCAGCTGGAAGAAAGACACCTTCATCAATGGCGAGACCCGCCCGGCCGACGATGAAAGCACACCCGCCGGTTATTCCCGCCTGAGCCACGGTTATGCGTTGGCCCTGGCCCGGGCCGGCAAGGTAGAGGGCATGGGGCAGGTGGCCCGCACCGGGGTGCACAATGCCCTGGACATGCTGTTCGGCGTGTTGCCGGTAGTGATGGCCTTCGGTACCCTGGCATTGGTGGTGGCGGAAACCACGCCGTTGTTCACCTGGCTGGGCCTGCCCTTCGTGCCGCTGCTGGAGCTGCTGCAGATCCCGGAAGCCGCCGCCGCTTCCGAGACCATAGTGGTGGGCTTTGCCGACATGTTTATTCCGGCCATTCTCGCCACCTCCATCGAGAGCGACATGACCCGCTTCGTGATCGCCGCCCTGTCGGTCACCCAGCTTATCTACATGTCCGAAGTGGGCGCCCTGCTGCTGGGCAGCAAGATCCCGGTCAATATCGTCGAGCTGTTCGTGATCTTCCTGCTGCGGACCCTGGTCACCCTGCCGGTGATCGCCCTGATCGCCCACCTGGTGTTCTGAGCCCGCCACTTCCCGAAGCATCCCCTATACTGTGGCCACTAGCCATGGTAGAGGGGATGTTCATGTATCAGTCTGTACTGCAATTCTGGTTTGAAGAACTGGACCCGGACCAGTGGTGGGTGAAGAGCCCCGAGCTGGATATGGATATCCGCCGCCGCTTCGGCCGGCTGCACGCCCAGGCCTGCCTGGGCGAACTGTTCGAATGGCGCACCCGGACCCGGGGAAGGCTGGCGGAGATCATCGTGCTCGATCAGTTTTCCCGCAACATTTACCGGGGCAGGCCGCAAGCCTTTGCCGCCGATGGCATGGCCCTGGTGCTGGCCCAGGAGGCGATAAGCAACGGTGCCGAGAAGGGGTTGAGTCCGCAGGAGCGGTTGTTTCTCTACATGCCCTTTATGCACAGCGAGTCGCTCAAGGTGCACGACGTGGCCCTGGCGCTGTTCGAGCAGAACGGCCTGACGGACAACCTGGAGTTCGAGGTGCGCCACCGGGACATCATCGCCCGTTTCGGGCGCTATCCCCATCGCAACGCCCTGCTGGGGCGGGCGTCTACCGAGGAAGAAAAGCGGTTCCTGGAACAGCCCGGCTCGAGTTTCTGACCAAATGAAAAAAGGCACCCGCGGGTGCCTTTTCTGCGCAATGACCTGCCGGTTATTGCTGCTGGATCAGCCAGATCTGGAAGGCGCGGCGGGTGTCCTTGTCGGCGGCGTTCCACCAGTGTTTCAGCATGTCCAGGGCATCGGCATCGACGGCGGCCTCGCCGAATTTTGCCTGGGCGGCGGCCACGGCGGCCTCGGTGCGACCGTTGAAGGCCTTGCCCTGCTCCTGCAGATAGCTCTGGATACCGCGGCCGGTATCCAGGCCGGCCGGGGTGGGGATGGTGAAGATATCCGCCTCCATCACCCGGCCGCTGGCCTTGTCGACCACCCGCAGTTGGGTCTCCTGTTCGCGCAGGAACTGGCGTGTAAGCTGGTAGTTGATGGGGGGGCTGTAATCAAGACTCAACTGAGCATCAGCCGGAACCTCAAGGGTGATAATAACGGGATCGCCGTTCAGCAGGCGTACTTCCGAGCGGTTTGAAAAGTCCTTGGTATAGGCCACGGCAAACTGGTGCTTGCCCTCACCGATCTCCACCTTATGGATGGACTTGGTGATGCTGTTGGCGGTTTTTTCGCCATCCACCAGGTAGATCTGGTAGGGCTGCTGGGCTTCGAAGGTCGCCGCGCTGGCGCCAAAGGACAGGCCGGCAACAACCAGGGCGGCGAGGGTTGAACGCATTTTCATCTGGGGCTCCTGAGCCATTATGATTCCCGTAACGGGCTGCTAAGTAATTGAACCAAATACCCACTAAAGCGCAGGATTGTGGCAATTAATGGCCCGGAGCGCAACGGTCAAAACCAGGCCTGCCAGGCGAGCTTGGCGGAGATGGCCAGCACCATCAGCACGAAGATGGGGCGGATAAAGCCGCCGCCGAAACGAATGGCGGAGCGGGCGCCGATAAAGGAGCCGGCCATGATGCCGAGGCTTAAGGCGAGGCCCAGCAGCCAGTCCACCTGACCCAGGGCGACGAAGGTCAGCAGGGAAACGAAGTTGCTGATAAAGTTCATCGGCTTGGCCAGCCCCGAGGCGAGCAGGATATTCAGCCGGTACAGGGCCATGCCCGACACGATCAGGAAGGCGCCGGTGCCGGGACCGAAGGCGCCGTCGTAGGCGCCGAGCAGCAGTCCCTGGCCCCACTGGCGGCGATACAGCCGGGGCCCGGCCTTGGGCAGTTGTGTCCCCTGGGGCTCGCGCTTGCGGTTGAGCACGGTGTACACCGCCACCATCAGGATCAGCAGCGGCAGGGCCTTTTCCAGCCAGACGGCGCTGATCTGGTTGATAAGCAGGGTGCCGGCCAGGGCGCCCAGGGCGGCGGCCAGGCAGGCCCGCCACCAGAAGGCCGGGGTAAAGAGCCGCTGGCGATAAAAGGTCGTGGCGGAGGTCAGCGAGCTGATGCTGGCGGCGACCTTGTTGGTCCCCAGCGCCAGGTGGGGCGGCAGGCCGGCGCTGAGCAGGGCGGGAATGGTGATAAGGCCGCCGCCGCCCGCCACCGCATCGAGGAAGCCGGCAACCAGGCCGGTGGCGGCCAGCAGCAGAAAAACGGAGATATCCAGGGTCATGGCAATTCCCGGGTGAAAGGGGGCAGGGCAGCCAGCAGGGCGGCCCCGTAACGGCGGCTCACCAGGCGCTTGTCGAGCAGGATGATGCGGCCATGGTCGGCCTCGGTACGCAGCAGCCGGCCGCACGCCTGGATCAGCTTGCGGGAGGCCTCGGGCATGGCCTGCTGCATAAAGGGATTGCCGCCACACAGCGTGATCCACTCGGCCATGGCCTGCTCCACCGGCGAGGTAGGCACGGCAAAGGGCAGCTTGGTGATGATAAGGTTGGTCAGGTAATGGCCGGGCAGATCCAGCCCCTCGGCAAAGCTGCCGGTGCCGAAGAGGATGCTGGGGCTGTTGCCGTCGCACCGTTGCTTGTGCAGCTGCAACAGGGCCTGGCGGCTGGCTTCCCCCTGCACCAGCAGCGAATGGCCCTTGGCCCGCAGCGCCTCGGCCGCGGCCTGCATCTGCCGGTAGGAGGAGAACAGCACCAGGCTGGCGCCCTGGCCCTCGAGCCAGAGGGGGATCTGCTCGGCCAGCAGGCGATCGAAACCGGCGTCGGTGGGATCGCACGCCAGGGGCGGGATGATCAGGCGGGCACTGCGGTAATCGAAGGGAGAGTGCAGGCGCAGGTAATGGCTGCCGTCGTCCGCCTTCAGCCCCACGGCACGGCGGAAGTAGCCGAAGTCGTTCAGGGCGGTGAGGGTGGCCGACACCATGATCACCGCCGCCGCCCGTGACCAGCACCACTGCTCCAGCAGGTGGCCCACCGCCAGTGGCGTGGCGCACAGCGTCAGCTCCTGCCGGCTCTGCTCCAGCCAGCGCGCCGGCGGCGTTTTCTTGGGGCCGCTGGGGCTGAGCATCAGCTCGCACAGGCTGGCTGTCTGTTCGGCGCGCAGCCGTTGCTGGCTCAAGGCGGCCAGGGCGGCTTCGATCACCGCGGCCTTGGCCGGCTGTCGTTTCAGTTGCTCCGCCAGCTGTCCCTGCACCCGGTCCAGGGCGCGGCCGAACACCTTGTTGTCTTCTCTCAGCACACGCAGTGCCTCATCCAGAAAGCCGGGCAGCTCACCGGCGGCAAAGCGCAGGCAACCCTGCTCGTCGGGAACCAGCTCCTGCCGTTGCAGGGCACCGTTAAACTGCTGGCCGAGCGTGGTCAGGGCCGGTATCAGTTGCTGGATGGCCTGCTGCAATTGTCCCAGTTGGTGCTGGCCTTCCGTCCCCAACAGTTCGTGCAGGCCGGCAAACTGCTTGTTGAACTGCTCCAGGGCGCGTCGGCCCGGGCCCAGGGCCAGCCGGGCCGAGCCCTGCTCCCGGGCGACCGGGGCGATATGGTGGGCTTCATCCAGCACGTAAACACATTGCTCGGGCTCGGGCAGGATCACGCCGCCGCCCATGGCGAGATCCGCCAGCAGCAGGGCATGGTTGACCACTATCACGTCGGCCTTGTCGAGTTCCGCCCGGGCCAGGTGAAAAGGACACCGCTGGTGGCCCCATTGCGGCTGGCAGCTGTGCGGCTCCGCCTGCAGCTGTTGCCAGAGCGCATCGTCGATCGGGTAGGGCCAGCTGTCCCTGTCTCCCGGCCAGCCGTTGTCGCACCAGGCCTGCCAGAGTTCGGCCAGCTGCCGTTGCTGGGGGGCGGTGAGGGCATGGGTGGCTTCGAACAGGCTGAACTGGCCGTCGCCCCGGGCCAGGGCCTCCAGCCGGCGCACACAGCAGTAGCGGCCTCGCCCCTTGGCCAGCACGAAGCGGAATCCGGGCTGACAATGAGGCTGAAACAGGGGCAGATCCTTGTCGACCAGCTGCTCCTGCAACGCCAGGGTGGCGGTGGAGACGATCAATTTCTTTTGCTGCAGCCGGGCCCAGGGGATGGCGGCCTGCAGGTAGGCGAGGGATTTGCCGATGCCGGTGCCGGCTTCTGCCACCAGGATACGCCTGGTGTTATCGTAGTGGCCGAGCAGCACCTTGCCGATTTCCGCGATCAGGTAGTTTTGCTCGCGGCGGGGGCTAAAGCCTTGAATAGACTGACTTAAACGGCGGTAATTGGCGCGCACCAGGGTGCGGTAATCGGCGCTCGGCATCGGCTGCTTCCGGTATAAAATCCGGGGCCAAGTATACCCGCCAGCACTTTTTATGCTAGTTGCCACCACGATTCCGGGAAAAGTGGCCGAGGTCACATTTACATCTTCAATGAGTATTAATGTCACAAAAAGTTCCCGGGATTTTGTTGCAAGCTCAAAAAACCGGTGATAGGCTGCCAGCCATAGTAACGTACGCGTTGCTAACACAGGGAATAACAAGGACTTAGTGTTTAATTACAGTAGGCATTCAAAACTATGAAAAAGACTATTCTTGCACTGACTATCCCTGCGCTGTTCGCGACCTCTGCTGCCAGCGCCGTAACCGTTTACTCCGACGAAGGCGCCCAGGTTGATATCTACGGCCGCGTCCAGTACGAAGCCGGCCAGATGCGCTTCCAGAAAGATGCTGGTGGTGACTCTATCAGTAAAGCAGAAAACTTCGGTGGTGACGGTGAAGCCCGTCTGGGCGTGAACGTTAAATACGGCCTGAACAACGACGTCGACCTGATCGGTAAGCTGGAGTGGCAGGTTACCGCCGAAGGTTCCGACGCTACCGGTTCCGACGATATCAGCGCCCGTTACGCTTGGGCCGGTTTCCGCTTTATGGACACCACCGACCTGACCTTCGGTCGCAGCCAGGATCCCTATGCACTGGTTGTCTACCACCACGATATCTTCAACATCTTCGGCGCTAATGCCACTTACGGCTCACTGGGCCTGGTTGACGACAAGACTGACGACCAGGTACGCGTTTCCTACGCCGCCAACGGCCTGGACCTGCGTGCCGCCTATGCTTTTGCTGACGATCAGAAAAGCGATCTGACCGAAGAAGAAAAAGAAAACCAGTGGTCCGTAGCCGCCGGTTACACCCTGCCGATGGGCCTGGGCTTCGGTGCAGGTTATGAGCAGCAGAATTTCGGCAACGGTGGCGTTCCTGCTGACGGTGACGGTGAATTCAACGCTTGGATCCTGGGCGTAAACTACACCCTGGACGGTTTCTATGTTGCCGCTGCCTATACCCAACAGGAAGCTGAAGACAACGTCGAGAAGATTGAAACCAAGGGTTACGAACTGACCGCCACTTACAATGTGGATGCCTGGACTCTGCTGGCCCAGTACTCCAAAGAAGAGCTGGAAATAGAAGGCGTTTCTGGCAAGGTAGATACTGTTGACGCCGTAACCCTGGGTGTTCAGTACGACCTGACCGCCAAGGCCAAACTGTACACCGAATACGAAATCAACGATAACGACCTGGATCAAGATGACCGCTACGGCGTTGGTATCCAGTACAACTTCTAAGCTAGCCTTAAGCTAACTTGGCAAGTTCAAAAAAGCCGGCGAAAGCCGGCTTTTTTATTGGGCTTTAAATCTGGTCGGTCTATTATTCTTACGCCTTACGCCTTACGCCTTACGCCTTACGCCTTACGCCTTACGCCTTACGCCTTACGCCTTACGCCTTACGCTACAATTCCCAGGCGCCGTGCTGGGCCTTGCGGAATTTCTCTTCGCAAGGGTCGCAACGCTGGCGGCAAGGGTTGTCCCAGAGCTGCTCGGGGCTGAGCTCGGCCTCGCAGTCGCTGCACAGGCCGTACAGGCCCAGTTGCCACTGGCAAAGGGCGGCATCCGCCTGCTTCAGGGCGGTCAGCTGCGGTTGCAGTTGGGGATAGGCGGCCAGGGACGGATAGTCGGCCCATTCATCCGCCGGCAGGCGGTGCAGCTCGGCGGCGAGGGGAGCATCCAGCCCCAGCAGCGCCTGCAAGAAGAGCTGGCGCCGTTGCTCCACCACCGCCAGCAACCGGGCCTCCAGCTGGGATTCGGTAATGATGCTGCTCATGATGATATCCAAAAAAGGGAATACTGGCCGCCAGTATAGGGCCCGCTCTTACGGCACATCATGATACAAGTCAAAGGGAAGCCAGAGTCTGCCTGATATCGCGGGTGTGCTTGAGGGTGCGAACCTGGCCGAACAGCGCCTGGGCCTGGGGATATTGCAGCCTGAGGTAACTCAGCCACTGCTTGATGCGATTGGGGTAGTAGAGCCCCTTGTCGCCTTCGATTTCCAGGGCGGAATAGTCCAGCAGCAGGGTCACCACCCGCTCCCACGCCATGGCCGGGTGTCCTTGCTTGATGGTGGCGGCCAGGTTGGGCAGGGCCAGCGCCCCCCGGCCCAGCATCACATCCGGGCAGCCGCTCTGGGCCCTGGCCTGGCCGGCCTGGGCCGCATTCCAGATCTCGCCGTTGATCACCACCGGAATGGGGAGGGCCTGGCGGATCCCGGCCACCAGCGACCAGTAGGCGGGGGGGCGATACCCGTCCTTCTTGCTGCGGGCATGCACCGCCAGTTCGCTGACGCCGCCCTCATACAGGGCCAGGCTGTTTTCCAGGTAAGTGTCCTTTTGCTCCACGCCCAGGCGGATCTTGGCGCTGACCGGCAGTCCGGCCGGCACCGCCGCCCGCACCGCCCGGGCGATGCGATACAGCAACTCGGTATCATCGAGCAGGGCCGCGCCGCCTCTGTGGCGGTTGACGGTTTTGGCCGGACAGCCGAAGTTGAGATCGATGCCCCTGGCACCGAGACGGCAGGCCTGGGCCGCATTTTCCGCCAGCCAGTCCGGATCCTGGCCGAGCAGCTGGATGCGCACCGGCGTACCGGCCGGGGTTCGGCAATCCCGGTGCAGCTCGGGGCATAACCGGTAGAACACCCGGGGCGGCAGGCGCATGTCCACCACCCGGATAAACTCGGTCACGCAGAGATCGAAGGGGTTGAGGCGGGTGAGCAGATCCCGCATCAGGTGATCCAATACCCCTTCCATCGGGGCCAGTATCAGGCGCATAGTCATTCGGTATCGAGGAAAAGCGGCGATTGTAAAGCTTAAGGCTGGCGGCGGGAAGTCGCTTCCTGCTATGCTCAGGCTGTTAACAAAGGAGGGCCGGATGCGGATATTGTTTGCCCTGCTTGGCAGTCTTTCGTTGGGGCTGGGAGTACTGGGCGCCTTTCTGCCGGTGTTGCCCACCACGCCCTTCGTGTTGTTGTCGGCCTTTTTGTTCGGCAAGTCTTCGCCCCGGGTGCACGCCTGGCTGGTCAATCACCCCTGGTTCGGGGGCATGATCCACGACTGGCAGGCTCATCGCGGCCTGCGCGCCCATGTGCGCAGAAGGGCCCTGCTGCTGATGACGCTCAGCTTTTCCTTTTCCATCTACATAGTGCCGCTGTGGTGGGTCAAGGCGGGCCTGGTGCTCACATTTTTGGCGTTGCTGGTGTGGTTTTTGCGCTTACCCCTGGTCCCCGACCAGCCTGCGGTTGCAATGAAACAGCCGAGGCCCTAAGCTAGCCGCAGTTCAACCTATATGCCGTGCCCGTGTGCTATCCGGGCCTAACAAGGCTCCTGTCCGATATGAAACAAGAAACCCTTAAGCTGATTGCCGACAGTATCGTCTCTATTCCCGATTACCCCAAACCAGGCATTATCTTCCGCGACATCACCAGCCTGGTGGAAAACGCCGAGGCCTTTCGCCTGACCATCGAAGCCCTGGTGGAACTGTATCGCCACTCCGGCATCAACAAAGTCCTGGGCACCGAGGCCCGGGGCTTTATCTTCGGCGCGCCGGTGGCGGCCGCCCTGGGCGTGGGCTTTGTTCCGGCGCGCAAGCCTTCCAAGCTGCCGCGCGAGGTGATCGAGGTGGCCTACGATCTGGAGTACGGCCAGGACAAGCTGCAAATCCACGTGGATGCCATCGCCCCCGGCGAGAAGGTGTTGATCATCGACGACCTGCTGGCCACCGGTGGTACCGTGGAAGCGGCGGTCAAGCTGGTGCGCCGTTGCGGCGGCGAGGTGCAGGATGCGGCTTTCGTCATCGGCCTGCCGGCCCTGGGCGGCATGCAGCGCCTGAACAAGCTGGGGGTCAAGGTGACCAGCCTGGTCGAGTTCGAGGGCCATTAAGCGGCGATGAGTTATCAGGTTCTTGCCAGAAAATGGCGTCCCCGCCGCTTCACCGAGGTGGTGGGCCAGCAGCACGTGCTGACCGCCCTGGTCAACGCCCTGGCCCTGGGGCGGCTGCACCATGCCTACCTGTTCAGCGGCACCCGGGGGGTGGGCAAGACCTCCATCGCCCGGCTGCTGGCCAAGGCCCTGAACTGCGAAACCGGCGTGACGGCCGACCCGTGCGGCCGGTGCGCCAGTTGCCAGGAGATAGAGCAGGGCCGCTTCGTCGACCTGCTGGAAATAGACGCCGCCAGCCGCACCAAGGTCGAGGATACCCGCGAGCTGCTCGACAACGTGCAGTACCAGCCGGCCCGGGGCCGCTTCAAGGTGTACCTGATCGATGAGGTGCACATGCTGTCCCGCCACAGCTTCAACGCCCTGCTCAAGACCCTGGAAGAGCCACCGCCCCACGTGAAGTTTCTGCTGGCCACCACGGATCCCCAGAAGCTGCCCATCACCATCTTGTCCCGCTGCCTGCAGTTCCACCTGAAGAGCCTGGAGCCGGATCTTATCGACGGCCAGCTGCGGCACATACTGCAGCAGGAGAAGTTGCCGTTCGAGCCCGAAGCCACCGCCGCCCTGGCGCGGGCGGCCGACGGCAGCCTGCGCGACGCCCTCAGCCTGGCCGACCAGGCCCTGGCCTTCGGCAACGGCGAGGTACGGCTGGCGCAGGTGGAAGCCATGCTCGGCAACCTCAACCGCCAGCAGTTGCTGGCGCTGGTGGCGGCGGTGCTGGCCGGCGACGGCGAGGCCCTGCTGGCGCGGGTGGCGGAACTGGCCAGCCTGGGGCCGGATTACGACCAGATCCACAAGGAGCTGATCGGCTTCTGGCACCAGCTGGCACTGGCCCAGGTGGTGCCGGCCCACCACCAGCCCCATGCCGCCGAACTCAACCGCCTGGCCCCGCTGGTCTCCCCCGAGCAGATCCAGCTCTATTACCAGATCTGCCTGCAGGGCCGCAAGGATCTGCCTTTTGCCCCCGATGGCCGCTCGGCGCTGGAAATGACGCTGCTGCGCACCCTGGCTTTCCGCGCCGAGGCGCCCACCGCCCCGGCGCCGGCCGTCGGAGTTGCTCCCGCAAAAAAGCCTGAGCCGCCGTTGCCCGAGGCCGCCTCCGCCGAGGCGGACGATGACGAGGCCATGGCGGCGAAACTGCTGCAGGAGCAGGCCGAGATCCTGACCGAAGCCGGCCGCCTGGGCCACCCGGCCACCCTTGCCAACGGCGAGGCGCCGACACAGGCTGCTGCTGCGCAACCGCAACCGCAACCGCAACCGCAACCGCAACCGCAACCGCAACCGCAACCGCAACCGCCGGCTCAGGAGAGGGCGCCGGCGGCCGCCTTGCCGCCTGTGGGCCCTGCCGCCGATGAGGCGTCGGCGGGCGAAGCCTCATCGGCGGCGGAGCCGGTGGTGGACGAAGCCGCCGCCGAGGTGGCCCGCATCCGTCGCCTGCTGCAAACCCGTAACCGGCTGCGCAGCCAGGAGCCGGAAAAACCGGCCTCGGCGCCCCCCCCGGCCGAAGCCAGGCCGGCTCCGGCGACGGCGCGGGCCGGTGCGCCGGCGAAGGTCTCGTCAAGCTCCATGGCGACGGCCCCGCAAAGGCCCGCGCCGGTACGACCCGCCGCCGAGCCCAGGCCGGAGGCGGACGAGCTGCCGCCGCTCGATGCCTACGAAGACATGCCCTGGGACAACGACGATCTGCCCCCCTGGCAGGACGATGCCGTGGTGCCCGAACGCGCACCCGTCCGCACCGCGCCGGCTCCCGAGCCGGCCCTGGTGCGGCCCAAGGTACCAGCAACAGCCAGACCCGATGCCGGCCCTGCCGAGCTCACGGATACGGCCGCGGGCCCAACCGATGCTTCGGCCGGCGGCGCCGGGCCGGTACCGCTCAAGGCCGCCAGCCTGCTGCCCCGGGCCGATGACGAATGGACCCGGCGGGTGGCCACGCTGCCCTTGGGCGGCCTGCTGCGTCAACTGGCCATGCACAGTACCCTGGAGCGCAACGGCGCCGAGTGGCGGCTCTGGCTGCGGCCGGCCCATCGCCACCTGCTGACCGACAAGACCCGGCAGGAGCTGGAGGCGGTGATCAACGGACAAGCACCCGAGCCTGTCACCCTGAGGGTGGAGATCGGCGAGGGGGAGGGGCAGACCCCCTTCGAAATAGAGCAACTGCTGTACCAGGCGGCCAGGGAGCGTGCCAGGGATGAAATAGAGGCCGATGATGCGGTACAATTTTTTATCTCGCGCTTTGCCGCCGTGCTCGACAGCGACAGCATTGAACCCATGGCGCAGTGAGGCACTGCGTTTGTTAACCCATCAATTAAGAGTGACAACCTATGTTTGGTAAAGGTGGACTTGGAAATATCATGAAGCAGGCCCAGCAGATGCAGGAAAAAATGCAGAAGCTGCAGGAAGAGCTGGCCCAGATGGAAGTGGTGGGCGAGGCCGGCGCCGGCCTGGTCAAGGTCACCATGACCGGCAGCCACTCGGTACGCCGGGTCGAGCTGGACGACAGCCTGCTGGAAGACGACAAGGAGCTGCTGGAAGACCTGATGGCCGCCGCCGTCAACGATGCCGTGCGTCGCATCGAAGAGCAGAACAAGAGCCGCATGGCCGAACTCACCGGCGGCATGCAGCTGCCCCCCGGTTTCAAGATGCCGTTTTAAGGCTTGAAGCCGTAAGCTGGAAGCTGGAAGAAAAACACTTGTGCCTGATCTGCTGCGTTTTTATATTTCAGCTTCTAGCTTCTAGCTTCTAGCTTCTAGCTTCTAGCTTCTAGCTTCTAGCTTCCAGCTTCCAGCTTCCAGCTTCCAGCTTCCAGCTTCTAGCTTCCAGCTTCCAGCTTCCAGCTCCCTTTCCAAGAGTTCCGTTATGCGCTTTAGCCCCCTGTTGGATGAACTGATCAAAAGCCTGCAAGTGTTGCCCGGGGTCGGGCCCAAGTCGGCCCAGCGGATGGCCTTTGCCCTGCTGGAGCGCCAGCGTGCCGGCGGCCGCAAACTGGCTCATGTGCTGGAGCAGTCGCTGGATCGCATCGGCCACTGCCGCCAGTGCCGGACCTTTACCGAGGAGGAGATCTGCCCCCTCTGTGCCAACCCCAAGCGGGCCATCAGCGGGCAGCTGTGCATAGTGGAAAGCCCGGCCGACGTGGTCGCCATCGAGCAGACCGGCCAGTTCCAGGGGCGCTATTTCGTGCTGATGGGGCATCTGTCGCCCCTGGACGGGGTGGGGCCGGAAGAGCTGGGGCTGGACAAGCTGGCCGACTGGCTGGCCGCCGAGCATTTCGAGGAGCTGATCCTGGCCACCAATCCCACCGTGGAGGGGGAAGCCACCGCCTACTTTATTGCCGACATCGCCCGCAGCCACGGGGTGCGGGTCAGCCGTATCGCCCACGGGGTGCCTATCGGCGGCGAGCTGGAGCTGGTAGACGGCAATACCCTCAGCCATTCGCTGATGGGGCGCAAGGCTTTCGCCGATTGAAATAGGGCCCTCGGCGTCATGGCAAAGTCCATCACCTGCTTTGTCGCCAGATATTTCCCTTTATCATCGCTGTTCAACCGCCGTCATCTCCGTCGTTTCCCTCTGGTCATCTCCGCGAAGGCGGAGACCCATGACATAGTGCACTGGACTCCCGCCTTCGCGGGAGTGACCACAGAGAACTACGAGGGTTTGTCAGCCGTCCGAGCGGCCATTTCCGTTATTCGATGGCAGGCTCAGGGATAAAAGGTCAGGTTGGCGATGCGCACCAGCACGCCGGCGAACAGCAGCATGCCGCCGTAGCGCAGCCACTGGTATTCGCTTAAGGTGAGATCTTTTGCCCGGTTGAAGACGATCCTGGGCAGGGCCAGCCAGTCCTTCTTGCGGCTGCCGTAGCGCAGGGTGCCCGCCAGCACCAGGATCAACCCGGCCAGCAACAGCAACACTTCGATGATTTTCAGCCAGTGCATGACGCCCCTTCCCGGCACCGCGTCGGCGCCCTTGTGTTAACAGTTTGTTGTGGCCAGTGTAACCGGCCGGGCGCCCACCCGGCCATTAGCCAAAGGTCGCAGGCTCAGCAGGCCCATTCCCGGTACAGGGGCACCCTGGTCATGCGGGATACCTCGTCCAGATAGGCATCCAGGCCCGGGCCGAAGTCCAGCCCCCTGACCATGGTCAGGTTGCGCAGGGTGGGGAAGAGGTGGATGTCGTCCCAGCCCAGGCGGCTGTCCTCGCGGTGCGATGGCGGCACCAGCCAGTCCAGCTCGGCCAGGGCCTGGGCGGCCTTGGCGAGGTAGGCCGGGGTGTCCTCCAGGGCATCCTCGAAACTGCGTTCCAGCAGGGCGCTCTTGTTGCGGGTGAAGTAGTCGATGGCCTCGGGTTTGGCGAACTCCGGCAGCGGCAGGCGCACGTTGCGCGGAAACAGCAGGCCCCAGAAGGTCTGCCTGTGTTTTTCGTGCCACTGGCTGATCCGCTCCCCATGGGTGGCCGGCGCCAGGTCGCGCCCGCTCTGCGCCATCAGCAGGGCGACGATGTCGGCGCTTTCGGCCATAAAGCTGCCGTCGTCCTTTTCCAGTATGGGCACGGCGTTGTATCCCACCATCCGCTCCCGGGCGGCCACGTCGTGGTTGTCGAGGCAGACATAATCCACGGCCAGCCCGCCGTATCCCGCGGCCATCATGGCCTTGACGCAGAAGGGGCAATGGTCGAACAGGTAGAGCTTCATGACATCTCCTTATAGTACCAGGCTGTAGAGGGCGACCGGGCTGAGCCGGGCCAGGGTCTGGGCGGCGGTGTCGTGCTGGCGGATGCCGGCCGCGGCCTCCACCAGCACCGCCTGGCGGATCCGCGCCGGCGTCGCCCCCTGCAGCAGCACCTGGCTCAGGGCCAGCTGCATGGGACTCAGGCTCGGGTTGAAGGCGGCATTTTCCAGGTAGCGGCCGCGGCAGACGCGGCCGTCGTCCAGCAGCAGCGCCACCCCGGCCCGGTTCTGGCTGTAGGGGGCATAGCTGGCATTGGCCTCCGCCAGCGCCGCCAGGATCAGCGGATCCTCGGTATCGAAGGCGAGGCTGCCGGCCGGGGCATTGAGCATGCCGCCGTCAATGCCCAGATCCGCCGGGCCGAAGGCGTGGGGCAGCAGCTCGGCCAGGCTCTGGCGCGTCTCGGGAAGGACGATGGCCAGCTTGTCCTGGTTCAGTTCGTTCATAAACTGGCGGCAATGGCCACAGGGGCTGGCGGTGACCACCACCTTGTCGATGGCGGTTTCCCCCCACAGGGCGGCGTGGCCGATGGCGGACTGCTCGGCGTGCAGGGAGTGGTTGAGCGGCAGGCCGTCCACCTCCAGGTTGGCGCCCAGGTACCAGTGGCCGGAGCCGGCGATGGCCAGGGCGCCGACCCGAAAGTGGGAAACCGGCACCAGCGCCTTCTGCTGGGCCAGGGGCAGCAGGGCAAGGGCCAGCGCCTCCTGCCCGAGGCCGGTGGCCCGCTGCAGGGTGTCTATCTGTGCCGGGCTGAAGCGGCAGAGGGTGTCGAGTTGCCGTTCTTGCAGTGCCTTGTCGAGGGATTGGGCCATCACAGCCTCCTTAGTGGGACTCAGGACATGAACCAAAGGTACAGATGAAACAGCGGCGGGGCCAGCACGGCGGTAGCGATGCCGCACACCACCATGGCCAGGGAGGAAAAGGCGCCCTGCACCGTGCCCACCTCGGCGGCGGCCCCGGTGCCGATGGCATGCGCCCCGGCGCCCATGGCCAGGCCCTGGGCTTCCGGATGGTGGATGCCCGCCAGCCGCATCAGCGGAAAACCGATGATGGCGCCCATCATGCCGACGATGATCACCAGGCCGGCGGCAATGGCCGGAATGCCGCCCATGGCCTGGCTCACGCTCATGGCCAGGGGGGTGGTGATGGACTTGGTGGCGATGGAGGCCAGCAGCGCCGGATTGGCGTGCACCAGGGCGCCGATCAACAGGGTGGTGCCCACCGAGATCAGCACCGACAGGCTGCAGCACAGCAGTATGGGGCCCAGCTGGCGGCGGATCTTGGCCGCCTGCTGGTAAAGCGGCAGGGCAAAGGCCACCACGGCGAGCTCCAGCAGCAGGCTGAGCGGCCGGGCGCCGGCCTGGTAGTCGGCGGGATCCTGGCCGGTGAGCAGCAGGATGCCGATGATGGCCAGCGCCGGCAGCAAGATGGGGTTGATCAGCGGGCTGTTCAGCCGGCGGGCCAGTTTTTTCACCAGCAGGTAGAGCAGGGCGGTGAGCGGGATGGCGAGCCAGAGCATCATGGCTGCAGCCTCTGGTAAAGCCGGCCCACCACCAGCAGGATCAGTACCAGGCCGCTCAGGGCCGAGCTGATGATGAGTCCCAGGCCCTGGCTCAGCACGTCCACATAGCCGAGCAGGCCGGCCGCCACCGGAATGAACAGCAGCGCCATATGGCGCAGGATCAACTGGCCGCCGTCATGCACCCAGGACAGCGGGATAAGCTGGGTACTCAGCAGGAAAAACAGCAGGAACAGGCCGATAATGCTACCCGGGAAGGCAAAGGGCAACAGGGCGGCGACACCCTTGCCCACCAGCAGGCAGGCCAGGATCAGCGCAAAGTCGCGTATCAGTTTCATGGCGTCACTCACAGGGACTGGACATAACGGGCCACCGCCTGCAGCAGGGCCAGCTTGCGTTCATCATCCTGATGTTCGATCACCAATTGTTCCAGTCGGTGCATATAGGGCTCGGCCTGGGCCTGCAGCCGCTCCTGGCAGTGCAGCCGCCAGCGCTGCCACTCCTGCTCGCTCAGGGTATGGGGATAGTTGCGGGCCCGGTAGCGGAACAGCAGCTCGGGCAGGCGGGCATCGTTGAACTGCAGGGGCAGCTCGGCCAGGGCCTCGGGGTGGCTGGCACGTACCATGGCCATGGCGGCCTTGTCCGCGTCGTTGAAAAAGCCGCCCTGGTAGAGGGCCGCGTCCACATCGGTCACCGGGGGGAACTCCCTATCCTGCTGGTACAGCTCGACCAGCTTGGCGCGGATTTCCGGATGGCGGCGCAGCAGGTCCAGGCTCTGGCGGCAGCGGGCGCGATCGATGCCGAGCGCGTCGGCGCGGCTTTCGGTCAGGGCCGCCGCCTTGGCCAGCACCGGGCACTTGTTGATGTGCACCAGCTTTACCGGCACCGGTGCCAGCTCGCCCAGCTCCTCCCGCCGGGTATAGAGCCGCTCGCGCAGTTGCTCCACTTCCAGCTCCACCAGGGGGCTCAGATCCATCGCCAGGTTGACGCAGATCACCGCGTTGGCGTTGTCCGGGTGCCAGGCCAGGGGGGCAATCCAGCTGGCGCAGCCCTGCCAGGCCGAGAACATCCCGGACACATGCACCAGGGGCTTGTTGCCGATGACGTCGATCAACGCCTTTACCTTGTTCTTGTTGCGCAACTCGAACAGGTAGTCGAACAGCCTGGGCTGGGCCCGGCGCAACAGCCGGGCCAGGGCGATGGTGGCGCGCACGTCGGCCAGGGCGTCGTGGGCATTGCCGTGGTCGATGCCGTTGGCCGCGGTCAGCCGCTCCAGCCTGAAACTCGGCTTGCCGTCCTCGTCTTCCGGCCAGTGGATGCCCTCCGGGCGCAGGGCATAGAAGGCGCGCACCACGTCCAGCAGATCCCAGCGGGAATTGCCCTGCTGCCAGCTGTAGGCGTAAGGGTCGTAAAAGTTGCGGTACAGGGTGTGGCGGGTCACCTCGTCGTCGAAGCGGATATTGTTGTAGCCGAGGATGCAGGTGTTGGGTTTGCTGAACTCGTCGTGGATGCGGGCGATAAAGTCGGCCTCGCACAGCCCTTCTTGCTGGGCTTTCTGCGGGGTGATGCCGGTGATCAGGGTGGCCTCGGGAGAGGGCAGGTAGTCCACCGGCAGGCGGCAGTAAAGCATCAGCGGTTCGCCGATTTCATTGAGTTCGGCGTCGGTACGGATGCCGGCGAACTGCACCGGCCGGTCCAGGGCCGGATTGACTCCCGCCGTCTCGTAATCATGGAAGAAGAAACTGGGCTGTGCCTGCTCGCTCATGGTCGTTCTTTTTGGGTGTGCCTGACGGGTACCGTCATTATGCGCGAGCAAGGCGGTGAACCCAAGCCGGGAAGGGGACTAAAGCGGCAGGGAAGGCACGATCGCCTGAGTTTTGTCCGCCAACGGGCGAAAGGGGATCAAAAAGGCCGGAACGAATCCGGCCTTGGGGATGGGATCACTCGGCTACGTCTTCTACCGGCTCGTAGTCTTCGTCGCCGCTGCCGGAGGCCATGGGGGTACACAGGCGGTGTACTCGCTTGGGCCCGATTACTTTCAGGTATTTCAGCCAGACTTTGGCATGGCGGCTTTCCTGGGCTGCCCCTTGCTGAACCTGCTCGATAAAACGTTGCTCTTCATCGGTGGCTGCTGCCCGCTGACCGGTATACAGCCCCAGCATGGCATGGCCGCATTGCTCAAGCAGTTGGGCTTCCGCCACCGTAAACTCGCCACAGCGACGCAACCCGCGAGGGAAGTGGGCGAAGTCCTGAAAAGGCTTGGGTGACTCAAAGCTCATATTCACTCTCACTCTAAGTGGCTCTATAGATCGCGGAAAGTATGGCACCGCATGCCGGTACGCAAAATCAATTTTTTTTATGTTTCGTTGAAAATATTTTCACGTGTGTTTTTTGTCATGGGGTATGTCTCACATGAATCTTATGGATGAGCTGACAGCTCATCTCGACGTGGTGCAGATGCACGTCGGCGGGCATGGAGAAAGGAGAAGAGGCCCGGAGGCCGTGGCTACGGCGGCGCCCTTCGGAGCGGTAAATGAGGCGCGGGATCGGGAGACTAAAGGCGGTGTCAGCTACTTCGTTTTCAAATGAAGACTGGGGCGGCACGGACGTGCCGCCTGATTAGGGATCAAATCAGTTCCACCTCATCCGCCTGTGGCCCTTTTTTGCCCTGGGTGACCACAAAGCTGACCGGCTGGCCTTCCTTGAGGGTCTTGAAACCATCACCCCGTATGGAGGAGAAGTGAACGAACAGATCCGCGCCGGATGCCCGGGAGATGAATCCAAACCCTTTTTCCTCGTTGAACCATTTTACGGTCCCTGTTTCTTTGGTGCTCATAGTGTATTTCCGTGTTGGTCTGACAGAGTGGCGATAAAAGCACCGCCACTGGATTGATAGTAGCAGCTGTCATCGGAGGCGAGGCTCACTGGCCGTTAATTTTCTGCCGATGACGCGGCCGGCAAGGCGGGGAATGGCTGTAGAAAGGCGCCATAAGAGACCCGTTTAAGTTGCTTTTCAATGCTAAATTAAGTGCTGTTCAAATTAATTTAATACGGGTTGTCTTGCAATTTATCAATGTTTTGTTAGGTTAATAAAGGATTTTATGTTTCGCCTACTAACTAAAACTAATTAGGCTTATAAATGATGGATATGGACACAGATACCACACTTGACCTGCAGCTGCTGCTGCGTCATCCCAAGTCGACCGACGGCCACGAGGTGAATCGCCTGATCGCCCGTTGCAAGCCGCTCGACACCAACTCCACTTACTGCAACCTGCTGCAGTGCCTGCACTTCGCCGAGACCTGCATGCTGGCCGAAGACGAGGAAGACGGCTCCCTGCTGGGGTTTATCTCTGCCTACCGTAAACCGACCGAACCAAGCACCCTCTTTGTTTGGCAGGTAGCCATAGATAAACGCGCCCGCGGCGAAGGCCTGGCCCGCCGGCTGCTCGACACCATACTGGGCTCCGCGGCCTGCGAGGGCGTCACCCATGTCGAGACCACCATCACCGCCGACAACACCGCTTCCTGGGCATTGTTTGACAGCCTGGTGCGCGACAAGGGCAAGGGCCAGGGCGTGCGCCATGTGCTGTTCGATCGGGAACGGCACTTCGACGGCGCCGGCAAGAGCGAGATCCTCTATCGCATCCCCCTCGACTGAGCCGAACGGCCCCGTTCGCGTTATTTTCGATGTTTAGATTTGAACTCAGGACTTTAAGGAGTCGAAATGAGTATTTTTGATGTAATGGAATCCAGTGTACAAACTTACGCCCGCTCTTTTCCGGTGGTGTTCAACCAGGCCCGGGGCGTGTGGCTGCACGACACCAAGGGCAAGCGCTATCTGGATTTTCTGGCCGGTGCCGGCACCCTCAACTACGGCCATAACCATCCGGTGCTGAAAGAGGCCCTGATTGAGTATATCCAGGCCGACGGCATCGCCCACGGCCTGGATATGCACACCTCGGCCAAGGCGGCCTTCCTGACCGCGCTGCAGGACATCGTCCTCAAACCCCGCGGCCTGGATCACGTGGCCCAGTTCACCGGCCCCACCGGTACCAACGCGGTGGAGGCGGCGATGAAGCTGGCACGCAAGGTCACCGGCCGGGAGAACATAGTGGCCTTTACCAACGGTTTCCACGGTGTCAGCCTGGGGGCGCTGGCCGCCACCGGCAACCAGCATCACCGCGGTGGCGCCGGCACCGTGCTGGCCAACGTGACCCGGTTGCCCTACGACGGTTACCCCGGCGCCGGTGACGACAGCCTGCTGCTGTTCGAAACCATGCTCAACGACAATTCCAGCGGCCTGGACAAGCCCGCCGCCGTGCTGTTCGAGGTGGTGCAGGGCGAGGGTGGGCTCAATGCCGCCTCGGTCGAATGGCTCAAGCGACTCGAAGCCATCTGCCGCCGGCACGACATCCTGCTGATCGCCGACGACATCCAGGCCGGCTGTGGCCGTACCGGCACCTTCTTCAGCTTCGAGCCCGCCGGCGTCAAGCCCGACATCATCACCCTGTCCAAGTCCCTGAGCGGCATGGGCCTGCCCTTTGCCCTGGTGCTGATGCGCCCGGACCTGGATCAGTGGGAGCCCGGCGAACATAACGGCACCTTCCGTGGCAACAACCATGCCTTCATCACCGCCCGCAAGGCGCTGGAAACCTTCTGGCAGGACGATCAATTCGCCGCCGGGGTACGCGCCAAGGGCGAACTGCTCAGCCGTCGCCTGCAGGCCATGGTCGACAAGCACCCGCAGCTGTTCCTCAAGGTCAAGGGCCGGGGCATGATGCAGGGCATCGCCTGCGTGAGCGGTGACATCGCCGATGTGATCACCAGCAAGGCCTTCGAGCGGGGTCTTATCATCGAAACCGCCGGCCCGGACGACGAGGTGGTCAAGTGCCTGTGCCCGCTCGTCATCACCGAGGCCGAGCTGAACCAGGGCCTGGACTGGCTGGAAGCGGCCATCGACGAGACCGCCGGCGAGCGCCTGAGCAAGGCCTCCTGAGCGCAGCCCCGGCGGCGGCCGTCTCCGCCCCGGGGCATCCCCCTTTCTGCGTCGCAGCCGCCCGTGCCCAAGGGCCGGGCGGTAACGGCAGACCTTTACTTTCCCGCCCGAGGCGGGAAAGGCCAACAGAATCGAAGGAAACACCATGATCGTACGTACTCTTGCCGAATGTGAACAAACCGAGCGTCGGGTCAAGTCCGAAACCGGCACCTGGGAAAGCACCCGCATGCTGCTGAAAAGCGACAACATGGGCTTTTCGTTCCATATCACCACCATCTATGCCAATACCGAGACCCATATCCACTACCAGAACCACTTGGAGTCGGTGTATTGCATGAACGGCAACGGCGAGATCGAGACCCTGGCCGACGGCAAGGTCTATCCCATCGCGCCCGGTACCCTTTACATCCTGGACAAGCACGACGAGCACCTGCTGCGCGGCGGCAGCGAGGACATGAAGCTGGCCTGCGTGTTCAACCCGCCGCTCACCGGCAAGGAAGTGCACGATGCCGACGGCGTCTATCCGCTCGAGGCCGAGGAAGTGGGCGGCTGAAACCGCGCGGGGGCCAAGGCCCCCGCACCGGACATTTTCACTGGGCAGGGTCCGGCCCAGGCCCAGTGAAAATGTGCGACCAGACTTGCCAACCTTATCTTCAGGAAACGGGAGTAACTTGTGTCACACACGGTAGAAAAAATCGGCGGAACGTCCATGAGCCAGTACCGGGCGGTGCGGGACAACATAGTGCTGCACAACCGCAAGGCCGGCGACTATTACCGGCGCATGCTGGTGGTGTCGGCCTTCGGCGGCATCACCGACGGCCTGCTCGAATGCAAGCGTACCGGTGCGCCGGGGGTGTACGCCACCTATGCGGACGCCGAGGACGACGGCGCCTGGGAGCAGACGCTCGACAACGTCAGCCAGCGCATGGCGCAGATCAATGAAGAGATGTTCGGCACCACCCCCGAGCGGGCGCTGGCCGACGCCTTCCTCAACGAGCGCATCGCCGGCATCCGCGACTGCCTGCATCACCTGCGCCAGGTCTGCGCCTTCGGCCAGTTCCAGCTGGCCGAGCAGCTGCAGACTATCCGCGAGCTGCTGGCCGCCATGGGCGAAGCCCACAGCGCCCACAACATGGTGCTCTATCTGCGCCAGAGCGGGGTCAACGCGGTGCTGATGGATCTGACTGGCTGGCGCACCGACGAGGCGCTGCCGCTGGATGAGGTGCTCCGCCAGGCCCTGGCGCGGGTGGATTTGTCCAGCCAGTTGCCGGTGGTCACCGGCTATGCCCACTGCCGGGAGGGGCTGATGAGCAGCTTCGATCGGGGCTACAGCGAAATGACCTTCAGCCGGCTGGCGGTGCTGAGCGGCGCGGCCGAGGCCATCATCCACAAGGAGTACCACCTGAGCAGCGCCGATCCGCGGCTGGCGGGGGAAGACCAGGTGATCCCCATCGGCCGCACCAATTACGACGTGACCGATCAGCTGTCCAACCTGGGCATGGAGGCCATCCACCCCCAGGCCGCCAAGGGGCTGCGCCAGCAGGGTATTCCGCTGCGGGTGCGCAACACCTTCGAGCCGGATCACGAAGGCACCCTGATCACCACCGACTACCGCAGCCCCTCGCCCTGCGTGGAAATGGTGGCCGGGCGCCGCAACCTGTTCGCGGTGGAGCTGTTCGATCAGGACATGGTGGGGCGGGTGTCCCATTACGCCGAGGGCTTTACCGACGAGCTGGACAAGATGCAGCTCAACCTGGTGGCCAAGGACATGAACGCCAACACCCTGACCTATTACCTGGCCGGCAACCGCAAGCAGGTGCGCCGCCTGGTCGGCTCGCTGCAGCGCCGGTTCGAGAATGCCGAGGTCAACACCCACAAGGTATCGCTGGTCTCGGCGGTGGGCAGCGACATGAGCATCCCCGGCCTGCTGGCCCGCTCGGTGGGCGCACTCAACAAGGCCGAAGTGCCGGTGCGCGCCGTGCACCAGTCGCTGCGGGCGGTGGAGATGCAGTTTATCGTGGACGACGAATACTACGAGCAGGCGGTGGTGTCCCTGCACGACGAACTGGTACAGACCCACGCCGACACCGTGGCCCTGGCGGTCGCCTGATCCTGCGTTAAGGGTGAGGTGAATGGTAGGCGCCGCTTTAGCCGGCGCAAACCGGCAACCGCCATCTGGGCCGAAGATCCCTCACCCTTTGCTCGTCCTTGCCCGGCGGCTAAAGCGCCGGCTACGATTCTTCCAGCTTCCCTGCGGCGCCTGTTTTTGGCACACTTGCCCCTTGTTTCCTTATTTATCCGGACTTCTCCGATGGCAAAACGCGCCTGCGCCCTGCATATACTGGTCAAAACCGAGGCCGAGTGCCTGGCACTCAAGCAACAACTGGACAAGGGCGCCGACTTCGGCAAGCTGGCCAAGCAGCATTCCATCTGCCCGTCCGGCAAGCGTGGCGGCGATCTGGGCGAGTTCAGCAAGGGCGACATGGTCGGCCCCTTCGACAAGGCGGTGTTCAGCGGCCCCGAGCTCAAGGTACAGGGGCCAGTCAAGACCCGCTTCGGCTATCATCTGATCAAGGTGCTCTACCGCAACTGACCGCCTGCCTTTCCCCAACGGACATCGCACATGTACCTTGAACACATCCAGATCCGCAACTTCATGGGCATCAACCAGCTGTCGTTGCCGCTGGATCAGAGCACGGCCCTGATGGGGGAGAATGCCTGGGGCAAGACCAGCCTGTTCCGGGCCCTGTGGCGGCTGTTGGGGCAGGGGGCCTGCTGCTACCAGTTCGTGGAAGACGACTTCTACCGCACCGAACAGAACGTCACCGCCGACGAACTGCAGATAGTGCTCAGCTACCGTGAGCACCGGCCCGGCATCAGCGAGCACTCCTCCCGCCTGGCCAGGCTGGAGCCGGTGTGGGTCAGGCACAGGGACAACTACCACAGGGTGCACTACCGTGCCCGTGCCCGGCGCACCGGCCGGGGCGTGGTGAGCGAGCACGACTTCGTCGACGCCGCCGGCAACCCCATCGCGCTGGACAACGCCGCCCAGCTGGTCCATCAGTTGATCGAGATGAACCCGGTGTTCCGCCTGCGCGACTCCCGTGGGGCGCCGGAAAACCTGCCCATCGTCAGCCTGAACGGCGACTATGAACAGCTGCTGACCCGCCTGAGCGAACAGCTGGCGGAAGAAGACGAGCTGAGCCAGCGGGACATCAAGGCCGGCCTGGATGCGGTGCGCCAGCTGTTCGAGCACTACTTCACCCCCCAGGGGGCCACCAGCCGGGCGCCCCGCCGGGCCAAGGACATCGCCGTGCACCCGGTGACCCTCAGCCAGTTGGGCAAGCTCAACGACTGGCAGCCCACGGGGGAAGAGAGCGGCCTGTCGCTGGCGCTCTCGGCGGTGGCCCGCACCGTCCTGCAGGCCCGGGGCGGCCGCCCCATCGAGCCGGGCTCCCGTCCGCTGTTGCTGATAGAAGATCCCGAGAGCCGGCTGCACCCCACCACCCTGGCGGTCACCTGGGGCATCCTCGAGCGCTTTCCCGGCCAGAAGCTGGTCACTACCAATTCCGGCGACCTGCTCTCCGCCTTTCCGCTCAACCACCTGCGCCGGCTGGTGCGGGTCGAGCACGAAACCCTGAGCTTCCATCTCGGCAGCGAGAGATACAGCGGGGAGGACATGCGCCGTATCGCCTTCCACGTGCGCATCAACCGGCCCATGTCGCTGTTCGCCCGTTACTGGCTGCTGGTGGAAGGGGAAACCGAGATCTGGCTGCTGGCGGAGCTGGCGCGGATCTGCGGCTATGTGCTGCCCGCCGAGGGTATCCGCATCATCGAGTTCGCCCAGTGTGGCCACAGCCCGCTGATCAAGGTGGCGCGGGATTTCGGTATCGGCTGGCACCTGCTGACCGACGGCGACGAGGCCGGCCAAAAATACGCCCAGGGCGTGCGCAGCATGCTGCGCGGCGAGCGGGAGACGGACCACCTGACGGTGCTGCCCCGCTCCGACATCGAGCATTACCTGTTCTACAACGGCCTGGAGCCGGTGTTCCGGCAAGAAGCGCAGATCCACGACAAGCACACCCCGGCCACACGCATCATAGAGCGCGCCCTGAGCCGGCGCAGCAAGCCGGGCATGGCACTGGCGGTGGTGGAGGCCATTGAATTGCAAGGGCCACAGCTGGTGCCGGTGGAGCTGCGACGGATGTTCGCCCGCATAGTCGCGATCGCCCGCCGACAAGGGTAGAATGGCCCGGTTTTAACAGAGGGAGACACACTGATGACAGAACTGCTGCCGGCGCGGCTGTATGCGCCCCTGGCTCTCACCGCCGTCGCGGCCCTGGGCCTGCTGATCTGGGTATTGCGCAACGGCGACCTGTGCCCGGGCCAGCGGCGGCGGATCAGCGACGGCCTGCTGTCGGCCTGGGCGGTGTTTGGTCTGGCGCTGATGCTGGGGGTGGAAGCCGGCGCGCCCCGGCCCCTGCTGTGGCTGGGCGGTCTGGCGCTGGCGGCGGGGCTGGGCAGCGTGCTGTATCAGGCCCGGTTGCAGGGTAAGCGCAGCCTGGGCTTGAGCTGGCACTATCCCGCCCTGGGCCTGGCGGTGCTCTACGGGCTCTGGCTGGGCTGGCTGATGGGACCGGGCTGGGCGCTGCTGGCGGCGGGCTGCGGCGGTTGTGTGTTCGCCCACCTCATCATGGTGCGCGCCAGACACCGGTTGCAGGCCTTCAATACCCTGCTGCCCCTGGCCGGCTCCCTGTTCGGCGTCTGCTGGCTGCTGGCCCTGCTGGTGCGCACCCTGGGGCTCGGCGAGGCGCAGTTGCAGGGGCTGGTTATGCCCTTTGTGCAGGTCAGCGCGGCCGTGCTGATCGGAGCCCTGGTATGGTTCGCCCCGCTGCTGCGCAAGGAGCAGACAAAACCGCCGGTGATCGCGGTCGCTGCCCTGTTAATGATAGGGGCTCTGACCCTTGGCCAGGGCATTATCTGGCATGGCTCCGGTAACATTGGTTAAACATAAAAAATTTGCGCTAACTCACAAGTTTTTCTCGTTGTACTTGCCATTTAGCCCCACCTAGAATGCGCGCCTCGAAATCCGGAGGCGCCATGCACTTAATTCCCCTGTACACCCATTTGATCCTGCTGACCCTGGGCAACGCCTTCCTGGTGACCCTGGTCGCCGTGTACCTGAATGGCCAGGGGGCGCCGGCGGCGCAGATCGGCCTGGTGGGCTCCGCCTTCTACCTGGGCATGCTGGGCGCCAGCTTCTTCGCCGACCGGCTGATCCAGCGGCTGGGCCATGTGCGCGCCCTGGTGCTGTGCTGCCTGACCCTGGCCCTGGCGGCGGTGGCCCTCACCTGGACCAGCCTGCTGCCCCTGTGGCTGGCGCTGCGCATGGTGGCGGGCATGGCGGCGGCGGTGAGCTTCGTGGCGGTGGAAAGCTGGGTGCTGGGGGTGGCGCCGCTGCATCGCCGCTCCAGCGCCATGGCCCGCTATATGCTTGTCTATTACTTCAGCTACGGCATCAGCCAGCTGTTTATCGACTGGATCCCGGTCGCGCATGATGCCGCCTTCTGGCTGGCCACCGGCCTGTGCGCCCTGGCCATGCTGCCGCTGCTGTGGGCCAAAAGGCCCGATCTGAGTGCCGAGGCCGGCAGCAATGCCAACAGCGGCAAGCCGCCCCGGGCCGACCGGGCCCTGGGCCTGGCCGGCTGCCTGGTGGCCGGCATGCTGCTGGGGGCGCTGTATGCGCTCATGCCCATCCAGTTGCAGCAACTGGCCCGGGGCGATGAAATCGGCCTCTACATGGCCTGGCTCATCCTCTGCGGCATGGCCTTCCAGCTGCCCAACGGCAGCCTGGCCGACCGCCTGGGCAAGCGCACCATGATGGCGGCGCAGACCCTGATGATAGGGGCGGCCTGCCTGCTGCTGTGGGAATCCGGCGGCGACGGCATGCTGATCCTGGCCTTTGCGCTGCTGGGCGCCGGGGTGTTCACCCTCTATCCCACCACCATGTCCTACGCCTGCGGCAGGATGCACGGCCGGGCCCTGGTGAAGATGACCCAGAAGCTGATGTTCGCCTACAGCATCGGCTCGCTCACCGGGCCCATGATGGCGGGCATGATGCTGGAGAAATTCCAGTCCGGCCTCTTCCTCTTTATCATCCTGCTGGTGGCGGGCTGGGCCCTGTGGCTGCTGCTGGTGCGCCTGGTGCTGGACAAGCCCCTGGGCGACGCCGCCTGAGGGCGGTCGGCCAGGGGGATGCGCTAGACCCGCGCCGGGCCCTCTGGCCGCCGTTTTCCGTCTGCAGCCTCGCCTCCGCCATTTCCTGACGCCTGCCTTTCGGGTTTTTTTCCTTGTCCTGCCTGGCGGCGTACACTGCCGGGAGGGGCCGGCGCCGCCGGGGAGTGAAACCCGTCGCGACCACCCCGGGTCTATACTGTCAGCAGCCAAAAACAACCATCAGCACACCTATGCTCAACAGGGGGAACCGATGAAGCTGAAAACATTATCCATTGTGACCATGGCGGGTGCCCTTGGCCTGGCCGGCTGTGCCAATCCCGATGTGTACTCCGGCGACGTATACAGCGGCAGCGCCGCCAAGCAGGCCCAGAGCGTCACCTACGGCACCGTGGTGTCGGTGCGCCCGGTCACCATACAGGCCGGGGACGAGAACCCCAACCTGATCGGTACCGTGGGGGGTGGCGTGGTGGGCGGCATGCTGGGCAGCCAGGTGGGCGGCGGCTCCGGCCGTTCACTGGCCACCGCGGCCGGTGCCATCGCCGGTGCCATGGTGGGCTCGCGGGCCGAGGACAAGATCAACCAGGTGAGTGCGGTAGAGCTGGAGATCCGTACCGACAGCGGCGAGCACCTGGTGGTGGTACAAAAAGCCGATCGTACCTGGCAACCGGGCCAGCGGGTGCGGATGGTCGGCTCCGGCGGCAACATGAGCGTCGCCCCGATGTAGGTATGAACGAAGAAAATAAAAAGGCGCCCAGGAGGGCGCCTTTTTTATTAACAGGAAATATTGTTATTTCTTAGTGTGTTACAGTCCTGTCTTCCCGGGCTCAGTTAAAATTGTGCCAAGGAAGGTGCAGAAACGGCGATTAGGGCCGCACAGACTGTAAAAATGACGGTTACTACTAACTCTTTCATTTTTTACCTTCCTCAACAGTGGGCTGTACGCACAATATACGGCCATGCTGTTGTCTTTTCAATCTGTATTTTGCGATTTTTTAGGGTGTTTCTTGTTTCGCGTGCTTAAGCGTCTATTTTTGACAATTTACCTTTCGAATCACTGCCGGTCGGTGGCGGAGAGTGCGCTGCTCAATGGTGGTTATGAGTAGTTAAAATCCATTTTAATCATTTGGTTAGATTTATTTTTGGTGATGATTTCTGTTTTGGCGGGGCAGGGCGGACATACCCCGCTTGTGATGCTTTATTTCAAAGTGGCACGCGGCCGCTGGTCAAACTTTGAGCCTGTGACTAGGCTTGGTGATGATAAAAATACCAACAATGAGCGGGAGAGAGCGAATGAAGCATATGGACATGCTGGTGCCACTGTTTGCACGGCTGTACCACTGCCATACCGGCAATGAGGCCTACGACCCCATCTTCGATGAGCTGTGCCGGGTGCTGGACATCGAGGGGATCACCCTGGTGTTGGCCCCGCCGGAGATCAATTGGCAGCAACCCCAGCAGTATCGCTGCTTCGACGGCGGCACCGGCTACCGGCCGTTGAGCAAGCTGCATCCCTTGCTGCATCGGTGCCAGACGCGACTGACGAGCCGGCACTGGTTCCGCTCCCTCTACCTGCCCGGCAGCCATTGCCGCGGTGCCCTGGTGGTGGCCCTGAAAGGCGATTATGAACAGCTGGCCACCTCGTTGCGCTGGTTGGCCCTGCAGCTGCAACTGTGGCAGCTGCATTTCTGGCAGCTGAGCCGGCTGCGCGCGCACAGCCGTTGCCTGGAGCAATGGGCCAACCTGTCGGATCGGCCGCAGCTGATGGTGGACGAGGCCGGCCAGCTGCTGTTTGCCAACCAGAGCGCCCTGGCCCTGTTGCGGCAGGGGGCGACCCTGATGCAGGATGAGGCGGGCCAACTGCTGATGCAGGGCGACAGGGGCGAGGTGATCCGCTTCGGGGCCGTCATCGGCGATCTGGACGACGGCTGCCAGCAGGTGATGAAAATGCCCTGCGCCTTTCAGGTGGCGCACCTGATCCGCCTGCCGGAAAGCCGCTACTGGCTGGTGATGATCAAGGATCCCGGGCTGCCGCCCCGGCTGGATATCGAGAGCCTGGCCTGCCTCTTCTCCCTGAGCCGGGCCGAAAAAGCCCATCTGCGCCTGCTGGCCTGGGGCTGCGACAGCAAACAGATCGCCGAGCAGCGCCATGTCAGCCAGGAAACCGTGAAAACCACCCAGCAGTCCATCTACCACAAGACCGGCTGCCATCGTCACGCCGAGCTGCTGCTGTTGCTGCAGGCCATGAGCTGACGGCTCCATTCCCGCCCCGTTTCTGCTAGACTGCGCGCCAGTTTTAACAGGAGCAAATGGGGTTGGGTTTGGCGCAGTCCGTTGAACAGTTGCAGGCAAGGCTGAAAGAGTGCCGGGGCGCGGAGCGGGGGCGGTTTCGCCGCCGGTTGCAGGGGTTGGAAAAACTGCCCGAGGCAAAGCGGCAGCCGGTGTTGGAGAACATCGCCCTGGAGATGGCCACCTCCATGGCCGAGCGGGCCCGCAGGCAACAGTTGCTGCACAGCCCCATCCATTACCCGCCGCAACTGCCGGTGAGCGACAAGCGCGACACCATCAAGGCCGCCATTCGCGATCACCAGGTGGTGATCATCGCCGGCGAAACCGGCTCGGGCAAGACTACCCAGATCCCCAAGATGTGCCTGGAGCTGGGCCTCGGCATCGAGGGCACCATAGGCCACACCCAGCCCCGGCGGCTGGCGGCCCGCAGCGTGGCCAGCCGGCTGGCCCAGGAGCTGGAATGCGAGCTGGGCGAGCGGGTCGGCTACAAGGTGCGCTTCAACGACCAGGTGAGCAGCGAAACCCAGGTCAAGCTGATGACCGACGGAATCCTGCTGGCCGAGATCCAGCAGGACCGGATGCTTCGCCAGTACGACACCATCATCATCGACGAGGCCCACGAGCGCAGCCTCAACATCGACTTTATCCTGGGCTACCTGAAGCAGTTGCTGCCCAGGCGGCCCGATCTCAAGCTGATCATCACCTCGGCCACCATCGACCCCGAGCGCTTTTCCAACCACTTCGAGGGCGCGCCCATCATCTCGGTGTCCGGCCGCACCTACCCGGTGGAGCTGCGCTATCGCCCGCTGGTGGAAGACGACAGCGAGCGCGATCAGTTGCAGGGCATTTTCGATGCGGTGACCGAATTGACCCGCGAAGGCCCGGGCGACATCCTCATCTTTATGAACGGCGAGCGGGAGATCCGCGACACCGCCGATGCGCTGAACAAACTCGAACTGCGCCACACCGAAATAGTGCCGCTCTACTCGCGGCTGTCCAACGCCGAGCAGAACCGCATTTTCGAATCCCACACGGGCCGGCGCATCGTGCTCGCCACCAACGTGGCGGAAACCTCGCTCACCGTGCCCGGCATCCGTTACGTGATCGATCCGGGCACGGCGCGCATCAGCCGCTATTCCCACCGCACCAAGGTGCAGCGCCTGCCCATCGAGCCCGTGTCCCAGGCCAGCGCCAACCAGCGCATGGGCCGCTGCGGCCGGGTGGAGGCGGGCATCTGCATCCGCCTCTACGGCGAAGACGACTTTCTGAGCCGGCCGGAGTTCACCGACCCGGAGATCCTGCGCACCAACCTGGCCTCGGTCATTTTGCAGATGCTCTCCCTGGGGCTGGGCGACATTTCCGCCTTCCCCTTCGTGGAGGCGCCGGACAACAAGAACATCTCCGACGGCATCCGGCTGCTGGAAGAGCTGGGCGCCGTCACCGGCCACCAGGGTGAGCTCAAGCTGACCAAACTGGGCCAGGATCTGGCCCGGCTGCCGGTGGATCCGCGCCTGGGCCGCATGGTGCTGGCGGCGCGGGACCATGGCTGCGTGACCGAGGTGATGGTGATCACCGCCGCGCTCAGCATCCAGGATCCGCGCGAGCGCCCGCTCGACAAGCAGCAGGCCGCCGCCGAGATGCACCGCCGCTTCGCCGACGGCGATTCCGACTTTGTCGCCTACCTGAACCTGTGGAACTACCTCAGGGAGCAGCAGAAACTGCTGAGCGGCAACCAGTTCCGCAAGCAGTGCATCAAGGAATTCTTGAACTACCTGCGGGTGCGCGAGTGGCAGGACATCTACAGCCAGCTGCGGCTGGTGGTGCGTGAGCTGGGCTTTGCCCTCAACAGCGAGCCCGCCGACTACAACAGCCTGCACCGGGCGCTGCTCACCGGCATGCTGAGCCAGGTGGGCATGCGCGACGGCGACAAGAAGGAAATCCTGGGGGCACGCAACGCCCGCTTCGTGCTGGTGCCGGGCTCGGCATTGGCCAAGAAGCCGCCGCGCTGGCTGATGGTGGCCGAACTCACCGAAACCCAGCGCCTGTACGGCCGCATCGCCGCCAAGGTGGACCCGTGCTGGCTGGAGGAGGCGGGGGCGCATTTGCTCAAGTCCAGCTACAGCGAGCCCTACTGGTCCAGGAAGCAGGGGGCGGTGATGGGCTATGTGAGCCAGACCCTGTTCGGCCTGCCGGTGGTGGTGCGCCGGCGGGTGAACTATTCCCATGTGGACCCCAAACTGTGCCGCGAGCTGTTTATCCGCCAGGCGCTGGTGGAGGGGGAGCTCAGCACCCGCCACGAGTTCTTCCACCACAACCGGGCCCTGCTGGAGCAGGCCGAAACCCTGGAGCACAAGTCCCGCCGCCGGGATCTGGTGATCGACGACGAGACCCTGTTCCGCTTTTACGATGAACGGCTGCCGGCGGACATCGTCTCCATCCGCCATTTCGACAAGTGGTGGCAGAAGGCGCGCAAGGACAACCCCGAGCGGCTGCACTTTACCGAAGAGATGCTGCTGAACGAGCGGGCAGGGGCGGTGACGGTGCGCGACTACCCGGACGCCTGGCAGCACGACGGCCTGAACCTGGCCCTGGAGTACCAGTTCGAGCCGGGCAAGGACGAAGACGGCGTGACGGTGCGCATTCCGCTGCCGCTGCTCAACCAGGTGGCGGCCGAGCCCTTCGAATGGCAGGTGCCGGGGCTGCGCCGGGAGCTGCTGATCGCGCTGATCAAATCCCTGCCCAAGCCGATGCGCAAGCACTTTGTGCCGGCGCCCAACTTCGCCGAGGCGCTGCTGGCGGCCATGATCCCCTTCGAGGGCCGGCTGCTCGACCAGATGGAAAAACACCTGCGCCGCATGACCGGGGTGACGGTGCCGCGCGAGGACTGGGACTGGAGCGCGCTGCCGCCCCACCTCATCATGCGCTTTGCGGTGCTGGACGCGGACGGCAAGGAATTGGCCGCCGGCCGGGATCTGGAGCCGATAAAGCTCGCCCTGCAGGGCCAGGTACAGACGGCCCTGACCCAGGCGGTGGACGACGACCGTTTCGAGCAGGAAGGGCTGCTGACCTTTCCGGCCAAGGCCATTCCGCAGACCTTTGCCGCCAAACGCGCCGGCTTCGAGGTGAAGGCCTACCCGGCGCTGAGTGATCAGGGTGACAGCGTGGCGCTGCAGCTGTGCGAGGACGAGCCGAGCCAGGCCCGCACCATGTGGGACGGCCAGTGCAAGCTGCTGCAGCTGCAACTGCCGTCGCCCATCAAGTACCTGCAGGACAAGCTGCCCAACAAGGCCAAGCTCGGCCTTTACTTCAACCCCTACGGTAAGGTGCTGGATCTGGTGGACGACTGCATCCGCGCCGGCATCCACCAGCTGATGCGCCAGTACGGGGCGCCGGCCTGGACGCCGGAGGAGTTCGCCGCGCTCAAGGACAGGGTGGCCGGCGAGCTCAACCCCACGGTGGCGGCCATCGCCCTGCAGGTGGAAGAGGTGCTGAGCCGGGCCCAGGCCATCAAGAAACGGCTGAAGGGCAAGATCGATCTCGCCATGGCCATGGCGATGTCGGACATCCAGGCCCAGCTCGACGGCCTGATTTTCCGCGGCTTCGTCACCGACACCGGCGCCGAGCGGCTGAAAGATCTGAGCCGCTACCTGGAGGCCCTGAGCCGGCGCCTGGACAAGCTGGGCATAGATCCGCACCGGGACCGGGCCCACCTGCTGAAGATCCAGCAGGTGCAAACCGCCTACCAGGCGCTGCTGAACAAGCAGCCCAAGGGCAAGCCCCTGGCCCCGGAGGTGAAGGAAATACGCTGGATGATAGAAGAGCTGCGCGTGTCCTACTTCGCCCAGACCCTGGGCACCCCCTATCCGGTGTCGGACAAGCGGGTACTGCAGCAGATAGAAGGGTTGTAACAAGCCGGAAGCCATAAGCCGGAAGCTTGAAGAGGGCGGAAATGGGAAACCCGAGTCACGCCGGTGACTCGGGGCTTGCAACCACCAGGCTCCTTCACCATCATCCTTCCAGCTTCCAGCTTCCAGCTTCCAGCTTCCAGCTTCCAGCTTCCAGCTTCCAGCTTCCAGCTTCCAGCTTCCAGCTTCCAGCTTCCAGCTTCCAGCTTCCAGCTTCCAGCTTCCAGCTTCCAGCTTCCAGCTTCCAGCTTCCAGCTTCCAGCTTCCAGCTTGCCCTCACCCCCGGCGCGTGTTACCATCCGCGCGCTTTTTACAGGCGAAGGCCGGTCGCAGCTTTCGCCACTAACCTTAGAGAGAAAATTATGTCATTCGTATTTGAAGCCGAAGTCCGTTCAGACCTGGGGAAAGGTGCGAGCCGCCGCCTGCGTCATGAAGACAAAGTACCCGCCATCGTTTACGGCGGCGACCAGGAGCCGGTAGCCATCGCCCTGGACCACAAAAAAGCCATCATCGCCCAGCAAAACGACGCTTTCTACAGCGACGTGCTGACCCTGGTGATCAACGGCCAGGAAGTAAAAGTGAAGCTGCAAGACGTTCAGCGTCACCCCTACAAGCCCAAGCTGGCTCACCTGGACTTCGTTCGCGCCTAATCGCAACGAGCCCGAAAAAACCGCCGCAAGGCGGTTTTTTTATGTCCACCACTCACGTCGTTCAAATTATCGCCACTTGGCGCGTTTTGCATTCCCATTTCACCTTTTTGCAATTGCCTCCGCTCGCCAGCCCGTCCAGAATGGTTGCATATGGAAACCGTGGTGGCAGGAATGGCGGCCTGTAACGCCCGGGCGGTAGCGTGCCTGTTGCCGATGCGGGCCTTTATTGTGGCCTTATACTGGTATGCACTTATCTCTATTGGAGCAAATTTATGGAAGTAGTAAGAAGTAAAGAATTTAAGGCTGAGCGAGCCTGGGGTGCGAAGGATATTGCTAATATGAATGGCATAACGACGCGTCTGCATTGGACAGATCAGCCGTACAAGTGGCATGTTAATGATGGCGAAGAAGTGTTCGTTGTTTTGGATGGACAAGTTGAAATGTATTATCGGTTTAGCGGTAAAGAAGAGTCGGTTTTATTGAATGCAGGTGATATTTTTTTCGCTTCAATTGGTACCGAGCATGTTGCCCACCCCATAGGGGAAGCAAGGGTGCTGGTGGTGGAATGTGAAGGTAGTGTATAAATTCGATTTACGCTGCGCTTCAAGCTCTCTCTGAATCGGGCGTTATGGTGATAAGCTGCCAATAAGTCTGCACGTATCCGCAAACACTTGCCATTGCCCAAGGGACAGAACTGTGACCACCCCGATGACAATGCCATGAGAACGGAAGGAGACAAGCTTGAATTATAATGCATTCAACCAATTTTGTGGCTCTATGCATGCAACCACCCATGTTGTTCAATGGGGGGACGCTCACGTTTGGAAAGTCGGTGGCAAAGTATTCGCCATCGGTGGTTGGGGCAAGCAGGGTCAACCGGCATTCACTTTTAAAACATCAAATCTGAATTTTGAATTTCTCAGTAGCCATGAAGGTTATCGGCCTGCGCCCTATTTCGCCAGCCGTGGCATGAAATGGATACAGCAGACCGACACCTCCGGTATCTTGGACGAGGAGTTGAAGTACTATTTATCCGAGTCATATCGGATAGTGTCACTCGGCCTCAGCAAGCGAAAACAACAAGAGCTGGGTATAAACCCGCTGCCAAAACCCTGAGCCGGTCTCGTGACAAGGTGTTCAATGGCAACTTTCAATATCTGGCGGTGTTATTTCACCGTTAAGTTTGGATGATATTGAAACGATAACAGTTTTCATTTGGCTGTCTGGTTTTTCAAGTCTGTAAAATTCACGGACTCAAGGCGGTTAAAGGTCAGGGATGGTAAAGTTTAATCGCCTTGAAGTATGGCTGTTTTTTCTATGAGTAAATAGTCCGGGCCCAACGTGTCAGGCCGGCGGTAACACTGCCGAAATGGTCACCTATGACAATGGGGGTATGCTGAAACTGCTGTTTTAAAAACTGATTTATTACGGGAGATTTAGCGGTGCCTCCGGTAACAAAGACCACATCGGGCTGGCAGCTGGCCTGAGCAATGGCATCTGCCATTAGTGCGGCTATGGCACCCAGTTCGCGCTTGCATGCCTTGGCAAAGCCATCCCTATCCAGGCTGACGGTCAGTCCGTCATCGATGTCGGATAAATCCACCTGCTGTTGCATGTGATCCGTTAAGGCAATTTTGCTCTGCTCTGCGGCGTTGACCACACGATAGCTCAATTTTTGTTGTTGCACGGTCAATAAGCGTCTTAATAACCGGGGCTGCTCCGCATCACGGATCAGCTGTTGTAAAAAACGGCCATTGGCGGCGCTATAAAATTCGGTTTGATGAGTAATGTTGTTAATTGCCACGGCTTGCCAGTAGCTGTTGACTGGCATGGCCTTTCCCGTTTTCAACATGGTATCCATGCCAAAACTTGGCATAATACCTTTAAGCGCAAAGGCAATGTCAAAATCATTACCGCCAATACGCTCGCCACTGTGGCTTAACAGGTCACCGGCTCTATCTTGTGAAGCGGCTTGTTTAGGGCCCATTAACAACATTGAGCAATCCGTGGTGCCGCCGCCAATATCCACTACCAGAACCCTGGTTTCCTTATTCAGGCTGGCTTCATACTCAAAGCCCGCGGCAACTGGCTCAAATTGAAATTCAACATCTTTAAAGCCGACGCGCTTTGCGGCATTGGTCAATATTGTCAGTGCTTGCTGGTTGCTTTCTTCACCACGTAAACCTTGAAAGTTAACAGGGCGGCCGATAACCGTTTGGCTAACAGTTCTTCCGAGTGCCGCTTCGGTGAGCATTTTTATATTGCTCATCATGGCCGCAACAATGTCTTCGAATAATTCAACCTGTTGTGGCATTAAACCGCTGGCGCCAAGGAATGATTTTGGCGACTTTATGTAGTAACCTTCATCGGGCTCCTGCAAGTAGTTGTTTAATGCTTGCTGGCCAAACGACAATTCGGTTGGGCAGCCATCCAATGTAAGCTCTCTTAATACGGCTTGCCCTTTTTGCAATTGCCTCTGGCGTTGCTGCTGAAAATTTTTTTGCTCTGCCAATGGCAAGTGCTTGCACAGCCAGTTGACAATGACATCACGACTCGGAGCATACAACGTTGACGATATATATCGACCATGATCACCTAAAGGTAAAATTTGGGGGTTATTTCCTTCCATAATACCGACGGCACAGTTTGATGTACCGTAGTCAAATCCGATCATGTTGATGTCCAAAAGCAAAAAAGGCCGCATAGGATACAGGGGCATTCATCGCCGGGCAAGGTGTTCGGGAATTCAGACAAGCGCGAATTCAACTCACAAGTGCAACACGCATGACTGAAGGGGTGGCCGAGCGGGTCCATTGCGCCCGCCCATCCGGCGTGCATAGCCGACGGCGCTATCGCTTTCACGGACACGCCGCGATCGACTCAACCAGTCGGACCAGTTTGGAGCCTTATTTTTCTTGCTCCCTTCAAAAATTACTTTAGGGTAGAGATGGCTTCCTGGGTGGTAGTCGGGTGTTCCCAGGAGACGAACGACGCACATCACGCCGGCGCGCCGGCATAACAGGGAAGGATGATTAGCATGCAAGATTCGTTGACCATGGGAACCATATTGCCGCTGGGCATTACCTTTGCTCCGGCATACACCTACCGCTGCTATGGCCAGCAGCTGGCCATTAACCAAGAGCAGGCCCTCTACAGCCTGATGGGAACCTATTTCGGCGGCGACGGGCGGGTGAATTTCGGCCTGCCCGATCTGCGTGGCCGGGCCGCCGTCGGCACCGGCCAGGGGCCGGGGCTGGTCGAACTGGGTCTGGGCCAGCGTGTTGGCTCCCAAACGCAGACATTGTCGGTCGACAACTTGCCAAGCCATAACCACCAGGCGGCCATCGCTATCCAGTCGGCCAGCGCCGAGGTCAGCGTACAGAGCACCCTCTATGTGAACGGCGGCAAGGGCAACAGCTCCACCGCCGAAGGCAACTACCTGGCGACGGCGACGGCGGGCCTGGCGGCCGTGACCAACGGCTACGCCAATAGCGCGGACAGCAACCTGAACGACGGTGCCATCCAGAGCAGCGCCCAGCTCAGCGATCTGCAGATCCAGGGCGGCGTCACGGTGGATGATACCGGCGAGTCGGCGGCGTTTTCCATCCAGAGCCCGGTCCAGGCGGTGACCTACGTGATCCTGGCCGGCGGCCTGTATCCCCAGCGGCCGTAACCGGATAGTGCGGAACCTTTCCCCGGTGGCGGGCGGTCTCCGGGGAGCCTCAGACAACCACCACGCCGGACTGCCGGCAGACAAGGAAGACCAAAATGCAAGATACCTTGACCATGGGCACCATTTTGCCGCTGGGCATTACCTTTGCCCCGAGGAATACCTACCCCTGTGATGGCCGGTTGCTGGCCATCGCCGATGAAACGGCGCTCTACAGCCTGATGGGCGATGCTTTCGGCGGCGACGGACGGGTGACGTTCGGCCTGCCCGACCTGCGCGGCCGGGCCGCCATCGGCACCGGCCAGGGGCCGGGGCTGGACAACTATGTGCTGGGTGAACGTGATGGCTCCCCGACGCAAAGATTGTCTACCCTCAATATGCCGAGCCATACCCACGCGGCGGCCATCGCTATCCAGTCGGCCAGCGCCGAGGTCAGCGTACAGAGCACCCTCTATGTGAACGGCGGCAAGGGCAACAGCTCCACCGCCGAAGGCAACTACCTGGCGACGGCGACGGCGGGCCTGGCGGCCGTGACCAACGGCTACGCCAATACCGCGGACAGCAGCCTGAACGGCGGCACCATCCACAGCAGCGCCCAGCTCAGCGATCTGCAGATCCAGGGCGGCGTCGCGGTGGGGAACACCGGCGGTTCGCAGCCCTTTTCCACCCAGAGCCCGGTTCAGGCGGTGACCTACGTGATCCTGGGCAGTCAGGGCGGGTCGTATCCCATGCGGCCCTGATGGACCCTGGCCACGGCGCGTTCAATGCCGTGGCCTCTACCCGTTTTTCGCGCGGCACGACCTGCGCCAGGCGCGTTTAATTTCGAGACGGAAAAGGAAAGGCCATGAGATTGGAACAGGCACAGCACCAGGCCGGCGACGCCGCCCCCTCGACCCAGCCGCTCAAGGCGGACACCGCCTTCGTCGATCCCCAACTGGAAAGGCTCTTCACCCAGTCGCTGCGACGCCAGCTGGAAAACCTGCTGCATGCGGTGCCAGAGGATGAACAGCAGCAGCGGCTCAGGCAGCAGGTGGAAACCCTGGCCTCGACCCTGCTGCAGGACGGCCAGGCGGACCACCAGCAGCTGGTGGACCTCTTCGCCGAGACCGCCAGCCAGCTGTTCACCGTCTACCAACAGAGCGAGCTCGGCGAGGCGCAGGATACCCGCCAGTTCTTTACCCGCACCGGCTGCGTCATGGCGGTCAAGGACGCCGTGCATACCTGCAAGGACATCTACCGGGTCCGGGCCTTTATCCGCGGCGTCGACCAGGCCATCCGGGCGCAGAGCAGCCGGGATCCGGCCCAGCCGCTGCGGGTGCTGTACCCGGCCTGCGGCCCCTTCGCGCCCCTGCTGCTGCCGCTGATCCGCCATTACAAGGCACGGCCCCAGGCCGGGCTGCGCCCCTTGCGGGTCACCCTGATCGACATTCAGGAAGGGGCCGTGCAGGTGCTGCGCAACCTGATCCGGGCGCTGGACATCGAGGACTGTATCGAAGACGTCCTGTGCATGGACGTCATGGACTACCGGCCGGACCAGCCCTTGGATCTGCTGATGCTGGAGGCCCTGCAACGGGGGTTCAGCCGCGAGGGACACCTCAGCATGGCGCGGCACCTGGGCCACTACCTGGCAGAGGATGCGCTGATGATCCCCGAGCGCATCCGGGTGCGGGCCTTCCTCAACGAAGGCCAGGCCGAATTCGTGGACCAGTGGCGGGACGCCGGCTATACCCACTCCAGCAAGGTCAAGCCGGAGGCCGCCGGCACCCGGGTCGAGCTGGGCACCATCCTGGATCTGACCCTGGACTCGCTGCGGCAACTCAAGGAAATCCGGCTGGGGCAGGGGGCCTCGGTGATCGAATGCGGCCGGGTCCAGCTGCCCAAGGACCAGCCCGGCTTGTCGCGCAAGCTGATGCTCTATTGCGTGGAAGCCACCACCTTCGGCGAGGAAGGGATCCGCGAGTACGATTCGGGCATCTGCCATCCGTTGCCCGACACCTCGGTGTGCATCGACTTCCGGCCCCGCGCCGCCGAGCCCGACGACCTGCTGCTGAAAAGCGGCGATCACATCCAGTTTTATTACAAGCTGACCGGCCAGCCCGGCTTTATGCCCACCTGGGCCTAGGAGGCCAATATGAATCCTGATGTCCACCGGCCCGGGGCGGTCAAGGTCGTGTTCTTCTCTTCCAGCCTGCTGGCGCTGCCCGCCATCCTGCACCTGCACGGCCAGGGCCGGCTGGCCGCCGTGGTGCTGACGCCGCGCCCGGACGGCGAGTTCGCCCTGTTCGAGCAACAGTTGCAGCAGGCCGGCATCGTCCGCCTGCCGCTGATGCCGGATCAGCCGGACGGCTGTGTCGCCGCGGTGCGGGATCTGGGGGCGGATCTCGGCCTGATCTGCGCCTTTCGCCACCGCCTGCCCGAGGCGCTGCGCACGGCGCCGGCCTGGGGCTGCTACAACATCCACCCCTCCCACCTGCCGGCCTACCGCGGCGCCCAGCCCCTGTACTGGCTGATCCGCGAAGGCCATCGTCATTCCCAATACAGCGTGATCCGGGCCGAGGAAGGGATGGACACCGGCCCGGTGCTGCTGCAGGAGCCCTTCGAGATCGGGCCCTACGACACCCTGAATGCCCTGCTCGGGCGGATGGCGGCCCGGTTGCCGGCACTGGTCGAGCGGGTGGTTGAACAACTGGCGGCGACGGGCGGCAAGCCTTCGCTGCGGCCCCAGGACGGGGAGGGCGCCAGCCTGGCGCCGATGCCGACGCCGGACAAGCTTGGGGTGGACTGGCGCCAGCAGGATGCGGCCCGGATCGCCGACATGGTGCGGGCGGGCAATCCCCAGTACGGCAGCCTGCTGCGGATGGGCGCGAGCCAGGTGCAGCTGCTGCAGGCCACGGCCCTGCAGGAGGACAACTTCGGCCTCAGGCCGGGCACCATCATGAGCATCGATCTGGCCACCGGTCTCAAGGTGGCGACCCGAGACGGCGTGCTGCGCCTGGATATAGTGATGAACAACGACGGCGTCTTCGACGGTTACCGCTTCGCCATGCACACCGGCCTGAGCGTGGCCATGTGCTTCGATAGCCAGTAAGCGCCCGCCAAGGCCGGCACGGCCTGCCTGCACACCAGGAGCGGTCATGAAAAAGCCGACACAGTGGTCCCGGCAAGTCACCGAGCGCAGCCCGGCGCTGGATCTCGAGCCGGGTGTGTTCTCCTGGGAGGATCCGCGCAAGATTGCCGAATCCCTCAAGCGCGCCGCCGACGGCAGCGAGCGCCGCAAGGCATCGCCCTTTGCCTCGGCCATGTCGATGCTCAACTTCTATATCAACCGGGCCGGCCGGCAGCTCTCCGGGGAGCGGCGCCGGATCCTCGAGGCGGCCAAGGACGAGCTGAGGGCCCTGTACGGAAAACCCAGGCGCAACAGGCCCTGAATGGCCGCCACCGACCCATACCGCATCCGCCGCAAGATTAATCTGGTGCGGACCCTGGCGCTAACGCGGGGCCGGAACCATTCTTGTCGAACGGGCCGGCGCATCCTGTTTGGCGCCGGCGATTCAGGGTGAGAACACGAGGGATCCCGTATGATGCGACTCAGTCCTGCCGACCGCGGCCAGCGGTGTGCGTTGTTTGCGCTGGGCACGGCGTTGCTTGCCGGCTGTGCCATGCCCGACCGGGCGGCTTATTCCCCGGCCGGCACCTACGAGGGGCCGCCGGTGGCCATCGGCCAGGGGCAGGCGCGCACCTTCGTCGTGCTGGATGAGCGGGGGCAGGCCAACACGCTCGGGATCAGGCTGAGCGAGGCGGCGTTGTCCGGCCTGCCGGCCGACGGCGAACGGGAATACCCGCTGAGCCTGCCCGAGGAAGCCGCCGGCACCGGCTACGACCATGTCACCGTCGACTGGAATCCCCATGGCCATATCCCCCCGGGCATCTACGACAAGCCCCACTTCGACTTCCACTTCTACGTGATCGATAAGGAGCAACGCAATGCCATCACCGTCGAGGGGGAAGATCTGGAACGGGCGCGCAAGGCACCCGAGCCCGCCCATATGCCGGCGGGCTACGTGCTGCCGCCGGGCACCGAGGTGCCGAGAATGGGGGCCCACGCCGTCGATCCCGGCAGCGACGAGTTCCAGGACAAGCCCTTTACCCAGACCTTTATCTACGGTTTCTACGACGGGCGCATCGTCTTCGTGGAGCCGATGATGACGCTGGAATTCCTGGCATCCCGCCCGGCGGTCTCGACCCCGGTGAAACAGCCGGAGGTCCATGATCCCGCTTTCGCCTATCCCACCGGGTATGGCGTACGCTACGACGCCGCGAGCGCAGAATACGAGATCAGGCTGGAAGGGCTCGTCCGGCACTGATTTGCTCCGGCCATGGCGAGCCGTCCGACGGGATCCCCGACAGTCGCGGCGCTGACAGGGTGGCGGTGCGCGACCGCCGGCGGATCCCGGTCTGGACAACAAGCCCGGCCATCCCCAAAATGTGTTCCATACAAAGCCTTTCATCCGTCGATGAAGGCCCGGATCTTCAAAGCAGACTAAGGACCCGCCTTGACCATCAGCATCCGGCATTGCGAACTTTCGGATAACCCCGATCTGTTCGAGATCTACCGTCATACCGCTGTGACCGAAAACTCCTCCCAGCTGCCCTACCTCAGCCGCGAACAGGTGGCCGGGCTCTTCCACCAGGCCGGCCATTACACCCTGGTGGCGGAGACGGAGGGCCGGGTGGTGGGGCACCTGACCCTGTTCCTCCGCCACAAGCCGCGGGAGCGGCACGGCGCCATGCTGGCAATAGCGGTGCACCCCGACAGCCAGGGCCGGGGCGTGGGGCGGCTCCTGATGCAGGCGGCCATCGAACAGGCCGACCACTGGCTGAACCTGGTGCGGTTGGAGCTGGAAGTGCAGGCGGATAACGCCCCCGCCCAGGCGCTGTACCGCAGCCTGGGGTTCGAGCAGGAAGGAGTGAAACGGCTGGCCACCTTCAAGGCGGGGCGCTACCACGATGTGGTGCTGATGGCGCGTATCCGCCCCGATCTGGCCTGATCCCATGCTGTACAGCCTGCTCTGCGCCACCCTGTGGGCCTCCACCGGCCTGTTCGTCAAACTCTTTCAGGGGCTGGGCATGTCCCAGGTGATCTGGGGGCGCTTTCTGGTGGCGCTTGCCTGCGGCTGGCTGTTTGTGGTGCTCACCCGCCGGGCCCGGCCCGCGCGCCTGCCGCCGACGCGCCGCTACGGCCTGGCCGCCGCCATGACCGGCTATTACGTGCTGGCGACCTATGCCTTCTATTACGCGCCGGTGGGGGTGGCGGCCCTGCTCATTGCCCTGGCGCCGCTCTTTACCTTTCTGCTCAAACTGATTGCCACCCGCCGCTACCAGACCAATGAGGCGGCGGGTTTCGTACTGTCTTTTGCCGGGCTGTTGCTGTATTTCGGCAGCCGGGAGGGCGGCGCGGGCGAGGTGCCGGCCAGCCTGTGGCTGGGCGGCCTGTGCGGCCTGGGGGCGGCCATGCTGCGCGCGCTGTTCACCCATGTCGCCTGGCAAGGCGCCCAGCAAGGCAAACCGATGGACAGCTTTTATACCAGCAACGACATTTTCGTGCTCGGCCTGGTGCTGTTGTTGCCGGCGGTGCTGGCGCAGCCGCTTACCGCGCACAGCCTGGGCCCGGCCAACCTGGCCTGCCTGCTGGGGCTGGGGGTAGTGGCCACCTTTCTGCCCAACATTTTCAACAACCAGGCGTCGCTCAGGCTGGACCCGACCCTGCACAACATCATCGGCATGTCCACGCCCATCAGCGCCAGCATCATGGCCTGGCTCTGGCTGGGCGAGGCCCAGAGCGCCGGCGCCCTGCTCGGCATGGTCATCACCCTGGCGGGCATAGGGGTGTCCATATGGCGACCCCGCCGTCGCTCAACCTGAAGGGTGCCGCCACCCGCAGACAGAAGGAAACCAGATGCTGAATACCTTTTTGGACCCGAAGATGGCCGCGGCGGCGCGGGCCGGTTTGATCGGCCTGGTCGGGCTGGGCCTGGCGGCGTGCCAGGGCGGCAACACCGCCAACAGCGTACAACCGGCCCCGCCCGCTTCCTCACCATACCGGCTTGCCGCCGCCGAGGTGTCCGATCCGGGCGTTATCCAGTTCAGGATCAACCCGTCGGGAGTCGGAGCCTATTACGGCTGGCAGATGCAGGTGACAAAGGCCGCGCGCAACCAGGGTTTCAAACCCTTTATCACCGAGCAGCTTTCCGCCGGGGCGAGCAAGGAATATGCGCTGTGGCCGGACCGCTATGCGGTGAATGTGTATCGCCTGGGCAAGCTGGAATTCAGCGACTGGGTCGAGGTGGTGCCGGGCGAAATCACCGTGGTGTATGCGGATTACGGCCTGTTGTTCGACGATATCGTGATCAGCCGGGAACCCGATCCGACCCGGGCCAGCCCGGAGCTGGATACCCGCGCCTGGCGCACGCCCGTCTCGGCCAGCTATGGCCCCGAAGCGCTCTTTGCCCACAACGGCTACCGGGCCGAATATACCGGCCCGCAAAACAACGGCGACCGGGTCGGCACCGGCCGGGTCGAGATCACCCGGCACGGGCAACCCTTTGCCGAGATCACTCATGCCGAGGTGACCGGCGACAAGATCACCGGCGAGACCCGGTATGCCGATGGCCGCGAGGTGGATGGCGACTACCTGAACCACAGCCACCAGATTGAGCCGGGCAGCACCACCACCTGGCCCGACGGCACCCGCTTTACCGGCAGCTACCGGGCCTTTGAGCCACAGCAGGGCGAATTGCACATGGCCGACGGCAACGTCTGGCGGGGGCCGGTCAGCGAGCGCAAACCGGCCGGCCAGGGGCGCCTGATCTGGTGGCAAGGCGGCTGGATGGACATGCCCGACGGGGCGGCCTTTCCCCACCAGACCGGTACATTCAGCTGCGGCGGGGAACGGGTGCCGGCCGGCGAATGCTATTACTACAGCGGTAAAAAACTCGCCGGCGCCGAAGCGCTGGCCGCCCTGATGGCGCGCGATCGCCAACTGGCCGCCGACCGCCGGCGCGAGGCGGAGAGCGCGCCGGCCGCCGCCGCACCAGTGGCGGAACCGGCCGGTTGCCGCGCGGCCAGCGGCACCTTCCGCGACCAAACCGGCAACTCGACCCTGCGCCTGGACGGCCCCGGCCAGGGCAACGGCAGCCTGGTGAGCTACACCAAAGGCGGGGCGGCGAAATACCGCTTTGACATCGGCTTCAGCTTTACCACCACCGCCGACAGCATGTCGGTCACCTACGGCAACGGCACCTACAGCGATGCGGCCAGCGGCCAGGTGCTGCAGCGCATGAGCGCCCCCTCGGGCACGGTACCCTGCCGGTACGATGGCCGCGTGCTGGTGTTCGACGGGGTGGAGTACTACCGTTGAACCAGCCGCAACCGACGCTCAGGGCCCTGTTTAACGGCCCCCGGCGCAAATATTGAGGAGACATATGAACAAGGTCGTGATCGTTACCGGCGGCAGCCGGGGCATAGGGGCCGCCACGTCCCGGCTGCTGGCCGAGCAGGGCTACGGGGTGTGCGTCAATTATCGCAGCCGGTCGGCCGAGGCCGAGGCGCTGGTGGCCGACATCACCGCCGGGGGCGGGCGCGCCTTTGCCCACGCCGCCGACGTGTCGCAGGAAGGCGAGGTCCCTGGCCTGTTCAACGCCGCCGAGCAGGTGCTGGGCCCCGTTACCCACCTAGTGAACAATGCCGGCATGCTCGCCCCCCAGGCGCGGCTGGCGGAGATGGAGCTGGCGCGTTTTGCCCGAGTGCTGAACGTGAACGTGATCGGCTGCTTTCTGTGCTGCCGCGAGGCGGCCCGGCGCATGGAAGGGGGCGGTGCCATCGTCAATGTGTCGTCGGTGGCGGCGCGCACCGGCTCGCCCAACGAATATGTCGACTATGCGGCCGCCAAGGGCGCGATAGACACCCTTACCCGGGGGCTGTCGCTGGAGCTGGCCGCCGCCGGCATCCGGGTTAACGGGGTGCGCCCGGGCTTTATCCACACCGAGATGCATGCGGACGGCGGCGAGCCGGGCCGGGTCGAGCGGCTCAGCCCGCAGATCCCGCTGCAGCGTGGCGGCCGGCCGGAAGAAGTGGCCGCCGCCATCGCCTGGCTGCTGTCCGATGCCGCCTCCTACGTGACCGGCTCCTTTATCGACATTGCCGGCGGCCGCTGAGGCCCGTTTTACCCCAACCGTTAATATCCCAAGGAGACACCATGGTTACCTGTTACCTGCGCTACATCATCGATCCCTACAAGCTGGAGGAATTCGAATACTACGGCCGGATGTGGATCCCCCTGGTCGAGAAGTTCGGCGGCCGGCATCACGGCTACTTTATGCCGTCGGAAGGGGCCAACAACGTCGCCCTGGCGCTGTTCACCTTTCCCAGCCTGGCGCTGTACGAAGAATACCGGGTCGCCTCGTTGGAGGATCCCGCCTGCCAGGCGGCGTTCAAATACGCGGAAGACACCCGCTGCATCCTCAGCTACGAGCGCAGCTTCTTCCGGCCGCTGTTCGAGTAAAGGACTGAAGGCGCCCCGGTTTGGGCCGGGGCGCTTTCGTGCTTATAATGCGGCCATTTTCACCCATTTTTTCAGGCTGTTATGAAACTCACCCCGATAGACAAAACCCGTTACCGCCGCCACCTCAACCTGGTGTTTGTGGGCTGCGCCCTGGTGCTGGCGGCCCTGAGCCTGGCCATTTCCCAGCTGCTGATCCGCGTTTTTCCCAGCCCCGACGGCGGCCACTTCCACTGGAACCTGCTGGGCGTGGTGGCCGGCGCCCTCATCCTGGGGGGCGGCCTGAGCCGGCTGCGCCGTCATCCCTTCCTGGCCGAGGTGGTCTATGTGTGGGAGCTGAAACAGCAGCTCAACAAGATCAGCCGCAAGCAGCGCCACATTGAAGCCGCCGCCCGCCAGGGCGACCGCAACGCCATGCTGGCGCTGCAGTTCTGCTATGCCGGCTCGCGCCAGCTGTGGCAGCTGGACGACAACACCATTGTGATGGACGAGCTGGCGGCCAAGCAGGCCGAGCTCGACCTGCTGGCCGGGCGGCACGGCCTGGTGCTGAACGCGGACGACTACGATCCGCGCCTGCTCGAGCGGTTTTAACGCCGGCATGGAGCAGGCCATTGTGGGCTATCATCGGGATGAAGAAGGGCACTGGGTGGCCGAACTGCGCTGCGGCCATTTTCAGCACGTGCGCCACCAGCCGCCCTTTATCAACCGGCCCTGGGTGACCACCGCCGCCGGGCGGCAGGCCATGCTGGGGATGATGCTGAACTGCAAAAAATGCGACCGGGGCGAGCCTGCGGACCGGCCTGACCCGGACCCCGGGCCAGGGTAGCCGCTGGGCCATGACCAAACAGGAACACTCCATGAATATCCCTACTTCATTGTATAGCCCTCGCCTGTACCTGCCGCCGATATGCCACTCTGTCAGCGGGGAAATGGGTGGGGGCCAGGCGGCAGAGTTCTTGGTGGACAAGAAAGGGCATTTCCTCGTGGGGAGGAAACCGGCATGAAGCAAGACAATCGTTATGGCTCCCTCGCCGCCTGGGTATACGATCTCGACAAGCCCATCGGACACAGCTTCGGCGATATCGCCTTTTACCACGACCGCCTGCGCGACTGCCGAGGGCCCATCCTGGAACCGGCGGTGGGCAATGGCCGTGTTTTTATTCCCCTACTGGAGCAGGGGCTGGCAATGGTGGGGTTTGATGCCTCGGAAGACATGCTGGCCCGATGCCGGGCCCATTGTCGCCAGCGAGGCTTGTCCGCGGCGCTCAGTCGACAGCGCTTTCAGGATTTTTACTACGCCGAGCCATTCGCGGCCATCATGGTGCCGGCCGGCTCTTTTCAGTTGCTCGACTTCGAACAGGCCAGGATAACCCTGCAGCGTTTTTATCAGCACTTGCATCCGGGCGGCGTGCTGTTGCTGGATCTGGATGCCATGGGCGAACTCATCCAGGATGTGAGTGGCCTGCGTAGCTGGCCCGCAGGAGAGGATGAACTGCTGACACTGACCGCCTCGCCGCCGGAGCTGGACTACCTGGCCCAGCAAAGCCGCACCCTGCTGCGCTACGAGCACTGGGTGGCGGGGCGTTTGGTGTTGAGCGAGTTGGAGCGGTTTTCCCTGCGGTGGTGGGGGATCCAGGAACTGAGCCTGCTGCTTGAACAACTGGGCTTTGTCGATGTTCGGGTTTATGGTGATTACCGGGCCGAGCCGCCCCGGCCGGGTTGTCGGCTGATCACCCTGGAAGCCCGGCGCCCGGCCTGATAACGTGCAGCAGCCGGTTACAGGTGGCGCAACGAACATCAAGCGGCACGGCACCGGCCGCCGGACCCGCAAGGAGAGCAGCCATGGCAACCCTCAAGCACAAGATAGTGCCCCACCTGTGGTTCGACCACGAGGCGCAGGTGGCGGCCGAGTTTTACCAAGTTCGCGCGAAAAGCTCCCTCATTCATGGGGGGAGATGGATAGCGTGGACAGCGCAGCCGTCCTATAATTCCGATACTGTATAAATGAACAGGTCTGGATGATGCAACGCCTGCAAGCCTTCAAATACGAATTGATGCCGACTGGCGAGCAGCAGCGCGTGATGCGCCGCTTCGCCGGCTCGTGCCGCTTCGTGTTCAACCAGGCGCTGGCATTGCAAAAAGCGCGTTATGAGCAAGGCGAGAAAAAACTCGGCTATGCCGGCCTGTGCAAATACCTGACCCACTGGAGAAGCCAGCCTGAAACCCTCTGGCTGGCCGACGCCCCTTCTCAGGCCTTGCAGCAATCGCTCAAGGATCTGGAACGGGCGTACAGGAACTTCTTCGACCAACGGGCCGCATTCCCTCGCTTCAAGAAACGCGGCCGGCACGACAGCTTCCGTTTTCCCCAGGGCTGCAAACTGGATCAGGCTAACCGCCGCCTCTTCCTTCCCAAGCTGGGTTGGCTGCGCTACCGCCACAGCCGGGAGGTGCTGGGCCGGGTGAAAAACGTCACCGTCAGCCAGACATGCGGGAACCGGGGCGCCGGCCGGTGGTTCGTGAGTATCCAGACCGAGCGGGAAGTGGCACAGTCCATTCCACAAGGCGGCGCGGTCGGTATCGACCTGGGCGTGGCGCGTTTCGCCACGCTGTCGGATGGCACCTTCCACGCCCCGCTCAACAGCTTCAAGCGGCATGAGGACAGGTTGCGCAAGGCGCAGCAGGCCATGAGCCGCAAAACCACATTCAGCAGCAACTGGAAGAAGGCGAAAGCCCGCGTCCAGCGTATCCATTCCCGCATCGGCAATGCCCGCCGCGACTACCTGCACAAGGCCACGACCACGATCAGCCAAAACCACGCGATGGTGTGTATCGAGGACTTGCAGGTGCGGAATATGTCCAGGTCGGCGACAGGCACAACCGAGAAACCGGGCAAGCAGGTTCGGGCCAAATCCGGCCTGAACCAATCCATCCTCGATCAAGGCTGGTTCGAGTTCCGCCGCCAACTGGATTACAAGCTGGCGTGGAACGGCGGCTATCTCATTGCGGTGCCGCCACAAAACACCAGCCGCACCTGTCCGTGCTGCGGCCATGTGTCGGCGGACAACCGCCGGACCCAGGCCCAGTTCAGGTGTGTGGCTTGTGGCTTCGAGGAAAACGCTGACGTGGTTGGCGCGATCAACGTACTAAGGGCGGGACACGCCCGGTTAGCCTGTGAAGTGAGCGGTGCGGTAATGCCGCCAGCAGCAGGAACCCACCGAAGCGACTCAGGAGTGGCTCGATGCCGTCCCTGAGCGCCGTAGGAATCCCCCACCTTCAGGCGGGGGAGGATGTCAAACCGCCATCTTCGACGACGCCCGCATCACCAGCCGGGTGACCATCTCCGACACCCCTCGGGCAGGGTGGAGGTGGTGAGCTTCGAACTGCTGGGGCAGCCCTTTATGGCCATTAGCGCCGGCCCGCTGTTCCGCTTTAACGAAGCCATCTCCTTTATGGTGAAGTGCGACAGCCAGCAGGAGGTAGATGACTACTGGCAGCGGCTGTGCGCCGATGGCGGCCAGGCGGTGGAATGCGGCTGGCTCAAGGACAGGTTTGGGCTGTCGTGGCAGATAGTGCCCGCCATCATGGATGAACTGCTGCAAAACGGCAGCGCGGAGCAGGTGGCGCGCCTGACCCAGGCGATGCTCGGCATGAAAAAGCTCGATATCGCCACCCTCGAACGCGCCTGGCTGGGGCAGGAGCCGGCCGACGGCTGATCCGCCGGGACGGCGTTAACCCGCAACCGTGGCCGGATAAGGCCGCCACAATAAAAGCGCCGCCGGCAGGGCGGCGGATCTGTCACCGTTGCGCTTCCTGTTTAAATAATCGCCACTCGGCGCGTTTTGCATCCCCATTTCACCTTTTTGCAATTGCCAGCCTCCGCCACCCCGTCCAGAATAGTCGCATATGGAAACCGTGCTGGCAGGAGATGATGGCCTGTAACATCAGGGCGGTAGCGTACCTGCCAGCAATTCCGTGCCGGCCGTAGGGTCCATTTCAATGGACCAAAGAGGTCGGTGCATCGGATCTCTCGGTTGGCAGTAGGAGTAGAGATATGATTTTTTATTATTCAATAAGCTACGAACAACTTTCAAAAACATCCGTGCCCGAAGTAGGCGGTTATCGAGAATGCGTGTTCTACACTTTCAAGAAAAACGTGATTTTGGGAAAGTTTTAGTAAAATTAGAGTGTTATCATCGCTTTTTGATCTGTGTGAATGCAGGTTATCAAGCCAGGTCAATATACAATTGTTAGGCCGGACGGGCACATAGACTGAGCAAAGGAATTAAATTTGAGTATCGAATTTTTAGAGAGTGATTTCGATAAGGTCAGCTATCTTGTGAACCTTTTGACTTCGAGGGCTACTGGGTTGGCGGCTGACTCACGAGAGTTTGAAATCTTGCGCCATCAATTGCTAAGCAATCCCGCCGTTTCTCCTTACCTTCCTCAATGGTTAAAGCAACACAGAAACCTAGACACTTTTTGGGGATTCATAAAACAGAAGTTCGGGACATATGCTGAGCGAAGAACATATCTATCGGAGGAGTTTACCCCGGTTCTTGATATGCTTGAGTTTGGCCAACTAGCACAGCCGACCTCACAAGTTGACTCTTTTCAGAATATGTTACCGAACCAGGCAAAGGTCGTGGCCAGAAATAAGCGGAAAGTTTTTATTGTTCATGGGCGAGATAATGAAGCTAAGCAAGAGGTCAGCCGGTTTATTGAAAAGCTGGGTCTCGAAGCAATTGTCTTGCATGAACAAGCAAGCGCCGGGATGACGATCATTGAAAAAATTGAACACTATTCCAACGACGCGGACTTTGCGCTCGTGCTTTACACCGCTTGTGATCTCGGGCGCGGCGCACATGAATCGAATATTAGGCCTATGAATAGAGCGCGACAAAACGTGGTATTTGAGCATGGCTACCTTATGGCAAAGCTAGGCAGAGAAAACGTATGCTCACTTGTGAAGGGTGATATTGAGACGCCGAATGATATAAGTGGTGTCGTATACGTTACCTTGGATCCATTCGGCGCATGGAAAACCGAAGTGGCAAAAGAATTAAAGGCATGCGGCTATGCAATCAATAGTCTCTTTTAGCAAATACCCAAGGCCTAACAAACGCAGGCACAGCAACGTGGACCTCACCCGCTTTAACGGACACACCTCGATAACGTAGAGAGGTGAGCCATGCCAGCTTACAAAACGGGAAAGCGAACCCAGCAGTACAGCAACGACTTCAAGATAAAAGCTGTCCTCTGGAGCCATGAAGAGCACCGGAGTGTGAAGGAAGTTGCCGAAGCACTGGACATCCATCCCTTCATGTTGTCTCGTTGGCGCAAAGAGTATCGAGAAGGAAAATTCGGCATGACAAAACACCGTAAGACCCCGGCGCCCGAAGGCAAGCTGCAAGAGCAGGATGAGCTGAAGCGTCTGAAACGGCGGATCATTATAGCATGCGTCACAGCATGAACCGGCCAGGTAAGTGTACCGATAATGCGGAAGTGGAGTCGTTCTTCAAGACGCTAAAGGCTGAGCTGATCCATGCCAGCTACTTCGGTTCACTCGAATCGTTGAGGAAACAGGTGGATTATTACATCCGGTATTTTTACAACAGGGTGCGGCTGCACAGTAGCCTCGATTATGTATCTCCGATACAGTACGAGAAAGCCGCTTAACAACAATGTGTGTCCGTTTTATCGGGTGAACATCACCCAAAAACGCTGGGGCGTTTTCGGGTCGGCTGAGCCCAAGCGTTAGTTGCCTAATTCACGTATATGGAGTAAGCGTTGGAACAAAATATAAATAAATATGGTTTAAAACGATACATCCCAGCTGATATACGCTCAAAGATCAGGAAGAACTCTGGTTTTGGCTGCGTAATTTGTGGATGTGTTCTTGTTGATTATGAACATATAGAGCCAGAGTTTCACAATGCTAAGGAACATGATCCGGATAAAATGACGCTCCTTTGTATTTCTTGTCATGGAAGGGTGACTAGAAAATTAATATCAAAGAATCAAGTGTGGGAGGCAAGATCTAATCCAAAGGCGTTACAAGATGGCGCCGTACACGACCTTCTTTTTACCGATACAGAAAACATGGAAATCAGAATTGGTAACTCAAGGTATAAAGATACGAAAGTTATTCTAACTATCCATGGAAAGCCAATTTTATGGTTTGAACCCCCAGTGGAGGAAAATGAACTATATAATTTATGTGCAATCTTTTGTGATGATAGTGGTAAACCAATTTCATATGTAAATCGAAACCAGTTCATCGCCTTTTCTAGTAATCAGGATGTGAAAAGTGAATCCACGATATTAACTATCCATTCAGGTGGTTTTAAGTGTTTAGAAATGGATAGAGAGGGTGGAGAAGTTATAAATATATCTAGAATGAAAGGAAGGTACTTAGACACGCAGGTAACAGTCAACGCTAAAGGAGAGCTATTAATGAAACAAGGTGAGTCTAAATTCACCTTGGGGGAAATTCAAGTCAATAACTGTGGCTCAGCTATAAGTATTGGCTCTCATCCTGCGGTAAGGAAGTACAATCGACTTTATTTAGCAATTTATTTAGCAAGCCAAAAGGCCGCAAGACAGATAAAAAATCTAAAAAGTAGTGCAGTTGGCTGGGAATTGGGTGGTGAGATTTTTAATAAAAAGTATGAGTTAGTCGGTTTTCTTCGTGGTAATGAAGTCTTCACTATAGCTAACGAATATATTGGTAATTTGGTTGGATCGTATGTTTCGATCAATGATAATTGCTATGAAACTGGTGAGCCTATTTACATATCACAGGAAAATGTTAGGTTTAAAAATAGCAATCCAAATATTGGATTTGACGTCAGTTTTAGATTGTTTGCTGACGGCATTTAACAAAGTCGTCAACGCGACTAAAAAACAGTTGACTAAAATTTTGTGAGATACGAACAAAGCCAACTGTTTTTTAGTCGCTTACAACGACGTTATATGCCAAGAAGAGTAAGTCGATGAAATTTAAAGTCATTGGAAGAGAAATCGTAGTGTCGTTTATATTGGGTGGTGTCCCTTGTTTAATAGCATTTAGACGGGGGGTGTAGCTGGAATTGAAAGTTATCTGATAGCAATCGATACATCTGATACAACGGTGTATTACTTTGCTATATTAGCTCTTGCTCATTCTCTAGTTTCACATCTTGGATTCTGGTCACCAAGGTCATATGAAAAAGTAAAAAGACTATTTCACACCGCGTATCCAATATTGAATGAAGTCGGTTCTGGCTTAGTTTGCCTTTATAGAGTGATTACGGGATCAATACTTGCTTGTGGAATTGTAGGAGTAACATACTTCCCTATTCTAGGAGAGTTAAAATACCCATTAATTTTCTTGGTGCTGGCTGCCCCATTTTTATGGATGTCTGTCGCAGTTAGCGAAAGTTATAATGATGCAGAAAATAAGCAAGTATAAGAATGTAACAAATAAGGATAAGTGTCGCGTGGACCTCACCCGCTTTAACGGACACACCTCGATAACGTAGAGAGGTGAGCCATGCCAGCCTACAAAACAGGAAAGCGAACCCAGCACTCTGGACCTTCGTTCCGTTGCCTCGCAGATCCGCTACGGCCGCACATTGCGGTGTTAACAGGAGGGTACTGTGCAAAAGAAGACTATCGGCCAGCAGCCGGTTCTATTTAAAAGCCAATACCTCACAATTCCAGAGGTTGCTGCTTATGCTGAAAAACATTGTGCCGGCATCCTGGCGGAGTCTGAAAGCCTGGGCATGGAGATTGCGGGACCATGGGTTTTCATTTCCTACAACCTGCCTGAAAATCCTTATGATCAATTTCAGATTGATTTTTGTTTGCCTGTCCGATGTGCAGACGATGTGCCGGAAAGTGACTGCCAGGTAAAGATCCTGAACCAATTCACATGCATAAGCAATGAGTACACAGGGGACTTGGCTAACCTGTTCAACGATGGGTATGGTCCGCTCCTTGACGAGGTTCGGCGTAACAAATATGCACTCTCTGGTGAAGTCAGAGAGGTTTATATCGATTGGCTGGGAGCAAGGTCGGAAGACAATCGTATTGAGATCCAGTTTGGGCTGCTTGGTGCCCAGGCTCTAGCCTGAGTGTTATCGCCTTGCCACTCACCATTCCATTAACCGGACACTGGATCTCACCCGCTTTAACGGGGACACCTCGATAACGATATGAGGCGAGCCAGCCCAGCTCCTTGGGCCGATCATATTTGATGCAGTGAGTGGAGGAGCCATGCCGAAGAAGGCAACCGCGATGGAAAGCATTACCGTCACAAGACTGCTTCCCAATATCTGCACGGATAAAATGGAGGAGACCCGGGATTTTTACATGGCGCTGCTCGGCTTCGTGGTCGGGTTCGAGCATGAAGGGTGGTACATCCAGCTGGCATCGCCAACCCATCCTCAGCTTCAAGTCGGCATTATGCGTCGTGATCACGAGTTCACACCCAAGGCCTTTCGGCATCCGGCGCAGGGCGTCATCCTCTCCGTACAGGTCGAAGACGTCGATGCGGCGTACTCCGCGGTGCGGCAGCGCGGTTTCCGTATCGCGCAGGAACTGCGTGATGAAAGCTTTGGCATGAGGCGTTTTATGGTTGCCGACCCGAATGGGCTGCTCGTCAACCTGTTTTCGTTCCCATAAAGCCGCCCAACCCAACATTCAACTAAACTCGCCACAGTGCGCCCTTTAACGCAGGCGCCGGACTACACCGCCACCCCTATACCCCCTGGAGCCAGAGATGACCGCATATGCTGTTGCCGTGATACGCGAAACCCGGTTTGGCCCGGAGATAAAGGAGTACCTGCAGCGCATAGACGCGACGCTGGCGCCCTTCTCCGGCAAGTACCTCGTTCACGGCGGGCCCTGTGTGCCACTGGAGGGAGCCTGGTCCGGCGATCTGGTCGTCATCGAATTTCCCTCAATGGAGCAAGCCAGGGGCTGGTACGAGTCCGATGCCTATGAGGCGATTCGCCCGCTTCGCACCCGGCATACCCGGGGCGAGGTGCTGTTGGTCCAGGGCGTGCCGGAAGGCCATAAAGGGGCCGATATCCTCGGCTAACCACAGGGCGGCGCCCGGCCGGGCCCGCCTCTTGAACACGGCAGGAGTGTTGCCATGAGAAGGCTTGTCGCCTCTACCTTTGTGTCGCTGGACGGCATCATGCAGGCCCCAGGCGGGCCGGAGGAGGATCCGACCGGCGGCTTTGCCCTCGGCGGCTGGATGTTCAACTACTGGGATGAGGCCATGGATCTCTCGGCGGCGGGGTTCACCGGCCAGGATCGGGAGCTGGTGCTCGGCCGCAAAACCTACGAGATCTTCGAGGCCTACTGGCCGTACCAGCCCGGCGAGGATCCGGTGGCGAACACGCTCAATGCCGCCAAAAAGCATGTCGCGTCGCGCACACTAACGGCGCTCCACTGGCACAATTCGGCTCTGCTCCGTGGCGATGTCGTCGCGGCCATCCAGGCGCTCAAGGCCCGGCCTGGCCCCAGCCTGCAGGTCATCGGCAGCGGCAATCTGCTGCACACGCTGCAGGCCGCCGCCCTGATAGACGAATACCATGTCTGGACCTTTCCGCTGCTGCTCGGGCGGGGCAAGCGCCTCTTCGGCGAGGCGCTCAGGCCCTGCGCGCTGCGGCTGGTCCGCTCCCGGGTGTCGGCCAGCGGCGTGGTGATGAGCACCTATGTGCCCGCTGGCGAAATCCGGCCCGGCACGTTCGCCGCTGCCGAGCCGAGCGACAAGGAGCTGGCGCGGCGCGGCAGGATGGCGAAGGGGCTCTGGTGATGTGCCCAAAGCGAGTCATGGGGCCAGGTCTTGCCTTTTGCTGCCGGCTCTCGTTAGAGAGGAAAAAGGCCAGGCCTGATCCCTTTCTTCTTTCTTCACTCCTCACTCTTTCTTCACAGGAGGTGCTTTAAATGTTTATTGTGAATTTACGCTTTTCTGAGAATAAGGCCCAGGCCAGTGCATTTATGGAAGGCCACAATCAATGGATTAAAAAGGGCTTTGACGACGGCGTTTTTCTAATGGCTGGCAGCCTCCGGCCGGGATTGGGTGGCGCTATCATGGCTCATGGGGTATCGCGGGAGGATCTTGAAGACCGTGTCAGCAAAGATCCGTTTGTCGCTGAGAATATTGTTACCCCCGAGATACTTGAAATTGAGCCTAAAAAAGCCGATGAGCGGCTGGATTTTCTTCTGGACTGACATAGGGAGGAGTTGGCGATGAATGCGACCATTGAAGGCCCCGACGGCAGAGCACGCTGTGGCTGGTGCTCGGCGGCCCCGGAGTTTTTTGAATACCATGATACCGAGTGGGGTTATCCCGTCGATAATGATGTCCGGTTATTCGAGAAGCTGTGCCTGGAAAGTTTTCAGTCCGGATTGAACTGGCGTACAATTCTGGCCAAGCGCGATAACTTTCGTGCCGCATTTTTAAATTTCGACTTCAACGAAGTCGCCGGGTTCAGTGATGCAGACACGGAGAGGTTACTGCTCAACGAAGGTATCGTCCGGCATCGGGGAAAAATTGAAGCTGTCATCAACAACGCCCAGAGGGCGTGTGAACTCGTCCAGCAAGAAGGCTCGCTCGCCGCTTTTTTCTGGCGCTTCGAGCCCGGCCGATCCGACTTGCCTGAGCCGCAGACGGTTTCTACCTCAACGGAGTCTGTCGCGCTGGCAAAGGAGTTGAAAAAAAGAGGATGGAAGTTTGTCGGCCCCACCACCGTGTATGCATTCATGCAAGCGATGGGGCTGGTAAATGATCATTCCGATGCCTGTGTATTTAGAGAAAAAGTCGAGCAGTCGCGCAAGCGATTCAAGCGGCCCGTAAGCAGATAGCACCCTCACGGACGGCCCGTACCAGGCGTCGTTCCCGCCGCCGGTGAGTGAAGCATGGGTGCGTTGCAGAAGGAGACACCAGTGGATGCGTTCCAGTTACTGATAGACCTCCATAAAGGCGCCTGGCGGCAAGGCCCGGGGGGCGATGCCGAAACCGAAAAAGCGGTCGACCTTGCCTGCATGGATCGCAATGCGCCGCTGAAAGTGGCGGATATAGGTTGTGGCACGGGAGCATCGACGCTGACGCTGGCGCGGTTATTGAATGCCAACATTACGGCCGTTGATTTGCTCCCGGACTTCCTCGATGTTCTGGCCGCGAGAGCACGGCGCGAAGGCGTTGCTGAAAGCATCACTCCGCTTTGTGCGTCAATGGACCAACTGCCCTTTGCAGAGGAGGAGTTTGATGTTATCTGGTCCGAGGGCGCGATCTACAACATCGGCTTTAAACAAGGCATCGCAGATTGGCAGCGTTATCTGAAACCTGGGGGGCTGCTGGTCGTCTCGGAGATGAGCTGGATCACCCAGGCTCGCCCTTCAGAAATCCAGCGTTACTGGGAAAACGAATATCCCGAAATTGACCTGGTCTCTTCAAAGATAAGAGCGCTGGAGGAATGTGGCTATTCGCCAATAGGCTACTTTGTGCTGCCAGAACATTGCTGGTTGAAAAACTATTACGACCCCCTGCGGGCCAGCTTTCAGGGCTTTCTGAGCCGCAACGGCAATAGCCAAGACGCTCGCGCGATCGTCGAGGCCGAAAGAAAAGAAATCGAGCTTTATGAAAAGTACAAGGCTTATTACGGCTACGGTGTCTATATCGCAAGAAAGTCAGGTACGGAAAAGTCATAGCCAAGTGGGTGGACAAAGCTGTGCCCCGGCTTGCACCGGGGCAGGGGCATGGGGTTAACCAACGTCGACAGGATCAATAAATATGAACAGAAATGCACGGGTTAAGGGGGTGACCATTGAAGGACGCAAAAACATTTTGGGATAAAAGCGCGCCCCGTTACGCCAAGAGCCGGATCCGGGACGAGCAGGCCTATCAAAGGAAGCTGGCGATCACCCAGGGGTATTTCCGGCCGGACTGGTCGGTGCTGGAGTTCGGCTGCGGCACCGGCGGCACCGCCATTATCCATGCGCCCCACGTCGGGCATATCCTCGCGACCGATATTTCGGACACCATGCTGGACATCGCCGGGCAGAGGGCGAGGGAGGCCGGGGTGGACAATATCAGCTTTCAACAGGGCACCCTGGAAAGCCTCGAACTGGCCGCGGCAAGCTTCGACGCCGTCCTGGGGCTCAACGTGTTGCACCTGCTCGACGATCTGGACGCGGCCCTGGCCAGGGTGCACCGGTTGTTGAAACCGGGCGGCATTTTCGTTTCCAGCACCGCGCTGGTCGGTGACATCGCTGTCTTCTGGCGGTTATTGATCCCCCTGATGCAGCGCCTGGGCCTGGCCCCCTACGTAAACCGCCTGGGCCGGCAGCAGCTGGTGGCCGGGCTGACCAAGGCCGGCTTTCGCATCGAGCACCAGTGGCAGCCGGGCAAGGGATCGGTGTTTATCGTTGCCAGCAAGGGCACGGTAGGGCTTCACACCGGGTAAAACAGCCGCATGGCCCAGGCCGCGGCGTACAGGCCGAGCCCGAAGATCGCGTGGGTGATCAGGCTCTGCAGGCGGGCGGCGCCGGGGCGCGGCATGCGGGAGGCGGCAACGCCCAGCCCCATGCAGGGTTGCATCAGCAGGAACGGGGCCGCCAGGGTGCCGATGCCCACGATAAGCGCGGGGCCCAGGGTGGGCTGCTGCACCCAGGCCGGCCCCCAGATACCGGTCAGCACCGCCGCAAAGCCGATGCCGGTGAGGTAGTGAACCGCCCAGCCCAGCGGCTGTTCGCCCGGCACCGGCGCCGCTTGCGCGATGGCGTCGTGGCGAAAGCGGCCCCGCGCCATATGGGCGACCCAGCGCCCCACCAGCCCGTAGTTGGCGGGCGGCACACCGAACAGCGGCCGGCGCAGCAGCCCCCACAAGTCCATGACCATGGTGGCGCCAATGCCGATGCACAGGGTGAAGATAAGATGAGTCATAAGAGTCTCCAAGTGTTTGTCTGCGGGTGATACCGGTGGTAGCGTACAACTTGAAGTCGACTTGAGGTCAAGGGGGGCCGATGGACATTTCCGAGGTGGCGCGGCGCGCCGGCGTTCCGGCGTCCACGCTGCGCTTCTACGAGCAAAAGGGGCTGATTGTTTCCTCCGGCAGGCGGGGCTTGCGCCGCCAGTTCGCGCCCGGGGTGCTGGAGCAGCTGGCCCTGATCGCGCTGGGGCGCTCGGTGGGGTTTTCGCTGGACGAGATAGCCCTGATGTTCGGTGCCGACGGCCAGCCCCGGATCGACCGGCAGTTGCTGGCGAACAAGGCGGAGGAGCTGGACCAGGCCATCCGCCGGTTAACCGCCATGCGCGACGGGCTGCGCCACGCGGCCGCCTGCCCGGCGCCGAGCCATATGGAATGCCCCAGCTTCCGCCGCCTGCTGGGGCTGGCCGCCGGCAGGCCCGGGAGCGGCCGGGGCCGGAAAACCCCCGCCCGCAAAGGGCGCCCGGCGCCGAAACGGCCCTGAGCGGCCGCGCCCGGTTCACAACAAGAAGGAACAACAGCCATGACCCTGTATTTTATCCAGGCCTTTATCTACCTGCTGGCGGCGGTGGTGGCGGTGCCGCTGGCCAAGCGCTTCGGGCTCGGCTCGGTGCTCGGCTACCTGGTGGCCGGCGTGGTCATCGGCCCGGTCACCGGGCTGGTGGGCCAGGAGGCCGCCATCATCCAGCATTTCGCCGAATTCGGCGTGGTGATGATGCTGTTCCTGGTGGGCATGGAGCTGGATCCCAAATCCCTGTGGGCCATGCGGCTCCAGTTGCTGGGGCTGGGCGGGCTGCAGGTGGTGCTGACTTCCGCCGCCGGCATGGCCATCGCCGGGTGGCTGGGGCTGCCGTGGCAAACCGCGCTGGCGGTGGGGCTGATCTTTTCCCTGTCGTCCACCGCCATCGTCCTGCAAACGCTCAACGAGAAGGGGCTGACCAAAACCCGGGGCGGCCGCGGTGCCTTTTCGGTGCTGCTGTTCCAGGACATCGCGGTCATTCCCATGCTGGCCCTGATCCCCCTGCTGGCGCTGTCCGGGGCGGGCGCGACCGGGCCGGAGGCGGGGCATCACGGCGGCCTCAGCCTGGTGGCCGACCTGCCCGACTGGGCCCACGCGCTGGTGGTGGTGGGCGCGGTGGCGGCGGTGATCGTCGGGGGCCACTACCTGAGCCGGCCGCTGTTTCGTTACGTGGTGCGTTCCGGCATGCGGGAGGTGTTTACCGCCACCGCCCTGATGCTGGTGATCGGCATCGCCGCGCTGATGAGCGTGGTGAACCTGTCGCCCGCCCTCGGCGCCTTCCTGGCGGGGGTGGTGCTGGCCAACAGCGAGTTCCGCCATGAGCTGGAGGCCAACATCGAGCCGTTCAAGGGCCTGTTGCTGGGGCTGTTTTTCATCACGGTGGGGGCCGGCATCAACTTCGAGGTGCTGGCGGCCCAGGGCGGCAAGGTGCTGGCCCTGGGGCTGGCGGTCATGGCGGTGAAGGCGGCGGTGCTGCTGGGGCTGGCGCTGCTGTTCGGCCTGCGGGGGCGGGACGGCTGGCTGTTCGTGCTGGGCCTGGCCCAGGCCGGCGAGTTCGGTTTTGTGCTGCTCACCTACAGCATGCAGAGCCGGGTCATGCCGGCGGAGCTGGCCCAGTTGCTGTCGCTGGTGGTGGCGCTGTCCATGTTCCTCACGCCGCTGCTGTTCATCGCCTACGATCGGCTGATCCTGCCGCGATACCGGGAGGACCGCAACGCCCCGCGGGAGGCGGACGCCATCGAGGAGCAGGCGCCGGTGATCGTGGCCGGCGTCGGGCGCTTCGGCCAGATCGTGTGCCGGCTGCTGCGGGCCAACAACATTCCCATCGTGGCGCTGGACCTGGCCCTGGATCAAATCGAGAACCTGCGCCGCATCCACATCAAGAGTTACTTCGGCGACGCCAGCCGCCTGGATCTGCTGGACACCGCCGGCATCGCCCAGGCCCGCCTGCTGGTGGTGGCCATCGACGACCGGGAGCGGGCGGTGGCCCTGGTGCACCACGTCAAGCGGCACTACCCGGGGCTCTGGGTGCTGGCGCGGGCCTTCGACCGGGGCCACGGCTACGAGCTGCGGCGGGCGGGGGCCGACGAGGTGGTGAGCGAAACCTACCACTCCGCCCTGGAGCTGGGCGGCCAGGCGCTGACCGCCTTCGGCGTGCACCCGCTGCGCGCCCGGCAGATGACCTGGGCCTTTGTCAACAACGAGAAGGCCCACGAAGACGAGCTGTTCGAGGCCTGGAAAGAGATAGAGCAGGGCATCCACTTCAGCCCCCGCTACGGCGAGCTGTTCATGAAGCTGGAAGAAACCCTCAGCCGGGTAATGCAGCAAGACTGGCAGCCCCCCAGCCGGGACGAGGTGCCGCCGTGGCGGCCGCCGGAAAGCGGCGTTGCGCCCGGCGGCGACTGACCTACATTCAATACCGATAACAACACAACAAGGAGAATAAAAATGGAAAAATTCCTTAATGCGTGGCGTCCCCGGGTGCTGAGCGTGGTGCGCATGGTGTCCGCCTTCCTGTTCATGCAACACGGCGGGCAAAAACTGTTCGGCTTTCCCGCCGCACCGCGGGGCGAGTTCGAGCTGTTCTCGCTCTCCGGCGCGGCCGGGGTGCTCGAGCTGTTCGGCGGCGCCCTGCTGCTGGTGGGCCTGTTCACCCGGCCGGTGGCCTTCGTGCTCTCGGGGCTGATGGCCTTCGCCTACTTTATCGCCCACGCCCCGCGGGATTTCTGGCCGTTGAACAACGGCGGCGAACTGGCCATCATGTTCTGCTTCACCTTCTTCTATTTTGTGTTCGCCGGTGGTGGCTGCTGGAGCCTGGACTGCCTGCGCTCTGGCCGGCGCTGAGCCGGATTTTGCCACGGCGGCGCCCGCGGGCGCCGCCGTTTGCCGGCAAGGTCCATCGTTATTATTTTCGCCGGCCTTGTTCCTGCCTGCATCCTTGGTGTTAGCGGTCATCTCCGCGCAGGCGGAGATCCACGACAGTGTGCACTGGACTCCCGCCTTCGCGGGAGTGACAAGAGGGCGCGCGGGAGTGACAAGGGGCCGAGCGGGAGTGACAATACATCCGTTTATTACTCACATTGCGACAAACCGAGCCATGAACATCAGAGCAGCAACCCAAGACGACTTCGAGCAGATCTGGCCCATCTTCCGCGACATCGCCGCCGCCGGCGACACCTACGCCTACCCGCGGGATATTAACCGCGAGCAGGCCCGCCAGCTGTGGCTGGACCTGCCGCGTAAGACCTTCGTGGCCGAGGAGGGGGGCCGCATCCTCGGCACCTACTACATCAAGACCAACCAGGCCGGCCCCGGCAGCCACGTGTGCAACTGCGGCTACATGGTGTCGCCGGCGGCGCGCGGGCGGGGCCTGGCCAGTGCCATGTGCGACCATTCCCAGCAGGTGGCGCTGGCGCTCGGCTACCGGGCCATGCAGTTCAACTTTGTGGCCTCGACCAACGAGGGCGCGGTGCGGCTGTGGACCAGACTCGGCTTCGCCACCGTGGGCCGGCTGCCCAAGGCCTTCCATCACCCCCGCCTGGGCGATGTGGACGCCCTGGTGATGTACAAATGGCTGGCGGATAAGGCCTGAGGAGCGGTTGTGCTGTGCGCCGCCGCCCTGCTGCTGGGCTGGGTGCGGCTTTATCCGGCCTCGGCCTGATCCATTGGCTACACTGGGAGCGTGATCCTGACGGGAGAATGCCGTGTCGCCGCTGCTTGCCGATTCCCTGGTTGCCTTTTCCGCCCACGGCGCCGCGCTGAACATGGTGCTGCTGGGGGGGATACTGTCGTTGAGCATTGCCGCCGATGTGTTGGCGGCGCGCACCGCGCTGCCCCGGGTGTCGTTGCTGGTGCTGCTTGGCGTGCTGATCGCCGTGGTGCAGCAGCTGTGGCTGCCCCGGCCCGCCGCCCTGCTGGATGAGCTGGCCCGGCCGCTGATCGAGCTGGCGCTGGTGATGGTGGCCTTTCTGCTCGGCAGCGAGCTGACCCTGGCGCGGCTGCGCCGTACCGGCTGGCTGATCACCGTAATTTCACTGGCGGTGGTGCTGTGCAGCGTGGTGGTGGTCGGGGCGGGATTGTGGTTGCTGGGGGTGCCGCTGGCGGTGGCCATCGCCCTGGCGGCCATTTCGGTGGCAACGGATCCGGCGGCGGTGCGCGACACCGTGCGCGGCAGCAACGACACCCGGCTGGCGGCGCGGGTGCTGCTCGGCATTGTCGCCATCGACGACGGCTGGGGCATACTGGTGTTCGGCCTGGCCATGGCGCTGCTCGGCTGGCTGCTGGCGGGCGATGGCAACCTGGCCCTGTGGCGGGCGCTGTGGGAGCTGGGCGGGGCCCTGTTGCTGGGCGGACTCATCGGTTTTCCCGCCGCCTGGCTCACCGGCCGGCTGGCACCGGGCGAGCCGACCCAGGTGGAGGCGGTGGCCCTTATCCTGCTGCTGGCCGGCTGTTCGGCCTGGCTCGGGGTGTCGCCCCTGCTGGCGGCCATGACCGCCGGCACCCTCATTGCCAACTTCTCGCCGCACCATACCCGTTCGTTCCGCGCCATCGAGCATATCGAGTGGCCCTTTCTGGTGTTCTTTTTCGTGCTGTCGGGGATGATCATCGATCTCCGCCAGCTGGACGACGCCCTGGGCCTGGCGCTGGCCTATGTGCTGCTGCGCCTGTTCGGCCGCTGGCTGGGGGGCTGGATCGGCATTCGACTGGCGTCGCCGGCCCGCCGGGCGCGGCTGCCGCCCCATATCGGCCTGGCACTGACGCCCCAGGCGGGCATGGCCATCGGCATGGCGCTGCTGGCGGCGGAGCAGTTCCCCGAATACGGCGCCCGCCTGCTGCCGGTGGTGGTCTGCTCCACCATAGTGTTTGAATTGCTCGGCCCCCTGCTGGTGAAGCAGGTATTGCGCTGAAAGCGGAACAGGGGCGGCGTCGCGACAACCATTATACTTAAGGTGTCCACTCAACCATCTGGAGGCCACCATGGCCACTTCTTCATTGGGATTGCGGCAGGTCAAGGTGATCGCCCTGGCCGTGTCCGACAAGGCGAGGGCCGAGCGTTTCTACGGCGAAGTGCTCGGGCTGGCACCGGCCACCGAGGGCGGCGAGGCGGTGGGCTTCCAGCTGGGGGAGGTGACCCTGCTGCTCAAGGACGACTGGTACGGCCGGCCCACGGCCGAGCCCAACCCGCGCCTCACCCTGGCCTGCGATCACGCCCCCGACACCGAGGCCCGGCTGCGGGAACGGGGCGTGACCATCGCCGATCCGGTGGCGCTGTACGACGATCTCTTCCATATCGGCAGCTTCCTCGACAGCGAGGGCAACAAGCTGTGGTTCTGCTCGCCGCGCACATCCTGAGCGCAGGCCGGACAACCCTTTCGTATTGCGGCCGGCAGCTTGACTGCCGGCCTTTCTCTTCGCTCGCGGAGCCGACATGAGCAGCCATTACCGTATCGAACCGGCCCAGCCCGCCCACCTGCCCCTGCTGCCGGACATAGAGCGGGCGGCGGCGGCGTTGTTCCCGGCGTCGGTGCTCCCGCCCGCCCTCAGGCAGGGGGTGGTGTCGCCGCTCCGGCTGGAGCGGGCCCAGGCGGAGCGGCGGCTGTGGGTGGCGCTGTCGCCCCGGGGGGAGCCGGTGGGCTTTGCCCTGGCGGAGCCGGGAGCGGAGGCGGCCTTTCTGGTGGAGCTGGACGTGCTCCCGGATCACCAGCGCCGCGGCCTGGGGCGGCGGCTGATAGCGGCGGCCATCGATTGGGCCCGGGCCGGGGGGTACCGCAGCCTGACCCTGACCACCTTCGAGCACGTGCCCTGGAACGCCCCCTTCTACGCCCGGCTGGGCTTTCGCTTCCTGGCGGACACCGAGCTGGACGAACGGCTGGCCCGACAGCTGGCCGGCGAGCGCAGCCTGGGGCTCAAGGGCCGGGTGGCCATGGCCCTGGCGCTGTAGACTTCAACCACAACACGGAAACAGCACATGACCCCACTCGAACAACTGAAGCGGGAGCTGGAACGCTTCGGCGCGGAACACGACGCCGTGACCGCCGAGCGCGGCGCGCGCATGCTCAACATCACCCGGGATACCGGCGAATTGCTCGCCGTGCTGGTGCAGGCCACGGCGGCCCGCCGCATCCTGGAGGTGGGCACGTCCAACGGCTATTCCACCCTCTGGCTGGCCGAGGCCGCCCGCCGCACCGGCGGCCGGGTGCTGACCCTGGAATACGCCGCCCACAAGCACCGGCTGGCGCAGGCCAACTTCGCCGCCGCCGGCCTCGAGGCGCTGATAGAGGCGCGTTGTGCCGACGCCGGCCAGGTGCTGCCCGAGCTGGCGCCGGCCGGCCAGGATCTGATCTTCCTCGACTCGGACCGCGCCCGGTACCTGGACTGGTGGCCCTGGCTGAAGCGGGCCCTGCGTCCGGGCGGCCTGCTGGTGGTGGACAACGCCATCTCCCACCAGGCGCAACTGGCCGACTTCAGCCGCACGCTGGCGGCGGATCCGGACTTCAGCTCCTGCCTGGTGCCGGTGGGCAAGGGCGAACTGCTGGCAACCCGGGCGCCGGCCTGAGGCGACGGCGGATGTTGGGGCTATGCTGAAATGAGTCCCATTGTATCCGCGCGTTGCCCGAGGAGGCCCCATGCCGCGAGATCTCCCATCACTCGGGGAGCCGGTCGTCTTTGAAACGGCGGCGGAGCACGTTTGCACCGAGGTGCCGGTGTTCGCCCCCGACTGCCGCGCCGCCGAGGCCCGGCAGGGGCTGACCGAGCGTCGTTACGAATGCGCCAGCCACGTGGTGGTGTGCCGGGACGGCCGGCTCTGCGGCATGGTGCGCATCGAGGATCTGCTGCCCGCTCCCGATCATGTCACCCTGGCAACGCTGATGGAACAGGATCCGCCCGTGGTGGCACCGGGGGTGGATCAGGAGGTGGTGGCCTGGCGGGCGGTGCGCCATGCGGAGTCGGCCCTCGGCATGGTGGACGGGGAAGGGCGCTTCGTGGGCCTGATCCCGCCCTACCGGATGCTGGCGGTGCTGCTGGCCGAGCACGAGGAGGATCTCACCCGGCTGGGCGGCTTTACCAAGAGCACCGAGGCGGCGCGCTCCTCCAGCGAGGAGCCGGTGCCGCGCCGCTTCCGCCACCGGCTGCCCTGGCTGCTGGTGGGCCTGCTCGGCGCCCTGATCGCCGCCGATCTGGTCGGCTGGTTCGAATCCCAGCTGCAGCGCACCCTGATGCTGGCCTTCTTCATCCCCGGCCTGGTCTACCTGGCGGACGCGGTGGGTACCCAAACCGAAACCGTGGTGGTGCGCGGCCTCTCGGTGGGCGTGGCCATGCGCACCATGGTCAGGCGGGAGCTGCTGGCGGGCCTGGCCATCGGCCTGGTGCTGGCGCTGGTGGCCGGCCCCCTGGTGTGGCTGCGCTGGAGCGACCCGACGGTGGCCCTGTGCGTGGGCCTGGCGGTGCTGGCCGCCTGCTCCACCGCCACCATCACCGCCATGGGGCTGCCCTGGCTGCTGTATCGCGCCGGGCTGGACCCGGCCTTCGGCAGCGGCCCCCTGGCCACCGTGATCCAGGACTTGTCGACTATCCTTATCTACTTCGCCATCACCGCGGCAGTGCTCGGCTAGTCCTGTTTTTTCATATGCCGCACCGGCCGGCGTTGCCGGCAGATCTGATGCGCAGGGAGGCAGCGTATTCGATGACCGAGCACAACCACTGGCAATTGATCCCGGCGCAGGACTTCTGCTGTCCGTCGCCACCGGCGGTGACCCGGCTCCGCCAGGGCTGGCTGCGGCTGCTGCGTCTGCTCCGCCTGCGTGCCGCCGAGGCGGAGCCGGAGCAGGAGGAGGCCGATCTGCCCGACTACCAGGCCTACGATCGCCGCCCGGCGGTGGCCGCCCTGGACGAGCGGCTCGGCGCCTGGCGGCGGGAGGCCCGGGCCGGGGCCTGCTTCCTGCTGGATCCACCCTACAGCGGCACCGCCGCCATCGCCCGCGACTGGGCCGGCCTGCATGGCTGGCGCGCCCTGACCCCGCCGGATACCGCCACCCTGGAGCGGGCCGACGTGGAGCAATGGTGGCGCGACCAGCGCGGCAGCGGCCCCTGGCTTATCGACGATCTGGCCCGTTACCTGTTGCGCACGGCCGAGGGCATGGGCTTTGTGCGCGCCCTGCTGCCCCGGCTGCTGCAGGGCGAACTGGGGCAGGGGCTGGTGGTGTGCGACAGCTGGATGTTCGCCTTTGTCGGGCGGGCCTGGCCGCTGTGCCTGCCCCGGGTGTACTGCTTTGCGCCGGTGGCCCCCGGCCTGCTGCGCCAGCTCGGCGTACGGGCGTCGGACAAGGTGCTGTGCCGGTTGGCGGCGCGGGCCAGGGGCAACCCGGGGCTGGCCCTGGCGCTGTGGACGGTGGAGCGGCAGGCGCAGCAGGAGCTGCCAGAACTGCCGCCGGAGGCCGACGACGTCACCGCCTTCGTGCTCCATGCCCTGCTGTTGCACCGGGGGCTGGGGGTGGCGCTGCTGCAGCGGGTGCTGCCGGTGGTGTCGCCGGATCTGCTCAACGTGCAACTGCTGCGCCTGGAGCAGTGCGGCATAGTACTGCGGGAAGAGGAACGCTGGCGGGTGAGCATCCACGGCTACCTGGTGGTGCGGGATTTCCTCGCCGAGCGCGATTTCTGGCCGGACGGCTTTTGAAGACGGGAGGACGACGGCATGGACAGGGAACAACTGGCCGGGCTCTTTCAGCGCATCACCGGTGCTGCCCTGGTGGAGGCCCTGGCGGTGGCGGGGGCGGCGCTGCTGCTCATCTGGCTCAGCCAGCGGCTGTTGCCCTGGCTGGCGGCGCGGCTGCACAGCGAACGCCGGCTGTTCGTGCTGGCGCTGATGCCGACCATCCGCCTGCTGGTGCTGCTGGGCGCCCTGCTGTGGATAGTGCCGCTGTTCTTGGCGCCCACGCTGCAGAATATGGTGGCCATACTGGGGGCGGCGGGCCTGGCCATCGGCTTCGCCCTTAAGGACTATGTGAGCAGCCTGATCGCCGGCATAGTGGCGGCCTACGAGCACCCCTACCGGCCCGGCGACTGGATAGAGGTGGATGGCTGCTACGGCGAGGTGCGCCATATCGGCATGCGGGCGGTGGAGATCGTCACCCCCGACGACACCCTGGTGTACGTGCCGCACCAGAAGCTGTGGACCGGCCTTATCCACAACGCCAACAACGGCGGCGCCAGCCTGATGTGCGTGGCCCATTTCTACCTGGAGCCGGAGCACGACGCCCACCAGGTGCGCCGGGTACTGGAGCAGGTGGCCCTGTCCAGCCCCTATGTGAAGCTGGCCAAGCCGATCTCGGTGGTGCTGGCGGAGCGGCCCTGGGGCACCCACTATCGCATCAAGGCCTACCCCATGGATCCGCGCCAGCAGTTCCAGTTTGTTTCCGATCTCAGCGCCCGCGGCAAGGACAGCCTGCGCCGGTTGCCGGTGCGCTTTGCCCGGGTCCGGCCCGAACCGGACCAGAACCTAAGCTGACAGGAGGCAACCATGCCGCGTTTACAGCATAAAACCGCCCTTATCACCGGCGCGGCCCGGGGCATCGGCGAGGCCATGGCCCGCGCCTTCGTGGCCGAGGGCGCCCTCGTCTACCTCACCGACATCGACGACGACCGGGGCCGGGCCCTGGCCGCCGGCCTGGGCGAGCGGGCCCGCTACCGGCGGCTGGACGTACGCCGGGAGGCCGACTGGCAAGCGGTGACCGAGGCCATACTGGCGGAAGCCGGGGGATTGCAGGTGGTGGTGAACAACGCCGGCATCACCGGCTTCGAGCGGGGGATGCTGGCCCAGGATCCCGAGCACGCCTCCCTGGCCGACTGGCACAGTGTGCACAGCACCAACCTGGACGGCGTTTTCCTCGGCTGCAAGTACGCCATCCGTGCCATGCGCCGCTGCGGTGGCGCGGGCGCCATCATCAACATCTCGTCCCGCTCCGGCCTGGTGGGCATTCCCGGTGCCGCCGCCTACGCCTCCTCCAAGGCGGCGGTGCGCAACCACACCAAGACGGTGGCGCTCTACTGTGCCGAGCAGGGGCTGGCCATCCGCTGCAATTCCATCCACCCGGCGGCCATCCTCACTCCCATGTGGGAGCCGGTGCTGGGCACGGGGCCGGAGCGGGAGCAGCGGCTGCGCGACTTTGTGCAGGACTGCCCCCAGCGCCGCTTCGGCCGCCCGGAGGAGGTGGCGGCCCTGGCGGTGATGCTGGCCTCGGACGAGGTGCCCTACATGACCGGCGCCGAGCTCAACATCGACGGCGGCATACTGGCGGGCTCGGCCGCCAGGCCCGATGCCTGAGCCCGGCCTCGGTGCTATCTTGCATGGATTTGGAATATAACCCGAGGGAGCATAGCGATGATCAGACTAAGGCCCGCCGGCCCCGCCGATCTGGCCCTGCTGCGCCGCTGGGACCAGGCACCCCAGGTGCGGGCGGCGGATCCCAACGACGACTGGCAATGGGAAACCGAGCTGTACCGCCGGCCGGACTGGCGGGAGCAGTTGATCGCCGAGCTGGACGGCCGGCCCATCGGTTTTGTGCAGATCATCGACCCGGCGCGGGAAGAGAGCCGTTACTGGGGCGAGGTACCGGCGGATCTGCGCGCCATCGACATCTGGATAGGCGAGCCCGACCTGCTCGGCCGCGGCCATGGCGGCGAGATGATGCGCCAGGCCCTGGCCCGCTGTTTTGCCGTGCCGGCGGTAACGGCGGTGCTGGTGGACCCGCTGGCAACCAATGTGCGCGCCCATCGCTTCTACCAGCGGTTCGGCTTCCGGCCGCTGGAGCGGCGCCGTTTCGGCGACGACGACTGCCTGGTGTTTCGTCTGGCGCGGGCCGACTGGCGGCCGGGGGAGGGCGCGTGATCATCCGGCCCTTCGACCCCGCCACCGATCTGCCCGGGCTGCGGACCTGCGTGCACGAATTGCAGGAGGCGGAGCGGGCACTGGACCCGCGCCTGCCGGCGGGAGAGCTTGTCCTGGAGCCCTACCTCGCCGAGCTGTTCCGCCGCTGTGCGCAATGCGCGGGCCGGATACTGGTGGCGGAGCGGGCCGGCACCCTGGCTGGCTTCGTGGTGGTGCTGACCCGGGTGGTGAGCGAGGAGCCGGACGACGGCGGCCTGGAATACGGCCTGATCACCGATCTGCATGTGCGTGCGGCCTGGCGTCGGCGCGGCCTGGGCCGGCAGTTGCTCGCCGCCGCCGAGGCCCGGGCCCGCCAGCAAGGAGTGCGCTGGTTGCGCATCGGGGTGCTGGCCGCCAACGCGCCTGCCCTGGCCCTCTATCGCGCCGCCGGCTTCAAGGCGCACCTGGTGGAGCTGGAAAAAGGCCTGTAAGGCAGGTGCAGTGCCGTTTTATGGGGCGCGGGCGGCCCGCTGTGTCCCGCCAGATCTGCAAACGGCGGTGTGTTCCTGTCGGTGACTTTGCAGGCGGGCCGCTGAGGTGCCATCTAAACTTCTCCTATTGTGGCGCGCTCGGGGTGGCACCGGGCAGGCGGGGGAGGGAGCATGGAGCCGGAACGACGGGGCCGGGGGCCAACGACAAAAAAGCTGCTGTGGGTGGGCATGGGCCTGCTGCTGGCCCTGCCCATCGTCGGCACCCTGGTACTGATCAAGGCGCTGCAGTTCGGTGCCATGGGGGCGGCCGCGGCCCAGATGCAGATGCCGCCGGAGCCGGTGAATGCCGAACTGGTGCGCGAGGCCGAATGGCATCCGGAGCTGCAGGCGGTGGGCTCGGTGGTGGCGGTGCAGGGCACGGTGATCCGTACCGAGGCCGAGGGCCTGGTGCGGGAGATCCGCTTCGAGGCCGGGGCCCCGGTCAAGGCCGGGGATGAACTGGTGCGGCTCGACACCGACATCGAGCGGGCCCAGCTGCGCGAGGCCGAGGCCGCCGCCGCCCTGGCGAGACAGTCCTTCCGGCGGGCCCGGGAGCTGGCCCGCAGCCGCAACATCTCCCAGGGCGAACTCGATGCCGCCGCCGCCAACCTGCAGCAGGCCGAGGCCCGGGCCGACATGATCCGCGCCCTGATCGCCAAGAAGACCCTGAGCGCCCCCTTCGACGGCCGGCTCGGCATCCGCCGTGTCAGCGTCGGCCAGTTCCTCGACAAGGGCAGCCCGGTGGTGTCGCTGCACTCCCTCGATCCCGTCTATGTCGAGTTTTCCCTGCCCCAGCCGCAACTGGCCGAACTGGCTGGCGGGCTGCCGGTCCGGGTGTGGTCCGACGCCTATCCCGAACGACCCTTCGAGGGGCGGGTCACCGCCTTCAACCCGGATCTCGATCTCCAGACCCGCAGCGTGCGGGTGCAGGCCACCCTGGCCAACCCCGAGGGCCGGCTGCGCCCGGGCATGTTCGTGTCGGTGCTGCTGCTGCCCGAGCGCACCGAGCGGGTGCTGCTGATCCCGGTCACGGCGGTACAGCACGGCCCCTACGGCGACGTCGTCTTCGTGATCCAGCCGGACGGGCAGGACGAAAACACCCTCAGGGTGCAGCAGCGGCTGGTGCGGCTCGGGGCCCGGCGGGGGGATTTCGTGGCGGTCAGCGAGGGGCTGGCGGCGGGCGAGCGGGTGGTATCGACCGGGGTGTTCAAGCTGCGCAGCGGCATGGCGGTGGTGGTCGACAACCGGCTGGCGCCGGCATTCCGGCTCGACCCCGATCCCGGCAACAGCTGAGCGCGCCGCCATGAAGGCCTTTACCGATCTCTTCATCCACCGGCCGGTGCTGGCGCTGGTGGTCAATATCGTCATCGTCATCGCCGGGCTGCAGGCCTGGTGGTCGCTCAGCGTGCGCCAGTATCCCCAGAGCGAGAACGCCGCCGTCATCGTCGCCACCCCCTATGTGGGGGCCAGCGCCGAGGTGGTGCGCGGCTTCGTCACCACCGCCATCGAGGGCGCCATCGCCTCCGCCGACGGCATCGATTACGTGGAGTCGAAGAGCCTGCTCGGGCTGTCGCTGGTCACCGCCCGGCTCAAGCTCAACTACGAGCCGACCAAGGCGCTGGCCGACATCACCGCCAAGGTCAACCAGGTGCGCAACGAACTGCCGGCGGAGGCGGAGCTGCCTTCCATCAGCGTGCAGTCGGCAGACTCCGAGTTCGCCGCCGCCTACCTGAGCTTTTCCTCGTCCAGCCTGTCTCAGAGCGACATCACCGACTACCTGGTGCGGGTGGTACAGCCCCGGCTGGCGGCCCTGGCCGGGGTGCAGCGGGCCGAGATCTTCGGGGCGCGCACCTTCGCCATGCGGGTCTGGCTCCAGCCGGAGCGGATGGCGGCGCTCAACGTCAGCCCGGCCCAGGTGCGCGCCGCCCTGGCGGCCAACAACTTCATCTCGGCGGTGGGCAGCACCAAGGGCGCCCTGGTGCAGGTGTACCTCACCGCCAACACCGATCTGCATACGGTGGAACAGTTCCGCCAGCTGGTGATCCGCCGGGAGAACGACACCATAGTGCGGCTGCAGGACCTGGCCGAGGTGGAGCTGGGCGCCGAGGACTACGACACCGAGGTCAGCTTCAACGGCGAAACGGCGGTGTTCATGGGCATCTTCCCCCTGCCCAATACCAACACCATCGAGGTGATCCAGGGGGTGCGGGTCGACCTGGCGGCACTCGAGCCGGAGCTGCCGCCGGGGCTGGAGGCCCGCCTGGCCTACGACGCCTCCGAATACATCGACAACGCCATCCGCGAGGTGGTGGGCACCCTGATCGACACCCTGAGCATAGTGGTGGTGGTCATCTTCCTGTTCCTGGGCTCGGTGCGCTCGGTGCTGGTGCCGGTGATGGCCATACCGGTGTCGCTGATCGGCGCCGTCTTCCTGATGCAGACCCTGGGCTTCACCCTCAACCTGCTCACCCTGCTGGCCATAGTGCTGTCGGTGGGCCTGGTGGTGGACGACGCCATAGTAGTGGTGGAAAACGTCGAGCGCCACCTGCGCGAGGGGCGGACCCCGCGGGAGGCGGCCCTGGTGGGGGCAAGGGAACTGATTGGGCCCATTATCACCATGACCATCACCCTGGCGGCGGTCTATACCCCCATCGGCCTGCAGGGCGGACTCACCGGCGCCCTGTTCCGGGAGTTCGCCCTCACCCTGGCCGGGGCCGTCACCATCTCCGGCCTGGTGGCGCTGACCCTGTCGCCGATGATGAGCGCCCGCCTGCTGCGCAGCGCCGAGCGGGAGGAGCGGGGCCTGACCGGCTGGATCAACCACCGCTTCGACCGGCTGCGCGCGCGTTACGGCCGGGTGCTGGACCACAGCCTGAACGGTCGGCCGGCGGTCTATGCCCTGTGGGCGGCGCTCAGCCTGGCGGTGGTGCCCATGTACCTGTTCTCGCCCAAGGAGCTGGCGCCGCTCGAGGATCAGGGCTTTATGTTCGCCATCATCAACAACGCCGCCAACGCCTCGGCGGATCAGAAGATCCACTTCGGCCGGGCGGCGGAGCAGGTGTTCCTCGAGGCGCCCGAGCGGGAGCTGACCTTCCAGATCCTGCTGTCGCCCTCGGACCCTTTCGCCGCGGCCATGGGGGTGGGCGGCTTCAGCGGCATGGTGGTCAGTCCCTGGGGCGAGCGCGAGCGCACCATTTCCGACATCGTGCCCGAGATACAGGCGGGGCTGTCGGCCATTCCCGGCCTGCAGATCTTTGCCGGCCAGCCGCCGGCCCTGCCCGGGGGCAGCAACTTCCCGGTGGAATTCATCATCGCCTCCACCGCCGAGCCGGAGCAGATGCTGCCCTATGCGGAGCGTCTGCAGCAGGTGGCGATGGAAAGCGGCCTGTTCTACTTTCCGCCCGAAATCGATCTCAAGGTCGACCAGCCGCAGACCGAAATCGTGCTCGATCACCAGAAGGTGGCGGCCCTGGGGCTGACCAACCAGCAGGTGGGCGCCGATCTGGGGGCGGCCCTGGGGGGCAACTACGTCAACCGTTTCAACGTGCGGGGCCGCGCCTACAAGGTGATCCCCCAGCTGGCGCGGGTAGAGCGGCTCAACCCGGAGCAGCTCAAGGATATCCACGTCACCGGCCCCGACGGCAACCTGGTGCCGCTCAGCGCCTTCGCCACCCTGCGCCCCGGCACGGTGCCGCGCTCCCTCAACCGCTTCCAGCAGCTCAACGCCATCAAGCTGTCGGGCATGACCGCCCGCCTGGACGAGGGCCTGGGGGTGCTGGAGCAGGCGGCGCGGGACATACTGCCGGCGGACTACAGCGTCAACTACACCGGCGAGTCGCGCCAGCTGCGCACCGAGGGCGGCCGCTTCCTGCCGGCCCTGGGGCTGGCGGTGCTGATGATCTTCCTGGTGCTGGCGGTGCAGTTCAATTCTTTCCGCGATCCCTTCGTCATCCTGCTGGGCTCGGTGCCCCTGGCCATGTTCGGGGCCCTGGTGTTCACCCTGCTGAAGATGCCCAACCCGGACCTGCCCTACTGGACCGACGGCTGGACCACCACCATGAACATCTATGCCCAGGTGGGGCTGGTGACCCTGGTGGGACTGATCGCCAAGAACGGTATCCTGATCGTGGAGTTCGCCAACAAGCTGCAGGAGCGGGGCCTGGCCAAGCGGGCGGCCATCGAGGAGGCGGCCATGACCCGGCTGAGGCCGGTGCTGATGACCTCCATGGCCACGGTGGCGGGGCACTTTCCGCTGATCCTGGTGGACGGCCCGGGGGCAGCGGCGCGCAACGCCATCGGCCTGGTGCTGGTGGGCGGCATGGCCATCGGCACCTTCTTCACCCTGTTCGTGGTGCCCTCGCTCTATATGCTGCTGGCCCGGTCGCATGGCGGCGAACCCCGGTAGTTGTTTTATTGCGCCGTACAAAACCGATCCCCTGTCGGCCGAATTTATTCGACCGAACCCCGGCGCCGGTGCCCTGTTGGTCCACTGAAGTGGGTCCGGCAAACCCGGTGCCTCCTATACTGAGGGGACGTATCCTCAACCGGACCCCGGGAGGCCCCATGACCCAGTCACTCCGCTTCGGCGGCGGGCGCAATATCGCGCTCAAGGTTCCGCCCCATCAGTTCGAGGCCACGGTGGCCTTTTACCGCGACGTGCTGGCGCTGCGCCAGGTCGACAAACAGCTGCCGTCGGTGGCCTTCGAGTTCGGCGCCTGCCAGCTGTGGATAGACAAGGTGCCCGGGCTCAGCCAGGCCGAAACCTGGCTCGAGGTGGTCACCAACGATCTCGAGGGCGCCGCCGAACACCTGCAGGCCGCCGGCGTGGTGCGCCGGGACGAAATCGAGCCGCTGCCGGAAGGCTTTGCCGCCTTCTGGATAGCCAACCCGGCCCAGATCATCCACCTGCTCTGCCAGGATGAAGCTTCCCTGGACTAATCCTTCATCATCACAAGGAGTACCTTATGCCCCAGGCCATCTACGTCAACCTGCCGGTGGCGGACCTGCCCCGCGCCATGCGCTTTTTCGAGGCGCTGGGCTTGGCGTTCAACCCCCGTTTCACCAACGAGCAGGCCGCCGCCCTGGTGATTTCCGACACCATCTACGCCATGCTGCACACGCCGGACAGCTTTCGGCGCTTTACCCGCAAGCCGATCGCCGACGCCGCCAGCACCACCGAGGTGCTGCTGGCGCTGCAGCTGGAAAGCCGCACCCGGGTCGACGAGCTGATGGCCAAGGTGCTGGCCGCCGGCGGCCGGGAAGCGCGGGAACCGGAAGAGTACGACTTTATGTACGGCCGCGCCTTCGAAGATCCGGACGGTCATATCTGGGAACTGTTCTGGATGGACGCCGTCGACGAGGCGGAGTCGCCCTGAGGCGGTGGCCGCTTGCAGCACCGGGCAGGCTGATGCCCGGTGCCATCCCATGGACCCCCGCCTTCGCGGGGGCGACAATACAAGCGGCCACCCTTTCCCGCTGTGCCCGGCCTTGCTACCATCCCGGCCTTGTCTCCCGCTTTTTTCCGTTTGCCGTTTCAACTGCCCGGCGCGTCTGTTCGGCGCTATGATGGGTGTCGAACGGAGCGGTATAAGGAACCCAGATGCAGCATGACGACAACCTCGCCCCCGGCCTGATGGTGGTGCACGGCAACCAGCTGGAGGCATTGCGCGAGCTGGCGGTGACCTGGATGCGGCGCCATCCCCTGGCGCCGCTCGAGAACGAGGTGATCCTGGTGCAGAGCAACGGCATCGCCCAGTGGCTCAAGCTGGCCCTGGCCGAGCACCGCAGCGGCGGCATCGCCGCCGCCGTGCAGGTGGAGCTGCCGGCGCGCTTTTTGTGGACGAGCTACCGGGCCGTGCTCGGCAGCGACAGCATTCCCCGCCAGTCGCCGCTGGACAAGGCGCCGCTCACCTGGCGGCTGATGCGGCTGTTGCCGGGGCTGCTGGCCGAGGCCGTGTTCACGCCCCTGCACCGCTTTTTGCAGGACGACGCCGACTATCGCAAGCGCTACCAGCTGGCCGAGCGGCTGGCGGACCTGTTCGATCAGTATCAGGTCTACCGGGCCGACTGGCTGGCCGCCTGGGCCGAGGGGCGGGACGAGATAGTCAGCCTGCGCCGGGGCCGGGTGGCCCTGGATCCGGCGGTGCGCTGGCAGCCGGCCCTGTGGCGGGCGCTGCTGGCGGACGTGGGCGAACAGGAGCTGGCCGGCAGCCGGGCCGGGGTGCATCCGCGCTTCGTGGCCGAGCTGCGCGCCTGCGAGCGCCGCCCGGCGGGGCTGCCACGCCGGGTGGTGGTGTTCGGCATCTCCTCGCTGCCGGCCCAGACCCTGGAGGCCCTGGCCGCCATGGCCCGCTTCAGCCAGGTGCTGCTGTGCGTGCACAACCCCTGCCAGCACCACTGGGGCGACATAGTGCCGGACCAGGATCTGCTGCGCCACCAGTACCGCCGCCACGCCCGCAAGGGCGGCCTGGCCCCGGGCCTGGATGAAGCCGAGCTGCACCAGCACGCCCACCCGCTGCTGGCGGCCTGGGGCAAGCAGGGGCGGGACTACATCAACCTGCTCGACAGCCTGGACGATCCCGGCCAGTACCAGGCGCGTTTCGACGCCCTGGGCGAGCGCATCGACCTGTTCGGCCCGGGCGACACCGATCACCTGCTGGGCCAGTTGCAGGACGACATCCTCAACCTGCGCCCGCCGGCGGAAAGCCGCGACCACTGGCCGCCGCTCGAACGCCAGCAGCTGAGTGTGCGCTTCCACATCGCCCACAGCGCCCAGCGGGAGCTGGAGATACTGCACGACCAGCTGCTGGCGCGCTTTGCCGAGGACGAGACCCTGCGCCCGCGGGACATCATCGTGATGGTGCCCGACATCAACCTCTATGCGCCCCATGTCCAGGCGGTGTTCGGCCAGTACGGCCGGGACGACGATCGTTTCATTCCCTTTACCCTGGCGGATCAGGGCAGCCGGGGCCGGGAGCCGCTGCTGATCGCCCTGGAGCACCTGCTGCGCCTGCCCGAGAGCCGGCTGCCGGTGAGCGAGGTGCTGGATCTGCTGGATGTGGCCGCCCTGCGCCGGCGCTTCGGCATCGAGGAGGCGGATCTGCCGGTGCTGCACCGCTGGATAGAGGGGGCGGGCATCCGCTGGGGGCTGGACGCCCGCCGCCGGGCCGCCCTGGGCCTGCCGGCGTTGGAGCAGAACAGCTGGCGCTTCGGCCTGCGCCGCATGCTGCTGGGCTACGCGGTGGGGGCGGGGGAGCCCTGGGCCGAGATCGAGCCCTACGACGAAATCGGCGGCCTGGACGCGGCCGTCATCGGCCCCTTGGCGGGCCTGCTCGACGCCATCGACGCCCTGCACGACCAACTGGCCGAGCGCGTGCCGGCCGACGACTGGACGGCGCGGCTGCAGGGGCTGCTGGCGCGCTTCTTCCTGGCCGAGGGCGAGCAGGAGCAGGAGCTGCTGAACGGGCTCACCGAGTCGCTGGAGCAGTGGCAGGCGCTGTGTGCCGAGGTGGCGCTGGCCGAGCCGCTGCCGCTCACCGTGGTGCGCGAGGCCTGGCTGGGGGCCCTGGAGCAGGGCCGGCTCAGCCAGCGCTTTCTGGCCGGGGCGGTGAACTTCTGCACCCTGATGCCGATGCGCGCCATCCCCTTCCGCCAGGTCTGCCTGCTCGGCATGAACGACGGCGACTACCCGCGCAGCGTCACCCCGCTGGACTTCGATCTGATGGCCGGGGACTACCGGCCCGGCGACCGCTCCCGGCGGGAGGACGACCGCTACCTGATGTTGGAGGCGCTGCTCTCGGCCCGGGACCGGCTCTATATCAGCTGGGTGGGGCGCAGCATCCGCGACAACGGCGAGCGCCCGCCCTCGGTGCTGGTGGGCCAGCTTAGGGATCTGCTGGGGCAATGGCGGCTGGCCGACGGCGGCGAGCTGCTGTCGGCGATCACCACCGAGCACCCGCTGCAGCCCTTCAGCCGGCGCTATTTCAGCGGCGAGGGGTTGGTCAGCTACGCCCGGGAGTGGGCCGCCCGGGACAGGGCCCCCGAAGCCGAGGGCCCCCTGCCGCCCTGGCAGCCCGAGGAGCCGGTCGCCCCGGAGCAGTTGCAGCAGTTTTTGCGCCAGCCGGTGGCGAGCTTTTATTCCCGCCGGCTCAAGGTGGTGCTGGATGAGGTCGCCGCCGTCCGGCTGGACGAGGAGCCCTTCGCCCTGGACGGCCTGGAGCGCTATGTGATCAAGCGCGAGCTGCTGGAGGCCGCCGCCGGCGCCGACGAGGCACAGCCGGCCCTGGCCCGGGCCGCGGCCAGGCTGCAGGGTCAGGGCCGGCTACCGCTGGCGGGCTTTGGCGAGCGGCTGCGCGCCGAGGTGGAGGCGGCGCTGCCGGACCAGCTGGCCCGCTACCGGGCCTTGTGTCATGCCTGGCCCGCACCGCTGAACTCCCCCCTGCCGCTGGCCCTTGAGCACGGCGGCCTGCAACTGGAAGGCTGGCTCGGCGGCCTGCGCCGGCAGGGCGACAGGCTGGCGCTGATCGAACTGCAGCCCGGGGAACTGCTCGGCAAGAGCGGGCCCAAATGGCATCGCACCCTGCGCGCCTTTGTCGCCCAGGCGGTAGCCTGCGCCTGCGGCATTGAGCTCTGGCTCTACCTGGTGGGGGAGGACGCCACCCTGCACGGCACGCCCCTTGAGCGGGACACCGCGCGGCAGCTGGTGCAAGGCTGGCTGGAGGCGCTGCAGGCGGGCATGACGGCGCCCCTGCCGGTGGCGCTCAAGACCGCCATGGCCTGGCTCGGCCAGGAGGACGAGGGCAAGGCCGGGCAGGCCGCCCGCAAGGCCTACGAGGGTGACGGCTTCGGCCCCGGCGGCGAGCGCGCCGAGAGCGGCGCCCTGGCCCGCCACTATCCCGACTTCGACGCCCTCACCGCCGACGGCCACTTCGCCGCCTGGTGCGAGCGGCTCTACCGGCCATTGCTCGCGCATGGCCCGCAACCGGAACCGCAGGAGGCCTCATCATGACGGCACCGCGTCCCCTGGCGCTGACCTTTCCGCTGCACGGCAGCCGGCTGATCGAAGCCAGCGCCGGCACCGGCAAGACCTTTACCATCTCGGCCCTGTACCTGCGGCTGGTGCTGGGCCACGGCGGCGAGCAGGGCTTTGCCCGCGAGCTGCTGCCGCCGGAGATCCTGGTGGTGACCTTCACCGACGCCGCCACCAAGGAGCTCAAGGATCGCATCCGCGCCCGCCTGGTGGAGGCGGCGGCGGTGTTTCGCGGCGAGCGCGAGGGCGATGCCCTGCTCGACACCCTGAAGGCCGACTTCGCACCCGAGCGCTGGCCCGCCTGCGCCCACCGGCTCGACATCGCCGCCCAGTGGATGGACGAGGCGGCGGTGTCCACCATCCACGGCTGGTGCCAGCGGATGCTGCGCGAGCACGCCTTCGACAGCGGCAGCCTCTTTACCCAGACCCTGGAAACGGATCACGGCGAGCTGCTGGCCGAGGTGGCGCGGGATTACTGGCGCCGCCAGTGCTACCCCCTGGACGGCGACGCCCTCGACTGGGTGATGGCGCACTGGCAAACCCCGGACCGGCTGCTGCGCCAGCTGCGCCCCCTGCTGGGGGAGCAGGATAACGCCGGCGGCGAGCTGGGCGCCCTGCTGGAAGGCGCCTTAAGCGAACGCGAGCGGGCGCTGGCCGAACTCAAGGCGCCTTGGAGCGCTTGGCTGGAAGAAATTGATGGTCTGCTGCAATCGGCGATAGCGGCAAAACAGGTACACGGCAAATGGCTACAGGCCAAGCGAACCGACGGCTGGCTGGCGGCCATACGCCATTGGCTCAAGAGTGATGAGGTTGAGCTTTCGCTCAGCGAGGCGGCTCTTTACCGTTTGACGCCCGAGGGGATAGCGGAAGCCTGGAAAGACGGAAACGCACCATCGCACCCCGCCTTTACGGCCATGCAGACGCTGCCCGGGCAGCTTTCTGCCCTTGCCGCACCTCCCGAGACCCCCCTGCGCCATGCCGCCGCCTGGGTGCGCCGCCGCTTCGAGGCGGAAAAGCGCCGCCGGGCCGAGATGGGCTTCGACGACATGCTGACCCGGCTGGATCAGGCCCTGGCGGGGGAGAACGGCCCGCGTTTGGCCGAGGTGATCCGCCGCCAGTTTCCGGTGGCGTTGATCGACGAATTCCAGGACACGGACCCGCTCCAGTACCGCATTTTCGACGCCATCTATCGGGTGGCCGACAACGGCGCCGACCGAGGCCTGTTCATGATCGGCGATCCCAAGCAGGCCATCTACGCCTTTCGCGGCGCCGACATCCATACCTACCTGGCGGCGCGCGCCGCCACCGAGGGCCGGCACTACAGCCTGGACACCAACTTCCGCTCCTCCGAGGCCATGGTGGACGCGGTCAACCGGCTGTTCGAGCGGGCCGAGCAGCACCCCGAGGGCGCCTTCCTGTTCCGCCGGGGCGGGCAGAACCCGCTGCCCTTCGCGCCGGTCGCGGCCCGGGGTCGGCAGGAGCGCTGGCAGTGCGGTGGCGAGGTCCAGCCCGCCCTGACCCTGTGGCAGCTCGACGGCGCCGACGGCAAGCCCTTTTCCGGCGGCGCCTATGTGGCGCAGATGGCGGGGCGCTGCGCCGGCGAGATAGTGCGGCTGCTGAACCTGGGCCGCGGGGGCCAGGCGGGCTTCGCCGGGGCGGACGGGTTCGCGCCGGTGCGTTCCCGCGACATCGCCGTGCTGGTGCGCGGTTTCCGCGAGGCCCAGGCCATCCGCCGGGCGCTGGCGGAACTCGGGGTAAAGAGCGTCTACCTGTCGGACAAGGACTCGGTCTACCAGAGCCCGGAGGCGCTGGATCTGCTGTTCTGGCTGCGTGCCTGCGCCGAGCCCGAGCAGGACGCCCGCCTGCGGGCGGCGCTGGCCACCGCCACCCTGGGGCTCGGCCTGGCCGAGCTTGAGCGGCTCAACCAGGACGAGCGCCACTGGGAACGGCGGGTACTGCAGTTCAGGGACTACCGCCGCTGCTGGCAGCGCCAGGGAGTGCTGCCCATGGTGCACCGGCTGCTGCACGACTTCGGCCTGCCGGCCCGGCTGATGGCGGGCGCCGAGGGCGAGCGCCGCCTGACCAACCTGCTGCACCTGGCCGAGCTGCTGCAGCAGGCCGCCGCCGGCCTGGACGGCGAGCAAGCGCTGATCCGCCACCTGGCCGAGGCCCGGGAGGCGGGCGCCGAGGCCGCCGACGAGCAGGTGCTCCGGCTCGAGAGCGACGCGGATCTGGTGCGGGTGGTGACCATTCACAAGTCCAAGGGCCTGGAGTACCCCCTGGTGTTTCTGCCCTTTATCTGCTCCTTCCGGGAAAGCGGCGGCAAGGGCGGCCCGGTGCAGCTTTACGACGGCCGGCGCAAGCGTCTGGTGCTCAATCCCAGCGAGGAGGAAAAGGCCCTGGCCGAGCGGGAGCGGCTGGGGGAGGATCTGCGCCTGCTGTACGTGGCCCTTACCCGGGCCCGCCACGCCTGCTGGCTGGGGCTGGCCGACATCGGGGTCGGCAACGGCAAGAGCTCGCGCCTGCACGACTCGGCCATGGGCCGGGTGCTGGGCGGCGGCAGCCCGCTTGCCGGCCCCCTGGCCGACTGGCTCGTCCCTTTGGTGTGCGCCCATACCCGGCTGTGCCCGGCGCCCGAGCCGGGCGACGAATGCTGGACCGAAGCCGCGGGCGACGAGGCCCCCCCGGTGTGGGCGGTGCCGGCCCGGCCGGCCGCCGAGCACTGGTGGATCGCCTCCTACAGCGCCCTGCGCACCCGGGAGGCGACTGGCCGGCGCTTCGACGACGCCTCGCCCGAGCGGCCCGAGGCGGGCAAGGCCGGCGACGACGAGCTGGAGCTGGCCTTCGTGCCCCTGCGCCCCGGCGAGCATCCCAGCCTGCACCGCTTCGCCCGTGGCCCGGCGGCGGGCACCTTCCTGCACGGCCTGCTGGAGCTGGCGCTCAGGGAGCGGCTGGCCGATAACCCCGGGGCGCTCCGGGACCAGATCGCCCGGCGCTGCCAGCTGCGCGGGCTCGCCGACTGGACGGATCCCCTGGCGGACTGGCTGCTGGGCCTGCTGGACACGCCCCTGTTCGAGGGCGGACCGACCCTGGCCGGACTGTCCCACTACCAGCCCGAGATGGAGTTCTGGCTGGAGGTGAGCCGGGTGCCGGTGCAGCGCCTGGACCGGCTGGCGCAACAGACGGTGCTGCCGGGCCGGGAGCGGCCCGAACTGGCCCCCGATACCTTAAACGGCATGCTCAAGGGCTTTGTCGATCTGGTGTTCGAGCATGAGGGGCGCTACTACCTGGTGGACTACAAGTCCAACTGGCTGGGCCCGGAGGACGAACATTACACCCGGGAGGCCATGGCCGGCCAGGTGCTCAGGCACCGCTACGATCTGCAGTACCTGCTCTACCTGCTGGCCCTGCACCGCCAGCTGCGGCTGCGCCTGCCCGATTACGACTACGACCGCCACATGGGCGGAGCCCTCTACCTGTTCGTGCGCCGGCCCGGCGCGGTCTGGTTCGACCGGCCGCCGAAGGCGCTGATCGAAGGCCTGGACGCCCTGTTCCGCCACCAACAGCCCGAGGAGACAGCGCCATGACGGCTACCATCACGCCCCTGGCCGGCCAGCGGGAACTGCTGGCGCTGCTCGAGCGCTGGCTCGATCTGGGCTGGCTGCGGCCCCTGGACCGGGCCCTGGCGGGCTTTTTCGCCGGGCTGGACCCGGACGCCGAGGCCAGGGTGCTGCTGGCGGCGGCGCTCGCCAGCCACCAGCTCGGCCACGGCCACGTCTGCCTGGATCTGGCGGCTACCCTGGCCGAGCCCGACTTCGCCCTGTCGCTGCCGCCGGAAGGGGAGGAAGGCCTGGCCGACGCCTGGCTGCCCTCGCGCCTGCTCGCCGGCCTCACCCTGGACGACTGGCGCTCGGCCCTGGCGGCCAGCCCCCTGGTGGCCGGCCCCGAGGGCGAAGCCGAGCGGCCCCTGGTGCTGCACGGCGGACGCCTCTACCTGCGCCGCTACTGGAACTACGAGCAGGCGGTGGCGCGCTCGCTTGCCGCGCGCATCCGCGACGACAGGCCGGTGCCTCAGGATCTGCCCGCCTGGCTGGAGCGGCTCTTTCCCGAGCCCCTGGTGCTGGACGGCGAGCGCCAGACCGACTGGCAGAAGCTGGCCTGCGCCCTGGCGGCGGCGAGCGGCTTCACCCTGATCACCGGCGGTCCCGGCACCGGCAAGACCACTACCGTGGTGCGGCTGCTGGCCCTGCTGCAGGCCACGGCGGAGCAGCCCCTGCGCATCCGCTTGGCGGCGCCCACCGGCAAGGCGGCGGCCCGGCTTACCGAGTCGATCGGCGCCCAGGTGGCCTCGCTGCCGGTGGACGAGGCGGTGCGTCGCCGCATCCCCACCGAGGTCGGCACCCTGCACCGGCTGCTGGGCAGCCTGCCCGACAGCCGCCACTTCCGCCATCACGCCGGCAATCCGCTGCCCCTGGACGTGCTGGTGGTGGACGAGGCCTCGATGATCGATCTCGAAATGATGGCCTGCCTGTTGTCGGCGCTGCCGGCCCATGCCCGGCTGCTGCTGCTGGGGGACAGGGATCAGCTGGCCTCGGTGGAGGCGGGGGCCCTGCTGGGCGATCTGTGCCGCCACGCGGAGCAGGGCCATTACCAGCCCGAACGGGTACGCTGGCTCGAGCAGGTCAGCGGCGAGCGGCTGGCCCACCCGGCGCTGGTGCCCGATGCCGAGGGTCGCTACCCCCTGGCCCAGCGCATCCTGATGCTGCGCCATTCCCGCCGCTTCGCCGGCGGCTCCGGCATCGGCCAGCTGGCCCGGGCGGTGAACGAGCAGCGGGCCGGGGCCGCCCGGGCGGTGCTCGGCGGCGGCGACGAGGTGGCCGGCCTGCGCCTCAGGGGCGAGCAGGACAGGGCCCTCGACCGGCTGCTGCACCAGGGACGGGGCCGGGCCCCGGGCTACGGCCATTATCTCGAGCGGATGCAGGCCACGCGCCCGGCGCCCGAGACCCCCTTCGCCGACCCGGCCTGGACCGGCTGGACGGCCGGGGTGCTGGCCGCCTTCGACCAGTTCCGCCTGCTGTGCGCCGTGCGCCGGGGACCCTGGGGAGTGGAGGGGCTCAACCTGCGCATCGCCGCCCTGCTGCACCGCCAGGGTCTGCTCGAGGCGGATCAGGGCTGGTACGAGGGGCGGCCGGTGCTGGTGACCCGCAACGACTACGGCCTCGGCCTGATGAACGGCGACATCGGCATCGCCCTGCGCCTGCCGGAGCAGGACGGCAGGCCGGTGTTGCGGGTGGCCTTTCCCCGCAACGACGGCAGCGGCGGCCTGCGCTTTATCCTGCCGAGCCGGCTGGGGGCGGTGGAGACGGTGTTCGCCATGACGGTGCACAAGTCCCAGGGCTCCGAGTTCGCCCACACCGCCCTGATGCTGCCGGAAAGCCTCAATCCCGTGCTCACCAAGGAGCTGCTCTACACTGCCATCACCCGCGCCCGGCACTGGTTCACCTTGCTGGAGCCGCGCCCCGGGGTGTTCGAGCAGGCCATCGCCCGCCGGGTGGAGCGCCAGAGCGGCCTGCTGGAAAGCCTGCAGCGATGAAAAAGGAATTCTGATATGCGGTTGAGAGCGGCGCCGCTGGCGGATCCCTTCTACTACCTGGCCAATGCCCGCACCCTGGTGGGTTGGGTGCTGGACCACCATGGCGAGCTGCTGCTGGACGGGGAAAAGGCGCAGCTGGCCGCTTGGCTCGGCGCCGGGCGCGAAGCCCGGGCCCTGCTGGTGCGCATGGTGATGCGCAAGGGCGAGCATTTTCGGCTGAGCCGGCTGCGCTACCCGGAGATTGGAGATCCGTCTCCGGCCGCGGAGGAGCTGCTGTCGCTCGGGCTGGTGCAGGGCGGGGCGTCGATATCGGTGGCGGCACTGACCGACCAGCTCACCCTGGCGGAGCTGGATGCCTGCTTTGCCGAGGCCTTCGCCGGGGCCGGGCTGGCCCGCGCTGCCAAAGGGGCGAAACGGGACTGGCTGCAGGCCCGGCCCGAATACGCCGTTTCCAGGCCATTCGCCGACTGGTGGCCCGCAAGCCAGGATCGCCTGCTGAGCCTCGCCTGCAAGCCCCTGTTCGAGCGACTGCGGCTGATGTTCTTCGGCAACCTGCGCCAGGATTGGTCCGAATTCGTGCTCACCGAACTGGGCAACCAGCGCTACGAAACCGTGGCCTTCACGCCCGAGTCCCGCACCTTCCGCTTCCGGGCCGAGGTGGATCAGTATCTACTCCTGCACCGGCTGCGGGAGCGGCTGGAGCAGGGCGAGGCGCCGGCCACCCTGCTGGACGCCCTGCCGGCCCGGCCAGACAACGACTGGCTGGCGGCCCGGCAGGACAAGCTGCTGTTCGCGCTGGCCCGGACGGCGGAACGGGCCGGCGACCGAGACGGCGCCGAGCGGGCCTACCGGCAGAGCCGTCACCCCGAGGCCCGACTGCGGCTGGCGCGGGGGCTGGAGCGCCGGGGTGACCATGGCGACGCCTTTGCCCTGGTGCAGGCGGGGCTGGCACAGCCCCGGGACGAGGCCGAGCTGCAGGGCCTGCAGCGGCTGTATCGCCGGCTCTATAAAAAGGTGGGGGCCCCGGCGCCGGTGTCCGTCACCGAGGCCGCCATCCCTACCCGCACCCTGACGCTGCCGGCGTCCGGCGTGCGGGTCGAGCTGGCGGCGGCCGAGGCCCTGGCCGGGCCGGACGCCCCGGTCTATTACGTGGAGAACCAGCTGTTCAACGGCCTGCTGGCGCTGCTGTGCTGGGAGGCCCTGTACGCGCCCCTGCCCGGCGCCTTCTTCCATCCCTTCCACGCCGGGCCGGCGGACCTGTACCGGCCCGGTTTCGCCGAGCGGCGGCGGGACTTGCTCGATGCCTGCCTGGCCCGGCTGGAGAACGGCAGTTACCACGCTGCCATCATGGCGTGTTACCGGCAGAAGCGGGGCATCAGTTGCCCGTTGCTGGCCTGGCCGGTGCTGTCCGAGCCGCTGTTGGAGCGGACGCTGAGCTGCATACCGCCGGCGCATCTCAGCGCCATCTTCACCCGCCTGCTGTCGGATCTGCGTGGCCACGGCAGCGGCCTGCCGGATCTGATCCAGTTGTATCCGGACCAGGGCCACTACCGGCTGGTCGAGGTCAAGGGGCCGGGCGACCGGCTGCAGGACAACCAGCACCGCTGGCTGGCTTTCTTCCACCGGGTCGGCATCCCCGCCGAGGTCTGCCAGGTACGCTGGCCTTCCCCGGCGTCGTAAGCCGCCAAAGGGAGCGGCAGAGGTGGTGACACCCGCCTGCCGGAGCGGCGGCTACACTATCTGCAACTTCGAAGAGGAGGGTGGGCGCATGGACTGGACGGAACGACTGGCGGGACTCAAGGCCGAAACGGCGGACGACGGTCCGGCCCTGGGCCTGCTGGCCGATGCCCTGGCGGCCGGGACGCGGGGCGACTACCCGGTGGCGGCCTGGCTGATGGATGCCTCGGGCCGGATCTGGGCGCAGGGGCAGAACCGGGTGTTCAGCAGTGGTTTCTGCTCGGCGGCCCACGCCGAGATGCAGGCGCTGGATGCCTTTGAACGACTGCCGGTGCGTCCCGCCGCCACCGGGCTCAGCCTCTGGGTGAGCCTGGAGCCCTGCCCGATGTGCCTGACCCGGGCCCTGTACGCCGGGGTGGGGGAAATCGTCTACCTGGTGGAGGATGCGGCCGGCGGCATGGTCCATCGCCGCGACCAGCTGCCGCCGGCCCTGGCGGAGCTGGCCCGCCTGATCCGCTTTCGTCCGGCCCGGCTCGGCTGGGCGGTGGCGCGTTTCGCCGGAGAGTTGGGCCGGGGCTCCCAAGCCGAACTCAGGGCGGCCCTGCTGTCGGCCCGCCAGGGCGAGGGTCCCTGACCCTGCGAAAAAGACAAAAAATTTATTTTTGCCTGCATCCGTTTGTGCTCCTGGCGGGTAGTACAAGGGTGGCACCCGTTGCCGCGCTCGATACGACCGTCATAAGGAGACATGACATGCAAAAGCTTCACCGCAAGATGATTCCGGTGCTGGCCCCGGCCCTGCTGCTCGGCCTCGCCTCCGCCGCCCAGGCCCGAGTGCCCGAGAGTATACAGGTGCCGGCAGGCCACCAGGTGGCCTGGGAAACCGTGGGGGTAGGTGAAATCACCTACGAATGCCGCGACAAGCCAGACGCCCCCGGTGAACTGGGCTGGGTGTTCATGGGGCCGGATGCGGTGCTGAATGATCGCAGCGGCAAGCCGGTGGGTCGCTATTTCGGGCCGCCGGCCACCTGGGAGGCGGCGGACGGCTCCAGGGTCACCGCCACCCAACTGGCCGTGGCACCGGCCGGCGAGGGCAATATTCCCTACCAGCTGGTGCAGGCCAACCCCGCCATGGGCGAGGGCGCCATGACCGGCGTCACCTATATCCAGCGACTGGATACCCGGGGCGGGGTGGCGCCGGCCATGGCCTGCGGCGAGGACAACAAGGGCGAGCGCCAGATAGTCCGGTACCAGGCCGATTATATTTTCTGGAAAGCCGGCTAGGAGAAAGGGCGCTGTCCGTCCCGATGTAGTCTACACTTGAGTCTTACTATGGGTTCGTTTGACTACTTCGCGGATGGCGCCTCGCCGATGACAACACCGACACCAGATACGGATTACCAGGCCCTGCTGGCGGCCTGTGCCCGGGGAGAGCGCAGTGCCCTGCATCGCCTTTATGAGCGGGAAGGATCCCGTCTGCTCGGGGTGGTGATGCGCATCGTGCGCGACCACGCCCTGGCGGAAGACATAGTGCACGATGCCTTGATCAACATCTGGCTGCGCGCCGACAGTTTCGACCCGACCCGTGGCTCCGCCCGGGGCTGGATCTACAGTGTGACCCGCCATCTGGCCCTGAATGCGGTACGCAACAGGGGGCGAGAACTGGGGATGGACGAAGCCATGGCCGCGGCCCTGGATGCCCGCCAGTCGTTCGAACACTGGCGACAACGCCAGGACGCCGCTACCTGGGAAGAGGACGGCAGACGCATCGAGCATTGCCTGGAGCAGCTCGAGCCCGAACGGCGCAGCTGTATACTCCACGCCTATGTGGACGGCTGCACCCATCATGAGATCGCCGGCCGTATGGGCGCCCCGCTGGGGACCGTCAAGGCCTGGATCCGGCGCAGCCTGGCGGCATTGCGGGAGTGCATGGCATGAGCGAATTGCATCGGCAGGATCCCGAACGTTATGCCCTGGCCGGCGAATATGTGCTGGGTACCCTGCCCGCCGACGAGCGGCAACGTCTGGAGCAGCGCCTGGAGACCGACGAACGCTTGCAACAGGCGGTGGCGGAGTGGGAAGAGCGGCTGCATCCCCTGACGGCACTGGCCGAGCCGAGGTCGCCTTCCCCCCGGTTGTGGCCCCGGGTAGAGCGCAGCCTGGATGCCCTGGGCCGCTGGCGTCCGCCTGTCCGGCCCCGGCACTGGTGGCAGCGGTTGGGCTGGTGGCGGGGACTGGCCGCCGCCGGCCTGACCATGAGCCTGGTGCTGGCCGTGCAGGTCTTGCGGCCCCTGCCCGAGCCGCGCTATGTGGTGGTGCTGGTGGCACCGGAGCAGAGCACGCCGGGCTGGCTGGTGCAGGCGCGGGATCCGCGGGAAGTTCAGTTGATCCCGCTGGCCGCGGTGGAGGTGCCGGCGGACAAGGTGCTGGAATTCTGGACCAAGGGCGACGACTGGAACCAACCCGTCTCCCTGGGGCTGGTGGCGCCGGGTGAGCGGCTGCGCGTCGCGCTGGACGACTTGCCGCCCCTGGCGCCCAACCAGCTGTTCGAGCTGACCCTGGAGCAGGCCGGCGGTTCGCCCACTGGCCTGCCCACCGGGCCCATCCAGTTTATCGGGCGGGCGGTCGAGCTCTAGTCGCCGGCGGCGCGGCGCTCGGCCCCGGCGAGCTCGCTCAGCCGGGCGCGCCAGTGCCGGGGGCTGTCCGGCTGGCCGAACCAGTAGCCCTGAAAGGCGGTGCAGCCCAGCTCCTGCAGCCGGCTTGCCTGCTCGGCGGTTTCCACCCCCTCGGCGATCACCTGCAGGTCCAGGCTGTGGCCCAGGGCGATGATAGTGCGCACTATGGCTTCGTCGTTGGGATCCCTGAGCAGGTCGCGCACGAAGGACTGATCGATTTTCAGCTGGCTGAGCGGCAACCGCTTGAGGTAGCCGAGAGAGGCGTAACCGGTGCCGAAGTCGTCCAGGGAGAAACGCAGCCCCAGCCGGCGCAGCTGCTCCATCCGGCCGATGGTCTGCTCGATATCGTCGATCAGTAGGCTTTCGGTGATCTCCAGCTCCAGCCGGGCCGGCTCGACACCGCTGTCGCGCAGCAGGCGTTGCAGGCTGGCCACGAAGTCCGGGTGGCGGAACTGGCGCGGACTGATATTGACCGCCAGCCTGAGCGGGGCCAGCGCCGGCTCCCGGCTCCAGTCGTCCAGCAGCCGGCAGGCCCTGGACAACACCCAGTCACCGAGGGGAATGATGAGCCCGCTGCTCTCCGCCAGGGGGATGAAGTCGGCGGGGGAAACAGGGCCCAGCTCCGGGTGCTGCCAGCGCAGCAGGGCCTCCATGCCGGTGATCCGCTCCCCGGCGTCGACCTGGGGTTGGAGGTGCAGCTCCAGTTCGTCCCGCTCCATGGCCTGGCGCAGATCGTGCTCCAGCCGGCTGCGGAGATTGACCTCCTCCTGCATCGCCTGGTTGAAGAAGTGCAGATTGTTGCGACCGTCGGCCTTGGCGGCAAACATCGCCAGGTCGGCGGCCTTGAGCAATTCCTCGATATTGCCCCGGACATCGGAGAACATGGCGATGCCGATGCTGGCGGAGCAACGGTGCTCCTTGCCCGCTATGTTGTAGGGCTTGGCCAGTTGTTCGAGCAGCTGCCGGGCCCGGTTGCGGGCCTGCAGGATGGCGTCTTCCTGGCGGGGGCTGAGATCCTCCAGGATCAGCACGAACTCGTCGGAGCCCAGGCGGCCGGCGCTATCGGTGCCGGCCAGGCTGTGCCGCAGGCGATCGGCGGTCTGCCGCAGCAACTGGTCGCCAACCTCATGTCCCCGGCTGTCGTTGATGTCCTTGAAATTGTCGAGGTCGATCAGCACCAGGGCCCCCTGGTAACCGGTGGTCTGGCTGCCGGCCAGGGCATGGCGCAGCCGGTCCAGCAGCAGGCGGCGGTTGGCCAGGCCGGTGAGCGGATCGAAAAAAGCCAGTTGGTGCAGGTCTTCCTGCAGCCGGCGGTATTCGGTGATGTCGGTGGAGATGCCGCACAGGCCATGGATGCGGCCATCCGGCTGGCGCAGGGGCAGTTTGACCGTGAGGAAGGTGCGTTGCTCCCCCTTGTGGTTCAGGCCGTTGGTTTCCTCCCCGGCCACCCGCTCGCCCCGGCGCAGCACTCGCAGGTCGTTCTGTTGCAGCAGGGTGCAGGTCGCGGCGTCGAAAAAGCGGTCATCGGTCTGGCCGAGGATCTGCGCCGGCGTGGTGCCGAACAGCTCGCACACCTTGCGGTTGGCGTACTGGTAACGCAGCTGCTCGTCCTTGATATAGATACAGGCCTCGACGCTGTCGAGGATGGTGTTGAGCCGGGTTTCGCTGGCTTGCAGGCTGAAGGTGCGCTCGGCAACCTTGCGCCGCAGCAGCAGGTTGAAGCCGATGGCCAGCAGCAGGGCTGCCAGCAGCAGTCCCAGGCTCCACCACAGGGCCGGCGGCAGGGGTTGAGCCGGCCGGCCGCTCCAGCGTGCCAGTATGTCGAAATAACGGGAGTCGTTGTCCGACTGCCAGCGTTGCAGATGGTGGTCGATGCGTGCCAGCAGGGCCGGATTGGTGCCGGCTGGCACGGCAAAATAGAGCTTGCTCGGCTGGAACAGGATGGGGGAGGCCACCAGATCCCGGCTGGCCGCCTGCAGGTTGCCGATAAAATGGTTGGCCGCGGCGGCATCCGCCCGGCCGCTGGCGAGGGCGTCGAACACCTGGTTCTGGCTGTCGAGCGGCAACCATTCCACCCGCAGGCCGAAGCTGTCGACCAGTTGGCTCAGGAACTGTTGCTGCACCGAGCCGCGCAGCACCGCCAGCCGCTTGCCGTCCAGCTCCAGCAGGCTGGCGAGGCGGCGGTGGGACGCGGTATAGATCTGGGACCAGCTCAACAGGGCGGGAGTGCGGTGAAAGTCGAAGCGGGCGGCCCGCTCTTCGGTAAAGGCCACGTCCGGCATCAGGTCGATGCGTCCCTCCGCCAGCCACTCCAGGCACTGTTGCCACTGGCAGGGCACCGGCTCCAGCTGCCAGCCCTCTTCCGCCGCGATCTCGGCGATCAGATCGCCGAAGATGCCGGTGGCTTGCCCCCGGGCATCGGCCAGTATCTTGGGAGGATTATGGTAGAGTCCCAGCCGCACGGATTGGGCCTGTGCCGGGGGCAGCAGCAGAAAAAACAGCAGCCATGGAGACAGCCGCTTCAGCGGGTTGTTCGGGAGAATAATGCTCAAGGGCGTCCCTATCCTCGTGCCGGTATCGTCTGGAGACTGTTTTCACCTAAGCATATCCTACGACGTTAGTCGGAGTTCGTCATCGTCAGTTTTGATTTCATATGAAGCCTTCGCTATGTCGCCAGCTGGGCTCGCAGCACCGACTCCAGCTCGGCCAGCCGTTGTGCGAGCTGCGGCAGCTGCTCGGCCGCCGCTTCCAGCTCGCCGTTGCGGGCCAGGGTTTCCAGCGCCAGGGCGGCTTCACCCAGAGCCCGGCCGCCCACCACCTGGGCCGAACCCTTGAGGGTGTGGGCCGCCCGGCGCAGCTCGGCGGTATCCTGCCGGGCGAGGGCCTCGGTCATGGCCCGTAGCAGGCCGGGTGCCTCCTGCAGGAAGAGCCCGGCCATCTCCGCCAGCAGGGCAGTGTTGCCCTCCAGCCGGGCGAGGGCCTGAACCCAGTCCAGGATGGCGCCGGTGTCCGGCGTTTCTGGTATTTCCGGTGCCGCCACCGTGGTGGCGGGCGGCCCCCGCCGTTCCGAGACTGCGGCTGCCTGCTGCTCCACCGCCGCGTAGAGTTCGGCGGCACGGAACGGCTTGGTGACATAGTCGTCCATGCCGGCGGCCAGGCAGCGCTCCCGGTCTTCCTTGGTGGCGCTGGCGGTCATGGCGATGATGGGCACATGACCGCCGTGATCGGCCTCCCGGACGCGGATGGCCCGGGTGGCGGCCAGGCCGTCCATCACCGGCATGTGGATGTCCATCAGTACCACGTCGAAGCTGTCCTGGGCCACGGCGGCGACCGCTTCTTCCCCGTTCTCGGCGAGCGTCACCTGGTGGCCCCGCTGGTGCAGCAGATCCATGGCCACCCGCTGGTTGGTGAGGCCGTCCTCCACCAGCAGTACCCGGCGCGCCTGCGGCCGGGCTACCGCCTCGCCGGGCGGCAGCGGGGCCTCGGCCAGCACGGTACCCAGGGCCTCGCCCACGGCATTGAGCAGCTCCGACTGCTTCACCGGCTTCATCAGCTGGCGGGAAATGCGCAATTGCCGGCGCAGGGCGGTGTCGCCCGAGTAGCCCCCCGAGGACAGCATCAGGAGGCGCAGGCCGGCCAGGGCCGGCCGCTCGCGGATGCGGGCGGCCAGCTCGAAGCCGTCCATGCCCGGCATCATGACGTCGAGCAGAGCCAGGGGAAAGGGGTCGTCCCCGCTCTGGTCGAGCAGGGTCAGGGCCTGCATGGCGCTGTGGGCCAGCACCGGCCGCATGCCCCAGTGTTGCAGTATTTCCTCGAGGATCATGCGGTTGGTGTGGTTGTCGTCCACCACCAGTACCCTGAGCCCGTGCAGGGCGGTCGGGGCGGTCAGTGGCTCGTTGCGCTCCTCGGCCAGGCCGAAGTCGGCGTCGAAGGCGAACCGGCTGCCCCGGCCGCCGGGGCCGCTGTCCACCCGGATCTGACCGCCCATCATGCCCACCAGCTGGGCGGCGATGGACAGGCCCAGCCCGGTTCCGCCGCTCTGGCGGGTGGTGGAGCCATCGGCCTGGGCGAAGGCCTCGAAGATGCGCCGGCGCTGATGCTCGGGGATGCCGATGCCGGTGTCGCGCACCTCGAAATGCAGGCGGATGCGGGTCTTCTGTCGCTTTTTCAGCCCCAGGTCCACCACGATTTCGCCGCTTTCGGTGAACTTGATGGCGTTGCCCACCAGGTTGACCACCACCTGGCGCAACCGCACCGGATCACCCACCAGCCGGTCCGGGATCTCGGTGGGGATGTGCACCGCCAGCTCCAGGCCCTTCTCGTCGGCTCGCAGGGCCAGGGTCTGCAGGGTGTCGCCCAGGGTGTCGCGCAGCTGGAAGGGCAGGGAATCGAGCTCCAGCCGACCGGCCTCTATCTTGGAGAAGTCGAGGATGTCGTTGATGAGGCCGAGCAGGGTGTCCGCCGACTTCTCGATGATGGCCAGGTATTCGCTCTGCTGCTCGGTCAGCTCGGTGCGGGCCAGCAGCTCGGCCACACCGATCACCCCGTTCATGGGGGTGCGGATCTCGTGGCTCATGTTGGCCAGGAACTCGCTCTTGGCCAGACTGGCCTGCTCCGCCAGATCCCGGGCCCGCTGCAGCTCCGCCTGGGAGCGGCGCAACTGCTCGGTGGTGGCCTGCAGCTCCTGGGTGCGTTCGGCCACCAGCTCCTCCAGGTGATGGCGGTGGCGTTCCAGCTCGGTGACGTCGGTGTACACCGCCACATAGCCGCCGTCCCCGGTGCGGTGCTCGCTCACCTGGATGGCGAGGCCGTCACTGCGGATAAAGAAGTAGGGGCCGCGGGGATGCCGGTGTCGTTCGAGTCGTTCGGCTATCCACTGCTCTCCCGAGGCGTAGCCCAGCGGTACGTGTCCCCGCTTGGCCACGTCGCGCAGCAGCGCCTCGAATGCCATGCCCACCGCCACCAGATCGTTGGGCAGGGCGAAATGCTCCTTGAAGCGGGAATTGAACAGTACCAGGCGATCGTCGGCATCGTACAGGGTAAAGCCCTCGGCGATGGACTCGATGGCCTCGGTCAGCTGATCCCGGGCCGACTCGGCCCGGCGCTGGGCCTCTTCGGTCAGCCGCACCTGCCGCTCGAGATCCTCGCGCTGCTCTTCCAGCTCGGTGATGTCGGTGTAGATGGCGACCACGCCGCCGTCTTTGGTGCGGCGCTCGCTGACCCGCAGCTGCAGGCCATTGGTTCGTTTGAGCTTGAACGGTGGCCCCGGATGGCGGCGTTGCGCCAGGCGCCACTCGAACCATTGCCGGCCGTCATCCTCGCCGAACTCGAGCAGGCGCCGGTCCACCACCGCCTGGATCAGATCCCGGAAGGGCATGCCCTCCCGCACTATGTCGGGCGCGGCCGAATAGTCGTCGCGAAAACGGGAGTTGAAAGCCACCAGGCGGTCGTCGGCATCGTACAGGGTAAAGCCCTCGGAGATGGACTCGATGGCCTCGATCAACTGCTGGTGGGCGGCCTCGGCCCTGGCCTGCAGGCGGCGGGTTTCCTGGTACTGCTGGGCCAGCTCCAGCTCGGCCTGGCGGCGGGCGGTGATGTCGGTGATAAAGCCTTCCAGCAGTTGCAGCCGACCGGCCTCGTCGAACACCCCGCAGCCCTGCTCCCACACCCATTTCTCCTCGCCGTGGCGGCTATGGATGCGGTATTCGAACTGGTAGGGTCGCTTGTTCTGAATGGCCTCCTGCACCTGTTGCCACAGGGTGTCGCGATCCTCGGGGTGGACCAGCTCGGCATAGTGGGGGCGGCCGGCGGTGACCTCTTCCGGCGCATAGCCGGTCAGGGCCCGGCAGCCCTGGCTGAGGAAGGTCATGGTCCACTGGGGGTCGTTCAGACCCCGGTAGGCGATGCCGGGCAGGTTGGCCATCAGGGTGGCCAGCCGGCGCCGGCTTTCCTGCAGCTCGCGGGCGGCGCCTTCCCGCTCCATCACCCGGCCCAGCTGGGTACCGATCTGGGCCATCAGTTCGAGCAGCGGCGGATCGGGCTCCTGAACCCGGTCGGAGAAGAATTCCAGCACCGCCATGACCTGGCTGCCGGACAGCACCGGAAAGGCGGCGCCGGCCCGCACCCCGGTGTCCTGCCCCTGGTGGGCACGCTGGAAGTCCGGGTCCCGGGTTACGTCCGGGATCCAGGCGGGCTCGCCGCTTGCCAGCACCCGCTCCGGCAGGCCCATGCTGGAGCCGTAGCGGCTGGCTTCGGTGAGATCCCGGAACAGGCGAAAGCGCTCGCCGTCGCCCAGGTGCCAGAGCCGGGTCGACACCAGGCCATCCCCGTCTGCGGATGGATACCAGGCGTGCCCCAGGGGCCAGCCGGTGTGGGCGCAGACCAGATCGAGGGCGGTCTGCATCGCTTCGTCGACGCTGCGGGCCTCGTTGGCGGCGCGGGTGATGAGCTGGTTGAGGCGCAGCAGGGCGCTTTGGGTGCGGCGGTGGGCCATGATCGCTCCCGTGCTCAGGGAAAGACGCCGCGCAGCAGCTTGGCCTCGGTCACCCGGGAAACACCCTCGATCAGGGCCGCGGTGCGCATGTCGATGTGGTTTTCACCGGCCCGTTTGAGGGTGCGGTGGAAGGCGTCCAGCAGTATGGTCTGCAGCCGGGCGTTGATCTCTTCCAGGGTCCAGGTCAGGTTCTGTATGCCCTGCACCCATTCGAAGTAGGACACGGTCACGCCGCCGGCGTTGCCGAGGATGTCGGGCAGCACGAAGATGCCCCGCTCGAACAGGATGTCGTCGGCCTCCAGCATGGTGGGACCGTTGGCCCCTTCCGCCAGCAACCGGCACTTGAGCCTGTCGGCGTTTTCCACCGTCACCTGGTTCTGCAGCGCCGCCAGTGCCAGCACGTCGCAGTCGAGCTCGAGCAGCTCCTGGTTGCTGACCGCTTCGGCATCCGGGAAGCCGGCCAGCACCCGGTGTTCGGCCACATGGGCGAGCAGGGCGTCCACCGACAGGCCGGCGGGATTGAACAGGCCGGTAGAGACGTCGCTGACCCCGACCAGTTTGACTCCGGCCTCGGCCAGGAAGCGGGCGGTGTAGCTGCCCACGTTACCGAAGCCCTGCACCACGGCGCGGGACTTGGACAGATCCAGCCCCAGGTGCTCGGCCGAGGCCTTGATCAGGTAGACCAGGCCGCGGCCGGTGGCTTCCTTGCGGCCCAGGGAGCCGCCCAGCACCACCGGCTTGCCGGTCACCACCGCTGGCACCGCGTGGCCCACCTGCTGGCTGTAGGTGTCCATCAGCCAGGCCATCACCTGCTCGTCGGTGCCCATGTCCGGCGCGGGAATGTCCCTGTCGGGGCCGATGATGTCGATGATCTCGGCGGTGTAGCGCCGGGTCAGGCGCTGCAGCTCGCGCTTGCTCAGGCTGGTGGGATCGACCCGCACCCCGCCCTTGGCGCCGCCGAAGGGCAGCTTCATCAGGGCGCACTTCCAGGTCATCCACATGGCCAGGGCCGCCACCTCGCCCAGGTCCACGTCCTGGTGGTAGCGGATACCGCCCTTGGTGGGGCCCATGGACAGCACGTGCTGCACCCGGTAGCCGAACACCGTCTCGACCTGGCTGCGATCGTCGCGGAAAAAGGGGAAGGACACCACCTGGGTGCGCTGGGGAAACAGCAGCCGCTGGCGGATATTGTCGTCCAGATCCATGTACTGGGCGGCCTTGAGGAACTGTTGCTGGGCCAGGCGGAACATGGGCGAGTCCCACTCGCCGCCCCGGGCCCGCGCCCGGGACAGGGTATAGCGGATGGAGCGGCTGAGGGCGGTGCTCTTGAGGTTGGACTTGACCAGGTAGTCGTAGGCGCCGGACTCCACCGCCCGCGCCGCCAGCTTGACGTCGTCCAGGCTGGTGAGGATCACCACCGGTACCTGGGGCGCGGCGAGGCGCACCCGCAGCAGGGTTTCTAGCTCCTGGCTGTCGGGCAACACCAGGTCGAGCAGCACCAGGTCCACGTCGTTGCGGGCCAGGCAGGCGAGGCCGTCGGCCAGCCGCTCCACCGCCTCCACCTCGCACTGCAGCTGGGGATCGGCCGTGAGCAATTGCTGGATCAGCCGGCGATGGAGCGGGTTGTCTTCGATCAGCAGCAGACGAACGGGCAAGTCGAGCATGGGGCGCCTCGCAACGCTAGCGGACGGGCGGGGCCCGGAGCCGGTGTCATATAGGCTTAAGCGTAGGCCAGGGCGGGGCAAGGCTCCACCGGACTAAATAGCTGTTTCGAATAACAGATCCCTGCTGACAGCGACCGGGTGTTGCTAAGCAGACCCTTCGCGCCAGGGATGGCGCGGTGGAGCCCCAAGGGGACGAGCTTGCTCGTCGTGACTCGCGGTTTCAGCCTGACCGAACATCCAGTGAATGTTCGCAGCAGGCTGAAACCGCGAGTGTCATGTCCTCTCGGCGTGTCTGCGTGCGGTGCTCGGTCGCTGTGGTGCTATTAGGAGCAGTAAATTATGGCGAGGGTCGTGGCTCCCGGGCGAACAGCGCGGCCTGCTCCCGCAGCCAGAGCCGCAGGGCCCGGATGCGGGGGTTGTCCTCCTCGCCGGGGCGGCTCAGCAGGTAATAGGCGAAGTCGGTGCCGCGCCAGGGCAGCAGGGGGCGCAGTTCACCCGCCTGCAGCAGCGGCTGGGCCAGGGACCAGCGGCCCAGACAGAGCCCCAGCCGCTGACGGCAGGCGTCGAGGGCGAGGCCCGCATCGGTCACGCCGATGGTGCCGGCCGCCTCGACCCCGGCCTCCCGCAGCCAGGGGCGCCAGCCGCTCCAGGGCTCGGTGGCCCGGACGCCGGTATCGTCCAGCAGGGGGGTGTCGGCCAGCCAATCTGCGGGGCGACGGTGAGGATGGCGGTCGAGCAGTCGGGCGGCGGCCAGCACGGTAACGGCATCGTCCAGCAGCAGCTCGGTATGCAGCCCCGGGTAGTCACCGGCGCCGAAGCGGATGGCCAGATCCGCCTGGCCGGTGCGCAGATCCGCCAGCCGGTCTTCGGCCTGCAGGGTCAGTCTCAGCCCGGGATGACGCGCGAGCAGCCCGGCCAGGCGCGGCAGCAGCCAGTGCCGGCAGAAGCCGTGGGGCAGGGAGAGCAGCAGGGGGCCGGCCAGCGGGGGCTGGCTCAGCTCGGTGGTGGCACTGGCGATGATGCCGAAGGCGTCGGCGATCCTGGCCTGGTAGCGGCGCCCGGCCTCGGTCAGGCGCACGCCCCGCGCCTGGCGGATGAACAGCGGCACGCCCAGGGCCTGCTCCAGCTCCTTGATGCGGTGGCTGATGGCGGCGGCGGTCAGGTGGAGCTCACCCGCCGCGGCGCTGAAGCTGTTGAGCCGGGCCGCGGCCTCGAAGGCGCGCAGGGTGTTGAGGGGTGGGGATGTGGGCATCTTTAAGGGTAAACTCAGCTAAGTCTTAGGGCTAGAATATAGCAGTTGTCTTAAGGATGGCTAATGTCAGAATGCGCCTGTCACCACCACAGGAGAATGATCGATGAACGAGCCCCTTTATCGCCTGGCGGCCTTCAGCACCAGCCCGGCCGGCGGCAATCCCGCCGGGGTCTGGCTGGGCGAGACCCTGCCCGACGCCGCCACCATGCAGCGCATCGCCGCCGAGGTCGGCTATTCGGAAACCGCCTTCGTGGCGCCGCTCGACGGAACCGAGCGCCATATCCGCTATTACAGCCCGCTCCGGGAGATCAGCTTCTGCGGCCACGCCACCATCGCCGCCGGCGTGGTGCTGGGCCAGACGGCGGGCGCCGGCCGCTACCGGCTGCAGACGGCGGTGGGCGAGGTGCCGGTCGAGGTGTTCCGGGACGGCGAACAGTGGCTGGCGGCGCTGACCTCGGTCGAGCCGGAGCAGAAGGCGGTGCCGCCCGGCTGGCTGGAGAAGGTGCTCAAGGCGCTGGACTGGCGTCCCGAGGAGCTGGATCCGGGGCTGCCGCCGATGCTGGCCTATGCCGGGGCCTGGCACCTGGTGCTGGCGGCGGACTCGGCCGCGCGCCTGGCCCGGCTGGACTACGACGTCGAGCGGCTGAAGGCGCTGATGGAAGACGCCGGCCTGGTCACCCTGCAGCTGGTATACCGGGAGGGGGAGTTGGTGTTCCAGGCCCGCAATCCCTTCCCGGTGGGTGGCGTGGTGGAGGATCCGGCCACCGGGGCGGCGGCCGCGGCCCTGGGCGGCTACCTGCGGGCGGCGGGGCTGATGCCGGTACCGGGCGAGCTGCTGATCCGCCAGGGCGAGGCCATGGGCCGGCCCAGTGAGCTGCGGGTGAGGGTACCGGCCGCGGGCGGCATCCGGGTCAGCGGCGCGGCGGTGGCGCTCTGAGCGGGCGGCACCGGCTCAGAAGTGATAATTGACCAGCAGCCCGGTAATGGCCTGGGTGGCATCGCCCAATTAGCTATTTGTTGTCTGTTGCCTCTTTCAAGTGCTGACGCCATCTGAGGGTGGTGCCAGCAGGCAGCTGCAGTGCGATAGGGAGGACAAAGAGCACTGCTCCGCCGGCCCTCCGCGCCAGGGAGGGCGCGGCGGAGCCCCCATGGGGCGAGCTTGCTCGCCGTGACGAGCCATTTCGGCCTGACCGAACATCCAGTGAATGTTCGCAGCAGGCCGAAATGGCGAGTATCAGGCCCGACGGCGTGCCGGAGGAGTAACACCCTTTGGCCGACGGCTTCTGCCTCGCCAAAATCAACAATGCCTTCGATCAAAGGCGTATCAGAGCCGCCTAAGTTTCAAACTATATGGTGCTCTAGCATAAAATGGCCAAAGATTCAGAGCCTTGTCCTAACCGGATGGGGTTGCCTCAGTACTGTCCCCGTTTTACCAATATTCCACCGAGCCTATTTCCGCGGTCAGCTGATAACGGTCGGCCCGGGGCACCTTCAGCTCGATGTCCTTGCCCTCCTGGCTGCTGCCAGGCCGGAGGTAGCTCTCCGGCAGGCGTTTGATGGCGGTCCAGAGCCGATGTTCTCCTTCGGCCAGCGTCCGGCCATCGACGTCGGTGAGCCGCAGCCGTACCACCACCGAGACCACCGATTTGCCGCTCTGGTTGGCGAGCCGGACCGGAATGATCAGGTGTTCCCGATGGTAGCGGGCGGGCTGCAGCAGCACTTCGATACCGCCCTTGTCGAGCTGCAGCAGGTTTTTGTCGGTGCCGGGTTCGACCAGGACCCCTGCCGGCGTCGCCGGAGGTGGCAGCGGCAGGGGCAAATCGGCCTGGTCGGCTGGCGCCACATAGGACCAGGTGAAATCGTCATGGAGCACGGCCTGCCGGCCATCGGGCAGGACGACCAACTGGCTTGCCCAGGCGGAGATGGTGAACAAGCTGGCCAGCAACGGGGCGGCACGGAAAATGAGGTGGGTCATGGCATGGTTCGCTCGGGATGGACAGGATCAGGACGTCGGCGCCGGCCGGATAGGGTCCGTCGGCCTCAGGCAGCAGGCGGCGAAGTCGGCCGCCGGCATGGGCCGGCCGGTGAGCCAGCCCTGTACCAGGGTCAGGGGATAGCGCCCCAGGGCCTCGAGCTGTGCCGGGGTTTCGACTCCTTCGGCCACCACCTGCAGCTCCAGCTCCCGGGCCAGCCCGGTCACCGCCGCCAGCACGGCGGCGCTGCTGCGGCATTGGCCGAGCCGGTGGACAAAGGATCTGTCTATCTTCAGGCTGGTGACCGGCAGGGCGTGCAGGTAGCTGAGCGACGAATAGCCGGTGCCGAAGTCGTCGATGGCCACCGGGCAGCCCAGCTCGCGCAGCGCCTGCAACAACTGCCCCGCCTGCTGTTGCTTGTCGAGCAGCATGCTCTCGGTCAGTTCCAGGCCGAACAGCCCGGCCGGCAACCGGTGAGTCGCGAGCAGGCCGCTGACCTCGGCCACCAGATCCTGCTGCCAGAACTGTTGGGCCGACAGGTTGACCGACACCGGTACCGGCGCCAGTCCCTCGTCGAGCCAGGTGCGCAACTGGGCGGCGGCCATGCGCATCAGCCGCCGGCCCAGGGGAACCATGAGCCCGGCGCGTTCGGCCAGGGGGATGAAGTCGGCGGGCGACACCGCGCCCAGCTCCGGGTGCTGCCAGCGGGCCAGGGCCTCGGCGGCCCGCACTTGCCGGCTGCCGGGCTCGACCTGGGGCTGGTAATGCAGGATGAGGCCCTCGCCGCTTTCCACCGCGTCGCGCAGGGCCGTTTCCATCTGCAACCAGCGGTGCTCCTGCAGGCCCATGTCCCGGCGGAACAACCGGTAGCCGTTGCGTCCTTCCTGCTTGGCCCGGTACATGGCGGCATCGGCGTGGTGCACCAGCTCCTCGGCACCGCTGGCGTCGTCGGGGTAGAGGCTGATGCCGAGGCTGCAGCCGATGCGGAAGCTCTGCTTGCCGATGTGAAAGGGCTCGCCGATGGCGTCGATCAGGCGCCGGGCGACGCGGGTGACTTCGTCCGCCTCCTCCAGGTCGGGCAGCAGCACGATGAACTCGTCGCCCCCCAGTCGGGCCAGGGTATCGTCCTCCCGCAACCGGCCACCGAGGCGGCGGGACACCTCGAGCAGCAGCTCGTCGCCGGCGGCATGGCCCAGGCTGTCGTTGACCTGCTTGAAGTGATCCAGGTCGATGAACAGCACCGCCAGCCGCCGTTGGTGGCGGTGGGCGTGGCGGATGGCCAGCTCCAGCCGATCCTCCAGCAGGCGGCGGTTGGGCAGGCGGGTGAGGGGATCGTAATAGGCCAGCCGGCGGATCTGATCCTCGTTTTCGCGGATATGGGTGATGTCGGTGAACAGGGCGGCATAGTTGCTGGTCTGCCCCTCGCCATCGCGGATGGCGGTGATGGTCAGCAGTTCCAGATAGAGCTGGCCACTCTTGCGCCGGTTCCAGATCTCGCCGCGCCAGTAGCCTTTTTCCCGCAGCGTCCGCCACATCTCGGCGTAGAAGGCACCGTCGTGGCGGCCGGAGGAGAGCACCGCCGGGGTGCGGCCCAGCACTTCTTCCGGATTGTAGCCGGTGGTGTGGGAAAAGGCCGGGTTGACGAATTCGATACGGCCCTCGGCGTCGGTGATGATGATGCCTTCGAGGGAAGCCTCTATCACCCGCTCGGCCAGCTCCAGGTTCAGCCGGGAGTGGTTCAGCGCCCGGTCGCGTTGCTCCAGTGCCTGGCGCAGCTGCTGCTGGTAGCGCTGTTCGACGCCGTCGAGGATGTTGCGAAAGCCGAGCAGGCCCACCACCCGGTTGCCGCCGTCCAGCACCGCCAGGTGGCGCACCCGGTGGTCGATCAGCAGGTCCCGGGCGCGCAGCAGGGTATCGTCCCGGTTCACGGTCAGCAGCGGCCGGCTGGCCAGGCCAGCGACCGGGGTGTTGCCCGGATGGCGGGCGACGAAGCGGACCATGTCCCGTTCGGTGAGGATGCCGTAGCCGCCGTCGGTGCAGGCCACCACGGCGGCGTCCTGTCCGGCCTGGTACATGCTGGCCGCCAGCCGTGCCAGAGGCAGTTCCCCCGCCACCGTCAGGGGCTGCGTGTCCATGGCCTCATGCACCTCGCGCAGGCCGAGGTAGGGCTCCAGGCCCTGCTTCAGCGCCAGGTCGGTCTGGGAGACGATGCCCCGGGGCCGGCCCTGGTCGTCCACTACCAGGAAGTGCCGGTGTCCTTCGGTGCGAAAACGGGTGATCACTTCCGCCATGGGTGTGGCAAGGTGCAGCTGGCTGACCGGGCTGCTCATCACCCGGCCTATGGGCGTGAGCAGGGCCTGGGGGTCGCTGAAGTCGAGGCGCAGGCTGTCGCGTTCGGTCCAGATCCCCAGGGGCCGGTCGCCTTCCATGATCAGCATGGAGCTGCAGCGGCGCGACGCCATGCGCTCGGCCGCCTCGCGCAGCGGGGTGTCGGGGCCGCAGCTGAGCAGCCCGGTTTGCATCAGCCGTTCGACCGGCAGGTCCGCCGTTACGGGGTCTTGAAATTTCACGTCCGCTTGATACCTGGATGGCTGGGAATGGGCCACACTACCATATCCGCCCCGGGGGACAGAAGCCTTTGGACGCCCCGGTATGCAAAGGCGCCGGACTGGGATTATGCTCTGGGGAGAGCCGGGAGGTGTCGCATGAAACGTCATATCTGGTGGCTGTTGTTGCTTCCCCTGGCCGGTTGCGCCAGCCAGCAGGAGCAGGCCATGAGGCAACTGAACGATATTGCCGAGCGGTTGCTGGCCCGGGAATGCGATCGGCCCCAGCTCAGCTACCGGCAGGTGGAAAACCCCCATGTGCCCGCCCTTATCGACGAGGTGGAAACCCTGCGCTGTCCGGGATGGGTGGCGCAGACCTATCTGTCGGAGGCGGCGGCCAACCCCAACGGCATGCCGATACTGCTGGAGGTGTCCGGTCCCCAGCCGGGGCTGCCGCCCTTCATGAACATCGGTGCCGGCCGGGCGGGGCTGGTGGCCGAGCTGGGACGGCCGGCCCGTGAGGGGCCGCAACTGCTGCGCTACCAGTCCGCCGAAACCACCGAAAGCGTGACCTTCCGGCTGCGGGGCGATCGCATCGCCAGCATCCGCTGGGAATGGTATTTCGACTGAGTCCCGACGGCGCCGGCCGTTGTCATCCCTGGGGCCGGACGACCTGGCCCTGGTGAGCCGGGGTGGCCTGGGGCTCGATGTCGCCGAACCGGTCGACCCGCAGCAGGGCCCTGAAGCCCCACATCCAGGTGCCGGCCACCGCCAGGGTGGAGACTCCGCCGATGACGGCGGCGGGCACGGTGCCGAACCAGGCGGCGCTGGTGCCGGCGCGGAATTCCCCCAGCTCGTTGGAGGAGCCGATAAACAGCATGTTCACCGCGCTGACCCGGCCGCGCATCTCGTCCGGGGTGGCCAGCTGGATCAGGGTGGAGCGGATATAGACGCTGATCATGTCCGCCGCGCCCGCCACCAGCAGGGCGGCGAAGGACAGCCAGAACAGGGTGGAGAAGGCGAATACCAGGTTGGCCACGCCAAACACCAGGACGGCGATAAACATGGCCGGCCCCACCCGGCGGTTGAGCGACCAGGTGCTGAGCACCACTCCCATCAGCAGGGCGCCGAGGGCGATGGCGCTGCGCAGGGCGCCCAGGCCCTCCGGTCCCACCATCAGCACCTCCTGGGCGTAGATGGGCAACAGCGCCACCACGCCGCCGAGCAGCACCGCGAACAGGTCCAGCGAGATGGCGCCGAGGATGATGGGGCGCGAGCGGATGTAGCCGATGCCGGCGGTGAAGCGGTGCCAGGCGGCGGCTTCCGGCGGTTTGGCGCCACCGGCGTAGCGGGTTTGCACCGGGGCCAGCAGCACCAGGGCGAGCAAAAAGGCGCCGAGGCAAACGCCATAGGCCAGGCTGCCGCCCAGGGCGTAGAGCAGGCCGCCGATTAAGGGGCCACCGATGACGGCGAGCTTCATGATCATGCTGTTGACGGCGATGGCCCGGGCCAGCTGGTCGCGGGGCACTATCTGCGGCAGCAGGCTTTGCAGGGTGGGGCCGGTGAAGGCCCGGGCGCAGCCGTAGAGCACCAGCACGGCGTAGTAGAGCCGCACGTCCGGCTGGGGGGAGAGCGACAGCATCAACAGCAGGGCGCTGCACAGGGCCTGCACCAGCCAGCTGCCGGCGAGCAGGCGCTTGCGGGAGTGGCGGTCGGCCAGATCACCGGCCGGCAGCAACAGCAGCAGCATGGGAATGAACTGGGCCAGACCCACGTAGGCCAGGGCCAGGGGATCCCGGGTCAGGTCGTACACCTGCCAGGCCACCACCACCGCCTGGATCTGCATGGCGAACACCGCCGCCAGCCGGGCGATCAGAAAGGGCAGAAAACCCTGTTGTCGCAGCACCTGGGCGCCGCCGGGATGGGAAGACATGGATTCTTGGGCAAAGCGGAACGGGCGGGCAGTGTAAACCGGGCGGCGGGGGTTAACAAGCCGTCGCGCCGGCCCAGCCTGCTCGGCGCCGCGGACTGTCGTGCGAAAACGTGTCCCCGAGGTGGGCTGCCCGGGGTCAGGTTACGAGCAACTCTGAAATGGGTAGCCTGTTTGTTGCTTTCATTTCCCGCAGGGAAATATTTGAACGGATGCTCGACACGCCGGGCAGTTTTCTCAGCACCTGCTCGACGAACCGGCTGTAATCATCGAGATCCTTGGCGACGACCTGCAACAAAAAATCCGCCTCTCCGGTGGTATTGTGGCAACTGAGCACGCGGGAGCATGCCTGGATGATGTTCTCGAACTCTGCCGTCACCTCCTCGCTATGCTGTGTGCAAGTGAGCTGCACAAAGGCCAGTACGCCTCCTCCCAGCTTACGCCGGTTCAGAATGGCCTGGTAGCCTTCGATAACGCCCGACTCCTCCAGGCGTTTATGGCGGCGCCAGCACGACGCCTCGCTCAGCGCGAGCTGCTCGGCCAGCCTGGCGTTGGACAGCCTTCCATCCTGCTGCAGCCGATCGGCTATGGCGACATCAATTTTGTCAAGCGCGTCCATCTGGATACGTCCTTGCAAGCATATCGGGTATCGGGAAAGAGTATTTCAATTTCTGTCATTTGGTCAATTTAAACAGAAAGGTAATTTCAGCAAGGGCGCATTATAGTGGAAGAGTTTTTTGCAAAAGGAGTGTTTTATGAAGGCAGTGGTTTATGAAACCTTTTCCGCTCCACCCCGGGTACAGCAGCTCCCGGACCCGGCACCGGAAACGCATGGCGTGGTCGTGAAGGTGATGGCGACCGGTGTATGCCGGAGCGACTGGCATGGCTGGGTTGGCCATGATCCCGATATTCAGCTCCCCCATGTTCCGGGGCATGAGCTGGCCGGCATCGTCGAGGCGGTCGGCAAGGACGTGAGTAAATGGAAAATCGGCGACCGCGTCACGGTCCCCTTCGTGGGGGGCTGCGGCACTTGCCCCGAGTGCCATTCCGGGAACCAGCAGGTTTGTGACAGGCAGTTTCAGCCCGGCTTCACCCACTGGGGATCCTTTGCCCAGTATGTGGGGATTCACCAGGCGGACATCAATCTGGTGGCGTTGCCGGAGACGCTGGACTTTGCCACGGCCGCCAGCTTGGGCTGCCGCTTTGTTACCTCGTTCCGCGCCGTCGTCGACCAGGGGAAAACTTCCGCCGGGCAATGGGTGGCGGTGCACGGCTGTGGAGGGGTCGGCCTGTCAGCCATCATGATCGCCAATGCGGTCGGCGCCCATGTCATTGCCGTTGACATCTCCGACGAAAAGCTCGAGCTGGCCCGTACCCTGGGGGCGGTCGCCACCCTGAACGCGACCAGGGTCGCCAATGTTGCAGAAGCGGTTATCGAGATCAGCCGGGGCGGTGTGCATGTTTCCCTGGATGCGCTGGGGCATCCCACAACATGCTTCAATTCAATCAGCAACCTGCGCAAACGCGGCAAGCACGTACAGGTTGGGCTGATGCTGGCGGAAAACAGCACGCCGGCCATTCCCATGAGCAAAGTGATCGCCCACGAGCTTGAAATACTGGGTAGCCACGGCATGCAGGCACATCGTTATGACGCCATGCTCGCCATGTTGCAATCGGGGAAACTGGCTCCCGAAAAACTCATTGGCAACACCATCAATCTGGAACAGTCAATTGATGCGCTGATGAACATGGATAAATTTGAAGGAACCGGCGTGACCGTGATCACCGAGTTCTGAGCGGGACGCGCAAGGTAAGCCCGGCGGCAGGGGGTGCAAGTAGAAAGCCCCCACGCGGGGGGCTTCGGCTGTCAGTAGGACTGGGTGTGCACGCCCTTGACCGCACGGCCGGAGGGGTCGGCCATGTTCTTCCACTGCTCGTCCCATTCCAGCGCCTTGGGGGTGGAGCAGGCCACGGAAGGCCCACAGGGTACGCAGTTGGCGGCGGAATCCTGAGGGAAGTGGCCCTCGAAGATGGATCTGTAGTAGTAGGCTTCCTTGGTGACCGGGGTGTTCAGCGGGAAGCGGAACGCCGCCGTGGCCATCATCTGATCGGTGACCTGCTCTTCCACCATGGCCTTGAGGCTGTCGATCCAGGAGTAGCCCACGCCGTCGGAGAACTGCTCCTTCTGGCGCCAGGCCACCTCGTGGGGCAGCAGGTCGCTGAAGGCCTCGCGCAGTATGTGCTTTTCCATCTTGCCGTTGCCGCACATCTTGTCGGCCGGGTTCAGGCGCATGGCCACGTCCATGAACTCCTTGTCGAGGAAAGGCACCCGGGCCTCGACCCCCCAGGCTGCCATGGACTTGTTGGCGCGCAGGCAGTCGAACATGTGCAGCGCCTTGAGCTTGCGCACCGTCTCCTCGTGGAACTCCCGGGCGTCGGGCGCCTTGTGGAAGTAGAGGTAGCCGCCGAACAGCTCGTCGGAGCCTTCGCCGGAGAGCACCATCTTGATGCCCATCGCCTTGATGCGGCGGGCCATCAGGTACATGGGGGTGGAGGCGCGCACCGTGGTGACGTCGTAGGTTTCCAGGTGGTAGATGACGTCCTTGAGGGCGTCCAGGCCTTCCTGCACCGTGTAGTGCAGCTCGTGGTGCACCGTGCCCAGGTGGTCCGCCACCTTGCGTGCCGCCACCAGATCCGGGGCGCCTTCCAGGCCCACGGCGAAGGAGTGCAGGCGTGGCCACCAGGCCTCGCTGTTGTCGTCGTCCTCGACCCGGCGGTCGGCGTAGATCTTGGCCACGGCCGAGATGATGGAGGAGTCCAGGCCGCCGGACAGCAGCACGCCGTAGGGCACGTCGCACATCAGCTGGCGCTTGACCGCCGCCATCAGCGCCTCGCGCAGCTCACTCACGCTGGAGACATTGTCCTTGACCGCGTCGTAGCTCTCCCAGTCGCGCTGGTAATAGCGGCGCGGCTGGCCTTCCTTGCTGTACAGCAGGTGGCCGGGGGGGAATTCGCTGATGGTCTTGCACACCGGGGTCAGCGCCTTCATCTCGGAAGCAACGTAGAAGTTGCCCTGCTCGTCGTGGCCGGTGTAGAGCGGGATGATGCCCATGTGATCACGACCGATGAGATAGGCGTCGTTCTCCTGGTCATAGAGCACGAAGGCGAAGATGCCGTTGAGGTCGTCGAGGAATTCGGGGCCTTTTTCCTGATAGAGGCCGAGGATGACCTCGCAGTCGGACTTGGTCTGGAACTCGAATCCGCAGGTAAGGCCGGCTTCCAGCTCCTTGTGGTTGTAGATCTCGCCGTTCACCGCCAGGGCGTGGGTCTTGGCCGGGTTCAGCAGCGGCTGGGCGCCACTGTCCAGGCCGACGATGGCCAGGCGCTCATGCACCAGTATGGCGTTGTCGCTGCTGTACACCCCGGACCAGTCGGGGCCGCGGTGACGCAACAGCTTGGATAATTCCAGGGCGCGGCTGCGCAGGGCGGCGGGTTCGGATTTGAGTTCGAGAATACCGAAAATGGAACACATGGGGGCTTGTCCTTAACGTGCTGATCTACATGAATGAACGAAGGTTGCCAGAGTCAAACCGGGATGAAAAGCGGAAATGAAGAAAATTTATAAAAAAAGGTAACTAAACTTTTATTCCGTATTAAAAGAGGATTTATTTGGTAAATGGATAATTAAAGTGCCGTTATATTGATTATTCGTTAAAAATGTTCGGGCTGGGTCATCCGGGGCCCGGCTGGCGGCGAGCTTGCCGGCCGGTTTGCCAGCCTTCATCCGGGTTGGCGGGCCTTTGTTCCGCCGCTGTCATCAAAGCGATGTGCGGGGGAGGCTATGGTACAGGAGGATGGGTTCCGGTAGCAGGCCTGTCCGCCCGTGCAGTCCTGGCACCGGTGACTTATCGGGGCAGGCAGTGAGGAACTACGGTTGCCAAGGCACCGCGGCAGTGGCACGGCGGGAGCCTGGCACCATTCGGAGGCTTTTATGCTGTTTCGTTCATCTCGGCGTCGTTCCGTCAGCCTTGCCCTTCAGGGCGGCGGCGCCCACGGCGCCTTTACCTGGGGTGTACTCGACGCCCTGCTGGAAGACGGCCGCTTTGTCATAGAAGGGATCAGCGGAACCAGCGCCGGCGCCATGAACGCCGTGGTACTGGCCCACGGCCTGCTGCAGGGCGGCAACGAGGGCGCCCGGGAGGCGCTGGCCCGTTTCTGGGAAGACGTCGCCGACTGCGCCCCCATGCTCAATGCCGGCGCCGACAGTGAAAGCGGCCGCTTGGCCACCGCCATCAGGATCATCCTGTATTGGACGCAGCAATTTTCACCACAACAGTTTAATCCTTATGGTATCAATCCATTACGGGATATTGTCAGTCGGCAAATCGATTTTGACCGGTTGCGTGAGCATTGCCCGCTGAAACTGTTCATCGCCGCCACTCATGCCAATACCGGCAGGTTGCGGCTGTTCCGGACGGCCGAGCTGATGGCGGACATGTTGCTGGCCTCTGCCTGCCTGCCGACCCTGCACCATGCGATATTGATCGATGGCGAGCCGTATTGGGACGGCGCCTTTGCCGCCAATCCGGCTATCTTTCCCCTGGTTTACGAGGCGTCCTCGGCGGATATCCTGCTGGTATTGCTCAGTCCCTTCGAACATACGCAACTCCCGTTGACCCATGAGGAAATTCACCATCGCACCCAGGAGCTGGCGTTCAAGAGCACCTTGCTGCGTGAGCTGCACAGCCTGGCGCTGGCGCGTCAGTTTTCCCGCCGGACGCTGTGGCCGGGGGGACGGCTGGAACGACGCCTTGCCCGCACCAGGATGCATCTGATCGATACCGGGGATCTGGTCGGCCGGCTGGCGATGGAATCCAAGCTGACGACCAGCCGGTCGTTTCTGGAGATGCTGCGTGATCAGGGCCGGGCCCGGGCCTGCGCCTGGCTGGCGGAACATGGCGACACCGTGGGTACAGGTGCCACGGCGGACATTGCCAGGCTGTTTCTCTGAGTGAAAGGCTGGTTGGGGGACCGACGGAACCTACCGCAGCACCGCCGGCGCCAGGGGGTCGTCGATACGGAACCAGCCGGCGATGCTCAGCCGCTCCCGCCGGGCCGGCAGCACTTCGTGGGGAAACCGCTCCGACAGGAAGCACACCAGTGTGCCGGCCTCGGGTCGCACCCGATGCAAGGTTTCCTGACCCTTCTCCGGATAGACCAGCAGTTCTCCGCCATCGTTATCCCGCCAGTGTTCGTTGAGATAGAGCACTGTGGTGAGGCGGCGGTTGCCACGGCCACGAAAGGCGTCCAGGTGTTTCTTGTAGAAGTCGCCTTCGTCGTAGCGGGCATAATGGCACTCGTAGTCCTTGAGCCCCATGAACAGCTGGCGGTTCACCTGCCGCTGCAGGCCGGCCATCAGCGCCAGGTAGTCACGCTGAGCCGGGCTGTCGCCCTCGAGCCAGCGGGTCTTGTCGGTGCGGATGCGCTCATTGGTATGGTGGGCCTGCTCCCGGCCGATGCCGGCGGGGGTGAGCTGCCAGGGCGGCAGGGTGGTGAAGTCGTGGAGCAGGGCCGCGACCCGCGCCGCGTCCAGGAAGCCGGGGAAGATGCCGATACCCGGCCCGGCGATGGCGTCCACCACCTCATCAAAGACTTGTTCTAGCTGCGACACGGTATTCAAGCGGTAAACCCTCCAGTAGGAGCGCCTATGTACACCCATAGCGGCCCTGGTCGCCAGTGAGAAAAACTGTACGTCAAATAAAATAATCTTTCTGCGGGGCTCCGACATCCGCCCGCATGACCTCTTTCCGAACGCTGTCCCGGGCAACGATAATAGGGGATGGGATGATCCACTCGGTATCGGCGGTGATGAGGCTGATAAAAAGACTCTTGTTCGTGATGATGCTGTCCGGCCTGGTGCTGAGCGCCGGCACCGTGCTGCCCCAGGCCCGGGACGCGGCACGGATCTTCTGGCTGCAGGGAGACCCCCTCACCATGGTGCAGTTCCGCCTGCAGTGGCTGCCGGCGGCCCGCTACGCGGTGGCGATGGAGCAGGCGCTGCAGGAGGAGGACCTGGAGCTGGCCCTCGCCCTCTATCAATTGGCGCAGGAGCAAGGCGTGGCGTTGGACGAGAGCCTGGTCGCCCGGTTGCAGGCGGCCGATCGCTGGCAGGCCCGGATGCTGCGCTCCGCCGGGGACATCTGGCAGGGGCTCAGCACCGGTCGGGCCGACAGCGCCGAAGGCATGGCGGCGGCGGTGATCACCGATCTGACCCTGCTGGGGGATCTGCGGGATCTGGCCCGTGAAGGCCTGGCCTGGCCGGATCACGATCCCCTGTTGCTGGCCCTGGCCGGCACCGGCCTCGGGCTCAGCGCCCTGACCCTGGCCAGCGGCGGTGCCACAACCCCGGCCCGGGCCGGGCTGTCGCTGTTGAAGGTGGCCCGCAAGAGCGGTCGCATGAGCCGGCAACTGGGGGAGCAACTCTACCGCCTGAGCCGGGATGCCATCGACGGCCGGGCGGCACGGGAGCTGGGCCAGCGCCTGGGGCGGCTGGAGTTGAAGCAACTGGGCCGGGCGGAACTCGATGAGCTGGCGCTGGCGGCCGGGCGCATCGTCGGCACCGATGCGGCCGGGCAGTTGGCCTCCACCGGTCGGGCGGTGCGCAACATCGCCGGCCACGGCGGTGCGCGGGGCGCGATGGACTCCCTTGGGCGGGCCGATTCGGTGCGGGAGCTGTTGCGGCTGGAGCAGGTGTCGTCGGGGTATCGCGGTGGCTACCGCGGGGTGCTACGGCTACTGCCGGATGCGGGCAAGGGCCTCTACCGGCTGTCGCTGCTGATGGCCTCCCTGCTGCTGTGGCTGGGATCCTTCCTGGTGTGGAGCCTGGGGGTCCTCTGGACCCTGCAACGCGGGCTTCGCGGACTGTACCGGGGGCTGTTCGGGCGCAGCGCCGGCTGAGCAGTAACGAAAAAACCCCGAGCATCTCTGCTCGGGGTTTCAATCTGGCGGTGAGGGAGGGATTCGAACCCTCGATACGTTGCCGTATACACACTTTCCAGGCGTGCTCCTTCAGCCACTCGGACACCTCACCAAATTGTTGCGGCGTTTTTTGTATCGGTGTTACCGTCACCGGTTTTTCATCTTTGTATGACTGTCCTCGGGCTGACGCAGCACGCTGCGTGCTTTTGCCCCGGCTTCGCCTCTTGGCAGCCACTCGGACACCTCACCAAATTGTCGCGGCGTTTTTTGTTATCGGTGTTACCTTCACCGGCCCCGCTTGGGAACGGGGCGTAATGTAACGACTTGCCGGCGGTTGTTCAAGGCTTTTTAGCGGGTGTCTGTGCAAGTGCTCGAAGCCTGCGCAATCTGCGGGCTTAATGCACAGCCGAAGGCATTCTCTGCGGTTCGTCCTGCATCAGAAAGCCCAGTTCGGTGATTTCCTGTACCAGTTGCTGGGTGGCCAGCATGGTCTGCTGCACTATCCACAGGAACTGGTGTTGCTCCAGGCCGGCCTGGGTATGCAGGTAGTCCGCCACGATAAGGCGGGGCAGGTTGTCGTCGACGATGTCGACAAACACCTTGAGGCTGGGGTAGTTCATGTTCAACCGGCCCAGATCGGCCACCAGTGCCAGCAGGGCGGTGGGCCGGATCTCGACTTCGGTGGTGATGATGGCGTCCTCATGCTCAACGAACAGCCGGCTTTCCAGCACGCCATCCAGACCCTGCAGCTCGGACAGATGGATGCCGTGGCAGTTTTCACAGATGTAATGGTCGATATAGCCGGCGGTGAGCCAGCGCATGGCGATTTCTGCTGTTAACACTGAAATTCCCGAAAAATTGAACCTGAAAGGGCGCTAGTGTAAACCAAAGGGCGGTCGAGGAGAATCAAAAGCCGGCGCGGCGGCTGGAGCCGCTCGCTCGAGGTGCTATCGAGACCGGCTGCCTCGATGACGGACTTGCGGCACAGCGCACCGCCGGCATTTGCTTTTGTCACCAAAAGCGGGAATGCTTCATGTTAGGCCAATCAAGGAGTTGCCTGCGAGCGCTCCCTCTGTCGAGAAGGAAAGCCAAGATGAAAACGCTGCTTGTCGCCGTCGATCTGGAGCAGGATTCCAAACGGGTGGTGAAGAGGGCTGCCGAGCTGGCATTACAGCTCAAGGCCAGCCTGCACTTGGTACATGTGGTGGACGATGCCCTGACGCTCTACGAGCCCCTGGTGGAGATACCGGTACGGCATCGCTTGAAACAGGCGGCGGAAACCGCCCTGGATGGCTTCTTCGATGGTTTGCCCGGCGAGATCAAGCCCGACAGCGAGCGGCACGTATTGCTGGGCAAGCCGGACCGGGCACTGGCCAGAAAAGCTGCCGAACTCAAGGCCGATCTGGTCATCGTGGGCAAGCATCACATGGAGCCGATGCGGGATCTCTTCCTCGGCACCACCGCCGAGCGCCTGCTGCGTCATTGCGACGTTCCCCTGCTGATGGTGGCGGGCGATCCCGACCAGCCTTACCAGCAGGTGTTGGCCGCCACCGACTTTTCCCGCAGCTCCCATCATGCCCTGCAGGCCGGCCTGAAGCTGGCGCCCAAGGCCCAGGTGCGCCTGGTGCATGTGTTCGAGCCGCCCTTCATGGGCTTTATCCGCCACGACCAGCTGGACGTCGAAACCCTGCGGGATCACCAGAAGGCGCGCATCGAGCATGAGGTCAAAACCGAGATGGCCCACTTTCTGGCCGACGACGATCAAAGCCGGATCAGTACCGAGATCATGGCCGGCGAGACCCAGGCCTGCCTGAATAACGCGGTGAGCAAGCACCAGCCCCGGTTGCTGGTGCTGGGGACCCACGGCCGCCAGGGCATCAGCCGGCTGCTGATCGGCAGCATCGCCATGAGCTTCCTGAGCATGCCCCCCTGCGACGTGCTGGTTGCCCGCTGAGGGGGAATGTAAACCGAGGCCGGGTTTCCCCGGCCTTGGACTGTTGACCAACCCTCAGGCTTATCTGGACAGGCAACGCCCATGCTCAAACAGGCGGACAAAGGGAACGGCTCCGCCGACCCTCCGCGCCAGGGAGGGCGCGGCGGAGCCTCCAGGGATGGATTGACGGCGTGTCGGCGGAGTGGGCTCTTTGGCTGACTGATGCGGTCATGACCACGACGTTGTGATCAAGACAAGGCCGGGTTTCCCCGGCCTTGTCGTATCAGAACAGGGTGGTCCAGTCCTGCTCGCTCTGGCCCAGTACCAGAAAATGGGGGTTGAGCGGCTGTTCGGGATGGGCGTAGCCGAGCGGGGTGCCGTCCAGCTGCACCACCCGCCCGCCGGCCTGCTCCGCCACGCAATGGGCGGCGGCGGTGTCCCACAGGCAGGTGGGGCCCAGCCGGGGATAGGCGTCGGCCGCCCCTTCCGCCACCAGGCACAGCTTGAGGGAGCTGCCCATGGGCACCAGTTCGTGCTCGCCCAGCCTGGCCAGCAGGCGCGGCATTTCCTCGCCGGCATGGGAGCGGCTGCCGACGATGCGCCAGGGCGTGCCCGCCCGGTGCTCGGCCACCCGGATGGACCGGCGTTGACCCTCGGCGTCCACCTTGCTGGCGCCCAGGCCGCGGGCGGCGCTGTAGCACAGCCCCAGCGCCGGGGCATAGACCACGCCCAGCACAGGCCGGCCCTGCTCGATCAAGGCGATATTGACGGTGAACTCGCCGTTGCGCTTGATGAACTCCTTGGTGCCGTCGAGGGGATCCACCAACCAGTAGCGCCCCCGGGTGTCGGGGCCGGCGAAGTGGCCGGTGTCTTCCTCCGACAGCAGCGGCAGTGGCAGGGGCAGGGCGGCCAGGCGACCGGCGATAAGCTGATGGGCGGCGGCGTCCGCCTCGGTCAGGGGAGACTTGTCGGCCTTTTCCTCGACCGAGAAGTCCCGGCCGTAGATGGCCATGATGGCGGCGCCGGCGTCCCGGGCGATGGCCTCCACCTCGGCGACCAGTTCGGCGGTGATGTAGTCTGAGTGCACCATGCTCTCCATGGGGGTGACGTGAAAAAGGCCTTGTATGATATAAAAAAACGCCGCCCATTCCCAACCACAAGGACATGCCATGAAGATAGCCATACTGGACGATTACCAGGATCTGGTGAGAAGCCTGCCCTGCTTTTCCCGCCTGGCCGGCCACCAGGTGACGGTGTTCACCGACCACTGCAACGACCTGGCGCTGTTGGCCGAGCGGCTCGCCCCCTTCGAGGCCCTGGTGCTGATCCGGGAGCGCACCGAGATAAACGCCGAGCTGCTGGCCCGCTTGCCGCGGCTTCGGCTCATCAGCCAGACCGGCAAGATAAGCCACCATGTCCGCTTGCAGGACTGCACCCGGGCCGGCGTGGCCCTGACGGAGGGGGTGGGATCACCGGTGGCGCCGGCGGAGCTGACCTGGGCCCTGATCATGGCGGCCAGCCGGCAACTGCTGCCCTATTGCAGCGCGCTCAAGGCGGGCCACTGGCAGCAGAACGGCGGACTGGGGCTGGGGCGTGCCCTGTCCGGCAAAACCCTCGGTATCTGGGGTTACGGCAAGATAGGGCGGCGCATCGCCCGCTTCGGTCAGGCGTTCGACATGCAGGTGCAGGTGTGGGGCAGTGAAGCCTCACGGCAGCAGGCCAGAAACGACGGCCTGATGGCCGCCCCCGACCAGGCCGCCTTTTTCGCCAGCAGCGATGTGCTGAGCCTGCACCTGCGGCTGAACGAGGCGACCCGTCATCGGGTTAGGGCCGCCGACCTGGCCCGGATGAAACCGGACGCGCTGCTGGTCAACACCAGCCGGGCCGAACTGATCGAGCCCGGTGCCCTGACGGCGGCGCTGAGTGCCGGCCGCCCGGGCTTTGCCGCCCTGGACGTCTACGAGCAGGAGCCGGACGGTGAGCAGCTGCAACAGTTGCTGACCCTGCCCAATGCGCTCTGTTCACCCCATCTGGGGTATGTGGAGCAGGGCGGCTACGAGCTATATTTCGGCGCGGCCTTCGATAATATCCTGGCCTACGCCGAGGGCCGGCCGGTGAACATTGCCAATCCCGAGGTGCTGAATGACTAGGCGAGGACGCAGACGGAGCTTCAACTTCCGCCTGCTGGGCGGCGCCCTGCTGCTCGGCCTGGCGCTGCTGCTCCAGGGCCTGTGGTCGGGGGGCTATGACCCCGCTGGCCATCCGCAGCTTACCGAGACCCTGCGCCTTATCGACCGGGGCGGCCCTTTTCCCTACCGCCAGGACGGCACCACCTTTCATAACCGGGAAGGGCGGCTGCCGGCCCGGCCCCGGGGCTATTACCGGGAATACACGGTGGACACGCCCGGGCTGAGCCATCGCGGCCCCCGGCGGGTGGTGACCGGAGGCCATCCGCCCGAGGTCTGGTATTATACGCAAGACCACTACCGCAGCTTTGTTGAGCTGAAACGCGAGTGAGCCCCATCGGTTGCCAGGTCGGAGGGGGCTGTTGATATGGTTCAATATTTGGCGCCTTTGGCTATGCTTAGAGCTCCGGGGAAAGCTGCCCGCAACGGAGGGCACTATGGATATCAGCCAGGGATTGACGGCAGGGGAGCTTATCGAGTTGCTGTCCTCTTTGCCAACAAACAGCAGAGTGATGCTCATTGACAAAGCTGGCAAGTTTTACTCGCCGGCACTGCTCGTCTGGCCGGACAAGTTTGTTGCCATGAACATCTGCGGCCACACCATTTTCGATGCGGCAGACGCGGTGGTCGAAGGCAACTGGTCGACTGGCAGTCCGTTCGAGGGTGTGCTGATATTGCCCTCTCCCCCGGAAGTGGAATAACGAAGCCCGGTAGCGTCCACTGCTTGCCGAGTGAAGGGGTGGCCTGAGCCGAGCATCTTGGGTGGGGAGGCCATCGTCGGGCATCGGTCGCTCCTGCTCAACCGATGGCGCCCTGGCTATGCGTCACCCCGGCGAGGGGGCAGGACTGTACCGAACATCATACCGCCGTGTTACCGAACTCAAGGTTAACCATGAACGAAACCGAACTGACCCGGCTGCTGAAGGCCGGCCCGGCCCGCGCCTGCTGCCTGGAGCCCCAGTCCCTGCTGGCCCTGGAACTGGCCGCCCGCCGGCTGGATTTGGGCTTCTATCCGATCGACTTCGCCGGGGTGGACTCCAAGGCCGGCTGCCTGCTGCAACTGGCCGGTGCCCTGGCGCTGCCGGCCTGGTTCGGACATAACTGGGACGCCCTGAGCGATGCCCTGACCGAGCCGGAGCTGGTCGGCGAACGGGGCGTCGTACTCTGCCTGCAACAGGTGGAAGGCTTCGTCTGTCGCGAGCAGCCGGGCTGGCTGACCCTGCTCGACATCATGAATGAAACGGCGGAATACTGGAGCCGGCAGCAGCTCCCCTTCTGGTGCGTGATCCTGAGTGCCTGTCCGGCCCTGGTGTCGGTGCCGGTGCTGGCCAACCATTAATGCCGCGCAGACTTTGAACTTTCCCGTCCGTGCCGGTATCCTTGGCACCCTGCGGTCCTGGGACCATCTTCTTTCGTTAACTGTGAGTCTGCTCCTTGATTTCCACCAACAACATTACCATGCAGTTCGGCTCCAAGCCGTTGTTCGAGAACATTTCCGTCAAATTCGGCGACGGCAACCGCTATGGCCTGATCGGCGCCAACGGCTGCGGCAAGTCCACCTTCATGAAGATCCTGGGCGGCGATCTGGAGCCCACCGCCGGTAACGTCAGCCTGGACGTGAACGAGCGGCTGGGCAAGCTGCGCCAGGATCAGTTTGCCTATGAAGAGGCGCGGGTGCTGGACGTGGTGATGATGGGACACAGCGAGCTGTGGGCCGCCATTCATGAGCGCGACGCCATCTACGCCAACCTGGAGGCCAGCGACGAGGACTACATGAGGGCGGCGGAGCTGGAAGGCAAGGTAGCGGAATACGACGGTTACACCGCCGAGTCGCGTGCCGGCGAACTGCTGCTGGGGGTGGGTATTCCTCTGGAACAGCACAACGGCCCCATGAGCGAAGTGGCCCCGGGCTGGAAACTGCGGGTGCTGCTGGCCCAGGCCCTGTTCTCCAACCCCGACATTCTGCTGCTTGACGAGCCGACCAACAACCTGGACATCGACACCATCCGCTGGCTCGAAGAGGTGCTCAACCAACGCAACAGCACCATGATCATCATCTCCCACGATCGCCACTTCCTGAACAGCGTTTGCACACATATGGCGGATCTGGACTACGGTGAACTCAGGGTTTACCCGGGCAACTACGACGACTACATGCTGGCGGCGACCCAGGCCCGGGAGCGGCTGCTGTCCGACAACGCCAAGAAGAAGGCTCAGATCGCCGATCTGCAATCCTTCGTGGCCCGCTTCAGCGCCAACGCCTCCAAGGCGCGCCAGGCCACCTCCCGCGCCAAGCAGATCGAAAAAATCAAGCTGGAGGAAGTGAAGGCGTCCAGCCGGCAGAACCCCTTCATCCGCTTCGAGCAGGAGAAAAAGCTGTACCGCAACGTGCTGGAGGTGGAGGGCCTGGCCAAGGGCTATGGCGAGGGCCCGCTGTTCAAGGGCCTGAACATGCTGGTGGAAGTGGGTGAGCGCATCGCCATCCTCGGCACCAACGGCATCGGCAAGTCGACCCTGGTCAAGACCCTGGTGGGCGAGCTTGGCCCCGATCAGGGCCAGTTCAAGTGGTCCGAAAACGCCACCATCGGCTATTACGCCCAGGATCATGCCGCCGATTTCGATAAGGATCTGACGGTGTTCGAATGGATGAGCCAGTGGCAGCAGGCGGGCGACGACGAGCAGACCATTCGCGGTGTGCTGGGCCGGCTGCTGTTCGGCCAGGACGACATCAAGAAGAAGGTGGGGGTGCTGTCCGGGGGCGAGCAGGGACGCATGCTGTTCGGCAAGCTGATGCTGCAGCGGCCCAATATCCTGGTGATGGACGAGCCCACAAACCACCTGGACATGGAATCCATCGAGTCGCTGAACATGGCGCTGGAGCTGTATCAGGGCACCCTGATCTTCGTGTCCCACGATCGGGAGTTCGTGTCGTCCCTGGCCACCCGCATCCTGGAGCTGAGCGAAAACGGCATCCGCGACTTCAGCGGCAGCTACGAGGAGTACCTGCGCGAGCAGGGCGTGGTGTAACGCTAGCTGACCCGCCGGTAGCCCTGCTCCACCCCGCCCTTGGCCAGCACCCACTGCCACAGCTGGATGTCCCGGGCGCGGAAGGCACCGGCGCAGGCCAGCAGGTAGTAGCGCCACATGCGATAGAAGCGATCGCCCAATTGCTCCCGGAAGCGGGGCCAGGCCTGCTCGAAGTTGGCGTGCCAGGCCATCAGGGTCTTGTCGTAGTCGGCGCCGAAGTTGTGCAGATCCTCCACCACGAACAACCTGTCCACCGCATCGCCTAGCTGGCCAATGGACGGCAGCTCGCCGTTGGGGAAGATGTATTTGTCTATCCAGGGATCCGTGTGAGGGCGGCGTTCGTTCTTGCCGATGGTGTGCAGCAGGAAGAGGCCGCCGTCCTGCAGGCAGCGATGGACCACTTCCATGTAGGTGCGGTAGTTCTTGTGGCCCACGTGCTCGAACATGCCCACGCTCACCACCCGATCGAAAGACTCGTTAAGGTCTCTATAATCCTGCAGGCGGAATTCCAGCGGCAGCTTGGGGTAGCGCTGCCTGGCCCACTGGGCCTGCTCCCGGGAGATGGTCACGCCCACGCATTCCACCCCGTAGTGTTCGGCGGCATAGCCCATGAAGCTGCCCCAGCCACAGCCGATGTCCAGCACCCGCATGCCGGGCTCGAGCCCGAGCTTGCGGCAGATCAGATCCAGCTTGGCCTCTTGTGCCTGTTCCAGGGTGGCGGCGTTTTGCCAGTAGCCGCAGGTGTAGGTCATGCGTTCGTCGAGCATGGCGGCATAGAAGTCGTTGCCCAGATCGTAGTGGGCTTCCCCCACCTGCCAGGCCCGCTTGCTGGTCTGGCGATTGAGCAGCCGGGCCTTGAGCGCATGGAGCAGCAGGCGGGAGGGGTGCACTTTCCGGTGCAGGCGTGCCTTTAACAGACGGCAGATCAGCTCGTCGGGCTGCTGGGCGTCCCAGGCGCCGTCCATGTAGCTTTCACCCAGCCCCAGGCTGCCCTCGGCGAAGATGCGCTCCGGCACGCCCGGCGCCTTCAGTTGCATATCCCAAGGTTGGGGACCGTTTACTTCGATACCGGCGTCGGCCAGCAATTCCTGCCATAGTCGGTGCAGGCTGGAATCTGGATAGAGAAAAGCGGTGTTTGTCACACCCGTGTATTCAGCGCCACCCATAAGGACTACCTCTTGCCATCATTCAAACTGGAGCCGGCTCGATGGTTGCCACCCAGTGCCCGCATCCAGGGGCCGGCTTTTTAGTGTTCTTTCATTTTATTAAAGGACAGTTTTTTAGGCTTTTGTAGTCTGGGTCACATTTTTATCGGTTTGTTTTATTTGTATTTTTTAACCTTTGGTTAACGGCAGGCCGCCCGCCGTCGGGCCGGCGGCCTGCCGGGACCCGAGCTCAGCGCAGCACCAGCAGGGGGATCCGGGCCGAGCGGATCATGGCGGTGGTGGTGCTGCCCAGCAGCCAGCGGTGCAGGCGGGAGTGGCCGTAGGCGCCCATCACCATCAGGTCGATGCTGTTGTCCTGCTGATAACGGGGCAGCACCAACTCCGGCTCGCCGGGGAGGGCAAGGGTGCGAGCCTCGGCCCCGGCCCCGGTCAGCAAGGCCCGGGCGTCGTCCAGCAAGGCCCGGTGCTCGCCATTGTCCGGGCCCACCAGCACCAGATGTGTGTCCAGCCCCCGGAACAGCGGGCTTTGGGCCAGCAGCGCGAGCCCCTTGCGGGCACTGGGGCTGCCGTCGTAGGCCAGCATGATCTTTTGCGGGGCCTTGAACTCCGGCTGGGCCACCAGTATGGGTTGGTGCAGCGCGCGGATTACCTGCTCCACCTGGCTGCCCAGGTGCGCGAGGGCGCCGGCGCTCTGCTCCCCGTGGGCGCCCAGCACCAGCAGCCGGTCGTCCTGCGCCAGCTCGACCAGGTTGTCGACCAGGGCACCGTGGCGCTGCAGGCACTCCACCTGGACAGCCCCGGCCGCCAGGGCCCGCTCACGGGCGGCGGCGAGGATAAGCCTGCCTTGCTCCACCGCCAGCCGGCTGCGTTGCTCGTCCAGGCGGGCCAGCTCCTGGAGCAGTTTCCGCCGGGCCTCTATACCCAGGTAGCCGCTGAAGTCGGCCTCGTGGATATACTGGCTCTGATCCAGCACGTGCAGCAGGGTCAGCGGTGCGGACAGGCGCAGGCTGGCCCAACTGGCCAGGTCGCAGACCGCGCCGGCCTGGCGGGAGCCATCGATACAGGCCATCAGTTGAGTGATCATGATTTTCCCCCGGTTGACGGCGGGCCCGGCTGCCGGGCCCCTGGATACAGTGTAATGCGCCTTCGGCCGGGGGGGACGATGGCGCCTGCTCATGGCGTTGTCAGCGCAGTACCAGCAGCGGCACCCGGGTCGAGCGGATCATGGCGGTGGTGGTGCTGCCCACCAGCAGCTGGCGGATGCGGGAGTGGCCGTAGGCGCCCATCACCATCAGGTCGATGCCGTTGTGCTGCTGATATTGCGGCAGGGCCTTGTCGACCTCGCCGGGGACGATGGCGGCCTGCGCCTTGATGCCGGACTGGGCCAGGGTGGTGCTGGCCCAGTTGAGCTGCTCCCGGTTGTCGTCGGTGTCGGCGCCCACCAGCACCAGGTGCAGCTCGAGGCCGTTGAACAGCGGGCTCCTGGCCAGCATATCCACGCCCTTGCGGGTGGTGGCGCTGCCGTCGAAGGCCAGCATGATCTTTTGTGGGGCCCTGAATTCGCCCAGGGTCACCAGGATGGGGCGATGCAGGGCGCGGATCACCTGCTCCACGTGGCTGCCGAGGTGGGCGTAGGCCGAGGCGGATTCCTCGCCGTGGCGCCCCAGTACCAGCAGCCGGGTGTCGGGCTCGAATTCCACCAGGGTCTCCACCAGCTTGCCGTGACGCTGCAGGGCGGCGGGCTCGCTCACGCCGTCGTCGATGGCGCGGCGCTTGGCGGCCTCGAGCAGGATGCGGCCCTGCTCCCTGGCCAGTTTTCCACGTTTTTCATCGAGCTCGGCCAGCTCTTCCAGCAGGTGCTCCTGGCTGCCCAGGCCGATGCTGCCGCTCAGGTCGGCCAGGCCCGGCTGCGGTGCCTTATCCAGCACATGGACGAAGGTCAGCGGCGCCGCCAGACGCAGGCTGGCCCAGCAGGCCCAGTCGCAGACGGCGGTGGCGAGGCTGGAGCCGTCGATACATGCCAAGACGTTGGTGGTCATGGTCATTCCTCTTTGTTAGTGGCCCATCAGCTTTTCTACCGCTTTGGGATCGTTGTGAACAGCAAAACGGTCTACAAGTGTGGCGCTGGCCTCATTCAGGCCGATCAATTCCACTTCGGTGCCTTCCCGGCGGAAGGTGAGAATGACCTTGTCGAGAGCGCTGATGGCGGTGATGTCCCAGAAGTGGGCGCGGCTGAGATCGATGCGCACCTGGCCTATCACCTCCTTGAAGTCGAAGGCGGCAACAAACCGCTCGGCGGAGCTGAAGAACACCTGGCCCACCACCTGGTATTCGCGGCGGTTGTCGTCGGTTTTTTCGGAGCCCACATAGAGGATTTGCCCCACCTTGTTGGCAAAGAACAGGGCGCTGAGCAGTACGCCTACCAGCACGCCGTAGGCCAGGTTGTGGCTATAGACCACCACCACCACGGTGGCGATCATCACCAGACTGGTGCTCTTGGGGTGCACTTTCAGATCCCGGATGGAGCCCCAGCTGAAGGTACCGATGGACACCATGATCATCACCGCCACCAGGGCGGCCATGGGAATTTGCGACACCCAGGGGCCGAGGAAGACCACCAGGATCAGCAACACCACGCCGGCCACCAGGGTGGACAGCCGGCCGCGGCCACCGGACTTCACGTTGATGATCGACTGACCGATCATGGCGCAACCGGCCATGCCGCCGAGCACGCCGGTGGCCAGGTTGGCCAGGCCCTGGCCCTTGCACTCGCGGTTCTTGTCGCTCTTGGTGTCGGTGAGGTCGTCCACTATGGTGGCGGTCATCATCGACTCCAACAGGCCGACCACCGCCAGCGACAGGGAATAGGGGAAGATGATGGCCAGGGTATCGAGGTTGAGCGGCACGTCCGGCCACAGGAACACCGGCAGGGTATCGGGCAGCTCGCCCATGTCGCCCACGGTGCGCACATCGATGCCGAAGGCGATGGCTACTATGGTCAGGCTGATGATGCACACCAGCGGGGAGGGCAGCAGCTTGCCCACCACCGGCACCAGCGGCAGCAGGTAGATGATGCCGAGGCCGGCGGCGGTCATGGCGTAGACGTGCCAGCCGACGTCGGTCAGCTCCGGCAGCTGGGCCAGGAAGATCAGGATGGCCAGGGCGTTGACGAAGCCGGTGACCACGGAGCGGGACACGAAGCGCATCAGTTCGCCCAGGCGCAGGTAGCCGGCGACGATCTGCAACAGGCCGCACAAGAGGGTGGCGGCCAGCAGGTATTCGAGGCCGTGCTCGCGTACCAGGGTGACCATCAGCAACGCCATGGCCCCGGTGGCGGCGGAGATCATGCCCGGGCGGCCGCCGGCGAAGGCGATCACCACCGCCATGCTGAAGGAGGCGTAGAGGCCGACCTTGGGGTCGACGCCGGCGATGATGGAGAAGGCGATGGCTTCCGGGATCAGGGCGAGGGCGACCACCAGGCCGGCGAGCACGTCGCCGCGTATGTTCGAAAACCAGGTTTGCTTGATGTTCGGGAGCATTCTTGTTGGTTCCAGGGTTGTGACTAAAGGCAGTCCATAACCGGCCGGCGCGAAAGGCGGGCGCAGCGGTACGGGATTCAAGTTTTCGGGTAGAGCAAAGCGCTCGCATGAGGGCGAGCAGAGATACCGCGGGGTGCGGTAACAGCGGGGCATTAAGGCTAGGGTGGCGTAATCGCTTTATTCAAAAATTTCATAAAAGTTTAATTTTTTATAAGCTCTGTCCGTTAGGCAGCGGTTATTATAGGTGGCCGGCCGTCCAGGGACAAGGCCGAATCCCGCCTTGGCGGGGAGTTTACCGCTGGGTTCGCGGCCGGATATTATGGCACTGATTTTGCCTGCATTAAGTAACGACAGCTTTGGATAATGACAACACCGGGAGGGGATCTATGGATAATAAACGGATGCTGGGCAGCAAGGTGCTGGATACGCTTCAGCATATTGGCCTGATTATCGTCGCCATCTCTACCGTGGTGGCGGTGGGGATCGAAGTCAACACCATGTGGCGGGCCAGGACCGTGACCCTGGCCGATCTGCTGCTGATGTTCATCTACCTGGAAGTGCTGGCCATGGTGGCCATCTACCTGCGCTCGGGCAAGCTGCCCATTCGCATTCCGCTCTATATCGCCATCGTCGCCCTGGCCCGCTACCTCATCCTGGACATGAAGGGCATGGACAGCTGGCGGTTGATCACGGTGGCGGGGGCCGCCCTGGTGCTGGCCGTGGCCATACTGGTGATCCGCTTCGGCCATGTCCACTATCCCTACGACAAGGATGAAGGCGGGCATTGAGCCGCGGGTGATGCATCCGCGGCGGTTTGGAACGAGGGAAGATGGCCGTGAGCTGGCCCCACTGCGCGCGAGCGACGGCAGGGCCGTAGCGGCCCTCAATCCTCTTCCTTGTCCTCGGGCAGCACATAGTGCTTGCGGCCGTTCTCCGGCGGACGCTTGGCCCTCAGCTCGCGATAGACGCCGGCCCGCATCAACAGCATGGCGGTGATCGGCGCCGTCATCAAAATGAAGGCCGTGATCAACAGTTCGTGTACCACGACGCGGGTCTGCAAGCCGGTGAAAAACAGCATGGACGCCAGCAGGATGCAGCCGGTGCCCAGGGTGGCGATCATGGCCGGGCCGTGGATGCGGCGGTAAAAGTTCGGCAGCCGCACCAGGCCGAGGGCGCCGATCAGGATCACGATACTGCCGCACCACAGCAGCAACAGCACCGGAATGGCCGCCCACAGGGGCAGCAGCTCGAGTTCGTTCATTCGATGATCTCTCCCCGCATGATGAATTTCGCCAGCGCGATGGACGAGACGAAACCGGTCAGGGCCACCAGCAGGGCCACCTCGAAGTAGAGCTCGGTCCCGAAATAGAGCCCCAGCAGCAGGCACAGCAGCATGGCGCAGATCCACAGGGTATCCAGCGCCAGTATGCGATCCTGGGCCGAGGGGCCGCGCAACAGGCGCAGGGTACAGAGCGCCATGCTCAGACCGACCGCCAGCAAGGCAAAATAGATGGTAACCGTTAACAAGAGTGTCATCGCGTTTCCCCGCTTTCAAAGATCTCGAGCAAGGGCTGCTCGTAAACCCGGTGGATGGTGTCGAGCCACCACTGTTCGTCATGCAAATCCAGTACGTGCAGGGCCAACTGATGCCCTTCCGGCAGGATCTCGATCCAGACGGTCCCCGGCGTGGAGTTGATGATGCACGCCAGCACCGCCAAACCGGTCGGATCCCGCAAGGTCAAGGGCACGCGGATAAACTGGGAATTGTGTTCCCGCCGCCCGAGGATGATCAGGCTGACCCCGTAGCAGGAGCGGATGATCTCGATCAGGCTGAAGATAAACAGGCGTGCCACGGCCCGCGGCCGGGCCGGCCGGGTCAGCCGCAGTCCCAACGGCCGTGCCAGCAGGGGGGCGGCCAGGGCCAGCAGGGCCCCCAGCAACAGCTGGCCGGGCGCCAGGCTCTGGTTCAGCATCAGCCACATCAGCCACAGGCCGAATGACAACAGGGGAAAAGGCAACCAGCGATGCATCATCGTACATCCTCCGTGGTGGGACCCGGCTTGGCCGGTACCGACAGGATCCGCTCGATATAGCGCTCCGGTTGGTACAGGGCCTCGGTGGTTCGTTCGAGATACGCCATGATGGGGCCGGCCAGCACCGTCATCAGCACACAGCCCAGCACCAGCGCCGCCACCGGGGCCGCTTCCACGGGCCTCAGGGCGGGCAGGCTGCCGCGATCCGCCGCCCAGAATGCCCGTACCCCGAAGCGCATCATGGCGATGGTCGCGGCCAGCCCCGACAGGATCACCAGTACCAGCAGCAGCCAGTGGCCCGCTCCCGGCGCGTCCCCAGGGGGAGTCAGCAGGGTATCGAACAGGACGAACTTGGCCACGAAGCCCGACAGTGGCGGCATGCCGGTGAGCACCAGGGCACAGGCCGCGAAGCTCAAGCCGAGAAAGGCCATGGCGGCGGGAATGCTCACCCCGACCGGATCCCGGGGCGAATCCTCCACCATAAAGGCTTCCAAACTCAGTGCCAGCACCAGATCCGTCTGGCTGCGACTGCGTTCGACCAGTTCCGCCAACAGCAGGAAGGCCCCCAGCGCCAGGGTCGAGCTCAGCAGGTAGAAGAGCGCCGCCGTCACCAGGCCGGGCTGGCCGAAGCCCAGGGCGGCCAGCAGGGTACCGGAGGAGATCACCGCGCTGTAGCCGCCCATGTGGCCCATGTCCTGGGACGCCAGCATGCCGATGGCCCCGAACAGCAGGGTGGCCATGCCCCCCCACAACAGCAGCTCGGCGCCCAGCCCTTCGACGCTGTCTGCGGAAAACCACAGCAGCCACAATCGGTAAATGACGTAGACGCCCACCTTGGTCATCACCACCAGCATGGCGGCCACCGGCGGCGAGGCGGCGGCATAGGTGGTGGGCAGCCAGAAGTTGAGCGGCCAGGCGGCGCTCTTGACCAGGAAGGCCACCGCCAGGATGGCGATCCCGACCTCCAGCAGGCTCAGTTCATCCCCGGCCAGTTGCGGCAGCAGCCGCGCCAGATCCGCCATGTTGAGGGTACCGGTATTGGCATAGATCAGGGCGACACCGATCAGGAAGAAGGCCGAGGCCACCAGGTTGACCACGATGTACTGCATCCCCGCCCGCAGCCGGGTCACCCCGGAGCCGTGCAGTACCAGGCCGTAGGAGGCCGCCAGCATCAGCTCGAAGAAGACGAAAAGGTTAAACAGATCCCCGGTCAGGAAGGCGCCGTTGATCCCCATCAGCAGGAACTGGAACAGGGAGTGGAAATGCACCCCCAGCCGGCCCCAGTGGGCAGAGGCGAACAGCAGGGCCATCACCGCCATCACCGCCGTCAGCAGCAACAGCAGGGCGGCCAGCCGATCCACCACCAGCACGATGCCGAAGGGGGCGGCCCAGTTGCCGGCCAGGTAGACCCCGATGCCCTGGGGCCAGGGGGAGGAGTGGGCATCGGTCAGCCAGACCAGGGCCGAGGCCACCACCAATAGCACCAGGGTCGAGCCCAGGTTGAGCCACCACTTGCGCTCGTGATGCTGTTCCCGCTGCAGCACCAGCAAGGCGCCGGTCAACAGCGGCAGCAACACCGGCAGCATCATCAGCTTGTCTATCAGGGTCGTGCTCATTTGTCCGCTTCCTTACCGTCCACGTGATCGGTACCGGTCAGGCCGCGGGCGCCCAGCAAGACCACCAGGTAGAGTGCCGTGGTGGCAAAGCCGATCACGATGGCGGTCAGCACCAGGGCCTGGGGCACGGGATCCGCGTACTGGACGAGATCCACCGCCGCGTCCAGGATCAAGGGCGGTTGATCCACGGTCAGACGGCCCATCGAAAAAATAAAGAGGTTGACTGCATAAGACAGCAGCAGCAAGCCAATGATCAGCTGGAAGCTGCGCGGCCTGAGCAACAGCCAGACCCCCGAGGCCGCCATCACCCCGATGGCCAGGGCAAGGATTATTTCCATGAAACAGGCTCCTGTTGTTCGGTTTGTTGCCGATGTTCTTCCACCCGGTGGCTCCGCACCGACTGGTGCGCCAGGGCGACCAGGATGAGCAGGCTGGCACCGACCACCAACGCAAACACCCCCAGGTCGAACATAAAGGCGCTGGGCAGGTGGATTTCCCCCAGCCAGGGCAGGGTGACATGGGCGGTATGGGTGGTCAGGAAGGGATAGCCGGCCAGCCAGGCGCCCAGGCCGGTGAACAGGGCACATGCCAGGCCGGCGGCGATCCAGTTGTGCGGATGGTAGCGCAGGTGGCTTTCCACCCAGTGGGTTCCCGCCATCATGTACTGCACGATGACCGCCACGGTGAAGATCAGCCCCGCCACGAAGCCGCCGCCGGGCAGGTTATGGCCGCGCATGAAGAAATACGCCGCCACCAGGGCCATGATCGGGAACAAGGCCCGCATAAACAGGGTCGGCACCATCAGATAGCCCCGCTCGGCCTGCTCCGCCGCCGTCTGGCCGAAGGCGGGATCGTTCTTCAGGCTGCTCTGCTGCCTGGGCGAGGGAATGCTCTCGGGGGCGGGCCGGAAACGGCGCAACAGCGCGTATACCGTCAATGCCACCACCGCCAGCACGCTGATCTCCCCCAGGGTATCGAAGCTACGGAAGTCCACCAGCAGGACGTTCACCACGTTGCTGCCGCCGCCCTCGGGCAGGGCCCGGGCCAGGAAGAAACCGGCGATGTTTTCCCCCACCGGCCGGGTCATCACCGCGTAGCTCAAGGCGGCCAGGCCCAGGCCCGCCGCCGCCGCCACCACCAGATCCCGCAGGCGACGCAAGCGGTCCTGGGCTCGGGTCGCCAGTCCCAGTTCCCGGGATTCGATCCGGCTCGGCAGCCAGCGCAGGCCCAGCAGCAACAGCACAGTGGTGACGGTTTCCACCATTAGTTGGGTCAGGGCCAGGTCGGGGGCCGAGAACCAGACGAAGGTGAGGCACACCGCCACCCCGGTCGCGCCCAGCATTCCCAGGGCCGCCAGCCGGTGGAACTTGGCCTGCCAGGCGGCCCCGATGGCGCAGGCGCCGCCCACCAGCCAGAGCAGGACAAACAGGGGATCGAGCGGGGTCAGGGCCCGTTCGCCCGGCAGCAGCGCCGCCGGGCGCAGGGCCAGGGCCGCCAGCGCCACGGCCACCAGCACCATCAGTAGCACCTGGGGCTGCAGGCGCGTACTCGCCAGCCGGTGTTCCAGCCAGGAAGCGCCCCGGGTCAACCGGAGCAGGGTGTATTCATAGGCGCGCTTGCCGTTGAAGCGGTGCAGCAGCGGCACCCCTTCGTTCCGGGCCAGGTTGCCCCAGCGGCGCAACGCCAGGTACAGCAGCACGCCGCCCACCAGCGCCAGCAGGCTCATCAACAGCGGCAGGTTGAACCCGTGCCATACGGCCAGGCTATATTCCGGGGTCTGCTCGCCGAGCACCGAGAAGACGGCGGCATAGAGGTAAGGCCCTATGCTGATGGCGGGGAACACCCCCACCACCAGGCACAGCAGCACCAGCAGCTCCACCGGCAGGCGCATCCAGCGGTTGGGCTCGTGGGGCTGGTGTGGCAAGTCCTGCGCCGGGGCGCCGAAGAAGACGTCATGAATGAAGCGCAGCGAATAGGTGACCCCGAAGATCCCCGCCACCGTGGCCGCCACCGACATCCACCAATCCTCCCCCACCAGCAGGGACTCGGCGAAGAACATCTCCTTGGACAGGAAGCCATTGAGCAACGGCACCCCCGCCATGGAGGCACTCGCCACCATGGCCAGGGTCGAGGTGATCGGCATCATGCGCCAGAGCCCGCTCAACCGCCGCATGTCCCGGGTGCCGCTTTCGTGATCGATAATGCCCGCCGCCATAAACAGCGACGCCTTGAAGGTGGCGTGGTTCACCACATGGAAGATCGCCGCCACCGCGGCCAAGGGTGAGCCCATGCCCAGCAGCAGGGTGATGAGCCCGAGGTGGCTGATGGTGGAATAGGCCAGCAGCCCCTTGAGATCGTGCTGGAAAATGGCGATGAAGGCACCCAGCAGCAGGGTGCAGACACCGGCGCCCGCGATCAGCCAGAACCACTCCGGGGTGCCGGCCAACACCGGCCACAAGCGGATCAGCAGGAAGACCCCGGCCTTGACCATGGTGGCCGAGTGCAGATAGGAAGAGACCGGCGTGGGGGCCGCCATGGCGTGGGGCAGCCAGAAATGAAAGGGAAACTGGGCGCTTTTGGTCAGGGCGCCCAGGGCCACCAGGATCAGCATGGGCAGGTAGAGCGGGTGTTCGCGCAGCAGATCGCCGGCGGCCAGCACCAGGTCCAGATCATAGCTGCCCACCATGTGGCCGATCAGCAAAACGCCGGCGAAGAGGCAGAGGCCGCCGCAGGCGGTCACGGTAAAGGCCATCCGCGCCCCCCGGCGCGCATCGACCCGGTGATGCCAGTAGCCGATCAGCAGGAAAGAGGTCAGGCTGGTCAGTTCCCAGAACAGCACCAGCTGGATCAAATTGCCCGACAGCACCACGCCCAGCATGGCCCCCATGAAGGCCAGCAGGAAGGAGAAGAAGCGGGGCACCGGATCCTTGGGCGACATGTAGTAACGGGCGTAGATCACCACCAACAGGCCGATACCGGTGATCAGCATCGAAAACAGCCAGGCCAGGCCGTCCAGCCGCAGCACGACATCGAGTCCGCTACCGGGCAGCCAGGCCAGTTGAACGCGGAGCACCCCCTCGGTGATCTGGGGGTAGAGCAACAGATTGATGATCACCCCGACCAGGGCGACGCCACCAGCCAGCCAGGCTTCGGTGTTACGTGCGTTCGAAGGTAAGAAAGCCGCGACAACGCTTCCGAGGAAAGGCAGAAGGCACAAAAACAGTAGTAGCATCCGGATGTGAATCCTGTTCAGTGAGCGACATGGAGGGACACGGGGGACGAGGGGTTAACGTCAAGGCAGCTAGCCAAGTTACCGCCCAGGCCCGGGTCCGATTCGAACATCGGCGCTATCTTGGAGTGGGTTCCGGCCGAGGCCAACCATCATCTAAACGCCGAAAAAAAAGTATCAGACACAAAGTCATCATGCAATGCGATTTTTTTACAGAAACACAAAAATATCATTATTATACATGGACTTTACACGCCAAAACCTGCTTTACTTTCCCATGAAAGTGCCTGTTTAAACCATGAAAAACCCAATAATATGAGGGTTATAAAAACAAAAGTGCTCATACCCCGAATATCCTGATATTGCCCCATGCCGCAGCCCTTGGAAGCCCCGGGAAAAACGGAACACGATCGCCGCCGGGCTTCGTTGGGGCACATCGCCGTTCACTGTGCTACCATGTGCCTTCCGCCCGTCAGTGCCGATACGCCCAGGGAATAGAGAGACCGATGTTGACCCATTTGCCCGATAACCGAACCTCTCGCTGGATACTGCTCTTGCTGCTGGGGTTGGCCGTCTACTTCTTCCACGCCTTCCTGGTGCCCGTGCTGGGGGCGTTGATCATCGGCTTCGCCAGTTGGCCCCTCTATCTCCGCCTGCTGGCCCTGTGTCGTCACAATGCCCTGCTGGCGGCCAGCATCGCGGTCTTGATCATCATCATGGTGCTGGTGATCCCGATCTCCTTCGCTTTCTCCTACGCCTTCAAGGAAATCAAGGGCTGGGTGGAATGGCTGATCGTGATCAACAGCCAGGGGGCGGACATGCCGCCCTGGCTTTACCGCCTGCCCGGCCTGGGCGACTGGCTGACGCCCTACTGGGAGCGTTACATCGCCCATCCCCAGGCCCTGAGCGAACTGGTGCAACTGCTCAGCGGCGAGCAACTCGGTACCCTCTACCGCTGGCTGGTCGCCTTCGGCAGCCGGGCCTTCCACCTGCTCTTGATCCTGGTGTTCATGATCATCACCCTGTTCTTCGTCTACAAGGATGGGCCGGCGCTGGCCAAACAGTTGGATCGGGCGGGCGAAGCGCTGCTGGGGGGGCACTGGGCCAGGTTTTCCCGCATGGTGCCCGCCACCGTCAGCTCGACGGTCACCGGCATGGGGCTGATCGCCTTGGGGGAGGGCGTGATATTGGGCATCGCCTATGCCATTGCCGGCCTGCCTTCCCCGGTCGCCCTGGGCGTGCTGACCGGCTTCATGGCGTTGATCCCGGGTGGCGCGCCCCTGTGCTTTACCCTGGCATCGCTCTATCTGATCGGGTCGGGCGAGATGGTCGCCGGCGTGGGCCTGTTCCTCTGGGGCTCGGTGGAGCTGTTTATCGTGGATAAAACCATTCGCCCGCGGTTGGTGGGGGGGCCCATCAAGTTGCCCTTCCTGCCGACCTTCTTCGGCCTGATCGGCGGCGTCACCACCATGGGCATCGTCGGCCTGTTCGTGGGGCCCGTGCTGATGGCGCTGCTGGTGGCCATCTGGCGGGAATGGCTGCATGGCCTGAGTCCGACGACACAACCCTAAAATAGGGTGTTAGCAGGCGCAGGGGCGTGCGGCCCGGGGGCGTTTTGAGGTATTCGTCGGTCACGCCACCATGGGGCCGCATATTTTGGGGTTCATGCAAGCCGGCTTGTCGCTGCCCACGACAGGCATTGAGCGCCATTCCCTTAGGTCCTGCGGATACCCGTTCAGCCCATCCCTGACGGGCCGGGCTGTCCTGCCCCGAGTTGCCAGCCAACCTGCTCCAGTTCATCCGGGGGACCAAACAGCACCAGCACGTCGCCGACTTGCAACAGGGTGTCCGGCCCGGGAGCAAGCGATCTCTTGCCGCTCCTCACCAGGACGGTGGCGATCACCCCCCGGCTGTCCAGCTCGAGCTCGGCCAGGCGCTTGCCGATTGCCGGGCTTTCTGCCTGCAGCTGCACCGGGTAGAGCCGGTCCGCCTTTTGCTCGTCCAGCCCTTCCAGCGAGGCGGTGGTACCGGGGAAGAGTTCCCTCAGCATCTGGTAGCGGCTGGTGCGCTGCTGCTGGATGTAGCTCGCCACCTTATGCAGGGGGATCCGCAGGGACAGCATGGCGTGGGAGGCCATCATCATGCCCGCTTCGAGCGTTTCGGGAATGACTTCGGTGGCGCCGGCGGCGCGGAGGTCCTCCACGTGGGTTTCGTCACGGGTCCTCACCATGATGGGCAGCCCGGGGTGGTGGCGCCTTACGTAAGCCAGGGTTTTCAGGGCCGCGCTCAGGTCGTCGTGGCTGATCAGCAGCAAGCGCGCCTTGCCGGCGCCGGCGGCTTCCAGCACGGCGGGATCTGCCGAGTCGGCGAAAAAAACGGGCTCACCGGAAAGGCGGGCGTCCTTGACCCGCTTGGCGTCCATATCCAGTGCAATGTAGGGGATGCGCTCGCTTTCCAGGAAACGGCTCACTATCTGGCCGATACGGCCATAGCCGCAGACGATGACGTGATGGCTAAGATGATGCCCTTCCGGTACGTCGTGGCCTTGCTCGCCCATGGTGCCGGGATGGCGCGCGCTGAACAGCCAGGTGGCGAGGGGTTGGTTAAAGCGGATCAGGAAAGGCGCGAGGATCATCGAAAAGAAGACGGCGGTCAGGGCTATCTGGGCGGGCAGTACCGCTATCACCCGGGCGTCGAGGGCGATGGCCAGCAGGGCGAAGCCGAACTCTCCTCCCACGGCCAGGATCATGCCGATACGAAAAGCGGTGGTGCTGTCTATTTTTGCCCATCTGACGATGGCAGTGACCAGCAGCAGCTTGATAAGCAGCAGGGCGCAGGCACCGAGCAGGGCTTCCAGCCAGATGTCGGGGAGCAGGGCGGGATCGAGCAGCATGCCGATGCTGACGAAGAACAGTCCCAGCAATACGTCCCTGAAGGGCCTGATGGTGGAGTCCACCTGATGGCGAAATTCGGTTTCCCCCAGCATCATGCCCGCCAGGAAGGCGCCAAATGCCATGGAAAGCCCCAGGCTCATGGTGGTCCAGGCCGCGATCAGGGATACGAACAGCACCGTCAGGGTGAAGAGTTCGGCCGAGCGTTGCTCGGACACCAGATGGAAAAAGGGACGCAGTAAATAACGTCCTACCAGGAAGACGGCGGCGAAGGCCAGCAGGGCCTTGACCAGGGCGATGCCAAGGGCCCCAGCCACCTCCTGGGCGGCGGCCACGCCGAGCACGGGAATGATGATGACGAAGGGCACCGCCGTAATGTCCTGGAACACCGAGAGGGTGGTGCCCAACCTGCCGTGCCGGGTCTGCTCCTCCCCTTGCTCGGTGAGCTGTTTGCTGATGATGGTGGTCGAGGACTGGGCAAAGACGGCACCGATCACGAAGGCGGCGATGCCGGGCATGCCCATGGCCCACAGCAGCAGGGCGACCACGGCGGTGGTCAATGCCACCTGAGCCGTACCCAGTCCCAGTATCAGGTGGCGTAGGGCATAAATCTGGGAGAGCGAAAAGCTCAGACCGATGGTGAACAGCAGGAAGACGATGCCGAATTCGGCGATTAGCTTGATGTAGTGTTCCTCCAGCACCGGGCCGGCGGTATGGGAGCCGAGCAACACCCCCACCAGTAGGTAGCCGAGGCTTGGGGGGATACGCAGGCGTTGAAACACCAGCACGATAAAAACCGTCAACCCGAGGAGGAGCAGTAATTGGGTGAGTGTCTGTTCAATCATAAGAGGGCAGTTTCATACTCTGTTGCTAGGTACCGCTGGGGCTCGGCGAAACGGCAGCGGTACAGAAAGTGCGTCGGGTGTGTCAGAACAGGTCGATATCGGCGACGGAAGGGTAGATATGCTGGGGACGGAAGGGCATCTTGTCAATATCCGCGACCTGGCTGACGCCGGTGAGCACCAGCACCGTTTCCAGCCCGGCCTGGAAGCCGGCGAGGATGTCGGTGCGCAGGTTGTCGCCCACGATCAGGGTGTTTTCGGAATGGGCGTCCATGTGGTTGAGGGCGGCGCGCACTATCCAGGCGCTGGGCTTGCCCACGTAGAAGGGCTTCTTGCCGGTCATCCGTTCGATGGGGGCGCACAGGGCGCCGCAGGCCGGGTGCATGTGCGGGCCGTGGGTGTCCGGGTTGGTGGCGATAAAGCGGGCCCCGCCGGCCACGAACTTGGCCGCCATCTGGATCATGCTCCAGTTGTAGTTGCGGGTCTCGCCCACCACCACGAAGTCCGGATCGATGTCGGTGATGGTGAAGCCGGCCTTGTACAGCTCGTGGATAAGGGCCCCTTCGCCGATCACATAGGCTTTTTCGCCGCTCTGGCGCTTGAGAAAGTCGGCGGTGGCCATGGCCGAGGTGTAGAAGCAGTGCTCGGGCACCTCGATGCCGGCGGAATAGAAACGGTTCTGTAAATCCTTCGGGGTCTGGGCCGGGTAGTTGGTGAGGAACAGCAGGTTCATCTCCTGCTCCAGCACCCGGCGGATAAAGCCGTCGGCGCCGGGGATCAGATCGTTGTTGTGCAGGATGACGCCGTCGATATCACAGATCAGGTTTTTTTTATTCATTCGCTCTCCTTGTCGCCGGTCGGTTCCGGCGCTGTTCCCACTGTCATGGCAGCTTATGACAAATCGATGACAAAGCGTAGGGCTTTATGGCTCCCGGATGCAGGCGAGCAGAGGCCCCAACTGGTTGATGCGGGTCTGGATGGTGGCGGCGCGGCGCTGGATATAGGCCGAAGGGCGACCGGCGTGGTACACCCTGGGGTTGGGCAGCACCGCCGCCAGCTGGGCCGCCTGCTGGCGGCTCAGGTTGGCGGCCGAGGTGTTGAAATAGGCGCGCGCCGCCGCCTCGGCACCGTAGACGCCGGGGCCGAACTCGGCGATGTTGAGGTAGAGGGTGAGGATGCGCTCCTTGGTCAGTATCAGCTCCAGCATGGGGGTATAGAGCGCCTCCAGCACCTTGCGGGTGACGCTCCTGCCCGGCCACAGATAGAGATTCTTGGCGGTTTGCATGGTGATGGTGCTGCCGCCGCGCAGCCGGCCGTCGTTGCGGAACTCGTTGAGCACATCGCCGAAGGCTTTCCAGTCGAAGCCTTTGTGGCGACAGAACAGGTTGTCTTCGGAGGCGATCACCGCCATTTTCAGATGATTGGAAATCCGGGCCGACGGCTGCCAGTCTTTAGACAGGCCTTCCCCTTCGACAAGCCGGATTATCATCAGCGGGGTCACCGGCACCGGCACATGGCGGTAGGCCAGGGTGAGCAGCAGCGGCGCCAGCACCAGCAGGGCGGCCAGCCAGAGCAGACAACGCTTGAGCAGAGATATCATCAAAATAAGGTCCGTTTGCTGGTGCCGGCAGAGCGGGGGCGGCCGGGTATCAATTTATTGACCAGAAGGTTATGTTTTTGCGATAACAAGGGTTAACATTTTGTTATCTTTAAGGTATCCGGGAGCAAGGGAGAAACGCCATGTCCACATTTATCAACGAACTACCCAAGGTGGAACTGCATCTGCACATAGAAGGAACCCTGGAGCCGGAGATGGTGTTCGCCCTCGCCAGGCGCAATGGTATCACCCTCGATTACGCCGATGAAGGGGCGCTGAAGGCCGCCTACGACTTCAAGGATCTGCAGTCGTTCCTCGATGTCTACTACCAGGGCATGCAGGTGCTGCTGACCGAGCAGGATTTCTTCGACATGACCTGGGCCTACCTGGAGCGGGCCCATGCCGAGCGGGTGCGCCACACCGAGATTTTCTTCGATCCCCAGGCCCACACCGACCGGGGGGTACCGCTGGCGGCGGTGATCGGCGGCATCCACCGGGCGCTGGAGCAGGCCCGGCAGCAGTGGGGGCTGTCCAGTCGCTTGATTATGTCCTTCCTGCGGCACCTGTCGGAGGAGAGCGCCTTCGAGACCCTGCACCACGCCGAGCCCTTCCGTCACCAGCTGTCCGGCATAGGGCTGGACTCCTCGGAAAAGGGCAATCCGCCGTCCAAGTTCGTCCGCGTCTATGCCGCGGCCCGGGAGCAGGGTTTCCGGCTGGTGGCCCATGCGGGCGAGGAAGGGCCGCCCCAGTACATCCACGATGCCCTGGATCTGCTCAAGGTGGAGCGCATCGATCACGGGGTGGCGGCGGTGCACGACAGGCACCTGATGGAGCGGCTGGCCCGGGAGCGTATTCCACTGACCGTCTGCCCCCTGTCCAACCTCAAGCTCAGGGTGGTGGAGCACATGGGCGAGCATCCCATGCTCAAGCTGTTGCACGCCGGCCTGTGCGTGACCGTCAATTCCGATGATCCGGCCTATTTCGGTGGTTACATGAACGCCAACTACCAGGCCCTGCAGCAAGGGCTGGGAGCCACCGACGGCGAACTGCTGCAGATGGCCCTGAACAGCGTGGAAGCCTGCTGGCTGTCGCCGGAGGAGAAGGCGGTGCTGACCCGGGAGGTGCGCGCCTACGGCGAGGCGGCGGGCATCAAACTAAAACACTAAAGCTGTGCCGCCGGTTGCCGATACAGAGCCTAATGGTCAACAGGAGACACGGCGTGCGCATTTTTCCCCTGCTGGCGGGGCTGGCCTGGTGCTCGGGCGCCTGGGCCCAGCCCCGTACCTTTATCGCGGATATCGAACAATCCCTGTGGCGGCTGACGTCGGACTCGGCGGTGGAATGCCGCCTGGAGCATCCCATTCCCGGTTTCGGCACCGGCGCCTTCGTCAGCCGGGCGTCGAAGAACATCAACCTGGTGTTCGAACTCAACCCCCTGCGGGCGCTGCCGCGCACCCAGTCCGCCGCCCTCAGGAGCGAGTCGCCCCACTGGCAGCCGGGGCGGGGCGCGCGGGATCTCACCCGGGTGACCTTCTATCAGCAGTTCGATGCCATGGTGGAGCAGCAGTCCGCCTGGATCATGCTCGACGAGCTGAGCCAGGGCCGCTGGCCCACCTTCTATTTTGACGATTGGTACCGCAACAACCAGGCGACGGGAGTGGGGCTGTCGTCGGTCAACTTCCGCGCCCGTTACGCCGCTTTTCTCGACTGTCAGCACAACCTGTTGCCCTACGGCTTCGAGGACATCGCCTTCAGCGTGCTCAACTATGTCAACAACGCCGACGGACTGACCCCTCATTCCCGCCAGCGGCTGGCGATGATCGCCGAATACGTCAAGGCTGATCCCGAGATCAACGAGGTGGTGATCAACACCTACACCGACAGCTTCGGTACCGAATACCACAACAAGCAGTTGTCCCAGCGCCGGGCCGAGGCCATCAAGGGCCAATTCATGGAGCTGGGGCTGCCGGAAGGCGCGATTTCCCTCGAGGGACACGGCGAGCGGCGGCCCATCGCCGACAACAGCGCCCCGGAAGGGCGTGACAGCAACCGCCGGGTGGTGATAAGCCTGGGCCGCGAACGACTCTAAAATCCCCGGCGGCCATTGGCTTTTGCCGTGGTCTTGGGTAGCTTATGGCCCTTTGTGTTTCTTGGGGACAATCGAATGACCTGGTTGATGTACTTGGTACTGGGGGCCTTTGCCGGCACCCTGGCCGGCCTGTTTGGGGTGGGCGGCGGCCTCATCATAGTGCCGGTGCTGATCTTCAGCTTTAAATTGCAGGGGATCGGTGGGGAGCTGGTGGCGCACATGGCGGTGGGCACCTCGCTCGCCACCATCATGTTTACCTCCCTGAGCGCCATCCACACCCACCATGGTCGCAAGGCCATCGACTGGCGGCTGGCGGCACAGCTGTCGCTCGGCATCGTGGTGGGGGCCTGGTTGGGCGGCTTTACTGCCGACAAGCTGTCGGGCCTGCACCTGCAGATGCTGATCGGCCTCTTCGCCTGGGCCATGGCGGCCCAGATGTTGTTTCATCTCGCCCCCAGGGGCGGCACCAGCCTGCCCGGAAAACCGGCGCAGGTGGCGGTGGGGGGCGTTATCGGCTGGGCCTCGGGCATCTTCGGTATCGGTGGCGGCTCCCTGACGGTGCCCTTTCTCAGCTGGTGTTCGGTGCCCATGCAGCGGGCGGTGGCGGTGTCGGCGGTGTGTGGTTTTCCCATCGCCCTGGTGGGGGCGCTCAGCTATGTGGTGCATGGGTTGCCGCATCAGGGGCTGCCCGCCGAGGCCTGGGGTTATGTCTATCTGCCGGCGATGATCGGCATCAGCCTGGCCAGCATGCCTTTTGCCCGCTTCGGCGCCATACTGGCGCACAAGCTGTCCGCCACGGCGCTAAGGCGGGCCTTTGCCGGCTTTTTGATCCTGGTGGGCGCCAAGTTCCTGTTCTTCCCGGGCTGATTAAAGAGGGTGAGAGGTAAGAAGGTGAGGCGTGAGGGGCAAGAAAGGTGAGGGGGCACCTTACGCTTCCCCCTCACGCCGTTTTTCCCGCGCTATCAGCCAGTCGTCTATCCTGGCCACCAGCCAGAGCACCAGCAGGCCGGCGGCCAGCAGCAGCAGATACTGAAGCCAGGTCATCATTTTCCCCTGATCCGGCGAATACCCGCTTCGTAGCGGCCTTCATCGCTGTCCACCTGGGTCTGAAAATACTTCAGGAACCACATGTACTGCTCCGGCCAGTCGGTGAGCAGGGCCTCGATCTCCGCGTTCATGGCCCGGGTGTCGGCGGTCAGATCGGCGGTGGGATAGGGCGCCATGACCGGACGGATAATGAGCTCGTAGCGATGCTGTTCGGGATTGTAGACCGAGAGCACCGGCAAGACCTTGGCGCCGGTGAGCCGCACCAGCTTGGGCAGGGCCGGCAGGGTGGCCTTGAGTTCGGCGAAGAAGGGCACGAACAGGCTGGCTTCCCGGCCATGATCCTGGTCCGGCAGGTAGAAGAAGTGATTGCCCTCTCTGAGGGTCTTGATGATCGATTTGATGCCCGCGTCCCGCTCATAGATCAGGCCGCCGAAGCGGGCCCGCTGGCGGTTGATGAACCAGTCGAACAGCTCGTTCTTGGCGCTGTGCATCATGGTGCACATGGGCAGTCCGAGGGAGTTGAGATAGAGGCCGCCGGCGTCGAGGACCCAGGTGTGGGGGATCATGAAGATGATCCTGTCACCGGCCGCCAGGCAGGCGTCCAGATGATCCCGGCCCCGCACCCGGAAGCGGTTCTGCAGATAGGTCTTGCCGCGGGCGGTCCACTCGCCGTAACCGAAAAAGCCCATCAGCCCCACCTCGATGGAGCGGCGCAGCATTTGTTCCCGCTCCGCCTCGGGCAGTTCGGGAAAACACAGCCGGATGTTGGTGCGGGCGATGTAGCACTGCTTCTTGGCGAAGCGGATAAGCAGGGGCGCGAAGGCGGCGGCGAGGCGGTCGCGCAGGCGGACGGGCACCCAGGCCAGCAGCCAGAGGGCGACGATGGCCAGCCAGGTCGGCCAGTATCTGGGGTGCAGGTAACGGGGGTTGAACGCGTGGTCATAAACGGGATCGTGCCCGGACATAACATCATCCTCTCGAAGACGGGGCGCCAAGTGTAAGAAAAAACGCGGGCCAGATCATCTGTTGCGCTTGGGGCGGAAGTAATCCCGGTTCAGGTAGAAGGCGGGATCCTCGTTGGCCGGCCACCAGCCCGGAATGCCGAGCAGCGGCAGGGGCAACAGCGGGCGAGGCCGATCGAACAGCGCGCTCTGCTCCAGATGCTCGGCCAGGCTGCTGTCGAGGCGGGCCTGGCGGACGGCGGGGGGCAGGGTGAAAAAGGCGGGCTCCATTTCCAGCACCACGCACTTGCCGGTGAGGCCGACGAAGGGGGCCAGGGCCTGCTCGTAGAGGGCATGGCCGAATACGAAGGGCTGCCAGTCCCGGCCCCAGCGGGCGCGGTGGCGGAGGAACAGCCCCGGCCAGTCGTGTTCGCGCAGCGGCGCGGCGATCTCTTCCCCTTCGGGGACGGCCAGCACCAGGCCGCATTCGTCGAAATGGGTCACCCTGTCGCGCCTGGGCGTGCGTTGCTTGGCCCCGTGGGCCGCGATATCGACCATGTGCAGCCGGTTGAGCAGGACCTTGGTGCGCGGAAACAGGTACCAGATCAACGCCCCGAAGAAATCGTGCCAGTTGGCGGAGCGGGTGGGTACCAGGCCATGGGCCACCGCCTGCTCGTAGTAGCAGCCCAGCTCGGCGAAGTGGTCGTCGTCGATAAAGCGCACCGGCAACGGGCCTGCCAGTTGTCGGTTGAGCTCGGCCAGGGAAGGCCAGTCGGCACTGTTTATCGGTATCAGTTCGGCCAGCGGCGCCAATATGGCGTTGCGCCCGGTAAAAGCGAGATCCCAGTCCATTCCTTACTGCCCAGATGGATGAAAACCGCAAAGGATACCCCGAGTCGGCGCCGAGATCAGGATAAAATGAGCGATAATTCTTGGTATCAACCCATTTCCCATCGTCACCGGCTTGGATAAGATAGCGCCGTCAAATTCTGCCGCACCCGAGGAGTGTGCTGATGAAATGGTTGTTTTCACTGGTATTCGTTATGAGTCTGCTGAGCCCCAATGCCCATGCCCAGCCCCCGGGCCTGGAGGACGTCAAAATAGGCGACAAGTGGCTGCTGGGGCGAGTGGAGTGGCTGTGGCTGCCGGTGCTGGGCGATAACGTCAAGGCGCGTATCGACTCCGGCGCCAAGACCTCCTCCATGAGTGCCACCGACATCGAAGAGTTCAGGAAGGACGGCAAACGCTGGATCCGGTTCAGCTTCAACCACAAGAACCACCTGGAACGGCTGGAGGCCCCGCTCAGCCGCTATGTGCGCATCCGCCAGGCCAACAGCAAGAAGCTGGACCGGCGGCCCGTCATCCTGCTGCCGGTGCAACTGGGCGGTATGGAGAAGGAGGTGGAATTCACCCTCAAGGATCGTACCCGCATGATCTACCCGGTACTGCTGGGGCGGGAATTCATGGCCAGGGATGTGCTGATCGATCCGGCCCGCCTCTATATCCAGCCGGTGCGGGAGAAATAGGCTGGACGCTTGAAGCTTGAAGCTAGATGCTTCCGGCTTCCGGCTTCCGGCTTCCGGCTTCCGGCTTCCGGCTTCCGGCTTCCGGCTTTCAGCGTTTCCGCTGGCGGATTGCCCGGTAGATACAAAGAGCGGCCCCGCCCCAGGTGATGCCCAGTCCGATCACCATCATGATAATGGCCCCCGTGGTCATGCGCTGGTCTCCTTCTTGCTGGCGGTGTTGATAACGATGGCCAGCATCAGCATCACCGCTATCATGCCCCACCCCATGAACAGGACTTCGTTGTTGGAATAGCCGCCGTAATTTTCCCGGAAGGCGCCCAACAGGTTGCTGAACAGGATCACGACCAGCATGGCGACCGACACATACTTGATACAAACAAGCCACCAGGCGCCGACAGCGAAGTCGGAGAGGCGGTTGGCATGGGCGCGAAAGTCTTCCAGCCGGCACAGCCAGCCCACCAGCAGCAATTCGAGCAGGCAGGAGCCGAGCAGGGCGATGTTGTTGATAAAGTAGTCCACCAGATCCAGCAGCAGCAGGCCGCCCTGGGTGATAAACAGCAGGCTCACCAGAAAGCCCCCGCCACAGAAGACGGTAGCGGTTTTGGCTCTGCTCCAGCCCAGCTTGGTCATCAGCCCGGCGGTGACTGCCTCGGCGATGGAGATATGGGAGCTGATGCCGGCGAACACCAGGGCCAGGAAGAACAGGGGGCCCATAAGGCCCGGTGCCGGCAGCAGGTTGATGGCCGCCGGCAGGGTGACGAAGGCCAGGCCCACGCCGGAACTGACCACTTCGGTCAAGGCCTTGCCCTGAGCCAGGGCCATGTAGCCCAGGGCGCCGAAGATCATGATGCCGGCCAGCATGGAAAAACCGCAGTTCATCAGCACCGTCATGGCGGCATTGTTGTTGATATCGGATTTTTCCGGCAGGTAGCTGGCATAGGACAGCATGATGGCGAAGCCCACACTCAGGGTGAAGAAGATCTGGCCGTAGGCGGCGGACCATACCTTGAGCTCCCAGATCTTGCTGAAGTCGGGAGTGAACATCCAGTTGATGCCGTCCAGCGCCCCGGGCAGGAAGACGATGCGGCCGATCAGCACCAGCACCAGCAGAAACAGCAGGGGCATCAGCACCTTGTTGATCTTTTCGATGCCGCCCTTCACGCCTCGGTAGGTGGCGTAATAGGTGGCGGCCCAGGCCAGGCCCAGGGGGGGCAGCAGGTGCCACTGCAGGCCGCCCAGGCGAGAAGGGGAGTTATCGCCGGTGAGGCCCAGAAACTCCCCGAAGAAGAAGGCATTGCTGTCTTCGCCCCAGGACTGGCCGAGGGCGAAATAGACATAGGAGATGGCCCAGGCGATCACCACCACATAATAGAAGGCGATAATGGCGGAGATCATCACCTGGAACCAGCCCAGCCATTCGAAGCGGGCGTTGAGGGCCTTGAGGATGCCCGGGGCGCCCGAACGGTATTTGTGGCCCAGGGTAAACTCCAGGATCATGAAGGGAATGCCGGCGGTGAGCAGGGCGAACAGGTAGGGGATAAAAAAGGCCCCGCCGCCGTTTTCGTAGGCCATGTAAGGGAAGCGCCAGATATTGCCCAGCCCCACGGCCGAGCCCACGGCGGCGAGCACGAAACCGACGCGGCTGCCCCATTGTTCTCGTTGCATAAGACGACTCCTCGAACAGGCTCTTTGCATCTAAGGATAGATAAGGTGCCGGAGGCCGCCCATTTTTTATGTTGCGAGCAGGTTGCCGGGGCCTGGTGGCGAGCCAGAATGGCCCTCGGCGGAGGACGGCGCCGGAAGGAAGAAGGTATGCCAATAATTATGCGGGGCAGGCCGGGAAAGCCGGTGTGAGATGGCGGATCGGTGCATAAAGCGGTAGTTGAAAAGGATACTTAGGTGATGATAAAAATTGCTAAAAATTGGTGATGGCAGTGCATTGTTTTTATTTTGTTAATTTTTTATTAAACAATGGTTTATATGTTGTCTTTGGGATATTAACCATTAGAAATTCTAATTCTGTTATCGAATAAAAGTCGGTTGAGGGCGGCCATTGGCCTCACTATCCTGTGCCCAGAATCACATCAGGAGGCGCATCATGAGCTCAATCGACTACTCATCCCGGGACCTTGTCCACACCGAAAGGCACGCTACTCAACCCGGCCTGCTGGCCACCCTCGGCCTCTGGCTGCAACGCAGCCGCACCCGCCGTCAGCTGTCCGAGCTGCCGACCTACCTGCTGAAAGACATCGGTCTGAACGAAGCGGATCGCTATCAGGAAGTCAGCAAGCCGTTCTGGCAACAGTAATCTCCCGCAAGGATGCGCCCATAAAAAGCCGCCGGATATTCCGGCGGCTTTTTTGCGTTATGGGTCCGTTACTCAGCCGAGCACGTAGAAATAGCAGGCCAGCAGGCCGATACAGGCCAGATTCAGGAAGAAGCCGGCCTTCATCATGTCCTGCTGACGGATAAGACCGGAGCCGAACACGATGGCGTTGGGTGGGGTGGCCACCGGCAGCATAAAGGCGCAGGAGGCGGACACCGCGATTACCGAGGCCACCATCACCGGCGTCAGCCCCAGGCCCTCGGCCACCGCCACGAACACCGGGATCAACAGGGCGGCGCTGGCGGTGTTGGAAGCCAGCTCTGTCAGGAACACCACGAAGGCGGTGATCGCCAGCAGCGTGATGAAGGGGCTGGCACTGCCCAGCAGCTCGGCCAGATGGTCGGCCAGGAACAGACTGGTGCCGGTTTCGCGCAATATGTGGCTCAGGGTCAGGCCACCGCCGAACAGCAGCAATACGCCCCAGTCGGTATGCTTTTCGATGTCCTTCCAGTCGGCGGCCCGGCTGATGCCGATCAGGATGATGGCCAGCAGCGCCACCAGGGTGTCGAAGGCGGCCAGGCCACCGAGAGCGGCCGAGATGGGGGTGGAGAAGATCCACAGGCCGACCGTCAGCAGGAAGATGGCCAGGGTGAGCTTGCGCTTGCCACTCCAGCCGATGTGCTCCTGCTCAAGCTCGATGCGATCATTCAGCCGGGGGCGGAACAGCAGATACAATACCCCTATGGCCACCGGCAGCAGCAACAGGACCACCGGCAGTCCCAGGGCCATCCAGTCGCTGAAGCCCAGGCCCGTCTCGGCGGCGGCAATGGCGTTGGGCGGACTGCCCACCAGGGTGGCGATACCGCCGATACTGGCGCTGTAAGCCACTCCCAGCAGCACGAACACGAAGGTGCTGCGGTGCTCCTCCTCATCCAGGCAGGAAAGCAGGCCCAGTGCCAGCGGCAGCATCATGGCGGCCGTGGCGGTGTTGCTGATCCACATGGAGAGGAAGGCCGAGGTGGCAAACAGCAGCAGCACCGCCATCCTCAGCCGGCCCCGGGCCAGCAGCAGGATGCGGCCGGCGATCAGCCGGTCGAGCTGCTGGCGGTGCATGGCCGCGGCCAGGGCGAAGCCACCGAGGAACAGGAAGATGATGGAGTTGGAAAAATTGCCGAGGGCGGCGTCGGTATTGAGAATGCCGAGCAGGGTCGCCAGCAGCGGCACCAGCAGGGCGGTGATGGTAATATGGATCGCTTCGGTGAGCCAGAGCACGGCAATAAAGACGAGCAGGCTCAACCCTTTGTTGACACTGTTCTCGAAGGGCAGGGTCGTGAGCAGGAGCAGGAAGAGGACGATGTTGGCGGCCAATATGCCCCACTTGGCACTGATGTTGCCGGCTGGCCGCGAGTGGTCTACAGACATCTTTATTTCTCATTATGTTATTGTTTTGTATGGAGTTGTAAGTATATCACCAAGCGATGGATACAACAGATGATGCGTCCTGTAACACCTCTGGTTTTTGTTAGCCTGCGCCGGCTGTTGCTGATTGTCGGGCTACTCTTGCTGCTGCTGGTCGTATTTTACGGTGCCAAACAGTACCAGCAGTATCGCCACTACCTGCAGTTGCAGCTGGAGGCCGAGCCGGTGATCGAGCAGCTGCACCATCTTCACCATAAGGTGATGAGCGAGTTCGACAGCGGCCTGCTGCTGGACGAACGCGTCCGCTCGCTGTCACTGCAGGTGTCCCAGTTCATCCGCTTTCTGGAGCGTCAGCCCCTGCCGGCGGCGGAAAGGGAAGAGGTCGTCAATGAGTTCAATCACTACCTGGATCAACTGCGCTTGTTGCAGGATGCCGATATTCATAGCCGCTATCGGTTGCAGGTTTTCGTTGACGGTATTGCCATCGCCGGCGACAGCCAGACCCGGGACGCCCTGGAGCGGCTATGGCAGCGCAGCCAGCTCTACCTGAATGCCACCGGTGGCTTGTTCCTTCATGCCCTGGAGGAGGAAGCCGCCCGGCTGGAACGGCTGGCGGGAGAGGCGCTCGCGCCTGTCCTCTACAGCCATCGCCTGTTCCGCGACAGCCTGGCCACCCTGATCCGGCTGCGGCGGCAGATCGCTGCCGATGACATATCGGCCTTGCTGCATCGCAAGGCGGTGTGGCAAGCGCGGGCCGACCTCCGCCGGGACAGGCTGGTGCTGGCTTCGAGCCTGGTGCTGTTGCTGATCTTCAGCCTGGGCTTGCTGCTGCTCTCGGTACGCAACCGCCAGCTGCGGAAGGCGAGCCGGGCATCCTATTCCCTGGCTCAGGCCAAGACCGACTTTCTGGCCAACATGAGCCATGAAATCCGTACTCCCATGAACGCCATTATCGGTTTTTCCTCCCTGCTGCAGCAGACCCCGCTGGATGCCCAGCAGGCCGAATACCTGAAGAAGATCAAAAGCTCTTCCGACAACCTGCTACTGCTGATCAACGACATTCTGGACCTGACCAAGGTGGAAGCCGGCAAGTTGGAGCTGGAAGACATCGCCTTCGATCTCAACGAGCAGCTGGAACGGCTGTCGGGGTTGTTCGCCGACATGTCCGAGCAGAAGCAGTTGGAGGTGATCATCAACAAGTCGCCGGAGGTGCCGGATCGTCTCTATGGGGATCCGTTGCGGCTGGGACAGGTACTGGTCAACCTGGTCAGCAATGCGGTCAAGTTCACCGAGCGGGGGGAGGTGGTGCTGACGGTGTCGTGCCGTCACGAGCCGGCGCCCAGGTTGTGTTTCGAGGTCAGGGACACCGGCATCGGCATCGTGCCGGAGCAGCTCGACAAGCTGTTCCAGTCCTTTACTCAGGTCGATGCCAGCACCACCCGCAAGTATGGTGGCAGCGGCCTGGGCTTAAGCATCTGCCACCATCTGGTACAGCTGATGGACGGCAGCATCCGGGTGTGGAGCCTGCCGGGACGGGGGTCGACCTTTACCGTCAGCCTGCCGTTGAGGCCGGCGGAAGAGGGCAAGACGGAGGGTGTGCAGCCGCGGTTCATACCGGGACAGAAGGTGCTGCTGGTGGATGACAATCCCCTGGTGCTGGAGGTGATGGGCCGGATGCTGCGCCAGGCGGGCTTCGTGGTGTATGCCGCCCAGGATGTGGAGAGCGCCCGGCTGATGATCCAGAAACGGGGTCACGAGTTAAGGCTGGCGCTGATCGACTGCTGCCTGGGACAGGACAACGGCCTGGACGTGGCCCGCCACCTGGTGCAGCAGCCTTCCCTCGGCGGCATCGATGTCATCATCATCAGTGCCTTCGGCCGGGATCGGCCCTCGGCGCAGATGCGGGCCTTGGGCATTTCCCACTACCTGTCCAAGCCGGTTACCCAGAGCAGTCTGCTCAACTGCCTGACCCGGGTGCTGAATAAGACGGCAGAGCCCGATGAGCCGGTGGCGCCTGCCGACCAGCTCGATGCCGACGCTTATCGTCGGCTGCTGGCGGGGCGGCAGATACTGCTGGCGGAAGACAACAGGGTCAACCAACAGCTGATAGTGGAATTTCTGAACAGGGTCGAGGTATCGGTGACCCTGGCGGACAACGGCCGTCAGGCGGTGGAGCAGATGGCCAGACGGACCTTCGATGCCATTCTGATGGATTTGCAGATGCCGATCCTGGATGGGGTAGAAGCGACCCGCCAGATCCGCAAGCTCAGGGTGCATCACGATATTCCCATCATCGCCCTGACCGCCAGCGCCATGCGCGGCGACCGGGAAACCAGCCTGAAGGCCGGCATGAACGGTTATGTCACCAAACCGGTCAACCGCCTCGATCTTTATCAGGCCTTGGTACAGGTGCTGGGGGGGCAGGGGGAAACGAAAATCAATGACGGGGGTAGCCCGCCTGCCAGCCCCCCGGTGGAGAGCCACGACCGGCAGGGGGCCCTGGCGCACTTTGCCGAGCAGCATCAGGACGATGTCTGGCTGCTGCAGGCCGCCCTGGCCGTGCCGGACTGGGAGGAAGCACGGGGGCTGTTGCGTGGATTGGCGGCCGGTGCCGAGGTACAGGGGGCCAGGGAGCTGGCTTGCCTGGCCCGGGAGCTGGAGCTGGAGCTGGGCCGACAGCAGCGGCCGGAGCCGACCCGGCTGACGGCCTTGGGAGAGGCGCTCGCCCAACTGAGCGGTCCGCCCGTCGATAACGGCTGACACCCGGATCTTGCAGTTTTGAGATGCTTGTCACATTTAATTTTTGTATTGGATTTTATTCTTAATTTTTGTGATTTATTGGAATTTTATATTGTAAGAAAAACTTCGTTCAGATGAAGATGGAGCCCCCGTATTCACTGCCCGTTTACCGTCGACTCCCGACCGTGAGCGGGCTTTTTTTTACTCTGGATTTTATTTCTTTTTTAGATGATATTGGCGCCGTGAACGCATCTTGATAGGGGAGTGTTATGAAAGTATTAGTGTTGGGTAGTGGTGTTGTCGGCGTGACCAGCGCCTGGTATCTGTCCCAGCTGGGCCACGAGGTGGTGGTGGTCGATCGCCAGCCCGATGCGGCCGAGGAAACCAGCTTCGCCAACGCCGGCCAGCTTTCGTTCGGCATGTCCTCCCCCTGGGCCGGTCCCGGCATTCCCCAGAAGGCCATCAAGTGGATGTTCCAGTCCCACGCCCCCCTCAAGGTGCGGCCCAGCCTCAACCCGGCGCAGTGGCAGTTTATGCTGTCCATGCTGGCCAACTGCAACGAAAAATCCTACGGTGTAAACAAGTCGCGCATGGTGCGGGTGTCGGAGTACAGCCGCCAGTGCATCAACGCCCTGCAGGAAGAGCTGCAACTGCCGTTCGAAGGCCGCAAGAAGGGCCTGCTGCAGGTATTCCGCACCCAGAAGCAGGTGGATGACGCCGCCAAGGACATCAAGGTGCTGCAGGAGTTCAAGGTGGCTCATGCCATGCTCAACGTGGACGAGTGCATCGCCCGCGAGCCGGCCCTGGCCCGGGTCAAGGACAAGCTGGTGGGCGGCCTGCACTTCCCCGACGACCAGACCGGCGACTGCAACCTGTTCACCAAGGCGCTGGTGAAGAAATGCCAGGAAAAGGGCGTGACCTTCAAGTTCAACACCGAGATCAAGGCGCTGGTGAACGACGGCGACCGGATCCGCGGGGTACAGACCGCCAGCGGCCTGGAAACCGCCGATCAGGTGCTGGTGTGCATGGGCAGCTACTCGCCCTTCCTGCTCAACCCCCTGGGTATCCGCCTGCCGATTTATCCGGTGAAGGGCTACTCCCTGACCATCGAAGTGAAGAACGACGCGGATGCGCCCCAGTCCACGGTGATGGACGAAACCTTCAAGGTGGCCATCACCCGTTTCGACAACCGCATCCGTGCCGCCGGTACCGCCGAGCTGGCCGACTTCAACGGCGATCTGCCCAATGCGCGCCGCGAGACCATCGCCCATTCGGTGAAGAGCCTGTTCCCGGAAGGCGGCAAGGTGGATGAAGCCATCTTCTGGACCGGCTTCCGCCCCATGACCCCGGACGGCACCCCCATCATCGGCGGCACCCGCTACAAGAACCTGTGGCTCAACACCGGCCACGGCACCCTGGGCTGGACCATGGGCCCGGGCTCCGGCAAGCTGATCGCCGACCTGATCAGCGGCCAGCGGCCGGAAATCGACGATAACGGCCTGGCCTTCAGCCGTTACGGCTGACTTAAGCCAGAAGCTGGAAGACAGAGGCCGGAAGCGTGAAGACCGGCGTCTGGACAGGGCGGGGCCGAGGCGCCATACTGGCGTCTTTTGGCCCCGTCCTTTCTTATGCTTCTTACCCTGCTCAATATCGTGGTGCCGGTGTTCGCCGTGGTGGCGGTGGGTTTCGCTTTCGGTCGCCACCAGCGCCACGCGGACATGGGCTTCGTCAACCTCGCCAACGTGGTGGTGTTTTGTCCGGCGCTGGTGTTTTCGGCGCTGATCCAGAACCCGGTGTCGGTGACCGAAAGCTGGCCGTTGATCCTGGCCGGTGTGCTCACCATCGTACTGCCCGGCCTGCTGCTGGCCCTGATCCGGTTCCGTGGCCTGGAACGACGTACTTTAGTCGTAGCCGGCATGTTCCGTAACGCGGGCAACATCGGCATTCCGCTGATGATGCTGGCCTATGGCGCCGATCAACTGGGTGCCATCATCATTCTGTTCGTGTTGTCCAACCTGCTGCACTTTTCCCTGGGGCTCTTTATCCTGTCGAAGGACGCGGGCCGCTGGCAATGGCTGAAAAACCCCAACGTGTGGGCGGCGATGCTGGGAGTGCTGCTGTCGGATCATCGGGCCATGCTGCCGGAGTTCGTCTATACCAGCGCCGATCTGCTGGGCCAGATAGCGGTGCCGCTGATGCTGTTCGCCCTGGGGGTGCGGCTGTCGGGCGGGGAGATGGGCGATCTGGGCATGGCGTTCAGGGTCAATCTCGCCTACCTGCTGGCGGGAGCGGCCAGCTTCCTGCTGGTGGCCTGGTGGCTGCCGCTGAGTGCCGACTGGCTGCGCCTGCTGGCGCTGTCGGTGATGCTGCCGCCGGCGGTGCTCAACTACCTGTTGTGCGAGCAATACCGTTGCCAGCCGGACAAGATGGCCAGCATAGTGCTGCTCGGCAACGCCCTGTCGGTAGTCACCATCCCGCTGGTGGTCTATCTTACCCTGACCTACCTCTGATACCCGCCTCGACCAGGCCCCCGTGGCCTGGAGCTTGTGTTTCAATTTTGTTAATCAACCGTTAATACCAAAGTCTAAGTTTCAACAGGGCCTTAACGGAGTACTGTTACTTTCGAACCGTATTCGGCTATTCAAGGAGAAAGAGAATGGCGTTCGAAAGTCAGGAAAAAGCAAAAGCCTACTGGAGCGAAAACCTGCGGCTGATGGCCATATTGCTGGCCGTCTGGTTTGCGGTGTCCTTCCTGTTCGGCATCGTACTGGTGGATCTGCTCAATGCCTTCACCATCGGCGGCGCCAAGCTGGGATTCTGGTTTTCCCAGCAAGGCTCCATTTATGTGTTCGTGGTGCTGATCTTCGTCTACGTATGGCGAATGAACGTGCTCGACAAGAAATACAACGTAGACGAAGCGTAAGGGGTAGGACATGGATATCCAAACCTGGACATTTATTCTGGTGGGCCTGAGTTTCGCCCTCTATATCGGCATCGCCATCTGGGCCCGGGCCGCCACCACCGGCGAGTTCTACGTGGCCGGCGGCGGCGTGCACCCCATCGCCAACGGCATGGCCACGGCGGCGGACTGGATGTCGGCGGCTTCCTTCATCTCCATGGCCGGCATCATCTCCTTCGCCGGCTACGACGGCGGCGTCTACCTGATGGGCTGGACCGGCGGCTATGTGCTGCTGGCGCTGTGCCTGGCGCCCTACCTGCGCAAGTTCGGCAAGTTCACGGTGCCGGACTTCATCGGCGATCGCTACTACTCCCAGACCGCGCGCATGGTGGCGGTATTCTGCGCCATCTTCGTGTCCTTCACCTATGTGGCCGGGCAGATGCGCGGCGTGGGCGTGGTGTTCTCCCGCTTCCTCGAGGTGGACATCAACCTGGGCGTTATCATCGGCATGGCCATCGTATTCTTCTACGCGGTCATGGGCGGCATGAAGGGCATCACCTACACCCAGGTGGCCCAGTACTGCGTGTTGATCTTCGCCTTCCTGGTGCCGGCCATCTTCGTGTCGCTGCTGGTCACCGGCACCCCGGTGCCGCAACTGGGCTTCATCGGCCAGACCACCGACGGCGTCTACCTGCTCGACAAGCTGGACGGCCTGTCCCAGGAGCTGGGCTTTACCGAGTACACCTCGGGCACCAAGTCCGGCATCGATGTGTTCTTCATCACCGCCGCGCTGATGGTGGGCACCGCCGGCCTGCCCCACGTGATCATCCGCTTCTTCACCGTGCCCAAGGTGCGCGATGCCCGCATCTCCGCCGGCTGGGCGCTGCTGTTCATCTCCTTCCTGTACACCACCGCCCCCGCCGTGGCCGCCTTCGCCCGCGCCAACATGATCGAGGGCCTGAACGGCACCGACGGTCAGGGCGTGATCGCCGAGCAGGCCCCGGGCTGGGTCGGCAACTGGGAGAAGACCGGCCTGGTGAAATGGGAAGACAAGAACGGCGACGGTCGCATGTTCTATGCCGGCGACGAGCGCAACGAAATGACCATCAGCCCGGACATCATCGTGCTGGCCAGCCCGGAAATCGGCCGCCTGCCGAACTGGGTGGTGGCCCTGCTGGCGGCCGGTGGCCTGGCGGCGGCGCTCTCTACCGCGGCCGGCCTGCTGCTGGTGATCTCCACCTCCATCGCCCACGACCTGCTGAAGAAAGGCTTCAAGCCCGACATGACCGACAAGCAGGAACTGCTGGCGGCACGGCTGGCGGCGGCGGTGGCGGTGATCGGCGCCGGTTACCTCGGCATAAACCCGCCCGGCTTCGTGGCCCAGGTGGTGGCCTTCGCCTTCGGCCTGGCGGCGGCCTCCTTCTTCCCGGCCATCGTGCTCGGCATCTTCTACAAGAAGATGAACAAGGAAGGCGCCATCGCCGGCATGCTGTGCGGCATCACCTTTACCGCCGCCTACATCATCTACTTCAAGTTCATCAACCCGGCGGCCAGCGTCCCGGAAAACTGGTGGTTCGGTATCTCCCCCGAGGGCATCGGCACCCTGGGCATGCTGGTGAACCTGTCGGTGTCGCTGGTGGTGGCCAAGCTGACCACCGAGACCCCGAAAGAGGTGCAGGAGCTGGTGGAGAGCATCCGCTTTCCGAAAGGGGCCGGTGCCGCCCACGATCATTGATTCCGATCAAAGATTGTTATGCAGGAGCGCCGCGGCGCTCCTTTTTTGTTTTCAAGTAGATAGCGGCTTGTTTCTATACCGCTTTTATCCGTTTATACTGGCGCTTTACCTCTTTCGTGCAGGGCAGATGGCATTTCTTTCTCACTGGCTCAAATCCGCTAAGACGTCATCTTCGGTGGGGGTTTACCTCACTCAGAACGGCCTGTTTGCGATAGATGAACAGCAGCCGCAGCAAGTGGTGCAGCGCCCCATTGGCGGCACCGAATCGCCGGCCTCGGCCCTGTTGGCCCTGATCGGCGAGCAGGGCTGGCAGGGCCGGCGCCTGCATCTGGCATTGAGCCGCCACTGGTATCAGCAGACCCAAATGGAGAAGCCGTTGATGCCGGACGAGGAGCTGTCCCAGGCCTTGCCCTGGTGCATGCGCGAGCTGGTGAGCGAGCCGGTGGACTCCCTGCTGTTCGATTATATCGATCTGCCGCCGAGCCCTCAGGGACAACCGCGCATCGCGGTGTACTACTGTGGCCGGGAGCGGCTCTCGGCCCTGGTCAAGGCGCTGACGCCCCAGTGCGATATCGCCACCATAGGGGTGGACGAGCTGGCGATGGCCAACCTGCTGGAGCCCGAGGTCCGCGGCCTGTTGCTGCACAAGGTCCCCGGCCAGGAGCTGACCCTGACCTTCATTCACCAGCGTCAATGGCATTTTTCGCGCACCATCCGCGGTTTTCAGGCGCTGGATGACGAACAGGCCGCCATCGATCAGTTCGTGTTCGACAACCTGCTGCTGGAACTGCAGCGCAGTATCGACTATGCCGTCGGGCAACTGAAACTGAACGTGCCCAACCGCTGGTACCTGGCCCTGCCTCAGCGGGTCACCCCGGCCATACAGGCGGCCATCGGCCAGGTCTTCGATATCAAGCCCGAGACGCTGACCACGGAGCAGCTGGGCCCGGTCTGCCTGCCGGCGCTCGGGATCTTGCAGGAGCAGGGCCCGACGCTTGGTGCGCACCCGCGCTCGCGCATCGAGTTTTACCAGGCGGGACTCAGGCCCTCCCAGGAAAGGCCCACCCTTTCCTGGGGGCTGCGGGGGGCAGGGGCGATCCTGCTGCTGTGGGGCCTGGTCGCGGCCTGGGCGGCGTTCGACGGTTACCGCCTGCGGGAGCAAAACCATCAGTTAAGGGCCGCGGTAACGGCGGGGGAGACGGGACTGGCCCAGCTGCAGCAGAGCCTGGCGGCCCTGAACCGCAACCAGGATGATTCACAACGGCTGCGCCTGGAGCGGGATATCCGGGCCCGGCAGCGGTTGCTGGGGGTGTTGAACCGGGAGAGCTTCGTGTCCTATGGCGCCACCCTGCGGGATCTGGCCCGGATCCCCTGGCAGGACGTGGCCCTGCAGGGGCTGACCCTGAATGGCAAGCATATGATACTGAGTGGGGAGGCGGCCAGGAGTGCCGCCGTGCCGGCCTGGATCCTGGGCTTCGAGCAGAGCGACAGCCTGCGGGACCATGCCTTCGGGCGGCTGGAGATCACTCGGCAGACCGAGGGAGGCTGGGCTTTTACCCTGTACAGCGAAGGAGTAGCGGCGCCATGACCGCCTGGAAACAACAGGTCGATGACTGGTTTATGGCCCGGCCCCGGCGGGAGCGCTGGTTGCTGCTGGCGGCGGTCTGGGCGCTGTTGGCCTGGATGGGGCTGGTGCTGTATGAGCAGACCCTGGCTGCCGGGGTGGCAAGCCTGCGCCAGCAGCAGCAGCAGCTGAACCGCACGCTTGAGGAGCAACAACGGCAGCGGGAAGAGCTGAATCAGGGGATCGCCAGGCTGTCGGGCGACAGCGAGCAGCAACGGCTCGAGCGGCTGAATCAACGCCTGAGCCGGCTCAACGAAAACGTAGAGCAACGGATGCGTACCCTGGTGGGGCCGGAGCAGATGGCGACCCTGCTGCTGTCGATACTGGAGCAGAGTCAGGGACTGGTGTTGCACCAGCTCAGCAACCGGCCGCCCCAGCCCCTCGACACCGGGGAGGGGGAGCCCCTGTACCGGCACGATCTCAGCCTGCACCTGAGCGGCGGCTACCTGCCGTTGCTCGACTATGTCGAACGGCTCGAGCAGCTTTCCGGGCGGATTTTCTGGCAGGGCCTGGAGTTTGAGCTGGAGCAGTACCCCGAGGGGAGCATTCGCCTGGATTTTTTCACCATCAGTCAACACAAGGAGCTGTTGCGTGGTTAATACACTGCTTTTGCTGGCTCTGAGCGCCGCCTCCGGCTTGCAGGATCCCACCCGGCCGTTGTCGCCGCAGGCGGTGATCACGGCGACCGAGACCCGGCCGGACCGCGTGCTCACCCCCAGGTTGGAGGCCATCTTCAGCGGTGGCGGCCGGGCCAGCGCCATCCTCGACGGCCGGCGTTACCATGCGGGCGACGCCGTGGGGGAGTATCGCCTGGTACGGATTAGCCGGGATCAGGTGTTGCTTGAAGGTCAGGGTGAGTCACTGGAGCTGACCTTGTTTCCGTCTCTGTCAATTTTGGGTAGCCAATGAACTTAACGAAACGACCTTTTGCCGTGGCCCTGCTCGGGGCCTCCTTGGCCGCTTGTGTTAATGCACCGGATGGCTCCCTCCCCAAGGCCGTATTGGACGAGGCCCTGAAGACCCGCCCCGAGCCGGTCCCGGCGGCGGTGGAGCAGGAACTGCTGAGTGCCCGCCCCCTGGCGCCGGCGCCGGCCGGCGAACCCCGCCTGCGCCGTTTTGACATTGCCGCCAGCGAGGTGGAGGCGCGCAGCTTCTTCGCCGCCCTGGGCAGCCAGCATGGCATCAGCATAGCGGTACACCCGGAGGTGGCCGGCAACATCAGCCTGAACCTGCGCCAGGTCACCCTGCCCGATACCCTGGCCGCCATTTCCAACCTCTACGGTTACGGCGTGGAAAAACAGGGGGACGTCTACCAGATTTTCCCGAACGGGGTGCGTACCCGTACCTTTAACGTCAATTACCTGATGCTGTCGCGCAGCGGCCAGTCGCAGACCGCCATCAGCGGCAGCAGCCTGGCGAATGGCGATGGCGGCGAAGGTGGCGGCGGCGGCAGCTCGACCCGTATCAATACCCAGTCCGACAACGACTTCTGGCGTGACCTGGAGTCGGCGCTCTCCCGCCTGATCGGCAACGAGCAGGGCCGGGTGGTGGTGACCAATCCCCAGGCCGGGCTGGTGAGCGTGCGCGCCGCCCCCGACGAGCTGGCGCTGGTGGAGGATTTTCTGAACCAGGCCCAGCGCCAGCTCAAGCGCCAGGTAATACTGGAGGCCCGCATTCTCGAGGTGGAACTCAGCGATGGTTATGAGCAGGGGATCGAGTGGAACAACCTCAGTGCGCGCAGCCGCAGCGACGGTTCGGGCCAGAATGCAACCGGAAACACTTTCCCCTATCCGGGCTTTCTCAGCCCGATCACCAATCGGCTTGGGGGCGGCGCCGTCTTTACTTACACGGACGGCAACTTCGATGTGGTGGTCAATTTGTTGCAGACTCAAGGGGAGGTGAATACCCTGTCCAACCCCAGGGTGACCACCAGCAACAACCAGAAGGCGGTGATCAAGGTCGGCACCGATGAATACTTCGTGACCGACTTTTCGCTGACCACCACCACCAGCTCCGCCACGACCGAAGTGACCCCCGATATCGAACTGACCCCGTTCTTTTCCGGGATCTCGCTGGACGTGACCCCCCAGATCGCCGGAGACAACAAGGTGCTGCTGCATATACATCCGTCGGTCACCGAGGTGACCGACACCACCAAGATCATCGAGTTTGGCGATAACTCGGTCAGCCTGCCCCTGGCCAGCAGCACCATCCGGGAGTCGGATACCATAGTGGAAGCCCGCTCGGGGGAGATAGTCGTCATCGGCGGCCTGATGCAGGAACGCCAGGGGCAAACCGAGTCCGGGGTGCCGGTGCTCAGCCAGATCCCCGTGCTGGGTAATCTTTTCAAGAACCGCAACCTCAGTACCCGCAAGAGCGAGCTGGTGATCATGCTGCGGCCCGTGGTGGTGGAAGACAACACCTGGCAGAACGAACTGCAGCGGTCGCGGGATCTGCTGGAAAAATGGTATCCTCCGCTGCCCGAGCCGCTCAACGCCCTGCACAGTGGGATAAGGTAATGAAGCGTTCACGTTATTGGACCCGTTTGCTGCTGACCTTGCTGCCTTTTGCGCTACCGGCACAGGCCGAGTCGTACGAGGAAGACTGGAATTCGGTCGACTGGGCCGATCTGATGGTGGAAGTGCCCGCCCCGGAAGCCGAACTCAGCATCACCGAGGTGACCCTGGACCGGGCCGGCTGGCTGGCGGAGGCCAACAAGCAGGCCGATGTGGCCCTGGCCGCCGGGGACTGGGCCAGGGCCGAACACCGCCTGGCCCAGGCCCTGGCGGAGTTTCCCGACGCCCACGCTATCCGGCTGCGGCTGGCGGCCATGCTGTTCGGCCGCGGCGCCCTGGATCAGGCCCGGGTGCAGCTGCAGCAGGGACTGGAGCTGGCGCCGGATCATGCGGACCTGCGCCTGGCCCTGGGCCGGCTGCTGGCCAGCCAGGAGCGTTATGCCGCCGCCTTGCGCGTGCTGGACGACGTCAGTCCCCTGTTGCACCGCCACCTGGATTATTACAGCCTGAAGGCGGAGATGGCCCGGCGCAGCGGCCGCTGCGATCTGGCCGTCGAGCTGTATCAACGGCTGTTGGATCACGGTCATGTCGGGGCCTGGTGGCTGGGACTGGGGCTATGCCAGCGCGAGCTGGGCCAGGACTTTACCCGGGCCTTTACCCAGGCCAGGGCCAGCGCCGATCTGGGCAATGCCTCGCTACGTTTTGTCGAGCAGCAATTGGAGCACCATGGCACAACACAAACTCACTAAACGCCTCGGCGAGTTGCTGATCGAGCACGGGGTGATCTCCTTGCAGCAGTTGGATGCGGTGTTGCAGCAGCAGCAGCGCGAAGGTGGCCGCATCGGCACCCTGCTGGTGCAGATGGGCATCCTCGGCGAGATGGAGCTGCTCGGCTTCGTGTCCCGCCAGCTGGACCTGCCCTTGCTGGATCTGAACAAGACCCGGATCGACCGGCAGGCGGTCAAGCTGCTGGCCGAGGTGTATGCCCGCCGCTACCGCGCCCTGGTGATCGACGGCGACGACAGCCAGGCGACGGTAGTGCTGTCGGATCCGGCGGATCTCGACACCCAGGATGCCATTACCAACCTGCTGGCCCCGCGGGAGATTCACCTGGCGGTGGCCCCCCAGGGGCAGTTGCTGGCGCTTTACGACCAGCTCTATCGTCGCACCGACGACATCGCCAACCTGGCCGAACAGCTGCACGTGGAGCACACGCCCAGCCGCCCGGCAGTGGAGGCGGGAGGACTGGACGACAGCGACGCCACCGTGGCCAAGCTGCTCAACTCCCTGTTCGAGGACGCGCTGCAGGTGGGGGCGTCCGACATCCATATCGAGCCGGATCAGAAGGTGATCCGGCTGCGCATGCGGGTGGACGGCGTGCTGCAGGAGACCGAGCTGAAGGAGGTCGGCATAGCGCCGGCCCTGGTTTCCCGCCTGAAGCTGATGGCCGGGCTGGACATCGCCGAGCGACGCCTGCCCCAGGATGGCCGCTTCGAACTCAGGCTCAAGGACAACCCGGTGGATGTGCGCATGGCCACCATGCCGGTACAGCACGGCGAGGCCGTGGTGCTGCGTTTGCTGGATCAATCGCAAGGGGTGCGCAGCCTGACCCAGGCCGGCATGCCGCCGGCCCTGCTCGCCGCCTTTCGGCGCCGCCTGGCCAGCCCCAACGGCATCATACTGGTGACCGGCCCCACCGGCAGCGGCAAGACCACCACCCTCTACGGGGCGCTGGGCGAACTCAATACCCCGGACCGCAAGATCATCACCGCCGAGGATCCGGTGGAGTATCGCCTGTCGCGCATCAACCAGGTACAGGTCAACGCCAAGATCGGCCTGACCTTCGCCCGCATACTGCGCACCAGCCTGCGCCAGGATCCCGATGTGCTGCTGATCGGCGAGATGCGGGATCAGGAAACCGCCGAAATCGCCATGCGCGGCGCCCTTACCGGCCACCTGGTGCTGTCCACCCTGCACACCAACGACGCCCCCAGCTCGGCGGTACGGCTGATGGACATGGGGGTGCCGGGCTACCTGGTGGCCAGCACCCTGAAGGCGGTGCTGGCCCAGCGCCTGGTGCGCAAATTGTGCGAGCATTGCAAGCAGCCGCACCGGCTGGAGGAGAACGAACTGCAATTTTTGCTGCACCTGAACCCGGCGGTCGCGGAAGGCGGTTTCTATCATGCCCCCGGCTGTGCCAGCTGTAACCACAGCGGCCACAAGGGGCGGGTCGGCGTTTATGAATGGCTGGAGATCAACCACGAGATGGCCGATGCCCTGCGCGAGCACGACATCGAAACCTTCAACGGCCTGGTGGCGGCGACGCCCGGGTTTACCACCCTGGCCCAGTCGGCCCTGCGGCTGGCGCTGCGGGGCGAGATTGCCGCCGCCGAAGTGCTGCGCCTGGCCGAGTGGATGGACTGATGGCCTTCTACCGTTACAAGGCGCGTAACCGGCAGGGACAGCTGAGCGAAGGACGGCTGGAAGCGGCCTCGCCCCAGGCCGCCGCCGACAGCCTGGGCAATGCCGGCCTTATCCCCATCGAGTTGCGGGAAGCCAAGCAGGGCACCAAGGCCTGGCTGCGGCTGCGCCAGTTCCTGAAAGGCGGACTCAGGCCGGAGGTCCTGTTGATCCTGAGCCGGCAGTTCGCTTCCCTGACCCGCGCCGGCATCCCCATCCTGCGTATCGTCGAGGGCCTGCGGGACACCACCGACAGCAAGGTGCTGCGCGATGCGCTGGGCGAGGTGAGCCAGGCGCTGAACCAGGGGCAGACCCTGGCCAACGCCCTGGCGGCCCATCCCCATCTGTTCAACGCCCTGTTCGTGTCGCTGGTGGAAGTGGGCGAAAGCACCGGCCAGCTGGAGCAGGCTTTCTTGCAGCTGGCCCATTACTACCAGCTGGAGCTGGATACCCGGCGGCGGATCAAGGCGGCCATCCGTTATCCGCTGTTCGTGACCCTGGCCATGGTGGCGGCCATGGTGGTGCTCAACCTCTATGTGATCCCGGCCTTCAGTGGCATTTTTGCCCGTTTGGGCGCGGACTTGCCCTGGACCACCCGTTTTCTGCTGGGCACCTCCCATTTCTTCACCCACTATATCGGCCATCTGGCGGCGGCCCTGGCGGTGGCGGCGGTGCTGCTGTGGCGCTATATCGGCACGCCCGCCGGCAGGCTACGCTGGCACCGCTGGCAGCTGCACATTCCCATCGTCGGGCCGCTGATCAAGCGCATCCTGCTGGCCCGCTTTTGCCGCAGCTTCGCCATGATGCTGGCCGCCGGTGTGCCCATCACCCGGGTGCTGACCCTGGCCGGTACCGCCACCAACAACGCCTTTCTCACCCGCGCCATCCTCGGCATGGGGGAGGGGCTGGCCTCGGGCAGCAGCCTGTCGGCGGTGGCGACCCAGAGCCGGGTTTTTACTCCCTTGATTTTACAGATGTTTAGGGTGGGCGAAGAAACCGGCCGGGTGGACGAGATGGTGGCGGAGGCGGGCCGCTTCTACGAAGAGGAAGTGGACTACGACATCGCCAACCTCACCGCCAAGATCGAGCCCATACTGATTGTCGGCATCTCCATCATGGTGCTGATCCTGTCGCTGGGCATCTTCACCCCCATGTGGGATATGGTCAACGTGGCCAAGGGTAGGTAGACCTGTTTGGATATCAATGCGGAAACTGTGGGAAATGTCGTATTTTCATCCAGAGGGGCTAGATCGGCGAGCGGTGGAAAAGTATCATAGCGCCGCGTTAAAGCATCCGCTTTTATGAAGAAACGATACTTTTTCATAACAAAAAGGCAATTTTTAAGAGACGAGGAAAGAATGAGAAAAGCAGCGGGTTTTACCCTGATCGAGCTGGTGATCGTGATTGTGATTTTGGGGATTTTGGGCGCCGTGGCCGCGCCGAGGTTTATCAACCTGCAAGGGGATGCCTATGAGGCCAATGTGAATGCATTAAAAGGCTCTATCCAGTCGGCAGCAACCTTGGCTAATACTCGTGCCATTCTCGATGGGAAAGAAGACAGTACTACTGTGACTGGCTTTGACGGGGTAACTTTTGTCGATGCTTACCCCATCGCGGGCACTGAAGATGAAGGCTTTACCGATGGTATCTTGGGCGCTCTACAGGATATCGACACTGCCGCCTACTTGATCGCGGAAGTCGAAGGTTCGGATCCGGCAGCCATTACTATCCGCCCCGCCAATCGTAATATAGCGACTTGTCAGATCACTTATACCCAGGCTGATGGCGCCACGCCGGCGACAATTGAAGCTGATACTTCCGGCTGTAACAGCTAACCGTCAAGGCGACCCCGGTCGCCTTTTTCATATCTTATTTGATGAAGCAAGCCGGCTTTACCCTAATTGAACTGGTGCTGGTGCTGGTATTAATCGGCATCCTCTCCGCCGTGGCGTTGCCGCGCCTGCCATTGGGGAGCCAGTATGCACAGCATGTGCAGGCCGATAATCTGGTCGGGCTGTTGCGCCTGGCCCAGCTCAGGGCGATGAACGATACCCAGGCCCTGCAAGCCGGAACCGGTCCTGCCCGCTGTGGCCGGGTGGTGATTACCGCCGAGCGTTTCAGTGTGGCCAAAGACTGTGGGCAAGGGCTGTTGTCCGCCGGCGATACCGGCATTACTGGCGATGGTAATGGCCAGCTGTTATCCCAGGGCGGTTATGTCGGCGTTGGCGAGCCGCTCCCGATTTCCGCGACCCGGGCGTTGCCGCTGGTGCTGCAATTCGGCGTTATCGCCGATGAGGCCCAGTTTTTGAGTCAGGACAGCCGCCTGGGACGGCCCTACGTGGAGCAGGGCGGTAGCCTGCAGCGCCTGGCCGGGACCCTGGCCATCACGGTGGCCGGAAAAACCCTGCTGATCGAGCCCGAGGGCTATATCCATGCGCCCTGATCGTGGCTTCAGCCTGCTGGAGTTCGTGCTCGGGATAACGATTCTTGCCATCGTGCTGCTCGGCTCTACCCTGTTTTTCGCCAACCAGCCCCGTGGCCTGGACATAGTGTTTCAATATCGGGCGGTGGCCCTGGTCGAGGCCCTGGTGGAGCAGGTGCTGGCGGTGAGATACGATGAGCAGAACAATCCCTATACCCAGCTTCGCTGCGGCATCGAGGCCGGCAGCCCGCCCTGCAGTTCAACCCTGGGAGCGGAGTCCGGTGAAGCTGCTCTTGAGCAATTCAATGATGTGGATGACTTCCATGCCTGGTGCGAGAGCCCGGTCAGCGGTGCCGAGCTGGCGGCGGGGCTGGGGCTGGCCAATTCGGTCCTTTATCAGCGTTTCGACATCCAGGCCTGCGTTAGTTACGGTGAGAACGATGCCGATAGCCATTTCAAGGTAGTGGACATTACCATCGCCAGTCAGGGCGACGCCAGCCTCGACTTTACCCTGCACAGGTATAACCTGCGATGAAGGACAAGGGCTTCACCCTGCTGGAGCTGGTTGTGGTGCTGGTGTTAATCGGCATCACCGCGGTGTTTGGCTCCCGCTTTATTGCCGATGCGGCCAGCAGCTATGTCGGCGGCCGGGAGCGGGCCCAGGGACTGGCGGATGCCCGTTTTGCACTCGAGCGACTGAAACGGGAGCTGAACGTGGCTTATGGACCCAGTGTCTACCTGAGCGACGACGACCGTTGTGTGCACTTTGTGCCGGTGATCGCGTCCAGCCGCTATAACGACAGCGCGACGGGACGGGACATGACCCTGGTGTTCCCGTTGCAGTTCCAGGGCGAAGATATCGCCGACAGCCATATCGCCATCATGGCCGACAGCACCGGTTGGGCGGACTATCCCGCCGCCCTTCCCGAGGGGGTCGCCGCTTTTCCCGGGCAAGAGAGTGCGCCGGCGCAGGCGAGCTTCAGTGAAGCGGAAGGCTCATGGCCGGAAAACTGGTCTTTCCCCCGGGAAAGCGCCGGCAAGCGCTATACCTTGCTGTCTTCCTTGCAACTGCGTTACTGCATCGCGGATGACCAGCTGTGGCGGGCGGAAAAAACCGGTCCTTCCTGGTCGGAGCCGGTCTTAATGTTGACCGATATCACCCCCGGCACGCGGTTTTCGGGTTACGATGAGTCCATTCAACTGCTGGATTTTGAGCTGTCACTACAAACCCGGGAAGGGACCTTGGTTTTGCCTACCCAGATTCAGGTGCTTTATGAACCCTAACCAGCGCGGCAGCATGCTGCTGAGTGCCATTTTTATGATGTTGCTGATGGGCGGGCTGATGGCCGGGGTGGCCATCTTCACCAGCCAGGGCAACAGGGCGCTGCTCTACGAGGTATTGGTGCTGAAGGCCCGCATGGCCACGGAAAGCGTACTGGAGCAGAAAGCCTTTGAGTTGCTCGCCGATACGGACGCGGTAGGGGACGCACAGATCAGCTTGAATGGCTGTACCGCCATTGCCCGGGTTGGCGCAGGCAGCACGGCGGCTCAGATGAATGTGCTGGCGCACAGCGAGTGCAGCAGCGGCGAGTTAACGGTACAACGCAACCTCGAGGTTGAAATCATCGAATGAACAAAGCAACGACGGTTTTTATTGTATCCCTTTGCCTGGCTGCGCCTACGCTGGCGCAGGATCTTTCTTCCCTGTTTCCCTATGCGGCCCAGAGTCATGCCAGCAATGGCACACTGGCCATGAACTGGAGCACCTCGATAACCGGTGCCCGCCAATACAATGGCAAGAAGGGGTACCTTGACTTTAACAAGCAAAGCGGCACCTTGCATGGCCAGTGCGACGGCTTCAGTTGCGTCATTACCGGTGATTCCGGCCCCAGTTATCCGTTGCCGGCATTTAACGACGAGCCGTTGTCATTACCGGCGTTTAAATCGGGCAACAGCAATAAAGAGGCCAAATGCAGCGGCTCCGGTAGCCTGAGCTTCGGTGGTGATAAATATGAGTCCGTTTCTGCCAGTGGCAGCTGCAAGCTGTATTTGAGCAATGACGGCGATGTCGTGATCAAGGGAGAGCTGGCAGTCAGTGGCAGCTCCGATCTATATCTTGCCGCCGGCAATTACTGGATGGATTCCCTGAGCCTGTCCGGCAGTTCCAAACTGATTGTGACCACGCCGGGGGAAGTGAACCTCTATGTCAAGAGCGAGGCAAACCTCAACGGCAGTTCCCCCCTCGGCAGTGAGGATGCCCCGGTTAATCTCTATCACTATTCCGAAAGGGACATTGTACTGAATGGCAGCCTGACCTGGCATGGCGATCTTTACAGCCGGGGCGATCTCGAGATCCTCGGCAGCAGCAAGTTGTATGGGACGGTTCAGGCCCGCTCCCTCGAACTGGGAGGGAGTGCCCAGCTGTACCAGCAGAGTGGAGAATACTGGTTTGACAGGCTGGAGGTCGTCGGCAGCGCTCAGCTGATCCCGAGCGGCAGCGGCTCGAGCAGCCTCCATGTCAGGAGCAAGGTCGAAGTCAAGGGGAGTGCGCGCATCGGCACAGAAGACATGCCGCTGATCATCTTTGTGCATGGCGGCGAACAGGGGAATGCCGATGACGCCAAGGTCGAGCTGGAAGGCTCCGCTTCCATTATTGGCCATGTTTATGCCCGGGGTGATCTCGACATGAATGGCTCGACCAGGATCTATGGTGCCGCCAACGTGGTGGATCTGGAGATGGAGGGCAGTTCGGCCATTTTCTATCGCCCCGCGGAGGTCGCTCTGCCGGCGTCGCTGCATCACTATGAATTACATTTCAACAGCTGTACCGCCCTGCTGACGGCCAAGGCATGCGGTGACGAGAACTGCTCCGTACTCTACGATGAAAAGGCGACTATCCATGTGCAGAATCAGGGACATCCACCGCGCAATATCGCCAACTTCAATCATTTCTTGGGGCTGGCCCAGCAAGATATCTCACAAGCGGCGGAGCATCTGAATTATCGTTTCACCCTGGGTTACCAGGCGAAAGGTAATGGCGGTAATCTTTCCCCCAAGCCGGCTGCCGGGCTGGTCTGTTATGTGGATGGCCAGCGTACCTGCACCGTTAACGGCAGAAATTCGACAGGGGACGGCAGTGGTGGCTTTCGTTTTGCTGCCGATACCGCCTATGCAGGTGGTGAAGCCATGGTCAGCATGGAGAGTAACGGCTGTACTGCCTCCACAGGACAAGTGCAGCTGGTCTTGAGCTTTGCCACCGCCAGCGGCCAGAATAATGACTTAACAATACGTTGGCCAGAGGGGACGGCCAGCTTGCAGCCGGGCCAGTCCCGGAGCCTGACGTTACCGCTGAACGGGGTGACGCTGAGCTATCCGGATGCCGACCTGATCACCCTGACGGTGAAGGAGGCGGAGACGGGCAGCACCAGCCAGGATCAGGTCGCCTTTGTGCCCAAGCAATGGCTCGTCAACGAGGCCAGGCAGTGCCTGGATAATGCCGACCGGTTCGATTATGAGCTCTTTGCCGACAGCTGCACTCCGCTGGCCAAGGTGGGGGAGCGGGTCAACTTCAGCGTGTCTGCCCTCGATATCAACAACGATCCCTTGCCGCTTGGCTGGTTGGCAAGTCAGGTCAATGATAACAACCTGATTAGATTCACGGTGTCCAATGGCGAGCACGGCTATGCTCTCTCGCAGGGGCTTGGCGGCGGTGGCCTGAGTGCCGAACCGGATATTGTCGGGGTTGCGTCGGTACAGGTGGAGGACTGGGAGGCCGGTTATATCCCGTCCGGAGATAGTGCGCTGATGACTCACGGTGATGACCAGACCATAGGCCGTACCGTGCCCGCCTCGCTGCAACTGACCGGTCAGAGCGGTGCCTTCGAACAGGACGCTGTCTATGCCGATAAGCCCGTGGCTTTTGTCTCAACCCCGTCTTTTATTGTGCAGGGATTGGATACTCAAGGCCGGGTGTTGGCGAGCTATAGTGGAGAATTTGCCGGGGGCCTGATGGATACGCAGTCGGTGAGCCTGGCGTCCGACGGCCCTTCGACTCCCGTGATCGCCGACTCTTTACAAGCCAAGGTTGAGCTGCAGGCGGATGGCGACCATAGGATCAGCCTGCTCAATGACAGCCTGGTTTTTCTCAAGGAAGCGCCCTTTGCCGAGTCTAGGGTCCTGCACCCGCTGACCCTGGTCGTGGCGTTGACTAAAGATGGTTTGGCTCAGGTAGCCCAGGAGGTTAACCTGGTTGAACGAGGGACGGTGCGTTACGGTTATCTGGATTTTTCCGCCCTGGAGCTGCCGATTAATACCTCCGGGATCATGCAGGCCAGGCTCAGTTACTATGACGGAGACGATGTACCGGCTGTTGTAGCGGGGTTTAATATGGCCGAGCATATCGGGCAGGCGGCTATCGGTGCCATCCCGCTGTTGAATCCCGCCATTGACTTGAGTCCGGTCGCCAAGGGGGTGCTGGTCTCTCCCTATGCATCGGCCCAGGAGAAAATAGAGGTTTCTCTGGGGGTCGAACCCTGGTTACAGCAATGGAAAGAGGGAGAACTGACCAATCCGGTCGCGATTCTCAAGATAGTGGAAGAGGGCCGTCTGCGAGGCAATGACAAAACTTTCAACCGGCGGGAAGTGATCCGCTGAGCCGTCATCACCCGGGCGTTTCGGCGCCCTTTTTTTCGCCGTCCTGGTTGTTTTTTGATCCGGAACAAGCTGCAGGGCGGAGTGCACGGCTAGATTAAAAACAAGGACAAAGCTGAATTTTACTTTCCGTTCACATTTGATTATTGTGGCAGAATAATCAACGACATAGTGCATCAGGTAAGGATACCCGAGCCGTGCAGAATATAAACAATTACGTGAAAGAGCGGCCGGTCATGGCCGGAACGCTGCACTTTCTAGAGCACAGGATCCATTTCAAGAGTCAGCTGCTGCAGCATGTGTTCGATCATGCGATGGAGTCCATCATGGTCACGGATGCCCACGGCGTGATCGAGCGGGTCAACGCCGCCTTTACCCGGATCACCGGCTACAGCCCCGAGGAGGCCATCGGCCAGACCCCCAGGCTGGTGCAGTCGGCCCGGCATGATCCCGATTTCTACCGGGACATGTGGCAGCAACTGCTGCTCACCGGCACTTGGAGCGGCCAGGTGTGGAACAGACGAAAGTCGGGCGAAACCTATCTGCAATGGCTCAGCATCAATACCCTGACCGACCATCGCGGTCAGGTTACCCACAGGGTGGCCATCGGCCATGATCTGAGTTCCTTCAAGGCCACCCAGAGTGAGCGCACCCTCTTTACCTTCAAGGATCCCCTGACCCAGCTGGGCAACCGGCAACTGCTTACCAGCCGGCTGGATCAGGCCCTGGCCGAGGCCCGGCGCAACCGGATCCGGGTCGGGCTCATGGTGCTGGATATCGGCCGGCTGAAGCCGGTCAACGAGCAGCTGGGGCTGACCTGGGGCGACGATGTGCTGCGCCAGCAGGCGCGCACCCTGCAGGCGGCCATCGACGAGGCGGACACCCTGGTGCGGCTGCAGGGGGACATGTTCGCGGTGCTGCGCCACAGCAAGGCCCAGGATGCCACCATGGCGCAACTGGCCGACAAGTTGCTGGGGCTGTTGCGCCAGCCCATCGTGCTGGCGGATCAGAACATCGTCAGCCTGCAGCCGAGCATCGGCATCGCCGTCTTCCCGCGGGATGCCAAGGACAAGGAGGGCCTGCTGCAGGCGGCGGAGTACGCCCATGCCATGGCCAAGCGGGAGGGGCGCAACCGCTTTCAGTTTGTCGATCAGCGCCAGCACGAGCTGCACCACCGGGAGCTGGTGATAGAGCACAGCCTCAACCATGTGCTGAGTACCGCCGACGGTGCCGGGCTGAGCCTGCATTTTCAGCCCCAGATCTGCCCGGAGAGTGGCCGTCTCTGTGGCCTGGAGGCTCTGCTGCGCTGGCAGCATCCCGTGCTCGGGGCCCTTTCCCCCGGGGAGTTCATCCCGGTGGCGGAGCAGGGCGGCCTGTCGGTACGGCTGGATCGCTGGGTGATAGAACGTGTCTGCGAGCAGGTGGCCGAGTGGCAGCAACGTTGTCCGGCGCTGCCGGTGGTGTCGGTCAACCTCGGCGCCCAGCAGTTCAGCCAGCCCGACTTCGCCGACTGGCTGCAGGCCTGTGTGACACGCGCCGGTGTCCAGCCCCGGCAGCTGAAGCTGGAAGTGACCGAAACCACCATGATGGAACACAAGGAATCCTGCGTGGCCATGCTGGGACTGCTGCGGCAACGGGGGTTTCGCATTTCCCTGGACGACTTCGGTACCGGTTACTCGGCACTGTCCTGTCTGCACCAGTTTCCTCTCGACGAGCTGAAAATCGACCGCAGCTTCATGGTGGAGGCCAGCCAGAACGAGCGGGCCTATATCCTGCTCAAGACCATCGTCGCCCTGGCCCGGCAGTTGTCACTGAGCCTGGTGGTGGAAGGGGTGGAGCATAAGGAGCAGCTGGCCCTGCTGACCGGCCTGGGATCGCTGACGGTGCAGGGCTACTATTTTTACCGGCCGCTGCCGGTGGCGGAGGTTAGGCACCTGCTCGAGGGCGGGGACCCCCCTGAATAGCGGATTCTGATAGTGCGACATCGACCGGGTACCGCACGCAGGGTCTGCTTAGCAGCCCGGCCGCTGTCGGCGGTGATCTACTATTCGGAGCCGCTGGTTAGTTGTGCCGCCTTGGCCTTAACCGGCCAACCGGCTTTGCTCCATTCCCAGCCTGGACTGCAGGTAGCCCTGCAGCCGGGCTTTTTCCGCCTCCGTCAGATACAGCCCCAGCTTGCTGCGGCGCCAGATGACGTCTTCCACCGTCCTGGCCCACTCATGCTCCACCAGATAATCCACTTCCTTCTGGTACAGTGAGGCGCCGAAGGCCTCGCCCAGGTCCTCGAGCCGCTGGCAGCCGTCGAGGAAGTGGTGGCAGAGGTTGCCGTAGCTGCGCACAAAGCGCGTGATCATGGCCTCGGGCAGCCAGGGAAACTGCCGACCGAGCGTGGCGGCCAGGCTGTCGTGATGCTCGAAGTTGCCGCCGGGCAGTGCCGCCGTCTTGGTCCAGGGGCCCCTGGCCTCGGGGAAGAAGCGGCAGATGGCGTTGGTGGCGGCTTCCGCCAGCTTGCGGTAGGTGGTGATCTTGCCGCCGAACACCGACAGCAGCGGCGCCTCGCCCTCGGGAGCGTCCACTTCGAAGCTGTAGTCGCGGGAGGCTTTCTGTGCTGCGCCATGCTCGTCATCCATCAGCGGCCGTACCCCGGAGTAGGTCCACACCACATCGGCGGCGCTTATCTTGCGTTTGAAGTGGGCATTGACCACGGTACAGAGATACTGCACTTCTTCATCGCTGATGCGGGCCTCGGCCGGGTTGCCGTCGTAATCCACGTCGGTGGTGCCGATCAGGGAGAAGTTGTCCTCATAAGGGATCACGAACACGATGCGATTGTCTTCGTTCTGCAGGATATAGGCTTCGGGCTCGTCATGCAGGCGCGGCACTATGATATGGCTGCCCTTGACCAGGCGGATCTGCTTGGGCGCCTTGAGGGCCAGGGTCTCGTCGAACAGTTTGCTGGCCCAGGGGCCGGCGGCGTTGACCAGGGCGCGACAACGGTAGCGCTGTTGCCGGCCGGTGTCGGTATCCTGCAGGGTCACCAGCCAGAGGCCGTCCTGCCGTTCGGCCCGGACACAGCGGGTGCGGGTCCTGATGTCGGCGCCGTGGCTGCGGGCCGCCATGGCGCAGAGCACCACCAGACGGGCGTCGTCCACCCAGCCATCGGAATACTCGAAGCCCCGGGTGATCTCGCCCACCAGGGGGCTGTCTGCGCCGAAGCGCAGGCCGTTGGAGCCGGGCAGCAGCTCCCGTTTGGCCAGGTGGTCGTAGAGGAAGAGGCCGATGCGGATCATCCAGGCCGGGCGCAGGTGCGGTCGGTGGGGCAGGCGAAAGCGCAACGGCCACATGATGTGGGGCGCGTTGCGCAGCAGGGATTCCCGCTCGGCCAGGGCCTCTTTCACCAGCCGGAATTCGTAGTGTTCCAGGTAACGCAGGCCGCCGTGGATCAGCTTGCTGCTGTTGGAGGAGGTGGCCGAGGCCAGATCGTTCATCTCGCACAGCGCCACCTTCAGTCCCCTGCCGGCGGCGTCCATGGCGATGCCGGCGCCATTGACGCCGCCACCGATAACCATCAGATCATAAAGGGTGTGCTCAGCGGTCATGCTTCTCTTCTCCTCCAGGGAAGCCAGAACCGGAGCGCGGCGTCCCTGTGCCTTGGGGGTGGGGGTCATAGTCAGTCACCATAGTTGGATTATAATCTTCGAAAAAGAAAATAACCAACCACAAAACAAACATCAAGCAACATTTTAGTACATTTTGTATTTTTTTTAACTAAGTCGCGCATTTTTGTCGGGCCTGAATGTTCGTATGGTGATGATTCGGTTTTCTTTCCCGTCCCGCGCTACCTCATTGATGGCGAATGACCCGTCTCGTCCGGGCCGGGTCCCGCCTGCTGTGCATTTGGGCATTGAACGAGTACAATCGGGCGATGAAGTTTCATCCATTACAGGGAGTTACCGCGTGAAGCAAACCCTGCGTCATCAGCAGATCCTTGAATTGCTCAAGCAGAAAGGCTTTGCCAGCACCGAGGATCTGGTTGCCCAGTTTGACGTGAGCCCGCAAACCATCCGCCGGGATCTGAACGATTTGGCCGAACACAACCGCATCCGCCGCCATCATGGCGGCGCCTCCTTGATGTCGAGCACGGTCAACGCCGCCTACGATTCCCGCAAGGTGATGTATGCCAAGGAGAAGGACAGCATCGGCCGCGCCATCGCCGCCGAGATCCCCGACGGCGCCTCCTTGTTCATCGATATCGGCACCACCACCGAGGCGGTGGCCAGGGCGCTGCTCGACCACCAGGAACTCAGGGTGATCACCAACAACATCCATGTGGCCAGCATCCTCAGCCAGAAGGAGGACTTTACCGTGATCATCGCCGGCGGCGAGGTGCGCAACCGGGACGGCGGCATCGTCGGCGAGGCGACCCGCGATTTCGTGCAGCAGTTTCGCACCGACTACGGCATCATCGGCATATCCGGTATCGACACCGACGGCTCCCTGCTCGAATTCGACTATCACGAGGTGCGCATCGCCCAGGCCATCATCAACAACAGCCGGCAGGTGTTCCTGGCCGCGGACCACAGCAAGATTGGCCGCAACGCCATGGTCAACCTGGGCCATATCAGCCAGATCACCGCCCTCTTTACCGATGCCCCGCCGCCGGCCTCGCTGCAGAAGATCATGGAAGAGCACCAGGTCGCCTGCCATATCGCCCACTGAGCGGACCGATTAAAGGGAAAGGGCGCCTGCGGCGCCCTTGCAGCTTGAAGACAACGTCGTCTGTTTCACTGATATGAGCCGGCCAAAGGGCCAACTCCGCCGACACGCCGCAAGTACTCGCTCCTGCCATCCATGGCAGGTGACGGTCGGCGGAGCCGCTCCCTTTGTCCGCTTTTTTGACATGGGTGCTGTCTGTGTAGGTAAGCCCCAAGATTTGTAAGCAGTCTAAAAGGGCGCCTTCGCGGCGCCCTTGGTGTGTTCGTTTTCGCTCAGTGCTCGGCCCAGTCCAGGGAGCGGGCCACCGCCTTCTGCCAGCCCCGGTACAGGGTGGCGCGGGTGTCCTTGTCCATCTGCGGTTTGAACTCCCGATCGACCGCGAACTTGTCGGCCAGCTCGTCGGTGCTCTGCCAGACCCCCACCGCCAGGCCGGCGAGGAAGGCCGCCCCCATGGCGGTGGTCTCGGTCTGCCGGGGGCGCACCACCCTGGCGTTGGTGATATCCGACTGGAACTGCATCAGGAAGTCGTTGGCCACGGCGCCGCCGTCCACCTTGAGCGCGGCCAGCCTGAGCCCGGCATCCTCCTGCATGGCCTCCAGCACGTCCCGGCTCTGGTAGGCCACCGCCTCCAGTGCCGCCCGGATGATATGGTTGCGGTTTACCCCCCGGGTCAGGCCCACCAGGGTGCCGCGGGCGTAGGGGTCCCAGTAGGGGGCGCCCAGGCCGACGAAGGCCGGCACCAGGTAGACGCCGTTGCTGTCCTTCACCTTCTCGGCGAAGTAGCCGGTGTCGTCCGCCTCGCGAATAAGGCCCAGCTCGTCCCGTAGCCACTGGATGGTGGCGCCGCCCATGAACACCGAGCCTTCCAGCGCGTAGTTGACCTCGCCCCGGGCGCCCACCGCCAGGGTGGTGAGCAGGCCGTGGCTGGAGCTGACCTTCTGCGAGCCGGTGTTCATCAGCAGGAAGCAGCCGGTGCCGTAGGTGTTCTTGGCCATGCCCTTGTTGAAGCACAGCTGGCCGAACAGGGCCGCCTGCTGGTCGCCGGCGATACCGGCGATGGGAATGCGGGTGCCGCCCTTGCCGCCGATGTTGGTCTTGCCGTACACCTCGCTGGAGGGGCGCACCTCGGGCAGCATGGCGGCGGGAATGCCGAGCTCATCCAGCAGCTTCTGATCCCATTCCAGGCTGTTGATATTGAACAGCATGGTGCGCGAGGCATTGGTGTAGTCGGTGACGTGCACCCGGCCGTCGGTCAGTTTCCAGATAAGCCAGGTATCGATGGTGCCGAACAGCAGCTCGCCGTTGTTGGCCTTCTCCCGGGCGCCCTCGACGTTGTCCAGGATCCACTTGAGCTTGGTGCCGGAGAAGTAGGCGTCCAGCACCAGGCCGGTGTTCTCCCGGATGTAGTCGGTCAGGCCGCGTTCCTTCAGCTGCTCGCAGATGTCGGCGGTACGCCGGCACTGCCAGACGATGGCGTTGTAGACCGGCTTGCCGGTGCTCTTTTCCCACACCACCGTGGTTTCCCGCTGGTTGGTGATGCCGATGGCGGCGATCTGATCCGGGCTGATGCCGGTCTTGGCCAGCACCTCGGTCAGGGTGGAGCGCTGGCTGGCCCAGATCTCCATGGGGTCGTGCTCGACCCAGCCCGCCTGGGGGTAGATCTGGCCGAATTCCCGCTGGGCCACGCCCTGGATGGCGGCATCCTGGTCGAAGATGATGGCGCGGGAGGAAGTGGTGCCCTGATCCAGGGCGACGACATACTGCTTTTCTTGGGACATCTGTGCTTCTCCTTGTCGAAGTCGTATCGAAATCTGGCTCAGGCCGTGGCCTTGCGCTCCTGGGCGGTGTGCTGTTCTGGGGCGTCGCCGGCCTCGGCCCTGTCCGCCGGCAGGAAGCGGGCGATGGTGTTATCGTACAGCCAGGCACCCAGGCAGGCACCCACCACCGGGCCCAGGATGGGCACCCAGAAATAGGGATTGTCCCGTCCGCCGGAGAGGGCCATGTCGCCCCAGCCGGCCAGCCAGGCGAACAGCTTGGGGCCGAAATCCCGCGCCGGGTTCATGGCAAAGCCGGTGAGCGGGCCGGTGGCGGCGCCGATCACCGCGATCAGCAGGCCGATCAGCAGGGCCGCAGCCATCCCCTTGGGGCCGCCGTTGCGATCGTCGGTCAGCGCCAGTATCGCCATCATCAGCACGGCGGTGATCACCAGCTCCACCATAAAGGCATGTCCATTGGACAACAGGCTGTGGGGATAGGTGGAAAAAATGCCGGCCAGGGCCAGGCTCTCCTGGCTGCCCCTGAGCACACCCGCCGCCTGCTCCCATTCGATAAACAGCGGCTGGTACAGGCTGTAGACCAGGGCGGCGGCCGAGAAGGCGCCCGCCAGTTGCGCGCCTATATAGGGCAGCACCTTGCGTTTGTCGAAGCCCCGGAACAGGGTCAAGGCCAGGGTGACCGCCGGGTTGATATGGGCACCGGACACGCCGCCCGCCACGTAGATGGCGATGGCCACGCCCACCCCCCAGCTGATGCTGATTTCCCAGAGTCCGAAGCTGGCATTGGCCACCACCAGGGCGGCAACACAACCGGCGCCAAAGAAGATCAGCAATCCGGTGCCGATAAACTCCGCAAGGCATTCTCCGAACAGGGTGTTTGGTCGTTTGATAGACATTTTCCTACTCCATTGTGTGTGTACAGTCATACTGCCACTCGAATTCTGGGTTATTTGTTCGTATTCGAAAACATTGTGTTAGTGGATTTGTGTTCTTGATCACTTATTTTTGACCTTTTTCCTTCGTTGTGACACATGACTATCACTTATTGCGTACTGCTGACAGTGCAGCTGGTTCTCTTATGGCGCCTTGTTTTGGTCATTGAGTGACGCTTATCGGCTATTTGTCGTCGCTCTCGGGCTTGATTCCCGATAAAGGACTGCCAGTTTTTGCTTGTCTTTTACGGTCATGAATGTATTTTTATGCTCGAATGTGATCGTTTTGGTGTGGGTTCCACCCATGACGGTGGGGGAAGGCGATCTTTGGCCGGGCGGATGCCCGGCATTTTTTTAGTCAAACGACAAGGAGGCCGTGATGCCACTCAGGCTTAAAACCCGTTACAACCTGCTGCTCCTGCTGTTTATGGCCGGGGTCTTGCTGCTGACCATCGCCGGGCTGCGCTGGCTGCTCACCCCCAGGCTGATGGCCATGGAAAGCGAGCTGATCCGCCACGAGCTGGTGTTGATAGGAGAGGAGATACAGCGGGAACTGGCCCAGGTGCAGGCCCAGCAGCGGGCCATCACCCAACTGGTGCCCGAGCTTGCCAGCGAGCAGATCGATGCCCAGTTGCCTAGCCTGCTCGATCAGTACGGCGAGCCCAAGGTGTTCGGCGGCGGCATCTGGCCCCTGCCCCGGGCGAGAACGCCGGATCGGGACAGGCACAGCAGCTTCTATCATCGCGCCGAGGGAGGGCAGCTGGTGGTCAACCGCTACTGGAACTCCGCCGAAGCGCCCGCCTACTACCGGCAGCCCTGGTACCGGAACGGGCGCGAGGCGCCCCGGGGGCAGTGCGCCTGGGCCAAGGCCTATCGGGACGGGGCCAGCGCCGAACCGCGTACCAACTGCGCCATGGGCATCTACCGGGACGGTACCCTCTACGGGGTCGCCACCCTGGACGTGACCCTGGGCTTTTTCAACGAGCTGGTGCGCCGCAGCGAGGCGCGCATCGGCGCCCAGGTGCTGATCCTGGAGCGGGACGGAACCCTGGTGAGCAACACCTCCGCCATGGCGGGAGAGGTGGTGCTGAGCACGGTGGCCGAGCAGGCCGAGCGTGCCGATATCGCCCGCCGGCTGGCGGCGCTGGATCTGGAACGGGCGGAGCCGATGCGGCTGGCATACCAGGGCGCCGGGGGCGAGGCCCTGACCCTGCTGCTCGAGCCCATTTCCGGCACGCCCTGGTTGATGGCGGCCAGCCTGCCCTCGGCCGGGCTGCAACAGCAGAGCCAGGCCATGGTGCGGTTGCTGCTGGGCCTGCAACTCCCGGCCCTGCTGTTGCTGCTGCTGGTGGCGGCGCTGGCGTTACATCGGCTGATGAACCGCCTGATGATGCTCAAGGCCGGCATCGACCGGCTGTCCGCCGGGGAGGCGGACTTGAGCCGTCGCCTGGCCCTGGGCCGGGGGGACGAGATCGACGACATCGGCGACTCGGTCAACCGTTTCATGGCCTATCTGCAGCAGATGGTCGCCCGCCTGGGCGAGGCCAGCGGCGATATCCGCCAGGCCCTGCAGCAGCTGGGTGAAGGGGCCCGGCGCAGCGGCGAGGTGCTCGATGCCCACGCCCGGGAAACGGAGCAGGTGGTGGCCGCCGTCAACCAGATGAGCGCCAGCGCCGACGAGGTGGCCGGCAGCGCCAGGGACAGCGCCGGCTTTATCCGCGAGGTCAACCGTCAGGCGCGCTCATCCCGGGAACTGGTCCAGCAGGCCTCGGCGGCGGTGGCGGCGCTGCAGGAGGAAGTGGCGGGCACCAGCGGCCAGGTGGCGCAGATGCGCGAGGCGGTGCAGCAGATCACCCCCATCCTCGACAGCATCGCCGGTATCGCCGAGCAGACCAACCTGCTGGCGCTTAACGCCGCCATCGAGGCGGCCCGGGCCGGCGAGCAGGGACGGGGATTCGCGGTGGTGGCGGAGGAAGTGCGGGCCCTGGCGGCCCGGACCCAGGCCAGCACCGAGGAAATCGGTGCCCGCCTGGCGCGGCTGACCGGTGGGGTGGCGTCCGTGGTGTCGGCCATGGCCACCACCCGGCAGAGCTGCCAGGCCACCGCCGGCCATACGACGGCGGTGACCCAGGGGCTGGATCAACTGGCCTCGGCGGTGGACCGCATCCACGGCCTGACCGAGCAGATCGCCGGTGCCGCCGAGCAGCAGCGCACCGTCTCCCGCCAGATCGATGAAAACATGGTCAGCATCAGCGACATGGTCGGCACCCTGGTGGCCCAGGACAGGCATAACCAGGACAGTAGCCGCCTGCTGGGCGAGGCCAACGCCGGGCTGGAGCGGATGGTGCGGGGCTTCAGGGCCTGACCCAGCCCACGCAGGCCTTGGGTAAAACGGGGCGCCAGGGCGCGCGCGGGCCGGCGGTGATTTCGCCGGCCCTGTCGTTGAGCCAGCCGGCCAGCTCGGCGCCGCAGCCGGTGCCGGCAGGTACCGGCGCCTGGGGTTGGCAGCGGGCCTGGCCCTGAGGGCAGGCGAGGCGCACATGGAAGTGGCTGGAATGGCCGAACCAGGGCCGGATCTTCCGGAGCCAGGAGGCGTCATCGTAGGCCTGGCACATGGCCTGCTTGATCAGCGGGTGCACGAAGATGCGGCTCACCCGGTGATCCTGGGCCGCCAGGGCGATCAGCCGGCGCTGGTTGTCCTGGAAGTCGGCGGTCAGGATATAGTGGCGGTGATCGACCATGTCCACCGCCTCGATGGTTTCCAGTTGTCGGGGCAGGGGATTGTCCGGTGGACTGCGCAGCCAGATGTCCGCGTCCAGCCCGGTCTGGTGGCTGCGATGACCATAGGCGAAAGGCCCGCCCCGTTGCATGGCGATATCCCCCACCAGCATGGGCGGCAGCCCGGCCTGGCCGACCCTGCGTCCCAGATCCTGCAGGTAGTGGATCATCTGCGGCTGGCCGTAGTAGCGCTGCCGTTCGCTTCTTATCACGTAATATCCGGGGCCGCTGCCGGGCAGGGCCTGGGCGTTCATCTGACAACCGGCGGAATAGCCGCCGATGGCCTCGGCCCAGAGGGCGCCCGGCAGCAGCCACAGTAACCAGCACCATCTGACCATCGGTATCTCTCCCTCATGTCCGACCAGGCCCATTATTTATGGCTCCCGTTTTTTTTGCTAGGGTTGTCACCCCTAACCCCGATGGACAAGATGATGACAGTGCAGCGCCTGCCCCTGCAACAGCTACTCGAACAACCCCTGGAATTCGTGCTCTGCCCGCCCGCGCTGCGCTTTTACCTTACCCACGGCCTGGTGCTGCTGGCCAGCCTGGCGGCGGTGGTGCTGGCCATTTGGGATGGCCGGGACGGCTTCGGCCTGATCCACTGGGTGGGAGTGATCTTCGGTGGCGTGGTGCTGCTGATCAGTCTGTGGCCGCCGAGCTGGAGCCGGCAGCGCTTGATCAACCTGGCCTTCGACGCCGAGCGGCTCTATATCGTCAACGGGGTGAGCGGGGTGGCCATGGCACTGCCCCGGGAGCGGGTGCTGGCGGTCAACCGGGGCAAGCTTCCCGGCCACGACGGCGCCATCATCGCCTTCACTCTGGACCTGTCCCTGAACGAGCAGGAGCTGGCACAGATCAACGAGGCCCTGGGCGCCCAGGTGGAAGACCGCTTCAGGCTCGATGAGAACCGCTATCGGTTCGGCTTTGTCGGCAACTGGCAATCCCGGCGCAGGCTGCTGGACACCATAGCGGTACTGGCGCCGGCGGTGGCGGTTCCGTCCCGCGACGAGCCCGCCGGGGACGAAGAGGACGACTGGGACGATTGAGCCCGGTTGCTATACTGCATGGGCATCTTCATCCAAGCAGGAGCCTGTTGCCATGACCTCGCGAGAGTCCACCACGATCCCGAAGCGCGCCTTCGAGCTGTACGATAAATATGCCCACGGCCAGATCGATCGCCGCCAGTTTATGACCGGCCTGGCCGGCGTGGCGGTGGGCGGCATGAGCGCCGCCGCCCTGTTCAGTGCGCTGATGCCCGATTACGCCCGGGCGCAGCAGGTGTCCTTCAACGATCCTGACATCCTGGCCAGCTACCGGGAGTTCGATTCCCCCGAAGGCCACGGCAGGGGCCGGGGCTATCTGGTACAGCCCCGTAACCCATCGTCTCCGCCCGGCCTGGTGCTGGTGGTGCACGAGAACCGCGGCCTCAACCCCTATATCGAGGACGTGGCCCGACGCCTGGCCAAGGCCGGTTTTATCGCCTTCGCCCCCGATGCGCTCTTCCCGCTGGGCGGCTATCCGGGCAACGACGATGACGGCCGTGCCCTGCAGCAGCAACTGGACGGCGACAAGGTAGCCGCCGACTTCGCCGCCGCCGCCCGCTTCCTGCAACCCTTGGAAGGGGGCAACGGCCGGCTCGGGGTGGTGGGTTTCTGCTTCGGCGGCTTTATCGCCAACAAGCTGGCCGCCGAGTTGCCGGAACGGGTCAGTGCCGCCGTGCCCTTCTACGGCATGCCGCCGGCACTGGACAAGGTGGTCGACATCAAGGCCGCCCTGCTGATCCAGATGGCCGAGATGGACGCGCGCATCAACGCCGCCTGGCCGGAGTATGAAGCCGCCCTGCAACGCCACGGCGTACGCTACCAGGCTTATCAGTACCCGGGCACCCAGCACGGCTTCCACAACGATTCCACCCCCCGCCACCACCCCGAGGCGGCGGAGCTGGCCTGGTCCCGCACCCTGGCGTTCCTTAGCGAGCATCTGGCGGGGTAGGGCCTGAAACCTCCTGCCCGCGGTCGATTGCCGATGATACTGGCGCGGTTTTTCCGGTGGTGTTCAACATCAGGGTCAGCAGACCGGCCAGCGCCACGACCACGCCGACCCACATGGGGGAGAGCAGGCTGTAGCCCTGCTCCAGGACCTGGCCGCTGGCAAAACTGCCGAACATGATGCCCAGCGTGATCACAGAGGCATGGACGGTATTGACCAGGGGACGTTCGCCATGAGGAAGCTGCATGATCCGGCTGACCATGGCCGGGTTCATGCTGACTCCCACCAGCCCGAGGCCGATCACGGCTGCGACTGAGACCCACGAGTGCTGGATGAAGAGGGCCAGCAATGACAGGAACAGGATTTGCAGCACCAATCCAATGGCCAGGATCAGGATGTTCCGCCTGCCGGCGAGCATGGCCACCAGGTGGTTGCCGAGCAGCATGGCGATGCCATAAACGAAGAGCAGAAGGGAAACGCTGCTGCTGGCAAAGCCGGCGACCTGGGTGAGGATGGGCACTAAGTAGCTGAAGGCGGCATAGGTGGCGCCTATTACGCAGAAACTGGTGGAGTAGACATACCAGAGCGACCGATTGCGGAACGCCGCCAGTTCCTGGGCCAGGCTTATCCTCGTCGCGGCGGGCAAGGCTGGCAGCAGGGCGACGCTGCCGAGGACACCCAGCAGGGCGAGGGCCACCACCAGCCAGAAGCTGGCGCGCCAGCCGTAGTGTTCCCCCACCAGGCTTGCCAGGGGCAGACCCAGTATGGTGCCCACCATGATCCCGGCCAGGACGATGGCCACCGCGCGGATGGCGAGGCCGGGGAGAACGAGACGGCCGCACATGCCTATCGCGATGCCGAAGAAGGCACCGGAAACAGCACCGGTGACCAGGCGTGAGACCACCAGTTGCCCGTAGGAGCAGGACAGGGCCCCCAGACTTTCCCCCAGTATAAAGATGGCGTAGAGCAGGTAGATTGCCCGTTTGGGAGGCTGGGCGGCCAGCAGCAGTGTCAGCAGCGGGCCGCCTATCGCCATGGCGGCGGCATAGAGGGAAACCAGATAGCCCACCTGCGGGATGCTGAGATCCAGATCCCGGGCCATGAGGGGCATCATGCCCAGGACTTGCAGCTCGCAGCTGATCATGGCGAAGATGCCAAAGGCCAGCAAATAGACGGAAACGGGAATGGAGGAGGTGTGTTGCTTGGGCATGTATTGTACCTGTTGTTGGTTGTCACGATAGTTGCGACAGTATTTCCTATGATTTAAGTTTTATTAATTGCTTAAAAGTGATTTCAGAAATGACTTTAATCATGGATTTGAACGCGGTTCGCCAGTTCCTCAAGGTGGCCGAGTGCCAGAGTTTTACCGAGGCGGCGCTGCAACTCGGGGTGACCCAGTCCGGGGTGTCCCGTGCCATCAGCCGGCTGGAGCAACAACTGGGAGTACGTCTGCTGCACCGCAATACCAGGGGGCTCAGCCTGACACCGGATGGCATCCTGTTCTACCAGCGTAGTGCGCCGCTGGTGGGGGGGCTGGAGGAACTGAGAAGGCAGTTGCAGGAGCGCCGCTGCTCTCCGTCGGGGGTGTTGAAGCTCAGCGCGCCATCCGCCTTCGGGCGGGTGGTACTGATGCCGATCCTGGCCCGGTTGCTCGAGCGCCATCCGCAGTTGCAGGTTGACATGGTGATGACGGACCGGATGGTCGAATTGGTGGACGAGGGCTTCGATGCCGTGCTGCGCACGGGGACCATAGGGGATCAGCGCCTTATCGCCAGGCCTCTGGCGCCCCTCGACTGGGTGACCATTGCCTCCCCGGATTATCTTTCACGCCGGGGTATCCCCGGACATCCCCGCGAGCTGGTGGCCCACAATTGCCTGCGGGTACGCAGCCAGCATACGGGCCGACCTGACAACTGGTGCTTTAGCGAGTCGGGCCGGACCTGCGAGGTCGGCGTCGATGGCAATCTGGTGTTTGACCATGGCGATCCCTTGCTGGACGCCGCCCGCCAGGGGGTCGGCATAGTACAGGTGATGGCGTTCTATGCCCGGGAGGCCCTCGCCAGGGGGGAAGTGCAAGCTATTCTTGCCGATTACACTCGTCCGCCGCATCCGCTTTCCCTGGTCTATCAGCCGTCAAGGCAGCATTCGGCCAAACTGCAGGTATTGAAAGACGCCCTGCTTCAGCATTGGGGTGCAGCCGAGTGATGCCGCGCCGGCTTGGGCCGGAATGGCGATATGGGGCGTTTGGGCGGAAAATGCGGGGCCGGCGGATTGCGCGGCCCCTGCTTGGGTTTGACCATGGGACACCTCCTGCCCTCAGTGTGGCAGAAGGCGGCGTTCAGCGCAGGAAGGGGTTGTGCAGCCGCTCTTCGCCCAGGGTGCCTTCCGGGCCGTGGCCGGGCACGAAGGTGACGTCGTCGCCGAGCGGCAGCAGGGTGTGCAGTATGCTGTCGATCAACTGCTGGTGGTTGCCTCGGGGAAAGTCGGTACGGCCGATGCTGCCCCGGAACAGCACGTCGCCCACGAAGGCCAGCCGCTGCGCCCGGTGCAACAGCACCACATGGCCCGGGGTATGGCCGGGGCAGTGATACACCTCCAGGGTTTCCTCGCCGACGGTGACGCTGTCGCCCTGCGCGAGCCAGCGGTCGGGCGCAAAGCCCTGGACCGGCGGAAAACCGAACATCTGCGCCTGCTGCGCCAGGGCTTCTATCCAGAAGGCGTCGTCCCGGCCGGGGCCGATGATGGGCACCCCGGTCTTTGCCTTCAGCTCGCCGGTGGCGCCCACATGATCCAGGTGGCCGTGGGTGAGCAGTATGCTTTCCAGCTCGAGGCCGCGCTCTGCCACCGCCGCCAGCAGCCGCTCGGTCTCGCCGCCGGGGTCGACGAGCGCGGCCTTGCGGCTCTGGCTGCACCAGATCAGGCTGCAGTTCTGGGCGAAGGGGGTCACCGGCAGGGTGATTCGTTCAAGCATGCTGAGTTTCCATTTTTAACATAATGTGATGGTGGGCGAAGTGTCGGCCTGGTGCCGACTGGCCAGCCAGCCGGCCAGCTCCCCGGCGTCGCCGCGTTTGACTACACGGGCTTCCTTCGCGGCCAGGTGGCGGCGGTAGATGGGATCGTAGTAGCGCTCCAGCAGCTCGGTGATCCACGCCCGGTGGCCGTCGCTGCCCAGGCCGCGGGCTTGTGCGGCCAGGGCCTCGTCCATGATGGCGGAGAGTCGGCGCCACTCCCGGTCGCCGAGGCGCTTGTACAGGCGCTTGAGGCCGCCCTGCAGGTAGTCGCCGAGGCGGGCCATGTCATTGCCGAAGCGGGCCTGCATCAAGTCCACGTAGTCGTGCTGGATCTGCCGTACCCGCTGCTCGAAAGGCACTTCCAGCACCAGCAGCGGCGATTGCTGCATCCGCTGGTAAAGTGACAGGGGCAGGGGGCAGCGGCCGATCATGGCGCTTTCGTCTTCCACCAGCCAGGGCGTGATACCGGCCCGGCGCTGTTTGAGCCGGGCGATGGCCAGCCGGTTCTCGAAGTCGATGGGTGTGGGCTGGGGCTCGCCCCAGTGGCCGAAGCTGGAGCCACGATGGTGGGCGTGGGCTTCCAGATCCAGGGCCAGGGGAGTACGGCTGAGCCAGTCGGTCTTGCCGCTGCCGGTCAGGCCCGCCAGCACATAGCCGGGCTGGCGGAACTCTTGCTCGATAACGGCCAGCAGCCGCCGGCGCAGGGCCTTGTAGCCGCCCTCCACCCGGGTGACGGGCCGGCCGGCCTCGGCCAGCCACTGCTGCACCGTCTGGCTGCGCAGGCCGCCGCGAAAGCAGTAGATAACGCCCCGGGGGTTAGCGTCCAGCCAGTCGAGCCAGGCCTGCAGCCGCCCCGCGCGTACCTCGCCGGAGACCAGCCGGTGGCCGAGTTCGATGGCGGCGGCCTGGCCCTGTTGCTTGTAGCAGGTGCCGACCCGGGCCCGTTCGTCGTCGGTCATCAGCGGCAGGTTGCTGGCCGAGGGAAAGGCGCCCTGGGTGAATTCCACCGGGGCGCGCAGATCCAGCATGGGCACATCTTCACCCAGCAGCACATCGTAATCGGCGGTCAGCTCAGTCACCGCTCACCTCGATGCGATGGGTACCGGGGGCGGTGAGTCGACCGATGGGGGCGAGTTCGAGATCGTGCCGACGGGCCAGGGCCAGAAAGTCGGGCTCCGCTTCGGGGCGCACCGCCACCAGCAGGCCGCCGCTGGTTTGGGGATCGCACAGTATCTGCTGCTGGCGCAGGCTCAGCGGCGCCAGCTTGTGGCCGTAGGCGTCCAGGTTGCGCAGGGTGCCGCCGGGCATGGCGCCGGCCTGCAGGTAGTGATCCAGGTTGGGCAGCAGGGGGATGGCGGCCATTTCCAGCCGGGCGCTGACATCGGCCCCTTCGCACACCTCCAGCAGATGGCCCAGCAGGCCGAAGCCGGTGACGTCGGTCATGGCGGTAACCCCCTCCAGGGCGGCGAAGTCCTGGCCCGGCTTGTTGAGTTGGCACATCACCTCGGGCGCCAGCAGGCCGTCTTCTTCCCGCAGCAGCCCCTTCTTCTGGGCGGTGGAGAGGATGCCGATGCCGAGCGGCTTGGTGAGATAGAGCCGGTCGCCGGCACCGGCGGTGTCGTTGCGCTTGACCCGCGCGAGCGGCACCTGGCCGGTGACCGCCAGCCCGAAGATGGGCTCGGGCGCGTCTATGCTGTGGCCGCCGGCAAGTGAAATGCCGGCGTCATGGCAGGCCTGGCGGCCGCCGTCGATCACCTGCTGGGCCACTTCCGGCGGCAGCAGGTTGACCGGCCAGCCGAGGATGGCGATGGCGACGATGGGGGTGCCGCCCATAGCGTAGATGTCGCTGATGGCGTTGGTGGCGGCGATGCGGCCGAAGGTGAAGGGGTCGTCCACTATTGGCATGAAGAAATCGGTGGTGGAGATGATGCCCATGCCGTTGCCGATGTCGACCACGGCGGCGTCGTCCCGGCTGGCGTTGCCCACCACCAGGCGGGGATCGGCAAAGGCGGGCAGCTGGCTGTGCAGTATGGTGTCGAGCACCTTGGGCGAGATCTTGCAGCCGCAGCCGGCGCCGTGGCTGTATTGGGTTAGGCGAATGGGGTCCACTGCGGATTCCTTGGTCACAAACGGAAAATGCTAATAGTAACGGTTAGACTACCTGGCTGACAAACCTTCGGGCTTACCTTGGCAGGCAACAGCGGCGTCCAAACAGGCGGATAAAGGGAACGGCTCCGCCGACCGTCACATGCCAGGGATGGCATGTGCGAGCGTACAGGGATGTATTCACAGCGTGTCGGCGGAGTTGGCCCTTTGGCCGACTTCTACGATCATGACAATGGCGGCGTCATCAAGCCGAGGGGCCGCAAGCGGCCCATGGCCGTTACCAGGCGCGGACCACCAGCCCCTTGAGGTAGTGGCCTTCCGGATAGGCGGTACCGATGGGGTGGTCGGCGGCCTGGTTGAGCCGCTCCAGGATCTGGGCGTCGCGGCCGGCGTCGAGGGCGGCGTCCGCCACTATCTTCTGGAACAGATCCGAGGTCATCAGCCCGGAGCAGGAGAAGGTCAGCAGCACGCCGCCCGGGTTGAGCAGCAGGAAGGCCAGCATGTTGATGTCCTTGTAGCCGCGGCAGGCGCCGTTGAGCTGGGCCTTGCTCTCGGCGAACTTGGGCGGGTCCAGCACGATGACGTCGAAACGCTGGCCCTGCTCCCGGTAATCGCGCAGCAGCTTGAACACGTCCGCCTGCTCGAAGCGGGCCCGGCCGAGGTCCAGGCCGTTCAGCTCGGCATTCTGGCGGGCAAGCGCCAGGGCCGACTCGGACACGTCGGCGTTGATCACCTCATCGGCGCCGCCCCTGAGGGCATAGACGCCGAAGGTGCCGGTGTAGCTGAAGCAGTTCAGTACCCGCTTGCCCTTGCAGTAGCGGCCGGCGATACGGCGGTTGTCGCGCTGATCCAGATAAAAGCCGGTCTTGTGGCCGTTTTCCACGTCCACCAGGATGCGTACCCCGTTGTTTTCCTCGATCACCACGGGCTGGGGCGGCAACTGGCCCGCCAGCAGGCCCTTGCGCTCCTTCAGGCCTTCCTTCTTGCGCACCGCCACGTCGGAACGCTCGTAGATACAGGCGCCCGGATAGAGCTGCTTGAGCGCCTCGACGATGGCCGGGCGCCAGCGCTCGGCACCGGTGCTGAGCAGCTGGCACACCACCACCTCGCCGTAGACATCGATGGTCACCCCGGGCAGGCCGTCGGATTCGGCGGCGCACAGGCGGTAACCGGTGAGGCCCTGCTCCTCGATAAGGGGCTGGCGGCCCTCCTTGGCGCGTTGCAGCCGGCGCAGGAAAAAGGCCTGGTCCACGGTTTCGCTTTGATCGAAGGTCCACACCCGGGCGCGGATCTGGGACTGGGGCGAGTAGAAGCCCCGGCCCAGCCACTGGCCGTTGTGGCTCAGGATGTCGACGGTGTCCCCGGCGTTGGGCTGGCCCTGCACCTTGTCGATGGCACGGGAAAACACCCAGGGGTGGCGGCGCAGGAGGGACTTCTCCCGTCCGGCGATAAGGGTAATGGCTGCGGTCATAGGCTGGAGCTGCTGAAAATAAGGGGCCACAATTCTAGGGGGCGGCGCGGTAAAACACAAACGAGGAGCCGAATCATGGGCGAGATGGCGAAAAAAATCCGGGTCAGCGGTCTGGTGCAAGGGGTGGGCTTTCGCTTCTACACCCAGCGCGAGGCGGAGAAGCTGGGGCTCAGCGGCTACGCCCACAACCTGCCCGACGGCCGGGTGGAGGTGGTGGCCGAAGGGGAGGCCGGGCAGGTGCAGCGGCTGGTGGACTGGTTGAAGGTGGGCCCCGCCAGCGCCTCGGTCGAGGGCATCGAAGTGGAAGAGGTGGCGCCGGGCCATCATCGGGGATTCGAGACCGGTTAGCCGGGCTTGCAGATTGCCGGCAAACCCTCGTATTACGCTGTGGTCACTCCCGCCTTCGCGGAGATGAGCGCTGTTGAACAGTGGCGCTCAAAGAAAAATGTAAAAGCCCGGCGGTGCCGGGCTTTGATAACGTCAGGCTTCCAGCCGTCGTCAGGCTTTCAGCTGGGCGTCCAGCTCTTCGATTTTGGCCTGCCAGATGGCGGGGCCGGCCACGTGGGCGTTGTTGCCCTCGGCGTCCACCGCCACGGTGACCGGCATGTCTTCCACCTCGAATTCGTAGATGGCTTCCATCCCCAGATCCTCGAACGCCAGCACCCGGGCCTTCTTCACCGCCTTGGCCACCAGGTAGGCGGCGCCGCCCACGGCCATCAGATACACCGCCTTATGGCGCTTGATGGACTCGACGGTGGCGGGGCCGCGCTCGGCCTTGCCCACCATGCCGATCAGGCCGGTCTGCTCCAGCATCATGTCGGTGAACTTGTCCATGCGGGTGGAGGTGGTGGGGCCGGCGGGGCCCACGGCCTCGTCGCCGATGGCGTCGACCGGGCCCACGTAGTAGATGAAGCGATCCTTGAAGTCGACCGGCAGTTTCTCGCCTTTGTTGAGCATGTCCTGGATGCGCTTGTGGGCGGCGTCACGGCCGGTGAGCAGCTTGCCGGACAGCAGCACGGTCTCGCCCATCTTCCACTGGGCGATATCGTCGCGGGTCACGGTGTCCAGGTTGACCCGGCGCACGTTCTCGCCCACTTCCCAGGTCACTTCCGGCCAGTCTTCCAGTTTCGGCGGGGTCAGCTCGGCGGGGCCGGAGCCGTCCAGGTGGAAGTGCACGTGGCGGGTGGCGGCGCAGTTGGGGATCATCACCACCGGCTTGGAGGCGGCGTGGGTGGGCGCGGACTTGATCTTGATGTCCACCACGGTAGTGAGGCCGCCCAGGCCCTGGGCGCCGATGCCGAGCTTGTTGGCCTTCTCGAAGATCTCCAGGCGCAGTTTTTCCTCGGTGGTCTCGGCGCCGCGCTCGATCAGATCGTGGATGTCCACCGGATCCATCAGGGCTTCCTTGGCCAGCACCGCGGCCTTCTCGGCGGTGCCGCCGATGCCGATACCGAGCATGCCCGGCGGGCACCAGCCGGCGCCCATGGTGGGCAGGGTCTTCAGCACCCACTCGACGATGTCGTCGGAGGGGTTGAGCATTACCATCTTGGACTTGTTCTCGGAGCCGCCGCCCTTGGCGGCGATGGCCACCTCGACGTGATCGCCGGGCACCATGTCGATATGCACCACGGCGGGGGCGTTGTCTTTGGTGTTCTTGCGGGCGCCGGCCGGGTCGGCCACGATGGAAGCGCGCAGGGGATTATCGGGGTTGTTGTAGGCGCGGCGCACCCCTTCGTCCACCATCTCCTGTACCGTCAGGTCGCTGTCCCACTGCACCTGCATGCCGATCTTCACGAAGCAGGTGACGATGCCGGTGTCCTGGCAGATGGGCCTGTGGCCTTCGGCGGACATGCGCGAGTTGATCAGGATCTGGGCAATGGCGTCCTTGGCGGCCTGGCTCTGCTCTTTCTGGTAGGCTTTTTCCAGGGCCTGGACGAAGTCCAGCGGGTGGTAGTAGGAGATGTACTGTAGGGCGTCGGCAACGGAGTCGATAAAGTCCTGCTTCTTGATAATGCTCATGGCTTCCTCTGGGTTATCGGCGTTAGCTCTGTGTTGTTATAAGCTTCGCTATGATACGCTTAGCGCCACCCGGCTGCCAGCCCAGCCTCAGGCCGGATGCCAAAACTGTCGAGTGGATTACATTTAATGGCACAGCTTCTGCAAGTTCACAGCCAGCCGTTTTCCGGCTCTGTGCATGACTTCTTTTCCCCCGTCGCCCACCTGCCCTGGGCCATGCTGCTGGAGTCGGCCGCCCCCGAGCGGGCCGACAGCCGCTTCCATATCATCAGCGCCGACCCCCTGGCCACCCTGGTCACCCGGGGCGAGGAAACGGTGATCGATCATCAAGACCGGGTGCAGGTTTCGAGCGCTTCCCCCTTTTCCCTGTTGAAGGAATGGCAGCAGCGGCTGCTGGGCGAACTGAGCCTGCCGGCGCCGTGGCGCCATCTGCCCTTCGCCGGCGGCGCCCTGGGGTTGTTCGGCTACGATCTGGGCCGGCGGTTGGAGCGGCTGCCGGCGCTGGCGGTCAACGAGCTAACCACCCCGGACATGGCGGTGGGTCTCTACGACTGGGCCTGGGTGATCGATACCCGGGAGCAAAGTGCCCACCTGCTGGTGCTGGGCGACGAGGCGGCGCTCGTAGCCCGGCTGGACTGGTGGCGGCAACGGCAGGAGAGGGCGGCGGCGCCCTTCCGTCTGGCCGGTCCCTGGCGGGCGAACCAGTCCCAGGCGCAATACCGGGCCAACTTCGAACGGGTGCAGGATTATCTGGCCGCCGGCGACTGCTATCAAATCAATTTGACGGTGCGTTTCGAGGCGCCCTTCGAGGGCGATGCCTGGGCCGCCTATCGTCACCTGAGCGAGCACAACCGGGCACCCTTTTCCGCCTTTCTGCAACTGCCCGAGGGATCCGTGCTCAGCCTGTCGCCGGAGCGTTTCATCGCCCTCGAAGGGCGGCGGGTCGAGACCAAGCCGATCAAGGGCACCCGGCCCCGGGGTGCCGAGGCCGCCGAGGACCGTCGGCTGGCCGAGGCGCTGGCGTCATCCCCCAAGGACAGGGCCGAGAACCTGATGATAGTGGACCTGTTGCGCAACGATATCGGCCGGGTGTGCGTGCCCGGCTCGGTGCGGGTGCCGGCCCTGTTCGCCATCGAATCCTTTCCGGCGGTGCATCACCTGGTGTCCACCATCACCGGCGAGCTGGCCCCCGGGCTCGACGGCACCGATCTACTGGCGGCCACCTTTCCCGGCGGCTCCATCACCGGCGCGCCCAAGATCCGGGCCATGCAAATCATCGAGGAGCTGGAGCCCCACCGCCGCCACGGTTACTGCGGCAGTATCGGCTACCTCAGCGCCCACGGCCGCATGGACACCAGCATCACCATCCGCACCCTGCTGGCAGAACAACACCGGCTCTACTGCTGGGCCGGCGGCGGCCTGGTGGCCGACTCCGAGGCCGGTGCCGAATACCAGGAGTTGTTCGACAAGCTGGGCAAGATCTTGCCGGTGCTGGAAACCCTATGACCCGCGAGCAACTGCTGACCCGCTTCAACCTGTTGCAGCCCCTGCCGGATCCTGTGCTGCCCGCCCAGGCCCGGCCGGCGGCGGTGTTGCTGCCGCTGCTCGACGGGGCGGGGGGGCTGGAGCTGGTGCTGACCCGGCGCAGCCGGCACCTGCGTCAGCACCCGGGCCAGGTCAGCTTCCCCGGCGGCCGGGTGGACGACACCGATGCCAGCCTCTGGCACACGGCACTGCGGGAAAGCCAGGAGGAAATCGGGCTGGATCCGGCCCTGTGCCGGCCGCTCGGTCGCCTGCCTTCCCAGCACACCGTTTCCGGTTTCGCGCTTACCCCTTTTATCGGCCTGGTCGAGGGCAGGCCGCACTTTGTGCTCAATCCGCAGGAGGTGGACGAGGTGTTCCAGGTGCCCCTGGCCTATGCCCTGGATCTGCGCCGTCACCACCTCTTTACCCTGCGAAGGCGTGGCCGGCTGCACACCGTCTGTTTCATTCCCTGGCACGGCATCTGGATCTGGGGCATCACCGCCGCCGTCATCCACCAGTTCGCCCTGCAGGTCGCCCGCTGACCAAAGGCGATCCCGGTCACAGATCCTGCGTACTCTTCTCCCGCCATTAAAAATCTGTTGGGTTGGAACTCAAATAATCCTACAATCATTCAATATAAGTTGAATGATTGCGTCCAGCCTCGTTGTGTTTCGGAGTATTCCCATGATCAGTGTGTTCGACATGTTCAGTATCGGCATCGGCCCTTCCTCCTCCCATACCGTGGGTCCCATGCGGGCGGCCCATGCCTTCGTGGCGGGTCTGGCGGAGCAGGGCACCCTGACCCGGGTCAGCCGGGTCGAGGTGGAATTGTTCGGCTCCCTGGGCCAGACCGGCATCGGCCATGGCACCGGCAAGGCGGTGATTTTGGGGCTGGGGGGCTTCGACCCGGAAAGCGTGGACGTGGACATGATCCCGGGTTTCCTGGCCGAGGTGGACGCCAGCCAGCGCATCCTGCTCAACCGCGAGCATGCGGCGGCGTTTCCCCGCAGCGGCGCCATCGTCTTCCATCGTCGCAAGACCCTGCCCCTGCACAGTAACGGCATGACCTGCCGGGTGTTCGAGGGTGACGCCGTGCTGGCCGAGCAGTCCTACTACTCCATCGGCGGCGGTTTCGTGGTCAAGGCGGAGGAGTTCGCCGACACCAAGGCCGGCGCCCAGGCCCAGGCCGTGGCCCGGCCGGCGCCCTATCCGTTCAAGAGCGCCGCCGAGCTGCTGCGCCTGTGCCAGGAAAACGGCATGTCGATCAGCGGCCTGATGATGGCCAACGAGAAGGTCAACCGTTCCGAGGAGGAGATAGTCCGCGGCCTGCGGGAGATCTGGGGGGTGATGCAGGCCTGCGTCAAGCGCGGCTGCAAGACCGAGGGCATACTGCCGGGCGGGCTCAAGGTCAAGCGCCGGGCGCCGGCCCTGTACCGCCGGCTGACCAGCGAGTCCCAGTACAACAAGGATCCCCTGAGCGTGATGGAGTGGGTGGACTTGTTCGCGCTGGCGGTGAACGAGGAAAACGCCGCCGGCGGCCGGGTGGTGACGGCGCCCACCAACGGCGCCGCCGGCATCATCCCCGCCGTGCTGCATTACTACGACAAGTTCGTGCAGCCGGTGGATGACGACGCCCTGGTGCAGTATTTCATGACCGCCGCCGCCATCGGCATCCTGTACAAGGAAAACGCCTCCATCTCCGGCGCCGAAGTGGGCTGCCAGGGCGAGGTGGGTGTGGCCTGCTCCATGGCCGCCGGCGCCCTGACCGCGGTGGTGGGCGGTACCATAGAGCACGTGGAAAACGCCGCCGAAATCGGCATGGAGCACAACCTGGGACTGACCTGCGACCCGGTTGGTGGCCTGGTGCAGGTGCCCTGCATCGAGCGCAACGCCATGGGCGCGGTCAAGGCCATCAACGCCAGCCGCCTGGCCCTGCGCGGCGACGGTGAGCACAAGGTGTCGCTCGACAAGGTGATCAAGACCATGCGCGACACCGGCATGGACATGAAGACCAAGTACAAGGAAACCGCCCGCGGCGGCCTGGCGGTCAATATCATCGAATGCTGAACGGAAAAAAGCTTGAAGCTGGATGCCTGACTCTTAGTCACAAGTCCGGCTGTCTGATTTGACGCAGATAAGAGGCAACAGGGCCACCTCCGCCGACACGCTGTGAATACATCCCTGTACGCTCGCACCTGCCATCCCTGGCAGGTGACGGTCGGCGGAGGCCATCCCTGTTGCCTCTATCCAGCCCCGACGCTGCCTGAAGGTGGTGCCAACAGGCGGCTGCGAGGCGATAGAGAGGGCAAAGGGCACAGCTCCGCCGGCCCTCCGCGCCAGGGAGGGCGCGGCGGAGCCCCCAGGGAGGGGTTTACGGCGTGCCGGAGGAGCTGTGTGCTTTGGCCGATGTTTTGCTTGATCAAAAGTCAACAAAAACTTGTGACCAAGAGTCAGGCTGGATGCCTGAAGCTGGAAGTAAAAAGCCCGGTTCATAAACCGGGCTTTTTGTTGTCAATACAGCCAACGCTGTGGCTGTGTACCGGCTAAAGAGGCGCCTGAAAACAGCGCCACTTCCAGCTTCCAGCTTCCAGCTTATTTCACTCTCATGCCCGGCTGGGCGCCGGCCTGGGGTTCGAGGATCCACAGATCCTTGCCGCCGGGACCGGCGGCCAGCACCATGCCTTCGCTCATGCCGAAGCGCATCTTGCGCGGGGCCAGGTTGGCGACCATGACGGTAAGCTTGCCTTCCAGATCTTCGGGCTTGTAGGCGGACTTGATGCCGGCGAACACCTGGCGGGTCTCGCCGCCCAGATCCAGCTGCAGCTTGAGCAGCTTGTCCGCTTCCGGCACCGCTTCCGCCTTCTTGATCAGCGCCACCCGCAGGTCCACCTTGGCGAAGTCGTCGAAGCTGATGGGGTCACTGATGGGATCGTCCGCCAGGGGGCCGGTGGGCTTGGCGGCCTGCTCGGCGGCCAGATCTTCCTTGGAGGCTTCGACCATGGCGGCGACCTTGTCCGCCTCGATGCGGCTGAACAGGGCGCTGAAGGTGTTGACCCGGTGGGCCAGCAGCGGCTGCGCCACTGCGTCCCACTCGAGGCGACAGTCGAGGAAGGCCTCGGCCCGCTCGGCCAGTGTCGGCATCACCGGCTTGAGGTAGGTCAGCAGCACCCGGAACAGGTTCAATCCTAACGAGCAGATGGCCTGCAGCTCGGCCTCCTTGCCGTCCTGCTTGGCCACCACCCAGGGCGCCTTGTCGTCCACGTAGCGGTTGGCCTTGTCGGCCAGGGCCATGATCTCGCGGATGGCGCGGCCGAATTCGCGCTGCTCGTAATACTGGCCGATGCGCTCGGCGGCCTCGGTGAACTCGGCATACAGGGCGGGTTCGGCGCAGTCGGCGGCGAGCAGGCCGTCGAAGCGCTTGGTGATAAAACCGGCGTTGCGCGAGGCCAGGTTGACCAGCTTGTTGACCACGTCCGCGTTGACCCGGGCCACGAAGTCATCCAGGTTCAGGTCCAGATCGTCGATGCGGCTGGACAGCTTGGCGGCGTAGTAGTAGCGCAGGCACTCGGGATCCAGGTGGTCGAGGTAGGTGTCGGCCTTGATGAAGGTGCCCTTGGACTTGGACATCTTGGCGCCGTTGACGGTGACGTAGCCGTGCACGAAGATGTTGTTCGGCTTGCGGAAGCCGCTGCCTTCCAGCATGGCCGGCCAGAACAGGCTGTGGAAGTAGACGATGTCCTTGCCGATGAAGTGATACAGCTCGGCGTCGCTGTCCGCCTTCCAGTAATCGTCGAAGTTCAGGTCACCGCGCTTGTCGCAATAGTTCTTGAACGAGCCCATGTAGCCGATGGGGGCGTCCAGCCACACGTAGAAGTACTTGCCCGGGGCATCGGGAATTTCGAAGCCGAAATAGGGGGCGTCGCGGGTGATGTCCCACTGTTGCAGGCCGGACTCGAACCATTCCTCCAGCTTGTTGGCCATTTCTTCCTGCAGGGCGCCGGAACGGGTCCAGGCCTTGAGCATGCCCTCGAACTGGGGCAGGTCGAAGAAGAAGTGCTCGGTGTCCTTCATCACCGGGGTGGCGCCGGACACCGCCGAGCGCGGGTTGATCAGCTCCGCCGGGGTGTAGGTGGCGCCGCACACCTCGCAATTGTCGCCGTACTGATCTTCCGCCTTGCAGCTGGGGCAGGTACCCTTGACGAAACGATCCGGCAGGAACATGCTCTGTTCGGGATCGTACAGTTGGGAAATGGTGCGGCTCTGGATAAAGCCGTTGGCCTTGAGCTTGCCATAGATCAGTTCGGCGAATTCGCGGTTTTCCGGGCTGTGGGTGGAGTGGTAGTTGTCGAAGCCGATGTGGAAGCGGTCGAAGTCGGCTTTGTGCTCCTGCTGCACCGCGGCGATCATCTGCTCCGTATCCAGGCCAAGTTGCTGGGCCTTGAGCATGATGGGGGTGCCGTGGGCGTCGTCGGCGCAGATGAAATGGACCCGATGGCCACGCATTCGTTGGTAGCGAACCCAGATGTCGGCCTGAATGTGCTCCAGCATATGACCAAGGTGGATGGAGCCGTTGGCATAGGGAAGGGCGCAGGTAACGAGAATCTTACGTGGATCGGTAGCCATAATTTCCATTTTGTCGAATCAATTACGTGGGACCGAGCATGTTACCCGAGTTTTTTCTGTTATACACTCCCCGCCAGTTTTTTCCCTTTTTAAAACGTTTTGAACAAGGAGTGTGACATGACGGCAGCCTGTCTGATCGCCGATATCGGCGGCACCAACGCCCGCTTTGCACTGGTCGACGAAGGATCGCTGGTGGTGCGGGATATCCGGGTATTGCAGGTCGCGGCCTTTGCCGGTATCGAGCCGGCCATCCGCCACTACCTGGCCGAGGCGGGCCAACCTTTGGCGGGCATCAAACGGGCCTGCCTGGCCATCGCCTGCCCGGTGGAGCAGGACTGCATCGAGATGACCAACGGCGGCTGGGTGTTTTCCCGGCAGGCGTTGCAACGGGCACTGGCGCTGGATGAGCTGCGCATCATCAACGACTATAGCGCCCTGGCCTACAGCCTGCCGCACCTGGCGGAGCAGGACAAACGCAAGGTGGGCGGTGGCAGGGCGCGGCCCGGTTTCCCCATCGCCCTGCTCGGGCCGGGCACCGGCCTGGGGGTGGGCGGCCTGGTTGATGGCCGGCCCCTGGTCACCGAAGGGGGCCACGTGGACTTTGCGCCCAACGACGAGGTGGAGCTCGCCATATTGCGCCACCTCTGGCGCCGGTACGAGCACGTGTCCGCCGAGCGGCTGCTGTCGGGCATGGGCCTCGAGAACCTCTACCAGGGCCTGTGCGACTACCACGGCGAAACGGCAACAGCCTACAGCGCCGCCGACATCGGCCGCCATGCCCTGGCCGGCAGCGACGAACGCTGCGTCGAAACGGTGGCACGCTTCTTCGCCATCCTGGGGGCGGTGGCCGGCAACCTGGCCCTGACCCTGGGTGCCCTGGGCGGCGTCTATATCACCGGCGGCATAGTGCCACGCATGACCGAGCTGTTCGCCGAGAGCCGCTTCCGCGAGCGCTTCGAGGCCAAGGGCCGGTTCCGGGGCTACCTGGAAGCCATCGGCACCTGGGTGGTGGTGGCCGAACAGCCCGGCCTGCTGGGGGCCGCCGCCGCCCTGCTGGCCGGGGAGGAGACCGGGGCATGAGCGACTGGCTGGGCCGCCACATCCTGGTGGTGGACGACGACGAGGAGATCTGCGCCCTGCTCAAGTCCTACCTGGAGCGAAGCGGCTTTCGGGTGAGTTCCCTCAACAGCGGCGAACGCCTGTTGCAGGCGCTGGAGCTGGCGTCGCCGGACATGCTGATCCTGGACGTGATGATGCCCGGCGAGGACGGCTTCAGCCTGTGCAGCCGGGTACGCAAGGTTTCCCAGGTGCCCATCATCATGCTCACCGCCTCGGCGGACGAGAGCGATCGCATCATCGGGCTCGAACTGGGGGCGGACGACTATGTGCCCAAACCCTTCAGCCCGCGGGAGCTGCTGGCGCGGGTTAAAGCGATTTTCCGGCGGGTGGGCGGGCTGGCACCGGGCGGCCAGCACCGCTATTACTGCTTCGCCGGCTGGCAGCTCGACACGGTGAACCGCAGCCTGACCGATCCGCAAGGGGAGGAGCATGCCCTGTCCGGCGCCGACTACAGCCTGCTGCAGCTGTTCCTGGAGCGGCCGGGCGAGGTGCTGAGCCGGGACGATCTGCTCGGGCTGACCCGGGGCCGGGAGGCCAACCCCTTCGATCGCAGCATAGACGTGCAGCTCAGCCGGCTGCGCCAGCGGCTGGGGGAGGACGCCAAGGATCCCCACATCATCAAGACGGTGCGCGGCGCCGGCTATGTGCTGGCGGTGGCGGTGGAGCTGAAATGAGACGCTGGCTGCGCTGGCCCAACTCCCTGTTCGGGCGCATGTCGCTGGTGATGATACTGGGGGTGGTGCTGGCCCAGCTGGTCAGCAACGCGGTCTGGGTACAACAGCTCAACAAGGACAAGGCCGAGTCGGCGGCGCGCATGGCCGAGGAGCTGGCCGACAGCGTCGCCTCCACCGTCAACTTCTTCCGCGCCCTGCCGCGCAACTACCAGCACCTGGTGCTGTCCCAGCTCAGGGACATGGGCGGCACCCGCTTCTTCGTGTCCCTCAACCGGGAATTTATCGAGATCCAGGATATTCCCGATTCCCCGGTCAAGGCCATCGTCACCCGCCGCTTCGAGCAGGAACTGCGCCGGCGCCTGGGCGGCGAACTCGAGCTGCACATCGGGGTGTCCCATCCCCAGACCCTGCACGTGTACAAGAACGAGGTGCGGCTGCTGGACCTGCCTGCCCGCTGGGCCCAGCAGAGCCAGATCCACGACCCGGACGCGCCGCCCATCCTGGTGATGCAGCTGGCCATGGGCGAGGGCGACTGGCTCTACCTGGCGGCGCTGCTGCCCGACCGGACCCTGCTGGCACCGACGTCCTACCTGGACGGCGAGCGGCTGCTGTTCCTCACCCTGCTGGTGCTGGTGCTGCTGCTGGCCGGCGCCCTGATCTTCCGCTGGCTCAACCGGCCCCTGCGCCGCCTGGGGCGGGCGGCCGAGCGGCTGGGGCGGGGCATGGAGGTGGCCAAGCTGGACGAAAGCGGTCCGCGGGAAATTCGCGCCACCGCCCGCGCCTTCAATCTGATGCAGGACCGTATCGGCCGCTTTATGGCCGATCGGGAGCGGCTGTTCTCGGCCATTTCCCACGATCTCAAGACCCCCATCACCCGGCTGCGGCTGCGCGCCGAGCTGCTCGACGACGACCAGATCAGGGCCAAGTTCGAGCAGGATCTGCTGGCATTGGAGCTGATGGTGAAGGGGGCCCTCGACTGTGCCCGGGGCACCGATATCCGCGAGCCGGCGACCCGGGTCGATCTCTTCGCCCTGTTGCAGGAACTGTGCGCCGATGCCGGCCTGATGGGGGCCGAGGTCAGCCTGCAGGGACGGGCACCGGCCTGCTTTCACGGCAAGGCGCTGGCGCTCAGGCGCTGCTTCGGCAACCTGATCGACAACGCCGTGTTCTACGGCCGCACCGCCGAGGTGACCCTCACCGAGGACGGGGGCTGGCTGGAGGTGCAGATCCGCGACCGGGGCCCGGGCATTCCCGAGGCGGCCCTGGAGCTGGTGTTCGAGCCCTATTACCGGCTCGAGTCCTCCCGCAGCCGCCATACCGGCGGCACCGGCCTGGGGCTCAGCATCGCCCGCAACATAGTGCACGCCCACGGCGGCGAGCTGAGCCTGGCCAACCGGGCCGGGGGCGGCCTGGTGGTGTCGGTGCGGCTGCCGAAGGGCAGCGGCTGAAATGTGATCCCGGTGTGAATAAAGTCGGGATCCGTTAACACTTCGTTACAATTGCTTTCCTTATGTAACCCAAGCGCCTCCGCCGCCGTGCTTTAATTTCGGGGTGGCTCCAGGTGGGAGCCTGCCATTGAGTGAAACCACAAAAGGGAACCCCAATGAAACAGTTACGGAAATCCATTCTCGGTGTGATGTTAGGCGGTATGCTGGCCCCGTCGGCCTGGGCGGGCAGCGTGGAAGTGCTGCACTTCTGGACCTCGGGCGGCGAAGCCAAGTCGGCGGCCGTGCTCAAGGAGCTGCTGGAGGCGGAAGGCCACGGCTGGGAAGACTTCGCGGTGGCGGGCGGCGGCGGCGAGAGCGCCATGACGGTGCTCAAGTCCCGCGCCGTGTCCGGCAACCCGCCCAGCGCCGCCCAGATCAAGGGACCGGACATCCAGGAGTGGGCCGAGCTGGGGTTCCTCGCCAACCTGGAAACGGTGGCCCGCCAGGGCGGCTGGGACGAGCTGCTGCCCGAGGTGGTGGCGGACGTGATGCGCCACGACGGCCACTATGTGGCGGTGCCGGTGAACGTGCACCGGGTCAACTGGCTGTGGGCCAACCCGGCGGTGTTCGAGCGGGTCGGGGTAGCGGTGCCCACCAGCTGGGACGAATTCATCACCGTGGCCGACCAGCTGAAGGCGGCCGGTGTCACCCCCCTGGCCCACGGCGGCCAGGCCTGGCAGGACGCCACCCTGTTCGAGGCGGTGGCCCTGGGCAAGGGCGGGGTCGACTTCTACCGCAAGGCCCTGGTCGAGCATGACGACGCCACCCTGTCCGGCCCGCAGATGGTGGAGGTGCTGTCCCTGTTCAAGCAACTGCACGACTATATCGACGCCGATGCCCCGGGCCGGGACTGGAACATCGCCACCGCCATGGTGATCAACGGAGACGCCGCCATGCAGGTGATGGGCGACTGGGCCAAGGGCGAATTCAGCGCCGCCGGCAAGGTGGCGGGCCAGGACTACCTGTGCGTGGCCGCGCCCGACACCCAGGATGCCTTTACCTTCAACATCGACAGCTTCGCCATGTTCGAGCAGCGCGATGACGACGACATCCAGGCCCAGAAGGATCTGGCACGCCTCATCATGGAGCCGACCTTCCAGGAAACCTTCAACCTCAACAAGGGCTCCATTCCCGCCCGCACCGGCCTGCCCCGGGACAAGTTCGACAGCTGTGCCCACCTGTCGATGGACGACTTCGTGCGCACCGCCGAGCAGGATACCCTGGTGCCGAGCATGGCCCACGGCATGGCCACCAGCTCCGCCATCCAGGGCGCCATCTATGACGTGGTGACCAACTACTTCAACAGCGCCTCCATGAGCGCCGAGGACGCGGCCCGGCAGATGGCCCGGGCGGTCAAGGTCGCCATCTGAGCCCGACGGGCGGGCCCTTGCCCGCCCGTCGTCTTCCGGTCTTATCTCAGGGATTTGACATGACCAAGTATTCCATGACCCGGGCCCTGCCGCGGGGAGCGGCCCCTGTCCGCGCCGGCGCCGGCACGGCGGACCGGCTGCAGCGCTGGCTGCCCAGACTGGTGCTGGGGCCGACCATGATCACCACTGTGCTGTTCGTCTACGGCTTCGTGGCCTGGACGGTGCTGCTGTCCTTCACCTCGTCCCGTTTCCTGCCCAAGTACGACTTCGTGGGCTGGCTGCAGTACCAGCGGCTGCTGGACAACGAACGCTGGAGCGTGGCTTCGCTCAATATCCTGCTCTTCGGCGGGCTCTTCATCCTGATCTGCCTCGCCATCGGGGTGCTGCTGGCGGTGCTGCTGGATCAGCAGATCCGCGCCGAGGGCGCCATCCGCACCGTCTTCCTCTATCCGATGGCGCTGTCCTTCATCGTGACCGGCACCGCCTGGAAATGGGTGCTGAACCCGGGGCTGGGACTGGAGAAGCTGATGCGGGACTGGGGCTTCGAGTCCTTCACCTTCGACTGGCTGGTCAATCCGGACATGGCCATCTACACCCTGGTGATCGCCGCCGTCTGGCAGTCGTCGGGTTTCGTGATGGCGCTGTTCCTGGCCGGCCTGCGCGGGGTGGACGACGACATCATCAAGGCGGCCCAGCTCGACGGCGCCGGCCTGTTCACTATCTACCGGCGCATCATTCTGCCCTATCTGCGGCCGGTGTTCTTCAGCGCCTTTATCATCCTCTCCCACATCGCCATCAAGAGCTTCGATCTGGTGATGGCGCTGACCGGCGGCGGCCCCGGCTATGCCACCGATCTGCCGGCCACCTTTATGTACACCACTGCCTTCAGCCGCGGCCAGATGGGCCTGGGCTCGGCCAGCGCGGTGATGATGCTGGGGGTGGTGCTGGCGATACTGGTGCCTTATCTGTATTCCGAACTGAGGGGGAAACGTCATGGTTAAAACCGCTGCCAATCCCGTCGCCCGGGGGCTGCTGTATGGCGTGCTGGGCCTGGCGGTGCTGTTCTACCTGTTGCCGCTGCTGGTGATGGTGCTGACCTCGTTCAAGAGCATGGCGGACATCCGCGGCGGCAACCTGCTGGCGCTGCCGGAGCTGTGGGTGCTGGAGGCCTGGTCCAAGGCCTGGGGGAGCGCCTGCACCGGGGTGAGCTGCGCGGGGGTGCAGCCCTACTTCTGGAATTCCTTCGCCATCACGGTGCCGGCGGTACTGATCTCCACCCTGCTCGGCTCCCTCAACGGCTATGTGCTGACCAAGTGGCGGTTCCGGGGCTCGGACTTTTTCTTCGGCGCCATGCTGCTGGGCTGCTTCATTCCCTTCCAGGTGGTGATACTGCCCATGGCCCAGACCCTGGGCTGGCTGGGGCTGGCCAACACCATCCCGGGCCTGGTGTTCGTGCACGTGGTTTACGGCATGGCCTTTACCACCCTGTTTTTCCGCAATTTCTACGTGGCGGTGCCGACCGAGCTGGTGAGCGCGGCGCGCATCGACGGGGCCGGTTTCTTTCGCATCTACTGGCGCATCATTCTGCCGGTGTCGGCGCCCATCTTTGTGGTGACCGTCATCTGGCAGTTCACCCAGGTGTGGAACGATTTCCTGTTCGGGGTGGTGTATTCCGGCGGCAATACCCAGCCGGTCACGGTGGCGCTGAACAACCTGGTGAACAGTTCGACCGGGGTGAAGGAGTACAACGTGGACATGGCGGCGGCGATGATAGCGGCGCTGCCGACCCTGCTGGTGTATGTGCTGGCGGGCAAGTATTTCGTGCGCGGCCTGACCGCCGGCGCGGTGAAGGGATGATGAAGCGGCATGGGTGACAGGAAATGGCGGCGCACCGGCCAAAGGGACAGCTCCGCCGACACGCCGTAAACCCATCCATGGGGGCTCGGACATGCCATCCCTGGCATGTCACGGTCGGCGTAGCCGCTCCCTTTGACCGTCACCCGACTAGGGCGTTGTCTGTCCACCATGGCGACGCGGCAATATATTGAAGAGGACGCCATCATGGCAGCATTGGCAATTGAGAACGTAAAGAAAAGTTTTGGCGATACCCATGTGCTCAAGGGCATCGATATCGAAATCAAGGACGGGGAGTTCCTGATCCTGGTGGGGCCTTCCGGCTGCGGCAAGTCGACCCTGATGAACGCCATCGCCGGGCTGGAGGAGGTGACGTCCGGCGATATCCGCATCGGCGAGCGGGTGGTCACCGGGCTGCAGCCCAAGGACAGGGACATCGCCATGGTGTTCCAGTCCTATGCGCTCTACCCGAGCATGACGGTGCGCGACAACATCGCCTTCGGCCTGGAGATCCGCAAGGTGCCCAGGGCCGAGCGGGAGCAGGAGGTGCAGCGGGTGGCGGAGCTGTTGCAGATAAGCCACCTGCTCGATCGCAAGCCGTCCCAGCTCAGCGGCGGCCAGCGCCAGCGGGTGGCGATGGGGCGGGCGCTGGCGCGCCGGCCCAAGATCTACCTGTTCGACGAGCCGCTCAGCAACCTGGACGCCAAGCTGCGGGTGGAGATGCGCACCGAGATCAAGAAGCTGCACCAGCGCCTGGGCACCACCATCGTCTATGTGACCCACGATCAGATAGAGGCCATGACCCTGGCGGACCGCATCGCGGTGATGAAGGACGGCATCGTCCAGCAGTTCGGTACGCCGCGGGAGATCTACGAGAACCCGGTGAACATGTTCGTGGCCGGCTTTATGGGCTCGCCGGCGATGAACTTCCTCTGCGGCGAGCTGGTGGCGGGCGAGCAGGGGCTGGGGGTGCAGGTGCTCAACGGCGACGGCGAGGCCTTCGTCTTCCCCCTGGGGCCGGATACCCGCGGCCTGACCGGGCGGCTGGGCCAGGAGGTGGTGCTGGGCATCCGTCCCGAGCACCTGACCCAGGTGATCCCCCATCAGCAAGGGCTGGCGCAGGTGTGCCGCTTCCGGGCGCGGCTGGAAGTGGTGGAGCCGACCGGGCCCGATACCCTGGTGGAGGTGCAGCTCAACGGCCAGGGCATCAACTGCCGGGTGCACCCGGCCGAGGCGGGCCGGGCCGGCGAGCCGATGGAGCTGATGGTGGACATGGGCAAGGCAGTGTTGTTCGACCCGGCGACCGAGCAGCGGTTGCTGTAGGCCCTTCGACGTATCTAATCCCCTTTACGACCCGGGCCGGCGTTTCGCCGGCCCGGGCTTTTTGGTAGAGTGCAGGGCGTATTCCCTATCAGGCCAAACAGCATGAACAACGAACAGATTAGCGCCCGGCTCGCGCAATTCAGGCCGCCGCACTGGGCTCAGGATCCGGTCAGTGCCGGTTTTGTGCGCGGCATCGCGCTCGAGCGGGACGAACTGGTCATCAGCCTGGTGCTGCCCTTCGCCGAGCTGACGGTGGAAACGGCGCTGCACGGCCTGGACGCCGAGCTGTGCGCCCTGAGCGGCGCTCGGTCGGTGCGCTGGCAACTGCGCGTCGACGTGGCCACCCTGGCGCGGGCCAACGAGGTCCAGGGCGTGGCCGGGGTGCGCAATATCATCGCCGTTTCCTCCGGCAAGGGCGGGGTGGGCAAGTCCACCACCGCGGTCAACCTGGCGCTGGCGCTCAAGCGCCAGGGAGCCCGGGTCGGTATCCTGGACGCGGACGTCTACGGACCGTCCATCCCGCTGATGCTGGGCGTGGCCGACGCCCGGCCGGAGAGCGACGACGGCAAGACCATGAGCCCCATCGAGGCCCACGGCCTCAAGGCCAACAGCATCGGCTTTCTGGTCGCGGCGGACGACGCCACCATCTGGCGGGGACCCATGGCCAGCAAGGCGCTGTCGCAGATCCTGCGCGAGACCCGCTGGGGCGAGCTCGACTACCTGGTGGTGGACCTGCCCCCGGGCACCGGCGACATCCAGATAACCATCGCCCAGCAGGTGCCCACCACGGCGGCCCTGGTGGTGACCACGCCCCAGAACGTGGCCCTGGCCGACGCGGTCAAGGGCATCAATATGTTCCGCAAGGTCAATATTCCGGTGCTGGGGGTGATCGAGAACATGAGCTACCACCAGTGCGGCGCCTGCGGCCACCGGGAAGCCCTGTTCGGCGAAGGGGGCGGGGTGCGGGTATCGACCGAGCACCAGGTGCCCCTGCTCGGCCAGTTGCCGCTGGATGCGAACCTCTGCCGGCAGATGGACCGGGGGACGCCCACGGTCGAGGCCGAGCCCGAGGGGCATATTGCCCGGGCCTATCTGGACATCGCCGCCCGGGTAGCCGCCGACCTCTACTTTACCGGCAAGACCATTCCCACCAGCCTCTATACCCGGCTGGTGTGAACCTTTTTTCATTTTTCAGGTAACAGAATGTCAGAACAGCGCAGCTGTGTGATCATCGGCATCGCCGGTGCATCCGCCTCGGGCAAGAGCTTGATTGCCCAGACCATTTACAACGAGCTGATGGCGGAGCTGGATGCCGCCGAGATCGGGGTGATCAGCGAGGATTGCTATTACCGGGATCAGGGCCACCTGACCATGGAAGAGCGGATAAAGACCAACTACGACCATCCCCGGGCCCTGGATCACGAGCTGCTGGCCGAGCAGTTGCGCGCCCTCAGCCGGGGCGAGGCGGTGGACATCCCCCAGTATTCCTACGTGGCCCATACCCGCACCTCCGAGACCATCCACTTCCTGCCGAAGAAGGTGATCATCCTCGAAGGCATACTGCTGCTCACGGATCCGGTGCTGCGCGAGCTGATGGACGCCACCATCTTTATGGATACCCCATTGGACATCTGCCTGATCCGCCGGCTGCAGCGGGACGTGGAAGAGCGGGGCCGCTCCATGGAGTCGGTATTGCAACAATACCGGGACACGGTGCGGCCCATGTTTTTGCAGTTTATCGAGCCGTCCAAGCAGCATGCGGACGTGATAGTGCCGCGCGGCGGCAAGAACCGCATCGCCACCGACATGATCAAGTCCCGCATCCGTCACCTGCTGATGGATTAATCACCGAATCAAGGAGTCTTCATGCGTCTGTGCGACCGTGATATCAAGCGTTACCTGGCCGAAGGCCGCATCCGCATCACCCCCGAGCCCCTGCCCGAGCGGATCAGCGGAGTGAGCGTGGACGTGCTGCTCGGCAACGAGTTCCGGGTGTTCCAGGATCATACCGCCCCCTACATCGATCTGAGCGGCCCCAGCGCCCAGGTGTCCGAGGCCATCAACCGGGTGATGAGCGACGAGATCTTCATCAACGACGGCGAGGCCTTTTTCCTGCATCCGGGGGAATTGGCACTGGCGGTAACGCATGAGTCTGTTACCCTTCCCGATGACATCGTCGGCTGGCTGGATGGCCGCTCCTCCCTGGCTCGCCTCGGGCTCATGGTGCATGTCACCGCCCACCGCATCGATCCGGGCTGGTCCGGGCGCATCGTGCTGGAGTTCTACAACAGCGGCAAGCTGCCGCTGGCACTGCGGCCCAAGATGGTGATCGGCGCGCTCAATTTCGAGACCATGTCGGGACCGGCGGAGCGGCCCTACATGAGCCGCGCCAGTGCCAAGTACAAGGCCCAGAAGGGAGCGGACGCCAGCCGGATCAACCAGGACTGAACCTCAACACGGGACAACAACAATGAAAAAGTGGCTGTACGGGCTGGGCGCCCTGCTCTTGTTACTGATGCTGGCGCTGGTGGCACTGACCCAACTGGTGGACACCGAGCGGGTCAAACGGGTGCTGATCGAGCAGACCCGGGAAAAGACCGGCCGTACCCTGGTGATAGAGGGCGACTTGCACTGGCGCTTCTTCCCCTCCATCGGCTTCACCCTGGGCAACACCGCCCTGCTCAACCCGCCCGGCTTCCCGGAAGGGCCCACCCTCGCCATCGGCGAGGTGAGCCTGGATGTGGCGCTGCGACCACTGTTCGACAATCGGCTCGAAATTGGGGAGATGGTGCTGAACAACGCCCGCCTGCACCTGATCACCCGGGCCGACGGGGTGTCCAATCTCGACGATCTGCGCGGCCTGTCCGGGCGGGAGGCGCCGGCCGAGGCGGGCGCCGGGCAGCCCGAGGGGCAGGAGCGGGAAGACGAGCGCCGGCCCATGAGCATCAGCCTGGCGGGAATACGCGTGACCGACGCCGAAGTGGTGCTCCAGAACGAGGCGAACAATCGGCTGACCCGGCTGAACCGGGTCAACCTCACCCTGGATGCCTTCGCTCCCGGCGAGTCGGTGCCGCTCAGCCTCTCCGGCAACCTGTTCAGCGACGAAGTGCAGGCCAGCCTCGATGCCGGTGGCCGGTTGTGGCTGGCTCCGGGCTTCGATCGGCTGCGCCTGGAGGGCCTGCAACTGGCGGTGGACGCCACCGGCCGGGCCATTCCCGGCACCAAGCAACTGCGCCTGAGTGGCGAGCTGGCCTATGATCTGGAGCAGAAGAGGGCGGAGTTCAGCGAGATGGCGTTGCAGCTGGGCGTTCTGGAGCTGTCCGGTGCGCTGTCGGTACAGCAGCAGGATATCCCGGTCATCCATTTCACCCTGGCCACGCCGCTGCTGGATATGGACGCCTTGCTGGCCGAATGGCGGCTGCAGCCGGACAGCGCCCCGACCTCCGGTACGGCTTCCGGTGCGGCCTTGCCCGCCTCGGTGGCCGAGCGTGAGCCGGATCTGTCCTTCCTCAAGGGGCTCGCTGTCGAGGGCAGCCTGAGCGCCGACAAGGTGCTGGCCAAAGGCCTGGAGCTGGAGCAACTGACCCTGATGATACGGCTCGACCGGGGCAGGCTGAAGCTCGATGAGGTGGAAGCCCGGCTTTACGAGGGAAAGATTGAAGCCAGCGGCGAGCTCGACATCAACACCAGTCCTGTTCAATTCAGGCTGAACAAGAAGCTGACCGGGGTCGACGCCCGGGCGTTGCTGGCCGCCGCCATGGATATCGACTACCTGGCGGGCGAAGCGAGCCTGGTGGTGGATTTGCGTGGCCGGGGTCTTTCCGCCGACGCCCTCAAACGTCAGGTTCAGGGCAACAGTTCGCTTAAGGTAACCGACGGTGCCCTGCACGGGGTCAATATCCCGGCCATGATCCGCCGTGGCTATGCCCAGGTGAAAGGGCAGCCGCTGCCGGTGGAAGAGGCGGTGCAGAAAACCGATTTCAGCGCCCTGACCGCCGATTTCCGCATCGGCGACGGCAAGGTGGCGACCGACAACCTCAGGATGGCGTCGCCCTTGCTGCGCATTCAGGGCCAGGGGGAGACCAGCCTGCTCGATGAATCTCTGGATGTGTTGCTCGACACCGCCATCGTCGGCACCCTCAAGGGCCAGGACGGAGAAGAGCTCGCCGAGCTTAAAAACATCACCTTGCCGGTGCGTATCAGCGGCACCTACCAGGCTCCGAAGTACGGCCTGGATATGCAGCAGGTATTCGATCGCTACCTGCGAGACAAGGTGGATCGGGAAGCCGAGCGGCTGCAACAGCGGCTCAACGAAAAGCTGGGCGAGGAGCTGGGTGATGAACTCCAGCAGCGCCTGCCCGGGTTGCTGGACCGGCTAAAACTCTGAGATAGGGGGGCTCTCGCCACCCCGTTCATCCTTATTCAGTCGCCCTGGAGCTGCAGCAGTGCCTGCTGTTGCTCCTCGAGCACCTTCCGGCTGGATTCCCGCGCCATCATCCGCTCCCGCCAGGCGCACAGGGCCGGATAATCGGCCAGGGGATCCCGGCGGTATACCCGCTCCCCCACCAGGCTGGCCAGCCTCAGGGCATGGAACAGGCAGATGTCCGCATAGCTGAACTGGGCACCGATCAGCCAGGGGTAGCCCGCCGCTTGTGACCTGATGGCCTCGATGCCTCGCTCCAGCTCGGCGGGCACTTCCCGGTAGGCCTGGGACGAGCGTGGCCGGCCAAACAGCACATGCTCCAGATGACGTCGGGCCGGGGCATCCACATACAGCTCGGCCATCAGCGCCAGTTGCCGCACCCGAGCCCGCTCGAAGGGAGCCACCGGCAGCAGCCGCGGCGAGCCCTGGATCTCTTCCAGGTATTCGATGATGGCGATGGACTCGCTCAGCCAGCCCTGCTCCGTTTCCAGCACCGGTATCTTGCCCATGGGGCTCCTGGCCAGGAAGCCGGGCTCCCTGGCGGGCAACTGGAATGCCTCCTCGAAGGGCAGCCCCTTCTCCAGCAAGCTGTGCTTGACCATGTTGTAGTAGTTACTCAGGGGGAGGCCATGCAGTCTCAACATCTTCGGTGCTCCTGTATCCCGGGTAGCGGCCATCGCATGACGGGGGAGGGGAGCCCGACCGGAAGGGCAGAGATCATTTTATTGTCCCCTGCGGTGACCGCTTCTGCTCCTCCCTGTAAGCCTCGGCAACCGCCTCGGCTTGTGCAGAGGTCAGCCCATAGGCCACCAGCTCCCTTCCCATCACTTTCACCGTGCCGGCCAGCCCTGTGTCCGGGCCGGTCAGTACCAGGCGGCGAGTCAGTCCCGGCTCGGCGGTCGCCAAACCCCTGCCTTGGGCTTGTGTCCTTGGTTTGCTATGCCTCATGGTATTCCCTCCGTTGGCCCAGGCAAAAGTGTAGCAGGGGATGAAGGATATGCCCGAATTGACGACACCGCGGCATCTGGTGCCAGCGACAAGGGCGCGGCTGTCCGTGTCGTGGGCGGTGGCAACAGGTTGTTTTTTCCGCGACTATTCCCCAAAATGACTTCTAATCCACTGAATATACTCGGTTTGTTTATCGCTCACTGCAGGCGGAAAACAGCCTCGAATAAGGTGCAACCCATTGAAAACAAAAAAAGTCAGCGTTTTGTTCGTGTGCATGGGCAATATTTGCCGCTCGCCCACCGCCGAAGCGGTATTCCGCCACAAGGTACGGGCAGCGGGACTGGAGATGGTGATCGACTCGGCCGGCACCATCGGCTACCACAGCGGGGCGGCTCCGGATGGCCGCTCCCGGGCGGCGGGGGAGACGAGGGGCTACGACTTCAGCGGGATCCGGGCGCGCAAGATAAGGGCGGAGGACTTTGGCGACTTTGATCTGATCCTGGCCGCCGATCGCAGCAATCTGGCGGATCTCAGGGCAGCCTGCCCACCCGGACACCAGCACAAGGTGAAGCTGTTGTTGAGTTTTGCCCACCAGCCCGAGCAGGAAGTGCCGGATCCCTACCATGGGGGCGAACAGGGCTTCGAGCATGTGCTGGATTTGATCGAGTCGGCCTGTGACGGCTTGCTGGATCATCTGCAACGGCAAGGAAGATAAGGGGCTCAGCCAAGCCAAACTAAAAAGGCTCCCGAGGGAGCCTTTAGTGACTGGATTGAATGCCTTATTCCGGCTTGGCCATGGGGGCCGAGGCCACACTCCGGGCGGCGCGGCTGCCGGCCGGGCGGCCGCTGGTGGCAATGGCCTGGCGCTCCAGGGGGGGATAGTCCGGTTTGACGTAGGGCACTTCCGGCACCACCGGCGGCTTGGCCATGGGAGCCGAAGCCTGGCGGGCGGCCCGGTAGAGGCCGGAGGCCCTGGCCTTGCCGTTTACCGGGGCGGTGTCCTGAACGGCGGCCGCCTTGGTCTCGGGCTGGGCTACGGGCTCCTGTGCTGCGGCGCTTGCCGGCTCGGTAACCACGGCGGCAGGCTGGACTACTTCCGGCTCGATGGCTGCTTCCGGCTCGATGGCCACCTCCGGTTCAGACTCCGGCTCCGCCTGGTGCCGAACGGCAGCCGCCTCCTGGGTGGCTGCCTCGGCGGGCTCGGCCTCCGGCTCGATCGCGGGTTGGGCTTCGGCACGGGCGGCCTGCTGCTCGACCTGCGCTTCGGTGGCGACGGGAGCTGGCTCGACCTCGATGGTGGCCGGCTCCACGGCCTCGGCGGCCGGACGGGCTTCCTCAGCCTGCGGTTCGGCGACCGGGGCCTGGGCTGACGGCGCGGTCTCGGCGGTAACCTCTTCCGGCGTCTCCTGGGCGACCCATTTTTCTTCCCCGTGCTCGGCGATCAGGGCGGCGATGCTTTCCTGGCGACGTTGACGCCGGCTGTCTTCGTTGATGCGTTTGCGCTTGGGCATGGCGCTGCGCTGGTGGGGCTGTGACGGTTCGCCGGACTCGGCACCCTCGGCCTCAACCCGGGCGACTTCCTCTACCCGGGGCTTGGGCTGGCGGCGCGGGCGGCGCTCGGTCTGCTCCATGTCCTGGGGCGAGGCGGCAGTTTCCTGCTCGGCGGTCGGCGCGGCGATCTCGGCAGCCCTGCCTTCTGCTTCGATACGCACCTTCTTGCGCATCTGCCGGCGCTGGCGACGCTCGGCCACTGCCTGCTCTTTCTGCTCCGGCTCTTGCTCCTGGACCGGGGCCGGGGCGGCGACCAGGGCCAGTTCAACGGCAGCGGTTTCCTTCTGCTGCGGCTTGGCGCGCTCCTGGGGCTGCTGGTCGCGGCGGGGCTTGCGCCGTTCACGGCGAGGCTTGTCGGTCTTGGCTTCGGCCTGGGCTTCGGCGGCCGGCGCCTTGCCGGCGCGCTCTTCATCCCGTGGCTTGCGGTTGCCGCGGTTGCTGCGGCGCTCGCCTCTTTCGCGGCGCTCATTGCCACGGGCCTGGCGGGCCGGTTTTTCGGCCGGCACCGGCTCGCTCTGGGCCGGTTCGGCCGGCCCCTTGAACCAGCTGGCCAGGGCCGAAAACAGGCGGCTCAGCAGGCCGGGTTGGGTGGCTGCCGGCGTATCGACGGGCTCGGGACGGCTGGGCACCGGCGCCGGTGCCGGCGCGGCAAACCCCTGCAGGGCGGGTTGCTCGCTGCGGGGCGCGCCCAGGTTCTGGCGGGGACTGTACACCGGCTTGTCGACGCTGGTCTTCAGCTCGTAACTGGTGACCTCTTCCACGTCATTGGTACGGACCCGGGTCACGTCAAAGTGGGGGGTTTCCAACTGCTCGTTGGGGATGATAAAGATGTCTGCCTTGTAGCGGTTTTCCAGCCCGGCGATGGATTTGCGCTTCTCGTTGAGCAGGTAGGCGGCCACGTCCACCGGCACCTGAGCATGGATCTGGCCGGTGTTGTCCTTGAGCGCTTCCTCTTCAATCAGGCGCAGTATGGCCAGGGCCAGGGATTCGTTGTCGCGGATGGTGCCCTGACCCAGGCAGCGGGGGCAAACGTGGGTGCTGGACTCGCCCAGCGAGGGGCGCAGCCGCTGACGGGACATTTCCAGCAGGCCGAAACGGGAGATGCGGCCCAGCTGGATGCGGGCCCTGTCCTGGCGCACGGCGTCGCGCAGGCGGTTTTCCACCTCGCGCTGGTGGCGCACCGGGGTCATGTCGATAAAGTCGATCACCACCAGGCCGCCCAGGTCGCGCAGGCGCAGCTGGCGGGCGATCTCTTCCGCCGCTTCCAGGTTGGTCTGCAGCGCGGTTTCCTCGATATCTCCGCCCTTGGTGGCGCGGGAGGAGTTGATGTCGATGCTGGTCAGCGCCTCGGTCGGATCGATGACAATGCTGCCGCCGGAAGGCAGCCGTACTTCCCGCTGGAAGGCGGACTCGATCTGGCTCTCGATCTGGTAGTGGCTGAACATGGGCACCTCGCCCTCGTACAGCTTGACCCTGTTGATGAAGTCGGGGCGCACCAGTTGGATGTGCTGCTTGGCCCGTTCGAATACCACGGGGTTGTCGATCAGGATCTCGCCGATATCCCGGCGCAGGTAGTCACGGATGGCACGCACGATGACGTTGCTTTCCTGATGGATCAGGAAGGGGGCGGGGCGGCTTTCGGCGGCTTCCTGGATGGCGGCCCAGTGGGTCTGCAGCACGTTCAGATCCCACTCCAGCTCCTCGCCGGACTTGCCCACACCGGCGGTGCGCACGATAAGGCCCATGCCGTCGGGCAGCTTGAGGTGAGCCAGGGCTTCTTTCAATTCGGTGCGCTCGTCACCCTCGATACGGCGGGAAATGCCGCCGGCGCGGGGGTTGTTGGGCATCAGCACCAGATAGGAGCCCGCCAGGCTGATAAAGGTGGTCAGTGCCGCGCCCTTGTTGCCGCGCTCTTCCTTGTCGATCTGGACGATGACTTCCTGGCCTTCCTTCACCACTTCCTTGATGTTGGGGCGGCCTTGATAGCTGTAACCGGGGGGGAAGTAGTTGCGGGCGATCTCTTTCAGGGGCAGGAAGCCGTGGCGTTCGGCACCGTAGTCGACGAAGGCGGCTTCCAGGCTGGGTTCCACCCGGGTGATCTTGCCTTTGTAGATGTTGGCTTTTTTCTGTTCGTGGCCGGGGCTCTCGATATCCAGATCATAGAGTTTTTGCCCGTCCACCAGGGCAACACGCAACTCCTCTTCTTGGGTCGCGTTAATCAGCATTCTTTTCATTGAGTACTCTTTTTTATTAGGTTTTGACCGTTGTCACAGTGTTGTTATTCCCCCGGCTGGCCATTTGGTTCCGACCGGCACCGGCCTCGAGTCTGTTAGCGTAACGGGTACAGCCTCCCGGCTGGATACGCATGAGGCGCATTTTCAGGTGTCTATCACGTCAAAGGGGGGAGCCCAAAGGTCGCGAATCAAACGGATAACCAAGGGTATTCAGGCTGCGCCATCCGGTTGCGGAAAGCGCGAAAAACACATGTATTATCACACTTTACCCACAGCCTTAGCAAGGCGCCTTTTTTACAGCAAAAGCGCCCGGGCTGATGTTAGAATGGCGGCCATGAAACCAGAACAGCAAAACGTGCGGCTGCTCACCATCGAGGCTGAGCATGAAGGGCAGCGCATCGACAACTTTTTACGGACTCAGCTTAAAGGCGTTCCCAAAAGCCTGATTTATCGAATTCTGCGCAAGGGCGAGGTAAGGGTTAACAAGAAGCGCATCAAACCGGAATACAAACTGCTGGCCGGCGACCTGGTCCGGGTGCCCCCGGTGCGGGTGGCGGAGCGGGAAGAGGCCCTGCCTTCGGCCCGGCTCGACAAGGTGCAGGCCCTGGACACGGCCGTCCTTTATGAGGACGAGGCCCTGATCGTGTTGAACAAGCCGGCGGGGACCGCGGTGCACGGCGGCAGTGGACTCAGCTTTGGAGTGATCGAGGGCATGCGGGCCTTGCGTCCCGAGGCGCGCTTCCTCGAATTGGTGCACCGGCTCGATCGGGACACCTCCGGCATCCTGTTGATCGCCAAGAAGCGCAGCATGCTGAAAAGCCTGCACGAACAGCTGCGCGACAAGACCATGGACAAGCACTACCTGGCCCTGGTGCGTGGTCAGTGGCAGCCGCACCAGAAGGCGGTGACGGCGCCGCTCAGGAAAAACGTGCTGGCTTCTGGCGAGCGTATCGTGCGGGTCGATAAAGAAGGCAAGCCCTCGGAAACCCGCTACCGCATCGTCCGGCGTTATCGGGAGGCAACCCTGGTGGAGGCCAGCCCGGTAACCGGCCGCACTCACCAGATCCGGGTGCACAGTCTGCACGCGGGCCACCCCATCGCCGGCGACAGCAAGTACGGGGATGCCCAGTTCGACGGCAAGATGCGCGAGCTGGGGCTGGAGCGCCTGTTCCTCCATGCCTGCCGCATCCGCTTCTACCATCCGCGGCTGGAGCAGACCCTGACCCTGGAAGCGCCCCTGGAGCCCAGCCTGCAGCGCTTGCTGAACAAACTGGAGCCGGCATGAAGTACGAGCTGGTGATCTTCGACTGGGACGGCACCCTGATGGATTCGGTGGCGCGCATCGTGGCCTGCATGCAGGCAGCGGCGGCTGAATGCGGGCTGCCGGTGCCCGAAGCCGGCGCGGTGCGCGATATCATCGGCCTGAGCCTGCGCCTGGCCTTTCCGTTGTTGTTCGGCCCCCTGGCGGAGGAAGAGGCGGAGGCGTTGCTGTTGGCCTATCGCCGTCACTACCTGGAGCTAAACGGCACGCCCTCGCCGCTGTTCGAGGGCGCCGCCGACACCGTCGCCGGCCTGCACCAAAGCGGCTACCGGCTGGCGGTCGCTACCGGCAAGGCCCGGGAAGGGCTGGACCGGGTTCTGCTGGAGACCGGCCTGGGCCGCTATTTCCATGCCTTGCGCGGGGCGGACCAGGCCCGCTCCAAACCTCATCCGCTGATGCTGGAGCAGATTTTGGATGAGCTGCGGCTGACGCCGGCCCAGGCGGTGATGGTGGGCGACTCCAGTTACGATCTGGCCATGGCCGAGGCCATCGGCATGGACAGGATCGGTGTCACCTATGGCGTTCATGGCCAGGATGTATTATGCCAACATGCACCGTTAACCCTGATTGACGATATCCGCCAGCTTCCGCGCTGGCTGTGACCGTTCGGCCGACGGGGCGGTAAGCGGGCAGCCTGAAGCCAGCACAGCCCGGGGGCTTGACAACCCGGGCCTCTGTTCCACTATTCCCGCTTCCCGCTTCCCGCTTCCCGCTTCCCGCTTCCCGCTTCCCGCTTCCCGCTTCCCGCTTCCCGCTCAGGGCACATCCACCCCGAAGCGGTCCAGCAATTCCACCAGGGCGATCAGCGGCAGGCCGACCAGACTGTTGGGGTCCCGGCCTTCCATCCGTTCGAACAGGCTGATGCCGAGGCCCTCGCACTTGAAGGCACCGGCGCAGTCGAGGGCCGGTTCCCTGTCCAGGTAGCGCTCCACCTGAGCCTCGCTCAGGGGCCGGAACTGCACCGAGAAGGGTTCCACCAGGCTGTGCAGGTCACCGCTGGCGGCATCCAGCACGGCCAGGCCGGTATAGAAGGTCAGCTTGCGGCCGGCCGCCGCCAGCAGCTGTTGCCGGGCCCGCTCCCGGGTGCCGGGTTTGCCCAGGACGAGGCCGTCCCGCACACAGACCTGGTCCGAAGCGATGATGAGTCCTTGCGGGCAGCCGGCCGCCACCGCCCGGGCCTTCTGCTCCGCCAGCCGGCGCACCAGCGCCTCGGCCGGCTCATGGGGGAGAGGGGTCTCGTCGATATCCGGGCTCTGGCAGCGAAAGTCCAGTCCCAGCTTGCCCAGCAATTGCCGGCGGTAAGGGGAGGAGGAAGCGAGGATAAGGTCGGCCATGGGATACCTTGCAGATGTGAATATGAAAGAAGAACCAGGGGCGCATTGTAGTGTGCCGGGGCGAGTCCGTCATGCCCGGAGGGTTATTGACGGCCTGGCTGTTTTTCCCTTTGACTCCCGTGACTTGTCGCTATAATATGCGCGCCTTATGGAAAAGGTAAAGTTGCCCATTAAGGTTGATCCCGTCCGCTGCGCGCTCAAGCGCCTTGATTATCAAGGTGCCTTTGCCGCGGTACTGATGCCCAGACTGGCGGAATCGACCCAAGGTATCCATGGTGATATTGACGTGTCTCTGAGCTTTGGTACAGATGCCCAGGGGTTGCGCGTGATGTCGGGCCAGGCCCGCGCACAGGTGACGCTCCAGTGCCAAAGATGCAATGAGCCGTTTGATACCACTATAGAGTCCGAGTTTACATACACGCCCCTGCGTGAAGATGCAGAGGCGCCGGAGTTGCCGGAAGCCTACGACACTTTCGAAGTGGATGAAGTTGGCGAAATCAACTTGGTTCAGCTCGTGGAGGATGAACTTATCCTCAACCTGCCCCTGGTGCCCGTTCATGAGAATGAACATTGCGCAGAAGGCAAGTACGATATGAGCTTCGGGGATATCCCCACCACCGAAGAGCGTCCGAATCCTTTCGCGATTCTGGAAGAATTGAAACGTAAGTAACTGATTTAGGAGTGAGGTCAAATGGCCGTACAACAGAACCGTAAAACCCGTTCCAGACGTGGTATGCGTCGTTCACACGATGCCCTGAGCACTGCTGCGCTGTCTGTGGATCAAACCACCGGTGAAATCCATCGTCGCCACCACGTGACCGCCGACGGTTTCTATCGTGGTAAAAAGGTAATCGCCAAGTAAGGGTTGCCTTTTGTCGCAGCTGACCGTTGCGTTAGATATGATGGGGGGCGATCATGGCCCCCCTGTCACAGTGCCTGCCGCCGCGCAGGCACTGTCGCTTCTGCCCACCCTCCATCTGGTCCTGTTCGGTCCGGAAGCGGAACTTTCTTCCTGGTTACAGCGCTTCCGACTGGAGTCCCATCCCCGGGTGACCGTGCATTTCTGTTCCCAGCAGGTGGGCAACGAGCACAAGGCGGCCTATGCCCTACGCCATCTGACCGATTCTTCCATGCGCAAGGCGCTCGACGCCCTGGCGTCGGGACAGGCCCGGGCCTGTGTCAGTGCCGGCAATACCGGTGCCCTGATGGCCATGGCGGTCAAGGTGCTCAACACCCTGCCGGGCGTGGACCGGCCGGCGCTGATCACCCGCTTGCCTCAGGCCGGTGGCGGCTACGCCCTGCTGCTGGATGTGGGGGCCAACGTCAGCTGCGATGCCGGCCAACTGGTCCAGTTTGCGCTGATGGGCGAGCAGGCGGCGCGCCACACCCTCGATATCGACCGGCCCCGCATAGCGCTGCTCAACGTGGGAGCCGAGGCCAACAAGGGCAACGAGGTGGTGCGCGAGGCCGCCCAGCGGCTGCAGGGCATCACCGGCCTGCACTACTGCGGCTATGTGGAGGGGGACGACCTCTTCGCCGGCAAGACCGACGTCATCGTCTGCGACGGCTTCGTCGGCAACGTGGCCCTCAAGACCAGCGAGGGGGTGGCCCGGCTGTTGCTGGGGCTGGGGCAGCGGCGTGGCCCCTTATGGAAAATATTGACTTTTTGGTTAAAAAGGCGACTTTCCCATCTGAACCCCGACCAGTATAACGGCGCGAGTCTGATAGGATTACGCGCCAGTGTGGTCAAGAGCCACGGGAGTGCCGGTTCACTCGCCTTCTTGAATGCGATCTTGCAGGCCGTTGCCGAAATCGAACATGACCTGCCCGCAAGCATCGCGCATCGTTTTGACACTGCCCCACAGGACAGTCACGCAAGATAACGCCTATGAACAGTAGAATATTGGGAACTGGCAGCTACCTGCCAGAGGCGGTACGCACCAATGCCGACCTGGAGCAAATGGTAGAGACCAGCGACGACTGGATCGTCGAGCGCACCGGTATCCGGGAGCGCCGCATCGCCGGGGCGGAAGAGAGCATCGCCACCATGTCCTATGGCGCCGCGCTGCGCGCCCTGGAAGCCGCCGGCATCAGTGCCCGGCAACTGGACATGATAGTGCTGGCCACCACCAGTGCCGACAACGCCTTTCCGGCCGCCGCCTGTGAGGTGCAGGCCATGCTGGAGGTGCCCGGCATCCCGGCCTTCGACATCGCCGCCGCCTGTGCCGGCTTCAGCTATGCCCTGAGTGTGGCCGATCAGTTTATCCGCAACGGCCAGGTGCGCCACGTGCTGGTGATCGGCGCCGATGCGCTGTCGCGCATGTGCGCGCCGGACGACCGTTCGACCATCATCCTCTTCGGCGACGGCGCCGGTGCCGTGGTGCTGGGGGCCAGCGAGGAGCCCGGTATCCTCTCCACCCACCTGCACGCCGACGGTGCCTATGGCGAACTGCTGAAACTGCCCCAGCGTCAGCGCGGGGTAAGCGGCAGTGAAATGGACGCCTACATGCACATGAAGGGCAACGAGGTGTTCAAGGTGGCGGTCTCGCGGCTGAGCGACATCGTGGTGCAGACCCTGGAGGCCAATGGCATCGACAAGTCCGAACTGGACTGGCTGGTACCGCATCAGGCCAACTACCGCATCATCAATGCCACCGCCCGCAAGCTGAACATGCCGCTCGAGCGGGTCATCCTGACCCTCGACAAGCACGGCAATACCTCCGCCGCCAGCGTGCCCATCGCCCTCGACGAAGGGGTGCGCGACGGCCGCATCCGGCGCGGTCACCTGGTGCTGCTGGAAGCTTTCGGCGGCGGCTTTGCCTGGGGCTCGGCCCTGGTTCGTTATTAGAGAAGGAAACACCATGACTTTTGCCATTACCTTTCCCGGACAGGGATCCCAGGCGGTGGGCATGCTCGCGGGCGTGCTGGCCGAGCATGATATCGTCAAACAGACCTTCGCCGAGGCCTCCCAGGCCCTGGGTTACGATCTGGCGGAGCTGGTGCTGAACGGCCCGGCGGAAGAGCTGAACAAGACCTGGCGTACCCAGCCGGCACTGCTGACCGCTTCCGTCGCCTTGTGGCGGCTGTGGCAACAACAGGGCGGGGCGGTGCCGGCGGTGATGGCCGGCCACAGCCTGGGCGAATACTCCGCCCTGGTCTGCGCCGGCGTGCTGTCGCTGGCCGACGGCGTCAAGCTGGTGGAGCTGCGCGGCCAACTGATGCAGGATGCCGTGCCCGAAGGCACCGGCGCCATGTCCGCCATCATCGGGCTGGACAACGACACCATCATCGCCAACTGTGCCAAGGCGGAGCAGGGCGAGGTGGTATCGGCGGTCAACTTCAACTCCCCGGGGCAGGTGGTGATCGCCGGCCACAAGGCGGCAGTGGAGCGGGCCAATGCGCTGATGAAGGAAAGCGGTGCCAAGCGCGCCCTGCCGCTACCGGTGAGCGTGCCTTCCCACTGCGCCCTGATGCGTCCGGCGGCCGAAAAGCTGGCCGAGACCCTGGCCGAGATGAATTTCAATGCGCCGGCCGTGCCCGTGATCAACAACGTCGACGTCAGGGCCGAGACCGATCCCGTCGCCATCAAGGATGCGTTGGTGCGCCAGCTGTACAGCCCGGTGCGCTGGACCGAGACGGTGGCGGCCATGGCAGAGCAGGGCGTGACCCTGGCGCTGGAAGTGGGCCCGGGCAAGGTGCTGACCGGCCTGGCCAAGCGTATCGACAAGCGGGTCGAGGGCCTGGCGGTGAACGACGACGCCGGCCTGGAGCAGGCGCTGGCCGCCGTCAAGGGTTAATGAGGTACGGAGACGGGCTTTCCCGGCTCCTGCAAGCGACGTAATGCGATAAGGGATGGTGGAGAGGAACCAGGCCGACCGTTGGCGCCATGGATGGCGCCGTCGAGCCCCAGGGATGGGTCTACGGCGAGTCGGCGTGTTTTTCGCCACCATCCTCCCCACGGTTTAAAGGAGTCATTATGAGTTTTTCCGGTAAAGTGGTGCTGGTCACCGGGGCCAGCCGGGGTATCGGCCGGGCGACCGCCGAACTGTTCGCCGAACGGGGGGCCACCGTGATCGGCACCGCCACCAGCGACAAGGGCGCCGAGGCGATCAGCGCCTACCTGGGTGAAAAAGGTACCGGCCTGGTGCTGAACGTCACCGATGCGGAGTCCATGAACCAACTGCTGGACACCATCAAGCAGCGTTACGGCGACATCGACATTCTGGTCAACAATGCCGGCATCACCCGCGACAACCTGATGATGCGGATGAAGGATGAGGAGTGGCAGGACATCCTGGACACCAACCTGACCTCGGTATTCCGTCTGTCCAAGGCGGTATTGCGCGCCATGATGAAAAAACGCTTCGGCCGCATCATCACCATCGGCTCCGTCGTGGGCACCATGGGCAACGCCGGTCAGGCCAACTATGCCGCCGCCAAGGCCGGACTCATCGGCTTCAGCAAGTCTCTGGGCCGGGAAGTGGCCTCCCGCGGTATCACCGTAAATGTGGTAGCTCCCGGATTTATTGAAACTGACATGACGCGCGCATTGAATGACGAGCAACGAGCCGCTATCTTGTCACAGGTTCCGGCACAACGTCTGGGCGACCCGAAAGAAATTGCCTCCGCTGTTGCCTTTTTAGCGTCGGAAGACGCCGGCTACATCACCGGCGAAACGCTGCACGTTAACGGCGGCATGTACATGGTATGATGAAAATCCCGGCAGTTAGTGTCTATTTGACGGAATTTGCTGCATTTTTAGCATAAATTCTGGTTAGACCAGCCTCAAATAGGCTTGCAAACTACGGTCAATTTAATACACTACCGCAACGACACGCACTTGCGTATTTCTAAAGGAAAATACTGGTCATGAGCAACATCGAAGAACGCGTAAAGAAAATCATTGTTGAGCAACTGGGCGTTAAGGAAGAAGAAGTCAAACCCGAAGCCTCTTTCGTTGATGATCTGGGCGCGGATTCCCTGGACACCGTTGAACTGGTAATGGCTCTGGAAGAAGAGTTCGACACCGAGATTCCTGACGAAGAAGCGGAAAAGATCACTACCGTTCAAGCCGCGATTGATTACATCAACGCCAATCAGGAATAACAAACCTGTACCGGAGTGGCAGCCGCCGCTTCGGTTCTTTTCCCCGTTTTAACCCCATTCGGAGACGCTCCTGTGTCCAAACGCAGAGTCGTGGTGACTGGCCTCGGTATGCTCTCTCCTGTCGGTAACTCGGTCGATGCCAGCTGGCAGGCCCTGTTGGCAGGTCAAAGCGGCATCACCAACATTGAGCACTTTGATACTACCGATTACAGCACCAAATTCGCAGGCCTGGTCAAGGACTTCGATCCCGAAGCGCACGGCATCGCCAAGAAAGAAGCCCGCAAGATGGACTTGTTCATCCAGTACGGGGTGGCGGCCGGTTTGCAGGCAATGACCGACTCCGGTCTTGAAATTACCGACGCCAATGCGGATCGCGTTGGCGTCTCTGTCGGTTCCGGCATCGGTGGCTTGGGCCTTATCGAGCAGAACCACAGCAACCTGATCGCCAGCGGTCCCCGGAAGCTGAGTCCTTTCTTCGTGCCGTCCACCATCATCAATATGGTGTCCGGTCACCTGTCGATCATGAAAGGGCTGCGCGGTCCCAATATCGCGGCCACCACCGCCTGTACCACGGGCACCCACAGCATCGGCCTGGCGGCGCGCATGATCGCCTACGGCGATGCGGACGCCATGCTGGCCGGCGGCACCGAGAAAGCCTCCACCCCCATGGGCATGGGTGGCTTCGCCGCTGCCCGCGCCCTGTCCACCCGCAACGATGAACCCCATAAGGCCAGCCGCCCCTGGGACAAGGAGCGGGACGGTTTCGTGCTGGGCGACGGCGCCGGTGTGATGATGCTCGAAGAGTACGAGCACGCCAAGGCACGCGGTGCCAAGATCTACGCCGAGCTGGTCGGTTTCGGCATGAGCGGTGACGCCCACCACATGACGGCGCCGCCCGATGACGGTAGCGGTGCCGCCAGCGCCATGGCCAATGCCATTCGCGATGCCGGCATCGCCCCCGAGGCCATCGGCTATATCAATGCCCACGGCACCTCCACCCCCCTGGGAGACGTGGCCGAGCTGAAAGCGGTGAAGAAGGTGTTCGGCGACCACGCCTACAAGGTGATGGTCAGCTCCACCAAGTCCATGACCGGCCACCTGCTGGGCGCCGCCGGAGCCATCGAGGCCATCATTACCGTTTTGGCCCTTAAGGAGCAGATGGTGCCGCCTACCATCAACCTGGACAATCCGGACGATGAATGCGATCTGGATCTGGTGGCCCACACCGCCAAGTCCGGCCAGTTCGAGTATGCGCTGTCCAACTCCTTCGGTTTTGGCGGAACCAATGGCTCATTGATTTTCAAGCGCTTATAATGGCCTCTTGGCCAACGTCAGCCCGGCCTCCGTGCCGGGCTTTTTTATTTGGGTACCATGCAGAAGATCATCACCACCGGCGCGCCGTTGCCGGCACTGGCCCGGGGCTGGCAACTGGGTGACGGGCATTTCACCACTCTCCATGCGCAGGCCGGCAGGCTGCGTCACTGGTCTTATCACCAGGCACGGTTGCGGGAAGCCTGCCGCCGTCTGCTGATGGTCGAACCGGACTGGTCCTGGCTGAAGGCGCAGGCCGAGTCCGCTCTGGATGGGACAGATCAGGTGTTGCGCATCAGCCTGCTGCGGGGCCCCGGTGCCCGGGGCTATGGCATCGACGGCTGCGGCGAACCGACCCTGGTGCTGAACAGCTCTCCCTTTCCCGTTCATTACTACGACTGGCGAGAGCGGGGGCTGGTCATCGGCCTGTGCGACGGACGCCTGGGTGCCAGTCCCCTGCTGGCGGGGCTCAAGACCCTGAACCGGCTGGAGCAGGTGTTGCTCAAGGCTGAGCTCGAGCGGCGGGGCTGGGCGGAAGGGGTGGTGCTCGACGGCGAGGGCCGGGTGCGGGAGGGGGTGAGCGCCAACCTGTTCTGGCGGCGCGGGACGCAGATTTTCACACCGGATTTGTCGAACGGCGGCGTTTGCGGTACCGTGCGCGCCTGGTGCCGGGATTACCTGGGAGCGCGGCTGACGCTGGCCGACGAGGAGCCGGCCTCCCTGCTGGCAGCCGACGAAATCTGGCTGAGCAACGCCCTGATGGGGGTGGTGCCGGTCATCGCCCTCGGGGAACATTGGACGACCTCTTCTTTTTCTACGGTAAGAGAATTACAGCGAGCCTATGAACAAACTGATTAAATGGCTGGGACGGCTGATGCTGGTACTGACCCTGGTGCTGGCAGGCGTCGGTATCTACGGCTTCAGCCAGTGGCAGAAGCTGGAGCAGATGGTGATCGCCGAGTCTTCCGAGCCCCTGTTCGTGGTGGCCCGGGGGGAAACCACCTTCCATCTCATCAACCGCCTGAGCCCGGAGCCGGTGTCCGAGCTGCATCGCCGCCTGTGGCTGCGTTTCCACCCCGAACTGACGGCGGTGCGGCAGGGTACCTACAAACTGGAGCCCGGCACCCGGCTGCGCGACGCCCTGATGAAGTTTGTCGACGGGGACATCTATCACCTGCGGATCACCCTGGTGGAAGGGTTGCGCCTGGCCGATTGGCAGAAGCGGTTGGCGGAGGCGGAATATCTGGACGTGGAGTCGGACGGCCTGTCCGAGGCCGAGCTGGCGGCCCGGCTGGGCGTGGAGCAGGGACGGCTGGAAGGTCTCTTCCTGCCGGAAACCTACAGCTACACCCCGGGTGATACGGATGTGTCCATTCTGCTGCGGGCCCGCCAGGAAATGCAGCGTTTCCTGGATGAGGCCTGGGCGGCGCGGATGAAAGGGCTGCCCCTCAACAGCCCTTACGAGGCGCTGATCCTGGCCTCCATCATCGAAAAGGAAACCGGCATCGCCGAGGAGCGGCCGCTGATCGCCTCGGTGTTCGTCAACCGGCTGCGCAGCGGCATGCGGCTGCAGACCGATCCCACCGTTATCTACGGCATGGGCGACAGCTTCAACGGCAATATCCGCAAGCGGGATCTGCAGACGCACACGCCCTACAACACCTACATGATAGACGGCCTGCCGCCCACGCCCATCGCCATGCCGAGCAAGGAGGCCATCATCGCCGCCCTGCAGCCGGTGGAGAGCAACTATTACTATTTCGTGGCCATGGGCGAGGGCCGGCACTATTTTTCCAGGACCCTGCGCGAGCACAACAGTGCCGTGCGTCGCTACATTCTGAAAAGGTAAGAGCATGAGCCGCTTTATTGTGATCGAAGGATTGGAAGGGGCCGGCAAGAGCACGGTCCAGCGGCATGTGGTGGCCTGGCTGGAGGCCCGGGGCTGTACCGTGATCAGCACCCGAGAACCGGGCGGCACGCCCTTGGCGGAGAAGATGCGCGCCCTGGTGAAGGAGGTGCACGAAGAGCCCCTGACCATGGAGGCCGAGTTGCTGCTGATGTACGCGGCCCGGGTGCAGCTGGTGAAAAACCGTATCCAGCCGGCCCTGGCGGCCGGTACCTGGGTGGTGGGGGACCGGCATGATCTCTCGTCCCAAGCCTATCAGGGGGGAGGGCGTGGCATAGCGCCCCGTCTGATCCGCCAGATCAAGGAGGCGGTGCTGGGTGACTTTGCCCCGGACCTGACCTTTTATCTGGACATCGACCCGGCCCTGGGCCTGAGCCGTGCCCGAGCCCGGGGCGAGCTGGACCGTATTGAGCGGGAGCAACTCGGCTTTTTCGAGCGCACCCGGGCACGTTACCTGGAGCTGGTGCGGGAAGACGCACGTTGCGAGCTGATCGATGCCAGCCATTCCCCGGATAAGGTCAAGGCCGAGGTGCTGGCCTGTTTGGAGCGGCGCTTGTGTACCCTTGGCTGAGCGCCTCTCTGCTGCAACTGCAGGCGCGGGTGAGGGAGGGGCACCTGGGCCATGCCCTGCTGTTGAAAGGAATGGCCGGCCTGGGCAAGGGGCTGCTTGCCGGCGAGTTGTCGCGCATAATATTATGCCAACATACTAATGTGGCCCCCTGCGGTCACTGCCATGCCTGCCGGCTCCATGCTGCCGGCAACCATCCGGATCTCCATATGCTCACCGGCGAGGAGCGCAGCATAGGTATCGATGCGATCCGTGGGCTGGGGCGGGTACTGGGCGAGAGTGCCCGTCTGGGCCATGGCAAGGTGGCGATCATCATGCAGGCGGAGAAAATGACCGAAGCGGCCGCCAATGCACTGCTGAAAACCCTGGAAGAGCCGGCGGGAGAGGCCACCCTGGTGCTGACTTCTTCCCGGTCGGAACGGTTGCTGCCGACCATCCGCAGCCGTTGCCAGCAGTGGTTGCTGCCGCAGCCTTCACCCACCATGGTGCTGGCATGGCTCGCCGGGGAAGGCCTGGCCGCCAACCAAACGGTACTCAACCTGAACCAGGGCTCGCCCTTGCATACCCGCGACTACCTGGCCCGGGGCGCGGATCGGCAGCGACAACAGGTGCTCGAGCAGTTCGCCGCCCTGGCGCAGCAGCCGGGGCCGGCGCTGTCGGGCTTGCAGTCATCCCTGCTGGAGCAGCCGGAGCAGTTGCACTGGCTGCACCTGCTGTTGCAGGATGCCCTGCAGCTGGCCCTGGGACTGCAGGCGCCGCTGCGTCTGGCCGACGTCGAGCCGCTGAGCCGGCGTCTGGGACGACTCGGTCCGGTGCGACTCGAGTCCACCCTGGCCGGTCTGGTCGAACTGCGACGGATCCTGCAACCCGCCAGCGGTCGTCCGCTCAACGCCGGCCTGCAGCTCGGCCTGTGGCTGGCTCTCTGGGCCCGACCGGCCACCGGCCCCCATCATGACACTATTCATTCAGGAGACGGTTTTGCTGGTTGATTCACACTGCCATCTGGACAAACTCGACTACGGCAACAAGCATGCGAACATGGCCGAGGTCATCGACAAGGCCGCCCGACGCGGCGTTGATCACATGCTGTGCATCGGTGTGGGCCTGTCCTCCTTTCCCGCCATGCTCGACGCCATCGCCCCCTTTCCCCAGGTGTTCGCCTCCTGCGGCGTACACCCCCTGCACCAGCAGGACGAACAGAACGATCCGGCCCTGTTGCGCCGGCTGGCCGCCCATCCATCGGTGGTGGCCATCGGCGAGACCGGTCTCGACTACTTCTATGCCCCCGAGACCGCCGCGCTCCAGCGCCGGGCCTTCGAGCAGCACGTCGACGTGGCGGTGGCGCTGGACAAACCGTTGGTGATCCACACCCGCAGTGCCCAGGACGACACCCTGGCGGTACTGCGCGGCGGTGGGGCCGAACGGGTCGGCGGTGTACTGCACTGCTTTACCGAGTCGCTGGAAATGGCCGAAGCGGCCATGGAGCTCGGTTTCTACATTTCCATTTCGGGTATCGTCACCTTCCGCAGTGCCGATACCCTGCGCGAAGTGGTGAAGGCACTGCCCCTGGAGCGGCTGCTGGTGGAGACCGACTCCCCCTGGCTGGCTCCGGTGCCGTTCAGGGGGGAGGAGAATGAGCCTGCCTATACCCGTACCGTGGCGGAATACATCGCCAAGCTGAAAGGCGTTTCCCTGGAGCGGGTGGCGCAACAGACCACCGCCAACTTCTTCGAGCTGTTCAAGCTGGCCAGGGCGGCCGTTTAAAACCGCGAAGCTGAAGGGGAGCAAGGAGCTTTCCCTGCTCCCCTTTACACCGGCGGTGCGTCAAGGGAGCCAGGGGGCGGTTGCCGGCAAAGCGGCCTTCTCCGTCACGCTTCACGTGGCGTTAGTCCAAAGCCATTTCCATCCCCCTCGGCCTCCACTATAGTAGCGATGTCTCGTTTGTGTCTTTCATTGGAGGTCGTCTTTGCTTGCCTGGCATCTCTGGCTGATGGCCGCCTTGCTACTGCTGCTAGCAGAATTACTGGGTACCGGTTTCTTCGCCTTCGCCATGGGGCTGGCGGCTCTGGTGGCCATGGTCGCCGCGCTGCTGGGCGCCGGCAGCGCGGTTCAGTGGTTCAGCTTCGCCCTGGCCGCCGCCGTGCTGGCCCCGCTGCTGAAGCGCCTGTTCCGCCGGCTGTCTCCCTCCCGGCGAACCAGCGCCCTGGCCGGCGAGGGCCGTAGGCAGCAGGGAGAGCTGGTGCAGTTGGCTTCGGGGGAGTTTCGTCTAAAACTGGAAGGCGACCTCTTCCTGGTGCGGAGTGATTCCGGCGCCGAGCTGGTGGCCGGGCAACGGGTTGTGGTGCGTCGTTTTGACGGCATTACCGCCGTGATTGATTAACAGAAGAGGAAGAGTCCATGGATGTCATGTTATTGATAACAATTATATTTTCCTTATTGATCCTGGTGCTGTTGATCAAGGGGCTGATGATAGTGCAACAATCCGAAGCAGTGGTGATAGAGCGGCTCGGCAGCTACCAAAAGACCCTGGCTCCCGGTATCAACTGGATCATTCCCTTCGTAGACAAGCCGCGTTCCATCAAGGTGCGCCGCTACCAGGCCATAGCAGGAGAAAATGTCGCCGTGGTGCAGGAAGAGACCCGCATCGACCGGCGTGAAACCGTGCTCGATTTTCCGGCCCAGTCGGTGATCACCGCCGACAACGTCAGTGTCACCGTCAACGGCGCCCTCTACTTCCAGGTGATCGATCCGGAGCGGGCGGTGTACCAGACCGAGAACCTGATCCAGGCCATCGAGATCCTGGCCAAAACCTCCTTGCGCTCCGAGGTAGGGAGAATGGAGCTGGACAAATTGTTCGAGTCCCGCCAGGAGATCAACGACAAGCTGCAACTCGTGATGGACGAAGCGGGCAACAAATGGGGCGTCAAGGTGACCCGGGTCGAGATCCAGGACATCAATATCCCGGTGGAGGTGGAAGATGCCATGCGCAAACAGATGGCCGCCGAGCGGGAACGCCGCGCCCTGGTGCTGCAGGCCAGCGGGGAGCGGGAAGCCGCCATCGCTCGGGCCGAAGGCGAAAAGCGCTCCAATATCCTGGTAGCAGAAGGGGAGCGGGAAGCCGCCATCCTGATGGCCGACGGCCAACGCCAGGCCATCGACAAGGTACTGTCCGCCGGTAACGAGAAGCTGGATCCGCAGCTGGTGGTGGGTTACCTGCTGGGACTGGAATACCTGAAAACACTGCCGGAGATCGGCAAGCAGGGCGATCGGGTGTTTCTGCCCTACGAGGCCAGCAGTGTGCTCGGTGCCGTAGGCAGCATCGAGGCCTTGCTGAAGGGCACAGCGAAATAGCGGCGGGACATCGGGAAGCCATCGGCTTCCCTTATTTTTTACACGCACAAACTCAACATAATATTGCCAGGGGCGCAGCGTCGGTGTCCTGCTCCGGTGGGTGAACTCGGGCAAAAAAAGCCAGGTACAAAATCCGTGTACCTGGCTTAGGGGAATGGCTCATATGCTGAGCCGTGCGCTAGTGAGAAGGCACCAAAAGGTGCGCTTCAACCTAAACTATTGGTCAGAATCCCGGAGGCTGCCAGCAGAAGGGGGAAAAAGTTCACTAAGGCCCGATAATCTATCGTTTTCCGCCGATGGCGATGGGCGCGTCCGAGCGAGGGGCTTGCAACCGGAGCGATATCGAATTACTGTATTTATATACAGATAAGGAGTTGATTATGGCCGTGACCATACAGTATTTGGTAGTGAGAAACGGAATCGAGAAAATGACGTTCACCAACAAGAAAGAAGCGGACGCTTATGATCGCCTGCTCGACCTGGCCGAGCACCTGGACGCGCTGCTGGCCTCGGCGCCGGTAGCCCTGGGCGAGGATGACCGCGAGGCGCTGGCCCTCTATCTGGCCCAGCACCAAGAGCAGCTTGCCGGACCCAAGAAAAAAACCGCCAGGAAGACGGACAAGGCCGCCGATATCAAAGTCGTCGCCTGAGCCCTCAATAGTAAAGGGTACGGTAGAGTCCGGGCTGCTCCAGCAGTTCGTGATGGGTGCCGGACTGGCTGATCTTGCCGTCTTCAAATACCAGCACCCTGTCCGCCTGGCGTACCGAGCTCAGTCGGTGCGCCACTATCAGGGTGGTTCTGCCACTCAGAAAATTCGCCAGCGCCTGATGCAGTTTCTGCTCGGTTTCCGTATCCAGCGCCGAGGTCGCCTCGTCCAGGATGACGATGGCGGGGTTTTTCAGCACCATGCGGGCAATGGCCAGGCGCTGTTGCTGGCCGCCCGACAGCCGTACCCCGCGCCGGCCGAGCTCCGTGTCCAGACCCTGCGCCATGGCGGCCACTACCTCATCCAGCTGGGCAACCCTGAGCGCCTGCCAAAGGTCGATATCGGCGTGCTTATCCCCCAGGCTGAGGTTGGCCCTGACCGTATCGTTGAACAGTACCGGTTGCTGCAGCACCGTGGCCACGTGTTCACGGATGGTGGCGAAGCCGATGTCCTTGCAGTTGACGCCACCGAAACGGATTTCGCCGGCATCGGCGGGGTAAAGACCCAAGAGCAACTGGATAAAGGTGGACTTGCCGCCGCCACTGGCTCCCACCAGGGCCACCTTTTCCCCGGCCCGGATCTGCAGGCTCACATCATCCAGCACCTTGCGCTCACCGTTGTAGGAAAAACTCAGTCCCCGGACCTCTATCGGCAGGGTGGTCACACCCGCAAAGGGGTTGAGGCTGCCCGCAGGATCCGGTTCGCCCCCCAGGGACAGCAGACGGTTGATACGCTTCAGGGCCGCGCTGGCGGCGTAGAAGGAATACTGCATGTTGAGCAGATCCTGCACCGGTCCCATCATGAACCAGAGGTAGCTGAACACCGCGAAAATCTGGCCCACGGTCAGGTCGGTGTAAAGCACCATGATCATGCCCACCGCCCGGAACAGCTCAACCCCGGAGAGGAACAGCAGGAAACTGGCCCGGCCGGCGGCCTCGCTCTTCCAGGCGTAGTCGATGGCGGTGTCGCGCACCGCACGTGCCCGGTCGATCACCCGCAGCAGGTAGTGCCGCTCCCGGTTGGCGGCGCGGATCTCGTGGATGCCGTCCAGGGTTTCCACCAAGGCCTGCTGGAACAGTTCGAAGGCACTGTTTTCGTTACGCTTCAGGTGTTTGACCTTGGCACCCAGGCGGCTGGAGAAATACACCACCACCGGATTGAGCAGCAGGATGAAGAGCCCGAGCTGCCAGTTGATCAACAGCAGCACCACCGCCGTGCCGACCACGCTCAGCAGGCTGATCAGCAGCCTGCTCAGGGTTTCTCCAAGAAATTTGTCGAGGGTTTCTACGTCCGTGACATAGTGGGAGCTGACGCTGCCGGCACCGATGGATTCGAAAGCGCGCAGGGGGGTTTTCATCAGCTGCCGCGCCAGGCGCTGGCGGATCTGAAAGGTCAGGTGCTTGGCCACCCGGGCGAACTGCCGCCCCTGGATGATATTGAAAGCCAGCGACAGGGTGCGCAGCGACAGGGTGGCCACCAGTATCGCCAGTATGTAGCCGACGCCGCCTTGCCAGGCGACAGGCAATATCCGGTCCAGCCAGCTCAGCAGGGTACCCGGGCTGTCGAGCAGCACCTCGTCGACCAGCAGCGGCATCAGCAGCGGCACCGGCACCGCCAGCAGGGTGCCGACCAGGGCGAAGAGGTGGGCATAGAGCAACAGGGTACGATGGCGTTGCATCATGCGGATAATGTCCGGCCACTGCAAAACCGGGGAGCTGAGACTTTTTTTATCCATCAATCACCATCATCGGGTTTTCATTTGGAGAAAGGGCAGGTAAGTTAGGCGAAAATAAACGGCGCTTTCTCTTTTATGTCTGAAAAATCTGCATTTTATCAAAGCCTCACCGCTCAGGCACTGGCTCTGTGCGAAGGCGAACCCAACCGCATCGCCAAGCTCGCCAACCTGACCGCCCTGCTCAACCTGGCTCTGGACGAGATCAACTGGGTCGGGTTTTACCTGCGCGAACAGGATACCCTGGTGCTGGGGCCCTTTCAGGGCAAGCCGGCCTGTGTCCGTATTCCGGTCGGCAAGGGGGTATGCGGTACCGCCGTGGCCAGCGGTCAGATCCAGCGCGTAGCCAATGTACATGAATTTGCCGGCCATATCGCCTGTGACGGCGCCAGCAATTCAGAGATCGTGCTGCCCCTGGGGCAAGGCGAGGCCATCTGGGGGGTACTGGATATCGACAGCCCCCGCTTGGGCCGTTTTGATGAAGACGACGAAATCGGCCTGCGGCAACTGGTGACCACGGTCTTGCCGCAGCTGTAACGGCGGGGTCGCTTTTGTCCGCGTGCCCTTTATAATGAGCATGTTTCAACGGGCGGTACGCCCTCAGGTCTTAACCCAAGGTATTTCATGGAAAACTCGGAAAAGCTAAAAAACAGTAAAGAAGTCATCGCCTACCTGGCGGAACGCTTCCCCCAGTGCTTCGTCGCGGCCGGCGAGGCCAAACCGCTGAAGATCGGTATTTTTCAGGACCTGGCGGAACGCCTGGCGGAAGACCCCAAGGTATCCAAGACGCTGCTGCGTACCGCTTTGCGCCAGTACACATCCAGCTGGCGTTACCTGCATGGCCTCAAGGCCGGCATGAGTCGGATCGATCTGGACGGAAACCCTTGCGGTGAACTGACTCAAGAGCACATCGACCACGCCAAAGGTGCCCTCAAGGAAAGCAAGGAAAAGGTGTTCGGCGCCCGCAAGGACAAGCCGGCTGCCCGGAAGCCGCGTCCAAAGGCCCGTAAGATCGATCCCGCGAACTTGTCCGTGGAACAGAGTGTCAAAGTATTGCTGGGCAAGTCTCCGGTTCCCGCTACCATTAAGGAAGTGACCCGGGACGATGTCCAGGTGGAGCTCAAGACCGGGATGTCGGTACGCGTCAAGTTTGAACATCTTATCCTCTAAGGAGTAGGGTTTGACCAGTCACGGAATTCGTTTGTCCCTGGTGGCCGCCGGTATTCTGGCTGCGGGCATGGCTTGGGCCGTGCCGCCGGCCATCGATGCCTCGGCCATCCCCGTTTTGGCACCGGAAGGTCAACATGCGGCCGCCAGCAAGCGGATTACCGCCCTGTTCACCCGCTCTCATTACCAGCAGTTCCAGCTGGATGACGCCTTCTCGGAAGAAATCTTCAACCGTTACGTCGAAAGCCTGGATTTCGGCAAGAACATCTTCACCCGGGACGACATCGCCCGCTTCGGCCGTCACCGGCACAGCTTCGACGATCTGCTGAAGGCCGGTCGGCTCGAAACTGCCTTCGAGATGTACAACGAGAGCCTGCAGCGGCGGTACGAGCGCCTGGTCTACGCCCTGTCACTGCTCGATACCCCCATGAGCTTCGATGGCAACGAAGAGTACCAGTTCGACCGCAGCAAGGCGGACTGGCCTCGCGACAGCAGTGAGCTCGACGAACTCTGGCGGCAGCGGGTCAAGTTCGATGCCCTGAGCCTGGCCCTGGCCGAGAAGGACTGGGACGAGATCAAAGACACCCTGACCAAACGTTACAACAATGCCATCAAGCGTCTGTCCCAGAGCGAGAGCGAGGACGCTTTCCAGAGCTTCGCCAACGCCTTTGCTCGGGCCATAGAGCCCCATACCAGCTATCTGAGCCCGCGCAATGCCGAGCGCTTCGAAACCGAGATGAATCTCTCTCTCGAAGGCATCGGCGCCGTGCTGCAGGCCGAAGACGATTACACCGTGATCCGCTCCCTGGTGCCCGGAGGGCCGGCGGCCAAATCCAATGAACTGCAACCCGAAGACCGCATCATCGGGGTGGGGCAGAGCATTGAGCAGATCGTGGACGTGATCGGCTGGCGGCTGGACGAAGTGGTGGACCTGATCAAGGGGCCCAAGGGCACCAAGGTCTGGCTGCAGATCCAGCGTGGCCAGGCCGTGGCCGCCACGCCCCGCGTGGTTGAACTCACCCGCGACACCGTGCGCCTGGAAGACAGGGCCGCCAGCGGCAAGGTCATCGAGGTGGACGGCGACAGCATCGGCGTGGTCGAAATCCCGAGTTTCTACGTCAACCTGAGCGTGGACGTGACCAAGGAGATCGACAAGCTCAAGCAGCAAGGGATCAGTGGCCTGGTGATCGACCTGCGCGCCAACGGCGGCGGCGCCCTGACCGAGGCCTCGGCGCTCACCGGCCTCTTTATCGACAGCGGTCCCGTGGTGCAGATCCGCGATGGCCTGGGCCGGATTTCGGTCAACAGCGATGAGGACAACCAGCGGGTCTATGATGGCCCCATGGCAGTGCTGGTAGACAGATACTCGGCCTCGGCCTCGGAGATCTTCGCCGCCGCCATGAAGGACTACGGCCGGGCCATCATCCTGGGTGAGAATACTTTCGGTAAGGGCACGGTGCAGCAACATCGCAGCCTGGCGCGGATCTACGATCTCTATGAAAACCCCATGGGCTTCGTGCAGTTCACCATCGCCAAGTTCTACCGTATCAACGGCGGCAGTACCCAGAATAAAGGCGTGAAGCCGGACATCCCGTTTCCGACCGCCATCGAGGCGGAGGAAACCGGCGAGAGCATGGAAAAGAATGCGCTGCCCTGGGATCAGATCTCCAGCCTCGAGTTCGGCCGCCTTCAGGACCTGACGCCCTTGCTCGGCAAGTTGCGCCAGTGGCATCAGGCTCGCATCGAGCAGGATCCGGAGTTCGCCTATATCTTCGAGGACATCAGGGAATATCAGCGGCTCAAGGACAAGGATGCCGTCTCCCTCAACCTGGCCGAGCGCAAGGCGGAGCTGGATGAGCAGGACGCCCGCTCCCTGGCCCGGCTGAACGACCGCCTGCGCCGTGCCGGCCGGGATCCGGTCGACACCCTCGATCAGGCGCCCGGCGACTTCGAGCCCGACGACAGCTACCTGGAAGAAGCGGCGCGCATCACCGCCGATCTGGCCAAGCTGCTGGGCTGACCCTTCGCCCGGTTCCGGCCCTGCCGGCTCCGGGCTTTCTTATTAAAGCCCGTCAGATGACTTTAACGAGATCTCCGCCATGACCCAAACCAAACCTCAAGTTCAATATCGCGAAGATTATCAGCCGCCCCACTACTGGATAGAGACCCTGGATCTGGATATCCAGCTGCACGACAGCGCCACCGAGGTGGTGGCCATCAGCCGCATCCGGCGCAACGGCGAACACAGTGAAGATCTGGTGCTGGACGGCGAGCAGCTCGAGCTGCTGCAGGTAGCCGTGAACGGCGTGGAGACCCGGCAGTATCAACAAACCGAGAACGCCCTGATCCTGTCCCAGTTACCCCCGGAATTCGTGCTCACCATCAAGACCCGCATCGATCCGGCGGCCAACACCGCCCTGGAAGGGCTCTACAAATCGGGCTCGGCCTTTTGTACCCAGTGCGAGGCGCAAGGCTTCAGGCGCATCACCTATTACCTCGACCGGCCGGACGTGCTGGCCCGGTTCAGCACCCGCATCACCGCCGACGCCGACCTCTATCCCTACCTGCTGTCCAATGGCAACCGGGTGGGGCAGGGCAGGCTCGACGACGGCCGTCACTGGGTGCAGTGGCAGGATCCCTTCCCCAAGCCGGCCTACCTGTTTGCCCTGGTGGCGGGGGATTTCGACGTGCTGCACGACCACTTCACCACCCACAGCGGACGTGAAGTGGCACTGGAGATCTATGTCGACAAGGGCAACCTGCACCGGGCGGGGCACGCGATGGACAGTCTCAAGGCCGCCATGGCGTGGGACGAGCAGCGCTGCCATCTGGAATACGATCTCGACATCTACATGATAGTGGCGGTGGATTTCTTCAACATGGGGGCGATGGAAAACAAGGGCCTCAACGTCTTCAACGCCAAGTTCGTGCTGGCCGACGCCAGCACCGCCACCGACAACGATTACCTGGATATCGAACGGGTGATCGGGCACGAGTACTTCCACAACTGGACCGGCAACAGGGTCACCTGCCGCGACTGGTTCCAGCTGTCGCTGAAGGAAGGCCTGACGGTGTTTCGGGATCAGGAATTCTCCTCCGATCTGGGCTCGCGTACCGTCAACCGTATCCGCAACGTACGCATCATCCGCGGCCCCCAGTTCGCCGAAGACGCCGGCCCCATGGCCCACCCGATCCGTCCGGATGCGGTGATCGAGATGAACAACTTCTATACCCTTACCGTGTACGAAAAGGGCTCGGAAGTGATCCGCATGCTGCACACCCTGCTGGGAGAACAGGCCTTCCAGCGGGGCCTGGCCCTCTACCTGCAGCGGCACGACGGCCAGGCCGCCACCTGCGATGACTTCGTGGCGGCCATGAGCGAAGCCAGCGGCCGAGATCTGAACCGGTTCAAACGCTGGTACGGCCAGTCCGGCACCCCGGTATTGACGGTGACCGACCACTACGATGCCGAGGCCGGCCACTATCACCTGACCGTGCGCCAGCATACCCCGCCGACCCTGGACCAGAAGGAGAAGCTGCCGCTGCATATCCCGCTCAGCCTGGCGCTCTATACCGAACAGGGCGAGCCCGTGCCGCTGATGAGCGGTGGCCGCTCCGTCGGCCCGGTGCTGGATGTGCTGGAATCGGAAGCACACTTCCTGTTCGAACAGCTGCCTTCCCGGCCGACCCCGGCCCTGTTGCAGGGCTTTTCCGCGCCGGTGAAACTGCACTACGACTACGGCGACGAACAGCTGGCCCTGCTCGCCAAATGCTGCCTCGACGAGTTCGTGCGCTGGGATGCGGTGCAGATGCTGGTCAACAAGACGGTGCTGGACCACGTGGCGCAGTTGCAACGCAACCAACAACCGGCACTGCCCCGGGTGCTGGTCGAGGTGTTCCGCGCCACCCTGGACGATGTCACCCTGGACCGGGCGCTGCAGGCGGAGATGCTGACCCTGCCGGATCTGGGCAGTCTGCTGGAGCTGTTCGAGCGAGTCGACATCGATCTGTTGGCCCGGGTGCACGACAACCTGCAACGGGGGCTGGCCGAGGCGCTGCAACCCCTGTGGCAACAGGCCTACGAGGACAACCTGACGCCCCAATACCGTATCGAGCACCAGGACATGGCCCGCCGGGCCCTGAAAAACGTGGCCCTGGGCTACCTGGCCTTGGCCGGGGAGGCGGGCCGGGTAGAGCGGCAATATGCCGCCGCCGACAATATGACCGACACCCTGGCGGCGATGAAGGCGGCGGTGCGTGCCGGCCTGGCCGAACGCGAGGCGATGCTGGCCGACTTCGAGGCCAAATGGCGTCACGACGGCCTGGTGCTGGACAACTGGTTCCGCTTGCAGGCGACGGCGCCGGCGAGCGAGACTCTGGCCCGGGTACGGGAGCTGATGCGGCATCCCACCTTCAGCCTGGGCAACCCGAACCGGGTCAGGGCGCTTATCGGCGCCTTCAGCGGCGGCAATCCGGTCCAGTTCCATCGTCCCGACGGCGCCGGCTACGATCTGCTGGTGGAGGTGCTGGAGCAGCTCAACCACAGCAATCCCCAGGTGGCGTCGAGACTGATCACTCCCCTTATCCAGTTCGCCCGTCTGGATGAAGGACGCCAGCACCTGATCAGGAAGCGGCTTGAACGGCTGATGGCCCTGCCGGAGCTGTCCCGGGATTTGTTCGAAAAGATCAGCAAGGCCCTGGTCTGATGCAGAGGCTGCGCTTTCGCCTGGCCATTTCCAAGGCGCAGCTGCTGCGTTATTACCAGGGGCGGGCCGCCGCCCTGTCGGTGAATACCGAGCAGGGGCTGCGGCTGCAGTTGGCCCTGCATCATTTCCGCGGCTTTGTCGGCCACGACGGTCTGAACGGCTATTTCGAAATCGAGCTGGACGGGCAGAATAAACTGCAGCGGTTGAGCCGGTTACCATAATCACGCGCGTCATTGCATAGAAAAAGCTCGAATAACGGGCTTTTTCTCTTATTTAATCGGCAATTACTAATAATTAACGACAGCCGCGCCTAAATATTCACAATAGGATTGAAACAATTCATTCACTTTCAGCAGATTCTTTTGTAAAAGCATTTTATCTCCTTGTATATATTCCGCTCACAAGTGACCTGGTCGATATTTTTCGACCTTAATTCACTGCTTTGCTCGCATTCGGCCCGGGCCGGGCTTAAACTGGGCGCGTCCCGTTGGGGCTACTCCCCCATGGTTATTGCCTGTACCCGAGGAACACTACGCCATGACATTCAAAGACGCAGCAACATCCGTTTTGCTTGAAAACGTCAATCAACTGGTAGAAAACAAATTTTCCGATCATACCGCGCCCCTGGTGAATACCTTTGTCAGCAAGCTTTACGGCGGCATGACCCACGATGACCTCAATCACCGTAACGACAGCGATCTCTACGGTGCGGCCATCAGCCTGTGGAACGCCTTTGAAACCCGTGCCGATCAAGCACCCTATGTACGGGTATACAACCCCGAACTCTCCCGCCATGGCTGGCAGTCTCCCCATACCATCGTCGAGCTGATCATCAAGGATGCCCCCTTCCTGGTGGATTCCATCCGTATGGCGCTGAATCGCCTGGGCATCACCTCTCACCTGATGCTGCACCAGCCGATGCACCTGATCCGCGACGAGCAGGGCAAGTTGCAGCGGATCCTCGGCCGCCAGGAGCAGGATCAGCAGAACCGGGTGGAAACCGCCTTCCTGCTCGAGATCGACCGCCAGCCCGAGGCCGAGGCCAGGGAGCTGCTGCGGCACGAGCTGCTGTCGGTGGTGGAGGAAGTGGCATTGGCGGTAGGCGACTGGCAAGCCATGGTCAACCGGCTCAATGACATCATCCAGGCCCTGCCCAAGCAGGCCAAGGGGACGGATCCGGATGATCTCAAGGAAACCCTGGCCTTTCTGAACTGGGTGGCGGACCACAACTTCACCCTGATGGGCTATCGCCGCTACAACGTGTCCGCCATCGAAGGCGATTATGAGCTGATCCCCGAACCGGAATCCGGCCTGGGGTTGATGCGCAAGGCCCTGCACAGCGATGGCCTCAAGCTCAGCAGCCTGACCGCCACCGCCCGCGAAGCCGCGCTCAGCAAGGACATCCTGGTCCTGACCAAGACCAATCACAAATCCCGGGTACACAGGCCCGCCTATATCGATTACATCGGCGTCAAGCGCTTCGATGCCAAGGGCAATGTCGTCGGCGAAGACCGCTTTATCGGTCTCTACGCCTCCAGTATCTACAACACCAGTGCCATGCAGATCCCGCTGATCGGCGCCAAGCTCAAGCGTATCATCGACGCCTCCAGCCTGGAGCGCGGTTCCCACGCCTACAAGGCGCTGCTCAACATCCTGGAAACCTATCCGCGGGACGAGCTGATCCAGGCCACCGAGAAAGAGCTGCTCGAGATCGGCATGGGCGTGCTCGGCATGCAGGAGCGGGACATGACCCGGCTGTTCGTGCGCCGGGATCTGTTCGGCCGCTTCTTCTCCTGCATGGTGTACGTCACCAAGGAACGTTACAACACCGCCCTGCGGGAAAAGACCCAGCGTATCTTCCAGCGCTATTTCGGCTCTACCGAGGAAGTGGAATTCACCACCTATTTCTCCGAAGGCGTGCTGGCCCGCACCCATTACCTGATCCGGGTGCAGAACAACTCTATGGATATTGATGTGAACGAAATCCAGGCAAACCTGATCGAGGCCGCCCGCAGCTGGGAAGACAAGCTGGAGCAGTCCCTGTCCGCCAGTTTCGGCGAAGCCGAGGGCAACCGGCTGAAGAGCAAGTACCGCAACGCCTTCCCCCGTGCCTATACCGAAGAGGTGATGCCGGGCTCGGCGGTGGCCGACATCGAGAAGCTGGAGGCGCTCAGCGACGACGATACCCTCGGCATGCTGTTCTACCGGGCCCAGGAGGAAGAGCGCGACTCCAACCGGGTACGACTCAAGCTTTACCACAGGGCCGAGCCCATCCACCTTTCCGACGTGCTGCCCATGCTGGAAAACATGGGCCTGCGGGTGATAGGGGAAACCCCCTATGAGATCGAGTGTGCCGGCGAAACCTTCTGGATCCTCGATTTCTCCATGTTCTACACCGGTGCCCCGCTCGACCTGGACGCCAGCCAGGAGCGTTTCCAGAAAGCCTTCGCCCAGGTATGGGCCAGCGAGCTGGAAAACGACGGTTTTAACCGTCTGGTGCTGGCCGCCGGCCTGTCCGGCAGGGAAGTCAGCGTACTGCGTGCCTATGCCAAGTACATGCGCCAGACCGGCGTCAGCTTCAGCCAGAGTTATATCGAGGAAACCCTGTCCCGTTATCCGGAGCTGGCCGGGCTGCTGTTCACCCTGTTCCAGCGCCGGCTGTCGCCCAGGCTCAAGCAGGATCCCAAGCAGATCCAGAAGCTGCACCAGCAGCTGATCGACGAGCTGGACAAGGTCGCCAACCTGGACGACGACCGTATCATCCGCCGTTACATGGAGATGATCGAAGCCACCCTGCGCACCAACTTCTATCAGCCCGCCGCCGACGGGCGCGACAAGGCCTATATCTCGTTCAAGATTGCGCCGGATCTGATCGGCGACATGCCGCAGCCCCTGCCCAAGTTCGAGATCTTCGTCTACTCGCCGCGGGTGGAGGGGGTGCACCTGCGCTGGGGCAAGGTGGCCCGGGGTGGTCTGCGCTGGTCCGATCGCCGGGAGGACTTCCGTACCGAGGTGCTCGGCCTGGTCAAGGCCCAGCAGGTGAAGAACACCGTCATCGTGCCGGTGGGCGCCAAGGGCGGCTTCGTGTGCAAGCAGCTGCCGGCGGGTGACAGGGCCGCCTTCCTCAAGGAAGGCCAGGCCTGTTATCGCCTGTTCATTCGCGGCCTGCTCGACGTGACCGACAACATCATCCAGGGGGAGGTGATCCCGCCCAAGAACGTGGTGCGTCACGACGAGGACGACTACTACCTGGTGGTCGCCGCCGACAAGGGCACGGCCACCTTCTCCGACATCGCCAACGAGATCAGCGCCGAATACGGCCACTGGCTGGGCGATGCCTTCGCCTCCGGCGGCTCGGTCGGCTACGATCACAAGAAGATGGGCATTACCGCTCGCGGCGCCTGGGAGTCGGTCAAGCGCCACTTCCGTGAACTCGGCATCGACTGCCAGCAGACCGACTTCACCTGCGTCGGTGTCGGCGACATGGCCGGGGACGTGTTCGGCAACGGCATGTTGTTGTCGCCCCACACCCGTCTGGTGGGTGCATTCAACCATATGCACATCTTCATCGACCCGGAGCCGGACGCGGCGACCACCTTCAAGGAGCGGGAGCGCCTGTTCAACCTGCCCGGCTCCACCTGGGATGATTACGATGCCTCCCTGATCTCCGAAGGCGGCGGCATCTTCCTGCGCTCGGCCAAGTCCATCAAGCTCAGCCCCCAGATGAAGAAGTTGCTGGGTACCCAGAAGGCGAGCCTGACCCCGACCGAGGTGATCCGTCACCTGCTGATGGCCGAGGTGGACCTGCTGTGGAACGGCGGCATCGGCACCTACATCAAGTCTCGTCGCGAAACCGACACCGACGTGGGCGATCGCGCCAACGATGCGGTGCGGGTCAATGGCGAGGACGTGCGTGCCAAGATAGTGGGCGAGGGCGGCAACCTGGGCTGCACCCAGCTGGGCCGTATCGAATACGCCGGCCATGGCGGTCGCATCAACACCGATTTCACCGATAACGTGGGGGGGGTGGACTGCTCCGACAACGAGGTCAATATCAAGATCCTGCTCAACGCCCTGGTCGACAAGGGCGAACTGACCAAGAAGCACCGGGATCAGATGCTGTACGACATGACCCAGGACGTGGCCGACATCGTGCTGACCAACGCCTATCGTCAGTCACAGACCATCTCCATCACCCAGCACCGCGGCGCCAGCCCGCTCAAGGAGCACCAACGCTTCATGCAATGGCTGGAGCGGGAAGGCAAACTCGATCGCAATCTCGAGTACCTGCCGAGTGACGAAGAGCTGGCCGAGCGCATGGCCGCGGGGCGTGGCCTGACCCGGCCGGAGCTGGCGATACTGGTGGCCTACGGCAAGATGGTGCTGAAAGAGTTGCTCAACGTGCCCGAGCTGACCGACAACGCCTATGTCGCCCGCCTGCTGCCCGGCAGCATGCCGGCGCAACTGGTGGAACGCTTCGGCGAGGCACTGATGGAGCACCCGCTGCGGGGCGAGATCATCGCCACCCGTCTGGCCAACATCATGGTCAACGACATGGGCTTCAACTTCGCCAACCGGATGCAGGACGAGACCGGCGCCAGCATGAGCGATATCGCCGCCAGCTTCCTGATCGCTCGGGAAGTGTTCGGCATGAATGCCCTGCTGCGGGACATCGAAACCCTCGACAACCAGGTGGCGGCCGAGACCCAGCTCGAGATGTTTTACCAGGTACGGCGCATGGTACGCCGGGCAACCCGGTGGTTCCTGCGCAGCCGCAACCGCAACCTGGGCATCGAGGAAACCATCGCCCAGTTCAAACCGGCCTACGACACCCTGGCCGAGCACCTCTACGAGGTGATGGTGGACGCGGAAGTGACCGAGCACCAGGCCGCCGTGGCCCGCCTGGAAGCACAGGGGGTTGCCCCCTCGGTGGCGCGGCGGGTCTCCCACATGAGCAGCCTGTTCTCCGCCCTGGATCTGGCCCAGGTGGCCGCCGAGCAGGAGCGGGATATCCAGGTGGTGGCCGAGCTGTATTTCCACCTCGGCGCCGAGCTGGAACTGCACTGGTTCCTGGATCAGATCAACCAGCAGGCGGTGGGCAACCACTGGCAGGCGCTGGCCCGGGCCGCCTTCCGCGAGGATCTGGATTACCAGCAGCGCAGCCTGACCTCGGTGGTACTGAAAAACTGTAAAGCCCAGGGTGAATGCGCTAGTATGCTCGACCAGTGGCTTAATGAGCATGAGCAGCTGCTCAACCGCTGGCGTCACCTGCTGGCCGACTTCAAGACCTCCGGCGCTCACGAGTTCGCCAAGTTCTCGGTCGCCCTGCGCGAGTTGAACCTGCTCCATCTCAACTGCATGAACGCCGTCTGACGGTGTAAAACGCAAAAGCCCCGGCCATGACCGGGGTTTTTTTATGAGGAAAACAACGTGTATTCACTGGCAAAATCCCTGCTTTTTCAATGCGACCCCGAACACGCCCACGAGCTGACCATCAACGGCCTGGCCAAAACCCAGCATGGCCCCCTGGCGGCCCTGTACCGTCGGCCGTTGATCCAGAACCCGGTGCAACTGATGGGGCTGACCTTCACCAACCCGGTGGGACTGGCGGCGGGACTCGACAAGAACGGGGACTGCATCGATGCCTTCGCCGCCATGGGCTTCGGCTTTATCGAGGTGGGCACCGTCACCCCCCGTCCCCAGGAGGGCAACGAGAAGCCGCGGTTGTTCCGGGTCAAGCCGGCGGAAGGCATCATCAACCGCATGGGATTCAACAACCGGGGCATCGATTATCTGCTCGAGAACGTCAAACAGTCCCGCTACCAGGGGGTGCTCGGCATCAACATCGGCAAGAACAAGGACACCCCCATTGAGCACGGCAAGGACGATTACCTGATCTGCATGGAAAAATCCTATCCCCACGCGGGCTATATCACCGTCAATATTTCCTCGCCCAATACCCCGGATCTGCGCTCCCTGCAATATGGCGATGCCCTCGACGATTTATTGTCTTCCCTCAAGCAAAAACAGAAGGAATTGGCCGAGCGCCATGGCAAACAGGTGCCCCTGGTGGTGAAAATAGCGCCGGATTTGACCAGCGAGGAAATTGAGCAGATCGCCGACAGCCTGGTGCGTTTCGAAATAGACGGCGTCATCGCCACCAATACCACCCTGGATCGTTCCTTGATCTTCGATCTCCCCCACGCCTACGAGGCCGGCGGCCTGAGCGGCCGGCCGGTACAGGGCAAGAGCACCCAGGTGATCGCCGAGCTGGCCCGCCGCCTCGACGGCCGCCTGCCCATTATCGGGGTAGGGGGAATCGACTCCCTGACCGCGGCCCGGGAAAAAATGGCCGCCGGCGCCAGCCTGGTGCAGATTTATTCCGGCTTTATTTATCACGGCCCGGGCCTGATCCAGACCCTGGCCAGGCACCTTTAAAGCACGGACGGAAATAGACAGCGGCCAGGGAAGGCCTGCCGGAACCGGAATAGAGTAAGCAAAAGGCCACCATTTCGATGAAGGTTTGCTCACTACCGCTAAATACAATATATATTAAGGCGTTGGGACAAGATTTTTTCTTTTCACAAGGTGTGACTCAGATGCTGCTACAACCAAACGACAGCTGGCGCTGGTTTCTCGGAGATGAGCGGCGCCTGATGCTGGATCTGGGGGAGGAGATGCTGTTCGCCACCCCCTACCTGCAAAAACAGCTGGTCTGTGCCGACGGCATGAGCCAGTGCTTCTCGGTGGAAGACACCGGCCTCTACTATAGCTTTCTCGACAAGCTGGGTGGTATCCACGCGCCGGCACAACGGGTGCAGGCCGCCCTCAACGGGGTGGCGGTGGCCCGCTTCTACAAGCCATTGATGCCCCAGAGCTGGTTTTTTACCCAACAGGCGGACTATCACCAGCCCGAGCTGGGCGAGCTGATCGGCCTGGCGGTGGCGGGTGAACGGCTCACCCTGATGGTGGTGGAAACCTCGGCCTCGGCGTCGGTCTGTGTCTCCCTGTCGGTGCCGACAACCCTGAACGACAGCAAGCAGTTGCCGACCTTCGGCGCCATCAAGGTGATGAACGACAGGTTGATCAGTCTGGAGGAAATCGAGCAGGAAGAAGAACTGCGCAAGGTGGGGTAGGGGAAAACCGGAAAATTGGTTGCGGGAGCCGGATTTGAACCGACGACCTTCGGGTTATGAGCCCGACGAGCTACCAGGCTGCTCCATCCCGCGTCCGGTATTTAACGTCTTGCAGCGTGCTTGTCAGGTTGTCCGTTATCAAGTTGGTTGCGGGAGCCGGATTTGAACCGACGACCTTCGGGTTATGAGCCCGACGAGCTACCAGGCTGCTCCATCCCGCGTCCGATACTTAACGTCTTACAGCGTGCTTGTCAGGTTGTCCGTTATCAAGTTGGTTGCGGGAGCCGGATTTGAACCGACGACCTTCGGGTTATGAGCCCGACGAGCTACCAGGCTGCTCCATCCCGCGCCTGAACCTTGATAAGGTAAACCTTGTCTTGCTTTCCGAGAACTGGTTGCGGGAGCCGGATTTGAACCGACGACCTTCGGGTTATGAGCCCGACGAGCTACCAGGCTGCTCCATCCCGCGTCCTCAGGCTGCGTATACTAGTGATCCCCATCACTGAACGCAAGGACTTTGCCAGAAGTTTATTCCGGTTGCGCAATAATACCGCTATATGCCTATCTTCCGTGCAGGGCGACGGCAATTTTTACAGCCCCCGGGTCGTTTCAGGTATAATACCGCCTTCTTTTATCAGACAAGCCTGACTATGCTGCCGTTTTTTGCTACCTGCCCCAAGGGGCTGGAATCCTTACTCACCGACGAACTGCAACAGCTGGGAGCCAGCGAGCTCCAGGAGACCGTGGCCGGCGTGGCCTTCCGGGGCAGCCTGGAAACCGCCTACCGCGCCTGCCTGTGGTCACGGCTGGCCTCGCGCATCATGCTGCAGCTGGCCGACTTCACCATGCGCGACGACATGGATCTCTACCTGGGGGCGGCCAACATCGAGTGGGAGCGGCATATCCAGGAGGGCCAGACCTTCGCGGTGGACTTTTCCGGCGGCAACAACGCCATCACCAACACCCAGTACGGCGCCCTCAAGATCAAGGACGCCATCGTCGACCGCCTGAGCAAGCGTCGGGGCGAGCGGCCGAGCGTGGACAAGCGGGCGCCCGACATCCGCATCCTCGCTCACCTCAAGCGCAACCAGCTCAGCATCACCCTGGATCTGTCCGGCCCGGCCCTGCACCAGCGCGGCTACCGCCAGCAGGCGGGGGAGGCGCCGCTCAAGGAAAACCTGGCCGCCGCCATCCTGCTGCGCAGCGGCTGGGACAGACGCGCCCCTCTGGTCGACCCCATGTGCGGCTCGGGTACCCTATTAATAGAAGCGGCGCTGATGGCCGCCGATCAGGCGCCGGGGCTGCTGCGCCCGCGGTTCGGCTTTATGGCCTGGTCCGGTCACGATGACGCCCTGTGGCAGCAGGTCAAGGCCGAAGCCACGGTGCGCGCCACCCGCGGCCTCAAACAGGCAGCTCCGGTACTGTTCGGCTTCGATCAGGACAAGCGGGTACTGGGCTTCGCCCGGGACAACGCCGAGGCGGCCGGGGTCGCGGCGCTGGTGCGTTTCGAGCAAGGCAGCGTCGACAACCTCACCAATCCCGCCGAACAACCGGGCTGGCTGATTTCCAACCCGCCCTACGGCGAGCGCCTGAGCGAGTTTCCTTCCCTGTTGGGCCTGCACCAGGCCTTGGGCGACAAGCTGCGGGACCAGTTCAAGGGCTGGCATGTGAGCCTGATCTCCAGCTCCCCGGAGCTGCTCAGCTGCCTGCGGCTGCGGCCCGAGAAAAGTTACAAGTTGTTCAACGGCGCCCTGGCCTGCGAGCTGCGCAACTACCGCATCGCCGAGGATGCCAGGGCCGCCCGCCCGCTGGCGGAGGATTTCGCCAACCGCCTGGCCAAGAACCTCAAGGCGCTGGAAAAGTGGGCCAGGACCGAGCAGATCGACTGCTACCGGCTGTACGACGCGGATCTGCCCGAGTACAACGCCGCCATCGACCGCTATCGGGATCATCTGGTGATCCAGGAATACGCCGCCCCCAAGAGCATCCCCGAGCACAAGGCCCGGGCCCGCTTCTTCGATCTGGTGCAGGCTGCCATGGCGGTGACCGGGGTGACCGGCGACAAGGTGGTGCTCAAGGTGCGCGCCCGGCAGAAGGGCACCGAGCAGTACGAAAAGCTGGACCGGCGCGAGCAGTGGATGGAGGTGCAGGAGCACAACGCCCGTCTGCTGGTCAACCTGTACGACTACCTGGACACCGGCCTGTTCCTGGATCACCGGCCCATCCGCAGACGGCTGGGGGAGCTGGCCCGGGGCAAGGACTTCCTCAACCTGTTCGCCTATACCGGCACCGCCACCGTGCACGCCGGCCTGGGCGGCGCCAGGTCCACCACCACGGTGGACATGTCCCGTACCTACCTGGCCTGGGCCGAACGCAACATGCAGCTCAACGGCCTGACCGGCCGGCGCCACCAGTTTATCCAGGCCGACTGCCTGGGCTGGCTGAGCCAGTCCGGGCAGTCCGGCGCCGATTACGATCTCATCTTCGTCGATCCGCCGACCTTCTCCAACTCCAAGCGGATGGAGGACAGCTTCGACGTACAGCGGGATCATGTGGAGCTGCTGCACCTGCTGAGCAAGCGGCTGCGCCCGGACGGGCTGTTGATCTTTTCCAACAACAAGCGCCACTTCAAGCTGGATCATGAGGCCCTGGCCGAGCTGGGACTGGCGGCGAAAGACATCACCAGGGCCAGCCTGCCCAAGGATTTCGCCCGCAACCCGCAGATCCACAACTGCTGGGAAATCCGCTGGAGCCAACCCCATGAGTAAGCGGATGACGCTGTTTTCCACCGACGGCTGCCACCTGTGCGAGCAGGCCTGGACGCTTTTGGAGCAGGCCGGGCTGGCCGCCGATACCGACATCAAGGACATCATCGACGACGAGCGCTGGCTCGCCGCCTACGCGGTGCGCATCCCGGTGCTGCGCCGCGCCGACGGCGCCGAGCTGGGCTGGCCCTTTACCGCCGACGACCTTATCGACTTTAGCCGAGTAACATCATGAGTTTGCTGACCCTGCAGAACGCCCAGCTGGCGTTCGGAGATGCCCCGCTGCTGGACGGGGTGGAATTGAACATTCAGGCCGGTGAACGGCTGTGTATCGTCGGCCGCAACGGCGCCGGCAAATCGACCCTGATGAAGGTGATCGCCGGCGACATCCAGCTCGACGACGGCCGTCGCCAGCTGCAGCAGGGGGTGAAAATCGCCCGGCTGGAGCAGGATCCGCCCCAGGTCGACGACGATCAGACGGTGTTCGACTACGTGGCCGGCGGCCTGGCGGAGCTGGGCGAACTGCTGGCCGCCTACCATCACCAGCTGGAGAAGGTGAGCCACGACGGCTCCGACAAGGCGATGAAGGAGCTGATGCGGCTGCAGGAGCAGGTGGAGCACGCCGACGGCTGGCAGTTCGACACCCGCATCAACCAGAGCCTGACCCTGCTCGGCCTGAACGGCGACACCCGGCTCCAGGATCTGTCCGGCGGCTGGCTGCGCAAGGTGGCCCTGGCCCGCGCCCTGGCCAACGATCCCGACATCCTGCTGCTGGACGAACCCACCAACCACCTGGACATCGACGCCATCGCCTGGCTGGAGGGCTTCCTGGTCGATTTTCGCGGCGCCATCGTCTTTATCAGCCACGACCGGGCCTTTATCCGCAAGATGGCCACCCGCATCCTGGATCTGGACCGGGGCAAGCTCTCCAGCTGGCCCGGCAACTACGACGACTATCTGGTCAACAAGGAAGAGGCGTTGCGGGTGGAGGCGGAGCAGAACGCCCTGTTCGACAAGCGCCTGGCCCAGGAGGAAGCCTGGATCCGCCAGGGCATCAAGGCGCGTCGTACCCGCAACGAAGGCCGGGTACGGGCGCTGAAGGCGCTGCGCAATGAGCGCAGCCAGCGGCGGGAGAGCCTGGGCAAGGTCAACGTCACCCTGGACGAGGTGCGCCGCTCGGGCAAAATCGTGTTCGAGGCGGAAAAGCTGGGTTTCAGCTACGAAGGCAAGCCCATCCTCAAGGACTTTTCCGCCCTGGTGCAGCGGGGCGACAAGATTGCCCTGGTCGGCCCCAACGGTTGCGGCAAGAGTACCCTGATCAAGCTGCTGCTGGGCCAGCTCGAGGCCCAGAGCGGCACCCTCAAGGGCGGCACCAAGCTGGAAGTGGCCTATTTCGATCAGTACCGGGAACAGCTCGATCCCGAGCGCACCGTGATGGACAACCTGGCCGACGGCAAGCAGGAAGTGGAGGTGGGCGGCAGGAGCCGCCACGTGCTGGGCTACCTGCAGGATTTCCTGTTCGAGCCCAAGCGCGCCCGTACTCCGGTGAAGGCGCTGTCCGGCGGCGAAAAGAACCGGCTGCTGCTGGCCCGGCTGTTCCTCAAGCCCTGCAACCTGCTGGTGCTGGACGAGCCCACCAACGATCTGGACGTGGAAACCCTGGAGCTGCTCGAAGAGCTGCTCGCCGACTACCAGGGCACCCTGCTGCTGGTCAGCCACGACCGGGACTTTATCGACAATACCGTGACCCACTGCTGGCTGTTCGAAGGCGAGGGCAGGGTGAGCGAGTACGTGGGCGGCTACCAGGACATGCAGTTCCAGCGCGCGCACCTGGCCGAGGCGACGCCGGCCAGGGAGAAGGAAGAGAAGCCCGCGCCCCGGGTGGAGAAGCCGGCGCCCAAGTCCGGCAAGAAGCTGTCCTACAAGTTGCAGCAGGAGCTGGACGGCCTGCCCGCCCGCCTGGAGCAGCTGGAGCAGCAGATCGCCGCCCTGCAGGAGGAGATCAACGCCCCGGACTTCTTCGGCCAGCCGGAGGCGGTCACCCAGTCCCGGTTGCAGGTCCTGGCGGCGGTGGAAGCCGAGCTGGAGCAGGCTTTCGCCCGCTGGGAGGAGCTGGAGGAAATGGCGGCCGGCTGAGTGAGCCGGCTCACATTTCCGGCTTTTGCCCTTTCATCAAAACTTCATAAATATCAGTCGCTAATCCGGTAAGCTGAGCTATGCTCAGAAATTGGCCTTGATCTCACTCATCAACTCAACTATTCATAGGGTGCGGCCGTTGGATTGGCCGTGCACTTTTTGTTGATTAAATGAGGGTTATACCTATGAAGAGACAAAAACGTGACCGTTTGGAAAGAGCGCGTACCCGCGGTTACCAAGCTGGAGTCAGTGGTCGTTCTAAAGAGCAGTGCCCCTACAACGATTTCGATGCCAAAGGCCATTGGTTAGGGGGCTGGCGAGACGCAATGGAAGACAAAGGCTCTGGCCTCTTCATGAAGTAAACAATTTTCTCCTTCAACAAAAAAGGCCCCGATATTCGGGGCCTTAACGTTTTCGTCCTGATCAGAAGCTGGAGGTATCGGTAAAGAGGCCGACCTTCAGATCCTTGGCCTCGTAGATCACGCGGCCGTCCACTTCCACGATGCCGTCGGCGATGCCCATGATCAGCTTGCGCCAGATCACCCGCTTCATGGTGATCTTGTAGGTGACCTTCTTGGCGGTGGGCAGGATCTGGCCGGTAAATTTCACCTCGCCCACGCCCAGGGCGCGGCCCTTGCCGGGACCACCCTTCCAGCCCAGGAAGAAGCCGACCAGCTGCCACATGGCATCCAGGCCCAGGCAACCGGGCATGACGGGATCACCGGGAAAGTGGCAATCGAAAAACCACAGGTCGGGGGTGATATCCAGCTCGGCCAGGATCTCGCCCTTGCCGTGCTCGCCGCCTTCGTCGCTGATGTGGGCGATACGATCCATCATCAGCATGTTGGGGGCGGGCAGCTGGCTGTTGCCCGGGCCGAACAGTTCACCACGGCTACAGGCCAGCAGTTCGTCTTTGGTAAAGGCGTGTTTGCCCAGTTCTTTCTGTGAAGGCATTTCACTTTTCCTGATTCGAGCAGACCACGTGGGCCTGGTGACAAAATTGGCGTCACTTTAGCGAACAGCTGTTCGCCAGACAAGTCCGATCTCTAATTCCTGCGGAACAAACGTCGCAAAAAGCCGCTTTCCATGGTGTGGCCGTTGAGTTCGTCCAGCCGTTCGCGGATGCGCCCGAACAGGGTCTCGGGCCTGTCCACCTCGCCCGCCGGGCAACCGGTGAGCAGCTCGATGGCCTGCTCCACATGGGCCACCGGGTAGATATGGAACCGGCCGGCGGCGATGGCGGCACAGACCTCGTCGGACAGATTGAGCTGCAGCCGGTTGCTGGCCGGGATCAGTACACCCTGTTCGCCGCTGAGTCCCTGGATCTGGCACAGCCGGAAAAAGCCCTCGATCTTCTCGTTGACGCCGCCCACCGGCTGGACGTTGCCGAACTGGTCCACCGCGCCGGTAATGGCGAAATGCTGGTAAATCGGCTCCCGGGCCAGGGCCGAGAGCAGGGCGCACAGCCCGGCCAGGGAGGCGCTGTCGCCGTCGATTTCGTGATAGGACTGCTCGAACACCAGGTTGGCGGAGAGCGGCGAGGGATGCTCGGCGCCGAACAGGTTGGCCAGGTAGCCGTGGATGATCATCATGGCCTTGGCATGGATATGGCCGGCCAGCTCCGCCTTGCGCTCGATGTCGGCGATGTCGCCGTCGCCCAGGTGCACGGTGGCGGTGAGCCGCACCGGCTCGCCGAAGTCGTAGGGATGGCCCACTATCTGGATCACCGAGAGACCGTTGATCTGGCCGATTTCCCGGCCCCGGGTCTGCAACAGGAACTGGCCGTCGCGTACCCCCAGATCCGAATGCTCCACCAGGAAACTCAGCCGGTAGTCCTGCTCCTGCTGGGCCAGCACCACCTGGGCCTCGGTGATGAGGTCACTCTGCTCGCGTTTGGCGATCACATCGGCCAGCTGCATCAGGGCGAGCAGCTGGGCCTCCACCAGCGACAGCCGGTGCTGGTGCTCGGTGAGCCGGCTGCCGTAGCGGCACAGGCGCAGCATGGCGCCCCTGTCCATGTCCAGCAGATCGTGCTTGCGGCGCAGATGGGCCAGGAAAGCGAGATAGGAGGGCAGATCCGCCTGCGCATCCCACTCGGGGATGATGTCGGCCCGCAGGAAGGCGAGGGTATCCAGCTCCCGGTCCAGCATATAGAGCTCGGCCACCGACATGCGATCTCCCACCAGGATCAGGTGGATGTCCAGGGGCGGTGGCTCGGGCTGAAAGTAGAAGGCCGCCATTTCCGCCGGCCGGCTCCATTCCACCCGGCGGGTGACCAGGGCGTTTTTCAGCCGGAACCAGAGGTTGGGCTGATCCAGCAGCTCTTCGATCGGCACTATCAGGTAGCCGCCGTTGGCCTGATGGATGAGCCCCGGCTCCAGCAGGTGATGGTGGCTGAACACCGAGCCCTGCTCGGTCTGGAAGTGGATGGCGCCGAACAGCTGCTCGGCGCTGAACTGGCGGGCATAGACGATGGGAATGGTGTTGTCGTAACGGTGCACCATCAGGTTGATGAGAATGGGATGGCTGAAGCCCTGGCCTGCGGCCACGTGCTGGGACAGCAGCGACAGGTAATCGGCAATCTTCTCGTCCTGCCCCTGCTTTCTCAGGATCCGCTCGACAATATGTTCCGCCTCCAGGTGGCGGGAAGACAGCTCCAGCAGTTGGCCAACCAGCTCGCAGAACTCGATGCCGGTGCCGGCCTTGAGCCTGAGCCAGATCGGCTTTTGCGGGTGGTGCAGGTTTTCCGCGTAGCAGAGATCGAACAGATCGGCATGATTGGCATGTTTTCTTACCAGATCCTGCACCAACTCTTCGTAATCCACCCCGGGAAAGCCGTTCAGCAGCAGCACCGGGTTGGCGGCGTTCAGCCCCGACAGGGTGGCAAAGGCGGAATCGGCCCGGGCTTGCAGCGCGCTGAACGGCAGGGGAGTGGCATCATTCAGGGTCGCGAGTTCAGGCAGGGTGAAAGCAGGATTCAGTTCGGCAGGACTCAGTGGTTGCACTCGAAAACTCATCAACTTAGGTAAATTGCAGCCAGTATACTTGAGCCGGCCGGCAGATCGAGCCTCTGTGTAAAAATCTGTGCCGGTTTGTCGCGCAATCGTCATGCGATGGTCACCCCCCTGTCATCTCCCCCCGCGACCATGAGCCGAGCAGGGAGGAGAGCCCATGGTACTGGATGCATTGACCCGCTTCGATCACCGGTTGTTCCGCCGGACCCAGGCCAGCCGCTACTGGCAGCAGAGAGCCTGGCTGGCCCGCTGGATTTCCCGCACCGGCGACGGCCCGCCCTATGTGTTGCTGGGGCTGTTCTTCTGGCTGAGCCGGGAGGCGCCGCTGCAGGCCTATGTGGTGGACTTGCTGCTGGCCTTCACCCTGGAGCTGCCGCTCTATCTCAGCCTGAAAAATGGTTGCCGGCGGCGCCGGCCGGCGCTGGCCCTGCCGGACACCCGGGCCTATATCGCGCCCTCCGACCGTTTCAGCCTGCCGTCTGGCCATACCGCCGCCGCCATGCTGGTGGCCAGCCTGAGCCTGCTGCATTTCGGCGCCGCCGCCTGGCCGGTGCTGCCCTGGGCCCTGCTGGTGGGCTGGTCCCGGGTCTGGCTGGGGGTGCATTTTCCCTCCGACATCCTCGCCGGCCTGCTGCTGGGCGGCTTGGTCGCCATGTTGGTTTTCTAAGCAAGGAGTCCGATGCGCATTCTTTACGGAGTACAGGGCACCGGCAACGGCCACATCACCCGGGCCAGGGCCATGGGGGAGGTGCTGAACCGGCGCGGGCTGGCGGTGGATTTTCTGTTCAGCGGCCGCCCGCCGGAAGACTATTTCGACATGGCGGCATTCGGCGCCTACCAGAGCCGCACCGGGCTCACCTTCGTCACCCGCCGGGGCCGCATCGATCCCTTGGCCACCCTGGGCCTGTGCCGCCCGCTGCAACTGCTGGGGGATATCCGCGCGCTGCCGCTGAAGGACTACGATCTGGTACTGAACGACTTCGAGCCGGTGACCGCCTGGGCCGCCCGACGGGCGGGGGTACCCTGTATCGGCATCAGCCACCAGGCCGCCTTTCTGAGCGATGTCCCCAGGCAGGGGGAAAGCTGGCTGAACCGCCGGCTTATCCGCCATTTCGCCCCGGCCGGCTGCCAGTTGGGTCTGCATTGGCATCACTTCGGGCAGCGGCTGCTGCCGCCCCTGATAGAGCCGGCGCCGTCCGCCACCGCCGTCTTGCCCGACAAGGTGCTGGTGTACCTGCCGTTCGAGGCGCCGGGGGATATCGCGGCCCTGCTCAAGGGCTTCCCCCATGTCCACTTCTACTGCTATCACCCCAGGGCCGAGCCGCGGGAGCAGGGCCACCTGCACTGGCGTGCGCCGTCGCGCCAGGGATTCCAGCGTGATCTGGCCGATGCCGGCGGCGTCATCGCCAACAGCGGCTTCGAGCTGCCGTCGGAGGCGCTCTGCCTCGGCAAAAAATTGCTGGTCAAGCCGGTCGGGGGACAGTTCGAGCAGTTGTCCAATGCCCTGGCCCTGGCGCGGCTGAACCTGGGCTCGGTGATGGAGCGGCTGGACAGCAGTGCCGTGGCCACCTGGCTGGCACGGCCTCCCGCCGAGCCGGTGCACTATCCGGAGGTGGCGGAGCATCTGGTCGACTGGCTGCTGGCCGGCGATTGGCGGGATCCCGCCTCCCTGTGCGAGGGTCTCTGGCGGCAGGTGCGCTTTCCCTCTTATTGCACCCTGCCCGGGAATTAACCGCGACGGCGGTAGTCGGCCAGCCGCACCACGTTGTTGCGGGCCGGCCGGTCCGGATAGGGGCAGGGAAAATCCCCCACCGGGGTGTCGGGATAGCAGTCCACCGCCAGCCCCTGGCCGAAGCGGAACAGGGCATCGTCCAGCAGCCGGATCACCGGCCGGAAGGGCTGGCTGCGGTTGCCGCCGATCCGTTTGTACTGCTGGTTGATATGCAGACCCAGGCCGTAGCAGTGGTTGTCGTCCAGGTAGTCCAGCTCTTCATGGGCCAGGGTGCTCTTCAGCCACTCGCCGGCATCGGTGACATGGCCGTTGATGCTGGGGTCGTTGTTGTTGACCCAGGTGATCTGCCGGTCTTCGGCGAAGAAACGCTCCACCATCAGCGGCAGCTCGTCGTCGTTGACGGCGCCGCTCTCCAGGGCCAGGTGCAGCGCCTCGTTGCCCCAGCGCTCCAGCAGTATCGACTCCAGCTCCGCCTGCGTGGGTGGCTCGAAAAAAGGCAGCAGCAGGGCATAGCGGCTGTGGGCTTCCACCGCGATCACCGTGTAATGACGCAGACCGCCAGGGCGGCCATGCTCCACCAGATGGCATTGCCAGGACACCCGACCGAAACCCGTGGTCAGCGGCTGGGTGCCAATGCGCTTGCCGTCCGGGCTGGGCAGGCGAGGCAGCTCCAGCCGCAGCCATTTGGCCAGGGCATTGCTGGCCGCGATGAGGATCTCCATGGGCTTTCCTTGTTATCCCGCCGATCATGCCGCCATGGTAGCGGGTCGGGACCGCCGGCACCAGGACAGCAACAAAACGGGTGAGCCGAATAGAGGACTTAATCGGCTTGATATATGAGCCGAATATAAGGTTTAAGAGGCCGCAGCACCCGCTATCGGATAAGGCAGCCATAAATGCGCAACCGATGACGTTATGTTAAATGCCTGGTGACTTATACGCATTTTTTGCCAGACTGGAGATGTAAGGTACGTCTTTTCTCGGAAGGAGCCCTATGTCCCGGCGAACCTTGAGCCTGTTCCTGTGCGGCGATGTGATAACGGGCAGGGGAATCGACCAGATCCTGCCCCGCTCCTGCCCGGACAAGCTGCACGAAGCCTATATGACCCGGGCGAGCGGCTATGTCAGGCTGGCCGAGCAGCGGCGCGGGCGGATCCCGCGACGGGTCGGTTTTGCCTATGTCTGGGGCGACGCCCTGGCCGAGCTGGCGCGGGTCGGGCCTGCGGTGCGGGTGATCAACCTGGAAACCAGTATCACCACCAGCGAAGACTGGCAGCCCAAGGGCATCAACTACCGTATGCATCCCGCCAACACACCCATCCTCCGCACCGCCGGCATCGACGTCTGTGTCCTGGCCAACAACCATGTGCTGGACTGGGGCCGGCGGGGGCTGCTCGACACCCTGGCCGGGCTGGAACGACAGGGCATCCGCACCGCCGGTGCCGGAAGGCAGCTCGCCGAGGCCAGGGCGCCGGCCAGGATCGGACTTAGGTCGGAGGAGGGCGGGCGCCTGCTGATCTTCGCCCTGGCCCTGGCCTCCAGCGGCGTGCCGGAAAGCTGGGCGGCCGGTGTCGACCGACCTGGGGTATTCTTTTTGCCGACGCTGACGGCGCCGGCACTCGACGAGCTCAAGGCCCTGATCCGGCGCTGGCAACGGCCAGGGGACCGGGTGCTGGTGTCCATCCACTGGGGTCCTAACTGGGGCTACGCCATCCCGGCCGCCCACCGCGACTTCGCCCGGGCCCTGATCGACGAAGCCGGGGTCGACCTGGTGCACGGCCATTCATCCCACCATGTGCTGGGGCTGGAGCTGTACCGGGAGCGGCTTATCCTTTACGGCTGCGGCGACTTTATCAACGACTACGAGGGCATCCGCGGTTACGAGCAATACCGGCCCGATCTGGTGGTGATGTTCTTTCCGGTGCTGGAGCGGGACAGCGGCCGTTTGCAGTCGCTGCGCCTGGTGCCGCTGCAGCTGAACAAGTTCCGGCTGTGCCGGGCCCGGCCCGAAGACGTGGCCTGGCTGGCGCAGCGATTGAACCGGGAAGGCGAACGCACCGGCACGGCGTTCCGACTCCAGCCGGACGGCAGCCTGACGCTGGACCTGGGGTAGAGGCGGGCCAGGCGCCGAGGGTTGGCCTTCCCGCCGCAGCCGGTGAAACGCCCGGCTAGCCGCCCAGCTTTTGTTGCACGCTGGCGACCTTGTCGGCCATGGTCTGCGCCCGGTCGTTGCGGGTGCCCAGCTTGATATGGCTGGTAATGCGCACGGCGCCGGCATCGTGCAGCACCTCGTGGCAGCGCTTGACCGCCGCCATCACTTCATCCCATTCGCCTTCCACATTGGTGCCGTAGCCGTGCATGGTGTGAACCAGACCGGCATCCTCAAAAATTTGCTGGCACATGGCCACATAAGGCGACACCGACACGCCAACGCCGCCGGGCGAGACCATGATATCCATCAGTACGTACATAACAGCTCCCTGGTTAGAATGAATCGGTAAGTTGTATCACTCCGCCATTCGAGCCAAAGCGCGCTCAGGCCACAAGGGCCAGATGGGGCATTTGCGTTGGCCAGCGCATTGTGGTCATAGGGTTCCATTGAGTCGGCCCCAGGGTGCTGTCAGTAATGAGGGCGATAATGAGCATACTGCAAAAAATCATCAGCGGCGGTCAGACCGGCGCCGACCGGGCGGCCCTGGACGCGGCCATGGCGGCGGGATTTCCGGCCGGGGGGTATTGTCCGTCCGGGCGGCGGGCGGAAGACGGGTCCATAGACGAGGTTTATCCGTTGATCGAACTGGCCGGCGGCTACCGGCAACGGACCCGCAGAAACCTGCAGGAGGCCGATGGCACCGTTATTTTTTACCACGGCATGCCAACCGGCGGTACGGCGCTGACCCTGGCGCTGTGCATCCGCGAGCAAAAGCCGTTCCGGCTTATCGACATGGAGCTGGTGTCGGTTGAGCAGGCTTGCACGGCAGTGCTGGCGTTTATCCGGGCCCAGCGGATTGCGGTACTGAACGTGGCGGGCCCGAGGGAAAGTGGTCAGCCGGGGATCTATGACTACAGCTTCCGTGTGCTGACGGCGATGATCAGGGCATCGATGTCCTCGAACACTGGCGAAATGCCTTGCTGAGGATCGCCGGAAATGACGAAACCGAGCAGGGTACCGGACACAGCGGGCCAAGTAACGGTACCGATAAATCTTTAAAACCGGGCGGTAGAACCCGGGTGCCCTGAACCTTATAATTTCCTATTTAACATAATATACATTATGCGAAGTAAGAGAAACACTGACTGAAGAGCATGAAACCCAGCACGGACGCGGCTTGCAGGCTGTTTTGGTACTTCTTCAAAAGCTTGTCCCAGGCTGCTTTTGTGGTCTCTGACTTGGCTTTTTCTCTTGCTATCCTGAGTATCACTTCTTGTTCGTCTAGTCCTACTTCTTTGGCAATGTAAAGTGCTGTTTCTTCAGTGAATTCTTTGTGTCCCTGGTTTATCTCTGCAATGTAAGCCGTGGTAAATCCTAGGTCTGCGGCTACTTGCTTGTATTGAATGTAGTTTTTGGCCTTCATGTAGGCGTCAATCAGCGTTTTTGAGTACATATTTTTGTTCTCCTTCTGAACTTCTATCCGGATCTTAGTTGATTTTGCTCGCTTGTTGGCTAGTTGCGATTAGCAAGCCAGTTATTTAGACTGATTTCACTAGCAAAACAGTGAGCTAACGTTATGACCGTCACCATCTACTGGCAGGAACAACCGGAATTTGGCCCAGGCTGGGTCTCCGCCTGCATCTGTGGTGACGTGGACTTTTTCCCTAGCATGAGCCGCCTTCGCCAGCATCTGGCCTTTGAGTTTGACGATTACGAGCTGGTCGAGGTGACGCCGGACAACTGGCAGGAACTGCACGACGCGGGGGCTTTCCGCCATGGCTAACCGGGTTATCCATGATTACTTGTCTTTTACCTGGTCGCCAGCTCCTCTAGTGCGCATGAAAAGCTTGGCCCGTACCGGGGCCATCATCAAGACCCCTCGCCCGGTGGGTGTAGAGCGGTTCTCGGGTTCTGACCCGGAGCTGAATCGGGCCTTTTTGGCTGAAATGGCCGACATGCTTGACGAGGCCATGGGCTCGGCTGAGTGTATCGCCGTCGGGGTCGACTATAACGACGCCTATAACGATATTGTGCACCATTACGGGGTTCAACTGCTCGATGCTCTGTGCTGCGCTGAGGTCGAGGCGTTTGTTCAGGAACTCAATGAGGAGCTGAGCCCCACGGGTGTGGCTCGTTTCGGCTATGAGGCTCGTCAGGGCGGCATGTACGGTTACAGCCGCTCGGCTACGCTCAAAATCGACGGCGCTAACGCGGGTGTCGTGGCTTGGGGCGCGGAAAACGGCGGCTGTCTGGTGTCCATCAGTGGCGCCGGTTGTGTGGCCATTGACTTTGCTCGTCTGCACGGGATTGTGCAGCGGTTGCCGGGTTTCAAGATCACTCGTGTGGATTTGGCCCTGGATGACTATGAGGGGCTGGCGTTCTCGGCTGCCGGCTTCCGTGACATGGCCTTGGACGGTTTATTTAGCGGTCGTGGCCGCCCGCCCAAGTACACCTATATCGAGTCCGGCCATATCAATCTGATTGACCCTAAAGCCGCCAAAAAGCGTTACGGCATGGTGCCGGATTTGGGTTGCTCCTTTTATGTCGGTGCTCGGGAGTCTGGCAAAGTGTTTCGGGCCTACGAAAAAGGTCGGCAAATGCAGTCCCAGGAACATCCGAATTGGCAACGGGCAGAAGTTGAAATTAGGTCTAAAGACCGGGAGATTCCGTTGGATGTTCTGCTGAACCCGGATGCGTATTTTGCCGGGGCCTATCCTGCCCTGGCTGGATTGGTCGAGCAAGTGGAGCCTGATCGTATCAGGACGTTTAAAAACCTGTTCAAGGTCGACCGTCAACGGTCAATCGAGGCTGCCGCCATTCAGGCCGGACGGCTGATTAATTATCTCGCTCGTTGGGAAGGAATAAGCCCTGGTGATATTTGTCACCGCCTTACCTCCCATTTGGGCATTGACGATATACCGGCGCGATTAAAGCGACCGGTCAACTATGAGTTGTTATCTACCAACGGCACAATTGAGCCGGCTTTTTAAGAGGGTGTTGATATGTCTACCATGCAAGTTATGGCCGTGATTTCTGTTACCAAAGGTAGCGGCATTAGCCGGAAAACCGGAGTGCCTAAGCCGTATGATTTTGCCCAGCTCACCTATTTGGTGCCGGCCAAATCGATTACCAAAGAGGAAACGAATATCATCAATTACGGGTTCGATACTCGTGATTTGGGTGTGCTCAATACGCCTGAGACTATCGAGGCCCTGAAAAACATTCCGTTTATGCAGCCGGTGAAGCTGATCCTTGAAGCTGACCCGGAAAATCCCAGTCGTAACGTCGTTGTATCCTGGGAAAAAGCATAATGGTGTTATATGCCTGTGATGCGGTAGTGGACGGCGTTTGTCAGAATCCGCAAGCATTGGAGGTATATTATCTCTCCGGCGTCATGGCCGGTTCGTCAACGATTGTAGCGGCGCTGGCCACAATGATATGCGTGGCTGGTGGCTATGGTCTTTTAGGTAAGTTCACTCGTAAATAAGGGGTAAAAAATGGAAGCCATCGATGTGTCTGAAGCGCTCACTGCTATTGGTCTCCTGACTGCTGCGGTTGCCGGTATCGGCGCGGCAAAAATGGGGGTCAATGGCCTGGTGTTCGTCTGGCGTAAAATCCAGGGCATTGTTAGCCGTTAATCTCGGCTCAATTTATCAGGGGGCTGCGGCCCCCTTTTTAGATCTAGGTGTTTCATGTTGATATTGGATGCGGACGGCTTATGGTTACTCGTTGGGTACTTGGTGTTCTTGTTCTGTGTTGGGCTAATATTTCGTTAGCTGAGGGGGAATCCACTTATAGAATAATGGTAACTAGATATGGCTATCCTGGTGCTGAGTTGGTCTTCTATCGTGAGGGGGTTTTATCTGATTATGGTTCAGCCTTTAAAAAGGCGTTTGCGAAAACTTATCTTTGTTCCAAAGGGTATTGCACCAATCCGGGGAATTTTCCCACATATAAAAACCATTATATTGGTTATGAGAATCCTGATTTTACCGGTCGTCAATATACGATATTAGTTGATGTGACAGAAGTTACCGATTGCATTCCGACTGAGGATGGTTCTGATTGTGTGCCGGCAGATGAGGGGTGTGAGGATATGGATACGCCGTATTCCGTGACTGGATCGTTAGCGTCGGCGTGCATTACTCTTCCGAGTGGTAGTAGTTGCCAGTCATCGTGTAAATCCGGTATTTGTGTCGATGTGGGTGATGGTATTCATGACCACACGTTGACAGGTCGTTCTTGTGATCCTTCTGATACAACTGACGACGTTTGCAATCATGATGCTACAGGATCCATTCAGTGCTATTCCTCGCCTTATAAGCCCAATCCGACAAATCCGTATCCACCTGCCAACGGTGGGTTGACCGACCCGACTCGGCCCCTAGATCTCGGTTCTGGCTCCGGCGGTGGTGCTTTCGAAACCGGCGGCGGCTCCACGTCTGGCGGCGCTGTCGATTCCCCTGTAGATGCCTCCGGCCAGTCGCGTGATTATACTGCGGCCCTCAATCGCATTATTGCTAACCAGGACGGACTCAACCGCAGCGCTCTATCTATCATCAATAACCAGGGCCATCAATATAACGCGTTGGTTGCTATCCGTGCCGCAACTGAGGGCACAAGAACACAAACGGCTGAGCAGAAAGCGCTGCTGGCTCAAATCCTCGCTGTTATTGAATCACAGGCCGGTGCCGGTGCCGGTGGCGATGGTGATGGCTCAGGCGGATCTGGTTTCGATGATTCAGGCATCATCGCAGCGATCAATGATGGTGCTGAGTCTACGGCATCGCGGCTAGATGGAATTTTCAATTCTCTCGATAACTCGGAAATACCGGAGTTTGCGAGGACCGAAATTCCAGTCGATGAAATTGATATGTCTAATTTTTTTACTGAGAATATTGATACCGATATATTTAGTGCCTCTGCATCATGCCCTGCTGATGTTGATATCACAGTTATGGGAAAGCCTTTTGCTATAACGTATCAGCCATTTTGTGATTTTGCGGCGTATGTTCGGCCTGCCATTGTCTTTATTGCGTGGATGGTTTGTATTTATATCCTTGTTCGTCGTGGGGGGTGGCAATAATGCCGTTTGTTTCAGCAATATTGTTGGGTCTGCTTTCCGTTGTTGGTGAGTCCATTACTAGACTGCTAGTTAGCATGGGGGCTTTTTTTACTGTTTACACCGGTGTTCAGGTTGGTCTTAATTCTGTAATTGGCATGCTACAAGGGTATTGGATGGGGATTCCTGGGCATATTTTGAATATTATGGCTATTGGTGGAATAGATCATTCCATGTCTATTATTCTGTCAGCGGTGGCGACGCGTTACGCCATGGATTTTACCGATTCAAAGATCATGTCTTTTAGGGCGGCAAAATGATTAGGCTGATTACGGGGTTCCCTGGGGCTTCCAAGTCGTTGAATACTGTTAAGGAGGTTGTCGAGGATTTGGATTATTCAGGCCGCCCGGTGTATTACTACAATATCAAAGCGTTGATGCTGGATATTGATTTTGCGGCTTCGTTCTCGGGGTGGTTTTATGGCTCTTGGCTGCCGTCTGCGTCTGAGACCGATTTGGAACGGGTTATCCCGATTGTCCGTGCTGTGCACAAGCGCTCTGATGTCGTTACCGAAGACGATTTACCTTTTCTTGTATGCTATTGGCGCCAGGGCGAGGTTTACCAGACTTGGGTTGATTGGGTTTTGAAGCTTTATCCGGAAAAGAAAACGGCGGAATTAAGGCGCTTTTTGGATGCTTGTAAGCATTTTGACTTTAAGTCGACAAAGGACCGGCTTAAGCGGTTTAATCTGCATTGGCAACGGATGAAAAATCCCCATGATTGGCACAAGTTGCCCTATGGCTCTGTTGTTATTGTTGATGAAGCGCAAGAGTTTTTCCCGCCCAGAACTGCCGGTTCAAAAGTGCCCGAGCATATTGCAAAGATGAACGTGCATCGACATTCCGGTTTTGATTTGCATTTAATAACGCAACAGCCGAAGTTGGTTGATTCTCAGATTCGTTCGGTAACGGGTCGTCATATTCATTTTCATAACCCTGATAACGGTGAAAAAGTGGTTCGCTATCAGTCATCCAAATTGATGGATGTTGAAAGTGAATCGAGTTTAAAGGAATGTCTGAATTTGACTTATCATCCGCGGGATAAGAAATTTTATGGCTCTTATTATTCAGCGGAAATTCATACTCATAAAAAGATAGTTCCGGACTTTTATAAAAAGATAATTCCTAGCCTGTTAATGTTATTTGTGGGTTTGGGTGCAGCTGGCTATGTCTTTTATCAGCTCGGTTTTAAAGAAGTATTTGCTAGTGGCGCAATAGAAGAAACTGAAACCATAATAGAGGTTAAAGAAAATGATGATGCGTTATATCAAGAGGATGTTAGCCAGGAAAATCAGCCGATTGCTGTTGGTGGTCGTTGTATATTTGTTGGTGAGCGTCGTATCTGTCGTTAAGGCTATTGAGACAGACGGCCAAGCCATGACCCTTGATGTGTTTTCGGATTTAGTGGGTATCGCCCTTGGTCGTAATGTTGTGTTGCATTCCGAGCTTGATATAAACGCGCGCGTGTACGGTATAGACCCGGCTGATAACCTCGTTGATGTGCTGGATGCCGTTATCAAGGCGAACGGCCTTTACATCCAGACCGTGGGCAATGTGGTCTATATCTATCCGTTTGACGAAAACGCTCGGCCCGATTACGGCATGTTCCCGGTGCGGCTGGGCTACCCTAGGCCGACCCTGGCCGATGATCTCCGCCAGCTCTTTGCGTGGCTGGAGACCGTGCACAATGCGCCGTGCTCGTTTGTCACGGCCTCGCCGCTGGCGGTGCATGCCAATTGCCCGTTGTTTATCAAGGACGCCGTGCAGGCCATCGCGGGCCTGTTTGAAGTCGACGTGCCGCAATACGTGGTCCGGGCCTATATCATCGAGACTAGCAGTATCAGTGCCCAAGAACTCGGGTTCCGCTTCGGCTACCAGGGCAGCCGCTCCGGTGTTGTGTGGAATCCGCAGCCGGACATCAAAATAGACCTGGGCAATGCCAGTATTCAGGCCAATTTCGATGATTTTGCGCTGTTTGGCCGCTGGCTGGCTCGCGAGTCCGGTGTGTCGATGGTCAGCCAGCCTATGCTGGCCGTTGATGCCGGCATGGCCGCCAGGATACACGTCGGTAATAACGTGCCTATCGTCGTCCGTGCGGCCACAACAGAGCAGGGAGCCAGCATCGAGCGGCGTGATGTGGGCGTTATCCTCGATGTGCTGCCGGTGCAGCTCTCCGCGGGGCGGATACATCTAACCGTCAAAACCGATGTGAGTCGGGTCGATGAGGTGACAAACCAGTTCGGGGCCATTATCAGCAGCCGGGCCATTGATACCACGATCACCCTGCAGGAGGGGCAGACCGTGGTGCTCGGCGGCCTGATTGATTACTACATGGAGAAGTCGAGCCAGGGTGTGCCGGTGTTGCGTTCCATCCCGCTGATTGGCCGGGCGTTCCGGGGTGATCTGGACAATGCCGACCGGCGCGAAATATCGGTCATGCTGCGCATCGAGCCGGTTTAGCCAGCCGGGGGGATGCGGACGCTTGCGGCCGGGCGTCCCGGCTGGCTAACCTGCCTCCCTTCGTGCATTCCCTCTGTTTCGCGCCGGAGGAAAGCTTATAAAAAACCTTATATCGCCTTTACAATATAATAATAAGACTTATAATATAAGTCATGAACTCAATAAGCTGGTCGAAGAAAGCCAGGAAACAACTGCTTAAGCTGCCTCAACAAGATGCCGTTGCTATTTATGGCGGTGTTGAGGAGCTAAAGCAGTTTCCGGAAAGCCGTAACGTCAAGCGCCTGACCAACCATCAATATGACTACCGGCTAAGAGTGGGGCGCTATCGGGTCTTGTTTGACTTTGATGGCGAAGTAAAAGTTGTCAGCATCGAGGAGGTAAAGAAACGCGATGGCCAGACATACTGAAGTGCAAATCATCAGCCAGGGGGGCCGCCCTGCGTTCGCCGTGGTGCCCTATGATGAATGGCTGGCTCTGACCGGCCAGCAGGAGGAAGCCGGCGCCTACATCCCTCATGAAGTGGTGGGCCTGCAGCTACACAAGGGGTTGTCACTGCTCGCCGCTTGGCGGGCTTATCAGGGCCTGAGTCAGCAGGAGCTGGCTGATCGTATGGGTGTCAGTCAGTCCAGCGTGGCCCAAATGGAAAAGCCGGGGGTCAATCCGCGCCGTAGTACCCTGGAACGGGCCGCAGCAGCCCTGGGGATCACCGTGGCCCAACTGGAAGACTAAGGCCACGTCCTATCAGGCCCCTGCAGGGGCCTTTTTTTCCTTCCATTACTCTTGTTCCGCATAAAATTCTGTAAAACGCCGTACCTGGTTGAACATTCACGGGATAAAACTCTGCAAAATCTGGCAGCTCGTTGTTTTATGGCGAAGCCATGCCAAGCCTTTCCAGAGCTTCCCAGGATAACCGTGGATCTGCATACCAGGGCATAGGGGTTGAGCTGGACAACTGCACCGCGCCTGCCGCCCACTCCGGCCCGTTTCGCATACTCCGCATCCGCTGCCCACTCCGGCCCCACCCTGCGCCCTGCCAAACCGGAGCGAAGCGACCCATTACACGGCATCTTCAGCGTCTCGGGCTCTGCCGGTCGTATGACAAGAGGGAGCATCAGCAATGCGGTACCGGCGGGGTGGGGGCGTTCTGTGGCGCCTGGGGCCGACTATCCCCCCGTATAGTAATACGGGGGGAATTCGACTCCGGGCTATCCCCGGACTCGGTTTAGCCTTTCTCTAATCCTACGGGCTCGCTCGGGATCGATGTGCTGCGCTGAGTCAACGGCATACTGTAGGGCCTGTATCCGTTTCGCAGTGAATCGCAGTCCCTCGGGGCTGATCAGGTATGGCCCGCTGAAGTGCCAGCCCTCCCAGTCCGGGGCCAGGGGGCTTGTTCGTTTGCCGGTGGCCAGCTTCATCAGCAATCGGCACTCGGGCGGGATGGGGCGGCCTGAGTCCCATTTTGTGACAGTTATCACAGATTTGAAGCAAAGTTTTGCTGTCTCTTCGACCGTTAACCCGCACTCGAACCAACGAAAGATGTAATTTTTGTAATGTTTCGCATTTTTCAACTTAAAAGCTCCGTTTTCTACTTAAATCAAGCTCTTAAGTCAATGTTCTCTATTTAACAATGTGTTGCATTATGCGAAGTGGCGAATCTGAAAAGAAAGGCCGCACTGGCGGCCCTTGGTCGTTCAATCAAGCACCAAGCAACAACTTCAGCCCTTCAATGCTTCCAGCTACTGTTAAGCCTTGCAGAAATGTCCCGAGCTGTGATCTTTCTTCAGGCGTACCTTTTTCCTCGATCAACTTCACCAACTCTTGCAGCGTGATGGTTTCGGCGTTGAAGGTTTGGGTAATGTTGCTGTTGGCCCCTGTCTGTAAATTTTGTGCGTTTACAGGGCCATGAAAGTGTGTGGCTGACATAGGTTTCTCCTCATAATACCGATTGGATAAGCGACGTTTTAGGGTTTCATAGATTTTTGCATTCATGGAGATAAAACTTTCCCAATTAGACTCGTGCTCAGGTCGCATCGGAAGTTTGGGATTTCCTCTGTTTCTCATGCGCTTAGGAACAAGAATTCCAGGGGTGTCAATGGGCACTCTAAATTCCATGCGTTGTTCTGAAAGACCAAGATCATCAAATACATTACTCATATCAGTGAGCCAAACTTCATACTCCTCTTGAGAACTGGGGATTGATTCGTAACGCTCGATGAAGATTTTCGCCTGCCCTGATTTATTCATAGGTTACACCATGCAATTAAAAGGAAACAATCGACACCAACGATAAGTCAAAGAGTGGAGAAGCTGGCAGCCCGCATCTCCTCGCGCAGTTCGGCTATCTGCTGGTCGGCCACGCGGCAAACGGTCATCAATACCCCCTGTTTATTGACACTTGGGGGGCGCTCAGCCCCCTCAAAAGAAATGCCGATAAACTGCATTATCGGCAATAAGAGCTGCGCATTATCCGGTGCGGTATGGCGGGCTTTCGCCTCCGTCACTACGTTGGCCGGGAAACACCGCTTCCGGGGGTGATTTACAGTTGCGACGATGAGCCGGATATCGCGATATTAAACCGCACGCCGCTGTTATCCCGGCGCCTTATCAAACCCAAGGCCCTGCCGCCCTGGTGGCCACGGCATCGGCACAACCCCACTCGGTCATCACAGTCCCCCTCAGGCAGCGTCAGAAGTCACACAGATCCCGCATATCGGCGAAGCATCCGTCAAATGTCAGATGGTGTGCCACCGCCAGCAGGTGCCGTCTCCCCTGCCCCTTTCTTGCCCTGCCGGGCTCCGTTGCACCGCCCCTCAGGGCTTCAGCCGGTCCAGCCGCTTGTTGGCGGCGCTTTCATGGCGCTCCACCCTGCCGGTATGCAGATACTGGGAGGTGGTGTCGATGCTGTCGTGGCCGGCGTCGGCCTGCACATGGGACAGCGGCCGGCCGTTGTCGTTGATGTCGTGGGTAATGCCGGTGTGGCGGATGCTGTGCACCGTCAGGCTGCGCATCTCGGCGGCGTCCTGCTCGAAGCCGTCCGCCCCGGCGGCCTCGGCGGCGGCGGCCATCAGTTCGTCGAGCAGCTCGCGCAGCTGGCGGATACCGAGGTTGGCGTTGAGCAGGCCCTGCTCCCGCCCCCGCCCCGCGGCCCGGTGGCGCACGAACAGCGGCGTGTTGTCGTTGGGTGCCGGCAATGCTGGCAGCCTGAGGTAAGTCCGGTAGCGCTGCAGTGCCGCCAGCAGCTCCCGGGATACCGCCACCGTGCGCCGCTTGCCGCCCTTGCTCACCGGGATATGGAAGCTCCAGATCCCGGTTTTGCCATCGCGGCGGAACTGGCTCATCACCGGCGAGAAGCCGGGCCGGGCCGCCACTTCCGAAATGCGCAGGTAGCAGCCGTACATCAGCGACACCAGGAACAGGGTGCGTTCGTGCCGCTCCGGCTGTTCCCCGGCCAGGCGCTCGGCGGTGCCCATCACGTAGGACCACTGCAGATCGCTGAATACCCGCACTTCCTCCTCCTCGCCCACGGGGCCGGCCGGTGCCGGGCCGGTGCCGAAGCGGCTGTGGCGCATCCACATCACCGCCGGGTTGCGCTCGGTCACCTCCTCGTTGATGAGGTAGGCGTAAAAGGATGACAGCACCGCCAGCTTGGTCCTGAGCGCCTTGTCGCTCAGCCGATACGGCAGGATCAGGCCGTCTGCCTTCTTACCGAGAAAGGGCCGCCACAGGGGATTGGGCCGGCGTTCGCCCCAGTCCTTGTCCAGTACGAACTGGGCCACGTTGCGGTAGGCGATCAGGGCCGGCGGCGGCGCCAGGCAGTAGTCCACATAACGCTGGATGCCGCGCCGGCCCAGGGCCACCGGCGACAGCTGCTCCACGTCGAAGCACCAATGCAGAAAGGTGGTCAGCTCGCTGCGGTAGGTCTTGTAGTTATTCTCGCTGTAGCGGCTTTCCAGCAGCCAGTCCATGGCGTGTTCGTAAAGAAAGGCGGCGTCCGCCACCCGGTTCAGGGTGACCTCGGCGATATGCTGGTTGACCAGGCTGTTGCCCTCTTCCAGGTGCTGGGGGGCGTCGAATAGCGGAATAACGGGAGGAAGCTCGGGCATGATGGCTTGGGGTGGCGTAAAAACAGTGAAATAGTTTACCAAAACAAAAGGTTACCATATACCCATAAATCCGGCGGCCGCCAGCGGCTATAGTTGGTAGAGACAGGCTGGACCCGGATGCCGCCGCATCCGGCCCGGCGGCGTGATCCACCGCAATCAGGGCGACCCGGTGCAAGACGAAGACGACAGCCCCCAACCCGACGGCGCCCGCGCGCAACAACTGCTCGCGCTGGTCGACCAGACCCTGCGCGATTTGCAGCCGGAAGCCCCGGCGATGCCGCCCGCCCGGCTCGACAGTTCCCTGGACCGGGATCTGGCCCTCGACAGCCTGGCGCGGATGGAGCTGCTGCTGCGTATCGAGCAGGCTTTCGCGGTCGACCTGCCGGAAGACACCCTGCAGCGGGCAGACACGGTGCGGGATCTGCTGCTCGCCATCGAGCAGGCGCCAAGCGCCGACGCGGCCCGGGTCAACCGGCGCCGCCCCCTGGGCGACCTCTCCCGCCCGGCCCCGGTGGCGGACGAGCGGGGGCTGCTGGCCGCCACCACCCTGCCGGAGGTGCTCGACTGGCATGAGCGGGCCCACCCACAGCAGGTACAGAGCATCCTGGTCACCGACGAATCCGAGCAACGGCTCAGTTACGGCGAGCTGGCGGCCGGCAGCCGGGGGGTGGCGGCCGCCCTGCAGCAGGCCGGGGTCGCGCCGGGCCAGGCCGTGGCCATCATGCTGCCCACCTCCCTCGCCTACTTCCACTGCTACTTCGGCATCCTGAGGATGGGCGCCATCCCGGTGCCCATCTATCCGCCGGCGCGGGCCTCCCAGCTCGAAGACCATGTGTTGCGCCATGCCGGCATCCTCGCCAACGCCGCCGTGGTGCTGATGATCACCGTGTCCGAGGCCATGGTGGTGGGCCGCCTGCTGCAGGCCCGGGTGAGCAGCCTGCGCCGGCTGGCCACCCCCGAGCAGTTGGTCGCGCCGGCGGACGGCCTGCGCCCGGTCGACATTCGCGGCGAGGACACCGCCTTTATCCAGTACACCTCGGGCAGCACCGGCAACCCCAAGGGGGTGGTGCTGAGCCACGCCAACCTGCTCGCCAACATCCGCGCCATGCAGGGGGTGCTGGCGGCCAGCCCGCGCGACGTCTTCGTCAGCTGGCTGCCGCTCTACCACGACATGGGGCTTATCGGCGCCTTCCTCGGCAGCCTCTATGTGGGCCTGCCACTGGTGGTGATGTCGCCCCTCACCTTCCTGGCCAGGCCGGAGCGCTGGCTGTGGGCCATCCACCGCTATCGCGGCACCCTCTCGGCGGCCCCCAACTTCGCCTATGAACTCTGTCTCAAGCGCATCGAGCCGGCGGCGCTGGAGGGACTCGATCTCGGCAGCTGGCGGCTGGCCTGCAACGGCGCCGAGGCGGTCAGCCCCGACACCCTGCGGCGCTTTGCCGAGCGGTTCGCCCCCTATGGCCTCAAACCAGAAGCCATCACTCCCGTCTACGGCCTGGCCGAGGCGTCGGTCGGCCTGCTGTTTCCCCCGCTCGGGCGCGGCCCGCTGATCGACTGTGTGCGGCGCGACCCCCTGGCGCGCGAGCACCGTGCCCTGCCCGCCACCGAGGGGGACGAGAGCGCCCAGCGTTTCGTGTCCTGCGGGGCCCCCTTGCCCGGCCATGCCATCCGCATCGTCGACGAGGCCGGCCAGGCGGTGGGCGAGCGCATCGAGGGCCGGCTGGAGTTCCAGGGCCCCTCGGCCACCCGGGGCTATTTCCGCAACCCCGCGGCCACCGCCGGGCTGCTCCACGACGGCTGGCTCGACACCGGCGACCGTGCCTATGTCGCCGCCGGTGAGGTCTACCTCACCGGGCGGGTGAAGGACATCATTATCCGCGGCGGCCGCAACCTCTATCCCCAGGAAATAGAGGAAGCGGTCGCCGCCGTGGAGGGGGTGCGCAAGGGCGGGGTGGCGGTGTTCGGCAGCCCGGATCCGGCCACCGGCACCGAACGCCTGGTGGTGCTGGCCGAAACCCGCCTGGCCGACGGCGCCCTCGACCGCCTGCGCCAGGCCGTGGTGAATGTCGTGCTGCAGGTACTGGGCGAGCCGCCCGACGAGGTGGTGCTGGCCCCTCCCCGAACGGTGCTCAAGACGTCCAGCGGCAAGGTGCGCCGCGCCGCCTGCCGCAGCCTCTACCTGCAGGGGGGCATCGGCAAGGCCGCGCCCACGGCCCGGGTGCAACTGCTGCGCTTAGGGGTAGGCAGCGCCGCGCTCTGGTTGCGCCGCCTGGGCGGGAAACTGGCCCGCGCCGCCTTCGCCCTGTACGCCATGCTGATGCTCGGGCTGTTGGCCCCCCCGACCTGGCTGGCGACCCTCGCCACGCGTTCGCCCACCTCGGCCTGGCGCCTGGGCGGCCGGGCGGCCCGCTGGCTGCTGCGCCTGACCGGCATCCCCTTCAGGGTGGCGGGGCTGGAGCGGCTGCCGGCGGGCCCCTGCGTGCTGGTGTGCAACCACGCCAGCTACCTGGATGGCCTCTTGCTGGTGGCGGCCCTGCCCCGGCCCTACGCCTTCGTCGCCAAGCAGGAACTGTACGAGCAGCTCGTCGCGGGCACCTACCTGAAAAAGCTGGGGGTGGCCTTCGTCGAGCGCTTCGAGCTGCGGCGCAGCGTGGAGGACGCCAACCGCCTGGCCGAGCTGGTCAAGGGCGGGCGCTCGCTGCTGGTGTTCCCCGAGGGGACCTTCGTCGCCCGCCCGGGGCTCCTGCCCTTCCACCTGGGCGGTTTCCTCGCCGCCGCCGGCGCGGCCGTGCCGGTAGTGCCGGTGGTCATCCGCGGCAGCCGATGGGTGCTGCCCGCCGAACGCTGGTGGCCCCGGCACGGCGCCCTGGAGGTGGAAGTGGGCGCACCCCTGCCGCCCCGGCAAGAGGACGAGGACGTGTTCGCGGCGGCGGTGCGGCTCCGGCAGACGGCCCGCGCCTGGATCGCCCAGCAGTTGGCAACGACAGAGCAGGAGGAGGAATAAGCCGGGTCAAAGGAACCCTGCAACAGACAACGCCCATGACCTAAAGGAGGTCGAAGTGTCCGCGCCACCGACCGTCACATGCCAAGGATGGCATGTGCGAGCGTACAGGGAAGTATTTACAGCGTGTCGGTGACGTGGGCACTTTGGCCGGCTTCCCCAAGGTTATTAGGCCGAGTTGTTAAGAAACTGACCCGCCGAAGCGGGTCAGATGGTCAGTAGTAGGTATCTTCCGGGTTGTGTACCTGGGGATCGTCCAGCACGTCATCCAGATCGACGTCGAACTCCCGTTCTTCCCCTTGGGCCTTCAGGTGTAATCGATGGTGTTCGGCATCGATCGACATCACCCAACCCGGGCCTTTTCGGGTGGCACAGAGCATGCCGCTGTGCAGCCTTGACAGTTCCATGATGGTTACCTCCTCCGCAGCGCCTCTCCTTCAAAGTATGAACCCTGTAGCCCATACCCCCAAGCCGGCGGGTCTACAATGGGAGTGACGCCACTCCCAAAGGAGACAACATCATGAAGGCAATGGCCATCCCCCTGCTGCTGGTGCTGGGCGCCTCCGCCCGGGCCGCCGTGGTCACCGAAGAGGTCCGCTACCAGTTCGACGGCCAGTCCTACCTGGGCTACCTGGCCTACGACGACAGCCTGCCCGCGCCCCTGCCCGGGGTGCTGGTGGTGCACGAGTGGTGGGGCCACAACGACTATGTGCGCCAACGGGCCGACATGCTGGCCGAGCTGGGTTATGCCGCCCTGGCCCTGGACATGTACGGCGACGGCCGGAACACCGAACACCCGTCCGAGGCGGGCGAGTTCGCCAAGGCGTCCCTGGCCTCCCTTCCCCTGGCGGAGCAGCGCTTCAACGCCGCCCGGGACTGGCTGGCCGCCCACGAACGGGTCGACGACGGCCGTATCGCCGCCATCGGCTACTGCTACGGCGGCGGTGTGGTGCTGCACATGGCCCGCGTTGGCGCCGGACTGAAGGCGGTGGCCAGCTTCCACGGTTCGCTCACACCGCTGGCGAAGCCCCTGCCCGCCGGCAGCCCGGTGCGCATCGCCGTGTTCAACGGCGCCGCCGATCCCCTGGTACCGGCGGAGCAGGTGGCCGCCTTCCGCCAGGAAATGGACGCCGCCGGCGCCGACTACCTGCTGGTGGACTACCCGGGCGCCCTGCACGCCTTTACCAACCCCAGGGCGGACAGCGTGGCCGCCGAGTTCAACATGCCGCTCGGCTACGACGCCCAGGCCGACAAGGACTCCTGGCTGCAGCTGCAGGAATTTCTGCGGGAGAGCCTGGAATAAGCCAAGCCGGCCCGGTGGCCGGCTTGGCTTGATGACAAGGTTCATTACCTGCTTTTTTCCAGATATTTCCCTTTCGCGCAGCCGTTTTAACTCTAGCCATCTCCGCGAAGGCGAAGATCCATGACATGGTGCACTGGACTCCCGCCTTCGCGGGAGTGACAACAGAGAACGACGAAGCTTTGTCAGCAGTCTGAAACCGGCTCAAATGGTGCTATTTCTCCGGCGTGCGCGGATCCCAGAGTCCGCGCTCCAGCCCCTGCTCGTAGGCCATGCCGCCGGGGGCGCTCACCAGCTCCAGCTGCAGGCCCCAGGGCGCCAGGAAGTAGACCCAGGTCAGCCCCGCCGCCGGCCCCTCGGTGAAGGTGCTGGGTTCACCCAGCACCCGTATCCCCCGCTCTGTCAGGTAGGCCACGGCGGCGGCCATGTCGTCCACGTAGAAGGCCAGGTGATGGCCGCCGATATCGCTGTTGCGCGGCCCGCGCCGGTTCTGATCCGGGGCGCTGTATTCGAACACCTCCAGGTTGGTGCCGTTGCCGCAGCGCACCATCTGGAAATCGCGGATGCGGGCCCGCGGGTGCACGTTCAGGTGGCGCTCCATCCAGTCGTCCTCGGAGCTGAACTCGCCGAAGGTGAAGAAGGGCTCGCAGCCGAGCACCTGCTCGAAGAAGTCGACCGCCTGCTCCAGTCGGGGCACGGTAATGCCGATGTGCTGCAGGCCCTTCATGCCCGGCATGGGATCGGCGGCGGCCGGGAGGTGGGTGGCCAGGGCGGCCCCGATCAGGCTGCCGGTCAGTCCTTGTTTTATCATTGTTGCTTCCTTTCTGGTTCGGGGCGGGATCAGAGTTCCCGCCGGCTCATGGCGTTGGCGATGTATTCGGCCTGGCGTACCGCCAGCGCGACTATGGTCAGGGTCGGGTTGGCGGCGGAGCTGGAGGTGAACTGGCTGCCGTCGGAGACGAAGAGGTTGCCCACGTCGTGGCTCTGGCCCCACTTGTTGACCACCCCGTCCCGCGCCTTGGCGCTCATGCGGTTGGTGCCCATGTTGTGGCTGGCCGGATAGGGCGGCATGTCGATCACCCGGGTGGCCCCCACCGCCTCCGACACCTTGCGCCACTGGGCCAGGCCGTGGCGGCGCATGATGGCGTCGTTGGTGTGATCGGTCTTGGTGACCACGGGCACCGGCAGGCCGTACTGATCCTTTTCGCTGGCATGCAGGCTGATGCCGTTCTCCTCCTGGGGCATGTCCTCGCCACAGACCCAGACGCAGCTCATGTGGTCGTACTGCTCCAGGGCCGAGGTCACTTCCCGGCCCCAGCCGCCCGGCTTCATAAAGGCGGCGGTAAAGGGCAGGTGCAGGGCCAGGCCTTCCAGGTGGTAGCCGCCGAGGAAGCCCCGCTCCGGCTTGAGCTCGGCCTCGTCCGAGATCACCGCGGCGATGTCGAAGCCCCGGTACATGCGCACCGGCCCCTTGTGGATGGCCACCGCCGCCGCCGTGGTGTGGGTCATGTAGTTGCGGCCCACCTGACCGGAGGAATTGGCCAGGCCGTCGGGGAACAGGCTAGAGGCGGAGTTGAGCAGCAGCCGGGGCGATTCGATGGAATTGCCCGCCACGCACACCACCCGCGCCTTCTGCAGCTGCAGCTTGCCGTCCTTGTCGGCGTAGAGCACGCCGCTGGCCTTGCCCTGGGCGTCGTGCTCGATGCGCAGCACCATACTCTGGGGCCGCAGCTCGGCGAGGCCGGTCTTCAGCGCCCGGGGGATCTCCGCATACAGGGTCGACCACTTGGCGCCTATCTTGCAGCCCTGCATGCAAAAGCCGATCTGCTGGCAGGCGGGGCGGCCGTCGTTGGGCCGGGTGTTGGAGGCCACCGGCCGGCTGATGTCCTTGTAGCCCACCTTGCGGGCGCCGGCGGCAATCACCTGGTAATGGTTGTTGGGCGGCATTTCCGGCAGGCCGCTGGCCCGGCTGCCCGCCACCCCCATCTTGCGCTCGGCGATGTCGTAGTAGGGGGCCAGCTCGTCATAGCCGATGGGCCAGTCCAGCACATTGGCGCCCTTGACCTCGCCGTAGACGCTGCGGGTCTCGAAGTCGTGGGGCAAAAAGCGCAGGGCCAGGCCGGAGAAGTGCATGGTCGAGCCCCCCACCCCCTTCACTATCCAGGCCGGCAGGTTGGGGTAGGTTTCGGCGTGGTGCCAGCCGCCGGCGGAAATGCGCTTGTCCAGCCAGGAAATCTTGTGGAACATGGCCCATTCGTCGTTCTCGAAGTCGGCCTGGGTGTAGTGCCTGCCCGCTTCGAGGATCACCACCTTGACGCCTTTTTGGGTCAGTTCGTCGGCCAGGGTGCCGCCACCGGCGCCGGAGCCGATGATCACCACGACGCTGTCGTCGTCCAGTGAGAAGGTCGCGCTCATAATGCTCTCCTTGGGATGGTTGTTGGCCGGGGCCGCCCGCTCAGGCGTCCTGCTCCAGCCAGTCGATGTCGTTGAAGCCCCGGTTGAGGTAGCCGCCCTGCTCCCAGGACGAGCCCTCGTAGCCGAACAGGGGCCAGACTTCCTTGTTGTCGTAGAAACCGGTGACCAGGTGGCCCTTCAGCCGCTGGAAGAAGGCGCCGTGCTCGATCAGGTAGAGCAGCATCAGGCGGTCGCTCTCCCGCTCGATGGCGGCGTAGGGCCGCTGGAAACGCGCCCCGGCCAGCTCGTCCAGGGTGGCCGTGCCCTCGGCCAGCAGTTGCCTGAGCTCAGCGTCGTCGGCGGCCTGGGCCTCGAGCGGCGCCAGGGCCTGCCGGTAGTAGCGGTCCTCGATGTGGTCGTGGGGAAAGATGTCCCGGGCCAGCACCAGCAGGGTGTTGCCGGCCTCGGCGCCCAGCAGGGTGAACTCCCGGGCCAGGGCTTCCCGGGCCGAGGCCTCGAGGCCGGAGGCCGACAGGGCGCCCACCCCCAGGGCCACCATGCTGCCCGCGGCCAGAAAGCGCCGCCGGCCGAGATCCGCGCTGGCCTCCACCTCGGCCACCGGTATCCGTTCATGCTTGTCCTTCATCTTCATTCCTCCGTGAAAGATGCTGCTGCAGGGTGCGCCCCAGCAGCGCCATGGCGCTGTGACCGGGCCCCAGCCCCAGCAGGCGGGAGACGGTCACGTGCCGGTCTTCCCGCACCCGCTGGGGTTGCCGGCAGTAGCGGTAAAAGTCGTTGGTCAGCCGGCACAGCTCGCCCTCGTCCTCGTCGCAGAGGATGGCGGCATGGGCCAGCACCGCCTGGGTCTCCCGCCCCTGCGCCTTGCGCCACCGCTGGGCGGTGCCGGCGAGCTTGCGGCCGTCCACCACCAGGTTGTAATCGCCATCGCAGAAGGCCCCGGGCACGGCGCCACAGTAGGCGTCGATGCCCATCTCTGCCAGGGCCGCGAGCAGCGGCCGGCAGAAGCGCCGGTAGGCCTGGCCGATGGCCCCGGGGGCCGGGGTGAGGGTGAACACCATGGCCACGTTGAGCAGGTGCGGGCTCTGCACCGTGAGATCGCCCCCGGTCTGGCGCAGCACCAGGGGCCAGCCGCGCCGGGCCAGGCGCTGGCCGGCGAGCTCGAAGCCCGGCAGCCGGCTCGAGGCGGTGGGCACCACCAGGGCACGGCGGCTGCGCCAGAGCAGGAAGCCGTAGTCCCGCCCGCCGCGCACCACCGCCTCCAGCAGTTGCTGCTCCCGGGCCAGCCCCTGCTCCGGGCTCAGCAGCGGCGGCAGCCCGCCGGGCAGGGCATCAGGGTTGGGCAGGCTCATCGGGTTCTCCTTCCAGCAACCGGCACAGGGTGTCGAAGAAGGCGGCGGCCGGTCCGCCGTCCACCGCCCTGTGGTCGAAGGTGAGTGACAGCCCCATCAGGGAGCGCACCCGTATCTCGCCGTCGGCGCCGACCACCGGCACCCGCCGGGTTTCGCCGATGCCGAGGATGGCCAGCTGCGGCAGGTTGATGACCGGGGTGAAGAAGCGCACCCGCGAGCGACCCAGGTTGGTGAGGGTGAAGGTGCCGCCGGTCATCTCGCTCACCGACAGCCGGCCGGCCCGGGCCCGCGCCACCAGCGCCTTGCGCGCCGCCGCCAGCTCGGTCAGGCTCAGCCGCTCGGCGTCGAACAGCGCCGGGGCCACCAGTTGGGTCTCGCTCAGGGCCATGGCAAAACTCAGGTGCACCGCGTCGTAATGCAGGATCTCGTTGCCCTCCAGCCGGCCGTTGAGCAGCGGATGCCGCCGCAGCGCCCGGATCAGGCCGTGGGCCAGCAGATCCTCCAGCGACACCCGGATGCCCGCCTCGTCCAGGGCCGCCTTGTGCTCCAGCAGGGCGGTGACGTCGCACTCCCCCTGGTGGCTGAGCTGGGCCGCCTCGTCCAGGCTCTTGCGCATGGCGCCGGCGATCATGGCGCGCATGCCCCTGAGCGGGGTGCGGCGGATGTCGGCAACCGTGGTCATGATGCGTCCTCCAGTTCGGCGATCTGCTCGCCCTTGGCGACCACTTCGTCCGCTTCCTTAAGGATACGCAGGCGGCCGGCCGCCGGGGCCAGGATGTCGTGCTGTATCTTTTGCACCATGATCTCGGCCACCACCTGGCCGGCCTCGACCGCGTCGCCGTCGGACGACAGCCAGGCGGTGATCACCGCGTCGTCGGCTTCTTCCCAGAGATCATGGGGGATGAGAATGGCGTGGCTCATGCTTGTTGCTCCTGCATCAGTTGCCGACAGGCCTGGACGACCTTGTCCGCGCTGGGCAGCGCCCATTGCTCCATCGGCGGGGTAAAGGGAATGGGAATGTCGGGAAAGGCCAGCCGTTTGGGCGGGGCCTTCAGGGCCAGGCCCCGTTCGGCGACGGAGGCGATGATCTCGCCGCTCAGTCCGAAGCTGTGGTAGTCCTCGTCCACCACCAGCAGGCGGCCGGTCCTGGCCACCGAGGCCAGCACGGTGTCGCGGTCCAGCGGCACCAGGGCGCGCAGGTCCACCACCTCGGCGCTGATGCCCTCCTCCGCCAGGAGGCGGGCCGCCTTCAGGCCGTGGTGCACCCCGGAGGTGATGCCGACGATGGTGACGTCGCGGCCTTCGCGCACCACCGCCGCCTGGCCGATGGGCAACTGGTAGGCCTCTTCCGGCACGTGGACGATGGCGTCCTTCTCGGTGCCGAGCCAGCCCATGCCCTGCAGCGCCTTGTGGAACAGGAACACCACCGGGTTGTTGTCGCGGATGGCGGCGATCATCAGCCCCTTGGCGTCGTAGGCGTTGGAGGGGGCCACCACCTTCATGCCCGGCAGGTGGGCGAAGGTGGCGTGCAGGCACTGAGAATGCTGGCCGGCGTCGCTGTAGCCGCCGCCGGTGGAGGCCATCAGCACCATGGGCACCGGGATCTTGCCGCCGGAGAAGTAGGTGTTCTTGGCCATCAGGTTGTAGATGGCGTCCATGCAGACCCCGAAGAAGTCGACGAACATCAGCTCGACGATGGGCCTCATGCCGTCGGAGGCCGCCCCGACGGCGGCGCCGATAAAAGCGGTTTCCGAGATGGGGGTGTCGCGCACCCGCTCCGGGCCGAATTCGTCGTAGAGGCCGCGGGTGTTGCCGAACACCCCGCCGAGCGGGCCTATGTCCTCGCCCATCACGAACACGGTGGGATCGGTGCGCATCTCCTGGGCGATGGCCTCGGCCATGGCCCGGGCGATGGTCAGTTTGCGTTCCTTGGTGGTGGCGGTCATGATGCGGCTCCTTCTGTGGCGTGGGCCCGGCCGGGGCTCACGATGATCTTCACGTTGCGATCCTTGTTGTGTACCAGTTCCTCGAAGCCCTGCTCGATGATGTGATCGAGCGGGATCCGCCCGGTGATCAGCGGCGTGACGTCCATCCGCCCCTGGTCGATCAGGGCGATGACCTCGGCAAATTCGCCGCTGTAGGCCAGGGCGCCGACCACCTGCTTCTCGGTGGCGACGATGTCGAAGAAATTGAACTCGCTCGGCTCCTCGAAGATGCCGACCAGCACGCAGCGGCCGGCCTTGCGCAGCACGTCGATGGCGAGCTTGGCGGTCTGCTTGTGACCGATGCACTCGATGGACAGGTCGGCGCCGTCGCCGCCGGTCAGTGCCTTCACCTCGGCCACGGCGTCGCAGTTGGCGGGATCCAGCACCAGGCTGGCGCCCACCTCCAGCGCCTTCTGCTTGCGCGCCGTCGACATTTCCAGGGCGATGATGCGGCCGGCGCCGGCGGCCCGGGCGCACATGATGGTGCACAGCCCTATGGTGCCGGCGCCCACCACCACCAGGGTCTTGCCGGTGATGTCGCCGGCCTGGCGGACCGCGTGCATGCCCACCGCCAGCGGTTCAATCAGGGCGCCCGCCTCGAGCGGAAAGCCCGCGGGCAGCCGGTACAGCAGCTTGGCGGGCACGTTGACGTATTCGGCGAAGGCGCCGTCGTTCATCAGGCCGGTAAAGGCCAGCCGCTCGCACAGGTTGATCTTGCCTTCCCGGCAGTAGCGGCACTCGCCGCAGTGCTGGCAGGCGTCGGCGGTGACCCGGTCGCCGGCGGCAAAACCCGCGACGCCCTCGCCCAGGGCCACTATCTCGCCGCAGAACTCGTGGCCGAGGATGCACTGCCCCTTGAGGCCGGTGAGCGGATGGGGCTCATCGACGGGAATGAACACCGGCCCGGCCAGGTATTCGTGCAGATCGGAGCCGCAGATGCCGCACCAGTGCACCCTGATCTGGGCCCAGCCCGGTGCCGGCGCCGCCGGACGCGGGACCCGCTCCAGGCGGATATCCTGGCGGCCGTGCCAGACGGCGGCGCTCATGGTGGTTGCTTGGTTCATGGTGAGTTCCTCATGCATCACACGAATACCTTTTCCAGGGCGGCTTCCGGCGCCGGGTAGGCACTGTCCCGGGCGAAGCGGATGGCGGCGTCCACCCGCTCGCGGGCGGCCTGCACCAGGCGCTGGTCTTCCGCCTCGGTCAGGGCGTCCTCTTCGAGCAGCAGGGTGCGGAAGGCGGGAATGGGATCCCTTGCCTGCAGCGCTTCCTTCTCGCCCTTGGGCCGGTAGCCCTCGGCGTCGCCCATAAAGTGGCCGGCCAGGCGGTAGGTTTCGATTTCGATCAGGCTGGGCCCCTCGCCCCGGCGGGCCCGGTCGATGGCCTCGCCCGCCGCCGCGAAGATGGCGACGGGGTCGTTGCCGGGCACGAAGGTGCCGGGCATGCCGTAGGCGGCGGCGCGGCCGTCGTTACGGTCCACCGCGGTGGACTGGCGCTTGGCCACCGAGATGCCCCAGGCGTTGTCCTCGATCACGAACACCACCGGCAGCTGCCATACCGCCGCCAGGTTCAGGGTTTCGTGGAAGGCGCCCTGGTTGGCCGCGCCTTCGCCGAGAAAGGCCACCGCCACCCCGGGTTTGCCCTGCAGCTTGCGCGACAGGGCCGCGCCCACCGCCGGGCCCATGCCCTGGGCGATGATGCCGGAGCAGGAAAAGTTCACCCGGCCGTCGAACAGGTGCATATGGCCGCCGCGGCCGCCGCTCAGCCCCGTTTCCTTGCCGAAGATCTCCGCCGCCATCTCGTTCAGGTTCACCCCCTTGGCGATGGCGATATGGTGGGGCCGGTGGGTGGCGGTGACGATGTCGCTGGCCGACAGGTGGGCACAGACTCCCACGGCACAGGGCTCCTGGCCGTTGGACAGGTGCATTTCGCCGGGGATGGGCCCCTTGGCCATGTTGAAGGCGGGGCTCTTGCCTTCCATGTAGATTTTCTCGATCGCTTCCTCGAAGAAGCGACTGACCAGCATCTGTTGATACATCCAGTGCAATTGGGTGCGTTCGGGTTTCATATCCCCTCCTTCGCTGTGGTGATGACGAAGGAGCACTCGCAAAGGCTGTGCCAAAGATGATAAAAGGGTGTTAATGGCGTGTTTACAGGCTGTGCCGGGGATCCGAGCGGTTGCTATCGGCACCCAGGTGTTGCAGCCCTGCGACAGCTGTCGCAGCCGGGGTGTTACAGCTGTCGCAAGCTGGCCGATACTGAAACAAAGGAAAGAGCGAGGAGAGGTGCCATGTCGTTACCGGATGATGCCGTTGCCCGATTGCTGGGCGAGCGCCTGGGGCCGGACAACCGGATAGCGGATCCGCTGATTATCGGCTCCTGGCGCCGTTGCCTGGAGCAGTACCGGCTCGATCCCGGCCATGCCCATCCCCGTCCCCGGTTGAGCGCCACCGAGCTGAAGGCCCTGCGCGAGCCCCTGGACGTGCTGCTGAACCAGCCGGTCCCGGCCCCGGCCCTGACCCGGTTGCGCCGCAGCGCCGTCGAGGCCGGCTACAACCTGCTGCTGACCGACGCCCAGGGCGTGGTGGTGGCCAGCTACCAGGATGCGGACGCCAGCCCCGAGCTGGCCCGCAAGGGCATGGCCCCGGGCTCGGTGTGGACCGAGGCCCTGGTGGGCACCAATGGCCTGGGTACCTGCCTGGCCACCGGCCAGCCCATCACCGTCTACGCGGGGGAGCATTTCGATGCCGGCCTCTACCCCTTCAGCTGCTCCACCGCCCCCCTGTTCGCCGGCGACGGCAGCCTGCTGGGGGCCATCGACATCTCCACCTACGCCCAGGGCAGCAAGGTTCGCCAGCAACTGGCCCTGGGACTGGTGCAGCAGACCGCCGACGAGCTGGAAGCCCTGTTGTTCCGCCGCCACCACGCCGACACCCTGCTGGTGGCGGTGAGCACCCGGGGGCCGGTGGCGGAGCCCACCGCCCTGCTGGCCCTGGACGAGGGCGGCCGGGTGCGGGGCCTGAGCACCGCCCTGCTGCGCCTGCTCTCCTTCCACCAGCGGGGCCCCTTGCTGGGCCAGCCGGTGAGCGAACTGCTCGGGGTCGGGCTCGAGCCCCTGCTGGCCAGCCGGCCCGACTCGCCCTGTCCCCTCGGCCTGTGCCGGTGGCAGGCCTGGCGACTGGCACCGGCCTTCCGTGCTACCCCCGCCGTCAACACGAGCCGGGAGCCGGATCCGCTGGAGCAGGCCGCCGGCGAGGATCCCGGCCTGTTGCGCCAGGCCGCCATCTGCCGGCGGATGGTGGACAGGGGCATCAGCATCCTGATCCAGGGGGAAACCGGTACCGGCAAGGAAGTCTGGGCCCGGGCCCTGCATAACAGCAGCGCACGGCGCGACCAGCCCTTCGTGACCCTCAACTGCGCCGCCATTCCCGAAAGCCTGATCGAAAGCGAGCTGTTCGGCTACGGCGCCGGCAGCTTTACCGGGGCACTCAAGGGCGGCAAGCAGGGCAAGATCGCCGCCAGCTCCGGCGGCACCCTGTTCCTGGACGAGATCGGCGACATGCCGCTGGCGCTGCAGACCCGGCTGCTGCGGGTGCTGGCGGAGCAGGAGGTGACCCCGGTGGGCGAGCTCAGGCCGGTGTCGGTCGAGCTCAACGTGATCTGTGCCACCCACCGGGAGCTGACCGGACTGGTGGCCGAGGGACGCTTCCGGGAGGATCTCTACTATCGGATCAGCGCGCTCAGGGTCGGCCTGCCGCCGCTGCGGGAGCGGCAGGACCGCCGGGCCCTGATCCGGCGGCTGCTGGCGGAGCTGGCGGCCGGGCCGGCCCCGGCGCTCGGCGCCGACGTGGAACAACGGCTGCTCGGCTATGCCTGGCCCGGCAATATCCGCCAGCTCAAGAGCGTGCTGCAGTATGCCCTGGCCATGGCCGATGAAGACATGATCGGGCCCGAACACCTGCCCGACGAGGTGCTTGGCGCCGGTTTCGCACCATCACGGGAAGAGGAAGCGCGTCCGCCCCTGGCGGCGGCCCGGGAGCAGCAGGAGCGACAACTGTTGCTGGACACCCTGGAGCGCTGCCAGTGGACCATCACCCGGGCGGCCGAGGCACTGGGCATCAGCCGGGCCACCCTGCACCGCAAGATCAACCGCCACGGCCTGGTGTCGCCCAACAAGGGCGGGCGCTGAGGTTCAGCGACGCACCTCGAACAGGAATTTCAGCCGCCGGCTTTCTTCCCCCTGCTCGACATCCAGCACCCAGGCCCAGATCATGCGGGCCTCGGTGCAGGCCCCCACCAGCGCCTGGCCCCGCCAGAGGCCGGGCTCGCCCTGCTCGAGCTGGGCCGGCAGGGTCCCCATGTACATGCTCTCCCCCTCCAGCACGCTGCGGGTCACTTGCACCTGCGGGTCGGAGAAACGCACCTCCAGCCGGAAGGGCTGCTCGGCGGCCAGGTGCTCGGCATGCAGGCGGGCCTCGGCCTGCAGCCCCTCCAGGCTCTGCAGACAGCTTTCGTGAGATATGTCACAAAAATCAACATTTTCTTTCTCTAATACAGTGGTATCGTGGCCGTCGGCGCAGGTGCGCAACCAAAAAGCCCCCGACAGAATCCCCAGCACCAACAAGATTTGCACCAGCTTAGGGCCGGTCAGACGGTCTCTCATACCAATTTATGTCCTGTATTGCATACAACTCACTACACCGATTGATCTCGATCAAGGCGGTCCCTTATGCCTTATGGCGGGGTTAAGTGGTAATCATATTACTGTTTATACTGTTATTTTTGCAGCCACTCATTTATCATCTGCGCGGTGTTTTCAGTACCTCCCGATTTTCTTTGTTAACAAACAGTTAACGAGAGCCTCGGGGTGCCTGAGCATACCGGTGAAAAACGGTTGTCTTTAATCCTTCCGACGTGAGCACCCTGGGTGAGCACAAACCTGAATAACAGCAGTGGAAGCGGAACTATAACGATGAGTCAAACTAATAATCAACCAAACTACAACTACACAGTAGTTCGCCAGATGACGGTGATGACCGTGATCTGGGGCGTTGTGGGTATGTCGTTGGGCGTGCTTATCGCAGCACAACTTATCTGGCCTGCCCTCAACTTTGAAACTCCCTGGCTGACCTACAGCCGGTTGCGTCCGTTGCACACCAATGCGGTTATTTTCGCCTTTGGTGTGAGCGCCCTGATGGCAACCTCCTTTTACGTGGTTCAGCGTACCTGTCAGACCCGCCTGTTCGGTGGCTCCCTGGCATCCTTCGTGTTCTGGGGCTGGCAGGCCATCATCCTCTCTGCGGTGATCACCCTGCCGCTCGGTTACACCACCAGCAAGGAATACGCCGAGCTGGAGTGGCCGATCGACATCGCCATCGCCGTGGTGTGGGTGGCCTACGCCATCGTCTTCTTCGGCACCCTGTACAAGCGCAACACCTCCCACATCTATGTGGCCAACTGGTTCTACGGCGGCTTCATCCTGACCGTGGCGGTGCTGCATATCGTGAACAGCATGGCGATGCCGCTGAATGGCATGAAGTCCTACTCCATGTATTCCGGCGCGGCCGATGCCATGATCCAGTGGTGGTATGGCCATAACGCCGTGGGCTTCCTGCTCACCGCCGGTTTCCTCGGCATGATGTACTACTTCGTGCCCAAGCAGGCCGGTCGGCCGGTGTATTCCTACCGCCTGTCCATCGTGCACTTCTGGGCGCTGATCACCCTCTACATCTGGGCCGGCCCGCACCACCTGCACTATACCGCCCTGCCCGACTGGGCCCAGTCCCTCGGCATGGTGATGTCGCTGATCCTGTTCGTGCCCTCCTGGGGCGGCATGATCAACGGCATCATGACCCTGTCCGGCGCCTGGCACAAACTGCGCTACGACCCGGTGCTGCGCTTCCTGATCGTGTCCCTGTCCTTCTATGGCATGTCCACCTTCGAAGGCCCGATGATGGCGATCAAGACGGTGAACGCCCTGTCCCACTACACCGACTGGACCGTCGGTCACGTGCACTCCGGTGCCCTGGGTTGGGTCGCAATGGTGTCTATCGGCTCCGTTTATCACCTGATCCCCAACCTGTTCGGCCAGGACCGCATGTACAGCATCAAGCTGATCAACGTGCACTTCTGGCTGGCGACCATCGGCACCGTACTGTACATCGTCGCCATGTGGATCAGCGGCGTGATGCAGGGCCTGATGTGGCGGGCGGTGAATGAAGACGGCACCCTGACCTACAGCTTCGTGGAAAGTCTGCAGGCGTCTTATCCGTTCTACTTCGTCCGCTTCCTCGGTGGCTGCTTCTTCGTGGCCGGTATGCTGCTGATGCTGTACAACACTTACCGCACCATCAAGGCGCCGCAAGGCTCCCTGCAAGCCATCCCCCAACCGGCCTAAGAAGGAGACTCGTGAATGAAAAGCCGTCATGAACTGGTCGAAAAGAACGTAACCTGGTTGGCGTTGTTGACCGTGGTCGCCATCAGCTTCGGTGGCCTGGTGGAAATCGTGCCGCTGTTCTTCCAGCAGCAAACCAACGAGCCGGTGGAAGGCCTGCGCCCCTACACCGCACTGGAGATGGAAGGCCGTGATATCTACATCCGCGAAGGCTGTCACGTCTGCCACAGTCAGATGATCCGCCCGTTCCGGGCCGAAACCGAACGCTACGGCCACTATTCCGTCGCCGGCGAGAGTGTGTGGGAGCATCCCTTCCTGTGGGGCTCCAAGCGTACCGGTCCCGATCTGGCCCGGGTGGGCGGTCGTTACTCCGACGAGTGGCACCGGGTGCACCTGCTCGATCCGCGCGCCGTGGTGCCCGAGTCGAACATGCCCGCTTTCCCCTGGCTGGAAACCAACACCCTGGACGGCCAGGACACTGCCAACAAGCTGCGCCTGTTCCGTGATAGCTTCGGTGTGCCCTACACCGATGCCGATATCGACGGTGCCGAGGCCGCGGTGAAGGGCAAGTCCGAGATGGACGCCATCATTGCCTATCTGCAGTCCCTGGGACACGCCCTTAAATAATCGGAGTCGATGATGGATATCAGTACCTTGGAAGCCCTGAAGCCCATGTTGATCAGCTTTCAGACCCTGGCGCTGCTGGTGCTGTTTGCAGGCATCGTATGGTGGGCCTACAGCAAGCGCCGCAAAGGCTCGTTTGACGACGCCGCCAACTCTATCTTCGATGAGGAAGAGAAAGCGCACGGAAAACGCCGGGGTACTGAGCAGGATCGCGCAGGAGCTAATAAATAATGAGTACTTTTCTAAGTGTTTTTGTAACCGTGATTAGCTTGGGAACCATTTTCGGCTGTCTGGCACTGCTGATCTGGTGTACCAAGGACAAAATGGGCATCGAAGAAGGCGCCCCCACCGGTCATACCTTCGACGGTATCTCGGAAATAAACAACCCCCTGCCCAAGTGGTGGAGCTACCTGTTTGTTTTCATGATCGTGTTCTCCCTGTTCTACCTGGCGCTGTACCCGGGCCTGGGCAACTTCAAAGGCCTGCTGGGCTGGCAGAGTTCCAACCAGGACATCCGCTCGCTGGAAGAGTCCCGCGCCGCGGCGGCCGACGCCCGTGAACAGGGCAAGCTGGTGCAGTATGACCGGGAGATGGTCAAGGCCGATGAGGTGTTCGGTGCCCGCTTCCGGGAGCTGGCCTACGAGGCCGACGGTCAGACCTACCGCGCCATCGCCGACCTTGCCCAGGACGAAAACGCCACCAAGGTGGGCCAGCGTCTGTTCCTGCAGAACTGCGCCCAGTGCCACGGTTCCGATGCCCGCGGTGCTCGCGGCTTCCCCAACCTGGCCGATGCGGACTGGCTGTATGGCGGCAATCCTGACCAGATCAAGACCACCATCATGCACGGCCGCAAGGGCGCCATGCCCGCCTGGGGCGACAGCCTGGGCGAGGATGGCGTGAAGGAAGTGACCTCCTATGTACTGAGCCTGTCCGGTCGCCGGGTAGACGAGGTTGAAGCCCAGAAGGGGCAGGCCCGCTTCGCGGTCTGTGCCGCCTGTCATGGCATGGACGGCACCGGTAACGTGGCCATGGGCGCGCCCAACCTGACCGACGGTATCTGGCTGTATGGCGGTTCCCGCGCGGCGGTGGAAGACTCCATCCGTCATGGCCGTGCCGGTGTCATGCCCGCCTGGGACAACATCCTGGGCGAGGACAAGGTACACCTGCTGGCGGCTTACGTTTACAGCCTGAACAGTAACTGATAGGCCCACCGGGCTTGATGGAAAAAGCCCCGCTCGCCGGGGCTTTTTGTTATATTAGTGTCCGCTTTTTTGTCGTAGGAATTCGTTATGCAACGTCCCTGGTATCAGCAATTCTGGCCCTGGTTCCTGATCACCCTGCCCCTGTGCGCCGTGGTGGCCAGCCTCTATACCTTTCGTATCGCCTACCAAGGGGCCGACAGCATGGTAGTGGATGACTACTACAAAAAAGGCCGGGCCATCAACCAGGATCTGAGCGAACTGAAGGAGGCCGAGCGCCTCGGCCTGACGGCCGAACTCGCGTTTCAGGAGGGGGTGCTGTCCCTGCGCCTGCAGGGGCAGCACGTCGAAGGGGAAGCCGTGCGCATCCGCTTCAGCCACCCCACCCTGGCCGATCAGGATCTGGCGCGCCTGCTCACCAGCAGCGGCGACGGCATTTACCGCTACCGCCCTGAGCACCCCCTGATGGAAGGCCAGTGGAACCTGCAGATAGAGGCTTTCGACGGTCGCTGGCGAATGCAGCAGCGCATCCGTCTGCCCATCCCCGACCGGCTTGTCATCCGCGCCGGGCATTGAGCATGACCGGTTGTTTCCACTGTGGAGAGCCGGTGCCGGCCGGCGTCGACTTCCGCTTCGAATTCGAGGGTGAGCAGCAGGCCTGCTGCTGCCCGGGCTGTCAGGCGGTGGCCCATACCATCGTCGACTGCGGCCTCGGCAGCTATTATCTGCACCGCAGTGCGCCGGCGTCCAGGGCCGAGGCCGTGCCCGACGAGCTGAAACGGCTGCAACACTACGATCTGGCCGACATCCAGCAGGATTTCGTGAGCGAGCGGGACCAATTGAAAGAGGCGCAGTTGTCGATAAGCGGCCTGAGCTGCGCCGCCTGCGCCTGGCTGATCGAACGCCATCTGTCCCAGTTGCCGGGGGTCCGGCTCATCCAGGTCAACAGCACCACCGAGCGGGCCCGGCTGCGCTGGGATCCGGAGCAGGTTGCCCTGAGCCGGCTGCTGGCCGCCTTCGCGGAAATCGGCTACCAGGCCCGCCCCTTCCTGCCCCAGGTGCAGGAGCAGGCTTACCGGCAGGAGGTGAAGTCCTACCTGCTGCGCCTGGGCGTGGCCGGCATCGCCAGCATGCAGGTGATGATGGTGGGTTTCGCCCTCTACGAGGATCTCTTTCCCGACATCGATGTGGATCTGGTGCAGTATTTCCGCTGGGTCAGCCTTTGGCTGTCGGTACCGGTGATGGCCTACTCCGCCCTGCCCTTCTACCGCAATGCCTGGCGCGGCATCAGAAACCGGGCGCTGAACATGGATTTGCCGGTGTCCCTGGCGATGATCTTCGCCTTCGTCGCCTCCGTCTACGCCACCGTCACCGACACCGGCGAGGTCTATTACGAATGCGTGTCCATGTTCGCTTTCCTGCTGCTCACCGGCCGCTTCCTGGAGATGCGCGCCAAGCGCAAGGCGTCGGAGAGCAGCGCCAACCTGAGCCACCATATCCCCATGCTGGCCCGGCTGGAAACGCCCGATGGCGAACGGGAAGTCGCCGCCAAGACCCTGGTCCCGGGCCAGCTGGTGCTGGTGGCTCCGGGCAGCCAGATCCCGGCGGATGCGGAAATTCTCGAGGGCAGCACCAGCGTGGACGAGTCCATGCTCACCGGCGAGCATCTGCCGGTGCGCCGCGGCACCGGCGAGCGGGTATTTGCCGGCACCACCAATGTGGAGTCCCCGCTGCGGCTGCGGGTGCTGCGCCCCCTGGCCGACGCCCGGGTATCGGAAATCCTGCGCGCCCAGGACGACGCACTGCTGGAGAAGCCACGGGTGGCGGTGCTGGCCGATCAGCTGTCCCGCTACTTCGTGGCGGGGCTGCTGCTGGTGACCCTGGCCACCTATCTGGTCTGGCTGCAGCTCGATGCGGACAGGGCATTCTGGGTGATGCTGTCGGTGCTGGTGGCCACCTGCCCCTGTGCCCTGTCGCTGGCCACCCCCACGGCACTGACCGTGGCCAGTGCCCGCCTGTCCCGTGCCGGCGTTCTGGCCCGCCGGGGCCATGTGCTGGATACCCTGCCCAAGGCTACCCGCATGGTGTTCGACAAGACCGGCACCCTGACCCGGGGCGAGGTGGCCCTGGCCTCGGTCAGTCTGCTGGACACGCGCGCCGAGGCCGAGGTGCTGGCCATCGCCGCCGCCCTGGAAGCCCAGTCCGAGCACCCCATCGCCCGCGCCTTTCGCGCCTACCGGGATCCTCGGCTGGCGGTAAGCGAACGGGAAAATCTTGTCGGCCGGGGCCTGCGCGGGGTGATTGACGGCCAGCGCTGGCGCCTGGGCAGCGCCGCCTGGCTCAACCCCGGCGCCGAAGACGACGCGCTGTGCGTCTATCTGGCCGACGAGCAGGGCCCCGTGGCGCGCTTCGAGCTGACCGATCCGCTGCGGGACGATGCCGAGCAGTTGATCCGCCATTGCCGGGAGCAGGGGCTGGCCACCACCATCCTCACCGGCGACGGCTCCGGCCAGGCGGACAAGGTGGCCGCCCGGCTGGGGGTGGACGAACTGGTCAAGAATGCCAGCCCCGACGACAAGCTGGCCTATCTGCGCGCCCGGGATGCCGCCGGCGAGGTCTGCCTGATGACGGGCGACGGCATCAACGACGCCCCCGTGCTGGCCGGTGCTGCTGTCTCCTTCGCCATGGCCGGCGGTACCGACATCGCCAAGAACAGCGCCGACGCCATCCTGCTCGGCGACGATCTGCGGCACCTCCTCACCGCCCGCCGGGTGGCCGGCCGCTGCCGGCGGGTGATCAAGCAGAATTTTTCCTGGGCGCTGGGCTACAACCTGGTGATACTGCCGCTGGCGGCCATGGGCCATGTGTCGCCCTGGTTCGCCATGATAGGCATGTCGGCCAGCTCGCTTATCGTCATGACCAACTCCCTGAGGCTGTCACGCTCATGAACGACCATGAAATCTGGTACCTGATCATTCCCATCGCCCTTATCTTCGTGGCCATCGCCATCGCCCTCTTTTTCTGGTCGGTGAAAAGCGATCAGTTCGAGGATCTGGACCGCCAGGGCAGCAACATCCTGTTCGACGACGACAAGGACGCCCATTGCCAGGCCCAACCCAGGGACGACCATGACCAGCCAGCTTGACCCCTGGGCCGCGCTGCTGATCGGCCTGCTCGGCGCCGGTCACTGCATCGCCATGTGCGGCGGCGTGGCGGCGGCCTTCTCCATGGCTGTCCCCAAGGAGCAGCGCCGCCTGCACTGGCTCTACCTGCTGAGCTACAACGCCGGCCGCATCCTGAGCTATGCCCTGGCCGGGGCCCTGGTGGGCGGCGTCTTCGCCGGCCTGGCGGATCTCAGCCTGGGCAAACAGGGCCTGATGTGGCTGCGGCTGCTGGCCGGGGTGATGATGATACTACTCGGCCTCTATCTGGCGCGCTGGTGGTTCGGGCTGCTGCAGCTGGAGCGGCTCGGCAACCACCTGTGGCGCCATCTCAGGCCCCTGGCCGGCCGCTTCGTCCCCTTTCGTCATCCCCTGGCCGCCCTGCCCTTCGGCATGGTGTGGGGCTGGCTGCCCTGCGGCCTGGTGTACTCGGCGCTGACCTGGAGCGCGGTGTCCGGCGGCATGGGCCAGGGAGCCCTGGTGATGGCACTGTTCGGCCTCGGCACCCTGCCCACCCTGCTGGCGTTGGGGGGGCTGGCGGGGAGCCTGCGGCATTGGCTGAACCACCCGACTTTTCGGCTATGCTCTGGCATCTTATTGATTTTTTACGGTTTGTTTACAGTAATCCAGGTGTTGCCGGTGCTTTACTAAGCTATTAAGTGCCCGCCATCGGTGCTATGATTGTGCTGTGATACCAAGATAAAGTGTCGAGCCCATGGGAAATCAGTCTAAAGTCATCAAAGCAGCCCCCACCGGTCGTGCCATCCACTGCCAGGACTGCAGCATCAGCCAGTTATGCATTCCGCTCGGTCTCAATTCCGACGAGCTGGACGAGCTGGACAACATCATAGAGCGCAAGAAACCCATCCAGAAGGGCCAGGAGCTGTTCAAGGCCGGTGAGGAGCTGAAATCGCTCTATGCCATCCGGGCCGGCACCGTCAAGTCCTACACCATCACCGAGCAGGGCGATGAGCAGATCACCGCCTTCCACCTGGCCGGCGACCTGGTCGGATTCGATGCCATCAACACCGGCACCCATCCCTCCTTCGCCCAGGCGTTGGAAACCGCCATGGTGTGCGAGATCCCCTACGAGATCCTGGACGATCTGTCGGGCAAGATGCCCCGGCTGCGGCAGCAGATCATGCGGCTGATGAGCAACGAAATCAATGGCGACCAGCAGATGATACTGCTACTGTCCAAAAAGACCGCAGAAGAACGCCTGGCCGCCTTTCTCCACGGTCTGTCCACCCGTTATTCCCAGCGCGGCTTCTCGCCCCGCGAGTTTCGCCTCACCATGACCCGGGGTGATATCGGCAACTACCTCGGCCTTACCGTCGAAACGGTCAGCCGGCTGCTGGGCCGCTTCCAGAAGAGCAACCTGATCGAGGTGGACGGCAAGTATATCCGTATCCTGGATTTGTCCGAACTGGCCTGTTTGGCCGGCGCACCGGCATCGACCTGAGCATCACTCGCAACCAAGGGGCTGTTTATGATCAAGTATCAACGCATTCTGGTGGTCGTCGATCCGGTCGCCGAGACCCAGCCGGCCCTGCACCGGGCGGTATCCGTCGCCGCCCTCGAGGACGACGCCGCCGTCACCCTGTTCCTGCCCATCTACGACTTTTCCTACGAGATGACCTCCATGCTGTCCAGCGAAGAGCGGGACGAAATGCGCGAAGGGGTGGTCCAGGGGCGGGAAGAATGGCTGAAGACCCTGCTCGAGCCCTATGCGGACAGCAAAATCCGCTTCGATTTGAAAGTGGTCTGGCACAGCCGCCCCTTCGAGGCCATCATCCAGCAGGTGCAGGACGGCAACCACGATTTGGTGGTAAAGAGCACCCACAAGCATGCCCTGATCCAGTCCTTCATCTTCACCCCCACCGACTGGCATCTGCTGCGCAAATGCCCCTGTCCGGTGCTGCTGGTCAAGGAGCGGGACTGGCCCATGGGCGGCCATGTGCTGGCGGCGGTCAACTGCTGCAGCGACGACACGGCCCAGGAGGCGCTCAACAACAAGATCATCGGCGAGAGTGCCGAGGTGGCCCGACTGCTGTCCTCTACCCTGCACCTGGTGAACGCCTACCCCATTACCCCGGTGAACATGGCGCTGGAGCTGCCCGACTTCGACCCCCACGCCTACAACGCAGCGGTGAAGAAACACCATGAGCGGGCGCTCTATGAATATGCGGTGCGCTTCGAGCTGGAGCCCAAGGTGCTGCACCTGCAGGAAGGGCTGGCGGAAGAAGTGATCCCCCGTTGTGCCGACGAAATCAATGCCAGCCTGGTGATCCTGGGCTCGGTGGGCCGTACCGGGCTGTCCGCCGCCCTGCTCGGCAACACCGCCGAGCATGTCATCGACAAGCTGAACTGCGACGTGCTGGTGCTGCGCCCCGATGCAGCCTAACCATTAAAACCGGCGTTCTTGACCCAAGGCGACAGACATTCGAGTCTCACCAGCGTATCCGCCTCGGCCGACGGCCCCAATTCGTTGGCCGAGGCGGGTATCAGCGTTGACTCAGCAGCCGTTCAATTTCCTCTTCCGCTACCGTTTCGCAGTTGGATTTCGGCGTTTCACCACGCAGCCAGGACGTCCATTTTCGGCGGGGGTTGAGAATGAAATGCATTCGACGACTCATGCCATTTTCAATCACCACGTCGCTGCCGTTATCGTCCTCCTCGTCGGTCACACGCAGGCTTTCGCTGGTCACCTGCTCGCCTTTTTTCAGCGAAGCAGAAATCCGATCACTGTAGATACGCAACGTCAGGGGCCCGGTTTCATGAATGCGGATCCCGCCCTCTTCAAAGTGGCCCGCCACTATGTGCAACGGCTTCACCATGCAGAGGTCTCCCGCCTCGTTGCGGCTGATATAGGCACCTTCTCCGGCGATGCCGTGCAAATAGAGCAGACTGCCTTCTGCAACGGTCGGGATCACAACCATCCCCCGGACGTCGGCGGGCAGGAGGTCAGCGTCGGATGGTGTCTCCTGCGCTACGGCCAAAGCACTGCTCAGAGCAAGCAACATTCCTGACATTACACGGGCTGATCTCATCGTCTTTTCTCCTGTCATGAAGCCATGCCATATACGTTGGCTCGTGGATCACCTTGCTGCCCCAACATCAGCAGCAACGCGATGACACCGATCACCGGGACAAAAAATATCGCCGCCCACCAGCCAGAACGCCCGGTATCGTGCAAACGGCGCACCGTCACCGCCAACAGCGGAACAAAACTGGCGATGCTGTAGGCAATCTCCAGCCATGCCGGAGTGCCCCCGCCCATTTCCAGAGCCACCAGCGCCACGCTGACAAGCAGGTTAATCAGAAAGAACATCCAGAATGCCCGGCGTGATGCCCGGCCTGAAAAGACCAGGCTCCGTTGCCAGGTCTGCCAATACCATTTCATTAGTCATCTCCTCGTTGGAATTGCACGCCACGAGCCGGGCGGGCGGGGCGGGCGGACAGGGGTACGATGACTCAACCGCAGCGCTCCGGCGTCCTCGATCCGGTTCCAGGACTTCCCAAAACGGGTTTCGGGACATCGGGCACTTCACGCAATACATGGAAATGGGTAGGCTTGATACACCGGCTAACGGACTCTGCCGTAAAATGGAAACCTTATGATCGCCGTTCCCCTGCCCTTTGTTGTCTCACTGCTGCTGTTTTTACTGGCTGTCATCTTGTGGGTAAAACCGTCCCGGGAAGGAAAATCGGCCGGCCTGTTCGCCGGTCTATGTGCCTTGACAACCGCCATCGTCGGACTCCGATGGGCGCTGGATATGGCGATATTCCGCATGTTGCAGCCGGTCTGTGCCGCTCTGGTCCCCATGGCGGCATGGTACTGTTGCAAACGGGCCCATCAGCCGGGGCGGCTGTCGCCACTGCACTGGGCGGGCCCGGTCGTCGTGGCGGCCGCTGCGCTGGGCTATCCCTACTGGCATGCCCCCCTGGATCTGATGCTGACGATGCTCTATATCGGTTACGGGATCGCGCTGCTTCGCTCATCAGGCACCATGGCATCGGAAGTGCGCTTGTCGGATGTGGAATGGGTGAAATATGCCGAACGGATGGCCGGCTGCATGTTGCTGTTCTCGGCCTGCATCGATGGCGCACTGACACTGGATTTTGCCCGCTATGATGGGGCCCATGCCATCTATATTCTCGCCACCGGTTACACCTTGCTGCTGCCGACGCTGGCCCTGGCGGTGGTGATGGTCGGCCGGAGTACTCAACCGAACGAGGCTGCTGAAAGCGCACCATCCGAGCTCGATCCCCCGACGCAAGCTGTACTCAGCGATGGCGAAGCCAACGCAATCATCGCTAAACTGGATACGCTGATGCGTGAAAAGCAGGCGTTTCTCGATCCGGATTTAACCCTGAGCCGCCTGTCGCGAAAACTGACCATTCCGGCACGGCAGATATCCATGGCCGTGAATCAGGTTCATGGCCGTAACCTTTCCAAGGTGCTCAACGAATACCGGATTGGGCATGCCAAAGAGCGGCTGCTGACCAGCGATGAAAGCATTACTCAGGTCTATCTCAATTCCGGCTTTCAGACGAAATCCAACTTTAACCGCGAGTTCAGCCGGGTAACCGGACAGACGCCGAGCGCCTTTCGTCGTCGGTCTTCGGCATCGGAGTCTTGATTCGGCGCCGACGACGCAACGGCCGTCCGATCCCGCCACTGGCGCCTTGCCCTCGGGGCGCCAGTCACTATAATAGCCCCAGTTTTTTTGGCCGGGGTCATCATGTCAGTTCAAACTGCCAAGCAAGTGTACAACTTCAACAAGCTGCAGAAGCGGCTGCGACGCCACGTGGGCGAAGCCATCGCCGACTTCAACATGATCGAGGACGGCGACCGGGTCATGGTCTGCCTGTCCGGCGGCAAGGACAGCTACGCCCTGCTCGACATACTGCGCAACCTGCAGGCCCATGCCCCCATCCGTTTCGACATCGTCGCGGTCAACCTGGATCAGAAACAGCCCGGCTTTCCCGAGCATGTGCTGCCGGCTTACCTGGACGAGCTGGGGGTGGAGTACAAGATCGTCGAGGAAGACACCTACTCCATCGTCAAAGACAAGATCCCGGAAGGCAAGACCACCTGCTCGCTGTGCTCCCGCCTGCGCCGCGGCATCCTGTACCGTACCGCCACCGAGCTGGGCGCAACCAAGATCGCCCTGGGTCATCACCGGGACGACATCCTGGAAACCCTGCTGCTCAACATGTTCTACGGCGGTACCCTGAAGTCGATGCCGCCCAAGCTGGTGAGCGACGACGGCAAGCACGTGGTGATCCGTCCTCTGGCCTACTGCAAGGAAAAGGACCTGGTGCGCTACGCCGAGGCCAGGGCCTTCCCCATCATCCCCTGCAACCTGTGCGGCTCCCAGGAGAACCTGCAGCGCCAGGCGATCAAGACCATGCTGCAGGACTGGGATCGCCGTTTCCCCGGCCGCATCGAAAGCATGTTCCGCTCGCTGCAGAACCTGGTGCCCTCCCACTTGCTGGATCACCAGCTGTTCGACTTCAAGGGCGTCGACCGGGATTCGGGGGTGATCGACGGCGGCGATCTCGCCTTCGACAAGCCGGAGCTCTCGCCCCGCTTTATCGACGAAGACGGTGAAGAAAACGAAGCCGATTTCGGCGAGCGGCTGCAGATTATTGAAGTGAAATAAGAAAAGGCGCCGAGGCGCCTTTTTGAGTTACAGCCAGGGACTGATCCGCACCGCCGGCAGCGCCAGGCTCCGCTCGGCGGCCAGCTGTTGGTCGGACAGCTCCAGCCTCGCCTCGCCATTCAGGCTCTGCCCCGGCTCGGCCGGTGTCAGGTGTAACCCTTTCAGTTCCGGCACAAAATATTTCCCCGGCCAGCCCGCCATCTTCTGCAGCAGCACATGCATCTCATCCCGTATCTGGCGCAGTTCGGCCAGGCTGACGTCCCCCGCGGGCAGCTCGGCCTGGATGCGGATGGATATATCGCACCGCTGCGGCCGCTCCACTTCCAGGGCCACCACCGCCTTGTCCAGATCCAGCTGTTTGTCGAAGGGCAGCAGGAACTGGCCGTGGGGCAGCGGCTCTACCTCACCCCGGATCGCCCCGGCCACCTGCACGGTGCCGGACTCGATATGGCAGAGGCCCTGGCCATCCTGCCGGCTCAGGTAGAAGCCGAGCTCGGCCCGCTCCACCCTGGCCTTGGCCACGGTTTCCATATGCTTGTAAAAGCCGCTGTATCCCAGGGTAAGGGACTCGGCCTGCGCACCGGTGCTGGCCAGGGCCAGCAGCATGACTATCGCTGGCGTCTTCATGCGTCGAAACGATCCTTGGACTGGTTGAAGGAAGAGGGCTGCGGCTCGCCTTCGCGCGCCGTCGGGCCGGCGCCTTCCACGCCGCAGGCTTCGCGGTAGATGATGCCCTTGACCACTATGTAGAGGGGGGCTACCCAGATAAGGCCGATGCCGAAGGTCATCACCGCCGCCATGAAGCACAGCACCAGCAGCATATGGAGCAGCAGCAACGCCATCCACTGGCGGGCAAACAGCCTGAGCGAGGTCAGGATGGCCTGCAGCGGGTTCAGGCCCTTCTCCAGGATCAGCGGAAAGGTGAACATCAGCGCCACACTCAGTACCAGGGTCGGCAGCATGGTCAGCATGGGCGGCAGCCCCAGGCTCTGGCCCAGGGGAAGGAACAGGCTGGTGATGATGCCCATGAGCAGGCTGGCCAGGGCCAGGGGCAGCAGGGAGCGGAAATAGTCGAAGATCTGGCTGGGGCGGATGGGCCTGTCCACCGCCCGGTGGATGCCCATCATGTCCAGGCCCCCGCTCATGGGCGCCATCACCATGGAGATGGCCAGGCCCAGCAGGCTGGCGCTCCACACGGACTCTTCCCCTTCCCCGCCGGTCAGCACCAGCAGCTGGTTGAGCAGCAGCCAGCAGCCGACCACGCCGATGGCGGCCAGCAGGATCGGCAGCTTGGCGCCATGGATCCGTCCCCAGGCTTCCTGCAGCACGGCCTTGGGGGCCAGTTCGAAGCCCTGCTCCAGCGAGCGCTGCAACCGGGCAAATCGTGGTTCATTCATAATGCGTTCTCATTTCAAGGGTGGCGACATTATAACGGATGACGCCGCCGGGGAAAGCCAGGCTAACCCATTATAAAAATTGGGGAATTTGTCGAAAGCACAAACAGCAAATCCGCATCGTTCACGCATAAAAATTCGCTTTGCTTTCCGAGGGCCGGGGTCTAGAATGCGCGCTCATTTTCAAACCAGAACGCGGCGCGTTTTCATCGAGGTGAATAAGGGCAAATGGCCGAACACACCCCCCCGCTGGTCTCCCTGACCGGTATCAGCAAGCAGTTCGACGGCAAAGCTATCATAGACAACCTGGACTTATCCATTTATGACGGCGAATTCCTCACTATCCTGGGCCCGTCCGGCTGCGGCAAAACGACGGTGCTGCGCCTGATCTCGGGACTGGAGGACGCGGACAGCGGCCATATCCACCTGGCCGGGGAAGACATCACCCGGGTGCCTGCCGAGCTGCGCCACGTCAACACCGTGTTCCAGAGCTATGCCCTCTTCCCCCACATGTCCATCTTCGACAACGTGGCCTTCGGCCTGCGCATGCAGAAGGTACCGGCGGCGGAAATCCGCCCCCGGGTGATGGAGGCGCTGAAGATGGTGCAGCTGGAGCAGATGGCCAACCGCTATCCCCACCAGCTGTCCGGCGGCCAGCAGCAGCGCATCGCCATCGCCCGCGCCGTGGTCAACCGACCCAAGGTGCTGCTGCTCGACGAGTCACTGAGTGCCCTCGACTACAAGCTGCGCAAGCAGATGCAGACCGAACTCAAGCAGTTGCAGCGCCGGCTCGGCATCACCTTCGTGTTCGTCACCCACGATCAGGAAGAGGCCCTGTCCATGTCCGATCGCATCGTGGTGATGCAGGGCGGCAAAATCGTGCAGGACGGTGCCCCCAAGGAGATCTACGAATCCCCCGCCAACCTGTTCGTGGCCAAATTCATCGGCGAGATCAATATCATGGATGGCGAGCTGCTCACCCCCGCCGGCGAGGCCGGCGCCTGGCACGCCCAGGTGGAAGGGCGGCGCTGCCTGGTGCACAGCCAGTACCCCTTCGATGCCGGCGACAAGGTGTGCGTGCTGCTGCGTCCCGAGGATTTACGCATGAAGGTGCGCAGCCCGGATGCCCCTTCCGAGGGCGTGCCCGGGCGCATCATCGACCGCCACTACAAGGGCGCTACCCTGGACTCCCTGGTGGAGCTGGAGTCCGGCCACCGGGTACTGATCTCCGAGTTTTTCGACGAGGACGATCCCGACTTCGACTATCGCATCGGCCAGCAGGTGGACATTCACTGGGTCGACCGCTGGGAGGTGGTCCTGCCCTATGAACAACACTAACGGTTTTCGCAACGTCGCGGTCGGTCTGATCGTCGGTTGGCTGCTGCTGTTCGTGTTCATGCCCAATCTGATGATCATCGGCACCAGTTTCCTGACCCGGGATCACGCCAGCCTGGTAAGTCTGGTGTTCAGCCTGGAAAACTACGGCCGGCTGTTCGATCCCCTGTATTTCCAGGTGCTGTGGCACTCGGTGTTCATGGCCGGCACCGCCACCCTGCTGTGCCTGCTGCTGGGCTATCCCTTCGCCTTTATCATCGCCCAGTGCCCCCGGCGCTGGCGACCGCTGCTGCTGTTTCTGGTGATAGTGCCGTTCTGGACCAACTCCCTGATCCGCACCTATGCGCTCAAGGTGGTCCTCGGCACCAAGGGGCTGCTCAACAATACCCTGCTCGGACTCGGCCTTATCGACCAGCCCCTGCGCATCATGTTCACCGAAGTGGCGGTGATCATCGGCCTGGTGTACATACTGCTGCCCTTCATGGTACTGCCGCTGTATTCGGCCATCGAAAAGCTGGACGGCCGGTTGCTGGAGGCGGCCCGGGATCTGGGCGCCGGTGCCTGGTCCCGCTTCTTCCGGGTGATAGTGCCGCTGACCATGCCCGGCATCGTGGCCGGCTGCCTGCTGGTGTTCCTGCCGGCCATGGGCATGTTCTATATCTCGGACCTGCTGGGCGGTGCCAAGAACCTGCTGATCGGCAACATCATCAAGACCCAGTTCCTCAACATCCGCGACTGGCCCTTCGGCTCGGCCACCAGCGTGACCCTGACGGTGCTGATGGCGGCCCTGATCTTCGTCTACTACCGGGTGGGCAAGCTGCTGAACAAGAAGGTATCCATCGATGATTAAGTGGTTCAAGGGCGGCTTCCTGCTGCTGGTGTTCGCCTATCTGTACATCCCTATCGGGGTGCTGATCGCCAACTCCTTCAACCGCTCCCGCTACGGTATCCGCTGGGACGGCTTTACCTGGGACTGGTACAGCCGCCTGCTCGACAACGCCGGCCTGATGGAGGCGGCCCGCCATTCGGTGACCATCGCCCTGGTGTCCGCCACCTTTGCGGCGTTGATCGGCACCCTGGCGGCGGTGGCCCTGTACCGTTACCGCTTCCGCGGCAAGGGCTTCGTGGGCGGCATGCTGTTCGTGGTGATGATGTCGCCGGACATCGTCATGGCCATCTCGCTGTTGGCCCTGTTCGTGGTGTTGGGCATTTCGCTCGGCTTCTGGTCGCTGCTGTTTGCCCACATCACCTTCTGTCTTCCCTTTGTGGTGATCACCGTGTATTCACGCCTCAAGGGGTTCGACCTGCGCATGCTGGAAGCCGCCAAGGATCTGGGTGCCAGTGAGTTAGTGACCTTCAGGAAAATCATTTTCCCGCTGGCCAGGCCCGCCATTGCCGCCGGTTGGCTGCTGAGCTTCACCTTGTCCCTGGACGATGTGATCGTCAGCTCCTTCGTCACCGGTCCGGCCTATGAGATCCTGCCGCTGAAAATCTATTCCATGGTCAAGGTGGGCGTGTCCCCCGAGGTCAACGCCCTGGCCACCATCATGCTGGCGGTGTCGCTGGTGCTGGTGGTGACGTCTCAATTTCTGTTAAGGGATAAACGCTGATATGCAATCCTGGTTTCGTCCTCTGGCCATCGCGGTGGCCGCCAGCCTGCCCCTGGTGGCGCAGGCCCAAGACCGTCTTTCCGTCTACGCCTGGGCCGAATATCTGCCCGACGGCGTGCTGACCCAGTTCACCAAGGAAACCGGCGTCAAGGTGGATTACGCCACCTTCGACTCCAACGAGGCGCTCTATGCCAAGCTGAAACTGCTGCAGACCAGCGGGGCCAGCGAAAGCTACGATCTGATCTTCCCCTCCAGCTACATGCTGAGCAAGATGGCGCGGGAAGGCATGCTCCAGCCGCTCGACAAGAGCAAGCTGCCCCATCTGGAGCAGCTGGAGCCGAGCCTGCTCGACCGGGAGTTCGATCCGGGCAACCGCTACAGCGTGCCCTACGCCTTCGGCAGCACCGCCATCGCCCTCAACCGGGACGAACTGGCCGACGCCGAGGTGGACTCCTGGGCCGATCTGTGGGACAGCCGCTGGCAGGGCCAGCTGATGCTGACCGACGACATTCGCGAGAACTTCCAGATGGCGCTGCTGACCCTGGGCCATTCCGCCAACAGCAAGGATCCGGCGGAAATCAAGGCCGCGTACGAAAAGCTGCAGGCGCTGAAGGACAACGTGCTGCTGTACAACTCCGACAACCCGCGCATGCCCTATGTGACCGGCGAGGCCTCCCTCGGCCTGATCTGGAGCGACCAGGCCTACAAGACCCAGCAGGATGGCATGAACCTGGAGTACATCTATCCGGAGGAAGGCGCCATCTTCTGGGTGGACAGCGCCGCCATTCCGAGCAACGCCAAGTCGGTGGATGCCGCCCACCAGTTTATCGACTTCCTGATGCGCCCCGAAATCGCGGCGAGCATCATCGAGGAGCTGGGCATAGCGGTGCCCAACCAGGGCGCCAAGGCCCTGCTGCCCGCCGAGGTGGCCGAAAACCAGGTGCTGTTCCCGAGCGGCGAGACCGTGGCCAAGGGCCACTTCCAGGACGACCTGGGCGACGAAGTGCTCGCGATCTACGAAGGGCACTGGGTACGGCTGCGCTCCAACTAAGGACCTTCCCCTCCCCCATAACGATCAAAGCCCGCATGATGCGGGCTTTCCAGTGGATGACAACGTCATCTGTTTTACCGGCATGAGTCGGCCAAAGGGCCAACTCCGCCGACACGCTGCAAGCACATCCTTGTGACGCTCGACACATGCCATCCCTGGTATGTGACGCTCAGCGGCGCTGTTCCCTTTACCCGCCTGTTTTGGCATTTGTGTTGCCCGTCTAGACCAGCCCGAAGTGCTGTCGGCAACCCGCATCATGCGGGCTTTTTGCTATTTTTTCCTGCCCGCCAGCAGCTCCTCCACATAGGCGGTCACCATCCGGGTGGCCGGGCCGTAGCGGTGTTCGTCGAAATGGTTGTTGACCAGGCTCGGCTCCAGGTTGATTTCGATGGTATGGGCGTTGTGCATGGCGGCTTCGTGCACGAAGCCCGCCGCCGGGTAGACGTTGCCCGAGGTACCGATGGCGATGAAGAGGGTAGCCTCGCTCAGGGCCTGATAGATGCGATCCAGCAGCAGCGGCATTTCGCCGAACCAGACCACGTGCGGCCGCAGCGGCTCGGGAAACTGGCAGCAGTGGCACAGATCCGTGTGGTGCAGCGGGCCCGTCCAGGCCACCGTCTGGTTGGAATGGGGACAGCGGGCCTTGAGCAATTCCCCGTGCATGTGCAGCACATTCCGGCTGCCGGCCCGTTCGTGCAGATCGTCGATGTTCTGGGTGACCAGGGTTACCCGCTCCGGCCATTCCGCCTCCAGCCGGGCCAGGGCATGGTGGGCGGCATTCGGTGCTACCGTCTGCAGCAGCGCCCGGCGGGCATTGTAGAAGCTGTGCACCAGTTCGGGATCCCGCTGGTAGCCCTCGGGGGTGGCGACGTCCTCGATGCGATGCTCTTCCCACAGGCCGTCGCTGGCCCGGAACGTCTTGATGCCCGACTCGGCCGAGATGCCGGCCCCGGTGAGGATTACAATATTGCCTTTGCGCACGGAGGCATGCCTCTGCTGGATGAACTTGTGGTTAGGCTAACAGCATAGCGAAGCACAGGCCAATGCTGCCTTAGTCTAACCAACAAAAAGCCAGGCGATGTGCCTGGCTTTGGAGGGTTACTCTGGGTTGTCGAGCAGTGTCGCGTTTTCTACCCTGGCCTTGAGCTTCTGGCCGGGGCGAAAGGTGACCACCCGCCTGGCCGAGATGGGAATGTCTTCCCCGGTTTTGGGATTGCGCCCGGGGCGCTCCCCCTTGTTGCGTAGTTCAAAATTGCCGAAACCGGAAATCTTGACTTGCTCACCCTGCTCCAGCGCGCTGCGGATTTCCTCGAAAAACGCTTCGACCATCTCCTTGGCATCACGTTTACTCATGCCAAGCTCGGTGAACAGATGCTCTGCTATGTCGGCCTTGGTTAACGCCATACGCTTAATCCCTCAAGGAAGCATTAAACTCGTCGGAAAGGGCGGACACGATGCGCGCCACCGTCTCGGCGATCTCCTTCTCTTCCAAAGTCCGTTGGGTATCCTGCAACACCAAGCTGAGCGCCAGGCTCTTCTTGCCATCGGCAATACCTTGTCCTTGGTACACGTCAAACAAGTTTAAGCCAACCAATTGATCTCCGCCAACTTTCCTAACTAAATCAAGGATATCGCCGGCAGCGGTCGACCGCTCCACCACCAGGGCCAGATCCCGGCGGTTGGCCGGGAAACGGGACACCTCACCGGCTTCGGGCACGACCCGCTCGGTGAGGGCCGCAAGCTCGATCTCGAACAGATAGGCCTGGGACTTGAGACCCAGCTTCTTCAGCAGACTGGGGTGCAGGGCGCCGAGCAGTCCCACCTGACGGCCGGCCCGCAACAGCGCGGCGGACTGTCCCGGGTGCAGGGCCTCGATGTCGGTGCGGGCGAAGGCGAAACTCAGCTCATCGGCACCGAGGGCCAGCAGGCTTTCCACGTCGCCCTTGAGGTCGAAGAAGTCCACGCCCCTGGCGGCCATGTCCCAGTGCTCGTCCACCACCGGGCCCAGCAACAGACCGGCCAGCACCGGGGTCTGGCGCACGCCGTTTTCGGCAGCCTCATCGGGGATGAAGGTCAGACCCTGTTCGAACAGACGCAGCCGCGCCTGCTGGCGGTTCTGGTTGTAGACCGCCGCCTGGATAAGCCCCGGCCACAGGGACACCCGCATGGCGGACATGTCGGCGGCGATGGGGTTGGGCAGCACCAGGGGCGCGACCTGGGGGAACAGCAGCCGCTGCTGCTCCGGGTCCACGAAGCTGTAGGTAATGGCTTCCTGATAGCCCAGATCCACCAGGGCGTCCTTCAGCCGACCCAGCGGCAGGCTCGCCTCCCGCTGGCGGGACATGTCGAGCCGGGCCAGGGGCGCCACGTTGGGAATGCGGTTGTAGCCGTAGATGCGGGCCACTTCCTCGATCAGATCCTCCTCGATGGCGATATCGAACCGGTAGCTCGGTACCTCTACCTGCCAGTCATCGCCGGTGGGGGTGACCTCCAGTCCCAGGCGGGCCAGCATGTCGGTGACCTGGGTGGCGGGAATGTTGATCCCCAGCAGCCGGGTCAGCTTGCCGTGGCGCAGGGTGATGCTGGCACGCACCGGCAGGTGCGCCTCGGACACCGCTTCGACCACGGGACCGGCCTCGCCACCGCAGATGTCCAGCAACAGCGCGGTGGCCCGCTCCATCACCTTGCGCTGCAGCTGGTAATCCACGCCCCGCTCGAAACGGTGGGAGGAGTCGGTGTGCAGGCCATAGCTGCGGGCCCGGCCGGTGATCGACAGCGGGCTGAAGAAAGCGCATTCCAGCAACACGTCCCGGGTGTTTTCATTCACCCCGGTGGCCTCGCCGCCGAAGATGCCGGCCATGGCCACGGCTTTTTGGCTGTCGGCGATCACCAGGGTATCGCCGTTCAGGCTGACCTCATTGCCGTCGAGCAGGATCAGCTTCTCGCCCGGCTCCGCCTGGCGCACCACTATGCCGCCATCGAGCCGGGCCAGATCGAAGGCATGCATGGGCTGGCCCCACTCCAGCAGCACGAAGTTGGTGATGTCCACCACCGGATCGATGCTGCGGATGCCGCAGCGACGCAGTTTTTCCTGCATCCACAGGGGCGTTTCGGCCTTGACGTCGATGTTCTTCACTACCCGCCCGAGATAACGCGGGCAGGCCGCCGGGGCGTCCAGCCGGATCTCGACCCGCTCGTCGATGCTGGCCGGTACCATTGGGATCTCGGGCCAGTTCACATCCTGCTGGTTCAGCACGCCCACTTCCCGCGCCAAGCCGGCCAGACTCAGGCAGTCGGCCCGGTTGGGGGTCAGATCCACTTCAATAATGGCGTCGTCGAGACGCAGGTAATCGCGCACCCCGGCACCGATGGGCGCATCGGCCGGCAACTCGATAATGCCATCCGAGTCCACATCCATGCCCAGTTCGCTATAGGAGCAGAGCATGCCGTGGGAGGGCTGGCCGCGCAGCTTGGCTTTCTTGATGGTGAAGTCGCCGGGCAGCACGGCACCGACCACAGCCACCGCCACCTTGAGGCCCTGGCGGCAGTTGGGGGCGCCGCAGACGATGTCGAGCAGTTCTTCTGCGCCCACGTCGACCTTGGTCACCCTGAGCTTGTCCGCATCCGGGTGCTGGCCGCACTCGACCACCTGCCCCACCACCACCTGGCTGAAGGCACCGGCCACCGGGGTGATGTCGTCGACTTCCAGGCCGGCCATGGTGATCTGCTCGGCAAGAGCCTCGGCATCCAGACCGGTCGCCACCCATTCATCCAGCCATGATTTTGAAAATTTCATTATTGCTCCTGCCGCTTACCGGAATTGCTTGAGAAAACGCAGATCATTTTCGAAGAAGGCGCGCAAGTCATTGACGCCGTAACGCAGCATGGTCAGGCGCTCGACCCCCATGCCGAAGGCGAAGCCGCTGTAGCGCTCGGGATCGATGCCGACCGCGCGCAACACATTGGGGTGCACCATGCCGCAGCCCAGTACTTCCAGCCACTTGCCGTTCTTGCCCATCACGTCCACTTCGGCACTGGGCTCGGTAAAGGGGAAGTAGGAGGGACGGAAACGGATCTGCAGATCCGCCTCGAAGAAATTGTTGAGGAAATCGTGCAGCACGCCCTTCAGGTGGGTGAAGCTGACGTTCTCGTCCACCAGCAGGCCTTCCACCTGATGGAACATGGGGGTGTGGGTCTGATCGTAGTCGTTGCGATAAACCCGGCCCGGGGCGATGACGCGCAGGGGCGGTTGCTGCTGCTCCATGGTGCGGATCTGGACGCCGGAGGTGTGGGTGCGCAGCATCAGCTCGGGGTTGAAGTAGAAGGTGTCGTGATCGGTGCGGGCCGGATGGTGCGCCGGGATATTGAGGGCATCGAAGTTATGGAAGTCGTCCTCGATCTCGGGGCCTTCCGCCACCTGGAAACCGAGTTCGCCGAACAGGGCTTCGATGCGGCGGATGGTGCGGGTCACCGGGTGCAGGCCGCCGGCCGACTGGCGGCGCCCGGGCAGGGTGATGTCCAGGGTCTCGGAAGCCAGCTTCTGGTTCAGTTCGGCCTGTTGCAGCGCGTCGCGCTTGTTGTTGATGGCGTCGGTGACCGCCTGCTTGGCGTGGTTGATGGCCTGGCCGGCGGCAGGGCGTTCTTCGGCCGAGAGCTTGCCCAGGGCCTTGGACTGCTCGGTAAAGATCCCCTTCTTGCCCAGATAGTGGACCCGGATTTCATCCAGTTCGACGGCGTTGGCGGCAGCCTGGATCTCCGCCTGTGCTTTGACGATCACGTCTTCCAGCTGATCCATGTGTTCCTCGTACTTGCCCGCCTTGGCGGACGCTAAATAATGTGAAAGGCCTTGATAATAAAGGAAATGCCCCTTTTCCGCCACCACTGGGCCGGCCGGGGACCAACAAAAAAGGAGGCCGGAGCCTCCTTATTTCATCTATATCGCGCAGCGACTTAAACCAGGGCTTCTTTGGCTTTGGCGACCAAAGCGGTGAAGGTGGTCTTGTCGTGTACGGCGATATCAGCCAGGATCTTGCGATCGATTTCAACGGAGGCTTTTTTCAGGCCATCGATGAAACGGCTGTAGGACAGGCCGTTCTGACGGGCCGCGGCGTTGATACGGGCGATCCACAGTTGACGGAACTGACGTTTTTTCTGGCGACGGTCACGATAGGCATATTGACCGGCCTTGGTTACGGCCTGGACGGCAACGCGATAGACGCGCGAACGGGCACCGTAGTAACCTTTGGCCTGCTTCAGTACTTTCTTGTGACGAGCGCGGGCAGTAACACCACGTTTAACTCTTGGCATTGTTCACTCTCCTCTTAAGCGGTCGGCAGCATGGACTTGATCTGGGCGACGTCGGACGCAGCTACCAGACACTTGCCGCGCAGCTGACGCTTGCGCTTGGTGCTTTTCTTGGTGAGGATGTGACGCAGGTGGGACTGCTTGCGCTTGAAGCCACCGGAGCCGGTTTTCTTGAAGCGCTTGGCAGCGCCCTTGTTCGATTTCATTTTCGGCATAAAAACTCCGCATTGTTAATAACAACAAACAGCAAGGCGAGCCGGGCAACGGTGTTGCCCGGCTACTTGCAGGGCCTTACTGTTTTTTCTTCGGGGCCAGCACCATGACGGCCTGACGCCCTTCCAGCTTGGGAAAGGCCTCGACCAGGGCCAATTCGTCCAGATCCGCCTTGATGCGGTTGAGCAAATCGAACCCGAGTTCCTGGTGCGCCATTTCACGACCGCGGAACCGCAGCGTGACCTTGGCTTTGTTGCCCTCTTCCAAAAAGCGAACCAGGTTGCGTAGTTTTACCTGATAGTCGCCTTCATCGGTACCTGGCCGGAATTTGATTTCCTTGACCTGGATTTGTTTCTGCTTTTTCTTCTGTTCCTTGGTAGCCTTGCTCTTCTCGTAGAGGAACTTGCCGTAATCCATGATACGGCAGACGGGCGGCTCGGCATTGGGACTGATTTCCACCAGGTCTACGCCTGCGGCGGCGGCGGCCTCGAGTGCCTCATTGATGGACACTATGCCCAGTGCTTCGCCTTCCAGGCCGACCAGACGGACTTCTTTCAGTCGGATTTCTTCATTCAGTCGGTTGCGAGGAGCAGGTTTGCCCCCTTTTTTAGCGCCTTTTATAACCTATCCTCCACTGTGTTCTTGCCGCGGGTCCGGATCTCCTGCTGAATCAGCTGGGTCAGCGCTTCTACGTCGAAGGTGCCGAGATCCTGTCCTTTCCGGGTACGAACCGCTACTTGGCCGGCTTCGACTTCTTTATCGCCGCAAACCAGCATGAAAGGTACCCGCTTCAGAGTATGCTCGCGGATTTTAAAGCCTATCTTCTCATTTCTCAAGTCCGCTTTGGCCCGAATGCCAACATTATTCAAACTGTTAGCAAGATGGCGGGCATAGTCGGCCTGGTTGTCGGTAATATTGAGCACCACCACCTGGGTCGGGGCCAGCCAGGTCGGGAACAGCCCGGCGTATTCCTCGATCAGGATGCCGATGAAGCGCTCGATGGAGCCCAGGATGGCACGGTGGATCATCACCGGTACATGGCGGTCGTTGTCTTCGCCCACATAACTGGCCCCCAGCCGGCCCGGCAGCGCGAAGTCGAGCTGGACGGTGCCGCATTGCCAGGCCCGGTTCAGGCAATCGTGCAGGGTAAATTCGATCTTGGGTCCGTAGAAGGCGCCCTCCCCCGGCTGCAGCTCATAGGCGATGCCGTTGGCCTTGAGCGCTTCTTCCAGGGCCAGCTCCGCCTTGTCCCAGATCTCGTCGCTGCCGATGCGCTTCTCCGGCCGGGTCGACAGCTTGACCGCGATATTGGTAAAGCCGAAGGTGCCGTAGGTGTCGTACACCATGCGGATACAGGCGGAGACCTCTTCCTGGATCTGCTCTTCGGTACAGAAGATATGGGCATCATCCTGGGTAAAGCCGCGCACCCGCATCAGGCCGTGCAGCGCACCGCTCGGCTCGTTGCGGTGGCAGCAGCCGAATTCCGCCATGCGCAGCGGCAGATCCCGGTAGGACTTGAGCCCCTGGTTGAAGATCTGCACGTGACCCGGGCAGTTCATCGGCTTGATGGCGTATTCCCGGTTTTCGGAGCTGGTGGTGAACATGTTTTCGGCGTATTTGTCCCAATGCCCCGATTTTTCCCACAGCACCCGGTCCATCATGAAGGGGCCCTTGACCTCCTCGTAGCCGTACTCCTTGAGCTTGTCGCGTACGAAGTGCTCCAGTTCACGGAAGATGGTCCAGCCGTCGTGGTGCCAGAACACCATGCCCGGCGCTTCTTCCTGCATGTGGTAGAGGTCGAGCTGCTTGCCGATTTTGCGGTGATCGCGTTTGGCCGCTTCTTCCAGTTGGGTCAGGTAGGCCTTGAGCGCCTTCTTGTCGGCCCAGGCGGTACCGTAAATGCGCTGCAGCATCTTGTTCTTGGAATCGCCCCGCCAGTAGGCGCCGGACACCTTCTGCAGCTTGAAGTGCTGGCAGAAACGCATGTTGGGCACGTGCGGCCCCCGGCACATGTCGATGTATTCTTCGTGGTGGTAGAGCCCCGGCTTGTCGTGCTGGCTGACGTTCTGATCCAGGATTTCTATCTTGTAGGGCTCGTGCCGACGGGCGAAGGTGTCCCGCGCTTCCTGCCAGCTGACCTTTTTCTTGACGATCGGATACTCGGTTTTGGCCAGCTCCAGCATGCGGGCCTCCAATTTCTCGATGTCTTCTTCGGTCAGGGTGTGGTCCAGATCCACATCGTAATAGAAGCCGTTGTCGATCACCGGACCGATGGCCATCTTGGTCTGGGGCCACAGCTGTTTGATGGCGTGGCCCAGCAGGTGAGCGCAGGAGTGGCGGATGATCTCCAGGCCGTCCTGATCCTTGGCGGTGATGATGGCCAGGGTGGCGTCGTGGTTGATGAGTTCGCAGGCATCCACCAGTTCGCCGTCTACCCGGCCGGCGATACAGGCCTTGGCCAGGCCGGCGCCGATGTCCTGGGCCACGTCGAGCACGGTCACGGGATGGTCGAAATGGCGCTGGCTGCCATCGGGAAGAGTAATTGTCGGCATGCAATGTCCTTAACAGTGGTGCACCCTACCAAAGTGCACATGTAGTGTGTGAAAAGGGGTCTACCGTTCCGACCATCTGGCTTTACCTTGCCAGTCTGGCGCGCCTTATGGTGCTACCCGGCGGCACAGGTCGGGGACTGCAGACTCTAGCAGAATCGGCCGGCGGTCGCCATGGCTGCGTCACCCGCCCTGCCGTTCGGCCTTGTGCTTCAGCTGGATAAAGCGACTGTGGGGAATGTAGAGCAGATCGGCAACCTGGCGGATCACCGCTTCTTCAAGGGGATCCAGCCGGCCATCGGTGAAGGCAATCAGCCAGAGCGCGTGCAGTATGGCCTCCCGCTGCCCTATCGGCAGCGTCTTGAGGCGGGAGGTGAATTCGTAGAGGGACACCGCCTCCTGCTGCTGGGTCCGGCCCTGCTCCAGCCAGTCGTGCACTTCTTCCTGGCTCTGGCCGAACAGGCGGGCCAGCAACTGCTCCATGCGCCGCTGTTCATGCCCGTTCGCTTCGCCATCGGCCAACATCACCTCGGTGAGCAGGGCGGCCACGGCGACCTCTTCACTGAGTGCGATGGGGGCAGTAGGCAGGGTGCCTTCAAACCATTTTTTTATCTTATTAATCATGAAGTCTCCAATTTTGATCCCGGTGGGTTTTGCCCTGGCCCGCATGGCCTATACTGTTGACAAAACACGCGTCAGTGGAGGCGTTATGTGGCAAGTGATCGCCAGTCAGATCTCGGAAGCAACCGGCACTGACTTCCATATCCTGGATAAGAAACCATTGTCCGGGGGGGATATCAATCAGGCCTTCCGGGTGTCCGACGGCCACACCAGCTACTTCGTTAAGTTAAATGACCGTGCCTGGGTGGATATGTTCCGCTGCGAATGGAACAGCCTCGAACATCTGTTGCGTACCCAGACCCTGTTGGTGCCCAAGCCTATCTGCTGTGGCATCACCGTCAGCAGCAGTTTCCTGGTACTGGAATACTTGATACTGGGCGAATCGAATGAGCAGGACTGGCACATGTTCGGTCGCCAGCTGGCCCACCTTCACCAGAGCCACAGCCAGCCCATGTACGGCTGGGACGAAGACAATTTTCTCGGAACCAGCGTCCAACCTAATGCCTGGCACAAGAAGTGGTCAACCTTCTTCGCCGAACAGCGGATTGGCTGGCAACTGAAATTATTGGAGGAAAAAGGCATCCGTTTCGGCGATATCGAGGAAATTGTCGGGGCCATCAAGCTGCGCCTGGCCAACCATCACCCTCGCGCCTCCTTGTTGCACGGTGACCTGTGGCGTGGCAATCTTGCCTTCAGCGAACATATGGGGGTGCTGTTTGACCCCGCCAGCTATTTCGGTGATCGGGAAACGGATATCGCCATGACCGAGTTGTTCGGCCAGTTTCCTCATGCGTTCTACCAAGGCTATAACGCTGTCTGGCCGTTGGATGAAGGCTATGGCGAACGGCGTGAACTCTACAACCTGTATCACCTGCTCAATCATGTGAACCACTTTGGCGAGCCCTATGTCGATGAAGCCAAAGAGTGTCTTTATCGGGTCGTAGCCAGCTAGGAGACTTTATGCCCCACCCCGTGGTGTTGATTACCGGTGCTGCCAAGCGAATCGGTGCCGAAATGAGTCGTTTTCTGCATCAAGCAGGTTATCGGCTGGTCCTGCACTATCATCACAGCGAACAAGCGGCGACCAGCCTTGCCCGGGAACTCAATGAACACAGGCCCGACAGCGTTCGCCTGTTGTACCAGGATCTGACCCGGCTCGATGAACTCAAGGACATGGCCGATCGGGCACTGAGCTGCTTCGGCCGCCTCGACGGTCTGGTCAACAATGCGTCCGCCTTTTACCCTACTCCCTTCGGTGAGGCGACCCCGGCCCAGTGGCAGGAGCTGTCCACCACCAACGCCGCCGCCCCCTATTTCCTGATCCAGGCCCTGGCCCCGGCGCTGAAGCAGAACCGGGGCGCCATAGTGAACATGGTCGACATCCATGCCGAAAAGGGACTACAGCACCACCTGCTCTACAGCATGGCCAAGAATGCCCTGGCCACCCTGACCCGGAGCCTGGCCGTCGAACTGGCCCCAAGGGTGCGGGTCAATGGCATCGCCCCCGGCGCCATCATCTGGCCCGAGCATGAACTGAACGATGAGCAAAAACAGCGAGTATTGGCGTCCATTCCCATGGGACGGCTGGGCGAACCCCGGGAAATCGCCGAGACCGCCGCCTTTCTGCTGGGGGGGCCAGGCTACCTGACCGGGCAGATCATCGCCCTGGACGGCGGCCGCTCCTGCCGGGGACTTCCCGAGGCCTGATCCGAGGACAAGCCCATGCGTGATTATTTCGAGCAAAACATCGTTTGTCCCCATTGCGGGCATCATACCCGCATCATGGTGGATGCTTCCGACGGCGATCAGGACTACTACGAAGATTGTCTGGCCTGCTGTAACTCCATGCATATCACCATCAAATGCAACAGGGAGACCGAGGAGGTGACGGTTACCGTGGATGCGGACGACGAGCAGTACTTTTGAACCGGGCGGAGTGTGGTCTTCCACATGCATGTTGGCATAACACTATCGCGTCGCCATCACCCGTTCAACCGTGTCCACAATCGCCTGAGTCTGGGGATCGATCTCGATATTGACCTTCTGCCCCACCTGGATGCTTCCCATATTGGTCCTTGCCAGGGTTTCGGGGATCAGGTGTACGACGAAGCGATCCGAACGTACCTCACCCAGGGTCAGGCTGATACCGTCGATACCGACATACCCCTTGGTAAACACATACTTGCCAAGCTCGCTCGGTAAGGCAAACCAAAGGCTGGTGTTGGTTTCGCTCTCCTGCCGCCCCAGCAGCTCGCTCTGGGCCATGATGTGCCCGGACATGGCATGGCCGCCGATCTCGTCGCCAAAGCGTGCCGCCCGCTCCAGGTTGACCCTGTCGCCCACCTCAAGCCGCCCCAGGTTGGTGACCCTCAGGGTTTCCGCCATCAGGTCGAAGCTCACCCTGTCCCCCTCGATGCGGGTCACGGTCAGGCAGCAACCGTTATGGGCCACGGAGGCGCCCAGTTCCAGCCCGGGCAGCAAGGCCTCCGGCAGCCGGACCACATGGGTGCGAAAATCGGTTTTGTCGATGATCTCAAGCACAGTTCCCTGACCTTGCACAATTCCGGTAAACATAGTTCTTATCCAATATTGATAGATAGTTGAAGATACTGGGAAAATGCCACGAACAAGGCTATATTGCCAACACCTGCCGGCCTCCCCGAGCCTTCTTTACCCAGCGGACCCGAGAATCCGTGAGTCGGCAGCGATCCGTCCCATCATGATGCCGAGCGAGAACCACAGGATGGCGCTTAAGCCCTATCTTTGCGAAACCCTGCACCTGTTGCGGCTCTGCGGCCCCATACTGGTCGCCCAGATAGCCCAGACTGCCATGAGCTTTGTCGATACCGTCATGGCCGGTCAGGTCAGCGCCACCGACATGGCGGCGGTGGCAGTGGCCACCAGCTTCTGGCTGCCGATCATCCTGCTGGTACAGGGGGTGGTGATGGCGCTGACCCCCATCATATCGCAACTCAACGGCGCCCGTCGCCATCGGGAGGTGGCCGGTGCCGTGCACCAGGGATTCTGGCTGACCCTGCTGGTGATGGTGCCCGCCGGGCTCGCCCTCTATTATTCTCCCCTGGCGTTGCACTGGATGAATGTCGAGCCGGTGCTGGCCGAGAAGACCAGCGGTTATCTGCACGGTATCCTCTGGGGCATGCCGGCCTATGCCCTCTACCAGGTGTTGCGCAACTTCAGCGAAGGCCTGTCCCACACCCTGCCGACCATGGTCATCGGTTTTATCGGCCTGGCCGTCAACGTGCCGGCCAATTACGTGCTGATCCACGGCAAGCTGGGCCTGCCGGCCCTCGGCGGTGTGGGCTGTGGCTATGCCTCGGCGCTGGTGTTCTGGGCCATGCTGGCGGCCATGGTGATCTATAGCCGCCGCTGTGTCCTGTTGCAACGCTTTACCGTCTTCCGGGCGCCGAGTAACCCGGACTGGCGCCAGATCAGCCGTATCTTCCGCCTGGGCTTTCCCATCGCCATGGCCATTTTTTGCGAAGTCACCCTGTTCACCGTGGTGGCACTGCTGCTGGCTCCACTGGGCTCTGAAGTGGTCGCCGGCCACCAGATCGCCATCAACTTCTCCAGCCTGGTGTTCATGCTGCCCCTGAGCCTCGGCATGGCCCTGACCATCCGGGTCGGTCACAGCCTGGGCGAAGGCTGCACCCGCCAGGCCAGGGTCGCCAGCATCGCCGGCCTGGTGTTCGGCTGTGCGCTGGCGGTGTTCACCGCCCTGGCCACCATGCTTGGCCGGGACCGGATAAGCGGCATCTATACCGATAACGCGGGCGTACTCGAACTCGCCTCCAGCCTGCTGCTGCTGGCGGCACTGTACCAAATTTCCGACTCGGCCCAGGTCATCGCCGCCGCCGCCCTGCGAGGCTACAAGGACACCCAGGTGATTTTCTATATCACCCTGGTGGCCTACTGGCTGTGCGGCCTGCCCGTGGGCATGGTGCTGGGCCTCACCGACTGGCTGGTCCCGGCCATGGGCCCGCACGGCTTTTGGATCGGTTTTCTGATAGGCTTATCGGTAGCGGCATTCATGTTGATCTGGCGGTTGCGCATTATCTATGAAAGGGTGGAACAACGTGATCGGGCTGCTCTGTCTCTGGCTGACGGCCTGTAACCCCCACAACGAACTGGAGCGGCACTTCCAGACCTACCTGGCCCGGGTGGCCAATGTGCTGGAGGTCTCGCCCCCGTCCCTGCCCGCGCCCGCGCCTCTGCCTCCACTGCCGCCCCAGCGGCGGCTGCAGCAGCAGCAACAACGGGTCACCGCCGGCCTGCTCGATACCCTCAAGCTCGGCGAGTGCCGGCTGCTCGGCCTGGTCGGCGAGCACAACAGCCCGGTGGGCAAGAGTCAGAGTGCCGCCGCCATACTGCTTTATCACCTGCAGTTCCAGCAGGGACTGCGCGACTGCCTGGTCCGGGCCGAGGATCCGTCCCTGCAGGACTGGCTGACCGAGGTCGAGTCCCTGAAAGCCCCCCTGCTGCCCGGCTACCACTGGAACATGATGGTGGCCGAGCCGGAAATCCGCGCCGCCCTGATGCCCCGTGCCCGGGCTCTGCGCTTTGCCGAGCAGGGTGGCTATCAGGAGACAGTGGCGGCCTTTGCCCTGTTCGATCGCCTCTATCGCCAGGCTCGGGGGCTGGCCGAGCCGGTTCCTCTCACCGGCCGGGAACTGAATCACGCCCTCAGCGGCCTCTATGACAACGATTACCTGGGACAGTTGTTCTACTCCCTGCACAGTGCCGCCCATTACCTCGAGCAGAGCATCGATTTCCTGCGGCAGCTTGAGCAGTTCGATTGCGGTCCCCGGGGCCGGGAGCAGGCCGAACGGCTACGCAACGCCATGCAGCACTACTACATCAGGGGCATTCAGGCCTACTTCAGCCGGCTCGATCGCCAGTTCGTGCAACTGGCCCCCCTGCTGGAACGTACCCTGAGCCCGCCAATGCCAAGCAACGACAGGCTGGCCGATTACCGCCGCCATTTCGCCCGGGGGCTCGACAGCCTGGTCTACACCCGCTACCGGGAGCAGGCCCTGGCCCATGCCCGGCTGTGGCAACGCTTCCTGGCCCGGTGCGATATTTCACCGACTTGAACAATAGTTCTTCATCCGTTTGTTCGATAAGAAAAAATGCTTGCCCCTGCCCCCGCCCTTGGCTAGTATACGCAGCGCCTGAAGACGGCCTGCGTTCTTAGCTCAGTTGGTTAGAGCACCACCTTGACATGGTGGGGGTCGGTGGTTCGAGTCCACTAGAACGCACCAGGTTTACTACAACGGCAATGATATGCGTCCTTAGCTCAGTTGGTTAGAGCACTACCTTGACATGGTAGGGGTCGGTGGTTCGAGTCCACTAGGACGCACCAGATTACGGCACAAAGATTTTGCGTTCTTAGCTCAGTTGGTTAGAGCACCACCTTGACATGGTGGGGGTCGGTGGTTCGAGTCCACTAGAACGCACCAGTTACTGAACCTGCCTCGCGCAGGTTTTTTTGTGTCTGTCTTCCTGGCTTCTCCGGTTATGTCTAGCCCGCTCAAACTGAACATTGAAACGACGTGATTTTTAAACCTTAACACTTTGATCACACTGTCTCCCGCTACGGTACCTTGCCGACCGCAAATCACTCGAATAACGGAGAGACCCATGAATCATCAGAGTTTGGCCGCCCACTGGATGCCCTTCACCCCGAACAAGGGCTTCAAGGCACAACCACGCATGCTCACCGGCGCCAAAGGCATGTACTGGACCACGGACGATCAACGCCAGGTACTGGACATGACCGCCGGCCTCTGGTGCTGCAACGCCGGCCACGGCCACCCCCATATCGCCGAGGCCATCGCCCGGCAGGCCAGGACCCTGGATTACGCCCCCTGTTTCGGCTTCGGCCATCCCCTCTCCTTCGAACTGTCCGAGCGTCTGGCCGCCCTGGCCCCGGGCAACCTGAACAAGGTGTTCTATACCAACTCCGGCTCAGAGTCGGTGGATACCGCCCTCAAGATGGCGCTGGCCTATCACCATGCCCGGGGCCAGGGCGGCAGGCAGCTGTTTATCGGCAGGGAGCGGGGCTACCACGGCGTCAACTTCGGCGGCATCTCGGTGGGGGGCATCACCAACAACTACAAGGCCTTTGGCCAGTGGCTGCCGGTGGATCACCTCTCCCACACCCAGGATCTCGCCCTGAACGCCTTCTCCCGCGGCCTGCCGATGCACGGTGGAGTAGACATGGCCAATGAGCTGGAGCGACTGATCCGGCTGCACGACGCCAGCCGTATCGCCGCCGTCATCGTCGAGCCCATCACCGGCGCCGGCGGCGTGCTGCCGCCGCCGGTGGGGTACCTCAAGCGCCTGCGTGAAATCTGCGACCGGCACGACATACTGCTGATCTTCGACGAGGTGATCTGCGGCTTCGGCCGGACCGGCGAAGCCTTTGCCAGCCAGACCTTCGACGTGTTGCCCGATATCTTGACCACGGCCAAGGGTCTGACCAATGGTGCCGCCCCCATGGGCGCGGTGTTCGCCGGCGATCATATCTACCAGGCAGTGGTGGATGGCGGCGGCCCGGGAGTGGAGTTCTTCCACGGCTATACCTATTCGGCCCACCCGCTGGCCTGCGCCGCCGCCATGGCCACCCTGGATATCTACGAGCAGGGCGGCCTGCTGCGCCGGGGAGCCCAGGGCGGCGACATCGCCAGTTACTTCGAGCAGGGTCTGCACAGCCTGAAAGGGCTGCCGGGGGTCATCGACATTCGCAACTATGCCCTGATCGCCGCCGTCGAGTTCGAGCCGCTGCCGGGTCAAGCCGGCGCCAGCGGAGCCATGATCCAGTCCGCGGCCTGGGAGCAGGGGGTGATGTTGCGCGCCCTGGGGGATGCCGTCGCCATGTCGCCGCCGCTGATCATCGAAAAACACCATGTGGACCAGACCGTCGGCATACTTGAGCAGGGCATCCGTCGGCTCTATGGCTGAAAAAAAACGGGCTGCCCAGGCAGCCCGTTTTTTGTATGTTGGCATAAGACAAGGGTTAAGCGACCAGGGCTTCCAGGCTTTGCCTGGCCTGATCCAGGCCCGCCTTCTGTGCGTCCTCGCCCATGTTCAAGGCTTCCGCATAGACGAATTCCACTTCGGTGATGCCGATAAAACCCAGCACGGTGCGCAGGTAAGGGGTGATCAGGTCGGAGGGACTGTCCTTGTGCATGCCGCCACGGGTGGTCACCACCACCGCCTTCTTGCCTTTCACCAGTCCTTCCGGCCCCTGCTCCGTGTAACGGAAGGTGATGCCGGCACGACAGACCAGATCGATCCAGGCCTTGAGCTGTACCGGAATATGAAAGTTGTACATGGGAGCGCCGATGATCAGGGTATCGGCGGCCTTGAGCTCTTCCACCAGCCCGTCTGACAGCGCCAGCAGAGCCTGCTGTTGCTCGCTGAGCTGATCCCCGCCCCGCAGGGCCATGGCGCCGGCACCATCCAGCATCGGCAACGGCTCGGCGGCCAGATCACGGATCTGCACGCCCTCGGCACCGGCCCGCTCGATCATGTAGTCTATCAGTTTTGCTGACTGCGAATATTCACCCAGAATGCTGGACTTCAGTACCAGTGTCTTGCTCATATGACCACTCCTTTTTCTGTAGATTCATGCTGAACTAACATCTTGCTGTCATAACACGCTGCCATGCTCAGCGGATGGAGCCACTTTAGGACAAGGTAGTGGTGGGAGAAATCGGAAATTAACGCACAATACATTCAATAATTTTGAAAAAGAAAAAACCATAAAAACTACATTTACGTAAACGTAACTTCAGACATGTTGGTTTTATAACAAAAAGAAAACCCTCGCAAGCGAGGGTCAAACAAACGGAAACGTGCTTAAACAGAGCTACGCATCATACCTAACAAGTTGCTGAATTTAGGCTGGAGCAATTGGCTAGACCTTGATGCCCTTTCAATCTAACCGGGCACAATTGTGAAGTCAACGTAAAAAAATCACAAACCGTTCAACTGAACAGCAAACGAGCAACATGATTACGTTAACGTAACAGGAAACAAATGACACATTTATCGCGGCTCCGTGTCACCTTTGCCTGCCCGGTCCCTGCACATCCTCACCTCGGCCAAATTGGGACTCATACGAATAATTCGCAAATGGGAGCTGTTTCGCAAAATCGTCGGTAATTCTGAGCGTTACACAAGCGCAATAATGAAATCCTGTCTAACCTTTCAGTAAAGGACTGAAAGATGTGTGCGCAAGGCTCTTTCTTCTTAATGCAATAACGCAAGATGACAGGGCCGGGATTTATGGGGGACAGTACTATGGGTATCTTCGAGCACTACCAAACGCGCTATGAAAAAGCGAAGGAAGAAGAGTACAGCCTACAGGAATTCCTGGACATGTGCCGGGAAGACAAGGCCTGCTACGCTTCCGCCGCCGAGCGACTGCTGATGGCGATCGGCGAACCGGAAATGATCGACACCGCCCAGGTGCCGAGATTCAGCCGGCTTTTCTCCAACCGGGTGATCGCCCGCTATCCGGCCTTTGCCGATTTCTATGGCATGGAAGACAGCATAGAGCAGATCGTGTCCTATCTTAAGCACGCGGCTCAAGGGCTGGAAGAAAAGAAACAAATCCTGTATCTGCTCGGTCCCGTGGGTGGCGGTAAGTCGTCCCTGGCCGAATGTCTCAAGTCACTGATGCAGAAGGTACCCATCTACCGGCTCAAGGACTCTCCGGTCAATGACCACCCCTTCTGCCTGTTCGACACGGAAGAAGACGGCCCCATCCTGGAACAGGAATATGGGATTCCGCGCCGCTACCTGCGGCCAATCATGTCCCCCTGGGCGGTCAAGCGGATGCACGAGTACGGTGGCGACATCACCCGTTTTCGGGTCGAAAAAGTCTATCCGTCGGTGCTCGACCAGATCGCCATCGCCAAGACCGAACCCGGTGACGACAACAACCAGGACATCTCCTCTCTGGTGGGCAAGGTCGATATCCGCAAGCTTGAACATTACGCCCAGAACGATGCCGATGCCTACTCTTACTCCGGCGCCCTGTGCAAGGCCAACCAGGGGATGATGGAATTCGTCGAAATGTTCAAGGCACCGATCAAGGTGCTGCACCCCCTGCTCACCGCTACCCAGGAGGGGAACTACAACAGCACTGAGGGACTTTCCGCCCTCCCCTTCGAAGGTATCATCCTGGCTCACTCCAACGAGTCGGAATGGCAACACTTCAAGCATAACAAGAACAACGAAGCTTTCCTCGATCGGGTCTATATCGTCAAGGTGCCCTACTGCCTGCGGGTAACTGAAGAGGTGGAGATCTACAAGAAGCTGTTGGCCAACAGCGAGCTGTCCCAGGCCAAGTGTGCCCCGGGCACCCTCGAAACCCTGGGCCAATTTACCGTGCTTTCGCGCCTGAAAGAGCCGGAAAACTCCAGCCTCTATTCCAAGATGCGGGTTTACGATGGTGAAAGCCTGAAAGATACGGATCCCAAGGCCAAGTCCTACCAGGAATACCGGGACTACGCAGGGGTGGATGAAGGCATGACCGGGCTCTCTACCCGTTTCGCCTTCAAGATCCTTTCCCGGGTGTTCAACTTTGATCACGCCGAAGTGGCGGCCAACCCGGTTCACCTCTTCTATGTGCTCGAGCAACAGATCGAGCGGGAGCAGTTTCCGCAGGATGTGCACGACCGCTACCTGGAATTCATCAAGGGTTACCTGATCCCCAAATACGTGGAGTTTATCGGCAAGGAGATACAGACCGCCTATCTGGAGTCCTACTCCGAGTATGGCCAGAACATCTTCGACCGTTATGTCACCTATGCGGATTTCTGGATCCAGGATCAGGAATACCGGGATCCGGAAACCGGGCAGCTGTTCGACCGTGCCGCACTCAATGCCGAGCTGGAGAAAATTGAAAAACCGGCAGGGATCAGCAATCCGAAGGACTTCCGCAACGAAATCGTCAACTTCGTGCTGCGGGCCCGGGCCAACAACGCCGGCAAGAATCCCAATTGGACCAGCTACGAGAAGCTCAGAACCGTTATCGAGAAGAAGATGTTCTCCAACACCGAGGAGCTGCTGCCGGTCATTTCCTTCAACGCCAAGACCAGTGCCGACGAGCAGAAGAAACACGACGACTTTGTCGCTCGGATGATGGAAAAAGGTTATACCCGCAAGCAGGTCCGGCTGTTGTCCGAGTGGTACCTGCGGGTACGTAAATCAACCTGATGGAGTCATGTTGGGGGAAATTATGGCGCATTTTATCGACAGACGACTAAATGGCCGCAACAAGAGCGCTGTCAACCGGCAGCGCTTTATCCGCCGCTACAAACAACAACTGAAAAAGGCGGTGTCGGATGCGGTACTGAAACGCAGTATTCAGGATATCGATAAGGGCGAGAGTGTCTCCATTCCCACCCGCGATATCTCGGAACCCTTCTTTCATCAGGGCAAAGGAGGCAAACGGGAGCAGGTTCACCCCGGTAATGATCAGTTCATCACCGGCGACCGGGTCGAACGCCCGCTCGGTGGCGGCGGTAAGGGCGGCGGTCAGGGCGAGGCCAGCAACCAGGGCGAGGGCGAAGACGACTTCGTGTTCGAGATCTCCAAGGACGAATACCTGGATTTGCTGTTCGACGGCCTGGAACTGCCCAACCTGGAGAAAAACAAGCTCAACAAGATCAGCGAAATGAAGACCTTCCGCGCCGGATATACCTCGGATGGGGTACCGGCCAACATCAACATCATCCGCTCCCTGCGCCAGTCCCTGGCCCGGCGCACCGCCCTGCAGGCCGGCAAGAAGAGCACGGTGGCCGAACTGGAGCTGGAACTGGCCGACCTCAGCAAGCGTCCGGCGGAAAACTATGCCCGTATTCAGGATATAGAAGAGGAAATACTCGAGCTCAAGCGGCGTATCGCGGCGGTGCCCTTTATCGATACCTTCGATCTGCGCTTCAACAACTTCATCAAGCGCCCCATCCCCTCTACCCAGGCGGTGATGTTCTGCCTGATGGACGTATCCGGCTCCATGGATCAGGCTACCAAGGACATGGCCAAGCGCTTTTACCTGCTGCTCTACCTCTTCCTGACCCGTACCTACAAGAATGTCGATGTGGTGTTCATCCGCCACCATACCCAGGCCAAGGAGGTGGACGAACAGGAGTTTTTCTACTCTCAGGAAACCGGCGGTACCATCGTCTCCAGTGCCCTGCAGATGATGAAAGAAGTGATGCAGGAACGCTATCCGGCGGACCAGTGGAACATCTATGCGGCGCAAGCCTCCGACGGCGACAACTGGGCCGATGACTCCCCCCTGTGCCGGCAACTGCTGAACAACGACATCATGCCGCTTGTACGCTATTACGCCTATATAGAGATCACCAACAGGGCCCATCAGACCCTGTGGCACGAATACGAAACCATAGCGCGCAGTTACCCCAATTTCGCCATGGAGCATATTCGCTCGGTGGAAGACATCTATCCCGTGTTCCGGGAACTGTTCAAGAAACAAGCGGCGTGAGGTGACCATGGCAGAAGCAATAGCAAAAACCCGGCCGCTCAGCGACGGCCCAGACTGGACCTTCGATCTGCTCGAGACCTATCATCGGGAGATCGCCCGTATCGCCGCCGGCTACGGCCTGGATACCTATCCCAACCAGATAGAGATCATCACCGGCGAGCAGATGATGGATGCCTATTCGAGTATCGGCATGCCCATCGGCTATCACCACTGGTCCTATGGCAAGAAATTCATCCAGACCGAGCAAAATTACAAGCGCGGCCAGATGGGACTGGCCTACGAGATCGTGATCAACTCCAACCCCTGCATCGCCTACCTGATGGAAGAAAACACCATGCCGATGCAGGCCCTGGTGATGGCCCACGCCTGCTACGGTCATAACTCCTTCTTCAAGAACAACTACCTGTTCAAGACCTGGACCGATGCCGAGTCCATCATCGACTATTTGTTGTTCGCCAAGAACTACATCAACGAGTGTGAAGAAAAATACGGGGTGGCCGAGGTAGAAGCCGTACTCGACAGCTGCCATGCCCTGATGAATTACGGGGTCGACAGGTACAAACGGCCCCAGAAGTTGTCATTGGCGGAGGAGCGGCGCCGACAGAAAGCCAGGGAAGCCTATCTGCAGACCCAGGTCAATGAGCTGTGGCGGACCCTGCCGCGGATGGACGACGCCAAGCAGGAAAAGAAAAGACGCTATCCGGCCGAGCCGGAAGAGAACATTCTGTACTTTATCGAGAAACACGCCCCCCTGCTCGAACCCTGGCAGCGGGAGATCGTACGCATAGTGCGCAAGATCAGTCAGTATTTCTATCCCCAAAAACAAACCCAGGTGATGAACGAGGGCTGGGCCACCTTCTGGCACTACACCATTACCCAGCACATGTACGACGAAGGGCTGGTGACCGACCGCTTCATGATGGAGGTGCTGCACAGTCACACCAACGTGATATTCCAGCCACCCTACAACAGCCGTTACTATTCCGGCGTCAACCCCTATGCCTTGGGGTTTGCCATGTTCCAGGATCTGCGCCGCATCTGCGAGCGGCCGACCGAAGAGGACAGGGTTTGGTTCCCGGACATCGCCGGCAGCGACTGGGTCAAGACCCTGCATTTCGCCATGGAAAACTTCAAGGATGAGAGCTTTATCAGCCAGTTTCTCTCTCCCAAGGTGATGCGTGATTTCCACTTCTTCGCGGTGGCGGACGACGATACCCGCAACTACCTGGAGATCTCCGCCATCCACGACGAGCTGGGATACCGTCAGCTGCGGCAGACCCTGTCAAACCAGTACAACCTGTCCAACCTGGAACCCAACCTTCAGGTCTACAACGTCGAAGTAAAGGGTGATCGCTCCCTTACCCTGCGCCATGTCCCTCACAACCGTATTCCGCTGGCGGATTCACGCCACGAGGTGCTCAAGCATGTACACCGGCTATGGGGCTTCGATATCGTACTGGAGCAGGAAGAGCCGGACGGCAGTGCCACCATCGTCGGTCGCTGCCCGGAGAAAAACCCGTCCGCCATCTAGAAACAACAACGCCTCCGAACGGAGGCGTTGTGCGTTATCGGTGCTGTACCAGGCTGTCCGGCATATGTTCGCGCATCTCGTGCCACAGCCGGCCCGAGGCCTTGCCATACTCCCTGACCACCTCGGCCACGTCGTCAACCTTGCCCTCGGCCGCAAGACCCGCCAGGGTCCGATAGTAGTCGGCGGCCAGGGCCCGGGCCGCCGGGCGGGAGAAGTAGTAACGCCCTACCCGACAATAGAGTCCTTTGAAGCCATTCAGGATCAACGCATAGATGGGATTACCGGAAGCGAAAGCCAGCTGGTGGTGCAACTCGTAATCGAAACGGGCGAAAGCCTCGCCCTCGTCCGCCAGTTGCTCCAGCGCCCCGACGAGGGCGATGACCCTGTCGGGGTCGTTCTTGACCGCCCCCCGGATAAAGATGCTGCTGATATGGGTGCGGGCGGAAAGAAGCTGCTCGATCAGCTCGGGAACCTTGTCCTCGTCCAGCCGGGCCAGGGTCTCCAGGATGTTCAACCCCGAGGTTTCCCAGAAATTGTTGACCCGGGTCGGCTTGCCGTGTTGTATGGTCAGCCAACCGTCCCGGGCCAGCCGTTGCAGTACCTCGCGCAGGGTGGTACGGGTAACCCCGATCAGTTCGGACAGCTCTCGCTCGGCAGGCAGTATGGATCCCGGCGGAAACCGACTGTTCCAGATAGACTCTATGATATATTCTTCTGCAAAACTGGCTGGGCTTTGTGCCTTTATGACCATGCAACCACTCTGTTAAATTTGTTAAGGCAGGCGAGACTGACAATGATGATAACAGGGCAGACCAGTTTCTCACAAGCGCAACCACCCGGGCCCTTCTGCTGCCCGCACAGCCCGACACCATGAGGACCCTCACTTGTACGCCTTTTCCCGCTCCCGTTTTGCCTGGGCCCTGCTCACCACCGGCGCCAGCCTGCTGCTGCTGACCGCCCTGTTTTTCCAGTATGTACAGGGCTACCATCCCTGTGTCATGTGTGTCTATCAGCGTGCCGCGTTGGTCGGTGTCATCCTCGCCGGACTGCTGGGCTGGTTGGCCCCCCGCCACGGCCTGTTGAGCAACCTCGCCCTGCCGGGCTGGCTGGCGGCGTCCGCCAAGGGGTACCTGCTGGCGGAAGAGCACGTGGGTTACCAGCTCAACCCCTCCCCCTTCAACCAATGCTCCAGCTTCGCCGAATTCCCCGCCTGGGCCTCGCTGGACCGCTGGCTGCCGGCACTGTTCCATCCCACCGGCGATTGCGCCGACGTGGACTGGTCCTGGCTGGGCTGGAGCATGCCCCAGTGGCTGATGGGCATTTTCGCGCTGCTGGCGGGCCTGGCGGCCCTCTTTATTGTCGTACGGCTGGCCGGTGCGTTGAGGCGTGAGGCGTGAGGCGTGAGGCGTGAGGCGTGAGGCGTGAGGCGGCGACTATGTTAGCTACAAACGTCCTCTGTCAATCCCTGAGCTACTATCAGAGACAGCGCCTCACACATCACGATAGCCGGTCAACTGGCCCAGGTAATGATATGATCTTCCCAATCGCCGGCCTGGGATTCGTGCACCACCTTGCCCCGCACCGACTGGCCGGCCTTGTGCATGGCGCTCTTGGAGCCGGTGCGCAACGGATGCCAGGCCGGCAGCGACTTGCCCTCCGCCAGCAGGCGGTAGGCGCAGGTGGAGGGCAGCCAGTAATAGTCGGCCAGCTTGTCCCTCGTGATCTTCAGACAGTCGGGCACCCGGGCGAAGCGGTTGGCGTAGTCGCTGCAGGCGCAGCTGTGAGTATTGAGCAGCTCGCAGGCCACGTTGGTGTGCACCAGCTCATCGGTGTCTTCGTCTATGAGTTTGTTGAGACAGCACTTGCCGCAGCCGTCACACAGGGCTTCCCATTCCTGCTCGCTCATTTCGTCGAGCCGCTTGCTATGCCAGAAATCGGGCTGCATCATCTAGCCTGCCACCTTTGCTTCGAAACGATACTGGCCGTCGAGCTGCATCTCGATTCGGTCATTGGGCTTGAGCTCGGCCACGCCCTTGGGCGTGCCGGTCAGCACCACATCCCCGGGATTGAGGGTGAAGCAGCGGCTCATCTCCGCCAGCAGTTCGCCGATGGACCAGAGCATCATGGCGGTATTGCCGGACTGGCGTTCCTGGCCGTTGATGGCCAGCGAAAACTTGAGGTGCTGCAAATCATCCAGTACTTCGGGCAGGGCGAAGGGGCTGATGGGACAACTGCCGTCGAAGGCCTTGGCCCGCTCCCAGGGGTGGCCCTTGGCCTTGAGTTGCTCCTGCACGTCACGCAAGGTCAGATCCAGGGCCAGTCCGACGCCGGCTACCGCTTCCAGGGCATGGCCCGGCTCGGTGTGGCAGAGCCGACGGCCGATCAGCAAGGCCACCTCCAGCTCATGATGTACCGCCCCCAGTCCCCTCGGCAGCAGCAGCGGCGTATCCAGGCCAACCAGGCTGGTGGACGGTTTGATAAACAACAGCGGTTGCTCCGGCACCGGGTTGTTCAACTCCGCCGCGTGCTCCTTGTAACTGCGGCCCACACAGACCACCTTGCCGACGGCATAAGGCAGGGGGTGCCCCTGTAAATCGAGATGTTGGTACATAAGTGGCTCCTGTTCAGTACGCGCAGCGATTCAGGCCGGGGACTTGCCTTGAGCCGTCAGGTGGGCCTTCAACAGATCCTCCGGCGGCGGCGGCAACTGCAGATAATACCCCTGGGTGCGTAGCGCCAGCCTGACCTTGTCGATATCCGCCTGTCCCAGCCGGGTCTTGGTGGCCAGGTTGACGATCATCGCCAACTGCGGGGTGCCGAAGGTCTCCAGCAAGGCGGCCGGCACGCGCGAAAAGTCGTCGCGCCGCTCGACGAATAGATAGGTCTCTGCCTTTTTCGGGCTTTTATACACTACACACAACATGGAAATTGCTATAATCCGTCGGGTTTATTGCCAGTGAAGGTGGCAAACTATAACATCAGCACGACCAATAACAAAAAGGATTGCATCCTCGGGGGAAAGCCGCAAATGGCGGAGCGTGGCATCGAATTAAAAGGCAGTAGCTTTACCCTGTCGGTAGTCCATATTACCGATAGCGACATTCAGCGGCTAAAACAGCAGTTAGCTGAAAAAATAGCCCAGGCGCCGGAGTTCTTCCGTGCCGCCCCTTTGGTCATCAATATAGAAAAACTCTCGCATACCCCCGACTTCAACGCCCTGGCCGGCGCCATCAAGGAACTGGACCTGGTACCGGTCGGGGTCAGCGGCGTCAAGGACGACGACACCCGGGCCGCGGTGCGGGCCGCTGGCCTCGCGGTGATGACCTCCGGCAAGCTACCGGTACCAGACGCCCCCGCCGCCCTGCTCAACCAGCCGGGCACCAAGGTGCACCGTGGTCCGGTACGCTCCGGTCAGCAGGTCTATGCGCCCAACGGTTCCCTGGTGATCCTGGGGGCGGTCAGCAACGGGGCCGAAGTGATTGCCGATGACAGTATTCACATCTATGGCCCCTTGCGTGGCCGGGCAGTCGCCGGTGCCAAGGGCAACGAGTCGGCCCGTATCTATTGCCAGCAACTGATGGCCGAGCTGATCTCCATCGCCGGCCATTATCAGCTCAGCGACGGCTTGCAAGGTGCCAATTGGGAACAACCCGTCAGCATTTCCCTGGCGGGCGAACAGCTTAAGTTCGACAGACTCTAATTTTACGACTTTTTAGGAAAACACTATGGCACGAATTATCGTCGTCACATCTGGTAAGGGAGGCGTGGGTAAAACCACCTCCAGCGCAGCCATCAGCACCGGACTGGCCAGACTGGGCCATAAAACCGTGGTGATCGATTTCGATATCGGCTTGCGCAACCTGGATCTCATCATGGGCTGCGAACGTCGGGTGGTGTATGACTTTGTCAACGTCATCAATGGCGATGCCAACCTCAACCAGGCCCTGATCCGCGACAAACGCGTGGAGCAACTCTACATTCTGCCGGCGTCCCAGACCCGGGACAAGGACGCCCTGACCCGGGACGGGGTCGAGAAGGTGCTCAACGACCTGGCGGCCATGGATTTCGACTACATCATCTGTGACTCCCCCGCCGGCATCGAAACCGGTGCCCTGATGGCGCTCTATTTCGCCGACGAAGCCATCGTCACCACCAACCCGGAAGTGTCCTCGGTACGAGACTCCGATCGCATCCTGGGCATTCTCTCCTCCAAGTCCCGCCGTGCCGAGAAGGGCATGGAGCCGATCAAGGAACACCTGCTGCTGACCCGCTATTCTCCCGAGCGAGTCAGTCGCGGTGACATGCTGAGCGTGCAGGACGTGCAGGAGATCCTGGCCATCCCGCTGCTGGGCGTGATTCCCGAGTCTCCGGCGGTACTCAAGGCCTCCAACGCCGGTGAGCCGGTGATCCTGGACCAGGAGTCCGATGCCGGCCAGGCCTATGCCGACACCGTGGCCCGCCTGCTGGGCGAAGAACGCTCCTTCCGCTTCCTCGAGGAGGAAAAGAAGGGATTTTTCAGCCGACTTTTTGGGAGTTAAACCATGTCTCTACTGGACTATTTTCGTTCAAGAAAGACCCAGAACAGCGCCAAGATCGCCAAAGAGCGCCTGCAGATCATTGTTGCCCACGAACGTAGCCAGCGGGATACCCCGGATTATCTGCCGCAGATGAAACAGGACATCCTCGACGTGATCCGTAAATATGTGAACATCGATCTCGATCAGATCTCGGTACAACTCGATCAGAAAGGGGAAAACCTGTCGGTTTTGGAGCTGAACATCATGCTGCCCGAGCCGGAAGACAAGGAAAAGGAAAAAGACAAGGCCAGTCTGTAAAAGACAAGGGGCGTCCAGGCGCCCCCTTTTCCAGCTATTGAAGCTGCTCGCCCAGTAGCTCACCGCGCCAGCCCAGCAGCAGTGCCGGGATGACGTCCTCCGTTTCTTCCAGCCGCCATTTCCAGCTCAGGTACTGATGGATCAGCCGTTTGGAAGCAATCAGCTCCGCCGGCAGCCCGGCCTTCTCACCCACCCGCTCGACGATGGCCTTGATGCGTTTGAGCTCACTCTTGTAACCCGGATAATCCACCAGCCGCTTGACCGGCTCGGGCCAGCTTTCGGGGCACCCCAGGGCCTGCTGTACCAGCGCCAGCAGGGTCTCTCCGTGGCGCTTGATCTCCATCGGCTCCAGTCCGAGGCGGTTGAGATCGGACAGGGTTCGGGGTGCCCGCTCCGCCACCCGCACCAGGTGCGCCTCCTTGACCACGAAATTGACCGCCAGATCCCGCCGCTTGGCTTCCAGCAGCCGCCACTGGCAGAGACACTGCAGTATGCCCAGGGCTTGCCGCTCCAGGGTCCAGGCATTCTTGATATCCAGGTAGGCCAGCTCCGGCGGGGTGCTGACGCTGCGCCGCCTCACCGTCCACTCGCATTCCTGCTCGAACCAGGCGCTCAACCCCCGTTGTTCGAGGCGTTCCCACAGCTGTTCGTAGAGGGGATAGAGATAGATGACGTCGTCGGCGGCATAGCGCAGTTGCTCGACGGACAGGGGGCGGGCCAGCCAGTCGGTGCGGGCATGGGCCTTGTCCAGGCTGACGCCCTGCAACTGCTCGACCAGGGCGGCGAAGCCGAGCTGGGTCCCGAGCCCGAGAAAGGCCGCCGCCAGTTGGGTATCATGCACCCGGGCCGGCAGGGCGCCGCTCTGGTGCTGGAACAGCTCCAGATCCTCGCCGCCGGCGTGCAGCAGACAGAGCCGGGCCGGATCGTGCAGCAACCGCCACAAGGGCGACAGATCGGTCACCGCCAACGGGTCGACCAGGGCGGTCTGCCGGCCATCGTGGAGCTGATAGAGGCCGGGCTTGGCGTAAAAGGTGCGGGTCCGGACAAACTCGGTATCCACCGCCAGCACGCTGGCGTCGGTGGCGCAGAAGTCGGCCAGGGTCTGGTTATCGGTGATCACTGTATAGGTCATGGGTGCTCGATTACGGCAAGATAAAGCCCGGGTAGCCCGAGACAGAACCCCAAAAAGGGTGGCTTACTCCCCGGCAGGACATGGAAGAAAGCCATCCCCAGTAAGCAGGCCGCGGGGCGGACGTCCAACACCCCATGCGCGGCTCAGGCTGCTTGTTCCCTCAGTTCCCGGCGCAATATCTTGCCGACATTGGTTTTGGGCAATTCGTCGCGGAATTCTATCACCTTAGGCACCTTATAGGCAGTGAGATGTTGCCGGCAGTGTCTGATGAGCGCTTTTTCGTCCAGCTCGCCTCCCGGCTTTCTCACCACCACCAGTTTGACCATTTCACCGGTTTCCCGATTGGGCACGCCGACCGCCGCCGCCTCCAGCACCGCCTGGTGCAGCATGGCCACGTCCTCCACCTCGTTGGGGAAGACGTTGAAACCCGACACCAGTATCATGTCCTTCTTGCGGTCCACTATTTTCAGGAAGCCCTGCCTGTCCATGGTGGCGATGTCACCGGTGCGCAGCCAGCCGTCGTGGAAGCTGGCGTCGTCGGCGCCGCTCTGGCCCCAGTAACCGCTCATCACCTGAGGTCCCCTCACCTCCATCTCGCCCGGGGTCTGGCTCAGGGTGATGACCTCGCCCGCGTCATCCACCAGCCGCACCTCGGTGGAGCACACCGGCAGGCCAATGGAGCCGTTGTAGCCGTCCATGTCGTAGGGGCAGACGGTCACCAGCGGCGAACACTCGGTCAGGCCATAGCCCTCCAGCAGCTTGCTGCCGGTAATGGTTTGCCACTGCTCCGCCACCACCCGTTGCACCGACATGCCGCCGCCGATGGTCAGCTTCAGGCTGCCGAAGTCGTGGCTCTGGAAGTCCGGATTGTTCACCAGGGCATTGAACAGGGTGTTGACGCCGGTCAGGCAGGTGAAATCGAAGCCCTTCAGCGTCTTGACGAAACCGGGAATATCCCGCGGGTTGGTGATCAACAGGTTGTGGGCGCCCAGTCGCAGGAACAGCAAGCCGTTCACCGTGAGCGCGAACACGTGATAGAGCGGCAGGGCGGTGACCACCCGCTCTTTGCCCTCGTTCAGCACCGGGCCATAGACGCCCAGACACTGCTCCACGTTGGCCAGCATGTTGCGATGGCTGAGCATGGCCCCCTTGGACAGCCCGGTGGTGCCACCGGTGTACTGCAAAAACGCCAGGGTATCACCGGACAGCTCGGGGCGGCGATAGGCCATGCCCCGCCCTTTGGCCATGGCCTCCTGGTAGCCGACATAGGCCGGCAGCCGGTGGTCGGGCACCATCTTCTTGACATGCTTGACCACGAAGTTCAGCAGGGTTCCCTTCATCCATCCCAGGTGATCCCCCATCCGGGTCAGGATCACCCGCTCCACCGCCGTCTGCTTGATGGCCTGGTCCAGGGTGTGGGCGAAATTTTCCACGATAACGATGGCACGGGCCCCGGAATCCCGCAGCTGATGCCCGAGTTCACGCGCGGTATAGAGGGGATTGACGTTGACCACCACCAGACCGGCGCGCAGGGCGCCGAACAGACAGACCGGATACTGCAGCAGGTTGGGCATCATCAGGGCGATGCGCTCGCCGGGTTCAAGCCCCAGCCCCTGCTGCAGATAGGCGGCAAAATCCCGGGACAGGGCATCCAGCTCACGGTAACTGACGGTCTTGCCGAAGTTGGTGTAGGCGGGAAGTTCGGCGAACCGGGCCACGCTCTGCTCGAACATCTCCATCAGCGAGCCGAAGCGATCCGCATCGATCTCGGCGGGCACGTCCGCCGGGTAGCGGCGCAGCCAGTGTTTGTCGGATAAGGGAGCCGGCGCTGTGCCGGACGGGATCTGTTCCATATCAGTCTCCTGCGACAGGGGGATAACTTTAAATCATCCGTTTAAAGCTTTAGCTCTAAAAAGTTACCTTCGCGTCACATTAAACACAACGAAATTTTAACAAGGATGTGATGAAACTAACGTCAGCGGCGACGAAGATGCCAGTGCCGGAGCTGGCGCTGCTGCTTGCGCTTGCGACGCCGGCGATACAACAGCGCCCGATGGTAGGGTCGTTGCGGGAAAATCAGCAGGGATTCTTCCTGCTCCTCCGGCTGCGGTTCTGGTAAGTTTGCCACCCCGGCTCCTGTTAGCGACCGGGCAATTTCTGCCAGGTCACCTTGTCCCTCAGATAGACGGGTCTGGCCTCGGCGGCGCCGACCCCCTCCCCGGCCTGCAGCGCCCGCAGCGCCTGAGGCAGCATGTCCCGCGCTTCGGGGAAAGGCACCGACTCGCATCCTTGCCCGACCCGTCCTGCCAGTTCAGGATAGGTGACAAAACCGCTGCCGGCACCCCGCTCCCAGGACGAGGTCGCGCTTGCCAGGTAGTCGGCCGGAGCCAGCACCTGTTCTTCACCCTCGCCAACCATGACCCCCTGGTGCAGATGAAAGCCCCCGACATAGATCTCCCCCATGCGGGCATCGATGGCGGCCAGCACCCGCTCGCAGCCGCTCGTCCGGTGAGCCCCCTGCGCCAGCGCCTGCAGATTGGACACGCCGAGCAACGGCAAGTCGGCGCCGAAGGCGAGGCCCTGGGCGATCCCTAAAGTAATGCGCACGCCGGTGAAGGAGCCCGGTCCCCGGCCGAAGGCCAGGCCGTCCAGCTGGCCGAGCGAGATCCCGGCGTCGGCCAGCAGTTCGTTCACCATCGGCAGGATCAGATCCGTGTGTCCGCGGGGGGCGACCTGATAGCGGCAGAGCACCTCGCCCTGTTGCCAGAGGGCGGCGGAGCAGGCTTCGGTGGCGGTGTCGATGGCCAGTAGTCGGGTCATGCTGTTGGTCACTCCAAGGTTGATAAAAATTCGGCCACCCGCTCCAGGGAACGGGTACGCGGCATAGCCGGCAGGCTGGCGATAAAGTCGGCGCCGTAGGTCCGGTTGACCAGGCGACCGTCGGTGATCACCAGCACCCCCTTGTCCTGCACGTCGCGGATAAGGCGCCCCACCCCTTGCTTCAGGGTGATGATGGCCTTGGGCAGCTGGACCCGTGCGAAGCCATCTTCGCCTCGCCGCCGGCAATCCTCCAGCCGGGCGCTGAGCAGGGGGTCGTCCGGCGCGCTGAACGGCAGCTTGTCGATTACCACGCACTGCAACGCGTTGCCACGCACGTCTATGCCTTCCCAGAAGCTGCCGGTAGCCACCAGCACCGCCCGACCATCCTGGCCGAACAGCTCCAGCAGCCGCACCTTGTTGTCTTCACCCTGCACCAGCACGGTCCGGTCGAGCCGGGCGCGCAGCACCTCGGCCACTTCATTCATCACCTGGTAGCTGGTGCAGAGAAAGAAACTGCCTCCCGGTACCCGTGCCAGGGTGTCGACCAGGGTATTGGCCAGCACCCGGCCGCGCCCGGGTCCGTTGGTGTCGGGCAGGTAGCGGGGCACACACAGACGGGACTGGCGAGGGTAATCAAAAGGGCTGTCCAATTGCAAGGTGCGGCAGCGTTCGAGCCCGAGATCGGCGCAAAAGTGGGCAAAACTGTCCCCCACCGCCAGGGTGGCGGAGGTAAAGACCCAGCTCACTCCTTCCTTGGCCAACTCGGCGGCAAAGCGATCCGCCACCGACAACGGGGTCTTGTGCAGGCTGACATGCAGCCGGCTGCAGTCGAACCAGTAGGAATAGCCGTTTTCCTCGACCCGGGTCACCGATTCCAGCTGGGTGCGCAGGCCGATCAGCCGCTCGAAGCACTGATCGAGCTGTTCACCCCGCCCCAGGCCCAGCTTGAGCACCTCGTAGCAGAATTCCAGGCTTTCCCGAAGACGCGCCAGCGCCTGGACCACCCCGGGTCGGGCCAACATGGGCCGCAGCTGGCCGCGGCCGGATTCCAGCCCGAAAGCGAGTCGCAGGTCCTGGGCGCTGCGCTCCAGTTGATCCGCCGCTTTCCCCAGTTGCGCCATGTCCCTGGCCTCCACCTTCTGGGCCAGGCGCAGGTCTCGCGCCAGCTCGATAAACTGGCGGCTGGACTGGCTCTGGCCGAAGTACTGGCCGGCGATTTCCGGCAACTGGTGGGCCTCGTCCAGGATATAGGCCTCGGCATCGGGGATCAGTTGGCCGAACCCGGTGTCCCGCACCGCCATGTCGGCGAAGAACAGATGGTGGTTGACCACCACCACCTGGGCCTCCATCGCCCTGGCCCTGGCCTTGACCAGGTGGCAGTCCTGGTAATGGCCGCAGTCTCGCCCCAGGCAATTGTCGTTGGTGCTGGTGATGAGCGGCAGTATCTCGCTGCGTTCGGGCAGGCCCGGAATGTCGCCCACATCGCCGCTGGTGGTCAGCGGGGCGAAGCGCCTGACCTTCTGCAGATCGGCCAGGCCCTCAGGCGAAAGCGCGGGCACGGCGTCGTTCAACAGCGCCAGCCGCTCCAGGCAGAGGTAGTTGGCCCGTCCCTTGAGCAGGGCCACCGGATGGTGATAGTCCATGGCCTCGACCAGGGTCGGCAGATCCCGGTGGAACAGCTGCTCCTGCAGGTTGCGCGAACCGGTGCTGAGCACCACCTTCTTGCCGGTTTTCAGCGCCGGTGCCAGGTAGGCATAGGTCTTGCCGGTGCCGGTACCCGCCTCAACCACCAACGGGACCTTGTCGTCCAGGGCCCGGGCGACCGCCGCCGCCATGGCCACCTGGGCCGCCCTGGGGGTAAAGCCGTCGATGGCCCTGGCCAGGGGACCCTGCTCGGCAAATAGCGTTGAACTGTTCTGATCGTCCACGGGCAAGCTGTATCCGCTGGCAAAAAACCGATGATAGCAAAATAGCGCGGCAACGGGCAGGATCCGGTATCCGCGCGGGCGAGAAGCGACCGGTTCAGGGTTCCCGGCCTTCCCCCCGCTGCCGCCGGCGCCAGGCCGCCGGGGGCAGCCCGAAGGCGCGTTTGAAGGCCCGGCTGAAGGCGGCTTCCGAGTCGTAGCCCGCCTCGAAGGCGATGCGGGACAGGGGCAAGGCGGATTCCGCCAATTGCCGGGCCGCCCCCTGCATCCGCCAGCGGGCCAGGTAGGTCATCGGCGGCTCGCCCAGCAGCGTCCGGAACCGTTCGGCAAAGGCCGAGCGCGACAACCCCGCCTCCCGCGCCAGCAGCGTCGTGGTCCAGCGCTGGCCCGGTCGGCCATGCAGCAGCCCCAGCGCCCGCCCGACCACGGGATCCCGCAAGCCCGCCAACCATCCCTGAGGGAACGGCGGCTGTGCCCGCAGCCAGCCGTTGACCGCCTCGATAAACAGCAGTTCCGCCAGCCGGGCCAGCATGGCCGGGGACTCCAGCCGGCCGCTCGCCAGTTGCCGGGCGGCGAACTGCAGGGAACTCTCGATCCAGTCCCCGGTGGCCGCCTCCGCCACCCTGAGCACCAGCACCCCCGGCAGCAGCGGCAGCAAGGGGTCCCCCGGCCCATCGCAGCCGAGAAAGCCGCAGAGGATCCGGGCCCGGGGCCCCTCCCCCCCGTAGCGGATACAGGGCAGGTCCAAGCCTCCTCCGGCAGGCCGGATCAGGCCGTCGGCATCCACCGCCGGCAACGTCAGATCGCTGCCCAGACGGTGCTCATCGTTATGAGGCAACAGCACCAGATGGCCGCGGCTCAGGCTGACCGCCGCCTGGCCGGCCAGCTGCAGTTGCAGTCGGCCCTCGGTCACGTAGTGATAGGCGATGAGATGGCGGGGAATGGCGGAAAACGGATGGCAATCCTCCGGCCCGACCCGGGCGACGATGCACCAGGGCGCGCTGAATTGCGCATCGAGAAAGAGGCCGCCACTCAGGTGCAGGCCATGCACTATGTCGGAAATGGGATCCATGGACGGCTCCGAAGGGGCGGCGGATCGGGCAAAAGTCCCGGCGCCCCGCGCATTGTTCAGGCAATGCCCCGCGCCTAATCTTAGCACAGGGGAGCCAAAGGCCCGCGCAGGCGGCCCGGGCTCGATTCGGTTCGCTTACCGGGAGTTCAACCATGATGTTCAGCGACCAGCAAGGCAATACCCTCAGCGGCGCCTCGGCGGAGGCCGTCGCCCTGTTCGACCAGGCCGTGACCGCGTTCAATCTCTACCGGGGGGATCCCATCGGCCTGCTCGACCGCGCCCTCGAACTCGCGCCCGAGTTCGCCATGGCCGCCATCATGAAGGCGCATATCCTGGCCGGGGCCACCGAACCGGCGGCCTCGCGCGAGGCCGCCATCCTGGTCCGGCGGCTCGGCGCCATGCGCCTCAACGAACGCGAGGCCTCTCACCTCGTCGCCCTCGGGCTGCTGCTCGAAGGGCGCTGGACGGCGGCGGCACTCGCCCTCGACCGGCACGGCATCGACCACCCCAGGGACATGGTGGCGCTGCAGTGCGGCCACCTGCTGGACTTCTATCGCGCCAACGCCCGGGATCTGCGGGATCGACTGGCCCGCGCCCTGCCCTTCTGGACGCCCGACTTGCCCGGCTATTCCGTCCTGCTCGGCATGCATGCCTTCGGGCTGGAGGAATGCGGTGACTATGGCCGGGCCGAGGAGCAGGGGCGACAGGCCCTGGCGCTGGAACCCCTCGACTGCTGGGCCCACCACGCCGTGGCCCATGTGATGGAGATGCAGGGCCGGCCCGAAGACGGCATCGGCTGGATGCAGAGCCGGGAATCCTGCTGGTCGGGGGAGGACAACTTCTTCAAGGTGCACAACTGGTGGCACAAGGCGCTGTGCCACCTGGAGCTGGGCCAGCCCGACCAGGCCCTGGCGCTCTATGACGGACCGGTGCGCGCAGGGCACAGCGCCGTCGCCCTGGATCTGGTCGATGCCACGGCCCTGTTGTGGCGGCTGCAACTGGCCGGCCTGGAGCCGGGCGAGCGCTGGCGGGAGCTGGCCGAAGCCTGGGAGCAACATGCCGACGGCAGGCTTTATCCCTTCAACGACTGGCATGCGGCCATGGCCTACCTGGGCGCGGGGCAAGAGCAGAAGGTCGCCCGGCTGCTGACCCAGTACCAGACCAACGAGGAGAGCGAGGCGACGACCTGGGCCCGGGAAACCGGCCGTCCGCTGATCGAGGGTTTCGCCGCCTTCCGGCACGGGGACTACCCGCTGGCGGTGGAGTTGCTCTATGGTGCGCGCCACATCGTCAACCGCTTCGGCGGCAGCCACGCCCAGCGGGACATCATCGATCTGACCCTGGCCGAGGCGGCCCTGCGCGGCGGCCTGGACCGGCTGGGCGAGGCGCTGGCCCGGGAGCGCCTGGCGCTCAAGCCCCACAGCGGCATCAACCGCAGCCTGCTGGCGAGAAGCCGCACGGCGGCCTTATCCTGACCCACGAGGGGGCGATGCCCGCCCCGGGAGGCAACGATGAAACACCTTGCCATGGTCGTGCGCGAGGACGCCTACGACAAACTGCTGACGCCCCTCACCTTCGCCTATACCCAGGCGCTGCAGGGGGTGCAGGTGGACATGCTGTTCGTGCTCTGGGCGGTGCGGGTGCTGACCCCGGCGGGAGCAGCGTCGCGGCGCATCGAAGGGGCCCATGCCGCCGACGCCGCCTGGCTGCGCGCCCGGCTGGCGGCGGATGGCGAGCCCACCGAGATCGCCGATTTCCTGCAACTGCTGGCCGACACCGGGCGGGTACGGCTCTACGGCTGCCGTTACGCGGCCCAGACCTTCGAGGTGTCGCCGGCCGAGCTGATGCCGGCGGCCTCGGGTATCGTCGATCCGGGCTGGTTTCTGTCCGAAAAGGCGCAAAAAGCCGATCACTGCCAGTATTTCTGATTTCTGAGCGGCGTCATGGCCGCCCGGGCTAGGGCGGCAGCGGCAGGGCGGTGCCGGGGATCTGGATATACTCGAACCAGCGCCGGGTGGCGGGGCCGGCGCCGAGGCGCTCGAGCGCCAGGGGAAGGTGAAGACCGACGCCGATAAAGGGGTGCCGCCTGGGCCGGTCGAAAAAGTCGCGATCCCGCTCGGCAAAACCACGGCTGCCGTAGCCCGCCTGCAACTCAATCCAGCGCAGTGCCGAGTCCCGGCCGCCCCAGGCATTCAGCGGAAAGGCGAGCAGCCAGCGCGATCCCGAATAATCGGTGAAGATATCCTGGTGCCGGCCCCGGCGCACGGCGGGAGACGGCCAGTACTCCCAGCGGAACTGTATCCGCTCGCGCCAGGACGGGTGGCGCTGGCGCAGATATTCCAGCCCCACCCCGGCCAGATTGACCACCTGATCTTCCCAACTGAAGCCGTGCTCCGGGGAAAAGCCGTCGCCCAGCTCGACCGTGGTGGTCAGCAGCAGGCCGCCCAGGGCGCCCAGCCGGGCCGCCTCGGCATCGTCGTAGCCCCAGCGGCGGTAGAGGGCGGCCGACAGGGCCGTGGCCGCAGTACCGGTATAGGCGTGGCCCAGCTTGTCGGCGCCGCCGTGCTCGGTATCGCGGCCGAACCAGCCCTCGCTTTGGGTGCCGAAGCTGGACTCACCCCAGTCCCACACCGCCACCCCGTAGGCGGTGGCCCCGCCCACTATCGCCAGGTTGAGCGCCCAGGTCTTCTGTTCCCGCGACCAACCTTGCTCCGGCAAGACCGGCACCTCCGCACCGGCCGGCGGCGCCATCAGCAGCAAGACTATCGACAGCACGCTCGGCTTAAACGGAGGCATGGGTCACCTTGAGACCGGAAACACGACATCCCTAAGTGTAGCGAGTCGGGCTCGCGGTGCCGTTTTCGTCGGTCTGTTCGCCACCGCTTTTCCGCACCACTCTGGGCAACCGAGACGATGGGCGCAATTCAATATTCAACGCTACCAGCGCACATTACTGCGGAACAAAATCACCATAAATAACAAAAATATGGAGCATATCTCCAAAACCTTATCCCCGGCGTCCTGTCCCGCCCGCCGCCCGCCGCTTTTCTCCGCCAAGTTTATCCGGATCCGGGGTTGGCAAAGCCCGCCCGGCTTGCTATGGTGAGCCCAGACCATCAGAGAGATTCAGGTTACGCCTTTATATGAACTTCCTGCACAACGCCAAGCACCATCATCATCCCGACTAGTCTTTCAGGATACTTATTCTGGAAGACCTTGCGCTTGGCGGCTTCCAGCAGGACAGAAATACCAGACCCTCGGAAGCTACCCTTCCGGGGGTTTTTCGTTTTACGGCTTTACGGTTTATCACAAGGAACACAGCACATGACATTGGATCAGAATCGCCTTCGCATCGCCCTTCAGAAATCCGGCCGCCTCAGCACCGACTGCCAGCAGTTGCTGAAAGGCTGCGGCGTCAAGCTCAACCTGCGTGAGCAGCGCCTCATCGCCCATGCCGAAAACATGCCCATCGATCTGCTGCGGGTGCGGGACGACGACATTCCCGGCCTGGTGATGGACGGCGTGGTCGATCTCGGCATCGTCGGCGAAAACGTGCTGGAAGAAACCGTGATGGAGCGCCAGGCCACCGGCCAGTCCGCCGAATACAGCGTGCTCAAGCGGCTCGACTTCGGCGGCTGCCGGCTGTCGCTGGCGGTCGCCGAGGAATTCGACTATCAAGGACCCAAGAGCCTGGAAGGCAAGCGCATCGCCACCTCCTACCCCTGGCTGCTGAAGCGCTACATGGACAGCCAGGGCGTCAAGTTCAAGAGCGTGATGCTGAACGGCTCGGTAGAAGTGGCGCCCCGCGCCGGCCTGGCCGACGCCATCTGTGACCTGGTGTCCACCGGCGCCACCCTGGAGGCCAACGGCCTGGTGGAAACCGACGTCATCTATCGCTCCAAGGCGGTGCTGATCCAGAGCGCCAACCCCCTCGCCGCCAACAAGCAAAAGGTCATCGACAAGCTGCTGCCCCGCATCCAGGGCCTGCAGCAGGCACGGGAAAGCAAGTACATCATGCTGCACGCGCCCCAGGACAAGCTGGAGGAGGTGATCGCCCTGATGCCCGGCGCCGAGCGTCCCACCATCATGCAGCTGGCCGGCGAGACCAAGCAGGTGGCCATCCATGTGGTCAGCACCGAGGATCTGTTCTGGGAAACCATGGAAGGCCTCAAGGCCCTGGGCGCCTCTTCCATCCTGGTGCTGCCCATCGAGAAGATGATGGAGTAAACCATGCAGACTTTCGACTGGAACCGACTGAGCAAGCAAGAGCAGGCCGCCGCCCTGCGCCGCCCCGCCCTGGCCCAGGGCGGGCGCGACGCCCAGGTCGCCGCCATCATCAGCCAGGTGCGCGCCGGCGGTGATGCCGCCCTGCGGGAATTGACCCGCACCCTGGACAAGGTGGAGCTCGAGCGCCTGCAGCTGACCGACGAGGAGATCGCGGCCGCCGGCAGCCGGGTGAGCGAGGAGCTGAAAGCCGCCATCGAGCTCGCCATCGACAATATCGGCGCCTTCCACCGGGCCCAGCTCCCCGCCCCCGTGGTGCTGGACACCAAACCGGGAGTGCGCTGCGAGCTGCACTACCAGCCCATCGAAAAGGTCGGCCTCTATGTGCCCGGCGGCAGCGCGCCCCTGGTGTCCACCGTGATGATGCTGGCCATCCCGGCCAAGCTCGCCGGCTGCGAGCGGGTGGTGCTGTGCTCGCCGCCGCCGGTGAACGACGCCATCGTCTATACCGCCCGGCGCTGCGGCGTGGACGCCATCTATACCCTGGGCGGCGCCCAGGCGGTGGCGGCCCTGGCCTACGGTACCGAGACGGTGACCAAGGTGGACAAGATCTTCGGCCCGGGCAACGCCTGGGTGACCGAGGCCAAGGGCCAGGTGTCCGGTGATGTGGACGGGGCCGCCATCGACATGCCCGCCGGCCCCTCCGAGGTGCTGGTGATCGCCGACGAGTCCGCCGACGCCGCCTTTATCGCCTCGGATCTGCTGTCCCAGGCCGAGCACGGCCCCGACTCCCAGGTGATACTGGTCACCCCCAGCCGCGCCCTGGCCGAGCGGGTGGATGCCGCCCTGGCCGAGCAGCTGGCCGCCCTGTCCCGGGCCGACATCGCCCGCCGGGCCCTGGCCGAGAGCCGCACCTTTATCTGCGACGATCTGGCCCAGGCCGCCGCCATCTCCAACGCCTATGCGCCCGAGCACCTCATCGTGCAGACGGAAGACCCGCGCGCCCTGCTGCCCAAGCTCAGGAACGCCGGCTCCATCTTCCTCGGCGCCTGGACTCCGGAGTCGGTGGGCGACTATGCCAGCGGCACCAACCACACCCTGCCCACCTACGGCTATGCCCGCACCTGTTCCAGCCTGGGGCTGGCCGACTACCAGCGTCGCTACACGGTGCAGGAGCTGAGCCCGGCGGGACTGCAAGCCATAGGTCCGGCGGTGGAGCTGCTCGCCGCCACCGAAACCCTGGATGCCCACAAAAACGCGGTCAGCCTGCGGCTGGCCAAACTGGAGAAACAAGCATGAGCCTCACCCAACTGGCCCGCGCCCAGGTTCAGGCGCTCACCCCCTACCAGTCCGCCCGCCGCATCGGCGGCCAGGGCCACATCTGGCTGAACGCCAACGAGGCGGCCGACAGCGGCGACTTCCGCCTGGACTGCTCGCGCCTGAACCGCTACCCCGAGTGCCAGCCGCCCGCGGTGATCAACGGCTATGCCGCCTACGCCGGCGTGGCCCCCGAGCAGGTGCTGGTCAGCCGCGGCGGCGACGAAGGCATTGAACTGCTGATCCGCACCTTCTGCGAGCCGGGCCGTGACAGCATCATCATCTGCACCCCCACCTACGGCATGTACGCCATCAGCGCCGAGACCAACGGCGTGGGCATCATCGACGTGCCGCTGAAGGCCTCCCGCCAGCCCGACTTCGACGGCATCATCGGCCGCCTGGGCGAGGCCAAGCTGGTGTTCCTGTGCTCGCCCAACAACCCGACCGGCGATCTGGTGGAGCAGGACGGCCTCATCCGCCTGCTCGAAGCCGCCCGCGGCCGCGCCCTGGTGGTGGTGGACGAGGCCTATATCGAGTTCTGCCCCGCGCACAGCCAGGCCGGCCTGCTGGCCGACTACCCGGAGCTGGTGCTTATCCGCACCCTGTCCAAGGCCTTCGGCCTGGCCGGCATCCGCTGCGGCTTCACCCTGGCCAACCCGGAGGTGGTGGGCCTGCTGCTGAAGGTGATCGCCCCCTACCCCATCCCCGAGCCGGTGGCCCAGATCGCCGCCCAGGCCCTGAGCGAGGACGGGATCAAACGGATGCGCGCGCGGGTGGCGGAGATCAACCGGCTCAAGGCGGAGCTTGCCGGGCAACTCGCCGGCAACGCCCAGGTCGAGGAAGTATTCGCCCCCAACGGCAACTACCTGCTGGTGCGCTTCACCCCCGGCAGTGCCGTCTTTGCCCGCATGAGCAGGGCGGGTATCATACTGCGTGATTTTTCCAGCAAGCCGGGGCTTGCCGACTGTATTCGTATCACCATCGGCCAAGAGGCCGAAATGGACGCGGTACTGGCCGTACTGCAACAGGAGCAATAAGTGACTAAGGAACGTATTTTATTCATCGACCGCGACGGCACCATGGTGGAAGAGCCGCCGGTCGACAAACAGCTGGACCGGCTCGACAAACTGGCCTTCCTGCCCGGCGTGATCCCGGCCCTGCTCAAGCTGCAGGACGCGGGCTACCGCCTGGTGATGGTCACCAACCAGGACGGCCTGGGCACCGACAGCTTCCCGCAAGCCGACTTCGACGCCCCCCACAACCTGATGATGCAGATCCTGACCTCCCAGGGTGTGCGCTTCGACGACATCCTGATCTGCCCCCACTTCCAGCACGACGACTGCGCCTGCCGCAAGCCGCGCCTGGGACTGGTCAAGGACTACCTGCAAGCCGGCCGCATCGACTTCACCGACTCCTGGGTGATCGGCGATCGCCAGACCGACATGCAGCTGGCCGAGAACATGGGACTAAAGGGCCTGCACTACGGCCATCATGACCTGGACTGGCCCGAGATAGTGGCGCGCCTCTTGAGCCGCGGCCGCACCGCCGAGGTGACCCGCACCACCAAGGAAACCGACATCCGCATCAAGCTGGATCTGGATAGACTCGGTGGCAACAAGATCCACACCGGGCTTGGCTTCTTCGACCACATGCTGGATCAAATCGCCACCCACGGCGGCTTCCACCTGGAAGTGGCGGTCGAGGGCGACCTGCACATCGACGATCACCACACGGTGGAAGACACCGCCCTGGCCCTGGGCGAGGCGCTGCGCAAGGCGCTCGGCAACAAACGCGGCATCGGCCGCTTCGGCTTCGTGCTGCCCATGGACGAGTGCGAGGCCGCCATCACCCTGGACCTGTCCGGCCGCCCCTACCTGGTGTTCGAGGGCGAGTTCCACCGGGACAGCGTGGGCGACATGGCGGTGGAGATGGTGCCCCACTTCTTCCGTAGCTTAAGCGACAGCCTGGCCGCCAATATCCACCTGCGGGTGACCGGTGACAACACCCACCACATGGTGGAAAGCCTGTTCAAGGGCTTCGGCCGGGCCCTGCGCCAGGCCATCCGGGTGGAAGGCGATGATCTGCCGTCGAGCAAGGGGGTACTGTGAAGGTCGTCATTATCGATACCGGCTGCGCCAACCTGTCTTCCGTGCGCTACGCCATCGAGCGCCTGGGCTATCAGGTCGAAGTGAGCAAGGATCCGGAAGTGGTGCTGGGGGCCGACAAGCTGTTCCTGCCCGGCGTGGGCACCGCCCGCGAGGCGATGAAGAACCTGCGCGAGCGCGGCCTGGTGGAGCTCATCAACCGGCTGCACCAGCCGGTGCTGGGCATCTGCCTCGGCATGCAGATGCTGGTCAACCGCTCCGAGGAAGGCGAGGTCGAGTGCCTGGGCAAGATCGACGCCGACTGCACCAAAATGGTAGGCGGCGACGGCATCCGCCTGCCGCACATGGGCTGGAACCAGGTCACTCCCCTGCCCGGCCACCCGCTGTTCAAGGACATTCCCGAAGGCAGCTTCTTTTACTTCGTGCACTCCTACGCGGTGCCGGTGGGCGAATACACCCTGGCCTCCTGCCAGTATGGCCAGGCCTTCAGCGCCGCCATCGGCCAGGAGAACTTCTTCGGCGTGCAATTCCACCCGGAGCGCTCCGGTGCCGCCGGCGCCCAGTTGCTGAAAAACTTTCTGGAGCTGTAAATGATCATTCCCGCCATAGACCTTATCAATGGCAAGGTGGTGCGCCTGTACCAGGGCGACTACCAGCAGAAAACCGAATACACCGCCTCGCCCCAGGAGCGCTTCGACCTCTATGTGGCCGAAGGCGCCAGCCAGCTGCACCTGGTGGATCTGGACGGTGCCAAAAACAGCGACCAGCGCCAGCTTGCCGTGATTAAAAGCCTGATTGAAAACACCGCCGTGCCGGTGCAGATCGGCGGCGGCATCCGCACCGAGCAGGACGTGAAGGACCTGCTCGACATCGGCGCCCAGCGGGTGGTGATCGGCTCCACCGCAGTGAAAAAACCGGAGCTGGTGGCCGGCTGGATCAAGCAGTACGGCCCCGAGCGCATCGTGCTGGCGCTCGACATCAACATCACCCCCGAGGGCGAGAAGAAGATCGCCATCGCCGGCTGGCAGGAAGACAGCGGCATCACCATCGAAGCCCTGCTCGAGCACTACCTGCCCGCGGGCCTGTGCCACGTGCTGTGCACCGACATCTCCAGGGACGGCACCCTGTCCGGCTCCAACGTCGCCCTGTACCGGGAGCTGGCCGCCCGCTACCCCACCATCCTCTGGCAGGCCTCCGGCGGCATCGGCAACATCGATGACATCGAGGCGCTCAAGGGCACCGGCGTGGCCGGGGTGATCCTGGGCCGCTCCCTGCTCGAGGGCAAGTTCACCGTCAAGGAGGCCATTTCATGCTGGCAAGACGCATAATCCCCTGCCTGGACGTCAAGGACGGCCAGGTGGTCAAGGGGGTGAAGTTCCGCAACCACGAAATCATCGGCGACATCGTGCCGCTGGCCGAGCGCTACGCCGCCGAGGGCGCCGACGAGCTGGTGTTCTACGACATCACCGCCTCCAGCCAGGAGCGGGTGGTGGACAAGAGCTGGGTCAGCCGGGTGGCGGAGGTGATCGACATCCCCTTCTGCGTGGCCGGCGGCATCAAGTCCATCGAGGACGCGGCCCGCATCCTCGAATTCGGCGCCGACAAGATCTCCATCAACTCCCCGGCCCTGGCCAATCCCGGGCTCATCACCGAGCTGGCCGATACCTTCGGCGTGCAGTGCATAGTAGTCGGCATCGACTCCTACTATGACGAGGCCACCGGCCAGTATCAGGTACACCAGTTCACCGGCGACGAGAGCCGCACCCAGGTGACCAAGTGGAGCACCTTCGACTGGGTGGAAGAGGTGCAGCAACGCGGCGCGGGCGAGATCGTGCTCAACGTGATGAACCAGGACGGCGTGCGCCAGGGCTACGACATCGAGCAACTGCTGCGGGTGCGCGCCCTGTGCCAGGTGCCGCTGATCGCCTCCGGTGGCGCCGGCGAGATGGTGCACTTTCGCGACGCCTTCCTCGAGGCGGACGTGGACGGCGCCCTGGCCGCGTCGGTGTTCCACAAGGGCATCATCGATATCGGTGAGCTCAAGCAGTATCTGAGAAAGGAAGGAGTGGTGATCCGTGATTGATGCCAAACAACTGGACTGGGACAAGGTCGACGGCATGATGCCGGCCATCGTGCAGGACAGCCGCAGCGGCCGGGTGCTGATGCTCGGCTACATGAACCGGGAGGCGCTGGAAAAAACCCTGGCCACCAAGGAAGTCACCTTCTTCAGCCGCACCAAGAACCGGCTGTGGACCAAGGGCGAAACCTCCGGCCACGTGCTGCAGCTGCGCGACCTCAGCACCGACTGCGATCAGGACACCCTGCTGGCGCTGGTGGAGCCCATCGGCCCCACCTGCCACCTGGGCAATGTGTCCTGCTTCAACGACCAGCAAGTGCCGTCACTGGCCTTCCTCGCCGAGCTGGAGCAGGTGCTGGCCAGCCGCAAGGGCGCGGATCCGGCCACCAGCTACACCGCCAGCCTCTACGCCAAGGGCACCAAGCGCATCGCCCAGAAGGTGGGTGAGGAAGGAGTGGAAACGGCGCTGGCCGCCACCGTGCACGACCACGAAGAGCTGGTCAGCGAGTCCGCCGACCTGCTCTACCACCTCACCGTGCTGCTGCAGCAGGAAGGGTTGCAACTGACCGACGTGGTCAACAAGCTGAAAGCGCGGCACAAGTAAGCCCTCCCCTAAAAGGGGTCGGAGTTTTTTAATTGACTCCGACCCCTTTTTCTTTTGATTTCGCCCATGCGCACATTATGTAAAATAGGCAACCCCGTTGCCCCATCCTGCCGGCCTGGCGCACCACCCGGTCCTGCTGCTTGCGCCGCGCCGTCTCGCCTGCTAGATTCAAAAGCACCCAAAGTATGTTGGCATAAATTATGTTCACCCTCGCCGCCCGCCTGCGCCACGCCTTCGCCGAGCTGGAAAGCACCACCAGCGCCCTCTGCCAGTTCCTGGCCGGGGCCAGCCCCTTCGCCCGCTGCTATGCCCTGCCGCCCGTGCCGCTTGGCCAGGAGCACGAGCCGGTGGCGCGGATCCCCGTCAGCCCATTGCAAGACGAGGACGCCCTGCACGCCGCCCTGGCGGCCTATCGCCGGTGGCACCTGCAACCGGACTGCTCGGCCAAAGCAAGCTTCCGTCTGCCCGGCCTGCTGCTGCTGCCCGCCGCCCTCGGGGACGATGTCGCCGCCCTGGTGGACGAGGTCAACCGACTCAAGCTGGCGTTCCGGGCGCTGGTGCAGGAAACCGAGGGCCGCGACAAGAAGTTCGCCCTGGTGCACGACACCCTGCCCGGCCTCATCACCCTGCAGGTCTACCGCCAGCTGGTGCTGCTGCCCCGCCCCGCCTCCCGGCTGGGCTTTACCTGGGCCAACAAGCAGATCATCCAGAAGCTGGACAAGGACCAGCTGGTGCGCCAGCTCACCGAGTCCCGGCTCAAACCTCCGCCCCTGGTCGATGCCCAGACCTGGCTGCAATGCGTGGACCGGGAAATCTACGACGTCAAGCGGCTGCCGCCGGGGGTGGAGCTGCGCCTGCGCCGGCCGGTCAAGACCCACCCCATGGTCAATGTGCGCTGGCAGGAGGAGATCCGCCCCCGCCAGCAGCAGGTCAAGGCCCACCTGCCGCTTATCCTGTGCCAGGACGAGCCGCCGGCGCTGACCCCGCTTGCGGACTATCCGCCGGCTACTCCCCGCAAACGCCGGGAAGCCCGCATCAAGGACGAGCCGCTCATTCCCCGGCTGCATATCTACCCCTACCGGCCCTAATACGGACATCTTTTGCATGATAATGCTTATCATGTTTAAATTGGTTGCACTTGTTACCTCTGGATGTTCCTCATGGGTCTGCCCCTTTCCCTGCTGCTGTTGCTGGCGAGCCTCGCCGGCCTGACGCCGCTGGCCATCGACATGTACCTGCCGAGCCTGCCCACCATCGCCCGGGATCTGGGCGTACCGGTGGCCCAGGCCCAGCTCACCATCAGCGTCTTCCTCGCCGGCTTCGCCCTCGGCCAGCTGCTCTACGGCCCCCTGGCCGACAGCGTGGGCCGCAAGCCGGTGATGCTCGGCGGCCTCGCGCTCTTTACCCTGGCGAGCATCGGCTGCGCCCTGGCCGACAGCATAGAGGCACTGATGGCCTTCCGCCTGCTGCAGGCCATCGGTGGCGCCGCCGGATCCGTGGTGCTCAACGCCCTGCTGCGCGACATGTTCGAACGAGACATGTTCGCCCGGGTGATGTCCATGGTGATACTGGTGATGACGCTGGCCCCCCTGCTCGCCCCCATCGTCGGCGGCTACCTGCTGCTGGTGGCCCACTGGCACGGCATCTTCGTGCTGCTGGCGGCCATCGGCGCCCTGGTCGCCGTCACCCTGGCATTCAAGATCCCGGAAACCCTCAAGCCCGAGCTGCGCCAACCGTTCCGGCTACTGCCCATACTGCGCAACTACGGCAAGGTGCTGAGCCACCGGGCGGCCCTGGGCTACATCCTGTGCGGCGCCCTGACCACCGCCTCCATGTTCGCCTTTATCTCCGGCTCGCCGCTGGTGTACATCGAACTGTTCGGGGTCCCGGCCCAGCACTACGGCCTGCTGTTCGGCCTGAATATCCTGCTGATGATGGTGCTCACCTTCGGCAACAGCCGGCTGGTGAAACGCCTCGGCAGCGATCGCCTGCTCAAGGTCGGCCTCACGGTGGCGGCCCTTGCCGCCCTCGCGCTGATATTCAATGCCGCCACCGGCACGGGTGGCCTCTGGGGCATAGTACTGCCGATCATGGTGCTGATCGCCCAGATCAGCCTGATCGGCGCCAACGCCATGGCCGGCCTGCTCAGCCATTTTCCGGAAACCGCCGGCACCGCCTCGGCCCTGGCCGGCACCACCCGTTTCGGCCTGGGGGCGGTGGCGGCCTTCGCGGTCAATGCCAGCCACCTGCTGTCGGCCCTGCCCATGGCATTGGTGATGAGCCTGTGCACCTGGCTGGCCCTGTCCAGCTACTGGCTGCTGGTGCATCCGGCGCTGAAGGCCCGGGCATAAATTCCCCGGTGAAAGCCGTTTTTTAATGGGGACGCAAATGTTATAACTAGGGGCTGTCGCAGCCCGCGACCCGGACCATATTTATCATTACAAGGAATCAACACTACCATGTTCGAGAAGGTCACCGCCGCCCCTGCCGATCCCATCCTGGGCCTTACCGACGCGTTCCGCCAGGATCCCCGTACCGACAAGATCAACCTGGGTGTGGGCATCTACAAAGACGAAGCCGGCCAGACCCCGGTGCTGCGCTGCGTAAAAAAAGCCGAAGCCCGCCTGGTGCAGGAGCAGACCACCAAGAACTACCTCAGCATTGAAGGCACCGAGGCCTATGGCCGCGTGGTGCAGCAGCTGCTGTTCGGCGCCGGCTCCGCCGTGACCGAAGCCGGCCGCGCCCGCACCGCCCAGGCACCGGGCGGCACCGGCGCCCTGCGCATCGCCGGCGAGTTCATCGCCCGCCAGCTCGACAGCAACACCGTGTGGATCTCCAACCCCACCTGGGCCAACCACAGAGCCGTGTTTACCGCCGCCGGCCTGGAGGTGAAGGAATACGGCTACTACAACGCCGACACCAAGGATCTGGACTTCGACGCCATGCTGGCCGACCTGGCCCAGGCCAAGGCCGGCGACGTGGTGCTGCTGCACGGCTGCTGCCACAATCCCACCGGCATCGACCCCACCGCCGAGCAATGGCAGCAACTGGCCAAGCTGTCCGCCGAGAAAGGCTGGCTGCCGCTGTTCGACTTCGCCTACCAGGGCTTCGCCAAGGGCATCGAGGAAGACGCCTACGGCCTGCGGGTGTTCGCCGAGCACAATAAAGAGCTGCTGATCGCCAGCTCCTTCTCCAAGAACTTCGGCCTGTACAACGAGCGGGTGGGCGCCTTCACCCTGGTCGCCAGCGACGCCGCCGTGGCCGACACCGCCTTCAGCCAGGTGAAAACCATCATCCGCGCCAACTACTCCAACCCGCCCTCCCACGGCGCCGCCGTGGTGGCCCTGGTGGCCGAGGATCCGGAGCTGTACCAGGACTGGCTGAACGAGCTGGCCGAAATGCGCGACCGCATCCAGGAAATGCGCACCCTGCTGGTGGAAAAACTGTCCGGCCGCGGCGTGGATCAGGACTTCAGCTTCATCGCCCGCCAGAACGGCATGTTCTCCTTCTCCGGCCTGAACAAGGAGCAGGTGGAGCGGCTGAAGAACGAGTTCGGCATCTACATCGTCGGCTCCGGCCGCATCAGCGTGGCCGGCATCACCAAGTCGAACATCGACGCCCTGTGCGACGCCATCGCCGCGGTGATCTGAGCCCTCCCCCCGACGACAAAAGCCCCGCTTCGGCGGGGCTTTTTTCTGGTTTCGGTCAGCCGTTTTCCCTGGCTTGTGCCTGGTAGTCGTGGATCCAGGCCGGCAGCGCCGCTTCGGCCATGGGCCTGCCGATAAAGTACCCCTGAGCCAGATCGCAGCCCGACTGCCGCAGATAGTCCAGGGTTTTCCTATCCTCGATGCCTTCCGCCGTGACCTGCAGGCCGAGGCTGTGTCCCAGCTCGATCACCGACTTGATCACCGCCCGGGATTCCTGGGACTGCATGGCGGTCATCACGAAGGACTTGTCTACCTTGAGTTCGGAAAAGGGCAATCGTACCAGCTGCAACATCGATGAAAAGCCGGTACCGAAGTCGTCGAGGGACAGCTGGAATCCTTTCATCCGCAACCGGGTCAGGATATCCAGGGAAGCCACCGGATCCTCCATGGCGCTGGTTTCGGTCAGCTCGAAGATCAGGCGCTCCGGCGCCAGTCCCAACGCCTCACAACGCTGCTCCAGGCGCTCGAACAGGGCCAGGTTGCCCAGAGAGCGGGCCGAAATATTGATGGACAGGGTCAGTTTCTTCAGAGAGCAAGCCGGCACCGCCGCCAGGGCTCCCTTGGCTCGATTCAGCCCGGCGAACCAGTTCAACGCCTGCTCCAGCACCTGCTCGGTCAGTTCGTCGATCAACCCACCCGACTCGGCCAGGGCGATGAAGACGTCCGGAGCGATGGCACCCAGCTCCGGGTGCTGCCAGCGGGCCAGGACTTCGAAGCCGGCCAGTTCGGTACCCCGACAGGCCACCTTGGGCTGATACACCACGCCGATGGCCCCCTGGGCCAGGGCATGGTGCAGTTCCTTCAGGGTCGGCTGGCGCGGCCCGGGGCCCGGGGCCCGGCGTAAAGACGGGGCATCAGCCAACGGCTCCTCTGCCAGGAGGGTCCTGAGCTCGGCCGGAGTAAAGGGCTTCGGCAGCACGCCGGCAATATTGAGGCCATGCTCGGCGGCGGAGCGGCCGGCGGCATCCAGCACGCGAGTGCCCACCCCACTGCTGATGATGAGGCGGGCGGAACAGCCCTTGTCAGCCAGGGCCGCCATCACCTGTACCCCATCCATCCGGGGCATCACCAGATCGAGCGCAATGGTGGTCGGCTGCCATGTCTCCACCAGTTGGAAAAATTCCTCCGGATCCGTGGTAAAGCATACCTCGGCCCCGGCGAACTCGGCGATGCGTGCTATGGTCTGCCCGGTCATGGGATCATCGTCCAGGATCAACAGCCTTGTCTTCGCCATCATGAAACCCCGCTTTTTTTATGAATTATCCATCGCCTGGCGTATTTTCACCATCAGCTCCGCGCGCCGATAGGGTTTCCCCAGCAGTTGCACCCCCTTGTCCAGGCGCCCCTGGTGGACGATGGCGTTCTCCGTATAGCCCGAGGTGAACAGCACCTTAAGCCCGGGCCTGAGTGCCTTCGCCTGGGCCGCCAGTTCCGGCCCTCCCAAGCCGCCGGGCATCACCACGTCGGTAAAGAGCAGATCGATGTCTTGCTCCTGCCGCAGCAGGATCAGGGCCTCGTCACCGTTGCTGGCGGTCAGCACCCGGTAGCCCAGGCTCCGCAGTTGATCCTCGGCATAACGGCGCACCAGGGCATCGTCCTCCACCAGCAGGATGCACTCGTCGCCGCCCCGCGGCAAGGGTACCACCCTCTTGGTCGGCTCCGCCTCAAGCGCCCCGGCCCCGGCCCTGGGCAGGTACATCCTCACCACAGTGCCGATGCCCGGCTCGGAATAGACGCTGACATGGCCGCGGGTCTGGCGGATAAAACCGAACACCATCGACAACCCCAGCCCCGAGCCCTTGCCCTTCTCTTTGGTGGTGAAGAAGGGTTCAAAAATCCGCCCCAGGTGCTCGGAAGCAATGCCGCTGCCGTTATCCGACACCGCCAGCAGCACATAGTCGCCAGGCTCCACCTCCGCATGGGTGGCGGCATAGTCCCTGTCCAGCCGGACATTGGCGGTTTCAATGGTGAGCCGGCCGCCACCCGGCATGGCATCCCGGGCATTGAGACACAAGTTGAGCAGGGCGCTTTCCAGTTGGGCCGGATCCACCAGCGCCGGCCAGAGATCCTCGGTCGGACACAGTTCCATGCTGATGTGCTGCCCCAGGGTCCGGGTCAGCAGGGTGTGCATGCCCTCGACCAGCTCGTTGACCCGGATCACCTGGGGCTCCAGCGCCTGGCGACGGGCGAAAGCCAGTAACCGCTGAGTCAGATCCGCCCCTCGCTGGGCGGCCACCACCATCATCTGCGCCAGTTCGGCCAGCGCCGGCTCCCGCGCCAGCTGCTCCTGCAGCAGTTCGCCGTTACCCAGGATCACCGTCAGCAGGTTGTTGAAGTCGTGGGCGACACCGCCGGTCAGCTGGCCCACGGCCTCCATCCGCTGGGCATGGTGCAGTTGCTCCTCCAGGGCGCGTTGGGCCGCTTCCTGGCGATGACGCTCCAGGGCCAGGCCGACGATGTGGCTGGTACGGTCGATCAGGGCACGATCGGCTTCGCTCGGAGCTTTCGGGTGCTGGTGGTAGAGCGCAAAACTGGCCAACACCCGGCCTGAACCGTCCAGCACGGGAATAGACCAGCAGGCCCGCAGGCCGTGGGCCAGCGCCAGCGCCTTGTAGTCCGCCCACAGCGGGTCGGTGGCAATGTCCTCCACGATCACGGCTTCGCGCCGGTACATGGCGGTACCGCAGGAGCCAGCCCGTGGACCGATGGCCAGGCCGTATACCGCCCGATTGTAGGACTCGGGCAGGCTGGGCGCCGCCCCTTCCTGCAGGTGGATGCCGGCTTCGTCCAGCAGCAGCACCGAGGCCAGGGTGTTGGGCAATACCTGCTCGATACCCAGCACTATCTGGGTGAGCACCGCCCGCAGAGAGGCGCCTTCATAGATCATCTGCAATGCCCGGGCTTCGGTCAGCCTGCTCTGCTCGTTACGCTTGCGTTCGGTGCAGTCCTGCAACGTCAGCGCCAGGCCGTCGTCGGTGCGCACATAACGGCACGCCAGCCAGCACTCGCGTCGGGGGTAGAACAACTCCGCCTCCCCCTCAGGTCCCCCCTGCTCCAGCAACGCCCGGACCTGGGGAAAGACGGCCACCAGCGGCTGGCCCGGCATGGCCGGCGACCTCGTATCCAGCAGCCGTTCCGCCCGCCGGTTGGCAAAGGTGATCCTGTGCTCCCTGTCCAGCACCAGAAAAGCCTCGGTCATGCTTTCCAGAGTGTTGCGAAGCCGCCCGGCCAGCAGCTCCGACTCCTGACGGCTCCGCTGCTGGGCCCGGTAAGCGTCATGCGTCTGGCGCAGGTAATGGATGATGGCGACCGACAGCAGGCCGCTCAGGGCGATGGCCACCAGGGCCAGCAACCGGTTGGCCAGCACAAAGAGAGGAGCGAAGTCACGGGGAGCCGCCGGGGAAATGAACACGCCCGCTACCGTGAGGACCGCCGCCGCCAGGCTGACGGCGGACACCAGGCGAATGCTGCCGCTGAACAAGGCCAGCAGTATGACCGGCGGATAGAGGATGCCATGCGCAAACCCGAGTGGGGTCAGGGCGTCGGCCGCAAAGATCAGGGCGAGCGCCCCCAGCGAACTCCAGCGCCAGGCGGGGTGCCCGTTCGGCACCGGAAGCCAACTTCCCTTGTCCGACCCCCACCGCCTCATGGCCGCTGCTCCAGCGCCTGGCGCACCTTGGCTTCCAGCTCGGCGCGCCGGTAGGGCTTGGTCAATAGTTGCCACTCCGGCGCCACCCGCCCCTGGTGCAGGAGGGTGCTGGCAGCGTAGCCGGAGCTGTACAGCACCTTGATATGCGGATGCAGGCAGCGCGTCTGCTCGACCAGTTCGGGCCCGTTAATGCCGCCCGGCATCATCACATCGGTAAACAGCAGATCGATATCCTGCCTCTCCCTCAGTATCCGCAGCGCGCTGGAGCCATTTGCGGCGAGCAACACCCTATAACCCAGCCGTCGCAACTGTATCTCGGCATAGCGGCGCACCTCGGCATCGTCTTCAACCAGCAAGATGGTCTCGTCCCCACCCCGGCGTCCCGGGGCCGTCACCGGGGCTGCTGGCTGTGTTGCCACCGGAGAACGGGGCAGGTACATGCGCACCGTGGTGCCTTCTCCCGGCTCCGAATACAGGGTGATATGGCCGCCCGACTGCTTGATGAAGCCAAACACCATCGACAGCCCGAGCCCGGTGCCCCGGCCTTGCTCCTTGGTGGTGAAGAAGGGCTCGAACACCCGGTGCAGGTGCTCGGCGGCGATGCCGCTGCCGGTATCGGATACCACCAGTTGCACATAGTCGCCCGGCGCCACGTCGCCGTAGCGGCCGGCATCCTCCTCGTCCAGGCTGATGTTGGCACTTTCCAGGGTCAGCCGCCCGCCGCCGGGCATGGCATCCCGGGCATTGATGCACAGGTTGAGCAGGGCGCTTTCCAGCTGCGCCGGGTCCACCAGCGCCGGCCAGAGACCCGGCTCCTGGACTACCTCGATGGCCACATGGTGGCCAAGGGTCCGCCGCAGCAGCAACTGCATCTCATCCATCAGTTCATTGACCGCCACCACCCGCGGCACCAGGGCCTGCCGGCGGGCAAAGGCCAGCAGACGGCTGGTCAGCTCGGCACCTCGCTGGGCCGCGGAAAGCATGGACTCCGCCAGGGGGCGCAGGGGATCCGCCTCGGCCAGTTGCTCCTGCAACAGCTCGGCATTGCCGATGATCACCGTCAGCAGATTGTTGAAGTCATGGGCGATCCCCCCGGTCAACTGGCCTACCGACTCCAACCGCCGGGCCTGGTGCAACTGCTCCTCCAGCTCCCGCCGCTCGGTGATGTTGCGTTCGACCGACACCCAGTGGGTGTAGCGACCCTGCCGATCGGTCAGCGGCACTATGCTCAGTTCGAGCCAGAGCTTGTCGCCACCCTTGGTGTAGTTGAGCATCTCCGCCTGCACCGGCTGCCAGTGCTCCAGGGCCCGGCGGATACGCCGGCGCTCCTCGACGCTGGTTTCCGGGCCCTGCAGAATGCGCGGCGTCCGCCCGATCACCTCTTCCCGCCGATAGCCGGTGTGCCGCTCGAAGGCCGCATTGACAAACACGATACGCGGTCCGGGCTCGTCCAGGAGCCCGGCCTCGGTGATCATGACGATGTCGTTCAGCTGCGAGACCGCCGCCTCCAGCAGCTCGAGGCGCTGCTGTTGCCGGCTGCGGCTCTGCTCCAGCCGGAACAGGCCCAGGCAGATACCGCCCAGCAACAGCAGCGCCAGCACCACCCCGCCGTCGAAATACAGATCCAGTTGCCCCGACAGTTCGCCGAGCTGCCGTCGCAGCTCGCCGTCAAGCTGCTGCGCACTGCTGTTGAGGCGGTACATGGCCAATCGCAGCGACAGACTCTGGGCAGCAGAAAATGGCTCTTGCCGCAGGGGCTGCAACTGCTGTTGCAAGGCGTCGAGATCGCGGCGAAAAGCACTCGCATCGGCAGTGGGGTCGAGCCGCGCCAGGGTCCGCTGGTATCCGGTCATGGCCTGCTGCAGCAGTACCAGCCCCCGTTCCCGCTGCCAGGGCGAGTCGGCGGTGGTGCTCAGGGTCAGGTGCAGCAGCCCCTGGGACAGATCATCGCCGGCCCGGCCCAGTTCCTGCACCAGCACCGCAGCCTGGCCGAGCCGGCTCTTGTGGTGATAGTGCAGCCCGGCGACGAGCAGACAGACCAGCACGGCGGCGGCCATGCTCAGCCAGATCCAGTTGCGGGCCCCCAGGCCGGTCGTGGCGAGCATATTTTTTTCCATCAGTCGGCAGTCTCCTTGCCCGCGGCCAGATCGACCTGGGTGAATCCGTAGGGTGCGATAGCTGCCAGGTGGGCCGATGAGCCTATCACCTGCCGCTGGGCCCGCTCCCAGGCTTGTTGCAGGCTCAGGTCCCGGGGACGGAAGGCAAAGGCGGTCAGGTTCACCGTTTCGCCGGCGCCCGGCAGCAGCATTGCCTCGAAGGTGGCCGGTGCGGCCGCCGCCATGAGCCGGGTCGCGGGCCAGGACAGGGCCAGGGCGTCAACCTCCCGGCTGGCCACCGCCACTTGGCCGCTCAGGGCATCGGGAACCACCACCAGGCCGGGCCTAAACTCGGGCCGAAGCCATGCCCATTGGTGCTCCACCGCGCCTTCCACCACCGCCAGCGACACCGGCATTGCCGTCAGCAGCCGCTCGCGCAAGGACTCCTGCTCGCCCCGCCGCAGCAGCACGCCGGAGCGGATGGCCAGCACCGGGGACGAAAACCGCACCTGGGAGCCGCGCTCCTCGGTGATAAAGAGGCCGGCCGCTATCAGATCAAAACGCCCTTCCTGCAGGTCGGCAATCAAGTGGGAAAAGGGGACCAGTACCCATTCCAGCCGTTCCACGCCCATGGCGGCGGCGATCAGGCGGGCGGTGGCCGGCGACTCGCCAATCACCTCCCCGGAGCCGGACAAGTAGGCATAGGGCGCCTCCACCGCATAGCCGATGCGCAACACCCCGCTCTCCCGGATCCGCTGCAGCGAGCCGTCGTCGCGCCCGTGCCACCAGCCCAGCAGCACCGCCAGCACCAACGCCACGGCCACCAGGAGCCGTCCCCTTCCTCCGTTTCGCCCTGTTCCGCCCGGTGTTGACGCCATTCGTTTCTCCATGGTCATCCCCATCCCGACCCATTCAGCCCCGCAGGCGCACTATGCAGCCCTTGCCCCCGGCCTTGGCGCCATACATGGCGTTGTCGGCCCGGGTCAGCAGGGCATCGGCGCCGTCACCGTCCTCCGGGTAGAGGGCGAGGCCGATGGAGGCCGACACCTGCAGGGCATGCCCGTTCCATTCCAGGGTCGTGGATACCAGCCGCAACAGCGACTCTGCAACATGGCGGGCGGTGTCCTCGTCGGCCACCCCCTCCAGCAGGACCACGAACTCGTCACCACCGGTGCGGGCACAGCAGTCGGTGGCCCGCAAATTGGTTTTCAGCCGATGGCCGAGGGCCGCCAGAAAGGCATCGCCCGCGTCATGGCCATGGGTGTCGTTGAGCGCCTTGAAGCCGTCCAGATCGATGAACAACAGGGCGAAGGGGTGCTGCTCCCGGCGGCCCCGGTGAATGCTGCGCAGCAGCTGCTCGTTCAGCAGGCTGCGGTTGGCCAGGCCGGTCAGGGGATCGTGCAGGGCCAGGTAACGGATCCGCTCCTGCTGCAGGTGGCGCTCCAGGATCAGCGCGGTCAGGTGGGCGATACGCTGGATCACCATCTGCTCGTGGGCCGACGGATGGGTGCGCTGGCGGGGAAACACCGCAAAAAGACTCTGCGGCGCATGGGAGCTGTCGTGAATGGGCATCAGCCAGCAACCGGCCATGTCATGATCTTGCGCCAGCGCCAGCCAGGGCCGCCAGCGGGGCGCCGAACCTTCGGCCACGAATACCTGCAGCTGGCCGCTCTGCAGCCCCGGCAGCAGTATGCTCAGCAGGCTCCCGCTCTGCAACTCGCCCAGGCGGCGGCAAAAGTCTTCCGCCAGGCCGGGACCGTTGCTGACCTGCAGGCGGTCCTCCTCCGTCCACTGCAGCACCGCCACCCGGCACTGCTCCAGCTGTCGCTCCAGCGCCAGGCAGATATGGTTCAGGGTTTTATCCGGCTGCTCGCCGGCGGTGGCCATCTCCAGGATCTCCCGCTCCAGACGCAGCAGGGCGTCGGCGCGCTCCCGTTCGGTGATGTCCTGGCCGGTATAGATCAGGTAGCGGGGCGGCTGGCCCGGCTCGCCGACGCTTTTCACCGTCCAGCGGATATGCATCTGCTCCCCGGCCGCGCTCTGCATCCGGCAGACGAAGGGACGGGGCTCCTCGTACTGCCAGGGGCCGTCGACCAGGTTGTTGAAAAGATCGATGCTGAACAGCACCTTCAGGGGCTGTCCCCGTACCTCCTCTTCGCTGAATCCGGTCTGCTGCTCGCAGCTGCGGTTGATGCTGAGGATGCGCCCGTAGGTATCGGTGACCACCACCAGGGCGCTGATGGTCTTGAGTACGGTGTCGATGAACTGCTTTTCCTCCGACAGCCGCTGATGCACCCGCCGCAGCACCTGCTCCTTGTCGCGCAGGTGCCGCTCACGCCGCACCGCATTGGTGATGTCGTGCAGCTGAACCAGGGTCAGCCCCTCCGTTTCCGCCAGGGGCCGCAGCAACATGGAGTGGAACAGCGGGCTGCCCACCCCGGCGGCCGTCTGGCGGCGCAAGGGCAGCAGTTGCGGATGCAGCTGGTGGGAAAGCAGCCGCGACAGGCGGAGTTCGCAGGCGTCGCGTACCGCATCGAGCAACACCGTCGGCAGCTCGCCGAACAGCTGTTCCAGGCGGCGACCGATGGCCTCGCCGGCACCGATGCCGCTGTGCTGCTCCAGCCAATGGTTCCAGAAGCGGACCCGTCGCTGCCGGTCGAGGAGGATTACGCCGCTCTCGATATGATCCAGGGTGCTCATCGCCAACCGGGTCGAGTGCAGTTTCGCCGCATCCTGCTCCGACATCATTACTCGAGTCCGGCCAGGTAGTGGCGCAGCGCCTCAATGAAGGTGTCCGCCGAGTGCAGGTCGATCAGGAAGGCCAGGTATCCCTGCAACGCGCTCTCTCGCAGGCTGAAGTCGATCTGCACCAGCATGATCATCGAGCCCTCGCCATCCTGCGCGGGCGACAGCCGGCCGAGCAGATGGGGAGTATCCACATTGAACGCCTGGGGCAGGTCGGTCTGAATCTGCTGGTTGAGCATATTGGCCAGGGTGGCCAGGCAGTTGTTGAGCAGGATGTTGCCGAGCTCGGCCAGGGTTTCCTGCTCCAGCTCAGAAATTTCGTCGGCGGACAGATCCGCCCCCAGCATGGCCCGGACCAGCTCCAGGCTGCGATCTTCGGGAAACAGTAAGGCGGCGCGGCCGCTCATGAAGCCCCGGAATCCCTGCATCACCCCGGCCAGCAGACCGGGCATGGAACGGCAGAAGATATCCCTGGCCTCGGCCGGGGACAGGAATTGCAACTGGGGCACCGACAGCAACACCTCGTCCTGTACCAGCTGCGACAAGGCGCTGGCCGCGCGGCCGACACCGATGTTCATCAGCTCGACGATGACGTCGTGTTCATCGGCGCTCAGGGTCAATGTCATCAGGCTACCTCGAGGAAGCGGGCCAGATCATCCAGACTGGCGGGCTTGGCGACGAAGGTCATGTCCAGCTCCCGGGCCCGCTTCACCAAGGCATCCTGAATGTTGGCGGTGACCAGGGCCAGCTTCATCCGGGGATGGCTCTGGCGAAAGAGGCCGGCCAGCTCGATGCCATCGCGCCCCGGCATATTGAAGTCGATCAGCGCCGCATCGGCCTGCCGCTGCTGCATCAGCGCCTGGGCTTCGTCCGCGGAGGCGGCTTCCAGGATCTCCAGGGTCAGCGGCAGGCTTTGCAGCTGACGCACCAGGCTGAGACGGGCTACTCTGCTGTCGTCTACCAGCAGCAGGGTCATGGCTTTGGCTTGGGTCATCGATGGGTTCCAAAAAAACGGCTTAAATTGCAACAAGCTCACCATTATAGAGAAAATATGGCCGTTTGAAATGGATATAAACGAATCTTTGGCGGGATGAAAAGTCCGCTCACCGGCGGGAGGAAGGGACTCAAGAGAAAACACACTATTCAGGCCGGCAGCAACACCACCTGCTTCTTGCCCGCCTGCTTGGCCTGATACATGGCGGCATCGGCCCGCTGGATCAGGCCCTGCTCGTCCAGCTCTCCCGGCCGCGACAGGATCAGTCCTATGCTCAGGCTGACCGGCAGGAGCCGCTCCTCCCACTGGATGGGCTGGCACAAGACCTCCAGCAGCTTCTGTGCCACCCGCTGGGCGGTGGTCAGATCCACCTTGGGCAGCACCACCACGAACTCGTCGCCTCCCAGGCGGGCGATGGTATCGGTCTTGCGCAGGGTCTCGCTCATCCGCTCCGCCAGGCAGGTCAGCACCTTGTCGCCTGCATGGTGGCCGTGGCTGTCGTTCACCCGCTTGAAATCGTCGAGATCGATGAACAGCAGCGCCAGCTGGTGCCGGTGTTCGGCGGCGTCGTACAAGGCCTGGGCCAGCTGCTCCACCAGCAGGGTGCGGTTGACCAGGCCGGTCAGGGCATCATACTCGGCCCGTTCACGCAGGGCCTTCCACTGATCCTGCCGCTCCATGGCAAAGCCCGCCACCCGCGCCAGCCCCTCCAAAAACACGAACTCGGAAGAGCCGGGCCGCGTGGGCTGCCGCGGCAGTATCCACAGATCGCCCAGGATCCGCAGCCGGTCCTCGCTCAGCACCGGAAAGCGCCAGCAGGCGCCCCCGGCCAGCTCCGTCGCAAAGGGGGCCTGCTCACCGTCGTAAAAAACCGGCCGGGTGCCCGCGAGCGACGGCACCCCGAGCCCGGCCAGCTCCGGCTGGGACAGGTATTCGATATCCAGGCTGTCGGCGGTGAGGTGGCTGATCAGCACCCGGGCCCCCGGCCGGTGATAGAGGATGGCATTGCCGATGGAAGCCAGTATCTCGGACAGGGAGTTCTCCAGGGTCACCTCACGCAGGGTACGGGCCTGGGTATCCCGCAGGGTCTCTTCGAGCCGTTCCTGGGTCTTGTCGGTGATCACGCAGAACAGGTAAGGCTGTTCATCCAGCCACAGCCGCTCGGCATTGACCCCGGCGATGCGCAGCGCCCCCTGTTTGTCCAGCAACGGCCAGTCGCCGTTGACCCTCACGCCCTGGGCCAGGCAACTGGTGATCATCCGGGCCACCCCCGCCCTGGCGGCGGGCAGGGTCAGGGCCAGGGGATCCGTGCCCTTGAGCGCCTCGGCGCCCTGCTCCAGGATGCTGGCGACTTTTTCGTTGAGCTCGACGATGGTGCCGCCCTGGTCCAGCAGGGCGAAGCCGATGCCGGACGCCCGCTTGATGGCCTCCAGCAACTGGGACTGACGGTTACGCGCCCGCTCCGACTCCCGCAGGCGACGGATGACCAGACGACTGCGCAACCGCTCGCACACCAGCTCGGCCAGAGTGGCCAGCTGCAGCAGCTGCAGCTCGCTCAACCCCTCGGGCCGGGGCTGCGGATCGGCCACGCAGAGGGTACCGACGGCGCTGGTGCCGGCGTGCACGATCAGGGGAACGCCGGCATAGAAGCGGAAGCCCGGTTGCTCGAGCAGGGGGTTCTGGGCAAAACGCGGATCCCGGCAGGCGTCCGGCACCACCATGGGCTGGCGCTGCAATATGGTATGGCCGCAGAAGCTGAGCTCCCGCGGGGTCTGCCTGACGTCCAGCCCCTGGCTGGACTTGAACCACTGCCGCGCCTCGTCCACCAGGGTGACCAGGGCGATGCGGCAGCCGCTGATCTCCGCCGCCAGCCGGGTCAGGGCGTCGAAGCCTTCCTCCGGCCCGGTATCCAAGATGGCGAGATCCTTCAGCAGCTGCAGCCGCCTGACTTCATCGTCGGGTTGTCGGGGAAGCTGCAACCTGATCACTCCACAAGGTAATAAAGGGCACGGGCGCCAACCCGGATTAAAATGGCTCACTTGGCACCAACTGCGTGGTGCGACGAGGGTGGCGTATCGCCGCTATTTTCACCATTTGTTAACGTCCGTCAAGTCGACAGCTCGGCTTTCAAACAAAAAGGATGGAATCACTCGGTAACCACCGGAACTCAAGATAATATCCTCGGCAGGTGTCTCCTTTTTTCCCCGGCTCGCTGCCGTCTCGATGGCGGCGGTATCCCCGTCCCCGGCTGAGCCGGTGGCCATCCGCCGCGCTGCCGGGCCGGCGCATCGGTTCTGCTTTATCAAACAGGTAAAATTGTCGTAATATCAACCACTCGCAGTCGGTATTCCGGAGGTTCAACCTTACCTTGCCCGAACATAGCTCCACGCCGTTATCCGTGGCGGCGGCCGGCTCCCGCCAGCACCGGCGCCATTCCGTGTCCCGCCGGCGCCTGCGCGCCTGCCACGAGTGTGATCTGCTGGTGTCGCTGCCGCCCCTGAAGGCGGGGGAAAAGGCCGAGTGCCCGCGCTGCGGCCACACCCTGGTGCGCCGCCATGCCAACCCGGCCGAGCGCAGCCTGGCGCTCAGCCTGGCCACCCTGTTCACCCTGGGGCTGTCGATCGCCTTTCCCTTCGTCGGCTTCGACCTCAGCGGCATCGGCAACCGGATAGAGCTGACCAGCACCGCCTCCACCCTGATCGGCCTGCACCAGCCGCTGGTGGCCCTGTGCGTCCTGCTCACCGTCATCGTGCTGCCGGCGGTGTACCTGTGCTGCGTGGCCTGGCTGTGCCTGGGCATACTGCTGCGCCGGCCGCTGCCGCGGAGCCGGCAGATAGCCCGCACCCTGCGCCACGTCACCCCCTGGATGATGGCCGACGTCTTCGTGATCGGCACCCTGGTGAGCCTGATCAAGGTGATGGGCATGGCCCAGATCGAGCTGGGGCTGTCGTTCTGGACCTTCTGCGCCTACGCCCTGCTGCTGCTGTTCACCACCCAGTCCATCGACAGCGACTGGCTGTGGTTTTCCCTCGACCGGGAGCCGATGGCGCCGGAAGGCAGCCGCACCGGCCTCACCGCCGCCGAGCAGGGACTGGTGGGCTGCCATACCTGCGGCCTGGTCAACCGCCTGCCGCAGGCCGGCAAGGGCCGCTGCCTGCGCTGCGACGAGCCGCTGCACCCCTACCGGGGGGTGCGCAACCAGGCCACCCTGGCGCTGCTGGCCGCCTCGCTCATCATGTACCTGCCGGCCAACCTCTATCCCATCATGATCACCACCTCGCTCGGCAGCAGCCTGCCGTCCACCATCATGGGCGGGGTACTGTTGTTTATTCAGCACGGCGACTGGCCCATCGCCTTCATCATCTTCACCGCCAGCGTGCTGGTGCCGGTGAGCAAGATGCTGGCGCTGCTGTGGCTCTGTTACGTGGTCAGCCGCCGCCCGGATGCCCTCGACCGCCTGACCCGGATCCGCCTCTACCGGGTGACCGAGTTCGTCGGCCGCTGGTCGATGGTGGACGTCTTCGTGGTGGCCATACTGGTGGCGCTGATCCGCAGCGGCTCCCTGATGTCCATCGAGCCCGGTCCCGCCGCCCTGGCCTTCGCCGCCGTGGTGGTGCTGACCATGCTGGCCGCCATGGTGTTCGACCCCAGAGCCATCTGGGCCGGCACCGCGATCGAACCGTACTCCGGCCGGCCAAACGCCGGCCATGCCAACGCTTCCAAGGAATCCAACCATGCCTGACAGCCAGCGTGCCGAACGCCGGACCCAAAGATCCCTCTCGCCCATCTGGATAGTGCCCCTGGTGGCCGTGCTGATCGGCGCCTGGATGATCTACGACAACCTCAGCAAGCTGGGGCCTTCCATCACCCTGATCATGGACAATGCCGAAGGCATCGAAGCGGGCAAGACCCTGATCAAGACCCGCAACGTGGAAGTGGGCCGGGTGGAGCGGGTGAGCCTGTCGGACGATCTGGCCCATGCGGAAATTACTGCCCGCATGAGTCCCGAGGCCGAAGCCATGCTCAACAACGAGACCCGCTTCTGGGTGGTCAAGCCGCGCATCGGCCGGGAGGGCATCAGCGGCCTGGGCACCGTGCTCTCGGGGGCCTATATCCAGCTGCTGCCGGGCAACGGCGACAAATCCCAGCGCAGCTTCACCGTGCTGGAGCAGCCGCCGGTGGCCTCGCCCGACGCCCCTGGCCTGCGCATCAACCTGGTGAGCCAGGTGGGCAATGCCATCAGCACCGGCGATCCCGTCAGCTACCAGGGCTACACCGTGGGCCGGGTGGAAGACAGCCATTTCGATCCCGAGGAGCGGGAAATGCACCACCAGCTCTACATCCAGTCGCCCTACGAGGTGCTGGTGACCAGCACCACCCGGTTCTGGAGCACCTCGGGGGTGGATGTGCGCCTGGACTCCCAGGGTTTCAGGGTCAATGTGGCATCGCTCGAATCCCTGGTGGGCGGCGGCGTCAGCTTCGGGGTGCCGGAGAACGCCTCCATGGGCCGTCCCGCCAAGCCGGGCGCCAGCTATGTGCTCTTCCCCGACGAAGACAGCGCCTCCGAAGGCAGCTACGACCAGTACCTGGAATACGTGCTGCTGGTCGACGACACCGTGCGGGGCCTGAGCCCCGGCGCCCCGGTGGAATACCGCGGCGTGCGCATCGGCACCGTGGTCAGCGTGCCCTGGCACTTCAGCGCGCCCCAGCCCGACTCCCTCAGCCGCTTCGCCATTCCGGTGCTGATCCGCATCGAGCCCCGGCGCTTCGACGAGGAGCAGCAGGAGATCGACACCGAGCAGTGGTACCAACGCCTGGAGCGGATGTTCCACAACGGCCTGCGTGCCTCGCTCAAGGCCGGCAACCTGCTGACCGGCGCCCTGTTCGTGGATCTCAACTTCCATAAGGACGTGGTGCCCTTCCAGCGCATGACCTTCGTGGAGCGGCCGGTGTTCCCCACCACCTCCGGCAGCTTCGCCCAGATCGAGCAGAAGGTGTCCAACCTGCTGGACAAGCTGAACAACCTGGAAGTGGAGCCGCTCCTCGGCACCCTCAACGACACCCTGGCGGCCACCCGCCAGACCATGGAGAAGGTGAACGGCATCGCCGCCTCGGTGGATGCGCTGCTGGCCGATCCGGCCACCGGCCAGTTGCCGGAAAACGCCAACGCCACCCTGCGCCAGCTGCGCGACACCCTGCAGGGCTTTGCCCCCGACTCCCAGGGTTACGACGAGTTGACCCAGACCCTCTCCCGGCTGGAGAAGCTGATGCGCGAGCTGCAGCCGGTGGTGCGCACCCTGAACGATCAGCCCAACGCCCTGATCTTTGACAAGGAACTGACCGAAGACCCACAACCGAGGGCCCCGAGATGAGAATGAGCACCCCAGCCCTGCCAGCCCTGCTGCTGGCCGCCCTGCTCGGCCTGGCCGGCTGCGCCGGCAGCCAGCCCGACAGCGCCAGCTACCTGCTGCCGAGTTCGGTGCCGGAGCGCCACTACGAGCGCCGCCTGGCCATCCAGGTAGCGCCGGTACGGCTGGCCGGCCACCTGGACAGCGAGGGCATCGTCATGCAGTTGAACGACATCGAGGTGTACCAGGCGCGCCGGCACCTCTGGGCCGAGGACATCGCCGGCCAGTTGCAGCGGGGACTGCAGCAGCGGCTCGGCCACGCCCTGCCCCAAGCCCAGGTGGTGAGCCGCGGCCAGCCGCTGCTGGACGGCGTCCCGGTACGCGATCTGCGGGTACAGGTAAGCCGTTTCCAGGGTCGCTACGACGGCGTTGCCCTGGCCGAGGGCCAGTGGCAACTGCTGGATGGCAACGGCCGCCTGCTGGCCCAGGCCGCCTTCAGCGCCGAGCAGCCCCTGGCCGACGACGGTTACTCCGCCCTGGTGCGCGCCCTGGGCGCCGCCTGGGAGCAGGTGGCCGATCAATTGGCGACGGAGCTGGCCGACGCGCCCTGAGCCGCCGAGCTGGCCGACGCGCCCTGAGCCGCCGAGCCGGCCCGGACCCGCTCCGGGCCGGCTCGGCGGGTGCCGAGTCCATTCCTCGCATTCAAACCCGAATCAAGATGCCGGATCACGCGATACAACACAGCCTGAAATGGAAACTCTGGTGCATGGCCCTGGTGGCGGCCCTGTGCACCGCCATACTGGCGGGTACCACCCTCTACCATTCCGTCGACGACTTCCTCCAGGCCCGCCAGAGCGCCCGGGACATCCGCCTGTTCGCCACCGTCTTCGAGGCCGCCAACCTGATCTCCGCCGAGCGCGGGCCGGCCAACGCCCTGATGAGCGCCGACGCGGCGCAGCGGCCCCGGGCCCGGGCATGGCTCGCGCAGCTGCGCCGGCAGACGGACGACCGACTGCACCGGCTGGAGCGGGACGCCTTTCCTCCCGAGCTGCTGGCGGCGGTGCACGACCGGCTCGATGCCGGGCGCCGGGCGGTGGACGGGGTGGCGGCCCAGGCCGCCGGCACCCGCCGCCATGAGGATCTCCAGGCCGCCATCGAGGCCATGTTCGCGGCCTGGGACAGCTACTTCCGGCTGATCCAGTGGCAGGCCACCGGGCTGATGCGCCGGGACAAGGAGCTGACCGCCCCCCTGTTCAAGGCCATGATGCTGGGCAACCTGCGCGAGTACGCCGGCCGCCTCGGCTCCTACCTGATCGCCCCCCTGGCGGCGAATGAGCCCATTCCGCTGCGTAATCGCATCCAGGGCCAGATCACCCGCGGCCGCCTGCTCGAACTCTGGGCGCTGCTCCGGCCGAGCGCCGAGGCCCTGCCACTCGATGCCGAGTTCCGCCAATTGCGCAGGCAGGCGGAAGCGCGCTACTTCGGCGACGGGCTCGGCCTGATCGACCGCCTGCTGGCGGAGGCGCCCGCCTCCGGAGGCTACTCGTTCGACGCCGTGGTCTTCACCGACCGCTACGTGGCCACCATGAAACCGCTGGAGGCACTGCGCGAGCGGCTGCTGGCGCTGACGGTACGGGAGTACGAGCAGCGGGAGCACAGGGCGCTGCAGGCCCTGGCCGCGCTGGGACTGACCACCCTGCTCTCGCTCTGCCTGCTGGCGGGCCTGGTGCTGGCGGTACAGCGCCGGCTGTTCGGCCCCCTGCTGCGGGCGGCCGACGCCGTGGTGACCCTGGCCGACGGCGCGCCCGCCGTGCCCCGTCCGCGGCCCGGCGAAGCCGGCGAGGTCAGGCGGCTGTTCAATGCCATGGAAATGGTCTCGGAGCGGCTGAGGGAACGGGGTCGGCTCACCCGGGAGCTGGAGCAACTGGCCCTGACCGACGGCCTGACCGGCCTGCTCAACCGCCGTGCCCTCGACGAGCTGGGCGAGCGGGCGGCGGCCAGCCCCCGGCGCCAGGACTGCCCCCACCTGATCCTGCTCGACATCGATCACTTCAAGTCGATCAACGACGGCCACGGCCATCCGGCCGGCGATCAGGTACTGCGCGAGCTGGCCGAGCTGATGCGTGCCCAGCTGCGCCAGGACGATCACCTGGGCCGCTACGGCGGCGAGGAGTTCGCGGTGTTGATCGAGGGCTACCGCCTGAGCGAGGCGGCCCTGCTGGCCCGCCGCCTGCGCCGGGCCATCCGCCACCACAGGGTCCGGCTGGGGGAAGCGCACATCCTCAGGATCAGCGCCAGCATAGGGGTGGCCGGCGGCCCGGGCCTGGGCTGGGAGCAGATAGTGCGCCGCGCCGATGAAGCCCTGTACCGGGCCAAGGCCGAGGGCCGCGATCGGGTGCGGATCGCGCGCGGCCCCCTGCCCTAGCCGCCGCGCAGCGCGGAGGGCGCCAGCCCCCGGCTCTGGCGGAAGCGGTTGGCCAGGTGGCTGGCGGAGCTGAAGCCGCAGGCCAGGGCGACCTCGGTGAGCGGCAAGGCGCTGTGGCGCAGCAACTGCTCGGCCCGCAGCAGGCGCCGGGTCAGCACGTACTGGTGCGGCGGCAGCCCCTCGGACTGGCGGAACATGCGGGCGAAGTGGTATTCGCTGAGGCAGGCCACCCCGGCCAGCACCCGCAGCGGCAGGGGCTGGTCCAGGTGGGCCTCGATATAGTCCTTTACCCGCCGCAGCTGGACCGGCGCCAGGCCGCCCCTGACCGCCGGCGCCTGCCAGCGGTACTGGGTATAGCCCTTGAGCAGATGGGTGAGCAGCAGGGTGACGGCGCTGCTGAGCGCCAGCCGCTCGCTGTTGTCCCGCCAGTCGCAGGCCAGCAGGAACTGGCGATAGAGCGCCTTGACGCTGTCGTCCTGGGCGAAGGTACGCTCTTCCAGCAACAGGCCGGCGGGGGATTTGTCCCACACCTGCTCGGCCAGGGTGCGCAGATGGGCATCGGTAAAGTAGAGGTGTACGAATTCCAGCGGCCCGCGGATATCCCAGGTGGACTCGTGCAGACCCGGCATCAGGCAGAAGCGATCCGGCGCCCCGCCGTTGCGCCAGCCGCCGCCGGTTTTGCGGTAGGACTCGTAGCCGTCGGCCACGTAGAGGCTGAGGGTGTGGTGCTCGGCCCGCTCCAGCTCGATGAAGTCGTCGTCGTTGTGCCAGTGCGCCAGGGCGATGCCGTCGTCGAGGTCGACGGTGTCCTTGAGTTGGGCCTTGTGCTGGCTCAGGCAGTGATGAACGTGATAGCGGGGCGGCATGGGTTTCCTCTCGGGCGATGCTGTTCGATGGTACAGCGGCGACGCGGCCGGGCCAAGCCGGCGGCGGTCCGGCCCGGCAAAAAAGCGCAAGAATCTGCAAGGCCGCCGCAAGAATCCGGGCGCCCGCGGCCGCGGCCGGCGGCATGATGGTGTCTTTCCACGAGGAGGACCGCCATGAACCTGATGCTTTACCTGCTGACCGTGCTGATCTGGGGCACCACCTGGGTGGCCATCGCCTTCCAGCTGGGCGAGGTGCCGGTGACCGTTTCCATCTTCTACCGTTTCGCCCTGGCCGCCCTCACCCTGCTGCTGGTGCTTGCCCTCTGCCGCCGGCTGCATCGCCTGGCCTGGCGGGATCACCTGTTCTGCGCCCTGCAGGGGTTGTGCGTGTTCTGCCTGAACTTCTACTGTTTCTACACCGCCACCGGCCATATCAGCAGCGGCCTGAACGCCGTGGTGTTTTCCATGGCGGTGCTGTTCAACGCCCTGAACGGGGTGATCTTCTTCCGCCAGCCGATCACCCGCCGCCTGCTCGGTGCCGGCGCCCTGGGGGGGCTTGGCATGCTGTGCCTGTTCTGGCCCGACATCCACCGGGACGGCTTCAACCCCGGGGTGCTGCTCGGCCTGGGCCTGGCCCTGCTCGGCACCTACGGCTTCTCCCTCGGCAACATGCTGAGCCTGCGCCACCAGAAGAAGGGGCTGGATCTGTTGTCCACCAACGCCTACGCCATGGGCTACGGCGCCCTGGCCATGCTGCTGATCGTGCTGGCGAGCGGCCAGCCGCTGGTGCTGGATGGCTCGCCCCGCTACCTTGGCGCCCTCTTCTACCTCGCCATCATCGGCTCGGTGGTGGGCTTTGGCGCCTACTTCGCCCTGGTGGGCCGCATCGGCCCCGGCCCCGCCGCCTACACCACCCTGCTGTTTCCGCTGGTGGCCCTGGGGCTGTCCACCCTGTTCGAAGGCTACCGCTGGACGGCCCCGGCACTCGCGGGCCTGGGACTGATCCTGGTCGGCAACCTGGTGATGTTCTGGCGGCCCCGGCGGCGGCTGGCGCCCGCGGCGGTGCAGGCGCACGCCGTAAAGCAGGGCTAACGGCTGAGTGGGAACGGCTCGGCGGCTTGAGAACGGGCCATGCCCCGGTTTCCGGGGCATGGCTTACTTCTTGAACTTGTCGGCCGCCTCCTTGAAGGAGGCCTTGAGTGCCTCCCAGGCGGATTCGAAGCCGTGCTTGACCGAATCCCAGGCGTCTTCGCTGGTATCCGCCAGCTCCGCCAGCTTTTTCTCCCCTTCCTTGACCTTGGCCTCCAGCCGGTGGATCTGCTCGTTCAGCTCCAGCTTGGCGTCGGCCCCGGCGGCGGACGCCCGGGCCCTGAGCTGGTCCAGATCCGCCTTCCATTCGTCCAGCTTGGCCTGCACCTTTTGCCGATACAGTTCTTTCTCGCTCATGATGTTCTCCTTATGCCTGTGGTTGCAAACAAGGCCGCCAGAGGGAGCCATCGCCCGCCGGCCCGGCTACCTTAAGTTATCGGCCCGGACGCCGACCTGCACGATGCGCGGCTTGTCGACCCCCGACACGGCCACGTACTTGAAGCTCTGGTTGTCGATCTCGCGCACCCGGGCCTCCTGGATGACGATGTTCTCCGCGCCCTGCAGCAGCGGCCAGAACACCGAGGCCTGCGGCTGCACCGCCGGATCGGGACTGAAGGTAAAATCCACCCCCGTGTTGGTCAGGTAGGCATGGCCCTGCGAGTCGGTGATCCAGAACTCATCGATACCGGACTTTGCGGCCACCTCCTGCAACACCGCGTTGATGGCGGCGGCCTCCATGCCCCCTTGCTCGGCGGCAGCCACGAAATGGGCGGCCAGCAGCGCCTCGGCCACCATGTGGCTCGCCACCAGATCCTCGATGCCCTTATCCTCCGCTCCGCAGCCGCCGAGCAGAAAGCCCGCCGCCAGGACGGCAGGGCCCAGCCGGATACTGTTCATGCTTGCTCCTCCGAGAAACACCTTGGTACCGCGAATTGAAGCCGCATAGGCAAGCCCAGCGACTAAAAATCAGCGTCGTGTTGAACAACACATGGTTCCGGATGTTTTCAAGCCATGGTGACAACAATTTGATCCTAGAACACGCCTTTCTATATTGCCGGGCAAAGATGTTGCCGGGCAAAAACGGGACGAGCCGCTCGGCGGAGCCCGGGCCCACGGCGCCGTTTCGGTGCCGCTGATCCTGGGTTAATGAGAGGGCAGCCTGCCGTAGATGACCGTATGATCGAGCCGGCCGGAGGGCAGCCGCCGTTCGTGGCGCAGGGTGGCTTCCAGGACATAGCCGGCGCGCTCGGCCACCGCCCGGCTCCTGCGGTTGCATTCGGCACATCGGATCTCCAGCCGGTTGGCGCCGAGCTCGCCGAAGGCATACTGCTCCAGCAGCGCTACCGCCTCGCTCATATGGCCCCGGCCCTGGGCCGAGTCACGCAGCCAATAGCCCAGCTCGAAAAAGGGTACGGACTTGTCGCGAATAATCAGACCGATGGCGCCCAGCAGCCGTTCGTCGCGCCGGTCGACGATAAAAAAGCGCAGCTCGCTCTTAAAGCCCTCGAAATTGGCGATGGCCTTCCGCATGCTTTCCCGGCAGTCCTCCTCCGTAAGGGCATATTTCACCCAGGGCAGGAATTCTGCCAGCGCCTGCTCGCTTTCCTTTACCGCCTCGAACACCTGGGGCACCAGCTCGAGGGACGGCGGCAACAGCTTGATATGGTTATTTTCCATGATGCTCTCTGATTCAATTTTCGTCTCTACCACCAGGTGGTAGAGATATCCTTGGCAGCTTTCCCCAAGGCCCTGCTGCGACTATTCGGAGCCAGCCCCGAACTTACAATCAAAATATACGATGCTTTACCCTTTCCATTACCCGTACCCGACGTTTTTGCCAGCCAATGCCGGCCAGACTTGATATGTGCCCACCGCATAGAGCATGCCGACACCTAAACAAATACCCGAGCTTACCAGCCAGAACAGCAGACTGTTTTCTGGGAACATAGGCATGATGCCAATAAAAGCCACGCCACGGAGCAGATAAATGCCGGTGATCACACAGAGTCCCACGCGCAGCAGTGGCAAACGCCTGATGACGCCCGCTCCGGACAGCCCGTAACATGACCAGAGCAGCAATACCATCACCATGACTGAGGTGACTACGGCTGGATACCAGTGCCCCTGCTCCGACATTATTGCCATCTGTTCGCCTGCGCCAAAGAAGCGATACCACTCACCACCAAAAACAACACAACCCAAATGCGCCAGTGCCGCCAAACCACTAGCGCAGGAAGCGAGGATTAACAACTGATTCTTATCTGATTGCATGGTCATTCCTTTAATGCCTGATGCTTGAGTTAAATAACTGATCCTAATAGTGCTACATCGACCGGGCCCCGCACTCAGACACGCCGTGAACCCATCCCTAGGGGCTCCTCCGCGCCATCCCTGGCGCGGAGGGTCTGCTTAGCGGAACCAGGTCGTTGCCGACAGTGATCTACTATTCGGAACAGCTATTTAACTGGCTGATCCTAATGGTGCTTCACCGACAAGGCACCGCGCGGGAGCACAACCGCACCAAGGGATCCTGAGATATCCCCCTTCCCGTACCACAACCGGATGCGGCATCGGCTTGGACAATCCGGAGATAAACCGGCCAGTGCGGATGTGATGGCGTTGCAGGCGCTCGTGGTAATTGAGGTACCCGGGCAGCTCAGAAGTAGCCGACGAGGCGCCCCAGGGTCAGGGCCGTCAGCCAGGCGGCCAGTGACACGCCACCGGCGAGCCGGACCCGCCCCGGCGGTTTGGCGCCCGCCGGCAAGATGCGCTCGGGATCCACGGGCCGCACCCAGCGCAAGGCCAACGCATTCGCCGTGCCCATGGCCACCACGGCCATCTTGGAGATGAACAGGCCGGAGGCGGCATACTCGGTGGCCCGGGTGATGAACAGCAGGCTTCCGCAGACGATGGCCAGGGCAAGGCCGGCGCCGGCGGTGCGCGTCAGCACCCGCCAGAGCGGGGCCAGCGCTACCGAGCGCCAGGCCCCGAGCAGCCGGAGATCGAGCGGGACGATGGCGCCGACCAGCAGTGCCACCCCCAGGATGTGCGCCGCATTAACCAGCGGATACACCCAGACCGAGTTGCGCAGCGCCCCGGCGAGCGCCGTCGCCTCCAGCGCCACCAGCCAGTCTGCACTCACCTCGGTGCCTCCGGCCGCGGCTCAGGACGCCCGGTCCGGGTAGAGGAGGTAGCTTTCGCCATCGATGACCACCCGTTCGGCCTTCATCAGGCGTTCGCCCGCCTTGGCGGAGCGATGACCATGGGCGGTGATCACCTGCCCCAGGCCGAGCAGCTCCGCCGCCAGTCCCGCCTGTTTATTCCGCCAGGGTTGCCCCACTTCGACCACCCAGCGTTCGCCGTTCACGTCCAGCGTCACCTCGCCGTGGGGGTTGCCCAGCCGTACCTCGATGATGGTGCCCGTGATCTCGAACTGCTCATCGGTCGCCCAGCCCCAGCCATGGTGCGCCCAGGCGCCCTGCGCCAGGAAAGCGCCCGCCACCAGCGCAAGCAGCACGAGCCCTGTCCGTCGTTCGAAAAACGTATGCATTGCCAGTCCTCCGTGTCGATGGTCGGTTTCGTCTTCGAACCTTATTAGACCGGTAACGTGCCGGCAAAGTGCCAGGGCAGCAAACCGCCATCGGTGCCGGGGGAACCGGCGCGAGGCCCGCCCCCGCTCACGCGCCCCGGAACAGCATCTTGAAGCCAGATGCCCTACCCTCGCCACCCAAAACAAAGCCGGAGCCCCACCAGTGCCATGGCCAGCAGCAGCGCCAGGCCCGCCAGGCCCAGCACCCGGTTGGCCCCCGCCGAGGGCAACCATTGCAGGTAATGCACCCGGTACAGGCCGTTGATAAGCCGGGTGTCCCGCCCTTCCTGACGCAAGCCGAGCGTGTTCCAGTCCAGGCTGAGGCTCACCCCGGTGCTGGTGCGGGCACGGTTGCCTTCGAGCGCCACAATGTCGCCGTAGCGGGCCGGGTTGACCGAGACCGCGTCCTGCAGCAACCGCCGCAGCCCCGCCTCGTCCGGCGGCGGCAAGGGCTGCTGGCTGCCCGGCTGCAGATGCAGCGGTGGCCCTTCGGTGGTGACCAGCAGGTGCGCGCCCAGCACGGTGCCGACCAGCCGCACCTGCCGCCAGTGGGGCTCGGGACGGATCTCCACCCTTTCCGCCAGCGGGCGGGCTTTGATCGCCAGCTGTTCATAGGCTCCCTGGTAGCCCGGTTTGATGAAGAACACCACGCCGGTGAGCGCCCAGCCGCACAACGGCAGCAGCAGCACCAGCCCCAGCAGGCGGTGGAGCTTTCTTGTGTTGATGGACATAAAATGGACTTTTTTGTTGGCCTTTAAACCCATGCGGGAGCCGGTTCAGCCTGGATGGGATAAAAACGGCCGGCCTGCGGCTCTTCGCCGAGGGTACAGAGCACCAATCCGGTGTTTGCGCCCCGGGCCGCAAACACCGGCCTGCCGGCACCATCCCAGAAGCCGCTGTTGCCGCAGGCGGCCCAGCCGCCGGTAACGCCGGCATGATTGCACAGCAGCACCGGCACCCCCAGTTGGGCCGCAAGGCAGGAAAGCATCCGGCTGTCCGCCGCAAAACCCTGTTCCGAGATCAGGGCGCTGGCCAGATAAAACCCGGCCCCGGCGGCCTTGGCATCCTGCCCATGCCGGGCCTCGCCAAAGTCGGCACAAATGGCCAGGGCCACCCGGTGGCCCTTGACCGGAAACTGATAATTCCGATGACCGGGAGCACAATATTGATCCTCCCCCGGATGCAGATACTGCTTGGCGTAATACTCTACCCGCCCATTGGGAAAACAGATCACGGCACCGATAAAGGGTTTGCCCGCTCCGTTTTTAAGCGGACAGCCGGCCACCACCACGATGCGGTGCCGCACTGCCGCCCGGGACAGCTCGGTCAACACGGATGAGCCCGCCTCCAACGCCAGTTCCGCCGCCAGCTCCAGCTCATAGCCGGTGAGGGAAAGCTCGGGAAACGCCACCAGATCCGCCCCCAGCCGGGAAGAGGCCGCAATAAACTCCAGGTGGGTCTTCAGATTGTTGACGAGATCGCCTTTCTCGGCCTGGATCTGAGCCAGGCCGACAGTGAGGGTGCTGTTATTCACACAGACTCCGTTAATGGGCTATTGGTATATCACGTTTAATGCGCCGCACGACCTTGCCGGGCGCAAACGCGGGCTTATTCTCCTGAATAGACGACGCCAGGGAGACAGCTCACTCTTCTTCATGCCCCGTCACTTCATTTCCCCGCCGGCGAAGGCCCGGGATTGCAGAAAGTCCTCCGCCACGTCCAGCTCGTGCAACACCCGGGAGCCCAGCAGGCAACCCCCCATTCGTTGCCGGGCCCGCGCGGCGTCGGGGTCGCTCAAGGTGCCCGCCTGCCGCCAGTGCTCGCGACTTGGCCATTGGGCATAGCCCAGCATCAGCCCGGGAGTATTGGTGTGATGCAGGCGTGAGCCCAGGCTGCCGGCCCTCCGGTAAATAAGCCGGGTAAGCTCCAGCCAGGCCTCGCGAAAGGCCGGTTCCCGCCCTTCCTTCACCTCGAATTCGTAGATAACGATAAACATGACAATACAGCTCCAACAGGGCTCAGGCGGACCACTTCTCCTGGCCCGGCCTGTTCGGATAGCTCCCTCTTCAATCGCCCTTCTTTGTCCTTAATGCGGTCCCGAAAAATCAGTCCAAGATAAGCGCAGGAAAAGACGCTAGGGATTCCAGCTCAGCATGCCATCACTGATGCTGCAGTCGGCAACCGCATCGGCGGCATCCACAATGAAGATCTGCTGGGTTGCGGACACGGGGTAGCTCAGGTACTCCGAGCACTTCGCGCTTTGCCCGGTGCCGACCACGACCTTGGTCCCGGCCTTGAGGGTACAGCTGGCCAGCTTATCCAGCGGAGACCATTGGTAGCAGATCTCGTAATCGGCCCGGTATTGCGCGACCGGGCCGCTGGGCTGATCGAAGGCCCACCATTGCCCGTACTGGCTGTTGGGGTTGGTGCTGTTCCAGGCCCGGAATATTTCCACCCGGGTGTCGGCTTTGCTCCGGTAAACCTGCCCCTGGCAGAGTTTTCCCTGCTCGGGCTCGCCCAAAGCCTGCTGGAGCAGCGCGGGATCCTCGATGGCGTCGAACTGACCGGCAACCGCCGCCGGCAGTGCCGCGCTGCCCAGGCAGGCGGCGGGAGTATAAGTGGTTTCTTGCGGCGCATGCTGGGCGCACCCTGCCAGCACCGCCAGGGCGAGGTATGATCCTATTCTTCTCATTTTTTATCCCTTTGTTTGTATCAGTTTGTTTGTATCAGTCTTTGGCCGCGAATTGCTCGAACACCTGCTGCCCGGTGAGCTTGCGGGTGTCATTTTTAAGCTCGTAATAGGCCGGTTTTTCGTCGATAAAGATCTCATTGGTCAGGCTGAATTCCTGATCCTGAAACAGGCCGGCGGGCAGGATGTATTCGTCATTGGGCAGCAGATGATAGAACAGGTGGGTTCCGCAGTGGGGGCAGAAGCCGCGTTCGGCCCAGTCGGACGAGCGGTACCTCGCCGGCTGGCCGCCGCTGAACACCACCTCAGTACCGCAATGAACGGCAAACATGGGGCCGCCCGACCAGCGCCGACACAGGGAGCAGTGGCACAGGCCCACTTCGTTGTGGTCATTCGCTACCACTTCTATCGCGCCGCAAAGACATTTTCCTTTCATATTTTCCTCCTGGCTTGTGTGGATCACGCCGCTGTCCGGGCTGGCCGCAGCACGGCCCGGCGACATGTCGTTGCCTTGTCATACCTTGACCCTGTAGCTGAGGTCGCGAGCCTCGTCCCCCGTCATGCCCCGGAATCCCCACTGGTACGGCGCCTGCTCCTTGATGGTGATTTCAACATCGATCGGCGCCAATGAGAGCCGGCTTTCCATTTCCCGGAACAGGGCCTTGATCAGTGCCTTCTGGGTCTCGGGCTTGCGGCCCGCCATCAGATTGATCTCGATCACGGTGTAGGCTTCGGAACGGCCGCCCGGGTAATAGAAGTCTTCCCTCTCCAAGGGCACAAACCGATGCGCGCGCTTGTCTTCCGGCATGCCGAGCACGGCTTGCATGCAGCCATGGATAACGTCCGACAGCTCCGCCTTGATTGGATTCAGTTTTTCCTTTATCCCGTAAACGACAATCATGATGGCTCCTTAAAATGTGTCATGCCGCCACAACCGGCCGGGCGGTGCAGCCGGAGACGGCGAAGGGAAAAGCAACAGGCAAGACCCCGCTCACGCGAGAATTGCCTTGTTCGCATCCGCTATTTCATATTGGTTAAACACCTGAACGCCATGCCGGCGCAGCAAGGCTGCCGTCACCCCCATGCCGCGAACCTTTCTACCTGAAAAGCTCCCGTCATAAATGACCGAGCTGCCGCATGAGGGGCTGGATTCCGCCAGCACGGCAACTTTGATATTGAAGCGGTTGCACAGGTCCAAGGCGACAGAGGCACCGGCCAAAAATGCCTCAGTTACCTTGTCGCCCCCTTTTTCAACAACATCGGCTTCGCCGTTCAACACCATTTCCCCATCGCCTGCGAGAATTTCCGCCGGCTTTCTGGGAATAGTCATTCCCGCCTCGACTTCGGGGCAGACGGCAATGACCCTTCCCTCAGACCGCCACCGCTCGACTATCTCATCGGTCAGGGAAAGGCTTCCGCCATCATATCGGACCCGCTTTCCCAAGAGGCAGGCACTCATCAATACCTTATTCACAGCACTCAACTCCCATGTTGTGCCCGCGATTGAATAAATAGCTGCTCCGAATAGTAGATCACTGCCGGCAGCGAGCGGGGGCTGTTAAGCAGACCCTTCGCGCCAAGGATGGCGCGGCGGAGCCCCCAGGGACGGGTTTACGGCGTGTCTGCGTGCAGTGCCCGGTCGATGTAGCACTATTAGGAACAGTTATTTATATGGGGCATGCCTTTGGCCCACGAGTTACACCGGCGGTGGCATCACCGCCCGCACCGCGTTATCGATCCCGCAGCGGTAACTCGTTGCCTGCAAACCATAGGCGGTTTCAATCTTACTGCTGTCGAAACGATAGTCGGAATCAAACTGGTACATCATCTCCTCGTTTTCACGAAGCACCGGCATAAAGACCGCCATGAACTTGAGGAGCCAGCGGGGAAGGGTTTGCAACCGGTAGGCCTGCCCCGCCGACTCGCATGCCAGCCGTACGAAATCCGCTCCCGTAAGCGGCTCCTTAGTGGTCGGGAGGTGCCAGGTTTGGCCATATGCTGCCGGTGACCCGCCCAGCACGGCCAGCGCCGGGCCGATATCCGGCGTGTAGGTGAAGCTGTGTACCTTATGCGGATTGCCTATCCACTGCGGTGCCTTGCCATTTTTGAGCCGTGAAAACACCGTATTATGGGGGAAGCTGTTCGCTACATTGGGGCCATAGAAATCGGCGGAACGTGCGATCAGTGCCTGCAGGTTGCCACTGCGCATTTCATCCAGCAGCATGCTGGCGATCCTTGCCCTGACCTCCCCTTTTTTGCTGATTGGATTAAACGGCGTTTCCTCTGTCATCGGCCCGTCGACGCGTCCGTAGGCATAGACATTGTCGAGGAACACGAGACGAGCGCCATGGCGGCTGCAGGCGTCAATCACGTTCCGCATCAGGCGAGGCCATTGCTCACGCCACACGGAGGTATCGTATTTCAGGCCGGCGACCAGGTAGACCACCTCACTGCCTGCCACCGCCTGGGCGGTGGCCTTGGCATCCATCAGATCCGCCACCACGGTTTCGTCTGTCGGATTCACCCTCCGAGGATGCCGGCTGACCTGCCGAATAGCTGAAGAGCCCAGGGCAGGCACCCGGGACAGCGCTTGAGCGATGGCGCCGTTGGCACCGAGTATCGTATTCATTGTCTTTATCACCTCCTCCGAGAGTTAACCGTCAGGCCGGCCGACGCCCGTTAACCGGCGAACGACGCACCACCCGGCCCCGCGCCACACCGCACCCACTCAGGGCAAGCCCTGGGTGCCGACCCCGGCGAATTGCTCCCGGGCAAGCGGCTCCACCGCCGCTCCGGATGGTGCCCGGGTTGCAGCAGGGGGCAGCCTGTTCCGCACCGGTGCCGCCAATCCCCCCTGCCCGGGCGGCATCAGTAGTTGCTAAAATGCCTGACCAACCCGTTCAGCTCCTGGCTCAGCCCCGCCAGCCGGCTGCTGGCAGACGAAATTTCCGCACTCGCGGTGGCAGAGGCTTCGGCCGACTGCCGCACCGTCGATACCCGCTCATTGCTCTCGGCGGTGACCGTGGCCTGCTCTTCGGTAGCGGTGGCGATCAGCTCGCTCATTTGCTGAATATCGGATACCTGCCGGGTGATCACGGCCAGGGCGGCTCCCGTATCGCGGACGGCGGCGACGGAAGCCTGGGTATGTTTCACACTCTCCTGCATGGTACGGGTGCTTTCGTCGGCAATGGCCTGGAGTCCCGACACCAGCTTGCCGATTTCATTCGACGACACCTGGGTGCGCTGGGCCAGATGACGCACTTCGTCCGCCACCACGGCAAAGCCCCGGCCGGCCTCGCCGGCGCGGGCCGCCTCGATGGCCGCATTAAGCGCCAGCAGGTTGGTTTGATCCGCGACTTCCTTGATCACGTCGAGGATGCTGCCGATACGTCCGCATTCCTGCTGCAGCCGGTTCATGAAGTCGGCCGAGCTCGTGATCTCCGAGGCGAGCGACTCTATCTGGGCGATGGCCCGCTGTGACAATGCCTGGGCGTTGACGACCTCTTCGGCCGCGCCCCTGGCGGCCGTGGCCGTATCCTCGGAGTTGCGTGCCACCTCCTGTACCGTGGTGGCAATTTCCCCCATCGCCGTGGCGATAAAATAGGTTTCATTCTTCTGATCGTTGATCCTTGCCTGGGTACGGTCGGTCACCGAGGTCAATTGGGAAGCCGAGGCGGTGAGTTCATAGGACGCGGAGCCGATCTGTGAAACGACATTGCGCAGACTACCGTTCATTACCGCCAGGGAAGCGAGCAGTACGCCCAATTCATCCCGGCGGTTGCCGTCCGGCTGCTCCAGCACCAGATCGCCCTTGGCGATACGCCGGGAAATATCGACGGCCTGCTTCAACGGCAGCACGATCTGCCGGCTGATCACCAGGGTCACCACGCCGCCCATGGCCAGGATCACCAGGGTGATGCCAGCGAGCAGGTAATGCACTTTTTCGGCCTGGGCGGCGGCACGCTCCTCCTCGGCGTAATACAGCTCGTTGGTGTTGTCCTGCAGATCGGACAGCAACTCGTTGGCGGCCAGCAGGGCGGACTGCGTACGCGCCGCCTCTCGCTCTTTCAGGTAGCGCGCCAGATCCGTTTTCAGTTTTTCCACCGCCGCCATGTCCTCGGATGGCCAGCGGCCGGTTTGGGTGTCGGAGTGCAGCTGGTTGATGGCATCCTGGAGGATTTGACGGCGCTGATGGTGCGACTTGCCGGCATGATAGTCACCCGCCAGTGCCTGCTGGTAATTGTCTTCACGGGTGAACACTATCTCGTCGAACAGGTTGCCTATTTGACTGATGCGATTCAGCGTTGCTTCATTATTGTTTAGCCCGTAGAACCCGAACAGGGACAACAAGAGCACAAAGAACAACAGCGACCCAAAACCGATGCAAAGCTTCAGGGTCACGCTCAGATTTTTAATGTTTAACATATATTCCCCATATTAAAACCCACCATACCTTAAACAATGATTTCACTACCAAATAATTCAAAACAGAGCTCAGGGCAAGAGCATGCCCAGCCGATTTTCCACCCTGCCGCAACAGATGGGATAAGCATCGTCGTTTATCGGGACCTGTCCGTGACAGCGGGTGAGGCCCAGTTCCTTCTCAAATATTCTTTAGCTGCACAGCCTCAAAGTCCTTGACATACAACGTTTTACTTTATCACTCGGCATCCTACTTCCTAAATATGGATCATAATATTTATTGTTGTGCATTACGATCCAATGATGAGTACCATTTTCACCATTGAAATGGACATCACAGAGATAAGTGCCCTCTACGTTCAAGACGTTCAGGACGTTCAGGACGTTCAGGACGTTCAAGTTACTTATTTTTTCCTGAACCCTTAAACCAAAGCATTTTCTTAAAGCTAATTTCATTTGAGGGATTGTTACTTTCTGGCCCGCTTTACAACACCGGTTATCCAACATCTATTGATGTGCCTCAGTGTAACTTTTTATAGCAGCAACAGTAGCGAAGGCAGCTATCCCACAACCTGTATGCAATTCTACCTGATTGATAATGTTCACATTCATCTCAAACCGTACAAAGTGAGAGCACATTATCCTTAGGCCGGCGAATGGCTTATGATAACTTAATTTATTACAAATCACTTACCAGCCTCAAGAATTGGCAGACCTGCTTCGGTTGGAATATAAATTCGTTCTCCCTTTCCATCTTGAAGCCCCTTAATCCAAACGTAACGAAGATATTCCTCATTATCTTTCAGCGATTCACCAATTATTTTATTTGCTTCAGCCGCTGCTTTGGCTCTTTCAATATCAGCCCTACCCTCAGCTTTTGCTTGAACAATTTTGGCCTCGCCTTCTGCTTGAGCCAATGTAACTCTAGCTTTGGCTTGCATTAAAGAAGCTTGTTCTCTGGCTTTAGCTTCTTCTATTAAAATTTGTTTACTCCACTCTGCTTCCTTCAGAGCAGCAACGCCGTTCATTTCAAGCTTGTATACTTTGTATTTAGGCCATACCCAAAGAGCCAAAACGATAAGAGCAATAAAAGTGACGACTAAAAAGACCAAACTGCCAAATGCTATTGCATGTCTATTTGGATGCATGAATTCTCCTGTTATTTATAACTTTTTGTTAAGGAGCCGACGTTAGCCAGCCCCAGTGAGCACAGCGACACTTATCCGTATTTATTATATGTATTATTCAATGAGAATTTTGAAGCACATTCAGCATGCATCTATCTGATCGATATATAACTAAAAGCCTGCAAATACGAGATTTTTCGTGTATGTATATCGAATCAGCCATTTTAAGACGCCTTAATAGCATTGAGATTTATACCGATATACTTCTTGTATGGCTTAAGCGATTCTTCACTATTCCCAATGATATGAACATTTGCTCGTTTAGCTATTTTGATATTCATTTCTTCCACGACATCAACTGATATTTTAACTTTTCCGCGTGGAAAGCGATTTGACTTATTGACCATGTAAGCAACGCTTGGTGATATCGGATAGTACATGTCACACTCATGGTTTTCTGGTGACTTAATCTCGTCAGTCAATGCTTGATGAACATTCACAATCGGCTGGTCAGATGTAATGAACGGAATGTCTGTATCATTGATTAGCAAGCAATGATTATCATCATGTCTATCTAGAAATATTGATCGCCCCATGCTCATACCGAACATGTAACTGATAAACCACCAGCATTCTTTCATCATTTTGGCTAGGTGCTTTTCTTCGTCGGTGGTTGCTTTATTTGATACACCAGTTAAGACAGCATCTCTAAACGTCTTGGTTCTAGTGATCTGTTGAGCAAAAAACTGCGTAAAACAGCACATGTTTTTACTGTCATCTAACACAGACAAGTCATGACCCGCCAGCCCAGCAAGAACGATTTGCACTTCTTTTTCATGCGCAGAATGAAGCCTTTCAATCCCGTTACTTTTCCATGCTTCTAGCATCTTATCTGCTGTATTGTCTTTTACATTGCTCTTTCGATACATAGCCTCAATCTGTTGCATCAAAATAAAGTCACTTAGATACGACATATGCTGTTCATGAAGCTCTTTCGGGCTTTTCTTCGAGAAGTTTTTAATCGCCTCTATATGTTCAGGTGTAAGGTATTGAACACGATAGAAATCACGCTCGACAGCAACGTTTTTAACGCTATCAAAAGCGGTCTTCTTGTTTTTCTTGGTTGTGTAGAAAACATGCTTTTTATCAGGCGACCACCGTTTCATGTAGTTAGCCCAAACGTGATGATTGTTCTTAGTAGCTTCTATGCTTTTCTTGCTGATTTCTACCATTCGCCCTCCGTTGCACTAGTGTATTCGATTGGCGGCTCTATTGCTGCGGATATCTCAAAGCTGAGCACAAACGAAAAGTAAAAACTTGAAATTGAAGTCGATTTGAACGAGTAGAGCAAATTATGCTTTGCCAGTTACACATAACATTATAATACTGCGCATGCGCATAAACACTCCCGTGTTTATGTGAGAACAACAAGTTAATCGAATGATTTAAATGGCATTTTCAACGTCGTTGGCCATCAGCAACTGCGAAAAACGCGTATGCACATATTTGTACCTGACAAGACACACAATCTACAGCACTTATTTTATAACTATCGGATAATATTGGTTTTTCATTTAAGTATTGATGATATATATGCAACCTATACCATCAATTCACGCATGCAAACTGGAATCCCAAAATACTGTGCATTTATGCAGTATCACATAGTAACGAGCCAGCAGGAAGATCCACCATGGGAAGCGGTCCTTTTCTCAATCGTATCCGGCAAGAGCTGCGGCTGCGAGGCTACAGTCTCCGCACCGAAAAGACTTATCTGCATTGGATAAAGCGCTACATCCGTTTCCATCATCTGTCACATCCGGCCGAGATGGGAGCGCCCGAGGTACGCGCCTTTCTTTCGTGGCTGGCCAATGCGCAGCATGTGGCGGTAAACACCCAGAAAACGGCCCTGAACGCGCTGGCCTTTATGTACCACAAGGTGCTGAATATCGAACAGGGAGAGCTTGGTTTCCAACATGCCTCTCAATACCGGCGTATTGTACTCACCCAGGCGGAGGTAGCTTTGATCCTGGAGCAACTTGACCAGCGCAACCGGCTGATTTTTTCGTTGCTTTATGGTGATCGGTCGGCATTTCACCAGCAGCCCGCTGGACAACCTGCCCGGGTAGCCATCGCCGCATATGTGTCCGGTCGCCCGCCTTGTCTATTCTCGGGCAAGCTACCGCCCGGATCTTGCGGGCGACCTTGCCTCTCTCCTTCCCTGTAGTCATGGGGTATTTTGCCGCGCCCGGCATGGAATTCAAATGAAACTTTATCATGCCGGGCATTTTGGTTTGCGAAATGGGGGGGTTGTTCTGGATGCCCGCCTTCGCGGGCAGGACGGCAAACAACCGCCGCTGCGGACACTGGTGATGGCAGGTCCATGAGGGGTTATTAGTCGGCTGAAGCCGAGCCTACGGAAGACGGGCCGGTTTGCGTTGGATGCCCGTTTTTGTGGAGATGGCGAGGGATCCTTGGCGGGGCGGCTGCCCTGCCAAGGAGTCCGGATCAGAAATTGATGCCCATGCCCAGCACATAGGCCCAGGCGCCGTTGTCGAAGTTGTCGCTGGCGCTGTCGCCACTGTCGAACAGGAACTGGTATTCGGCCCTGGCCTGCACGAAGGTGGAAGGCAGCATATAGTATTTAAGGCCGGCTTCCAGGCCGGCCGTGCCGGTGTCCTTCACGCCGTCGCCGTAAATGCCGCCCAAGGTGGCGCCCACGAAGGGACGGGCCGCCCCCTGGCCGAAGTGGTAGTCGACAAAGCCGCGGGTACTGCCGTTCCAGAAATCATCCGACAGATCCTCGCCTTCCACGTCGGCGTAGCTGATGCTCTGGCGAATACCCGCCAGCATTCTGTCCGACAGGTACCAGCCGTAGTCAACCGATATGCCAAAACTGCTGCTGTCGAAGTCCTTGTTGCTGGAGCCGGTTCCCGAAAGGGAAAACTCCCTGTCGCCCGCGCTGGGGCCCACTGTGCCCGATCCTCCCATCTGCGACTGGGCCAGGGCATAAGCGGGCAGCAGGGTTGATCCAATGAGGATGGCTAGCGGAACTTTCTTGAAAATGTTCATGATAATTCCTCGGATTAATCATCACGTTTGATTAAGCACTTTGATGTTTCCGCATTCCCGCATGGTCAACTTCCTGTTCGATAAGGGCATTCAGCCCACAACGGCCACTCTTTGCCGTCACTCCTTGTTGCTTGTAGGCCGCGGTTAGCAGGGTTGTCAGCCACTATTAAGTATAGAAGGGGAGAAAAAGGCGCGAGCGGATCATGACACTCTCATGACAGCTATTGTCAGGCGGACGCGGTGCCGGGCTGTTGGGCTTCAGGAGACGTCCATTACCTGCTTTTTGCCAGATAGTCCCCTTTGTCGCCGTTGTTGAACCCTGGTCATCTCCGCGAAGGCGGAGATCCATAACATGGCGCACTGGACTCCCGCCTTCGCGGGAGTGACTACAGAGAACGACGAAGCTTTGTCAGCAGTCCGCAACGCCCGCGGATGCGGCCGCTTGGGGTTTATTGGTCGACTGAAGTCGACCCTACGGCTCGTCTCATACGCACCCCGGGCGTTTTGGCTCAGGCGGCGCCGGCGAAGCCGCGCAGGCCCACCACGTGCACATGCTCCTGCTTGCCGTGCACCTTGCGGATCAGCTTGTAGGTGGTGCCTTTTTCCGGGCTGATGTTCTCGGGCGCGGCAATCAGCAGCTGCATGTCCTGGCGTTCGCACAGTTCGAACAGGGTGGCGATGGAGCGGGCGTCCAGGCGCGCGGCCTCGTCCAGGAACAGCAGGCGGCAGGGCAGCACTTCCCGGGCGCGCAGGTGGCGGGATTCTTCCTCCCAGCTCTGCAGCACCATCAGCAGAATGGCCTGGCCGGTGCCGATGGCCTCACCGGTGGACAGCGCCCCGCTCTCGGCGCGCAGCCAGCCGTCGGCGCCGCGCTGCACCTCGATGTCCAGATCCAGGTAGTTGCGGTAGTCCAGCAGCGCCTGGCCCAGCACCTGCGGGCTGCGATCGCCCTGCTCCAGCTGCGGGTTGAGCCGCTGGAACAGCTTGCCCATGGCCTCGGAGAAGCTGAGCTCCTTGCTGTTGAACAGGTCCTGGTGGCGCCCCTCCGGGTCGCTCAGGGCCTCCAGCAGGCGCTGGTAGGTGTCGCGGATGTTCACGTTGAGCCGCACCCCGGCCACCAGGCCGAAGCTGATGTTCTGCAGGCCCTGGTTGAGCAGGCGGATGCGGTTCTGCTCCCGGCGGATGATGGTGGTGATCTTGGCCGCCACCTCGTGGGAGGAGAGCGACAGCTGGCCTTCGCGCAAGCTCAGCTCGTCGGCCAGCCGGCCCAGCTCCACTTCCATCTCTTCCAGCGCCTCCACCGGATCGTCGGCGCGGATGATGTCGTGGCGGATGCGCGCCTTGAGGTAGCTGAACACCAGTATGTAGAACTGCACCTTCTGCAGGGTGTTGCGGTTGCCCTCGCTAAGGCGCAGGGCGTCGCGCAGCTCCTCGTCGTGGTTCACCGCCATGCGCAGGGCGCCCAGCGCCTTGTCGGAGATGGATCTCAGCTCCTCGGCGTCCAGGTAGGCCAGCTCCGGCCGGCTCAGGCTGCGCTCCACCCCGTGCTCACGGGCCAGCCGCTCCACTTTCGCCCAGTTGGCCTTGTGGGCCACCAGCGCCTTGCGGGCGGCAAAGTAGCCCTGGCCGTCCTTGCCCAGGCGCTGGCCGAGCGATTCTATCTCGCGCTTGGTCACCTGGCGCTGGGCCTCGGTCTGGCTGCGCCGGTTGCGGGTCTGCACCAGGTCGTTTTCCAGTTCGCGCTTGGCCTCCCGGGCCCTGTCCTCCATGTCGGCGGCAAGCACGATGCCCAGTGCGCCCAGCTCCTCGCGGAACTCGTTCAGGGTCTGGCTGCGGGCGTCGCGGCCGGTCACCAGGGCGGTGCGCGCCTGCAGGGCGTCGCTCACCCGTCCGGCCAGCTGCTCGGCGCGCAGGCCGGCCTTGCGCCGGGCCTCCTCCGCCTGCACCAGCTTGGCCTTGAGGCTGTCGTTCATGGCCGAGCTCTGGCTCAGCAGCTGCTCGGCGTCGGCGTAGGCGAAATGGGGCAGCCGCGCCACCAGCTGGTTAAGGGCATAGGTGCGGGCACGGGCCTCGGTGAGTTCCGCTTCCGCCTGCTCCACCCGGGCCCTGAGGGCCTCGTAACCGGCGGGATCCTGGCGCAGCACCTGCACCTGCTCGGCCAGCCGGCCCAGGCGCTGGCCGTGGGCGGCCATAAAGTCGCGTGCCGCCTTGAGCCGGTCGGCCTCGGCGCGGGCGGCAACCAGGCGCTCTTCCAGCCCCTCGGCGTCCAGCCAGGCGGCCAGCGGCAGCAGCTTGTGCAGCAGCCCCTGCTGCTCGCGCAGCAGGGCCAGTTTCTGCTGCCACTGGGCCTGCTGCTCGGCAAGCCGGGCCTGCGCCTGCTCCAGCTCCTGCTGCTGCCCGGCCAGTTCGGCCAGGGCCTCTTCCGGGCTGGGGCCGAAGGCCAGCTGCAGGCCCTCATTCACGAATTCGCTCAGCTGGTGGTAGAGCCGGCTGTGCTTTTGCTGGGCGAAGGCGGACTCGGCATAGCGGGCGCTCACCGCCTCCAGCTCGGCGCCGAGGATCTCGATGCGCGCCTCGCGGGCGGCGCGGCCGAACAGGGGCTCGGCGGGAAAGCGGGAATAGCGCAGCTGGCGCTCGCCATTCTGCACCCAGATGGCGCCGTCCAGCTCGGTGGCCTGCAGCAAATCTTCGTCGAAGGCGTCCGGGTTGCCCTGGATCAGATACACGTCCGGCGGGCATTCCTCCAGCGCCTGCAGTTGCTCCAGCGCCGCCCGGGGGTCGGCCACCACGATGGCGTGGCGGGCCGGGCCATACAGGGCCTCGTAATAGGGGGCGTCGTCCACATTGATGTCGTCGTACACGTCCGCCAGCAGGGTACCGCCCAGCTGCTCGCACAGGGCAAGCAGCCGCGGATCCGCATCAATGCCGCTGCCGAGGCGGCGGATCTGCTGCTCCAGTTGCTGCTTGGCGGCCAGCGACTGCTGCTTGCTCTGCTCGGCCTGGTGTTCGTCGCGCAGGGCCTGCTGCATGGCATTGGTCACCTCGGCGCTGTCGGCCAGCATCTGGCCGCTCAGCTCGCGCAGCCGCTCCAGTTTGGCCTGGGCCTTGTGCCAGGCGGGCGCCTCGGCGCGCAGCCGGGCCACCTGGGGGGCTACCTGCGCCAATTGTGATTGCAGCTGGCGCTTGTCCTCGGCGCCGTCGGCCAGTTGTTCTTCCACCTCGGCCTTTTGCTCCTCCAGCTCCGCCAGTTGTAGCTCCAGCTCGGCCTCATCCTGCACGGCGCGGCCATGGCGGGCCAGCTCCGCCTGCAGCGCCTGCACCTTCTGCCGGCGCTCGGCGGCCTGCTCCGCGTCCTGCAGGGCGCGGCGAATGCCCTCTTCCCGCCCCAGCAGGCCCTGGTAGTCGCGGCCCTGCTCGATAAGCTGGTTGGCACGGCCAAAGGCGGCGGCCCGCTCCACCGGGCCGGCCACGGCCTCGAGCAGCCCCAGGGCCTGGTCGTACTGGGCCCTGGCGGCTTCGGCCAGGGAAAGCTGCTGGCGCTGCTCCAGCACCACGGCGGTCAGCTCCTGCTCGCGGCCCTGGTGGCGCTGCTCTTCTTCCCTCGCCTGCTCCGGGCTCAGCTCGGGCAGGCCGCAGCGCACCTTGGCCTCCCCCAGCGCCTGTTGGGCCTGGCGGTACTGGATGGCGCGGGTCTGCTGGGTGTCCAGCGCCTGCTGGTAGTCGGCCAACTGGCTCTTGAGGCTGTCCACCTCTTCCTCGGCGGCAAGGCGGGTGGCGGCGGCCTCTTCATGCTCGTCCTGCAGCTCGGCCAGCATTTCCTCCTGGATGGCGAGCTTTTCTTCCAGCTCATCCAGCTCCTGCTGGTAGGACTCGATCTTCTCGTTGAGCTTGACCCCGCTCAGCACCCGGGCCAGGTGCTCGGAGGCGATGTCCAGCTCCTCGGTGAGCATGCGCTCCCGGGCGGAGAGGTTGTCCAGCTCGTCGGCCAGATAAATCAGCCGGGCCTTTTCCTCGGCCAGGATGCGGCGCTCCTCGGCCAGGGCCTTGCGCGCGGCCAGGGCCTGCCCGGACAGCCGCTTTTTCTCGGCGCTGTTGCGCACATAGTCGGCGGCCACATAGTGGGTGGTTTCGGTGATCAGCTGGCGGAACAGGTCCCGCTGGCGCTGGGTTTCGCGGATGGCCTCCAGGGTGCGGCGGTTCTCGAAGATGGCCGCCTCCATGTCGTTAAAGGCCTTGCGGATGCCGGCGTTTTCCGGCAACAGGTAGTCCTTGAGGCTGCGGCTGATGGTGCTGGAAATGCCGCCGTACAGGGACGCCTCGATCAGCCGGTAGAACTTCACCCGGTCGCGCTGATCCTTGAGCTTGCGCGGGGTCACGCCGATGTCGAACAAAAAGTTGTGATACTCGCTCACCGTATTGAAGCGGGTGAAGCGCAGGCCCGCCTCCACCGCGGCGGCCTTCAGCTCGTTGAGGGAGCGCACCTGGCCGCGGCCGTCGTCGAGCCGGTTCAGCAGCAGCTCGGTGGGGGACCTGCCCTCGCTCAGTCCCTGCACCGCGAAGGGCACCATGTTGACCTTGTTGTCCCGGTTGGCCACCTGCTCCAGGTGTACGCCAAACCAGACCCGCTCGGACTGGGAGGTGTCCACCTCGATCAGCGAATAGCAGTGGCCCCGTTGCAGTTTACCGTACAGACCCTTGTCGCGGCTGCCGGACTGGCTGCCCGCTTCGGTGGTGTTGCGAAAGTGCAGCAGGCTGAGATCGGGGATGAGCGCGGCGATAAAGGCCGCCATGGTGGTGGACTTGCCGGCGCCGTTGCCGCCCGAAAGCGTGGTGACCAGGGCGTCCAGCTCGAAGGTACGGGCAAAAAAGCCGTTCCAGTTGACCATGGTCAGGGAGTGAAACTTGCCTCTGTTAACGCTGCTCACTGGTCGTTCTCCTGCTCTTCTTCTTCGTTGTCGGCGCCGGCCACGGCCTCGCCGTCTTTTATCATGCGCAATTGCAGTGCGCGCGGGTCTTCATCGCTGCGCACGTCGGCGGCAAAGCGGAACACCGCCTCGGTGATGCGAAACTTGTCCTGGGTGCCCACGGCGCTGACCATGCCCAGGCGCTTGAGCCGGCGGATGGCGCTTTTCAGCTTGTCGGCCAGCTTGCGCCTGTCGAGATCGGAGCCGCCGGCACGCTGGTTCACCATGCGCAGCAGCGCCTGCTCGTTGGACAGGGTCAAAATCTCTTCCTGCAGGTCGGCCAGCGAAAACACCCCTTCGTTGATCAGCCGGTCCGGGCTCAGGTAGAGGTAGCACAGCACCTTGCCCACCAGCATCTCCAGCTCGGAGAGGATGGAGGTGCCCAGCTCGCTGGTGGAGCGGGGCCGCAGGTAATAAAAGCCCTCGGGGGCGCGCACCAGCTCCACCTGGTAGCGCTGGTAAAAGGCCTCCAGCTCGGTGAAGTATTCCTGCAGCAGCGAGTGCTGCTCCAACTCGTCGGCGGTCACGTGGCGGCCGGCGCGCAGCTGGTTGTCCAGCGCCGGAAACAGCGGGTTGGCGATGGCCTGGGCCAGGCGGGGGTCCAGGGCGAGTTCAGTATTGGTCGATGACATGTGCTTGTACCTTGGCCCCGTGGGCATTGATGGTCTGCCAGTCCGGCATGGCCGCGCCCTGGCGTTCGGCGTCGGCATGGCCCAGCTTGACCGCTTCGTCGATCAGCAGGCGGGCGAGATCAAAATGTTGGTAATGGGGGAAATCGTTGAGGTAGTCCCTGAGCACCTGGGCCAGGTCCAGCGGCCGGCCGGTGAGCGGAAAGTCCTGCAAATGGCCGCGGATGCGCTCCGACAGCTCGGCGGCCAGGTCCACCATCTCCTGGTATTCCAGCTCCTCGGGCAGCTCGCCGGTCACTTCCTCGGCGTAAGCCGCCATGGTCTCGTCGCGCAGCTCCAGCAGCGGCTGCGCCTGGGCCAGGCGCAGCCGCCAGTTGTGGTTGTCGAAATGGCGGATGGACTCGCGCAGCCGCTGGCTGAAGGCGCGGTTCTTGTCCATGTCGATGGCGGTGCGGATAAAGCGGTGCACGTGGCGGTCGTAGCGGGACCACAGCTCGATGCACTGGCTGCCCCAGTGGATGATGGCGTCCAGCCGCGCCTGCAGCTGCTGGCACAGGGGCGCCACCGTAATGCCGCGCACGCTTTGCTGCAGCCGCTCCTCGATATTGAGCAGGCTCTGCTGCAGGCCGTGGCCGGCCTTGTCCAGGGTGTCCTGCAGCTCGCGCAGGGTGTGGCCGGTTTCCCGCAGCAGCTGTTCGCAGGCGGAAATGGCCTCGTGCCAGTTTTTGTTGAGCAGGGCGGCGATATTGGCCTTGACCGCGCTCTGCTGCTCGTCCATGGCGCGCTGGGTGTCGTCGATGCGCGCCAGCTGCTCGGCCACCGAGTACTTGAGCCGGCCTTCCACCTCCTGGGCCCAGCGCTGCTCGTCCGGCTCGGCGGCGATGGCCTCGGCCACCTTGTCGAGATCGTGGGCGATCTGCGCCAGCAGCAGCGAGAGCTTGATCTGGCTCACCTCCCGCTGGGCGGCGAAGAATTCGACGATGGCCAGGCCCAGGCGGGTCAGGCGGTAGAGGCTTTCGCCCTCCCCCGGCTCGCCCTGGAAGCGGCTCAGCAGGCGCTGGCGCACCAGATCGTTGATGGCGTTGTTGGCGCGGCTGGCCAGGGTGTCGTCGGCCTGGGCGAAGCCCTTGCTGACGTAGCCGAAGGCGTGGTGCAGCTCGGCCTCGGTCAGCTGTGGCTGCTCGCCGCCCCGGCCGACGATATGCACCGCCAGCAGGAAGGCCAGCCGCTCGGGGGGCAGGTTGAGCCCCAAGTTTTCCTCTCTGACCCAGCCGATCCAGTCCGGCAGGGTGCGGGACATTTCCGTCATCATTCTGCTCTCTTCACCATTGGCGCCGCCCGGCCCTTGCCGGCCCGGCGGCTTTTATACTGTTGCGGCTTTTTCCGTCGCCCCCGCGCTTTTCCGTCACCCGCGAAGGCGGGGGTCCATTCACTCGGCGGCCGGCCCGGCGCCGTTCGCCCTGGATGCCCGCCTGCGCGGGCATGACGAGGGAGTGCCGTCACCCCGCGCTTTCCGTCACCCCCGCGCTTTCCGTCACCCCCGCGAAGGCGGGGGTCCATTCAGCCGGGGGCCGGCCCGGCGCCGTTCGCCCTGGATGCCCGCCTGCGCGGGCATGACGAGGGAGTGCCGTCACCCCCGCGCTTTCCGTCACCCCCGCGCTTTCCGTCACCCCCGCGAAGGCGGGGGTCCATTCAGCCGGGGGCCGGCCCGGAGCCCTTGCACGCCAGCACATGGATATAGCGACCCAGGTGCACGAAGGGCTCCCGGCGGGCGTGGGCCAGCTCCATGGCTATCAGTTCGTCCGGGCGCTGATGCTTGACCTCGCGCTCCACCAGGTAGTCGTGGATCACCCGCACGCCGCTGCGCCCGGTTATAGCAAAGCCCAGCTCCGCCAGCCACCGGTAAACCTGCTCCGGCCGGCAGGGCCAGCCCGGCGTCAGTTTCTGGCGTCGTTTCTTGACCAGGTCGGCGTGCACGTAGTCGAAGTTGCCCATCACCAGGCTGTGGAACAAGAGGCCATCGCGGTTGTAGAACATCAGCGACAGGTGGCCGTCGTCCGCCAGCAGCTCGTGCAGGGTGGCGAGCAGCCCGGTCTGATCCTCCACCCACTCCAGCACCGCATGGCACAGGATGAGATCGAACCGGCCCAGCTCCTCCACCGACAACGACTGGATGGGGCCCTGAATAAAGTCGAAGCGATCATCCAGCCCCTTTTCTTCCACCTGGGCCCGGGCCAGGGCCAGCATCTCGGCGGACAGGTCGCACAGCACCACGCGGTGGCCGAGTGCCGCCAGGGGTTGCGACAGGGGGCCGAAACCGCCGCCCGCGTCCAGGATGCGCAGGGGGCCGGGGGGCAGGCGCTGCAGCAGCTCGTCCAGATCCCGGCCCAGCACCGCCAGCCGGATGCGGCCCTTGGTGGTGCCGTAGATATTGCGGGAAAAGGTATGGCTCTTGCCGTCGAAACTGGTATTGCGCTGCACCTGGGTGTTTCTTCGTGACTCGGGGGAGGCTATTCTGGCACAACCCTCACGGTTAACAAACGCGTGCGTGCATGGAGACGATGTTTTTGGCGAAAAAGTGGCTGGGCAGCCTGTTATTGCCGCTGCCCCTGCTGCTGATCCTGGGACTTTTGGGGTTGTTTCTGCTGCTGTTGCGGCAAAAACGCAGCGGGATCGCCCTGCTGATGCTGTCGCTGTCGACACTGCTGCTGCTCTCCACCCGGCCGGTGGCCAACGCCCTGATCGCGCCGCTGGAATCCCGCTATCCCCCCCATGAGATCACCGCCGAGCCGGTGCAGGACATACTGGTGCTGGGGGCCGCCCAGGTGGCGGACCCGCGCCTGCCGCTGCTGAGCCAGCTCGGCCAGGCCGGGCTCTACCGCATCACCGAGGGGGTGCGCCTGGCCCACGCCTACCCGCAGGCCCGGCTGGTGTTAAGCGGCTATGCGGGTGGCGAGGGCCGCACCAGCGCCGAGCTCTACGGCGAGGTGGCGGTGGCGCTCGGCATCGCGCCCGGCCGCCTGCTGCTGCTGCCCGAGCCGAAAGACACGGCGGAAGAAGCCCAGGCCATGGCGCCGCTGATAACGGGCCGCCGGGCGCTGCTGGTCACCTCCGCCGGCCACATGCCCCGGGCCATGGCGCTGTTCGCCGCCGCCGGGGCCCATCCCCTCGCCGCCCCGGTCGATCACCAGGCCAAGGAGAGCGACGCCGCCCTGCCGCTTTATACTTACCTGCCCCAGGCCCGCTATCTGTGGCGCAGCGAGCTGGCCTGGCACGAATACCTGGGCCTGCTGTGGCAACGGTGGGGAGCAGGCTGAGCAGCATTTGATCAAAAACATACAAAAGTCGAAAAATTACATCAAACCGTGCCCTGGCTCTTGGTTTCGCCCGGTCCAAATCCCTATAATGACGTTATTTAACTGAAAGGAAACAACTCATGAGACAAACACTGGTAATGGGTAACTGGAAGCTCAACGGCAGCAAGACCATGGTGGCGGAACTGATCAACGCCCTCAAGGCGCCCGCCGCCGAGGCCGGCAACGTGGCCGTGGCCGTGTGCCCGCCCGTGCTGTTCCTGGGCCAGGCCCAGGAGCTGCTGGCCGACAGCACCATCGCCCTGGGCGCCCAGGACGCGGACGTCCACACCCAGGGTGCCTTCACCGGCGAAAACTCCCCCGCCATGTACGGCGAGTTCGGGGTGCAGTACGTGCTGGTGGGCCACAGCGAGCGCCGCACCCTGCACGCTGAATCCGACGCCGTGGTGGCCGCCAAGTTTGCCGCCATCCAGCAGGCCGGCCTGGTACCGGTGCTGTGCATCGGCGAAACCCTGGAGCAGTTCGAAGCCAACGAAACCCAGGCCGTGGTGGAGCGCCAGCTGCAGGCGGTGATCGATCAAAGCGGCATCCAGGCCCTGGCCAGTGCGGTCATCGCCTATGAGCCGGTGTGGGCCATCGGCACCGGCAAGACCGCCACTCCCGACATCGCCCAGGGCGTACATGCCGCCATCCGCGCCTTCCTGGCCAAGCAGGACGCCAATGTGGCCGCCGGCGTGCAGATCCTGTACGGCGGCTCGGTCAAGGGCGCCAGCGCCGCCGGCCTGTTCGCCATGGCAGACATCGACGGTGCCCTGGTGGGCGGCGCCGCCCTGCAGGCGGACGAATTTGCTGCCATTATCAAGGCAGGCGCCTAATAATCACGGGCATATTGGTAATTTTACTACATATGCCCGCTGTTCCGGGTTTCAACCACGATTTTGAATTGAGGCCAAGATGATTAAACGAATTGGGGTACTGACCAGCGGCGGCGACGCCCCGGGCATGAACGCCGCCATCCGCGCCGTGGTGCGGGCCGGCCTGCACCACAACCTGGAAGTGTTCGGTATCTACAGCGGCTACCTGGGCCTGCACCAGGACGACATCAAGCAGCTGGAGCGCCACAGCGTCTCCGACGTGATCACCCGCGGCGGCACCTTCCTCGGCTCGGCCCGCTTTCCCGAGTTCAAGGAAGAGAAGGTGCGCGTGGAAGCGGTCGAAAACCTGAAGAAGCACGGCATCGACGCCCTGGTGGTGATCGGCGGTGACGGCTCCTACATGGGCGCCATGCGCCTGACCGAGATGGGCTTTCCCTGCATCGGCATTCCCGGCACCATCGACAACGACATCGCCGGCACCGAGTTCACCATCGGCTTCGACACCGCGCTGAACGTGGCGGTGGAGGCCATCGACCGGCTGCGCGACACCTGCAGCTCCCACAACCGCATTTCGGTGGTGGAGATCATGGGCCGCCACTGCGGCGACCTCACCTCCTCCGCCGCCGTGGCCGGCGGCGCCGAATACGTCATCGTGCCGGAGATCGACTTCGACAAGCACGAGCTGATCCGGCAGATCCACGAAGGGGTGGCCAAAGGCAAGAAGCACGCCATCGTGGCCATCTGTGAAAACGTGTGCGACGTGAACGCCCTGGCCAAGGAAATCCAGGAAGCCACCGGGCGGGATACCCGCGCCACCATCCTCGGCCATATCCAGCGCGGCGGCACCCCCACCGCCCAGGACCGCATCATGGCCAGCCGCATGGGCGCGCGGGCGGTGGAGCTGCTGCTCGAGGGCTACGGCGGCCGCTGCGTGGGCCTGCAGAACAACCAGGTAGTGCACCACGACATCATCGACTGCATCAAGCACCTGAAGCGTCCCTTCAACGAAGAGATGTACCAGCTGTCCAACACCCTGTTCTGAGGGTGCGCCAGGCAGGCCCCTCCGCCTGCCTGGCTTTACCTCCGTTTCCCGCCGCCTTAACTATCATCCTGAATGCACCTTTCTTGTTCCCGATCAAAGCGCCTTCGCCATCACGGGGTTATGCTTCCGTACATCATCAACCCAGAGGAGAACAGCATGAGCGGATGTTGCGGTGCCTGCGGCGGCCAGGACAAAGAGCAGGAAAAGAAACCAGCGGAACAACAGCAACAGGCAGAGCAGAAGCAGGAAGAAAAGTCCTCCTGAAGCCAGTCGGTTTTTGAATCCTGTCCGGCCGGCTCCAATGCCGTTCGTCCAGGGCAGGTCGCAAGAACCTTCAGCACCGTCACCCCCGCGAAGGCGGGGGTCCATCGTCACCCGGCCCATGGTGCCAACCTGGAATATCCATAAGGCCAGTCCCTTTCCGCCTTCCCCCGCTTGCCGCCATTGGCCATAATGGCATCCTGCTTGTTGTGCCAAGGCCCTGACATGCCGGACATTATCGAACTCGCTCCCCAGACGCTGCTGCTCGCCGCCCTGGCCTGCTTTACCGGCGCCTATGTGCAGACCGCCATCGGTTTCGGCATGGCGGTGATCGCCGCCCCCCTGCTGTTCTACCTGGATCCGGCCCTGGTGCCCGGCCCCCTGTCCTTCGTGATCCTGATGATGTGCCTGATCAACGGCTGGCGTTTCCGCAAGGGGCTGGAGCTCAACCTGCTGGCGCCGGCGCTGCTGGCCCGCATTCCCGGCAGCCTGGTGGGGGTCTGGCTGCTGGGGGTGATGTCCCAGTCGTGGCTGGCCATCCTTATCGCCTTCACCATCATGCTGGGGGTGCTGGTGCGCCTGTGCAACCTGGCCCTGCCCACCAACGGCGCCACCCTCTCCCTGGGCGGCTTTCTGTCCGGGGTCATGGGCACCAGCACCACCATCGGCGGGCCGCCCATGGTGCTGGTGCTGCACGGCGCCGACATGCACCGCATCCGCGCCAACCTGGCGGGCTTTTTCCTGGTCTCCAGCCTGATGTCGGTGATTGCGCTGATCGGCGGCGGCTATTTCGGCCAGGCCCAGATGCTGCAGGCCGCTCCCCTGGTGCCGGCGGCCCTGCTCGGCAACTGGCTGGCGGTGCAGACCCTGCATCTGGTGTCCAGGCCCGTCATGCACTACGGTTCGCTCGCGCTCTGCACCCTGGCGGTTATCGGCATGTTAATCAATACCTTGTTCTAAACCCCCAGGCTCTGTGGCATTGTTAAACGAGGCATAAAGGCCGATAATACCGGCCGCCATTTAATATCGCCGAGTGATCATGTCTGAATACCTGCTGCTGTTTGTCGGCACCGTGCTGGTCAACAACTTCGTGCTGGTCAAGTTTCTCGGGCTCTGCCCCTTTATGGGGGTGTCGGGAAAACTGGAAACCGCCGTCGGCATGGGGCTGGCCACCACCTTCGTGCTGACCCTGGCCGCCGCCTGCTCCTACCTGGTCAACCAGTACATACTGCTGCCGCTGGAACTTTTATACCTGCGCACCCTGTCTTTTATTCTGGTGATCGCCGTGGTGGTGCAGTTCACCGAGATGGTGGTGCACAAGACCAGCCCCACCCTGTACCGGCTGCTGGGCATCTTTCTGCCGCTGATCACCACCAACTGCGCGGTGCTGGGGGTGGCCTTGCTGAACATCAACGAGCAGCACAACTTTATGCAGAGCCTGGTGTACGGCTTCGGCGCCGCGCTCGGCTTTTCCCTGGTGCTGGTGCTGTTCGCCGCCATGCGCGAGCGCCTGGCCGGGGCCGACGTGCCGGCCCCCTTCAGGGGCGCGGCCCTGGCCATGATCACCGCCGGCCTGATGTCGCTGGCCTTTATGGGCTTCACCGGACTGGTCAAGTTGTAACATGATGCATATCTTAATCGCCATTGCGGTACTGGCGCTGCTGGCGCTGATCTTCGGCCTGGTGCTGGGCTTTGCCGCGGTCCGCTTCCGGGTGGAGTCCGACCCCATAGTGGATCAGCTCGACGAGCTGCTGCCCCAGACCCAGTGCGGCCAGTGCGGCTACCCGGGCTGCCGTCCCTACGCCGAAGCCGTCGCCAATGGCGACGACATCAACAAGTGCGTGCCCGGCGGCGACGCCACCATGCGCAAGATTGCCGATCTCATGGGGGTCGAGCCCCAGGCCATGGGCGAGGCCGCCGCCGAGCCGGTGAAGCAGGTCGCCTTTATCCACGAGGACATGTGCATCGGCTGCACCAAGTGCATCCAGGCCTGCCCGGTGGACGCCATCGTCGGCGCCACCAAGGCGGTGCATACCGTGCTCCGCGACGAATGCACCGGCTGCGATCTGTGCGTGGATCCCTGCCCCACCGACTGTATCGAGATGATCCCGCTGCCGGTCACCCCCGACAACTGGAAATGGCAACTGCAACCCATCGCCATCAAGCAGGTAGAGTAAGATGTCGCTGTTACAGGATCTGAACGCAGGCAAGCTGCACGGTTTTCACGGCGGCATCCACCCGCCCGAGCGCAAGGCGCCGGCCAACCTCAGCCCCATCGGCGACGCCGGCCTGCCGGACGAGCTGGTGCTGCCACTGCGCCAGCATATCGGCCAGCCGGCCCGGCTCAAGGTCAGGGCGGGTGAGCGGGTGCTCAAGGGCCAGCCCCTGACCGAGCCGCTCAACCCCATGATGATACCGGTGCACGCCCCCACCTCGGGCACTGTCGTCGCCATCGAGGACAGGCCCCTGTGCCATCCCTCGGGACTGGACGGCCCCTGCGTGGTGCTCAGGCCCGACGGCGAGGAGCAGTGGCGGCCGCGTTTCCCCATCACCGATTACCAGGCACTCAATGCCGACGTGCTGCTGGAGCGTATCCACGCCGCCGGTATCACCGGCCTGGGCGGCGCCGGCTTTCCGGCCCACGTCAAGCTGATGCCCCGGCGCAAGGCCATTGACGCGCTGATCATCAACGGGGTGGAATGCGAGCCCTACATCAGCGCCGACGACCGGCTGATGCGCGAACACCCCGCAGAGATCCTCGACGGCATCGCCATACTGCGCCATATCGTCAAGCCCCAGGTGACGGTGCTGGCGGTGGAAGACAACAAGCCCGAGGCCCTGGCCGCCCTGCGCGAGGCCAACGGCGACGACAGCCTCCTGATAGTAGCGGTGCCGACCAAGTATCCTTCCGGCGGCGAGAAGCAGCTGATCGAGATCCTCACCGGCCGCCAGGTGCCCCACAACGGCCTGCCCGCCGACATCGGCATGGTGGTGCAGAACGTGGGCACCGCCTTCGCGGTGAAGCGGGCGGTGCTGGACGACGAGCCGTTGATCCACCGGGTGGTCACCCTGGCGGGCGACGCTTTTGCCGAACCCGGCAATGCCTGGGTGCATATCGGCACCCCGGTGCGCTACCTGCTCAAACGCTACGGGCTCGCTCCCGAGCCGGAGCAGCGCATCATCATGGGGGGCCCCATGATGGGCTTTACCCTGCACAGTGCCAGTGCCCCCATCATCAAGGGCAGCAACTGTGTGCTGGCGCCGACCCGGGCCGAGCTGCCGCCGGCCGGCGACGAGCTGGCCTGCATCCGCTGCAGCCAGTGCGCCGACGCCTGCCCCGCCAGCCTGCTGCCCCAGCAGCTGTACTGGTTTGCCCGCGCCCGGGAGCACGACAAGCTCAACAGCCACAACCTGTTCGACTGCATCGAGTGCGGCGCCTGTGCCTATGTCTGCCCCAGCCAGATCCCCCTGGTGCAGTATTACCGGGTGGCCAAGGCCGACATCCGCCAGGCCCAGCGCGAGGCGGAGCTGGCGGAGCGGGCCAAGCACCGCTTCGAGGCCCGTCAGGCCCGGCTGGAGCGGGAAAAGGCCGAGCGCCAGGCCCGCCACGAGAAGGCCGCCGCCGAGCGCAAGGCACGCATGGCCGAGCAGGTGGCCGCCGGTGGCGAGGACCCGGTGGCCGCCGCCCTGGCCCGGGTCAAGGCCCGCCAGCAGGAACAGAGCCCCGAGGACATGGCCGCCGCCCGCGCCGCCCGCAAGGAAGAGGCCCGCCGCAACCGGGAGCTGAAGGCCCAACAGGCGGCACAGGCCGCCCCGGCGGCGGAAGAGTCCGGCGACGACAAGCAGGCCGCCGTGGCCGCCGCCATCGCCCGCGCCAAGGCGCGCAAGGCCGAGCAGCAAGCCGACGCCGCCCCGGCGGCGGAAAAATCCGACGACGACAAGAAAGCCGCCGTGGCCGCCGCCATCGCCCGCGCCAAGGCGCGCAAGGCCGAGCAGCAAGCCGACGCCGCCCCGGTGGCGGAAAAATCCGACGACGACAAGAAAGCCGCCGTGGCCGCCGCCATCGCCCGCGCCAAGGCGCGCAAGGCCGAGCAGCAAGCCGAAGCCGCCCCGGTGGCGGAAAAATCCGACGACGACAAGAAAGCCGCCGTGGCCGCCGCCATCGCCCGCGCCAAGGCGCGCAAGGCCGAGCAGCAAGCCGAAGCCGCCCCGGCCGGAGAAGACACCGCCACCCCGGTGGCTGGATCGCCGGCTGAAACGCAGGATACCGACGCCGCCAAGAAGGCGGCAGTCAAGGCCGCCGTGGCACGGGCCAAGGCCCGCCGGGCCCAGCAGCAGGCCACCCCCTCTCAACCCGATCGAGAAGACGAGTCCTAATGGCGTTTACACTCAGCAGTTCACCCCATGATCATGCTCCCCTGAACACCGCCGCCCTGATGCGGCGGGTCTGCTACTGCCTGATCCCGGGCATACTGGTGCAGTGCTGGTTCTTCGGCTGGGGCAGCCTGATCCAGATGGCCCTGGCCGTGGCCACCGCCTACGCCGCCGAAGCCCTGGTACTGACCCTGCGCAAGCGCCGCCTCGCCCCGCTCGGGGACAATTCGGCCCTGCTCACCGCTCTGCTCATCGGCATCGCCGTGCCGCCGCTCGCGCCCTGGTGGCTGGTGGTGATCGGCACCGCCTTCGCCATCATCGTCGCCAAGCAGCTCTACGGCGGCCTCGGTCAGAACCTGTTCAACCCGGCCATGGTGGCCTATGTGCTGCTGCTGGTGTCCTTTCCTCTGCCCATGACCAGCTGGCTGCCGCCGCTTTCGCTGCAGACCTACCCGCCGGGGCTGATGGACTGCCTGTCGGCCATCTTCACCGGTTTCACCCTGGACGGCTTCGCCCCCCACCAGCTGCGCGAGCTGGCCGACGGCACCACCATGGCCACCCCGCTCGATACCCTGAAAACCGGCTTCACCCAGGGCCACACCGGCAGTGAAATGCTGACCGGCCCGGTGTTCGGCGGCCTGGCCGGCATCGGCTGGCAGTGGGTCAACCTGGCCTACCTGGCCGGCGGCCTCGTCATGCTGCGCCTGCGGCTCATCAGCTGGCCCATCCCGGTGGCCATGCTCGGTACCCTCTTCCTGCTCAGCCTGGCGGGCTTTATGGTCTCCCCCGACGGCACCACGGGCCCCATGATGCACCTCTTCTCCGGCGCCACCATGCTGGGCGCCTTCTTTATCGCCACCGATCCGGTGTCGGCGGCCACCACCTTCCGCGGCCGCCTCGTCTACGGCGCCCTGATCGGCCTGCTGGTCTATCTTATCCGCACCTTCGGCGGCTACCCGGACGCGGTGGCCTTCGCGGTGCTGCTGGCCAACATGACGGTGCCCATGATAGACAGCCTGACCAAACCCAAGACTTACGGAGAGGCCCGCTGATGCTGGAGATGATGCGCAAGAACGGCCTGATCCTGGCCCTGTTCGCCCTGGGCTGCACCGCCCTGGTGGCCTTTACCCACAGCCTGACCCGTCACACCATAGTGGAGCAGGAGCAGGCCCAGCTGCTGCTGGTACTGAACGAGCTGCTGCCGCCCGACAGCCACGACGAGCCGCTGTTCGACCACTGCGCCCTGGTGGCCAGCGAGCACTACCTCGGCAGCCGGGATCCCCTGCCCGCCTTCACCGCAGTGAAAAACGGCGCGGTGCAGGGCCATGCCATCGAGGCCATCGCCCCCGACGGTTACAGCGGCGCCATCAAGCTGGTGGTGGGGGTGAACGCCGACGGCCAACTCTCGGGCGTGCGGGTGCTCGCCCACAACGAAACCCCGGGCCTGGGCGACAAGATAGAGCTGAAAAAATCCCCCTGGGTGCGGTCCTTCGACGGCATGGCGCTGCTCGGCGAGGAAGACGCCCGCTGGGCGGTGCGCCCGGACGGTGGCCAGTTCGACGCCTTTACCGGCGCCACCATCACTCCCAGGGCGGTGGTCAAGGCGGTGCGCCAGGTACTGCTGATGCTTGAACAGGAGCCCGGGCTGCTGAGCCGCTCCCCCCGCTGCGGAGATTCCCTATGACCGAACAACAGAAAGACATCATCCGCCAGGGGCTGTGGAAGAACAACCCGGCCCTGGTGCAGATCCTCGGCCTCTGCCCGGTGCTGGCGGTAACCAGCACCCTGACCAACGCCATGGGGCTGGGGCTGGCCACCATGATGGTGCTGACAGGCTCCAACCTCACCGTCTCCCTGGTACGCCGCTGGGTGCCGAACGAGGTGCGCATTCCCATCTATGTGATGATCATCGCCAGCCTGGTCACCTGTGTGCAGCTGTTGATGAACGCCTATACCTACGGGCTGTACCAGTCGCTCGGCATCTTCATTCCCCTTATCGTCACCAACTGCGTGATCATCGGCCGGGCCGAGGCCTTCGCCTCCAAGAGCAGCCCGCCGCTCGCCGCCCTCGACGGCCTGATGATGGGCCTGGGCTTCACCGCCGTGCTGCTGGTGCTGGGCGGGCTGCGCGAGCTGTTGGGCCAGGGCACCCTGTTCGATGGCGCCGAGCTGCTGCTGGGCGACTGGGCGGCGGGGCTGCGCGTCGATGTGCTGCATCTGGACAACGGTTTCCTGCTGGCGATATTGCCGCCCGGCGCCTTTATCGGCCTGGGACTGCTGATCGCCGCCAAGAACTGGCTGGACGGACGGCTGGCGGCCCGCCGCGCCCCGGCGCCCAAGGCCGAAATCACCAGAGCAAGGGTCACCTCGTTATGAACATGGAAAAACGCCGCCAGATCCTGGAGCGGCTGCGGGCGGACAACCCCCACCCCACCACCGAACTCAACTACGCCAGCCCCTTTGAGCTGCTGATCGCCGTGCTGCTCTCGGCACAGGCCACCGACGTCAGCGTCAACAAGGCCACCAAGGGCCTGTTCGCCGCCGCCAACAGCCCCGCCGCCATGCAGGCCTTGGGGGTGGACGGGGTCAGGGAGCACATCAAGACCATAGGGCTGTTCAACGCCAAGGCCGAAAACGTCATCAAGACCTGTGCCATACTGCTGGAAAAGCACGGCGGCGAAGTGCCGGAAGACCGCGCCGCCCTCGAGGCCCTGCCCGGGGTGGGCCGCAAGACCGCCAACGTGGTGCTCAACACCGCCTTCGGCTGGCCGACCATAGCGGTGGACACCCATATCTTCCGCCTGGCCAACCGCACCCGCTTCGCCCCGGGCAAGAACGTGGACGAGGTGGAGCAGAAGCTGCTGAAGTGGGTGCCGGCCGAGTTCAAGCTGGACGTGCACCACTGGTTCATTTTGCACGGCCGCTATGTGTGCCTGGCGCGCAAGCCCCGCTGCGGTGCCTGCATCATCGAGGATCTGTGCGAATACAAGGACAAGCAATATCCCGATTCCTGAAGCCCGGGCTTGGACCCGTCCCCGTGTTCGGGGGTAGACTGGGGTTCAACCGAGTAACCTAAGGAGCATGGCTTGCATACCCTCAGGCTTTTTGCCGGTGCTTTTCTGCATGCCCTGAACAACCTGTTGCCCATCATCGGGGTGGTGGTACTGTTCCAGCTGCTGCTCGGCCGGTGGCCGGAAAATGCCGCCGGCATGAGCCTGGGACTCCTTATCGTGGCCGCCGGCATCGCCCTCTTCCTGCAGGGGCTGGAGCTCAGCATCTTTCCCCTCGGCAAGAGCCTGGCCAACCAGTTCGCCCGCAAGGGCTCGGTATCCATTCTGCTCTGTTTCGGCTTCGCCATGGGCTTTTCGGCGGTGATCGCCGAGCCGGCCCTGATCGCGGTCGCCTCCCAGGCCGAGCTGGTCAGCGAGGGCCGCATCCAGGCCCTGACCCTGCGCCTGATCGTGGCGCTGTCGGTGGGCCTGGTGATGGCTGCCGGGGTACTGCGCATCATCCTCGGCCAGGGCCTGCACTGGTACATGGTCGGCGGCTACGGCCTGGTGGTGCTGACGACCTTCTTCGCCCCCCCCGAGATCGTCGGCCTGGCCTACGACTCGGGCGGGGTGACCACCAATATCGTGACGGTGCCGCTGATCGCCGCCTTGGGACTGGGCCTGGCCGCCTCCATCCAGGGCCGCAGCCCGCTGATGGACGGTTTCGGCCTGGTGGCCCTGGCGGTGATGGTGCCCATGGTCAGCGTGCAGCTCTACGGCATCGTCACCTACAGCCTGGGCGAAGCCCCCCTGCCAGTGGTGGCGAACGACATCCAGGACACCGTTATCCATTCCCCCTGGCTAAGGGTCGTTTTCGACCTCGTTCTGATGCTGCGGGACGTGACCCCCATACTGGTGGTGGTGCTGTTCTTCCAGTACCTGGTGCTCAAGCGTTCCCTGTCCAACCCGACCCGGGTGTTTTTCGGCTTTCTGATGGTGCTGGTGGGGCTCTATGCCTTCGTGGTCGGCCTCAAGCTCGGCCTCTTTCCCATCGGTACCCGCATGGCCGAACAGCTGATCGGCCAGGATCGGGGGCTCTATATCTACCTGTTCGCCTTCGCCATCGGCTTCGCCACCACCATGGCGGAGCCGGCGCTGATCGCCGTGGGCCAGCAGGCGGAGCAGGCCGCGCCCGGCGAGCTGAGCGCCCGGGCCATCCGCCTGGTGGTGGCCCTGGGGGTAGGCCTGGGCATCACCCTGGGGGTGCACCGTATCATCAGCGGCGGCTCCATCCATCATTTCATCATCGGCAGCTACCTGCTGGTGCTGCTGCTGATCTGGTTCTGCCCGCGCAACATACTGGCACTGGCCTTCGATCTGGGCGGGGTCACCACCTCGGAGGTGACGGTTCCCCTGGTCACCGCCTTAGGCATAGGCCTGGCCAGCCACATCGAGGGGCGCCATGTGCTGATCGACGGCTTCGGTCTTATCGCCTTCGCCTCCATCTATCCCATAGTGACAGTGATGATCTACGCCATCGCAGCGGATCTGCTATTTAAATACCGGAGAGCATCCTCATGAAATTTTCGTTACTGGTGGCCATAGTGCCCGAAGAGCTGGAGCAGGGCTGTATCGATGCGGCCAAGGAAGCCGGTGCCGGCGGCGTCACCATCATGAGTGGCCGGGGCATAGGCACCAGCAGCAAGAAGACCTTTTTCGGGCTGACCTACGAGGGCTCCCAGAGCATATTGCTGATGGTGCTGGAGAAGAACCTGTCGTTGCACGTGCTGAAGGCCATTCAGGCCGAGCTGACCATCAGCCCGAAGGACAAGGTGGAAGGCGCGTCCAAGGGCGTGGTGCTGACCCTGCCCCTGGAGCACCTGGGCGGCATAGAGGCGGCCCAGCTCGAGCAGTTCGAGCGCTTTATCAAGGATGACTTTTAAGGAGGCACCCTTATGCTGGTAAAAGATATCATGGTGACCCGGGTGATCACCGTCTCCCCCTTCGCCAAGGTGCGGGAGGCCCTGAGCCTGATGAAACGGCACAAGGTGAAATGCCTGGTGGTGGACAAGGCCAACGAGCACGACGCCTACGGCCTTATCACCTACTCCACCATCATCAAGACCATAGTGGCGGAAAGCGGCGATATCGACTTGATCAACGTCTACGATGTCTGCGCCAAGCCGGCCATCGCCGTGGGCCAGGATCTGGCCATCAAGCACGTGGCCCGGCTGATGACCAGCTACGGTTTCAACCGCATACTGGTGCTCGACAACAACAACCTGGTAGGGCTCATCACCATTACCGATATCATCGACACCATACTGGACATGGTGGAATAACAATAACGGACTGATTTTATACTCAACTACTGGGAGTCTTGAATATGCGTATTTTGCACACCATGCTGCGGGTCGGCGACCTGGACAAGTCCGTGGCCTTTTACACCGACGTCATGGGCATGAAACTGCTGCGCACCAGCGAAAACACCGAATACCAGTACACCCTGGCCTTCGTCGGTTACGGCGAGGAAAAGGACGAGGCGGTACTGGAGCTGACCTACAACTGGGGCACCGGCAGCTATGATCTGGGCACCGCCTACGGCCATATCGCCATCGAAGCCGACGACATCTACGCCATGTGCGAGCAGATCCGCGCCGCCGGCGGCAAGGTGACCCGCGAGCCGGGCCCGGTCAAGGGCGGCACCACCGTCATCGCCTTCGTGGAAGACCCGGATGGCTACAAGATTGAGCTGATCGCCAAGAAGGACGCCGGCAAGGGCCTGGGGGGCTAAAGCGGGAATCGGGAAGCCGGAAGCCGGAAGTTGCCCCACTTCTAGCTTCCGGCATCAAGCTTCCGGCTTTGGTTGTAGGGTCGACTTTAGTCGACCAAATCGACCCTGCTACGCAACAGTGCTGCATTCGGTCGAATAAATTCGACCCTACGGCTTCCAGCTACCGATAAGGCAGCTCTATCCCCTCGAACAGTTTGTCGATCTCTTCCGGCGCCTTCAGCGCGATCACCTTATCCACCCGCTCCCGGGTAAGATGGGGCGCAAACCGCTCCATAAAGTCGTACATGTAGCTGCGCAGGAAAGTGCCCTTGCGGAAACCTATCTTGGTGGTGCTGGCGGCGAACAGATGGCTGGCGTCGATGGCCACCAGATCCGCGTCCTGCACCGGATCCACCGCCATGCTGGCCAGCACCCCTATGCCTATCCCCAGCCGCACATAGGTCTTGATCACGTCCGCGTCGGTGGCGGTGAACACCACCTTGGGCTCGTAACCGGCCCGGTTGAAGGCGATGTCCAGCTCGGAGCGGCCGGTAAAGCCGAACACATAGGTCACCAGCGGATACTGGGCGATATCGGCGATGCTTGGTTTCTCGATGGCCGTCAGCGGGTGATCCTTGGGCACCAGTATGCAACGGTTCCAGTGATAGCAGGGCAGCATGATCAGATCCTGGTACAGGTGCAGCGCCTCGGTGGCGATGGCGAAATCGGAGGCGCCCTTGGCCACCGACTCGCTGATCTGCACCGGTGTGCCCTGGTGCATGTGCAGGGACACCTTGGGATAGCGGGCGATAAACCCCTTGATCACCTCGGGCAGGGCGTAGCGGGCCTGGGTGTGGGTGGTGGAGATATTGAGCGAGCCCTGGTCCGGGTGGGTGTGCTGGCTGGCCACCGCCCTGATGCTCTCCACCTTGCCCAGGATCTCGCCGGCGATACGGATGATGTCCCGCCCCGCCGGGGTGATCTGGGTCAGATGTTTGCCACTGCGTTCAAACACCTGAATGCCCAGCTCATCCTCCAGCATGCGCACCTGTTTGCTGATCCCGGGCTGGGAGGTGTACAGGCTTTCGGCGGTGGCGGAAACATTCAGGTTATGGTTGGCAACTTCGACGATGTAGCGCAACTGTTGCAGTTTCATGGCGTCTCAGGGTTAGGGTGACTTAGCTAAATACTATCAGACCTTAGCAGAATATCCTCTGTGCCGACCATACAGAATGGTTTTATGGCCGGCTAATCGTCTGAACTATCGCCGTTTTTACCCTCCGCGAGGCGAGTGAAGTTAGCCAAAGGGCCATTACTGGGTTAACATTCCCCCTGACTCTCACCGTAACCGAAGCGAGCCGCTGAACGATGACGCTGACCCTGGTACTCATAGCCATAGGCGCCCTGCTGTTTCTGGTCATCATTTACAATATTCTTCAGCAATACCGACAGAAACAGGAAGCCGAAAAACGCGCCCTGCTGCTCAAGCACAAAAACATCATCAACGAGACCGATGAACTCCTGCTCAACGCCGGTCAGTTACCTTTCAGCAAAACCCTGGTGGTGGCGCTTTATCAGCGCATCCTGTCCAGCCTGCAAACCATGCAGCAGCAGGATCCGAAAAACAGCCAGGTCAAATCCCGCCTCGTCAATATCCAGCAGCAACTGCAACAGGTGAAAGACAACTACCAGATGGAGCAATCCGGCCTCAAACCGCCGGAGTCCGATCAGCAGGCCATCCACATGCTGCAGGTCGTCAAGCGCCTGCGCGCGGTACTCCGGATAGAGCACAACAAGGGCAAGGTCGGTACCCAGACCTTTGTGCACGAAGATCGCCGCCTGGAATTGGTGCAACTGAAGATAAACCTGTCCAACCTGGTCAAGCGGGCCCGCATGGCCCATGAAAACCGTGACAACAACATGGCCCGGCAGATGCTGCAGAAAGGCCTGACCGTGCTCGCGCAGGTGGCCGACAAGGACGAACAACTGAAAATCATCGAAGAAACCCTGCAACAGCGGCTGAACGACCTGACCAGTACCCAGATCCGGGTCGAGCAGGAGCAAAAGGAGCGGGAAGAGCAACAGGAAAAATCCGAACTGGATTTGTTGTTCGAGCCCAAGCGCAAATGGTAACGCCGATGCTGGAACAGATACTGGGCGATAGCCGGCCTTTTCTGGACGCGCTGGCCCGCCAGTTGGCGCGGCAGGGCCTGCCCCTCGACCTGGGACCCATGGACCACGTCTGCTACCGGGCCGAGAGCAATGACCAGTACCTTGAACTGCGCCGTGCGCTGGCGGCGGCGGGCGAGGTGCTGGTGGAAGGCATGATAGGCGGCAGGCCCATCATCACCTTCAGGCTGCACCGGCCGCTGGCGAGCCCCTTCGGCCCCGTCCCCTGCCTGGAGCTGGCCGCCCCCAAGCCGGGCAAGGCGCACCTGGCCGGCCTGGAGCACGGCGAGATAGTGGTGAACAGCCTGGAACAACTGCTGAATGACTATCCAGGCGTGCCCTTCGACAGCAAAGGGCTGGCCCGGCATCCGCCCGAGCTGACCCTGGCCCTGCCCCCCTACCAGCTCAAGTTCCATCTGCAGAGCCTGGCGGACACCATCGCCGCGGAAATCGCCCGGCACGAGGTGGTACCGGTACCCGCGGACTACTTCAGGCGCTGACCGGCACGCGCCGCTCCAGGCGCCACAGCCTCAGGCTCAGCCCCGCCGTCACCGCCAGCACCAGCATCATGCCGGCGGCCACGCCGGGCAGTCCCGCCCATTGCCAGTAGGGGTAGAGATAGAGTCCGCCCAGGCTGGCCCCCAGGTAGTAGAACACCAGGTAGAGCGACGACGCCAGGGCGCGGTGGTGCTGTACGCTGCGCCCTACCCAGCTGCTGGCGCAGGCGTGGGCCAGGAAGAAGGCGAAGCTGTCCACCAGCAGCGCCAGCAGGATCAGCGGCAGCCGCGCGCTCAGCAGTCCCAAGTTGCCCACCGCCATGATGCCGATGGCCAGCAACAGGGTCTGGCACAGGCCGAAGCGGTGGATGAGCCAGCCGCTGATGCCGGAGGCGAAGGTGCCGGTCAGGTAGGTGAGGAACAGCAGCCCCAGGGCCGCCGGAGCCAGGTTGAACGGTGGCGCCGCCAGGTGGAAGGCCACGTAGCTGTACTGGTTGAGGAACACCATGAAGTTGAGCCCCCCCACCAGGTACACCGGCCACAGCAGGGGGTTGCGCACATGGCCGAGCAGGGCGCGGGCCCCTTCTCCCCTGGCCGCCGGCACGAAATGACGGGAGCGGGGCAGCAGCTTCAGCAGCGGCAGCCACAGCAGCAGGCTCAGCCCGCCGAGGATCAGGAAACTGGCCTGCCAGCCCCCCGCCCACTGGGCGATAAGGCCGCCGAATATCCGTCCGGCAATGCCCCCCATGGAATTCGCCGCTATGTAGATGCCGATGCTGGTCACCAGTGCCTTGGGGGTGAATTCCTCCCCCATGTAGGCCACCGCCGTGGCCGGCAGCCCGGCCAGGAAGAAACCCTGCAGGGCACGCAGCCACACCAGGGCACCGAAGCCCGCCACCCGGGAGATCATGATACCGAGCAGTAGCGCCGCCAGCAGGCAACCCAGCATCACCGGCTTGCGGCCGAGCCGGTCGGCCACCCGCGCCCAGAACAACAGGCCGACGGCCAGCCCCAGGGTGGACACCGACAGCACCCAGCCGGCCGCCAGGGCCGACAGCCCGAAGTCCCGCGCCAGCAGGGGCAGCAGCGGCTGGGTCAGGTAGAGATTGATGAACACCAGCATGGAGCCGAGGCCGAGGGCCAGGGTGGCACGCCACCAGAGCGGGGTTTTCAGGTCTATCATGAGGGCCTCCGGGATCACAGCCTTGACCTTAGCGCCCGCCAGCGTATAAATGAAATATATAAAAATTATGGAAAAAATAACTAACTCTTATGCTTGAGACCAAATGGCTGCGCCAGTTCGCCGCCGTGGCCCGGGAAGGCAGCATCACCCGGGCCGCCGAGCAACTGCACCTGGCCCAGCCCGCCGTGACCATGACCATCAAGAAGCTGGAGCAACAGCTCGGCATCGGCCTGTTCGACCGTCGCCAGGGCCGGCTGCTGCTCACCCCCGAGGGGGAGCGGCTCTACCAGCATGCGGAGCGCATCCTGGCCACCCTGATACTGGCCGAGCAGGACATGGCGGCCCTGCACGATCTCAACACCGGCGAAGTGTGCATCGGCATTCCCAGCATGCTCGGCTCCTTTTACTTTCCGCCCTTGCTGATGGCGTTCAAATACCGCTACCCGGGTCTTTCCATCCGGGTGGAGGACGCGGGCACCCAGGATGTGCTCGGGCGCCTGTGCCAGGGCAAGCTCGGCCTCGGCATCGTGCTGACCACCGCCCTGCCGGCGGGGCTCACCGGCCTGCCCCTGCTGCGGGAAGAAATGGTGGCGGTGGTGCCGGCGGAGCACCCGGCCCGTCACCAGCCCTGCATGGCCATCGAGGACTTCCTGCGCCAGGAGCTGGCCCTGTTCCGCCACGGCTTCTTTCACCGGGAATACATCGAGGAGGTGGCCCGCCGGGCCGGCATCTCCCCCCGCATCGGCTTCGAAAGCAACCTTATCCCGCTGCTGAAGGCGGTGGTACGCCAGGGCTTTGCCATCACCACCTTTCTGCGCATGGCCGTGCGGGAAGATCAGGATCTGTTCGCGGTCTCTTTTCGGGAGCCCTATTTTCTCGACCTCTGCCTGGCCTGGCCGAACGACCGGCGCTTGTCCCGGGCCGAGCAGGCCTTTATCGACTTTATCCGGGAGCAGCACCAGGGGCCTTTACAGCCAGGCGGCAAAAACGTTATAACGTAACAAAATCAATATTAATGGAGTGTCGTATGAAACTTAGCCCTATCGCCCTTGGCCTGGCCCTGTTGCCCCTCGGCCTGTCCGCCCAGGCCCAGCTCGGTGTGCACGAGCACGGCCACGGCCAGCTCAACCTGGCGCTGGAGCAGCAGCACCTGGTGCTGGAGCTGACCGCACCGGCGGCGGATATCGTCGGCTTCGAGCACGAGGCCGCCACCGACGCCGAACGGGCCCAGCAGGCCGCGGCACTGGAGAAAATCCGCCAGGCCGACGCCCTGTTCACCCTGACTCCGGCGGCGGCCTGCCGGCTGGAGAAGGTCGAGCTGGCCGGGGACGAGCATGATGACCACGACCACGACCAGCATGATGAGCATAAACACGACGATCATGACCAACACGCCCATGGCGACGACCATGACGACCATGATCACAGCGACGTGCAGGTGCACTACTTCTACCACTGCGAACAGCCCCAGGCCCTGAACCGCATCGAGCTGAGCCTGTTCGAGCAGTTTCCGAGCTTTAACCGCCTCGAGGTACAGGGTATCCTGCCTTCCGGTCAGGTGGCCGCCACCCTGACTCCGGCACAACCCCAACTCAGCTGGTAACAGATGACTGCACTGATTTCCATGGAAAACCTGCGTTTCGCCTGGCCCGGCCGGCCCGAGCTGCTGCACATCGAGCGGCTCGAACTGGCCCCGGGCGAGCGCATCTTCATCAAGGGGCCGAGCGGCAGCGGCAAGAGCACCCTGCTCGGCCTGCTGGCCGGCATCCAGCGGGCCAGCCAGGGCCGGCTCGAGGTGCTGGGCCAGGATCTGTCACGGCTCTCCAGCCGGGCCCGGGATCGCTTCCGGGCCGATCACCTGGGCTATATCTTCCAGCAGTTCAACCTGCTGCCCTTCCTGTCGGTGCTGGAAAACGTCACCTCGGCGCTGATCTTCTCCCGCCACAAGCGCGCCCGGTTGCAGGCCCCGGCCCGGGAAGAGGCCGAGCGGCTGCTGGGCGAGCTGCAGCTGCCCGCCAGCCTGTGGCACCAGCCGGTGCACAGTCTGAGCATCGGCCAGCAACAGCGGGTGGCGGCGGCCCGGGCGCTGATCGGCCGCCCCGAGCTGGTGATCGCCGACGAGCCCACCTCGGCGCTGGACACCGACAACAGGGCCGCCTTTATCGAGCTGCTGTTCGATGAATGCCGGCAGCAGGGCAGCACCCTGGTGTTTGTCAGCCACGATCCCTATCTGGAGCCGCTGTTTTCCCGGGTGGTGTCCCTGCCCGAACTGAATAGGGTACCGCCATGTTAATGTTGGCGTTAAAAAGCCTGTGGGCGCGCCGGCTCACGGCGGGGCTCACCCTGGCCGCCATCGCCATCAGCGTGCTGCTGCTGGTGGGGGTGGAAAAGGTGCGCCATGAGCTGAAAGACAGCTTCGCCCGTACCATCTCCGGCACCGATCTGATCGTGGGCGCCCGCTCCGGCCAGATCAACCTCTTGCTGTATTCGGTGTTCCGCCTCGGCAACCCCACCAACAACATCAGCTGGGAGGCCTACCAGCGCATCAAAGAGCAGAAGGGAGTGGCCTGGACCATCCCCCTCTCCCTCGGCGATTCCCACCAGGGGTTCAGGGTGCTGGGCACCAGCGAGGACTATTTCAGCCATTATGCCTATGGCCGCCAGCAGCCGCTCGCGCTGGCCCAGGGCCGCCCCTTTGCCGACACCTTCGAGGCGGTGATCGGCAGCGACGTGGCACGCCAGCTCGGCTATCGGCTGGGCGACAGCCTGGTCATCGCCCACGGCGCCGGCAACACCTCCTTCAGCCTGCACGACGACCTGCCCTTCACCCTGGTGGGCATCCTCGCCCCCACCGGCACCCCGGTGGACAGGACGGTGCATGTCCGCCTCGACGGTCTCGAGGCCATCCACCTCGGCTGGCAGAGCGGCCGCCGGACCCACAGCCTCGGCCCTGATGAAGTCCGCGCCGCCGACCTCACTCCCAAGGCCATCACCGCCTTCCTGGTGGGACTGGAGAACAAGGTGCTGGCCTTCCAGCTGCAGCGGGCCATCAACGGCTACCGGGGCGAGCCCCTGTCCGCCATCCTGCCCGGCACCGCCCTGCACGAGCTGTGGAGCATGATGAGCATGGCGGAAAAGGCCATCGCCTTTATCGCCCTGTTCGTGGTGGTGGCCGGCCTGCTGGGCATGCTCACCACCCTGCTCGCCGGCCTCGCGGCCCGGCGCCGCGAGCTGGCCATACTGCGTTCCCTCGGCGCCGGGCCGCGGCACCTGTTCGCGCTGCTGGCGCTGGAAGCGGCCATTTTGACCGGCCTGGGGATGTTACTGGGGCTTGTACTGTTGTATCTTGGCCTCAGCCTGGCGGCACCGCTGGTGCAGGCCCAGTACGGGCTGCTGCTTTACCCCGGCCTGCCCACGGCCGCCGAATGGCGCCTGCTCGGGCTTATCTGGCTGGCGGGGCTGGTGATCGGCCTGCTGCCGGCAGCCCAGGCCTACCGCTACTCGGTCAACGACGGAATGAGTATCAAACAGTGAAAACCGCAAAGATATGGCTGGCCACCCTGGCCCTGTTGGTGGCCCCGGCCTGGGCCGATGACTTCACCCTGCTGGAGTGGGACGACCTGATCCCGATGGAAGAGCGTCTCAACCCGCCCCCCTTCCCCGCGGTGGATCACGAGGACGAATTCGCCATTCCCCCTCAGCCGGTGGGCAAGGTGGTGGACTCACTCAACGGCAAGAAGGTCCGTTTACCGGGCTTCGTGGTGCCGCTCGAAGGCGACAGCAAAACCATCACCACCTTCTTCCTGGTGCCCTATTTCGGCGCCTGCATCCATGTACCGCCGCCGCCCACCAACCAGATCGTGTACGTGGATTACCCCAAGGGCGCCCAGGTGGACGACCTCTGGGACGCGGTCTGGGTGACCGGCACCCTGCGTACCGTGAGCGCCAGCCACGACATTGCCAACGCCTCCTATAGCCTCGAAGGGGTCAGCGTCGAGCCCTACGATCTCTGACACCACTCGGGCCCGGACAGTGCCGCCGGGCCCAACCGCTGTTCAGAACACGCCACCGGCCCAGAGGTGGGCGGCCAGCAGGGCGCGCCAGGGGGAAAAGTCGGCCAGCCAGCGCCGGACCTCGGCCTCGGTAAGGGGCTCGGGCTCGCCGAGCAGGCGTTGCAGCCCCCGGCGCACCGCCACGTCGCCGTGCAGGGAGCCGTCCAGCCAGCCGAAACCGCGCAGCAGGGTGTAGTTGACCGTCCAGGGGCCGATGCCGCGCACCGCTCCCAACAGGGCCACCATTTCATCGACCGGCAGCGTCCGTTGCCAGCGCTCCAGCGGCAGTCGGCCCGCCGTGACTTCCTCGCACAGGGCCAGCAGGGTGGCGGCCTTGGCCCTCGAGAAGCCGGCCCGGCGCAGGACCTCCTCGCCCAATTCACCCAGCCGGTGCGCCTCGGGGTGACAGAGCAGCCCGGAAGAATGGCGCAGCCCGGCTTCCTGCAGCAGACGGCGCCGCAACGATACCGCCGCCGCCACGCTGATCTGCTGGCCGGTGACCGCCCACACCAGGGCCTCGAAGGGCGTGGCGGTCAGGGGCACGCGCAGCCCCCGCTGGCGGGCGAGCAGGCCACCGAGCTGCGGATGCTCCCGGTAGCGGGCTTCGAAGGCGGCGACGTCCTGCTCCAGGCCGAGCATGCGCCTCGCCATGGCCTCCAGCGCCGGCGCCTCGGTCGCCGCCACCGGGCCGTCGACCGTCAGCCGTACCTCGGCGGTCGCGTCATGAAAACGGAGCTGCAGGCAGGCCGTGTTTCCCTGCCACAGCAGCCCCTTGTACAGGCAGGACTCGTCCACCCGCTCGGCGATCTCCCGGGGGTCTCGCCGATGAAAGGCCAGTATGTCGCCGGGGCGGAAACCGGCGGGAAGGGGAAGCGAGAGGGCAAGCAGCCCGCTCGCGGGCGCCATCGCCCCGTCGTCGGTGGAAGACGCAACGTCATCGTCGGTCGAGGGGATCATGGGATCTGCTCCTGAAAGCGAGGCAACGGCGTTGAGCATAGCCCCTCTTCCCCCCGCCGGCACCCCGTATCTTGCGCTGGAATGTCCCAACCTGGCCGATCGGCTGCCAGCACTCTCAGGTACCGGATAACAGTCAGAACGGCATGATCATGCCATGGCCCTGCAGCCGCTCAGTGGGCGCACAATGAAGTAGAAATTTGGATGCGGGTGACGCGAAGAAAACAAAGAACCCCCTCCCGGGCGGAGGGGGTTCCGGCAAAACGGAAAGGACCTGGGACGATCCTTTCCTGGTTTACTGCGCAAGCGGCGACGCCCTGGGCACCATCAGTAAATATGCATGCCGCCGTTCACATCGATGGTGGCGCCGGTGATGTAGCTGGACAGATCCGAGGCCAGGAACAGGAAGGCCTTGGACACGTCCTCCGCCGCCCCCAGGCGGTTGAGGGGAATGGTGGTCAGGATCTTTTCCTTCATCTCGGGGGTCAGCTTGCCGCCGGTGATATCGGTCAGGATCAGGCCGGGGGTGACCGAGTTGATGCGGATATTGTGCCCCCCGAACTCCCGGGCCATGGCCTTGCCCAGGCCCAGCATGCCCGCCTTGGCGGCGCTGTAGTGGGGGCCACCGAAAATGCCGCCACCACGCTGGGCCGATACCGAGGAAGTGTTCACTATGGATCCACTGTTCTGGCTGACCATCTGCGGCAACACCGCCTGGGACATGTACAGCATGCCGCGCAGACTGACATCGGTGACCTGTTCGTAGTTCTCGGGGGTGATCTCCAGGGTCTTCAGCGGCTGGGTGATGCCGGCGTTGTTGAGCAGCACGTCGATACGACCGAATTTCTCCAGCACCGCGGCGACCGCCTTCTCGCAGGAGGCCTTGTCGGTGACGTCGCAGGCCACGCCGAAGGCGCGCTCGCCCACCGCCCTGGCCGCTTCCTCGCTCTGGGCCTGGTTCAGATCCAGGATGGCCACATAGGCGCCGTGCTTATGGAACAGCTCGGCGGTATTGCGGCCGATACCGCGGGGGCTGGCGGCACCGGTAATGACACACACTTTATTTTCCAGCAACATGGTCTATCTCCTTTAATACATCGTCAAGAAAAGTCAGGGATTTCAACAACTCGTTTTCAATTTCCGCCAACGGCAACAGCGTTGTCTTCTTGTAGGGTTTGGCGTCGTTATTGCGCAACAGCCGGAAGGGCAGTTCCAGACTGAATGACAATTCGGGAAAAGCGGCCTCGATGGCCGGCAGCAACCGGATAAAATCTATCTGGCCTTCGCCCAGGGCACAGAAGTGGTATTTTTCATCGCGGTAATAGGCGTCCTTGATATGCAGGTGCTCGCAGTACGGCAGGGCCTGCAGGGTATCGGCCACCGGATCCAGCCCGGGGCGGTGGGAAATGATGTTGCCCACGTCGTAATTGATGCTGAACACGTCTCGCTCCAGCCGCGCCAGCAAGGCGGGGATGTCGGCAGCGCTGTTCAGGATGTTGTCGACCCGGTCGCCGGGATTTTCCAGGCAAACCCGCAGGCCATGCTGGCGGGCGATGGCCGCCATATCCGGTACCAGCTCGAAGAAACGTTCGGCGGTGGCCAGGGTGGCGGCATTGGTGACAAAGCGGGAGGCACCGAGCTCGGCGGCGAAGCGGGCCCGCACCTCGAACTGGGCGATAGCGTCTTCATCCCCCAGGTTGATATGGCCCGAAAAGGTGGGGCAGCGCTGCCCCAGGGAGTTCATCAGGGCCACCAGCTCACGGGCATAATCCCGGCTCAGATCGGCATCGGTAAACTCGTTGACGTAGCCCTTGATAAAGGCCAGCTCCACATTTTTTATGCCGCACCGCTGCATCGACTGCAGGATCTCAGGCATGGCATAGCCGTCGTAAGCACCGGTGCTTACGGAAATATCTCGTCCCATGGAATCTTTCCTTTATGCTTGGCAGTTGCCGTTAATCAGGTCGTAGCTCTGGATCACCTGGCTGTCATCCGCCTGGCCCAGGCCGCGGCCGGCGGTGGCGAGGAACATCTGGTGCGCCGCCGCCGCCAGCGGCAGTGCCACCCGGCTGTCGCTGCCCGAAGCCAGCACTATGCCTAAGTCCTTCACGAAAATGTCGATGGCGCTGGTCACCTCGGGATCATCCCGCAGCATGCGAGGGCCCCTGTCCTTCAGCATCCAACTGGCCGCCGCCGAGCCGCTCATGATCTCGAGCAACACCTGCAGATCCACCCCGGCCTTGCGCGCCAGGGAAAAGGCCTCGGCCACGGCGGCGATGTGCACGCCGCACAGCAGTTGGTTGACGGTCTTGACCACAGCGCCCTGTCCCGGCTCTTCGCCCACGTGGAACACCTTGTCACCCATACCCCGCAGCACCGGAAAAATACGTTCGAAGACGGCTGCCGGTGCCGCCGCCATGATCGACAGGGTGCCGGCCCGGGCACCGACCACGCCGCCGGACACAGGGGCATCCACCAGCTGCCGGCCGACGGCCGCTACCCGCTCCGCCAGCCGGGCTACCGCCGCCGACGGGCAGGTGGCCATCAATACCACCAGGGCGTCGTCCGCCAGGCTCTCAAGAGCCCCCTCGTCAAACAGTATCTGTTCGGCCTGGGTCGCGTTGACCACCATCAGGATCAGGGCGTCTGCCCCCCGGGCCGCGTCCCGGGCCGAGTCGCAGACCCGGCCGCCGGCGTCTGCCAGGGCCGCCAGGGCCCGAGGATTCATGTCGAAACCGGCCACCGGAAAGCGTGCCGACAGCAGGTTCCTGGCCATGGGCAGGCCCATGGAGCCCAGGCCGATAAAGGCTAATTGATTCATTTGCTGCTCCTTGTCGCGTCGTTCGCCGCGGTTAATAGATGGTGAAGGCCGGCACATAGGAGATCAGCAGCAGCACCGTAATCGCCACCAGGTAGAAGGGCCACAGCTCCCGCACAATGCGGCCGATCTTTTCCCGAGAGATGGCCGCGGCCACAAACAGAGTGGTACCTATGGGCGGGGTGAACAGGCCGATGCTCAGGTTCACCGCCATCATGATGCCGAGCTGGATGGGGTCCATGCCGATGCTGTTGCCCACCGCCACCAGGGTGGGACCGAGCAGCAGAATGGCGGCCGGCAGGTCCAGGAACATGCCGATGCACAGCAGCAGGATGTTCATGGCCAGGATGATCATCCAGGGGCTGGAGAACGCTTGCTGGGCGTAGCTGGCGATCTGGTTGGGGATCTGTTCGGTGATCAGCACATGGCCGACCAGGTTGGAGGCGACGATCACCAGCATTACGATGCCGGTGGTCAGGGCGGTGCCCACCAGGGCGCCGATCACCCGCTTGACGGTCAGATCCCGGTAGATGCACAGGCTGACCACCAGGGCATAGGCCACGGCGATCACGCTCACCTCGGTGGGAGTGGCGATGCCGGCGCGCAGCAGGATCACGATAAACAGCGGCATGGCCAGGGCAGGGGCGGCGAACAGCAGCGCCTTGAGCAACCCGCGTACCGAGAAGCTCTCTTTCAGCAGCGGGAAGCCCCGCAACCGCCCGGAGAAATAGCACACCATCATCATGCCGCCGGCCAGCATGATCCCGGGCAGTATGCCGGCCACGAACAGCGAGGCAATGGAGCTGTTGGACACCAGGGCATAGAGGATCAGCGGGATGGAAGGCGGGATCAGCCCGGCAATGACCGATGACGAGGCGGTGACCGCGGCGCTGAAGGCACCCGGATAGCCTTCCCGCTTCTGCCAGGGGATCAGCATGGAGCCCAGGGCCGAGGCCTCGGCCACCGCCGAACCGGACACCCCGCCGAACACGGTGGAGCCCACCACCGTTACCTGGCCCAGGCCGCCGTGAAAGCGCCCTACCAGGTAGGCGGCAAAGTCCACCAGTTTCCGGCCCAGGGTGCCGGACATCATCAGGCTGCCGGACAGGATGAAGAAGGGGATGGCCAGCATGGGAAAGCTCTGGGTGGGCTGGAACAGCTTCAGTACCGCGATCACGCTGGGCGCATCGCCCACGAACAAGACTGCCGCGCCGGCACTGATAATCAGCGCATAACCGACCGGAAACGCAAACAGCATCAGCAGGGCAAACAGCCCTATCATCAACGGAGTCATTCTGCCACCTCGGATTTAGTCATACGCTGATCAAAGGCGGACGCATCGGCCAAAAACCAGAGAATATTGGTGAACGCGGTCAGGGCGATGGCGCCGAAACCATACACAAGCGCCATATAGGCGTAGCTGGAAGAAATGCCGGAGATGGGGAATAACTGCCTGCCGGCAATGCGGACCACATCCACGCCGATATAAGCGAGGTAGCTGAAGGTCACAACCACCACCAGTTGCATCACCAGCATCAGCACCCGGGTCGCCGGGATATTGAGCAGTCCCAGGACGGCATTGACCGCCACGTGCTGGCCCCGCTGGGCCGCGGCGACGATGGCGCCCATCACCAACCAGGGAAAGAGCAGGTTCGGCATCTCCGCCGGCCAGCCCAGGCTTTGGGTGGTGAGATAACGCACCACCACATCGGCGCCAAGGAACAGGAACAAAGAGACAATCGCCGCCATGAAAATACCCAGTGCGGTATATTCAACGGCCTTGTCCAGCCCGCACAATAATCGGGCACCGGTACCGCCGCATGATGGTTGATACATGAGTTTTCCCTGTACGTTCATTTTCCGCCTCCTTGTTGAGGGGGTTGCAAGTCCCCGTTTTTCTATGCGCCCTGATGGGTGCGACACAAAAACAGGCACTCCGGAACAAGGCGGGGGAAAGTCCCCCGCCCTCGGGCTTACTTGGCGCGGGCCGCTTCCGCCACCAGTAGTGGTACCAGCTCCGGATACTGCTGCTGCCACTTGTCGTAGACCGCCTGGGTGGCCTCGGCAAAGACCTGGCTGTCGACGGCATTGAACTGCACGCCGGCCGCTTCCATCTCTGCACGCAGCTTGGACTCCTGCTCGACAAAGGTTCTGCGGTTGAACTCGCCGGCTTCCATCGCCGCTTCCTTGACTGCCTGCTGATCCGCCTCGGACAGACCATCCCAGATGAGTTTGCTCGCCAGCAACGGCGTGGACTCGTATTTGTGGCCGGTCAGGGAGATGTATTTCTGCACCTCGTAGAGTTTGGAAGAATGGATATTGGCCAGCGGATTCTCCTGGCCGTCCACTACGCCCTGCTGCAGCGCGATGTACAGCTCGGAGAACGCCATGGGCGTGGGGTTGGCACCCAGGGTCTGGAAAATATCCACCGTCATGGTATCGGGCGGGGTTCTCAGCTTGATACCGGCCAGATCCCCGGGTTTGGTGATGGGGCGGACGTTGTTACTGACATGACGGATGCCGTTGTCCCAGAACGACAGCACCACCAGTCCTTCTCGCTCGGCCAGGGCACCCAGCTCTTCACCCACGGGGCCATCCAGCGTCTGCCAGGCCTCTTCCGAGCTGGAAAACAGGAACGGCAGTCCAATCAGGCCAAATTCGGGGATCACGCTGGAGGTGGTGCCCTGGGAGTTGGCGCTGAAGGCGATGGCGCCCAGGCGCATGGAGGTGATGGCTTCGCTGTCTTCACCGAACTGGGCGTTGCCGCCGACGACCACCTTGATGCGGCCGTCGGTTTTTTCTTCCACCAGTTTGGCAAACAGCAGGGAGGCTTCGGCCTTGGGATTGCCGTCTGCGGCGTTATGGGCCAGACGCAATGTTTGCTGGGCCCATACCGGGGCAGAAGCGAGCGTGATAGCCAGTGCGGCGGTGGTCAGTACCTTTTTCATATCACAATCCTTACTAGTGAGAGTTATGTCCATATTTCACACAAAGGGCCGAGATCCCGATGGCCACAGGCCCCATGTCAGTTACCGCGTCTCAGAGCCATTCCCGGGTTCGGGCCACGATGCGATCCACGGAGATGCCGTAGCGGTCGTGCAGGGTGGGCAAGGCACCCGCATCCAGGAACTGATCCGGCAGTCCAATATGGCGGAATGCGGGGGTGACTCCGGCCCGCAACAGGGTGCCGGCCACCGCCTCGCCCAGGCCGCCGACGACAGAGTGATTCTCGGCCACCACCACCATGCGTCCGGGCTTGGCGGCTTCCCGCAGTATGGTGGCTTCGTCCAGGGGCTTGATGGTCGGCACGTGCAGCACCGCCGCGTCCACGCTGTCCTTCTGCAGCCGCTTGGCGGCGTCCAGGGCGCGCATGGTCATGAAGCCGGAAGAAATGAACAGCACCTCGCGGCCGTCGCGGAGCAACTTGGCCTTGCCCAGTTCGAAGCGGTAGTCATACTCGTCCAGTACCAGCGGCACATTGCCACGCGGCAGGCGCATGTATACCGGCCCCTGGTGCTCGGCGATGGCCGGCACCGCCTGCTCCACATCCAGGGCGTCGCACGGATCCACTATGGTCAGGTTGGGCATGGCACGGAAAATGGCGATATCGTCGGTGGCCTGGTGGCTGGGGCCGTACCCCGTGGTCAACCCCGGCAGGGCACAGGCGATCTTGACGTTCAGGTTTTCTTCGGCGATGGCCATGCAGATGAAATCGTAGGCCCGGCGCGAGGCAAACACCGCGTAGGTGGTGGCGAAGGGCAAGGCGCCTTCCCGCGCCAGGCCGGCGGCCGCGCTCATCAGCAGTTGCTCGGCCATGCCCATCTGGTAGAACCGCTCCGGGTAACGCTGGGCGAAAATATGCAGATCGGTATATTTGGCCAGGTCGGCGGTCAGGCCCACCACATTCGGATTGGTTTCCGCCAACTGGCTCAAGGCATGGCCAAAGGGAGCCGGGGCTGTTTTTTGTCCTTCCTCGGCGATGGAGGCAATCATGGCCGAAGTTTTCAGGCGAACTTTACTCATGTTAGTGTCCTTGTTATCCATTCACGGCAGATAAAACATCGTTATCGGGCTTGAAAGCCGGCATCCAGCGCGGCCAGGGCCTGCTCCCACTCCGACGGCTCGACCCGGATGAAGTGGGTCTTCTCGCGCTGCTCCAGGAATGGCACGCCCTGCCCCATGCGGGTGTCACAGATGATGATCCGGGGACCCTTGAAGTCGCTGTGGCGGGCCTGGTCGAAGGCCTGGCTGACCGCCGCTATGTCATTGCCGTTGACCCTTTGCACCTGCCAGCCGAACGCCTGCCATTTGTCGGCCAGGGGCTCGAAGTTCAGGATCTGGGTAGAGGGACCATCCGCCTGCTGGTTGTTGACATCGACGATGGCGATCAGATTGTCCAGCTGCCAGTGGCCGGCGGACATGGCCGCCTCCCAGGTGGATCCCTCATTCAGTTCACCATCGGACAGCAGGTTGTAGATAAACGAGCCGGACTGCTTTCTTTTCAGCCCCAGCGCCATGCCCACGGCGATGCCGAGGCCCTGGCCCAGCGAGCCGCCGGTGATTTCCATGCCAGGGGTATAGGAGGCCATGCCGGACATGGGCAACCGGCTTTCATCGGAGCCGTAGGTTTCCAGCTCGTCTTCCGGCACGATTCCGGCTTCGATCAGCGCGGCATAGAGGGCGATGGCGTAGTGGCCGATGGACAACAGGAAACGATCCCGACCTTCCCATTCGGGCTCGTCAGGCCGGTAATTGAGCGCCTGGAAGTAGGAGACCGCCAGCACATCGGCAATGCCCAGGGCCTGGCCCACATAGCCCTGCCCCTGAACCTCGCCCATGCGCAGGGCAAACCGGCGAATGCGGTAGGCGCGCTCTTCCAGACTGATTTGGACATGTTCCTGTTGCATAATAACCCCTTGTCTTCAGATAAAACGAATACGCAAACCCCGGGTGCAGCACCGCCTTGGCGATTCAATCCGCCGAGGTCAACCAGTTGATCTTTTCCTTTGATTCCTCGTCCCACACCCGGAAATGGGTATCCATGGCCCGCTTGGCGGCTTCCGGATCTCTATTACGCAGTGCGTCTATCACGGCCTGGTGGCTGCCGTTGGTCCGCGCCATCGATGCCGGCGACTGCCTCACCATGACCCGGCGGCGATGCACCACTTCCTTCAGTACCGAGGCCAGCCCCTGGATGATCAGGATGATGACCGGGTTCTGGGTCATGTAGGCCAGGTGGCGGTGAAAATCGTAATCCGCCGCCAGGCTCTCGTTGACGTTGCTGTTGTCGTTCATCACCTCGAGCAGTCCTTCCAGCTTGACGATATCGGCCTCGGTGGCTTTGCTGGCCGCACTGTAGGCGATTTCCCGCTCCAGCATTTCCCGGGCACCTTCCAGCGCGTCCACCGAGATGTAGCCGAGCCGCAGGGCGATATCGAAGTAGATCTGCACGAAGGCTGGCTGGGGCATCTGCAGGAAGGTGCCGCTGCCGCGGGTACGCCGAATGAAACCCAGGTTTTCCAGCGTGGCCAGTTGCTCCCTAACCATTGATCTCTGCATGCCTAATTGTTCAGCCAACTTACGCTCGGGAGGCAAGCGTATCCGGCCATACTCATCGGTTTCAGCCGTGGCCAGCACTTCCCTAAGGCGTTTGAATGTGTCCACTTTGCTATCTCCCATCCTGGCCAACCTCATTGGTAGTACCAATCCATGAGTAAAAAATAACAAAAGAATCACAGATAAACAAATTTCAGAACAAAAAATAAAAGCTTAAAAATCAATTACATAATTAATTTATGTTAATCAGTATCGTTTTTAGTGATCCGGATCGCACTAAAATTGATCATCTTGGTAGTACCAAGTTAGAGCTTTTGTCAGCGATAACGGGGAAGAAAGGAAGGATGACAGTCAACAAACGAACATTGGTTCACATGAATAAACCAAAGATCAATCGTGTGGCGACGAGGGAGTACGCGCACGTCCGGATGGCGACCGTGAGCCACGCGCAGGAAATGGATGCGCCGCCGGCAGCAAGGCCGGCGACGGATGACTCAGCGGATCACGAAAGGGTCGGGCACGTCTTCCGTCGTCGATAACCACACCGACTTGACCTTGAGGTATTCACGCAAGCTATCCTGGCCACTCTCCTTGCCCAGGCCGCTCTGCTTGAAGCCACCGAAAGGTGTAAGGTAGCTCATGGTGCGGTAGGTATTGACCCAGACCGTGCCCGCCTCCAGCCGGTCCGGCAAGGTCAGGGCCCGGCGCAGATCCTCGGTCCATATTCCCGCGGCAAGGCCGTAAGGGCTGTCGTTGGCAATTGCCACCGCCTCCTCTTCATCCTCGAACGGAATGATGGACAGCACGGGGCCGAACACCTCTTCCCGGGCGATGCGCATGCGGTTGTGCACTCCGGCGAAGATGGTGGGCTCAACAAACCATCCTTGTTCAAGCCCAGGCGTATCAGGCCGGCCACCTCCCAGCAGGCAGTCGGCCCCCTCCGCCCTGGCGATATCAATGTAGCCGAGGATCTTCTCCAGCTGCGGCAGGTTGGTGACCGGTCCCACCTGGGTATCCGGGCTCATGGGATCACCGAGCCGGGCGTGGCGGGCGAAGGCCAGCAGCTTGTCGACGAACTCGTCGTGAATGGCACGCTGCACCAGCAGCCGGGAGCCGGCGACACAGGTCTGGCCGCTGGCGGCGAATATGCCGGAGATCACCCCCTTGACCGCGTTGTCCTGGCGGGCGTCGGCAAAGACGATATTGGGCGATTTGCCGCCCAGCTCCATGGTGACCCGCTTCATGCCCCGGGCCGCCGCCTGGTAAATCTGCCGGCCGGTCTGATCCGACCCGGTAAAGGCCACCTTGGCGACTTGCGGATGTTCCACCAAGGGCGCCCCCACCTCGGCGCCGAAGCCGGTGACTACGTTCAGCACCCCGGGGGGAAAGCCGACCCGCTCGACGATGCGCGCAAATTCCAGCAGGGAAGCGCTGGTGTATTCCGATGGCTTGAATACCACCGTATTGCCCGCCGCCAACGCCGGCGCCAGCTTCCAGCTGGCGAGCAGCAGCGGCGAGTTCCAGGGAATAATGGCCGCCACGACCCCCACCGGCTCATGCCGGGTGTAATTGAAATGACCGGCCTTGTCGGTAGGGATCACCGCGCCCTCAATCTTGTCGGCCAGGCCGCCATAGTAGTAGTACCACTGGCGCAGGTAATGGGTCTGAGCACGCATTTCGGCATAGAGCTTGCCATTGTCACGTACCTCTATGCCGGCCAGGAAATCGGCCCGATCGGCCAGCGCATCCCCCAGCCGGCGCAGCAACTCGCCCCGGCCGCTGGCGGTGAGCCCGCGCCAGGCCGGATCCTGCAGAGTCCTGGCCGCGGCGGCAACCGCGCAGTCCACGTCTGCCCCATTGCCCCTGGGGATCCTCGCCCAGGGCAGGCCGGTATAAGGATTGGAGGATTCAAACCACTCGCCGGACAGGGATTCGACCCAGCGCCCGTCGATATACATCCGATATTGCTGCATGGATCACTCCTGTATGCACAATGTTTTGGCGCCACCCAAAGACGGCGTCGTCAAGGGCCCTCGCCTACCGATCTTCAAACTAGCACCCAATCATCTGCATCCATTAAGCTCTTTTGAACAGGTCGTGATCCGGATCAAAAATCCAGCAATATTTTTACCAACTGCCTTCACGGCCGTCGCGGCTCGCCTTTTCACCTAGAAACGACTAATCACCTGATAAAAAATACTTTTTCTGCCACTCTTCTTGCTCATTCCCCCCCCTGTTCCAGTATCTTTTCCCCTCGGCACAATCGAACATAAGAACACATGAATAACAAAAGTATTCACAACATAACCCTATTGCCTTAGACTGAAACCATCAAATGAAACAACAAATGAACAATTGAACAATCAATCGGGAGGTCCACCATGATCACCAAGAAGATAGCGATCGGCTGCGACGATGCGGCCGTGGAGATGAAGAACATCCTCAAGCAGTACCTGACCGAGTTGGGCTTCGAGGTCAGCGATTTCGGGGTCGAGGCCGGGGTCAGCGTGCACTACCCTGACATCGCCTACCAACTGGCCACCTCGGTGCGCGACGGCGCCCAGGAGCTCGGCATTCTGTGCTGCGGTACCGGTATCGGCATGGCCATCACCGCCAACAAGGTTAATGGCATCCGCGCCGCCCAGGCCCACGACACCTATTCGGCCCAGCGGGCACGCAAGAGCAACGACGCCCAGATCATCACCCTGGGCGCCCGTGTGGTGGGCATCGAGCTGGCCAAAGAAATCGTGCATGCCTTCGTCACCTCGGATTTCGAGGCGGGCCGCTCCGGGCCCAAGGTGGAACGCATCCGTTACTATGAAAACCTCGACAAACGGTAACGGGCTCACAGCTCGCACGGAAGAAGGATTACGGGCATAGGGGATTCACATATAGTCCCTTATGGCTCAGTCACATGTACAAGCAAGGAATGACAACAGGAGTGTTCTAATGCAGCGCATCATCAACGATCCGGATCTGGTAGTGGAAGAATCGGTACTGGGCTACGTCAAGGCCCATCCCCGGCTGCTGGCCCACACCGACAACCCGCGGGTGCTGAAGTACCCGGGCAAGGTCGCCGACAACAAGGTGGGGGTGATCACCGGCGGCGGCTCCGGCCACGAGCCGGCCTTCCTCGGCTACGTGGGCAAAAACCTGCTGGACGCCGTGGCCGTCGGTGAAATATTTTCCTCCCCCACCGCCATCAGCTTTCTCGATGCCGCCAAGGCCGCCGACCGGGGCGCGGGGGTGGCCTGCCTGTACGGCAACTACGCCGGCGACAACATGAACGTCAAGATGGCCACCAAGATGGCCGAGAAACAGGGCATCACCATCAAGACAGTGGTGGCCAACGACGACGTGGCCTCGGCCCCCGCCACCGAGCTCGGCAAGCGCCGGGGCGTGGCCGGCGAGATCCTGATGTGGAAAACAGGCGGTGCCGCCGCCGCCCGCGGCTACGACCTGGACGGGGTGATCCGGGTAGCCCAGCGCACCATCGAGCAGACCCGCAGCATCGGCGTGGGCCTGTCTTCCTGCGTGATCCCCGCGGCCGGCAAGCCCAACTTCCATATCGAGGCGGGCACCATGGAAGTGGGCATCGGCCACCACGGCGAGCCGGGTATCAACGTGACCGCCCTGGCACCGGCCAACGAGATGGCACGCATCATGGTGGACACCGTGGTACCCGACCTGCCCTTCACCGCCGACGATGAGGTGGCGGTGCTGATCTCCGGCCTGGGCGCCACCCCCAACAACGAGCTGCATATTCTCTATTCGGCGGTGGCCGAACTGCTGCAGGAAAAGGGGATCCGGGTGCACCGCAGCTACGTGGGCAACTATTTCACCTCGCTGGAAATGCTCGGCGCTACCCTGACGGTACTGAAGCTGGACGACGAACTGAAACAACTGCTGGACCTGCCGGCCACATCCATTGGCCTGACCCAGGTGGAGGAAGACTGATGAGCACATTCAACAATTTGCACGGCAAGCAGTGCGTGCTGGAGATCTGCGACAAGATCATCGACAACAAGGCCTACCTGAGCGAGGTCGACGGCCTGATCGGCGACGGCGACCACGGCATCAACATGGCCAAGGGCTTCAACCTGTGCAAGAACGATCTGCAGGCGCTGGACACCGTCACCCTGGATCAGAGCTTCTCCATCCTGGCGAACATCCTGATGGGCTCCATCGGTGGCTCCATGGGCCCGCTCTACGGCAGCATCTTCTTCGGCATGGCCTCGGCCATCGAAGGCCGGGACAGCATCGATGCGGAACAATTCGACACCATGCTGCGTGAAGGGCTGGCCAGCGTACAGGAGATCAGCAGTGCCCAGGTGGGCGACAAGTGCCTGATGGATGCCCTGGTGCCGGCGGTCGATGCCTTTTCCGCCGCCGTCGCCGCCGGCGACGGCTTCGCGGACTGCCTGGCAAAAATGGCGGCCGCCGCCCAGGCGGGCAGTGAGTCCACCAAGGATCTGGTGGCCAGGATCGGCCGCGCCAGCCGGCTGGGCGAACGCTCCCGCGGCGTGCTGGATGCCGGCTCCGTGTCCTGCGCCATGATCCTGGGCACCCTGGCGGAGGCGGTAGCCAGGCGCCTGGATTAATCTCTCCGTGGTATTAAGCTAAACCACTATAATCGGCATAAGGGTGGCTACAGTGTTGAACTGTTTAACATATGACCACCCTACTTCCTCTCCAAGACTTCCGTGTAGGTGATGCAACCCCACACAAGCGTAAGGTTGCGAATGAAGTGCGAGTCTTGTCCTCCGCAGACGGCCCGCCAGTATAATGCCCTCTGCACTCTATCAATCTGCGCAATGCAAGAACTTCGCAATCACCTGTTCCTGGCTTTCTATCACCCTTATATTCATAGGGGTAGTGGCCAATGCAATCGCCCAGCGTTCAAGTTGTCCACTTTATTCAGCAACACCAAGCGCTTCTGCTGTCCGCACCATTGGCGGTAGTGATCGCAGAACTGGGAGCCCGTAGCCGGCGCTTTAGCCGCCGGAACATACCGGACCGGCACGGCAGGCACACCACCAGTTGCAGGTTCGCACCACGTAAACGGGCGTCAACAGCCCCACCACCAACCATCACTACCGTCCGCAACTAAATAACTGATCCTAATAGTGCTACATCGACCGGGTCCCACACGCAGACACGCCGTAAACCCGTCCCTGTGGGCTCAGCCGCGCCATCCCTGGCGCGGAGGGTCTGCTTAGCGAAACCCAGTCGCTGCCGGTAGTGATCCGGGAATTCAGATAATAAGTGCAACACTCATGGGTGAACGGCGGGAGGTAGCCAACTGCTGGTAGTGGTATGCTTCTCATCGCCAAAATCAAAGCAGTACTACCATGAGCTACCAACAGTTGACTGAAGGCCAACGATACCAGATTTCCGTGCTCCTTGCAGAAGGACTTTCACACTCCAGGATTGCTCAGCGGGTTGGTGTACACCGCTCTACCATCTCCCGAGAGCTCAGGAGAAACCGCCATCAGGGTGACTATGTACCGGCGCAGGCACATCAGCAGACATTGATACGACGGGCCAAGGCCAGGAAGTATCAGGTTGATAGCGATACTCAGCAGCTCGTTGAACTGCTGCTGAGCTGGCAATGGAGCCCTGAGCAGATCAGTGCCATCGCCAAGCGCATTGGCTTTCCGGTCAGCCATGAGTGGATTTACTGTTATGTGGCCAGGGACAAAGCCCGTGGCGGCCGGCTTTATCGGCAGCTGCGACAAGGGCACAAGCGGTATTAACCCGGCGGCAAAATACATCGATTATGCCGCATAAGCGATGTGCTCCGATCGGAAGTAACTTTTCACCCGCTCCGACCTGCGCTGCAACTTCCGCATAGAGGAGCGGGTTCGCTTCTTGAGCTCTTCCACACTGCGAATCGCCGGCCCACTGTGCACCATGCCTTTCAGGTCACCATTGAGATACTCATCCGGATTCAGTTCCGGTGAGTAGGCGGGCAGGAAAAAGACCTCCAGAAAACGCTTTACCGTCCCTTTTTCCAGCCAGCGTTTGACCTTTTTGGCATGATGAACCCGCAGGTTATCCAGGATCAGAAATACTTTTCCCGGGGTGGAGGCAATCAGCCCGCGCATGAACTTGATCAACACGTCTGCCGTCATGGTGGATTCATACAGCATGAAGCGGACCGTACCTTGGTTGGTGATGGCCGACACCATGTTCAGGGAAACCCGCTTGGCCGGCAGGGCTTGTACCGGCGTCTTGCCAACCGGGGCATAGCTGCGCCCATGTTGGACCGTGTTCTTGATGCCGGTTTCGTCGCCCCAGAAGATCTGGGCCTTTTCAGCCTTGGCACGGGCCTTGATACGTGGATACTCCTCGTTCAGCCAGGCTTCGACACGAGCCGGGCTCTGCTCCCATGCCTTTTTCAAGGGCTTCTGGGGTGTAAATCCCCAGCGCTTGAGGTAGTCCCCCATGGTGCGAACCGGAATGTGAATGCCCCAAAATTGCTTGATCAGTTCAGCAATGGAGCACCGGGTCCACAGGGCAAACCCCAGCTTGTACTGATCGGGCATATGGTCGCGGATAGCCTCGATCACCTTCTGCTGTTGCACGGCGTTCAGGCGGCCGGGCTTGTTTTTTGGACCCCGTTTCTGGACGGCGAGAGCCGCTTTGCCGCCGGCCTCGTAGCGCTTGAACCAACGGCCCACGGTATCCGGATGAACATTCAGTAATCGGCCGATCTCGCGGAAGGTCTTATTTTCCAGTCGAAGTCGGATGGCCTGCTGCCTCAGCAGCTCTTGTTGCTCGGTGGTGAGCTTGCGTGCATCTGTTTTCATTCGCACAGTATATCAGATATAAACTGCCGCCGGGTTAATATCGCAAAGGCCGGCATGGCAAGCGCTCGCCTATCCTGGAGGCACGTTCCATTGATGAACGGCCACTCATCGTCGATAACCGGGAACGACTCGGTGATTGGGAAGCAGATACGGTGCTTGGCCAACAGGGCAGCGGGGTGCTGGTTACCCTGGCCGAGCGGAAAAGTCGCCTCTACCTGGTGAAACGGGTTGAGAGCAAACATGCCGATGTGGTCAGAGATGCGGTCATCGAGATGCTGTCCCCCTATGCTGACCATGTGCATAGCATCACCTTCGACAACGGAGGTGAATTTGCCGAGCACAAGGCGATCGCAGCCGCCTTGAATACGGAGGCCTACTTTGCCCATCCGTATTCATCTTGGGAACGGGGTCTGAACGAAAACTTCAACGGCTTGTTGCGCCAGTACATTCCGAAAGGGACGGACCTACGGCAGGTCACTGATGATGAAATCGAACAGGTGCAGATAAAACTCAACCTCCGGCCAAGAAAATGCCTGGAGTTCAGGCAGCCCGCCGTCGTTTTTGAGGAGCTACGTCAGGCTGCATAGGCGGGTGTTGCACTTGTGAGTTGAATTCGCGATCTACCATTCGGAACAGCTATTTAGGATAGTCCTGAAGCCAGAAACAGGAGCAAGAGCAAGAGCAAGAGCAGGAACACCAAGATAATTTATATATTCAGACACAATCACCGAACCAAATGGAGGGCGACCGCTAGGAATGCTCTCTTCCCGCCAAATATCATATTTGGAGGAAAATAAAAAATCCGATGACCACCAGCCATCGGATTTTTACCATCTAAAAAATCTATCTAAACGAACCAAACTAGCCAACCAGAATTATAACTCCCTCAACTTCATTTGCGCACGGAAAATATTAACAAGCGCTACTAAACATTACAGCCACACGTATTAATGCCATCCTATTTCCGGAAAAAACTTTTATTTTTTCAGAAAACCGTTCTTAATCACAACTGAGCCTCACCATCAGATCAGTTACATAGATCTCTTAATTTGATAAATATTTTCGGTATTTACAATCAACTTCATTAATCGCATTCACATTTCCGGTGGAGCGCCCTTGCTCGTCAAATGTCTCTTTCAGATATGCATCGGCGATAGCTTTGGCTACTTCCGCTCCAATCACACGGGCCCCCATCGTTATAATTTGAGCATTGTTGGAAAGTGCGGCCCTCTCGGCAGAGTAAGTGTCGTTTGCCAAAGCAGCACGAATACCTGGTACTTTGTTGGCGGCGATACAAACGCCAATACCCGTACCACAGACAAGAATAGCACGATCATAAGTTCCGTCGATCACTCTGGATGCAACACGATCAGACAAATTTGCATAGAAAGGATCGGCCCCCTCTGAATCACGAGATATATCCTCGACATCATAACGTGTGGACAGATAGTCAGCCAATATTTTCGCCAGGTCCTCGCCTGCGCTATCACCGGCAATTGCAATTTTCATATCAAGACTCCTTGATTTGTTAAGACATAAACAACAGATAGATATTACTCGAGCACTGTCACATTAATTTTCAATGGGCACATTGAAAATGTATATATAGGATATTCAACTCAACGTTCACCGAGACATTACTATCACTTAATACAAGTCACCAACGACAGCTCAATTACTGTGTAACTATGGTGAAAGTTTTTTAAATCATTTTTTACAAATAGCACACTCAATAGGCCAAACCAAGGCCTCCACAACTAACCATTCAGTACAGGAAGTTAAATATATGCCGAACACTTTCTCAAAATATTTAGAAATCCCTCTACTTGCCATGCGGAGCGTCCAATGAAAAGACCATCTATATGCGGGCAACGGATCAACTCTTCGCAATTATCCGAGTTCACCGAACCTCCATATAAACAGGGAACCCGCCGACCAAGCACGGCCTCTGCCACCTGGATGATTTCCGCCTGACGTTCGTCCGCATAACCAGGGGTGGCTGGAATTCCACCCTCGCCAATAGCCCATACCGGTTCGTAAGCCAGCAGAATGGGAGCTGATTTCTGCATCTCATCCAGATACTGAAGCGCGCCACGCACCTGGGCTTCCAGCACCGTCGCAGCCTGGCCGTTCTCGCGGTCCCGCAGGGTCTCTCCGATGCAGATCAAGGGAATAAAACCATGCCGCACCGCAGCCTCTGTTTTCAGACCAACGGTATGATCGGTCTCTCCGAAATGTTCACGACGCTCCGAGTGACCCAGTTCGATGATATCGAGACCGCAGTCTTTCAGCATCAAGGGAGAAATCTCACCCGTCCAGGCACCAGTGTCAGCCCAGTGCATATTCTGAGCTCCTACCTTCACCCGCGTACCGGCCAGTGCCGCCTTTACCTCGCGCGCGGCGGTGAAGGGCGGGATCACAAAGCGCTGGATACGCGGATCGGCATCCGACTCGGTTTCCTTCAGTCCCTCGGCGAAGCGCAGGGCCTCAGCCAGAGTCTTGTTCATCTTCCAGCTCGTACCAATCCAAAAATCTGCTTGTGTTGCCATTTGTCGCATCCTAGTGATTTGCTACTGTCAGTTTGATACCACCTCTGTCCAGCTCGCCGCATACCTTCTGGTCGGGCAACTGATCGGTGATGATAGTGTCAAACTCCTCAAGGTCGGCGAGCAAGTGCAGAGCGACCCTGTCGAAACGCCCGTGGTGAACCATCAAACAAGACTTCGCAGCCCCCTTAAGCATTGCTCTCTTGGCTCTTACCACTTCTCCATCCATATGAAATGCCTTGTTGCCTGATACCGCAGGGGTGGATAGGAAGGCAATATCGGCTCGCAAACTGGCCAGGTTTTGCTCCGTCAGAACGCCAAAGTATCCATTGAACTTGGCCGAGTAACACCCTCCCAACGCGATCAAGCTGATCCCACTCTCATGACGTAAGCAGTCCAGGATGGCAGCATTGTTGGTGATCACCGTAAGCGGTCTCTTCTCAGGCAGCATGGATCCCAACACGGCAGCCATGGAGCCATCGTTGATCATGACGGTCATCCCAGGCTCGATCTGCTCCAGGGCCTTACGTGCAATCAACTCCTTATCCTCACTTCCCTGCCGCTCTCGGAATCGGAAATCACTCTCGAACTGCATACCCGCTTCGATCGTAGCCCCACCACGCACCTTGCGTAACACGCCTTCCCGTTCCAGCTCATCCAGATCACGATGAATGGTCATCTTCGACACGAAGAAGCGTTGTGAGAGGTCTTCAACCTCCACCCCCCCCTTGTCTCCCAAGAGTTCCATGATCAGCTGTTTACGCTCTTCCCTCTTCATCGGACTCTCCTGCCTGAACCCGTCAGGCAACGCTGCAAGTGTATTATTAACATTAATTGAAACATTTTCAATGCTAGGATTGTTATTTTGTTATGTTTTGATGTTATATTGTACGCCGACTTCCTAACAAATCACTTATAGGATAACAAACCATGATACTTTCAGAGACAGTTGAAGCCAAAGCAAAGCTGGATCCGGAGAATTTCTCTCTCGCCAACTGCATACGTGCACTCTCTATTGATGCGGTAGAGGCCGCGAATTCTGGTCATCCGGGGGCGCCCATGGGGATGGCGGACGCGGCAACTGTGCTTTTCCGCAAACATCTGAAGTTTGACGCCAGCCAGCCTGACTGGCCGGACCGGGACCGTTTTGTGCTATCCAATGGCCATGCCTCCATGCTGTTATATAGCCTGTTACATTTAACAGGTTACGAAGCCATGACGCAGGAGCAGCTGCGCAACTTCAGGCAGTGGGGTTCCATCACTGCTGGTCACCCTGAATATGGGCACACCCCGGGGGTAGAAACAACAACGGGCCCCCTCGGGCAGGGCTTTGCCGGAGCCGTCGGCATGGCCATCGCCGAGAGAAGACTGGCGAGCGAGTTCGGTGACGATCTCGTCGATCACCACACTTACGTGTTCCTCGGTGACGGATGTTTACAGGAAGGGATCGGTCAAGAAGCGGCCAGCCTCGCCGGTCACCTGGGCCTGGGCAAGCTGATCGTGCTTTACGATGATAACGAAATTACGATAGACGGCCCCACCTCTGTCTCCTTTTCTGAGGATGTTCTGGGACGTTTCACAAGCTGCGGCTGGCATGTACATCGGTGTGACGGCCATGATCCCGTAGCGATCGATATGGCGATCCAGGCTGCAAAAGCAGAAACGGACAAGCCTTCTATTATCTCGCTGAAGACAGTGATCGGCTTCGGCTCCCCCAACAAGGCAGGCTCGGCTTCATCCCACGGTTCTCCGTTAGGTACCGAGGAAGCAGCCCTGGCCAAGACGGCGCTTGGCTGGTCTGCGGAGCCCTTCGTCATCCCGCCATCATTGCGCCAGCAGTGGCTGGATATCGGCAAACGCGGCAGCGAAGCACGAACACAATGGGAGAGCCGACTGGCGTGTCGGCCCGAGGATGTGGCAACCGAGTTCAATCGCCGGTTAAAGGCAGAGCTGCCGCAGGAGTACGCCACGGCCCTGAAGCTGGCACGCCATGCCCTGTTCCAACAGCCAAAGAAGATAGCTACCCGCAAAGCCAGTCAGTTGGCACTGGAAGCTCTCGCCCCTGCCCTGCCCGAACTCATCGGTGGTTCCGCCGACCTGACCGGCTCCAACCTGACACGTGTTAACGCGGTTGACAGCCAATACACCAAAGAACGGCCGGGGCGGTATATCGGGTACGGCGTGCGTGAGTTCGGCATGGCGGCAGCGATGAACGGCCTGTCGGTACACGGCGGCTTTATCCCGTACGGCGGAACCTTTCTGGTGTTCTCCGACTATGCCCGCAACGCCATTCGTCTCTCGGCGCTGATGGGTATAGGCACCATCTACGTAATGACACACGATAGCATAGGGCTGGGTGAAGACGGTCCGACCCACCAGCCGGTCGAACATCTCGCCTCACTGCGCGCTATGCCTAACCTTCACACCTTTCGTCCCGCGGATGCAGTCGAGGCCCTTGAATGCTGGGACATCGCGATTCGCAGCCGTACAACACCTTCCTTAATGGCACTATCGCGGCAGGACGTGCCTCAACTGCGTACCGAGGTCACAGATGAAAACCTTAGCGCACGCGGTGCCTACATCATCCGCCAGTGCGGCCAGCACAGAGATCTGACCCTGCTGGCAACCGGAACCGAAGTGGCACTGGCTGTTGAAGCTGCTGCAGCCCTGCAGGCGCAGGGTGTCGGTGTCACCGTTGTATCCATGCCTTGCTGGGACCTGTTCGAACAGCAGCCAAAAGCGTATCGCGACGAGATACTCGGAAAGGCCCCGCGCATCGCAGTCGAGGCGGCCGGCAAGTTTGGCTGGACAAGATACGTTGCCAGCGAAGAAGACGTTATCGGCATGAACGGTTTCGGTGCTTCAGCACCCGCCGACATACTGTACCAAAAGTTCAACATCACCGGCGAGGCTATCATCGCCCGCGCCAAGGCCCTGCTGACTAACTGATAAGGAGAAAACATGAAATTCTTTGTTGATACCGCAATCGTAAAAGACATCGAAGAACTCAACAGCTATGGTCTGTTGGACGGGGTTACGACCAATCCCTCGTTGATTGCCAAGTCAGGCCGAAATTTCCTCGAAGTTATCGCAGAAATCTGCGATCTGATAGAGGGCCCGGTATCGGCTGAAGTCGCCTCGATGGACTATGAAAACATGATCGCCGAAGGTGAACATCTGGCGCGAATTGCAAGCAACATCGTGATCAAACTTCCGCTGACACTGAACGGGCTCAAGGCATGTCGTCACTTCAGCCAGAAGGGTATCAAAACCAATGTCACCCTATGCTTCTCGGCAAACCAGGCGTTGCTGGCCGCTAAAGCAGGCGCAACCTATATCTCCCCGTTCCTGGGACGTCTGGATGACCTCAATATCGATGGTATGGAGCTTATTCGCGAGATCCGCGCCATCTACGACAACTATGGTTTCAATACCGAGATACTTGCCGCCTCCGTACGCAGTGCCAATCACGTCAAGGATGCCGCTATTGCCGGCGCCGATGTCGCCACCATTCCGCCTGATGTCATTCGCAATCTGGTCAATCATGTCCTGACGGACAAGGGACTGGCTCAGTTCGAGCGAGACTGGGCACAAACCGGACAGACAATTATCTGATCCGAGGCGTCGGTCCGACCTTGCCGGCCTTCACTTCCGGCAAGGTCGTTATTCACCCCTGGTGATATCGGAGAGCGAAGACCAAATGGTCAGCACCTGGTTATGCCGGAATATTCATTCAGAGTCGGCGCTAGCCGAGCAGGGCCTGAGCCGTGCGTTCATCCGTGATCAGCCCCGTCAGAATGCGGCTTTTCAGTATTGCACGAATGGCGTCGATTTTTCCGGGACCACCCGCAACCGCGACCACCTGCCCCTCTGGGTTGGTAGCGAAAGGAATCGACAGAATGCGAGCCGTCAGACGGGTATTCAGCAAGTTTCCCGACCTATCGAAAAAGTGGCCCGCAGCCTCGCCAACACCACCGGCTGCCGAAATCTCCTCGATTTCTTCACGGGATATAGTCCCAGACGAAACCAACTGAGCTGTCGTATCCACTGTGCCTATACCCAGCAGCTTGACGTCGGCGTGTTCGGCCATGGCAAACACATCACGAACACCTCTCTGAGAGAGCAGGACTTCACGGTCTTCGACCGTATTTGCCAACAACGGTACGGGCATAATGTAGGCAGGCGCTCCGGTCTTACTCGACATCCAGTAAAGGACGTCATCCCGGTTTACCGCATAATCTCGCGTAAGTCCGCCGATAAGGGAGACAAAACGGACATCGTGGGCCTCCATTCGAGGCATATGAGAAATAGAGGCTGACAATGAGCGCCCCAGCGAAAGGCCGATCGTCATTGGCTTCCTGCTGGCCAGTTGCTGCCGCAGAAAACCTGCGCCCGCCTGTCCTAGGGCACGTAGCGGTATGCCCTCCTCCCCCAGATCCGGCGCAACCTGACAATAGCTGAGGCCATAAGTCCGCAAAAGCTGATTTTCCAAACCCACGCACTCGGTAATTTCGCCATCGATCGTCACTTTGATTGCGCCATCCGCAACCGCCCTGGCTATCAGACGGTGTGTTTTCACGGAAGTCAGGCCCAAGCGTTTCGCGACAGCCGCCTGGGTCAAACCACCCACGTAATGCAGCCAGGCGGCGCGAATGGCAAGAGACTCTTCGTTATCAAGGTTGAGATCTAATTTTTCCATCTGGTACTCGTTGTCAATTTATCCCCAAGGCAATGCATGACTGTTTCTGGTTTTGCCGCTAAAGGGCAAAGGCCGGTCAAACTGCAGCCTCCAACAGCTCGATCAGGTCGGCTTCCGTGAGTGCGACCGGATTCGCTTTCATCGATGAAGAACTGGCGGCAGCATGAGCAGCGGCAAGCCTGTCCGCACGGGTAACACCCAGTGAGGCAAGCCCCTTGAGACCCGAATCCTTGATCCACAGATCAAAGTCGTTCAGGGCTCTTTCCGTACGGAAGCCGAATTCAGCCGATATCCATGCGACGACCTGGTTGATACGGTCCACGATTTCGGGGTCTCTGGCCCTGTTCAGATTCATCATCAAACCATGAGGCAACAGGACACCACAGATTGCACCGTGCGGAGCATGACTGATACCGCCGATAGGTCCGGCCAGTCCATGAACCACTCCGAGCCCCGCATTCGCTAACGCCATGCCGCCACATACGCTGACCCATGATAGCTCATCGCGCGCGTTGACGTCTTCGCTCTGCATCAAACGACGCAACGCCGCAAGCCCGCGAGGGATGGCGTCTCGGCAAAGCACGTCGGTCATCGGGTTTGAATGCTTGCAAATAAACGGCTCGATCACTTGGGTGATGGCGTCAAGACCGGATGCCAGGGTCACCCGATACGGGGTACTATCGGTCAAGGCAGGATCCACAAGCGCCAGCCTCGGCAGCAGGCGTCTATCTCGCAAACTGACTTTGCGGCAGTGCTCGGGAACATCGATCACCGCGTTACGGGTAAGTTCGGCGCCGGTGCCGGAGGTGGTGGGCACGGCGACCAATGGCAGTGGTTCAATATTGAGCGGTAACCCCTTGCCAACAACCTCAAGGTGATCCAGCAGAGGGGTAGGGCTTGGAATCATCGCCGCCAATGCCTTGCCGGCATCGATCACCGAACCACCACCTATCGACAAAACCAGTTCAGCGCGGTGATGGCGCCCCTGCTCTATTCCCTTTTCGATAAGATCGATATCCGGCTCCCGCTCGACAACGAAAGTACTCAGCACCAGCCCTGCCTCTTCCAACCCCGTTATGACAGACGCGGTTCTCTCGGCATTACGCCCCCGTACTACCAACACGCGTTTGCCAAGCACCGTGACCCGAGCAGGCAGGGTGGCTACCTCTCCGCGACCGAAGCACAATTCAGTCGCCATGCTAAAACCAAAATTTCTGATCAAGGCTCTTTCCTTTGACTATGCGTTCCTGGGCAGCAGAAAAAAACCTTCACCTGCTGACACAGATGAAGGTCAAGGCACAACCCACTTCCGCCCCAAACGTTAAATGTTAAGCCTGTCTATACCTGAATCCAGGTAAGGAGCCCAAAAGGCCACACTCTCCGCGATATGTGCCACAACCTGGCGGTCTGTCGGCTCACGCTCTTTGAAACTCAATTCAAGACAGATCTCGTTATCCACTGCACCGCCCCGTTCCAGCGCTTCGAGCAGAGGCTTTGGTTGAATCTGGCCATTGGCATTGTATTCAGCGATAAAGGGGCGATGCCCTCCCTTGTCCATAAGGCTCTGCTTGATGTGAATAATCGGAGATACGCGCGGCACAGCCTGGGCCCAAGCATAGGGATCGTAATCCTCCGGGTTCTCGGACATTACATCACCGTGATCGATATCCGCCATCATCCACATGGGAATTGCCATGTTAGCATCGTTCAGACGCCGTTGCAGAGCCATACTGCTCTCAATCGTCTCACCAAATTCTCGGCCAATGCTCATCGGCTCCCAGAAGACATACTCCAACCCCGCCGCTTTTGCATGTTCGGCCACTTCGGACCAGCAATCGATCGCGATCCGGATCAGCGCCTCACGGCGCCCCGGATCATCAAAATCCCGATATGTCATAATTGCGAACTGGGTGCCGACCGCCTTGCCACCGAGATCGGCGGTAATATCGGCGAAGGTTTTGAACCAGTCCACGTAGTAACGCCGGACATCAGCGTCAGGGTGGCCAAAGTGATTCAGTCGGCCATAGGGGCCGGTCATTCCCGACGTGACTCTGACACCGGTGCGATCCAGCGCCGACTTCATCTGCCTTGTCAGGCGCCTGATGACGGATGCAGGCCAACTGGGGTTGATGAACTCATGGGTCAGTTGCAGATCCCGAACCTTGATCTGATGGGCCACGGTGTCAATCAAATCATCCGGGTCTGCAAAACGGTTAACCAAAGGGTTGGTGTTAAGAGCTAACGTAAGTGCCATTCAATCTACCTCTCTATAATCAGGATACCGCCGACAGACTCACTTCAGCCTTGAGCGGATAGTGATCAAACAGCCAGGCTTCTAATTTTGCCTTCTCCTCGTCATTCAAACGCAACCCTTCCTTGGTCCGCCGCGACAGTATGTCCTCTGCAGTCTGCGCCCACTCGTTCTCTACCAGATAGCGCACTTCGGCTTCATACAGGTTGGCCCCGAAGTACTGGCCGAGTCCCTTCAGTGATTGTACCTGACCGATGATCTGTCCGGTGATGCTGCCATAGAGACGGCCATAGTGGTCCAGCAGGCTACGTGGAAGCCAGGCATACTTCTGGCGCAGACTGTCGAGAAATTGCACATAGTCCGCATCAGGAATGTCGCCCCCCGGAAGCGTTGCCGAGCGGGTCCAATCCGGCCCCATGCTCGGGAACAGTTTGGCGATACGCTGCAGTGCATGCTCGGAAAGTTTGCGGAAAGTCGTGATCTTGCCGCCAAAGACATTCAACAGCGCCGCCCCCTCGGTCTCATCGAGATCAAAAACGTAATCGCGGGTAACTGCCGATGGGTTCCCTTGGCCGTCATCAAACAGTGGCCGAACACCGGAAAAGGTTTCGATCACATCCTCGCGACGCAATTGCTCCTTGAAGTAGCGATTAACCGCCGCCAGCAGGTATTCGATTTCACTCTCGTCTGCAGTCACCTCCTCGACCCGACCCTCGTACGGAATATCCGTAGTGCCGATCAGCGCCTTATCTCCCTCATAGGGATTGATGAAAATCACGCGCTTGTCGTGGTTCTGGAACAGATAGGCCTGCTGACCCTGCCAGAATTTAGGCACGATAATATGGGAACCTTTTACCAAGCGAATGTTCCGGTTGCTCCTGGCCCCGGCCACATCATCAATCACGTGCCGGACCCAGGGACCTGCGGCATTCACCAATACCTTGGCACGCACCTGCTGTTGTTCACCGGTGACCTCGTTGCGAGTCGTCACCAGCCAGGAACCTCTGTCCCGGCGTGCCGAGACACAACTGGTCCGGGTCAACACCTGCGCTCCCCGTTGTGCCGCATCCAATGCATTCAGGATCACCAGCCGGGCATCATCCACCCAGCAGTCGGAATACTCGAAGCCCAGGGGATAAGTATCCTTGATCGGCGCCCCCTCGGGATCACGGTGCAAATCAAGCGTACGGGTACCCGGCAGTTTTTTGCGCCCTCCGAGGTGGTCGTACAGAAACAATCCCAAACGCACCAGCCAGGCAGGACGATCCTGCTTGCTGTGTGGCAGTACGAAGCGCATCGGCCAGATAATGTGGCTGGCAGAATTCAGTAACACCTCACGCTCGATAAGTGCCTCGCGAACCAGACGAAACTCGTAGTATTCCAGGTAACGCAGGCCACCGTGCACCAACTTGCCGGAGCGGGATGAAGTGCCCTCTGCCAGGTCGTCCTTCTCACACAGAATCACCGACAGGCCTCGTCCTGCCGCGTCACGAGCAATGCCAGCACCGTTAATGCCACCGCCAATGACGAAGATATCCACCATCTGTTCTGTATTCATTCCTTTGCTCCTTTTAATTCCGATGCCGACCGTTGATCCGAATCGGAAACTTGGGACTTGCTGTATTCGCTCGAAGATGGGTGTTGCTGACTGACAAGCCGTCCCCATACCCCGGAGAGTGATTCGCGAACTTCACGGTATTCGGTGAAGAGGTCACTGTAGCGGGACGTTAGCTCCGCCTTGGCGGCTTCGACGTCACCGAGCAATGGGCTGACCCAATCGGCAATACAAGCATCCATTGAGTCGTAGATACCGTTGGCAACCGCCGCCATCATCGCCGCCCCCGCCGCGCCCGCTTCCTCCCGCGCCGACACTCGAACAGACGCCCCCAGTGAGGCAGCCAGGATGGCACGTATCTGAGGCGAGCGAGCCGCACCGCCACTCAATCGCAGTTCATTGGGTAATGGCCCCATGGCGTTGTAACAATCACGCATCGCCATCCCCAGCCCTTCAACAACGGCACGCACCAGATCGGGGAAACGATGCTGGTATGAAAGTCCGACAAAACTGGCGCGGGCATGGGCATCGACAAAGGGGCCTCGTTCACCGGCTTCTGATATATAGGGGTGATAAAGAAGTTGTCCCGTTGGGGACTGAGCCAGCCACTGATCGACTTTGGGTACGAGATCGCTCAAGTTGCTTGTCAGGCCCGCCGAAGTGAGCAGATCTGCCGCCAGGTTCAGTAGCCAGTCAAGATTCAGGGTTGCCGCCATGTTGGACTGAACCTGAGTAACGCGCCCCGGAATAGGCAACGCAATAACATAACCCGTCCCTTCAGGGTTCAGGTACACTCGATCCGCGGCGACAGAACGCATATGCACGCCAGTAGAGCCGATCACCGAGCAGGCTACCCCCTCTTCTCCCGTGTGGACACCGGCGCCAAGCGCCGTCATCACCATGTCGACATAGGCCAGGGATACCGGTGTACCCGCCTTGAGTCCGGTCATTCTGGCAGCCTCAACCGACAATGGATGCGCGACCTGTGAACCATCGACGATATCGGGCAGAAGTGAACGATGGGCTGTCAACCCCAGCGCTTCGATTACGCTGTCTTCATAGCGACGGGTCCTGAAATTACCAAAGGTAAAGCAAGCCTCGGAAGGATCTGTCGCACGCACTCCGGTAAGATTCAAATAGAGCCAATCTTTGCAATGCATCGCGCAATCGGCCCTAGCCAGCAATGCCGGTTCGTGCTTGGCCATATGAGCCAGTTGACTGCCCTGCTGACAAGCATTCAGTCCTGTGCCCGTGGCTTCGAACCGTTTTCGGGATAAATAAGAACCGTTCAGATCTCTTACGGTGGGTGCCGCGCGCGCATCCAACCAGATCCAGGCGTCGGTAAACGCCCTGTTTTCGGCGTCTACCAGCCAGGTACCGTCACCCTGTGCGGTGACAGATACCGCCAGTGTGCGCTCTGCCAGCCCCGGGACTTTCTCGGCCAACACCCGCAATGACTGCGCACAATCACACCAGGTACGTACCATATCCTGGGTGGCCATTCCCCCCGCTCCGGTACGATACTCATTGCGCACCGAGGCGACAGCTATCTGCCGGCCACGGGTATCGAAGGCGACTGATTTGATAACGGATGTACCGGCGTCGATGCCGATGAGAATATCTGCAGAGTTCATAGGGACAGCCCTCCTGCCGGCTTCTGCCAAAAAAAGCAGCTATGTCGCTTGAGGTAGATCATCTTGACTCCCAGGAATTGATGGAAGCCGCTGGGTATGTCCGGAGAATGCTCTCACAGAGATAACACAGAGACTGAAATTTTTTCACATGCCTGTAAATTATTTCGGTTAACCCATCTACTGTCAACCTCAAAGTTTCCCACCTCTTCCCCCTCAGCTCGTCGCTTCCTCCGGCATCACCATCGGCAACCGACTAGCCTATGGCCACCGGGACGACTCGTAAAAAACGATCAAGAATAGATATAAACATTTGTTTTTTAATAAATTTATTAAATGTCTCAACCATGCTCTAGAGCGTCATACGGCCAACTGCTGACTATAGAAATGCCAGGGCTAGAAAAGTTGACTGAGCTCACACAGCTAAGACAACAGTGATATTTTTATCCATCAATGTAAAAAATTTCATTGACAGTCAATGTGATTTGTCCGACTGTAAACGGAGAATTTCACGTTAACTTAACACTTGGTACACATTGCAAGGATGCTGCGCGGACTAGGTTTGCTCGTTGAAAATCACAGACAAACAGCATGCTTGAGCTTGGAACGAGACAAATAGCAATGATCCAGACGAGTTCAATATCCGTAGTACAAAGTTCACCGCTACACCCAGGGCGCACTCAAGGTGAGTGCAGAAATCTGCACATGCATCGCCCCGCGTCTATTCATTCCTGTTCACCTCTGCCCAAGCTGAGGCCTCCTCATCGGGCAGCAGTTGGCCAACACATTATTCGTTCTTGTCAGGCAGATAGTTCCTTATGCCTGTGTCAGATGGGTACTCAATATGCAAACTGAATTGTCTCAACGCTTAGCGTCCCAATCCCGTCGCCGCTTGTTCACAGGAGCAGCCGTTGCAGCCGTCCTCGTTTCGGCCATGGCCCTGGACACCAAGGTGATCGTTTTAGGCTCGGATCAAGACATCCGCCAGCAAGCCTTCTCGCCCGATGCCTATGGTCTGCAAGAGTTTCCGCGGATCCGACATCACATTCTCGAGAATGCCGTCGATGCCAGGGTGCTGTGGGAGGATATCCAGCTCGACAAGGCTGCGGCTGGCCAGAAGTATGGTGTCAGCGTCGGTGCCGCCTCGGTGATTCCCGTCTCCTTCAGCGGCACAGTAGGCAGCGGTAATGCAGGCATTTACTACGTGGATGTGGAAGGCATGCCCGACGGTCAGAAAATACGGATTCAGACAGGGCCCGCCATTCACGGAACGGACATCCGTGACGCCACAGGCACTATCGAGTTCGGTCAATTCAAAAACCAGATCGAATATCAGGACGTAGGGGCTGCCCTTAACAGGGCGATGAAAGATGAAGTCCTGGCGTCCATCGACACCTCGTCACTGACCGGCAAAACAGTTGAGGTGACAGGCGTGTTCAAGTTGATTAACACAAATAACTGGCTGGTTACTCCAGTAAGGCTGGAAGTCAAATGAGTATTAATGCAAGTGATGTTAGGGAAATCCCTCGCGAGCACCCGGATAAGGCAGAGGTAGTGCTGGCTGCACGTCACATTGCCAAGTCCTACGGCAATACCCATGCGTTGAAGGGGGTAAACTTCGATATTCATCGCGGTCAGGTGACTACGCTCTTCGGAGAGAACGGAGCAGGGAAGTCCACGCTGATGAAGATCCTGTCGGGCGTTGTGATGCCGACATCCGGTGACATCCTGCTGGACGGGGAGGCAGTGGCCTTTTCATCCTCCTCCGAAGCTCAGGAGCGGGGTATTTCCATCATTCATCAGGAGCTAAGCCTGGCCCCCAACCTCAATGTCCGCGACAACATTTTCATGGGCCGAGAGATAATGACAGCCTCGGGTATCGATTACGCGGAGGAAGAGCGACTGACGCGGCAGTTGATGAAAGAGCTGGAAGAGGATATTGACCCCCTCACGCCCGTGGAGGAACTACGCCTGGGACAGCAGCAGATCGTTGAGATTGCGCGCGCCCTGTCGGTTAACTCTCGCGTATTGATCATGGACGAACCCACCTCAGCCCTGAGCGCGTCCGAAGTTGAGGTGCTGTTCAAGGTGATTCGCGACCTGACCAGCCGCGGTGTTTCCATCGTGTACATATCCCATCACCTCGAAGAGGCATTGCAGATTACCGATCATGCTGTCGTGCTGCGCGATGGCACCATGACCGCCTACGCCCAGCGGAAGGATATCGATCTGGAGTGGATCGTCCGCCATATGGTCGGCGAAAACTTCGATCTGGGATCCCCTCCGAGCGGTTATGAGATGGGAGAAAATGCTCTGACGATCAAGGGCCTGAGCGTTACCAGCGAAAGTGGCGGCTACAACCTGGTCGATAACTTGTCCCTGAATGTACGTGCCGGTGAGATTGTCTGTATCTATGGTCTGATGGGGGCAGGAAGAACCGAACTCATGGAATGCATCGGCGGGCGGCTCAAAGCCTCCTCCGGCCAGGTACTGCTGCATGGTCAGGAAGTCTCCGGTCTTTCGATCGGACAGCGTATTCAAGCAGGCCTGGTTCTGGTGCCCGAAGACCGTCAGCGCGACGGTTTGGTACAGACCATGAGTGTCGGGCAGAACCTCTCACTGGCCAGTATCGGCGCCTTTACCCGCCGGCTCGTAACATCGCTGAAAGATGAGCAACGGATCATCGACACCATGATCCGTGATATTACCGTCAAGACTGCCGGCGGTGAGGCGGAGATAGGTTCCCTCTCCGGCGGAAATCAACAGAAAGTGGTCATTGGCAAGATGCTGGCCACTCATCCCAGCGTGGTGCTGCTGGACGAGCCCAGCCGAGGTATCGATATCGGGGCCAAAGCCGAGGTATTCAAGTTATTGGCGGAACGAGCCAAATCCGGACTCGCTGTCATTTATTCCACCTCAGAGGTCGGAGAATGCCTAAGCATCGCACACCGCATCATCGTGATGCATCGCGGTCGCATAGCTGCTGAGTTTGGTCCATCCGTGACTAAAGAAGAGATCATGGCGGCTTCCGGTGAATCGGTAGTCCACTAATACATTCTGACATGCGAGGTATAAAAAATGACAGCTACTATTGGAAGTCAAGCAATGTATAAGACAGAGAGTAAGACCGGAAAAAGTCTGAATATCGGCCGTCTGCTACTCGAAGGACGAGCATACTTCGCTCTTATTGCAATCATCATCGTTTTTTCTTTAATGTCACCGAACTACTTAACGGTGAATAACCTGCTCATCATGTCTTCGCACGTGGCTATATTCGGGCTGCTCGCAATCGGCATGCTGCTGGTCATTCTCAACGGTGGTATCGATCTGTCCGTAGGCTCTACCCTTGGTCTTTCCGGTGTGTTTGCCGGTTATCTGATGCAAGGAGTACAGGTTGATGCCATGGGGGTTATTCTCTATCCGCCGGTCTGGGTTGTCGCATTACTCACCTGTATGTTGGGCGCCGCCATCGGCATCATAAATGGTGTTCTGATCGCTCATTTCCGCGTTCCCCCTTTCGTCGCCACATTAGGCACGCTTTATGTCGCCAGAGGTGCTGCTTTGCTGATGACCGATGGCCTGACTTTCAATAAACTCGCAGGCGCGGAAGAGCTCGGTAATACCGGTTTTGACTGGCTTGGTTTCAACCGACTGGCCGGCATTCCCATCAGTGTGATTATCATGGTGGCAGTCGCCATTCTCTGCGGGATAATGCTCAGTCGTACCGCCTTCGGCCGCTGGCTCTATGCTTCTGGCGGCAACGAGCGCGCAGCCGAGCTGTCTGGTATCCCCACCAAGCGCGTCAAGATTGTCGTGTATATGTTGTCCGGCATCTGTGCAGCCATAGCAGGTCTGGTGCTGTCGTCACAGCTGACCTCGGCAGGTCCTACCGCCGGTACCACTTACGAACTGACAGCGATTGCGGCTGTCGTCATTGGCGGAGCAGCCTTGACCGGCGGACGCGGTAACGTCCGCGGCACCCTGCTTGGCGCATTTGTTATCGGTTTCCTGTCTGACGGTCTCGTGATCATCGGTGTTTCTGCTTACTGGCAGACCGTATTCACGGGAGCAGTCATTGTCCTTGCTGTTCTGCTGAATAGCTTGCAGTACAAACGCAAAGGTAAAAGCAGCTGACATAAAAACTGATTCATACCCTGTGCGGCTCGCCGGATCGGGTAAGGAAAACCCGCCGAGTCTCGGCAATCGAAAAACCAAAATGGAGTTTACAGCATGTTGAAATACACTAAACGTCTTCTGGCAGTTTCGGCTGCAACCCTGTCGCTAATGACCACCTCGGCCTGGGCGGATGGACTTATTTCAATCATCGTCAATGATCCTTCCAACCCTTATTGGCGCACCGAGGGAGAAGTCGCTAAACAAACTGCAGAAAGCCTGGGCTACCAAGCCACAGTTGCTGCACACCGGGGGGATACCAACGCCGAGAGCAACTTGATTGATACTGCAATTACCAACAAGTCCAAAGCGATCATTCTTGACCCGGCCAATGCGGACGGCTCTATCGGTGCCGTACGCAAAGCCCATAGCGCGGGCATTCCCGTCTTCTTGATCAACGCCGAGATCAACGAAGAAGGGCTGGCCAAAGCCCAGTTGGTATCGAACAATGCACAGGGGGCAGAACTCGGTGCCATGCAATGGGTCGAAAGCATGGGTGATACCGGAAAATATGTAGAGCTGCTCGGGGCTCCATCCGATAACAACTCGCACACACGTTCAAACGGCTACGTTACGGTTCTTAGCCAATATCCCGATCTGGTCCGGGTGGCCGGCGACATCGCCAACTGGGATCGCACCCAGGGCTATACCAAAATGCAGTCGATGCTGCAGGCCAACCCCAATATCACCGGCGTCATCAGCGGTAATGACGAAATGGCGCTGGGTGCCATCGCAGCCCTTAAAGAAGCGGGCAAGCTGTCTCAGGTCAAGGTTGGCGGCTTCGACGGCTCCCCTGATGCAATTGATGCTATCAGGGCGGGAGAGCTGGAATACACCGTCCTGCAGCCTGTCGCAGTGTTTGCCGAAGCCGCCGTACGCCAAGCCGACAACTACCTGCGTACCGGCAGTACCGGCGTCGATAGAGAGAAGCAACTGTTCGATTGTGTCATCGTCACGGCCGACAACGTCGACAAATACACCTCCCCCTTCGTTCTTACCCAGTGATCCGACCTGAAGGTGCCCTGTGGGCACCTTCCTTTTTTGCTGCTTCAGCAACTGTTTCAGCATTCCCGGTCTGGATCAAGTTATGCGGAATATAGCAATGACCAGAAAAAAAAATGCCCCCGCACTCGATCTCATTTTCAATGACGTCATCCCCTCCGATAGCCGTCAGGCCAGGCAGCTTACGCGTCGACAACTGATTGTAGAGGCAGTGATCCAGGAAGGTTCAGTGCGTATTGAAGATCTCGTTGAGCGTTTCGGTATCAGCCTGATGACCATTCACCGGGATCTGGATGAATTAGAAGAACGGGGCTTGCTGCGCAAGGGACGAGGCATCGTTTCAGCAACACCCACCAGCTTGGTCGAAGCCAGCGACCTTTATCGCTCCTCCCGACAACTGAGAGAAAAGCAAGCCATTGCCAAGGCAGCCGTTGAAAGCATAGAGCCTGGCCAATCACTGTTTCTCGACGATTCGACCACTGTGTTTCAGATGGCACGCTTGCTCCCCGGCAAGGCTCCCCTGACCGTGATAACCAACTCGTTGTCGCTGATTAACGAAATGAAAGACAGCAGCGACATCAACCTGATTAGCCTGGGAGGACAATACCAGAGCTGGTGCAACGCTTTTCTCGGTCAGATTACCCGTCACGAAATATCCATGCTCAGTGCCGACCTGTGTTTCGTTTCCATGTCAGCCATCGTCAACGGCCAGATCTTCCATCAGTCTCCCGAAATGGTTGAGACCAAGAAGGCCATGTATGACTCTGCCAGCCGGCGCATTCTGCTGGCCGATCACACCAAATTCGAAAGAAGAGCGCTGTACCGCTATTTGGCGTTGGCTGACTTCGACTTAGTAATCGTTGATGAACTGACCCCTGAAAGTGAGATAGACAAGATACGAAACCAGGGCATAGAGGTCCGCATCGCCAAACTGGGCTCTTTACACTCTGTTCACAACGGGGAGTGACATGAAATATATCCTAGGAATAGACAGCGGACTGACCGTCACCAAGGCAGCGGTTTTCGATAGCAACGGTCGCACAGTGGCAGTATCCAGGCGGCGATTGCCACAATTGCTGCCGCAACCCCACCGGGTCGAGCGGGATATGCACATGCTGTGGCAACAAACCGCGGAGGTTATCAAGGAAGCCATTCATCACAGCGGATGCCGGCCATCGGATATAGCCGTGGTCTCGGTAACAGCTCATGGAGACGGAGTTTATCTGCTCGACCACCAGCAAAATCCTCTTGGCCCCGGCATACTCTCTCTCGATACCCGCGCTCACCCGATCGTTTGCGAATGGCGAGAGCGGGGCCTGGACAGGGATGCAATAACGCTCTCCGGCCAGGTTCCTCACCCATCGGCGCCTTCCGCCTTACTGAGCTGGATACAGCGGCACCAGCCGGAGCGCTACAAGAAGATAGGCACCATACTGAGCTGCAAGGACTGGTTGCGCTATTGCCTGAGCGGTTCGCTGGGCACAGACATGACCGAAGCCAGCACATCGTTTACAGCCGTCGAAACCCAACAATACGACGGCGCTATCCTGCAGCTCTATGGCCTTGACTCACTCTATTCAGCACTTCCTGAGATGGCCCCGTCGGCCCAGATCGTCGGAGCGGTCACAGCAAAAGCCGCCGGGCAAACCGGATTGCTTGAGGGTACACCGGTTGCCGCTGGCCTCCACGATGTGACGGCATCGGCCTTGGGCATTGGGGGGCATAGTCTGCACAATGCCACTATCGTGGCCGGAACCTACTCCATCAACGAGGTCCTCGCCGATCAACCCAAGCTGGACCCAGGCTGGTTCTGCCGTAATTCCATCGAGCCCGGACTCTGGCACTGTATGTCGATCTCGCCCGCCTCGGCCACCAACTACGACTGGTTTATAGATACCTTTTTCGCATCGGAACGAGAAGTATCCGTCTCTATTCACCAACGCCTGAACGACGAATTGACAACGGCGATGCAAGCGCCCAGCGCCACTCTATTCCACCCTTATCTTTTCGGATCACCATTTGGTGGCAACAGCAGTGGGGGTTTCTTGGGCGTTCATGGCTGGCATGACCGAGGCACACTACTGAAGGCAGTAATCGAGGGGATAGTGTTCAACCACCGCTGGCACGTGGAAAAGCTCCAGGGCAGCTTTCCAATCCAGCATATTCATCTCACGGGTGGAATCTCGAGAAACACCAATATTGCCCAGATGTTTGCCGACATATTGGGTCTGCCTGTCGATGTGAGTACGACGGAGGAACCCGCTGCCTGGGGGGCTGCCCTCTGTGGTGGCGCAGCAACCGGCCTGTTCGAAAGCGCTTTTTGCGATCCCAGGGAGCTCAGCACTCTCAGGCATACCTATCAGCCTCGAACCGAACGCACCGAGCTCTTCGATGCTCGCTACCGAATTTTCTGTCAGGCAGCGGAGCAACTACAGCCAATCTGGGATGCGCTGGCGTCGCACCCCATGCCACAGGGACTTTGAACCAGGAGCAGATAAATCAAGATGCAAGCAACTTCACCCTCTATATCAGAGCCTTGTGCACCGACTCCGGTCGATGTACTGATTATCGGCGCCGGGATAAATGGAGCAGGCCTGTTCCGAGACCTCTGTGAGCAGGGCATCACAGCGATGCTGGTCGACAAGGGCGATTACGGCTCCGGCACCAGCGCTGCGCCCTCACGACTGATCCATGGGGGCATTAAATACCTGGAAACAGCCGAGTTGCGACTGGTCGCCCAATCGGCACTAGAGCGCAACCTGCTGCTTAAAAACGCACCGCATCAGGTGCATCCCCTGAAGACGACGATTCCCATCTTTTCCTGGTTCAAGGGAACAACGGCGGCACTGCGTACCCTGTTTGGCAGCACCTCGGCCCCCCGGAGTCGGGGCGCCGTGCTCGTCAAGATCGGACTCAGGCTTTATGACTATTTTGGCGCCCAGAATCGGGTCATGCCCAGACACCGGATGCTTTCCAAAAAACGGGCTTTGAGCATATTGCCCAACCTGACGAATCGCATCGTCGCGGCCGGCGTCTATTACGATGCGAAAGTCAACTACCCCGAACGGTTGGTGCTGGAGCTGGTGCAGGATGGACTCGGTGCCAATCCCAAAGCTCGGGCCTTGAACTATACCCGGGTACTCGGTCAGACATCGGGTATCGTCGAATTGCAAGGCGATAGCGGCCAGCGCTACCGTGTGCAGCCGAAAATCGTGGTCAACGCGGCCGGTCCCTGGATTGACAAGGTGAATCAGTCTCTTGGCGTCCAAAGCACGCTCATAGGCGGTACCAAGGGCTCACACGTTATAATTGACCATCCTGAGCTGGCGCAACAACTGAAGGATCAGATGATCTACTTCGAAGCCGATGACGGTCGTATCTGCCTGATCTTCGAATACTTGGGGCGACTGATCCTCGGCTCCTCCGATATCCCCCATGACGATCCCGACCAAGTAGGCTGTACCGAAGCCGAACTGCAATACTTTCTCAACAGCGTGCGCGCCCTTCTACCCGGAACCCAGATCACTCAAGAGCAGATCGTCTATGCCTATTCCGGAATACGACCTTTGCCCCGCTCCCAAGCCAGGGAGCCTGGATTAATCAGTCGTGATCACTCAGCTCCTCGCATCGACGCCACTCCGGAGCGGCCCTTCTCAATACTGTCATTGGTCGGTGGCAAATGGACCACTTTCCGGGGCTTTGCCGAAGAGGTAGCCGATACGCTCCTTGAAGAGCTGAAACATCCTCGCAAGTGCTCGACCCGGCAACTCAGCATCGGCGGAGGAGCCGGCTACCCTGAACCCCATGAGCGCCATGACTGGATCAGAGCACTCGCCGACAACACCGGCCTGACCGAAGTACGTATCCAACAACTGCTGGAGCGTTACGGCACCAGGGCAGCAGCGATAGCACAACAAGAAAGCACAACGAACCGGAAAGAAAAGCTGGAGTCGGGCACCGCATACAGTCCGGCCGAGCTCGACTGGATAGCGCGTCACGAACAGGTCGTGCACCTGGATGATCTGCTCATTCGCCGGACAGCGCTTGCAGTACGCGGCGATCTCGATATTGCAGGAATAGAGGAAATATCCGCTATTGTGGCAGCGGCGCTGGGGTGGCCGGAATCAGTGAGACTGGACGAGGTAAAAAAAAGCATTGAGCTTCTGCGAACAAAGCATCAAGTGAAACTCTGATTGTTGAATCTGTGGCTGCTCCGCCCGACAAAGGGAGCAGCCACCTTCCTATTAAAATTCGAATACGGCATCCAGCTCATCAAAACTGCTGACTGACGGGTGTCTGTCAGCGTTATCCGGACTGTCACCGCGGATCAACAGGCAGGTCTGCATGCCTGCCTCTGCAGCCGCATCCAACTCCTGAACAACGTCCGATAGAAAGAGGACTGCGCCGGCTTCACAAGCTATCGACTCGATAATGTGGCGATAGGCGACCGGTTCACGTTTTGCGCCTATTTCGGTATCGAAATAGCCGCTCAGAAACGGCGTCATGTCTCCCTCAACGGTATGTCCGAAGATGCCAATCTGTGCGTCAACAGACCCCGACGAGAAAACATAGACAGGAATACCGTTCTCGTACCAGCCTTTTATGTGCGTATAGGCATCGGCATATACATGGCTGGTAAACAGCTTTTCCTCGAAGGCCTGCTTCCAGACTTTCCCCTGCAACGCCTTTAGCGGTGTAGCTTTGACATCCTGTTCTACCCACTGCAGCAACTTCCCGATGACGACATCCGGCTCAGTTGAACCAACCTCCTGTTCTACCTGCGCCAAGTAGCGCCTGATCTCGGGATCGGTCCAGTATGCCTTTACAAATGCAGGTAGGTGCTCCTTCGAATAGGGGAAAAGCACCTGATGGACAAACTCGATATTGCTCGTTGTACCTTCTATATCAGTCACGACCGCTCTAATCTTCATCATCTGCCCCTTACAGTGTTTATTACTCTGGTTGAAAGCCGCCGCCGCGACCGTTTTCATTCCCAGCCATGCAGCAGCATAGTCAGTTCCTCAGCTTGGCGAACTTTTCGACCACGAGCCCAAACCCCGAAATAGCATTAAACATCAACGGCAAACTCAGGAAACGCATTATGCCAAGGCCGAGATCTCGCCAGGTCTGAGGCCCTACCCCCACCATTGGGTCGCCGATACATTCTGGCAACAAGCCGCCCACCCTTGGTGAGCGGCCTCGAATTTTACGCCGGCCCCCTTATTCAGCCAGCCTCGGCCAGCAGTTCGCTGCGGTATTGGACGATGTCCTCGATGGTCAGCACCGGCATGTCGTGCCGCTTGCCGAAGGCCACGATTTCCGGCAACCGGGCCATGGAGCCGTCCTCGTTGGTCAGCTCGCACAGCACCCCGGCGGGCTTGAGCCCCGCCAGTTTCATCAGATCCACGGTGCCTTCGGTGTGGCCGCGCCGGCTCAATACTCCACCAGGCTGGGCCTTGAGGGGGAAGATATGGCCGGGACGGGCCAGGTCGGCGGCCCGGGCGCCGTCGGCGATGGCGGTCCTGACCGTGGTCACCCGGTCGGCGGCGGACACGCCGGTGCTCACCCCTTCCTTGGCCTCGATGCTGACGGTAAAGGCGGTCTGGTTCTTGCTGGAGTTATCGACCACCATGGGCGGCAGCTCCAACCGGCGGGCCAGCTCGTCGGTGATGCACAGGCAGACGATGCCGCTGCATTCACGGATCATCAGCGCCATCTGCGCAGAAGTCAGGCTCTCGGCCGCATAGATGAGATCCCCTTCGTTTTCCCGGTCTTCATCATCCACCACCAGCACGCCCTGCCCGACTCGCAGGGCGAGCAGGGCGCGTTCCACGCGCTCGATGGGGGTACCGAATTCGGCTAAAAGAGAAGGACTTTGAACAAACTGATTCATGGTAAAAGCTCCTGTTGCTACCAGAATCAGGGCATGGGAACAGTGGCTTTCCGCCAGGGAAAGCCTTTCAGGATACCGGCAAAACGACGATGCGACACCGCCGCCCTGGGGCGGCGGAGGCCGGCTCCCTTATCCTCTTCCATCCGGACTATCACCGTCGGCTCTGGCGTCTCACCAGATCTGCTGACCCCGGCCACAGGCCGGGCGCTCGCGGGCTCGTTGCCACCCATGGGGCTGCTGCAACATACCGCCGGTGGGGACTTTCACCCCGCCCTGAGAATAAGTAAATAAAATAAAACACCGCATTGGCGGCACGGCATTGTACGACACCGGCGCCCAAGTTTTAAACCAATATTGCACCCAGCCTATGGCTGTGCAGCCCCGGGCCATGCGGACAAGGGACGCACCTTGCGGCAGGTCCCGCCCGAACCGCCTCAGTGCTGGGCGCGGATGCGTCGCACCGCCTTGGTTTGGCCGCAGATCACCAGCGTTTCCGTGGTCAACCGGCCATCGTCGTAGCGACGGACGCCTTCCAGCAGCTCGCCCCCGGTGATGCCGGTGGCCAGGAAAGCGATGTCGTCGGAGCGAACCATCTCCTCCAGCGTCAGCGCCGCTCCCGCGACCACGCCCATCTCCCGGCAACGACGGGCCTCCTGCTCACTGGCGGCGTCGTTGGCGGGGCTCGCCCCCTTGGCCTCGCTGCGCAGCAGCAGTCGGCCCTGCATGTCACCCCCCAGGCTGCGCGCCACCGCGGCGGAAATCACCCCCTCGGGCGCACCGCCGATACAATACATCATGTCGATGCCGGTATCGGGCAGGCAGGCCAGCACCGAGGCCGCCACGTCACCGTCGGGAAAGGCGAATACCCGTGCCCCCAACCGGTGCAGCTCGGCAATCACCGCCTCGTGGCGGGGCTTGGCCAGCGTCGCCACCGTCAGTTCGGACAACGGCTTGCCCAAGGCTTGCGCCACCGCCCGGGCATTGTCGGCCAGGGAGCGCTGCAGATCGATACTCCCCCTGGCCCCCTGCCCCACCACCAGCTTTTCCATGTACATGTCGGGTGCCGAGAGAAAACTCCCCCTGGCTCCCGCCGCCAGCACCACCAGCGCATTGGCCTGGCCCATGGCGGTCATGCGGGTGCCTTCGATGGGGTCCACCGCTATGTCCACGGCCACACCGCCCCGTCCCAGTTGCTCGCCGATATAGAGCATGGGCGCCTCGTCGATTTCCCCCTCGCCGATCACGATGCGACCGTCGATCGGGCTCTGATTGAGCAAGTCGCGCATGGCCACCACGGCGGCCTGGTCGGCGGCGTTCTTGTCGCCGCGGCCCAGCCAGGCGTAGCCGGCCAGAGCCGCGGCCTCGGTCACCGCGCTCAGGCGGTAGAGCAGGTCCTGATCCATCTAAAGCCTCCCTTCAAGATATGGCGCCGGCAGGCTGCCGCGCACCTTGCTGGTCGAACACAGGGTAGCGCCGCCACCAAACAAATGTCAATGACAAAAACAAATGAACAAAGCACGCATTCTGATGAAATCCCACAAACATTCTAAAATCACAGTTAAACCGCAAAAATCGTCAAAATAATGACTAATCAAGGCCATGACCCGCCATAAATCAGCACATCATTAGTTATTAATAAAAACTTATGTCACAAACACCCGTGCGACCGGCTTCTGTTACTTAAGTGCCTGATGTAGAATGACCGCCGGATAAAAAGGGGGAATCTTCATATGCTGGATCGGCAGGAAAGCGCGGAAATCGCACTGATGACGGAAATCGCCACGCTCTATTACGTGGAAGGCGAGACCCAGGAGGCCATCGCCCAGCGCCTGGACATGTCCCGCATCAAGGTCGGCCGCCTGATCAAGCGGGCCCACGCGGTCGGCATCGTCGACGTGCGGGTGCGCCACCACCCCTCGGTGAGCGCCGATATCGAAAAGGCGCTGATTGAACGTTTCGGCATCAAGCGCGCGCTGATCGCCCTGGATCACACCGACCCCGAACGCCAGCGCTCGGAGGTGGCGTCGCTGGTGGCCGATCACCTCACCCGTCAGCTCAGCGACGGCAGCGTGGTGGCGGTGGGCATGGGCCGCAATGTGGGCGCGGTGGCCGACAATGTGTTTACCGACAACAGCTACAAATGCTCCTTCGTCTGCGCCATCGGCGGCTCGCTCAAGGCCGGCGAGTACATGAACCCGGATCACATCTGCCGCCGCCTGGCCGCCAAGTTCGGCGGCGACAGCGAAACCCTCTATGCTCCCGCCCTGGTGCAACACCCGGAGCTGCGCCAGCAATTGCTGGAAAACAGCACGGTGCGCCAGACCCTGGATCGGGCCCGGCGCGCCGACATGGCGCTGATCGGGGTGGGCGACATGAGCGAAGACAGCAACATGGTGCGCATGGGCTGGTTCTCCCCCCAGGAGATCGCCGAGGCCCGGCTGTTGGGCACGGTGGGCGACATGATGGGGTACGACTTCATCGACATCCATGGCCAGACTTCCCAGACCAAGATGCAGGCCCGGGTGATCGGGCTGACCATCGGCGATCTGGCGCGGATCCCGGACGTCATCGCCATCGCCAGCGAAAGAACCAAAGCCGCCGGCATCCTTGGCGCCCTGCGCACCGGGGTGATCGACACCCTGGCCACCAGCTCGGCCAACGCCCTGACGGTGCTCAGCCTGGACGACGCCACCCGTAAAAAAGAGCAACCATAACCCTCGTATTGAAGATACTCATCCGCATCTCACCCTGAGCCCTGGCCGGCCACAAAACCGAGCCAGGGCATGCCTCGTGTCGCGCCGCTCTATGGGGCGTTTCCACACTTGTCATATCATGCTTCAGGCGATACCCAACAGTTGTAACCGCAGGAGCCCGGCCATGACCTCGCCCACCGAGAAGGCATACCAGCCGCGCCGCTATCTCCTCGACTGGCACCAACGTTAGAGCGGCAGCCGACCCGGCCTCTTCGCACAGGGCCAGCATGCGTCTCGCCATGGCCGTTTTTCAGGAATGGATTCTCGCGGCCGTGAACACCGCTACCGAGGTGAAACCTGAGGGACATGGTGCCGGGAAAACCGATAGCCGCTACCCGGCCAGCCAGGGCGCCGGCTGCAGGCCGGCTTTGAGCGTGGCGAGAAAACCGGAGACCCGGGCGGAGCGTTCCCCTCCCCGGCCGCTCACCAGGGCGACGATGTCGGCATCCGGCAACCGGTAGTCGGGCAGCAGGCGCACCAGGCCGCCGCTGTCGATAGCGGCCTGCACGTCCCACTCCGAACGCATGATGATGCCGAGCCCGGCCAGGGCCCAGTCCTTGACCACCCGGCCTTCGTTGCTGGCCAGTTGCGGATGTATCCGGATGACCTCTTCCTTGTTGCTTTTCCGCTGCCTGAAGGACCACAAGGTCACATCTTCGTTGTTTTCCCGCAGGGCGATGCACTGGTGCTGGAGCAGCTCCCTCGGGCTGCGCGGCTCGCCGTGGGCGGCCAGGTAAGCGGGCGAGGCGCAGATAAAACGCCGGTTTCTGGCCAGGGTCACCATCTTCAGGGAGGAGTCCCTCAGGGCGCCGATGTAGATGATCACATCCCACTTATGGCAGCTGGACCAGACGGGGTTATCCGAGAGTTCCAGCTCAACATCCAGCTGCGGATGGGCCCGCTTGTACGCTCCGAGCAGGGGAGCCACGTGCTCGTTGCCGAAGCCCAGCGGCGCCAGCACGCGCAGCTTGCCGCTGACCAGGCGTTTTCGATCGGCCAGTTGTTCCTGCAGTTCATCCAGCTCGTTCAGGATGGGCAGCCCCTTCTCCAGCAGCAACAGCCCTTCTTCGGTCAGGCTGATGGTGCGGGAAGGCCGTTGCACCAGGGGCGTCGAGAGTTTGTCTTCAATGTGCTTGAGCCGCTGGGTAACGGAAGGCGGGGTCACATTCATTGCCCGGGCAAGGTCGGCGAGCGTGCGATGGCCGGCGAGCATCCTGATAAAGCGCAGGTCTTCCGTGCTGATCATTAAGATGAAACCTAATTAATAAGTAAGTTTTGATTAATATTTATTAAAGCATAGTTCCTCCATACTCCACACCACCAACATTATCAAAGCAACGGCGGAGGAACGTCATCATGCAAACCCATACAGGATCAACGCAGGCACCGGCCCATGGCCATCTGAATACCCCTTTCCTGATGGTGGACAAACCCAAATTCATCAATAACCTGAACCGGTTGCGCTCGCTGATAGCACCCTTTGGCGTGGCCCTGCGGCCGCACTTCAAGACCATACGCGCCATCGAGGCGGCGGCTTATGTGCTGCCCGACGCTTCATCGCCCGTCACCGTGTCCACCCTGCGGGAAGCGGAAGCGCTGGCGGAGGCGGGCTATCACAACATCACCTACGCCGTCGGTATTTCGGCGGCCAAGCTGCCCCGGGTAGGCGCCCTGATTGAACGAGGGGTTACCCTCACCGTTCTGCTCGACAGCCTGGAGCAGGTGCAGGCGGTCAACGACTACTGTGCCGTCCATCGGTGCACCATTCCCGCCCTGATCGAGGTTGACTGCGATGGCCACCGCGGCGGCATCCTCCCCGAAGATCCGTGGCTGATCGAACTGGCCCGCTTGCTGGCGGACGGGCCGGCCCACTTCCAGGGACTGTTACTGCACGCGGGTGAGTCCTATCGCTGCTACCGGCGGCAGGGGCTGCAGGAAGCGGCGGACAACGAAGTCGCGGCCGCGCTCAGGGCCCGCAACGCCCTGGCCGCACGGCAGATCCCCTGCCCGGTGGTCAGCGTGGGCTCCACCCCCACGGCGTTCAGCTACCGGCAACTGGAGGGCGTGACCGAGGTACGCGCCGGCGTATACAGCTTTTTCGACCTGGTGATGGCCAATATCGGCGTCTGCGAACTCGAGGATATTGCCCTCAGCGTGGTCGCCACCGTGATCGGCCACAATCGGGACAAGGGCTGGGTGCTGGTGGACGCGGGCTGGATGGCGCTGTCTGCCGACCGGGGCACGGCCAGGGCACCGGTCGATTACGGTTATGGCCAGGTGGCGAACGCCGGTGGCGCCGTGATGGCGGGCATGCAGGTGCTCAGCGCCAATCAGGAGCACGGCATCATCGGCCGGGTGGATGGCCATCCGCTCTGCTTCGAGGATTTTCCCATCGGCAGCCGGGTGCGTATCCTGCCCAACCATGCCTGTGCGACCGCCGCCATGCACGATCAGTATCAGGTAGTTGATGATCTGAACGGAACCCTCGAAGTCTGGCACCGGATCAAGGGGTGGTAACTGCGGCAGCGCCGACGCCGTGGCGGTGGATGAGGCAATAATTAAATAACGGCTCCTGATAGTGCTGCATCGACCGGGCAGCGCACAACCATTGCAAACAGGCTCACACCAGGGCGAGATTTTATCGTGCCGTGATGAGCCTGCTCGGCCTGAGCAAATATTCAGTGAATATTCACAGCAGGTTGCGACGGCGTTCACCACGTCCAGACGTGGTTTCATTAAACGCCAGTCCAATACAACATTGGAATCAGTTATTAAAAATCACTTATTAACATTGGAAAACGCATCATGAACATTTCAACCAAGAACGCACCAGCACCCTTTGGTCACTATTCCCAGGCAAAAATCGGAGGCGATATCATTTTTATTTCTGGACAACTAGCCGCAGAAAAAGATGGGATCCATTGTTTTGACAAATCGTTTTCTGAACAAACCAGACAATGCCTTAACAATGTACTGGAAATCGCCAGAGCGGCTGGTGCAGAAAAACATCAGATATTAAAAGTGACCGCTTACATTGTTGGAGTGGAACACTGGTCTGAATTCAACAGAATATACTCGGAAATATTTGGCGAAACCAAGCCTGCCAGATCCGTTGTTCCCGTACCAGAACTGCACCACGGTTATCTGATTGAAGTCGAGGCCTTTGCACTATCTGAATAGAAAACAGATGGATTTTTTAACACAACAGGAAGTTGAGGTATAAAATATGAGCAATCATCATGAAGCCACCGTACAAATAAGCGAAACCAAAGCCTCTAACATGGCGTTATGGAAGAAAATTTTAATCGGCATGCTCTTAGGTGCACTAACGGGGTCCTTCCTCGGAGAGCAGGCTGTCATGCTGGAGCCGATCGGGATTTTTTTTCTTAACCTAATAAAAATGTTGATCGTTCCCCTCGTTTTTTGCTCACTGGTAGTCGGGGTTTCGTCGATAAAAGACGGCAATAAAATGGGTCGTCTAGGGCTGAAATCGTTTGTTCTATACCTCTTGACTACGGCCGTTGCCATTACCGTTGGGCTACTGCTGGCCGGCGTGCTGCAGCCAGGAAAAGGAATGGATATGGCTGCTGCCGTTACCGCACCGGTAATGAGTGAGCCACAGACACTGATCCAGAGCCTGCTGAATTTAATCCCTCAAAATCCGGTCGCTGCGCTGGCAGAGGGTAATATTCTGCAAATTATTCTGTTTGCATTGGCATTGGGTATTGCCCTGAGCCAATCTGGTGAGAAGGGACGGGCTGCCATTACTGCACTGGAAAGTTTAGCCGAAGCAATGTATAAGCTCACTGCCATGGTCATGCGTCTGGCTCCGGTCGGCGTATTTGGTCTTATCGCCTGGGTGGCAGGCAAGTATGGCTTCGAGGTTTTGCTATCACTGGGCTCGGTGATTATTGCTGTTTACATCGGCTGCCTAATACAAGTACTGCTTGTTTACACTGGCATCATTGGTCTTCTTGCTCGTTCAAATCCAATTGTATATCTTAAAGCAATCATTAACCCTGCCATGGTGGCCTTTTCCACTGCAAGCAGTTCCGGTACCTTACCGGTAACCATCAGGCATGCTCAAGAAGACTTGGGGGTTTCCAAATCCGTCTGTGGTTTCGTCTTGCCCCTGGGAGCCACCATCAACATGGACGGAACGGCCCTTTACCAGGGAGTGACTGCTCTTTTTATCGCCCAGGCTTTTGGCGTAAGCTTGGACATGGTGGATTATTTCACTATTATCACTACCGCCACCCTGGCCTCTATTGGTACCGCCGGTGTACCTGGCGCGGGACTGATTATGCTCTCTCTGGTACTGACGTCCGTTGGTTTACCGATGGAAGGTTTGGCCATCATCGCTGGCGTGGATCGTATCCTGGATATGGCCAGAACATCCGTCAATGTCTGCGGGGATATGATGGTCTCCATGATAGTGGCCAAAAGTGAAGGAGAACTGGAGGCCCCCTCAGCCGGTACCGTGATCTAAATAGCTGTTCCTAATAGTGCTACATCGGCCGGGTCCCGCACGCAGACACGCCGTGAACCCATCCCTGGGGGCTCCGCCGCGCCATCCCTGGCGCGGAGGGTCTGCTTAGCGGAACCCAGTCGCTGCCGGTAGTGATCTACCATTCGGAACAGTTATTTAGCCTTCAATAAAAAGGAACCTCTTGGATATTATGGGGTTCCTTGTTCCACAAACATGAAAGCTAACCGCGTATTCAACTCACAAGTGCAACAACCGCCAGGCGCCCTTTTATACCAGCGCCCGCACCTCGCCAGCCCGCGGCACAAGGTGCGGGCAGGCGCGGTACGGGGCACTTTCGAGTCGATGGTCGAGCTGTCGGATCACCGCGGATTGATAGAGAACTGTTTCGGCCTGCCCTGCCCGAAAATATTCATGTACGGCGAGCAGAACATCACCCTCACCTACCTGCGCCATATCGAGGAGCAGGGCGTGCGGCTGGCGGGAGTCCAGTACACGCTGTCATGGACCTTCGCCTTCGCGGAGGTGACCACAATGACTCTGCCGGTCAGCGTGTTATTTCGGCTATCTCGACCAGGTTGAGATCCGGGTCGCGCAGGTAGATGGAACGGATGAGGCCGGTGGCGCCGGCGCGCATCACGGGCCCCTCGATAATTTTTGCCCCTTTTTCCCGCAGCAGGCGGATCACCTCGTCCAGGGGGCGGTCGGCGATGAAACAGAGATCGAGCGCCCCGGGCACCGGGGTATGGGCCTTGGGCTCGAACTCCTTGCCCCTGAGGTGCAGGTTGATCTTCTGGTTGCCAAAGCGCAACGCCTTGCGCCCCTGGCCGAAGCGTTCCAGCTCCATGCCCAGCAGATCGACATAAAATCCGATACAGGCCGCCTCATCCGCGGTGGTGAGAACCAGGTGGTCCAGACGATCTATCATTGTTCTTCCTCATCATCTTGCCGGTTTAATCGACCGGTTACCGCCGCAAGAGTACTACTCACCCATGGGAGCACAGCCGCCCTCAGTCGCCCAGGTTTTCCGGGGTGAACAGGGTGAAGTCGATGCGGCCGCGCGATTGACCGCCGTCGCCACCGCCGGATGGGCAGGAGCGAACAAGATGATACCGTCGCGCCGAGACGCCGCCTGCTCCAGCACCCGGTCCACCGTGGCCCGGCCCACGCCCGCCCGTTCGGCAATCTCGACGATGGTGGTTTTTTTCACGCTGCTCCGCCTTGCATCAGGTTGTTGCCGGTAAGGCCGCCATTTCAGCACAAGGCGGGATCACGGCACAGAGCCGGCGCCGGGGTCCGCCAAGGGTCCCCGTAGGGTCGATTTCAATCGACCATCTCACCAGCAGCGCCATGGTTCGGTCGAATAAATTCGACCCTACAAGCCCTGCCGTACTTCCGCCCAGGTGCCGGGATACAGCGCGGCGTTGATGCAAAAGCATCAAGGCCCGCGTTATCTCCATGGGCCGAAGGACGGCCGCACCGGCTCGTCGAGGCTGTGCCAGCAGGCACCTTGGTATTGGTGCCATCTGGGCGCATAGGCATTAGTATGTGATTCCTGCCCGTCACCCTGTCACCGGAGAAAAACATGTTTGCAGGCCTCAGCGCATTTCCCCTCACCCCTATGAACGAGAGCGGCATCGACGAGGCCGCCTTCGTCCGCCTGGTCGAACGCCTGGCCGGCGCAGGGGTCGACTCCATCGGCGTGCTCGGCTCGACGGGGAACTATGCCTACCTCACACGGGCCGAGCGGGCCCGTATCGTGCAGCTGGCGGTGCGGCACGCGGGGACGGTGCCGGTGATCGCCGGCATCGGCGCCCTGCGCACCCGCACCGTGCAGGAGCTGGCCGAAGACGCCCAGCAGGCGGGGGCCGCCGGCGTGCTGCTGGCGCCGGTGTCGTACCAGACACTGTCGGACGACGAGGTGTTCGGCCTGTACCGGGACGTAACCCGCACCCTGTCCGTGCCGCTCTGTGTCTACGACAACCCCGGCACGACCCACTTCACCTTCAGCGACGAGTTGCACGGCCGGATAGCGGGACTGCCGCGGGTGGCTTCCATCAAGATACCCGGCGTGCCGGACGACGCCGAGGCCGCCCGGGCGCGCGTCGAGCGCCTGCGTGCCCTGCTGCCCCCGCACCTGACCATAGGCGTTAGCGGCGATGCCCTGGCCGCCAGGGGGCTGAACGCCGGCTGCGAGGTCTGGTATTCGGTAATAGGCGGCCTCTTCCCCCAGACGGCCCTGGCCATCACCCGCGCCGCCCGGGCCGGCGACGCCCACGGGGCCCTGCAGTTGTCCGACCGGCTGCAGCCAATGTGGGCGCTGTTCCGCCAGTACGGCAGCCTGCGGGTCACCGCAACCGCCGCCGAGCTGCTGGGCCTGGCCGAGGCGCCCAGCCTGCCGCTGCCGCTCAACACCCTGGCAGGCCACGACCGGCAACGGTTCGCCGAATGGCTGGCGGAGCTGGCGTTGACGTAAGCAGGCCATGCCGGCTCAATCCCGGCACAGATGGCGCGCGAACCAGTCGATGGCCAGACGGATCACCGCATCCAGCGTGCCCGGCTCTTCGAACAGGTGACTGGCGCCCGCCACGGTTTCCAGCCGGGGGCGGATCCGCATCTGTTGCGCCGCCTCGCGGTTAAGGCCGAGCACCTGATGGTCCTCGCCACCCACGAGCAGCAGGGTCGGTGCCTGCACCCTGGGCAAGGCCGCGCCCGCCAGATCCGGCCGCCCTCCCCTGGACACCACCGCCGCCACCCGCCGGGGACGTTCGGCGGCCGCCAACAGGGCCGCCGCGGCCCCCGTGCTGGATCCGAACAGCCCGAGGCGCAAGGCCCGGGTATCGGCCTCGCCGCCCGCCCAGTCGATGGCGCCGATCAGCCGCCGGGACAGCAGCGGAATATTAAAGCGGAACTCGCGCGTCACCTCGTCGATGCGGTGCTCATCCGCCGTCAGCAGATCGAACAGCAGGGTACCGATCCCGGCGGCATTGAGCCGCTCCGCCACCAGCCGGTTGCGCGGGCTGAACCGGCTGCTGCCGCTGCCATGGGCAAACAGCACCAGGGCCTGCCCTCCCACCGGCAACGCCAAGAACCCGTCCAGGGTGACACCGGCGGCATCGAGCCGCACCTCGCGCCGAACCACTGCCCCATCCATAATCCACCTCCTCGCGCTGGCGGGCGACGCCGCCGTTCGCCCCAACCGCCCGGTATGGGCCGGCGGCGCCCATCCTCTTTCAACTATGGCACCGGGATGGCGGTGACGACGCTCGCCGGGTGAAAGGGGCTGAAATTGATCATTCGAGGTGAGCAGAAAAGGGAGAGCCGGCGGGCGGCGAAACACCGCCCACCCCTGTTACGTCAGGACGGAAAGGCGAACTGCACCCCTTCGCGCACCCCCGCCGAGGGCCAGCGCTGGGTGATGGTCTTGCGCCGGGTGTAGAAGCGCACGGCGTCGGGGCCGTAGGCATAGAGATCGCCGAACAGCGAACGCTTCCAGCCGCCGAAGGAATGGTAGGCCACCGGTACCGGCAGCGGCACGTTGATGCCGACCATGCCCACCTGGATGTTGTCGCTGAAGTAGCGGGCCGCCTCGCCGTCGCGGGTGAAGATGCAGGTGCCGTTGCCGTATTCGTGGGCATCGATCAGATCCATCGCTTCCTGCATGGTCTGTACCCGCACCACCAGCAGCACCGGGCCGAAGATCTCTTCCTTGTAGCAAAGCATCTCCGGGGTGACCCGGTCGATCAGGGTGCCGCCCACGAAGAAGCCGTTGTCAAACCCGGGCACGCTGGGGTGGCGGCCGTCCACCACTATCTCGGCGCCCTGCTCCTCGGCGCTGTTGATGTATCCGACTACTTTTTCCATGTGCGCGCGGGTGATCACCGGGCCGAAGTCGTTGCGCTTGTCATTGAAGGCGCCGACCTTGAGGCTTTGCATCTGCGCCTTCATCTTCTCGATAAAGGCCTCGGCGGCCGCGTCGCCCACCGCCACCGCCACCGACAGCGCCATGCAGCGCTCGCCGGAAGAGCCGAAGGCCGCGCCGGTCAGGGCATTGACGGCGTTGTCCATGTCGGCGTCGGGCAGCACGATGGCGTGGTTCTTGGCCCCGCCCAGCGCCTGGCAGCGCTTGCCGTTGGCACTGGCCCTGGCGTAGATGTATTCGGCAACGGGAGTGGAGCCGACGAAGCTCACCGCCTGCACCCGCGGGTCGTCCAGCAGGGTGTCGACCGCTTCCTTGTCGCCGTTGACCACGTTGATCACCCCGGCCGGCAGGCCCGCTTCCATCAGCAACTGGGCGATGTACAGGGTCGATCCCGGATCCCGCTCGGAAGGCTTGAGCACGAAGCAGTTGCCGCAGGCGATGGCCATGGGGTACATCCACAGCGGCACCATGGCGGGAAAGTTGAACGGGGTGATGCCGGCCACCACGCCCAGCGGCTGGAACTCGCTCCAGGAGTCGATGGCCGGGCCCACGTTCTTGCTGTGCTCGCCCTTGAGCAGCTCAGGCACGCCGCAGGCGTATTCGACGTTCTCGATGCCGCGCTGCAGTTCGCCCATGGCGTCGTGCGCTATCTTGCCGTGTTCTTCGCCGATCAGCCGGCAGATTTCCTCGGCATGCTCTTCCAGCAGTTGCTTGAAACGATACATGACCCGCGCCCGCTTCAGCGGCGGGGTGTTGCGCCAGGCCGGAAAGGCCGCCTGGGCGGCGGCGATGGCCTCCTCCACCGTGGCCTTGCCGGCCAGGGCCACCTGCTTGGCGACCTCGCCGGTGGAGGGGTTGAACACGTCCTGGGTGCGGGTGCCGTCGGTCACGATGGCGCCGTTGATCAGGTGGCCGATAATCTTCATCCATGTACCTCGCTTGATATGAATTTTTGTCTTTCGCGGCGGTGGCCGGGGCTCAGTCCAGTTCGCCGATGACCTCGCCCAGGGCGTTGACCAGCCGGTCTATCTCTTCCCGCTCCACGATAAAGGGCAGGCCCAGCTGGATGGTGTCGCCGCCGTAGCGCACGTAAAAGCCCTTCTGCCAGCACTTCATCGCAATCTCGAAGGGGCGGCGCGCCGGCTCGCCGGGGTAGCTTTCGATCTGCAGGGCACCGGCCAGGCCGTAGTTGCGGATATCGCTGATATAAGGGGTGCCTTTCAGGCCGTGCAGCGCATTCTCGAAATACGGCGCCATCTCCTTCACGCGGGGAACGAGTTGGTCCTGCTGGAGGATATCGAGCGAGGCCAGCGCCGCGGCGCAGGCCACCGGATGGCCGGAATAGGTGTAGCCGTGGGGCAGCTCGAGCATGTAGTCGGGCCCGCCCTGCTCCATAAAGGTGTGGTAGATCTCGCCCTGGCAGATCACCGCTCCCATGGGCACGGCGCCGTTGGTCAGCTGTTTGGCCAGGTTCATGATGTCCGGCACCACCCCGAACTCCTCGGCGCCGGTCATGGACCCCATGCGGCCGAAGCCGGTGATCACCTCGTCGAAGATCAGCAGGATGTCGTGTGCATCGCAGATCTCGCGCAGCCGTTTCAGGTAGCCCACCGGCGGCGGGATCACCCCGGCGGAGCCGGCCAGCGGCTCGACGATGACGGCGGCGATGTTGGAGGCGTCGTGCAGCGCAATCAGCTCCAGCAGATCCTCGGCCTTGTCGGCGCCCTGCTCCGGCATGCCCCGGCTAAAGGCGTTTTGCTTCAGCAGGGTATGGGGCAGGTGGTCGGCGTCGATCCCCTGGCCGAACAGGGCCCGGTTGGGGCCGATGCCACCCAGGCTGATGCCGCCGAAGTTGACGCCGTGGTAACCCTTGGCGCGACCGATCAGCTTGCTCTTGCCGGCCCTGCCCTTCTTGCGCCAGTAGGCCCGGGCGATTTTCAGCGCGGTGTCCGCGCTCTCGGAGCCGGAGCCGGTGAAAAAGACGTAGTCGAGGCCGGTGGGCGTCAGCTCGCGGAGGCGATGGGCCAGCTCGAACGCCTTGGGATGGCCGAACTGAAAGGCCGGGGCATAGTCCAGCTCGCGCAGTTGCCTGGCCACCGCCTCGGCGATCTCGGGCCTGTTATGACCGGCGCCGCAGGTCCAGAGCCCGGACAGGCCGTCGAAGATCCGGCGGCCGTCCACATCCCGATAGTAGCTTCCTTCGGCGCCGACGATGATGCGCGGATCCTGTTTGAACTGGCGGTTGCCGGTGTACGGCATCCAGTAGGCGTCGAGCTGCTCGGGGCTCAGGCCGGCGCGCTGCAAAATATCCTGTTTAGCCATGATCCAATCCCTGCTGCCGTTGATGGAAAGCGATAACAGGATCATTCTGGCGCCCGGTTTGGTTAAGTTAAATTCAAATGTATTTAACCATAGGTAAGCCAATGCTTAACTTTTCCTCGGACACCAGGGCGGCAGCAGCCGCCATTCAGCGGGGGGCTTGCAGGGAGTCGAGGAAGCTCTCCAGCAGCAGATTGGGGCGGCGTCCCTTGCGGGTGACCATGGCCAGGGGCGCATCGAAAAACAGCCGCTCCGGGCACAGGGGCTTCATCTGCCCCTTGGCGACCCAGTTGGCGGCATAGTGATCCGGCAGATAGCCGATATAGCTGCCGGTGAGGATCAAAAAGGCGATGCCCTCCCGATCGGAAGCGGTGGCGGTGCAGTTCAGTTGCCGGTGCAGGCCCATGGCCTGCGCCGTCATGGGGTAGCCGGGCACCACGGCGTCGACCGAGCCCAGGGTGTCGTCGTCCGGCTCGGCGTCGGCATGAAACAACGGGTGCTCGCGGCTGCAATACAGGCTGGAGCGCTCCTCGTAGAGCAGGCGGTAGTCCAGGCCAGAAAGCGGCGTGGTCAGGGGAATGGCGCCCACGTGCAGGCGGCCGTCGAACAGCCCCCGCTCTATCTCGCCGGGGGTACTCATGCTGATGTTGACCCGGATCTCGTCGCTGCGCTCGCGCAGCGCCTTCAGGGCGCGGGTGATCTCCATATGGGGTTGAGTCACCAGGTTGTTGACGATGCCGATATTGAGCTCGCCCCGCAGTTGCCGGTTGATCTGGTTGATCTCGGTGCGAAAGTTTTCCACCGCGCTCAGCAGCACCTCCCCCGCCCGCAGCACTTCCCTGCCCTCGTCGGTCAGGGCAAAGCCCGCCCGGCCGCGCTGGCACAGGCGCATGCCCAGGCGCTTTTCCAGATCGCTCATCTGCAGGCTCACCGCCGAACGGGTGACCCCCAGGGCGCTTTCGGCGGCGGAAAAACTGCCGCACTCCGCCACCACCTTGAACAGGCGCAACAGGCGAAGATCGAAGTCGGTCACCTGGGACAAGGGCGTTTTTGATCTCATGTTTTTGGATTTACTCAACAAAAGCCAGGTTACTACAGAGTTAACTCAACCATGGCGCCGGTGCAACCTCGCCGGCGGCTTGAGGCATGAACTCATCGCTTATCTGGCCGGGTGTATCCCTGCGTCCCGGCGAGCCGTCTTCATGATTGCCGGCGGTATTGGGCCGGGGTCAGCCCGAAACGGCGTTTGAACAGCTTGGCCAGGTAGCCGGTGTCCGGGATGCCGACTTCCTCGGCGAGCAGGGCCAGTTGGTGGTGGCTGTGGCGCAGGCGCCAGGCCAGGTGCTGCAGCCGCAGCTCCTGCCAGTAGGCCCGGGCCGACTGGCCGAAACGGGCCACGAACAGCCGGTCCAGCTGGCGCCGCCCTACCCCCAGCCGTTCGGCCAGCGCCGCCACCGTCATGGCCGAGCCCAGATACTGGCGCATCAGGGCCAGGGCCCGCCCCAGGTGGCGGCCGGTATCCGGCTCCGGCTGCAGCGACCGGAGCCGGTGGCCCCTTTCCCGGCTTTCATCCACCAGCATGTCGGCCAGCCCCTTCAGGGCGCGTTCCCGGCCGCAATGGCGGCCGAGCAGTTCGGTGGCCAGATCGATGGCGGCGCTGCCGCCGGCGCAGCTGATGCGCTGGCCGTCCAGCAGGTACAGCTGTTCGGTGGTCATGGCGAGGTGCGGAAAGCCGGTGGCGAATTCCCGGGCATGGCGCCAGTGCACCGCCACCCGGTGCCCTTCCAGCAGGCCCGCCTCGGCCAGCAGGAAGCAGGCATTGTCGATGCTCACCAGGCCGAGGCCGCGGGCACTGGCCTGGCGCAGCAGGTGGCGGTAACGCGGCGCCAGCCGCCGGGTCTGCCCTGCGTCGCGGCCACCGAAGATCACCAGGTACTGGTAATGGGCCCAGTCCAGCTCCCGAGGCGAGGCCTGGGTCCGGACTTCCACCCCGCAGCTGGCGGTGATCGTCTCGTCCTCCGCCAGGCCCAGTATCCGCCAGCGGCAATAGCGCTGGCGGCTGTGATCCTCGTCGTCGGCGGAAAAGCGCAGCTTGTCGAGGAAGCCACCGAAGGGCAGCAGGGCGAAGCCCGGCAGGGGCAACAGCAAAAAACCGACATCGGGGCTCGGCATCATGACTCCACTGGTCCAGATATTCCCCTTTTATGTCTCGTTTTTACCAGAAATGAAAGGGGCCCTGGCCCCATAATGACGCCCATCATCACCATCAGGAGCCCGCCATGACCCTGGATACCTGGCTTGTTTACCTCGCGGCCACCATCGGCCTGTCGCTCACTCCCGGCCCCAACGGCCTGCTGGCGCTAACCCACGGCGCCCTCTACGGCCCGGGCAAGACCCTGGCCACCATAGCGGGCGGCGCCCTGGGCTTTGTGGCCGTGATCGGGCTGTCGATGTTCGGCATCGCCTCGCTGCTGAGCCTGGCGGGGGAGCTGCTGCTGGTGATGAAGGTGGCCGGCGGCCTCTACCTGGTGTGGCTGGGCGTGCAGGTGTGGCGCTCGCCCACCCCGGGCGGCGGCGTCGGCACCCCGGCAGGCCGGGCGAGCGGCTGGGCCATGGCCCGCCAGGGGTTCCTCTCCGCTCTGGCCAACCCCAAGGCCATCCTGTTCTTCGCCGCCTTCCTGCCCCAGTTTATCGACCCCAAGGCCGGCCTCGGGCTGCAGTTCGCCATCATGGCGGCCACCTTCGCGCTGGTGGAGTGCCTGACCGAGCTGTTTATCGCCGGTTTTGCCGGCCGGGTCTCCGGCTGGCTGGGCCGCTGCGGCAAGGGCTTCAACCGGACCTGTGGCGGCCTCTTCGTCCTGCTCGGGGCCTGGCTGCCGCTCAGCCGCTGAGCCGGTTCGTTAATTCTGCTCGGACGGCTGTCCGCACGCCGCCACCAATGCCGCCAGCGCTCCGTCGCCGGCCAGGGTGTCGGCCTCGAGGATCAGCGCCCGCCCCAGGGTCAGGGCGGCGCGCTGGCAGGCGAGCCGCGGCGCCTCCTCCTCGATGCCGTCCAGATCCGCCACCCGGGCGATGCCGATGGTGCGGCGGATAAGCTCGGTGCCGGCATAGCCCAGGCTGTCCCGCCACACCCGGGCCAGAAAGTCGGCCACATAGCCCGGCTCGGCCAGGGCCGGATCCGCGCAGCCCGCCGCCAGGGCGGTGAAGTCGTCGTGGAACCGCCGCCACAGGGTCTGCACCTCCTCCAGCCGCCGCCGCTGCTCTGCCCGCCCCTTTTCCCCCGGGTGCAGGCCGGGCTGGCCGCAGTGGTTGAGCAGCAGGTTGCCGATGGCCGAGCCCAGATCGAACCCCATGGGGCCGTAACAGCCGAATTCGGCGTCAAACACCTTGAGCCCGCCCTCGGTCACGAACACCGAGCCGGTGTGCAGGTCGCCGTGCAGCAGGGCCTGGGCATCACACAGAAAGCGGTGCTTGAGCGCCGCCACCCGGCGTTTGAGGGGGCCGTCTCGCCACAGCCGCTCGGCCAGGGGGCGCAGGGCGGGCGCGATCTGGTTGTGCGGATGGTCGTGATAAGGGTCGTCGAAAAACACCGTTTCGGTGGCGGCGCACAGCTCCGGGTTGCTGAACCGCACCATCTCGGCCCGTTTGGCTATGGATGCCAGGTGAAAATCGGAGCCGCGATAGAGCACCCGGGCCAGGTAATGCCCCAGCCGGGCCGCCGTTTCCGCCGGCGCCTCGCCCGCCATCAGGGCCTGGCGCCAGAGCCGCCACGCCGACAGATCCTCCAGCATCAGCACCGACAGCCCGGCGTCCTGGTGCAGCAGCGCCACCATGTGCTCGGGGCAATGCTCGCCATGGCGCCGCAGCACCCCGGCCTCTATCCTGGCCCGCTCCCGGGTCAGGGGCCAGGACTCGCCCACGCAGCGGATATAGGGCAGCGCCTGCTTGACGATCACGCTGCGCCCGCCGGCGTCATCCACCACCCGGAACACCTGGTTGAGGTTGCCGTCGCCCACCTCCGCCGCCGACAGCCGGGCGGCGGTGTCGAAGCCGGGGGCGTGCCGGCGGGCATAGTCGATGGCGTGCTCGGGGGTAAAAATATGGTATTGGCTCATGGGCGGGACCTCTGCGTCAGGGCGTCGGGGTGGTGTCCCTGCCGGATGACCGTCGACCGAGCACTCCCCTTAATTACAGCACTATGGATAAATTTTTCGACTCGCTGTAAGAATAGTGCCGGTAAAACGACTCACCATCAGAAGGTGGGCAAGGCTGAACAGCCGGTTTTTTGGGGCTACAGTCTACCCACACCTATCAAAGCCTGCATAAAGAGGCCCCATGCCCGAACGACATGAAACGAGCCGGGACGGACGGCATGCCGCCCGCCCCGAGCTGTTATCCGAGGCACTGCGCCGGCAGATGCTCCGCTTTGCAACACTGCAGCTCAAGGATGCCCACCTGGCGGAGGACGCGGTGCAGGAGGCCCTGCTCGGCGCCTTCAGGTACGCCGACTCCTTCAAGGGCCAGGCCGCCTACAAGAGCTGGGTGTTCGCCATACTGCGCAACAAGATTGCCGACATCATTCGCAGGAACCAGCGGCTACTGCCGGTTTCCAGCCTGGGCGGCGACGAGGAGCAGGATCCGGAAGCGCTGCTGTTCAACCAGAGCGGCCGCTGGCATCGGGAGGAACACCCCGTGCGCTGGAGCTCCCCCGAGGCCAGTTTCGAGGACGAGCAGTTCTGGGCGATTTTCGAGTTTTGCCTGGATCACCTGCCCCCCAACCAGGGGCGGGTATTCATGATGCGGGAGTTTATCTGTCTGGACAGCCATGAGATCTGCCGGGAGCTCGAGCTGACCATCAGCAACCTCAATGTGCTGCTGTACCGCGCCCGCCTGCGCCTGCGCGAATGCCTGGAAAACAAATGGCAACTGCAAGGAGACTGCTCATGCTGAACTGTCGACAAGCCACCCAACTGATGTCGGAGAGCCAGGACAGGCCCCTCGCCGCCGGCGAAAAGCTGGCGCTGAAGCTGCATACCCTGATGTGCAGGGGCTGCCGCAACTTCGAGCAGCAATTGCCGGTGATCCGCCGGATAGCCAGGCGCTACGCCGACCGTCCCGATCACGGCAGCCCCCAGAAGGGGGAGCCCGAGGAATAGGGCATGCCGCGCATTCCGCCTGAAAGATCCTTGCCGCTCGCCGGGTATAAGCTAGTAGACAACGCGGAATCGAACCGGCCGTAACCATCGGCCCCGTCGCGCGGCCTTAGCCTATTCCACTCCTGGAGGTACGCCATGAGAGACACCCTGCCGCTGCTGGATCTGACCGACTTTCCGGCCATCCGCCGCCACCGGCTCGATACCCTGCAGGTGAACCTGGGCTACAAGTGCAACATGAAGTGCGTGCACTGCCACGTGGCCGCCGGCCCCCACCGTACCGAGATGATGGACGAGGACAACCTGGCGCTGATCCCCCGGGTGCTGCGGGCCCGCCGGCTGTCGACCCTGGATCTCACCGGCGGCGCCCCCGAGCTGCACCCGGGCTTCCGGGCGCTGGTGCGTGCCGCCCGCGCCCAGGGGGTGAAGGTGATCGACCGCTGCAACCTCACCATACTGTTCGAGCCGGGCCAGGACGACCTGGCCGGGTTCCTGGCCGGACAGGGGGTGGAAGTGGTGGCCTCCCTGCCCTGTTATTCGGTGGACAACGTCGACAAGCAGCGGGGCAAGGGCACCTTCGACAAGAGCATTCTCGCCCTGCAGGCACTCAACCGGCTGGGGTACGGCCAGCCCGGCTCGGGGCTTGAACTCCACCTGATCTACAATCCCCAGGGCCCCAGCCTGCCGCCGCCCCAGGCGGCGCTGGAAGCCGACTACAAGCGCGAGCTGGGGGAACACTTCGGCATCCGCTTCAACCGGCTGTTCGCCCTGGCCAACATGCCGATCAAGCGCTTCGGCGACTACCTGCTCAGCAAGCGCCGGTTCCACGACTACCTGCGCCTGCTGAAGGAAAACTTTGCCGCCGCCAACCTGCCGGGGCTGATGTGCCGCAACCTGGTGAGCGTGGACTGGCAGGGCCAGCTGTACGACTGCGACTTCAACCAGCAACTGGGGCTGCGCCTGCCCGGCGCGGGCCGCCCGCACCTGCGCGATCTGCTGCGCCGCGAGCTGGACGGCCAGCCCATCCGGGTGGCCGAGCACTGCTACGGCTGCACCGCCGGCCAGGGCAGCAGCTGCGGCGGTGCCCTGCACCAGGAGGACTCATGACCTGCTCCATCATCATGCCGGTGTTGAACGAAGCCGCCATCCTGCCCCGGACCCTGGCCGCGCTGCCGCCGGGGGGCGGCCAGGCCGAGGTGATCCTGGTGGACGGCGGCAGCACGGACGAATCCGCCGCCCTGGCCCGCCGGGCCGGAGTCAGGGTGGTCACCAGCGCCCCCGGCCGCGCCCGGCAGATGAACGCCGGCGCCGCCGAGGCCCGTGGGGAGCTGTTGCTGTTCCTGCACGCCGACACCCGGCTGCCGCCCGGGGTCCTGTCGACGGTGGAGCAGGCCCTGTCCCGCCGGCACTGGGGCCGCTTCGACATCACCATTTCCGGCCGCCATCCCCTGCTGAAGCTGGTGGCCGCACTTGTCAACCTGCGCTCCCGGCTGACCGGCATCGCCACCGGCGATCAGGCCATCTTCGTGCGCCGGAGCAGCTTCGAGCGTATCGGCGGTTTCCCCGACCAACCACTGATGGAGGACATCGAGCTCAGCAAGCGGCTCAAGCGGCTGGGGCGGCCGGCCTGCCTGCGACACAAGGCGCACACCTCGGGCCGGCGCTGGGAGAGCCGGGGGCTGTTTCGCACCATCTGGCTGATGTGGCGGTTACGCTTCGCCTACTGGCGGGGCGCCGACCCGGCCTTGCTGGCGAAGGCCTACCGATGAGCACCCGCATCATCGTGTTCGCTAAGGCGCCCCTGGCCGGCCTGGCCAAGACCCGGCTGATCCCGGCATTGGGGCCCGAGGGCGCGGCGCGCCTGGCCCGGCGCATGCTGATGTCGACCCTGGCCCATTGCCGGGCCGCGGCCCTGGGGCCGGTGGAGCTGTGCGCCAGCCCGGCGCCGGACCGGCCGCCCTGGGCCGGGCTGGCCCTGCCCGCCCATATCGAACTCAGCGATCAGGGCGAGGGCGACCTTGGGCAGCGCATGGCCCGGGCGGCCCGGCGCGGCCTGCAACAAAACCCGCAGCTACTGCTGATAGGCACCGACTGCCCGCACCTCAACCCCGCCCTGCTGCAGGCGGCCGCCCACCGCCTCGGCCAATGCGAAGCGATGTTTCACCCCACCTGCGACGGCGGCTACGCCCTGCTCGGCCTGCGCCGCTTCTCATCCCGCCTGTTCGAGGATATTCCCTGGAGCACCGACCGGGTCGCCACGCTCACCCGGGCGCGCATCCGCGAACTCGGCTGGTGTTTCCACCAGGGCGAGTGCCTGCGCGACATCGACGAGCCCGACGACCTGTTCTGGCTGCCCTCCCAGTGGGTCGGAGCCGCCCTGTTCGATCGCTGACCCGTGGCCAGCCCGTGCATAACGATAGATAACAACCAGGGAATTCGTTCAGGCGTATTTCAAGGTGTTTAACACATCGCTTCGGCCCTTCAAATCACCCGAAAGGATTCCATTCAAGGCTCAAATCTGTAGAATCGTCCCATGACGCGCACCTTCCTGGCCTTGATCATCACTTTCTTCGTTGCCTTCCAGGGCATCGCGGCCCCGCGCGTCGCCATGCTTCCCTGCCCCATGGAGCATGAGCAACCGGCATCCCCGATGGCGATGTCCGCCGAGGATCACCACTGCTGCAACGATGCCGACACCCAGGCCGACACCGGCGAGCCGTGCAAAACCGACATGCCTTGCGGTTCGTCCGGCTCCTGTCTTTTCGCCCCGGTTAACCTGACCGCATCGCCTCCCCCTGCCACCGAGCCGGCGGGCCATCCGCTGCTTCAGTTAAGATCCCGCGAGCCTTCCTCCGTCTGGCGACCGCCCAGCATCGGCTGATCCTGTGTTGACCTGATGCGGCAGCGGGCCGGGCCCGTTGCCGTGCCTTGTCCGCGTCGTTTGCACGCGGACGCCCATGCACATGGAATTTGGCCTATGTACTCCTATTCTCACCCTGGCGAAGCCAAGCGGCTTCCCCTGCGCCACGCCGTCCGGCGTCGGCACTCACGCCTGAGCATGGCGGCCCTGGCGGTGGCGCTGATCTCGGGCACGACCCAGCCGGCGGCGGCCCAGTCGCCGTTGCCCGCCCCCCTGACCTTAGAGGCCGCCTTGCAGGCGGCACAAATGCACTCGGCCGGGCTGCTGGCCCAGGATGCCTCGGCGACCGCCTTCCGCGAGCAGGCGGTCGCCGCCGGTCGCCTGCCCGATCCGGAGCTGCGCCTGTCGCTGGACAATGTACCGGCAGAGGGCCCCATGCGCTTCAGCCTGGACGACGACTTCATGACCATGCAGTCCATCGGTCTGTCGCAGACCTTTACCGATGCGGACAAGCGGCTGGCACGCAGGAACCGCTTCGAGCGGGAGGCCGATGCCGCCGTCGCCAACCGGCGATTGCAGCTCGCCACCCTGCGCACCCAAACCGCCCGCGCCTGGCTGGCACGCCACTACCAGCAGCAGCTGCTCGAGCTGCTGGAACAACAGCGGGAGGAAGCCGTGCTGGTGGTCGAGGCGGTCGAGGCCGGCTACCGGGGCGGAAGCGCCACCCAGTCGGAGCTGTTCCTGACCCGGGCGGCGGTGGCCCGACTCGACGACCGGCTGAGGGAAACCCGTGCGGACCTGAACAATGCCGATAGCCTGCTGTCCCGCTGGGTGGGCGATGACGCCACGACCACCCTGGGCCGCCTCCCCGACATCAGGCAGGTGCCTGGCGCCGCCCAGGCTGCCGCACACGAGATCGAGGCCCATCCGCAACTCACCCTGCTGGATGCCCGGACCCGGGTAGCCGAGGCCGAGGCCGAGGTGGCCCGCCAGGAAAAGAGCCTCGACTGGACCTGGTCGCTGAGGTACAGCCGACGGGACGACGCCTTCGGCGACATGGTGTCGCTGGGCGTCGCCATCCCCCTGCAGTGGGATCGAAAAAACCGGCAGGACCGGGAGCTGGCCGCCAGTCTGGCCAGCGTCGAGCAGCGGCGCAACGAGCGGGAGGAAATACGTCGTGAACACCTGTTCGAGGTACGGCGCCTGCGGGAAAGCTGGCGCAGCAACCTGACCCGGCTGGACGACTACGACCGCACCCTGCTCCCCCTGGCCGAGGGCCGCACCCAGGCGGCGCAGGCCGCCTATCGCGGCGGCAAGGGCTCACTGGCCGCGGTGCTGGAGGCCCGGCGCATGGCCGTCGACACCCGCATCGAGCGGCTGCGCATCGAGATGCAGACCGCCACCCTCTGGGCCGAGCTGGCCTTCCTGATCCCGGAGGAGTACGACATTCTCGCCGCCCGTGACGGGCATGCCGACCAGACCACCAAGGAGCCGACCCCATGAACAAGAACCCCCTTGTACTCAGCCTGCTTGCCGCCGCCGTGCTGGGCGCCGCCGGTGTCGGCCTCTATCGGCTGGGCCTGGAGCAGGGCCTGTCCCGCGGCGAAGCCGCCGTGGACGGGGCCGCGCCGATGGCGGCCACGGAAGATCCCTCGACCTGGGGCATCCCGCAGGGCGAAGCCGCCACCCGCCGGCATATCGAGGCCGGCCTGCAGGCCGGCGATGTCGATCCTCGTACCGGCCGGAAGATCCTCTACTACCACGATCCCATGGTCCCGGGCAGGAAATTCGACGCCCCCGGCAAATCACCCTTCATGGACATGATGCTGGTGCCCGCCTATGCGGGGAGCGAGAACGCCGACGACGGCACAGTGACGGTCAGTCCGCGCATCCGGCAGAACCTGGGGCTGCGTACCGGCGAGGTGTCCGAAGGGCAATTGCGGCCGACGGTCTCGGCGGTGGGCAAGGTGAGCTGGAACGAACGCGGCCAGTTCACCCTGACGGCCCGCGCCACCGGTTTTATTGAAAAGCTTCATGTGCGCGCGACCCTGGATACGGTCAATGAAGGACAACCCCTGCTCGATCTCTATGTACCCGACTGGGTGGCGGTGCAGGAAGACTACCTCGGCCTGCGCCGGATGCGGGGTCAGGATCTGACCGGGCTGGTGGACGCCGCCCGCCAGCGCATGCGCCAGGCGGGCATGAACGACCAGCAGATTGCCCTGGTCGAGCGTACCGGCCGGGTACAGCCCCGGATCACCCTGGTCGCCCCGGCCAGCGGCATAGTGACCGAGCTGCCGGCCCGCGAAGGCGGCACCGTCATGCCGGGCACGCTGCTCGCCCGCATCAATGAATGGGCGACGGTGTGGGTGGAGGCCGAGGTGCCGGAAAGCCAGGCGACGATGCTGCGCCGGGGCAGCCCGGTGAGCGCCCGCACGCCCGCCTTGCCGGGCGAGCTATTCACCGGCACCGTGCAAGCGTTGCTGCCGGAAGTGAACTCCGCCACCCGGACGCGCAAGGCACGCCTGGAGCTGGCCAACCCCACGGGGCAACTGGTACCGGGCATGTTCGTGCAAATGACACTGGCCGCCCCCGAGGCGCGCACGGCCTTGCTGGTGCCGACCGAAGCCCTGGTGCGTACCGGGCAGCGCACCCTGGTGATGGCGGTCGAGGGCGATGACTTCCGCCCGCTGGAAGTGACCACCGGCATCGAGCAGGACGGCATGACCGAGATCCTCGCCGGCCTCGATCAGGGGCAACGGGTCGTGCTCTCCGGCCAGTTCCTGATCGACTCGGAGGCGAACCTCAAGGGCATCGAGGCCCGGCTCGGGATCGCCGAACCGGTTGCGAGCGCGGAGCCCCCCCTGTACCGCACCCACGCCCGCCTGGAGGCCATCGACGGCGAGACCCTGACGCTGACGCACCCGGACATCCCCGAGCTCGGCTGGCCGGCCATGACCATGGACTTCAGGCTGGCGCCCGGGCTGGCACGGCCGGCACTGTCGGTCGGCGACCCAGTCGATATCAGCTTCCGCATGCAGGAGGGAGAGCCGCCGCGCATCATCACCCTGCAACCGGTGGACAATAACGCAACGGGAGGTGACCAATGATCGTCCGCCTTATCCACTGGTCCGTTGCCAACCGCTTCCTGGTGCTGATCGCCACCCTGATCATGACGGCCTGGGGCCTGGTCTCGCTGCTGCGCACCCCCCTCGACGCCCTGCCGGACCTGTCCGATACCCAGGTCATCATCCGCACCACCTGGCCGGGGCAGGCCCCGCAACTGGTCGAGAACCAGGTCACCTACCCGCTGACCACCACCATGCTGTCGGTTTCCGGCGCGAGGGACGTGCGCGGCTATTCCTTCTTCGGCGACAGCTATGTCTATGTGCTGTTCGAGGATGGCACCGATCTCTACTGGGCCCGCTCCCGGGTGCTGGAGTACCTCAATCAGGTGCAGTCGCGGCTGCCGCCCGGCGCCACCTCGGCGCTGGGACCGGACGCCACCGGCGTGGGCTGGGTCTATCAGTATGCCCTGACCGATACCTCCGGCCGCCTCGACCTGGCGCAGCTGCGCAGTCTGCAGGACTGGTTTTTGAAGTTCGAGCTGAAAACGGTGCCCGGGGTGGCCGAGGTCGCCACCATCGGCGGCATGGTGCGGCAATACCAGGTGGTGCTCGACCCCGACAGGCTGGCAGCCTACCGTATTACCCATGACAGGGTCATCGAGGCGCTGCGCCGGGCCAACCAGGAAACCGGCGGCTCGGTGCTGGAACTGGGCGAGGCCGAGTTCATGGTGCGCGCATCCGGCTACCTCCAGACCCTGGACGACTTCCGGGCCGTTCCGCTGATGACCACCGATGCCGGGGTGTCGGTGCGGCTGGCCGACGTGGCCCAGGTACAGCTCGGGCCGGAGATGCGGCGCGGCATCGGCGAACTGGACGGCGAAGGCGAGGCGGTCGGGGGCGTCATCGTGATGCGCTCCGGGGAAAACGCCCTGGCGACCATAGCCGCGGTCAAGGCCCGCCTGGCCGAGCTGGCCGGGAGCCTGCCGGCGGGTGTGGAGATAGTGCCGACCTACGACCGTTCCGGCCTGATCGAGCGGGCCATCGACAACCTCGGCCACAAACTGCTTGAGGAATTCCTGGTGGTGGCCGTGGTCTGCGCGCTGTTCCTGTTCCATCTGCGCTCGGCCCTGGTGGCCATCGTCTCGCTGCCGATCGGCATCCTCGCCGCCTTTATCGTCATGCACTGGCAGGGGGTCAACGCCAACATCATGTCGCTCGGCGGCATCGCCATCGCCATCGGCGCCATGGTCGATGCGGCGGTGGTGATGATCGAAAACGCTCACAAGCACCTGGAGCAGTGGCACCACCGGCACCCCGGGGAGTCCCTGGCCGGCGAGGCGCGCTGGCGGGTCATCGGCGCGGCGGCGGCGGAGGTGGGCCCGGCGCTGTTCTTCTCGTTGCTGATCATCACCCTGTCCTTCATTCCGGTGTTCGCCCTGGAAGCCCAGGAAGGCCGGCTGTTTTCGCCGCTGGCCTTCACCAAGACCTACGCCATGGCGGCCTCGGCGGCCCTGGCAGTGACCCTGGTACCGGTGCTGATGGGCTATCTGATCCGGGGGCGCATTCCGCCCGAGCACAAGAATCCGCTCAACCGCTGGCTGATCGCGGCCTACCGCCCCCTGCTCGAATGGGTGCTGCGCTTTCCCAAGGCGACCATCGTCCTGGCCGTGCTGTTCTTCGCGGCCAGCCTGTGGCCGCTCAAACACATCGGCAGCGAGTTCATGCCGCCGCTGGACGAAGGCGACCTGCTCTATATGCCGACCGCCCTGCCCGGCCTGTCGGCCGGCAAGGCGGCCGAGCTGTTGCAGCAAACCGATCGCCTGATCAAGACCCTGCCCGAGGTGGAAAGCGTCTACGGCAAGGCCGGCCGGGCCACGTCCGCCACCGACCCCGCCCCCCTGGTGATGTTCGAGACCACCATCCAGTTCAAGCCCCGGGAGCAGTGGCGGGCCGGCATGACGCCGGAAAAGCTGGTGGCGGAGCTCGATCGGACGGTGCGGGTGCCGGGGCTGACCAACATCTGGATCCCGCCCATCCGCAACCGCATCGACATGCTCGCCACCGGCATCAAGAGCCCGGTGGGGGTCAAGGTCATGGGCGAGGATCTGGGGGTGATCAACCGGCTCACCGCCGACATCGAGCAAGCGGTGAAGAGGGTGCCGGGGGTCACCAGCGCCTTTGCCGAGCGGCTGACCGGCGGCCGCTACATCGACGTCGACATCCGGCGGGAGGCGGCCGCGCGCTACGGCCTGAACATCGCCGACGTGCAGTCGGTCGTGGCCAGCGCCATCGGCGGCATGAACATCGGCGAGACGGTGGAAGGGCTGGAGCGCTACCCCATCAACGTGCGCTACCCGCGCGAGGTGCGCGACTCGCTGGACAAGCTGCGCGCCCTGCCCATGGTCACCCCGCGCGGCCAGCAACTGGTGCTGGGCGACGTGGCCGACATCCGCATCAACGACGGTCCCCCCATGCTGCGCAGCGAAAACGCCCGCCCGACCGGCTTCGTCTATGTCGACCTGCGGGGCCGCGATCTCGGCTCGGCGGTGCGCGAGATGCAGCAACGCGTCGCCGAACAGGTCGCGCTGCCGCCCGGCTATTCGGTGTCCTGGTCCGGTCAGTTCGAGTTTCTCGAGCGGGCCAGCGCCAGGCTCAAACTGGTGGTGCCCTTCACCCTGCTGATCATCTTCGTGCTGCTGTATCTCACCTTCAAGCATATTGACGAGGCGCTGCTGCTGATGGCGACTCTGCCCTTCGCGTTGGTGGGCGGCATCTGGCTGCTGTACGGGCTCGGCTACAACCTGTCGGTGGCCGGCGTGATCGGCTTTATCGCCCTGGCCGGGGTAGCCGCCGAGTTCGGGGTGATCATGCTGTTGTACCTCAAGCAGGCCTGGTTCGAGCGGCTGGAGCAGGACCGCGGCAGCGAAGCCGACCTGCTCGACGCCATCCGTGAAGGGGCGGTACTGCGCGTACGCCCCAAGGCGATGACGGTGGCGGTGATCCTGGCCGGCCTGCTGCCGATCATGTGGGGCGGCGGCACCGGCTCGGAGGTGATGCAGCGCATCGCCGCGCCCATGGTCGGCGGCATGATCACCGCCCCGCTGTTGTCGATGTTCGTGATCCCCGCCGCCTACTACCTGATGCGCCGGCCCCGCCGGGGAATTTGAATTCCGGCAAGGGGATAAAGGGCTACATCATTATCGGCGTAAAATAAGGCAACCCGGCTAATACCCATCGGCATGCGGGCTCAAGCGCATGCCGATGCTGTTACTCCCTACCCATCGTAACCATACCGCCTCAACCGCCTCATCGCCGGGCAGACACCACCATCACATTTACAAACACCACCCGGTTATTGCACTCATACCTTTTCAGGGTCTTTCTTTCACTTACCCTTTGTAAGGGTAGCTTTTGACCGGCCGGCTCAATTAGAATCAGTGGCCTGATTCGGCCTGGCTTGACGGCCTCCCACAGCAGGAAGACTTCCCCCCGATAATGAAGCCACCCTTTTTCCTACGCCTGGATTTGCGTCGCCTTATCCTGACCCTGGCCATGGCCAGCGTGTTGCTTACCCTGGGAAACAGCTTTTACGCCACCTACGAGGTGCAGCGCGCCCTGCTGATCGCCAATACCCTGGAGTCGCACCGGGTATACGCCGCCAAGCTGGCGGAAACGACCAATAACTTTCTGGCATCCACCGAATATCAACTGGCTCATGGTGCCGAACTGCTCGGCACCATGATGGGTAACGAGCAGGCCCTGCGGCAGGAAACCCGGCGACTGCACCGGCAAAGCAAAAGCTTCAACTCGTTGGTGGTGGTGAATGCCGATGCCAAGGTGGTGGCCACCTCGCCGGAAACACTGCAACTATTGGGGCTGACCCTCGACTCGGATATCGTACGCCAGTCACTCGAGGCGAAAAGGCCGCTTACCAGCGACCCCTTTGTTTCGGTCACCGGCAACTATCTGATCAGCGTGACCCACCCCATTATCACCGATAAAGGCGACTACCTGGGCTTTGTCAGCGGCTCTGTCTATCTGCAGGATGAAAGCATGCTCGGCCAGATGCTGGGCAGTCACTACTACAACGATGACTCCTACCTCTATGTGGTCGACCGGAAAGGCACCGTTCTCTACCACCCGGACGAGGCCTGTATCGGTGAGAAAATCATCGATAATTCCGTGGTCGACGCCGTGCTCGAAGGCCACAGCGGCAGCCTGCAGTTGACCGATACCGACGGTACCGAGATGCTCGCCGGCTATGCCCCCGTCACCAAGGCGGGCTGGGGCATCGTCGCCCAGCGCCCCCGCGCTTCCGCCCTGGCCGGGCTCGATGGCCAGATCCTCGATGTTTTTATCAAAAGCCTGCCCCTGGCCCTGCTTACCCTGGTCTTCATCTGGTTTTCCGCCCTCTTTATCGCCACTCCCCTGCGGCAACTGGCCCACAACGCCAGGACCATGGATCAGAAACAGGCCCAGGACAACATCGCCCAGGTGCGTTCCTGGTATTTCGAGGCCGCCCTGCTAAAGCGCGCCATCCTCAAGGGGGTGAGCCTGCTCAACGACAAGATAAGCCGGCTGCATGCCGACAGCCACTGCGATCCCCTCACCGGCCTGCTCAACCGCCGGGGCATGCAGAAAGTGCTCGATCATTTTCAGGAAACCGGGCAAACGTTTGCCGCCATCGCCCTGGATATCGACCATTTCAAGCGGGTCAACGACACCCATGGCCATGGCGTGGGGGATCAGGTGATAACGTCATTGGCGAAGCTGATGCAAAACAGTGCCCGCAAGGACGACGCCCTGTGCCGGAGCGGGGGAGAAGAGTTCCTGCTTTTCCTGCCCGGCGCCGATACCCGCGCGGCCAGGGAAGTGGCCGAACGGCTGCGGGGGCAGACCCAGAAAACCCAATATCCCGGGGTGGGCCATGTCACCATTTCCCTGGGTATCGCCCACTGGCCGGGCAGCCCCTCCACCATCGACAACACCCTGAAGATGGCGGACAAGGCGCTCTACCAGGCCAAGCGGCAGGGGCGCAACCAAACGGTGGTGGCGACCGGCTAACGTCGGGGCACTATCACCTGGTGCCCTCGCCAAGGACTAACATTGAAGAGGTCCAGCGTGAACAAGGGAAGACCAGATGCCGTTACCCATACCGCCCCACCACCCCGAGCCGCTCACCGATGCCGGCATATGAGCCCCTGCTCCGGCTGGCCGCCTTCGCCGGCATCTTGCTGCTGATGATGCTGTGGGAGGCGCTCGCCCCGCGCCGCCGCCGGCGTTATCCGCGCCATCGCCGCTGGCCGGCCAACCTGCTGCTGGTGGCCATCAATACCCTGCTGCTGCGGCTGCTGTTTCCGCTCGCCGCCGTGGGCGGTGCCCTGCTGGCGGAGCAGCGCGGCTGGGGACTGTTCCAGCTGTGGCCGCTGCCGCTCTGGCTCACCCTGCCGCTTTCCCTGCTGGTGCTGGACTTTCTCATCTACCTGCAGCACCGGCTGTTCCACGCCCTGCCCTGGCTGTGGCGGCTGCACCGCATGCACCACAGCGATCCGGACATCGACGTCACCACCGGCTTGCGCTTTCATCCGCTGGAGATACTGCTGTCGATGGGGATCAAGCTGGGCATCGTCATCCTGCTGGGGGCGCCGCCGCTGTCGGTGCTGCTGTTCGAGGTGCTGCTCAACGCCACCTCCATGTTCAACCACGGCAATGTCCGGCTGCCGCCCCGGCTCGACGCCGGCTTGCGCCTGCTGCTGGTCACCCCGGACATGCACCGGGTGCACCACTCGGTGATCCCGCGGGAAACCAACAGCAACTTCGGCTTCAACCTGCCCTGGTGGGATCGCCTGCTGGGCACCTACCGGGCCCAGCCCGAGGCGGGCCACCGGCGCATGACCATAGGACTGAACGACTTCCAGGACCCGGCCGAGCTGCGGCTGGGCCGCCTGCTGACCCAGCCCTGGCGGCGACGCCCGGAACATCCCGACAGCCGCTAAGCCGGGCTCAGGCCGGCGCCAGCCGCCGTGCCTGGGCTAGGCCGTAGCGGGGCCACACCATAAAACGCTCCCGGTAGGACTCCCAGGCGGGCGAGCCGGGCGGCCAGTGGGCGGCGAACCAGGCATCCCAGCCCGGCTCCCAGGTCACCGGCAGCGCCTCCACATAGACCCCGTCGAGCCGGGTGCCGTACAGGGTTGGGAAAGGGCTGGGCCGGACACCGATGCGGGTGATCAGCCCCCGCCGGTCGCCCCGGAAGTTGGGCATGCCGGCGGCGCCGTTGTTGGCCACCAAGTGGCGGCGCCCGTCCAGCAGCCAGTCCTGCATAAAGGGCAGGCAGGTATGGCTGCCGGCCAGGACGCGGGCTCCGGTGCGGCGGAACCAGTCGGCGATGACCGGGCTGGCCTCGCCCGGTGGCGGCATGGCCTCCACCGCCAGTCCCCAGCCGGCCAGGGACTCGGGATCCCCGTGCAGGGCCAATATCCGCAGTCCGCCCACCTCCAGGTTGAGGTGGGTAGGCAGCGCCCCCAGGCGGTCGGCCAGCCGGGGTTGGTCGGCGGCCAGCCGCTGCAGACGGGCCATGATGGCGTTGGAGCGGCTCACCACCCCCTCCCCCGCCCCGGCCGACGGCCGCGCCAGCTCGGTTTCCACATTGCCGCGCAGGGCGAGATGGTCCAGCACCACTTCGTTCACCACCTCGAAGCAGGCCGGCTCGGCGTTGAACCAGTTGAAGTCGCCATTGAACACCAGCGCCGGCCGGGGCTGGCCGGCGAGCTGCTCCCGCACGCGCAACGCCAGTATCGCCTTCAGCGCCGCCCAGTTGCCGTACAACCCACCCGCCAGGTAGAGGCTGTCGGCCCGTTGGACGGGCCCCTGTGCCAGCCGCTCCGGCTGCAGCCGGTAGTGGAGCGGGCAGCTTCTTCCGGGGTTCATGCCCGCTGCTCCGCGATTGTCGCCCTGGGCTTGAGCCCCAGGGTGAAGCACAGCAGGCCGGACAGCAGGATGAAGACCGTCACCACCAGCAGCTTGGCATAGCTGTGCTCCACCCCGAACAGGTCGCCGATCAGGCTGATGCGGCCGCCTTTTTCCAGGAAGTAGAGCACGGCGCCGGCCATGGCCAGGCCGAAGTTGGCCAGGAAGCTCCAGCGGGCCACCTCGCGTCCGGCCAGGATGCTGAACAGGACAACCGGGGTCAGCGCCAGGGAGGCGGTGCCGCTGACCGCCACCGCGTCGAACAGATCGTGGCTGCCGGTGAACACCAGCGCCAGGCCGCCAAGGGCGAACAGCGCCATCGCCAACCGGCCGTTGCGGGTGGAGGAACGCCCCAGGCCCATGTCCACCACCATCAGCTTGACGGCGCTGGACAGGGTGGAGTCCAGGGTGGAGGCGGCGGAGATCACCAGGGTCAGGCCCAGCACCAGCATGGCCGGCGTGCCCAGCAGTCGCTGCAGGGTCACCAGTACGTCCTTGTCTTCCCCGGCATGCAGCCCGGCGAACACCCCGAGCAGGCCGAAGGCCAGGATCAGCAGGGCCGACAGCCAGAAGGCGTGGATAAAGCTGCGGCGGGTCGTGCTCCGGTCGGCGATAAAGCCCCGATCCATCATCACCGGATCGTGCAGCGGATAACTCAGCACCTGCAACAGCGCCACCGCCAGCAGGATCCAGCCGGGACCGAACCAGTCCGGACTGCTGGCCAGCACCGCGCCCCAGTCGAACAGCGGGTGCCCCAGGGCCATGGCCGCCAGCACCAGGATCAGCACCAGCAGCAGTCCCATCTGCAGCACATCGGTGCGCAGCGAGGCCCGCAAGCCGCCGCCCATGGAGTAGGCCAGGGTCAGGCCGGCCACCGCCAGGATGGACCAGGTATAGGCCGACGAGCCCGCCACCCCGAACACCATGCCCACCACCAGCAGGTTGGCGAACACCTCGGTGAGCAGCCGCAGCGAGATCAGCAAGTTGAAGCAGCCGCTGCCCCAGGGGCCGAAGCGGGCGGCGAGAAAGCCCTGGATATTGCCGGCGCCATGGCGGTAGCGCAGCCGATCCACGATCAGCCAGCCGGTCAAAAAGGAGCCGTAATAGGCGGTATAGGCCAGGGCTCCGGCAATGCCGAAGAAATAGCCGAGAATGGCGGCATTGAGCAGGGAGCGGGCGAAGATCCAGGTGGTCACCTGGGAAAAGGTCAGGGTCAGCACCCCGGGCTGGGCGCCCTGCTCGTCGCGGCCGGCGAAAAAGCCGTCGGCGGTACGCACCCGGGGCGCCAGCCACAGGCTGGCCAGGCCCACCAGGGCCAGGGTGCCGATAAGGGCGGTAAGTGGCAGATCAACCATGATGTTCTCCTTGAGCGAGAGTTCCGGGCCTGGGGCCCGGGGTCCATTCAGAAACGGGTGGTCAGCTCCAGCAGCCAGGCCGGACTGTGCTGCAACAGCCAGATCTCCAGCACCTTGTCGCCGCCGGTGAGCACCAGCAGGCCCACCGCCAGCAGGCTCACCCCCATCAGCGTGCGGCCACCCTGCCCCACCCCCAGGGCGGGATCATACTTTGTTAATGAAATTTGAACGGGTGGATCGTCTGTGATCTAATCAGCACCTCTTGCCGAAGGAGCCTGACCATGACCCTGATAGAACACCTTACCCTTGTTGAAGAAACCCGTTCAGATATCAACCAAAAGCATGACCTGGTGGACGTCATGTTCCTGGTTATCAGCGCCATCATGGCCGGTGCTGAAGGTTGGCAAGACATTGAAACCTATGGCGATGCCAAAGCCGACTGGTTGCGTCGGTACCGCCCCTTTACTCATGGCATTCCGCGTCGGCATACCATTGCACGCATTCTCCGCTGCATAGTGATTGAATCCTTGCTGGAGGCCTTGCTGAACTGGGTCAATGAACATCGCACCCATCACGGCAAGCCCATTATTGCCTTCGACGGCAAGGTGTTGCGCGGCTCCTACCGCAACAACGCCGCTCAGGCGGTGCAGCTGGTCACGGCTTACGATACCGAAAACGGCCTGGTGTTGAGTCAAAAAGCCACCCCGTCCAAGAAGGGAGAAATCGCGACGGTTCGGGACATGCTGGATATGCTCAACCTCAACGGCGCCGTGGTGACCCTGGATGCGCTGCACTGTCAGCGGGAGACCCTGGAAAAAATCCAGGACAAAAAAGCCCATGTCGTGGTGCAGGTTAAACACAATCAGCCCACGCTACGCAAAGCCGTCCAGTCTCAGTTCCAGACGGTCTTCGACGCCCGCAAAGAGAAAGTGGTCGTTGAGCACAAGGAAACCGGTCATGGTCGCAAGGAAGAGCGCTATGTCTTTCAATTAAAAGCAAAACTACCTGCAGAGCTAGCAGAAAAATGGCCGACTATCCGCAGTATCATCGCCGTGGAACGGCACCGCACCATCGATGGCAAAGGGACGGTGGATACCTCTTACTATGTCAGCTCCATGTCGCCCAAGCATAAGCTGTTGGGGCACTACATCCGTCAGCATTGGCGGATAGAAAACAGTCAGCATTACGTTCTGGATGTGGTGTTCAATGAAGATGCCTCCCGGATTGCCACTGGTGACGCAGTCGAAAACATGGCGCTGTTCCGGCGGTTCGTGATGAACATCCTCAAGCAGAGCGAATGTGGTTCACCGAGTCAGCGCAACAAGCTGAAGCGAGCCAGTTGGAACGACGATTATCGGGCTCAATTATTCTTTGGTTAAATTTACAGCAAAGTGTGCTCCCGCCCTGGCCCCACCCCGGCCAGGCCGGCCCGCCGTTTGGCGAAACCCTGGCGGGACAGCAGGCCCACCGCGACCAGGGGCAGCACGGCGCCCAGGCTGAACACCAGCATCACCGCCGACACGCTGGCCAGGCTCTGGCCCTGGCTCGCCAGGGCGATGGCCGCGCCCAGGGTGGGGCCGATGCAGGGCGTCCACACCAGGCCGAGCAGCAGGCCCACGCCCAGTTGGCCGATGGCCGAGTCCGGATTGAAGCCGTTCAGCCAGGCCTGGCCGCGCCCGCTCAGGGCGGAGGCGTGGCCGCTGAACCAGGCCTGCAGCCGGGCACTCAGCAGCCAGGCCGCCACCAGCAGCATCAGCACGGCGGCGGTCAGTCGCAGCAGCCGCTCATCCAGCCCCAAAGTCAGGCCCACCGAGGCGATGCCCACCCCCACCAGGGTGAAGGACAGCGCCATGCCCAGCGCCAGGGTGAAGAGCCCGAGCCGTTGCCGGGCCATGGCCGAGGCCGCCACTATCGGCAGCAGCGGCAGGACGCAGGGCGACAGCGTGGTCAGCAGGCCGGCCAGCAGGCTGAGCCCCAGGGTGGCGAGTCCGAGATCCATCCGTCGTCCTCAGTAGGCTTGTTCGACGAAGGCGCGCAGCCGGGCGGGATCGGTCTCCCCCAGCACCCGGGCCAGTTCCTCTCCGTCCCGGAACAGGATAAGGGTGCTCTGGCGGCGGACGCCGAAGGCCTTGAGCTCATCCTTCTGGCTGTCGAAGTCCAGCTTGAGCAGGGTCAAATCGGCGAAGGCCGGCTCGGCCAGCATGGGCGTCAGCACCGCTTCCTGGCGTTTGCACACCGGGCACCAGTCGGCGTATACGTCCACCAGCACGGGCGTGCCCTCGACCTGCAACTGCTCGAACAGCGGCTGGCTGAAGGGGCGGATATCGGCGGCGGCGACCTGGCCGCCGAGCAGCAGGCCGAGGGACAACAACAGGGCATGGAGCAGTTTCATAGGGTTTCCTTAAACGGCAGGTGAATGGATAACAAACCGGCGTCGATGCCGGCCTGGTTATTACGTCGTGCGGGTGGCGTGATTTATTACAGGGCGCCACCTTTTTTTCATGTTTCCCGCGCCCATGGCGGCTTTTTCTTCCAATCTGTAATAATCCGCCTCGCCGGGGCGACTATTAAGGCATGATTCACTCGCATAGGGCGGCCCGCCGTGCCCAAGACCGCCACAAGGAACCCTATGAAAAAGCTTATCCTGCTGCTGGTGTTACTGACGCTCGCCTTGCTCTTCTTCGTCCTGGGCGGCCATGAGCTGCTGACCCTGGCGGCACTCAAACAGCACCAGGCGGAATTCGCCGCCCTGCGCGGCCGGTCGCCCTGGCTTACCGCCGCCGGTTTCTTCCTGCTCTATGTGCTGGTGGCGGCCCTGTCCCTGCCCGGCGCCGCCATCATGACCCTGGCCGCCGGCGCCCTGTTCGGCCTCTGGCAGGGGCTGGTGCTGGTGTCCTTCGCCTCCAGTCTGGGCGCCACCCTGGCCTTGCTGGCGGCCCGTTTCCTGCTGCGCGACCAGGTGCTGCACCGCTTCGGCGACCGGCTCAAGGCGGTGAACGACGGCATTGCCAGGGACGGTGCCTTCTACCTGTTCACCCTGCGGCTGGTGCCGGTGTTCCCCTTTTTCCTGATCAACCTGCTGATGGGGCTGACCCCCTTTCCCGCCCGCCGCTTCTATTGGGTGAGCCAGCTCGGCATGCTGCCCGGCACCCTGGTGTATGTGAACGCCGGCACCCGGCTCGCCGCCCTCGACTCCCTCGGCGGCATCCTCTCCCCCGCCCTGTGGCTGTCCTTCGCCCTGCTCGGCATCTTTCCGCTGCTGGCCCGCCACCTGGTCCGCTTGATGCAGCGCCGCCGGGTCTACCGGGGCTGGCAAAAACCCCGCCATTTCGACCGCAACCTTATCGTGATCGGCGCCGGCGCCGCCGGCCTGGTCAGCGCCTATATCGCCGCCGCCGTCAGGGCCAGGGTCACCCTGATCGAGGCGGGCCAGATGGGCGGTGACTGCCTCAACACCGGCTGCGTGCCGAGCAAGGCGCTGATCCGCAGCGCCAGGCTGGCCCACCAGATGCGCCAGGCCGACCATTACGGCCTCTGTGCCACCCAGCCCGAGTTCAGCTTCAAGCGGGTGATGGCGCGGGTGCAGGAGATCATCAAAAAGGTCGCGCCCCATGACAGCGTGGAACGCTACACCGCCCTGGGGGTGGAGGTACTGCAGGGCCATGGCCGCCTGCTCGATCCCTGGACGGTGGAGGTGGATCTCCACGACGGCAGTCGCCGCCGGCTGACCGCCCGCGCCGTTATCATCGCCGCCGGGGCCGACCCCCTGGTGCCCGAGCTGCCGGGGCTGGAAACAGTCGGCTATCTCACCAGCGACACCCTGTGGCAGGCCCTGGCCCAGCGGGACAGCCCGCCCCGCCGGCTGCTGGTGCTGGGCGGCGGCCCCATCGGCTGCGAGCTGGCCCAGGCCCTGGCCCGGCTGGGATCGGAGGTGACCCTGGTGCAGCGCAACCCCCGGCTGCTGCCGAAGGAAGACCAGGAAGTGAGCGAACGGGTCAAGGAGACGCTCACCCGGGACGGCATCGCCGTGCTGACCGGCCACCAGCCGCTGCGGCTGGAGCAGGACGACCGGGGCAAGCGGCTGATCGTCCGCCATCACCACCGGGAAGTGGCGCTGGCCTTCGACGATCTGCTGCTCGCCCTGGGCCGCCGCCCCCGGCTGACCGGCTACGGCCTGGAGCAGCTGGGCATCGACCCCGATAAACGGCTCGAGACCAACGATTACCTGGAAACCCTCTACCCCCACATCTACGCCGCCGGCGACGTGGCCGGGGGCTACCAGTTCACCCACACCGCCGCCCACATGGCCTGGTACGCCAGCGTCAACGCCCTGTTCGGCCAGTTCAAACGCTTCCGGGTGGACTACTCGGTGATCCCCTGGTGTACCTTCGTGGATCCGGAGGTGGCCCGGGTGGGCCTGTCCGAGGCCGAGGCCAGGGACAGGGGCATCGCCTGTGAGGTGACCCGCTTCGGGCTGGAGGATCTCGACAGGGCCATCACCGACGGCGCCGATCACGGCTTTATCAAGGTGCTGACGGTGCCGGGCAAGGACCGGATACTGGGGGTGACCATAGTGGCCGAGCACGCCGGCGAGCTGCTGGCGGAATACGTGCTGGCCATGCGCCACGGCTTAGGGCTCAACAAGCTGCTGGCCACCATCCACATCTACCCCACCCTGAGCGAGGCCAACAAGTACGCCGCCGGCGAGTGGAAGAAAGCCCATGCCCCACAGCGGCTGCTGGCCTGGCTGGCCCGCTACCACCGCTGGCGGCGGGGCGGCAAGCAACCGCCGGGCCCTCCGTAGCATCGGCCCTGCCCGCCGCCCATCCGCAGGGGCCACCGCAGGACCCAGGGCAATAAAGCAGCAGTCGCGCCGGCGGGGGTTGCATTCAAAAGGCGTTTTGCTAGACTGGCCGCTCTTCGATGGTGGCCCCGTTGGTCCTCTCGCATCGAAACCTTGTCGACCTGGTCAGGCCCGGAAGGGAGCAGCCAAGGCAGGGACCTTCGAGTGCCGGGATGCGGCTGGCGGGCGCCACCTCCAATCTCCGCCATTTTCTCTTCCTAGTTCTCTCGGTCCGGCGCGTTGCTGATGGTTCCGCTGTTGCGTTACTGCCGTCTGTATTCCTCTCCCCCGTCAGCCATCCACGACCGTTCGCCCGTATGGGTACGCTTGCGGATTAAGGCAGGGTTTTCGGGCCAGGGTTCCCGTAGCGCGGGCGGGCCGCCCGCGCTACGGGACAAATCGGCGGCGGTGTTGGCCGCCGGTTAGAACGGGAAGACCAGGGGCACCAGGATAAGTACGCCCGCCGAGTAGAGCAGGCTGATCGGCAGCCCCGCCTTCAGGTAGTCCAGCATGCGGTAGCGGCCGGGGGAATACACCATCAGGTGGGTCTGGTAGCCGAAGGGCACCATAAAGCAGGCACTGGCGCCGAAGGCCACCGCCATGATAAAGGGCATGGGCTCGGCGCCGAAGGCCTGGGCGGTGGAAAGGCCGATGGGAAAGGCCAGGGCGGCGGCGGCGTTGTTGGTGACGGTTTCGGTCAGCACCAGGGTGATCAAAAACACCCCGATAAAGGCGCCGTACACCCCGTAACCGTCGAACAGGGTGCGCATGGTGTCGGCCACCAGCTGGGCGCCGCCCGAGCTTTCCAGCGCCTTGGCCACGGTCAGGGCCGAGCCGATGATCAGCATCAGCTCGAACGGAAAGCGCCGACGCAGCTCGCTCAGGGTGAGGACACGGCTCAGCAGCAGCGCCGCCAGCAGTACCAGCAGTCCGTTCAGCAGCGGCACCAGTCCCAGGGCGGCCAGGCCGATCACCGCGCCAAAGCCGGTAAAGGCGAACAGGCTCTGGCGGTTGCTGAGCTTGGGCCGCTGCAGGGTGCCGTTCAGCACATGGAAGTTGCGGTCGATATTGCGGTGCTGCATAAAATCGGTGCCCACCGCCAGCAGCAGGCTGTCGCCCACCTTGAGCGGTATCTGCCCCAGTTGGCCGGTCAGCCGGCGCCGGCCCCGGCGGATGCCCACCACGCCGGCGTTGAACATGGTGCGAAAATCCACCTCCCGCAGGGTGCGCTTGGCCAGCTCCGATTCGTTGGAGATCACCACCTCCACCAGGTTGGAGGCCAGCAGATCGTCGGCCTGGGCACCGAACACCTGCAGGCCGGCAAAGCGCTGCAGGGCCTGCACCTTCTCCACCTCGCCGGTGAACACCAGGATGTCCTCTTCCTCCAGGATCTCTTCCGGCGATACCGGGCTTATCAGCCGCTCGTTGCGGATGATCTCCAGCAGGAAGAGGCCGTCCAGGCTGCGCAGCTGGTTGGCTTCTATGCTCATGCCGATCAGCGGCGAGCCCTGCATCACCTGAGCCTCGAGAAAATAGGGCAGGGTCGCCTCCCGATCCTGCATGGAGTGGCGGGGCAACAGGCGGATGCTGAACAGCAACCCCAGCAGGCACAGCGCCGCCACCGGCACCCCCACCGCCGCAAACTGGAACATGCCGAGCGGCGGCAGGCCGGCGTTCACCACGAAGGAGTTCACCACCAGGTTGGTGGAGGTGCCGATCAGGGTGGTCACGCCGCCGAGGATGGAGGCATAGGACAGCGGGATCAGCAAGCGGGAGGCGGGAACATAACGCTGGCGCGAAATCACCCCGAGCAATGATCCCACCACGGCGGTATTATTGAGAAAGGCGGACAGGGTGGCGGTGACCCCCATCAGGCGCAGGCTGGCCAGCGACTCCCGGCCCTTGAGCAGGGCGTCGGAAAAGCGGTCGAGCAGGGGCGAGCGCTCCAGCGCCAGCGACACCAGCATCAGCACCAGCAGGGTGATCAGCGCCGGGTTGGAAAAGCTGTTCAGCAGTGCCTGCTGCTCCACCACGCCCAGCAGCACATAGCCGATGGCCCAGGAGGTAAACAGCACCGCCGGCGAAAAACGTCCTTGTATCAGCAAGGCCAACAAGGCTCCGATTGATGCTAATACCAAATAGGCTGACATATATAACCACTCGCTCTTTAAGCAGGGCTATCATTGTAATCATATATCAAATAAACTGGACATACTGAATATCTATAACATTTAGTTATTAGCATAATCCATAGGCGAGAACAGTAGCATTATGAATCTGACGCACCTGCAACGGCTGGAAGCCGAGAGTATCCATATCATGCGGGAAGTGGTGGCCGAGGCCGAAAACCCGGTCATGCTCTACTCCATCGGCAAAGACAGCGCCGTTATGCTGCACCTGGCGATGAAGGCCTTCTATCCTTCGGTGCCCCCCTTCCCCCTGCTGCACGTGGATACCCGCTGGAAGTTCCGCGAAATGTACAGCTTCCGCGACCAGATGGCCGAAAAACTGGGCATGGATCTGCTGGTGCACATCAACCCCGAGGCCATCGAGAAGGACATCAACCCCTTCACCCACGGCTCCGCCATCCACACCGACATCACCAAGACCGAAGGCCTCAAGCAGGCGCTCGACAAGTACGGTTTCGATGCCGCCTTCGGCGGGGCCCGCCGCGACGAGGAGAAGTCCCGCGCCAAGGAGCGCATCTTCTCCTTCCGCACCGCCCAGCACCGCTGGGATCCCAAGAACCAGCGCCCCGAGCTGTGGAAGCTGTACAACGCCCGCAAGCACAAGGGCGAGTCCATCCGCGTCTTCCCCCTGTCCAACTGGACCGAACTCGACATCTGGCAATATATCCACCTCGAGAACATTCCCATCGTGCCCCTGTACTACGCCGCCGAGCGCCCGGTGGTGGAGCGCGACGGCACCCTGATCATGGTGGATGACGAGCGCATGCCGCTGAAAGAAGGCGAAGTGCCGATGATGAAGAAGGTGCGCTTCCGTACCCTCGGCTGCTACCCGCTCACCGGCGCCGTGGAATCCGAGGCCGACACCCTGCCCGCCATCATCCAGGAAATGCTGCTCACCAAGACCTCCGAGCGTCAGGGCCGGATGATCGACCACGATTCCGCCGCTTCCATGGAAAAGAAAAAACAAGAGGGTTACTTCTAATGGCGCACCAATCCGACCTGATTGCCACCGATATCGAGCAATACCTGAAGCAGCACGAGCACAAGAGCCTGCTGCGCTTTATCACCTGCGGCAGCGTCGACGACGGCAAGAGCACCCTCATCGGCCGGCTGCTGTTCGAGTCCAAGATGCTGTTCGAAGACCAGCTCGCCGCCATGGAAGCCGACTCCAAGAAATGGGGCACCCAGGGTGACGACATCGACTTCGCCCTGCTGGTGGACGGCCTGGCCGCCGAGCGCGAGCAGGGCATCACCATCGACGTGGCCTACCGCTTCTTCTCCACCGACAAGCGCAAGTTCATCGTGGCCGACACCCCCGGACACGAGCAGTACACCCGCAACATGGTGACCGGCGCCTCCACCGCCGACGCCGCCATCCTGATGGTGGACGCGCGCAAGGGCATCCTCACCCAGACCCGCCGCCACAGCTACCTGATGTCGCTGCTCGGTATCCGCCACATAGTAGTAGCCATCAACAAGATGGACCTGGTGGGCTATTCCGAGAAGACCTTCCGCACCATAGTGGAAGAGTACAGCCAGTTCGCCGAGCAGCTGGGGCTCAAGCAGATCACCTATATTCCCATGTCGGCGTTCAAGGGTGACAATATCATCAGCCACAGCGACAACATGCCCTGGTACCACGGCACCACCCTGATGGGCTACCTGGAAACCGTGGAAGTGGACGACACCCGCATGCAGAAGGCCCCCTTCCGCCTGCCGGTGCAGTGGGTCAACCGCCCCAACCTGGACTTCCGCGGCTTCTCCGGCACCGTGGCCAGCGGTATCATCAAGCCCGGCGACCGCATCCGGGTGCAGCCCTCCGGCAAGGAAAGCCACGTGGCCCGCATCGTGGTGCACGGCGGCGACCTGCCCCAGGCGGTGGCCGGCCAGTCGGTGACCCTGACCCTCACCGATGAAATTGACATCTCCCGCGGCGACGTCATCTCCACCGCCGAGGCGCCGGCACAAACCGCCGACCAGTTCGAGACCACCCTGGTGTGGATGCACGAAGACGCCATGCTGGCGGGCCGGCCCTACCTGCTGAAGATCGGCACCAAGACGGTCACCGCCACCATCACCGACATCAAGTACCAGGTGAACGTCAACACCCTGGAGCACACCGCCGCCAAGAAGCTGGAGCTCAACGCCATCGGCGTGTGCAACATCAGCCTGGACCGGGGCATCGCCTTCGACGACTACCAGCACAACAAGGACACCGGCGGCTTTATCCTGATCGACCGGCTCAGCAACAACACCGTGGCCGCCGGCATGCTGCACTTCGCCCTGCGCCGCAGCCAGAACATCCACTTCCAGCACGTGGACGTGGACAAGGAAGCGCGGGCCCAGGCCAAGGGCCAGAAGCCGGCGGTGCTGTGGTTTACCGGCCTGTCCGGCGCCGGCAAGTCGACCATCGCCAACCTGGTGGAGAAAAAGCTGCACGCCCTGGGCCGCCACACCTACCTGCTGGACGGCGACAACGTGCGCCACGGCCTGAACAAGGATCTGGGCTTTACCGACGCCGACCGGGTGGAGAACATCCGCCGGGTGGCGGAAGTGTCCAAGCTGATGGTGGACGCGGGCCTGATCGTGCTCACCGCCTTTATCTCGCCGTTCCGCTCCGAGCGCCGCATGGCGCGCGAGCTGCTGGCCGAGGGCGAGTTCATCGAGGTGCACGTGGACACCCCGCTGGCGGTGGCCGAAGAGCGTGACGTGAAGGGACTGTACAAAAAGGCCCGCGGCGGCGAGCTGAAGAACTTCACCGGCATCGACTCCGCCTACGAGCAGCCGGAGAACCCGGAAATCCGCCTGGATACCACCACCCTGAGCGCCGAAGCCGCCGCCGATGAAATCATCGCGGCCCTCAAGCACCAGGGCATAATCCTGGACTGACACGGCGCCCGCAGGGTCGAATTGAGTTGACCAACCCATCCGACCCTACAATCGACCCTACGACGGACCCGCCGTAGGGTCGGATTTATTCGACCGAACCCGGTGCCGGGGTTGGTCCATTGAAATGGACCCTACAATCGACCCTACGGCAGATCCGGCGCAAGCCGGCAAATAAATGCAAAAGGCCGGCGCCTTTACAGGCGCCGGCCTTTCTTTTTGTGCCTTGTCCCGCTTATTCGGTGGCGGCGGCCTGGCGCTCCACCTTGTCCACCAGCCGGGTCCAGTAGCCCAGCACCAGCTTCTGATCGTCGTCGTTCAGCTCGCCGCTCAGTATGGCCTGGTTGAGGCTGGTTTTGACCCTGGCTTTCACATCCCGGATATGGTTGCGGCCGGACAACTCGCTCTGGGCCACCGCCAGGGTGATGTGCCCGCGCAGGTAGCCGCCGGCGAACAGCTGATCGTCGCTGGCATCGGCCACCTGGGCGTCTATTTCCGCCAGCAGCAGGCGTTCGAATTCAAAAATGTTCATCTATTGAGCCTCGTCTTCCGGGTTTGCCACCCGGACCAGAACTTCATCATGATAGCCAGTGATCACCCGGATCAGGCCGCCGAGTTCGCGGTCGAGTGCGGGATCATTGGTGTCCACTCGCAACGGGCGCCCTTGCAGCGAATTGAGCTTCGATTTGGTCGCCAGTAGCCAGATATTGTCGCGTCCCACGGCCCGGATGAGCTGGGGACTGAGCTGCTGATTGCCACGGCCGAAGATATGGCCCTGGCCCCCGATCAGGGTGATCACCAGCTTGCATGGTTTGTCCTTGATCCATTCATACAGGCCTCTGGCGTCCAGATCCGAGGCGAGCAGGCGTTTCTGGTACACCAGATCCACGCCCAACAGGGTATTGCTAAGGCCGAGCCGCTCCATCACCGCCGCCACCGTGGTGCCCGAGCCCATGATGAAGTAGCAGTCGTCGTGCTCTTCCATGCGCGCTATCACCTCGTCGGCGATGTCGGTGAGCACCAGCTCGGCGGATTCCTTGCCGGCGACCTTGACCGCCTGCACATAATTGAGCTCGCCGGGGATCAGCATCTCGCCGTAACGGCGGGCCCGCACCCGGCCCTCGCGGAAGGCGGCCTCGTCGATGTCCATCACCTCGGCTTCCACCAGGCTCACCGGTTCGCCACGCACCAGCCTGGCCAGCAGCCGGCCGGTGCCGGCGGGAGTGACGCCGTACACCCCGGAGTGGATTTTCACCCCGGCGGGGATGCCGAGCACGCACAGCCGCTCCGGCACCTCGGCGCAGATGTCCCGGGCGGTGCCGTCACCACCGGCGAACAACAGCAGATCGATGCCCCGTGCCACCAGCAGCGGCACCGCCCGGTGGGTGTCCTCGGCGGTGCTGGGGCTGGCGGCCTGGTAGCAAACCTCGAACGGCAGCCCGAGGGAGCGGCACACCGTCTCGCCCATGTCGCCGGACACGGTGTAGATAGTGACATGATCCTTCAGCGCCACCAGCTCCGCCAGGGCCAGGCTGCTGCGCTGCAGGGCCCGGGGCTCGGCGCCCAGGGCCAGGGCCTGCTCGGCCATGCCGTCGCTGCCCTTGAGGGCCACGCTGCCGCCCAGGCCCGCCAGGGGGTTGATAATCAGGCCAATCTTGAACATCCGCCTTCCTCTGTCAGTCAAAGTCCGCCGCGCTCAGGCCCGGCCGGCCGTAGTGTTGCCGCAGCACGTCCATAAAGATCCGGGCACGGGCCGGAAAACCCCCGGCCAGGTAGCGTAGCGCCTGCTCCCGCACCCGGGCCCGGAAGGCGTGACGATCCGGATCCACGCAGCCATTCAGGTTGTCGCAGCTCACGTTAAAGGGAAAACCGCAGCACAGCGACAGCGCCCATTCGATGGCCTGGGGCTTCACCTCCACCGCCTCGAAGGCCGCCTGGGCCTCGGCATCCCGGCCGTCCGGATGGTACCAGTAGCCGTAGTCCGGTTGCTGTCGGCGCGCCTCCCCCGCCAGCAGCCAGTGGGCCACCTCGTGCAGGGCACTGGCGAAAAAACCATGAGCAAAAATAATGCGATGGTACGGCACTTCGGCGTCGGCCGGCAGGTAGATGGGCTCGTCGTCCCCCAGCTCGAGGCGGGTATTGTACGTGTCGGCGAAGCTTTGGTTAAACAGGGAAATCAGATCCCGGTAGCAAAATGACATAATAAAAAGCGGCCCTCGATTCAGGGCCGCTATTTTACCCGGCTGCGGTGGGTACACAAGTGGCGCGGCGCCGGGTTCATGCGGGCGGGCCGCCCGCGCTCCAGGACCGGCGACGGGTTAGGTCGAATACGACCTTACAGTTTGGGCGTGCTGGTCACGACCTCGGCGTTCTGGGCCCGGTTGAGCAGCAGGTGGTCGAGCAGCACTATGGCCATCATCGCCTCGGCGATGGGCACGGCGCGGATGCCGACGCAGGGATCGTGGCGGCCGCGGGTCACCATTTCGGTGGGGTTGCCGTGCACGTCTATGGTGTTGCCCGGCACCATGATGCTGGAGGTGGGCTTGAGCGCAATGCTGGCCACTATGTCCTGGCCGCTGGAAATGCCGCCCAGTATGCCGCCGGCATGGTTGCTGGCAAAACCCTCGGGGGTGAGCTCGTCCCGGTGCTCGGAGCCTTTCTGCTCCACCACCGCGAAGCCGTCGCCGATCTCCACACCCTTGACCGCGTTGATGCTCATCAGGGCATGGGCGAGATCGGCGTCCAGCCGGTCGAACACCGGCTCTCCCAGGCCCACGGGCACGCCCTGGGCCACCACCTGGATCTTGGCGCCGATGGAGTTGCCTTCTTTTTTCAGCTCGCGCATGTACTCATCCAGCGCCTCCAGCTTGCCGGCGTCGGCGAAGAAGAAGGGGTTGGTTTCGATGATGCTTTTGTCGAAGGCCTCGGCCTTGATCGGGCCGAGCTGGGTCAGGTGGGCGTAGATGGACACGCCGTAACGGGCCAGCACCTTCTTGGCGATGGCGCCGGCGGCCACCCGCATGGCGGTTTCCCGGGCCGAGGAGCGGCCGCCGCCGCGGTAGTCGCGGATGCCGTATTTCTGGTGGTAGGTGTAATCGGCATGCCCCGGCCGGAACAGATCCTTGATGGCGGAGTAATCCTGGGAGCGCTGATCGGTATTCTCGATCAGCAGGCCGATGGAGGTGCCGGTGGTCTTGCCTTCGAACACGCCGCTCAGGATCCTGACCTGATCCGCTTCCCGCCGCTGGGTGGTGAAACGGGAGGTGCCGGGCTTGCGCCTGTCCAGATCATGCTGCAAATCCACTTCATCGAGTTCGATGCCCGGGGGCACGCCGTCGACCACGGCGCCCAGGGCCGGGCCGTGGCTCTCGCCGAAGGTGGAGACACGAAAGAGGGTTCCGATACTGTTCCCTGCCATTAGCTGAATTTCCTTAGTAGTAAAATGAAGTAACTGATCCTAAATACCGTGCATCGACCGGGTATCGCACGCAGACACGCCGTAAGAACATGCTACTCATAGTTTCGCTGCTGCTGCGAACATTCACTGGATGTTCGGTCAGCCTGAACTACTCGCCCCCTGGGGGCTCCGCCGCGCCATCCCTGGCGCGAAGGATCTGCTCAGCGGTACCCGCTCGATGCCACTAGGGCTCGGCTTGCAAAACCGCGCTTAAAACCGGTCCCGAAAGGGCAAAAGATCGCGCCGGCTGATCACGAAGACGCCGTGGCCGCCGTTGGCGAACTCGACCCAGGACAGGGGCAGTTCGGGATAGGCGGTTTCCAGGTGGACCTGGCTGTTGCCCACTTCCACCACCAGCACCCCGTCCTCGGTGAGGAAGTCGCAGGCCTGGGCCAGCAGGCGGCGGGTAAAGTCCAGGCCATCGGCGCCGGAGGCCAGGGCCAGCTCGGGCTCGTGGCGGAACTCTTCGGGCAGGTCGCCCATGTCCTCCTCGTCCACGTAGGGCGGATTGGCCACGATCAGATCGTACTGGTCTCCCGCCGGCAGGGCCGAGAACAGATCCGACTCGATGGGGATCACCTGCTGCTCCAGGCCGTGGTTCTGGATGTTGATCTCGGCCACATCCAACGCCTCGCGGGAGATGTCCAGGGCGTCCACCTCGGCCTCGGGAAAGGCGTGGGCCAGGGCGATGGCGATACAGCCGGAGCCGGTGCACAAGTCCATGATGCGGCAGGGCTCGTGGGCCAGCCAGGGGGCGAAGCCCGTGTCGATCAGCTCGGCGATGGGCGAGCGCGGGATCAGCACCCGCTCGTCCACATAGAATTCATAGCCGGCGAACCAGGCGGTATGGGTGATGTAGGGGGTGGGCAAACGCTGCTCGACCCGTTGCTGCAGGGCCTCCAGCAAACGCTTGCGCTCGCTCGGCAGCAGGCGGGCATCGCGCACCTGGGGCGGGCAGTCCTGGGGCAGGTGCAGCAGCGGCAGTACCAGCTGCACCGCTTCGTCCCAGGCGTTGTCGGTACCGTGGCCGTAGAACAGGCCGGCCTGCTGAAAACGGCTGACGGCAAACCGCAACCAGTCGCCTATGGTGTGCAGCTCGGTGAGCGCCTCGTCATGAAAAAGCGTGTCCAAAACCCCTCCGCCTCGATAAAATGGCTATTTTTGACTAATCGGATGCAGACATGACCACCACCCCTCCCCCTGAAGACGACGACAAGGCGCTCTTTAAGGAAGCGGTGCAGGGTGTCCGCAAATTGAAGCAGGATACCATAAGTCCGCACCGGGCGCCGGTCAAGGTGAAAGCGCAGCGGCAAGGGGGGCGCAAGGACAGTGCCGAGGCCCACCCTTTTTCCGATCTCTACGAGCCCTGGCTGGAGCAGGAAGGACCCACCCGTTACCGCCAGGAGGACACCTCCGCCTATGAGCTGAAAAAGCTGCGCCGGGGCGATTATGTACCGGATCTGTTTTTGGACTTGCACGGCCTGACCCAGGAGCAGGCCAAGGAGGAGTTGTCGGCCCTGCTGCTGGCGGCCCGCCGCCAGCACGTGAAGTGCGTGTCCATCATGCACGGCCATGGCAAGCATATCCTCAAGCAGCGGCTGCCCATGTGGCTGGCCCAGCATCCCCAGGTGCTGGCCTTTCATCAGGCCACCCGGGAATGGGGTGGCGATGCCGCCCTCTTGGTGCTGCTCAAGACCGAGCTCTGAATCGACGCCGGGGCAATGCGGCGGTTGGTGGGATAGGTTCGACGGGACCGCCGCAGGGCCGAATGTATTCGACCGGCGCCGGGATGGTCCGTTGAAGTGGCCCCTTGGGTATAAGAAACGACAAAGGCCGGAGCTGTCCGGCCTTTCAACATGGTTGACCGCTTACGCGAAGAATCAGGCGGTTTGCGGCTCCTGCAGCCGGCCGATCAGGCGGTTGATCTCCTGTACCGTGACGCGGTGACGCTTATCGGCGTGCTCCGGCATCACCAGCATCCCCTTGGCGTAGAGGAAGGCGCCCCGGCCCCGGATGTAGAGGCGGCCGCTGAAGAAGGTCTTGACATACTTGGCAATCAACAAAGGCTGATACTTCTTAAAAATACGCATGATTCACCTCTGCTTATTTTCCTTATTCTCACTTACCCTAAAGACCCGAGCAGATGGTAAGGCTGTTCATAATGGGGACGGACATTGTGAGGCCCTTCCAACCAGTTGAACACGGGCGTCTGGCCCTGCTCGAGGATAACTTTGGCGATACCCGAGGTCACGAAAATCGGTGCCATGGTTGCCGGGCACAGACTCTCGACCAGAAAACCGACCAGTGGCATGTGACTCACCACCAGCAGGTTATCCTGCCGGTGCAGCTCGCCATAAGCCAGCAACAGGCTGGCGGCGACATCCGCGTCGGCATTGGGAGTGAGCTCTTCGCAGCACTCCACCTGGGTTCCGGTTATATGCTTGGATACCTGCTGCCAGGTTTGCCTGGTACGCAGATAAGGACTGACCAGCACACGATCAAATACCGGCACTTGTTGTGCCAGCCATTGCGCCATCAAACAGGTCTCATCCCTTCCCTGTCCGGTCAAAGGCCGTAAAGCATCGCTGGATGCCTCCGGTGCCGCCTGGCCGTGGCGCATGATAAAGATATTCATCTCCACCTCACTTTCAGGCGAACCCGCCTTTTTCAACGGCGGGCATCATACCCCTGCGTTTTGTTGTGCTCAAGGATCCAGCTCACCCTTTAACCAAGTGGCGGGAACTCTTTTTCGTTCTTATCTTAGCTATAACATAAAGAACACAAATCCACCGAAAATCGTTCGTTTTTTCGGGCTTGGGCACGGATTGCGGGGGCAGTATGGCACCGGCGGGACCAGAGTTTGCCCCTGGTTGATGACACTTTGGTGAAGGCGTGCAAAAAAAAACTGGCCGGGCGGCCAGTCGAAAAGATTACATACTAACGAGTGAACAGAAACCAGAATCTGAGATCACCCAGGTGATCATCAGGTTGTTGACGTGGCGCCAACGGTTTTAAGCTTACGCCCCGCGCCCAGGCCAGGGCTTGATCTCAGTCAACAAAGGCACACTCAGCCCTTCCGCTTGTCCATCCACAACAAAATAAGGCAGGTCACCACCGATACTCCGATAAAACCTGTCAAAAAAATCAATGGCATGGCGGTATAGCCCAAGACGTTCCAGATTAATTTTTCCAGTGCACTCATAACATGCTCCAAACAGATCCCGAGGGGGCAGTTTAGCAGAAGGCCCGGAGTCGGCCTTGCGCGAGATCAAATCAGGCCCTGAGCAGGCCGTAGCTTCGGCCCCGGGCACACAGCAACGACCAACGGCGCTTGGCCATGAACAGGGGCAATACGGCGGGGCCGAACAGGCAGCCGAGCAGCGCCCAGCGACGCGGGGGCAAGGCGCATTGCAGCGCGGCAATATAAAAAAGAACCCCGGACAGGGGTGCCAGCAAGGTAAGAATAAGGATCATCTACAGCCCTCCCAATTGGCGCAAGCGTAGCACAGACACTTTCCCTTTGTCATTCAGCACACAAAATTAAAACAAAATGTACACAATCTAAAAAATCAATTTTATTGATTAATTAAATAAAAAGCTTCAATTTTTATTAATTCCTCTGCCGACATAGACTGGCCTCCTGTCACTCGGGGGAATGCCGTCATGTTTGTCATCGTTCAGGGAATCAGCCTCGCCGGCCTGCTGGCCGCCACCAGCCTGCTGCTGGCCCGGCAGTTTGACGCCGGTATCAGCCCGCTGATCTTCGCCATACTGCTGGGCCTGGTGCTGGGCAATGCATGGCCTCGGCTGGCACTGGGCGACTGGCAACCCGGCCTGGAGTTCTGCAAGAAGCGGTTGCTCCGCCTCGGGGTCGCCTTCTATGGTATCCACATCAGCCTGCAGCAGATTGCCAAAGTCGGCACCGGCGCCCTGCTGGTGGATGCGGTGATGCTGCTTTCCACCCTGGGGCTGGCCTACTGGCTGGGCCGACGCTGGCTGGGCCTGGACGCCCCCACCAGCCTGCTGGTGGGGGCGGGCTCCGCCATCTGCGGGGCTGCCGCCATCCTCGCCGCCGAGCCGGTGGTACGCGCCCGCCCGCAGCAGACCACGGTGGCGGTAGGCACAGTGGTGTTGTTCGGCACCCTGGCCATGTTCATTTATCCGTTGCTCTACCCCCGGCTCGGGCTGTCGCCCCAGGCCATGGGCATCTATACCGGTGCCACCGTGCACGAAGTGGCTCAAGTGGTTGCCGCTGGCGTCGCCATGGGTGATGATGTGGCCCAGACGGCGGTGATCGCCAAGCTGACCCGGGTGATGATGCTGGCGCCGGTGTTGCTGGTGCTGGGCTGGTGGCTCAGCCGCAAGAGCGGCATCCGGGCGGTCCGGCCCCCCCTGCCCTGGTTCGCCTTCGGCTTTATCGCCGTGGTGCTGTTCAACTCCCTGGTGAACCTGCCGCCCACCTGGACGGCCACCATCAAGCACCTCGATAGCTGGGCCCTGACCATGGCCATGGCCGCCCTGGGGCTCGGCACCCGGCTGGGAGGACTCGGTGCCGTGGGCTGGAAGCCCCTGGTGCTGGCCGCCACCCTGTTCTTGCATTTAGTCGTCGTCGGCCTGATAGTGACCCACATGGCAACATCCTGGCTGTAGTCACCGGTGGGCAGAGTGCCGCCGGCTCAAAGGAGGCCCCTATGCCCTATCGTAATATTCTGGTAGCCCTGGAGCTGAATCACAGGGAAAAGCCGCTGCTCAAGCGGGCGGTGGAGCTGGCGGAATGCTATCAGGCCAGACTGCACCTGGTGCATGTGGAGCCGGACGTGAGCGGTGTCTACGTGGGCAGCCTGAACATGGATCTGCGCCAGCTCAAGATGAAACTGCGACTCGAAAGCGGCCACGAGATCATGAAGATGCTGAAGGAGACCCAGCACCAGGTGGCCAGCATCTCTCTGCCGAGCGGCGATGTCCGCCAGGCGGTGCGCCTGGCGGTGAAGGAAAAGAACGCCGACCTGCTGATCTGCGGCCACCAGCTCGAGCATCATTTCCTCGGCCACCTGTTCTCCCATACGGTGGGCTTCCTCGATATCGACGGCTGCGATCTGCTGGTGGTCAAGCTGTCCGACAGGGCCGGAGATTAACGCAGACAGAATCCCTGGCGTTGCAGAAACTCCAGCATGAAGGGACGCGCCTCCCTGGCCAGGGTTTCCCCTATCTGCCCGGTCCAGCTCACCTCCTTGTTGCCACCGCTACGGGTACGGTAGTAGTGGCGCACCCGCTCGTCGTAGTCCCGCATCAGGGCTTCGTCCTGTTGCACCGGGTAGCCGTTCTCGAAGAACATCAGGGCCGCGGGCAACCTGGGCTTGGGCTCGGGATCCTGGGCCGGGTGCCCGATGCAGAGCCCGAACAGGGGGATCACTCCCCTGGGCAGCCCCAGCAGGGAGCTGAGCTCCTGAGGGTGGTTGCGCACCGCCCCGATGAAGACCCCGCCCAACCCCAGGGACTCCGCCGCCGTCAGCGCATTCTGCCCCATCAGGGCGGTGTCGATGGCGCCGATCAGCAGTTGTTCGGCAAAGCCGGTCTTGGCTTCGGGCACCCACTGCAGGTGGCGGTGAAAGTCGGCGCAAAACACCCAGAACTCGGCGGCGCCGGCCACGTAGGCCTGGTTGCCGCACAGGGACACCAGGCGGTTACGCAGCCCGGGATCGGTCACCCGGATCACCGCCGAGGCCTGCAGAAAACTGGAGCTGGGTGCGGCCTGGGCCGCCGCCATGATGGCCTCCCGTTGTTCGGCAGAAAGGGGCTGCTCGGTGAACTTACGGATGGATCTGTGGCGGCGCATCACCTCGATGGCGGTTGTCATTTTTACCTCTTGCTGTCGGTCTTTGTGTATCATCACCTTAATGGAATCACGCTTCAAATGGGAGAGAGGGTGCGGGAAACCCAACACATAGAGCCCATATCGCGCCGCCATGGCCTGCCCCTTGCTCTGGCCGGTGTGACCCTGATGCTGGCGCTGACCATGGTGTTGTACTGGCTGGGCGGGCGCGGCCACCTGGTGGTGATCTTCCTCTTCCTCGCCAGCCTGGTGATGACGGTGCTGGGCGTGCTCAAGCTCAGGGAGCCGCCCTACAGTTTTTCACTCAGCGCCGACAACCTGCATTTCCACCACAAGATCGGCGGCTGGAGCCTGCACTGGAGTAACATAGTGCGTGTCGATCAGCCCCGCCTGCACGAGGGACTGGACCTGGTGGAACTGCCCTATATCGGCATCAAGATCCGCGACTATGACGAATTCCTGCCCCTGATGACGCCGCGGCTGACGGTACACATGCTCAACGAGCAGCGGCCCCTGCTGGCCATGGCCCTGCGCCACGGTGCGGTCAGCCGCCGCCGGCTGCAAGACTGGCTGGTGGAAGACAACCAATACCGCTCGACCAACGGCCGCCACTACGAGGGACTGGCCGCCATGCTCGGCCACCGCATGGCTCACATGCGCGAGCTCTACGGCTATGATCTGCTGGTGCACGAGTCGAACCTGGACCGGGAGCCCCCGGAATTCGTGGCCCTGCTGCGCCGTTACCTGCAGCCGGCCTAGCGCATTTTACTGGATCTCGGCGCCGCCCTCGCATAGAGTCGCCCCATGCTTGATCGCCCTCGGCACCAACGGACCCCCGGCTCGCCCCATGAAAAACCTGGACGCTTTTTACCTCTTCGTCAAAGTCGTGCAACAGGGCGGCTTTTCCCATGCCGCCGCCCAGCTGGGCATGCCCACCGCCACCCTCAGCCGGCGGATTTCGGCACTGGAGCAGTCGCTCGGCTGCAAGTTGCTGAGCCGCACCACCCGCAAGCTGCAGCTCACCGAGGAGGGGCGGCGCTACTTCGAGCGGCTCAACCCCCTGCTCACGGAAATGGAGCAGGTCACCGGCGATATCCAGGGCCAGAGCCAGCACATGAGCGGCCTGATCAAGGTAGCCGCCCCTATCGCCATCTCCAACACCTTCCTGATCGACGGCATCACTGAATTCTGCCTGAAGTATCCGGCCATCCGTATCGATCTGCTGCAAAGCAACGACTACACCAGCCTGCTGGACACGGATCTGGACGTGGTCTTCTTCAGCGGCGAGCTGCCCGACTCCAGCCTGCGCGCCCGCCGCTTGGGAGAGGTACACTACGGCCTGTTCGCCTCCCCCCACTATGTGGAGCGCCAGGGCATGCCGCTGATGCCGGAAGAGCTGGATCAGCACCATATCATCCAGTGCTGGCCGCACCGCAACTGGCAACTGACCCACGAGGACGGCCGCCGTTTCCACCTGAAGCCGGTGGCCCGGCTGTCAGTCAACCAGATGCAGTCGGCGGTAAAGGCCGCCATCCAGGGGTTGGGCATCGTCAACGTGCCCAAGCACTATGTGGCCCACCATGTGAATGCCGGCCTGTTGCGGCCGGTGCTGCCGGCCTGGCTGGGCGGCAAGCGGCCGTTCCACATGGTGTACCACAATCGTGAGCTGGCCCCGGTACGGCTCAATACCTTTATCGAATTCATCGACAAACACATGCGCGAGCGGCTGGCGTCAACCTGGGTAAGGAACTGGCAGGACAAGAGCGAAGAAGAGTAAAAGACAGGCAAAAAAATGGGCAGCTTCCGTCTGCCCGATTCCACTAACAAAAGATAGATGTAAGTAAGCTTGTACAAAAAGGTAACATAGCTCTCCCGGTGGAATTAGCGGTTATTCCGTAAAACGAAAAAAGTTATTATTCCATTTTTGCAACAATCACCCGGCCGCCGGCAGATCCTGCTCCCACAATACCACCTGGCCGCCCGGCCAGCGTTGATCCAGATCCGCGTAACGTTGCTCCAGCAGGTGACGCTTGATCTTGAGGGTGGGTGTCATGATGTCGTTGTCCACCGTCCAGGGGGCCTCCATCACCAGTATGCCGCCCAGGCGCTGGTGGCTTTCAAGCTTCTGGTTAACATGGCCCAGGGTGGCCGCCAGTTGCTCGGCGATGGTCCCCTTGTGCCGTCGATCCAGGCCTTCCGCCAGCTGCACCAGGGCCACCGGCTGGGCCTGGCCGCTGCCCACCACGCACACCTGCTCTATCGCCTCGTTCTCGATCAACATGGCCTCTATCGGCACCGGCAACACGTATTTGCCCTTGGCGGTCTTGAAGGCGTCCTTGGTCCGTCCGGTGATGGTGAGGTATCCGTCCGCGTCCAACCGTCCCTGATCCCCGGTGTGCAACCAACCGTCCTGCAGGGTCTCGCGGGTGGCGGACTCCTGCTTGTAGTAGCCGCTCATCATGCCCGGGCAGCGGCACAATACCTCGCCGCTGTCGGAGATGCGGATCTCCACCTTAACCCCGGGCTTGCCCACGGTACCGACCTTGTCGGAACGATAGGGATAGTTGAGGGTGGAATAGGCCAGGTTCTCGGTCATGCCCCAGGCCTCGGTAATGGGCATGTCGAGCCGCTCGTACCAGCGCAGCAGCGACGGCGATACCGGTGCCGAGCCGCACCCCAGGATGCGGGCGGCGCTGAGACCCAGACCGGCGCGGATTTTCTTCTTCACCAGGCCGGAGACAAAGGGGATCCTGAGCAGCAGATCCAGCTTCTTCTGGGGCAATTTTTCCAGAATGCGGCTGCGGAAGTTGGTCCATAACCGGGGCACCGAGATAAACACCGTGGGCGAGATGGTCTTCACGTCCTCGATAAAGGTATCCAGGCTCTGGGCGAAGCCCACCGGGACGCCGCCGTAGAGGCTGGCGCCGAGGATATAGACCCGCTCGGTGATATGGGACAGCGGCAGGTAGGAGAAGGCCCGGTCCTCGCTCGACAGCCCGGTGGTCTGCAGAATGCCCTGGCAGGCGGCGGCATAGGCGCCGAAGCAGATCATCACCCCCTTGGGGTTGCCGGTGCTGCCGGAGGTGTACACCAGGCTCATCAGGCGATCCCGCTCCGGCACCGGCCGCTCGGCGATGGGGGCCTGGGCCAGCAGATCCGCCCAGTGGTGGTGGGTTTCCATGGTGGAGGGATAGGGCATGGCAAGACGGGTGAGGCCGTCGGGGATGCCCGGCTCCTGGATGTCCGGTTCGTCCAGCTTGCCGGTGAAGATGGCCTTGCTTTCGCTGTGCTCCAGCACGTAGCGCACCGTGTCGGCCCCGGCGGTGGGGTAGATGGGCACACTCACATAGCCGCCCATCTGCAGGGCGAAGTCGCAGATAAACCACTCGGCGCAGTTTTTGGACAGCAGGGCTACCTTGTCCCCGGGCTCCAGCCCCAGGGTCCTGAGCCCGGCCACCAGCCGGGCCGCCTGCTCCAATACCTGGGACCAGCTGTGCTGGTGCCAGTGGCCGTCTTTCGGTTGACGCAGGTAGATGGCAGCGGGCTGGCGTTCGGCCCAGTGATACAGCATTTCCAAGGGTAGCTTGTCGGTATGGATGCTCATAACTGTCCTTGTCTGATGTCGGGCTCGGTTAACAACAGTATTACAAAAACGGCGGAAAGCACCAGTAGGTTCGGCTCTAGGTGCTTGATGATATTCACAATATCGGCACCGTTGCGACGGAAGTCGGCCACCGGACGGGACCGGAACGAAAAAAGCCCGCATTGCTGCGGGCTTTTCGATTTGGCGGTGAGGGAGGGATTCGAACCCTCGATACGTTGCCGTATACACACTTTCCAGGCGTGCTCCTTCAGCCACTCGGACACCTCACCAAATTTTTATGCGTTTTTTATCTACGGTGTCTGCTTCACCGGCTTTTTCTCTTCGGATCACCGTCCTCGGGCTGACGCAGCACGCTGCGTGCTTTTTGCCCCGGCTTCGCCTCTTGGCAGCCACTCGGACACCTCACCAAATTTTTATGCGTTTTTTATCTACGGTGTCTGCTTCACCGGCTTTTTCTCTTCGGATCACCGTCCTCGGGCTGACGCAGCACGCTGCGTGTTTTTTGCCCCGGCTTCGCCTCTTGGCAGCCACTCGGACACCTCACCAAATTGTTGAACACTGCAGAGCCTTGCCCTTTCAGCGGGGCGTATAGTAGGCAAGAGCCGACGCCGGCGCAATCTTTTTCTCGCTCCCTCGGTGCGTTTGCACATTATTGCACCAAACCGGGTTCCTCTCGTGCCTGGCCTGCCTTTGCAGGCGATCTCGCCGGGCGACTCTGGCATAATAAGCCCCCCGCTTTTTGAGGCAACCCTAGGACGATAATGACGGCAACAGCAGCATCAACTCAGATTCACGAGCGCTTTCGGGGCTATTTTCCGGTGGTGATCGATGTGGAAACCGGCGGTTTCAACGCCCAGACCGACGCCCTGCTGGAAATTGCCGCCATCACCCTGAAGATGGACAAGAACGGCTGGCTGATCCCGGATCAGACTTACCATTTCCATGTGTCCCCCTTCGAGGGCGCCAACCTGGAGCCTGCCGCCCTCGCCTTCACCGGCATCGACCCCTACAGCGCCCTGCGCGGCGCCGTGACCGAGCACGAGGCCCTGGAGCAGATCTTCAAGGGGGTGCGCAAGGGCATCAAGGCCAACCAGTGCCAGCGGGCCATAGTGGTGGCCCACAACGCCTCCTTCGATCACGGCTTCGTGATGGCGGCGGCGGAGCGGGCGGGCATCAAGCGCAATCCCTTCCACCCCTTCGCCACCTTCGACACCGCCACCCTCGCCGGCCTGGCCCTGGGCCAGACGGTACTGGCCAAGGCCTGCAAGGCGGCAGGCATGAGCTTCGACAACAAGGAAGCCCACAGCGCCCTCTACGATACCCGCAAGACCGCCGAGCTGTTCTGCCTTATCGTCAACCGCTGGAAGGAGCTGGGTGGCTGGCCACTGGGGCCGATGGAAACGCCGGAGTTCAGGGATCCGGGCGCCGACGAATAACCGCCCGGCAAGGCCGGGCGGCAACGCTCACCGCCGTTGCAGGCTCGGTACCCAGCCCGGCTCGTCCTGTACCAGGGAGCCCGGTCGGCCGTCCCCCTCGCCCAGGATAAAGGCCTTGAGGCGGCCATCCAGCTCCACCACCATCTGCGCCATCAGTTCGCTGCCGCGCACCAGCTCGCCGGCACAGCTCTGGGTGTTGTCGTAGCCCTGCTTCATCACCACTATGTTGTGCTGGATATCGTCGGTCACGGTGCGCTGCTCCTCGGTGGCGGTGGCCACCTGCTCGGTCATGGCGTTGACCTGGCCGATTTCCTCGACGATGGCGGTCAGCTGGGCGCCGGCCTCCCGGGCCTCGCCGACGCAGGCCAGGCTGCGGCTGCGTCCCTGCCCCATGGCCTCCACCGCCTGCTCGCTGCCCTGGCGCAGCCGGGTCAGCATGCTCTCTATCTGCTCGGCGGTGCTCTGGGTCTGCAACGCCAGGGAGCGGACCTCTTCCGCCACCACCGCGAAGCCCCGGCCCGACTCGCCGGCCCGGGCCGCCTCGATGGCCGCGTTCAGCGCCAGCAGGTTGGTGCGATCGGAGATCTGCTTGATCACTTCCAGAAAGTTGCTCACCTCCCGGCTGTAGCCCGCCACCTCGACTACCTTGGCCTCACCGTGCTCCAGGGAGGCGGCCACCTGCTCGATGGCGGCTATGGTGCCGTCCACCTTGCGATCACCGTCCGAAGCCCGGGCAATGGTGTGGTTGGCGGCGGAGAAGGTTTCCGAGGCGTGGCGGGCGATCTCGGCCACGGTGGCCGACATTTCGGTGGCGGCGGACACCACCAGATCCACCTGCCCCAGCCCCTTGTCCAGATCCTGCTGGATCAGCTGCAGGGTACTGCGGGTATGGCCGCTGTGGGCCATCAGGTGTTCACAGGTGTCGCGCATCCGGCCGAGCAGGGTGGACAGCTGGCACTGCATGCGGTTGATGGCGTCGGCCAGTTCGCCCAGTTCGTCGCGACTGGCCACCCGCACCGGCTGGCTGAAGTCCTGGCGGTGGGCGATGCGCATGATGCCCGCCTGCAACTCGGCGAATCCCCGACGCAGATCCCGCAGTATCAGGCCGCAGACCAGCAGGGTGAGCAGGGCCGCCGCCAGGCTCAGCACCAGGGCCAGGAAAAAGCTGTTGCGCGCGGCCTGGTAGCCCTGTTCGCCGGTCTGCGCCAGGCTGGCGGCGAACTGGTCTTCGGCCCCCTTGATCGCGTCGATATAACGGCTGGCCAGGCTGAACCAGGCGGAGGCCTCGCCGCTCAGGCTGCCGCCGCCGTGCTGGCGGTGGGCCTGGTCGATGCTGTCCTGCACTTCCCGGGCCAGTGGCGAGCCCTGCAACTGGCCGAACTGGGCTCGCCACTGGGGCTCGGCCAGCACCATGAAACGCTCCAGATAGGCCTGGTGCTGGGCCTCCAGGGCGGCGAAGCGACGGTACAGCTCGGGGCTGAACTGGCCCGCCACCCGGGCTGAACTCAGGCTGGCGCGCAGCAGCCCCAGGCGATCCTTGGCCTGCAGGAAGGCACTGTAGGCGCCGAGGGCGGCGGCCTGGGGCGCATCCGCCGCCAGCGGCACGGCGCCGTCGATCACCGCCAGCAGGGCGGCGATCACCTGGCTGTAGTCATCGACCACCTGGGGCACCGTCAGCTGCTTGCCATCCACCTGCCGGCGCAGGCCCTCGAGCCGGCCCAGTGCCTGCTGCAGGGCCTGGTGGCGGCTGGCGGCCTCCCCCTCGAGCACCAGCTGGCGGCTGCCCTGCTCGAGCCGACGCAGGGCCTGCTCGGTGCGGGCCCGCTGCTCGGCCAGCCTGGCGCCGAACTCCCCGCGGCTGTCGTTGATGCTGCTGGCCGAGAGTCCCCGCTCCGCTTGCAACTGGTGCGCCAACTGGCCGCTTTGCGCCGCCAGCCGGGTGATGGGCACCATGTCGGCCGCATTGGCCATGGTGCGATAGCTCGCCAATGCATAGAGGGAAGCAAACAGGAGCAACGCCGCCAAAGGCAGCAACACCAGTAAGCCGAGCTTGTGGGTGAGTTTGAGTGATGTCATGCAAAGCCTCGTGATACCGCTGAGATAAACAGTGTATCGGCGCCATCCTCGCGGGCTGAAGCGGAGAAACGCAAACAATGCGCCTTCCTCTTTGACTTGGATCAAGCGGGGAGCCTGTCTGCTCGCCATTGCGCCATGGCGGAGCCGGCCGAAGGGGAAAGGTTGCCGGTGCGCGGAGACACCGGCAACGGATGCGACGGCCCGGTCAGGCCGGCAGGTGGCCGGTTCTCACCCAGAGCCGGGTATGGCGGCCCGCTTCCAGCTCGGGCACTGTGCCGGCGGGAAAGCGCAGCCAGCTCAATACCGGATAGGAGAGCGGTCCCTCGGCGAGTTGGCCTTCAAGCACCAGGATTTCCAGCCCGTGCTTGTAACAGCAGGGCGGAAAGCGGCCTCCTTGGGGAAAGTCGAGCAGGCTGGTACTGATCCCATCGTGCTTGTGCAGGGGCAGGCGGCGATAGCCGTGCTCACCGGTGATCCACAGATCCTGCCCGGGCAGCAGCTTGCGTTCGCCCTCGTCGTCGGCGGCGAACTGGTTGAGTTTGACGAAGATGAGGCAGCCCTCACGGCTGAAGGCGCCATGCCGGCTGCCGGGCGGGTGGCGCACGTAGCTGCCGGCGGGGTAGTCGCCCTGCTCATCGGAGAAGGTCCCTTCCAGTACCCAAAATTCCTCACCCCGAGGATGGCTATGCTCGGGGAAGCGGGCCTCCGGTTCAAACCGAACCAGGCTGGTGACATGACCGCTTTCCGCCTGCTCCCGCTCCAGCGGGTAGCGCCATACCCCGGGGGCCGGGGAGGCCTGCCAGCGGGCAGAGTCATAGGGAAGGGCCAGTCGTTGAGAAAAGTCCATATTCAGCATCGGTTAATGTCCCGACAGACAAAGGGGATCCCATCCTCGCCCCGCCCGGGATTGCGGTCAAGTCCCTTGAAGCGCCTCGCTGCGATAAATATGGCCCTCGCCCTCGGGGATAAAGCTCAGCCGGTGGCTGATACAGGCCGGGGCATCTTCTTGGTGGTGGGACACGAACAACAGCTGGGTGCCGCCCTCCGCCACCAGCAGATCGATCCAGCGCTTGACCCAGTGGCGATTGAAGGTATCCAGCCCCTGCAGGGGTTCGTCCAGGATCAGGATGGGCGGGTGCTTGACCATGGCCCGGGCGATCAGCAGCAGCCGCTGCTGGCCGTAGGACAGGTTGCGGAAGGGCTCGTTGGCGAGCCGCTCCAGGCCGAGCAGCACCAGCCACTGCTCGGCCAGGGCCAGTTGGCGGTCGCCGGGCTGCCGGTAGACGCCGATGGAGTCGAAGAAGCCGGACAGGATCACCGAGCGGGGCGTGGCCGTGACCCGGTAGTCCTGCTGCATGCTGGTGCTGACGTAGCCGATGTGCTGCTTGATGTCCCAGATGCTTTCGCCACTGCCCCGGCGACGGCCGAACAGGGTGAGATCGTTGCTGTAGCCCTGGGGATGGTCACCGGTGACCAGGCTCAGCAGGGTGGACTTGCCGGCGCCGTTGGGACCGACGATCTGCCAGTGCTCGCCCGGGTTGACCTGCCAGTTCAGGCCGTCGAGGATGCGCTTGTCACCGTAGCCGACCTTGATGTCCCGCATCAGGATGCGCGGTCCCTGCTCGTCCAGCGTCCGCCGTACCGCGTCCGGATCTGCCGGCGGCAGGCGCTGGCCCGCCTGCTCCATGGCCGCCAGGTGGGTCAGTTGCAGCAGCTCGGCCGAGGCCGCCACCTCGGCACGAGGGCCGGCCAGGCCCAGTTCGCATTCCGCCACCAGGCCGAGCCGGTCGGCAAAGTCGGGGATCTCCTCGAAGCGGTTGAGGATCAGCACCAGGCTCTGTCCCGCCGCCACCAGCTCTTCCAGCAGCCGCATCAGGCCGGCATGGGCGGTCACGTCCAGGCCGTCGAAAGGCTCGTCCAGGATCAGCAGCGCCGGCTCCCGCAGCAGGGCGCGGCACAGCAGCACCTTGCGGGTTTCCCCGGTGGAGAGGTACTTGAAGCCGCGCTCCAGCAGTCCGCCGATGCCGAAGCGCTCGGCCAGCGACGCCAGCCGCGCCTCGTCGCCGCCCCCCTCCAGGATGATCTGGCGGGCGCTGTGGCCCTGATCCTCGTAGTCGAGCAGATCGCTCTCGTCCTCATCCCGCTCCCGGTCGGCCAGTTGCTGAAGCTGTTCGAACGACACCCACTCGATGCGTCCGAAACCGTTGTCGGCCTCGCCTTCCAGCAGCCTGAGTTCGCCGGCCAGGGCCCGGGCCAGGGCGGTCTTGCCGCTGCCGTTGGCGCCGACGAAGCTCCAGCACTGCCCCGCCTCGAGCTCGAGGTGGCGGATGGTCAAACGATGACGTTCGCTGATGGCGAAACGGGCGTCTCTGATGTGGATGGCGGTCATGCGCGGCTGAGTCCTTCTCGGTTGGTCGGCAAAGGGACATCATCGGTAAGCCGCCGACGTGATGCAAGAGACAAAATCGACTCCCTGAAACCGGATTTGTGAGCCAGCACCCAACCCGCGGCGGCGGAACAGGCTAAGGTCCGGGAGTCACCCACCCTCCCCTGAGGAGCATTTATGCGTTACAACCAGGCATTGATGGACGAGTTGAACCTGTTGCTGCATTTCGATCTCGACACCACCCAGCAAGGCATCAAGGTGCATCACGATGCGGATCCGGCGGTAATTGCCGCCGCCGCCCGGCTGCACGACAAGGGCCTGATCACCCTGCGGGACGGCGGCTATCTCACCGAGCTGGGGCGGGAAGCCAACGAACATGCACAAGCCATGCTGAACCTGTTACGGGAAAGCACTACCGCCTGACAGGTCCCGGCCTTTCATCCCGGTCATTGCATCAATGACTGTTTCCCACAATAAAAAAATGCCGGCATCCCGTGCCGGCATTCTGAGGCGATAAACGCAGTAGGGAGTATTACAGGCCCTCGGCGTGCTCCGCCAGGTACTTGGCCACGCCGTCCGCAGAGGCCTGCATGCCTTGCTTGCCCTTTTCCCACTGGGCCGGACACACTTCGCCGTGCTCTTCGTGGAATTGCAGGGCATCGACCATACGCAGCATTTCGTCGATATTGCGGCCCAGCGGCAGATCGTTCACCACCTGGTGACGCACCACCCCGTTGGCGTCGATCAGGAAGGAGCCGCGGAAGGCGACACCGGCTTCCGGGTGCTCCACGTCGTAGGCCTTGCAGATCTCGTGCTTGACGTCGGCGACCAGCGGGTATTTCACCTGGCCGATACCGCCCTTGTCCACCGGAGTGTTGCGCCAGGCGTTATGGCTGAACTGGGAGTCGATGGACACGCCGATCACTTCCACGCCACGCTTCTGGAACTCTTCAAAACGGCGATCGAAGGCAATCAGCTCGGACGGGCACACGAAGGTGAAGTCCAGCGGGTAGAAGAACACCACGGCGGCTTTGCCCTCGGTGAACTCTTTCAGGTTGAAGTTATCAACGATTTCGCCATTACCCAGTACAGCTGCAGCAGTAAAGTCGGGGGCCGGGCGGCCTACCAATACGCTCATGTCTATCTCCTTGGTGTTTACAATAATGGGTTTCCAGGAAACCACGCAGTTCGACTACACAGTATATGGGCGACCAGCGGCAAACCCAAGGGCGCGCGGGCCGGTTGTGTAAAGTTGCGGCAGTGCCCATGACACCGGCGGATGGAATGATGCCAATTCTCTGTACAAATGGCTCCAGGTAGCAGGATCGGCAACAGAAGACGATGCTGAGCCAAATAATGCTCGACATCCCGGGCTGAATTTGCAAACTAGCCCCCTTCGCTTTTCCGTTCACCAAATCCTGTAAGGACAGTCCATGAATCCTGTTGTCGTTGCCGTCTGCCTGATGCTGGCCCTGAGCCTGATGCGCATCAACGTGGTGGTGGCCCTCACCCTCAGCGCCCTGGTGGGCGGCATGGTCGCCGGCCTGCCCCTGACCGAGGCGGTCGATATCTTCGCCGGCGGCCTGGGGGGCGGTGCCACCATCGCCCTGAGTTATGCCATGCTGGGCGCCTTTGCCGTGGCCATCGCCCGCTCCGGCATCACCGACCTGCTCGCGCTCAAGGTGATCCGCACCCTGGGCCAGGAGGCCAGCCCCGGCCGCCTGCTGTGGGTCAAGGCGCTGCTGCTCGCCGCCATCCTGCTGGTGGCCATTTCCTCGCAGAACCTGATCCCGGTGCACATCGCCTTCATCCCCATCCTGATCCCGCCGCTGCTGCACGTGATGGCCCGGCTCCGGCTGGACAGACGCGCCGTGGCCTGCGTGCTGACCTTCGGCCTGACCGCCACCTACATGCTGCTGCCGATCGGCTTTGGCGGCATCTTCCTCAACAACATCCTGCTGGCCAACCTGGTGGAAAACGGGGTGGCGGCCGACAAGGCCATGCTGCCCACCGCCATGGCCATTCCCGTGGGCGGCATGCTGCTCGGCCTGCTGGTGGCGCTGTTCATCAGTTACCGCCGGCCCCGCGACTACGACGAAGACAAGATAGTGGCGGTGGAGCCCGAGCATGTCCGCATCAACTATGTGCATGTGGCCATCGCCCTGGTGGCCATCGTCGTGGCCCTGGGCCTGCAGCTCTACAGCGACTCCATCATCCTCGGCGCCATGGCCGGCTTTATCATCTTCACCCTGGGCGGAGTGATCAAGTTCAGGGAAAGCCAGGACGCCTTCACCCAGGGGGTGAAGATGATGTCGCTGATCGGTTTTATCATGATTGCCGCCGCCGGCTTCGCCGCCGTGATCAAGGCCACCGACGGCGTGAGCTCGCTGGTACAAACGGTGGACATGCTGATCGGGGATAACAAATCCCTGGCCGCCCTGTTGATGCTGGTGGTGGGCCTGCTGATCACCATGGGCATCGGTTCGTCCTTTTCCACCATTCCGATCATCGCGCCCATCTACGTGCCCCTGTGCATCGCGCTCGGCTTTTCGCCGCTGGCCACGGTCGCCATCATCGGCACCGCCGGCGCCCTGGGCGATGCGGGCTCGCCGGCCTCGGACTCGACCCTGGGCCCGACCTCTGGCCTGAACGCGGATGGCCAGCACGACCATATCTGGGACTCGGTGGTGCCCACCTTCCTGCACTACAACCTGCCGCTGATCGCCTTCGGCTGGCTGGCCGCCGTCATCCTCTGAACGAGGGACAACTCACGCCCGGTGCCAGGGACGGCACCGCCTCGCCATCGCTGATCCATATCAATCTTCCCTGCCACCATTTGGTTAGAATAAAACAACATTCTCAGCCCGATGGTCACCATGATGAAACCGGATAACCAACCGTTCGACGCCATACTCCCCCCGGCAATGGCCGAAAAGGCCGAGGAAGTGGGGGTGTACAAGGCAACCAAGCATCCGTTGCAATCTTTCATTCTGGCGATCACCGCCGGAGTCTTTATCTCCATCGCCTTCGTGTTCTATATCACGGTGACCACCGGCGCCGGCGGCCTGCCCTGGGGCATGGCCCGTTTCGTCGGCGGCATCGCCTTCAGCCTGGGGCTGATCCTGGTGGTGATCTGCGGCGGCGAGCTGTTCACCTCCAGCGTGCTCACCACCGTCGCCCGGGCCAGCCGGCGCATCAGTTGGGCCCAACTGGGTCGCAATTGGGCCATCGTCTACCTGGGCAACCTGGGCGGCGCCCTGCTGTTCGTGCTGCTGATCTGGCTGGCCGGCCAGCACCTGGCCGCCGATGGCGCCTGGGGCATCAATACCCTGATCATCGCCCGGCACAAGCTGCACCACGGCTTTGTGCAGGCGGTGGCCTTAGGCGTACTGTGCAACCTGATGGTGTGCCTGGCGGTGTGGATGACGTTTTCCTGCCGCAGCAATACCGACAAGGTGCTGGTGATGCTGCTGCCGATCTCGATGTTCGTGGCCAGCGGCTTCGAGCACAGCATCGCCAACCTCTTTGTCGTGCCCCTGGCCATCGCCATCCTGAACTTCGCCGGCCCCGAATTCTGGGCCCTGACCGGCGCCCTGCCCGCCGATTTTACTGACCTGACCCTGACCAACTTCCTGCTGCGCAACCTGCTGCCGGTCACCCTCGGCAATATCATCGGCGGCGGCGTGCTGGTGGGACTGACCTACTGGCTGCTCTACCTGCGCCCGAGTGCGGGGGGTGAAACGGCCCATTGATACAGGCGACCGGACCCAGAGTTCCGGTGGGCCACAGTCGTAGGGTTGAATTTATTCGACCGAACCCCGACGCCGTTGGCAGGGTGGTCCGTTGAAACGGACCCTACGGCAGGCCCGGCGTAACCGGCGCCCTGCGGGTCAGATCAGGCTACGCAGCAGGACACGCAGCCACTGCAGCGCCGGCTGGCGATCGTGCAGCGGATGCCAGACGCAGTTGAGGTGGTAGGCGGGCGCGTCCCCCGGCAGCGCCACCATCCGCAGCGGCCAGGCGTCGGCCAGCATCATCGCCACCTTGCGGGGCAGCACCAGCAGATGGTCGCTCTGGCCGACGATGGCCGCCGCCGACATGTAGCTCTGACTGTTGACCGAGATGGTGCGCTTGCGCCCCTGCCCCGCCAGCCAGCGATCGACGATGGACTCGCGGGTACCGAGCGGCGAGTGGAACACATGGGGCAAGCCGGTGAGCTGTTCCAGACTGAGCCGCTCCCCCACCGTGGGGTGTTCCCGGCTGACCACCCCGGCCAGCGGCTCGGTCAGCCAGGTTTCGGTACGCAGCGAGCCGGGCACCTGCATGTACTCGTCGAACCCCAGCACCAGATCCACCTCGCCGTTGGCCAGGGCCCCCTCGGGCAGGCGATCGCGCAATATTTCTATCTCGATGCGCACCCCGGGCGCCTGCGTCTTCAGCCGGCGGATCAGCGGCGGCACCAGCACGCACTCCACATAGTCGGTGGTGCTGAGCACAAAGCGCCGGCCGGAGGTGGCGGGGTCGAAGCGTTCCTCCCGCCCCAGTTCCTGTTCCAGCAGCCCCAGGGCCTGGCGCACCGCCCGGTGCAGGGCCTCGGCCCGCGCCGTGGGCACCATGCCGGTGGCACTGCGCACCAGCAGGGGATCTTCGAAGAACTGGCGCAGCCGGTTGAGGGCGTGACTCATGGCCGGCTGGCTGATAAAGCACTGCTCCGCCGCCCGGGTGACGTTGCGCTGGATCATCAAGGCATCGAAGGCGAGCAACAGGTTGAGATCGAGCTGGTGCAGCTTCATCAAATATTCACCATAAGAATAAACTGATTAATACTATTCATTTGATGGATGGTAAGGCAAGAGTCACACTGAAGCCTGAAGATTCGGATGGCTGATGGATAGCACCTCGGCAGTCAACGCCAGGTCCCGGGAAGAGGCCAAAGGGAACTGCTCCGCCGACCGTTGGCGCCAGGGATGGCGCCGTCGAGCCCCCAGGGATGGGTTTACGGCGAGTCGGCGGAGTTGGCCCTTTGGCCGACTGGCAGAGGCATGACACTTTCTATCGGCTTCAGACACTAACCCCTCATTATCAAGGAGTTCACCATGGCAATGGTTACCGTGGCCGCCACCCAGATGGCCTGCAGCTGGGACAAAGAAGAGAACATCGCCCGCGCCGAGCAGCTGGTGCGCCAGGCCGCCGCTCAGGGTGCCCAGATCATCCTGATCCAGGAACTGTTTGAAACTCCCTATTTCTGCATCGACCAGAGCCCCGAGCACTTCGCCCTGGCCCAGGAAGTGGACAACAGCCCGTTGATCCGCCACTTCCAGGCCCTGGCCCAGGAGCTGGAGGTGGTGCTGCCGCTCAGCTTCTTCGAGCGCGCCGGCTACGCCCACTACAACTCCCTGGTGGTGATCGACGCCGACGGCAGCCTGCTGGATGTCTATCGCAAGACCCATATTCCCAACGGCCCGGCCTACCAGGAGAAGCAGTTCTTCACCCCCGGCGACACCGGCTTCAAGGTGTGGCAGACCCGCTACGCCAAGATCGGCGTGGGCATCTGCTGGGATCAGTGGTTCCCGGAAACCGCCCGCAGCCTGGCGCTGATGGGCGCCGAACTCATTTTCTTCCCCACCGCCATCGGCTCCGAGCCCGCCTACCCGGAGATCGACAGCCAGCCCCACTGGACCCGCACCCAGCAGGGCCACGCCGCCGCCAACCTGGTGCCGGTGATCGCCTCCAACCGCATCGGCACCGAGCAGAGCAAGTACATCGACGGCCTGGAGATGACCTTCTACGGCTCTTCCTTTATCGCCGACCAGTTCGGCGAGCTGGTGCAACAGGCGGACAAGACCTCCGAGTGCGTGCTGGTGCACAGCTTCGATCTGGACGCCATCGCCAAGACCCGCATCAGCTGGGGCCTGTTCCGCGACCGCCGCCCGGCCATGTACCAGGCGCTGATGACCTCCGACGGCAAGACCCCGGGAGGCCGCTGATGGAACAGCTGAACGGCTTTTATATGCCCGCCGAATGGGCGCCCCAGCAGGCGGTGTGGATGATCTGGCCGCACCGGCCGGACAACTGGCGCGAGCAGGGCGCCCCGGCCCAGGCCACCTTCGCCCGGGTGGCCGAGGCCATCGCCGCCGCCACCCCCGTCTACATGGCGGTGCCGGCAAAGGAGATGGACAAGGCCCGGACGGTGATGCCGCCCCAGGTCACGCTGGTGGCCATCGAAAGCGACGACGCCTGGGCCCGGGACACGGGCCCGACCCTGGTGGTGAACGGCAAGGGCGGGGCCGTCGGCATCGACTGGCGCTTCAACGCCTGGGGCGGCCATGAGGGCGGCCTCTACCACCCCTGGGACCAGGATCAGGCCATGGCCCGGGCCATGCTGGCGGTACACGGGCTGCCGGCGGTGGCCAGCCCGCTGGTGCTCGAAGGCGGTTCCATCCACGTGGACGGCGAAGGCACCCTGCTCACCACCGCCGAGTGCCTGCTGAACCCCAACCGCAACCCCCACCTGAGCCAGGCGGACATAGAGCAGCACCTGAGGGAAACCCTGGGCGTCAGCCACTTTATCTGGCTGCCGGAAGGGGTCTATATGGACGAGACCGACGGCCATATCGACAACATGGCCTGTTTCGCCCGCCCCGGCGAGGTACTGCTGCACTGGTGCGAGGATGAAAGCGATCCCCAGCATGCCCGCAGCCGGGCGGCGCTGGCGGTGCTGGAGCAGGCGGAGGACGCCAGGGGCCGCAAGCTCAAGGTGTGGAAGCTGCCCCAGCCCGGCCCGCTGTATGTGACCGAGGAGGAAGCCGCCGGGGTGCAAAGCGGCGCCGCCGTACCCCGGCTGGCCGGCGAGCGGCTGGCGGGCTCCTACGTGAACTTCCTGATCAGCAACCGGCGGCTGGTGTTCCCGCTGCTGGACGAGCGCACCGACGGCGAGGCCCAACGGCTGCTGGAGACCATCTTCCCTGAGCTGGAAGTAGTGGGTGTGCCGGCGCGGGAGATCCTGCTCGGCGGCGGCAATATCCACTGCATCACCCAGCAGATCCCGGCGGTATAAAGCCCGGGATTGGCCGATACGGCCGGGGCGCAGGCGGCCCGCCTGCATTCCCGCGCAGTGGGAAACCTGAACGTCCCCTTTGACGGACGAGCCTTCGGTGCCGTAGGGCCCACTTCGGCGGGCCCTACGCTATGGTCGGTCGAATACATTCGGCAGGCCCTTACCCGAACCGGGTCAGGCGGAAGGGCGCCAGATCGAAGCCGGGATCGCCGTCCAGCATCCAGTGGGCGAACAACTCGCCCAGCACGCCGGCGAACTTGAAACCGTGGCCCGAGCAGGCGCTGGCGAAAAACAGCTGCTCGTGTTCCGGATGCCGATCCAGGATAAAGTCCTCATCCGGGGTGCGGATATAGTGACAGGCCTTGCCCTCGATGAAACTCCCCACCTGCGGCAGATACGCCTGCACAACGGCATCCAGCTCCGCCCTGTCCTCTTCAAAAGCGCCAAACGGCACCAGAGGCTCGCCCGGGGCCAGGGGTTGGCCACCGTCGTGGCGACCCAGCTTGAAGCCGGCGCCGTCCAGGGTCGGAAAGCCGTAGTAGATGCCTTCGGCCAGATCGGCGGAGAAACCGGGAAAGCGGCCGGGGCCCATGGCCTGCTCGTCGGCCCGGTACCAGGCGAAGGTCTTGCGCACCCGGGTCAACGGCAGCGTCAGCCCCAGGCCGGCGAGCAGGCGGGCGCTATGCTGGCCGGCGCAGATCAGCGCCCTGTCCGCTCCCAGTTCCCCCTGGCCGGTTTTGGCGATGACCCGCCCCTCGCTGTCGATACGCAGGGCCCGCACGGCGCTGTGCTCGAGCAGCCGGGCGCCCGCCCGTTCGGCCAGGCGACGCCAGGCCAGTAGCGCCCGTTCGCAATAGAGCACGCCGGCCTCTGGCTCGAAGGCACCGGCCTGCCCCACCGGCAGTCGCCAGGTGGGCCAGCGGCGGGCGATCTCGTTCCTTTCTACTTGCTCCAGCGCCAGGCCGTACTCCCGGGCGCTGGCCGCCACCTGACGGATAAAAGGGCTGTCGTCCCGCCCCAGGTTCAGCACGCCGCAGGGCAGCAGCAGCGACTCGCCGCTCTCGGCCTCCAACTCCTGCCAGAGCCGGCGGGCGCGCAGCAGTAAGGGGACGTAGCGGGCGCCCTCGCCGTAGGCATAACGGATCAGCCGGGTGCTGCCATGGTGCGAGCCCAGGGCATGGGGCGGCGCCCCCTCGTCCAGCAAAACGACCCGGGCCCCCTGCCGGGCCAACTGGTAGCCTGCGGCCAGACCTACCGAACCTGCGCCGATCACCATTACATCCGCCTTCATATCATCCCCGCATCAGGCACAGACCCGTGGCGGGCCTGGCCAATTCTTTGTAAGCTGCGCCAAATCCTATCGGAACCATTATGCCATGTCATCGATCCCCTTCTCCCGCTCCCTGCTGACCCGCCTCACCCTGCTGATGCTGACCCTGGTGCTGCTGGCCCTGGTCAGCCTGGCGGCCTCGGCCTGGTTGTCCGACAAGAGCAAAGGCCGGGCCTATGTGATCAACAAGGCCGGCTCGCTCAGGATGCAGAGCTATCGCCTGCTCAGCCGGGTCCCGCTGCAGGATGATGGCGATCTGCTGATGCTGGAACGGGATCTGCGAGATCCGGTACTGGTGCGGGTGCTGGAGAGTGACGCCCTCAGTCAGGAACATCGGCAGCTGCAGCGGCAATGGCAGCAGCTCAGGATAAGCCTGCAGCAGGCCGAAGCGCGCGAACCGGTCAGCGGACAGGTAGCCGCCTTCGTCGACGCCATCGACCGTCTGGTGGTCCAGCTCGAGCAGAATACCGAGGCCAGCCTGCAACGCCAGAGCTGGCTGCAGTTCATGGTGATGCTGGCCATGTTGCTGATTTTGGTGGCGGCGGTGATCTACCTGCACCAGCGCCTGCTCACTCCCCTGCGTCGCCTGCTGCTGGTGGCCCGGGCCGTGGGCCAGGGGGATTTCGCCTGCCGCAGCGGCATCGGCGGCGACGATGAAATGGCGGTGTTGGCCGACACCATGGACACCATGAACCAGCAGCTGTCCGAGCTTTATGGCCAGTTGGAAGAAAAGGTGGAGCAGCAGACCCGGGCCCTGGTGCGCTCCAACCAGACCCTGAGCACTCTCTACGATACCCAGCGCGAGCTGCAGGGGGTGGAGCCCCTCTATCAGCGCCTGCCCGGCCTGCTGAACCGGCTGGAGCAACTCACCCCCCTGCGCCAGATCTGCATCCACCTCTACGAAGGCGACGACGACAACGCCTTCGACGAGCTCACCGCCTGCTCCGACGGCGACGCGCCACGTGACCAGCCCAACTATCGCTGGCCGCTGCAGGACGGCAGCGGCCACTACGGCCAGGTACTCGCCTACTGCCCGCCGGACCAGGCACTGAGTGACGAACAGCAACAGCTGCTGGCCAGCATCTTCGATCAGTTCACCACGGCGCTGGCCCTGGACCGGCGCCAACACCAGCACCAGCAGCTGCAACTGATGGAGGAAAGGGCGACCATCGCCCGCGAGCTGCACGATTCCCTGGCCCAGGCCCTCACCTACCTCAAGCTGCAGGTCAGCTATGTGCAACTGCAGCTGCCCAATCCCAGTCCCGAAGTGGCCTCGGGGCTGGACGAGATGCGCGAAGGACTGAACAACGCCTACCGCCAGTTGCGGGAGCTGCTCACCACCTTCCGCCTCAAGCTGGACAAGCCGGGCCTCTATGCCGCCCTGAGCGACACCCTGGCCGAATTCGGCCGCCGCATGGGCTTTGCCATCGACTTCGAGTACCGTATCTCCCCCCATAGGTTGAGCCCCAACCAAACCATTCATCTGGTACAGATCACCCGCGAGGCCCTGCACAATGTGTTCAAGCACGCTCACGCCAGCCAGGTGGCGGTCCGGGTCTGGCAGCAGGACGACGAGATCCACCTGTCGGTGGAGGACAACGGCACCGGCATCGACACCGACGCGGATCAGGGTCAGCACTATGGGCTCAAGATCATGCAGGACAGGGCCGCCAGCCTGGGTGGCACCCTGCGCATCGGTTCCGCTGACGGGGGCGGCACCCTGCTGGAAGTGTGTTTCAGGCCCTGAGGCGTGAGGCGTGAGGCGTGAGGCGTGAGGCGTGAAAATATAGGCGGCCAAGCCGACAATGCCAGCGCCGGCCGGATATCAGCCGACAACCGGCATCGTTACGCTTCGCCCTTCACGCCTCTGCCTGGCGCCGGGCTGGGTTATGCCTGTTCGGGGCGGGGATGGCGGGTGGCGGTATCCTTGATCAGAGACTGCAGTTCGCCCTGCTGGAACATCTCGATGATGATGTCGCAGCCACCGATCAACTCCCCTTCCACCCACAGCTGGGGAAAGGTCGGCCAGTTGGCGTACTTGGGCAGCTCGGCGCGGATATCGGGATTTTGCAGGATATCCACATAGGCGAAAGGCTCGCCGCAGTTCATCAGCGCCTGGGAGGCCTGGGCGGAAAAGCCGCAGCTGGGAAACTTGGGTGAACCTTTCATATACAGCAGGATGGGGTTTTCGCTGATCTGGGTTTTGATTTTTTCAATGGTGTCCATAACCACCTCGGACGGCGTTGTCGTTAAAAAAGGCTATTCTACTTTATCCCTCTGCGGTCACAAGAGCGAGGACACATAAATCGGTATCTGCAAGGCAATAAAAGTCCCGCTGAATACCGGGCAGGCTGCTGACAAAGCTTTGGGCTTACTTATGACAGGCACCATGCCAAAATAGGCGGACAAAGGGAACCGCTTCCGACCCTCCACGCCAGGGCCGGAAAATGCTCCAGCCGTTCGGCATTCCCGCCATTCCTGGCAGTCAGAGGCGCGGCGGAGCCTCCATGGACGGATTCACGGCGTGTCGGCGGGGCTGGCCCTTTGGCCGGCTTATGCAGTCATGACAACGACTTTGTCATCAAGCTGCCAGCGAATACCGGGGCATTATCCCCTTACAAAAGCTGTTGTTGTTTCGCCATCCGGCAAACTGTTACAATCCTTTCAGCAATTTAGCGGTTTGCGGCTATGCTCAGACTGGAGTCGTTTCCGCCATGGAAAGAAAACAACAAGCAGCAATGTCTCGGCCAGCCCCGGCTGGCACAATCAAAATGGAGAAGATAACAATGGCATTTGAACTTCCCGCACTGCCTTACGCCAAAAATGCTCTGGAACCCCATATCTCCCAGGAAACCCTGGAATACCACTACGGCAAGCACCACAACACCTATGTGGTCAACCTGAACAACCTGGTTCCCGGCACCGAGTTCGAAGGCAAATCCCTGGAAGACATCATCAAGACCTCTTCCGGCGGCATCTTCAACAACGCCGCCCAGGTGTGGAACCACACCTTCTACTGGCACTGCCTGTCCCCCAACGGTGGCGGCGAGCCGACCGGTGCCCTGGCCGACGCCATCACGGCTGCCTTCGGCTCCTTCGATGCCTTCAAGGAAGAGTTCACCAAGTCCTGCGTGACCAACTTCGGCTCCGGCTGGACCTGGCTGGTGAAGAAGGCCGACGGCTCCGTGGGCATCGTCAACACCTCCAACGCCGGCTGCCCGCTGACCGAGGGTCTTGCCCCGCTGCTGACCTGTGACGTCTGGGAGCACGCCTACTACATCGACTACCGCAACGTACGTCCCGACTATGTGAAAGCCTTCTGGGCCCTGGTCAACTGGGACTTCGTGGCAGAAAACTTCGCCAAGTAAGTTTTTGTCAGTTGAAAACACCCCGGCCTTCCGGGGTGTTTTTGTTGCTGGCTCTTTTTTCATCAGCCGGCTTGGGTGTAAAATGCGCCCTCTTTCGTTTCTATCCTCTTTCAAAGTGAGTCAAGTCAAGTGAGTATGTCTGTCCCCCGTATCGGCTTCGTGTCCCTCGGTTGCCCGAAAAACCTGGTCGACTCCGAGCGTATCCTGACCCAGCTGCGTATCGAAGGCTACGACGTGGTGCCTTCCTACGATGATGCCGATCTGGTGATCGTCAATACTTGCGGCTTTATCGACAGCGCCGTGCAGGAATCCCTCGAGGCGGTGGGCGAAGCCCTGAGCGAAAATGGCAAGGTCATCGTCACCGGCTGCCTGGGCGCCAAGGAAGATCAAATTCGCGAAGTACACCCCAAGGTGCTGGAGATCACCGGCCCCCACTCCTACGAGCAGGTGCTGAACCATGTGCACAAGTACGTGCCGCGCCCGGAATACAACCCCTTCGTCAGCCTGGTGCCCGAGCAGGGCGTCAAGCTTACCCCCAAGCATTTCGCCTACCTGAAGATTTCCGAAGGCTGCAATCACAAGTGCACCTTCTGCATCATCCCCTCCATGCGCGGCGATCTGGACAGCCGTCCCATCGGCGAGGTACTGAGTGAGGCCCGCCGCCTGGTGGACGCCGGGGTGAAGGAGCTGCTGGTGATCTCTCAGGACACCTCCGCCTACGGGGTGGACGTCAAGCACAAGACCGGCTTTGCCGATGGCATGCCGGTCAAGACCCACATCCAGGCCCTGTGCGAAGAGCTTGGCAAGATGGGCGTCTGGGTTCGGCTGCACTATGTCTACCCCTACCCGCACGTGGACGATCTGATCCCGCTGATGCGCGACGGCAAGATACTGCCCTACCTGGATATCCCGCTGCAGCACGCCAGCCCGCGTATCCTGAAACTGATGAAGCGCCCGGGAGCGGTGGAGCGCACCCTGGAACGCATCCGCAGCTGGCGCGAGATCTGCCCCGAGATCACCATCCGCTCCACCTTTATCGTCGGCTTCCCGGGCGAGACCGAGGAAGACTTTCAGCTGCTGCTCGATTTTATCGAGCAAGCCGAGCTGGATCGAGTCGGCTGCTTCACCTACAGCCCGGTGGAAGGCGCCCGTGCCAACGAGCTGGCGGATCCGGTGCCGGAAGAAGTCAAACAGGAGCGCTTCGAGCGCTTTATGGCATTGCAGCAGGAGATCTCCACCCGCAAGCTGGCACAGAAGGTGGGCAGGGTCATCGAGGTACTGATCGACGAGGTGGACGAAGAAGGTGCCATCGGCCGCTCCAGCGCCGACGCCCCGGAAATCGACGGCCTGGTCTACCTCAACGGCGAGACCGGCCTCAAACCCGGCGAACTGGTGAAGGTCACCGTCACCCACTCCGACGAATACGATCTCTGGGGCGAACTGCTCTAAGTACCCGCAGCTCCTGGCAAAAAGCCCCGCACGCGGGGCTTTTTTACATCTCCACAGAATGACCCATTCATTTCATTTGTTATTAAGCAACACCATTATTGGCTTATTTTTCTTCTTTCGAGTAATTTTTTTAGAGTTCAGTCATACTTTGGTATGGGGATACTCTTAACGCAATCGATTGTCCTGTATAGTGTATCCACTTATGTTACGCAGCCCAGGGTTGTTCCTGGCCCGTCCCATCGAGCCCGGTAGTCCAGATGAATACATTGGAAAAAATTACAAAAAATATAGATAGTTTCAGCAAGTCTGAAAGGAAAGTGGCGGAAGTGATCCTGGCTTCGCCGCAAACCGCCATCCATTCCAGCATCGCCGCCCTGGCCAAGCTGGCGGACGTGAGCGAGCCGACCGTCAATCGTTTCTGCCGCCGGCTCGACACCAAGGGTTTCCCCGACTTCAAGCTGCATCTGGCCCAGAGCCTGGCCAACGGCACTCCCTACGTGAACCGCCATGTGGAGGAAGACGACGGCCCTGAGTCCTATACCGCCAAGATCTTCGAATCCAGCATGGCCTGCCTGGACTCGGCCCGGCACAGTCTTGACCCGCAGGCGGTCAACCGTTGCGTGGATATCCTGACCCAGGCCAAGAAGCTGTCCTTCTTCGGCCTGGGCGCCTCTTCCGCCGTGGCCCACGACGCCATGAACAAGTTCTTCCGCTTCAACGTGCCGGTGCTGTGCTTCGACGACGTGGTGATGATGCGCATGAGCTGCATCAGTAGCTCCGAAGGCGATGTGGTGGTGCTGATCTCCCACACCGGCCGTACCAAGGCGCTGGTGGAAATCGCCCAGCTCGCCCGCCAGAACGACGCCATCGTCATCGGCCTCACCGCCAAGGACTCCCCCCTGGCCCGGGAGTGCACCATGGTGTTGTCGATGGACGTGCCGGAAGACACCGATGTCTACCTGCCAATGGCTTCCCGCCTGGCGCAGATGGTGCTGATCGACGTGCTCGCCACCGGTTTCATCCTGCGCCGCGGCAGCAAGTTTCGGGAAAACCTGAGGAAAGTTAAGGAAGGGATAAAAAATTCACGATTTGATAACCCTCACCTTTGATTTTGATCAAATGGCCGGCAAATACCGGCCATTTTTGTGACCCAGTCTACACTTTGGTCCCGACATCGGTTATTATCGGTAACAATTTACAAAACCAAGGATGCAGCGTCAGGCCGTGAGCAAGCCATTCATCACCCACCGAGAGCCCATGACGGCTCGATTGGCGAACCCAAGACTCCCGTCTGCAGACATCCGTTGTTCGTCCCCTATTCGCAGCCTGCCAGGCTTAAAAAGCAACTCAAACTTCCCCTCTTTATATCATCTACATCTCTATTGGAGTCTCTTATGTTAAGACGTACCAAGATTGTCACCACCCTGGGCCCGGCCACCGATCGCGACAACAACCTGGAAGGGATCATCGCCGCCGGCGCCAACGTGGTGCGCATGAACTTCTCCCACGGTACCCCGGAAGATCACATGGCCCGCGCCAACCAGGTGCGGGAAATCGCCAGGAAGCTGGGCAAGCACGTGGCCATCCTGGGCGACCTGCAGGGTCCCAAGATCCGGGTGTCTACCTTCAAGGACGGCAAGATCCACCTCAATGTCGGTGACAAGTTCGTGCTGGATGCGGATCTGCCCAAGGGCGCAGGCGATCAGGAACGCGTCGGCATCGACTACAAGGAGCTGCCGCAAGACGTCAAGAACGGCGACATCCTGCTGCTCGACGACGGCCGGGTACAGCTGCGGGTCGAGAGCGTGGACGGCAACAAGGTGCTGACCGAAGTCACCGTGGCCGGCCCCCTGTCCAACAACAAGGGCATCAACAAGAAAGGCGGTGGTCTGTCCGCCCCGGCCCTGACCGACAAGGACAAGGAAGACATCAAGACCGCCGCCAAGATCGGCGTCGACTACCTGGCCGTGTCCTTCCCCCGCACCGGCGAAGACATGCGCATTGCCCGTGAACTGGCCCGCGCCGCCGGCAGCAATGCCAAGCTGGTGGCCAAGGTGGAGCGTGCCGAAGCGGTAGCCACCGACGCCGCCATGGAAGACGTGATCCTGGCTTCCGACGTGGTCATGGTAGCCCGGGGCGACCTGGGCGTGGAAATCGGCGATCCCGAGCTGGTGGGTGTGCAGAAGAAGCTGATCCGCACCTCCCGCCGCCTGAACCGGGTGGTGATCACCGCCACCCAGATGATGGAGTCGATGATCAATGCGCCCCTGCCCACCCGCGCCGAGGTCATGGACGTGGCCAACGCCGTGCTGGACGGCACCGACGCCGTGATGCTGTCCGCCGAGACCGCCGCCGGCCAGTTCCCCATCGAAACCGTGAAGGCCATGGCGGAAGTGTGCCTGGGCGCCGAGAAGCACCCCAGCGTCAACGTGTCCAACCACCGCATGAACTTCACCTTCACCTCGGTGGAAGAAACCGTGGCCATGTCCACCATGTACGCGGCCAACCACCTGCAGGGCGTCAAGGCCATCGTGGCCCTGACCCAGTCCGGCACCACCCCGCTGCTGATGTCCCGCATCAGCTCCGGCCTGCCGATCTTCTCCCTGTCCCGGGAAGCCAAGACCCTGGCCTGGACCAACCTGTATCGCGGCGTGACCCCGGTATACTTCAAGCCCGACGACAACCTGAGCAATGCCGAGATCTGCCGCGAGGCCCTGGCCACCCTGAAGCAGGCCGGTTACGTCAACTCCGGCGATCTGGTCCTGCTCACCCACGGCGACATGATGGAAGTGGTCGGCAGCACCAATACCTGCAAGATCCTGACCGTAGAATAAGCGGCAGAAGCTGGAAGAAATATAAAAAGGCCGGGCATTTGCCCGGCCTTTGTTGTTGATGGCTGCCGACGGCTCAGGCCGCGTCAGACTTTTTTGGCATTTCGCGGCTCAGTACCCCGGGGGCGAAGCTGTCTACCGCGATGGCGCGGCGGCGCAGCTCTTCGGCCTTGATCAGGCGCTGGGCTTCGGTATCGCTGATAATATTCTGGCCCCTCGCCTGCTCCAGCATCTGCTCGAAGGGCAGCTTGCGCGGCAGCTTGCCGGCTTTTTGCGCCTCCAGCAGCTTCTGCTCGATGCCCCGCACCGATACCATGGCCAGAAAGGCTGCTTCCACCTCGCCGAGGCCCGGTTCGCTGTCCTTGGGCACATAGCACAATTGGGTCAGCCGATCACGCACCCCACCCGGGGTCATCAGCCGCGCGCAGATGGCCTGGGCGTGCTTGTCCAGGGGCTTGTGGTAGCGGTTGCCCAGCGGGAAGATCAGCGCTTTCAGCGCCAGCGCCACGACACGGTTGGGGAAGTTCTGGAAGAAGCCGTCCAGGGCCTCGCCGATCAGGTGCAGGTTGCGGCCCACCGCGTAGTGCACGAAGGGCAGTTCCTCGGCGAGGCGACCGTTGTCCTCGTAAAACTTCAGGGTAGCACTGGCCAGGTAGAGGTGGCTCAGCACATCCCCCAAGCGGGCCGAAATCATCTCCTTGCGCTTGAGGTCACCGCCCATGATCAGCATCGACATGTCGGCGCACAGGGCCAGGGCCTTGCTCATGCGGGCCAGTTGCCGGTAGTAGCGGGCGGTGGGACCGGACACCGGCGCGCCGTTGAAGCGGGCACCGGTGAGCCCCTGCCAGAAGGCACCGAACACGTTGCCGGCGGCGAAGCCGATATGCTGGAACAACAAACGGTCGAACTGCTCCAGCCCGGCCTTCTCGTCCGGGTTGGCCGCCGCCTCCAGCTCCTTCAGCACATAGGGATGGCAGCGGGTGGCACCCTGGCCGAAGATCATCAGGTTGCGGGTCAGGATATTGGCCCCTTCCACGGTGATCGCCACCGGAATGCCCATGTAGTTGTGGGCCAGGTAGTTCTTGGGCCCCATCTGGATGGCCTTGCCCGCGTGCACGTCCATGGCATCGTCCATCACGGTGCGGGCCATTTCGGTCATGTGATATTTGGAGATGGCGGTGACGATGGCCGGGCTCTCCTTCAGATCCAGGCCGCGGGTTGTCAGCCGGCGGGCCGCCTCCAGCTGGTAGGTGAAGCCGCCGATGCGGGCCAGGGCTTCCTGCACCCCTTCGAACTTGCCGATGGACAGGCCGAACTGCTTGCGCACATAGGCGTAGGCGCTGGTGCTCTGCACCGCCAGGTGACCGCTGGCGGTACCCAGTGCAGGCAGGGAAATGCCGCGGCCGGCGGACAGACACTCCACCAGCATACGCCAACCCCGGCCGGCATAGTCGGGGCCACCGATGATCCAGTCAAGGGGGATGAACACATCCTTGCCCCGGGTGGTGCCGTTGAGGAACGCAAGGCCCATGGGGAAGTGTCGATCACCGATCTCCACCCCCTTGTGGCTGGTGGGGATGAGGGCGCAGGTGATACCGAGTTCGGGCTGGTCGCCCAGCAGGCCGTCCGGATCATAGAGCTTGAACGCCAGGCCCAGCACGGTGGCGCGCGGCGCCAGGGTAATGTAACGCTTGTCCCAGTTGAGGCGGATACCGAGCACCTGCTCGCCATTGTACTCACCCTGGCACAGCACGCCACTGTCGGGAATGGCGCCGGCATCGGAGCCGGCTTCCGGTCCGGTGAGGGCGAAACAGGGCACTTCAGTGCCCCTGGCCAGGCCCGGCAACCAGCGATCCTTCTGCTCCTGAGTGCCGTAGTGCATCAGCAGCTCACCAGGCCCCAGGGAGTTCGGCACCATGACGGTAACGGCGGCGCTGATGCTGCGGCTGGCGATGCGGGCCACTATGGTGGAGTTGGCGTAGGCGGAAAAGTCCCGGCCACCGTAGGACTTGGGGATGATCAGCGAGAAGAAGCCTTCCTTCTTGATATAGTCCCATACCGGCTCGGGCAGTTCGCGTTCGTCATTGACGATGTGGTGGTCATCGAGCATGGCGAGCAGGGTTTCGACCTGATTGTCGAGGAACTGCTGCTCTTCGTCGGTGAGGGAGGAAGGACCATAGGCCGCCAGCTTGGACCAGTCCGGGTTGCCGCAGAACAGCTCGCCATCCCACCACACCGAGCCGGCCTCCATCGCCTCGCGCTCGGTAGCCGACAGCGGCGGCAGTATCTTCTTGAAGGTGGCGAAGGCCGGCCCACTGATCCATTTCTTGCGTAAACTCATGATCCCTCTCCTTAGTAACCGGGATGGTAAATCAACAGGGCTTGGCGCCGACGCCACTGGCCAGGTAAGGGATTACCTTACGCACCAACCCTTCCACATCTATCTCTTCGTTGAAATCGGTACGGGCGATATCCCGCAGCGCCTCGCTGGAGGCCATGGTGAACACCACGGTACCCAGGGTGAAGTGCAGCCGCCAGAACACATCGGCGGAAGACAGCTCGGGCGCCGCCTTGCGGATGGCCTGGGTGAAATGCTCCAGCACCCCGCCGTAGTGATTGACGATAAACCAGCGCAGGAAGCCCTGGTTGTCGATATAGCCCCGGCCCAGCAGTTGCAGGAAGATTTCGGGCCCGCGGCGCTTGATTTTGGTCAGCGTCATCAAGGGCGCTACGAAGCAGTCGAACACCTGGTGCAGGTTGGTTTCCGGCTCCGCCAGCAGGCGTTTCAAGGCCTCGTCGACACCAGGCATGAAGAGCGCCAGGTAGCGATCCATCACCGCCTTGATCAGATCCTTCTTGGAGCCGAAATGGTAATTGACCGAAGCCAGGTTGACGTCGGCTGCACTGGTGATCAGCCTGAGCGAGGTTTCGCTGAAACCCTGCTCGGCGAACAACACCTCGGCGGCATCGAGGATCTTCTGCTTGGTATCTTTTTTGCTCACTGGGCACCTCAAATAAAACACATGTTTAAAATTTACGTTTTAAAGCTGGTTGCTGTCAAGTTAAAAGCGCGTCAAAAAAATTTACGTTATCCGGCATATTTTACGGGAACCTTCTGCCTTATCCCCGCTCCAATGTAATGCCACTGCAATTAAGCACTAAGTCTTTGCCCAGCTCCGCTGGGCATTTTTTTGGGTAAAATCCGGTGATGAGTCCGGCATTGTCAAAAAAGGAGCCTATCATGAGCCTGGCCGATGCCCCGGCAGAAGTTCAGCTGGCGGTGGATCTGATCGAATTGCTGGAAGTCAATGATGTGGATCCCGCGCTGGTGCTGGCCGCCTTGGCCATCGTCACCCGGGATTTCGAACGTAAACTGGAACGGCAGCAGGAGCTGAAAGGCGGAAGTTAGAAGCTGGAAGCTGGAAGCTGGAAGCTGGAAGCTGGAAGCATTGCGCTTCCAGCTTCCGGTGTCAAACCGGGCCCGTCAGAGCTCTTCTTCCAGGTAGGCGTAGCCTTCCAGGCCGGCGGACAGCTCCTTCAGCAGCATGGCACGCGTTTCCTCGTCCAGATCCGGATGGCTGGCCTGCAGCTCGTACTGGGCGTTGATCACACTGGGATCGATGTCCACGTAGCGCAGCAGCTCGGCCACGTTGCTGCCTTCCTTGATATTATTGATCTGCACCTGGCCCCGCTCATCCAGCACCACCTCGGCGCTGTGGGTGTCGCCGAACAGGTTGTGCATGTCCCCCAGGATCTCCTGATAGGCCCCCACCAGGAAAAAGCCCAGGTAGTGGGGCTGGCCGGGCATGAACTCCGGCATCGGCAGCGTGGTCTCCACCCCCTGGCCGTCCACGTACTGATCGATGGCACCGTCGGAATCGCAGGTGATGTCCAGGATCACCGCCCGCCGGCTCGGCGGCCGGTCCAGGCCGTCCAGCGGCAGCACAGGGAAGATCTGATCGATACCCCAGGCATCGGGCAGGGACTGGAACAGGGAGAAGTTGACGAAGCACTTGTCCGCCAGCTTCTCGTTCAGCTCGTCCATGATGGGCCTGTGCGCCCGGTTGACCGAGTCCAGCCTGGCCTTGATGCCGAGGCAGATATTGAGGTGTACCTCTTCGGCCCAGGCCCGGTCCTGCAGGCTCATCAGTCCCATGTTGTACTGCTCGTGCACGTCGGCCAGCTCGGCCACGGTGTCGTGGTAGATTTCGAGCAGCGGCGGATCGTCCCGGCACAGGTCTTCCCAGGTTTCCCACATGTTCTGCAGCAGGAAGGGCGCATCGTCCGCCGGCGCCGCCGGCTGGGTCGGGGTGGCCGACTCGATGCTGATCACGTTGGCCACCAGCATGGCGTGGTGGGCGGTAATGGCCCGGCCCGACTCGCTGATGATGCGCGGATAGGGCAGGTCGAATTCACGGCAGACGTTGCCGATGCCCCACACCACGTTGTTGGCGTATTCGCGCAGGTTGTAGTTGGCGGAGCAGTAACTCTGGGAGCGGGTCCCTTCGTAGTCCACGCCCAGGCCGCCGCCCACGTCGACGATGTCCACCGGCACATCCAGCCGGCGCAGCTCGGCGTAGAAACGGCCGCATTCGCGGATGCCCTTCTGGATGTCGCGGATATTGGCGATCTGCGAGCCCAGGTGGAAGTGCAGCAGTTGCAGCCAGTCGATGCAACCGGCGTCCTTCAGCTGGTTGACCAGGGCCAGCACCTGGGAAGCGCTCAGGCCGAACTTGGACTTCTCGCCGCCGCTGGACTGCCACTTGCCGGCGCCCTGGGACGCCAGCCGGGCGCGTACGCCCAGCCGTGGCGACACGTTGATGCGCCTGGCCTCTTCCATCACCAGGGCCAGCTCCGACAGCTTCTCGATCACAATATAGACCTGGTGGCCCATCTTGGTACCGAGCAGCGCCAGGCGCACGTATTCCTTGTCCTTGTAGCCGTTGCACACGATCACCGACTCGGTTTCGTGGGTATGGGCCAGCACCGCCAGCAGCTCGGGCTTGGAACCGGCCTCAAGACCCAGGCGAGGCTTGTCCTTGTAGGCCTTGGTGACCGCGTCCAGCACGCCGCGCTGCTGGTTGACCTTGATCGGGTAGACGGTCAGGTAGTCGCCCTCGTAGCCATAATCCTCGATGGCGCCGTTGAAGGCATTGAACAAGGCGTCGATCCGGCTCTTGATGATGTCGGGAAAACGCAGCAGCACCGGGGCGGCGTAACCTTCGGCCTTGAGCTGCTCGACCACCTCGGAGAGCACCACCCTGGCTTCGGGCCGGGTTTTGTCGGGCGTGACAACGACGCGTCCCTGGTCGTCCAGATGAAAGAAACCGGCGCCCCAGTAAGGCAGGTTATACACCTTGAGCGCGTCGTTTGCGGACCATTCTGCCATGTTCTTTGTCCCCATTCAGTGTAAGGGCCAATAGAAGATCCGGACCTCGGTAAGACCCGGTGCGATAATTGTTTGGTACCCAGGGTGTGGGCCCCCTCGCTTCAGCAAGCAACACCGTTACACCCTAAATAGTAACGGCCTAAGGACGGCTTGGCCTGAAAATCGGGGGGCGAGTGTACACACAGAGCCGGGCCATGACCAGAGCATGACCCCGGCAGACGACAAATTTATTGCGCCGCCACCGCCATGACGGCAGGCCCCAGCGCCTGCAGGAAATAGCGACCGCAGCGGCGGCCCAGTTCGTAGTCCTGATCGAGTTGTGCCCGGGTCGAGCCCAGCACCCGGCTTTGCAGCGGCCGGTGGGGGAAGATTTCGATTACCCGGGCATCGGCCGGCGGCCGGCGGATGAAGTCGTGGGCGTCGTTGAAGCAACGCTCGTGGGCCTCCACCAGTTGCAGCAGATCGCCCAGCCGCTCCCGCCCTATCCAGCCTTCCAGCCGCCGCGCCCACTGCAGGCTGAAGCGGCTGTGCTGGGGCAGGGTACGAACCACCACTATGGTGCGCGCGCCCCGGCGATAGGCCTCGCGCACCGGTATGGCGTCGGCCACGCCACCGTCCACGAAACGCTCACCCTGCCATGCCACCCCGGCCCGGTAGAACAGGGGGATGGCGCTGGAGGCCTTGAGTCCCAGCAGCCAGTCGCCGTCGGCCGGCCGGAAATAGTGCGGGCGGTAGTCCCGCAGCCGGGTACTGCTGAACAGCAGCTCCCGCCGTCCCAGCCGCTTCTGCCCGGTGGCGGTATCCAGCGGCAAGGTCTGACCGAGCACCTCGAAATACCAGTCCAGATCCACCAGGTCTCCGCCGCGGGCAAAATGCAGCGGGCGGAAAAACTCGGCGCGAGTGGTGTAGTCGCTGATCACCTCCCGAGCATAGCCGTGGGCATGGCACATGAAGGCGGCCAGGTTCTGGGCGCCGGCCGAGGTACCGATCAGGATATCGAAGGGATCAAAGCCTTCTTCCAGAAAGACGTCGAGCACACCGGCGGTAAAGATACCCCGCTGACCGCCCCCTTCGCAGACCAGGGCAAGGCGGCCTCGGAGGCCGTCGGTGCGAGCAAAGAGCGGGGCTATCTGGTCCAGGCTGACCGGCACATGGTTGGTCATGGCGTTTCCTTGTCATCAAATCATCATGGCGGCGCAATATCGCCGTCACGGGGCTTCCCTAGTTTGGGCACCACTGCAAGGGAGGAGCCCGTTATGTTATCCGTCGACACCCTGGCCGCCGAGTACCTGCCCAGATGGCAGCATGTACCCGGCTGCAAAGCGCTGTTACGTTACCTGCTGCATGAGCAGGCGTTCATCGAGTTCGCCGAGCAGTATCCGCACCTGCGCGGCCTCGACTTCGTCGAGCAGGTGCTCGACTATTTCCGCTTTCAGGTGACCCTGCGAGAGCAGGAGCTGGAGCATATCCCGGCTTCCGGCCCCGTGGTGATCATCGCCAATCACCCCATCGGCTCCCTCGACGGCCTGGCCCTGCTCAAGCTGGTATCGCGGGTCCGCCCCGATACCAAGGTCATCGCCAACCAGATGCTGGCGCGGCTCGAGCCGCTGGCCTCCCTGCTGCTGCCGGTGGACAACATGACCGGCAAGACCGCCCGCGCCCAGCTCGGTGCCGTCAACCGTCACCTGGCTCAGGGCGGCGTGGTGATCGTCTTTCCCGCCGGCGAGGTCTCCCGCCTGGGCCCCAAGGGCATCCGCGACGGCCGCTGGCACTCGGGCTTTATTCGCCTGGCCACCAAAGCCCGGGCGGCCATAGTGCCGGTGCATATCCGCGGACGCAACTCCGCCTTCTTCTATTTAAGCTCACTGGCCAGCCGCCCGCTGGCCGGTTTGCTGCTGGTACGGGAAATGTTCCGTCAGCAAAACAAGCAGATCTCACTGCGCATCGGTCAACCCATCGCCTGGGAGAGCTGTCGCCAGACCGGCCTCAATGACAAGGGGCTCTGCCTGCTGTTTCGACGCCATCTTTACCGACTTGGCAAGGGCAAGCCCGGCCTGCTTGAGACCCAAGTGGCGATTGCGCCACCCGAACCCCGGCAACAGTTGAAGAAGGCGGTAGAAAAATGTGAGCTGCTGGGCCAGACCCAGGACGGCAAGGCGATCTACCTCACCCGCGCCAGCCGGGCCGGTCATTGCGTGATACTGCGCGAGATAGGGCGACTGCGGGAGCTGTCGTTTCGCGCCGTGGGGGAAGGCACCGGCAAACGGAGAGACCTGGATCCCTTCGACGATGATTATTACCAGTTGCTGCTGTGGGATCCGCAAGAGCTGGAAGTGATCGGCGCCTATCGCTTTGTTCCCACCGCCGAGCAACTGGCCCGCAAGGGCCTGCCCGGCCTCTACAGCCATCACCTGTTCGATTACGGCGAGGCCATGCAGCCCTTCCTGGCCCAGGGCCTGGAACTCGGCCGCAGCTTTATCCAGCCCGCCTACTGGGGCCGGCGCAGCCTGGATTACCTCTGGTTCGGCATCGGCGCTTTCCTCGCCCGCCATCCTCACTATCGCTACCTGTTCGGGCCCGTCTCGCTGAGTGCCGCCCTGCCGGTGCCGGCGCGGGATCTGCTGGTGGCCTTCTATCGCCTGCACTTCCCGGCTACGGCCGCCCTGGCCCGTTCCCGCCGGCCGCTGCCGCCGACGACGCCGGCCCTGCGCGACACCTTCGGCGGTGCGGATTACCACCAGGATCTGACGCTGCTCAAGCAGTTGCTGGACAACATGGGGGTCGGCATCCCCACCCTGTACAAACAGTATTCGGAGCTGTGCGAGCCGGGCGGCGTGCAGTTTATCGATTTCGGTACCGATCCGGATTTTGCCGACTGCATCGACGGCCTGGTGCTGGTGGACCTGCACCGACTCAAGGGCAGCCGTTACCAGCGCTATATCGCGCCCCATTTGACGGTGGACACGGCAGCCTCAGCGATCGCTGTGGCCTAGGCTGCGCTCGGGGGCAATCTTGTCCCGCAGCCGCTGCTTGACTTCCTTGGCCTCGGGAAAGCCGTTGTCGGCCACCCGGCACCAGATCAGCTCGCCGTCCACATAAATCTGAAACTGGCCCTTTTCGCCCGGGATCAGGGCCACCTCCCCCACCTCGTCGGCGAAGGTCGACAATATCTCCTGGGCCAGCCAGGCCGAGCGCAGCAACCAGCGGCACAGGGTGCAATAACGGATCTCCACTCTGGGTTTCATGCTCTCTCCTCCCAAAAGGCGCAGCATGACCCAAGCCGCCGCCGGGGTAAAGAGCGAGAAAGCGCCCGTGGGCGCTTCCCGTGCCGCTCAATAGAGGGACACCTTGGGCCATACCAGCCAGAGGCCGACGGCACCGGCCAGCACCGCCGAGGCCAGGGCACCCAGGGCCGCGGGCCAGGGGCCGCGGCCGCGCAAGCCCTGGTCCACCAGGGGCGGCACCAGCGCCAGCGCCACCACCCACCAGTCCAGGGGGATGAACTGCCAGCACAGGGCGAGCCAGAGCACGTAGCCGGCGGTCATGTCCCTGTCGGACAGCCCCTGGCTCAGCCCGGCCAGCCAGAGGAAGCCGGCCAGCACCGCCAGGGCGCCACCGGCCTGGGCCAGTAGCACGCTGCCGCCGATGGCCACCACCAGGGTGAACATGGCCGCCCCGGCCACGAAACCGATCCCGGCTCCGGGACCGGGACGCCACTCCCGCCAGCCCTGCCACAGCAGAAATGCCAGCAGGCCGATGATGGCCTCGGGATAGCGTGGCAGCAGGGGCCACAGGGCCAGCAGGAACACTCCACCGGCCAGCCCCAGGCGCAGCAGCCGTCCCGGGTTCGCAGGCACCAGCCCCGCCAGGGCCACCGTCCAGAACACCACCGGCAGCCAGTGGATGCCCCGGCTCGGCCAGAAATACCACTGTGCCGCCCAACCCAGGGTCGCCCACACCGCCAGCCCCGCCGCCCACCAGAACAATGACGGGCGCCACCATCCGATGGCGCCCGCGATCACGGCCGGCAGCAGGGTTTGAATCAAGAGATCCAAGCCCATAACACCCCCTCCGGCTACTGACGGATACCTTCGACAAACAGCCGGATGGTGATCTCGTCACCCACGCCGGGCAGGCCGTAGCTCATGCCGAAGTCACTGCGCTTGACCTCGGCCTGGGCATTGAAGCCGCTGCGATAACCGCCCCAGGGATCGTCACCCTCACCGATAAACTGCACGTCGAAGGTCACCGGCTGGGTCACGCCATGCACGGTCAGGTTGCCCGCAAGCTTGCCGCCGTCCTTATCGCCCTCGTAGCCGGTACTTTCGAAATCCAGGGTCGGGTACTGGCGTACGTCGAAGAAGTCGGGGCTGCGCAGGTGCTTGTCACGGTCTTCGTGGTTGGTGTCGATACTCTCGGCCTGGATGGTAAGGCGGGCCTTGGCCGCAGCGGGGTTGTCACCGTCGAAATGATAATCCCCCTCGAACTCGTTGAAGCGGCCCATCAGGGTGCTGACCTGAAGGTGTCCCACCTCGAACACCACTGTGGTATGGGCCGGATCGACCTTGTAGTCGGCAGCCAGGGCGGGACCTGCCAGCAGCAGGGAAGTGAACAACAGGGTTGCGGTGGTTTTCATAACGATCTCCGTCATTATTGGCATGCTGCGTCTCATTCGCAGGTTTCTGTTCGTTTTTGATAGTAAGACGGCGGAAGGATGAGAACAATCTCACCTGAAATAAAACATTATCAACCAATAGTAAATAATACTATGCTGTGATCAGCCGTATCGGCCGGCAGTGGGGATGGGAAAGACAATCGGAGTCGATAAAAGCATAGCTTGTGAGGGGATGTGGGCGGGAAAAAATACCGGCGCTCGCGCGCCGGCTCGGGACCAGCTCGGCAAAACAACTTCAGATCCCTAAAGGGCATGTATCCATGCAAGCACCCAGGGACGGCCGGGTTCCAGCCTAATAAAACCCATGCCGCATCGCCGCTTGCATCGACCAGACCACTCTATCGGCCCCACAGCTATGAATAAAATGAATTATCAACATTTTAACATGGTAATTTTAAATACCACTACAGGATATCCCCCGGCCAGAGTCAGTAGATAAAAATCTTGCTCATCAACGGGGAAAGCAATGCACTGAGCCGGAAAAACCGCCGATAACACTACGCGACCGACGCAGCAACAAGGGGAGAGATTGATGGATCAGCTAGCCGCCATCCGGGTGTTTTGCAAGGTGGTCGAACTGCAGAGCTTCACCAGGGCCGCCCAGCAACTGGAGCTATCGGTGGCCATGGTTTCCAAACAAGTCGGCCTGCTCGAGCAGCACCTCAATGCCCGGCTGCTGATGCGCACCACCCGCCGGGTCAGCGTCACCGAGGCCGGGCACCTCTACTACGAGCGCTGTCACGCCATACTGGCGGAGCTGGAGCAAGCCAACGCCCTGATCTCCGACCACAGCCGCCAGCCCAGCGGGCGCATCCGCATCTCGGTGCCCATGGATTTCGGCAACCTCAAGGTGGCGCCCCTGCTGGCGGAGTTCAACCGGCGTTACCCGGACATACTGCTCGACCTGGAATACAGCGACCGCCTGGTGGCCCTGGTGGAGGAGAACTTCGATCTGGCTCTGCGCATCGGCACCCTGGCGGATTCATCGCTGATCGCCCGCCCCCTGGCCCCGGTGACTCTGCTGACTTGCGCCGCCCCCGCTTATCTGGCCAGGCACGGTACCCCCACCCATCCGGAGCAACTGGCGGAGCACAACTGCCTGCTCTATACCCTGAGCGAGCCTCAGTGGCAATATCGCCATCGGGGACACAACTACCACATCCGCCCCAAGGGAATCATGAGAGCCAACACCGGACGGGCGCTGGCATTGGCGGCCAGCCAGGGCATGGGCATCATCATGCAGCCCCATTTCATCGTGGAGGATTATCTGACGAGAGGGGAACTGGTTCCCCTGCTGGAAGAGTTCCAACTGCCGGTTTACAGCCTGAATTTGGTGTATCCACATCGGCATTTTCTGCCCAGCAGGGTCAAGTGCTTCGTGGACTACATGGAGGACTGCTTCAAGCGGTAGGGCGGATTCATCGCCCCACCGACGCCGTCCTCAGCGCACCACGCCGCTCAAAAACTCCTGGCGGGTATCGGGCCGGCTCTTGAAGATGCCGCCGAGGGAGGTAGTAGTGGTAGTGCTGGTGGCATCCATCACCCCGCGCGCCTTGACACAGTAATGGGTGGCGGTGATGCTGACCGCCACGTCATCGGATTCCAACAACGTCTGCAACGCCACCAGTACCTGCTGGGTCAATCGCTCCTGCACCTGGGGTCGGCGGGCGAAAAACTGCACGATACGGTTGATCTTGGACAGGCCGATCACCTTGCTGCGGGGGATATAAGCCACGGTGGCGGTGCCGTCTATGGTCACAAAGTGGTGCTCACAGGTGCTGGTGAGCGAGATGTCCCGCACCTGAACCATTTCGTCTACCTTCATCTTGTTGTCGATCAAGGTAATCTTGGGGAAGTAGGCGTAGTCTAACCCGGAAAAAATCTCCCGGACATACATCTTGGCAATCCGCTCCGGGGTTTCGGCCAGGCTGTCGTCTTCCAGATCCAGTCCCAACACGTCCATCATTTCGGTCATCAGCCCGGTAATGCGGGACTGTTTTTCATCCAGGGTCAGGTTGTTACCCCGCATAGGGGTTTCGAGCCCCCGGGTTTCCAGGGCGGAACGGACCCGGATGGCGGCATCGCTCAAAGCGGTCATGGCTATCTCCGTGGGAGAGTGAAAATACGGACAACAAAACTGCTGGAATGGTAGTCCATTTGACGGCCGCTGTGAATGGCGGAATCACATCGAGGAAACGCCGAGAAATATGTTAAAAAATGTTTTAATCTGAAAGAATCACCCTTACGCCGATCAATCTAGGTAACCCATATGGCTATTATCGACTGCTGCAGCCAACCCGGCCTGCGTCCTTATCTCGATGCCAAGAACGACATGCTGAGTCGGATCGAGGCGGTTTCCGCCACCGACATCATCCCCCTCGAACAGGCCCTGAACCATATCCTGGCCGAAGCCGTCAGTTCCCCTATTGACGTGCCCTCCTTCGCCAACTCGGCGATGGACGGCTACGCCCTGCGCGCCGATGACGTGGTCGATGGTGTGGGCCTTCAACTGGTTGGCACCAGCCTGGCCGGGCACCCCTTCGGTGGCCGGGTCGGCCCCGGCGAGTGCGTGCGCATCATGACCGGTGCCGCCCTGCCATTGGGTGCCGACAGCGTGGTGATGCAGGAAAACTGCCGCTCCGAGCACAACGTCGTTTATCCTGGCGGGCCGGTGAAAACGGGCCAGCATGTGCGCTTTCCCGCCGAGGATTTGGCTCAGGGCGAGACGGTGTTCGAGGCCGGTACCCGTATCAATGCCCGGGTCTTGTCGGTGCTGGCGTCCCTCGGGCTGGAGCAGATCTGCGTGCGCCGCCCCCTGACCGTGGCCCTGCTCTCCACCGGCGACGAACTGAGAAACCCGGGCGAACTGCTCGCCCCCGGCGACATCTACGATTCCAACCGTATCGGGGTGCGCGCCATGCTGGAGCGACTCGGTATCCGGGTGATCGACTACGGTATCCTAGCCGACGATCCCGAGCTTATCCGCGCCCGTTTTCTCAAGGCCGCCCGGGAAGCCGATGCCCTGATCACCTCCGGCGGTGTGTCGGTGGGCGATGCGGACTACACCAAGCAGGTGCTGGAAGAGGTGGGCCGGATCGGCTTCTGGAAGCTGGCCATCAAGCCGGGCAAACCCTTTGCCTTCGGCCATGTCGGCGACTGTGCCTTCTTCGGTCTGCCCGGTAACCCGGTGTCCGCCGCCGTCACCTTTCACCTGCTGGTGCGCCCCGCCCTCGCCCGCCTGGCCGGCGAGCGCCTCAAGCCCACCCCGCTGCTGCAGGCCCGGGCCCTGATGCCGTTCAAGAAAAGCCCCGGCCGCATGGACTTCCAGCGTGGCATCGTCAGTACCCAGGCGGACGGTAGCCTGGGGGTGGTGACCGCCGGTTCCCAGAGTTCGGCGGTGTATAGCGCCATGGCCGACGCCAACTGCCTGCTGCACCTGGAGCAGGACAGGGGCGATGTGGCCGAGGGAGACATGGTCACCCTGGAACTTATCGATGGGTTGTACTGGTGATGAAGGAACTCAGCGACCAGGAATGGCTGCGCTATAACCGCCAGATAGTGCTGCGCCAGTTCGATATCGAGGGCCAGGAGGCCTTGAAGAATGCCGCCGTGCTGATGATCGGGGCCGGCGGCCTGGGCTGTGCCGCCGGCCAGTACCTGGCGGTGGCCGGGGTGGGACGGCTCACCCTGGTGGATCACGATGTAGTGGAGCTGTCCAACCTGCAACGGCAGGTGTTGCACCAGGACGCGGATCTGGGCCGGCCCAAGGTGGATTCGGCCGCCGACAGTCTGCGCGCCGCCAACCCCTATCTCGAGGTGACCACCCATGCGGCCCGGGCCGACGAGACGCTGCTGCGCTCGCTTATCCCGCAACACCAGCTGGTATTGGACGGCACCGACAACCTGGATACCCGCCAGTTGGTGAACCGGCTGTGTTTCGAGGCCGGGGTGCCGCTGATCTCGGCGGCGGTGATCCGCATGGAAGGCCAGCTCAGCGTCTTTACCTACGGCGAGGACGAGCCCTGCTATGCCTGCCTGAGCCGGCTGATGGGAGGCGCGGTGCTGAGCTGTGTGGAAGCCGGGGTGCTGGCGCCCATGGTGGGGGTGATGGGCAGCCTGCAGGCGCTGGAAGCGGTCAAGTTGCTGGCCCATATGGGCCGTTCACCCCGGGGCAAGCTGTTGCTGGTGGACGGCATGCAGCTCAGCACCCGCGAGTTGGGCCTGCCCAAGGCGCCGGATTGCCCGGTGTGTGGACAAGCGCCCCGTCAGCCTTGATCGGCCGCCCTTGTGACCTGACGTTCAGCCCTAGGGTTACCACTTCCGGGCGGCTTGGGTATCGCTCTCCTTCGCCTCTACCCAGCGCTCCTCGCCGCCGGCCGTGGTCTCCTTCTTCCAGAAGGGGGCCCGGGTCTTGAGGTAGTCCATGATGAAGTGGCAGGCTTCGAAGGCCGCCTCCCGGTGGGCGCTCGCCACCCCCACGAACACGATTTGATCGCCGAGCTCGAGCCGGCCCACCCGGTGGATCACCCGGCACTCCAGCAGCGGCCAGCGCCGGTGCGCCTCCTCCACTATCTGCGCAAGGGAAAGCTCGGTCATGCCCGGATAGTGCTCCAGGGTCATGCCGCTGACCGCCTCCCCCTGGTTCATCTCCCGCACCTTGCCGACGAAGGTCACCACCGCGCCGGCCTGGTGCGAGCGGCTGAGGGCGGCGTATTCGGTGCCCAGCTCGAAGTCCTCGGTCTGTACCCTGATCATGTCAGCCTCCGGTGACCGGCGGAAAGAAGGCGACCTCGTCACCGGCCTTGATGGGGGTGTCGAGCGGCACTATGGTGTGGTTCACCGCCGCCAGCAGCCTGTCGTCGGACAGCGCCAGCGCCCATTTGTCGCCGCGCCCGGCCAGGGCCCGGCGCAGGGCCTCGACGTTGCCATAGTCCTCGGCCAGGCTGAGTTCGTCCTGGCCCACCAGCTCGCGTACCTGCGCGAAAAATACCACCTTGATCATGTCGCTTTAAAATCTCCTGATTTGCCGCCCCGCTTTTCCAGCAGGCGGACGCCTTCGATGCGCATGTCCTTTTGCACCGCCTTACACATATCATAGATGGTCAGTGCCGCCACCGAGGCGGCGGTGAGCGCTTCCATTTCCACCCCGGTCTGCCCCGCCAGTTTGCAGTAGCTCTCGATGCGCACCCCGCCTTTTTCCTCGTCGGCCTCGAGCCGGACTTCCACCTTGGACAGCGCCAGCGGATGGCACAGGGGGATGAGATCGGCGGTTTTCTTGGCCGCCATGATGCCGGCGATACGGGCGGTGGCGAACACGTCCCCCTTGTGGTGCCGCCCGCCGAGGATCAACTGCAGGGTTTCCGGTGCCATCAGTACCCAGGCCTCGGCCCGGGCCTCGCGCACCGTTACCGCCTTGGCGCTCACGTCCACCATGTTGGCCTCGCCCGAGGCGTTGATGTGGGTCAGTTCACTCATGGGGCTACACCAGGTGCTGCACGAAGTTGCAGGGCTTGTGGCGGGCATCGAGCTGTTCGGCCAGGATGCCGTTCCAGCCGGTGCGGCAGGCACCGGTGGAGCCGGGCATGCAGAACACGGCGGTGCGGTTGGCCAGCCCCCCCAGGGCCCGGCTCTGCACCGTGGAGGTACCCAGTTCCTGATAGGTGATATGGCGGAACAACTCGCCGAAGCCGTCGATGACGGTATCCAGCAGCGGGCCCACCGCCTCGGGGGTGGTATCGCGGCCGGTAAAGCCGGTGCCGCCGGTGATCAATACCACCTGTACCTCGGGGCTGGCGACCCAGCGTGACACCAGGGCGCGGATGTCGTACTTGTCGTCCTTGAGGATGATCTTTTCCGCCAGTTGGTGGCCGGCGGCGGTGATCGCCTCGGCCAGGAAACGACCCGAGGTGTCGGTGTCTTCGTTACGGGTATCGGAGACGGTCAGCACCGCTATCTTCAGGGGCACGAAGGCCTGGCTTGCATGACTCATGGCATCCTCTCATCAATTTTCACATAAAGATAATAATTGAAACATTCTCGCACAGCACGGCGGAAGGTCAATCCGGAAAACAACAAAGCCTGGGGCAATAATGCCACAGGCTTTGATGTCATTCATGGCTGCTATTCAGAATCCTTCGACACCACGCATATTGGGCAACTGATGCGCTATGCCCTTGTGGCAATCGATACAGGTTTTCTCCCCACTGGCCAACGAGGTGGAGTGGGCCTGGACGGCACGGCTGCCCTGCACACTGAAGTCCATGTAGTCAAAGTTGTGGCAGTTGCGGCACTCCCGCGAGTCGGTTTCCTTCATCCGCTGCCACTCCCGATCCGCCATGTGGCGGCGATGGGCCTCGAACTTTTCGGGGGTGTCGATGATGCCGGTGATCTTGCCCCAGACTTCCTTGGACGCCGCTATCTTGCGCACTATCTTGTGGGTCCACTCATGGGGCACATGGCAGTCGGGGCAGCTGGCCCTGACCCCGGAGCGGTTGGCGTAATGGATGGTATCCCGGTACTCCAGATAGACGTTGTCCTGCATTTCGTGGCAGCCGATACAGAACTGCTCGGTGTTGGTCACCTCCAGGGCGGTGTTGAAGCCGCCCCAGAAGATGACGCCACCGAAGAAGCCGAATACCAGCACCACGCCCACCGCCACCTTGCTGGGTGAACGGAAGGTTTGCCACAGCCGTTTGAACAGGCTTTTCTTCTCCGCCATGGGGGCTCCTTACCGCAGGGATTCAACGGGAGTGAAGGTGTTGTCCACCAGCGGCTTGGCGTCGGTCTGCGGCACATGGCACTGCAGGCAGAAGTAACGCCGCGGGCTGATGTCACCCAGGGTCATGCCGTCCCGGGTTTCATAGTGGGTAGGACTGACCCGGGGCGCGTTGCGTGCAGCGGCGTTCTTCCAGCCGTGGCAGGCCAGGCAGCGGTTGACCTTGAGATCCACCTCGTAGCCCCGTACCTGATGAGGCACCAGGGGCGGCTGATGGATGTACTGCCGATCCTGAATACCCTGATCCTTGACCGGATCCTTGAGCCGTTCGGCATCCTTGTTGTATTGCAAGGCGGTATCCCCCTGCAACGAGTGCAGTTTACCGGTATGGGCATCAATCTCCTCGACCTGAGCCTGCACCATGCCCACCCAAGCCGCCAGCAGCAGCGCTCCCATCACTTTTCCAGTCTTTATCATCATTTTTTCTCCGCCTTTTTTGCAAAACGCGTGGTGAAACTGAAGACGTCTTCCGCACACACGTCGATACAACGCCCACAATGGCTACAATCCGTCATCTTGATTTCGGGGCCTATGCCCCTTTTGGCCCCATGCACCGGCCCCTTCAGCACCTGGGGCTCGGGACAGACCGCGTAACAATCCATGCAGCTGGTGCAGTGCTCCCGACCGGCTGCCGTCACCTGCAAGGGTCTCAGCTTGTTCACCAGCCCCCAGAAGGCGCCCTGGGGGCACAGATGACCGCACCAGCCCCTGTCCGCCACGAAGCTGTCGAACAAAAACACCGCCGCTATCAGCAACCAGCCCCAGCCCATGCCGAACAGCAGGCCCCGGTGCAGCAGGGATACCGGGTTGACCGACTCCCACACCACCAGGCCGCCGATGAACGGTACCACCAGAATAGTGGCCAGCAGCCAGTAGCGCAGCCGGTTGGAAAGACCCGAGCCCTGGCGCAACCCCAGCCGACGGCGCAACCAGCCGGCGGCATCGGTAACCGGATTCAGGGGGCAGACCCAGGAGCAGAACACCCGCCCCCCGACCAGGGCATAGCCGACCAGGACGATCAACGCCCCCAGCCAGGCGGTCAGCACCGGCCCGTGCCCCGCCGCCAGCAGCTGCACCAGGGCGAAGGGATCCGTCATCGGCACCGTTTCCAGCAGCAGGGAACTGGACAGGTTGCCTTCGATAAGCCAGATCCCGGCCCAGGGGCCGAGCAGGAACAGACTCAGTACCGACAACTGGCACAGCCGGCGCAACAACAGGAAGCGATGTGCCCGCCACCAGCCTTTGCGTTCCACCGCCTCGGTGCCGGGATGCCGCTTCATCACAGCCCTCCTTCGGGACGGCGGGTCGGCAGGGTCAGCTTGTCCCCGATAAGGGATTCACCGGCCTTTTCCTTCTCGACCCAGCCCCAGCGGTAATGGGCACCCAGCTCACCCTTGGCCAGCGTTCTGGGCAGTACCTTGATCGCCGCCTCTTCCAGCACACAGGCATGCTCGCACTTGCCGCAGCCGGTACAGGCGTCCGCATGCACCGTCGGGATGAACAGGGCATGGTGCCCGGTCCTGCCGTTGTGGCCCGCCTCCAGGGTGATGGCCTGATCGATCAGCGGGCAGACCCGGTAGCAGACGTCACAGCGCAGGCCCTGCCAGTTGAGGCAGGTCTCGTGATCGATCAGCACCGCCAGGCCCATGCGGGACTCGTCGATCTCGGTCAATGCCGGATCCAGCGCCCCGGTCGGACAGGCCGCCACGCAGGGAATGTCGTCGCACATCTCGCAGGGCACGGCCCGGGCCTCGAAGTAAGGGGTGCCCGTGGTCACCGGCGTCAACAGCCGGGCCAGCTTGAGGGTGTCGTAGGGGCAGGCCTCCACACACAGGCCGCAGCGCACGCAGGCGCCGAGAAAATCCGACTCGGCCCCCGCGCCCGGCGGCCGCAGCGCCTGGGCCGGCAGGCTGGCGGCCTGGCGGCTGTATGCCCCCAGTCCCAGCCCGACCAGGCCCATGGCGCAACCGCCACCCGCCAGCTGCAGCATGAACTGCCGTCGTGAAAGCCCGCTCATCCCCTGCTCCCGTCCTTATGCCTTCATCACCTTGACCGCGCACTTCTTGAAGTCGGTCTCTTTCGAGAGCGGGCAGGTGGCATCCAGGGTCAGGCGGTTGATCAGTTGGCTTTCGTCGAACCAGGGCACGAACACCAGCCCCTTGGGCGGTCGGTTGCGGCCGCGGGTTTCCACCCGGCTCTTCATCTCGCCCCGGCGGGAGGCGATCACCACCTCGTCACCCCGGCGCAAGCCCCGTTCCCGGGCATCGTCCGGGTGCATGAACACCTGGGCGTCGGGATAGGCGCGGTGCAGCTCCGGCACCCGCCGGGTCATGGTGCCGGAGTGCCAGTGTTCCAGCACCCGCCCGGTGGACAGCCAGAGGTTGTATTCCGCATCCGGTACCTCGGCCGCCGGCTCGAACGGCAGGGCAAAGATGATGGCCCTGTTGTCCTTGTGGCCGTAGAACTGCACCCCGGTGCCTTTCTCCACATAGGGGTCATAGCCTTCCCGGTAACGCCACAGGGTCTCCTGGCCGTCCACCACCGGCCAGCGCAGGCCGCGGGCCTGGTGGTACATGTCGTAGGGCGCCAGGTCGTGGGCATGGCCCCTGCCGAACTTGGCATACTCCTCGAACAGGCCCTTCTGTACATAGAAGCCGAAGTGATCCCGTTCGTCGTTGAGCTCGTTCTTGCAGTCCTCGGACGGATACTGATCCACCTGGCCGTTGCGGTAGAGCACCTCATAGAGGGTCTTGCCCCGGTATTCGGGCATCTTGGCCAGCAGCTCCTCGGGCCAGACTTCTTCCATGGTGAAGCGCTTGGAGAACTCCATCAGCTGCCACAGATCCGACTTGGCCCCCTCGGGGGATTTAACCTGCTGGTACCATACCTGGGTGCGGCGTTCGGCATTACCGTAGCCGCCTTCCTTCTCCACCCACATGGCGGTGGGCAGCACCAGATCCGCCGCCTGGGCGGTGACGGTGGGATAAGGGTCGGACACCACGATGAAGTTGGCCGGGTTGCGGTAGCCGGGCAGCCCCTCCTCGTTCATGTTGGGGGCGGCCTGCATGTTGTTGTTGCACATCACCCAGTAGGCATTGAGCTTGCCGTCTTTCAGCATGCGGTTCTGCAGCACGGCATGGTAGCCCACCTGCGAGTTGATGGTGCCGTCGGGCAGCTTCCAGATTTTCTCGGAGTAGGCGCGGTGATCCGCATTGGTGACCACCATGTCCGCCGGCAGCCGGTGGGCGAAGGTACCCACTTCCCGGGCGGTGCCGCAGGCCGAGGGCTGGCCGGTGAGCGAGAAGGGGCTGTTGCCCGGCTCGGAGATCTTGCCGGTCAGCAGGTGGATGTTGTAGACCATGTTGTTGGCCCAGGTACCCCGGGTGTGCTGGTTGAAGCCCATGGTCCAGAAGGACACCACCTTGATGTAGGGATCCGCGTAGGCCTGTGCCAGTGCTTCCAGCTTGTCGGTAGGCACGCCGGAAAGCTTGGAAACGGTCTCCACGTCGTAATCGGCCACGAAGCTGGCGAATTCCTCGAAGCTGATGGGGGTGGAGGCGCCGGAGTCCGGGTGGGCCGCCGCCTGCTGCAGCGGATGGGTCGGGCGCAGGCCGTAGCCGATGTCGGTTTCGCCCTTGACGAAATTGACGTGCTTCTCGACGAAATCCTGGTTTACATAGCCGTTCTCGATGATGTAGTGGGCGATGTAGTTGAGGATGGCCAGATCGGTCTGGGGATGGAACACCATGCCGTTGTCCGCCAGCTCGAAGCTGCGGTGTTCGAAGGTGGACAGCACATGCACCTGCACATGGGGTGCGCTCAGGCGACGGTCGGTCAGCCGTGACCAGAGGATGGGGTGCATCTCCGCCATGTTGGAGCCCCACAGCACGAAGGCGTCGGTGGCTTCGATATCGTCATAGCAGCCCATGGGCTCGTCCATGCCGAAGGTGCGCATAAAGCCGGCCACGGCGGAGGCCATGCAATGGCGGGCGTTGGGATCCAGGTTGTTGGAACGGAAACCGGCCTTGTACAGCTTGGCGGCGGCGTAGCCTTCCATGATGGTCCACTGGCCGGAGCCGAACATGCCGATGCCGTCGGGCCCCTTTTCCTTGAGAGTGGCCTTCCACTTCTCGGCCATGATGTCGAACGCCTGATCCCAGCTGATCGGAGTGAAGTCTCCGTTTTTGTCAAACTTGCCGTTTTTCATGCGCAACAGCGGCGTGGTCAGCCGGTCCTTGCCGTACATGATTTTCGACAGAAAATAACCCTTGATGCAGTTCAGGCCCTTGTTGACCGGCGCATCCGGATCCCCCTGGGTGGCTACCACCCGTCCGTCCTGGGAGCCCACCAGCACCGAGCAGCCGGTGCCGCAGAAGCGACAGGGGGCCTTGTCCCACTTGATGGCGGTCTGATCCCGGCTGGTGATCAGATTGGTGGCTCCGGCTGGCACGGCCAGCCCGGCGGCGGCGGCGGCGGCGGCCACCGCATTGGCCTTCATAAAGGCGCGACGACTCAGCTTCATTGTTGCTCCTCACCTGCTTCCAGTTCAGCAAATTCATGATAAATAAGGGTGGTAGACAAAATACCGTCCAGCAGCGCTATCTGGTCGATACGGCTGACCACCGACTGCTGGGTAGGACCTTCGATCGACACCACCAGTTTTCCCTGCTCTCCCGACACCGGCACCTCCACCCCGTCCATGGCACCGATGGCTCCCAGTGCTTGCCCCATCAGTTCGGGCCGGCAATAGACCACCAGGCTGGCGACGTGCCATTCATTTGCTTTGCTCATGCTTGCTCCTGACTCAAAATCTTGATGGCGGCCGCCGGACAGCCGGCGACACAGGCGCCACAGCCGGTGCAATGCTCGGCGTCCAGCTCGGGACGGGCCACGGCGCCCAACTGCGGCCGGAAACGGATGGCCCGGGGCTCGCAACTGTCTTCGCAACTGCGGCAGTGCACGCCCCGGATGGCCAGACAGGCAGGACCGAACTCGGCCAACTGGTGCCAGGGCTCCTCCTGACGGGGAACGAAGAGTGGTTCGGCACAGCTCTCGGCGCAGCGGCCGCAGAAGGTGCACTCTCCCCGGCCGAAATCCACCACCGGAAAGCCGCCGTCGCCCGCCACGATGACCCGTTCGGGGCAAGCCCGCAGGCAGTCGCCGCAACGGCTGCAGCCGTCGGTGAAGCTCGGCCAGTCACGCGACCAGGGCAGCGGATTCTCCGGCCTGGCCGGGGTCAATCCGCCCTTGAGCCAGCGCCGCCGTGATAAGTCCGGTCCCGATGTCATAAGCCCCCGTTGTGCCATAACTTTCTGTGTAGCATAGACGTTAAGATGATGTTTGCCTGATGCTTATCACCTATTGGTTATATGGTATTAGCGGGGGAACAAGCGGAGGAATACCACCTAGTGGGTACAAAGGAGGGAGTGTTGATCTGGATCAACCGGATACTACCGCAGCAGGAGAAAACGGTGCTTTCTCCTGTGGGAAGGGGTCTGAGAAAGAAGTTCAGCCGCCGATGGAGGCCAAATGAGGGGTCATGCCGGTCTGCCCCTGATGGAGAAAGTGGGTGGCTTTTTTATCGGCCAGGGCTTCGCGCAAGCGCAGCTGCAGCGCCGCCTGCTGGCCGTCCTCGGCCAGCAGATCCCGCAGCTCGACCCCGTACTCTCCGAACAGGCACAGGTGCAGCTTGCCGACCGAGGACACCCGCAGCCGGTTGCAGCTGGCACAGAAGTCCTTGGCATAGGGCATGATAAGGCCGATTTCGCCGACGTAGTCCGGGTGCCAGAACACCTCGGCCGGACCGTCGTTGTGGGCCCGCACTTTCTGCTGCCAGCCGGCGCGCAGCAACTGCTCCTTGATGAGGGCGCCGCGCACATGGTGTCGTTCGAACAGCTGGTCCATCTCGCCGGTCTGCATCAGCTCGATAAAACGCAGCTGAATGGGATTGTCCTTGATCCAGGCCAGGAAGCGACCCAGTTCGCCGTCGTTGAGACCGCGCATCAGCACCGTGTTGACCTTGACCTGCTCGAAGCCGGCGGCGAAGGCGGCGTCGATACCGGCCATCACTTCCTGGAAGCGGTTCTCCCCGGTGATCTGGTGGAACATACGCGGGTCCAGGCTGTCCACACTGACATTGATGGCGGACAGGCCGGCACGGCGCCAGTCGGCCACTTGTTTGGCCATGCGATAGCCGTTGGTGGTGGTGGCTACCTTGCGGACTCCCGGCGTGGCGGCCACGGTTTCGATGATGGCGGTAAAGTCCTTGCGCAGGGAGGGCTCGCCTCCGGTAATGCGCACCTTGTTGGTCCCCATGGCGGCGAAGGCCCGGGTCAGGCGACGAATTTCGTCCAGGGTCAGAAAGGACTTGCGGCCATCGGGCTTGTAGCCGTCGGGCAGGCAGTACTGGCACTTGAAGTTGCAGACGTCGGTAACCGACAGCCGCAAATAGTGGAACTTGCGCGCGAACGCATCCTGTAATTCAAACATAAACACCTTTCCAATACGGGAGGCAGGGACATTTCTCTCCCTACCCTTACAGCCGGTGGCTGAACGGTCTGGCAACCCTATTGGCCTTGGCCAACTTAGGCTCACCCGACTCGGAGTTTGTCAACGTCACTGTATTTTCACCTATCACCATAGGGAAAAACATAGCTTCAGATCAAGAAAAATATGTGATCGGGATAAAATGACTTATCGGATACCACTATTATTGCCCTCTCACCGGGCTTTGCATATGCTGGTGATCGATTACCATACCGCTGTTCCCATTCATAGAAGTAACTGACCCATGACACAAACTCACACCGCCACCCTGTTACTGGTCGATGACCATCCCCTGATGCGCAAGGGGATCAAGACCTGGATCACCGCCGCCGGCCCCTTCGAGGTGGTCGCCGAGGCCGACAACGGTGCCGAGGCCCTGCAGCAGGCTGCGCAAATCAACCCGGATCTGATCCTGCTCGACCTGAACCTGGGCGAGGAGCAGGGATCGGAGGTGCTGCTGGCGCTGCGGCAACAGGGCTACCAGGGCAAAGTGGTGATCCTGACCGTGTCCGACAGCCAGGAAGACGCCCGCCGCCTGCTCGATCTGGGTGCCGACGGTTACCTGTTGAAGGACATAGAGCCAGAATCACTGATCCCGGCCCTGCAACAGGCTCTGCTGGGCGAGCGGCCGGTCAGCGACAAACTGCTGGAGAGCACCCGCCAGGGGGCAGCGGAGCAACTGGCCAACCTGACCTACCGGGAGCGGCAGATCCTGGCCCTGCTGGCGGAAGGCTTCAGCAACAAGCAGATCGCCGACAGCCTCAATATCGCCGAGGGCACGGTCAAGGTGCACATGAAGGCACTGATGCGCAAGCTGGATGTACAGTCTCGGCTGGAGGCGGCGCTCATCTACCTGAATGGCAAAGAGCCCCAAAGCAGCAAATTGCAAAAAAATTGATTCTCAAATTGAGAAAATTAGCGTTATGCGTCGCTGAAAAAACACTCAATTGAGTCGGAAACCCTGATGAGACGGGAGTTGTAAAAGTTGGCACGATAATTTCATATACTATGTCAGTCGTTTTTATCCCGTGCTCTCTTCAGCTCCCGCTGAAGTTCGGTCAACCCTCTGGGTTGACCATTTTTTTTGCCTGTCAACCGGCGAGCCGTGTTTCCAGTTCATTCAGGGTCGCTTCCAGCGTCCGCCGCCACACGCCCATCTGCTCGCCTACCCGGACGTCATCCCGCTCCCGGCAGGACTGCTCCAGCTTCTCACCCAGATACTGACAGCGCAGGGCGCCGTAGCTGCCGCAGGCCGACTTCAGGCTATGGCAGCAGCGGGCCATGGCGTCGTAATCCCGGGCCTCAAAGGCCTGCTCCAGAGCCTCCCCCTGCTCTCGTCCGTCCTCCACGAACAGTTTCCACAGCCGAGACAGGGTCGTCTCCCCCAACTCCCGCTCCAGCCGCTGAATCTGATGTTCGTCGAGCAACGGCAGCCGGGCCTGCAACCTGAGCCAATCGTTCATACGCCTTTCCCCCAGCTTTGCAGCTTGCGATAAATGGTCGAGGGGCTGACTTCCAGCAGGGCGGCAGCCCGGGACACGTTGCCCTGGCAATGCTGGATGGCGCGCTCTATCGCCTGACGCTCCAGGGAGGCCAAGGGGATGATGGGGGCGGCAGCCGGCTCGACGGCCGCCTGGCCGGAACCGCCCTGGCTCTGCGGCTTGTCGAGGGGAGCCGGCAGCATGTCCAGCTCTATCCATTCCCCCTGGTGCAGCACTACCGCATTGCGGATGACGTTCTGCAACTGGCGGACATTGCCCGGCCAGTGGTAGGCCTGCAACCGATCCTTGGTGGCCTCGGACAACCCCACGAAGGACTTGCCCTCTTCCCTCGAGGCCTGCCGCACCAGGGCGGTAGCGATGCTGATCACATCCGCTCCCCGCTCCCGCAGCGGCGGCAGGTGCACCGGGATCACGTGCAGGCGGTAGTAGAGGTCCTCCCGGAAGCGTCCCTGCTCCACCTCGACCAGGGGATCCCGATTGGTCGCGCAGACGATGCGCACGTCCACCTTGATCTGGCGGGAACTGCCCACCGGCTGGATAAGCCCGGTCTGCAGAAAACGCAGCAGCTTGCTCTGCAGTTCCAGATCCATTTCACAGATCTCGTCCATGAACAGGGTGCCGCCATCGGCCCGGATCACGGCGCCGTCCCTGTCCTGCAGGGCCCCGGTGAAGGCGCCCTTGATATGACCAAACAGCTCGCTCTCCATCAGATCCTTGGGGATGGCGGCACAGTTGAGGGCGATAAAAGGGCCTTCGGAGCGGCCACTCAGCTGGTGGATGGCCTCGGCGCAAACTTCCTTGCCGGTGCCGCTTTCACCGGTGATGAAGACGGTGGCACTGCTGGGGGCGGCGTTTTCGATCAGCCGGTATACCTTCTGCATGGGCAGGCTTTCACCGATAAAGCCCTGGAAGCGCTTCTGCTCTATCTCATGCCGGAACCTGTCCACCAGTTGGTTGAGATGGCGGAACTTCATGGTGTTGTGCAGCGTGACCTTGAGTCGTTCCGCTTCCACCGGCTTGTTGATGAAGTCGTGGGCCCCCAGGCGCATGGCATCGACCGCCACATCGACCGAGCCATGGGCGGTCATCACTATGGTGGTCACCTCCGGGTGCTCCCGGTGCAGCCACTGCAGGATTTCCATACCGGGCATGTCCGGCAGGATCAGGTCGAGCAACAGGATATCCGGTGGCTGCTGCCGGATGTGTTCCAGTGCCTGCCGGCCATTGCTCACCACCGTCAGCGACAGGGGCTCATCCTGCAGATAGGCCTGATAAAGCGCCGCCAGGGAAGGCGTATCCTCTACCAACAAGACATTCAGTCTTTCATCTACCATCTTTGTTCTCTCACCTTGATACCGTCCGGTTGGTCTTTTTTATGCTGAACATGAAAAAATACTTGCAGCAAATTAACTTCATGTTAACATGAACTCAACATCCAGTGTGACTCATTTGTCACCCTCACCCACTGCTCATTTTGTTGTTAGGAACGACGACAGTTTATGCCTGTGTGGCTGCTGCGAAACCAGGGTATTCATGTACCCTGGTCTTTTTTTTATGGGCTCAGGCCGGGTTGTCGATATCAACAAAACTGACCTTGAGCCCGTGTTCCGCCGCCAGCCATTCTCCCAGCGCCTTGATGCCGTAGCGTTCGGTGGCGTGATGACCGGCCGCGAAGAAGTGCAACCCCAGTTCCCGGGCCACGTGCACCGTCTGCTCCGACACTTCGCCGCTGATGAAGGCATCCATGCCCTGCTCCGCCGCCAACTCGATAAAGCCCTGGCCGCCGCCGGTACAGAAGCCGACCCGGCGGATAAGCGCCGGTCCCGTCTCGCCCACATGCAGCACAGGGCGGCCCAGGCGCTGCTGCAACCGCTCGGCCAGTTGCTCTCCGCTGAGCGGTGCGTCCAGTTCGCCTCGCATCGATACCGAGAGGGCATTATCCGGCTCCAGGGGGCCGGTTTGCCGGATACCCAGCAGGGCTGCCAGCTGGGCGTTGTTGCCGAGGCCGGGGGCGATGTCGAGGGGCAGGTGATAGGCATAGAGGTTGATGTCATGTGCGAGCAACGCCTTGAGCCGCCGCCGCTTCATGCCTCTGATCTGTTCGCTTTCTCCCTTCCAGAAATAGCCGTGATGCACCAGCAGCGCATCGGCCCCCACCGCCACCGCCCGATCCACCAGCGCCTGGCTGGCGGTCACCCCGGTCACCACATGGTGGACCTCGCTTTTACCTTCCACTTGCAGGCCGTTCGGACAATAATCCTTGATAGCTTGTGCATTGAGCTGCCGATCCAGCAGCCGTTCGAGTTCCAGATTATTCATGCTGGCTCCATGGCGTGAGTTTGGCCCATTGTAAAACAAAAGGTACCCGTTATGGGCGATTCCCTCCGTCGCTTGTTGACCCGCCTGCACGATCCCATGGTCCGGGATCTGGCCTGGACCCTGGCCAGCCCCAACCTGCTGCCCGCCATCCCTCTGGCCCCCGCTAACGACTGGTATCGGACGCTGCTGAGTCGGTACCGGTCGCGGCTGCTCGAGCTGGACGCCGCTCCCGGGATACTGCATGCCCACTGCCGGCCCTACCGCCGCCTGGGCCAGTATTTCGAAGCGCTCTGGCACTTCTACCTGTTGGATCAGGAGCGCTTCCAACTGCTGGCCTACGACTGGCAGCAAGTGGTGGCGGGTACCACCCTGGGGGCGTTTGATTTTATCGTGCGGGACAAGCAGTTGCAGCGTATCGAACACTGGGAAGTGGCGGTCAAATTCTACCTGATCACCGATCCGGACACCGCCTACGGCGATGCCCGGGGGGTCAATCCCCGCGACAAGTTACGACACAAACTGGAGCATATGCTCCACCATCAGTTGCGCCTCAGCCTGCACCCACAGATAGGCGAGCGCCTCCTCCGCCAGGGACTGATGCCGGAAAACCACCGGCTTATCCTCAAGGGAAGGCTCTACTATCCGCATGACTGTCGCCTGTTCCTGGGCGGACAAGGCGAGCGGGGGCACTGGGGGACGGAGTCACCGGATCCGTCATTCGAGCCCCAGCAAAAACTGGGCTGGCTGACCGGGGGCCGCCATTGCGAACAACTGGGCAGCAGGCAGAATTATTTGAACAGAGAAGGAGACTGGTATATCAGGGTGGACAGGGAGTGGCTCGATGGCCAAGGGTAATGTCGTACAGAAGATGGAGGCGCGTAGCGGAGTCGAACCGCTCTAAACGGATTTGCAATCCGCTGCATAACCGCTTTGCTAACGCGCCCTTGCAGAATTTGGAGCGGGAAACGAGACTCGAACTCGCGACCCCAACCTTGGCAAGGTTGTGCTCTACCAACTGAGCTATTCCCGCATAACACTTCTAACTTGCTCTATGAGCCGCGCTGCGGCCGATGGATGCGCATTATAGGCAGGCGGGCGGACAATACAAGCCATTTTTCCTTTCCCCAATTCATTTGCTTTAATTTTCAGCGAGTTGGGCATTTTTTATCAGCCTCCGCCTTTGGCGGTGTCCACCAACTCCGGCTAAGCTTGCTGACATCCCCTTTCACGGAGCCCACCCATGCCCCTGCTGCTCACCCTGCTGCTGCTCGTGCCGCACACCTTCGCCGACACCCCGGCCCCGGAAACTGCCACCGGCTGGCGGACCACCCCCCTGGTGCGGGCCGAGCGGGCCCTGGTGGTGACCGCCCACCCCGATGCCAGCAGGGCTGCCCGGGACATGCTGCGCCGGGGTGGCACCGCAGTGGATGCCATGGTGGCGGCCCAGGCGGTGCTGACCCTGGTCGAGCCCCAGTCCTCGGGCCTGGGCGGCGGCGCCTTCCTGGTGTACTGGCAGCAGGATCCTGGCCGTCTCACCACCCTGGACGGGCGGGAAACAGCCCCCTTCGCCGCCCCGGCAGACCTCTTCCTGGACGAGGAAGGCCGGCCGCTCACACGCCTTGATGCGATGGTCGGTGGCCGCTCGGTGGGGACTCCCGGCACGGTGCAGCTGATGTGGCAGGCGCATCAGCGCTTCGGCCGCCTCCCCTGGCGGGAGCTGTTCGCCCCGGCCATCGACCTGGCGCTCAACGGCTTCACCGTGTCATCACGCCTGGCCCGGCTGGTGGCGGAAGATAAAGCACAGCTGACAAGGGACCCCGCCGCCCGCGCCTATTTCTTCGACGAGACCGGCCGTCCGCTGCAGGCCGGCAGCACCAAACGCAACCCCCTTCTGGCGGCCCTGCTGACCCGGCTCAGCCTCGAAGGCCCCTCGGCCTTCTACCAGGGGGAAATCGCCGCCGCCATGGTGGACAAGGTCCGCCAGGCCAGCCCAGCCGGTTTCCTCGGCCCGGAAGATCTCACGGCCTACAGGGTGAAAGAGCGTCCGACCCTCTGCGCACCCTACCGGCAATATCAGGTTTGCGGCATGGGTCCGCCCAGCTCAGGCACCCTGGCCCTGGGGCAGATACTGGGCATCCTCTCCCATGTAGAGCTGGCCTCATTGGGCCCCAACTCTCCCCAGGGCTGGCGTTGGATCGCCGATGCCTCAAGGCTGGCCTTCGCCGATCGCAACCGCTATGTGGCCGATGCCGATTTCGTGCCGGTGCCGGTCGAAGCGCTGCTCGATCCCGACTATCTGGCCGGTCGTGCCGCCCTGATTGGCGAGCGCTCCCAGGCCCTGGAACAGGTCGCGCCCGGCGTACCCGCGCCCCGGCTCGGCCATCAGGCCCCGGACAGCTCTCCCGAATTCGCCGCCACCAGCCATATCAGCATCGTCGACCAGGCAGGCAACGCCCTGGCGATGACCTCCACCATCGAGCACGGCTTCGGCTCCCGGCTCATGGTGCAGGGCTTCCTGCTCAACAACGAACTGACCGACTTTTCCTTCCACCCGGAGCTGGACGGGGTAACGGTGGCCAATCGGCTGGAGCCGGGCAAGCGTCCCCGCTCCTCCATGACCCCCACCCTGGTGTTTTACCGGGACAGGCCGCTGCTGGTGATCGGCTCCCCCGGCGGCAGCAGTATTATCGGCTATGTGCTCCACGCCCTGCTCAATGTGCTGGACTGGGGCATGGATATCCAGGAGGCGGTGCATCAGCCCCATATCCTGCATCGGGGCGGCGTGCTGGAGTTGGAGCCGGGCGGCCGCAACCTGGCCCTGCAGCCGGGACTGGAGCGGCTCGGCTTCGATACCCGGCTGACCGAACTCAACTCCGGCCTGCACGGCATTCTGCTGCAACCGGGGCGGCTCAGCGCCAGCGCCGATCCCCGGCGGGAGGGTCAGGCGCTGGCGGCGGATTGAGCTTCCTGTATCAAATGTTAAATACCTGTCACATAAGCGGAGGCCCGGGATGAAATCTGCACCCGGTCACGTATAGTAGTGTCCCGGGCCCGGCTTCCCTCAAGTTTGGCGGCCGGGAGCCGATATGCACACACCAGATAACAGAAACCAATAACCAGATGAACAGCAGAAACCAGCACCTTATCAACGAAGAAGTCACTTATAGCGACCAGGAACAACTGGTTTCCACCACCGATCTACGCGGTGTCATCACCTATGCCAACGAGGTATTCTGCCGGGTCGCCGGTTACCAACCCGAGGAATTGGTCGGCCATAATCATAACATTGTCCGCCATCCGGACATGCCCAAGGCCGCCTTTCAGGATCTGTGGGATCATATCAAGGCGGGCCAGGCCTGGCGGGGTGCGGTCAAGAATCGCTGCAAGGATGGCCGCTACTACTGGGTAGACGCCTACGTCACCCCCATCTACCAGCAGGGCAAAATAGTGGGTTATCAGTCGGTGCGCACCAAGCTCGACGACCGGGTACGAGACCGGGCCAGCCAGGCCTACCGCCAGCTATTGAAACAGGAACAGCAAAACAGCGTATCACGCCCGCAGTTGAAACGGGTGATGCCCTGGCTGTCGGCAGCCGGGCTCCTGGCACTGCTGGCGGGTGCCTTCGTCAATGGCGGCGGCGGCCAGCTGCTGTGGAGCCTGCTGCCCCTGGCCTGGCTGCTGCTTTGCTACCGCAGGCAGTTGTTCGGCACCCGGCATTTCTTCCACAGCCTGGGCAGGGACTACGACAGTATCTCGCGACTGGTCTACTCCGGCGACGCCCCCCACGCCATCGCCGACTACCACCTGAAAATGTGGCAGGCCCGTACCCGCACCATACTGGGCCGGGTCGACGATGCCACCGGCTCGCTCAAGTCCCTGGCCGGTGCCCTGATGCAGGCCATGAGCGGCGCCCGGGACGACCTGAGCCGCCAGGACAGCGATACCCACCAGATCGCCGCCGCCATCGACGAGATGTCGAGCACCGCCACCGAGATCACCCAGAATACCCAGCGGGCCGCCGCCAATGCGGAGGAAGCCCAGCACCAGTGCCATCTGACCCAGGGCCAGCTGGAGCAGGCCAAGCAGAAGATCATCGAACTGGCCCGGGAGGCCGAGCACGCCGCCGAGGCCACCTTCGCGCTGACCCAGGAGTCGGATCGTATCGGCACCCTGATGAGCGAAATCCAGGGTATTGCCGATCAGACCAACCTGCTGGCGCTCAACGCCGCCATCGAAGCGGCCCGGGCCGGGGAGCACGGTCGCGGCTTCGCCGTGGTGGCGGAGGAGGTACGGGCCCTGTCCACCCGCACCCACGGCGCCACCGAGCAGATTCAGAGCAGCATCGGCCAGATCCAGCAGACCCTCGCCAAATGGCGCTCGATGATGGATGCCAACATGGAGCACAGCCAGGAATGTGTAGATGCCGCCGAAGCCGGCAGCGCCAGCCTGAGCCGGGTGGTAGGCGAGATCGACAACATAGTGGGGATCACGGTGCAGATTTCCGCCGCCGCCGGCCAGCAGCAGCAGGTGGCCGAGGAGATCAGCCGCAATGTACATCAGATTTCCGAAGCCTCGTCCGCCAACCTGGGCAAGATAGCCCAGGTGGAGGCCTCCAGCCGGCAACTACTGGAACGCTCCCAGGGGCTGAATGACATGACCCGTACCTTCTCCTGAGCATGGACTCCCGCCAACAGGCCATACTGACCCTGCTCGCCCTGGTACCGGCGGGACGGGTGGTCAGCTACGGCCAGTTGGCGGATCTGGCCGGCCTGCCGGGCCGGGCCAGGCTGGTCGGCCGCGTGCTCAGAACCCAAAACACCGTGGACCTGCCCTGGCACCGGGTGGTGGCGGCTTCGGGCCGCATCAGCCTGCCCAAGGGCAGCGATGGCTGGCATGAGCAACGCCGGCGGTTGCAGCAGGAAGGGGTGTTGTTGAAGGGGGACAGGGTACTGATGAAACAGCATCAGTGGCAGCCGGATCTGGCTGCCATACTGATGCTGATGGAACACTGAGGTGGGCTAATGCTTAATCGGTCTCTTCCAGCAATTCGCTGACATGGACCTGAAAAGGAATGGTTTCGTCTTCGCGTTGCAACAACACCAGCTGGTTATTGACGTCCACTTCCAGTACATAACCCGAGCCATCCGAGGTATGGCAGATCATCCCCGGCCTGATTTCATGAATATCCATATTCACTCCTTACGACAAGCTCAGCCTGCGAATCCATAACGTCCCATTTCTATCGGCTCTGCACGCTCTCCTTAGTGCTATCCACTTAATTTGACCGAAATATGAGAAAATATGCCTGTTATTTACCTTTCTGGCTCTGCTGCCACTTTCCTTCGGCATAGTGTGCGGTCCAACCAGTGGCCTTTTTATTGACCTCGGTCATCACATATTGTTCCTTGTTTTTACGACTAAAACGCACAATTGCCTTGTTACCCTCCGGATCCTGGGTCGGAGCCTCGGTCAGATACCGATATTTTTCGGGCAAGCGGTCCTTGAAACGGATCAGCTCTTCCACCAGGGGCGCCCGGGTCTCCCGGGATTTGGGGAAATTGCTGGCGGCCAGGAAGATGCCGGCAGCGCCGTCGCGCAACACAAAGTAGGCATCGGATTGACTGCAGGGCAGTTCCGGCAAGTGCACCGGATCTTCCTTCGGCGGCGCCACTTCACCGTTTTTCAGGATCTTGCGGGTATTGCCGCAGGCCTCGTTGGTACAGGCCATGTACTTGCCGAAGCGGCCGCTCTTGAGCTGCATCTCGGCACCGCAGCGATCGCAGTCGATCACCGGCCCTTCGTAGCCCTTGAGCTTGAACTGGCCTTCTTCCAGCTCGTAGCCGTCGCAATCCGGGTTCTGGCCGCACACGTGCAGCTTGCGCTTATCGTCGATAAGGTAGGCGTCCATGGCGGTGCCGCACTTGCCGCACCGGTGCTTGGCACGCAGGGCGTCGGTTTCCGCCTCTTCGTCGTTGGCCAGCACGAAATCGTCGCCCGGGATCAGGTTGATGGTCTGCTTGCAGCGCTCCTTGGGTGGCAGGGCATAGCCGGAACAGCCGAGGAAAACCCCGGTGGTGGCGGTACGGATCCCCATCTTGCGGCCACAGGCCGGACAATCGATATCGGTCAGTACCATCTGGTTGGCGCGCATGCCGCCTTCTTCCGAGGGCCGTTCGGCCTTTTCCAGCTCCTCACTGAACTCGGCATAGAAAGCATCCAGCACCTGGGTCCAGTTCAGGCTGCCACCGGCAATTTCGTCCAGCTTGCTTTCCATCTGGGCGGTGAAGTCGTAATTCATCAGCTCGGCGAAGCTCTCCTGCAGCCGGTCGGCCACGATTTCGCCCATCTTCTCCGCAAAGAAACGCCGGCTTTCCACCTTGACATAGCCCCGATCCTGGATAGTGGAGATGATGGAGGCATAGGTGGACGGCCGGCCGATGCCCCGCTTCTCCAGCTCCCGTACCAGCGCCGCCTCGGTGAAGCGGGCCGGTGGCTTGGTGAAGTGCTGCTTGGGTTCGAGTCCGTCGAGGCTGAGCACCTCGCCCGCCTGCACCGCCGGCAGCTCGGTATCTTCGCCCTTGCGGCTCTGGGGACTCAGCACCTTGGTCCAGCCAGCGAAACGCAGGATGCGGCCACGGGCCTTGAGTTCGTAATCGCCGGCCTGCACCGTGATGGTGCTGCTGTCGTACTGGGCCGGCGTCATCTGGCAGGCCACGAACTGCCGCCAGATGAGATCGTACAGCCGTTTGGCATCCGCTTCCATGCCGTCGAGCCGGTCCGCCGTCAGGGTCACGTCCGAAGGGCGGATGGCCTCGTGGGCCTCCTGGGCGTTGGCCTTGGCGCCGTAAACGTTGGGGCTCTCGGGCAGGTAGGCCTTGCCGTAGTTGTCCTGGATAAAATCGCGCACCCCGTTCACCGCTTCCTGGCTCAGGTTGGTGGAATCGGTTCGCATATAGGTGATATAGCCTGCCTCGTACAGGCGCTGGGCCAGCATCATGGTGCGCTTCACCCCGAAGCTCAGTCGGGTGCTGGCCGCCTGCTGCAGGGTGGAGGTAATGAAGGGCGCCGGCGGCTTGCTCTGGGTCGGCTTGTCTTCCCGGGACACCACTTCGAACCGGCTGGCCTTGAGGGCATCCACCGCCGCCATGGTCTGGGCTTCGTTGACCGGCCGGAACTCCTGCCCCCGGCACTTGGCCACCATCATGGTTAGTGCCAACTGCTGTGCATTGCTCAAGGCCGCCTGGATATCCCAGTATTCTTCCGGTATGAAGGCCTTGATCTCGCGCTCTTTCTCCACGATGAGCCGCACCGCCACCGACTGCACCCGGCCGGCGGACAGACCCCGAGCGACTTTTTTCCACAACAGCGGCGACACCATATAGCCCACCACCCGGTCCAGGAAGCGACGGGCCTGCTGGGCGTTGACCCGGTTCAGGTTGAGGTCGGACGGGTGGCTGAAGGCCTCCTGGATGGCACTCTTGGTGATCTCGTTGAACACCACCCGTTTGAAACGGCCCTGGTCACCGCCGATCAGCTCCTTCAGGTGCCAGGCGATGGCTTCCCCCTCCCGGTCCAAGTCCGTTGCCAGGTAAACGGTGTCGGCCTTTTCCGCCAGGCTCTGCAATTCGGACACCACCTTTTCCTTACCCGGCAGCACCTGGTAGTCCGCCTTCCAGCCGTGCTCGGGATCCACCCCCATGCGCGCGATCAGCGCCTGGTGCTCTTTTTCCTTCTTCAGCCGGGCCTTTTCTTCGGCGCTCAGCTGCTTGGTGTCGGTCTTGCGGCCACCGGTTTTTTTCGCGGAGGAGGAGCCGGCGGTCGGCAGGTCACGCACGTGGCCGACGCTGGATTTGACGATGAAGTCCTTTCCCAGGTACTTGTTGATGGTTTTTGCCTTGGCGGGCGATTCGACGATAACCAGCGATTTGCTCATAAAGCGCGTTTAGATCCTTAAAGTCTGGCCCCGTTCGGGGTTCCGGCGGCAAGGTAATGACGGCTGTATAAGTGAAAAAGCCGTAAAAAGCAAACTTGCCCGGCGTGGCCCGGAAAAAAGTTCAATGAATTTATATTTATTTATTAACACCCTCATGCCCGTCGGAATCAACCGCTTTTTTTATACCGCTGCCTGTTCGCCCGCTTTTTATGCATTGTTATTACTTTGGTGCGATCTGTTGTTAAAAAGGGGTTACATCTTCCGAATAAATCCACATATAATGGCCACCAGCAGGATTTTCTTGTCACTTTTCACCATTTAAAAGGACAATATAATGGTACAGTTTGAAGCCAATTTTGACGGTCTGGTCGGCCCCACCCACAACTATGCCGGCTTGTCTTACGGCAATGTCGCTTCTCAAAGCAACGCCCAGGATGTTTCCAGCCCGAAAGAAGCGGCCAAGCAGGGCCTGCGCAAGATGAAGGCGTTGACCGAACTGGGCCTGGTACAGGGTGTGCTGGCCCCCCAGGAGCGCCCCGATATCCATACCCTGCGCCGTCTGGGCTTTACCGGCACCGATGCCCAGGTACTGGAAAAGGCGTTCCGGGAAGACCCGGTGCTGCTGGCCGCCTGCTGCTCCGCTTCCAGCATGTGGACCGCCAATGCCGCCACAGTGTCGCCCAGCGCCGACACCGCCGACGGCCGTATCCACTTCACCCCGGCCAATCTGACCAACAAGTTTCACCGCTCCATCGAGCATGAGGTGACCGGCCGCATCCTCGGCCAGGTCTTTGCCGACGAGCGCCATTTCAGCCACCACCAGGCCCTGCCCGCCAACGACTACTTCGGTGACGAAGGCGCCGCCAACCACACCCGCCTGTGCGCCGACTACGGCCACGCCGGGGTGGAACTGTTCGTCTACGGCCGCAGCGCCTTCAACCTGAGCGCCCCCGCCCCGCACCGCTACCCGGCGCGGCAGACCCTGGAGGCCTCCCGCGCCGTCGCCCGGCTGCACGGCCTGGGCGAGGACACCGCCATCTTTATCCAGCAGAACCCGGCGGTGATCGATCAAGGGGTGTTCCACAACGACGTCATCGCCGTGGGCAACCAGAACGTCCTCTTCTATCACCAGGAAGCCTTCCTCAACACCGCCGCCGCCCTGGAGGAGATCCGCCGCAAGCTGCCCGGCACCGAGCTGCACTTTATCGAAGTGCCCACCGATGAGGTACCGGTGGCGGACGCGGTGAAGAGCTATCTGTTCAATACCCAGATCGTCACCCTCAAACCCGGCCACATGGCCATCATCGCGCCCACCGAATGTGCCGACACCCCGAGCGTCAAGGCCTATCTGGACAAGCTGGTAACACTGGGCACTCCCATCCGGGAAGTGCATTTCATGGACGTGAAGCAGAGCATGCGCAACGGCGGCGGCCCCGCCTGCCTGCGGTTGCGGGTGGCCATGACACAAGCGGAGCACGCCGCCACCAACCCGGCCTGCCTGATGAATGAGACCCTGTTCGCCCGCCTCAACCAGTGGGTGGACAAGCACTACCGCGAGCGGCTGAGCCTGACCGACCTGCGCGATCCGGCCCTGTTGCAGGAGTCCCGCGCCGCCCTGGACGAACTCACCCAGATCCTGAAGCTGGGCTCCGTCTACCCCTTCCAGCGGTGAGATGACGGGGACAGGAAATTGAGAGGGCCGGTCTGATACCGGCCCTCTTTATTTTTCGTCAGCCAAAGGGCCGCTGGCCCGCTTCATAAAGCTTCATCAGCGCCCGGCTCACCCCGGCCTCCGCCGCCTTGCCCAGCTTGTCCTTCAGGCTCGGCCTGGGCTTGTAATGCAGGCGGATGATGCGCCTGTCCTCGCTCCGGGCCAGCAGGAAGTCGCTGCTGGTCAGCAGTTCGTCCACCAGGCCCAGTTCATGGCCATCGCGGGCCAGCCAGTGCTCTCCGGTCGCCACCCGTTCCACATCCAGGGTCGGCCGGTTCTGGGCGATGAATTCCTTGAACCGTCGATGGATCACCTCCAGCTCTTCCCGGAACTTGGCCCTGCCGTGTTCGTCGTTTTCCCCGAACAGGGTCAGGGTGCGCTTGTACTCGCCGGCGGTGTGCAACTCGATATCGATGTTTTTCTTCTTCAGGTATTTGTTGAAGTTGGGCAACTGGGCCACCACCCCGATGGAGCCGACGATGGCGAAGGGAGCCGCGATGACGCGCTCGGCCACGCAGGCCATCATGTAGCCGCCGCTGGCCGCCACCTTGTCCACCGCCACCGTCAGCCCGATGCCGCGCGCCTTGAGCCGGGCCAGTTCGGCCGCGCCCAGGCCGTAGCCGTGCACCAGGCCGCCGCCGGACTCGAGCCGGAGCAGCGTCTCGTCACCGGGTCGGGCCAGTTGCAGCAGGGCGGTGATCTCCCGGCTGAGTCCTTCCACTTCGCGGGCGTCCATGCTGCCCTTGAAGTCCAGCACATAGAGCCGGGGGCGTTCATCGCCGGCCTTTTTGTCGGCCTTGGCCTGCTGCCTGAACGCCTGCTTGAGCTGCTTGCGCTCGGCATCACTGCCGGCCGTGGCCAGTTGCAGCCGCTGCCGCTGGCGGCGCAGGCCCGCGCCGAGATCCTCCACCTCCAACTGTTCGCCGGCCTGCTTCTGACGGGCCGCCAATCCCGCCACCAGGGCCACCAGCAGGGCGATGGCCAGCACCCAAGTGAGGCTCTTGGCGACGAACAGACCGTATTCGTACACAAATTCCAGCATGACTTCTCCTTAAAGGCGTAGTTCGGCACCCATTGTAAGAGCCGGCGCAAGGAACACCAATGGGCTTTTTTACTCCTAAAGGCTGGCGTCCCGGGCCAGAGTCTGGTTTGATCTGGCCACCTTGAACTCCCTAGAGAATGCGACAGATGCTCGACTATCATGCCTCCCCCGAATTACTCGCCGGCAAGGTGATACTGGTCACCGGGGCCGGCGACGGTATCGGCCGCCAGGCGGCACTCAGCTACGGCGCTCACGGTGCCACCGTGATCCTGCTCGGCAAGACAGTGAAGAAACTGGAAGCGGTATACGACGAGCTGCTGGCCCAAGGCAGCCCCGAGCCGGCCATTATTCCCCTGGATCTGCAGGGTGCCACCCGTCAGCACTACCTGGACATGGCCGAGACCATCCGCCAGCAGTTTGGCCGCCTCGACGGCGTCTTGTTCAACGCCGGACAACTGGGTGTGCTCGGTCCCTTCGAGATGATCGGCGAGGACGAGTGGGACAAGGTGATGCAGGTCAATATGAAGTCCCAGTTCCTGATGACCCAGGCACTGCTGCCGCTGCTGAAAGCCAGCGCACCGGCCTCCATCGCCTACACCAGCTCGAGTGTGGGCCGCCGGGGCCGGGCCTACTGGGGCAGCTACGCCATCTCCAAATTCGCCACCGAGGGCATGATGCAGGTACTGGCCGACGAGCTCGAAAACACCCGGGTCAGGGTCAACTGCATCAATCCTGGTGCCACCCGCACCGGCATGCGGGCCCGGGCCTACCCCGGCGAGGATCCGGCCAGCCTGCGCACCCCGCTGGACATCATGCCCCTCTATCTCTACCTGATGGGCGACGACAGCCTAACCGTCACCGGCCAGTCGCTCGACGCCCAGCCGGACAGAATCCGGCCCCAGGCCGGCCAATAGGCTGACAGCCCGGGCGACATCGGCTACAACTATTCTTGTATCTGTGACTCAGAGGACCCTGCAGCACCGTCCTCTTGCGACAAGGAAATAAGCGGCCATGTATCGCCCCAAAAGCACGGTAGAGCAGTGGCGGATCTTTCAGGCGGTGGTCGACTGCGGCGGCTATGCCCAGGCTGCGGAAAAACTCAACAAGAGCCAGTCTTCCCTCAACCATGCCGTGGCCAAGCTGCAGCAGGGCCTGGGGCTGTCGTTGCTGGAGGTGAGGGGGCGCAAGGCCTACCTCACCCCCGAAGGCGAAGTCTTTCTGCGCCGCTCCCGCAAGCTGACCCAGGACATCGAGAGCCTGGAGCAGTTGGCCGACGTGCTCGCCAGTGGCTGGGAGCCGATCTTACGCATCGTGGTGGAAGCCTCCCTGCCCCGCCAGCCGTTGTATCAGGCCCTGTCCGACTTCGCTCCCCGCTCGCGCGGCTGCCGGATCCACCTGGTGGAGGCCCAACCCGCAGGCTGCCGCACCGTGGTGGCCAAGCAGGCCGCCGATCTGGTGTTCGCCTGCCGCGCCTTTCCCGGCGTGACCTGCCTGCCGCTGGCCAGTACCACCTATGTGCCCGTTTGCTCCCCCGACCATGCCCTGGCCCGTTTCGGGGAAATCAGCGCCCATGAGCTGGAACCCGAGCTGGAGCTGGTGCTGGCCGATGGCAGTGAGCAGGAAGAAGGCTGGGAGCGGGCGGAGCAGCGCTGGATCATCAACCACCTGCACGATGCCCTGTCCCTGCTGCGTCGCGGCATCGGTTTTGCCTGGCTGCCGCTGGAGGTGGTGACTCCCCTGGTCGAAGGCGGACATCTGCAACGGCTTCCCATGGTCAACCAGGCCCTGCGCAAACGCTTCACCCATCTGATCCTGCCGCGGGCCACGCCCCCCGGACCGGCCGCCAGCCTGCTGCTGACCCTGACCCGGCAGCACTACGGTGCCCACGAGAGTGCGGTCGCGGCGAGCTGAGCCTTGCCAGGGCAGGCAGCCTTCCTTATGCTGATGGCCCTGCATCTGATAAGGAACCCCCATGTTTGATTTTGATCAGTGGATAGACCGCCGCCCCACCCGCGCCCTCAAGTGGCTCAAGTACGAAGGTACCGACATACTGCCGATGTGGGTGGCGGATACCGAGTTCAAGGCACCGCCTGCGGTGATAGAAGCGCTGAGCGAGCGGGTGGAACACGGCATCTTCGGCTACAGCCGGCCCAGCCCGGCCCTGACCGAACTGATCATTCAACGCATGGCGGAGCGCTACAACTGGCGCATCGAAGCCGACTGGTTGGTGTACATGCCGGGGGTAGTGCCGGCCCTGAACCTGGCCTGCCAGACCTTCAGCGAGCCGGGCAGTGCCATCCTGACGCCCAAGCCGATCTATTATCCCTTCCTGCATGCCCCCGGCTTCCATGGCCGCAAGGCCGCCCACGTCGGCATGGTGGAAAAAGATGGCCGTTGGCTGCTGGATCTGGATGAACTCGACCGACAGGCGGAACACAGCAACCTGCTGCTGTTCTGCAACCCCCACAATCCGGGCGGCACCATCTATACCCGGGACGAGCTGCTGGCCATCAACGACGTTGCCAAGCGGCACGACCTGGTGGTTTGCTCCGACGAAATCCACTGCGATCTGCTGCTCGACGAAGGCAAGCCCCACCTTCCCTACGCCGCCCTGGACGAGGACGCCGCCAGCCGCAGCATCATCCTGATGGCGCCCAGCAAGACCTTCAATATCGCCGGTCTGTGCTGCTCCTTCGCCATCGTGCCCAACGCCGAGCTCCGCACCCGCTTTGTCCGGGCCGCCCGGGGCATCATGGCCGACGTCAACCTGCTCGGTTTCGTCGCCGCCGAAGCCGCCTACCGGGACGGCGACGACTGGTTGCAGGCGCAGCTGGCCTATCTGCGCCAGAACCGGGATCTGCTGGTGGAGCGGCTCAACCGGGTGCCGGGCGTCAAGGTGCTTGTCCCCGAAGCCACCTACCTGGCCTGGATCGACATCGGCGCCCTCCAGCTCGAGGATCCCATCGGTTTCTTCGAGCAGGCCGGCGTCGGCCTCTCCCCCGGCGGCCAGTTCGGCGGCAGCAATTTCGTCCGGCTCAACTTCGGCTGTCCCCGTCCCATGCTGGACGAAGCCCTGCACCGCATGATCGCCGCCATCGAGAGCCGCTGATCTCCACCTGGCCGGGTTGCGCCCTGCGCCCCGGCCTTCCCCGTATTTATCCACTTGAATCCATTTTTGTGCCCCCCGCTCCCCAATAAAACTCACGCCTTCAAATTTTTTGCTATCTTTGAACAGCTTACAGGTCAAAAGCGATTGGCCGACTGTTTACAGCCAAGACAAGGAAAAGGAACTATGTCGATCAAGAAAACCATGGGCAGCGCCGCTGCCGTTTTGGGGTTGAGCCTGGGTGCACCGGCGGCCATGGCGGCCGACCAAACGTTCATCACCATCGGCACCGGCGGCGTGACCGGCGTCTATTATCCTACCGGTGGCGCCATCTGCCGGCTGGTCAACCTGGGTCGGGCCGAGCACGGGGTGCGCTGTTCGGTGGAAAGCACCGGCGGCTCCGCCTATAACCTCAACTCCCTGCGCTCTGGCGAGCTGGAGGTGGGCGTCGCCCAGTCGGATCTGGAATATCAGGCTTATAACGGCGAAGGCACCTTCGCCGACCAGGGCAAGTTCGAGGATCTGCGCGCCGTCTTCGCCCTGCACGGCGAGGCGTTGACCATAGTGGCGCGCAAGGACGCCAATATCAAAACCTTTGAAGACCTTAAGGGCAAACGGGTCAATATCGGCAATCCCGGCTCCGGCCAGCGCGACACCATGGAGATCCTGCTCAAGGCCTACGGCTGGAGCCACGGCGACTTCAGCCTGGTGTCCGAGCTGCGCCCGGCCGAGCACGGTCAGGCTCTGTGCGACAACCGCATCGATGCCTTCGTCTATGTGGTGGGCCATCCCAACGGCTCCATCAAGGAAGCCACCACCGCCTGCGAAGCCAACCTGGTCAGCGTGACCGGCGAAGTGGTCGACAAACTGGTAGCCGACAACGCCTACTACCGCTACATCACCATTCCCGGGGGCGAATACGCCGGCGCCGACGAAGACGTGCAGACCTTCGGGGTAGGCGCCAACCTGGTGACCAGCGCCAAGGTGCCGGAGAACGTCATCTACGAGCTGACCAAGGCGGTGTTCGAAAACTTCGATCAGTTCGTACAGCTGCATCCGGCTTTCAGCAATCTTGAAAAGGAGCAGATGGTGAAGGACGGCCTGACCGCGCCCCTGCATGATGGTGCCCGCAAATACTTCAAGGAAGCGGGGCTGGTGGAATAACCACAGCCCCTGCCCATCTGGCGGGGAGCCCTTCCCTGCCGTTGCGCCATGGTGCCGGAAGGGCGGCCCGCCTGTGCGGGGTGCCGCCCTTTTGCCACGCGGACCCGCGCCTCATGGCGGGTATCGGAGGAGCCGTTCATGTCCCAACCTCAAGATAAGACCCGGCAAGAACTCGAAGATATGCTGGCCGCCGACACCGGTGCCCGTCACCCTTCCGGGTTCGGCCACTGGGTTTTGCTGCTGGTGCCCTTCGCCTGGACCCTGTTCCAGCTGTGGTATGTGTCGCCACTGCCGTTCATGCTGAACATCGCCATTCTGAACGACACCGAAGCCAGGGCCATCCACCTGGCCTTCGCCGTCTTCCTGGCCTTCACCGCCTATCCGGCGCTCAAGCGATCACCGCGGGATCGTGTTCCCGTGCAGGACTGGTTGCTGGCCCTGGCCGGCGCCTTCGCCGCCGCCTACCTGTTCCTGTTCTACCGGGAGCTGTCCACCCGCCCCGGGCTGCCGACCACCCAGGACCTGGTGGTCGGCTGCGCCGGCATGCTGTTGCTGCTGGAAGCCACCCGCCGCGCCCTGGGTCCTCCCCTGATGGTGGTGGCGGCGGTCTTCCTCGTCTATACCTTTGCCGGCCCCCATATGCCGGACGTCATCGCCCACCGCGGGGCCAGTCTCAACCGCATCATCACCCACCAGTGGCTGACCACAGAGGGGGTATTCGGGGTGGCGCTCGGGGTCTCGACTTCCTTCGTGTTCATGTTCGTGCTGTTCGGCTCCCTGCTGGAGCGGGCCGGCGCCGGCAACTACTTCATCAAGGTCGCCTTCTCCCTGCTCGGCCACATGCGCGGCGGCCCGGCCAAGGCGGCGGTGGTCTCCTCCGGCCTGTCCGGCCTGGTGTCCGGCTCTTCCATCGCCAACGTGGTCACCACCGGCACCTTCACCATTCCGCTGATGAAACGGGTTGGCTTTCCCGCCAGCAAGGCCGGTGCGGTGGAGGTGGCGGCCTCTACCAACGGCCAGCTCACCCCACCCATCATGGGGGCCGCCGCCTTCCTGATGGTGGAGTACGTGGGCATTTCCTACGTCGAGGTGATCAAGGCCGCCATACTGCCGGCGCTGATCTCCTACGCCGCCCTCCTCTACATCGTCCACCTGGAAGCGATCAAGGCCGGCATGAAACCGCTGCAACAGCGGCGCAAGGCCACGATACTGCAACGACTGCTCGGCGTCTTCACCGTCGTCATCGCCTTCATGCTGCTGTCGGCCGGCGTTTACTACGGCATCGGCTGGACCAAGACCCTGTTCGGCGCCACCGCCAGCTGGGTGTTGAGCGGATTGGCCCTGGCCGTCTACATCGCCCTGGTGGCGGTGGCGGCCCGGCTGCCGGAGCTGGCCATCGACGATCCCGACAATCCCGATATCCACATGCCCGAGCCGGGTCCCACCTTCAAGGCCGGCATCTATTACCTGCTGCCGATAGTGGTGCTGGTCTGGTGTCTCACCGTCGAGCGTCTCTCGCCGGGACTGTCCGCCTTCTGGGCCACCCTGTTCATGATGTTCATCGTGGTGACCCACAAGCCGCTCAAGGCGTTTTTTCGCCACCAGTCCGCCTGGAGCCAGCTGAGCCGGGAGGGGCTGGACGACCTCTTCCAGGGCATGGTCACGGGGGCGCGCAACATGATCGGCATCGGCGTGGCCACCGCCGCCGCCGGCATCGTCGTGGGCACCGTGACCCTGACCGGCATCGGCCTGGTGATGACCGAGTTCGTGGAGTTCATCTCCGGCGGCAACCTGCTGCTGATGCTGCTGTTCACCGCCGTCATCAGCCTGCTGCTAGGCATGGGGTTGCCCACCACCGCCAACTACATTGTGGTGTCCACCCTGATGGCACCGGTGATCGTCAACCTGGGTGCCCAGCACGGGCTCATCGTGCCGCTGATCGCCGTGCACCTGTTCGTGTTCTACTTCGGGATACTGGCGGACGACACGCCGCCGGTGGGGCTGGCCGCCTTCGCTGCCGCGGCCATCGCCAAGTCAGACCCGATCAGAACCGGCTTGCAGGGCTTCGCCTACGATATCCGCACCGCCATACTGCCCTTCATGTTCATCTTCAACACCCAGCTGCTGTTGCTGGGCATAGAAAGCTGGTGGGGACTGTTGCTGACCATACTGAGCGCGCTGGCCGCCATGCTGCTGTTCGCCGCCGCCACCCAGGGCTTCTGGCTGGTCAGGAGTCGCTGGTGGGAGACCCTGGCGCTGCTGCTGGTGGCCTTCACCCTGTTCCGCCCCGGCTTCTTCTGGGATCGGCTCTACCCGCCCATGGCGGAATATGACGGCACCGAATGGCGGGAAGTGGTGGAGGATCTCAGGCCTGCCGAGTCCATCATCATCCAGTTGGGCGGCACCAGCCTCTTTGGCGAGGCCGTCAACAAGGTGGTCAGGCTGCGCTTCGATGCCAGCCGCGCAGGTGCCGAGGAGCGGCTGGCCAGCACCGGTATCAGCGCGGTACGGGTAGAGGGGGACAAGGCCATCGTAGAGCGGGTGGACTTCGGCAGCCAGGCCGAGCGGCTGGGCGTGGATTTCGGTCTTGAGATAGTGGCGCTGCAACGTCCGGCGGACAGGCCGACCAAGGAATGGATGTTCATCCCCGCCCTGGCCCTGGCCGGCCTGGTCGCCTGGCTGCAGCGCAGAAGACAGGCCCGGGAAGGCCAGGTCGGATAGATCCGACAAGCAAAAACGCCGCCGAAGCAATGCTTCAGCGGCGTTTCAATCTGGCGGAGGAGGTGGGATTTGAACCCACGGTGGGCTATTAACCCACGCCGGTTTTCAAGACCGGTGCATTCAACCACTCTGCCACCCCTCCGACGGGCGACCATACTACTTCAGGGCCTTTCTTTTTGTAAACCGATAAATGCCGCCCCGGGCGCGAGTGGACACTAAATGGACAGAGGCCGTCCATTTCCCGGGGCAAGCCCTTGAATTCGGGCACGTAAAGCTCGACAACCGGGTCATATTATGTCCACAATGTACCCCATTATTCAGTGGTTCCATCCCTGTTTTAGACACAAAGGAGTCTGAACGATGCGATACAACAATACCCTGTCCCGTACCCAGACGGGCGCGCTGGAGACCAACAAGGTTCTGCGCAACACCTACATGCTGCTGGGCATGACCCTGGTGGTCGCCGCCCTGTCCGCCGGCGTCAGCGCCATGCTGGCCCTGCCCCGCCCGGGTCTTATCATCACCTTGGTCGGCTTCTACGGCCTGATGTTCCTCACCGAGCGCAACAAGAACAGCGGCCTGGGATTGTTGTTCATCTTCGCCTTTACCGCCTTCACCGGCTACACCATAGGCCCCATCCTCAACCATTACCTGAGCACCTCCTCCGGTACCGAGACCGTGATGCTGGCGCTGGGCGGCACCGCCCTGACCTTCCTGTCGCTGTCCGCCTACGTGCTGACCACCAAGAAAGACATGTCCTTCCTCGGCGGCATGATGATGGCCGGCTTCGTGGTGATACTGGTGGGCTTCGTGGCCAACCTGTTCCTGGCCCTGCCGGCCCTGAGCCTGGCCCTGAGCGCCCTGTTCATCCTGTTCTCGTCCGGCGCCATCCTGATGCAGACCAGCGCCATCATCCACGGCGGCGAGCAGAACTACATCTCCGCCACCGTGACCCTGTACGTGTCCATCTTCAACATTTTCCTCAGCCTGCTGCAACTGCTGGGCCTGAGCCGGGACTAAGCGTCCCCGTCTTGTCATCAAAAAAGCCCCGTCCGGGGCTTTTTTATTGGCGTTGGCGGCTGTGCTCCGGCCGCGACTTGGGTATGATTTGGGCTCGAGCCCCCATCCTGGTCAAAACGCAATATGTCGCCCGCTATCATCTGGCTCAGGCGCGTCTTTACCGACAGCCACTTCTTCTTCGCCCTCAAGGTATTGCTGGCCATGTCCAGCCTGCTGCTGCCCGGCTGGTGGCTGGGCCAGGTGCCCGCCGCCGTCACCCTGGCCCTGGGCGCCATGGCCGGCGCCCTGAGCGAGGTGGATCAGGATCCGAAAGGCCGGTTGCGCCACCTGCTGCTGAGCCTGCTGTGCTTCTTCGCCGCCATCAGCGGCGTCAGCTGGCTCATCGACAGCCCCTGGCTGTTCGGGCCCCTGCTGGTCTTCACCACCTTCGCCCTGGTACTGCTCGGGGCCTGGGGGCCCACCGCCGGCAGCCTCGGCTTCGGCACCCTGCTGGTGTCCCTCTACGCCATGCAGGGCCACGCGGACAGCCCCTCCTTCTGGTACCAGCCGTTGCTGCTCACCCTGGGAGCGGCCTGGTACGGCCTGCTGTCCTGGCTGGTGCTGCTGGCCTGGCCCTACAAACAGGTGCACGAGCAACTGGCCCAGTGCTACTTCGCCCTGTCCCGCTACCTGCTGGAGAAATCCCGCTTCTTCGACAGCCCCCAGGAAGAGCACCAGCAACTGCGCCACGGCCTGGCCCAGCTCAATATCCAGCTGGTGAACGCCCTGGAAGTCACCAAGCAGATGCTCAACCGCCGCATTCAGGGTCGCGACCGGCAGGACGCGGAGCTGGGCCGGCTGCTGGCGCTCTACCTGCTGGTGCAGGAGATGCACGAGCGGGCCGCCTCCAGCCACTATTCCTACCGGCAGCTCAACCAGGATCTCGACCAGGCCGACGTGCTGGCCGGCTACCAGACCCTGCTGGTGGAGCTGGGCGAGGCCTGCTACCGACTGGGCTATGCCATCCTCACCCACAACGCCTACCGGCACGGCAAACGCATCGCCTGGGAGCTGAGTGCGCTGCAGGATCAACTGGACTACAGCCACCTCAAACGCCACTACCCTCGCACCCTTTTGAGTCCGATGAAGTTCCTCACCCGCAACATGGAACACCTGCACCGGGCCCTGCTGCGGGCCGAGGCGCTGACCCGGCGGCAGACGCCGCCCGAGGCGGCGCCGGTCGAGCTGGCCCGTCCGCCGCGCCAGCCGTTCTGGCCCAAGCTCAAGGCGCTGCTGCATCCCAACTCCATCCTGTTCCGCCACGGGGTGCGCCTGAGCCTGTGCTTCGCCCTCGGCTATTCACTGATCGCCACCCTCGAGCTGGAGCGGGGCTACTGGATATTGCTGACCATCCTCTTCGTCTGCCAGCCCAGCTTCAGCGCCACCCGCAAGCGCCTGGCGCAGCGCACCCTGGGCACCATCGGCGGCCTGCTGGCAGGCATACCGCTGCTGTACCTCTTCCCCTCGGCCGGGGCCCAGATTGCCATACTGCTGTTGTGCAACTTCATCTTCTTCACCCAGGTCAAGGTCTATTACAGCTGGGCGGTGGGCTTCGTCACCCTCTTCGTGCTGCTGGCCTTCAACCTGCAGGGCAGCGGCCAGGAGCCGGTGTTCCTGCCCCGCCTGCTCGACACCCTGGCCGGCTGCGCCCTGGCCTTCGTGGCGGTGTGGTTCATCTGGCCCGACTGGCAGCGCCGCCATCTGCCCCGGCTGATGGCCGACGCCATGGCAGCCAACGCCGCCTACCTGGCCGCCATCGCCCGCCAGTTCGAGCAGGGGCGCAATGACGAGCTGGATTACCGGCTGCCGCGCAAGCAGGCCCACCTGGCCGACAACCAGCTGGCCCTGGCCTGGCAGAATATCCGGGTCGAGCCGGTGCCCAAGCACTGGCTCAACCTCTGTTTCGACATCGCCTACCGCAACCACGCCCTGCTGTCCTACCTGTCGACCCTGGGTGCCCACCGCATGCACTCCCTGGTACTGGCCGACACCCCGGTGCCGGAGCTGGTGGCCCGGCTCGAGGCCGCGGCCAAGGCCTTGCAGAGCGACGAGGAGCTGCCCGCCTATACCCCGCTGCCGGTGGCGGCCGCGGACAGCGACGATGAATGGGTGATCCTTACCCGCCAGTTGCTCGGCCACATCACCCTGCTGGTCAACGATCTCTACCAGCTGGCCCGGGGGTTTCGGGAGCAAACGCCGGCAGAGGATGCAGCGACCGGCCGTCTTGGGTAAGATGGCGGCCCAACAGAGGAGTCGTTATGTTTGAATTCGAAGGGCGGCTGATAGAAACCGACGCTCAGGGTTATCTGAAGCATCATCAGGACTGGCAGCCGGCCATGGTCGAGCGGCTGGCGGAGCAGGAAGGCATAGCGCTCACCCCCGAACACTGGGAGGTGATCCAGTTCGTGCGCGCCTTCTACCTCAAATACAATACCTCCCCGGCCATCCGGGCCCTGGTCAAGGCCATGGCCAAGGAGCTGGGCGAGGAAAAGGGCAACAGCCGCTACCTGTACCGGCTGTTTCCCAAGGGACCGGCCAAGCAGGCCACCAAGCTGGCCGGCCTGCCGAAACCGGTAAAGTGTATCTGAAGGCGATGCCGGGGCCCCTATCCAGGCGTCCCGGCTGCGCACTGCCGCTGTTATTGTGGCAACACTGTGCCCTTGAGCCCGGTCAGCCGTTCCAGCGCGCCCAGCTGTTGCTCCAGCCTCGGCTTGCTGTCGGGACCGACCCAGACCCGGTTCAGCTCGCCCTGGCGCGGCACCGCCGGGGTGGTCTGGGCCCGATAGCCGGCGGCGCGCAACTTGGCGACCAGGGCGTTGACATTGTCCGCGTTGCGGAATGCCCCCAGCTGGACGATGTAGTTGCCGCCGTGGGGCGGTACCTGCCGGGCCGCGGACTGCGGCGCCGGCTGAATAATGGGTGCCGGCTGGATGATGGGCGCCGGCTTGATCACCGGCGCCGGTTTGGGTGCCGGCTGGGCAGCCACCTGGGGCGCGGGTTGCGGAGCAGGTGCCGGGGCAGCGGGCTGGACCGCCGGTTGCGGGGCCGGTGCAACCGGCTGGGGCGCCGGCTGGGCCGCTACCCGAGGCTCGGCCTTGGGCGCCACCGGCGGGGCTTCCTTCATTTCTTCCAGGGTCCAGACCTCGGGCCTGGGTTCCGGCGCCGGCGGCTGGACCGCCAGCTCCTCGGCCGGTGGTGCCGTGACCGCCGGGCGGAGAGGCTCGAGTTCGGGCCGCAAGGGAATGCTCACCGCTTCATCGGGGGCCGCCTGCTGCTTGCCGTCCAGCAAATCGGGCAGAAAGATCACGCCCAGGGCCACCAGGATCACGGTGCCGACCAATCGATGCTGAAATTGTGTTGCCAAAGAAGCCTCTTATTCGCTTGCCGGTAGTTGAGCCTTGCTCGCCAACACCTCGGCCACCGTGTAGAAGGAGCCGAAGGCGATGACGATATCCTGTTCACCGCAGTCCGCCTGCGCGGCCTGCAGCGCCGCCCCGACCGAGTCGAAACATAGTCCGCCCGGCTGCAGCCGGGCCAGCTCGCCGGCGCCGGCGCCGCGCGGGCCACCCAGACTGGCCAGGTACCAGGCATCCACCAACGGCGCCAGCGGCGCCAGGCTGGCGGCGATGTCCTTGTCCTTGAGCATGCCCACCACCGCCAGCCGCCGGCCGGACACCGGCAGCGCCGCCAGCCGGCTGGCGAGGTAGGCCGCCGACTCGGGGTTGTGGGCCACGTCCACCCACAGCCGGGGCTCCAGCTGCTGCATACGTCCGCTCAGGCGGGCCTGGCGCAGGCCGGTGTGCACCGCCTCTTCTCCGATCCGGAAGGGCGACAGCGCCAGCACGGCCAGGGCGGTGGCCGCGTTCATCGGCGGCAGTGACGGCAACGGCAACCCCTCGAGCCGCCAGCCCAGCCCCTCGAAGGACCAGTGCCCGTCCTGCCGTGTCCAGTGGTAGTCCCGTCCGACGCAGGAAAGCGGTGTGCCGAGCCGCTCGGCATGGGCCAGCAGGCTGGCGGGCGGAGCCGGATCACCGCACACCGCCGGTTTGTCTGCACGGAAGATGCCGGCCTTCTCGAAACCGATGGCTTCCCGATCCGGCCCCAACCAGTCGGTATGATCGAGGGCGATGGTGGTGATGACGGTCTGATCCGAGGCCACCACATTGGTGGCATCGAGCCGCCCGCCCAACCCAACCTCCAGCAGCACCACCTCCGGCGCCGCTTCCCGAAACAGCCAGAGCGCGGCCAGGGTAGAGAACTCGAAATAGGTAAGCGCGGTATCGCCGCGAGCCGCCTCGACCGCGGAGAAAGCGGCACAGAAGTCCGCCGCGGCCGGGCTTTCGCCGTTGATACGCACCCGCTCCCGGTAGTCGAGCAGATGGGGCGAGGAATAGACCCCCACGCTGTGCCCGGCGGCACTGAGCATGGCCTCGAGCAGGGCACAGGTGGTGCCCTTGCCGTTGGTGCCAGCCACGGTGATCACATGACTCGGCAGCTGGAGCAGGCCGAGCCGTCCGGCCACCAGCGCCATCCGCTCGAGCCCCAGCTCGATATGGGCGATGTTAAGGCCTTCCAGAAAGGCAAGCCAGTCCTCGATGGACCGGCTTGAGATGACGTCGGTGGTGCGGCTCATCAGAACTCGGCCGGCTCCTGGTTCATCAGCTTGCCGATCAGGCCCGCCAGGCGAGCACGCATCTCGCGGCGATCGATGATCATGTCGATGGCGCCGTGCTCCAGCAGGAACTCGCTGCGCTGAAAGCCTTCGGGCAGCTTCTCGCGTACCGTCTGCTCGATGACCCGGGGCCCGGCGAAACCGATCAGGGCCTTGGGCTCACCCACGTTGACGTCGCCCAGCATCGCCAGGCTGGCAGACACCCCGCCCATGGTCGGGTCGGTCAGCACCGAAATGAAAGGCAGACCGGCCTGGGACAGGCGGTTGAGGGCGGCGCTGGTCTTGGCCATCTGCATCAGGGAGAACAAGGCTTCCTGCATGCGGGCACCGCCGGAGGCGGAGAAACAGACCAGGGCACGATTTTCCGCCAGGCAGGTTTCCACCGCCTTGACGAAGCGCGCGCCCACCACCGAGGCCATGGAGCCACCCATAAAGGAAAATTCGAAGGCACAGGCCACCACCGGCAATCCTTTCAGGGTGCCCTTGAGCACCACCATGGCGTCCTTCTCGTTGCTGGCCTTCTGGGCCGCGCTGATCCTGTCCTTGTATTTCTTGGAGTCCTTGAACTTGAGCACGTCCTGGGGCTCAAGCTCGGCGCCCAGCTCCTCACGGCCGTCCTGATCCAGGAACTTGTCCAGGCGCGCCCGTGCGCCGATGCGCATATGGTGATCGCACTTGGGGCAGACTTCCAGGTTGCGATCCAGCTCGGCACGGTACAGCACCTGCTCGCAATTGGTGCACTTGGTCCAGACCCCTTCCGGGATGTTGTGCCGACGCACACCGATGTTCTTGTTCTTGGGGAGAATTTTCTCAAGCCAACTCATGGAAATCCTTAGCGTATTGCATAGTTATCACGCAGTTTGATCAGGTTGGGCACCGCTGTCAACGGCATGGCGCCCGGGGCGCGGCGACGGGCCGGCCTGACAACCTCGATGGCCATGGGATCCCCGACGGAGGACAGGGGCCATTTTCCGGCTGGCATTAAACCATATAACTGCATGCAGGTTGATAAAAAACTGGAGCCGCCGACACTGGTCTTACCGCGATCCGACCAGGGTGTCGGGCAGCCAGAGTGGTCCCGGGGCCGCCCGGGGCAGGCCGAATTCCTCCGGATAATCCACCTCCACCAGATAGAGGCCGCCCGCCTTGGCGGTGACCCCGGCCAGGTTGCGATCCCGCCCCTCCAGCACCTCTTTGACCCAGGCAGCCTCGGCCTGGCCCATGCCCACCTGCAGCAAGGTGCCGGTGATATTGCGCACCATATGATGCAGAAAAGCGTTGGCCTTGATGTCCAGCACCACATAGTGGCCATGGCGCCGGACGTTCAGGTGCATCACGTTGCGGTAGGGGCTGTTCGACTGGCACTGCACCGCCCGGAAGGCGCTGAAATCCCGCTCACCCAGCAGGCACTGGCCCGCCTCGTGCATCTTGTCGGCGTCGATGGAGCCGGCATAGTGGCTGACGCCGCGGCCGTGGATGGCGGGCCTCATATTGTGGTTGAAGATGATGTAACGGTAGCGCCGGGCGGTGGCGCTGAAGCGGGCGTGGAAGTCCTCCCCTACCGGCTTGACCCAGCGCACCGCTATGTCCGGCGGCAGGTTGGCGTTCATGCCCAGGGTCCAGGCCCCGGCCGGGCGCTCGGCCTGGGTGTCGAAGTGCACCACCTGATTGGTGCCGTGCACGCCGGCATCGGTGCGTCCGGCACACTGCACCTCCACCGGATGATCGGCGATTTTTGAAAGGGCTTTTTCCACCTCTTCCTGGATGCTGGGGACTTCCCGTTGCCGCTGCCAGCCGTAATAGCGGCTGCCGTCATACTCTATGCCAAGGGCAATGCGCATAATCAGTTCCAAGGTCAAAAAGGACGGCAATTATACCCGTTGGCGCGGCAAATTGAAGAACCGGCTCCGGAGAGAGCCGGAGGAGGCAGCATTATCGTTTGGCCAGCCGCTGCAGCAGCTTGCGGGCATCGGCCTGTTGCTCGGCATTGCCCTGCTCGAGGGCCTCGTTGAGCAGTTCGCGGGCGCTGTCGATATCTTCTATCTCGATATAGGCCCGCGCCAGATCCAGTTTGGCGCCCATGCCCCCCTCGTCCAGATCGATATCGACCTGCTGGCCGCGTCCCAGCACATCGGCATATTCATCCAATTCCAGATCCAGCTTACGCTCGTAGTCCCGCTCCGGTCCCTCGCTGAGCTCCGCCTCTTCCATCAGCTTGTCCACCGACACATAGGATTCGGCGGCCTTCTCCCGCTGCGGGGACTCGGCCTCTTCCGGTGCCTCGACCGTCTCTGCAGCAACCGAATCGAAGAGCATCTCATCGATGTCATCGTTGGAAACCCGGTTTTTCCTGTCCCCTCCCATCGCCGTTTCATCATCGAACAGCATCTGCGAAAGATCTTCCGGCACCGCTTCGGGCTCGTCGGCCTGCGCTTCGGTCCCCTGTTGCAACTGGGTTTCCTGCTCTTCCCGTTCTTCCTGCAGCTGCAGCTGGGCTTCCTGCTCTTCCTGCAGCTGTTGTTCTTCCAGGAAACGCGCGAAAGCGTCCTCGTCGATATCCCGCTCGGTCGTTTTCGCCTCGGGCTCGGCAAAGGAGGAAGCCTGCGGAGATCCCGCGGGCTCGGGCTCGGTGGCAAACAACTGGTCGAAGTCGTTATGCTCCTCATCCATCACGGCCGAGGTGGTCTCGGCCAGCTCCCGCTCCTGCTCGGCCAACTCCCGCCTTATCCTGTTACGCCACCACAGGGTAAACAGCGCCAGCAGCAACAGCGCCGGCAGGGTCAGCACCAGGGCCAGGTTCAAGGGGTTGCGCAGCAATTCGTCGAACCAGCTTCCTGTCCCGCCAGGCAGATCCCGGCCACCGTCCCGCACCAGTTTCAATTCGTTGACTTCGGCCGTCAGCTGGCTCAGGCGCTGACGCAGCGCCTGGTTATTGTCGGCCAAGGCAGCCAGTTGCTCGTTGGACATCGCCACTTGCTCACGCAGTTCATCCATGAGACGGGTTTGCAGCTGAGCCAGTGCCACTTGCTCGGCCTGTTCCGGCGTCGAGGGTTCCGCACTCGCCGCCACGACAGGCGCGGCGACGAGGGGCTCACTCGGGGTTAGGGAAACGGTCGCCGCGGGAGGAGAGGCGACGACAGGAGCCGGCGCGGGCGCCGGCTTCGGCTCGCTCAACACGGTGGCCGGCCGGGCCGGCTCGGCTGGCTTGGGCACTGCCGCCGGTGCGGGCCTGGAAGCTGCCGCCGGCTGGCGGGTGACCTCGGGTCTGGGCGCCGTGGCCGCCCGGGTGACGCTACGATTGCCCTGCCGGCTCAGGCGCCGGAATTCGGCCTCCGCTTCGCGGGGCGAACGTTGCTGGGCCTGGGACTCGGTCGGCAGCCGCAGGGTGGCCCCCCGTTGCAGATAATTGACATTGCCCCGCACGAAGGCGTTGGGGTTGAGGTGATAGAGCGCCACCATGGTCTGCTGTACGGTGACCGGTGCCCGGGTATGGCGGGCGGCGATGGCCCAGAGGGTGTCGGTGCTGCGGATGGGGCCGTAGCGTCCCGGGGCGGTGGCGGTAGTCGGCGCCGGCGGCACTTGTGCAGCAGGGGCCGGCGATGCCGGTGACGCCCGCTGCTCCGGGGCGGATGATTCGGGGCCTCTCAGCTCGATATAGAACTCACCCTGGGCGAACGAAGGTACGGAGCAGGCCAGCCACAAGGCCAGACCGAAACTAAGCTGTGGTCTGAGTCGTATCATTGCGTATGTTATATCCTTTTCCTGACTCTTCACCGGGTAACCCGGCCGTCTTGGCTAGCCATGGCACAAGTGTAGAAAAAAACAGTGCCAATAGGAACTTATCTATCCGTCATCTCACTCAATGCTCTATCGGCAGCCGCGCTTCAGGCTTTAAACCCCAATTCGTCGGCGGCCACGTCCGCCCCCAGCAATTGCAACGAACCCAGTTCACGCCGCTGGGGATAGTCCTTGCGCAGCCGGTCGAAGAAACCGGGCTGGCCCAGGGCCCCACGAAAGGCCACGTCATCCTGCTCGATGTCGTAAACCAGCCGCACCAGGCGTTCGAGCAGCACCTGATCCGGTGCTCCGGCCAGGGTCACGGTTTGCACCGGGGCAGCCGGCAGCAACCGTTCAGGAGCGATGTCCATCACCCTCCCCTGCTGGGCACACAGGGCCTGGTAAAGGGCGAAGGTACCCCTGACCTTGCCCTCCAGGCTGTAACCGGCGATATGCGGTGTGGCAAGCAGGACATGGGGCACCAGGGAGGCCAGCACCTCGGGCTCGTGCTCCCACACATCCATCACCAGGGTCAGGGGCGCCGACCCCAGTTGCCGCTGCAACAGCACCCGGTTATCCCACACGTCCCCCCGGCAGGCGTTGATCAGCACCTGCTCCGCGTGCAGCCCCCCGATCACGGCCTCATCGAGCAGGTGCCAGGTGGCATGGGGGCCGGTCCGGGTCAGCGGCACGTGAAAACTGACGACATCGGCGCGTAAGGCCTGCTCAAATTCGACAAAAGCCGTCGGATCCCGTTCGGCCAGGAAGGGGTCGCACAGCTGCACCCGCATACCCAGTGCCCGGGCCCGTCCGGCCACCTCGGACCCGGTATTGCCGGCACCGATCACGGCCAGGGTCTTGCCGGCGAGTTGCCAGCCCTTATGGTTCGCCACCCGCAGCAGGGCCGCCAGCACATAGTCGCCCACCGCCACCTTGTTGCAGCCCGGCGCACTGGCAAAACCGATGCCGCGGCGGGCCAGCAGGGCGGTGTCCACGTGGTCGCAGCCGATGGTGGCGGTGCCCACGAAGGCCAGCCGCTCGGCCTGGGCCAGCAGGGCCTCGTCCACCCGGGTGATGGAGCGTACCAGCAGTACATCCACATCCCGCAGCTGCTCGGGCCGGATAGCCCGGCCGGGGCAGGTCACCACCTCGGCCCAGTCGCCAAACAACTCCTGCACGAAGGGCATATTTTCATCGGCCAGCAATTTCATCGGTTACCTCCTTGAACGGCCCAGGCATTGTACCCCGAGTCGCCCGGGGCTTCAGCTGTAATCCGCTCGTGCTTTTGCTAGACTCGCCGCTTTGCCGTGATTCGACCTCCATCCATGACTCTGAAGCTACTCTTTGGCGTGCTGGCCATACTGGTCCTGCCCGTCGCCGTCGCCAGCCTGGGCTACCACTGGCATTGGCACTGGTTCCCCCTGCTGGAGCTGGACGATCCCCCCGCCCTGGTCGCCTACGGCCTGACCCTGTCGGTCGGCTCGGCCGGCATCATCATCACCCTGGTGCTGCTGAGCGCCCTCACCCTGCATCGCTGGCGCCTCCGCCCCGGCCAGTTTCTGGTGTTTTTTCTCTGCCTGATGACGGCCCTGGGGGGCGCCTTCGTGACCAAGACCCTGGCCAAACAGTATTTCAAGGAGCCCAGGCCCTATGTGCTCTGGCTGGAGGAGCAGGGCAAGATCGACAGCGGCAGCTTCTATGCCCAGAGGGAGTCGGTGCGCGAGCAATGGCTGGCCGAGGGCCTGAGCCGGGTGCCGGAGCAGCAGATCCCCGGCTGGCTCAAACTGCACTGGCAGGAAGAGGTGACTTACTCCTTCCCCTCGGGCCATTCCATCGCGGCCATGACCATCGCGGCCTTCTTCTGCCTGCTGCTGGCCTACCGCCGTGCCTCGCCCTGGTTGGTCGGCCTCCTGGCCGGCTGGGCGGTGGCGGTCTGCTACTCCCGCCTGCTGCTGGGCCTGCACTGGCCCGCGGATATCCTGGCCAGCAGCCTGCTCGGCTTTCTGTTCGGCGCCCTCGGCGCCTGGGGCTTTATCCGCTGGGACCGGCGGAAGCTGTAAGCGTGAAGATAGCTGGAAAGAACGCCGTCGCTGTTGCAGACCGCTGACCAACCTTCAGATTCTGTTGTCACTCCCGCGAAGGCGGGAGTCCAGTGCAATATCTCATGGACCTCCGCCTTCGCGGAGGTGACCACTATTGAACAAAGTGCCAAAGGGAAAACAAAAAGGGCGCCGAAGCGCCCTTTTTCCATTTCAGCCCTTGGGGTTCAAATCAGCCCTTGTACTTGCTGAACACCAGGCTGGCGTTGGTGCCGCCGAAGCCGAAGCTGTTGGACATCACGGTGTCCAGCTCGGCTTCCTTATATTCGGTGACGATGGGCAGGCCCTTGGCCTTCTCGTCCAGCTCGGAGATATTGATGCTGGGAGCGATGAAGCCGTGCTCCAGCATCAGCAGCGAGTACACCGCTTCGTGCACGCCGGCGGCGCCCAGGGCGTGGCCGGTCATCGCCTTGGTGGCGGAGATGTAGGGAGCCTCGGTGCCGAACAGGCCGTGGATGGCCTCCAGCTCCTTGACGTCGCCCACCGGGGTGGAGGTGCCATGGGTGTTGACGTACTGCACCGGGTTCGGGGCCGTGGCCATGGCCTGCTTCATGCAGCGCACCGCGCCTTCACCGGACGGGGCCACCATGTCGTAGCCGTCGGAGGTGGCGCCGTAGCCGGTGATCTCGGCGTAGATCTTGGCACCGCGCTTCAAGGCGTGCTCCAGCTCTTCCACCACCACTATGCCACCGCCACCGGAGATAACGAAACCGTCACGACCGGCGTCGTAGGTGCGGGAGGCCAGCTCCGGGGTGTCGTTGTACTTGCTGGACAGGGCGCCCATGGCGTCGAACTGCAGCGCCAGGGTCCAGTCCACCTCTTCGCCGCCACCGGCGAACACGATGTCCTGCTTGCCCATCTGGATCTGCTCCAGGGCATGGCCGATGCAGTGAGCCGAGGTGGCGCAGGCGGAGCTGATGGAATAGTTGATACCCTTGATCTTGAACGGGGTGGCCAGGCAGGCGGAGGTGGTGGAGGACATGGTGCGCGGCACCATGTAGGGACCGACCCGCCGCACGCCTTTTTCCCGCAGGGTATCGCAGGCCTCGATCTGGTTCTTGGAAGAGGCACCGCCGGAGCCGACCACCAGACCGGTACGCTCGTTGGATACCATGGACTCGTCGAGCCCGGCGTCGGCAATGGCCTGCTCCATGGAAAGATAGGCAAAGGCGGCGGCATCGCCCATAAAGCGCATGACCTTGCGATCGATATGCTCGGCCGGGTTCAGCTTGATGTTCCCCCACACCTGGCTGCGCAGGTTATAGTCCGCAAACTGCTGGGAGAAGCTGATACCGGAGCGGCCCGTCTTGAGGGAAGCCAGAACCTCTTCCTTGTTGTTGCCAATGCTGGACACCACACCGATACCGGTAATGACTGCTCTTCTCATCTATCTTTACCTACTGTCTTGATTTGGCGCCAATTCTAACCACAAAACATGGTCAAACTGGTCTGCTTTCACATAAAATGACCGCTTTTACGGCCCCGGAGGTTCAGTGTCACCCCACTTCATCACGACCGCTCGCCTGGATTGGAACGACCAGGGCACACCGGTCGCCGCCGCGTTCGACGATGTCTACTTTTCCAACGACAACGGCCTGGCCGAAACCCGCTATGTGTTTCTCGGCCAGAACGGCCTGCCGCAACGTTTCGTCGACCATGACCGCGCCCTGTTCGTGGTGGCCGAAACCGGCTTTGGCACCGGCCTCAACTTTCTGGCCACCTGGCAGGCCTTCATCGACTATCGTCGGCAACATCCGCAAGGTAACGCCCGGCGCCTGCACTTCATCAGCGTGGAAAAGTATCCGCTCTCCCACGCCGATCTGCGACAGGCCCTGAGCCAGTGGCCAGAGCTTAGCACTTTAAGCGAACATTTGTTAGCTGAATATCCGCTGGCCGTCGGCGGCTGTCACCGGCTGTGGCTGGCGGAGGACGTCTGCCTGGATCTGTGGCTGGGGGACGTGGCCGAACTGCTGCCCCAGATGGAAGCCGGCCTGCTCGGCACGGTGGATGCCTGGTACCTGGACGGCTTCGCCCCCAGCAAGAATCCCGAGATGTGGACCCCCGAGCTGTTCCGGGAACTGGCCCGGCTGGCCAGGAACGGCGCCACCCTGGCCACCTTTACCGCCGCCGGTTTCGTCCGCCGGGGACTGCAGGAGGCCGGCTTCGAGGTGGCCCGGGTCAAGGGCTTCGGCCGCAAGCGGGAAATGCTGGCCGGACACCGCCGTCCCGACATCCGCGCCCCCTACCCTACCCCCTGGTACTGGCGCCGCCCCGGCCGGGGCACCCATACCGCCATCGTCGGCGCCGGCGTGGCCGGGGCCGCCCTGGCTCATGCTCTGACCCGGCGCGGCCACAGGGTGACCCTGCTGGAGCAGGCCGCCGAGCCCGCCGCCGGCGCCTCGGGCAATCGCCAGGGCGCCATCTATCCGCTGCTGAACGGCGAACACGACAGCCTGAGCCGCTTCTTCCTGCAGGCCTTCCTGTTCGGCCGTCGGGCGCTGCCGGCCCTGGCCGGGCGCCGGCCCTTCCCCCACCATTGGTGCGGAGTGGTGCAGCTGGCCCACGACGACAAGAGCGGCGCCAAAATCGCCAAACTGCTCGAAGGCCCCTTTCCCGAGGCGCTGGTGCACGCGCTCGATGCCGACGCGGTCAGGGATACCACCGGCATCGAGGCCGAACTCCCCGGCGTGCTCTACCCCCTGGGCGGCTGGGTCTGCCCCTTCGAATTGACCCGGGCCCTGCTGGCCGAGGCGCAGTCGAGCGGCCTGCTCGATTGTCACTTCAATACCCGGGTTACCGCGCTGAGCCGCGATGGCCACCGCTGGCACCTGAATACCAGCGGTGACGACTTCCATGCCGACAATGTGGTGCTGGCCAACGGCCATGAAGTCACCTCCCTGCCCCAGGCCGAGACACTCGCCCTGTATCCAGTACGGGGCCAGGTCAACCACCAACCCACGGCACCGCAGCTGGCGCCACTGAGGACGGTGGTCTGCTACGAGGGCTACCTGACCCCGGCCTGGCAGGGACAGCACTGTGTCGGCGCCAGCTATGGCCGCCAGCAAACCGGGCTGGACTACCGCCCGGCCGAAGAGCAGGACAACCTGGACAAGTTGCTGCGCACCCTGCCCGCCCTGCAGGGGCTGGCGGCACAGGCCGGCGCCGGCCGGGTAGGCATCCGCGCCGCCTGCCGGGATCACCTGCCGCTGGCCGGCGCCGTCCCGGACAAGCCCGCCCAGTTGGCGCAGTACCGCGGCATGCACCAGAAGCCCGGCCAGGCCCTGCCGCTGGCGGCGGATCATGCCGGTCTCTATGTGCTGTCGGGGCTGGGTTCCAGGGGGATGTGCTCGGCGCCGTTGCTGGCGGAATTGATGGCCGCCCAGCTGCTGGACGAGCCCTACCCGCTGGCACGTGAACTGCTGGCGGCGCTCAATCCCAACCGGCACTGGCTGCGCAAGCTGCAAAAGGGCAAGGCGGTAGACTGAACGCCTTTCCTTGTACAGAAGCGGACTGCTACGGAGCCGAGCGCACCGCTCCCGTCTCGCCGGCAGGCTGCCGCCCTTGAAATCGCAGCTACAGCGGAAATGGAAGAAACTATTGCGGGCGAATCAGTCCCAGGTTACGACCGTAATCGTTCTGCTGCTGAAAATCCCGCAGCAGGGTTTGGGCGATGTCCAGCTGGTGATAACCGACGTTGTCCGCCACCCGGCGCAGTTGCTCGCAGCTCGGCTGGGGAGCTATCTCGAACAGGGAACGCTCCAGCCACTCCGCCGCCAGCAGGGCCCGCTCCCGCACCAGCCGCTCGTAGGCAGTGAGGGCCAGGCGATAGTTCTGCCATTCCGGCGTTTGCGGCCACTCCAAGGGCTCGGTAACGGTGGCGGTGAGCGACACCAGCACCTGGGCCGGCAGGCAGCCCTGCTCGGCCTCCTGTCCCGACAGCTGCCAGGACAACCGGTAATCCACGTCCGCCAGGCTCGGCTCCAGCGCGCTCGAGCCGTAGACATCCACCGTCTGCCGGGCCTTCAGGGCCATCTCGGCGGCCACGGGCGTGGCCAGCAACAACATCAAGATACAACAGATTCGCTTCACGGCGGCTCTCCGGTGGACAGTCCTCAAGGCAGGGCTCTGCCTCATTATAGGCCTCTCGCAAGGTCAAGTCATTTGAGTCTACCCTTAGCGGGAGGAAAATTAATGCTATCGCCACCTTCGGGACGGGGATGACCTGACATCCGCCGCCCGCCCCTATATAGTGCGGCTAATGCTTATTGGTTGGAGAGCTGTCATGATCACAGCCTATACACTGCACGGAAAATCCCTGGCCATTCAGCCGCTCGACCTGGAGGACAAGCTGCCGCCCAACACCCTGTGGCTGGATATCCTCAAGCCCGACGAGCAGGAACAACACTGGATGAAACAGCTGTTCGTCGAGGAAGTGCCCGAGCTCGACGAGCTGGACGACATCGAGGCCTCGGCCCGCTTCTACCGGGACAAGGACGGCCTGCATATCCACTCCCTGTTCCCCCAGCGCCTGGGCAAGGAAATCGACGGCATCAACGTGCTCTTTACCCTGCGCAACAACCTGCTGATCAGCTTTCGCGAGGACGATCTGGGGCTGATGCGACTGCTGCGCCACTACATGCGCCAGGACCGGCTGGAAGTGGAAGACGCCCCGGATCTGCTGCTGGAAATCTTCCAGCTCAAGATAGAGTACATTTCCGACCTGATCGAGGATGGCTACAAGACCCTGGAAGACACCGCCAAGGAAGTGCTGCAGGTGGACGATCTGCACAAGACCATGTCGGATCTGATGCTGCAGGAAGACGGCAACGGCCATATCCGCCTGGCGCTGTACGATACCCGCCGCGCGCTGCGCTTCCTCAAGCGTTCGCTGCGTCAGAACGCCAGTGACGAGCAGCGCAAGTGGATCGACGAGATGCTCTACGACATCGAGTCGCTGCTGCCCCACACCCAGTTCCTGTTCGACAAGATCAACTTCCAGCTGGAAGCGGCCATGGGCTTTACCAGCCTGGAGCAGAGCAAGGTGATCAAGATTTTCTCGGTGGCCGCGGTGGTATTCCTGCCGCCGACGCTGATCGCCAGCATCTACGGCATGAACTTCGAGATCATGCCGGAGCTGGGCTTCGATTACGGCTACCCCATGTCGCTGGTGATGATGCTGATGTCCGCCTGCGGCACCTACTACTTCTTCAAGCGCAAGGGCTGGCTGTAACAGCCTGTTTGAGATCTGCTGTACTCGGCCAAAATGTACTACCCTGCCGACACGCCATAAAATAGGGCACTCGCCGTTGCGGCCTGCTGCGAACATTCACTGGATGTTCGGTCAGGCCGAAATGGCTCGTCACGGCGAGCAAGCTCGCCCCATGTACGCTCTCCGTTCATCCCTGAAACAGAAGGTCGGCAGAGCAACTCCCTTTGCCCTCCCCATCCGCGCCGGTGTTGCCTGCGGGTACAACCATCAGACGGCACCGGGCTGGAAAGAGGCAAGAGGATTACCGGTGGTAGAAGCGCCGGCCGTGCTCGGCCCGGCGGCCGGCGCTGAAGGCCGACACCCGCTTCAGGTAGCCGATCACCCGGGTAGCGTGATCGATATTCTCGCTGCCGCACTGCCCGCACGCCCAGTCGGTATGCTTGCTGATATGGCCGCAGTCGTTGCACAGGGTGCTGCGCACGTTGACGGTGAAATAATGGCAGCCGGTGCTGGCGGCGATGCGGTAGAGCTGCAGGTAGCCTGCCCTGCTCAGGTGCTCGTCCAGGTTGAGGTGCAGCGCCGATCCGCCGTCCAGGTATTGCACCAGATCCCGGCCGTGCAGCACGAACTTGTCGAGCACCTGGGTCCCCTCCTCGTCTTCCACCACATAGAAGTAGGAGTTGTAGCAGTCCCGCGGCACCACATAGCCGTCGGCCCTGTCCCACTTGGCGTTCTTCACCCCCAGGTTTTCCGCCGGCACAAACTCGGTGTTGAACAGGTAGCCGTACTCCTGCCGCGCCACCCGGTTGGCGTCGTAGATGATCTTGAGCCGCTCGCTGACAAAGCGCTGGTAGTCGGGGTTGTTGCCGACCTGGATACCCCGGTACTCTGCCGCCTCCACCATGCCGTTGATGCCGATGGTGAGGAACTGCTTGTCCAGGCTGATAAAGCCGGCGTCGTAGACGGTGAGGATGCCGTTTTCCAGGAAGTCCTCCATCAGCCGGCGATAGGCCACCTGATAGCGCTGGATTTTGTGGATCTCGGTCAGCAAATCGCGGCCGTCCTGCTCCAGCCGGTTCATGTTGAGGGTGATGACGTTGATCGAGCCGGTGGCCACCCCGCCCGCCCCCAGGGTGTAGGAGAAGGTATGATCGCTCACCTCGTTGCGCAGCCGGCAGCAGGAGGCCAGGGAGTCGGCGCTGTCCGACATGTAGATGAAGAAGCTGTTGCCCCGGCTCATCTGCCCGGCGCACAGCTCGGCGAAGGCCTCATCGGCGGGGGCGCCGTCCCGGGTCAGCATGGCGGCGGTCACCACCGGGAAGGTCAGCACCGCCTTGCGCCGCTCTTCGTTGAACCAGTCGAGGAAATGAGCCTGCAGCCGGAACACCGACTCGGCCTCGGGCCGGCTGCCGTCGGGGAAGACGAAAAACTCGAACATGGTGTTGAAATAGTCGCGATCGAACAGGGAAATATTCCAGAACACGCTCTGGTAGCCCCTGGCCGCCGCCGGCTGGTTGATGGCGTAGACCACGTGCTGCAGGTGATTGTTGATGGCGTGGGCATGCTCGGTGAGGTAGTCGTCGCCGTAATCCTTGCGGGCGAAATAATCGAAGTAGGTCAAAAACTCCACGGTGGCGACGGCGCCGGCGAACTGGGCGCTGATGGCGAACACCAGGTTGACGAAGGCGCCACAGAAGGACTCCAGGTGCCGGGGCGCCTGGCTCTCGCCGCCGAGCCGGGTCAGGCCGTCGAGCAGGAAGGGGTACATGGTGATGGACACGCAATAGGGCTTGAGGCTGGTTTCATCGTGCACGTAGATCTCGTGCTGCTCGATTTGCCGCTCGTACTCGGTGGCGAGATCGGCGCCGAACAGCTCGGCGATCTTGTTCTTCACCAGTCCCCGGTTGACCTGCACAAAAAAGTCCTTCATCAGCTCCGCCTCGGCGGTGGCGATGTTTTTCTGGGTCACGTTGGCATTGGGATCCATCTTGGAGCCATCCGCCGCGTTGGACGCCTTCATGTAAGCGTTGAAGCTGTCTACCTTGGCGCGCAGCTGCTCCGGGTGCAGACGTATCATGACCTTCTCCAAAAAGTGTGATTGAGCGATTCACCCGTGCTCAGGCAAATCAGCCGTTGGTTAGTGTCTCTGGAGTCGAGACCGCCGAGCTCGGCCCGCCAGGGGCCCGTCTTGAGGTAGTCGAGCTCGGCCAGCAGCGCCCGGCCCACCCGCTCCCGCCCGGTATAGAGGCAGGTCTTGAGTCCCTGCCGCCGTACCTGGCGCAGCAGCGCCAGCAGCGCCTCCCGGTCCCATTCTCCACCGAAAAACAACACACAGGTCAGCAGGCCCCGATAACGCTCCAGCCAGCCCTGCAGCCGCTCGCCGGTGAGCGGGCTGCCCGCTTGCGGGTCCCAGCTGTCGCGGCTGTGGCAGCCCGGGCAGGCCAGGGGGCAGCCGGTCACCAGCCAGGCCAGGCTAACCTCGCCGGGCACTTCCTGCAGTACCACCCTGGGTTCGAAGGCATTGAGCATCACTCGCACCAAACACTATATGTTGTGTGACAATGCTAGATACAAACACCATATATTGGAATACGCCCGTCCCAGGATAGTCCTTTTCCCTGATCTGGATCAGGCTTCGAACAATAAGGTACATATGAAATGTTTATTAAAAGATAGGGAGCGGAGATGGCACCGGACGGGGCTTTGTGTTATCACACCCGCTAACAAGCAGACAGGTACGATGACAAGGGGCCCGGAATGCGGAGCAGGATCACCATGGCGGGGCTCGTCGTCCTCGCCCTTAGCGGTTGCGACAACAATGAAGTGGGCGATGTCTCCCTCGGGGTATTCACCACCAAGGACATCAAGATAGAGGTACTTACCGACCCGGTGGTCAGCGGGGTGACCTGCCATATCTCCAACGTAGTGGCGGATCTGAGCCTGGCGGATCCTTCCGACATGTCGATCAGCTGCCGCCAGACCGGGGAGATCACCCCCGGAATGATAGCGGCGGTGGACAAGTCCAAGAGCGGCGATATCGTGTTCAAGAAGTCGAAAAGCATCTTCCTGAAAAGCCTGAAGATCCGCCGTATCTACGACGAAGCCAGCCAGAGCCTGCTGTACGTGGCCTACAGTACCAAGGAAACCGAAGGCAGCTTCAAGCACTCCCTGTCGACCGTGCCCTTGTGGGATACCGCCGCGTATCAGGCGAAGCCCTAGCCGGAAGCCGGAAGCCGGAATCCAGGCAGGCTCTCACTTCCAGCTTCTAGCTTCTGGCTTCAGCTGCGGATCAACTGCTCCCGCAGCAGGTGAATGCGATCGCGTGCCGCCGCCGCCTGCTCGAATTCCAGGTTGCGGGCGTGGTTGAGCATGACCTTCTCCAGCTCGTCGATCTGGTGGCTAAGCTCCTTGGCGCTGGGCAGGTGCGCCGGCACCGGGGTCTTTTCCTTGGCGCGCTTGGAGCCGACCCGTTTGGTGCCGTCCAGATCCATCACGTCGGTGATGCGCTTGTTGAGGCCGCGCGGCACTATGCCGTGCTCCTCGTTGAAGCGCCGCTGCAGCTCCCGGCGGCGTTCGGTCTCATTGATGGCGGCGGCCATGGAGCGGGTGATGCTGTCCGCATAGAGGATGGCCTTGCCGCTCAGGTTGCGCGCCGCCCGCCCTATCGTCTGGATAAGGGAGCGTTCGGAGCGCAGGAAGCCTTCCTTGTCCGCATCCAGAATGGCCACCAGCGACACCTCCGGCATGTCCAGCCCTTCCCGCAGCAGGTTGATGCCCACCAGCACGTCAAACTGCCCCAGGCGCAGGTCGCGGATGATCTCCATCCGCTCCACGGTGTCGATATCCGAGTGCAGGTAGCGCACCCGCACCCCGTGCTCGTTCAGGTACTCGGTCAGATCCTCCGCCATGCGCTTGGTGAGGGTGGTGACCAGCACCCGCTCGTCCCGCCCGGCGCGCAACTTCGCCTCCGACAGCAGGTCGTCCACCTGGGTCGCCACCGGCCGCACCTCCAGCTCGGGGTCGAGCAGGCCGGTGGGGCGCACCACCTGCTCGGCGATGTCGCTGCCGGACTTGTCCAGCTCGTAGGGACCGGGGGTGGCGGAGACGAATACCGTCTGCGGCATCAGCGCCTCGAATTCCTCGAAGCGCAGCGGTCTGTTGTCCAGTGCCGAGGGCAGCCGGAAACCGTACTCCACCAGGGTTTCCTTGCGCGAGCGGTCACCCTTGTACATGCCGCCGATCTGCGGCACCGTGACATGGGACTCGTCGATGATCAGCAGGCCGTCGCCGGGCAGGTAGTCGAACAGGGTGGGCGGCGGCTCGCCCTCTCCCCGCCCCGACAGGTAGCGGGAGTAGTTCTCTATCCCCGAGCAATAGCCCAGTTCCTGGATCATCTCGATGTCGAACTGGGTGCGCTGGCTGATGCGCTGCTCTTCCAGCAGCTTGTTGGCCGCCAGCAGCTGGGCCTTGCGTTCGACCAGCTCTTTCTTGATGTGCTCAATGGCCTCGAGCAGGGTCTCGCGCGGCGTCACATAGTGGGTCTTGGGGTAGATGGTGAAGCGGGCCAGGGTCTGTTGCACGGCGCCGGTGAGCGGATCGAACAGGCTGATGCGCTCGATTTCGTCGTCGAACAGTTCCACCCGCACCGCCTCGCTGTCGGACTCCGCCGGGAAGATGTCGATCACCTCGCCGCGCACCCGGAAGGTGCCGCGCTGGAAGGCGGCGTCGTTACGGCTGTATTGCAGCTCCGCCAGCCGGCGCAGCATGTCGCGTTGCTCCAGCCGGTCGCCGGTGCGCAGGTGCAGCATCATGCTCAGGTAGGACTGGGGATCGCCCAGGCCGTAGATGGCCGACACCGAGGCCACGATGATCACGTCCCGCCGCTCCATCAGCGCCTTGGTGGCCGACAACCGCATCTGCTCGATATGATCGTTGATCGAGGCGTCCTTCTCGATAAAGGTGTCGGTGGTCGGCACATAGGCTTCGGGCTGGTAGTAGTCGTAGTAGGAGACGAAGTACTCCACCGCGTTGTGGGGAAAGAACTCCTTCATCTCGCCGTAGAGCTGGGCCGCCAGCGTCTTGTTGGGGGCCAGTATCATGGTGGGCCTGTTGAGGGCGGCGATGACGTTGGCCATGGTAAAGGTCTTGCCCGAGCCGGTCACCCCCAGCAGGGTCTGGTGCGCCAGGCCGGCATCGATGCCCTCCAGCAGCTGCGCTATCGCGTTGGGCTGATCGCCGCCGGGTTGATAGTCGCTCACCAGTTGGAAGTCTTTACTCATTGCCGCTCTCCTCTGTCGCCAAAACCCAGTTTACCCCCGCCGGACCGGTAAATTTAAGCGAAAACTTAACCCCGGCCCAGATGCCGCAAAAAAGCCGATTTTATCCTTGACCCCGGCCAGGGGCCTGCGTATTATCTGCGGCCTCTTCATGAGATTCCCCCTTAGTTCAGTCGGTAGAACGGCGGACTGTTAATCCGTATGTCGCTGGTTCGAGTCCAGCAGGGGGAGCCAGATTTTGCTCTGCACTACTTGACTTATCCACTAAATCGACTCCTCCCCTTCTTAAAAACCCACATTATAGTGCTTTAACTCTATTTTCTGCCGGTGTTCAGATACTGAGCGGAAACTTCTTGTATTTTTTTTCAAGTAATTGTTTTTCAATAAATTATTTTTTGCCTACTTTTTTGCCTACTTATCCGGGAAGCCCGTCCCGTCTGGCTTTGCACCGGTTGCATCCACCCAGTCCACAGCCTTATCCACAGAAATGGTGGATAACTGAGCCAAGCCCTACAGGCACAAGGGCTGCGCCCGCTGTGCATAACCTTTTGAGTCTGTTACGCGGGAAAACCCCTCTTGACAGCCGTAAAAAATCACGACCCGCTCTTTCCCTATCCGGTGCTGCCTGCTGCAGTTTGGTGCCCCGTTTTGGACCCTTTTGCCCATGCCAAATATCCACTTTCACCAACTTGGGGCAATTTATTCCACTAGATAATAAAAAACGGTGCCGACCTTCTGGTCGACACCGTTTTCGATGAATGTGCCTGATCGGGTCGAGGTCAGCGGCTGCCGGTCAGGGCCTTGATCTCTGCCGCCATGATTTCCGCCAAGGGGCCCAGTATCACCTGCAGGTTCTGCTCGCCCAGCTTGACCACGCCCTTGGCACCCAGCTCCTTCAGCCTGGCCTCGTCGACCCGGCTGCGATCCTTCATGGTCAGGCGCAGGCGGGTGATGCAGGCATCGATATTGGCCAGGTTGTCTTCTCCGCCCAAGGCCACCAGGTACTCCCGTGCCAATTGCGACTTGTCGGTGACGCTGCGACCGGCCGCGGCCGGTTCGTCGGCTTCCCGTCCCGGCGTCTTGAGGTTGAACAGCTTGATGGCGAAATAGAAGGCGGTGAAATAGACGGCGCCGAACACCAGGCCGATGGCCACCAGGGTCCAGGGCTTGGTGGCCAGGCCCCAGTTCAGCACCATGTCGAACAGCCCGGCGGAGAAGCCGAAACCGTGCAGCACCCCGAACAGGTTGACCACCACCAGTGACAGGCCGGTGAGCACCGCATGGATGCCGTACAGCATCGGTGCCAGGAACATGAAGGTGAATTCCAGCGGCTCGGTGATGCCGGTCAGGAAGGAGGTGACCGCCACCGACAGCAGCAGGCCGCCCACCTGGGCCCGCTTGTCCCTGGGCGCGGCCAGCACCATGGCCAGGGCCCCGGCGGGCAGGCCGAACATCATCACCGGGAAGAAGCCGGCCATGAACACCCCGGCGGTGGGATCGCCGGCGAAGAAACGGTGCAGGTCGCCCCGGGTCGCTTCCCCGGCGATCTGGGTGATGGTGGCGCCATCCACCCCGGGAACGGGCCCACCCACGCTCAGGGAGCCTACCAGGGCCGGATCCATGCACAGGTTCTGGATGACACCGGCCGCCTCGAAGGTCACCTTGGTACACTCGCCCAGGCCGAACCAGAAGATGGAGTTGACCACATGGTGCAGGCCCACCGGGATCAGCCCCCGGTTGAGCAGGCCGTAGAAGAACTGGCCGATACCGCCGGACGTCGATACCGCCATGCCGAAGCTGTCGATGCCGTGCTGGATGGCCGGCCAGACGAAACCGGCGACAAAGGCCGCCAGCAGGGCGACCAGACCGGTCATGATCGGCACCAGCCGCTTGCCGCCGAAGAAAGCCAGGTAGTCCGGCAGCTTGACCATATGAAAGCGGTTGTAGCAGTGGCCGGCGATGATACCGGCGATGATGCCGCCGAAGAAGGACATGTCGATTTCGCTGTTGATGGTCTTGGCCGCCCCGGTCAGCACGAAGTACCCCACGGCCCCGGCCAGGGCCGCCGCCCCGGCATCGTCCTTGGACAGGCCCACGGCGATGCCGAGGCCGAACAGCAACGGCAGCTGGCCGAAGATGGCCCCGCCCGCCTCGGCGATGAAGGGGATACCCAATAGATCCGGTTGCCCCAGGCGCAACAACAGCGCCGCCACCGGCAGTGTGGCTATGGGTAACATCAACGCCTTGCCCAATTTCTGTAAATAACCCAGCACGTTCACGGCTGCTCTCCTTATGCATTGTCTGTCGGGAGCCTGTTCTGTCCAAACCGGCTTGTGCCCAGTCTATGCGGATATAATTCACACAACAAATTAAGATCTGATTATTTGTGATTCAAATCACCAAAAATGGATATTTTTCAAGCTTAAGTTTGGCCAATCACCCACACTTATTTTACCATGTGAAATATGATCATCCGTCGATGCACAACCGAGGTATCCATAATGCGTCTTATCCCCCTTGCCACCGCCACCCAGGTCAGCCGCTGGGCCGCCCGCCATATCGCCAGCCGGATCAAGGCCTTCGCCCCCAGCGCCGAACGCCCCTTCGTGCTCGGCTTACCCACCGGCGGTACCCCCCTGGCCACCTACCGGGAGCTGATCAGGCTCCACCGGGCCGGGGAAGTCAGCTTCCGCCATGTGGTCACCTTCAATATGGACGAGTATGTGGGCTTACCCAAGCACCACCCCCAGAGCTACCACCATTTCATGCACGAAAACTTCTTCAGCCAGGTGGACATGACCCCGGAGAACATCAACCTGCTGGACGGCAACGCCCCGGATTTGGAGGCCGAGTGCCGCCGCTACGAGGACAAAATCAGGCAATACGGCAAGATCCACCTGTTTATGGGCGGGGTGGGCAGCGACGGTCATATCGCTTTCAATGAGCCCGCATCTTCTTTATCCTCTCGTACCCGGATAAAAACCCTGACCGAAGACACCCGGCTGGCCAACTCCCGCTTTTTCGACAACGATCCGGAACAGGTGCCGCGTCTGGCGCTGACCGTGGGCGTGGGTACCCTGCTGGACGCCGAAGAGATCATGATACTGGTGACCGGCCACAACAAGGCCCTGGCCTTGCAGGCGGCGGTAGAAGGCAGCGTCAACCACCTGTGGACGGTGTCGGCCCTGCAGTTGCACCCGCGCGGCCTGATCGTGTGCGACACCCCGGCCACCATGGAGCTCAAGGTGAAGACGGTGCGTTATTTCGAGCAGTTGGAAGCCGACAATATCAACCACCTGGAGTAAGCCCCATGTTTGCCCTGACCCAGTGCACCCTGTTCGATGGTGAACACCTGCATCAAGACAGTGCGGTGCTGATCGCCGACGACAGGATCGCCGCCCTGCTCCCGGAAGCGGAGCTGGACCCCCTAGTCCCCCGCCATCCCCTGGGCGGGGCCCTGCTCAGTGCCGGCTTTATCGATCTGCAGCTCAACGGCTGTGGCGGCGTCATGTTCAACGACGACATCAGCCTGGCTACCCTGGACACCATGCACCAGGCCAACCTGAAATCCGGCACCACCAGTTTCCTGCCGACCCTGATCACCTCGCCCGACCAGGACATGCGCCAGGCGGTGGCGGTGACCCGGGAGTACATGGCCCGCCATCGCCACCAGGTGCTGGGCCTGCACCTGGAAGGTCCCTACACCAACGTCAAGCGCAGGGGCATCCACCCCGAGCGGCAGATCCGCGCCCTGACCGAGCCCATGCTCGCCTTCCTGTGCCAGCATGCCGACGTCATCGCCAAGCTGACCCTGGCCCCCGAGTGCAACAGCGCCGACCATATCCGCCGCCTGCGCGAGGCCGGCATACTGGTGTCCATGGGGCACACCGCCGCCAGCTACGAGCAGGCCATGGCCGGTTTCGAGGCCGGGGTGGGCTTCGCCACCCACCTCTACAACGCCATGACTCCCACCGCCAGCGGCCGCGAGCCCGGGGCCGTGGGCGCCGTCTACGATCATCCCGGGGTCTGCGCCGGCATCATAGTGGACGGCTTCCATGTGCATTACGCCAATGTACGCTTGGCGCACAAGGTGCTGGGCGAACGCCTGTGCCTGGTGACCGACGCCACCGCCGCCGCCGGCGCCGGCCCCGACTTCAGCCAGTTCGATTTCTGTGGCGCCACCGTCTATGTACGGGATGGGCAATGCCTGGACGAGCGTGGTACACTCGGCGGCTCGGCGCTGACCATGATGGAGGGAGTCCGCAACCTGGTAGAGCAGGTGGGGCTGCCGCTGGAAGAGGCGCTGCGCATGGCCAGCCTCTATCCGGCCCGGGCACTGGGACTGGAGCGGGAGCTGGGCTCCGTCGTCACCGGCAAGGTGGCTAATCTGGTGGTCTTCGATACGGATTATCGCGTCAGGACCACCTTGGTAAACGGACGTTTCACAACCCAATGACCCGCGGACAAATCGCCAACGTTGACCTAGTCAAACAGGTCAACAGCTCGGCCGTCTACCGGCTGATCGACAGCCAGGGCCCGATTTCACGGGTCAAGATCGCCGAGCTGAGCAACCTGGCTCCGGCCAGCGTGACCAAGATTACCCGGACCCTGCTCGAGCACGGCCTGATCCGGGAAATGGAGCACCAGGCTTCCACCGGCGGCCGCCGGGCCATTTCGCTGACGACGGTCACCAGGGATTTCCACCTGATCTCGGTCAAACTGGGCCGGGGCGAACTCAGCCTGTCGCTGTATGATCTGGAAGGCAACCCCTATGGCCGGGAGACCCACCCCTTTCCCTCCCGTCAGCAGGAGGCCCTGCTGACCGCGCTCTGTAGCTATATCGGCGACTTTATCGCCCGTCGGGCGGGCAAGCTCAACCTGATTGCCCTCTCGGTGATCATGCCGGGGCTCACCGACGCCCTGCGCGGCCAGGTGATCTACCACCCCAGCTACCCGCTGGCCCAGGTGGAGCTGGCCGCGCTACTGCGCAAGGCCCTGGGCCTGCCGGTATTCATCGGCAACGATATCCGCGCCCTGGCCCTGGCCGAGCACTATTTCGGCGCCTCCCGCGACTGCCTCGATTCGGTGCTGGTCAGCGTGCACCACGGGGTGGGCGCCGGCATCATCACCGAAGGGCGCATCTTCAAGAGCCTGGGACGGGATGTGGCGGAGATCGGCCATATCCGGGTCGATCCCCTGGGCGATCGCTGCCACTGCGGCAACTTCGGCTGCCTGGAAACCATGGTGGCCGACGCCGCCCTGCTGCGCCAGGCGCAGAAGATGCTGGCCCAGGGTTACCACAGCCTGCTCGACCCGCACCGGCTGACCATGGCCGAGCTGTGCCGGTGCGCCCTCGCCGGTGACCAGCTGGCACGCAACATCCTGGAACGCGCCGCCGAGCACCTGGGCCAGGCCCTGGCCATCATGGTCAACCTGTTCAATCCCCAGAAGGTGTTGCTCACCGGTGCCCTGTGCGAAGCCGAGAGCATCGTCTTTCCGCTGATCGGCAAGGCCATCGAGTACCAGTCCCTGCCGAGCTTCCACCAGGGCCTGCCCATAGTGCGGGCCCACTTCCAGGACGACCAGACTATCGGCGGCCTGGCCCTGGTCAAGCGCGCCCTGCTGGAGGGCGAACTGCTGCAACTCATCATAGAGCCGAAATCATGAACAAAATCGTCTACAGCACGGACCCCGGCTGGCGGGCCGATGACGGCCAGGCGACCGGCACCAACAGTCCCTTCCCCGCCGACGGCCTGGTACGGTTGCGCCGCGAGACCAAGGGACGCAAGGGCGCCGGCGTCATCTGCATCTACGGCGTGCCCATGGAGCAGCTCAAGGAGCAGGCCAAACGCCTGAAATCCCAACTCGGCACCGGTGGCGCCATCAAGGACGGCGTCATCGAGATCCAGGGCGACCGGCTGGAGCAGGTGGCCGCCCTGCTGACCAAGGCCGGCTTCCAGGTCAAAAAGGTGGGCGGCTAAGTCCTTGCTTTTTTACCTTCGGCGGCTAAAATGGCCGCTCCTGCACAAGGGGGAGTAGTCGCTCTACGCGAGACGGTCGTCAACACGATTGGTGCAAAATCACCATGGCGCCCGTGACCTTTAGGGGTTTGACGAGACCTTTGACAGGCTGATGCCGATACCGGGGACGGGCGGCACGGCTTGTTCATTGGTTGACAATAATCCCGTCCCCTCTGGTATAGACCTTGGAAGCCCTGACCACTTCGACGCTCGCCGTTGCCATTGCCGAAATCGGTGACAAAACCCAGTTGCTCGCCCTGGTGCTGAGCTGTCGTTTCAGAACGCCCCTGAGTATCATCCTCGGCATCCTGGCCGCCACCCTGCTGAACCACGCCCTCGCAGGCTGGGTGGGAGTCTGGGTCCAGCACTGGCTGGATCCGGGCTGGCTGCGCTGGCTGCTGGCCACCTCCTTCTTCGCCATGGCCGTCTGGATGCTGATCCCCGACAAGCTCGACGACGAAGACGGTCGGTTCCACCGTTTCGGCCCCTTCATTACCACCTTCGTGCTGTTTTTCCTGGCGGAGATGGGCGACAAGACCCAGCTCGCCACCGTGCTGCTGGCGGCCCGCTTCGTGGAAGACTTCTGGCTGGTGGTGGCCGGCACCACCCTCGGCATGATGGCCGCCAACGTACCCGTGGTGCTGCTCGGCCGAAAAGGTGCCGAGCGCATCCCCATGAAGTGGATACACGGCGCCAGTGCGGTCATCTTCGTGGGATTGGGACTGACTACCCTCTGGTGGTAGCCGAACTCACACCGCCCCCGCAAGGGGGCGGTGTGCCGGCTCAGCCGTAGATATGGAAGCTCTCGGCGTTGAGCCAGAGGTGGGCCAGTATGCTCACCACGTAGCCGAGGAAGATCACCGGCGCCCACTTGAGGTGGCCGAAGAAGGTGTACATGCCCCGGGCCTGGCCCATCAGTGCCACTCCGGCGGCGGAGCCGATGGACAGCAGGCTGCCGCCCACGCCGGCGGTGAGGGTGATCAGTAGCCAGTTGCCGTGGGACATTTCCGGCTGCATGGTCAGCACCGCGAACATCACCGGAATGTTGTCCACCACCGCCGACATCAGCCCCAGCGCCACGTTGGCGTAGACCGCGTCCCACTGGGTGTACAGCAGATCGGACACCAGCGCCAGGTAGCCCATGTAACCCAGGCCGCCCACGCACATCACCACCCCGTAGAAGAACAGCAGCGTGTCCCACTCGGCCCGGGCCACCCGGTTGAACACGTCGAAGGGCACCACGCTGCCGAGGCGCTTGAGCGCTTCCTCGTCGCCCCGTTTCTGGGCCAGGGCCCGCTTGCGCGCCAGCGACCCCGGCAGGGTCTGGCGCAGGAAATAGCCGAAAAACTGCAGGTAGCCCAGGCCGGTCATCATGCCCAGCACCGGCGGCAGGTGCAGCAGGCTGTGGCAGAGCACGGCGGTGGCGATGGTCAGCAGGAACAGCAGCACGATGCGGATGGCGCCGCGCTTGAGTTCAATTTCCTCGTAGAGAGAAGCGGGTTTGCGGTTTTCGATGAAGAAGTTCATCACCAGCGCCGGCACCAGGTAGTTGAGCAGGGACGGAATGAACAGGGTGAAGAATTCGCCGAACTTGACGATACCGGCCTGCCACACCATCAGGGTGGTGATATCGCCGAAGGGGCTGAAGGCACCGCCGGCGTTGGCGGCGATCACGATATTGATGCAGCACAGGTTGATAAAGCGCTTGTCCCCTTCCGCCACCTTGGTGACCACGGCACACATCAGCAAGGCCGTGGTCAGGTTGTCGGCGATGGGCGAGATAAAGAAGGCCAGAAAACCGGTCAGCCAGAACAGCGTCTTGTAACTGAAGCCCTTGCGCACCATCCAGGCCCGCAGCGCATCGAACAGCCGGCGCTCTTCCATGGCGTTGATATAGGTCATGGCCACCAGCAGGAACAGCAGCAATTCGGCATATTCCAGCAGGTTGTGGCGAAAGGCGGCTTCGGTCACCCCCGGGATGCCGTGCTGGATATAGGTCCAGCCGATGGCCACCCAGATGATACCGGCCGCCACCAGCACCGGCTTGGATTTGCGCAGGTGGAGGTATTCCTCCCCCATCACCAGCAGGTAGGCGATGACGAAGATAACGACAGCGAAAATGCCGACAGTGGAGCCGGTCAAATCCAGTTGACCACCGGCAGCGAACACGGGCGCACTCGACAGCGCCGCCAGTCCTCCTAAAACGGACAAGCACAGTTTCCTTTGCATTGTTGTTCTCACTTTTGTTGTTTTGGCTATAGTTACCTGGCATCCGCCCGCCGTGGCGGCCAAATGCCTAAAAATCTTAACATAAAGCCGGAGGCAGGACATTTTCGATTCTTGGCGCCCGCTCTCATTTTTGCATCGCAAACGGCGACGATTTCACGCCTCGATGCCTGAGTTAACATTGCATATAGTATCCGCGCTTCAGCGCCGTCCGGTGTTGATGGAAATCAAGCTCATAGTCACCCTTTGTCGTTGGACGAGAAACACCCGGCCCGGGTCAGATATAAGTATTTAGTCTTGTTTTTTGCATTACTTTTCACGATCATTGATCCCTGTTTTCTTCCGTTTTTAAAGGACACTCCGTGCGCGATAATGATGCCGCCCTGGTCAAGGCATTCCGCCAATCCAGCCCCTATGTGAACCTGCACCGGGGCTCCACTTTCGTGGTGATGCTCGGCGGAGAAGCCATAGACCAGGATAATTTTCCGAATATCATCAGTGATATAGCGCTGCTTACCAGCCTCGGGATCCGGCTGGTCATCGTGTTCGGCGCCCGTCCGCAAATCGACCGGGGCCTGGCGGAAGCCGGACTGGAAGGACTCTTCCACAAGCACACCCGGGTTACCGACGAGAGCAGTTTCCGGGTGATCAAGGACGTCTGCGGCGGCCTGCAGATGGACATCATGGCCCGGCTGTCGATGGGGCTGGTCAACACCCCCATGCAGAATGCCCGCATCAACGTGGTGACCGGCAACTTCGTCATCGCCCAGCCCCTGGGGGTGGATGACGGCGTGGACTACCAGCACTCGGGCCGGGTGCGCCGCATCCACACCGACACCATCCACCACCAGCTGGCCAACGGCGGCACCGTGCTCATTTCCCCCATCGGCTTCTCGGTCACCGGTGAAAGCTTCAACCTCTCCTCCGAGGAGCTGGCCCGGCGGCTGGCCATCGAGCTCAAGGCCGACAAGCTGATCGGCTTCTGCTCCCAGCGCGGGGTGATGAACGAGGACGGGGTGGCCATCGCCGAACTCTTTCCCGAGCAGGCGGAGGAGCACCTGCAGCGGCTGCTGGCGGAGGGCGATACCATGTCCGGCACCGCCCGCTACCTGCGCGCCGCCATTTCCAGCTGCCGTGCCGGGGTGCCGCGCAGCCACCTGGTCAGCTACAGGGAAGACGGGGCCCTGATCCAGGAGCTGTTCACCCGCGACGGCCTCGGCACCCAGATCGTCAGCCAGAGCGCCGAGCAGGCCCGCCAGGCCCGTATCGACGACATCGGCGGCATCCTGGATCTGATCCGCCCGCTGGAGGAGGAAGGCATACTGGTGCGCCGCTCCCGGGAGCAACTGGAGATGGAGGTGGATCAGTTCACCATCATCGAGAAGGACGGCGCCATCATCGGCTGCGCCGCCCTCTACCCCTTCCCGGAGGAAGGCATGGCAGAGATGGCCTGCGTCGCCATCCACCCGGATTACCGCCGCGGCAGCCGGGGCGACATGCTGCTGCACAAGGTGGAGGATCAGGCCAAGAAACGCGGCCTGACCCGGCTGTTCATCCTCACCACCCGTTCCATCCACTGGTTCCGAGAGCGGGGCTTCGAGCCGGTGGACGTCGATGCCCTGCCCATGGGCAAACAGAAGCTGTACAACTACCAGCGACGCTCCAAGATCATGATGAAGGATCTGATATAAGAGGATTTGGCCATTTAATCATTGACAGTGCCCGGCAGAGTCAGTAGTTATATGGCAGCCCGCTTCGGGCAAAAGAAGAGGCGCGTTATTCAGGCAGCCGGCAGGAGGAGCTCCCACTCCCGAGATCGCCGGTCAGGGGAGATAACGCCGAGGTGGTGATACGGGGCAGCGTATCACCGTCGGCCACGAAGGCTGAATCCTTCGGGTTGTCACCCATGGGTGGAGTGCTTCTAAGTGACCTTTCCCGTCCCTGCAGTCGTTCCCCCGTTTTTGTTTTCGCATGCACACATCAAGGAGCTGCACTTGAGTCAGTTAACCGTTGCCAAATTCGGCGGAACCAGCGTTGCCGACGCCGATGCCATGAGCCGTTGCGCCGCCATTCTCGAACAGAACCCCGACACCCGCCTGGCGGTACTGAGCGCCAGTTCCGGCGTCACCAACCTGCTGGTGGCCCTGGCCTCGGGGGAACACCAGCCGGACAGCCGTGCCCGACTGCTGCAACAGTTGACCGGCATCCAGCACGGCATCCTCGACAGCCTGGGGCAGCCCGAGGTATTGACCCGCCATATCGAAGAGATACTGCACCATATCAAGGAACTGGCCGACAGCGCCGCCATCAGCCCCACCAAGGCGCTGCACGACGAGATCGTGGCCCAGGGCGAGCTGATGTCCACCCGGCTGTTCGTGGAGCTGCTGCGCCAGCGGGGCACCCAGGCCATCTGGTTCGACGTGCGCAAGGTGATGCGCACCGACGACCGCTTCAGCCGTGCCGCCCCCGATCTCACCGCCCTGGCGGCGGCGGCGGAAGAAGAACTCAAGCCCCTGTGCGAACGCCAGCTGGTGGTGACCCAGGGCTTTATCGGCGCCGCCCATGACGGCCGCACCACCACCCTGGGCCGGGGCGGCAGCGACTACTCCGCCGCCCTGCTGGGCGAGGCACTGCACGCCGCCGCCGTGGAGATCTGGACCGACGTGCCCGGCATCTACACCACGGATCCGCGCCTGGTGAGCGAGGCCCGCGCCATTCCCGAAATCAGCTTCAGCGAAGCCTCGGAAATGGCCACCTTCGGCGCCAAGGTACTGCACCCCGCCACCCTGCAGCCAGCGGTCCGCCGGCAGATCCCGGTGTTCGTGGGCTCGAGCAAGGCGCCGGAAGACGGCGGCACCTGGATCCGCAACAGCACCCCCAGCCAGCCCCTGTTCCGCGCCCTGGCCCTGCGCCGCAACCAGGTATTGCTGACCCTGACCAGCCAGAGCATGTTCCAGGCCCACGGCTTTTTGGCCGAGGTGTTCGGCATTCTGGCCAGGCACAAGATTTCGGTGGATCTCATCACCACCTCGGAGATCAGCGTGTCCCTGACCCTGGACGCCGGCGCCGAGCTGCTGACCGAGGAAGTGCAGGCCGAGCTCAGCAAGCATTGCCACCTCAAGGTGGAGCACGGCCTGGCGCTGGTGGCGTTGATCGGCAACCGCATGAGCGAAGTCAACGGCACTGGCAGCCGGGTGTTCCAGGCCCTGAGCGACGTCAATATCCGCATGATCTGCTACGGCGCCAGCCCCCACAACCTGTGCTTCCTGATCGAGGAAGACGTAGCCGGCCAGGTGGTGGCCGATCTGCACCGGGAACTGCTGCCGGCATAAACCGGCTGGAAGCTGGAAGCTGGAAGCTGGAAGCTGGAAGCTGGAAGCTGGAAGCTGGAAGCTGGAAGAAAAAATAGCAAACGGCGCCGTGATGTACGGCGCCGTTTTTTATTGCCGAAGGCCGGCTCATGTCGAGATGGAATACGCCACTCTCCCTGGCCACATGGTACCGCTTCCAGCTTCAGGCTTCCGGCCTGACTTTTGGTCACAAGTCCGGCTGCCTGATTTGATGCAGAGAAGAGGCAGCAGGGCTACCTCCGCCGACACGCCGCAAGTACGTCCATGTAGGCTCGCACCTGCCATCCCTGGCAGGTGACGGTCGGCGGAGGCCATCCCTGTTGCCTCTTTCAATCTCCGACGTCGTCTGAAGATGGTGCCAACAGGCGGCTGCGAGGCGATAGAGAGGGCAAAGGGCGCAGCTCCGCCGGCCCTCCGCGCCAGGGAGGGCGCGGCGGAGCCCCCAGGGAGGGGTTTACGGCGTGCCGGAGGAGCTGTGCGCTTTGGCCGATGTTTTGCTGATCTAAAGTCAACAAAAACTTGTGACTAAAAGTCAGGCTTCCGGCTTCAAGTGTTGTTTCAGTTCATCCCCCAGGCCAGCCCCAGGCCGGCCAGCAGCGAGGCGGCCATCGCCAGCGCCACCCGCCGCCCCAGGGCGGCGTCCCCCAGCGCCAGGGCCATGGCCGCCTTCACCAGGTTGTTGACCGATGCCGCCAGCACGATGCCGAGCACGGCGGTGCCGTGATCGATGCCGGACACCGACATCCGCGCCAATGACAGGGTAATGGCGTCCACATCGGCCACCCCGGAGGCGAACGACAGCAGCAGTATGCCGGTCCGCCCCAACAGCTCCCTCAGCCATTCCCCGAGCAGCATGATCAGCAGGATAAGGCCACCGAACAGGAAGGCGGCCTTGAGATCCAGGGGGTTCATATGCAGACTCGGTTGATCCACGTTCGCCTCGGTACGATGGCGGCGCCAGATCCAGGCGGCGGGACCATAGAGCAGCAACGCCATCACCAGCACCGGCGGCCAGAGGGCGGCCAGCAGCGCCGGATTGATCAGGGCGCAGTACACCAGGATGCGCGGGAACATGGTGCCGCAGGCCAGCAGCACCCCGGCCGCCAGCAAGGGGGAAAGCACCGGCGACTCGCGGGAAAGGCGGGAATAATGCAGGGTCAGGGCGGTGGAGGAGCTCAACCCCGCGAACAGGCTGGTGAAGAAGATACCCTTCTCGGTGCCGCCGATCCGAATGGCGAAATAGCCGAGGAAGGAGATGGAGGCGATCAGCACCACCATCCACCAGATCTCGTAGGGATTGATGGCGCCGCCCGGCCCCATGTCGCTGTTGGGCAACAGCGGCAGCATCACCACGGTGATCAACAGCAGCTTGAGCCCGGCGTCCAGCTCGTGCTCCTGCAGCTTATGCAGCAGGCCGTGGATCTCCCGCTTGTTGTCGAGGATAAAGGCGGTGATCACCGCGGCGGTGGCGGCGATGGCCGGGTTGTCGAGCATCGCCAGGGCGCCGAAGCAGAAGGTCAGCACCAGCCCGATGCTGCCGGTGATGCTGTAATCCGCCCGCTCCCGGCTGTGCACCCGGTAGGCCACCAGCACCACCGCCACCACCCCGAGCAGGCCGACGGCGATGATCCACTGGCCCACATGAGTACCCAGCAGCGCCACCAGGCCGCCGAGCAGCCCTACCAGGGCATGGGTCCGGATGCCGGCCACCCGCAACCCGGCCTGGGTGTCCCGGCTCTGCCAGCCACGCTGGATGCCGATAAGGGTGCCCAGCAGCAGCGCCACCCCCAGCCGCGCCAGGGTCTGGTGCCCGGCCAGCAGGGTTTCCGCCAGTTCATCCATGGCCGACTCCCGAAAGCGGGCTTCAGCCCGGGCTCCGCCGCCTGTCCTCGAGCAGGGTACCGGCCTGCAGCGCTTCCCGCTCGTGGTCCGGCTCCCGCCAGGGCTCCGCCAGGGCCGCCGCCAGCCAGTCCTGCATCGCCGGCAGCGCCAGGATGCGCTGGGCATAGCCGGCGGCGATGGGTGCCAGCGGCAACCGGTAGTTGATGGCCCGGAACACCACGGGCGCGAAGAAGGCGTCCGCCGCACCGAAGGCCTCGCCCGCCAGCCAGGGGCCGCCGAAACGCGCAAGCCCCTCCTGCCACAGCTCGTTCAGACGCTCGAGATCCTGGCGCAGGGCGCCATCCATCCCGTCAAGGGCGATATGCAGGCCGCAATTCATCGGGCACCGGCCGCGCAGGACGCCGAAGCCCGAGTGCATCTCGGCCACCGCCGACCGGGCCCAGGCCCGTGCCTCCCTGGCCTGGGGCCAGACGGCCGGCCAGGACTCGGCCAGGTACTCCACTATCGCCAGGGAGTCCCAGACGGTGAGGCTCCCATCCACCAGGCAGGGCACCTTGCCGCTGGGCGAGAAACGGCGAAACTCGCTCCAGTTGGAGCCTTCCCCGAAGGGCACCAGCCGCTCGGTGAAGGGGATGCCCAGCATCCGCATCAAGATCCAGGGTCGCAGCGACCAGGACGAATAGTTCTTGTTGGCGATATAGAGTTCCATGGCCTGCTCCTCAATCCGCTGGGTTGCCGGTTTCGTCCGGAACATGGGGACTCTCTCCCCGCAAAAAAGCCAGAATCATGCCCATCACCTCGGGGCCATGGTGGGGCTGCTCGACGGAATCCATGGCCTGGCGGTAGCGCTCGTCGTCGAACCGGTGCCGGCGCCGTTCCATCAGGAAACGGGCGTAGCCGGGGGTGAATTCCGGATGCCCCTGCACCCCCATCACCCGATCGCCCAAGGTAAAGGCCGCATTGGGGCAGAAGGTGGAGCCGGCCAGCAGCCGGGCCTGCCCGGGCAGGCGCAGCACCTGATCCTGGTGGCTCACCAGCAGCCGGTAACCGGGGGAGCCTTCGGCTCGCCAGCGGTAGCCGTGGTTGCCGATGCCCCAGCCGACCGGCGAGCGGTTCACCTCGCCGCCGTGCATCAGGGCCAGCAACTGGTGGCCGAAGCAGACCCCGGCCACCCGCTCTCCCGCCGCCAACAGCTCATGCACCCGGGCTTTCAGCCGTTCGAGCCAGGGGTAGTCGCCGAAGGCATCGTGGCGGGCCCCGCTGATGATCCAGCCGTCCAGCCGGGTGCCCGGGTCCGGCAGTTCACCGGCCTCGGCATCGAACACCTGGAGCCGGGCCGAGGGCACCACCTCGCGGATGCGATCGGAAAAGAGATCGGGATAGTCGCCACCGGTGCGGCTGAATTCCGGATCGATATGATCACAGAGCAACAATCCAAGCTGCATGAAGTTCCTCATCAAGGGTGCGCCAGCACGTCTTCCAGCGGGGTAAAGGGCAGCTCATGGGCCTCGGCCACCGCCAGGTAGCACAGCTTGCCGGCGTGCACGTTCAGGCCCCGGGCCAGGTGTTCGTCGTCCTGCAGCGCCCGCCGCCAGCCCTTGTTGGCCAGGGCCTGCACAAAGGGCAGGGTGGCGTTGGTCAGGGCGAAGGTCGAGGTACGCGCCACCCCGCCCGGCATGTTGGCCACACAGTAATGGACGATGCCGTCCACCTCATAGGTGGGCTGCCGGTGGGTGGTGGCCTTGCTGGTCTCGAAACAGCCGCCCTGATCGATGGCCACGTCCACCAGCACGGCGCCCCTGGGCAGCAGTTTCAGCATCTCGCGGGTCACCAGCTTGGGCGCCGCCGCCCCGGGGATCAGCACGGCGCCGATCACCAGATCGGCCCGGGGCAGCTCGGCCTCGATGGCATCCCCGGTGGAATACAGGGTCTTCAGGCCTGGGCCGTAGAGGCTGTCCAGCTCCTTCAGCCGCGGCAGGGACTTGTCGAACAGGGTCACATCGGCGCCCAGCCCCAGGGCCATGCGGGCGGCGTTGATGCCGACCACGCCGCCGCCCAGCACCAGCACCCGGGCCGGCGCCACCCCGGGCACCCCGCCCAGCAGCATGCCGCGTCCGCCCTGGGCCTTTTCCAGGCAATGGGCGCCGGCCTGGATCGCCATGCGTCCGGCCACCTCGCTCATCGGCGCCAGCAGCGGCAGGCCGCCCTGGCGATCGGTCACGGTTTCGTAGGCGATGGCGGTGCATCCGGACTGGAGCAGCCCCTCAGTCTGGGGCAAGTCCGGTGCCAGGTGCAGGTAGGTGAACAGCACCTGGCCGGACTTGAGCCGCCGGTACTCCTCGGCCTGGGGCTCCTTGACCTTGACGATCATCTCGGCGCGGGCGAAGAGCTCGGCCGCCTCCGCCACCAGTTCGGCACCGGCGGCAACATAGTGTTCGTCCAGCAGGCCGATGGCGGTGCCCGCCCCGCTCTGCACCAGCACCCGGTGGCCGTCCCGCACCAGCTCCTTGACGCCGCCGGGGGTCATGCCCACCCGATACTCGTGGTTCTTGATTTCCTTCGGTACTCCGATATCCATACCCACCTCTGTGTGTCGGCCGCGTTGTGCGTTAGAATGCGCGCGAGATCAACGGCATCGCCCTGATCTTGTTATAGAATCGATAGCGTTATCTTGCTCGCATCCGTTTTGACATTCAATTGGACTCAAGGAGAATTCCCGCAGATGGACATTGGCAATCGTCTGAAAACCGTCCGGCAACAGGCCCAATTGTCCCAGCGTGAGCTCGCCAAGCGCTCCGGGGTGACCAACGGCTTTATTTCCCAGGTGGAAAAAAACCAGGTCAGCCCCTCCATCGGCTCCCTGAAGCGGCTGCTCGACGGCCTGCCCATGTCGCTGGCGGAATTCTTCGCCGAGGCCGAGGACAACAGCAACCCCGTGGTGTACCGGGCCGAAGAGCAGCCCGAGCTGGGCTCCGGCAACATCGGCTATCGTCTCATCGGCGGCGGCTTTCCCGGCCGTGCCATCGGCCTGCTGCGCGAAACCATGCCCCCGGGCGCCGACACCGGCCCCGAGCTGCTCAGCCACGCCGGCCAGGAGTGCGGCGTGGTGATCCAGGGCAGGCTGCGGCTCACCGTGGGCAAACAGGAGTTCGAGCTGGGCCCGGGCGACGGCTACTACTTCGACAGCACCCAGCCCCACCGCTTCGTCAGCATCGGCGACCAGGCGCTGGAGCTGATCTCCGCCAATACCCCCCCTTCCTTCTAGAAGGTCGGCGGCGTGGCCGCCGACACCAGCTCGCACACCTCGGTGCCGATATTGCGAAAACGATGCGGCTGGCGGGTATCGAAGTAGTAACCGTCCCCCGCCCGCAGCAGGCAGCAGTGCTCGCCCACCGTCACCTCGATTTCGCCCCGCAGCACCAGCCCCGCCTCCTCCGCCTCGTTGCTCAGCATGCCGGGGCCGGTGTCGGCGCCGGGCGGATAGAGCTCCCGCTGCAGTGCAAGCCGGCGCCCATGCAGGGGGCCCACCAGCCACATCTGCACCTGGCCGCTGCTCATGGGCACCAGCTCGTGGTCGCGGAAGAACACCTGCCGTCGCGGCGCCTGCTCCAGGCTGAAGAACTCCCCCATGGAGATGGGAAAGCCGTCCAGCACCCGTTTCAGGGTGGCCACCGAGGGGTTCACCGCCGCCTGCTCGATCTGGGAGATCAGGCTGTTGTTGACCCCGGCGCGCTTGGCCAGCTCCCGTTGGGACAGACCGTGCCGGGTGCGCAGCCATTTCAGTCGTTCCGCCAGCTCCATGAGCCCTCCCCTAGCCGCCGGCCCGGGCGGCGGCGGCTTCCAGGGCCCGGCGCTTCTCGGCCCGGGCCATCAGCCACCAGCCGACAAAGGTGACCAGCGACACTATCAGTATGATGATGGTGGCCAGGGCGTTGATCTTGGGACTGACGCCCAGGCGCACACTGGAGAACACCACCATCGGCAGGGTGGTGGCGTTGGGGCCGGACACGAAGCTGGCAATCACCAGATCGTCGAGGGACAGGGTAAAGGCCAGCAGCCAGCCGGCGATGATGGCCGGGGCGATGATCGGCAGGGTGATCACGAAGAACACCTTGAGCGGCCGGGCGCCCAGATCCATGGCCGCCTCCTCCACCGACTTGTCCAGCTCCCGCAGCCGGGAGCTGACCACCACCGCCACATAGGCGGTACAGAAGGTGACGTGGGCAATCCAGATGGTGCCCATGCCCCGCTGGGCCGGCCAGCCCAGCCAGTCGCCCATGGCCACGAACAGCAGCAGCAGCGACAGCCCGGTGATCACCTCGGGCATCACCAGGGGCGCCGTGATCATGAAGGCGAAGCCGCTCTCGCCGCGAAAGCGGCCCATGTGGGTGAGCACGAAACCCGCCACCGTGCCCAGTACCACGGCGGCGGAGGCGGCGAAGAAGGCGATGGTCAGGCTCAGCCCCACCGCCTGCATCATCATCTGATCCTGCAGCAGCTCGCCGTACCAGCGGGTGGACCAGCCGGCCCACACCGTGACCAGGCGCGAGCTGTTGAAGGAATAGATGATCAGCAGCAGCATCGGCAGGTAGAGGAAGCCGAAGCCCAGCAGCAGGATCAGGGGGCGCAGCCGGGAGCGGCTGACGGGGATGGCGTTCATGGCTCAGTCCTCCAGCTCTTTACGTTGGGTCCGGTGGAACCACATGATGGGCACCATCAGCAGCAGCAACATGATGCTGGCCACCGCCGCCGCTATCGGCCAGTCGCGGTTGTTGAAGAACTCCTGCCACAGCACCCGGCCGATCAGCAGGGTATCGGGGCCGCCGAGCAGCTCGGGAATGACGAACTCCCCCACCGCCGGAATGAACACCAGCATGGAGCCGGCGATGATGCCGCCCTTGGTCAGCGGCACTATCACCGTGGCCAGGGTCTTCCAGGGCCGGGCGCCCAGATCCGCCGCCGCCTCCACCAGGGAATAGTCGAGGCGCATCAGGGCGGTATAGAGCGGCAGCACCATGAACGGCAGATAGGCATAGACGATGCCGATGTAGACGGCGGTGTTGGTGTTGAGGATCTGCAGCGGTGTGTCTGTCACCCCCAGCCAGAGCAACAGGTTGTTGAGAAAGCCGTTGTTGCCGAGGATGCCCATCCAGGCGTAGACCCGGATCAGGAAGGAGGTCCAGGACGGCAGTATCACCAGCATCAGCAGCACGTTGCGGGTGGACGGCCGGGAGTGGACGATGGCCCAGGCCAGGGGGTAGCCGATCAGCAGGCACAGCAGGGTCGACACCGCCGCCACCTGCAGCGACTGCAAATAGGACTGGATATAGAGGCTGTCGCTCAGCAGGAACAGGTAGTTGCCGAAATTCAGCACTATCTGCAGCTGATCGTTGGCGAAACTCACCACTTCGCCATAGGGTGGGATGGACAGGGCTGCCTCGGACAGGCTGATCTTGAACACGATGAGGAAAGGGATCAGAAAAAACAGCAGCAGCCAGGTGTAGGGCAGTGCTATCACCAGCCGGCGGCCGGTGTTCGAACGGGAACGGCGGTACATCATCACCCCCTAGATCAGCAAGACGGCGCAGCTGTCCGCCTCCCAGCGCAGATACACCCGGTCGCCCCAGGTAGGGTTGCCCTTGCGGTGCCGGTCCACGTTGGGCAGGGTGGCCAGGATACGCTTGCCCGCGGCCAGCCGCACATGGTAGATGGACAGGCTGCCGAGATAGGCTATCTCGTCGACGATGCCGCTCAGCCAGTTGTGTTCCTCGGCGGGCTGTTCGCGGCTCAGGTACATCTTCTCGGGCCGTACCGCTATCATCAGCGGCAGCCCCTCGGCGATGGACACGCCGTGGTTTATCCTGAGCGGCCGCTCGAGCTCGGCGCAGCGGATAAGGGCGCTGTCGGTATCGTTGTTTTCGAGGATGCCGTCGAACACGTTGACCGAGCCGATAAACTCGGCGCTGTAACGGCAGTTGGGGTATTCGTACACGTCGAGCGGATCGCCCACCTGCACCAGCCGGCCCTTGTTCATGATGGCGATGCGCCCGGCCATGGTCATGGCCTCCTCCTGATCATGGGTCACCATGACACAGGTCACCCCCACCTGCTCGATGATGTTGACTAGTTCGAGCTGCATTTCTTCCCTGAGCTTCTTGTCGAGCGCGCCCATGGGCTCGTCCAGCAGCAGCAGCTTGGGCCGTTTGGCCAGGCTGCGCGCCAGCGCCACCCGCTGACGCTGGCCGCCGGACAGCTGGTGGGGCTTGCGCCGGGCGAACTCCTCCATGTGCACCAGCCTGAGCATGTTGGCCACCCGCTCGGCGATCTCCGCCCTGGGCAGCCGGTCCTGCTTGAGGCCGAAGGCGATGTTGGCCTCCACCGTCATATGGGGGAACAGGGCATAGGACTGAAACATCATGTTGATGGGCCTGTCATAGGGCGGCACCTCGGCGATATCGACCCCTTCGAGCAGGATCTCGCCCTTGCTCGGCTGCTCGAAGCCGGCCAGCATGCGCAACAGGGTGGACTTGCCGCAGCCCGAGGCGCCGAGCAGGGCGAAGATCTCCCCCCGGCGAATCTGCAGGCTGACGTCATCCACCGCCGGCTGGCCGTCGAACAGCTTGCTGACCCCGCGGATTTCCAGGAAGGGGCTGTCCCCGGCCTGCTCTTCGTGACCGTTATCCGGCATGCTCACCTCCTTGAGAACCTTGTCGAATGGTGACGGCGCCGTTCCCGTGGTCCTCTGCCCGGGAGCGGCACCGCTCGGCCAGGCTTAACGTCCGGTCTTGACCCGGGTCCAGGCGCGGGTGATCACCCGGTTCACGCTCTGGGGCAGTATCTTGGCGGTATAGAGCTTCTCCGCCGCTTCCGCGGTGGGATAGATGCCGGTGTCGTTCAGGATCTCCTCGTCCACGAATTCCCTGGAGGCGCTGTTGGCATTGGCGTAGGCCACGTAGTTGGACACCCCGGCGATCACCTCCGGCTTCATCAGGTAATCGATGAGCTTGTGGGCGTTGTCCGGGTGCTTGGCATCCCTGGGGATGGTCAGCATGTCGAACCACATCAGCGCCCCTTCCTTGGGAATGCTGTAGGCCACGTTCACCCCCTGCTTCGCCTCGTCGGCCCGATCCCGCGCCTGCAGAATGTCGCCGGACCAGCCCACCGCCACGCAGATGTCGCCGTTGGCCAGATCGTTGATGTACTTGGAGGAATGGAAGTAGGTGATGTGGGGCCGCAGGCTCAGCATCAGCTCGGTGGCCGGGCCGTTATAGTCCTCGGTGTTGGTGCTGTTGGGATCCAGCCCCTGATAGTTGAGCGCGGCGGCAAAGATCTCGGTGGGCGCATCGAGGAAGGCTACCCCGCACTGGCTGAGTTTCTCCAGGTTTTCCGGCTTCATCACCAGATCCCAGGAGTCCACCGGCGCCGCTTCGCCCAGGGCTTCCTTCACCTTGTCTACGTTATAGCCGATACCGGTGGTGCCCCACAGATAAGGCACGCCGAACTTGTTGCCCGGATCCTTGTCTGCCAGCAATGCCATGATTTGGGGATCCAGGTTGCCATAGTTGGTCAGCTTGGATTTATCCAGCTCCATAAAGGCCCCGGCCTGGATCTGCCGGCCCATAAAGTCGCCGGTGGGCACCACCAGGTCGAAGCCGGTGTTGCCCGCCAGCAGCTTGGCCTCCAGCACCTCGTTGGAGTCGAACACGTCATAAGTGACCTGGATACCGGTGTCGGCGGTAAAATTGGCCAGGGTATCTTCCGCGATATAGTCGGACCAGTTATAGAAGTTGACCTGGGCCGGCTCCTGGGCCTGGGCACTCAGCGCCATGCCCACACCGGCCGCCAACAGACCCAATCGATAACCGTTTTGCACTTTGTTCGCCATGGTGTTCTCCGTCCTTGTCAGTTCATCAATGTCTGGTAAGTCAAATCCAGTGCCTGGCGGGCCTTGTCGACCAGCTCGTCGATCTCGGCCCGGGTGATCACCAGGGGCGGCGAGATGATCATGGTATCCCCCACCGCCCGCATCACCAGGCCCAGGTCAAAACAGTGCTCCCGGCAGATCAGCCCCGCGCCGGCCGCGCTGCCGAAGCGCCGGTTGTCGGTTTTGTCCGCCACCAGCTCCAGCGCCGCCACCAGCCCCAGGCCCCGGGTTTCGCCCACCAGGGGGTGATCCCCCAGGCTGGCCCAGGCCTGCTGCAGGTAGGGACCGGTATCAGTATGGACTCGTTCGACTATTTTTTCTCGCCGCATCACCTCGATACTGGCCAGCGCCACGGCGCAGGCCACCGGATGGCCGGAATAGGTGAAGCCGTGGAAGAACTCCCCGGCCCTGATGAGTCCCTCGGCCACCCGGGAGCCCACCCCCACCGCCCCCAGCGGTATATAGCCGGAGGTGATGCCCTTGGCCATGCACAGCAGATCGGGCTGCAGATCGTAGTATTCGCTGGCAAACCAGTGACCGGTGCGGCCGAAGCCGCAGATCACTTCGTCCGCCACCAGCAGGATGTCGTACTGCTTGCAGATGCGCTTGATCTCGGGCCAGTAGCTGGCGGGCGGAATGATGACGCCGCCGGCACCCTGGATGGGTTCGCCGATAAAGGCCGCCACCCGCTCGGGACCGAGTTCCAGGATTTTCTGCTCGAGCTGCCGGGCCCGCGCCAGCCCGAAGGCGTGCGGATCCTGTCCCTGCCCTTCCCCGAAGTGATAGGGCTGGTCGATATGGACGATGTCGGGCAACGGCAGCCCGCCCTGGGCGTGCATCGGCTTCATGCCGCCCAGGGCGGCGCCGGCCAGGGTGGAGCCGTGGTAGGCGTTGTGCCGGCTGATGATCACCTGCCGCCCGGGTTGACCCTGGCTTGCCCAGTAGTGGCGCACCATGCGCACCACGGTGTCGTTGCATTCCGAGCCCGAGCCGGTAAAAAACACATGCTGCATGTCGCCGGGCAGCAGCCCGGCCAGAGTGGCGGCCAGCTCGGTGGCTTGCGGATGGGTGGTCTGGAAAAAGAGGTTGTAATAGGGCAGCCGGCGCAGCTGCTGCTCGGCGGCCCGGATCAGCTCTTCCCGGCCGTAGCCCAGGTTGACGCACCACAGGCCCGCCATGCCGTCGAGGATGCGGTTGCCGTCCGCATCCCACAGATAGACCCCCTCGCCCCGCTCTATGACGCGGGTACCCTTGCGGTGCAGCGCCTGGCTGTCGGTAAAGGGATGCAGGTGGTGGGCGGCATCCAGCTCCTGCAGGCGGCGACTTCCTTGTTGCTCTGCCATGATCGGCTCCGTTCTCGGTTAAACGTTCAGCAGCAGGAACTCCCGTTCCCAGGCACTGATCACGGTGAAGAAGGCCTCGTATTCCTTGCGCTTGACCGAAATAAAGGCGTTGACGAAGCGGGGGCCCAGGATCTGGCGCAGATCTTCGCACTGCTCCAGCTCCAGCAGGGCCTCTTCCAGGCTGCGGGCCAGACCGAAGGGCATGTTGTAGGCACTGCCCTGCACCTGCGCGGTAGGCTTGAGCTGCTGCATCATGCCCAGGTAACCGCAGGCCAGGCTGGCGGCCAGGGCCAGGTAGGGGTTGGCATCGGCGCCGGCGAAACGGTTTTCGACACGCCGGTCCGCCGGCCCCGAACGCGGCACCCGCAGGCCCACGGTGCGGTTGTCCTCGCCCCAGGCCATGTTGCGCGGCGCCGAGTCCCCGAAGGCCAGCCGGCGGTAGGAGTTGACGTTGGGCGCGAACAGGGCCACGGCACTCGGTATATAGCGCTGCATGCCGCCGATATAGTGCAGAAACAGCTCGCTGTGGCTGCCGTCGGCGTTGGCGAACAGATTGTTGCCGTTGACGTCCACCAGGCTCTGGTGAATGTGCATGGCGCTGCCCGGCTCGTTCTTCATCGGCTTGGCCATAAAGGTGGCGTACACGTGGTGGCGCATCGCCGCCTCGCGCATGGTGCGTTTGAACAGGAACACCTGATCCGCCAGATCCAGGGCGTCGCCGTGGATGAAGTTCACTTCCATCTGGGCCGCCCCGGATTCGTGGATCAGGGTATCCACCTCCAGCTCCTGGGCCTCGCAGAAGTCGTACATCTCCTCGAAGATGGGATCGAACTCGTTGACCGCGTCGATGCTGAACGACTGGCGGGCGGTTTCCGGCCGGCCGTTGCGACCGATGGGCGGCTCCAGCGGGTAGTCCCAGTCCTCGTTCTTCTTCACCAAAAAGAACTCCAGCTCCGGCGCCACCACCGGGCGCCAGCCCTGCTCCTCGTAGAGCCTGAGCACCCGGCGCAGCACGCTGCGCGGGGCTATGTCCACCGGCTTGCCGTCGGCGTCGAAACAGTCGTGGATCACCTGGGCGGTGGGCTCGGTCGCCCAGGGCACCAGCCGCGGCGTGTTGATGTCGGCGTGCAGCTCCATGTCCCGTTCGGTCCAGTCGATGTTGTCGTCTTCCGGCCAGTCGCCGTTGACGGTCTGCAGGAAGATGTTCTCCGGCAGCCGCATGCCCCCTTCCTTCAGGAACTTGCTGGCGGGCAGTATCTTGCCGCGGGCGTTGCCGGTGAAATCCGGCAACAGGCACTCCACCTCGGTAATGGCGTGCTGCTGCATCCACAGCCGCAGCCACTCCATATCACGCTTTTCGGGATCTTGAACACTCATAACCAGGCTCATGGTTTAGGAAACAAAGGCAAGCATAGTCCATAATTGGCTAAAAATATGCTAGACATAGAAATTGCAGATCCGCAAACAAATTATCAGGCTGCGGGAAAGTAAACGAGATCGGGATCAAAATTGGCAAAAATATGGATATATTAAACACTGCTTGTCATGATTACCTGATAACAGGATTCGAATGACCCGTTAAGGATAACGCCATGAACAAGGCCCACAGCGCCAGACACCACCATGCCCCCGGCAGCCCCTGGTCGGACTTTCAGTCCGTCGACCTGATGCTGTGCGACATCAACGGCGTGCTCAGGGGCAAACGCATCCAGACCAGCGCCCTGGAAAATGCCCTGCGCGACGGCATCAGCCTGCCCGCCTCGGTGTTCGCCCTCGACATCACCGGCCAGACGGTGGAGGAAACCGGGCTCGGCTTCGCCCAGGGCGACAGCGATCGCGTCTGCCGGCTGCTGCCACACACCCTGGTGCCGGTACCCTGGCACAAGACCCCCTCCGGCCAGATCCTGATGACCATGGAGGAGAGCGACGGCAGTCCCTTCTTCGCCGATCCGCGCCACGTGCTGCAGAAGGTGGTGCAGCGGCTGCTGGACAAAGGCCTTCGCCCCTGCGTGGCGGTGGAGCTGGAATTCTACCTGGTGGATCAGAAGGAAGGTCCCGACGGCCTGCCCCAGCCGCCCATACTGCCGGGCACCGACGAACGCATGCACGACACCCAGGTCTATTCCCTCGACGATCTCGACAGCTGGGAAGACTTCCTGGTGCGGGTGGCGGAGGTGTGCCAGGTGCAGAAGATACCGGCGGACAACGCCGTGGCCGAATACGCCCCGGGCCAGTTCGAGATCAACCTGATGCACCAGAACGATGCCGTCGCCGCCTGCGATCAGGCGATACTGCTCAAACGGGCGATCAAGGCCATCGCCATCAAGGAAGGCATGTACGCCACCTTCATGGCCAAGCCCTACAACGGCCAGGCCGGCTCGGGCATGCACATCCACGTCAGCCTGCTCGACGAGGCCGGCAACAACGTGTTTTCCGACAACCACGAGCTGCTGCGCCAGGCCATCGCCGGCAACTGCAGCATGCTGCCCGAATGCATGGCGCTGTTCGCGCCCAACGCAAACTCCTACCGCCGGCTGCAGCCCCACATGTTCGTGCCGCTGCACGCCAGCTGGGGTTTCGACAACCGCACCGTGGCGCTGCGCATTCCCTCCGGCGACAAGAGCAACACCCGGCTCGAGCACCGGGTGGCCGGCGCCGACGCCAACCCCTATCTGGTGGTGGCGGCCATACTGGCGGCGGTGGATCACGGCATCGGCGAGCAATTGCGCCCGCCCGCCCCCATCCAGGGCGACGCCAACAAGCTCGACCTGCAGCTGCTGCCCTACCGCTGGCAGGACGCGCTCGACCGCTTCGCCCAGTCGCACCGCTTGTCCCAGTACCTGGGCAAGGATTTTCACCGCGCCTACCTCATCAACAAACGCCACGAGCTGGCCGAGTTCGACCAGCACGTCACCCCGCTGGAATACCAGTGGTATCAACATCTGGTTTAGCCATCCGGAGCCCTTATGCAACAGCACGCCGATTCCTACTACGCCGCCTCCATCAAGTACCCCCTGAGCTTCCCCCCGCTGGAGGAAGATCTGGATGTGGACGTGTGCATCGTCGGCGCCGGCATCACCGGCGCCTCGGCGGCGCTGGCCCTGGCGGAGCGCGGCTACAAGGTGGCGGTGCTGGAAGGCCGGCTGGCGGGCTGGGGCGCCTCGGGGCGCAGCGGCGGCCAGATGATCTTCGGCTACGCCTGCGACCAGCCCAAGCTCACCCGCCTGGTCGGCATGGAAACAAGCAAGGCACTGTGGGACATCTCGCTCGAGTCCATGACCCAGATGCGCCGGCGCATCCATGAGCACGCCATCGACTGCGATCTGGCCGACGGCCACCTGCACGCGGCGGTGAAGCCCCGCCATCTGACCGAGCTGGAGGCCTGGGCCGGGGATCTGCGCCGCCATTTCGGCTATGACGGACTCGAGCTGTGGAGCCGGGAGCAGGTGCGGGGGCAGTTGAACACCGAGGCCTATCTGGGCGGCCTCTTCGATCCCGCCAGCGGTCATGTGCATCCGCTCAACTACACCCTGGGGCTGGTCAGGGCGGCGAGCAAGGCCGGCGCCCGCTTCTTCGAGCACAGCCCGGTCACCCGCCTCGAACGGGGCGCCACCCCGGTGGCCCATACGCCCAGGGGCAAGGTGCGCAGCCGGCACCTGCTGCTGTGCGGCAACGCCTACCTCGAAGGACTGGCCCCCGAGCTGGAGCGCAAGATCATGCCGGTGGGCACCTACATCACCGCCACCGAGCCGCTCGGCGCCGAGCGTGCCCGCGACCTGATCCGCAACAACATGGCGGTGGCCGACATCAACTTCGTGCTCGACTATTTCCGCCTGAGCGCCGACCACCGGCTGCTGTTCGGCGGCCGGGTCAGCTACTCGCGCCTGGATCCCCTCAACCTGGCGGACGCCATGGGCAAGCGGCTGCGCCAGGTATTCCCCCAGTTGCAGGGCGTGAAGCAGCAGTACACCTGGGGCGGCTACGTGGGCATCACCATGAACCGGGCGCCCCACTTCGGCCGCCTCGACCGCAACCTCTATTTCGCCCAGGGTTTCTCCGGCCACGGCATCGCCCTCACCGGCATGGCCGGTACCCTGATGGCCGACGCCATCGCCGGCAGCGCCGAGCGCTTCGACCTGTTCGGGCGCATCCCCCACCACGATTTTCCCGGCGGCCGGCTGCTGCGCACTCCCGCCCTGGTGCTGGCCATGGCCTGGTACCGGCTGCGGGATCAGCTCTAGCCGCTTGCCGATGGCGGCGAAATATGCTCCATTGAGCAGGGTGAAGGAGGGGGTGAACTATGGAGCAGCTGGAGTTTTTTGACGTACCCAGCCCCTGTATCGGCGTATGCCAGGTGAACAACAGGGGCTATTGCAAGGGCTGCTTTCGCAGCCGGGAAGAACGTTTCAACTGGCTGACGTTCACCCCGGCCCAGCGCCGCGACGTCATCCGCCTGTGCCAGGACCGCCGGCGCCGGGTGCTGGCCGCCGCCCGCAAGAAACAGCTGGAGCTGGAGCTCGCCCAGCAGGACAACCCGCCCCAGGACTCGCTGCCGCTTTAGGCCGACAACCGCTCCCCTATCCACCGGGCGATCCGCGCCGCCGGCGCCGGCTCCAGGTGCAGATGATGGCCGCCGGCCAGCACCTCGAGCTCCAGTTGCGGCACCAGACCAAGCTGCGCTTCGACCCGTGCCATGCCGATGCCCGAGTCCGCCATCACCAGCAGCACCGGCATGGACAGCCGGCGCAAAAAGGCCGCGATTTGCGCCTCGCACAGCCGCACCAGCGACGGCTGGGTCAGCGCCAGATCGCTGCGCCAGTACCAGCCGTCGGCCTCCTCGCGCAGGCCCCGTGCCAAGAGCCAGGTGGCCGCCTCGCGGCGCACCGGCCAGCGCCCGCCCATGCGCGCCCGCACCGCCTGCTCGAAGCTGGCATAGGGCCGCAGGGCACGCCGTTGCAGCCGGCCGCTTTTCAGCAGCGCCTCGGCCATCTGCGCCGGCAGCTCATCGGCCGGATACGCGAGGGGCGCCAGGCCGTCCAGCAGGAACAATTGGCTGACCCGCTCGGGAAAGGCCCCGGCGAACAGGCTGGCCACCCCGGCGCCCATGGAATGGCCGAGCAGCGCGACCCGCGCCAGCCCAAGCTCATCCACCAGCGCCAGCACGTCGGCCACATTGTCCCAGATATAGTAAGGCTGGCCGGCGGGCCGGTGGTCGGAAAGACCGTGGCCGGCCAGATCCAGGGCGATCAGCCGGACATCGGGCAACAACCTGGCCAGCAGGGTAAAGCCGGCCGCGTTGTCGAGCCAGCCATGCAGGGCCACCAGCGGCACGCCCCCCGGGTCGCCCCACTCCATCACCGCCAGCCGGCGGCCCTGGTGCTCGAATTGCCACGAACGGTGCATGGGCGGACGCTCAGCGGTTCCAGGACTCGGGGTACTTGTAACCCTCGAAGCGCCTGATGGCATAGTCCTTGAAGCCGTCGGCGTTGTAGGCGTCGATCAGGTCCTGAACGAAGGGCTGGTCCCGGTCCTCGCTGCGCACCACCACCCAGTTGATGAAATCGTAGCTGCGCTCGAGGAAGAGGCCCTCGGCGAAGGGAATGCCGCTGGAAGCGGCGTAGTTGCCGTTGATCACCGAAAAGTCCACGTCCTGGCGCGAGCGCGGCAGCTGCGCCGCCTCCAGCGGCACCAGCCGGATGCCCTTGGGGTTTTCCGCCACATCGAACTCGCTGGCGCGCAGCGGATCTATGCCGGCCTTGAGTTTGATCCAGCCCAGGTCTTCCAGCATCAGCAGGGCCCGGGCCTGGTTGGTGGGATCGTTGGGAATGGCGACGGTGCTGCCCTTGTTCACCCGCTCCAGGGAGTCCAGTTTGCCGGAATAGAGCCCCATGGGGCCGGTGGGCACCTGGGTGACGGGGGTCAGATCCAGGCCCCTGTCCCTGCTGAAGGTTTCGAGGTAAGGCCGGTGCTGGAAGCAGTTGACGTCCAGCGCCCCTTCCGCCAGCGCCAGGTTGGGCATCACGTAGTCGGTGAATTCCACCAGTTTTACCCGGTAGCCACGCGCTTCCAGGAAGGGCTTGACCGATTCGGTCACCATGTCGGCGAAGTCCCCGACGGTGGTGCCGATGACGATGTCCTTCCGGTCGGCATCGGCAGCCATCGGGGACAGGGGCAAAGCGGAAATGGCCAGGGCCAGCAGGGGCAGCTTGAGCAGGGTGCGGCGCATGACAACTCCTTGGGACAGTGCCGGGCTGAGGGGAAGCGAAGATGGCCGGTTACCGGCGCGCGGGCCACCATAACAACCCGCCGGGTTCAAGGCCAGCAAAAATGCTTCAACAAGCTGATTTTACAATATATTTACAGCCACAGAGGCGGCCGTGCGACGCCGCCCGGCAGGACACTTCCGGCGGCCGGCCGCCCAATAAAAACGACCACCTCATCAGGGGGTGGTCGAGGACTCAAATGTTTACTTAACAGTAGCATTTTTAGCCTAGTCCCCCGGACACAAACCGGCAACAGAAAAACAACAAGAAATCACCAGCCCGCCCTGTAGATACAAAAAGCCCCTGATATCAGGGGCTGTTATTGTTATTCCGCCGGATGCGGCAGGCCGTCCGCCGCTAGTGCATCACTTCCACTCGATAATCAATAGTACCTTTAAATATCAGTATCTTACTAAGCCATACATCTTCAATACCAAGAAAAATACCATGTTCAGTATTTTTTAGTTTTTTACTGAGTTGAGACTGTTCTTACAACTCCAGTCCCGCCAAAAAGTCATGCTGCAGCTGCTCTACCCTCTCGTAACCGCAGAGGTTCTGACTTCTGAACTGAGCCCCGACCAGTCCATCAATATCAGCCGCCAATGCGGTAATCCGGCTGACGGTGTCCGGATTGGTTGCTGGCTCAGACAAGATCATCTTCAAATCGTACCCGAGCAGGAAAGCTCCTTGCCTCTCGGTATCATACTCCAGCCGCTCTGCCGGGACATAAGGCTCCCACAGACGATCCTCCTGAACATGCTGGTACTCAAGCAGAATGGTTAAAAAGTCAGCCGCGTCTTTACTACTCTCGTTTCCCCGCTCCTGCCAGGCTATCAGCTTTAGCAGAGTCAGCCCGGCCAGCGACGCGACTTTGATGATATCGCCCAGCCCTACTTCTACTGATAAGGCGGCATCGTAAGCTTCCTGAAACCCGGCCACCGACATGGTGACAGCATGCTCTGGTGGCCACTGTATTTCACCTGCGTCATCGGCTATGGCACCAAATGGAATAATATCAATTGGCAAGCCACTTTCGGGGTCTTGTAGTCGATGGATCCTCTTGGTTACTGTTAAACCAGCATCCAGCAAAGCCTGCCTTACTCTGGCGAAAGCGTCCCAATCCGGCACCAGAATACCGGTATCAATATCCCGGGTCTGGCGACCGGGATCTCGCCCAAACACATGATACAGAACGAGATCTCTCGCCGTTGCCCCAGCAACAAAAAATGGCACTCCGGTTTGTCTGGTTGTGCGGGTGATCACTGTCAGTACAGGCTCAAACCCGGGTTTCAGGGAGTGTTTTAAGGTGTAGATATTGATCATTGATGAGTTCGGCAACCTCTTTGTTTCGGCTATCGCTGCTTGCAAGCAGTTCGGCAACAGCCAGCAATGCCCTGGCGTTGATATTGATTTCCAGCTCCTTCCCCCAGAATGCCGGAACCAACCAGAGTCTGCCGGCAGGGTCTGGCTTTGCCTTGAGCAGAGCAAGCTTTTTCTGCAGTGGCTCAAAGGTAAAGAGCTGTAACTCATAAGGCTGTAAATAGCGAGTCAGTTCATCGGCGGCCACTTCTCCCCCCCAGTAATCATTGGGTGTTAAGGGGATATCTCGCCAGTCATCCGGAGCAACCAGTTTTAGCCCACCGAGCTTTGGCCTTAGTACCGTGCGATAGTGCTCAATCCAGATATGGTAAAGGGCTTCTTTATCCAGAATCCGCCGGGTACTGCCCAGACTGACAAGCTTTTCAGACTCCAGGTATTTAAACCCCTTGCTAACCATGCCCAACGAAATATTTGCCATCTCGGCAATAGTTCGAAATGGTAGGTGTAACACATCCTCATGAGCCAACAAGGCAAACAGCAGCTTCATAAAGCCCAGCCCCGGCTTTGCCTGCTGCTGAGTTACAGGGTGACTTTCAGAGCTGTTTTTTCCTTCAATCCACAGATTCAGTCCGTTACAGCTCACCCTGGCGTTGCCGGCTTCATCAATGAAGTTGATAGCGTTGCTGGAGCAAAAGTCGGCGAGATGAGCTGACAGTCTGTTGCAAACCAGCAGGGTGTCGGGACGAGCAGCACCCAGCAGTGTTGAGAGGCTTTCTTTACGATGGATATGCTTTATTTCAACGCTAAACCGGTAGCGTTCGCCGTGTACCGTCAGGGTGACTTGAGCATCAGAGTAAGGATGGCCATCCGGCTTTGGATCAAAGGTTGACTCGCCCTGGATGTGCGAGGGCAGACTATCCAGGGCCAGCATCAGCAGAGTCGCGTTAGTGTTCACACATTATCATCGTTCATGAATCATGAACAAATCATAAACGTGAACACCTGAGTCTGCAAGTGACTGGTTCTCCCGCTGATGTCTTCTTAGCTGAACCTGTCCGAGCGCCAAAGGTTTTGATAACTCCCAGCTCAAATAATGGACTTCTGTGTCACGAGTGTGAAAATGTCGGGTGCGCCGGCATCATAGGTTATATGCACCCAATAACAAAAAGCCCCTGCACTGCAGGGGCTTTTGTCATTCACCGATAACCGGCCTCATTCCCACTCGATATTGTTGATCACCACGGCCAGCCCTGGCTGCAAGCCGCCCAGATCGCCCAGGCCCTTGGCTATGCCAATGAAAACGCCATCAGCCGCATTTACCGCCGCAACGCCGGCGAGTTTACCCCCTGCATGACCGAGAGGGTCAAATTGGCCCTCTCGGGAAATCTGCAAAAAGAGGTGCGCATTTTCTCCCTGCGCGGCGCCCATCTGCTGGCCATGTTCTCTCGTACCGAAGTGGCCGCCGAGTTCCGTCGCTGGGTGCTGGACGTGCTCGACCACCAACCCGTGGCACCGGCCCCCAGCCTGACTCACCGGCGCTGGCTGGTTCACTTCGACTTTGAAGGCAAAGAGCACGTCAGCCCGGTGGCGCCAGACACCTTTATCGGCTCGCCCGAGGATCTGCTCAAGGCCATGACCATGCCCAATGGCCTGATGGTGTCGCACGACCTGCTGTTCCAGTTCATTGAGGCGGCAACCAAGCAATTGCGCCACCGCTCTGCCTGGCGCGACGAGCAACTGAAAAAAACCCTGAAAGACAACAAGTCCTGATCAGTCACCCTGGCGGGCATGTCTGTATTGCACTCGAAGGCTTGCCCGCCGCAGCGGCCGATCGTACCATCATCATTAACCACGTCATCAAGGAGAACGCCATGACGACCCATATCAAAACCAATAAATACGGCCTGCCCCAGGCACAGACCCGGCCTCACATTCGCGCTTCTAAACGGCTCGACCTGAGCGGCGAAGAGGGCAAGCAGATAGTCAAGTCCGAAACCCGGCTCACCTTGAAGGAGCATCAGAACACCTTCAAGCGCCTGGCTGACATGTAATGAGCCTGCTGCATTTTCCGCCACAACGAGTGGTGGAGATCAACTCCTACATACTGCGCACCGGCCGGGGTCTGCATGGCGGGGTGGATATCGGCAAGCTGGAAGGAGCGTTGGGTCGAATAGATATTAACCCGGCGGCAGTTTAGATCTGATATACTGTGCGAATGAAAACAGATGCACGCAAGCTCACCACCGAGCAACAAGAGCTGCTGAGGCAGCAGGCCATCCGACTTCGACTGGAAAATAAGACCTTCCGCGAGATCGGCCGATTACTGAATGTTCATCCGGATACCGTGGGCCGTTGGTTCAAGCGCTACGAGGCCGGCGGCAAAGCGGCTCTCGCCGTCCAGAAACGGGGTCCAAAAAACAAGCCCGGCCGCCTGAACGCCGTGCAACAGCAGAAGGTGATCGAGGCTATCCGCGACCATATGCCCGATCAGTACAAGCTGGGGTTTGCCCTGTGGACCCGGCGCTCCATTGCTGAACTGATCAAGCAATTTTGGGGCATCCACATTCCGGTTCGCACCATGGGGGACTACCTCAAGCGCTGGGGATTTACACCCCAGAAGCCCTTGAAAAAGGCATGGGAGCAGAGCCCGGCTCGTGTCGAAGCCTGGCTGAACGAGGAGTATCCACGTATCAAGGCCCGTGCCAAGGCTGAAAAGGCCCAGATCTTCTGGGGCGACGAAACCGGCATCAAGAACACGGTCCAACATGGGCGCAGCTATGCCCCGGTTGGCAAGACGCCGGTACAAGCCCTGCCGGCCAAGCGGGTTTCCCTGAACATGGTGTCGGCCATCACCAACCAAGGTACGGTCCGCTTCATGCTGTATGAATCCACCATGACGGCAGACGTGTTGATCAAGTTCATGCGCGGGCTGATTGCCTCCACCCCGGGAAAAGTATTTCTGATCCTGGATAACCTGCGGGTTCATCATGCCAAAAAGGTCAAACGCTGGCTGGAAAAAGGGACGGTAAAGCGTTTTCTGGAGGTCTTTTTCCTGCCCGCCTACTCACCGGAACTGAATCCGGATGAGTATCTCAATGGTGACCTGAAAGGCATGGTGCACAGTGGGCCGGCGATTCGCAGTGTGGAAGAGCTCAAGAAGCGAACCCGCTCCTCTATGCGGAAGTTGCAGCGCAGGTCGGAGCGGGTGAAAAGTTACTTCCGATCGGAGCACATCGCTTATGCGGCATAATCGATGTATTTTGCCGCCGGGTTAATATACATGTTATTAAAATAGACACCAGTAAACGCTTTGCTTTTTGCATGCAAAAGCCGAGTATTTCCAGTTAAAAACCGAATTTTATCTATTAGAAGATCAGCTTTTTCATCAGGATTATATTTGCATTTTTTAAAATAGTTATCGAAAGCCTGATTGATACGCTCTTTATATTTATCAACCCTTTTACTGCTGAGCCGAATTGCTATATCTTTACCTTTAAATGAAAACCCATACCCCAGATATTCAAATTCTTGAGCTTTATCTATTGTCAGATCAATTTCTTTTGTTTTATTATTTAATTTTAATTTCTTCCTATCAACAGCTTCATCTACAGTCTGAAGGTAATAAGACTTATTCTTTATAACATCTGGAGAGTATATCAATATTAAGTCATCGACGTAGCGAGAATAAAACGTTAAATCCGGATTATTCACCAGCTCATCATCCAAGTCTTTCATATATACTTCTGATAAATAGGCACTTAAACCAACACCTCTTGGAAGCCCTTTATCACCCCCCACCAACTTAGCATATGATCTAAGAAGTTGAGTGAGTATTCTCTTAGGCAATACAGACAGCCTTGTGGATGCGTGCAGCTTTTTTATAATAAGCTCATGCTCAATGCTTTCGTAAAAATCTTTTACGTCAGCTTTGACAATATATTTAGGGCTTTTATCTAAGCAAACACTTTTAACTCTGCTAACGATTAAGTCACGATGCGATTGCTTTATATTATACGTGCTTCTTATGATATTATGCAAATGCCTTGTAACAAATATACTCTCCACGCTCTTACCAATTGTAAAAGCGTCTTTATCAGAAATCTGATTGGGTAACTTCTCTAAAGGTAGTTTATATCCCTTTCTATTTACTTTATTGCAAATTCTTTCAATCTCATCATTTACACACTTGTTGTACCTATCTATTCTTATCTCCAACAACCTTCTGATTACTTCCATTCTTTTTTCATAGCGGTCTTTTTTTATCAAACATTTTTTAAATTTTGATACAATCTGATACTTTAGCTTTTTTGTATTTCTAATTTTCAGCCTTTCGCCATATGCTTCTTCAAAGTATTCACGCTCTAAATCTCCTCGATTTCGCAAATCAAGATCATAAATACTCCGGAAATTTTTAACTGAAAAAGACTGTTCCATACCCGACCACCTCACTCCATCCCTAGCCAATCAAGGACATATATAATTAAGCTCTAAAAATCTCTACTTATCTGCTTCTATACCATCCTTGTTACAGTAAAGGATATACTGACATAAATCCAACCTCCCTCCCCCGCAGTTTTCAACACGGATAGCTGTATGAAAATCGCTCAAATTGCGCTGATAGGGCAGGTTTTCCGTTAGCTTAACGTTAAATAGCTGTTCCGAATAGTAGATCAGTGGAGGCAGGGAACTCAGTCCAGTTTGTGCGATCTGATCAGTCGCCAAACATACTCAACTCGACACCCAAAGGACTGAGCCCATGCCACGTCCTGAGCAACACCGGATGCACAAAATCATTCAGACCACGCCAGACAAACAACATGCTCGGAGAGTCATGGCGGTGTTGTTGCGTCACAAACGATAGGAGCTGACCGGGGCCGCGCGCTCTACCCTGGGCCGCTGGTTCAACTGGTACCAGGACGGCGGGCTCGATGCCTTGCGTTCACTGCCGGCAGGCCGGCCACCCGTTCTTCCTATCCGTAACATTATCATGCTGCTTCAGACGCTTATCCAGATGTCACCACAAGACTTGGGTTACCAGCGCAGTCGTTGGTCTACCGAGCTCTTTGCTATTGAAATCAATCGGTTGTTGGGTCTCGACATCGCGGCCTCCACGCTCCGCCGTTGGCTGCCTCGTGAGGGGATTGTCTGGCGTAGAGTCGCCCACACACTGTGGATCAAAGACCCGGACTACCACAGCAAAGTCGAGCAGATCAGGTCATCGCCACGGCGATCCTCGACCGACTCCTGCACCACTCAACGACGCTGAACATCAGGGGGGAAAGCTACCGGCTTAAAGACAAACGTAAGGCCGGTCTCGTTCCCGGAACACTCCCACGACAGGAGGATACTGACGATACCGAAGCTCAACAACCGGACACTGAACACTGATGAAAACCGGACAATCTATGTTGATGAAAAGCGGTCAAACTGGGGTGTTGTTGACACTCTGGCCATAAAAAGAATTCTTCCCTGTTCATCACCCTGCTGGAGGCCTTGCGGCGGCGCTATCGCCGGGCTCGGCAGATCACTCTGATCCTGGACAACTACGTGATCCACAAAAGCCGCCAGGTCCAGGCCTGGCTGGTGAAGAACCCCAAGTTCATCTTGCTCTTCCAACCGGTTGCTCGCCATGGATCAACAAGATAGAGCTGCTCTGGCACAAGCTGCACGAGACAGTGACCCGTAACCACCAATGCCGCAGCATCTGGTCACTTCTCCAACGGGTCAGGCACTTCATGGATACAGTTTCGCCCTTTCCCGGAAGTGGTTACGGAACAGCCAGAATGTAGCACTATTAGGATCAGTTATTTACTCATCACGATGGACCAAGATGGGCAGGAAGCAGACTTCCGCTGCAAATGCGAGCTGGATTAGCAACGGAGTGAAAGCTAAAATTTAGATTCACCTGCGCTAAGATTCAGTCTTTTAGTAAAGAAACAGATGCGCAGCAGTGCCAACAAGTCAAGTGTTAATAAAAATAACTTTCTAAATGAGACTCGACGCCTCACCCGAGCAATCAAAAGAGAGAACGCATGAGTAAAAATGTCGTTTGCAAATACAAAGATAGCCTCGACACAATTAGAATTGGGATTTTGTCGATCAAGGCCTCGGGGGGAGACGGGTTTGAAGGGCTTCTTCGCATTGCGCTGACGAATTTGACCGGCATCCCATTCCGTCTTGCGGCAAGTGGACTGCAAGGCGGGATGGACGGAGATGCTGTCATGCCGGGCGACCCCGTTTGCTTTGAAGCCAAGCGATACTCAGGGGACATCCATAGAAATGATGTTTTGACAAAAATCGTGGATTTAGCTCGCAGTAAAAATACTGCTGACCGCTTGTGGATTCTGGGTGCAACGACCGAGGTCAGCTCACAGCTTGCAGCAGCCGTGAAGGTAACTGGCGACCAAAACGCTGTCTTCACCCTTATTTTGGATTGGACCGCCGCCCCGCTGCCGCTTCTTGCCATCGTGCTGGTTGCCGCAGGTAATGACGCCATCAATTTCATCGTCAAAAACCACCATGATAACACGAACCAGAAAAAGCTAACCGAAGGTGACCTTGAAGCGGCATTCTCGTCTGTCTCGCATCACCCAGAATTCGATAACCTCCTTCAGAGACTCAAGTTAAATCTTAATGTTTCGAAGTTGGCGTTAAAGCGAGCGGTCGATTTGAACATCGAGTGGCGAAAGCAAACGTTTAGCTCCACACACCTAGCTAGGGAACGTTACGGCCAAGGACTAGCGGTTCTAAAGGAGCAAGCTTCTCCGCCGATGCGCGACGAACTACGGGGTCACATCGCGAGCGAGATTCAAGTAGGCAAAGAAGTCGTTCTGTTAGGTGATGAGGGCCACGGAAAATCATGGCTTTCCGCACAACTCTGCTCTGACGCAAAAGGCTTGGCGCTATTCGTCAGCGCAGAGCAGCTTGACGGTGTGTCAGTCGGAGACTTGGATGATTTCTTGATCCATCTTCTGATCAAGCAAACCGGCGAAATAGCCGACGACGCGCTTAAGATTAGGTGGAGGCACCGCCTTCAGGCATGGAGAACTACACCACCACTAGCTTCTTTGATGGTCGTCGTTGACGGTCTAAACCAACGTCAAAACCTCCGTTGGGACAAATTACTTAACGGCATCCAATCCCGGTTAGATGCCGTCGGAGGAAGGATGCTCGTGACCGTCAGGCCACACTTCTGGCAGAAGGCAATCGCCCGTGGTTTAGCCTTCACACCGACTGTCATCAAGGTTCCTGAGTGGTCGCCCGCAGAACGCAATAAACTTCTGCAACATCATGGAATTTCTCTTGATTGGCTCGACCCAAAAACCCTAAAAACACTCCAAAACCCCAGACTGCTTAGCGTTGCCGTCACAACTCTTCCGCATCGGAAGGCCATCACATGGAAAGGATTGACGATCGATAGATTGCTAATGGAGCACCTTCGCAGGTCGCAGCTCGAGAACTACGAAGACGAAACCTTCGTGGATTTGACCAACCGTCTCAGCAAGCATGCAACAGAAGTGTTGGAGCGGGTGCAAGCGTCTTCGAACGAACCGCCTCAAAACTTTCAGGCGGACTCCAACGCAGTCATTGAGACTAGGTTCTTCCGACCACTCCCAGGCCCCGGCGATCAGTATGAACTACGTGACGAGGGCTTAACCCTCGCGCTCGGCTTTACACTTGTCGACCAACTTTGGCAAACTCTTCGGGCGAAACAAGATTTATCTAAGCGGATATTCCAGCTTGTCGAACCAATCAGTGCTATGGACCGAACCGCTGACGTGCTCTTTGCATCTCTATTGATCTGCGCGCTAGACGACATTCGGTTCGATACGGAAATCTTCTCTGCTCTGCTGGATGCGTTTGCCAATATCCAAAATGTAGACGACCGTCGCTTTGAGGAATTCGTTGAGATCATCAAGCATCAGCCAAAAGCGCTTTTCGATGCCCTCAAGCATTTTTGCCTCGAAAGAGGGCTGCGGGTCAATCAAGACTGGTTTGTCCACGCCGCGTTTGAGGTTTCAACCTCCGAGGCAGGGTGGCATGCGGCAGAAACCGCCATTCATCAGTGGCTTCACTGTTACAACAAGGATCCCGTTGAACAGACCAATCGCTATCACGGGCAGAGTGATTCTGAGTACGAAAAACAGATTGAGAAAAAAAAATCTGAAATCGGAGAGGTATTGTCTTCTCTATCCACTTTTGAAAAACAACTACTGGAGCGGATGACCGAAGTATCGAACGAGCCTGATGACTTGTTTACGCTGGCTCTTCGGCTACTGGCGGGGCGCTCCCTCGTTGACTTCGCCGATAGCTTTGTTGCAATGGGTTTAGCGTTTGCATTGGATAGGAATGTGTATTCTGCACGGAAAGCATTTCAGCAACTGACGACGTTCAATCGGGTGGATAGAGCCGTGACCAGAAATGCTTTCCTGAGGGCAATCGAGCCACTGCGTGCAAAATGTACCTCGCAAGGTGGTCAGTGGACGGTTGTTCGAATGCTTTACGCAACAGGAGAGGAAGCAGACTCAGTAGCAGCTAGCGTGCTAGCTGAAGAGATAAGAATGGATTGGTTTCACTTCGATCCCCCGTCACCAGATAAATGGCGCCAGGCTAAGGTGGCAAACCCCGACGCCACACGACCGGTAGACATGAATAAAGGGGCGCAGCAATTCAGTGCTCTCGATCCGGACAAGATTTTGCAGACTATGGGTCTTGGAAGCGAAGATTACAGCTTCAGGGATTTTCTGCCGGTTGCCTGCCGATTTGAACCCGCTGTCGCTATTGAGAAAACTCGAGATATCCTTGCAGGGCTGCTGACAAGAACAGGATTTCCTCTGCGACAGGTCATTTTGAACTGTGAGGACCACCTCCCATTGGTCGATCCTGACTTGGCAAAGAACTTGATCAATAGGATGGTGGAAAGCTATGCCTTTGAGACACTGCCCGAAAAAGAGCAATCGATTTGTCGGATGTTCGCATTCTACTACGCCGCCGCACAGATTTCGGCAGGTGAACAACTCAAGTGCATGACAGGCAAGGCCCTCGGGCCAGACTACCTACTCCAAGTCATCCCCAGCTTCAAACCTCAGCCGACAGAAAAAATAGTAGCGGCGGCTCAAGACGCACTCAAAAAAAATGATGAAGACGCAGCATACGGCGCTCTTGCGGCTGCGCTTTATGGGCAGACGCAGATAAATGATGAACTCGAAGAACTTATATTGAAGTGTTCTCGCGGAAAATCTTCAAAGCTTCGCGCCATCGCCTTTGAGTTGGCGACGCACAGAGACCTGAAGCAGGTTCGACAAGCGCACACTTGCAGCAATTGGAATACGACCTCAGCTGACGGAGATACTCGTGAAAGCTGGTTCGGTTCGATGTTATTGGTCGAGGCGAGCGTTCGAGGCGAAGTATCAATTGATTACCTTCTGAAGCGGATCAGCCACAAGACTTGGTTCGTGTCAAGCGATAGGCTTGGCACTGCGTTTACCAAGCTATTGGCCGATCACTTTTTACAAAAAATTCGCAGAGGAGTCGTAGATGCAGGCAAGACACAACCTCCGCTCGCAGACTTTCAATTCTCGCGAACAGCGCCAGTACCCTTCCCTCTCCTGTCTATTGAAGAAACAGATCGAGAGGGAGAGCGCTTTCCTAAGCAAAAGGATTTGAGGGAGGTTCTAGAGGATAATGATAACTTCGACGAGAAGCAAAGCAGACTAAGCGCTGTGGCGGAGGTATTTTTCGAGGAAATTAAGGAGTCAGATGCAAGAATATTGGTGCGAGAGGTCACTATCGACAGTCTCCAGCATCTTATTGCTGAAGTGCCTACACTGCTGGATAAACTACTCGAAATTTTGAAAAAGGCGGAGAGCGCCCAATTTATTTGGCTCAATAATTTGGCCTTTGCGGTAGCACACCTAATCTCCTCGAAATCTCCTGAACAAGCTGTGGCACTGCTGAACCGTGCTTGCTCGTCACAAGGTTTCGTAACGCTATCTTTGGGAGACGACCTAACACTTGAACATCAAGCAATTTGGGGAAGCTATGCGTCTGAACCAATGAAAACATTGTGGCGAAAAAGGCTTCTAGGTTCAGAAAATGAAGCAGTTCTTGTTCGGGAAGTGCTCGCAGCAGAACGCTTTGGAGCCGCCGACTTTATTAAGTCGACGGTTCTACAACTGGCGTCAAGCGAAAATAGCCTGGACCAAGCATACGCGATATCGATTGCGGGTTACTCGATCCAATCTGATGAATTCGTTGATATTATGAGTAAGCATATCGATAGTAAAGGCATTTGTGGACAAGTTGCCAAGTATGCGTTGTCAGAGCATGAAAATGCTCAATGGGCACGAATATGGATAGAAAGCATGTGGGACGCACCGACCCCTGAAGAGTTCTGGAGGTGTCTGATGATTGCAAAGACCTCTATGGATGCACGCGTGAGTGCTCAACAACCGATCAACAGTCGCTGGGCACACTATGTTCCAGTGTTTCACAGAGCTAGGAAGGAGGCAATCAAAGACCGAAACAAAGAACGAAAGAAGAGGCTTCTTGGACAGGAAGCTCCTGAGCCAATCTTTGTGACCCCTGTTTAGTTTTTAGTAAAGCTTGAAGGATTTCAACGGACTGCGTGGCCGTATCTAAACACGTTCGAAAATGTAGCATACGCACAGCTAATCGATGAACACCAAAGAAGATGGCTCGGCTGCTGCGTGATAAATTGCTTCCTGAACTTCGATATTATAGGCGGTTGTCACATATCACCTCTCTGACAGGCTATGTTTGAGTTGAAAACGGGGTTTTCCCAGCCCCAGCTCCTGCGTCATTGCTGATGCGGTTGCTACTTGATGCCTCCACCCAGCCAGTAGGGTCCGGGCGGTTCACAAAGGCGGCAATCTCCGCCTCGGCGTCCTTCTCTTCCCCTACTGCTGGTTCGATAACCGGCTCAAAAGCGACTCCGGTGTGGGTCTCCTGGGCTTTGTCGAGCATGTCCAGGGCAACCATGAAGTGACGTTGTTTCATCGAGGAGTCTCCTTATGCGCCTTACTAGCCACGGTCCACAGAGCCGGTGCCGCCCAGGCTGTCGTTACCGAAAGATGGGGCAGGTTCGCCCGCCTTGTCACCTCCTCCGGCATCGTTATTGCCCCTCGGCTCCATGCCCTCGCGGATAGAGGACGCCAAGCGGCCGCCGGCGGTCTGGCTCACTTTGCCCTGGAACTTCCCGGCCGCCTTTGAGCCGATACCTTTTGCCAGCTCTCCCGCCGTGCCGGCTGCCAGCGAAGCCGCTCGGCTGAACCCGCCACCGTTACTGCCTGAGCGGGTGCCAGAACCACCAAAGCCAGCGGCTTGCGCGAACGGGGTGTCTCCCGTGCCCGTATCGCCACCGTTTGAGCTTTCACCCGCCCAGTTACCGCCGCCATGGCCAGTTTCACCGAAGCCTGGCATCTCACCACCGGATGCCGAGGCGGCAGCCGACGCCTTTTCAAATGCCGCCTTAAGGGCCGAGGCGCCACCTACCGCATTTGCGGCACCGCCCAGCATGGCGCCTCCGGCCATTTTGGCACCCGCCATGGCCATGCCGGCCGCCGTCATGGCTGCGCCCATTGCAGCTCCGGCCCCAAAAGAGCCAATGCCCATGGCACCGACGCTGCCGCCGGATACTAGACCGGAAATCATGGGCGGCACCTTGTTCACCAGGAACAGCAGGATCACAGACACCACCAGCATCACCACCAGCTCCTGGGACGCCATGTTCTCGCTGATCTGCGAGTAATAATGAGCGAGGAAATCCCGACCGATGGCGACAAGCAACACCATGGCCATCAACTGGGCCGCAATGCCGAGAATGGCCTTGTAGTAATTGATCGCCATGTCCGAGGTCCAACGGGAACCACCAAAGCCCAGGAAGAACACGCCTGCGTAAAGCAGTATCCAACTGGCCGCCAGCAACAACAGCAGGTTGACGGAAATAATCGCCAGCACCAGCAATACCGCCAGGGCCATCAGCTCCATCACCAGCGCAGTGGCGAACTGTTGCCAGCTCAGCTCCGACGTGGCCTGTACCGTCCGGTCGTAGAGTTCAAAGCCAAGATCCAGGATGCTGGACGGGCCGAGATTACTGTTGGACAGGCCGCCGGCCTGCGCGCCCAGGGTTTGCAATGACTGGACGATGGTTCCGGCAATGTTCATGCCTTGGTTCGCGTTCGTCAGCAGCCACCAGAAGAACCCGGTGAAGATGGTGAACCGCACCAGTTCCGCGAAGAACTCGCCAATGTCGGCCTTGCGCAACGCCATCATGCCGAAGGTCCAGACCATCGAGATCACCACCAGGGTCCAGAAGAGACGGCTCGCGGCGGCTTCTATGGCGGGCCCCCAGGTCGAGGCGGCACCATGAAAACGGTCCAGCACATCATCCATGATGTTGCTGCTGGACAGCTCCTGCGCCAGAACGGGCTCCGACACGACAACGGCGGCCAACACTCCCAGGCCACAAAAGGCTATTCGTTTCATGCTGTGGCCCCCCATCAATACCGGTCGGGGGAGCTGGGCTTAAACTCCCAGCTCCGCATTTGCCGGGCTTTCTCGAAGGATCGGCAAGCCTGGGTGAAGGCTTTCCGGTTCGCCTCGTTTCTCAGCTCGCGGATGGCCTGCTGAAATGCGGCCGGCGCACAGGTGGCCGCGCTCGCCTCCGGTACTACTTCCTGCTCACACCCGACCAAGGCAACCAGGGCCACTAATGGAATGATTCTTTTCATGGCGGCCTCCCTTAGTAGCGATCTGCTGAGCTCGGTTGATAGGTCCAGGTGCGCAGCTGCTGTTCCCGTGCTTCGCCCCTGGCGTAGGCATCCATTTCGGACGCCAGCCGGGCTGCCTCTGCATTCTGCTGGGCAATCAGCAGGCTACGGATCTGCAGGAGCTGGTTGGCCTGGTTGCTGGCGAGTTGGTTGGCGTAGCCGATGGCGGCAAGCTGGCCGTCTGCGCCCTGGGCGGCGGATTGCAGGCGTTCAAGCTGACGAGCGTCGGATTGCAGGTTGCGCTGCTGCTGGTTAAGCCCGCGAAACAGCGCGTCGTTGGCCGCTTTTTGCGATTCGGACGCCAGGCGGCGGTTTTTTTCCATCGCAGCTTTTTCGGCCGGTGTGCAGCCACCGGAACCGTTAAAACAGGGCGAGCTGCGGTAATAGGCCACATCCTGGAACTTGCCCAGGTAAGCATCGAGGCTGCCAAGCTGGTTCTGGTAATGCTGAAGCGTGTTGGTGGCCTGAACCAGATCATTGATGGTGGTCTGGGCCTGATCCCAAATGTAAGCGGCCGGAGCCATGGTGTTTTGCAGTTGGTTTTCGTACTGCTGGAGCTGGGTTTGATACTGCTCAATTTGCTTGAGCGTCTGCGCAACGGCCTCCATCGCGGACATCATGTTTTGCGCCAGGTTGGTGCCGTCGACAACCGGAATGCCCGCCTGTACAGGCACGGACGTGGTCAACGCCAGGGAGATGGCGAGCGCGGCCATTTTAGCCGCTAAAATACGTTCTTTTTGCATGATTGAGTGCTCTTAGTGTTGTCGTAACTAAGTTGCACTCACCAACCTGTAGCGGCTCGCCGGATATGGCTGCAAACCGCTACCCCTGCTGAACGTCAGCGGTGAATGTGGACCTCTACAGAGATAGCTCGTTACTTACTATCCCGGCGTCCGACCTGCGCGACACCGTTAAAACGCGCGGCCGCATTGTTGTTGAACATCGGTGTCATTGTCCTTGGGGACGGTTAGGCTTCCCAAGGGTTAATAGTGTCTACGCCCGCCGCTTCAAACGGGCTGACGTCTCGCGTGGCGACGATCATGCCATTGGCGGCGGCCGTCGCGGCGATATATCCATCGGCTGCGCCGATTGCCAGGCCGGCTGCCCGTGCCTTCGCCATCAGCTCGCCGTAGGCTTTCGATGCCGACATATCGAACGGCAGCACCCGACCGGCAAACAGCGGCAGAATTTGCTTTTCCAGGCTCTCTTGCAACCCGTCACGGCGTTTGCCGGCAGGCAACGACGCCATCCCGAAACGCAATTCGGCCACCGTGATAGCCGACAGGTAAAGCGTTTCGAGCGTCTGCGCGTCAATCCATTCAATCACCCGGGCTTCGGGGGCCTGACGCAGTGGCTCCGAAACGACATTGGTATCCAGTACGATCATTCGAACGTCATGGGCTTGGCAGGGGTCTTGTCACGCACCTGCTCGATGGTTTTAAGATCTTCATCGGTCAACTTGGCCCGTCGGCCAATCTCGGCCAGCAGAGAACCCAGTTTCTTCCGGCCTTTCGGCTTTACGGCATTTTCCAGGATGTCGCGGATTTCCGCTTCGGCGCTGCGCCCGTGCTGGGCAGCCAGCACCTTCAGGGCACGATGCACCTCATCCGGCACATTTCTAACGGTGATAGACGGCATGATTTCAAACCCCGCACTTGCTTTACATGACTGCATTTTAGCACACTGCAATCATTGAACAAATTTTACCGCGCCCGCCCCTTGCTCTGCCGCCTTGCCTTCTTGGCGTCCAGCTCCGCCCGCAGCTTGGCCTTGCGGCGCTCCTGCTCGTTCGACCCTGGCGGGGCCGGCGTGCTGACGGCCTTGTTCCCAAGGCGCAGCACATCGAGCTGGGACAGGGTTTGCAGCCGGTTACGGCGCATCGGCGGCGGCTCCTGGCCGATTGGCGTTACTCCCGACCGTTTGGCCCGCCCCTGGACCCCGGTTGTACCCTGGCTGTTGGCCAGGGCCTGGCGACGGCGTTCCAGACCGGCATCCGCGAATCTAACAGGCAGTTGCCCATCCACGGCCGCCCGGATCACTCGGGCCTTGAACTCCGGCGAGCCATGCACGGTAATGCGGTCGCCATAACGCTCCATCGCCAGTCGTAGCGCATTCTGGATACCTGCCTGGTCGGATTCCCTGGATACCTGGAGCCGGTCGCCATCGTCGCGCACCGCACTGGAGCCGGCCCGGTAAATGATGGTGCCCTTCTTGGTGATGTTGTCGATCACCGGCGCATGACCGGGCTTCGCCCGCCCCTCTCCCTTGAGGGTATTGCCCTTGAGGCCCTGAGCGGCCTCCCTGGCCCGCAGCGCGGCCAGGGCCTCGGCATCGCCCTGCAGGGCCTCCCGCTTGAGCCAATCGGCCCAAGTGCGCTTTCCGTGGGCCTCATGGATGGCCTGCCGTTCTTCCCGGTACTGCTTATGGATGGCATCAATGTCGGCTTTCAGGGCACTGCTGGCCTGGGCATACAGGAGCTTTTGGGTCAGCTTGCCGCCGCCAGTAAGCTTGATGGCCGCCCGCCTCGCCCTGCCTTTCATCTTGGCGTGATCAATCCGGCGGTCTTTCTGTCGCCGGGCTTTATCCAGGGCCGCCGTTTTGTTGGCCGCTGCCGTCGCCTGCTCTGACTTGTACCGGGCGTAAAGCGCGCTGGTGTTCACCCGCAGCCGTACCGGATCTTTGCGGTACTGTCGGCGGGGCCTGGCCTGTTGCGCCTGGTCAGGCTCGAACGGGCCAAAACGGGCTTCCAGCTTCGGCTTGGAGAAATCCCGCCCCAGGGTGCTCGCCTTGACCATAACGTCATCGCCGGCCATCACCACCAACCCATTGCCCCGCCCCCGGAGTTCCAGGCCGTTGTCACGCATCACCCGGTGCAGCTCACCCCAGGACTGCGCGGCCTTGAGTTCGTCCAGGCACTCGCGCTTGATCCAGCCGATCAGGCTTTCAATACCGGCGTGGCGCTCCATGTCGGCCGCCCGGGCCTCGGCACCGCGCCGGCGCGGCATGTGGTTGTCCCTCTGCAACCCATAATCCCGCTCCATGGCTTCGCACAGCTCGGCCAGCGTCTGGTGTGGGTAGTAGGGCTCGTGGATGGTGTTCCGCGTCGGGTGGATCTTGTTGATGGCGATATGGATATGCAGGTTGTCGGTGTCGTTGTGAACGGCACTGATACGCTGATGCTCGCCAAAGCCCAGTCCCTCGCAAATACGATCCTCGATGGCGGCCAGGGTCTCGGCTTCAACCTGCTCCCCGGCCCGGAAGCTGACAATCAGGTGATAGGTCTTGTCGCTCTTCGCCCTGGTGTTGGCAAACTGGGTCGCCAGCACTTCGCTGATCGCGTCCCGGACCGAATGTGCCTCGCAATTGGTCAGCCGAACGGCCCCTAACCGATGCTCCTTGCTCTGTTTGTCGGTGATGTAATTCACCAACCCGGCAAAGTCGGATTTGCCCTGTGAACGCATGGCAACGTGTTTGGCTATCATGATTCGGCCTTCGGCCGAAGTATGGACTCCATGAGGAAGCTCATCTGCTCCTGCGTCGCCTCGATACGGCCCAGAACAGCCAGGATGGTATTGGCCCCGACTCCGGCCACCCTGGCGTCATTCGTCAGCCAGAGTTTCAGCAGGCCACCCAGGCGGCCCAGGTCGCCATTCACCCTGACCAGTTCGCGCACCTGCTCGGCATCGGTCACTCCTCGAACCTGGTAGCCCTGGCCGACCAAGCGCAGATAGGTCGAGGCGCTATGGCCCGCCCTCCTGGCGTTGGTCTCGATGGCCGCCCTTTCCTCGGGCAGGCAATAGACCTTGATCGGATTACTGCCCTTTCTCGTTGGCTTGTTCTCGCTTGTCTCCATGTCACCGTCCTCTTCGTGATTGCCATCTGAGCTGGACGGCCCCGCAGGGCAGGATGAACGTTGAGCACCGCAGGTGCGAATAAGGGCCGGTGAAGAGGCTCCGCCATGCTTGCATGGTGGGCCTACTTCACACATCCTGCCCGCATCTCAGCATTCGTTTTTGTGTGTATGCCCTGTGCAAAGCATCGCTATTACCGTGTATTCGTCGTGTAATCGCACACAATCAGCCTTAAACAGCGCAGTTGCTGATAGTTGCAGCGATAAAGCAGCGCGCCAACAGCGGTAAAACAGCGCTCTAATCGTGTTCGCCCCATGCCTGCCGACCTTGCGCTTTCCACCTTGGAATACACAGGTTTCCACCCGCTTTCCCCACTACCAGCCCGGCCGCCCCTCAAATGTCAATAACGCCAAAGTACCGTGCCTCAAGCCCTCAACCAGGCCAAAATGCTGACTCCAGGTGGCAATACAACCGTAACCGGCGTTCCCAGGTGTCAACCAAGCCGGATGGCTGCCCCTCAAATGTCAATAAAACCGAGGCGCCGCCCCTCAAGTGTCAATAAACCACGCCATAGCAATTCCTTTGCGGCGCTCCTTCGTCTTCTCCGGCAGCACTGTAGCCGGAGGCCAACTCGGACCTGGCAACCCTCCCCTCCTGGCGTTCAACCATCGGCCATAGGCCGATTGATAAAGCCCGACAAGGGCTTTATCAAGAAAGGTGTAATCGCCCGCATCAAGCGGGCGGTTATACCGCCTGGATATCCTGAAATATCCTGAAGATCCTGCTAAAACGGCAAAAATTCGGGCGGCTGTACCACGCTTCCGGGCGGTTGTGCCACGCCTTCGGGCGGGTACGCCACGCTATCGGGCGGCTGTGCCACGCTTCACCCTGTTCTCATCAGTGATTTCTATCCCCAGCTCGGCAAGCCCGGCGGCATCATGTTTCAGTCGTCTACGCCCATCCCGCACGGCCTGGCCAGCAACATCGTCACCGCATACGGCACGGATCAGGGTATCCATATGCCAGCCCCCGGCTGGATCATGCTTATGGGTCAGCACATGGCGAGCTACCGCTTGACTGATCCCATGCTTGAGCCTGGTGATAGGCGCCGGCTGGTAGTGAAGGGATAAGTCGTGCTCCAGCAGCATGACCAGGGCAACTCCCAACCGGACACGCCACAGGTTGCGTTTTCCCCTGGTCAGAGGGTCGGGACGAGTCATCGGTGAGGGTATTACGTGATCGATCAGGCCCCCGATAATTGGAAAATCAAACTGCGGCGTCTCTATAGTGATGGTCGCCGCCCGCAGTTCAGCCAACAGCTTCTCAATCTGGGTAAGGCTGTATTGATGATCGGACATTGTCCGGCGAAGCTTCGCAGGGTCTACCAGAAGCTCCACTCCGCCATCCGACACATCCCGCTTCCGCTCGGCAACGTACAGCATGGATTCCATAAGGTCGGCATGGCGCTGTCCGAGCCTGCCGGTTACTCGACAGCGACCAAAGCAGGTGTCCATCCATTGCCCCTTGCGTTCTCGGGGACGCTGAGTGGGTTGATAGATCATCACACGAGCCTGTAACGCCGTGCTGGTGGGAGCGACCTTGTTACCAGTTGTCATCACCAAGCCCTACCACTGCTTTCGGCTTCACAAACTGCTGCCGCTTTTGCCGCTCCAGAACGGCCGGCTTGAGCACGCCCCCTTCATGTCGGCGCAACCAACGTTCGGGAAAAGGTGCGCCGTAATTGGCCTTGCTTACGCCAAAGCGGACAAAGTAGCCTCGCTGGCCGTCATCCACTCCCCATTCCTCGGCCTCCCCTGGCGTCATGCCTGAGAGGTAGGATTGCCAACGGATGTTATCGACCAGCACAGATGAGCCACGGCTGGCTTGCTGTTGGTCGCCAGCGCCCATCATGGCCGCTCCCTTGCTGGAATGATGCAGAAATACGATGGCGCAGCCCGTTTCGGCGGCGATGGCCTCCATCCGGCCAATCACCTGCGACATAGGCCCGCTGGCGTTTTCTTCCTCGATATGGAAACGGCGCAGTGTATCCAGGATCAGCAGGCGTCGACCCTCTGCAACCTGCCTGAGGCCATCGAACCACGCCGAGGACATAATGTCAGGGCACCTGCCAATCAATGGCTCAACCAGCAGCCCATCAGCCACCGCCTGCTGCTGTGGGAGCGTGAGATGTGCTCCCAGTACATGCAGCCGATGATGGATAGCCGCGGTCGGATCTTCGGCTGGTAGGTAAGCCACGGCGCCGGAGGGAAACTCGCCAATATCCAGCAGGTCGGGACCACCGGCAATCTGTGCCGCCAGCTGCAAGGCCAGCATGGACTTACCCGCCCCGCCAGGTGAAACAATGGCCCCCACGGTTCCCGCAACCATATTCGGCAAAACGTAATCAATCGCCGGCGGCAGCTCAGAAAACGCAGACATGAGATCAAGAGGCATATCGTCAACCTCCCATAAAATAACCAGGTCGCATGGCCTGAATACCCGATGACTTACGCTCTTCAATCCACTTTTCGACCTCTGCCAGATCCCAGGCAACATTTCTGCTTGTTAGTGCAATGCGACGCGGAAATTCGCCCCGCTGTTCCATGTTGTAAATTGTCCGAGCTGAAAGCGGAATCATCTCCAGAAGTACTTTCCTGTTTATAAGTGCTTTATGTGCCATTACTTGCATGTGATTGCCTCCCAAGACCAGAAGAGACTTTAATACTAACAACAAAAATATTTTTTTAAATAAAAAATAAATTAAACCTCCAACTTAAAAAGCTAACTAAGGAATTGTTTTCGATATATCGAAACCAGAAAGAAATAGGCAGGAAAAGTTAAGCTAAACCTTCCCGACAGACAAACAAAAAAGAAAAACGAGCGCTAAAAAAGGATATATCCTCATAATTTTTTAGCCGCTAAAATTTCCAAAAAGCAACAAGGCGCACATTCTAAAAACAAATAAAACTTGTACTGACTAGCACAACAAAGTAACCTTCGGAACGCCAAGTAGCAGGTTTATCTGGCAGAAACTTGCTAAAAAAGCAGCTGTCATAATTTTAGCGGCTAAAATGAAGTTGCTCTCCAGCCCTACACGGTGGGCTTGCAAGTAATAGAAAACATGCGGGCCAAACTGCCTATTCTAGTGCGCCGTACCCTGCAACGCTGGAAGTGCCAGGCGGTAGAGCTGGTGCTGAAGCAGGCGGAAGTGTTGTCGAATGGGGGCCGAGGGGTTGATTGTTTGGAGTGACGGGGTTTAGCTGAAATCGCGCTTGGAATATCGAGTAGATGACCTGTAAAATTGCGTATCAGTGAAAGGATTTTTTTAGTTTCTCTCATCACTATATCTAAGGAGTGTTTACATGAAGCAAGAAACGCAGATTTTGCTTGAATCGCTAAGGCGAACGGATAGCTTTATACTATCTGCTGATCAAAAAGCATCATTTTGCTTAGCTGCTGGAATCACATTTATAGGAATATACTCGACCCTTTTTTATAGTGTAATAAATGATGAAAAAACAGTGATTCCAACCACATTAATATGTGCAATAATAGGATTAACATTAGTACCATGGATCATGTTTTTTAATTCCATTAGAAATGTTTTCTCTCCCAACCTAGAGCCATCAGAATCAAAATCCATTATCTCTTTTGCATCAATCAAGAATGGATTCTCAAGTCTAGATGATTTCAAGAGTCACTATAACAGCTTGAATGGAAAAGATTTCCATTCAATTATCGAAATCGACATTTTAGAAAATCACTGGATTTGCTCAGGCATTTGTATGGCAAAAATGGGTAATTTCAAAAAAGGGTTATATTGGTTGTGGATATCTCTCACGTCATCCATATTCGGCTTGGCCATTCTAGTTTTCTTTAGCGAGCATTCAGCATTTGTTAACATCTTAAATGTATGCAAATAGAAAATAGACAGGGGGCACGCCCCTGCTAGTCAAATCAAACAATAAAAACACCTATGATGTTCTTGTAAATAATGAATTCCGGCTGAGACTGAGGGTATAAGATCATCTCCATTGTGTGAAGCCCTCTATATGCTGTTGCCTCAGGAATTTCTTTTAAAATTGAATTTTGGTATTGATTGGAACTGTGTTCTATATTTATAGTTTGATAGGAACTTCCCTTATCACCTTTGTTTTCAGCTTCCTTCCCATGGTTTGTTTTTGTTAACTTTGCCTTCAAAGGACCATAGTAACTGAGCTTACCTGGATTTAGTATTTCTATCTTAAACTTCAACTTCACATCTTTCTTGAGGAATGAAGATACTGATATGTATTCTTCCCAAGTTTGACTATCATCTGACAGATAATAACATTTGAATCTTATATCATCATGAGGGACTAAATTAATTCCACCAATGCCATTACTTTTCAAGTTAACTGGAATTGGTAGTAACTCTTGATAACTATCCATCTTGAGTAAGCGGCATCGACGGTTTAATTTCTCACCTTCATCATTGCTCATGTTTGGTAAGATATAACGTTCTTTGAACGTTTCACCGTTTTTTTCTATAACTTTTATCTCTGAATAAAAGTCTGGGAAATCAATGTGGTCTAGTATTCCTTGTCCGATCATAGCTGTATTGGTTTTAGCTTGGGATTGAGCCTTGGAAGCTAAATCTACAGGTAGACCAAGGGCTGTGACTTCAGAGGCTTCGCCATATCCATAGTTAGCCCAAATAACCTCTTTATCATGACCAAAGTCCAACCCTATTCTAATGCCAAGATTAACATCTTTTCCAAGTATACGATCTAACTCTGGAAAAACTGATTCTGTCAATACAAGTTTTAGTGAAGACGCAGCATTCAATGCATTCGCTATAGCATCTTCTGAAGAAGTATTTTTATCTCCAAAAAATGCCATAACCGCATCACCCATAAGTCTATGAGGATAGCCATCTAGAGCTCTGATGACATCCACACAGGCTTGAAGAATACGATTTTTTACCAAGTACGCTTCTTCTAAAGGTATTAGCAAAGAAAGCCTTGAACTTCGTTTTATATCAACGAACATCGTCACAATATGATGGTGCTCTATATCACCACTATATTTCAAGTAAGCAAAATCTGGATGAGGACCAACTTTGCAATCATTTAGGCCAGGCTTTTTGAACCAAGCCCGCAAGACATTTTGATAAGTATATTCTTTCGGAGCCTTTAGGGCTCTTATCGACTCAACAGCTACGCCTAATGAACCTTTTTTAACCTCCACTGATTCATACATCTGATCCATTGCTTTAGCATTAACAATAGAACCTTTTTTTAATGAGAAGTTATTTTCAATGTCTGAGAAAAAGGATCTCGTAACAATCTCTAAACTTTTATCCACTTATGCTCTCACTTAAATAACATTGGATGATTTTGTATTATAATTTCAACAACCTACGACATCTTACAACTTTAAAAATCAAATTAGAATTATTTTATAATTTGACATTAAGTACTGATGGTAGTTAGTCGAATTTTATACCATCCACTCATCAATCATATCAGCCCAGTCCTGCAGCATGGCAGTACGCTGTTCACGGTACTCGGCTTTGTTGTATACGGCCCTTACGCCCTTTTGCTCATGGGCCAGGCATTTCTCAATCCAGTCGGTATTGTAACCGGCTTCGTGCAGCAGGGTGCTGGCGGTGCGGCGCAGATCGTGGGGGCCGAACTTGGCCAAGAGCTGCCCTTCTTTCTGAGCCAGCTTATAGGTCAGGTCCAGCACGCGGTTCAGGGTGGCGCTGCTCATGGGCAAGTCGGAGTCATAGCGGGACGGCAGAACGTAGTCCGAACCTCCCGAGAAGGTCTTCAGGGCAATAAGAATGTCCAGGGCCTGGCGGGACAGGAACACCAGATGGGGATTTCGCCGCTTCATCCGCTCTTTGGGAATGGTCCACAGCGCTTCGCTGAAGTTAATTTCACTCCAAGTGGCATTGGTCAGCTCGCTTTTGCGTACCATGGTCAGCAGCAACAGCTTTACCGCAGCCCGAATGGACGGTGAGGTACCAATCCGCTCAATGTACTGATACATGAGCCTGATCTCTTCCGGTGACAGGGTGCGGTCCCGGGGTTCAAACCTGGCAATGCTGGAAGGCCTTACCGAATCGGCCGGATTCTCGACCTTCTGCCCCCGCTCAATCGCCCAGCGGTATACCTGGAGCACAATGTCACGGGTGTGAACGGCGGTGGCCGGTGCGCCCCGCTCTACGATGGCGTCGGTCAGTGCCCGCAGGTCTTCATGGGTTATCTCGGTAAGCTTCTGATTGCCGAATTTCTTTTCCAGCTCTCTGGCATACACGGAGCGGCGCATATCACGGGTGGAGTCCGCCATCTGATAGCCTCGCAGCCACTTCTCCGCCCAAACACCAAAGGTTTCCGCGTCTTTCACTCGGGCCTTTTTCCGGGCTTTCTCCTTGGCTGGTGATTTGCCATCGGCCACCATGCGCTTGGCTTCATGCAGCTGCTCCCGGGCTTCTGCCAGGGTAATACCACCTACGCCGTAGCGGCCAAAGGTGATCGTCTCCTGGCGGCCATGGATGGAGTAGTTGTAACGGAATGAGACGGTGCCGGCCGGCGTCACGGCCATATAGAGGCCATCCCGGTCGTTTACCTTGTAGAGCTTGTCTCTGGGCTTGAGGTGGCGCAGCTTGGTATCGGTCAGCATGAGTCTGGTCCTTAGTCGATGTTGATACCATGCTGAAAAAGCCCTATGAATTGGCTCTTTATTGCTTTAAAAACAGTGCTTTATTGAAATTTGATACCATGTAATCATAAGGCAAGGCAGCATGGTATTGGCTCTCACTTATGGCATCGCTCACTGATAATACCAAGTTCGATACCACGCTCAAGTCGTGCTTCCCGCTGCCAAATGTTGCCAGACAGTGCAGGCTATAAAAACAAAAAAGCCCATGTAAACATGGGCTTAAATGTCATTTCATGCCGGTTGCTGCCAGCTGTTACCTAACGAGTGATTATTCCCACTCGATGGTGGCGGGCGGCTTGCCGGAGATGTCGTACACCACGCGGGAGATGCCGTCGACTTCGTTGATGATCCGGTTGGACACATGCCCCAGGAAGTCGTAGGGCAGGTGCGCCCAGTGGGCGGTCATAAAGTCGATGGTCTCCACCGCACGCAGGGATACCACCCAGTCGTACTTGCGGCCGTCGCCCATGACGCCCACGGAGCGGACCGGCATGAACACGGTGAAGGCCTGGCTGACCTTGTGGTACAGGTCGTGCTTGTGCAGCTCCTCGATGAAGATGGCGTCGGCACGGCGCAGCAGGTCGCAGTATTCCTTCTTCACTTCACCCAGCACCCGCACGCCCAGGCCCGGGCCCGGGAAGGGGTGGCGATACAGCATGTTGTAGGGCAGACCCAGCTCCAGACCGACCTTGCGCACTTCGTCCTTGAACAGCTCGCGCAGCGGTTCGACCAGACCCATCTTCATGTCTTCCGGCAGGCCGCCCACGTTGTGGTGGGACTTGATCACGTGCGCCTTGCCGGTGGCGGAGGCGGCGGATTCGATCACGTCCGGATAGATGGTGCCCTGGGCCAGCCAGCGGGCATTTTTCAGCTTCCTGGACTCTTCGTCGAACACTTCAACGAACACGCGGCCGATGATCTTGCGCTTGGCTTCCGGATCGTTCTCACCCGCCAGGGCGGACAGGAAGCGCTCTTCGGCGTCGGCCTTGATGATGTTCAGGCCGAAGTGGTCGCCGAACATTTCCATCACCTGCTCGCCTTCGTTCAGGCGCAGCAGGCCGTTGTCCACGAACACACAGGTCAGCTTGTCGCCGATGGCACGGTGTACCAGCATGGCCACCACCGAGGAGTCCACACCGCCGGACAGGCCCAGGATCACCTCATCGTCGCCCACCTGCTCTTTGATGCGAGCCACGGCGTCCTCGATGATGGAGGCCGGAGTCCACAGCGCCTCGCAGCCACAGATGCCGCGCACGAAGTGCTCCAGCATGCGCGCACCCTGGCGGGTGTGGGTCACCTCGGGGTGGAACTGCACGCCGTAGAAACGGCGCTCTTCGTCGGCCATGGCGGCGAAGGGGCAGTTGCCGGTCTGGGCCACCTTGGTGAAGCCTTCGGGCAGGGCCACCACCTTGTCGCCGTGGCTCATCCACACGTCCAGCAGGGCGTTGCCCTCGGCATCCACCGCGTCCTCGATATTGGCGAACAGGGCGCACTCGGCCACCCGCTGCACCTGGGCGTAGCCGAACTCCCGCTCGCTGGAGCCGGCCACGGCGCCGCCCAGTTGCTCGGCCATGGTCTGCATGCCGTAGCAGATGCCGAACACCGGCACCCCGGCGTTGAACACATACTCCGGCGCCCGCGGGCTGTTCGCCTCGGTGACGGACTCGGGCCCCCCGGACAAGATGATACCGTTCGGATTGAAGTCGCGGATCTGAGCTTCGGTCACGTCCCAGGCCCACAGTTCGCAGTACACCCCGAGCTCCCGCACGCGGCGGGCGATCAACTGGGTGTATTGGGAGCCGAAGTCCAGGATCAGGATCCGGTTATCATGAATATTCTTGGTCATCGCTTTCCTACTAGTTTCAAGGGCCGCCTGTGGGGGGCCAGACGACAATAGAAAAACGGGGGATTACTCCCCCGTTTGTTGCTTTCGGGTTCAGCCCAGCCGGTAGTTGGGGGCTTCCTTGGTAATGGTCACATCGTGGACATGGGATTCCTGGATGCCGGCGCCGGATATCTTAACAAATTCCGCCTTGGTGCGCAGGTCGTCGATGGTGGCGCTGCCGGTCAGGCCCATGGCGCTGCGCAGGCCGCCCATCTGCTGATGGATGATTTCCTTGAGCTTGCCCTTGTAGGGCACCCGGCCTTCGATGCCTTCCGGCACCAGCTTGTCGGCGGCGTTGTCGGTCTGGAAGTAGCGGTCGCTGGAGCCCTTGGTCATGGCGCCGAGCGAGCCCATGCCGCGGTAGGACTTGAAGGAACGGCCCTGGAACAGCTCGATCTCGCCGGGCGATTCCTCGGTGCCGGCGAACATGGAGCCCATCATCACGCAGTGGGCGCCGGCGGCCAGGGCCTTGGCGATATCGCCGGAGAAACGGATGCCGCCGTCGGCGATCACCGGTATGCCCAGATCCTTCAGGGCCGCCACCGCGTTGCCCACGGCGGTGATCTGGGGCACGCCGCAACCGGTCACGATACGGGTGGTACAGATGGAGCCGGGACCGATGCCCACCTTGACCGCACTGGCACCGGCCTCGGCCAGGGCGAGCGCACCGGCGGCGGTGGCCACGTTGCCGCCGATGATCGGCAGGTTCGGATAGGCCTTGCGGGTTTCACGGATACGTTCCAGCACCCCTTCGGAATGGCCGTGGGAAGAGTCGATCAGCAGCACGTCCAGGCCGGCGGCCACCAGGGCGGCGATGCGTTCTTCGTTGCCCGGTGCGGCACCCACGGCCGCACCGACCCGCAGCCGGCCCTGGTCGTCCTTGCAGGCGTTGGGCTTGCTCTCGGCCTTCTGGAAGTCCTTGGCGCTGATCATGCCGGTCAGCTGGCCGTTGGCGGCCACCACCAGCACCTTCTCGATGCGATGCTCCTGCATCAGGGCCTCAACCTGCTCCCGGGCCGCGCCCACCGGCACCGTTACCAGCCGCTCCTTGCCGGTCATGGCCTCGTGCACCTTCTTGCTCATGTCCTGTACGAAACGGACATCCCGCCCGGTGATGATGCCGACCAGTTCCCCCTCGGCCGTCACTACCGGATAACCGGCGAATCCGTTCTGGCGGGTGAGCTCCCGCACATCGGCGATGGTCATGTCCGGGCGGACGGTGACCGGATCGGACACCACGCCGCTCTCGAACTTCTTGACCTTGCGCACCTGGGCCGCCTGCTGCTCGATCGACATGTTCTTGTGAATAAAGCCGATGCCCCCTTCCTGGGCCAGGGCGATGGCCAGATCGGCCTCGGTCACCGTGTCCATGGCGGCGGAAACGATTGGAATGTTAAGATTGATTTCCCGGGTCAGGCGGGTGCGGAGATCGGCCGTGTTGGGCAACACGGTGGAATGGGCAGGGACCAGCAGTACATCATCAAAGGTCAGGGCGTCTTGGGCAATCCTAAGCATCGCAATATTCACCATAGGTTGGGGGAAAAATATTGCCGACAAATTGTAGGCATCCGTCCCCCTCCGGTAAAGCGATTTTTGTTATTTTGGCAAATTAAGCGCAAAATATCGGGCAAAGCGGTTTATTTTTATGTAAAAATACTACTCAGGGGCCATTTTGCATCAGGAAAAGTTAACGGACATCTATACGGTCAGCCGCCTCAACCGCCAGGCCCGCTTGCTGCTGGAAGGCGAAATGGGCGCCGTCTGGCTGACCGGGGAAATTTCCAACCTGTCCATGCCGGGATCCGGCCACTGGTACTTTTCGCTCAAGGACAGCCAGTCCCAGCTGCGCTGCGCCATGTTCCGCGGCAACAACCGCAGCGTGGCCTTCCGCCCCAGGGAGGGCGATCAGGTGCTGATTTTCGGCAAGGTCACCCTGTACGAACCCAGGGGTGATTACCAGCTGGTGGCCCAGACCATGGCGCCCGCCGGCGAGGGCCTGCTCAAGCAGCAGTTCGAAGCGCTCAAGCAGCGGCTCGGCGCCGAGGGCCTGTTCGACGCCGGCCGCAAACGGCCCCTCCCCGCCCATCCGGCCCGCATCGGTGTCATCAGCTCGGCCACGGGCGCGGCCCTGCACGACATCCTGACCGTGCTGGCGCGGCGGGCCCCCCAGCTGCGGGTGGTTCTCTACCCCAGCCAGGTGCAGGGCGAGGCGGCGGTGCCGCAACTGCTGTCGGCCCTGGCAGCCGCCAACCGCCGGGCAGAAACGGATCTGCTGATCCTGGCCCGGGGCGGCGGCTCGCTGGAAGATCTCTGGTGCTTCAACGACGAGCGGCTGGTGCGGGCCATCGCCGCCTCGGCCCTGCCGGTGGTCAGCGCGGTCGGCCACGAGGTCGACATCACCCTGAGCGATCTGGTGGCCGACCTGCGTGCCCCTACCCCGTCTGCCGCCGCCGAACTGATCAGCCACGACGGCCAGGCCCAGGCTCAGCAATGGCTGCAGTGGGGCCAGCGGCTGGCCTCGGCCCAGCGCCGTTACCTGCAGGGCCAGCGTCAGCGCCTGCAGCAGCTGGAACTGCGCCTCGGCCGCCAGCATCCCGAACGCCGCCTGCAGCAGCAGGCCCAGGGCCTGGATCTGCTGCAACTGCGCCTGCTGCGGGCATGGCAGCGCCGGCTGGAACGGGCCGGGCAGCGCCTAGACGCGCTCAGGCTGCGGTTGCAGCATCAGCATCCGGAGCGCCGCCTGCAGGCCGGGCGCGATCGGCTGCTCCGGCTTGAGCAACGACTCGGTGCCCTGTGCCGCAGCCGCCTCGAGCAAGACAAGCACCGGCTGGCGCTGGCCGCCTCCCGGCTCGAGGCCATGAGCCCCCTGGCCACCCTCTCCCGGGGCTACAGCATCACCCTGAGCCGGGGCCAGGTGGTGACGGACGCCAGCCGGCTTGCGCCCGGGGACGAGCTGCGCACCCGCCTGGCCCGGGGCGAAGTGCTGAGCCGGGTGCTGGAAGTAAAAGGGGACGCCTGAGCATCCCCTTCAGCTTGATGGCAAAGTCCATCATCCGCTTTTTCGCCAGATATTTCCCTTTATCACCGCTGTTGAACTGCCGTCATCTCCGTCTTTCCCTCTGGTCATCTCCGCGAAGGCGGAGAACCATGACATATTGCACTGGACTCCCGCCTTCGCAGGAGTGACGACAGAGAACTACGAGGGGTTGTCAGCAGACGCCTCATCGTCCCCTTCCGTCTCAGATGGCCGCCACCGGCGCTCCTGCCGGCACGGGCTCGTCACCGTCCTCACCCCGTCCCTGCAGCCGGTAGTGCGCAATCATCTGCTCCAGCACCCTGCACTCTTCCACCAGTTGCAGGCTGGCACCGGCAGCGGCTTCGGCCTGGGACAGGGTTTCGCCGGAGGAGTCCCGCACCCGGGTAATGTTGCGGCTCACTTCCGAACACACCGCGCTTTGCTCGTCCGCCGAGGCCGATACCTGGGCGTTGAGTTCGTTAATACGCGCCACCTGCTCAATAATGGCCTGCAACGAGCTCATGGCGTCCTGGGTGCGGGCCACGCTGTCGATGGCCTGCCCTTCAGCCATCTCGATGGCCTGTACCGCATCCTTGGCTTCATTCTGTAATAAGCGGATCATGCCGGTGATTTCCTCGGCCGACTGCTGGGTGCGCAGTGCCAGGGTACGCACTTCGTCGGCCACCACCGCAAAGCCCCTCCCCGAGGCGCCGGCCCGTGCCGCCTCAATGGCGGCATTGAGCGCCAGCAGGTTGGTCTGCTCGGCAATCCCCTTGATCATGTCGAGCACCTTGTCGACCTGGTCACAGCGGCCGTCAAGCTCGCGGATCACCCGATCAATGCGTCCAATCTCGCCATTCAGGGTCTGGATCCCCTCTACCGCCACCCGAGCCTGATCGCTGGCCGTCAGGGCAAAGGCATGACTCTGCTCCGAGGTTTCGGCGGTCAGTCGGGCGTTTTCCCGCACTTCCCGGGCCGAGGCTTCCATTTCATTGATGGCGGTGGCAATCAGGGCGGTTTCATTATCCTGAGCCCTGGCCGAGATATCGGTCTGCTGAGACGTCTGCTGAATGTCTCCGGCCGCGGTATAAATATTACCGGTAACACGGCGTACCTCGGTCAGGCTGTGCTGAAAACTGCCCAGCAGGCCGTTGATGGCGCCGACCAGGCCGCCCAGTTCGTCCTTACCGAGCGGCACCAGCCGGGTAGACAGATCCCGCTCGGCCGCCACTTGCTGCAATCGGTGGCTGATGTTCAGGATCGGTCGTTTGAGATAGTGATTCTGTACCAGCCAGAGCACCGCAAAGGCCACCAGGAATACGCCAATCAGCATGGCGGCCAGGCGCAGGTTATTGCTCTTTATCTGGCCAAAGGTATCGCTCAGATCGTAACTGATGCGCACCGCCCCCATGACGGTGCCTTCCGGCACCTGGTGGCACTGCAAACAGGCGGTACCACGATATTCCCGATAGGCCTTGAACGGCTTGATCAGGGTCAGGTTGGGAATGTCGTCTTCCAGGTGCAGTTCGAGTACGGTTTCGCCCTGTTCAATGGCACGCCGGTCAAGATCGTCCTGAATACCCTGATCGGGGGCCCCGGGGCCAAACAGTTTGGTCACGGCGGGAGCCCGGATCACCCGCGCCTGCTCGATGCCCTTTTCTTCCTGGATCTTGGTTTGTACCAGGCCGCGCTGGTGAATGGCGCCGTTCACCATCAGCACATTGAGCTGATCCATATAGAGGTTGGCGGTGGTTTCGATCTTCTCCTCCGCCAGGTGCAGGGCCAGGCCGCGTTGCAGCTGGGTCGACACGGCAAAGCACAGCACGAATACCAGCACGAAAATCACCAGCAGCGGCAGGAAAATCTTCCAGTTCAATGAGAGGTTACGCATTCCTTAGGGCTCTCGTTCGGGTCCGAAAAAGTCATTCTAAGGTAATTGGCCGGTTAAAAAATGGTAATCCCATCCGCGCTTGATCTGGATCAAGGCTTCAAATGAGGCATTACAGAGTCAAGTTTTGTGCGGAGGTCTATACTGGTTATGCAGCAAAGAAAGGCGCGGCCGGCTACGGCTTGGCCTTCGGGAGGTAGCTATGGGTATGTCACTCAGATTGAAAGAGTACTTGGACCGACATCATATTCCCTACGACATGGTGCACCATGCCTATTCGGAAGGAGCGGCACAGAGTGCCATCGCCGGTCACGTTCCCCTCGCCCAGATGGCCAAGGCGGTGATCCTGGAGCGGGACGACGGCAAGTCGATCATGGCGGTGATCCCCGCCGCCGACAAGGTGGATTTGCAGCGCCTGAACTATCTGGTACACGGTGAAGTCCAGCTGGCACCGGAACGCACCCTGGAGCAGTGGTTCAACGACTGCGATCCGGGCGCCATCCCGGCTCTGGGCGATCCTTACGCCATCGACACCCTGGTCGACGACGCCCTGCTCGGCATGGCGGATGTCTACCTGGAAAGCGGCGACCACCGGGATCTGATCCACATGAAGGGAGACGATTTCCGCCGCCTGGCCAGCCACTGGCAGCACGGCCAGTTCAGCATGAGGCCGGATCCCTGGAGCAGGACGGAACGCATGTAACTAAAGCTAGAAGCTGGAAGCTGGAAGCTAGAGCCAGCCGCATAAAAAAAGGAGCCTGCAACGGCTCCTTTTCTCTTCCAGCTTTTAGCTTCAAGCTTCCGGCTTTGTGTTACCAGCCGGTCACTTCACGCAGTGCCTTGCCGATCTCGGCCAGGGAACGCACGGTCTTGACACCGGCGTCCTGCAGGGCGGCGAACTTCTCGTCGGCAGTGCCCTTGCCGCCCGAGATGATGGCGCCGGCATGGCCCATGCGCTTGCCGGGAGGCGCGGTCACACCGGCGATGTAGGACACCACCGGCTTGGTCACGTTGGCCTTGATGAAGGCGGCGGCTTCTTCCTCGGCGGTGCCGCCGATTTCACCGATCATCACGATGGCCTCGGTCTCCGGATCTTCCTGGAACAGCTTCAGGATGTCGATAAAGTTGGAGCCGGGGATGGGGTCACCGCCGATGCCCACACAGGTGGACTGGCCGAACCCTTCGTCGGTGGTCTGCTTGACCGCTTCGTAGGTCAGGGTGCCGGAGCGGGACACGATGCCGACCTTGCCCTTCTTGTGGATGTGGCCGGGCATGATGCCGATCTTGCATTCGTCCGGAGTGATCACGCCCGGGCAGTTGGGGCCGATCATGCGCACGCCGGCTTCGTCCAGCTTGACTTTCACGTCCAGCATGTCGAGGGTCGGGATGCCTTCGGTGATGGTGACGATGAACTTGATGCCGGCGTCGATGGCTTCCAGGATGGCGTCCTTGCAGAAGGGAGCCGGAACATAGATCACGGTGGCGGTGGCGCCGGTGGCTTCGACCGCTTCACGCACGGTGTTGAACACCGGCAGGCCGAGGTGGGTGGTGCCGCCCTTGCCCGGAGACACGCCGCCGACCATCTGGGTACCGTAGGCGATCGCCTGCTCGGAGTGGAAAGTCCCCTGGCCACCGGTAAAACCCTGACAGATAACCTTGGTGTCTTTGTTGATCAGAATGCTCATTCTCTTATTTCCCCTGTGCGGCGTTGACGACCTGAACGGCAGCGTCGGTCAGGCTGGTGGCGGCGATGATGTTGAGGCCGGATTCGGCCAGCTTCTTGGCACCCAGATCGGCGTTGTTGCCTTCCAGACGCACCACCACCGGGACCTTGACGCCCACTTCCTTCACCGCACCGATGATGCCTTCGGCGATCATGTCGCAACGGACGATGCCGCCGAAGATGTTCACCAGCACCGCTTGTACATTGCTGTCGGAGAGAATGATCTTGAACGCCTCGGTCACCCGCTCCTTGGTGGCGCCACCGCCCACGTCCAGGAAGTTGGCCGGCTTGCCGCCGTGCAGGTTGACGATGTCCATGGTACCCATGGCCAGGCCGGCGCCGTTGACCATGCAGCCGATGTTGCCGTCGAGGGCCACGTAGTTCAGTTCCCATTTGGCGGCGTGGGCTTCACGGGCGTCGTCCTGGGACGGATCGTGCATTTCACGCAGCTTGGGCTGACGGAACAGGGCGTTGGAGTCGATGTTGATCTTGCCGTCCAGGCAGTGCAGGTTGCCGGCGGTGGTGATCACCAGGGGGTTGATCTCGAGCAGGGCGAAATCGTAGTCCAGGAACATCTGGCCCAGGCCCAGGAAGATCTTGGTGAACTGCTTGATCTGGTCGCCTTGCAGGCCCAGTTTGAACGCCAGTTCACGGCCCTGGTAGGGCTGCGGGCCCACCAGCGGATCGATGGCGGCCTTGTGGATCAGTTCGGGGGTCTCTTCGGCGACTTTCTCGATTTCCACGCCGCCTTCGGTAGAGGCCATGAACACCACGCGACGGGTGCCACGGTCGACCACGGCGCCCAGGTACAGCTCCTTGTCGATGTCGGTGCAGGACTCGACCAGGATCTTGGCCACCGGCTGGCCCTTGGCGTCGGTCTGGTAGGTCACCAGGTTCTTGCCCAGCCAGTTTTCGGCGAACTCACGGATTTCTTCCTTGGTCTTGGCCAGCTTGACGCCGCCCGCCTTGCCACGGCCACCGGCGTGGACCTGGCACTTCACCACCCACATGTCGCCGCCGATTTTGCTGGCAGCCTCTACCGCTTCTTGCGGGTTGTCACATGCGTAGCCTTCAGATACGGGCAGACCGTATTCGGCAAACAGCTGTTTTGCCTGATATTCATGCAAATTCATGTTGCGTTTTCCGTTGTTGTGTTTGGGTTCAGGGCATACAAACGGGTCGGGCCGCAACCCGACCTCTTGTTATTATCGACTCAGACGTCCAGCAGCAGACGGGTCGGGTCTTCCAGCAGCTCCTTCACGGACACCAGGTAACCCACGGACTCGCGGCCGTCGATCAGGCGGTGGTCGTAGGACAGCGCCAGGTACATCATCGGCTGGATTTCCACCTTGCCGTTCACCGCCATCGGGCGCTCCTGGATCTTGTGCATACCCAGGATGGCGCTCTGCGGCGGGTTGATGATGGGGGTAGACATCAGGGAGCCGAACACGCCACCGTTGGTGATGGTGAAGTTGCCGCCGGTCATGTCGTCCACGGTCAGCTTGCCGTCACGACCCTTGATGGCCAGATCCTTGATGCTCTTCTCGATGTCGGCCAGGCTCAGGCGATCGCAGTCGCGCAGTACCGGGGTCACCAGGCCACGGGGGGTGGACACGGCGATGCTGACATCGAAGTAGTTGTGGTAGACGATATCGTCACCGTCGATGGAGGCGTTCACCTCGGGGTAGCGCTTGAGCGACTCCACCACCGCCTTCACGTAGAAGGACATGAAGCCCAGACGAATGCCGTGGCGCTTCTCGAACACCTCCTGATACTGCTTGCGCAGGCTCATGATGGGGCCCATGTTGACCTCGTTGAAGGTGGTCAGCATGGCGGTGGTGTTCTTGGCTTCGAGCAGACGCTCGGCCACGCGCTTGCGCAGGCGGGTCATGGGCACGCGCTTCTCGGTGCGCTCGCCCAGCGGGATGACCGGGGCCTTGACCTCGGCGGCCGGCGCGGCAGGCTTGTTGCCGCCCTTGATGAAGGCTTCCACGTCTTCCTTGGTGATGCGGCCACCCTTGCCGGAGCCGGCCAGCTTGGCCACGTCGATGTTGTGCTCGGCCACCAGGCGGCGCACCGCCGGGCTCAGGGCCTCGTCGGCATCGGCCTTGACTTCTTCCTTGGCTTCGCCGTTGGCGGCGGCCGGCTTGTCCTTGGTCTCTTCACCGGCCACGGCGCCCTGCTTGAGCTTGCCGATCACCTGCTGCCCCAGTACGGTGGCGCCGTCACCTTCGAGGATGGCTTCCAGTATCCCGGCTTCGGGGGCTGGAACTTCCAGCACCACCTTGTCGGTTTCGATGTCGACGATCACTTCGTCACGCTCAACCCGGTCACCCGGCTGTTTGTGCCAGGTGGCGATGGTGGCGTCGGCGACAGATTCTGGTAGGTCGGGAACCTTGATTTCGATGGTCATCAATATGTCCTTTGTGCGTTATGCTTCAGTCAACGTCAGTGCGTCTTCGACCAACGCTTTTTGTTGTTGTAAGTGAACAGAGGTGTAACCCACGGCCGGGGACGCAGAAGCGGCACGACCGGCATAACGCAGGTTGGCACCCGCCGGGATGGCAGCCCAGAAATGGTGCTGGCTGCAATACCAGGCCCCTTGGTTTTGCGGCTCTTCCTGACACCAGACGAAGTCTTTCACGTGCTGGTAGTCGGCAAGAATCGCGGCAACCTCTTCCTGAGGGAACGGATACAATTGCTCGATCCGGATAATGGCCACATCCGTTTGTTCATTCTTGCGGCGGGCTTCCAGCAGATCGTAATAGACCTTGCCGGAGCACAGGACAACCCGCTTGACGCCTTTCGGATCCAGGGCATCGATCTCGCCGATGGCATTCTGGAAGGTTCCACTGGCCAGGGTGTCCAGCTCGGACACCGCCAGCGGATGACGCAGCAGCGACTTGGGCGTCATCACCACCAGCGGGCGGCGCATGGGACGCAGCACCTGACGACGCAGCATATGGAACACCTGGGCCGGGGTGGTCGGCACGCACACCTGCATGTTGTGCTCGGCGCACAGCTGCAGGTAGCGCTCCAGACGGGCGCTGGAGTGCTCGGGGCCCTGGCCTTCGTAGCCGTGGGGCAGCAGCAGGGTCAGGCCGCACATCCGCCCCCACTTCTGCTCGCCGGAACTCAGGAACTGGTCGATCACCACCTGGGCACCGTTGGCGAAGTCACCGAACTGGGCTTCCCAGATGGTCAGGCCTTCCGGCTCGGCGGTGGCATAGCCGTATTCGAATGCCATCACCGCCTCTTCGCTCAGCACCGAGTCATAGACCTGGAACTGGCCCTGGTTGCCGGACAGGTGGCACAGCGGGGTATAGGTGCTGGCGTCGTTCTGGTTGTGCAGCACCGCATGGCGGTGGAAGAAGGTGCCGCGGCCGGAATCCTGGCCGGTGAGGCGAACTTCATAGCCGCTGTCGCACAGGGTGGCGTAAGCCAGCACTTCGGCAAAGCCCCAGTCCGCCAGCTTTTCGCCCTTGGCCATCAGCCGACGGTCATCATAGATCTTGCCGACCTGGCGCTGCAGGGTGTGGGTCTCGGGGTAGCTGGTCACCCGCTCGGCCAGATCCTTCAGCTTGTCCAGCGGATAGGTGGAGTCGTAAGGCATGTCCCACTCGTGGCCCAGGTAGGGAGACCAGTCGACGGAATGCTTCTCCATCGGGCGCCATTCCTTGACCACGCACTCGCCATGGTCCAGGGCATCCCGGTACTCGTTGATCATCGAGGTGGCGTCTTCGGTAGAGACGGTGCTCTCCTCGATCAGCCGGTCCGCGTAGATCTTGCGCGGGGTCGGGTGCTTCTTGATCTTCTGGTACATCAGCGGCTGGGTCGCGCTCGGCTCGTCCGCCTCGTTGTGGCCGTGACGGCGGTAGCACACCAGATCGATCACCACATCACGGCCGAACTCGTTGCGGAAGTCCAGGGCCAGCTGGGTCACCTGCACCACGGCTTCCGGATCGTCGGCATTGACGTGGAAGATGGGCGCCTGCACCATCTTGGCGATGTCGGTACAGTACTCGGTGGAGCGGGTATCGCGCGGGTTGGAGGTGGTGAAACCCACCTGGTTGTTGATCACGATGCGGACGGTGCCACCCACGCCATAGCCGCGGGTCAGCGACATGTTGAAGGTTTCCGCCACCACGCCCTGGCCGGCGAAGGCCGAGTCGCCGTGGATGGTGATCGGCAGCACCTGGCGGCCGTCCGGGTTGTCGAGCCGGTCCATGCGTGCGCGCACCGAGCCGATAACCACGGGGTTGACAATTTCCAGGTGCGAGGGGTTGAAGGCCAGCGCCAGATGCACCACGCCGCCGGGCGTTTCGAAGTCGGAGCTGAAGCCCATGTGATACTTGACGTCACCGGAGCTCTGGGTCTCGTACTTGCCGGCAAAGGCGTCGAACAGGTCTTGCGGGCGCTTGCCCAGCACATTGACCAGCATGTTCAGGCGGCCCCGGTGGGCCATGCCGATCACCACTTCCCGGCCACCCTTCTCGCCGAAGCGACGGATCAGCTCCTTGGTCATGGGGATCAGGGCGTCGCCACCTTCCAGGGAGAAGCGCTTGGCACCGGGGAACTTGGCGCCCAGGTATTTCTCCAGACCCTCGGCGGCGGTCAGGCTGTCGAGGAAGCGCAGCTTGTCTTCCTGGGTGTAACGGGGGGCACCGACCACCGGCTCGAGGCGGCTCTGGATCCAGCGTTTTTCTTCGGTGCTGGTGATGTGCATGTATTCCGCACCCACGGAGCCGCAGTAGGTCTTCTTCAGGGCGGCCACCAGATCCTTCAGCTTCATGGTTTCCTTGCCGATGGCATAGGAGCCCACGTTGAAGGTCGCCTCGAGGTCTGCGCCGGTCAGGTTGTGGAAGGCCGGATCCAGCTCCGCCACGGTTTCCCGTTTCCACAGCCCGAGCGGGTCCAGGTTCGCGTTCTGATGGCCCCGGAAACGGTAGGCGTTGATCAGCTGCAGAACTTTGACTTGCTTGGCGTCAGTATGGGGGTCACTGACTGGGGTGGCATAACGGGAGGTGTCTTTGGCGAGGCGGCGAAAATAATCTCTTACTTGCGAGTGGGGTTGGTCCTGAACGTTGCCGTCTTGCGCCGGCAGGCCGTCGAAAACGGACCTCCATTGGTCGGGAACGGCTTCAGGATCGGCAAGATAGGCCTCGTACAGGTCTTCTACATAGGTCGCATTGGCACCGGCCAGGTGAGAAGATTCCAGCCAGGCTTGCATTACGCCATTGTGCATCTTTATCCCTTTGTAACTTCTCGACAGGGCTACTGTCGTTCTGGTCGTCGAGTCAAAGCCGCCCTCGCGGGCGGCGGATTATCAGTTTGGGACTATTACACGGCCCGTTTCAACAGCATGGACTTGATATGACCGATGGCCTTGGTGGGGTTAAGGCCTTTGGGACACACGTTCACACAGTTCATGATGCCGTGGCAGCGGAACACGCTGAAGGCGTCATCCAGGTTGGACAGGCGATCATCGGTGGCGGTGTCGCGGCTGTCGGCCAGCCAGCGATAGGCGGCCAGCAGGCCGGCCGGACCGATGAACTTGTCCGGGTTCCACCAGAAGGACGGACAAGAGGTGGAGCAGCAGGCGCACAGAATGCACTCGTACAGCCCGTCCAGCTTGGCACGTTCTTCCGGCGACTGCAGGCGCTCGCGGGCGGGCGGCTGCTTGTCTTCGGCGATGAGGAAAGGCTTGACCTTCTCCCACTGGGTGTAGAACTGGCTCATATCGACCACCAGGTCGCGCACCACCGGCAGGCCGGGCAGCGGGCGGATCACCACCTTGTTGCCCTTGGCCAGCAGATCGGACAGCGGGGTAATACAGGCCAGGCCGTTCTTGCCGTTCATGTTCAGGCCGTCGGAGCCGCACACGCCTTCACGGCAGGAGCGACGGAAGGCCAGGCCAGGATCCTGCTCCTTCAGCAGCAGCAGGGCATCCAGCACCATCATGTCGGAGCCCTGGGGGACATCCAGCTGATAGTCCTTCATGTGCGGTGCGGAATCGGTTTCCGGGTTGTAGCGGTAAACAGAAATGGTAATTTGCATGTTATCCCCTCCCCTCAGTAAGTCCGCGCCTTCGGCGGGAATGCGTCACGGGTCTTCGGCGACATATTCACGGAGCGTTTGGTCATGGACTCGGTTTCCGGGCTGTACAGCGAATGACACAGCCAGTTCTCATCGTCACGCTCCGGATAATCGAAGCGGGAATGAGCACCACGGCTTTCGGTACGGAAGTTCGCGGCCACGGCGGTGGCGTAGGCGGTTTCCATCAGGTTGTCCAGCTCCAGGCACTCGATACGCTGAGTGTTGAAGTCGCGACTGGTGTCGTCCAGACGGGCGGACTTCAGACGCTCGCGGATCACCTTGAGCTCGGCCAGGCCTTCGGCCATGGCATCGCCTTCCCGGAATACGGAGAAGTTGTTCTGCATGCAGCGCTGCAGGTCTTTCCTGATCTGTACCGGATCCTCACCGCTGCGGGTGTTTTCCCAACGGTGGTAACGGGCCAGGGAGGCGTCGAGGTCGGACTCGGACGCACCACGCACCTCACCCAGTTCGTTCAGGGCTTCGGTCAGGTGACGACCCACGGCACGACCGAACACCACCAGGTCGAGCAGGGAGTTGCCGCCCAGGCGGTTGGCACCGTGCACCGACACGCAGGCGATCTCGCCCACGGCGAACAGGCCCTTCACCGGCACGTCGTTGCCGTTGGCATCCTGTTTCAGGGCCTGGCCGTGCACGTTGGTGGGGATACCGCCCATCATGTAGTGACAGGTGGGGATAACGGGGATCGGCTCTTTCACCGGGTCCACGTGGGCGAAGGTGCGGGACAGCTCGCAGATGCCGGGCAGGCGGCTTTCCAGCACTTCCTTGCCCAGGTGATCCAGCTTCAGCTTGATGTGCGGACCCCAGGGGCCGTCGCAGCCGCGGCCTTCGCGGATCTCGATCATCATGGAGCGGGCCACCACGTCGCGACCGGCCAGGTCCTTGGCGTTGGGGGCATAACGCTCCATGAAGCGCTCGCCGTCCTTGTTCAGCAGGTAACCGCCCTCGCCCCGGCAACCTTCGGTCACCAGCACCCCGGCGCCGGCGATGCCGGTGGGGTGGAACTGCCACATTTCCATGTCCTGTACCGGCACGCCGGCGCGCAGCGCCATGCCGACACCGTCGCCGGTGTTGATATGGGCGTTGGTGGTGGACTGGAAAATACGACCGGCGCCGCCGGTGGCCAGTATGGTCGCCTTGGCCTTGAAGTAGACCACCTCACCGGTTTCGATATCGATGGCGGTACAGCCGACCACGTCACCGTCCTGGTTCTTCACCAGATCCAGGGCATACCACTCGGAGAACACCGTGGTCTGATGCTTGACGTTCTGCTGGTAGAGGGTGTGCAGCAGGGCGTGACCGGTGCGGTCGGAGGCCGCCGCGGTGCGTGCCGCCTGTTCGCCGCCGAAGGCCTTGGACTGGCCGCCGAAGGGACGCTGGTACACCTTGCCGTTATCGAAACGGGAGAAGGGCAGACCCATTTTTTCCAGCTCGAGGATGGCCTCGGGGCCGGTCTGACACATGAACTCGATGGCGTCCTGGTCACCGATGTAGTCGGAGCCCTTGACGGTGTCGTACATGTGCCATTCCCAGTTGTCGTCGTGGGCATTGCCCAGCGCCACCGTGATGCCGCCCTGGGCGGACACGGTATGGGAACGGGTCGGGAATACCTTGGACAGGAGCGCGCAGCTCTTGCCGGATTCCGCTATTTGTAAGGCGGCGCGCATGCCGGCGCCGCCGGCGCCGATTACCACGGCGTCGAATTCGCGAATTGCAATAGTCACCTTATACACCCCACAGAACAACGATACCGGTCAGCAGATACACCAGCAGCAACACCACCACCCCGAACTGGGCCAGGCCGCGCCACAGCGCCGGCTTGACATAGTCGGACAGCACCTGCCAGGCGCCGATCCAGCCGTGCATCAGCACGCTGAACAAGGCCAGCAAGGTAAACACCTTGGTGAAGGTCTTGTCGAAAAAGCCGGTCCAGACCTCGTAGGTGATGTCGTTGAAGGCGATAAAGCCCACCAGATAGATGGTGTATAAGGTCAAAATGATGGCCGTGGCACGGATCAGCATGAAATCATGCACGCCGCTGCGGCCAAAGGTTGCAGAATTGGTTACCATACCAGTACCCCCGCCAGCAGTGACAATACAATTGTCACACCGAACGCCACTTTGGCGCTCAGCGCACCCGACTCCAGCTCCTCACAGTAGCCCAGATCCATAATCAGGTGGCGAATGCCGCCCACGATATGGTAGGCCAGTGCAGTCAGCACACCCCAGAGGATGAACCCGACGAAGAAACCGTCGAGAATATCCACAACCGCCCGGAACCCGGCCTCGGAAGAGAGCGAGTAACTGAGCAGCCACAGCAGGATGGCGAGTGCAAACAGCGTGATGACACCGGAAACCCGGTGGAGGATGGATGCGATGGCGGTGACAGGTTGGCGAATAGTCCGTAGGTCGAGGTTTACAGGTCTCTGTTTTTTAGTCACGGTCTTGCCCACTAGCTCCATTGAGCACGTTAGTTATTGTTTTAACAGGTGTTGCCCGGGTATACGAAAATGAGGTCATGACAAAAAATGCACATCAGGAACCCCTCGCCTTACTACCGCTCGGGACCCCCTGGCCTGCATCTGCGACATGGCCACAACTGCATCTTATACCCTCGGCGGCCAGTATAAGGAGGGGGGGGAGCAATTACAATGAAGGCCCTGAAACAATTGCCAAATATGTAAACTCGATCGCACAACGGGGTTAACGGGCTGTGCGGCACGCCGACGAAAATTGACATTCGCCCTCGCTTCTGTCTTCAATATGGCCGCACCATGGGAGGTGAAAGCGATTAAAAAATCGTTTAATCTGCGTAAATATTCTTACCCGTGGATCTATTATAAAAGCAAAAGGAGACGTGCTATGGCTGACCAAAAGGCCACACTGCATCTGCCCGGCAAGGAACCCATCGAGCTTCCGATCGCGTCAGGCACTGCTGGTTACGATGTGATCGATATCAGTTCCCTGGGCTCACACGGTTATTTCACCTTCGACCCCGGTTTTATGGCTACCGCTTCCTGTCGGTCCGAAATCACCTACATCGACGGTGACCAGGGCATACTGTTGCACCGTGGCTACCCGATCGACCAGCTGGCACAAAACGCCAACTACCTTGAAGTCTGCTACATGCTGCTGTACGGCGAGGCCCCTACCGCCAAGCAGTACGAAAAGTTCCACCACAACATCATGCGTCACACCATGGTGCACGAGCAGCTGTCGTCCTTCTTCAAGGGCTATCGCCGCGATGCCCACCCCATGGCCATCGTCTGCGGCGTGATCGCCGGCCTGTCCGCCTTCTACCACGATCCCATGGACATCAACAATCCTCAACATCGTGAAATCGCGGCCCACCGTCTGGTCGCCAAGATGCCGACCATCGCCGCCATGGCCTACAAGTACTCCATCGGCCAGCCCTTCGTGTATCCGCGCAATGACCTGAGCTATGCGGGCAACTTCCTGCATATGATGTTCGCCGTGCCCTGCGAGGAGTACAAGGTCAACCCCATCGTCGAGCGCGCCATCGACCGCATCTTCACCCTGCATGCGGATCACGAGCAGAACGCCTCCACCTCCACGGTGCGCCTGGCCGGCTCCAGCGGTGCCAACCCCTTCGCCTGTATCGCCGCCGGTATCGCCTCCCTGTGGGGACCGGCCCACGGTGGCGCCAACGAGGCCTGCCTGATGATGCTGGAAGAGATCGGCTCCGTGGATCGCATTCCCGAATACATCGAGAAGGCCAAGGACAAGGACGATCCCTTCCGCCTGATGGGCTTCGGTCACCGGGTGTACAAGAACTTCGATCCGCGCGCCACCGTGATGCGCGACACCTGCCACGAAGTGCTGGACGACCTCAAGATCCAGGATCCGCTGCTGGACGTGGCCATGGAGCTGGAGCGTATCGCGCTGTCCGACCCCTACTTCGTCGAGCGCAAGCTGTATCCGAACGTGGACTTCTACTCCGGTATCATCCTGAAGGCCATCGGTATCCCGACCTCCATGTTTACCGTGATCTTCGCCCTGGCCCGTACCGTGGGCTGGATGTCCCACTGGAACGAGATGATCTCCGATCCCAAGCAGAAGATCGGCCGTCCGCGCCAGCTGTACACCGGCGCGCCCCAGCGGGATTTCAAGTCCCAGGTCGAAAAGTAAGCAGCCTTTCGGGCAAGACAAAGGCCGGCATCACGCCGGCCTTTTTGTTATGAGTGCCGCCCCTAGGCCGAGGGACCGATATCGATCTGCTTGGCCTTGCTTTCGCTGTGCGGCTGGCGGGGAACGCTGACCTTCAGCACCCCGTCCTTGAACTCGGCCTTGATATCGCCGGCCCTGGCATCGTCCGGCAGGGTGAGCAAGCGCTGGAAGTGACCGTAGCTGCGCTCCACCCGGTGCAGCTTGTCGGTTTTCTCTTCGTGTTCGTATTTCTTCTCGCCCCGGATGGTCAGCCGGTTCCCTTCCAGGGTGAGGCTGATGTCCTCTTTCTTGACGCCGGGGATCTCCATGCTGATCAAGTAGTTGCCTTCCCGTTCGCTGATGTCCAGGCTGGGTTTGAGCTGGCTGAAGCTGGGCCAGTCTTCCAGGGACGGGGCACCGAAACGGCGCAGGCTGCGCTCGAACAGCCGGTCCATGTCCTGCTGCAGCCGGAGCATGGGGTGGACGTCCTGCTCCTTGTCCACCATGGGCATGGCCTCGTCCTGCTCGTGGCGGAACCAGTTCCAGGGCGCCAGTCTGGACGGGGACAGATCTTTCAGTGCCATGATAACCACCTCCTCGGGTTGATTGTTTTTTGACCACTCCAAGATCAAGTATTATCAGCCGCCGGCAACTTTCAAGACGGACAACAAGGCCGGGCTTGATCAGGATCAAGCCCGGCCTCGATATTGTGCGGGATGGCGCCGTGGCGCCCGCTCGGCCCTTATTCGGCCGCGGGCGACGAGTACTGGGTCATGAACTCCTCGGCCTTTTCCACCATGCGGGTGGAGCCGACGAAGTAGGGCGTGCGCTGGTGCAGGGAGGTGGGTTTGATCTCCATGATCCGGCGGAAACCGTCGGACGCCTTGCCGCCCGCCTGCTCGGCCAGGAAGGCCAGGGGATTGCACTCGTACAGCAGGCGCAGCTTGCCGTTGGGGGCGCTGGTGCCGGACGGATAGATATAGATGCCGCCCTTGAGCATGTTGCGGTGGAAGTCGGACACCAGGGAGCCGATGTAGCGGGAGGTATAGGGCCGCTTGCTGGCGTCGTCCTTCTCCTGGCAATACTTGAGGTACTTCTTCACCCCGTCGGGGAACTTGATGTAGTTGCCCTCGTTGATAGAGTAGATGGTACCTTCCTCGGGAATGCGGATATTCTCGTGGGACAGGCAGAAGGAGCCGAGGGTGGGATCATAGGTAAAGCCGTGCACCCCGTGGCCGGTGGTGTACACCAGCATGGTGGAGGAGCCGTACACCACGTAGCCGGCGGCGATCTGGTTGATGCCCGGCTGCAGGAAGTCCTCCATGGTCACCGGCTCGCCCGGCTCGCTGATCCGGCGGTAGATGGAGAAGATGGTGCCCACGGAAACGTTTACGTCGATGTTCGAAGAACCGTCGAGCGGGTCCATCAGCACCACGTACTTGGCATTGGAATGGCTTTCGCTGTCGAAGGCCACGAAATGATCTTCCTCTTCGGAGGCGATACCGCACACCTCGCCCCGGGCTTCCAGCGCCGCCTTGAACATATCGTTGGCGTATACATCCAGCTTCTGCTGCACCTCGCCCTGCACGTTCTCGCTGCCGCTGCTGCCGCCGATGATGTCAACGGCCAGGCCGGCTCGGTTGATCTCCCGGTTGACCACCTTGGCGGCACGGCGGATGGAAGACAGCAGCGACGACAGTTCGCCGGTGGCGCTGGGGTATTCAGCTTGTTTCTTGACGATGTATTCACCCAGGGTAATCATAACTTTCCTCAGAGGTTTCCTTGTGGCGGCGGTACGCCGTTATTGCGGGGCAATGTACCCCGTTATCTTTTTTCTTGCAGTGAATTTTCTCTTGCCGCGGGAGCTGAATCGAGTCAGCCCTCGCTCAGCAGGCGACGAACCAGCTCCAGATCCTCAGGAGTATCCACCCCGGCCGGCGGCACCACGCAGGCCTCGGCCAGGGCGATGCTCTCGCCGTGCCAGAGTACCCTGAGCTGCTCGAGTTTTTCCCGCTGCTCCAGGGGGCTGGCCGGCAAGGCCAGGTAACGGCGGATAAAGCCGGCCCGGTAGGCATAGATACCGATATGGCGCAGACAGCCGTCCAACGCCGGTGCACCGGCCGCCATGCCGTCCCTGTCCCAGGGAATGGGCGCCCGGCTGAAATAAAGCGCCTTGCCCGCCAGGCTCTGCACCACCTTGACCACGTTGGGATCCTGCCACTGGGCCGCCGTCTCCAGGGGGGTGGCCAGGGTCGCCATGGGGGCGTCACTGCCGGCCAGCAGGCCGGCTACCTGATCCACCAGTTCGGGCGGCAACAGGGGTTCGTCCCCCTGCACATTGACCACTATCTCGTCCGGGGCCAGGCCGAGCAGCTCCACCACCTCGGCCAGGCGTTCGGTGCCGGACTCGTGATGGCGGCCGGTCATGCACACCTCCACCCCGGCATCCGCCAGGGCGGCACGGATGCGCTCGTCATCGGTGGCCACCACCACCCGGGCGGCGGCGCTCTTTTGGGCCTGCTCCACCACCCGGCGGATCATCGGCTTGCCATGGATATCGGCCAGGGGCTTGCCCGGCAGCCGGGTGGAGCTGAAGCGGGCGGGGATCACGACGATAACGCTCATCCGGGCAGCTCATCCAGGTCGAGTTTGCGGGCCCGGTTTTCCAGCAGCACCGGAATGTTCTCGGTAATGGGATAGGCCAGCCGGTCGAAACGGCAGATCAGCTCGTTGTGCTGCCGGTCCAGTTGCAGCTTGCCCTTGCACACCGGGCAGGCAATGATTTCCACCAGTTTGGCGTCAATCGCCATGGTCTTGCTCCTTCAGTCGGGTTAACAGCATCTGTTCAAATTCGGGAGGCAGCCGGGCATCGACGGGAACGAACCAGGCGTTGTCGTGCCCCCCCGGCCACTTCACCGCATCCTTCTCGGTCACCAGCAGGGGAGCCGACGCCAGCGCCGCCAGTTGTTGCGGGCTCACCGCTTTATGGTCGGCCAGGGCCAGGCGCCGGTCAAGGACAAAGCCCAGTTGTTCGAGGGTGGCGAAAAAGCGCGGCGGATGGCCGATACCCGCCAGGGCATGAACCCGGGTGCCGGGCTCGGGCGCCGTCTCCCCCGCCAGCGGCCGGAGCGGCCCCGGCTCCAGCTGCATCAGGTATTCCCCGGCCCGGGCCGGGCCGCCGTTGTTGACCACGGCACTCACCCGGCCGAGCCGCCACAGCCCCTCGCGCAGGGGGCCCATGGGCAGCAGCTGGCCGTTGCCGAAACGGCGCCTGCCGTCCACCACCACCAGTTCGATGTCCCGGGCCAGGGCGTAGTGCTGCAGGCCGTCGTCACTGACGATGATGTCCGCGCCCAGCGCCACCAGGCGGGCGGCGGCCTCGCTCCGGTTGGGCCCCACCACCACCGGGCAGCCGGTGCGTCTGTGGATCAGCACCGGCTCGTCGCCGGCCTCGGCGGCGGAAGTGGCCTCATCCAACACCAGGGGATAGCGCTCGGCCTTGCCGCCGTAGCCCCGGCTGATCACCCCGGGCCGGTAGCCCTGGCCGCGCAGCCACTCCACCAGCCAGACCACCAGCGGCGTCTTGCCGTTGCCGCCCACGGTCAGGTTGCCCACCACGATGACCGGCACCGGCGCCCGGTACACGGCCTTGAAGCCGCGCCGGAACAGCCAGCGGCGCAGGCCGCTCGCCAGGGCGAACAGGCCGCTCAGGGGCGCCAGCAGCCACAACCAGCCGGGGGCCTTGTACCAGGCCCGCATCAGGCTTCGCCGTACTGGATGCTGCGCAGCTGGGCGTAGGCGCCTTCGCGCGCCAGCAGCTCCGCATGGGTGCCCCGCTCCACCACCCTGCCCTCGTCGATCACCAGGATCTCGTCCGCGTTCTCGATGGTGGACAGCCGATGGGCGATCACCAGCGCCGTCCTGTCCTTGCGCAACGCCTCCAGCGCCGCCTGGATATGACGCTCCGATTCGGTATCCAGTGCCGAGGTGGCCTCGTCCAGGATCAGCAGCGGCGCATTGCGCAGCATGGCCCGGGCGATGGCGATGCGCTGGCGCTGGCCGCCGGACAGGCTGGCGCCGTTCTCGCCGATCACGGTGTCGTAGCCCTGATCCAACTTCTGGATAAATTCATCCGCGTAGGCCACCCTGGCCGCCGCGATGATCTGTTCGCGGCTGTACTCGCCCTGGGCGGCGTAGGCGATGTTGTTGGCGATGGTGTCGTTGAACAGGTGCACATGCTGGGACACCAGGGCGAACTGGCGCCGCAGATCGCTCAGCCGGTACTGGCGGATATCGACCCCATCCAGGCGGATCTCGCCCTGGTCCACGTCGTAGAAGCGGGTCAGCAGGCTGGCGATGGTGCTCTTGCCCGAGCCGGAGCGACCCACCAGGGCGATGGTCTTGCCCGGCGCCAGGCTGAAACTGACGTCCTTCAGCGCCGGGGTGTCCTTGGTGGGGTAGCGGAAGGTGACATGGTCGAATTCGATCCGGCCCTGGGCCCGCGCCAACGGCCTGTCGCCTTCGTCCTGTTCGCCGTCGCTGTCGAGCAGCTCGAACAGGCTCTGGCAAGCGGCGATGCCGCGCTGGTAGGCGGCGTTGACCTGGGTCAGGCTCTTCAGCGGCCGCATCAGCATCATCATGGAGGTGACGATCACGGTGAAGGTGCCCGGCGTCAGCTGCTGCTGAATGTCATCGAAGGTGGCCACATAGAGCAGTATGGCCAGGGCGGTGGAGGCGATCACCTGCACCAATGGGGTGCCGATGGAGTCGGCCGCCACCATCTTCATGTTCTGCTGGCGCACCTTGTTGCTGACCCCGGAGAAGCGGCCCGACTCCACCCGCTGGCCGTTGAACATCAGCACTTCCTTGTGGCCCTTGAGCATCTGCTCGGTGCTGCTGGTGATGTTGCCCATGGCGTCCTGCATGCCCTTGCTGATGCGGCGGAAACGGCGGCTGATCACCGCTATCATCACCCCTACCACCGGGCCGACCACGAAGAAGATCAGCGACAGCTGCCAGGAATGGTAGAACATCAGGCCCAGCAGGCCGATCACCGTGGCCCCCTCCCGCACCAGGGTCACCAGGGTGGAGCTGGCCGCCGACGACACCTGGGAGGCGTCGTAGGTCACCTTGGACAGCAGATTGCCGGTGTTGTGCCGGTCGAAAAAGGCCACCGGCATGGCCATCAGCTTGTTGAACACCTGCTGCTGCAGGGTCATCACCACATGGTTGCCGACCCAGGCCATGCAGTAGCCGGACAGGAAAGTACAGACGCCGCGCAGGAAGACGATGCCGATCACGAACAGCGGCATCCACTTCAGTACGTTCGGATCCTGGCCGGTCAGGCCCTCGTCGATCAGCGGCTTGATGGAATAGACGAAAGTGGTGTCGACGGCGGCGTAGCCGGCCATGCCGAAGATGGCGGCCACCAGACCGAGCTTGCGCTCCTTCACATAACCGAGCAGGCGCTTGAGCACCGGCCAGGACGAGGAGTGTGCTTGTGGGGACATAAGGTCTCTGCCTTGAAAAACAAGGCGCTATTCTAACGGCTTAGCCTCGTTCAACCAAGCGTTGAGCCGATGATACCAGGCACCGGCGCGCCTCGGGTTCAGCAGCCGCCAGCGGTCGCCGTCCGCCGCCAGGTGCACCATGCCGTGCTCGCCGGTATTGAGCTGCGCCACCCCCTGGCGGTCGAAGCGGGCCACCACTTCCGGCGAGGGAAAGCCCCAGCGGTTGTTGAAGCCGGCGGTGTGCACCACCCAGTCCGGCGCCACCGCCCGGTTGAAGTCCTCGCTGGAGGAGCTGCGGCTGCCGTGGTGGGGGCTCAGCAACAGCTGGGCGCCCAGCGCCTGGCCGGTGGCGAGCAGGGCGCGCTCGGCCCGGGCCTCGATATCGCCGGTCAGCAGCAGCGACAGCCGGCCGTCGCCGATATGCAGCACGCAGGAATCGTTGTTGCTGTGGCCGCTCGGCGCTACCGGCCACAGCACCCTCAGGGTCAGTTGGCCCCATTGCTCGGTTTGCCCGGCCCGGCAGTGCTGGCCGTCCGGCCAGGCGCCACGGCGGTGGGTGACCGGCAGCACGGAGGCCAGGTAGTCCCGGTTGCCGCTGTGATCGCTGTCGTCGTGGCTCACCACCAGGTAGTCGAGGCGGTCAATGTCCAGATGCGCCAACAGCGGCAGTATGACGCCATCGGCCATGTTGAAGCCGGAGGGGAAACGGTTGCCGGTGTCGTACAAGAGCGCCTCCCGCCCCTGGGTCACCAGCACCGACAGGCCCTGGCCCACGTCCAGCACCCGTACCTCCCAGGCCGGCCGGGGCCAGAGCTGCAACAGCAGCAGATAGCAGCCCAGGCCCGCCAGCCAGCGTCCCCTGGGCAAGAGCGCCGCCGGCAGCACCAGCAGGGCCAGCAGCAGGACGCCCTGGGCCTGCGCCGACAACGCCAGCCAGGGCGAAAACAGCCGCTCCAGCTCGTGCAGGCCCGCCATCAGCGGCGCGAACAGGCCGTCCAGCAGGCGCAGCAACAGCAGCGCCAGTCCCGGAAACGGGACCAGCGCCAGGCAGGCCAGCAACAGCAGCGGGATCAACAGCAGGGAAAACAACGGGATCAGCAGCAGGTTGGCCGGCAGCGACAGCCAGCTGATGCCGTCGAACAGCAACATCACCAGCGGCAACAGCAACAGGGTCAGCCCCAGTTGCAGCCGCCACAGGCCACGCCCGCCCAGCCAGCCGGCGCTGGCCAGCAGGGCCGCCACCGCCAGCACCGACAGCCAGAACCCCGGGTTGAACGCCAGCCAGGGCATGGTGGCCAGCAGCAGCGCCATGGTGACCAGCAGGATGCGCCGCCCGCTCCAGAAGCGGCCCCAGCCGATCAGGGCCAGCCACAGCAACAGCATCAGCAACGCCCTTTGGGTCGGCAGCGCAAAGCCGGCCAGCCAGGCGTAGCCCAGGGCCAGGCCGGCCGCCAGCACGGCACCCGGCAGCCGACCGCCGCCCAGCCGGCCGAGCAGCAGCCCCACGCCGGCCACCAGGCCGATATGCAGCCCGGAGATGGCGAACAGATGGCTGACGCCCAGGGCGCGCAGGGTGTCCCAGTCCTGCCCCTGCAGCCGGCTGCGATCACCGAAGCTCAGGGCCAGCAGCCAGCGCTGGCTCGGCAGCTCCGCGCTGAGATCCCGGAACGCCTCCAGCAGCTGCATCCGGCGGGAAGGCGGGGCCGGCCGGAGATGCAGGCTGCCGGTCAGGTATCCCCGGGCGCTGATGCCCTGCCCCAGCAGCCAGCGGGCGCCGTCGAAGCCGCCCGGATTATGCAGGCCGTGTGGCGGCTGCAACCGGCTGACCGAGCGGATGAAGGCCCCCTCCCCGGGGGCCGGCCCCTCCCCGTACCAGGACAGCAGCACCCGGGGAGGGGGGGAAAATACTTGACCATCAAGGCTTTTCAGACTGACAATCAGCCGACTCACGCCATGGTCCCGGTGCTGTACCGCCTCCACCGTGCCTGCCATCATCTGGCTGCGCTGGAACAGGCCGGGGTGCTGCAACCACCCCAGTTGCCAGTGGCTGTAACACAGAGACCACATCATCCCGAACAGGAGACAAGCCGTTGCCGGCCGGATGCGCCAGCACAACCCGCCCAGCAGGGCCAGCGGTAGCCACCAGTCCCAGTCCGGCAACCAGGGCCAGAGCAGGACGGTCGAGACGCCGGCACAGAAAAAGAACAGCCGCTTATCCATCGGATAAGTATTGCGGACCCGGAGCAGATGCCAAAAAAGACGTTAAAACGCCTGATGCCCGATCCGGGCACCATCAAGAACCACAAGCACCTGAGCAAACTTGGGCACCGCTTGCACGACAACAACCTCTGGCACCTGAATCGCCACTCGGCGGCGGGCGCCTTCGCGGTGGGCCTGTTCTGCGCCTGGCTGCCCATCCCATTCCAGATGGTGGTGGCGGCGGCGCTGGCCATGCTTTTCCGGGTCAACCTGCCGCTGTCGGCGGTACTGGTGTGGACAACCAATCCGCTGACCATGCCGCCGATGTTCTACTTCGCCTACCGACTGGGCTCCTTCCTGCTGAACAAGCCCCATCACTACCAGCACTTCGAGATGAGCCTGAGCTGGCTCGGCAGCGCCATGACCACGGCGGCCCCGCCCTTCCTGCTGGGCTGCCTGGTGCTGGGAGTGGTCAGTTCGGCCTCCGGCTACATGCTGATCCACGCCCTCTGGCGCAGATCCGTGTCCCGCCGCTGGAAACTGCGCCGGCGGGGCCGCTGATGCTGCGCCAGTGGCTGCGCCGCAAGATGCCGGATCAGGCCACCCTGCGCCAGCACCGGATGCTGCGACTGTTCGGCGAACGCCTGCTCGAGCCCGACTACTGGTTCTGCAATCGCCATTCCGCCGCCGTGGCGGTGGCCGCCGGCCTGTTCGCCGCCTGGCTGCCCCTGCCCATGCATACCCTGGTGGCCATCGCCCTGGCCCTGCTGTTCAAGGGCTACCTGCCGCTCGCCATCGCCATGGTCTGGGTCAACAACCCGGTGACCCTGGCCCCCATGTTCTACCTGGGCTACCGCCTGGGCGCCCGGCTGCTGGGCACCCCCGAGCTCGACCTCGAGGGGCCGCTGGAAGCGGAAGCCCTCGCCGCCGCCCTGCCCCTGCTCACCGGCTGCCTGCTGCTGGGCCTGGGCTCGGCCCTGCTCGGCTGGCTGCTGGTGCAACTGGGCTGGCGCTGGAAGGTGCAGCTGTCCTGGTGGCTGCGGAAGGTGAATAGGAAGTAGCGGGAGTAAGCCTGAAGCTGGAAGCTGGAAGCTGGAAGCTGGAAGTTAACGCTATGCTTGTCTGGGAGTCACTGTTTGGGCAAGCAGAACCATGGATTTTGAAAAGCTGGATGTATGGAAGCGCTCGGCAAGGTTGTCGGCAGACATCTACAAGGCACTGCATGGCCTTAATGATCGCGGATTCAAGGACCAGATAACCCGGGCTGGTTTGTCCATTCCGTGCAACATAGCCGAGGGCATGAGCCGTCGCACAGCCAGAGACAAGATCCACTTCCTGCTGATCGCCAAAGGCTCCTGTGCCGAACTGAGAACCCAGGCCTATATCGGAGTGGATATCGGGTATCTGGCCGGCGATACCGGCCAGCACTGGATACAGGAAACCCGAGATATCGCAGCCATGCTTTCCGGCCTTATCAACCGCCTCAAACAGGACGCCTCCGGTTAACTTCCAGCTTCAGGCTTCAGGCTTCCAGCTTCCCGCTTCCAGCTGCTCTTACGCTTCTCCCAGCAGTTGTCGCGGCAGCAGCCGGCCGGCGCGCCAGGCGGGGTAGAGGGTGGCGACGAAGATCAGCCCCAGGGCCGAGCCGGTGACCAGCCAGAGATCCGCCCAGTGGAACTCGGTGGGGATAAAGTCGATAAAGTAGACTTCGGGGTTGAGCAGCCGGTGTCCGGTCAGCCGCTCGTAACCGGCCACCAGCGCCGACAGCCGGGTTGCCAGCAGACCGCCGAGCAGGCCGCCCACCACCACGCCGACCACGCCGTTGAGCATGCCCTGCACCACGAAGGCGCCGCGGATCTGCCAGGGGCCGGCGCCCATGGTCTTGAGGATGGCGATGTCGCCCTTCTTCTCGTTGACCGCCATCACCAGGGTGGAGACGATGTTGAAGCTGGCCACCGCCATCACCAGCAGCAGCACCACTATCATCAGGGTGCGCACCAGCTGGATGTCCCGGTAGATGTTGCCCTGGCTGTTCATCCAGCTGCTCACGTAGAAGGGCGCCGGCAGCGGCATGGCCGCGTTCAGGGTCAGCTGGTCGGCGGCCAGCACCCGGTCCACCCGCAGGTGGAAGCCCATCACCTCGTCGTCCAGCTCTCGCAGGGCCTGGGCGTCCGCCAGGTGGGTGTAGCCGAGCACGGTGTCGAGCTGGCCGCCCAGGCTGAGAATGCCCACCAGGGTGAAGCTGTGGCGGCGGGGCGAGCCGAAGCCCTGGCCGCCGGGCGCCGGCAGCAGCAGCGACACGCTGTCGCCCACCGCCAGCTCCAGCTGCTCGGCGATGGCCTTGCCCAGGATCAGGCCGTGCTCGCCCGGCGCCAGCCGCTCCAGGCTGGCGCCGCCGAGGTAGGGCTCCAGCCGCGAGATCCGCCCTTCCAGCGCCGGCAGCACCCCCTGCAGCTGCACCGCCTTGAGCTTGGCGCCCTTGCTGAGCAGGCCCTCGAGCGGCACGAAGGGCGCCGCCGCCAGTATGCCGGGCGCCGCCTCCAGCCGGCCGACCATATCGCCCCAGTTGGCCACGGGCTCCTCGGCGGCGTAGAGCTGGCCATGGGGCAGCACCGACAGGATGCGGTTTTCCAGCTCGCGCTGGAAGCCGTTCATCGCCGACAGCCCCAGGATCAGGGCGCCGACACCGATGGCGATGCCGAGGATGGACGCCACCGAAATAAAGGAGATAAAGCGGTTGCGCCGCTTGGCCCGGCTGAAGCGCCAGCCCAGGTAGACACTTAAGGGACGGAACATCAGCCTTGCTCCTCCAGGTGGCCGTCCACCAGCCGGGCCTGGCGGTCGAGCCGGGCGGCCAGGGCCAGATCGTGGGTCACCACCACCAGGCCGGTGCCCAGCTCGCTCTGCAGTTCGGCCAGCAGAGCGAACACCTCGGCGGCGCTGTGGGCGTCCAGGTTGCCGGTGGGCTCGTCCGCCAGCACCAGCCGGGGATTGTTGACCAGGGCACGGGCGATGGCCACCCGCTGACGCTCGCCGCCGGACAGGGCCGCGGGCCTGTGCTCCAGCCGGTGGCCCAGGCCCACCCTGCTCAGCAGGGCCTCGGCCCGCGCCTTCGCCTCGGCCACCGGCCGACCGGCGATCAGCAGCGGCATGGCGGCGTTTTCCAGGGCGCTGAACTCCCCCAGCAGGTGGTGGAACTGATACACGAAACCCAGCTTCTGGTTGCGAAAGCGGGCCTGGGCCCGGGCCGGCAGCCGGTGCAGATCCTCCCCTTCCACCAGCACCCGGCCGGCGCTCGGCACGTCCAGGCTGCCGAGCAGGTGCAGCAGGGTGCTCTTGCCCGAGCCCGAGCTGCCCACCACCGCCAGGCTCTCGCCGGCGCCGAGCTTGAGGCTGACGCCGTTCAGGATATGCACCGGCTGGTCCCCGTCCTGGTGGGTTTTGCTCACGGATTCGACCACTAACAGGGGGTTACTCATAACGCAGTGCCTCGGCAGGATGAACGCGCGACGCCCGCCAGGCCGGATACAGGCTGGCCAGCACGCACAACAACAGGGTGGAAAACAGGATAAGGATCAGCTGGCCGGGCAGCAGCAGCACCGGCAGCTGGCTGCCGCCGGCGGCGGAATAGAAGTTGATGCCGAGGATGTCGAGCACCCCGTCCAGGTTGAGGCAGAGCAGCAGCCCCAGCGCAAAGCCGAGCAGGCTGCCCAGCACACCGCTGAAACCGCCCTGGATCATGAACACCGCCATCACCCGCTCCCGGTTCAGTCCCAGGGTCTGCAGCATGGCGATTTCCGCTTCCTTGTCGGTCACCACCATCACCATGGCGGAGAGGATATTGAAGGCCGCCACCAGGATGATCAGCGCCAGCATCAGGCTCATCAGCCGTTTCTCCATGGCCACCGCCTGGAACAGCTCGCCCCGGCTCTGCTGCCAGCTCTCTAGCCTGAGCCCCGCCGGCAGCGCCGGCAGCCGCTCCAGTTCGAAGGGATCGTTCAGCCACAGGCGCAGCCCCGAGGCCTCCCCTTCCCGGTAGCGCAGCAGGCGGGCGGCGTCCTCCAGCCGGGTCAGCACCACCTGGTTGTCCACGTCGTTGCCGGTGCTGAAGGTGCCCACCAGGGTAAAGAGGCGCTGGCTCGGCACCCGGCCGAGGGGGGTGAAGCGGCTGCCTTCGGTGACCGTGACCCGCACCTGGTCGCCGGGCTCAACCCCCAGGCTGCGGGCCACGCCGGCACCCATCACCAGGCCATAGGGCAGGTATTGGAAGTATTCCCGGGTGCGGGCGTCCAGGCTCTGCAGCAGGCGGTCCTGATCGTTGGCGAGATCCAGGCCGTAGAGCTCCACCCCGGTGAGGTGGCCCGGCCCCTGCACCATGGCCTCGGCGCTGATAAAGGGGGCCGCGGCTTTCACTACACCGGTGTTATCGAACAGGGCGGCGTACTGCGAAGGCTCGGCCAGGCGGCGCTGATCGCCGGTGACCAGGGCATGGGGAATGACGCCGAGCAGGCGATCTTTTAACTGCTGCTCGAAACCGTTCATCACCGCCGACACCAGGATCAGGGCGGCCACCCCCAGCAGAATGCCGATGGTGGAGAAGCCGGAAACGAAGGAGGCGAAGCTGCGCCGCCCCCGGGCGCCGGCATAACGCAGGCCCAACATCAGCGTCAGGGGTTGAAACATGGTCTAATCATCCGTTTTTCAAAGGGTTTTACGTCACCCGCGAGTTGCGGAATAATAAAGGTTCGTGAATGGCGCAACAAGAGCAGTGAATCATGGCAGACCCCTATTTCAGCGTCGACTACCAGGCCCAGGTCAACCTGATCCCCCTGGCCGAGGGCGAAAGCGTGCCCGACGAAGAAGCCCTGGAGGCTGAGATCCCCGCGCCCTTCAAGCTGGTCAGCGAAATCACCCGCATCGACACCAGCAACGCCCGGCTGCTGCGCAACCTGGACGAGCACGCCGCCGAACTGGTGGAGGTGATCAACCAGCAGTCACGCAAAATCGACCTGGTGCTGAGCTATGTGCTGGCCGGCCAGGACAGCCCGGACCAGCGCTACCAGACCCAGACCCTGGGCGGCGGCGGCTTTCGCTTCGCCTCGCGTCAGCCCCTGGCCGACGGGGCCCGGGTAAGGGTCAAACTGTTTTTACCGGAGCAGTCGGTGGCGGTATACGCCTACGGCGTCCTCTGCGCCGAGGCCGAGCCCGGCCACTACCGCTGCGACTTTATCGCCATCCGCGAGCAGGACAGGGACGCCCTGATCCGCGCCAGCCTGCAACTGCAGGCCAAACAACTCAAGGCCCGCGCCGAGCGCCGCGCCCAACAAGACGACCACTCCGCCTCATGATACAGATCCCCAGCCCCACTCCCCGCCCCAGGGCCAGCCTGGGCGGGCTTATCGGCAGCAGCCTGTCGCTCGCCATCGCCGGGCAGGTGCGCCAGCAGGCCCAACCGGTGCTGCTGGTGGTGCCCGACACCCCCACCGCCCTGCGCCTGGAGCAGGAAGTGAGCCACCTGCTGGCCGACGACCCGGCCCTGCCGGTGCACCTGTTCCCGGACTGGGAAACCCTGCCCTACGACAGTTTTTCGCCGCACCAGGACATCCTCTCCCAGCGGCTGGAAACCCTGTACGGCCTGCCGGCCCTGACCCGGGGCCTGCTGATCGTGCCGGTGACCACCCTGATGCTGCGCACCCCGCCCCGGGCCTGGCTGGAGCAGAACAGCCTGCTGCTGAAAACCGGCGACCGGCTCGACCTGCACGCCCTGCGCCGGCGGCTGGAGCAGGCCGGCTACCGGGCGGTGGACCAGGTGCTGGAGCATGGCGAATTCGCCGCCCGCGGCGCCCTGCTGGATCTCTTTCCCATGGGGGCGGCAGAGCCCTACCGCATCGACTTTTTCGACGACGACATCGACAGCCTGCGCCCCTTCGACCCCGACACCCAGCGCTCCAAGGACAAGGTGGACCATGTCCGGCTGCTGCCGGCGCGGGAATTCCCCACCGACGCCGCCGCCATCGAGCGCTTTCGCGGCCAGTACCGGGAGCGCTTTGCCCTGCGCAACGAGCCCGAGGCGCTCTACCACAGGGTGAGCCAGGGCCAGTTTCCGCCCGGCATCGAATATTACTTTCCGCTGTTCTTCGAGCAGACCCAGACCCTGTTCGACTCCCTGCCCGACCCCTTGCTGGTGCTGGGCCTGGGCGAGCTGCTCGAGGCCGCCGAGACCTTCTGGCAGGAGGTGGCGGGGCGCTACGAAGACCGCCGCCACGACCCGCTGCGCCCGCTGCTCGCCCCCGACGAGCTCTACCTCAGGCCCGACGAGCTGCTGGGCCGGCTCAACCACTGGCCCCGGCTGCAACTGAGCCAGACCCCGGTGCTGGAAAAGGGCGACCGGATCAACGCCCCGGTGGCGCCCCTGCCGGAGCTTGAGGTAGAGCACCAGAAAACCGAGCCCCTGGCCCGGCTGCTGGCCTTTTGCGAACAATTCCCCGGCCGGGTGCTGTTCTCGGTGGAGAGCGCCGGCCGGCGCGAGGCCCTGCTGGAGTTGCTGGCGGGCAGCCCGCTCAAGCCCTGGCCGGTGGACAGCCTGGGCCGCTTTGCGGCCGGCGACGAGCGCCTCGGCCTGCTGGTGAGCCCCCTGTCCCAGGGTTTTGTGCTGAATGATGACTTCGCCCTGGTGTGCGAGGGCGACCTGCTCGGCGGCCGGGTGATCCAGCGCCGGCGGCGGGAAAAGTCCACGGCCCTGAGCCCGGACACCCTTATCCGCAACCTGGCGGAGCTGTCCATCGGCCAGCCGGTGGTGCACCTGGACCACGGCGTGGGCCGCTACACGGGGCTGCAGACCCTGGAGGCGGGCGGGCTCAAGTCCGAATACCTCACCCTGGAATACGCCGGCGGCGACAAGCTGTATGTACCGGTGACCGCCCTGCACCTGGTGGGCCGCTACAGCGGCGCCGACGACCCCAGCCTCAACAAGCTGGGCAACGACGCCTGGGCCAAGGCCAAGCGCAAGGCCGCGGAAAAGGTGCGCGACGTGGCCGCCGAGCTGCTGGACGTGTACGCCCGCCGGGCCGCCAAGCCGGGCCAGGCCGTGACCCACGACAAGAGCGCCTACCGCCAGTTCTGCGACGCCTTCCCCTTCGAGGAAACCGACGACCAGCTCAGGGCCATCAACGCCGTGCTGACCGACATGACCCAGCCCAAGGCGATGGACCGGCTGGTGTGCGGCGACGTGGGCTTTGGCAAGACCGAGGTGGCCATGCGCGCCGCCTTTGTGGCGGTGCACGGCGGCAAGCAGGTGGCGGTGCTGGTGCCCACCACCCTGCTGGCCCAGCAGCACTACGACAACTTCCGCGACCGCTTCGCCAACTGGCCGGTGCGGGTGGAGATGATCAGCCGCTTCAAGAGCGGCAAGGAGCAGGACAAGGCGCTGGCCGGCCTGGCCGACGGCAGCATCGACATTGTGATCGGCACCCACAAGCTGCTGAGCCAGGAGGTGAAGTTCAAGGATCTGGGCCTGCTGATCGTGGACGAGGAGCACCGCTTCGGGGTGCGGCAGAAGGATCAGATCAAGGCGCTGCGCGCCGACGTGGACATCCTCACCCTGACCGCCACCCCCATTCCCCGCACCCTCAACATGGCCATGGGCGGCATGCGCGATTTGTCCATCATCGCCACCCCGCCCGCCAAGCGGCTGGCGGTGAAGACCTTCGTGCGCGAGCACGACCCGGCCCTGGTGCGCGAGGCCGTGCTGCGGGAGCTCAAGCGCGGCGGCCAGGTGTACTACCTGCACAACGAGGTGCAGACCATAGAGAACAGCGCCGACGCCCTGCGCGCCCTGGTGCCCGAGGCGCGCATCGGCATCGCCCACGGCCAGATGCGCGAGCGCGAGCTGGAGCGGGTGATGTCCGACTTTTATCACCAGCGCTTTAACCTGCTGCTGTGCTCCACCATCATCGAAACCGGCATCGACGTGCCGAGCGCCAACACCATCATCATGGACCGGGCCGACAAGCTGGGCCTGGCCCAGTTGCACCAGCTGCGCGGCCGGGTGGGCCGCTCCCACCACCAGGCCTACGCCTATTTGCTCACCCCCCACCCCAAGCGGATGACCACCGACGCCAAGAAGCGGCTGGAGGCCATTGCCGCGCTGGAGGATTTGGGCGCGGGCTTTGCCCTGGCCACCCACGACCTGGAGATCCGCGGCGCCGGCGAGCTGCTGGGCGAGGAGCAGAGCGGCCAGATCACCGCCATCGGCTTCAGCCTTTATATGGAGATGCTGGAGCAGGCGGTGAAGGCGCTGCAGTCCGGCAAGGAGCCGGCCCTGGATCAGCTGCTGCGATCGCAAACCGAAATAGAGCTGCGCCTGCCCGCCCTGCTGCCGGACGACTACATTCCGGACGTGAACATGCGCCTGTCCATGTACAAGCGCATCGCCGCCGCCGAGGACGACGCCGCCCTGCGCGAGCTGCAGGTGGAGCTGATCGACCGCTTCGGCCTGCTGCCGGAGCCGGGCAAGAACCTGGTGGCCCTGGCCGGGCTCAAGCTCAGGGCCAGCCGGCTCGGCATAGAAAAAATCGACGCCGGCCCCCAGGGCGGCACCCTCTCCTTTGGCCAGGAGGCGAAAGTCGACCCCGGCTACCTGGTCAGCCTGCTGCAAAGCCAGCCGCGCATCTACAAGATGGAAGGCCCGACCCGGCTGCGCTTTGCCATTCCCAGCCAGGACGCCAAGGCCCGGCTGGCCCTGGTGGGCGACATGCTGAAGGAGCTGGAGGCTCACCAAATTTAACCCCGCCCGCGCCGCCAGGGAGGGGCGGCGCCGGCCTGCGATAAACGACAGAGACCACATGACATCACCCTGCTGTAACGCCACCGCCCACGGCCCCCTGCGGGTCGGCATTTTGGGCGGCGGCGTGGCCGGCGCCACGGTGGCGCTGCGCCTGGCCGACCTGGGCATTGACAGCCTGCTGCTGGAGGCGAGCGACGGCCTGGTAAAGGGCCCGCCCATCTGCCACCTGCACGCGGGCGGCAACCTCTACCGGGAAATCAGTGACGACCAGTGCCTGGCGCTGCTGCGCCAGTCCATCGCCTCGGTGCGCGCCTACCCCCACTGCATCAACCGCCGCCCCACGGTGGTGGCGGTGCCGGTGACCGACGCGGGCGACCCGAACGCCCTGCTGCCGCGCCTGGCCCTGCTGGCGGAGGAATACCGCCGGCTGGTGGCACAAGACCCGGCCAACCGGGTGCTGGGCGAGCCCGAAGACTACTACCGCTGCTACGACCGGGAACAATTCGAAGCCCTGGCCCGCAGCCCCCTGCCCGAGCGGGCCCAACGCCCGGACGACTGGCTGGTGCCCCTGGCCCAGCGGCTGGATCCGGACCGGCTCAAGTTCCCCCTGGTGCTGGTGCAGGAATACGGTTGGAGCCTGTTCCGCATGGCCGCCACCGCCACCCTGGCGCTGACCGCCTCGCCCCACTGCGAGCTGCGGCTGAACACCAAAGCCACCGGGCTGGCCCCCGTCGAGGGCGGCTGGCGCATTAACAGCCGGGGGCCGGCCGGCGAACGGCTGGACGAGGTGGACTTTTTGGTCAACGCCTGCGGCTTTCGCACCGGCCTGGTGGACGACATGGCCGGCTACCGCCGCCAGCGGCTGGTGGAGTACAAGGCCGCCTACCTGGCCCGCTGGCCGGTGCCGGGCCAGTGGCCCGAGGTGATCTTCCACGGCGAGCGCGGCACCCCGGACGGCATGGCCCAGCTGACCCCCTACCCCGGCGGCCTGTTCCAGCTGCACGGCATGACCGACGCCATCACCCTGTTCAAGGACGGCCTGGTGGCCAGCGGCGCCGACAGCGCCCAGCCCCGCCTGCCCGAGCACTATCGCCGGCAAATAGACCAGGGCTGGCAGGCCGAGGACGTGGACGCCCGCACCCGCGGCGCCATCGCCCACCTGGCCCGGCTGCTGCCCGCCTTTGCCGGGGCCGAGCCCGCCGGTCAGCCGCTGTTTGGCGCCCAGCAGATCCCGGGCAGCGACCCCAAACTGCGGGCGGCGGACGTGTCCTTCGAGGGCAGCCACTACGCCCGGGTAGAAATTGTAAAAGCCTCCTCGGCGCTGACCGCCGCCGACCGCATCGTCGGCAAGCTGGCGGAGCTGGGCTGGCTGGGCCAGCCGGCGGCAAACCGGCCCCCGGCGCTCTCCCCCACCCTGGCCATCACCGCCGACCAGGATCCGGCAAAAGTGGAAGCCACCGCAGTGCACCTGGCCCGCCAGCGCGGCTACCCCCGGGAGCTGGCCGAAAACGGCTGGTAACATAGTCCTCTCCCTCCTGCCCAGGGAGAGGGTTTCATCTAGCCCGGCGCGTTAGCCGCCGGCCAGACAACACCCACCCCTGACCTTCGCTCAAATACCACACCCCACCGCCCCCAAAACCGCTTATAAAACCACCACTCAGGCGTTTTGCCCCCCACTTCCTGCTTTTTGCAATTGCCCTGCCCCATCCCAGCGGCCAGAATAGATACGTTTGAACACAGTGGTGGCAGGGATTGGCGACCTGAAACGTCCGGGCGGTAGCGTGGCCGCGGAATATGACCGCCACTTGATTCAGCCATCCAGAAGTCCATGGATACGGAGTATATTTAGTGCCCAACTGAAAATGTTCGTTAAAACACCACAAGCAGAATAAAAATATACATTCGTGGTTTACAAAATGATGTTTTTCTTGAAATATTGTCAACTCACAAATAACGATAAAATTACCATAATACATGCCGGATTGAAGCAATAGCATATATGTGCAGCATTAAACCGCAGGTGCCTAAGGAATACCAATGAGCATTTGGAAAGAACTATACGATATCTTTGATAAGGAGCGAGCTAGGTGGCAATCAAAAAATGCGAACAGGCAGGCTTTGATATTTGAGATTCAAAGTAATTTAACCTTCCTTGCAGATGCTCTACAAAATGAACTTAGTGATATCGATATAGCAAAGGGGCTTGAGAGAAAAGCTTTTGACAAATCAATAGAAAGTGGATTTTCTATAAATTCAATTTCAAAAGAAAAAGTAACAGCAAGAACTATCGGTGACTTTGACGAATTCAAAAAGTACATTGGTAAAGATACAGAATATTTAGTTAAAAATGCTTATTCAAAAACAGGCTCTTTACTAAAAATCACAAGTACGCCAAACAGCAAAAATCATTCTCTCAAGTTCAAGTCATTGTTTAGGTTTTTAATGTTATTAGTCACCCACATTGAGGGGCGACGTTTAATAAGGCATTCAAGCAAGAGCGCAAAAATCCATGCTGATTAGCTTGGATTTATGATCATTGGAGAGTTTGTAGATGCTAAGTGATGATGGAGCAAAAATTGTTCGAGTGATATTGAAAGAACTTGAAGATGGCACTCGTACATTACCAGCAGAAATTTCTTTAAAACACCTTGAAAGCGAGACGGGGGTAAGAGTTCAAAATATTGGAATGGCTTTTGACACTTACATTAATAAGCCGTTGGCAGCCAAAGGAATCCTAGCAAGGAAATGTGGTTCACCGGTAAGAATTCAACTCGAGAGTAAAAACACATAACAATCGCAGCCACAAACGCTGCATAGCTTTTCGACCTGTGTTGCGTACATTATACTGTCAAGGAGGACGTATTGTGTTAAAAACCGTGTCCCTTACCAAACAGCAGTTAAAAGCACTAGCTGATATAGCTAATTGCTCTCCTGGATTTAAGGCTCAAGGGGTCCTTGGAGATTTTTTGGATCTCTGGCTTGTGTGTGAAGTTTTGGCGAAGAAGCTAATTACCTACCATAAGAACTTGTCGGATATTCCTTTCAGGTGGAGTTACACTCAACTCGAAGCATCTTTTAAACACTTAGGTATCTCCTACTGTGAATCTAAAGTCAAAACAATGTTCCATAGTGATAAGAAAGCAAAACGTGGATCTAAACCAGCACGAGTGTTGAAAAATGGCTACCTTCACACCCTATCAGACGCTGATCGTGAAGAGATTGAATCACGTGCAAGCGAGCTTTTAGAGATATTAAATTACTGAAAAAAGGTACTGGTATATGCAACATAATAAAAACACTCAACATAGCCTGGAAAATGTCGTATTATATTTTTTCGAGTACATTCATTATCTGCCTTTACTTTTAAAGTCACTAAATATTAAGAGAGTGGTTTATGGTAATATGGAATAGAACAGAATATATGACTAAATGTAAACGATATAGAAAAAGGTAAGAAAGTATAGTCAGCCGATGGGATGCAAATACCAATTTAATCATTCTTGTTGCAGTTATGGCATTGAAAGTTGGGATGACAGGATTGATTGCACGCTTACTAAAGTCAAACAGAAATAGCATAGAAAATTAAACCGAGAATTCATTTAAAACAAGAGGGTGAAAAATGAGATTTTTAATATTCTTTTATTTATTTATAGGATTAACACTAACCTCTAATACAAACGCAGCAATAACATCAGTAGGCTATGAGGTTCAAAGATTCCTATCTGAAGGAAAAAAGTGCATTACAACTTGGAGTGACGACAGTTCTAAAGCAGGAGAAAAAACAAAAGTGTTTGGAGTCAGAGAGTTAAATGGTAAAACTCAGTATCAAGTCTACCATTCTGCAGAATATCCAAGGCTATGGGTTTGGGATTTCAGAGTCCAAGATATTATATGCAAATAGATATAATAAGAATGCGAAAGATGTTGTAAGCATCAAAGTTATAATAAAAGCTGCCTATAAAAAAGGAGTGAACATGAATAAGAATAAATTTGTGCTATTAGGGTGCGTTTTATTTTCGCCACTAACAACTGCTCAACAATTCAATTACCAATGTGGAAATCATGAATTGATAGTAACACTATCACCTAACTCAGCCATATTGGATGGAAAAAGGTTCTCATATCAAGATGGAGAAAGTGATGGCCGTACAACAAAGATGACATTCTATGGAAATGGTGCCGTTCTGAAGTTTTTATCCACCCCGATGTCAAACTCATATGTAATGGGATTAACCGAAGGAAGTGATTTTAAAAAGGAATACTGCAAAGAAAAATAACAGTTTAACCACATACTATCGACATTGAACATGAAGTTACGGGGTTACGGGGTTACGGGGTTACGGGGTCTTGCCTTTTGCCCCGTATCTCGGCTTATACTCGAATACATCCAATTCGCGTTAATCAATGCCTGGAAAGGAGCCCAGAATGGCCAGACCGTTACGACTGGAATTTGCAGGTGCTCTGTACCATCTAACCTCACGGGGTAATCGACGTGAATCTATATTCGAAAGCGATGACGGCAAGCGCGGTTTTCTGTCCGTACTCGATGGTGTATGAGAGACACTTAACTGAATCTGCTATGCCTACTGCCAGAAACTACTATCATCTATTTGTAGCTTATTTTAGTACCATTATCACCTTACCCATGTAGACTTATATCTTATAAGTCACAAGCAATGAGGAAGGCTTAATCATTCATTAACCTTTACCATTACATCAATATACTAATATATAAAAGACAGCTCTCCTGCTCTTACAATATATTCACTATAGTCATTACCATCAATCAATATCTGATCCACAACCATTACAAGTTCACACCCACTAATTCTTGAAATCTTCGGCGTATCTATCGTTGGAGATCCCGTTGGTTCATTCTTACCACATATCAGTCCGCCTTTCGAAGTAGGAGGTAGTATTTTTTTGGTTGTTATTATTGCTTCCTTTTCAAAAATCTGCCTAGCTTTATCTGCGGGTGGCTGTAGGTACAACGCATCAAATGAGACATAATCGAATTCATATGTCGAAACTTCAACTTCAAATTTAGCACCAAAATTATTCTGCATCATCACATTTTCTTTATCATATTCTACTCTTCTATATTGTTGACCAGATAAAATATAACCAACCAATGGATGATAAGCCGTCAGGGTGATATTAAGAGTATATTCTTGCCCAAACTCTTGTAGATACTTATTATTTTTCTCTACTGCTGACACCTCAGTATCAAATGCATCTACCTGAGGTACTCCTTCAACTATTTTATAAAAAAGCGCTTTAGTAAAAGGAGGAGGCATTTCATTTTCAGCTTTAACACTGAAGCATATTGATAAAACCAATGCTGCACTTAAAACTTTTTTCATCTCTATACCTTCTCGTTAACAATCAACATGAAAATAGTTATTCTAAACAATAGCTTTATGGATACAGAGAAATTAGTGAAACTTGTATAAATGTAAACTAAGCTATCACAAAGACCACTTCAACATCCAAAGGACTAAGTTCACGCTAATCTTACCACCACAAAACTAGGGGTCAAGCCTTACCTTTTAACCTCCAAGTATCGAATTACACTAAAATCAATTTAACTTGCTTTAATCGACACCAGGAAGATCCAAAGACTAAGAGATAATTAAAATTGAGATTAATGCTCTGTACTTGGTCGCGGTAGGAATGGCGGTCACCCGCCACCCCCCGCACAGATCCGGACGTGCGCTGCTAACGCATCCGGCTCCTACCTCGAGTCATACCGTCAAATCGCACATCTGGACAGGGTAAGATCATGAAAAAGCCTTATGGGACAAGGCTCTCGGCGGGTTTTAAATTTAAACACTAACAGCCACCTTGTACAGCGGAGCGCACACTTTTTGAAGAAATATCTCGATGGGAAAGGATCGCTTTGACGATTAACATCAGCTGTGATCCTATGCTGTCTTTTTAACGACAGATGATCGCCATGAACGGACTCGGCCTCTTGCAGCACCTCTCCATCATCAGTGACCCACGCCAGCAATGGAAGGTGGAGCACAAGCTCTCGGACATCCTCTTTCTCACCATCGTGGCCGTGATCGGCGGCGCCGAAGGGTGGGAAGAAGTCGAGGATTTCGGCATCGATCATCTCGACTGGCTGCGCCAGTATGGCGACTTCGAGAACGGGGTGCCGGTGCACGATACCATCGCCCGGGTGATGGGCATGCTCTCGGCCACGCAGTTGCAAAAGAGCTTTGCCGCCTGGATGAAAGAGTGCCACGTGGCCACCGCAGGCGAAGTGATTGCCATCGACGGCAAAACCCTGCGGCGCAGCTACGACAAGGGCCGCCGGCAAGGCGCCATCCACATGGTATCGGCGTTCAGCGCCGCCAATCAGGTGGTGCTAGGCCAGGTCAAAATCGATGCCAAATCCAATGAGATCACCGCCATTCCGGAGCTGTTGGAGTTACTGAGCATTCGTGGTTGCCTGGTAACCATCGACGCCATGGGCTGCCAGCGGGCCATCGCCCAGAAGGTGATCAGCAAGGGGGCGGACTACCTGCTGGCGGTGAAAGGCAACCAGCCCAAGCTGGAGGAAGCCTTCAATAACTACTTCCGGATGGAGATGTTTCAGCGTCCCGACAGTGACAGCTACAGCACGCAGGAAAGTGGCCATGGCCGCAAGGAAACCCGGCTGAGCCTGGCGGTGGATGATCTGTCCATCCTGGGCGACTTGGTGTTTGAATGGCCGGGGCTGAAGACCTTAGGGATAGTGGCGGCCATACGGGAAGTGGGCGGCCAACCGGCCAAGGACATCAAGGTGCGCTACTACATCAGCTCAGCCAAGTTGTCGGCCAAGGAGCTGCTGGAAGCGACCCGTTCCCACTGGTCGATAGAATCCCAGCTGCACTGGCAGCTTGACGTGGGCATGCGGGAAGACGACTGCCGCATCCGCCGTGAACAGGCCGGCGAGAATATGGCCACCATCCGGCATATCGCCTTCAATGCGTTGAAGGGAGATACCAGCTTCAAGGCCGGGATGAAACGCAAGCAAAAGCGGGCCAGCCGAAACAGCGCCTACCTGTCACACGTCTTGGCAGGACTGGGGGTTTCGTAATCTTGCCCTGATACCGTGGGCCGTTGGTTCAAGCGCTACGAGGCCGGCGGCAAAGCGGCTCTCGCCGTCCAGAAACGGGGTCCAAAAAACAAGCCCGGCCGCCTGAACGCCGTGCAACAGCAGAAGGTGATCGAGGCTATCCGCGACCATATGCCCGATCAGTACAAGCTGGGGTTTGCCCTGTGGACCCGGCGCTCCATTGCTGAACTGATCAAGCAATTTTGGGGCATCCACATTCCGGTTCGCACCATGGGGGACTACCTCAAGCGCTGGGGATTTACACCCCAGAAGCCCTTGAAAAAGGCATGGGAGCAGAGCCCGGCTCGTGTCGAAGCCTGGCTGAACGAGGAGTATCCACGTATCAAGGCCCGTGCCAAGGCTGAAAAGGCCCAGATCTTCTGGGGCGACGAAACCGGCATCAAGAACACGGTCCAACATGGGCGCAGCTATGCCCCGGTTGGCAAGACGCCGGTACAAGCCCTGCCGGCCAAGCGGGTTTCCCTGAACATGGTGTCGGCCATCACCAACCAAGGTACGGTCCGCTTCATGCTGTATGAATCCACCATGACGGCAGACGTGTTGATCAAGTTCATGCGCGGGCTGATTGCCTCCACCCCGGGAAAAGTATTTCTGATCCTGGATAACCTGCGGGTTCATCATGCCAAAAAGGTCAAACGCTGGCTGGAAAAAGGGACGGTAAAGCGTTTTCTGGAGGTCTTTTTCCTGCCCGCCTACTCACCGGAACTGAATCCGGATGAGTATCTCAATGGTGACCTGAAAGGCATGGTGCACAGTGGGCCGGCGATTCGCAGTGTGGAAGAGCTCAAGAAGCGAACCCGCTCCTCTATGCGGAAGTTGCAGCGCAGGTCGGAGCGGGTGAAAAGTTACTTCCGATCGGAGCACATCGCTTATGCGGCATAGTCGATGTATTTTGCCGCCGGGTTAATACTAAGTGAATGGGGTGGGTGGCAGGGCAAGATCATGAAAAAGCCTTATGGGACAAGGCTTTCGGGGTGTTAAAAATTTAAACACTGACAGCCATGTTGTACAGCGGAGAGCACACTTTTTGAAGAGAAATCTCGATATTGAAGGATCGCTTTGACGATCAATGCCAGCTGTGATCATATGCTGTCTTTTCAACGACAGATGATCGCCATGAACGGACTCGGCCTCTTGCAACACCTCTCCATCATCAGTGACCCGCGCCAGCAATGGAAGGTGGAGCACAAGCTCTCGGACATCCTTTTCCTCACTATCGTGGCCGTGATTGGCGGCGCCGAAGGATGGGAGGAAATCGAAGATTTCGGTGTCGATCACCTCGACTGGCTGCGCCAGTATGGCGACTTCGAGAACGGGGTGCCGGTGCACGATACCATCGCCCGGGTGATGGGCATGCTCTCGGCCACGCAGTTGCAAAAGAGCTTTGCCGCCTGGATGAAAGACTGCCATGTGGCCACCGCAGGCGAAGTGATTGCCATCGACGGTAAAACCCTGCGGCGCAGCTACGACAAGGGCCGCCGGCAAGGCGCCATCCACATGGTGTCGGCGTTCAGCGCCGCCAATCAGGTGGTGCTGGGCCAGGTTAAAACCGATGCCAAATCCAATGAGATCACCGCCATTCCGGAACTACTGGAGTTGCTGAGCATTCGTGGCTGCCTGGTGACCATCGACGCTATGGGCTGCCAGCGGGCCATCGCCCAGAAGGTGCTCAACAAGGGGGCGGACTACCTGCTGGCGGTGAAAGGCAACCAGCCCAGATTAGAGGAAGCCTTTAACAACTACTTCCGCATGGAGATGTTTCAACATCCCGAGAGTGACAGCTACAGTACGCAGGAAAGTGGCCATGGCCGCAAGGAAACCCGGCTGAGCCTGGCGGTGGACGACTTGTCCATCCTGAGCGACCTGGTGTTTGAATGGCCGGAGCTGAAAACGCTGGGGATAGTGGCGGCAGTCCGGGAAGTGGGCGGCGAACCGGCCAAGGACATCAAGGTGCGCTACTACATCAGCTCGGCCAAGTTGTCGGCCAAGGAGCTGCTGGAAGCGAGCCGCTCCCACTGGTCGATAGAATCCCAACTGCACTGGCAACTGGATGTGGGCATGCGTGAAGACGACTGCCGCATCCGCCGTGAGCAGGCCGGCGAGAATATGGCCACCATCCGGCATATCGCCTTCAATGCGTTGAAGGGAGATACCAGCTTCAAGGCCGGGATGAAACGCAAGCAAAAGCGGGCCAGCCGAAACAGCGCCTACCTGTCACACGTCTTGGCAGGACTGGGGGTTTCGTAATCTTGCCCTGGGGTGGGTGGCTATCCCGACTCACATTTTGGGACCGAGAGCGCAGATCGGAAACAGTGCTATATTCTCCAAATGGCGAAATCGTTGTCTGTGCTTGGTGTGTTGCAACATAACAATTCGCTGCAGGTGCGACCAAACGATCAACCGCTTTGACGGAGCCCACTGAAAATGGAAGGAATGGAATACTTTCTTGAAGTCTTTGGCAGGGTGCCTCGGGCTGGCCCTGGTTCGTCCGAGTCAACCCGGCGCGCCTATGGGTTGATGTCAGCGGTGCCGCCGTGCCCACGCATTCTCGACATCGGATGCGGGCCGGGTGTGCAGACGGTTGATCTTCTCAAGATGTCCGGTGGAGAAGTGCTGGCGCTCGACTTTCTCCCGCTGATGCTCGAGCGAACACAGTCCAACGCCGCGAATGCGGGGGTCTCAGACCGGCTGACCGTCCTTGAGCAAGACATGACTCAAATGGACTTCCTCGCCGCCAGTTTCGATATCATCTGGTCAGAAGGCGCCATCTATCATCTTGGCTTCGAGCGTGGCCTCCAAAAAATCAAGAAGTTCCTCCGCCCGGGTGGCCATGTTGCCGCCAGCGAGGCCGTTTGGTTAAAGCCCGACCCGCCGGTGCCGGTGGTTGAATTCTGGAAGCAGTATTCCGAGATAGACACCATCGAGAGCAAGCTCGCCGTGATCCGCCGGCTGGGATACGAGCCGGAGGGCCACTTTGTGCTTCCCGCAGATACATGGATGCGGGACTACTACGAGCCAATGGAGCTGATCCTGGCCGAGAAGATAAAGCTATGGAAGGGCGACCCCCAGGGTCAGGCGGTGATAGAAGAAGCACAACAGGAGATAGCGCTTTACCGCCAATACTCGAACTACTATGGCTACGCCTTCTTCGTGATGAAGTGCCCGCAATAACCAAGGAGATTTCCCACCATGGACATCCCCCGGATATTCAACATTACTGAAAGTGCCCACCGCATCCACAACCCGATCACCCCCGAAAAGCTCGCCACCCTAGGCGCGGCGCTGCGCCTGAAACCCGGAACCCGGGTGCTCGACCTCGGCAGTGGTTCGGGGGAGATGCTGTGCACCTGGGCACGGGATCACGGCATCATCGGCACCGGCATCGACATGAGCCAGTTGTTCAGCGAGCAGGCAAAACTCCGTGCCGAAGAACTCGGCGTCGCCGATCGGGTCGAGTTTATCCATGGCGATGCCGCCGGCTATGTCGCCGACGAAAAAGCCGGTGTGGCGGCCTGTGTCGGTGCCAGCTGGATCGGTGGTGGCGTTGCCGGCACCATCGGGCTTTTGGCGAAGAGTCTCGGTGCCAACGGGATCATCCTCATCGGCGAGCCCTACTGGCGGCAGTTGCCGCCGACGGAAGAGGTCGCCAGGGGGTGTCTTGCCCACTCCATCTCCGATTTTCTCACGCTCCCGGAGCTTATCGCGTCTTTCGGCCACCTCGGCTACGACGTCGTTGAAATGGTTCAGGCGGATCAGGACGGCTGGGACAGATACGAGGCGGCCAAGTGGCTCACCATGCGCCTATGGCTTGAAGCCAACCCCGACGACGAGCTGGCCCAAGAGGTTCGTGCCCAATTAACCTCGGAGCCCGGGCGCTACGTCACTTACACGCGCGAATACCTGGGATGGGGGGTGTTCGCGCTAATGGCGCGGTGACGGAGCTTGGATCCGGGCCTGACATTTACGTCCCATTTGGCTATCACCTGGCCAGCTCCTCTCCATCTGACCCCGCTTGCCTCCCCTTACGGACAAAAAATCGCAGAAATGGGCAGTTATCTTCTGCCCATCCATGTAGAATCCGCCTTTAAAAGCCGACTCGGCTTGACTCTTGTACACACCCCTAGGATTTTGAATGAAAAAGACCATCGCCCTGACCCACCCCAGGCTGAAGCCGGCTCGTCTGGTGGACGCCATCAAGCACGACATCAGAAAATACCTGAACCGGGAGCGCCGCAAGGCACTGCCGGCGGGCATGGACTACTGGACCTTCGATTGCCGCTTCGGTGCCACTGAAGCGGCGGCGGAAAAGATTTTCACCTCTGAAATCAACGCCCATATCGATGCCGCCGTGGCGCAGGAATTGCCCTCCTTCTACGTGGAGATCCTCGCCCGGGCCTGCAACCATCAGCCCCGCGTCGCCGCCGACGAGGCCGAGGAAGGCTAAGCCCCGCTGCCGGACCTGCCGCCAGGTCCGGCAGCACCCTGGTTTACCGGCCAAAATTTCGCCAAAACCACAAACAATCCTCTCTTCCACCGCCAAAATCCTGTATATTCTGCCCTCGTTTTTTTGACTGTAGCGACTCTACAGAGGAACTCTTATGCAATTTTCATCTCTGGATCTGGCCCCGGATCTACAGCGCGCTCTTGTAGAATGTGGCTACAGTGCTATGACCCCCGTACAGGCCCAGGCCATAGTGCCCGCCCGGCGCGGCAAGGATTTGCAGGTGACCGCCCAAACCGGCACCGGCAAAACCGCCGCCTTCGCCGTTCCCGTATTGCAGCGCATGCTGGACAACCCCAAAGCCAGGGTCGAGCGCCGCCCCCGCGCCCTTATCCTCACCCCCACCCGCGAGCTGGCCGAGCAACTGGCCGATGCCATCGGCGGCTACGCACGGCATCTGCCGCTGAGCGTCACCGCGCTCTACGGCGGCGTGAAGATGGGTGGCCAGGCCAACAAGCTGAAAGCGGGCGTGGACATGGTGATCAGCACCCCCGGCCGCTTGATGGAGCACATCACCCTGGGCAACGTGGCATTGAGCGACGTGGAATTTGTGGTGCTGGATGAAGCCGACCGCATGCTGGACATGGGCTTTATCACCGATGTGCTGAAACTGATGCAGCTGACCGCGCCCAAGCGCCAGACCCTGCTGTTTTCCGCCACCAGCTCGCCGGCGGTCAACGAGCTGTCCCACAAGATCCTGCACAATCATCAGCAAATCCGGGTCACCCGAGTCAACAGCACGGCCGATACCGTCCGCCATGCGGTCTATCCGGTGGAAGAAAGCCGCAAAATAGAACTATTCGAACAGCTGCTGGAAGAGAAAAACTGGTTCCAGGTGCTGGTGTTTACCAGCACCAAGGAGCAGGCCGACCGGCTGCTGGCCGGCCTGAAGCAGCGCAAAATCGAGGCCGCCGTGTGCCATGGCGACAAAAGCCAGGGCTCCAGGCGCCGCGCCATCGCCGACTTCAAGTCCGCCAAGTTGCAGGTGCTTATCGCCACCGAAGTGGCCGCCCGGGGCCTGGATATCCAGGGCCTGGACTATGTGGTGAACTTCAACCTGCCCTATCTGCCCGAGGATTACGTGCACCGCATCGGCCGCACCGGCCGCGCCGGGGCCGCCGGCACCGCCATTTCCTTTGTCAGCCGGGAAGAAGAGCAAACTCTGGAGCGCATTCAAAAGCTGATTGGCACCGAGATCAAACGCATCGTCAAGCCGGGCTTTGAAGTGAGCAACCGCGGCACCCTGCTCAAAAGCATCTCGCGCAAGGTGTTGTCCGGGCGTGCAAACCGGGCCAGCGAAACGGTGATCGAGCTGGAAGGCTCGGGCAATGCCAAGGGCAAGCCGCGCCGCGCCAAGCCGGCCGATGCCACCGGCAACCAGGCCGCGCCCAAGCCCGTGCGCCTGAAAAAGCCGAGCGCCCCGAAAAGCACCGGGCCGAAGAAAAAAATATTGCGCGGCAAACGCGCCGAGAAATACGCCCGTTAAGCGCTGTTAACCGTCACTTAAGTCGGTGCCGCCCAAAGAGACGATTCATGGGCGGCACCCTGTCTGTGCACCTCCACGACGTCTTCGGCCAGGGTATACAGGCCAGGCGAGATGGGGATCAGCTCTTGCCTTTTGCCCCTTCCCCTCGGCTTGCGGTTTAGTCTCCTCGAACAAATCCAATCCGCCTCAATCGATGCCGGGAAAGGAGCCTGCTCCACTGCCGTCATCTCCGCGAAGGCGGAGATCCATGACATATGGCACCGGGCTCCCGCCTGCGGGAGTGACTACAGAGCAATACGACGGTTTGTCAGCCGTCAGAAGCTTCCCGAGGCTTGTGCTTTGCGGCCAGCCGCGGCTTACAGCAGGAAGCCGCCATCCACTTCCACTACGGCGCTGCGCATGGCCAGCGACCGGTCGGACAGCAGGAATTCAATCGCGCCGATCTGATCGTCCGGCGTCATCACCCGGCCCAGCACGGTGCCGTTCATAGAGCCGAACAGCTCCGCCTGCTGCTCGGCGCTCATGCCGGCCTTGCCCTGGATATCGGTCGCCGTGACCCCCGGGCGGATGGAGTTGATACGGATACCGAAGGGGGCAAACTCGAGGTTGGCCACCCGTACAATGGCTTCAAAGGCGGCCTTGCTGGCGGCATAAACGGCCGCATTCGGGAAGGCTTTGGTCACCGCAATGCTGGACACAAACACCACGCTGGACGGGTTGTTCAGCAGCGGCTGCAGTTGTTGCAGGGTAATAAAGGGGCCCTTGGTGTTAATCGCCATGGTCAGGTCAAAGGCTTCCTCGGTGGTGGCGGTGACGGCGTCGGGGTAGAACACCCCGGCATTCAGCACCAGGCCATCCAGGCGGATGTTGTCCTGCTGCAATGCCGCCGCCAGCCGTGTTAACTGCGCGCTGTCGGCGCTGTCGGCGCTGTCGGCGACGTAACCGGCGCAACCCATGGCGGCGGCCGCCTGCTCAACCCTTGCCCGATCGCGTCCGGTGATGATGACCTTGGCGCCTTTTTCACTCAGCGCTTGCGCCAGTGCGCAACCAATGCCCGCCGTACCGCCGGTAACCAGAATTGTCTTGCCGTTCATACGCATTCTCCTCTGTATTGCGTTGTATGCCCGGCAGATTAGCAACTTGCGTTGTCATCCATAAGGCAGCAATATGCTCACTCATTGATTCCCTTATGAAAACAAATAAAGGACTGACGATGGCTTACCTCAACCTGCCGTTGCTGCACGTGTTCCATCTGGTGGCCGAACGGGGCAGCTTTCAGGCCGCGGCCGGCGAGCTCGGCCTGCCGCGTTCATCGGTCAGCAAGAAGATCCGCCAGCTGGAAGAATTTGTCGGGCAGCCCCTGCTGCAGCGCTCCACCCGGCAGCTGCAGCTGACCGATGTCGGCCGCAACCTGCTGCTCGGCACCGGCGAGCTGGGGACCGTGCTGGCCAATCTGCATGGGCTGGTTGACGATATGCAGGCCACGCCCAGGGGCAAGGTAAAAATCAGCGCCAGCATTCTGATGGGCCAGGTGTTTCTGGTGCCGCTGCTGGGCCGCCTGCGCCGTACCTATCCGGACATTGAACTCGAGCTGAGTCTGGAAGACAGAACCGTCGACCTGCTGGCCGAGAAAGTGGATATTGCCATCCGCATCGGGCAACTGCCCGACTCGTCGCTGATTGCGCGTAAAATCGGTGAAAAAGGCTGGGGCTGGTTTGCCTCGCCGCGGTATCTAGCCGAGCAGGGTGTGCCGGAGTCGCCTCACGACCTGGCTCGCCACCACTGTCTGGTATTTGGATCCCATGCCTTCTGGCCATTCGAGAGCAGCGACGGCCGGACCGAGATACTGGAAGTAACGCCGGCGATTAAAACCGACAACAGCCGTGCCCTGGTGGATATGGCCTGTGCCGGTCTGGGCATCATGATGATCGATCCCCAATTTATTGTGCGCGAGCGCGATGCGGGGCTGCTGACCCCGGTGCTGACCGACTGGCGTCATCCCGAGCACAGCCCGGTAAACCTGGTGTGCGTTGGCGCGCGTACCCGGGCCGCGCAGGCGGTATGGCAGTTTCTGTTAAATACGTTTCCGTCCAACGGAATGCGCCAGCTCAACGGTGTTGATACACACCTTTAACCGCAGCCACAGACGGGCGGGACTCCTTTTCCAGGGGGGCTACAAGGCGATACTGGTTGAAAAAAGCGTATTCGGTTAAGGGCGGTCTGCGCAGTCGTGAGCGCAGACCGCCGGTTTTGGCTAACTGACCAGGTTCCGGGTAAGGCTGTTAATGATAGGAGCCATACGGAGTCGGCTCATAGGGTTCCAGCTCGTAATGGGACTCCAGAAAAGTCACCAGATCAACGAGTTCCGTCACCGTCATCACATCGTTATACACCGGCATCACCGATTCTCCCTCTACCTGGATTGTTGAACGATCATAGCCTTGCGCCAGCCGGTGGGAGGGGTTAATCACGGAGGTCACCAGCTCCCCATAGGTTTTCAGGCCCTTCACCTTGCCTCCCAGGTTTATCGATAACTCATGCTCGCCTGCCGGTCGCTCATAGCCTTCCATCGTATGGCAGCTCAGACACTGCATATTCATAAACACTTGCTCGCCACGCGCAACATCGCCCACCGGCAAACTGAAGCTTTGCAGGCTTCTATCGCAGCCACTGAGCCCGAGTGCAACAAGCAAGACTATTAATATTTGACGGTTGTTCATGGCCTATCACTCCGTATAGCGCGATATCAGGGTATCGCAGGTCACCGAGAACACACATAACCATGTAAAGTGTAGGTGGTTATTACCCCGGGAGCGGGGTCAAATGATGGCGGTCCTGTCCCCAAGTACCAAAAACGCAGCCATCCCTGATATAAATCAACTCCCCGCCCCCTCCCCGCGCTAATCTGAAGCTGTGGTAGCGACTGGTTCGCGGGAGGGTCCATGTCCGACGAGATGCTAATCCGGGTGCTGAAGGGGGTGATGCTGGTGGGCATCTGCCTGATCGTGCTGGGGGTGTACCTGCACAACAGCGACCATATGGAACCGCTGGGGGTGAAGGGCATTCTTGTCAGCGCCGGCTGCGTGGCACTGGGCATGATCCTCTCTTTGCCGACCAAGATGTACCTCACCTTTATGCTGATGAAGCGCGAAAGCGAGCGGTCTTCTTCTTCCTGAATTTTTCTCAGACTGAGCAAGTTGCCGCCGGAGCCAAATCTGTGGTGGTTGCTTCGCTGGCCGGCCCGCCAATGGACTCCCGCCTTCGCGGGAGTGACAGGAAGAGCGCGGGAGTGATGGGAAAGGCTACGGGGTGATGGGAAGGTCTACGGAGTAACATCGGCTCCCGTCATGCCCGCGAAGGCGGACATCCAGGCCAGGGGGATGCAGGCAATAAAAAACCGGAAGCGGTTTTTCTTCCCGCTTCCGGCATCAAGCTTCCCGCTTCCCGCTGTTATTGCGCGCGCTTGAGGATCTTGGGATTGGAGTTGCCCCATACGGTGTACAAGTCCGCCAGCAGGGCGCCGTTGGCGTCTTCCAGCTCGCCCTGGGTCACTTCCACCTCACCCTGTTTGCCGAACAGCACCACCTCGTCACCCGGCTTCACTCCCGGAATATCGGTCACGTCGATCATGGTGGTGTTCATCGACACCCGGCCCACCACCGGCGCACGCTGGCCGTTCACCACCACATGGGCGTTGTTGGTGAATACCCGGCGGTAGCCGTCGGAATACCCCATGGGCAGGTTGGCCAGCAGCGCATCCCGCTCCAGGGTATGGGTGCCGTCGTAGCCCACCTTGCTGCCCGCCGGATAGTCGTTTACCGAGGCCACCCGGGTCTTGAACGACATCACTTTCTTGTATTCGGTATAGCTGGGGATGGTGTCGCCGTAGATGATGCCGCCGGGGCGCACCATGTCGAGCCGGGCTTCCGGCACTTCCAGGGTGGTGAAGGAGTTAGCGGTGTGCAGGGTCAGCTTGCTGCGGTCCAGGCCGGCGTCGTCAATCAGCCATTGCGACTGCTCGTTGAATTTGGCCAGGCCCTGGCGCACGAAGTCCGCTTCCTCGTACTGGAAGTGGGTCATGATGCCCACCAGCTCCAGGTTATCCAGCTGCATCAGCGCGCGGGCCTCGGCCTTGCCTTGCTCGGTGGCCAGCTCCAGGCCGTTGCGGCTCATGCCGCCGGCGTTCAGTCCCAGGTGGTAACGCAGGGTCTTGCCCTCGGCCCCGGCCACTTCGGCCGCCAGGCGTGCCGCCTCGATATCGCCGAACAGCTCTTCCATGTCGTATTGGAGGCCGTCGCGCACCTCCGCCGGAGTGGCGCTGCGCACCCGCATGATGCGGCCTTCATAGCCGCTTTCCCGCACTACCCGCGCTTCCTCGTTGCTGGTGATGCCCACGCAGGGAATGCCGGCGGCAATCACCGAGGGCATCAGGTTGGCGATGCCATGGCCGTAGGCATCGGCCTTCATGATGGCGCAGATCTGGGATTTGCCGTCCAGCAGCGCCTGCAGGGTGCGGATATTGTGCTCGAAGGCGGCCTGGTCGATTTCCACCCAGGCGTTGGCGGTGGCGTACTGGCTGCTGCCGGTATCCAGGCCGGCCACCGGCAGTTCGGGCGCGGCATACAGGGAAGTGGACAAACAGGCGGACAGGGCCGCGGCCAGTACGGTGGGGGTCATTTTCATCTAATGCTCTCCTTGAATGGGCTGCCACCCGCTCCATTGGCGACACTCACCGGCCGGAAACCCCTTCCGGCCCGCAGATGGCCCGGTCACTATACAAGGAAAAAATCAAAACTTAATAGTGCAATTTAACTTTTTAGTGACATTAAAAACCAGGCATAAGGGAAAAGTCAGATCTTAATACCTGGCATTATGACAGCAGCGATATTAATTATGCAGGCAGCAACATTCATCTTCATATGGAGCCATTCATGATGTCGTCACGATGCCGCCATTACCGCGGACAACGCCGATGTTCGGTGCCGGAACGGAACCCATCGGAGCTGTGCACAAAATAGCGGCACGGCATCGTTATGCACCGAAAGGGGGCACTCGGTAACCCGGAGCAGGCGGAGATGACCAGGGTTAAGAAGACGGAGATGACCGGAAGCAGACGGAGATGACCGGAAGCAGACGGAGATGACCGGAAGCAGACGGAGATGACCGGAAGCAGACGGAGATCCATGGCAGATTGCACTGGACTCCCTCCTTCGCGGGAGTGACGGGAAAGAGCGCGGGAGTGACGGGAATATTATCCCCGCCCCTACCGCCGTCATCCCCGCGAAGGCGGGGATCCATAACGCCAACACCACGTCGGCGCCCGACACCTGGACTCCCGCCTTCGCGGGAGTGACGGGAAAGAGCGCGGGAGTGACGGGAATATTATCCCCGCCCCTACCGCCGTCATCCCCGCGAAGGCGGGGATCCATAATGCCAACACCACGTCGGCGCCCAACACCTGGACTCCCGCCTTCGCGCTGACGGCTCCCCAGTTTTTTCTGGTCATGCCGCGACCTCTTCCATGAGGGTGTAGATACGGCTCAAGCGTGTTAAGGCTCGCTCCAGTAGCGAGCCCGTTACTCTCCTCGGCTCATGGATAAGCACCTGTTTTCCCAAGGTTAAAAAGGAAAGCACCCGACGCTCCTCGGTGTTGGCCTGGTATCGCCGATGCAGCCCTTGTTGTTCGCACTCGAACCCCACCAACCACAGGAGCAGGGTTGCTACCTGGGCTATCAGGCACAGTTGACCCAAGCGACCCTCCCCCTGACTTTTACTGTTGCTCCAGCCAAAACCATAACGCTGGCTCTTGTCATCACGGAAGTTCTGCTCGATTTGCATCCGCTTCCGATACAGAGAGACGACCTGCTGGGCAGTGAGTTCCGCATCCGAGGTCACCAGCAGCCACGGCTCTTCCGCCGCGTCGCGATACTGCTTCTCTGCCTGGGGATACATGGGCTGCTTCTTGCCCCGTTTCTTGTGCCGTCCCTTCGAGGGGGCATGGTACTGGTGATAGTAAACCGGGCAGGCTGGCTTCACTGTCTTACCCAACAGGCCCGCTCCCAGCGCCTCTGGGGTGGCCGTCGCCTGCTGGGCCAGCGTGGCCGCGGGATACCACTCTTTCTCGTTATCCAACTTGCCATGGATGCGCCCGCGCACTCGCCCTACAAACACCCAGCCCAACGCCCGCACCTGATTCAGCCACGGCGTTTTAAAGCCACCGTCCGACAGAAGAATGACCCGCTGGTGTGCCCCCAGGGCGGCATGCAGATCGAGCAGAAACTGCTGATGTTCATCATGATTTTCTTGTCGCGCAGAGGGCACAACACGGTTCAGCAAGGGCAGGCTGCGACCTTTATACACCAGGCTGGCGCGCAAGACATGAAAGTCCTGGCTGCAACAGCCGCTCCAGTCAATGGCAATGAAGCAGCAGGGCAAGCAATCGGTGATGCGGCGGGTCAGGGCGGCACTCATGGTGACGCAGTCCTGGTGGGCCTTCTCATTACGAAGAAAGCGGTCGACGCGTTTTATCTTGTGCTTGACGCAGGCTTTGCCGGGCAGATGTCGTCCAATCCGGGTCAAGGAGAGGGTGTTGCCGGTAATGAGTCCTTCGGCACAGTTCAGCAGGGTTTTTACCCGAGCCTGATGAAAAGGAGCGAAGGCAGACGCGAAGAATTTATGGCAAACTGAGGACACGGCAGGCATGGCGGAACGTCTTTGTTTTTTTGGCGATTAATAAAGACGCAATCTACCATGCCTGCCGATTTTTTTGGGGATCCCTCAGCGCCTTCGCGGGAGTGACGGGAAAGGGCGGGAGTGACAGAAAGAGCGGGAGTGACAGAAAGAGCGGGAGTGACAACAGAGAAAGGCCAGGGTTTCTCCGCGGCCTGAAGCCGGAAGGAGGGTACTCCTTCCAGCTTCCAGCCTCAAGCTTCCGGCTTCCGGCTTCCGGCTTAAAAAATCAGTGCAGCTTGAGCCGGGGGCGCAGGTAGCGGTTGATGCGGCCCACCAGCATCATCAGGCCGGTGCGGGTGTAGCCGTGCAGCGCCACCTGGTGCATGCGGTAGAGGGAGATGTACACGGTGCGGGCGATGCGGCCTTCCACCATCATGGAGCCGCGCATCAGGTTGCCCATCAGGGAGCCGACGGTAGAGTAGCGGCTCAGGTTCACCAGCGAGCCGTGGTCCTTGTACGCATAGGGCTTGAGCGGCTTGTTGTTGAGCTTGGCCATGATGTTGTCATAGGCCTGGCTCGCCATCTGGTGGGCAGACTGGGCCCGGGGCGGCACCGGCTTGCCGTTGTCCTGCAGGCAGAAGGCGCAGTCACCGATCACGAAAATGTTCTCGTCGCGGGTGGTCTGCAGGGTGTTGGTCACCGCCAGCTGGTTGATGCGGTTGGTCTCCAGCCCGGCGATGTCCTTCATAAAGTCCGGCGCCTTGATGCCCGCCGCCCACACCATCAGCTTGGCGGGGATCAGCTCGCCTTCCTTGGTCTTGAGCCCCTCGGCGGTGGCCTCCACTATCATGGTGTTGGTGCGCACGTCCACGCCCAGCTCGCGCAGCTCCTTGTGCGCCATGGCGGAAATACGCTCGGGCAGCGCCGGCAGTATGCGCGGCCCCGCCTCCACCAGGGTCAGCCGCAGGCAGTTGCGGTTGAGCTTTTTAAAGCCGTAGGCCGCCAGGTGCTCCACCGCGTTGTACAGCTCGGCCGACAGCTCCACCCCGGTGGCGCCGCCGCCGACGATGGCGATGTCCACCTTTTCGTCCACGGTGTCGCTCTCGGCGTACTGCAAAAAGCGGTTCATCAGCTCGTCGTGGAAACGTTCGGCCTGCTGCGGGCTGTCGAGGAAGATGCAGTGCTCGCGCACGCCCTGGGTGCCGAAGTCGTTGGACACGGAGCCGATGGCCAGCACCAGGATGTCGTATTTGAGATAGCGCTCGCTCACCATGGGATTACCATGGTCGTCGAGCAGGGGCGCCAGGGTGATGGTTTTGGCTTCCCGGTCGATGTTGGTGAGGGTGCCCAAATGGAAGCTGAAGCCGTGATTGTGGGCCTGGGAGCGGTAGCTCAGGCCGTCGATGCCCGGGTCCATGGCGCCGGTGGCCACTTCGTGCAGCAGGGGTTTCCACAGGTGGGTCCGGTTGCGATCCACCAGTATCACTTCCGCCTTGCCCTTACGCCCCAGTTGCCGGCCCAGTTTGGTAACCAGCTCCAAGCCGCCGGCGCCGCCGCCGACCACGATAATCCTTGTCATGTCTGACCTCTTCAATGTTTAAAGTAAAAACCTGCGGCTATGGCCCGCCCATAGCGGCAGATTCTTGCTCAGGGTGCCAGTACCGGGCACCGCATGATAACAAGTCCATTACCTGCTTTTTGCCGGATCTTCCCTTTATCAACACGGTTAAACTGCGGTCATCTCCGCGAAGGCGGAGCTCCATGACATACTGCACTGGACTCCCGCCTTGGCGGGAGTGACAACAGAGAACGGCCACCTTTTGTCGGCAGTCTGTGGTGCCCATGCCGGGCACCGCCATTCTAAAAGCTGTGCTTGAGAGCACAACTTTATTTTCACATCAAATCAACACCCGGACCTTCAGCCGGTCCAGCCCTGCTCCCGGGAAATCCGCAGCAGCCGCTCGCTCGCCTCGCGCCAGCGCCGGCTGCCGTAGAGGTGGGCGGCGCCGGCGTTGTCCCGCTTGCGCAGGGGCGACAGATCCCGCTGCAGATCATGGGGCAGGCTGTCGATAATGCTCACCGCCCCCGCCCTGTGGTTGCAGGCCAGCAGCAGGTCGCAGCCCGCCGCCAGCGCCCGCCGCGCCCGCTCGGCGTAGCCGCCGGCCACCGCCGCCCCTTCCATGGTCAGATCGTCGCTGAACACCAGGCCGGTAAAGCCGAGCCGGCGGCGCAGCATCTCCTTGATCCAGAACGACGAAAAACCCGCCGGCTCCAGGTCCACCGCGCGGTAGATAACGTGGGCCGGCATCATGCCCTGCACCAGGCCCTGGCTGACCAGGGCCTTGAAGGGCAGCAGATCGGCCGCTGCTATCTCGGCCAACTCCCGCTCGTCCACCGGGCTTTCCTTGTGGGAGTCGGCGCGCACGCTGCCGTGGCCGGGAAAGTGCTTGGCCACCGCCGCCATGCCCGCCGCCTTCATGCCGCCGATGTAGGCGCCGGCCCTCGCTATCACCTGCTCCGGATCGGCGCCGAAACTGCGATCCCCTATCACCTCGCTGCCCCGCTCCAGATCGAGCACCGGCGCAAAGCTGAGATCGATGTCGTGGGCCAGCAGCTCGGCCGCCATCAGCCAGCCGGCGTCCTCCAGCAGGGAAGACAGCTCGGGGTGATCCAGGCCCGCCAGCCGGCCCGGTGCCGGCAGCGGAAAAAAGCCCTCGCGAAAGCGCTGCACCCGTCCCCCTTCGTGGTCCACGGTGAGCAACAGCCCCGGCTTGACCCTGCGGATGGCCTTGACCAGGGCGTCCAGCTGGGCCCGGTCATGATAATTTCGGCTGAAAAATATGATCCCGCCCACGGCGGGGTGCTCGATCAGTTCGCACTCTTCCGCCTCCAGTTCGTGGCCGTTCAGGTCAAGGATAAAAGGGCCCATCATCACTCCAGTTCGTTTCGGTATCGGCAGAGCCGGTGCACTGCCTGTTGCTGTTGTTCCAGGTATTCGGCCTGGCCGCACTGGCGGTATTGCACCGCCGCCCACAGCGCCGTAAGCAGCCACACCCAGGGCAGCCGGGCGGCCAACCGGGCCTCGCTCAGCTCGCCGCCCCCGGCCCGGTAGGCAGCCAGCATGGCCGCCCGCCCCGGCCGATCCAGCCCGAAGCTGTCGGCGATCACCGCCAGCTCAAAGGCGGCATCGCCCCGGGCGGCATATTCCCAGTCCAGCAGCCAGGGGCGTCCGCCCAGCAGGTTGGCGGCATTGAGATCATGGTGACAGAACACCGGGGAAAAGGACGGATTCAGTTCGGCGCGCTCGAACAGGGGCAGCACCCGGGCGATGTCGGCCGGCAGCGGCGACAATCGCTGCAGATAATGACCCAGCCGCGCGCGCAAATCCAGTACCGGCAGGGCCGTCGGCAGCCGGTGCAGCGCCGCCACCCGGCCCATCAGCCGGGTCATGTCCGGCGTGCGCTGCCGCCAGTCCCTTTCCTCCTGCCAGTCCAGGATCAGCAGGCCCTGCTCGGGCCGGGCGAAGCGCACCGGCAGTGCCAGCCCGGCGGCGGCCGCCGCCAGGTGGGCGCATAATTCCAGCCGGCGGTCGATGCCCAGGGCGGCCGGGTCGGCACAGCCCAGGCGCAGCCAGTAGCTGTTGCCGGGCCTATCCAGCCGCCAGCAGCGGTTGGTCAGCCCGCCCGCCAGGGGCGTCAACCGCCCCCGCCACTCGGCGGGCAGGGCCCTCAGCAGCGGCTCAGCGTCCACTGACGCTGTCGGACCAGAGCACCTCGCCGCTGGCGAGCTCCATCAGCTGTCCCTGCAGGCTGAAGCCCGAGCCGCTGCGGCCCAGGCTGCTGGACAGCAGGTAGTCGGCGCCGCTCTGCCGGCCCAGGCGCACCAGGGCGGCCATGTCGGCCCGGCCGCCCTGGTAGGCCAGCTGCTGGCGCAGGCCGCTGACCCGGGAGCCATCGACAAAGCGCAGGCTGCCGGCCAGGTTGGCCTGCAACCGCTCGGTCAGGCCCCGGGTATCCACCGGGCTGCCGGCCTGGTTGCGGATCTCGTCCAGCAGCACCACACCGTTCACCTCGTTGATGACACCGCTGTTGCGCAACCGGGCGGCCAGGCCGTCGGCCAGTCGATCCAGGTTGGGGCTGCGCGCCTCGGGCAGGGGCGTGGCCACCGGCGGCTCGGGCAGCTCTATCACCGGCGGCGGCGTCGGGCGCAGGGGCGGCTGTACCACGGGCGCGGCCGGCTGGGTGTCCGGCGTGGCCGGGGTCACCGGTGCCGGCGATGTGGAATAGGGATTGGGCAGGGTACAGCCGCCGAGCACGGCGGCCGCCAGCAGCAGACTAAGACGGGGCAACCTCATCGGCCTCTCCTCACCGCGCCAGCATGGGGCCCAGGGGGCGGCCACCCAGCAGGTGCATGTGGATGTGGTAAACCTCCTGGCCGCCGTGACGGTTGCAGTTCACGATCAGGCGATAGCCGTCCTCGGCGAGTCCGGCCTCGGCCGCCAGCTTGCGCGCCACGGTGAACAGCCGGCCCAGGGCCTGCTCGTGCTCGGCCTCCACCTCGTTGACGGTGGGGATCAGCACATTGGGGACGATCAGCACATGGGTCGGCGCCTTGGGGTGGATGTCGCGAAAGGCGGTGACCAGTTCGTCCTGGTACAGGATCTCGGCGGGAATTTCCTTGCGGATGATTTTGCTGAAAATGGTCTCTTCTGCCATTGCCTGTCTCCTTGAGATAAATCGCCGGGCCTCGCCTGTCGGCTCCGGGCAAGATTCGCTATTATAGCCTTGTTAGCCGCCAAAGGAATGAAGTCACAATGAATAAACTATTGATTAAAAACGCAACCCTGGTCAACGAAGGCCGTGTCCAGGTGCAGGATCTGCTGATCGAGGGCGAGCGCATCGCCCAGATCGGCTTTGGCCTCAGCGCCCCCGCCGGCGCCCGGGTGCTGGACGCCGCCGGCAAACACCTGCTGCCGGGCATGATCGACGATCAAGTGCATTTTCGCGAGCCCGGCATGCCCGACAAGGGCAACATAGCGTCAGAATCCCGCGCAGCCGTGGCCGGGGGCACCACCAGTTTCATGGACATGCCCAACGTCAATCCGCAAACCACCACCCTGGAGGCGCTGGAGGCCAAGTTCAAGCTGGCCGAGGGCCGGGCCGCCGGCAACTACAGCTTCTACCTGGGCGGCACCAACGACAACCTGGAGCAGATCCAGCGGCTGCTGCCCAACCAGACCTGCGGCGTCAAGGTGTTCATGGGTGCCTCCACCGGCAACATGCTGGTCGACAGCGAAGCGGCCCTGGCCGGCATCTTCCGTGACAGCCCGGTACTGATCGCCACCCACTGCGAAGACTCGCCCACCATCAAGCGCAACGAAGAGCTGGCCCGGGCCAAGTACGGCGACGCCGTGCCCTTCGGCGAGCACGGCCATATCCGCAGCGCCGAAGCCTGCTACCTGTCCTCTTCCCTGGCGGTGAGCCTGGCCAAGCGCTACCAGTCCAAGCTGCACGTGCTGCACCTCACCACCGCCCGGGAGATGAGCCACTTCACCGCCAGCCACTCCCTGGCCGAGCTGAAGGACAAGAACATCACCGCCGAGGTGTGCGTGCACCACCTGTTCTACAACGAGGCCGACTACGAGCGCCTGGGTGCCCAGATCAAGTGCAACCCGGCGATCAAGACCGCCGCCGACCAGCAGGCGCTGATCGACGCGGTCAACCAGGACATCATCGACATCATCGCCACCGACCACGCCCCCCACACCTGGGTCGACAAGCAGAACCCCTACTTCGGCGCGCCCTCGGGCCTGCCCCTGTGCCAGCACGCCCTGCCGATGCTGATGGAGTTCTACCACAAGGGCATCTTCAGCCTGGAAACCATAGTGCGCAAAACCGCCCATGCGGTGGCCGAACGTTATCAGATAAAAGATCGCGGCTACATCCGCGAAGGCTACTTCGCCGATCTGGTGCTGTTCGATCTCAACGACCAGACCACGGTGAGCAAGGACAACCTGCTCTACCACTGCGGCTGGTCGCCGCTCGAGGGCACCACCCTCAAGAGCCGGGTCGACACCACCCTGGTCAACGGCCAAATCGCCTACCAGAACGGCGTGGTCAGCGAACAGGCCTTCGGCCAGCGGATGCAATTTACCCGCTAGTGCGCAAATAGCAGGCAAACGCACCAGAGTGGCCGGAACGGGTGTTGACAGCCCCCGGCCACTTCCCTAGAATCCGTCCCCGTCGACACAACGACGATTTCGGCGTGTAGCGCAGCCTGGTAGCGCACTGTCATGGGGTGTCAGGGGTCGGAGGTTCAAATCCTCTCACGCCGACCAAATCATCCTGAAAAGCCCACCGCAAGGTGGGCTTTTTGCTTTCCGGCAATCCCTGTCGAGCCATTTCAATGAACCGTCTCAACCCGGAGCCGTGTTCGGTCGAATAAATTCGACCCTACAATGCCCGCCGCAGGGGCGATTTCAATCGACCTTTCCAACCCGGCACCTCGCCGTACTACACTTTAGGGGCTCAACCACACAGGAGGTACCCTATGGCCAAATACAGCGAAGCGACCAGAGACGCCTGGGACGAACTGCAGGATAAAAGGGCGAAACTGAAGGCGGCGAGCGACCATTACGATCGCAAGGTGCAGGAATTCAGGGAGGAAGCCTGCTCCCTGGAAGAGGTCACCCGGGCCTTCGACGACAAACAGCAGGCCAGCCAGGACCACGCCGAGGCCTTCCACCGGCTGTTCAAGGCCTGATCACACGCTAACGTAAGGCCGGCACCATAATGCCTTACGTTAGCGCTTTTCCCCTCCCGGCCGCACCGGCGCCAGCCACTGTCACAGCCCGCCAAAAACGGATTCAGATAATACCGTTATCGTATAAACTGGGTCGGCGTTTAACCACACAGAGGTAACTGTATGACGGGGCTCAAACAAAAGTCGCTGGCGCTGGCCTTGGCCGGGATGCTCACCACCCAGCTGGCCGCCTGCGGCACCATCTTCTATCCCGAACGCAAGGGCCAGATCAGCGGCCGCATCGACCCGGTCGTGGCCATCGCCAACGGCATCGGCCTGCTGTTCTTTATCGTGCCCGGGGTGGTGGCCTTCGCGGTCGACTTCTCCAACGGCACCATCTACCTGCCGGGCGGCAGGGCCGAGCGGCAAGAGCGGATCACGCCCGCCAGCCTGAACGACCAGCTCTACGCCGCCACCGGTAGCCGTGTCGACTGGCAGCAGGACGAGGTACTGGTCGAACAACTCCACTCCGTCAGCGAAGCCCAGCTGCTGGTGGCCTCCCTGTCCCGCTCCGGTACTTACGCCTCGCACTGAGCGCGGCTGCGCCAATGGACCCTGGTCGGCACCACATGGGCGGCCTTGACCAGGGTTTCGCCCCGCAGCAGCAGGCTGCACAACTCGAAGGCCGCCCCGGCCAGGGCGTCGCAGTCCTGGGCCACCGCATCCACCGCGATCGGCAGGCAGTCGAGCAGTTCGTGATCATCGAAGGTGCCGAGCCGGATCGGCTCGGCCAGCAAATGATGCTCGTTGAGGTAGCGCAACACCCCCTCGAGCAGGGTAAAGGAGGCGGTAAAAAGGGCCCCGGGCAGCCGGCCCAGCTCCCGGTGCAGCTCGGCCATCATGCGGTAGCCCGACACCGAGCGATAGTCCGCCGTCCGCACCCATTCCGGCCGGGCCTCTATCCCGGCCCGCTGCAGTCCCAGCTCGTAGCCCGCCAGGCGGTGGCGGCTGGGCGACAGCGCCAGCTGCCCGCCCAGGAAGTACACCGCCTCCTGCCCCCGGGCCAGGGACTGCACCAGCTCCGCCGTGGCCCGGCAGGCATCGGAAATCACCAGCGGCAGGCTCGACTGGCCGATATGGCGGTCGAGCTGGATCACCGGCAGCCGCTCGGTCAGCTGGCGATAGGGGGCGTCGTCGATGGCGCTGGACGCCACGATCAGGGCATCCACCTGCCGCTGGATCAGCCCCGCCACCACCTGTTGCTCGAGTTCGGGATCGTCATCGGAGCAGGCGATCAGCAACTGCAGCCCGGCCTCCCGGCAACGGGATTCCAGGGACTTGGCGATGCTGGCGAAGCCGAAGTTGGTGAGATCGGGGATCACCAGCCCCAGGGTATGGCTGCGGCGGGAGCCCAGGGCGCGGGCATGGAGGTTGGGCTGGTACTGGTAGCGCTTGGCCACCGCCATCACCCGTTCGCGGGTTTCGTCGGCAATGCGGTACTGGTCGGCCTTGCCGTTCATCACCAGGCTGGCCGTGGCCTTGGACACCCCGGCCAGCTCCGCCAGCCGGGCTATGGTCAGTTTCTTTTTATCCACGTCTCTAGCATCTTGTTGGCAGATACCCCCATTCTACCCGTCCTGACATCGACCGCCAGCACCATGAGCCGCCGGATCCAGGGAGTGACGGCCCGGCCCCCCTGCGGGCAGGACCCGGGCCGTCCGGCCGCTTACTCCGAGGCGGCGATCAGGCTGGCGTTGCCGCCCGCCGCCGTGGTGTCGACGCACAGGTGGCGCTCGATCACGAAGCGCTCGGGCAGCGCCTGCTCGGTGATAAGCGGCAGCAGGGCGCCGTCGCGGCGCGCCAGGGCCAGCCGGTACTGGCGCAGGGTGGCGGTGTCGGCGTGGCTTGCCACCGCCTCGAAGCCGGTAAGGGTCTCGAGGGCGGCGGGTTGCAGCAGGCCGTCCAGGCCGATGGCCGGAATGCCGGCCGCCTCGGCGCCTGCCAGCGCCGCGCTCGCGCCCGGCGCCACCACCACCACGGCGTTGCCCTGGGACAGGGCGGTGCCGGCCTGCTGCATGGCCGAGGCCAGATCCGGCCCCAGGCAGAGCAGGGTGCCGCGGGCGAAGCAGCGCAGTCGGTTGAGCTCGCCGGTCGGGCCCGGCATCTCTTCCGCCGTGGCGTCCAGCGCCGCCGGCACGGTGCCGAAGATGGCCGCCAGCCGCTCGGCCCGGTGTTGGGCACGGGCCCAGTCCTTGCCGTCCAGCCGGCCGATGGCCTCCTGCACCCGGGCCGCCGTTACCGCGGCCTCGGCCGCCGCCGGCACGCCCGCCCCGGTGTCCACCTTCATAAAGCGGCGTACATACTGGGGACCGCCCGCCTTGGGACCGGTGCCCGAGAGCCCTTCGCCGCCGAAGGGCTGGGAGCCGACGATGGCGCCGATCTGGTTGCGGTTGACGTAGATATTGCCGACCTTGACCCGGTTGACGATGCGTTCCACCCGCTTGTCGACCCGGGTGTGCAGGCCGAAGGTCAGGCCGAAACCCTGGGCGTTGATCCGGTCGACCACCTGGTCGAGCTCATGGGCCTCGAAGGTGGCCACGTGCAGCACGGGCCCGAAGATCTCCTCCTCCAGCTCGTGGATGCCCTCGAGCTTGATCACCGTCGGCGCCACAAAGAGCCCCTCGGCGGGCACCGGCAGTTGCTTGAGCACCCGCCCCCGGCGCGCAAATTTTTCGCAGTGCGCCTCGATGCCGCGCTTGGCGTTCTCATCGATCACCGGGCCCACGTCGGTGGAGAGCTGCCAGGGGTTGCCCAGGCGCAGCTCGTCCATGGCGCCGAACAGCATCTCCAGCAGGTGATCGGCGATGTCCTTCTGCACATAGAGCATGCGCAGGGCGGAGCAGCGCTGGCCGGCGCTCTGGAAGGAAGAGGCCAGCACGTCGCGCACCACCTGCTCCGGCAGCGCAGTGGAGTCCACTATCATGGCGTTGAGGCCGCCGGTTTCCGCCACCAGGGGCGCGTCCGGCGCCATGGACTCGGCCATCACCTTGTTGATGCGCTGGGCGGTGGCGGTGGAGCCGGTAAAGCAGACACCGTCGATGCGCGGGTCCGAGGTCAGGGCTGCGCCCACCGTGCTGCCGCTGCCGGGCAGCAGCTGGATGGCCTCGCGGGGAATGCCGGCCTCGTGCATCAGCTCGACCGCCCGGGTGGCGATCAGCGCGGTCTGGCCGGCGGGCTTGGCGATGACGGCGTTGCCCGCCGCCAGCCCCGCCAGCACCTGGCCGGCGAAGATGGCCAGGGGGAAGTTCCAGGGCGAGATACAGGCGATCACCCCCCGGCCGGTGCCGACGTCCTGGTTACGCTCGGCTTCATTCGGATAGTAGCGGGCGAAGTCGACCGCCTCGCGGATCTCGGCAACCCCATCCAGCAGGGTCTTGCCCGCCTCCCGGGTGGCCAGGGCGAACAGCTCGGCGGCGTGTTCCTCGAACAGGTCGGCCACCCGGCGGATGCGCGCGCAACGCTCGGCCACCGGCAGGGCGGACCAGAGCGCGAACCCGGTGCGGGCGGCGGCGATGGCGGTGTCGATATCCTCTGCCGAGGCCTGGGTCACCTGCCCCACCAGATCGGACGGCACCGCCGGGTTGCGCACTTCCTCTGTCAGGGTGCTGTTCACCGGGCCGGCGATCACCGGGCCGCCGGTCCACCGGTGGTGCTGGTAAGGCGCGCGGGCGGCGTCGATTTCCGCCACTTCCACCGGATTGGTGATGTCCCAGCCCCGGGCGTTGCGGCGTTTAGCACCGTAGAGAGCGGCCGGGCGCGCTATGGTCTTGCTCGACACCAGGTCGCCCATGGCTGCCACCGCATCGAAGGGATCCCGGGCGATGTCCTCGGGCTTGATGCGGGTGTCGACAATCTGGTTGACGAAGGAGCTGTTGGCGCCGTTTTCCAGCAGGCGGCGCACCAGGTAGGCCAGCAGATCCTGGTGGGCGCCCACCGGCGCGTAGATACGGCAGCGGGTACCCTGCCTGGTGAGCACGGCGTCGTGCAGGGATTCGCCCATGCCGTGCAGGCGCTGGAATTCGAAGCAGTCGCGGCCCTGGGCCAGCTCGAGGATGGCCGACACCGAGTGGGCGTTGTGGGTGGCGAACTGGGGATAGATGCGATCGGTCATCCCCAGCAGCTTCTGGGCGCAGGCGATATAGGACAGATCGCTGTTGACCTTGCGGGTGAACACCGGAAAGTCCGCCAGCCCCATCACCTGGGCGCGCTTGATCTCCGCATCCCAGTAGGCGCCTTTCACCAGCCGCACCATGATGCGGCGGTCGAGCCTGTCGGCCAGGGCGTACAGCCAGTCGAGCACAGGGGCGGCCCGCTTGCCGAAGGCCTGCACCACGATGCCGAAGCCGTCCCAGCCCGCCAGGGCGGGATCGGACAGCACCGCTTCGATCACGTCCAGGGACAGGTCCAGGCGATCCGCTTCCTCCGCGTCGATGTTGAAGCCCATGTTGGCGGCCTTGGCCTGTTTGGCCAGCTCCAGGGTGCGGGGCACCAGCTCGTTCATCACCCGTGCTTTCTGGCCGAACTCGTAGCGGGCGTGCAGCGCCGACAGCTTGACCGAAATGCCGGGGTTCTGGCGGATGTCCGGGTGCCGGCAGTGGGGCGCCAGGGCGGCGATGGCGGCCCAGTAGGCCCGGTGGTAACGCAGGGCGTCGGCGTCGGTGCGGGCGGCCTCGCCCAGCATGTCATAGGAATAGGTGTAGCCCCGCTCCTCGTATTTTTTGGCGCGCTTGAGCGCCTCCTCGATGTTGCGGCCCAGCACGAACTGGCGCCCCATCTCCTTCATCGCCTGGCCGACGGCGGTGCGTACCACCGGCTCGCCCAGGCGCTTGATCATGCCGCGCAGGGTGGTCGCCAGGCCCTGGCGGTCCACCGGCGACAGCAGCTTGCCGGTGACCAGCAACGCCCAGGTGGAGCTGTTGATCAGCGAGGAGCTGGAGCGGCCGCGGTGCTCGCCCCAGTTGCCGGATGAAATCTTGTCTTCGATCAGCTCGTCGATGGTGCTCTTGTCCGGCACCCGCAGCAGCGCCTCGGCCAGGCACATCAGGGCCACGCCTTCCTTGGTGGTGAGGCCGTACTGGGCCAGGAATTTTTCCATCATGGTCGGGGTGGAGCTGGCGCGCACGTTACGCACCAGCTCGGCCGCCCGGGCCGAGATGCGGGCGCGAACGTCGGCGGACACCCGGGCATTGGCCGCCAGGGCCTTGACCACCCCGGCTTCGTCCGCCAGGTAATGACCACGAATCGTTTCCCGGCAAGCCGCCAGCGACAGTGCTTGTTCTTTCATCCGACCTTCTCCCTCGGTATGTGCAATTTTGTTGGCATCATGCTAACCGAAAGTGAATATTCATTTTTCCTATATAGCGAAAACAAACACGATCAATAGACTTTTTATGTCGTTTATTTTTTAACTATTACCTACAAAAAATGATAAAAGTAGCCATACTGACCATAATGCCGTATTTTCCCGGCACGTCGGTGGCGCGCCATGCCATCGCGCCGGGGACATGTTGATGAAAGAGGAAGAGAAAGATGAGCAATCTGGACAGGGCGGACTTGCAGATTATCCAGGAGCTGCGGGAGAACGCCCGCATCACCCTCACCGAGCTGGCCTCCCGGGTCGGGCTGTCGAAAACCCCCTGCCAGCTGCGCATGCGCCGGCTCGAAGAGCAGGGCTACATCACCGGCTACACCGCCCTGGTGGATCAGAGCAAGCTGGGACTCAGCCATATCTCCTTCGTGCAGATCACCCTGAACGACACCAGCAGCAAGGCCCTCACCGCCTTCAACAAGGCGGCGCTCAAGATTGCCGAGGTGGAGCAGTGCCACATGATCGCCGGCGGCTTCGACTACCTGCTGAAGATCCGCACCAAGGACATGGCCTCCTACCGCATGGTGCTGGGCGAAAAGATCTCCGCCCTGCCCCATGTGCTGCAGACCAGCACCTTCGTGGTGATGGAAAATGTGCGGGATATCGGGCTCTGAGCCCGGTCACGACGAGCGCAGCACCGGCGCCAGCGGCCAGTAGCGGAAGCGGGTCTCCCCCGCTCCGCCCCAGCGGATCTCGGGGTTGGCTCCCGGGAAATAGCGGGCCGACATCGCCGCTTCCCCCTCGTTGATAAAGAGTTCGATGCTGGAGCTGTCGAGCAGCAGCCGCAGATCCGTGACCGGCCCATGCCGGCGCCGGCTTTCCCATTCGCCGCTGCGCCAGTTCAGGCGCCGGAGCTCGAGGCCGCCGGCGTTAACCGTGAGCACCGCCGCCTGGCCCAGGTAGAGCCGCACCTCGCCGCTGATGACCAGCTCAAGCTCGGCCCGCCCGCCCTGCAGCCGGGGCGCCTGCACCGCCAGCCCCTGCCAGTCGAACGCCTCGCCGCGCAGGGCGGCCAGCTCGGGCACCGGATTCTGATACAGCTTGCCCTGGCGCCAGCTCAATACCCGCGGGCAGCTGAGCTGGTTCATCCAGCCGTAGTCCCGGGTCGGCTGGGCCGGCTCGTTGTCGTCGGGCAGGCCGAGCCAGCCGATCAGCAGGCGCCGGCCCTGGTCGTCCAGGGTGGTTTGCGGGGCATAGAATTCAAAGCCCAGATCCAGCTCGTGGAAGTCGCCGTGGGCCAGGCGCCCGCTGTGCCAGTCCAGCTCGCCGGCCAGCCAGCCGCACTGGTACAGGTTCCGGTAGCGATCGGCCTCGGCCGGCAGGCCCTGGGGGCAGCATATGAGCACATGGCGCCCGTCCAGCTCGAACAGATCCGGGCACTCCCACATATAGCCGAACTCATCCAGGCCCTGCTCCCGGCTGCCGGCCAGCACCCCGAGTTGCTGCCAGTGGTGCAGATCGGCGCTCCGGTAGAGCAGCACCTTGCCCTGGCCGTCCTCGCTCTGGGCCGCCAGCACCATCCACCAGTGCCCGTCGTGCCGCCACACCTTGGGATCCCGCACATGGCCGGTGTAGCCCTCGGGCAAGTCCAGCACCGGGCCCAGCTTCTCGAACTCGCCGAACTCCCGCTCCACCGCCAGGCACTGGAAGGCGGTGCGCCGCTCCCGATCGTACTTGACGTTGCCGGTGTAGATCAGGGTCAGCTCGCCGTTGTTGTCCACCGCAGAGCCGGAGTAGCAGCCATTGCGCTCGTAGTCCTCGGTGGGGGCCAGGGCCAACCCCAGGTGTTGCCAGTGCACCAGGTCGTCCGACACCAGCTGACCCCAGGCCTTGGCGCCGTGGGCGCAGGCCAGCGGGTTCCACTGGTAGAACAGCCGGTAGCGGCCGTCGAACTGGATAAAGCCGTTGGGATCGTTGAGCAGGCCCACCGGGGCGGCGATATGCCAACCGGGCCGGTGGGGATCCCCCTCGGCCCGGTTCAGCCCCCCGAGCAAGGCTTCGCTCAGCCTGTTCAGCCACTGCTGTTCGGTCATTGCCATATCTCCTTGCAGTTTGATGACAAACTCCATTATCTCGTCGCCACCTCCGCATCTCGTCGTCACCTCCGCATCTCGTCGTCACCTCCGCGAAGGCGGAGGTCCATGACAGTTTGCAGTGGACTCCCGCCTTCGCGGGAGTGACAACGGAGTAATCCGAAGGTTTGTCAGCTACCTGATTTCCATCAGTCCAGCTTGTACTTCAGCAGGGTAGAGGCGGTGAAGGCCGCGCCGAAGGCGATGACCATGCCGATGCCGTAGTTCAGCAGCGAGGCGGGCTGCACTATGGCCAGGCCCGGCAGGCCGGTCAGGCCCACGGCGGTCATGCCCACCTTGGAGGCCACCACGTAGGCCCCGCCCAGGGCGCCGCCGAGCAGGCCGGCCAGGAAGGGCTTGCCGTAGCGCAGGTTGACCCCGAAGATGGCCGCCTCGGTAATGCCCAGCAGGCAGGAGGCGCCGGCCGGCACCGTGATGGCCTTGAGCTTGGCGTCCTTGGTCTTGAAATACACCGCCAGGCAGGCGCCGCCCTGGGCCACGTTGGACATGGCCCAGATCGGCAGCAGGAAGTTGACGGCGATGGCCGGGTTGGTCAGCAGCCCGGTTTCGATGGCGTGGAAGCTGTGGTGGATACCGGTGATCACGATGGCCGAATAGGTGCCGCCGAACACCAGGCCCGCCAGCCAGCCGGCGTGATCGTAGAGGGTACTGAGCACCAGCGAAATGCCGTCGCCCAGGCCGCGGCCGAGGGGGCCGACGAACAGCAGGGCCACGAAGCCCGCGATCAGCAGGGTGAGGAAGGGGGTGACGATCAGATCCAGGGCGTTGGGCACCACCTTGCGCAGGCGCTTTTCCACCTGGCTCATCACCCATACCGCCAGCAGCATGGGGAAGACGGTGCCCTGGTAGCCGACCATGCCCACTTCCAGCCCCATGAATTCCATGGTCTTGAAGCCGTCGGCCACCGTCCAGGCGTTGGTCAGGGCCGGATGGGTGAGGATGCCGCCCAGGGTGGCGCCCAGGTAGGGGTTGCCGCCGAACTCGCGGGCGGCGGTAAAGCCGATCAGCACCGGCAAAATGATAAAGGCGGCCGAGCTGAACATGTCGAGCATGATGAACAGGGCGCTGTCGGGGGATACCCAGCCGTAGGAGCGCACCATGCCGAGCAGGCCCATCAGCAAACCGGCGGAGACGATGGCCGGAATGATGGGCACGAAGATATTGGACAGGGTCCGGGCCAGGCGCTGGGCCGGATTGAGCTTGGCGGCGGCGGCGTCCACCAGCTCCGCCTTGCTGGTTTCACCCAGGCCGGCGATTTTGGTGAACTCCGCATACACCTTGTTGACCAGGCCGGTGCCGAAGATCACCTGCAGCTGGCCGGCGTTGGCGAAGCAGCCCTTTACCCCTTCCAGCTCCTGGATGGCGGCCTTGTCGACCAGGCTGTCGTCGCTCAGCACCAGCCGCAGCCGGGTGGCGCAATGGGCGGCACTGACCAGGTTATCCTTGCCGCCCAGCAGCGGCAGCAGTCCTTTGGCAATGGCTTCAATATTCATAACAGCAGATTCCCATTACAACAAACAAGGATGGGGACGATCGCCGTCCCCATAAAGATTAGAAGAAGTACTTGAAGCGCACCCGGGCCCCGTAGCGGTCGGTGGCGGTGGTGGACTCTTCCACATCAAAGTCGGACCAGTAGGCCCCGAGCAGGATGCCGAAGTTGTCCAGGTCCAGCACGTTGTCGAACCGGTAGGAGGTATAGAGGGTGTTGCTCTGCTGGGTGCCTTCGAGGTACTCGAACCCGGCGGCGGCCTCGTCTATCTCGTTGCGGCCGTAGATGTAGCCCAGGCCGAACTTGTCGAACAGCACGTTGGCGCCCAGGGTCAAGTTCTCTTCGTTCAGCGCGTCCAGGTAGGCGGCGTTGAGGTTGGCCTTGATCAGGCCGGACTGCCAGCCGAAGGTGGTGCCGTAACCGGTGCGGCGGGCCACCTTACGGCCTTCGTCGTCGATGATGGCGTCTTCCACCAGGTTGTGCTCGGCGCCCAGCGCCCAGCTGAAGTCGCCCAGCTGCCAGCGCAGCGCCGGCCGCACCACGATGGAGTCTTTTTCCTTGGTCAGTTCGTGGCCGTGATAACGGCGGGCACCGTCGACCACGTTGAACAAATCCTCCCGGTTGCCGAACATGGTGGCCAGCTCGAGGTAAACATCGCCCAGTTGGCGGCTCACCATCACGTGACCGGCGTCACCGGCCCGGCCGCGGGCTTCCTTGGCCATGTACAGGTAGGCGGAGCCGTCGGTGTAGAGGCCGGAGGAAGTGTCGCCGGAGTGCTCCACGAACACATCCTGGCCGAGGGGGAAGAGGTCCAGCGCCTCGAAGCGGCCGATCTTCATCTCGCCCACGTCGCTGCGGCCGAAGGCAAACCAGGCGTCATCCGAGCCCACGCCACCGTTGGTGGCCAGGGTGGGCTGGGCCTTGACCCGGGCGTAGGCGCCGGAGTCGGCGGTCCGCTCCCCGAAGACGTCGATCAGCAGCCGGCCGGTCTGATCCCAGCGGTCGTCGCGACCGTCGTTCATATACAGGTTGCTGTTTTCCTGCTTGTTGGCGGCGTTGATGTCGAACTCGACGTCGCCGCCCAGGCTCAGGCGGCCCTTGTTGCCTTCCCAGGTCACTTCGGCATTGGCGGTGGCCGCGGTCCCTGCCACCAGTAAACCCAACAATAATGCTTTCCTTGTCATGTAATTCTCCTGCAATTAAACGAGAGTGAGGTTATGGGCGATAAAGTCCTCCATCGCCGCCGTATCCGGCAGGGCCGCCATGGCACCCAGTCGTAGGCAACACTGGGCGCCACAGGCCTGGGCCTGGGTCAGTACGGTGGCGAATTGCGCCTTATCGGCTTGGGGGTAGGTGGCCAGGCCCGCCAGCAGGCCGGCCATGAAGGCATCTCCCGCCCCCGTGGTGTCGACAGCCTCCACCGCGAAGGCGGGCTGCCACAGTCGCTCCCCCTTGAGGGAGGCCAGTACGCCTTCTGCGCCCAGGGAAATAAGCACAAAAGGCAACCGGTATTCGTTTTCCAGGGCCGTCATGGCCAGGTTGGGATCGGCGTGGCCGGTGAGCAGTTCGGCTTCCTCGCCGGACAGCTTGAGCAGGTCCACGTCCGGAATGATGCGTTCCAGCGACGCCTTGAGGCTGGCTTCGTCCGGCCAGCGGCTCAGGCGGATATTGGCATCGAAGCTGACGAAGCCGCCGGCCTGGCGGATGCGGCGCACCGCCATCAGGGTGGTGCCCCGCGCCGGCTCGGCGGTCAGGGCCAGGGAGCAGAGGTGCAGCCAGTCGCCGGCCTTGAACTCGGGCAAGTCGGCCGGCGCCAGCAGTTGATCCGCTGACTGCTGCGCCAGGAAGAAAAAGCTGCGTTCGCCCCGGGCATCCAGCGCCACCAGGGTAGAACTGGTGGGCAGCCGCGCGTCCTGCCGCACCCAGGAGGTGGCGACGCCTTCGCGTGCCAGGGTGTCGATGATCATGTCGCCGAAGGGATCCCGGCCCAGACGGCCGACGAAGGCGGAGGCCACGCCCAGCCGGCGGATGCCCACGGCCACGTTGGCCGGTGCCCCGCCCACGCAGGGCAGCAGCTGGCCACCCTCGGCCGGCAGCAAATCCATCACACCATCACCCAGGCAATAAATCACAGACATCATTCTCTCCGCTCGTACTTGATGGGAGCACCATAGCTAAACCGATTTAGCCAAACAACGACTTCCAGCTAAAACGTTTCAGCTTTGTGATCCAGCTAAAAAAAGCACCCAATAAAAGACCTATATGAATCCACACAGGGATAAAATACTAAGCTTTCGCCCGGGCAGGCCGATATGATTGGTGGATCAGTACAGACTCGAGTGACGTGCAGGCGGTGACGGCGCCATGATGCGAAAACGCAGGCGCAATGGCCCCGATATCAGGCTGAGTCATGGAACCAAGTGACGGCCATGGCATCCGTCACCGGCGCATATCACGCAAAAACACCCTGAAAGGAAGCCCGATGAATAAAGCCCCCATCTTTGCTGTTTCGCGACACGGCCACGGCCGGACCTTGGGCCGCCCTCTTGTCACCACCCCCGCTTTTTGAGGATATCTTCATGAATGCTTTACGTTTTATCGTCGATATGAGTGTACGTAAAAAGCTGATCTTCGGGTTCGGGGTGGTACTGCTGATCTCCCTGATCAGCGCCTGGCTCAGTTACGGCCGGATGCAGACCATCCAGCACCTGATCGAACGCCTGGTGAAAGTTGATGAAATCGAGACCCTGGTGGTCGAAGCCAGAATGAACGAGAAAAACTACCTATTGCGCCACGACGAGCAATACATGGAGCAAGCGCTGGAGCAAAGCCGCCAGGCCGCCGAACTGAGCGAGGAAGCCCGCAAGATACTGCAGTATCCAGAGATAGCGGCCCAGATCGGCGACCTGCAGCAATACCTCGGCCTCTACCAAGGCGCCCTGGCCGACCTGCGCCGGCACCAGCAGGCCGCGGTCGACGCCCAGCAACAGCTGGAAAGCAGCGCCCGCCAGGCCATAGAGCGGTTCGAGGAGCTGGAGTTCAGGCTGAGCAGCGAAGCCATCCGTCAGCTCAGGAGCATCGGCGAGACCAACGGCCTGCGGATGCTGGACGTGGCCGGCCAGGCCAATGTGCTGAGCAAGGCGGTGCTCATGGTGCGCCAGGCGGAAAAGAACTACGTCAGCAGCCGCAATCCGCTCTACGCCGACGAGGTGTTCAAACAACTGCAGGATCTGGCCACCAAGGCCAATGTGCTCAAGAACAACTACCAGGGCCGTAACCTGAGCCAGCGCCTCGACGCCGAGGCGGCCGCCGCCCTGGTCGACGGCGCCCTGGCCGAGCTGGGTCGTTACCGGCAGAGCTTCACGCAGCTGCAGCAGGGCTATGAGCAGTTGCTCGGCACCGAAGCCGAGATGACGGAGCATGCGCGCCAGATGATGGCCTCGGCCTTAAAAGCGACGGAACTGCAGGTCGGCATACTGCAGCAGAATGGCGATGAGGCCCGGCTGATCATGCTGGTGTCCACCGGCGTGGCCTTCGCCGCCGGCATCCTGATCGCCCTGCTGATCACCCGCAGCATAGTGGCGCCGCTGCACCAGGTGGTGGCGCTGTCCCGCACCATCGCCGCCGGCGACCTGTCCCGCAATATCCGAAGCGATCGCCGGGACGAGCTGGGCCAGCTGATGCAGGCCATGCAGCACATGACCGAAAACCTGCGCGACCTGCTCACCCGGCTGACCTCCGGCATCGAGCAGCTGGCCACCGCCACCGAGGAGATGTCCGCCGTCACCGAGCAGACCAGCGCCGGCGTCACCCAGCAGAAGATGGACACCGAGCAGGTGGCCACCGCCATGAACCAGATGACCGCCACCGTACTGGAGGTGGCCCGCAGTGCCGAGGCCGCCGCCGGCTCCGCCCAGGAAGCGGACGGCCAGGCCCGGCAGGGCACCCAGGTGGTACAGCAGGCGATCGGCCGCATCGAAAGCCTGGCCCAGTCGATCGAAGCCTCGGCCGACGCCATCGGCCGGCTCAGGCAGGACAGCGGCAATATCAGCACGGTGCTGGACGTGATCAAGGGCATCGCCGAGCAGACCAACCTGCTGGCCCTGAACGCGGCCATCGAGGCGGCCCGGGCCGGTGACGCCGGCCGGGGCTTCGCGGTGGTGGCGGACGAGGTACGGGCCCTGGCCAGGCGTACCCAGGAGTCCACGGTGGAGATAGAGGGGCTTATCGGCACCCTGCAACAGGGGGCCCAGGGCGCCGTTGCCACCATGGACACCAGCCGCCAGCTGGCCGACAGCACGGTGGCGGCGGCCCGTCAGGCCGGCGCTTCCCTCGACGAGATCAACGGCTCGGTATCGACCATTCAACAGATGAGCCAGCAGATCGCCACCGCCGCCGAAGAGCAGACCTCGGTGGCGGAGGAGATCAACCGCAGCGTGTCCAACATCCGCGACGTGGCCGAGCAGTCCGCCGCCGCCACCGAGGAAACCGCCGCCACCAGCGTCAGCCTGGCCCGCCTCGGCGGCGAGCTGCAGGAGCAGATCGCCCGCTTCAAGCTGGCCTGACGGGGGGGAAGCTGGAAGCTTGAAGCTGAATGCTTGAAGCAGACCGAGCCGTAGGTAGACTCGGCTTCTAGCTTCCAGCTTCAGTAGGCTCCGCCGATGGCCGGCCGCAGGTTGTCGTAGAGGGGAATGAAGTCGTTCAGCTCGGCCGGGGACATGCCGGCATTCACCTGCGCCAGCCGCGCCAGCGCCCGCTTGATGCTGGCCGGGCGCAACAGTTGCACGTTGGGATAGAGGCGCCGGGCCTCGGCCAGCAGTTGCTCGGCCCGCTCCGGGGCGCGGGCCGCCGTCAGCGCCAGGTAGGCGTTGTAGTAAATGCCCGCCCGGGGCGTGTGCGCGAGAAAGCGGCGGGCCCAGCTCGCATAGTCCAGCAACTGCTCGCTGTCCCGGGTCAGCAGTGCCTTCTTCAGCTGCCAGTGATGACGGTAGAAGGCCACCCTGTCATACCAGATCAGGGGGTTGACCACCGCCTTCAGCTCCGCCTCGCCGCGTCCCTCGTGCTGGGCGTAGCGGGTCAATTGCTGGCCGGCATAGAGGCCGCTGGCCATGAACAGCATCAGGCCCAGGCTCCAGGCCCGCACCGGCCAGCGGCTCCAGGCCGGGGGCGCCGGCAACAGCCGCCGCTGGCCGTATTCCGCATCGATCGCGAAGATCAGTACCAGCACCATGAACCAGTGCGGCAGCGAGTGATAGAAGGGAAACTCGGTCTGGCTGTGGATGAAGATGGGCGTCAGTATGCCCACCCAGGCCAGCGCCTGGGAGAAGGGGACCCGGTGCAGCAGCCGCAATACCAGCAGGGTGATGAGCACCAGTCCCAGCAAGGGCGCCAGGCCGCCTTCGATGGCCCAGAACAGGAATTCGTTATGGGGATGCCCCATCTCGGTGAACAGGGCCTGGGCCCCGGTCTGCTCCCGCCACAGGGCGTAGGTCTGATAGAAGGAAGACTCGAAGCCGCCATAACCATGGCCGAACCAGGGCTTGTCCAGCCACATGCGCAGGCCGTGGGCATAGATGTCGAAGCGGCCGTCGGCCTGGGTGTAGATGTTCAGGCTGCGCTTGCTCATCTCGAAGGCCTCCAGCCCGAACACCCCCGCCAGTATGCCGAGGGGGATCAGGGCCAGGCTGGCCAGCAGCCGCTTGGAGCGGGTCTTGATCAGGGTCTGCCCGACCAGCGGCAGCATCAGCCCCAGCCCCAGCAGCAGGCCGAGCTGGCCGGCCCGGGACTGCAGCAGCACCACCAGCACCGCCCCCGCTCCCAGCACGGCGGCAAACCAGGCCGACTTCAGCAAAAAGGGCCGCCAGGGCGACTTGGCCTCGTTCAGCCACAGATAGACCGCCAGCACCATGCCGGTGACCACGAAGCTGGCCATGACGTTACGGTGCTGGAAGATACCGTAGGGAGAGCGCACCTCGGTGTTGTAGCCGAACCAGTTGCCCGGCTCGAGCAGGAAGAACTGCGCCATGCCCAGCAGGATCTCCACGCTCACCGCCAGCAGCAGGCAATACAGCAGGTAGCGCCGGCCCCGGGCGTTGAAGCGACATTGCTGCAGGGCCAGGTAGAACAGCAGGCCGCCCGTCAGCCCCAGCATGCGCGGCAGGGCGTGGCCGGCCACCGAGTTGTTGTGCAGGTAGAAGAAGGGCAGCCACAGCAGGCCGCTGGCCGCCACCAGCCCCAACCAGAGCCGGCTGGTGAGCAGGCGCCGGCGGTGCCAGCGCCAGAGGCCGACGGCCGTCATCAGCCCGATGAAGAGCCAGCCCGCCACGTTGAAGGGCAGTTGCAGGCCGATGCCGAACAGGTGGGGCAGGTAAAGGTGCATGCCGAACAGGGCGTAACACGCCACGCAGGCCAGCATGATCTTGGCCTGGCTTTCCTGTTGCAGCAGGGGCTGAGACATCATAATAGGGCGGAAACTCGCGGGCCGGAAGCCATCAACAAGCCCCTACTTTACCAGCAGGAAGCCGCAAGCGGAAAGCCGGGAGCCGGAAGTCGGAAATATTCCGTCGCTTCCGGCTTGCGCCGGCTAAAACTCGAACTTGTAGAACAGGTCGATGGCCTGGCTCAGGCCACTGGTGGCCTGCAGGTAGAGCCTGGGCAGCAGTTCATAACGCAGCCGCAGCTCGCCGATGGCCGAGAACACCCCGACCCCGTAGCCGATCTGCAGGCCCGGCAGCACATAGGCGCTGATGCTGACCTCGGTGCTGTCGCCGGAGCCGACGGTATCCACCGACACGTCCTGGAAGCCGAGCGCTTCCCCCAGGCCGGTGACGAGCCCGCCAAACTGGCCCACCCCGGCCCCGAGCAGCATGGACTGCACCAGGGCGTTGCCGTCACTCTCTCCCCCTTCCATGCCCCGGCCGCGCAACAGCCAGGACAGCTGCTCCACCTGGGGCATTTCAGGCTCGGAAAAGACGGTGATGTCGGGCTGGGTGGCGCTGCCCGTGACCCGCACCCCGACGGTGATGCTGCTGTCGGCCATGGTGGACGGGTTGCGGATCGCCTCGACCGAGAGGTTGGGCTGATCCAGGGGGCCGCTGAACAGTATGCTGCCCTCGCGGATCAGCAGGTTCTGGCCGTAGGCCCGGAAATTACCGTCCACCAGCCGGATTTCGCCGTTGCCGCGCATGGAGCGCCCCGGCGGCTGAGTGATGCGCAGGCGGCCCGCCAGCCGGGTCTTGAGGCCGAAGGCCGACAAGCGTACGTCCTCCACCAGCCTGACCTGGACACGGATATCCAGGGGCAGGCGGGGCGTGGTTTCCGGCACGATGCCGGAAGGCTGCACTATCACCACGTCGGCCGACTTGGACACGGCGCTTTCCGGCAGCTCCTTGACCTCGATGCGCGCCCAGGGGATGACGATGTCGCCGCGTACCCTGGCCTGCTCGCCCAGGGTGATCTGCAGATCGGGGCTGATCCGCACCCGCCCCATGCCCGGGTAACCGGCTTCCAGCTCGCTGCCCTGCAGGCGGATTTCCCCGCTCACCGGCAGCTGCTGCCAGCCCAGCTCACCGCTGATGGTGAGCGGTCCCTCCCCCACCCGCAGCCGGCCGTCGAGGGTGGCGGTGTTGCCGTTCACGTTCAGCCGGGTGCTGAAGTCCCGCACCTGCACCATGTCCGAGTAGGTGTCCACTTCGCCGCCGGTGAGATTGATATCGCCGAACAACAGGGGCGCGGCCAGGGTGCCGTCCAGCCGCGCCTGGCCGGCCAGGGTACCCTGCAGCCGGGCCACTTCCGGCAACAGCGGCGCCAGCCAGTCGAGCTTGAGGTCGGTGATGGACAGGTTGCCGTCGAGGGCACGACGCCCGCTCAGCTCCGCCACGTTGGCATCGAGCAACAGGTTGCCCAGCTCGGCCGAACGGAAGCTCAGGGACGACTGCAGCCGGTCGTCGGCCATGTCGATCACAAGCTGCAGGCGCTGGTAGTCGAGCCGGGTATCGCCGCTGACGAAGGTACCGGGAGGGGTGGCGATCTCGGCATTGAGGCGGGGGCGGCCGCCCTGCCAGCGCAGGTCCACCCGGCCACCGAGGATGGCCTCCCAGGCAAAATCCTCGGGCAGGAAGGGCGCCAGCCGGGCCAGGTTGAGCTCGCGGATGTTGAGCCCGGCCTGGCCCTGATCGGCACCCGCCACCAGGGGATCGAAACACAGGCTGGCCCCGTTCGAACTCCAGCAGTGGGCGTTGGCCCGCAGCCGCTGTTCGCGCCAGGACAGGGCCACCTCCTGCTGCAGGGCCCAGCGTTCCAGCGGGGTGTCCAGTGAGGCCCGGGCCAGGCTGCCCTGCCAGCCCTGGGGGTCCAGACGGCCGGTCAGCACCAGCTCGGCGGCGAGCGGCTCACCGTCCACACCGAATTCCAGGCGATGGGCCGCCTCGTCGCCCGCCGCGGTGAGCCGCAGATCGCGGAACTCGAGCCCGCCGGCCTTGATCTCGGCCACCGTCAGCCGGAGGTCGCCGCCGATGTCCTCGCCCAGCCTGGCCTCGGCTTCCAGCACCAGCCCGCTCGCCCGCATCTCGTTGTACCCGGCGCGAGCGCCCCGCAGGCTGGCCCGGATGTCGGGGGCAGTCCGCTCGCCCCGCACCCGGATGTCGCCGGCCAGATCACCGAACAGGCCGGGGGCATACACCGCCAGCTCCGGGGCCTGCAGCTCGGCGTCGAGTTGCCAGCGCTCGCCGATGGTGCCGTTGACCGTCAGCCGGTTGTTGCCGTTGTGGAGCGCCAGCTCGCTGAGGCTACCCTGCAGATCCTGGTTGAGATCGAGGCCGCCCTCGAGCATGAGCGGATAATCCCGCAGCTGGCCGTGGATGTCGGGGCTGGCCTCGAGCTGCCATTGCTCCCCGCGCAGGGTGAAGCGGGTATCCAGCTCGCCGTTGAGGCGGCCGTCCAGCCCGGCCACAAAACGGCCCGGGTCCACCTCTTCGAGCGTCAGCACTCCCTGCCAGTCGATGCCCTCTGCCCAGCCGAGCCGTCCCTCCACCTTTACCTCGCCCTGGGGCAGCGCCAGGGCCAGCGGCGCCAGCTCCAGGCCCTGCGGGTTGCCCCGGGCCGCCAGCTCGATACCGATGGGAGGCAATTCGGGCCCCTGTCCCTCGGCGGCGAGCCGCAGCCGGTACTCTTCGAGGCTGCCGTCCAGGGTCAGCTTGCCCTGCTCCAGGCGCCACTCCGGCTCAGCCAGGGGCCAGCCCAGCCGCTGCCAGTCGAGGGCGAGCTCGAAGGGCAGGCTCGGCTCCAGGGGCCGGGCCTGCAGCCGGGCCTGGGCGGCGATCACCCCCTCCAGGCTGAGCTCGGCGGACAGGTCGGCCAGGCTCTGGCGCAGCTTGAGCGCCAGCGCCTGGCCCGCCAGCTGCCCGTCCAGCAGGGGCTCATGCAGGGTGGCCGTGAGGCCGAGCTCGAGGGGATAGTCCCCGCTCAGGCTGATCTGGCCGGCGGCCTGCAGATCCGCCAGCTCGTGGGACAGCTCCAGGCCGTGGATATCGAGCCGGCTGCCCTCGCCTTCCAGCGCCAGCTGCAGGCGGTGCAGGGCCTGCACCTCCTGCCCCTGCACCAGGCGGCTGTCGGTCAGGCTGAACTGCTCGAGCTTGAGGGGAAAAGGCAGCACGATTTCCGGCAGCAGCAGCGGCTCACCGGTGGCGGCGGCCTCGGCCCCGGCCGGTGCCGGTTCATCCTCGCCCGGCAGCAGGGTCAGGGTCAGCCCCGCCATCTCCGGGCCGGTGATCACCATGCCGTCGTCGTCCCAGTGGGCCGCCACCCGCAGGCTGTCCCAGGCCACGGTCTGGCCGGGCAGCTCGATGCGCACCCGATCGGCGCGGATCTCGTCCAGATCGATGCGCAGCGGCGGCGTCAGCTCCAGCAGCGGCTCCGAGGCCTCCTCCTCCTCGCTCCCTGCGGGCAGGGTCTCGATGCGCACCAGTATGTCGGCCGCGTCCAGCCGCTGCAGCCAGAAGCGGCGATCGAGCAACTTGCCCAGTTGCCAGTCGAGGGTGACGGCCCGGGCCGAAAAGGTCAGGGAATCCTGCGCGTAGCTCAGCTCGGAAAACTGCCAACCGGTGCCCAGCTGGCCGGCCACCAGGGTGCCTTCGAGCCCCGGCACCTGGCGCTTGGCCAGCCCCCACAGCCACTGGTTGCCGGTATGGGTGAACAGCAGGCTGACCAGCAGCATCGAGAGCAGGGCGATGGCGGCGATGGCGCCGTACAGACTTCGTGTCAACCAGATCATAATTCAGGCCCCATGGTGAAGTGCAGCCGCCAGGGGGTATCGTCCTCCGACACGCCAAACGCCAGATCTAGGCGCACCGAGCCCACCGGGGTCAGCCAGCGTACCCCCACGCCGGTGCCCACCTTCCAGGGGTCGCCGTAGTCGTTGGTGGCGGTACCGGTGTCGACGAAGGTGGCCAGCCGCCATTTCTCCGCCACCTTGTAGTCGTACTCCAGGCTCAGGGCCGTGGTGTACTTGGCACCGGTGCGGTCGCCGTTCTCGTCCCGGGGGCTGATGCTCTCGTAGCCGAAGCCCCGTACCGTGAGGTCACCACCGGTAAAGAAGCGCAGCGACGGCGGCAGGTCCTCGACCTCGTCCACCCAGACCGCGCCCTGCTCGGCCCGCGCGATGACGCGCTGATTGTCGGACAGGGAGCGCAGCCACTTGCTGCGGCCCCAGGTCCGGATAAAGCGGGTATCGGAGCCCCACCAGGGCTCGGACAACTCCAGGGTGATGCGCTGGGAATCGCCCCAGTCGGGATCCAGGCCACCGCGCGCACGGGTCCGGCTGTAGGACACCCCGGGGATCAGCAGGAAGCTGTCGTCCGTCTGCTCGCCCTGGCTGTAGGATTCGTATTCGGAACGGATGAAGACGTCCCGGGTCCAGCCGTAGGTGTTTTTGTCCCAGCGGTGCACCGAGGCCACCAGGCGGTCGCTCTGGGTGTCGCGCTGATCCAGGCGCTGGTAGCCGCCCTGCAGGGTGTAGTAGTTGTCGAGCGGATGGCCGCGGGGGATCTTGTAGACGAAGGTGATGTCCTGCTTGGGCGCCGACAGCTTGAGGCTGGTGTTGAAGCTGTGCCCCAGGCTGTTGATCCAGGGCTTGTCCCAGCCGACCGAGGTTCGCGGGCCCTCGTCGGTGGAAAAGCCCACGCCCAGTTCCACCTCGTTGTCGGCCTTGGCGCGCAGCACCACCGACAACGGGATGAAGTGGTTCTCGTCCGCCTCCCCCACCAAGGGCAGCACTTCCACCTGGCGGAAGTAGCGGGTGGAGGACAGGGAGCGGCTGAGCTCGGCCACCCGGCTGGCGAGGTAGGGCTCCCCCGGCTGGACGTTGACCAGGGGCCTGAGCAGCCGCTCTACCGGGCGATCGGTATCCACCCTGAGTTCCCCGAACCGGAAGCGGGGCCCGGAGTCGAACGACAGTATCACATCGGCCGCGTATTCCCAGGGGTGCACCAGCACCTGGCTGCGCCGGTAGCGGGCATCGAAATAGCCGCGGGCCAGGGCCAGGCTGAGCAGGCCGGACTTGGCGCTTTCATAGCTTTCGTGGTTGAGGATGTCGCCCTCGTTCAGGCCCAGGTCGCCGACCCGCTCCTCAAACAGGGGATCCGAGGCCGCGTCTCCGTGCAACAGCACCTCGAGCCGGCGGATGCGCACCGGCTCTCCCGCTTCCACCCGCACGTTGACCCGGGCCGGATCGTCCGCATCGGCCTCCACCTCTATCTGCGGACCGTAATATCCCAGCGCCTGCAGGCTGTCTTCCACCGCCGTCACTATGTCCTTGTGAAAGCGGGGCAACTGCTCGGCCTGGATGGTCGGCAGCTGGTTCAGGTAGACCCGGGTGTTGTCCGCCAGCTCGCCACGCAGGCCCGACAGGCGAAAGCTGATCTCCTCCGCCCGGCCCTCCGGACTGAGCAGCAGCAGGATAAGTATTCCCCATACAGCTTTGCTCATAGCGCAACCCGTTTATTCGTTGTTGTTCTGACAATTTCTGCCGCAAGTCGGCGACTTGCGGCACAACGTCGATTTTTATTGATCTTGTCGTTCGGTCCCGGCCCCGGTCATGGCACACTGGGGCCCTTGTCAGTTCCATTGCGAAGCCCTTATGTCCCGACTCGACAGCCCTTATGCCCTGCTGGGCCTGGCCGGTTTCAGCGGCAGCGGCAAGACCACCTTGCTGCGCCAACTGGTCGGCCTGCTGCGTCAACGCCGGTTGCGCATCGGTGTCATCAAGCACACCCATCACGACGTGGAGCAGGATACCCCCGGCAAGGACAGCTACGAGCTGCGTCACGCCGGCGCCAGCCAATGCCTGCTGGCCGGACCTCATCGTAGTATTCTGACCTATGAGAACACCAAGGTACAGGAACCTGATTTAAACGAATCCCTTTCCCGCCTGAGCCTGGACCAGCTCGACCTGGTGCTGGTGGAAGGCTTCCGCGAGGCGCCCATCCCCAAGCTCGAGGTACACAGGCCCGCCCACGGCAAGCCGCTGCTGTGCCGCCACGACCCCCACATACTGGCGGTGGCCACCGACGACCCCGGCCTGGAGGCCCCGGTACCGCTGCTGGATCTGAACGACCCGCCCGCCATCGCCGCCCTTATCGAGCAATGGCGGACGGCAGGACGCCTGCAAGCTCGTCGGGATTGAGCCTCTCTCCCGCCGGGTAACCGCAGGCCCGCCGGTAGGCGCCATAGAGCAGGGGGTTGCGGTCGGCGTACCCCTGGTGCCGGGGCAGCGCCAGCGCGAAAGCGCCCACCGGCAGTATGCGTACGCTGAGCTCCCGTCCCGTTTCCAGCTCCAGTTTGGCCCGGCTCTGCTGGGCCCATTTCTGTTGCAGCGAGCTCTGTACATAGAGCGCCGGGCTGTATTCGCTGCCCCGATCGCAAAACTGGCCCCCGCCGTCGAAGAGGTCGACCGCCGCCCAGTAGAGGGTCAGCAGATCGCCGTAGCCGATGAGGTTGTCGTCGTAGTGCAGCCGCACCACTTGGCGCCGCTGGTACTGGGTACCACTCTGCATCCAGCCGGCCTCGATGCGCTCGACGCCGGGCCGGCCGGCGAACAGCGCCTCCATCACCCAGAAGCTGCCGCCGGCGAACACCGCCTGGGCCGCCCAGGCCTGGGGCGCCAGCAACAGCAGCCATATCATCAGGAATTTACCGAACACCCTTTTCCTCCGTCGACCGGCCCCGGTGGCCATGCTAACCGATTGGAAACGGATGAAAACCCCTTTATGGTGGCGGCAGCCCACCGGACATGCGGAGCAATTGCGTATTATTGTCGTTTACTCCCTCTCCGGCACCAATTTAGGGCATAATGAGTCCCACTCATACCCCTCCCCCGGCGAGGATCCGATGACCGCGACCGAAGTCCTGTTGCTGCTGGCCGCCGGCGTGCTGTCCGGCTTTATCAACGTGATGTCGGCGGGCGGCTCCATGCTGACGCTGCCGCTGCTGATGTTCATGGGGCTGGACGGCGCCACCGCCAACGGCAGCAACCGGGTGGGCATAGTGCTGCAGAACCTCACCGCCCTGGGACAGTACCACAGGGCGGGCTTCCGGGATCTGCGCCTGGGCCTCAAGCTCTGCCTGCCCGCGGTGGCTGGCGCCCTGCTCGGGGCCTGGGTGGCGGTGTGGCTGGACGAGCGGCTGTTCCAGTGGCTTCTGATCATGGTGATGGCGGGCTGCGCCCTGTTGATGCTGCTGCCCGCCCCCGCCCACCTGCCGACCCGTCCCCTGGACGAAGGCCACCTCGGCCCCAGGGTCTATCTGGCGCTGGCGGCGATCGGCCTGTACGGCGGCTTTATCCAGGTGGCGGTGGGCATCCTGTTCATTACCCTGCTGTACCGGGTGCTGCGCATCGACCTGGTGCAGGTGAACCGGCTCAAGGTGCTGATCGTGCTGGTCTATATGGTGCCCGCCCTGCTCATCTTCGCGATCGGCGGCAAGGTGGCCTGGAGCTACGGCCTGGTGCTGGCGGCGGGCAGCATGCTCGGCGCCTGGCTCGGCGCCCGGCTCAGCATCGGCGCCAACGGGGTAAGGTGGATAAAATGGCTGACCCTGGTGATGATAGTCGCCATTATCGGCAAACTGGGCTTCGATCTGTGGTATTGAGCGAAACGGCAAGCTGCCGACAAGCCGTAGAATGACGTAGCGGTGACTTCCGCGTCCCTTCTCGTCACTCCCGCACTCTTTCCCGTCCCTCCCGCGAAGGCGGGAGTCCAGGTGTTGGGCGCCGATATGGTGTTGGCGTTATGGCTCCCCGCCTTCGCGGGGATGACGGTATAGGGGGCGGGATGATATTTCCGTCCCTCCCGCGAAGGCGGGAGTCCAGGTGTTGGGCGCCGATATGGTGTTGGCATTATGGCTCCCCGCCTTCGCGGGGATGACGGTATAGGGGGCGGGATGATATTTCCGTCCCTCCCGCGAAGGCGGGAGTCCAGGTGTTGGGCGCCGATGTGGTGTTGGCGTTATGGCTCCCCGCCTTCGCGGGGATGACGGGAGGCCTCGGGCATGGCGGAGTGATGGTAGGCTTTGTCATCGGGCCGAACGGCCTCTGATATCAGAAAAACAGCGGGAAAAGAACGGGAAACAACCATGAAACTGTTCAGGCAACTGGCCTGGTTCTTCAAGGCCCACTGGCGCACCTACGGCCTGGCGCTGCTGATGCTGGCCACGGTGGCGGTGATGAACATGAGCATCCCCTACCTGATCGGCCGGGCGGTGGACAGCCTGATCGCCTCCCCCACCGGCGAGGCCGAGGGCCGGCTGCTGGTGCTTATCCTGCTGCTGGGGGTCGCCATCTATGGCCTGCGCCTGGGCTGGCGCTGGATCCTGTTCGGCACCTCCTACCGCCTCGGCAACCTGCTGCGCCGCCGCTTCTTCGAACTGCTCACCCGCCAGGGCCAGGCCTTCTACAGCCGGCACAACACCGGCGATCTCATGGCCCGGGCCACCAACGACATCGACGCCATCGAGGTGGCCGCCGGCGAAGGGGTGCTGTCCGGCTTCGACGGCCTGCTTACCCTGCTGCTGGTGCTGGTGATCATCTTCGGGGTGATCGACTGGCGGCTGTCGCTGGTGGCGCTGCTGCCCTTCCCGCTGATGGGGCTGGCCTTCTACCGCATTTCCAACCGCATCCATCACCATTTCAAGGCGGCGCTGGAGCAGTTTTCGGTGCTCAACGACAAGGCCCAGGAGGCCATCGCCGGGGTGCGGCTGGTCAAGTCCATGGGCCGGGAAGAGATAGAGAGCCGCCAGTTCGGCGCCATCGCCGAGGCGGCCGCCGAGCGCAACTACCAGGTGGCCCGGGCCGAGGCCTTGTACGAGCCGGTGGTGTTCCTGTCCATGTCCGCCGCCCTGCTGCTGACCCTGGGCTTCGGCGCCTGGCTCATCTGGCATGAGCAGCTGAGCGTGGGCCAGCTCACCAGCTTCACCCTCTATCTGGCCCAGCTGATCTGGCCCATGTTCGCCTTCGGCTGGCTGCTCAACATCGTCGAGCGCGGCAGTGCCGCCCTGACCCGGGTCGAGGCCCTGCTGGCGGTGCCCGACAGCGTGTCCGACCGGGGCCGCCACCGCCCGGAGGACGCCCATATCCGGGTGCGGGAGCTCGGCTTCCACTACCCCGAGCAGCGCCAGCCCGCCCTGAGCGGACTGAGCTTCGAGCTGGCCCCGGGCCGGGTGCTGGGCCTGGCCGGCCCCACCGGGGCCGGCAAGAGCACCCTGCTGCAGCTCTTGATGCGCCATTGGGAAACCGAGCCGGGGCAGATCAGCATCGGCGGACACCCCATCGCCGACTGCCGCCTCGACGCCCTGCGCCGCCTGTTCGCCTACGTGCCCCAGGACGCCTTCCTGTTCAGCGCCAGCATCGCCGACAACATCCGTCTGGGCCGCCCCGAGGCGAGCCGGGAAGAGGTGATGGACGCCGCCCGCCAGGCCTGCGTGCACGACGACATCGCCGCCCTGCCCAAGGGCTACGACACCCAGGTGGGCGAGCGGGGCATGACCCTGTCCGGCGGCCAGCGCCAGCGCCTGGCCATCGCCCGCGCCCTGCTCGGCCGGGCGCCGATACTGGTGCTGGACGACGCCCTGTCGGCGGTGGACGTGCACACCGAGCAGCAGATACTGCACCAGTTGCGCGCCCGCCGGGACCAGGGCTGCATCATCGTCAGCCACCGGCTGTCGGCGCTGGAGCACGCCGACCGGATACTGGTGCTCAACCACGGCCGGCTGCAGCAGGCCGGACGCCACGCCCAACTGATCGCACAAGACGGCTGGTACAGCCGGATGTGGGCCTATCAACAACTGGAGGCGGTACTGGATGAAGCCTGATCATCTCCCCCAGGGCAAGGGCACCTTCGGCCTGCTGCTGGATTACGTCTACCGGGACAAGCGCCTGCTGGTGAAGGCGCTGCTGCTGTTGCTGCTGGCCACCGCCGCCGACGTGGCCGGCCCCCTGCTGGCCAAGGTGTTCATCGACGACTACCTGCTGGCGGGCCAATTGCCGCTGTGGCCGGTGGCGGGGCTGGCGACTTGCTATGTGCTGGCCCAGCTGGCCGCCGCCTGGCTCAGGTACCAGCAGACCCTGCGCTTCACCGACATGGCGCTGGCGGCGGTGCTGGACATCCGCCAGAAGGTGTTCGCCCATGTGCAGCAGCTGCCCATGGCCTTCTTCGACCAGGCCATGACCGGCCGGCTGGTGAGCCGGGTCACCAACGACACCGAGGCGATCAAGGATCTCTATGTACAGTTTTTGTCGGTGGTGCTGACCAACGTGGTGCTGCTGGTGGGCATCATCATCGCCATGGCGCTGCTCAACGTGCAGCTGATGCTGGTGGCCCTGCTGCTGATCCCGGCGGTGGTGGGCGTCATCTACCTGTACCAGAAGCTGAGCGGCCGGGCGGTGGCCGACAGCCGCCAGTTGCGCTCGGAGATCAACAGCGACATCAGCGAGTCCATCGCCGGCATGGCGGTGCTGCAGGCCTGCGGCCGCCAGCAGGCCGCCGCCGAGCGCTTCGAACGGCTCAACCAGCGCTACTACGCCGCCCGCATGCGCACCATCAAGATCGGCGCCGCCCTGCTGCGCCCGGCCATCGATCTGCTGAGCGTGCTGGCCCTGCTCGGCATCCTGCAGGTGTTCGGCTGGCAGGTGGTCAACGGCATGGCCGAGGTGGGGGTGCTGTACGCCTTCCTCAACTTCATGGGCCGCTTCACCGAACCCCTGGCCGAGATCACCCAGCGCTTCAACCTCTACCAGCAGGCCATGGTGGCCGGGGACCGGGTCTATGAACTCATGCACCAACCGGTCCAGCACTACGGCCAGGAACTCGACCGGATCCCCGAGGGCGCGGTCCGCTTCGAGCGGGTCGACTTCGCCTACCGGCCCGACAAGCCGGTGTTCCGGGAGCTCAGCCTGGACATTCCCGCCGGCGCCTTTATCGGGGTGGTGGGCCACACCGGCAGCGGCAAGAGCACCCTGCTCAACCTGCTGCTCAACTTCTATCCCCCCGGCGGCGGCGAGATCCGCCTCGACGGCCGCCCCCTGGCCGGCTACAGCCGGGACGCCCTGCGCCGGGGCATCGGGCTCATCCCCCAGGAGCCCTTTATCCTCGCCGGCAGCATCTACGACAACATCGACATGGGCCGGGGCCTGTCCCGCCGGCAGGTGGAAGAGGCCGCCCGCCAGGCCCACCTGCAGGAGCTGATAAGCGGCCTGGAGCAGGGCCTGGACACCCGCCTGGGGGAACGCGGCACAAGGCTGTCCACCGGCCAGCGCCAGCAGCTGGTGATCGCCCGGGCGCTGGCCGCCTCGCCCCGGATACTGCTGCTGGACGAGGCCACCGCCAACGTGGACAGCGAAACCGAGCAGGTGGTGCAACGGGCGCTGAAGGCCCTGCACGGCAAGGTGACCCTGATAGTGGTGGCGCACCGGTTGTCCACCGTCAGCCAGGCCGACCGCATCCTGGTGATGGCCCACGGCGAGCTGGTGGAAAGCGGCAGCCATGCCGAGCTGATGGCCCTGCCCCAGGGCCGCTACCGGGCCATGTACCGGTTGCAGCAACAGGCCCGGCAGGTGGCCCTGGCCGAACAGGCCTAGGCCCTGCGCCGCGTCCGCGCCGGGGCTGTCCTGGCCGCCGCGCCCGTCGCGGACCAGGGCGGCCTCCCGGGCCCGGCACACCGCCGGCCGCGGGCTCCCGGAGCAGATAAATATTTTTAGCCCCCGTTACTCAAGCAACCGCGCCCAGCTACGCTTTTTATATAAGAAGCTGTGATAGTAAAAATGGTACTAGGGGATCGATATGGGCGCAGTACAACATTCAGAGCCTGTTCCGCTATGCCTTCCTGAGCAGGATCCGGCCACCATGCCATTGCCTAATCCCGTCCGGCGGCGACGTTGGCGATTGTTCCTGTGGCTGTTGTTCGCCCTGGTGCTGATCGCATCGAGCGTGCTGCTTGCCTATGAAATGCGAACCTCCCACCTGCAGGCCAGGGAGATCTCCCGCTACGCCCAGACCCTGACGTATGAGCTCGAATCCGGCCCCAGCGCCGCCGTGCATTATCCGCTCCACGGCCCCTTCGATCAGCGCCTGGGCTATACCCGGTTGCCCGAGCTGCTCACCCGGCTGCAGCAAAGCCAGTTCCGCATAGAGCAACAGGTGCAGTTTTCCCCGGCCCTGCTGGAATACAGCCAGCGCGGCTTTTTTACCCCCTACCAGGAAAAAACCCAGGCCGGCCTCTTTATCAACGATTGCCGGGCCGAACCCATCTACGACTACCGCTATCCCCAGCGCCACTACGAAAGCTTTGCCAGCATACCGCCGCTGGTGGTCGGCAGCCTGTTGTTTATCGAAAACCGGGAGCTGCTCAGCAACGAGTACCCCCTGGCCAACCCGGCGGTGGACTGGCCCCGCTTCGCCAAGGCGGCCATGTCCCAGTTGGGCCGGGCGCTGGAGATACAGGACGACTCCTCCGGCGGCAGCACCCTGGCCACCCAGATCGAAAAATACCGTCACTCCCCGGGCGGCCTGACCCACTCCGCCGGCGAGAAGCTGCGCCAGATGATCTCCGCCAGCGTACGCGCCTACCGGCAGGGTCCCGAAACCCTCGAAGCCCGCAAGGCGGTGGCCCTGGCCTATATCAACTCGGTGCCCCTGGCCGCCGCCCCCGGCCACGGCGAGGTGCACGGCCTGGGCGACGGCCTGTGGATCTGGTTCGGCGCCGAGCTGGAGCGGGTCAACCAGTTGCTGGATCCCACCCAGAACAAGGACAGCACCCTGGCCGAGCAGGGCCAGGCCCTGCGCCAGGTGGTGGCGCTGATGATCGCCCAGCGCCGGCCTTCCTATTACCTGTTCCGCGGCCGGGACGACCTCAACACCCTGACCGACAGCTACCTGCGGCTCCAGGCCCAGGCGGGCATCATCAGCCCGGCCCTGCGCGACGCCGCCCTGGCCCAGCGTCTTGCGTTCCGCAACTTCCGCGAAGACCCGGCCACCGTCTTTATCGACGGCAACAAGACCCTGCAGGTTACCCGGGGCCGGCTCGCCGGCCTGCTCGGCCTCTCCTTCTACGAACTCGACCGGCTGGACTTGTCCGCCAGCACCACCCTCAACGCCGGGCTGCAGCAACAGGTGAGCGATTACCTGCACCGGCTGGCGGAGCCGGATTTCGCCCAGGAAATCGGCCTGTTCGGCGAACGGCTGCTGTCGCCGGAGAAAACCGCCGAGGTGCGCTACAGCTTCACCCTGTTCGAGCGCGGCAGCGACAGCTTCAACGTGCGGGTACAGACCGACAACACCAACCAGCCGTTCGACATCAACGAGGGCAGCAAGCTGGAGCTGGGCTCCACCGCCAAGCTCAGGGTGCTGGCCACCTACCTGGAAATCATCGCCGAACTGCACCAGCGCCACGGCGGCAAGTCGCCGGAAAGCCTGCGCCGGCTCAGCCCCGACAAGCTGGACTTCCTCAGCCGCTGGGCCATCGACTACCTGATCCGCAGCCCGGATCGTACCCTGCCCACCATGCTGAACGCCGCCCTGGAGCGCCGCTATTCCGCCAGCCCCGGCGAGCGTTTCTTTACCGGTAGCGGCATGCACACCTTTGCCAACTTTCGCCGGGAGGACAACGGCCGCAACCCCACCCTGATCGAGGCGCTGCGCGAGTCGATCAACCTGCCGTTCGTACGGGTGCTGCGCGATATCGTCCGTTACAGCATCTATCAGAACGAAAACCGTACCCAACTGCTGGAAGACGACAAGGATCCGCGCCGCCAGGAATACCTGAGCCGCTTCGCCGACCGGGAAGGACAAGTGTTCCTGCTGCGCTTCTGGCGCAAGTACCAGGGCAAGACCACCGAAGAACGGCTGGACACCTTTTTCGACGGCCTGCGCCCCACCACGGTGCGGCTGGCCGCGGTACACCGCTACCTGGTGCCCGAGGCCGGCCCCGAGGAGTTCGCCGCCTTCCTGCAGGCCCGGCTGCCCAACGAACGGCTGACCGAAAAACGCCTCGACGAACTCTACCGCCGCTACGGCCCCGGCGCCTACAGCCTGCCGGATCAGGGCTATATCGCCCGGGTGCACCCGCTGGAGCTGTGGCTGCTCAGCTACTTGCAGGACCAGCCCCAGGCCAGCTTCTCCGAGGCGGCGGAAGCCAGCCAGGACGAGCGCCAGGAGGTGTACGGCTGGCTGTTCAAAACCCGCCACCGCAGCGCGCGGGACAGCCGGCTGCGCATTATGCTGGAGGTGGAAGCCTTCTCCGACATTCACCAGCGCTGGCAGCGGCTGGGCTTTCCCTTCGATCACCTGGTGCCCTCGCTGGCCACCGCCATCGGCAGCTCGGGCGACAAACCCGCCGCCCTGGCGGAGCTGATGGGCATCATCCTCAACGACGGCGTGCGCCTGCCCACGGTGCGTATCGACCAGCTGCACTTTGCCGAGCAGACTCCCTACGAGGCCCACCTGAGCCGCCTGCCCGGCCAGGGCAAACGGGTGATGGACAAGGAAGTGGCGGCGGCGCTGCGCAACGCGCTCTCCCAGGTGGTGGACGGCGGCACCGCCCGCCGGCTGCAGGGCAGCTTCAAGCTGGAAGACGGCACCCCGCTCACCCTGGGCGGCAAGACCGGCACCGGCGACAACCGCATCGAAACCGTGACCCGCTACGGCCAGGTGATCAAGTCCCAGGCCCGCAACCGCACCGCCACCTTCGTGTTCTTCCTGGGTGACAACCACTTCGGCACCCTCACCGCCTATGTGCCGGGCAAGGAGTCGGACAGGTTCAGCTTTACCTCCGCCCTGCCGGTGCAGGTGCTGAAGGGCATGGAGCCGATACTGCGGCCCTACCTGCAGCCGGGCGCCCAGAGCCGGTGCCAGCAGCAGCTGGCCGCCAGCCCCGAGCCGAAGGAAGTGAAGGAAGAGGGGTTAGGGGTGAAGGGTGAGCCGCTGGACGCGAAACAGGAAGGGTAACACTAACCGGCCCATTGCCCCGGCGGCGGCAGGGGCTCGCCCAGGGCCCGGCGCCACAGCCAGCCCAGGGCCAGGGACAGGTCCAGCCGATCGCTGAACTGCTCCGGCCGGGCCAGGGCTCCCTCCTCGCCCGGCACGGCCACCACGAAGTTGAAGCTGTAGCGCGGCTCCTGGCCCATGCGCAGATCGGTGATCACCACCCGGCCATCGCGCTCGCTCAGACGGAAAAACCCCTTGCTGAACCAGGCGATGCGCGCCACGTGCGGGTTTTGGGCCAGCGCGGGGTAAAGCGCCTGGCCCCGCTCGTAGGCGGTGAACTCGGGCTCCGCCTTGCCATCCAGCAGGGAATAAAAGCCCTCCAGGTAGCCGTCGGGCGTGATCACCAGGGCCCGCCACAGCAGGGTATTGAAGGCGGTGGGCGTCACCAGCCGCCGTTCCACCTCCACTCCCCGGGCCGCCAGCGCCCGATCCACCTTCAGGCCCACCTGCCACTGGGCCACCAGGCTCCAGCCCAGGTAGAGGCTGCTCAGCCAGAGTCCCAGCCGGTTGGCACCCAGGCCGGCGGTGCCGCGCCGGGCCAGGGCTACCGCCAGCCCCAGCAGCAACGGCAGGGTATAGAGGGGGTCGATGATAAAGATGCTGCCCACGCCGAAAGGATAATCGGTAAAGGGGCGCAGCAGCTGGGTGCCGTACACCGTCATGGTGTCCAGCAGCGCATGGGTGGCCAGCACCAGCCACAGCGCCAGGGCCCAGGACCGCCCGTGTTCCCGCTGCCCCGGCAGGCGGCCGAGCAGCCAGCCGCACAGCGGCGCCAGCAGGCTGAGATAGACCAGCGAATGGCTGTCGCCCCGGTGCTCGGTCATGTTGCTCACCGGATCGCCGTAGTCGATCAACACATCCAGATCCGGCAGGGTACCGAACACGGCGCCCGCCAGGGCGGCCCTGCCCACCCCGACCCGGCGCCCCATGGCCGCCACGCCGACGGCGGCGCCCAACGCCAGTTGAGAAACAGAATCCATGAGTCACCCCTTACCCGGTGGTAAAAAGTCGCGCCCCGAGGCGAGCGCTTGCCGACAGCAGGCGGCGCCTGTGCCGGCAGACCCCGTCTCGCCCTGGTGTCCGCCCCCTAGCCAGCCCGCCGGCCTGCCCTGGGCATTATTCCAGCACCTCCAGCCGTACCGGCGCCACCCCGGCCCGCAGCATGTTGAGCTCGCGCGCCGCCTGCTCCGACAGGTCGATGATCCGCCCCCGGGTATAGGGCCCCCGGTCGTTGATGCGCACCACCACCGAACGCTGGTTGTTGAGGTTGGTCACCCGCACCCGGCTGCCGAAGGGCAACGTCTTGTGGGCGGCGGTGAGGGCGTTTTTGTCGAACCGCTCGCCGTTGGCGGTTTTGCGGCCATGATGACGCTGGCCGTAAAAGGAAGCCCGGCCCTCGGCGACATAGTGCGGCTGCGGCTCGGGCGGCGCGGACACCGGCCCGGGATCGCTGGTGCAGGCCTGCACCAGCCAAAGCACCGGCAGCCACCACAGCCAGCGCAGATATCTTGCTTTCACCACTGTACCTCGTTGTTCGTTATTGCTGCTCCAGCCAGGCCACCAGCGCCACCGCCTCGGCGGGGGTTGCTACCCTCAGCTTGGGGATGCAGCAGATACCGAGCCGGGCGGCATAGGCGCGCAGGCTCTCGTTCAGGGCAGGGACGGATATTAACCGCTGTTGCCGTTGCCAGTACAGGCTGCCGTCCTCCCGCTGCGACAAAAGGTGCGGCCAGCCCTCGAGGTCGATCAGCCGGTCCTGCACATGGGGATGGTGGCCCTCGCAGTCGTCCGCGTTGGCCACCCAGGCATAGCCGTGGCCATCCGCGAATTCGATGATCGCCGGCCAGGCGATGGGCGCCGCTTGCTCAAGATCCTTCATGTTCAACCACGCTTGCTGTGTGCCGGCCGGTCACCGGCGTTGCCAGGGCCGCTGCCGGCCACTATACCTAGACTGTTGCCCCCTCTTGGCTCCGGCCCTATCGGACCGGCCCCCGCAACAACCTCCTCAAGGAGCCGATGATGAACCTTTTACCCCCTCTGCCCCGGACAGGCCTCGGCCTGGCGCTGCTTTTGCTGTGCGGCCCGGCCCTGAGTGCCACTCCGGAAGAAAAAATCGCCAGCGCCATGAGCGCGGCCCCGGCCTCGGTCAGTGCCGCGGCCACCGTGCTCGACTGGCCGGACAACATGGCCGACCCCATGCCCGAACTCAGGGCCGGCAGCAACGACTGGGTTTGCCTGCCGGACATGCCCGCCAGCCCGGGCAATGACCCCATGTGCCTGGACGAGGTCTGGATGGGCTGGCTGCACGCCTGGATGACCAAGACCCCGCCCACCACGGACAGGATGGGGTTTGGCTACATGTTGCAGGGCGGTACCCCCGAAAGCAACACCGATCCTTACGCCACCGGCCCCGCCGACGACAACGAATGGATCACCGAGGCGGTCCCCCACCTGATGATACTGGTACCCGATGCCGCCATGCTCGATGCCCTGCCCCACCGGCACGACAACGGCGGCCCCTGGGTGATGTGGCGCGACACCCCCTACGTCCATATCATGGCCCCCATGCCGCGCCATGCCCCCTGAGCCGGCGCCGAGAGCCATAAAAAAGCCCCGCGGGCGCCTGCCCGCGGGGCTTTTTGCGCTTTTGCCCGTTAGATACCCAGTATCTGCTTGGCCTCGGACAGCAGGCGCATCGCCTCGTCGTGATCCCCCGCATTATGCCGGGCCTCGCCCTCGGCCCTGAGCTCGGCCACCCTGGTTGCATCTTCCGCCGACAGCATCGGCATCTCCTCCAGCTTGGCATCGATCGCCCGCATCAGCCCAGGGCAGCCATGGGCCAGGGCCGCCCCGCTCGCCAGCAGCAACACCCCGGCCAGCAGGGTGGAAATCAAGGAACGCATAATTCTTTCTCCGCTTGCAAACCACAGTTTGAGGGTAGTGCAGCTCCGGAGTAACTGCTAAATCGGTGACCGGACACCGGTACGTTCCGTGGTTGCTCCGATTGGTTGAGTCGATCCTTGAGGAACCGGCACCCAGGACCGCGTTCCGGACCATTGGAAGCGGCCCGCTCCCCTTTGCAACATATCAATGCCGTCCCGCATTATTCCGCCGACAGCTTGGCGGCTGATTATTTTTCAATCCCAGCCGGAGAGACGCTTTTTATTGATAGCGATCAAAAGTCCGCTGCTTCGACCAATTAGGGATTGATATCGGCACCGGGCTCTGCCTTTAATGGCAAAAAACAAAAAGCACGGACCGCATGATAAAAACCGAACCCCACCGCCGTTACTGGCTGATAGAGCTGATTGCCTATTGGGAAGGCCGGCTTACCGCCAACCATTTGCAGCAGTTTTTCGGCCTGAGCCGCCAGCAGGCCAGCAAGGACATCAACCAGTATCTGCAGGAGCAGCCCGGCAACCTGGCTTACTGCGCTTCCCGCAAGGGCCATTTGCCCACCCCGACCTTCAAACCCGCCTTTATCTCGGACGATGTGGCCGAATACCTGAACTGGATGACCGGCCAGCGCGCCCACGCCATGCCTTTTGATCCCGGCTACCGGCTGGAGCACGCCATTCTGGCGCCACCACCGCGCAACGTCGCCCCCGGGGTGATACGCCCCTTGATCCAGGCCCTGCGCCAAGGCCAGCGGCTGGAGGTGGACTACGGCGCCGTCAGCAAGCCGGACCGGGATGGCCGCATCATAGTGCCGATCCGCTTCGTCAACACCGGCCGGCGCTGGCACCTGCGCGCCTGGTGCGAAAAGGCCCAGGGCTACCGCGATTTTGTGCTGAGCCGCTTCCACGGCGAGCCAACGCAGGAAGGCCCACAACGCTCGCCCCTGCCCGACGACACCGCCTGGGACACCGAAATCACCCTAGTGCTCAAACCCGATCCCCGCCTCAGCCCCGAGCAGCAGGCCGCCCTGGCCTACGACTACGACATGACCGACGGCGAACTGCACCTGACCACCCGCGCCGCCCTGGCCCAGTACCTGCTCAACGAGATGCAGGTGGGCGTGAAAATGCTCGACGGCAACCCCGCCGCCCAGCAACTGATCCTGGCCAACCATGATGAGGTGAAGGCATGGTTGTTTTGATCTGTAAACCCAGGCGACATGTGTTTTTGCACAGGATTGGCGGGGAAAAGGGAGTAGGTAATAGTGAGTTGGACTCAAGAGGAATTTTAGTATGGCGGTGTGGGTATGCCTGTTAGGGGCTGGTGTGGCCAGTCATTCACAACCACCGAAAGTGGATGAGTTTTTACATTAACGAGGTACAGATGCCGTTGAGATCGTTATTCAAGCAAGAGACGGGAAAGCGTCTCATAAATCAACAAGCTCCTGGCCAATACCTGATCGAGTGTAGATATGATGACTGAGATTGAGTTCGACACGAGATTTTTTGCGCTCACTGGCTACTCACCAATGCGGTGGCAGTGGCGCCTATTTCGCGATTATTTCGCAGATGGCCGCTTGCCAAGCGCTGTCGACATTCCAACGGGACTCGGTAAAACGGCGGTCATGGCGATCTGGATGATTGCACTAGCGCAACAGACGAAGTCAGACCAAGTCAGCTTGCCACGCCGCTTGGTCTATGTGGTAGACCGGCGCGCGGTGGTGGATCAGGCGACGCAGTTTGCCGAAGATTTGCGAGCGAATCTTCAGAAACCAGAAGCTAGGGAACTGCACGGCGCACTTGGCCTGAACGAAGCGGAAGCCCTACCCATATCCACCCTGCGTGGTCAGTTTGTGGACAACCGCGAATGGCTGGAAGACCCCAGCCGACCCGCAATTATCGTCGGTACGGTGGATATGATCGGCTCGCGTCTGCTGTTCGAGGGTTACGGCGTCAGCCGCAAAATGCGGCCCTATCAAGCCGGGCTGCTGGGTGCGGACACGCTGGTGCTGCTGGATGAAGCGCACTTGGTGCCGCCTTTTGAGGTACTGCTGGCGGAAATTGCCGGGAACGCCGGGCGATATGGAGAAAAAGTCGAAGCAGGTAATGTGCTTGTACCGAAGTTCCAACTGCTGCCGCTGTCAGCCACCGGACGCAGAAAGACGGCGCAACCATTTGCGCTGGAGGAAAAGGATTTTCGTAATCCAGACGATGACATCGTCCTGCAACGTCTTTTTGCAAAGAAGCGCCTCAACGTGCAGGAATCGGGTGATCAGAAGCTTGAAGATGTTCTGGCTGAGCAAGCCTGGCGCCTGGCGCAAAAGACGCAAGCGCCAAACGACGGCGGCGAGAACACCGAAATAACCTTCAGGCCTGTGCGCGTTATCGTCTATTGCAATTCGCGTGATGTAGCGGAGAAAGTCAAGTCCGCGCTGGACAAGAAAGCAAAAAAAACCGTCGCCGAAGGAAGAACGGAGCTATTCGTTGGCGCGCGCCGGGTAAAAGAGCGTACTGACGCGGAAAATAGGCTGAGAGAGTTGGGTTTCATTGCAGGAAGTGGTGCACAAACCGCGCCCGCCTTCCTCGTGGCCACTTCGGCGGGTGAAGTGGGCATCGACCTGGATGCTGACCACATGGTCTGTGACCTTGTCGCTTGGGAGCGCATGGTGCAGCGTTTCGGGCGTGTAAACCGGCGTGGCGACGAAGGACGGCAGGCAGACATAGTTGTCATTGATGAAGGTGAGCCCAAGCCGAAGAAACAGAACGCACCTACTGCTGACGAGCAAACGAGCATACGCATCTACCAAGGTGTCAAGAAATTGTTCGAAGAGTTGCACACCGACGGCGACGTTACGATCAGCGTTAGTCCCGAATCCCTGCGCCAGCTTAGTGTGCGTGCCAGCGCGGACGAAAAATTGGCAAAACTCATTGCCGATGCCGGTTCCCCCGTGCCGCTGCGTCCGGCGCTCAACCGCCCGCTGGTGGATGCTTGGAGCATGACCTCCCTGCCCGAACACACCGGGCGTCCCGAGGTGGCGCCCTGGCTGCACGGCTGGGTAGATGAGTTGCCGCAAACCACGGTGGCTTTGCGCAAACACCTGCCGGTGCGTGCAAAGCCACAGGTGACAAAAAGGGAAATAGAGGACTTCTTTGAGGCTGCGCCCATCCATGTCAGCGAGACGCTGGAGACAGAGACATTCCGTGTCATGAAGTGGTTGAAGGCGCGGGCCGGCAAACTCGACGCACAGGTACAAGACCGTGTGTGCGGAATATTGCTGACAACAGATGGCAAACATGTCCAAACCCTGTACGTGAAGGACTTACTGGGTGACTCGAAGGGCGACAAGAAGTGCTATGAAGAGATTGAAAAAAGCCTGCGGGGCAAAACGCTGGTCATGCCTGCCAGTTTCGGTGGTTTGAAAAGTGGACTGCTGAACATCGACGAGAAAAATGACTGGTTGAGTCCAGACAAGGACAAGATGCAGTTGCCTGAAACGGCCGATGGCGATGTGCCCTGGATGAACGCGGATGCAGCCACGCCTGTTATCCGCTTCCGCGTTATTGAACGCGACACGGAACCTGATCAAAACGACGACGACGGCTGGCGGGAAAGCCTGCGTTTTGACCTGGAGCGCAGCACCGACGGCGAAGTAACACGCTGGCTTTCAGTCCATAAATGGCGCGACACCTCCAACACCGAGAACGACCGCGCGGAAGGGCGGCCACAGGCATTGACCGAACATCAGTGCTGGGCGGCGGAGCGCGCCCAAGCTATCGGCGAGCGGTTGGGCTTGCCGAAAGAGTACATCAGTATGCTGGCAACCGCCGCGAGGCTGCATGACGAAGGCAAACGTGCCAGCAACTGGCAACGTGCGTTCAACGCAGAGCGTGACAAGAAGAAATACGGTATAGCAGACGCCTTGGCTAAAACGCGCGGCCCCATTAACCAGGCCGTACTGGGCGGCTATCGGCATGAGTTCGGTTCGCTGCCATATGCGAAAGGAGATGCCGAATTCCGGAAACTCTCGGAAGAGCTGCAAGACCTTGCCCTGCACCTGATCGCCGCACACCACGGTTTTGCACGTCCCTTGATCGCCACCACAGGTTGTGCAGCCCCGCCCTCAGTATTGGAAGAGCGCGCCCGGGAAGTAGCTCTGCGCTATGCCCATTTACAGAAGCGTTGGGGTCCCTGGGGCCTGGCCTGGTGGGAGGCGCTGCTGCGCGCCGCCGACGCGCAAGCCTCGCGTGACAACGACAATAAGGAGAAGAACTGATGGCCGAATCCACAATTCCCGTGGACCTGTTCAATCCCGGCCAGGTGTTCGCCTGCCTGGGCTTTATGGAACTGGCCGATGTGCTCTTGGGCGATGCGATGGCTGGATTTAATTGGCGTAATAAGGCGAAGGCCGAATTTCATTTGTCTGCTACCGAAGTGGAAAATCCGTTTGAGGTCGTATTGGACTTTTTGGCTAGCGCGACAGTTGAACGTATAACGCCGGTTGGTTATGTCGAGCTGCCTAAGAAAAAGGCTGGTGCCGAAGATGGTGACGATGATGAGGACGACGATGAATCCGAATTGGATGTAGCGGCTGGCGCATTCTCCGAAACCTTTCCCGCTAAGGAGGGGGATACCACTTCTTTGCCAGTGCGACTTTTGGTTGCGGATAGAGCGGCCATTGAAGTTAGCCACTGGGCAGACGGTTCAGCGCGCGATACCTTCAAACTTTACGCAGGCAATCGTTCGGCTGAAAAGATTACCAAGGCCATGGTTAACGGGGTTCGTAAGAAGCCGACAAAAAAGCAAACCATTGGTGACCTTAAATACCAAGGCATCAAGCAGCTTTGGGCAGAAAAGAAAGATGACCTTGTCGCCAACCCTTTCGATGTGCTGACCCCCCTCGGTGGCAGCTTCAATTTTGATCCACGCGGCGCTTGGACAGCGCTGGACGCCGGGTATTCACCGAACACGCAAAAGCACGGTGTAGCTGCATCACCGCTCGTACATCTGCTTGCGGCTTGCGGCCTGGAACACACTCGGCCCGTGGAGTTCGGTGTTCGGCAGGTGCGCTATTGCGTGTGGAGTGGATTGCTGCCAGTGAGCCTTGCGCGCGTAGCGTTCCAAGGCCACGTTCCTTCACTGCTGACCAAACATTTCCGTTTCGAGCTTGCCCTGTCGGGCAAGAACAAGATCGTTACTTTCGCCCAACAGGAGAACAATCATGAGCACCAATGACATTACCATTACCAACGAACTGTTGGATCAATGGGCCACCAACCCAAACGGTCCTGTCGCCTTGCACCTGAAGCAGAAGCTGCTGCCCGTGGAGGGCGAAGGCGGCGTGATCTTTCCGCCGACCTATGCGGACATCGGCTACAACATCGACACCTTGTCCGACGGCACCAAGGTGGCGACCATCGACAGCGTGGGATCGCAGGCCAACCGCATGGAGCCGATGTTCAAATCCACGGGTAAGGATGACAAGGGCAAGGAATTGAATCCGCTGGCCGCATTGGTACCGCAAATCGAAATCATCCTGAGCGTCAAGGAAAAGGATGGTGAGAAATACGAAAGGCGGCAGTCTCTGCTCGATCTGGCGCATCGTAGTGCCGACGCAGTGGTGAAGGCCACACCCGAGCTTCGCAAGTTTATTGATCCGGCTTTTGTGGCCTTAAATCGCCATGGCAACGCTGAGCCCTTGTGTGCGGTAGCACCAACATCGCTCCTATTCGGCGTTTGGGATTCACGTGATGGCACGGGCGAAAAGCGCCCACGGCTTGTACGCTCGGTTATCCGCGCATGGGATGTCGATGTGCTGCATAGCGCGGCGCAGTTCAACTCTGTGTGGAAGGTGCTCGGTGACGAGGATCAAGAAGCCCTCAAGGAGGAAGAGAAGAAGAAGGGCAAGACGAAGCTATCCGTTGCCGGGCTAGCAGATGCGCCGTCAACGTTCCGAACAGACAAAGTGGCGCAGTTCGTCAATGGCGCACCCAATCCAGAGGCTCGTGTACTTGGTGGTGTGTTGACGAAAGGCGCTATTGAACGCAATGTCACGATCAATCTCGTCGCACTTCGTACATTGCATGGTGCGAATGATAAAGAGACAAAGCAGATTCGCAAATACCTTCTGTCTCTGGCACTGCTTGCCGCGACTGCCGAGCTTGATTTGTTCTTGCGGGAAGGCTGTTTGCTCCGTTACGCCAACGATGCAGACGTTTGGATGCAGGTTCCGCGTCGTGGCGAACCGATTCAAGTTACTGTCCCTGCCCGCGATGTCTTGATGGGGCTGGCAATTGAAGCCGTCAAACCATTTGCAGCGAAATGGCCGAAGGATGAAAAGGGCCAACCCGCCCTTGAACACAAGTTTGACATCAAAAAAGCGAGGGAATTGCTTTCGAAAAAAGCTGAAGAGGAAGCTGCTGCATCATGACCCGCATCCTCCTTATCTCCGTCCGTTTCCACGACGACCGCTACCACGGGACGGGCGACTGGCCGCCGTCGCCGGCGCGCCTGTTCCAGGCGCTGGTGGCGGCAGCGGCGTTGCCGGGACTCGACGCTCCTAAGTGCGATGCATTGAGGTGGCTGGAAAAGCTAAGCGCGCCAACCATCGCCGCACCGGCCGCGCACAGCGGCCAGAATGTCAACCTCTACGTGCCGAACAACGACCTGGATGCCAAGGGGGGCGACATACGCCGGGTGGCGGAAATTCGCAGTGCTACCAAGCGCATCCGCCCGCGTCTGTTCGATGCCGCCGTACCGCTGCTCTACATCTGGCGCTTTGATGGTAACGAGAGTCAAGCCAAGTGCATCTGCGATATAGCCAGCGGCCTCTATCAGCTTGGCCGTGGCGTGGATATGGCTTGGGCAGTGGGCGAACTGGTCAATGAAGCAAAAGTCGAAGAACAACTGAACGATTATCCCGGCGCCATTTATCGGCCATCACAGGGCGGCAAGAGTCTGCGGCTGGATTGCCCAGCGACAGGCTCGCTGGACAGCTTAGAAACGCGTCATAAGGCCAATGCCACGCGCTTTCATCATGTTAAGGATGGACGAAAAGTAAGGACAGAATTCGCCAATGCGCCCAAACCACATTTTCGTGCTGTGGCCTACAACAGTCCGGCAACATGCCTACTGTTCGAGCTACGTCGTACTACCGCGCCCGGCGCACCTTTTATGCCTTGGCCGTTGAAAAGCGCTGCGGCACTGGTGCAGAGATTGCGTGACGGTGCGCAGGAGCGGCTCAAAACGCACTTTAATGGCAACGACGTAGTGGACAATGTGCTGATCGGCCGTAACGCTACCGAAGCCGACAAGGCGCTACGCATACGCATCACTCCTCTGCCATCCATCGGCCATGTCCATGCCGATCGGGGCATCCGCCGCGTACTGGTAGAGGTGCCGCCGGATTGCCCGATCCGTGCCGACGACGTGGCCTGGGGTTTTTCGGGGCTGGAAATCACGGCGCCCATACTCGACGTCGAGACAGGCGAAATCCTGTCCTCACCGGTCGAACTGGTACCGGCGGATGACAACTCCATGTTGGCGCATTACGGCGTTGCTGAAGAACGTCCTGCTCATCTGTGGCGCAGCGTGACCCCGCAGGCTCTGCCGGAAAATGCGAAGTGGCGGCGTATCGAGCCCGCCAACAGACGCGGGGAAGCCAAGGGCGGCCAAGAGCGTGCCGATGAACAGCAGCACGCCTGCCACGCCGTCATGCAGGCGCTGCGCCATGCAGGCCTGCGTGAAAAGGTAGTGAGTATTCGTGTACAGCGCGAACCCTTCGATGCCAAGGGCGAACGCGCCGAAACCTTTGCCACTGCCACACGCTTTTCCAAACATCATCTTTGGCATGTTGAAATCCAATTTGCCGAAGCTGTCAGCGGACCGCTGCTGCTGGGCAACGGGCGTTACTGTGGTCTGGGTCTGATGGCTCCGGTTCAACAAGTGGAAGGTGTGCTCGCGTTCAGTATTCTGGACGGCCTGACCTCCGACGTCGAACCTTTGCAACTGGCGCGCGCCCTTCGTCGCGCGGTGATGTCGCGAGTGCAGAACGAACTTGGCACGCGGGAAAACGAACTATCCGTATTTTTCACTGGTCATGAAGCCGATGGTTCCACGGCACGACGTGGTGGGCACGCGCATCTGGCTTTCGTGCCCGACCTGGCACGTCAGCGCCTGCTGGTGATTGCTCCGCATGTAATTGAACATCGGGAACCATTCAAGGGTGAACGTGACCATCTGAAAACGCTGGCGCTTGCACTGGCCGGTTTGCGTGAATTGCGTGCAGGACGTGCCGGCAGGCTCAGGCTGGTACGGGTGGAAATCAATCTGGGTGCCGACCCGCTGTTTGCCGCTTCCGAAGTGTGGACGGCAACCACGCCCTATACACCCACACGTCACGCCAAGCGGAATGGCCGAGATTCCCTGTACCAAGATGTGCTGCGAGAAGTACAGCGCCGCCAGTTGCCCGTGCCACTGGCGATAGAGAAGAAAGGCGCGGATCTGTTTTTGCGTTTCATGGTGGCAGTACCAGGCCCCGTGCTGCTGGGCAAGACGGTGCATTTCGGTGGTGGCTTGTTCACTTGTAGCATGGAGGATCGTGAGCATGTATGACACTCCGTGCACTCTACCGCATACAGTCTGATGCTGTTAATCGGTGCGAAATAGGCAAGACCAAGGAGGACAGGCAATGACCACAGCCAACATCGAACTCATCCCCGCCCGGATGATTAACGAGTATGTCTACTGCCCGCGTCTGGCCCACCTGGAATGGGTGCAGGGAGAGTGGCGGGATAACCTGGATACCGAGGAAGGACGGCACGTTCACCGGCGGGTGGACAAGCCGGGAGGAAAACTTCCGGAGCCGACGGAGGCAGACGATGAAGTGGTCATCCATGCTCGCTCGGTGACCTTGAGCGATCCGGGGCTGGGCATTATCGCCAAGCTGGATCTGGTGGAAGGAGAAGGCGACAAGGTCTCACCTGTTGATTACAAAAAGGGCAAGCGGCCTCATGTGGCTACCGGCGCCTACGATCCCGAACGGGTGCAGTTGTGTGCCCAGGGGCTGCTGTTGCGCAGGCAAGGATATCAATGCGACGAAGGCATCCTGTATTACGCCGGATCCAGGGAGCGCGTGCATGTTCCCTTCGATCAGGATCTGATAGAGATGACCCTGTTGGCAGCCGAGGGGTTACGCAAGTTGCGTGATGCACCCTGTCCGCCGCCGTTGGAAGACAGCCCCAAGTGCCCGCGTTGCTCACTGGTTTCCATCTGCCTGCCGGATGAGATCAACTGGTTTCGTAAGGCGGAAGAATCCCCCCGCCCCATTGCCGTGCGGGAGGATGACAAGTTGCCGCTGTATGTTCAGGCACCCTTTGGCACCATACGCAAAAAAGGAGAGGTGCTGGAGATCGAGGCCGGGGAGCAGAAGTACAACGCCCGTCTCGGTGAAATCAGCCACTTGGCGCTGTTTGGCAATGTCCATTTGACCACCCCCACCCTGCAGACCCTGATGAAACGGGAGATCCCTGTCACCTGGCATACCCAGGGCGGCTGGTATTACGGCCATGCCCAGGGCATGGGACAGAAAAATGTGCATATGCGCATCAACCAGTTTCAGGCTGCCTTTGATGTTGAACGCTCTTTAGCAATTGCCCGCAGCCTGGTTCGGGCCAAGATCCTCAATTGTCGCACCCTGCTGAGGAGAAACTGGCACAACAACAACGAGGATGCCGAGCCACTGCTCAAGCGGCTGAAATTCTATGCCGGTCAGGCCGCCCGGGCACAAAGCGCGGCCACGTTGCTGGGCATTGAAGGGCAGGCTGCCAGTGACTATTTTGGTGCCTTTTCCAGAATGCTGGTAGCGGGCGATGCGATAGGATTCGATTTTGAGCAACGCAGCCGTCGCCCTCCCCGGGATCCGGTCAACGCGCTGCTGTCGTTTGCCTACAGCGTACTGACCCGCACCTGGGCGGCGACCCTGCAAGGAGTAGGTTTCGACCCCTATGTGGGCTTTTATCATCAGCCACGACCGGCCAGGCCGGCGTTGGCACTGGACATGATGGAACCCTTTCGTCCCTTGCTGGCAGACTCTGCCGTGATCACCGCCATCAACAACGGAGAGATACATCAGGAGCAATTTGTCACCAGAGGAGACAGCTGTGGCCTGACCGAGGCCGGCCGCAAAGCCTTTATGGCCACGCTGGAAAGACGACTTGGCCAGCAGGTGACCCACCCTTATTTTGGCTACCGGCTCAGTTACCGACGTCTTTTGGAGCTGGAGGCCAGGTTGCTGGGACGATATCTCTCGGGTGAGCTTGAGCATTATTCCGGTTTTACCACCAGATAAGGCGGAGGCTGAGCCATGAGCCGAGAACACCTGTTTTTGATTACCTACGACATCAGTGACTCCAGGCGCCTGCGTCGTGTATTCCGGCTGCTGGAAGGCTACGGCGAATGGGTGCAATTATCGGTATTCCAGTGTCGTTTGACGGATTTGAGGCACCGGCGCCTGGTGAACGAGCTGGAGATGGAAATCAAGCGCCATGAGGATCATGTGCTTGTCTTCAAGCTGGGACCGGTGGATGGGCAACCGACCGAGGTTGTAAGCCTAGGCAAGACATTTGAACCTCTGGTCAGAGAGCCCATCATTATCTAGCTGCCGAGTTGATGCGAGAGGTTGAGTGCGACGCGGATAGCGAGAACCGCTCGCAAGGTTAAAGTTCTTTAAAAATCAGATTGTTAATGGTCTTTGTTTTGTTATTATGCAAGTGCTTGCAACCGAAGTTGATGCAAGATGCCCGCTTTGCTCGCAACAACGCCTTGCTGACCCTATGTATCATGGCTGATAGAGCGAGCAGTCTTCCGAGGCTCCATGCCTCGGCCTCATTGAAGCATCCGCTGCGCGACAACTCCGAGCTGCCTGCCGGCAGTCTTCCGAGGCTCCATGCCTCGGCCTCATTGAAGCAAACTTAATCGATAAACACGCAAACTACATAGAGTAGTCTTCCGAGGCTCCATGCCTCGGCCTCATTGAAGCACAGAATGCAAGTCGGTACGAATTAGGTATCCGGTTCGTCTTCCGAGGCTCCATGCCTCGGCCTCATTGAAGCATGACCGCCCCCGCTTCTCTGCTCGGCGGAGTATCCCGTCTTCCGAGGCTCCATGCCTCGGCCTCATTGAAGCGCGTTGTCGGTGCCCACCGTGGTGAGGTAGACCTTGTCTTCCGAGGCTCCATGCCTCGGCCTCATTGAAGCCTGGACGGTGAGAGTGATGCCGGTGCACCAGCTGGCGTCTTCCGAGGCTCCATGCCTCGGCCTCATTGAAGCAGCGCAAACACCCCCGCGCCGGCGCCGTTGTTCCAGTGTCTTCCGAGGCTCCATGCCTCGGCCTCATTGAAGCTAGGGGGCTAAGCGTTTTTGGCTGACTACCTCGGCAGTCTTCCGAGGCTCCATGCCTCGGCCTCATTGAAGCCCCTGCTGGTCGACGGAGCCGTCCAGGAAGTTGGCGAGTCTTCCGAGGCTCCATGCCTCGGCCTCATTGAAGCCGGTGCTTCCTGGACGGTGACGACACCGAGTACACGTCTTCCGAGGCTCCATGCCTCGGCCTCATTGAAGCCAGATCGAGCCGCAACAAGCAGAAGACAGGCACAAAGTCTTCCGAGGCTCCATGCCTCGGCCTCATTGAAGCAAGGCCCGTTCATCGTCGCCCGAGCACTCATCCCTGGTCTTCCGAGGCTCCATGCCTCGGCCTCATTGAAGCAGGTGTTCACCCTCGAGCGTATCGGTGGCGATATGCCGTCTTCCGAGGCTCCATGCCTCGGCCTCATTGAAGCATGCGTAGTCTCTCCCTCCGGCGGCTCGGTTGGCCCGTCTTCCGAGGCTCCATGCCTCGGCCTCATTGAAGCAAGGAAATCGACCTGCTGGGCCGGCAGCTGGAGCGTCTTCCGAGGCTCCATGCCTCGGCCTCATTGAAGCACCCATCTGGCATAGCCGAACCCGGCTTGCTCCGCCGGTCTTCCGAGGCTCCATGCCTCGGCCTCATTGAAGCGACAACCTGCCGGGCTGGCTGAAGGCGGAGTTTCCGGTCTTCCGAGGCTCCATGCCTCGGCCTCATTGAAGCACCAGATCCTTTGGCGATGCAGTCTGACTTTGCACACGTCTTCCGAGGCTCCATGCCTCGGCCTCATTGAAGCTCTGTGCGGGAAACGCTCTCCAACGCTGTTAGCATAGTCTTCCGAGGCTCCATGCCTCGGCCTCATTGAAGCAATCGCCTGCGCCCGTACTTCGGCCAGACATATCTTGTCTTCCGAGGCTCCATGCCTCGGCCTCATTGAAGCACGTATAAAACGCTATATTAATGCGCCCTTCCCAAGTCTTCCGAGGCTCCATGCCTCGGCCTCATTGAAGCAACAACACCAACGTGGTCGACGGCCGGTTTCGCTATGTCTTCCGAGGCTCCATGCCTCGGCCTCATTGAAGCGAGTGATACCGCGCTCGTTCACGTACGTGGTCAGCTCGTCTTCCGAGGCTCCATGCCTCGGCCTCATTGAAGCGAGTTCACCAACGACACCACGCTGACCATTAAGTTGGTCTTCCGAGGCTCCATGCCTCGGCCTCATTGAAGCCACTGGACCTGCTGGCAGAGATGCTGCCGGAATATGGTCTTCCGAGGCTCCATGCCTCGGCCTCATTGAAGCAGCAATAATTCTTACCATAGCTGGGATAGATTCTGTTGTCTTCCGAGGCTCCATGCCTCGGCCTCATTGAAGCCTGACGAGACCCCAGAGCCGTGGTCATCAAAACGATGGTCTTCCGAGGCTCCATGCCTCGGCCTCATTGAAGCCCGGCGGCCTCGATGCGGGCAATACGCTCGTCGTTGTCTTCCGAGGCTCCATGCCTCGGCCTCATTGAAGCTGCGCAAGCAAAAAGAGGGCTGGGAAGCCTACATGGAGGTCTTCCGAGGCTCCATGCCTCGGCCTCATTGAAGCTGGTCCTCAAAGCTGCTGGGTTGGTCCCCGGTAGCACGTCTTCCGAGGCTCCATGCCTCGGCCTCATTGAAGCCGGGGATTTCATATTCGGGGAGGCAAACCGCTTTGGTGTCTTCCGAGGCTCCATGCCTCGGCCTCATTGAAGCATCCCGGAATCATCACCCTGAATGACCCACTCCCCTGTCTTCCGAGGCTCCATGCCTCGGCCTCATTGAAGCCACTCCAGGAACTGGGCCACTTCCTCGGCGGTATGGTCGTCTTCCGAGGCTCCATGCCTCGGCCTCATTGAAGCAAAAGTTTCAGCTTGGGGGCCGACGGGTAGTGGAACCAGTCTTCCGAGGCTCCATGCCTCGGCCTCATTGAAGCGACATAGCGGGCGTTTGGGTTACTCAATCTCTAGTTGTCTTCCGAGGCTCCATGCCTCGGCCTCATTGAAGCACAGCTCCTCGCACGGCTACGGTCGGCCCTCTAACCCGTCTTCCGAGGCTCCATGCCTCGGCCTCATTGAAGCAATGAAGTCGTCACGGCTGATGCCGGTGGCCTTGAGTGTCTTCCGAGGCTCCATGCCTCGGCCTCATTGAAGCACCTTGACCCAGCGCCAGACACGGCGGCCGTCCTTTGTCTTCCGAGGCTCCATGCCTCGGCCTCATTGAAGCGTGCTGGTGCGGCTGCTCAGGCCTTGAATATCGACGTCTTCCGAGGCTCCATGCCTCGGCCTCATTGAAGCAGCTGGTCGGCGCCGGGTGGATCGCCATCCCGGAGAAGTCTTCCGAGGCTCCATGCCTCGGCCTCATTGAAGCATTAGGTAGGACTGGTCACTATTTAGTCCCGCAATTGTCTTCCGAGGCTCCATGCCTCGGCCTCATTGAAGCCCGTGGTTCTCGATGGCCATCAGGTACTGCTCGCCGTCTTCCGAGGCTCCATGCCTCGGCCTCATTGAAGCGATAACCCCTCATGCGCAACCGTTGCCAGTTGTGTGATGTCTTCCGAGGCTCCATGCCTCGGCCTCATTGAAGCGATATTGTGCTGGAGGTCGCCGGGCGAACCTTTGACCGTCTTCCGAGGCTCCATGCCTCGGCCTCATTGAAGCGCGCAGTTCTGCCAGACCTACGGGCTGAAGCCTGGGGGTCTTCCGAGGCTCCATGCCTCGGCCTCATTGAAGCCACCAGGCCACGGCGATCAGCGCGATGCCGGCAATTGTCTTCCGAGGCTCCATGCCTCGGCCTCATTGAAGCTGGCCATCTCCAGCACCGCCTGGATCATCACCTGGCGCGTCTTCCGAGGCTCCATGCCTCGGCCTCATTGAAGCGCGGGGCATGTTGAGCTCCTCAGTGCGATGGGTGAGCAAGTCTTCCGAGGCTCCATGCCTCGGCCTCATTGAAGCCGGCAGTTGATCCAGCCCTATCGCAAGGCCTGAGCAGTCTTCCGAGGCTCCATGCCTCGGCCTCATTGAAGCCACCGGGTCGCACTCACACAGCGCCTTTATCGTCTTGTCTTCCGAGGCTCCATGCCTCGGCCTCATTGAAGCAAGTAGTTAAGCGCTAAACGCCTGATTCACATTTTGGTCTTCCGAGGCTCCATGCCTCGGCCTCATTGAAGCTTCGTCTGCGCCGGCCTGGCCGGGGTGGAGCATATCCGTCTTCCGAGGCTCCATGCCTCGGCCTCATTGAAGCCAGGGATTCTTTGCGGTCCATGGTGGGCTCCAAAATGTCTTCCGAGGCTCCATGCCTCGGCCTCATTGAAGCCGCGCTGGATACCGAACTCGCACGATTGCGAGAGTGGTCTTCCGAGGCTCCATGCCTCGGCCTCATTGAAGCTTGATATAACGCATCATCATAGCTTTCTTTAACCTCGTATTCCGAGGCTCCATACCTCGGCCTCATTGAAGCCCCACACACTCGGACAACATCCGGGTAAATGCCCTCGTATTCCGAGGCTCCATGCCTCGGCCTCATTGAAGCAATCGATTGAGATTGGGTCATCGCGGCTCTTTCAGTGTATTCCGAGGCTCCATGTCTCGGCAGTGTCGCGCCCCACGCGGGTCGCTCCGCCCACCCTAATAAGAGGGTTACCTCAATCTATCCTGTCCACCGCCCGGCAGCTGGGATAGGAAGAGCAGCCCCAGAATCGGCGGCCGGCATATTTTCCTGTTTTGCCCTCTCTCAGCTCCATGCCGGATCCACATTTGGGGCAGGCTCTTGCCCCGGTCTTGCGCTCGACCAATTCCTTCACATGGGCCACATGCCGGCGGTTGGTGTTGAAACCGCGCTGAAAACGCTTTTGCTCGATAAAGAACACGATGTCCCGCACCTGTTTTTCACTGAGCAGCTCTTCGGTTTTTGACTTGATGAAACGGATACCGCCCCCGGCATAGGTTACGTTTTCCGGCATCGGGGTTTTAAAGTGGCTGTCACCGATAAAGATAATCACCGAAAACAGAATGTCGGGCTTGAGCTCCAATACCGACTCCAGGGTTTTCAGGTGCTTGTAGTTTTGATGGAGCGGGTTCTGGAACTTGAAGGATTTTTTATAGAGCTTCTGGGTCCATTGCCTTTGCCCGGCGGAGCCGAAAATCCATCCTTTCATGTTCTTGGTTTCGATCACAAAAACCCCATAGCGGGAGACCAGGATGTGATCTATCTGGGTAGTGCCGTCCTCGGTGGGCAGGGTCACATCCTTGAGCAAGTGGTATCTGTCCTTGGGCAGGAAAAGCCGGAACAGCAGGTTGACTTGCCATTCGCCAAAAACGCCCTTGAACCAAGGGGTTCTGATTATCAGCAGCACAATGAATAGCGGAAATAAAAACCATATGGCGCCAAAAACTTGGCCGAACATCGAGTAAGGGTTCATTTTTCAATCCCGTGTGGCATCAATTTTTATTGTCGGGCTCCAGGCGGAGCAGAAAAGCCTGCGTATTCTACAGCAAAGCACCTGTTCGTCAGGCGGTTGTGGCGGCGAAACTTTTTCACAATAAAAAAACCCCGGCCAGGCCGGGGTGAAACAGAGACCAAACTACAAAGGGGATTAACGCAATTCGCGCAGGCTCTGGATGCGTTTTTCCAGCGGCGGGTGACTCATAAACAGCTCGCTGTGGCGCTTGCCGTTGATGCCGAAGGCGGCGAGCGAGCCTTCCAGTTCTACTTCCGGGCCGCGGCGCAGGCGCTCGAGGGCGGCGATCATCTTCTCTTTGCCGGCCAGGCGGGCACCGCCTTCGTCGGCGCGGTATTCGCGCTGGCGGCTGAACCACATCACGATGATGGAGGCCAGGATGCCGAACACCAGCTCCAGCACCATCACCACGCCGAAGTAGGCCAGGCCGCCCAGGCCGCCGCCTTCTTCGTCGCCACGGCTCAAGAAGCTGCTGATGATGTTGGCCACGATGCGGGCGAAGAACATCACGAAGGTATTCACCACGCCCTGGATCAGGGTGAGGGTCACCATGTCGCCGTTGGCCACGTGGCTCACCTCGTGGGCCAGCACCGCCTCGGCCTCGTCCCGGCTCATGCTGTACATCAGGCCGGAGCTCACCGCCACCAGGGCGTTGTTGCGGCTGGGGCCGGTGGCGAAGGCGTTCATGTCCGGCGAGTCGTAAATCCCCACCTCGGGCATGCCGATGCCGGCCTGCTGGGCCTGGCGGGCCACCGTGGTCATCAGCCAGTGCTCCATTTCGTTGCGCGGCTGGTCGATCACCTGTACGTTGTAGGCACGCTTGGCCATCCACTTGGAAATAAGCAGCGAGATGGTCGAACCGCCAAAGCCGAACACGGCACAGAACACCAGCAGGCCGCCGACGCTGCTGCGATCAATGCCCAGCATCGAAAACACGATGTTCAGCACCACGCCCAGTACCAGTACCACGGCCAGGTTGGTGGCAATAAACAGCAGAACGCGTTTCATAGGGGTTTCCTTACTTCAGAGAGTCTGCAGACATAATATGTCCGGTTACGCAAATTTCAAGACGAAGCCGGCGAATTATTTCGGCATATTACACCCTATTTGAGCAACGGCGACAGCTCGACAAAGCTGTCCGCCGCCTCGGGCCCGCCTTCCGCCAGCCAGGGTATTTCACCCAACAAGGGTGCGGCAATCAATCGTTTAAGGGTATCGGCGTTGTCCTGATAGTGGCTCATCTGCGGATCCACCCGGTTCAGCACCCAGCCGGCCACCACCAGGCCGTCGTGACGGATGGCTTCCAGGGTAAGCAGGGCGTGGTTGATGCAGCCCAGCCGCGCGCCCACCACCAGGATCACCGGCAGGTGTTCCTTCTTCACCCAGTCCGAGAGCAGGTGCCGTTCGTCCAGGGGCAGGCGCCAGCCCCCCGCCCCTTCCACAAAAATCCAGTCGGCGGCGGTTTCCTTCAGCCGGGCCAGGCCCTCGCCGATGCGGGGAATAGCGATAACTTCATTGGCCTCCCGCGCGGCGATATGGGGGGCGATGGCCGGGGCGAAGGCATAGGGGTTGTGCATGGCGTAGGGCAGCGGGATGCTGGACTCGGCCTGCAGCCCCAGGGCGTCGCTGTTTTTCAGCTCGCCGTCCACCCAGTCGCAGCCGGAGGCCACCGGCTTGTAGCCCAGCACCTTTTTGCCGGCCTCCCTGGCGGCGCGCATCAGGGCGCGGGTGATAAAGGTTTTGCCCACTTCGGTGTCGGTGCCGGTCACAAAAAACGCCTTAGCCATAAATCACTCCATACGCCAGTCGGTAGCTGGCCACACAGTGGCCCTGATTGTTCTTAGGATAGGTCAGATTGAGTCGCTGCCAGGCATCTTTGCCGAGCAGGCCGGGGCGGCGGTCGCCGTTGACCCGGTTGGCGCCGATGCCCTTGAGATCCAGCAGCAGTCCCCTCAGCTCGGGGTAGGCCAGGCGGATATCGGCCCGCTCCAGCCGCCAGCGCCGGCCGGTGGCGGCCAGGTGGGCCGCCAGCTGCTCCTGCTCGATAAAGCGGTTGATATGGGCATGATTGTCCACCTGTTGCCAGGCGGTCTCCAGCTCGTGCAGGCTGCCCGCCAGCAGGGTGGAAAACACCATCACCCCGCCGGGTCTGAGCCGCGCGCTCCACTGGGCGAGCCAGGCGGCCGGGTCGGCGCTCCACTGCAGGCAGAGGTTGGCGAAGATAAAGTCCAGGCTGTGCTCGGGCAGCGGCGGCCGGTCCATGTCGGCGCAGATGGGCTCCACCTCGGCCTTGGCCGCCGCCTGTTGCAGCATGGCCGGCGACAGGTCCAGCGCCAGCAGCCGCCCGGCCCGGCGCCTGAGGGCGGGCAGGAACCAGCCGCTGCCGCAGCCCAGATCCAGGCCGACCCCGGCGCGGGCCGGCAGCCGTTCGAGCAGCGCCTCGCCGCTCCGGCGCTGCAGGCCGTTGTGCCGCTCGTAGCTGTGGGCGGCCCGGCCGAAGGCGTCGGCCACTTTTTGCTTGTCGATAGGCTCCATCATGGGCGTTCTCCCTCGGCGCCCTCGGCCAGGATCTTGAGCAGGGTCCGGATGTCCTCCTGGGTATGGGCGGCGCTCAGGGTGATGCGCAGCCGGGCGCCGCCCGCCGGCACCGTGGGCGGGCGGATGGCGCCCACCCAGAGGCCGCGCGCCTTCAGCCGTGCCGCCAGGGCCAGGGTGCGAGCCTCGTCGCCGATCACCAGGGGCTGGATGGCGGTGGAGGACGGCAGCAGTTCGAACGGCAGTTCCGCTACCCCGGCGCGGAACTGCCGCACCAGCTGGTTCAGGTGTGCGCGCCGGTCGTCGGCCCGGCGCGCCAGGCGGACGGCGGCCAGCACGGCGGCGGCCTGGGGCGGCGGCAGGTGGGTGCTGTACACATAGCCGCGGCCAAAATTGAGCAGGTAGTCCACCAGTTCGCGGCTGCCGCCGACGAAGGCCCCGCCCACCCCCAGCGCCTTGCCGAAGGTGCCCATGAAGATCTGCACCTGCTCCGGCGCCACGCCCAGCTCGTCCAGGGTGCCCCTGCCCTCCCGGCCGAGCACGCCCAGGCCGTGGGCATCGTCTATCATCAGCCAGTTGCCGCTCTGCCCGGCCAGGCGCGAAAGCCCCGGCCAGTCGCCCAGATCGCCGTCCATGCTGAACACCCCTTCGGACACGATCAGGCCGGCGTTGGGCTTGAGCCGGGCCTCGAGCGCGGCCATGTCGTTGTGGGCAAAGCGCAGCAGGCGCGCCGGGCTGAGCAGGCCCGCCTCCTGCAGGGAGGCGTGGTTGAGCCGGTCCTGCCACAGCAGGTGCTCCTTGCCGAGCAGGGCTTTGATCACCGCCTGGTTGGCGGAAAAACCGGAGCTGAACAGCAGCACCGCCTCCAGCCCCAGCCAGTCGCACAGCTCCGCCTCCAGCGCCCGGTGCACGGCCTGGTGCCCCACCACCAGCGGCGAGGCCACGGCGCCCGCGCCGAATTCCCGCGCCGCCCGGTCGGCGGCCAGGCGCAGCTCGGGCGCCTGGCTGAGCCCCAGGTAGTCGTTGCCGGCAAAGTTGAGGTAGCTCTGGCCGGCGGACCACAGCAGCCGGCCTGCCACCTTGTCGATAAGGGGCAGGCTGCGTTTCAGCCCCGCCGCTTCGCGGCCGGCCAAGCTTAAGTGAAAGGGCATAAGTTTACCTCAAGCTGTAAGCCGGAAGCGTTAAGCTGGAAGCCGTTCGGCGTTGTGCGCGGTGACGGCTTTTAGTCTGTAAGCAACGAGCGGCGCTGCGGTGAACGCATTGCTGAGTGCGGCTCTGGCTGCTTTCAAGCTTCCGGCTTATGGCTTCCAGCCGTGGTTTACGCTTCGTAATACAGCGGCTTGGGCGCGTTCTGGGCGGCCAGTTGCTCGTGCAGTTCGATTTCGGTCATCTCGTCCGGCTTCTGGCTCACGCCGCTGGGGCGCAGCCCCAGGCGCCTGAACAGCTGCATGTCGCTGTTTTCGTCCGGGTTGGGGGTGGTGAGCAGCTTGCAGCCGTAGAAGATGGAGTTGGCACCGGCCATAAAGCACAGGGCCTGCATCTGATCGTTCATCTTCTCCCGCCCGGCGGACAGGCGCACGTGGCTTTTGGGCATCAGGATGCGGGCCACGGCGATGGTGCGGATAAAGTCGAAATCGTCCAGGTCTTCCTGGTTTTCGAGCGGGGTGCCCTTCACCTTCACCAGCATGTTGATGGGCACGCTCTCGGGCTGGCGCGGCAGGTTGGCCAGGGCCAGCAGCAGGCCCGCGCGGTCTTCCGGGCTTTCACCCAGGCCGACGATGCCGCCGGAGCACACCTTCATGCCGGCGCCGCGCACGTTCTCCAGGGTGTTGAGCCGGTCGGCGTAGGTGCGGGTGGTGATGATGTCGCCGTAAAACTCCGGGCTGGTGTCCAGGTTGTGGTTGTAGTAATCCAGCCCCGCCTCGGCCAGGCGGTCGGCCTGGGAGGCATCCAGCATGCCTAAGGTCATGCAGGTTTCCATCCCCAGCGACTTCACCTCCTGCACCATCTTCAGCAGGTAGGGCATGTCCCGCTCCTTGGGGTTGCGCCAGGCGGCGCCCATGCAGAAGCGGCTGGAGCCGTTGGCCTTGGCCTCCCGCGCCCGCTCCAGCACCTTTTCCACTTCCATCAGCCGCTCGGTTTCCAGTCCGGTGTGGTAACGGGCGCTCTGGGGGCAGTATTTGCAGTCTTCCGGGCAGGCGCCGGTCTTGATGGAGAGCAGGGTGCTCACCTGTACCTCGTTGGGGTCGAAGTTGGCTCTGTGCACCTGCTGGGCTTCGAACAGCAGATCGAAGAAGGGGCGTTCAAACAGCGCGAGCACCTGCTCGCGGGTCCAGTTCTGGCGGCTCATGGTCACCTATATCCTTAAATTCAAGAGGTGTTTTGCTTGGCTAGTGTAAGGACGGATGCTAGCCTGTCAACCACCGGCAACATCGAGAGTTTACATTTGATTATTTTATGACCAATCAAGAATTCGATCTGCACCACCTCTGGCACCCCTACACCTCCCTCACCCGTCCCCTGCCCTGCTACCAGGTCGAGCGCGCCAGCGGCGTTTACCTGGAGCTGGCGGACGGCCGCCGGCTTGTCGACGGCATGTCGTCCTGGTGGGCCTGCCTGCACGGCTACAACGTGCCGGAGCTGAACGCCGCCGCCACCGGGCAGCTGGAGAAAATGTCCCACGTGATGTTCGGCGGCCTCACCCACGACCCCGCCATCCAACTGTGCCGGGCCCTGGGCCAGGTGCTGCCGGCGGGGCTGGATCGCTTCTTCCTGGCGGACTCGGGCTCGGTGTCGGTGGAGGTGGCGCTGAAAATGGCCATCCAGTACTGGCACGGCCGGGGCACGCCAAAAACCCGCTTCGCCGCGCTCAGCCGCGGCTACCACGGCGACACCTTCGGCGCCATGAGCGTGTGCGACCCCAACGGCGGCATGCACAGCCTGTACAAGGGCTTTTTGCCGGAGCATCTTTTCGTGCCCACGCCCCAGAGCCCCTTCGATGGCGAGCTGGACCCGGCCGATCTGCAGGCGCTGGAAGCGGTGCTGGCCGAACACCACTGGGAACTGGCGGCGCTTATCCTGGAGCCCGTGGTGCAGGGCGCCGGCGGCATGCGCTTCTATCATCCGGATTATCTGAAAGGCGCGCGCGCCCTGTGCGACCGTTACGAGGTGCTGCTGATCGCCGATGAAATCGCCACCGGCTTCGGCCGCACCGGCAGGCTGTTCGCCTGCGAGTGGGCCGGCATCACGCCGGACATCATGTGCATCGGCAAGGCGCTCACCGGCGGCTACATGACCATGGCCGCCACCATCACCACGCAAGCGGTGGCCGACACCATCTGCAACGGGCCGGCCGGGGTGCTGATGCACGGCCCCACCTTTATGGCCAATCCCCTGGCCTGCGCCGTGGCCCTGGCAAGCCTGGAGCTGCTGCTCGCCTCCCCCTGGCAAGAGCGCATCCAGGCCATCGAGGCCCAGCTCAAGCGCGAACTGGCACCGGCGCGGGAGCTGCCCCGGGTGGCGGATGTGCGGGTGCTGGGCGGCATCGGCGTGATCGAGATGAAAGCGCCGCTTGCGGTCGCCGAGGTGCAGAAGCAACTGGTGGAGCTGGGCGTGTGGATCCGCCCCTTCGGCAAGCTGCTCTACATCATGCCGCCCTATATCATAACGCCCGACGAGCTCACCAGGCTGACCGGCGCCATGAAGGTGATCGCCGGGCAGTAGGTGCCGCCCGCGCTCCAAACAGCGCCTCTCTGCGGCCTTAACGGCGAGCGCCAACCCCCGGAGCGCAGGCGGCTCGCCTGCCTTCCCGCGCAGCGGGAACCTGCGGCTTGGCAAGCCATGCTTAACCACAGGCGTATCCCCCATGCGGGCGGGCCGCCCGCGCTCCAAAAAAACCATGCGGGCCGCCTGCGCTCCAAAAAAAAAAGCCCTTTCACCTGGGGTGAAAGGGCAAATCGGTGTCTTAACCACTTTTTATTGTTGTTCGAACTACATCAGGCTCGGCAGCCACAGGGAAATGGCCGGGAACACCGCGATGATCAGCATGCAGATCAGCATGGAGGCCAGGAAGGGGAGCATCGCCTTGAACAGGGCGCCCATCGGCAGGTTGGCCGAGGTCATGGCGATATAGAGCCCCGGCCCCACCGGCGGCGTGACCAGGCCGATCAGGGTGGCCAGGCTGATGATCACCCCGAAATGGATGGGATCGATGCCGAAGGAAATGGCCGCCGGCAGGATGATCGGCACTATGACGATCATCACGCTGATGCTCTCGAGGAACATGCCGAGCAGGATCACCAGCAGGTACACCAGCATCAGGAACAGCAGCGGCGAGGTGGTGATGCCGCTGATCCATTCCACCAGCATGTCCGGCACCGCCTCGAACGACAGCGCCCAGCCGAACACCGAGGCGGTGGCAATCAGCCCGGTGATGGTGGCGGTATTGAGCGCCACCGAGGCGAAAATGGCCGGCAGCTCCTTCAGGCTGATGCTCTTGTACACCACGGCACCGATGATAAAGGCCAGGATGGAGGCGATGGCGCCGGCCTCGGTGGGGGTCATCACCCCGGAGATGATGCAGACGATCACCACCAGCGGAATGGTGCCGGGCAACAGGCCGCTCAGCAGCTCCCGGCGCATGTTCTTGTGCTTGAGATGCTCGCCGGCTGGCAGGCCGGCGAACAGGCCGGTGAGGAAGATCACCAGGGCGAAGCCGGCGATGATCAAGAGACCGGGTACTATGCCGGCGATGAACAGGGCGGAGATCGGCTGGTAGGCCACCACCCCGTAGATGATCATCAGCATCGAGGGCGGGATGATGGGCCCCAGCAGGCCGCCGGCCATGGTCACGGCGGCGGAGAACTCCTTCTTGTAGCCTTTTTCCACCATGGTCGGCACCATCAGCCGGCTCATCACCGCGATCTGGGCGGTGGCCGAGCCGAGGATGGAGGCGGCCATGGCGTTGGTCAGCAGGTTCACGTAGGCCAGGCCGCCCTTGAAGCCGCCCACGAACACGTCGGCGGCGTTCATCAGCCGGGAGGTGAGCCCGCCCTTGTTCATCAGTTCACCCACCAGCATGAACAACGGAATGGCCAGCAGGCCGTTCTGGTTGAGGGAGCCGTAAAGCTGGATCGGCAGCGAGCTCATCAGCACGCTGAGATCGGTTTGCCACAGGAACACCAGGGTACCGAGCAGCAGGGTGATGAAGATGGGCAGCCCGATCAGCAGGGTGACGAAAAAGGTAATGGAGGTAATCATAATGCCGCCTCGCTGTGAACCGAACTGGCCGGGCCGATGAGTTTGACGAATTGATGCCAGGCCATGCAGTAGAAGGACACCACCAGCACCGCATAGTTGTACCACCTGGGCAACTGGGTGGTGGGTGACACGTCCGCCTTGATTTCCGGGCGCAGTATCCAGTCGGTGGCGTAATAGCACAGCACCAGCAAGGTCAGCAGCGACACCAGCTGCAGCAGTTTTTCCAGCCAGATCCGGCTGGATGCCTTCAGGTTTTCCAGAATAAAATCCACCCGGACCAGTTTGTTGGAAAACAGCAAATAGCTGACGCCGATAAAGGTGGCGGAGATAAGTATCTGCACCGAGACTTCTTCCGCCCAGAACAGCGGGCTGCTGAAGAAATACCTGAGCACGACCTGGGTTGCCAGGATAAGGGTCAGCAGCACCGTCAATACAATCAACAGTCCGTATTCCACCTTACCCAGCAGTTCATCCAGCTTTCTGATGATCTTGAACATAATAACCTCGGTAGCAGGGCCCGGGCCCTGCTCGACTGATGTCACTGCTGACGCTGTTGCTGATAGAAGGCATCGATGCCGGCGCTGGCCGAGGTATAGCTTTCCACCACGGCGGCGGCGGCCTCCTGCAACTGGGCCTCATCGAAGGTGTTGATGGTCACCCCTTCCTTTTCAAGCAATGCCAGGTTGGAAATTTCGGCCTCCGCCTGTTTCCGGAAGCCCCATTCCTCGGCCTCCTTGAAGGCGTTCAGCACCAGCTCCCGGTCTTCCCCGGACAGCCCGCTCCACCATTTTTCGGAGGCCACCACCACGCCGGGGAAGGCCATGTGGTTGGTCAGGGTCAGGTAGGGCGCCTGCTGGTACATCTTGAGGCCCACCACTATGTCCAGATCCACGTCCACCGCGTCGAGCAGGTTGGTGGTCAACGCCGAGGACACGTCGCTGATGGCCAGGGCGGTGGGCGCCGCGCCCAGGTTGTTCCACCAGTCGTTGAACAGCTTGTTGGGGAAGGAGCGGATCTTCTTGTTTTTGAAGTCGTCCGCCGAGGCAATGGGGTTGGAGGAGATCACGTGGCGCATGCCGGCAAAGGTATAGCCCAGGCCGACCAGCTTGTGCTGCTTCAGGTTGTCGAGCATCTCCCGGGCGGCGGGGTGCTTGCTGGCCTCGGCGGCGTCGGTCACGTCGTCGAAGATATAGGGCAGGAACCAGGCGTTCATGTCCTCGGCGCGGTTCGACAGGCTGCCCGCGGTCAGCACCGCCAGCTGCATGCCGCCGGACTGCAGCAGGTCGATCATCTGGTCGTCGCCGCCCAGCTTGGACAACGGGAAGATCATGATGGAATGCTTGCCGCCCGAGGCTTCCTTCAGGTTGTCGTTGAAACGCTCGGCCACCTGATGCCAGATGTGGCTGGGCGGGGTCACGTGTCCCAGCCGCAGCCGCTCCGCGCCGGCGGAAACGCTGAAGGTCAGTGCCGAGGCGATGGCGGTCACCGCGAAGAGTTTTTTCAAAGTTACCATGACGAGTCGAGCTCCCTGTAATCCGTACACCATGGGGGAATCCCCCACCATTGCGGCCATGCTGGCCTGACATCCGTTTTCATCCACAACGGGTCCGGCCGGGTCCATGACCCGGCCCCGTCGTTATTTGGCGATGCGCAGTTCCACGCCGCCCACTCCGGCCACCGCGCCGGAGATCCGGTCGCCGGCCACCACCGGGCCCACCCCGTCGGGGGTACCGGTGTAGATCAGATCCCCCGGCTGCAGGTGATAGAAGCGGGACAGGTGGGCGATGATCTCCGGCACGTTCCAGATAAGTTTGGTCAGATCCGAGTGCTGCTTGACCTCGCCGTTCACGCTCAGGCTGATCTCGCCGCTGTCGACGATGCCGGTCTGCGCCTTGGGCACTATGGGGCCGAGCACCGCGGACTCCTCGAAGTCCTTGCCCAGATCCCAGGGCCGGCCGGTCTCCCGCGCCTTCAGCTGCAGATCCCGGCGGGTCATGTCGAGGCCGGCGGCGTAGCCGAACACCAGTTCGTTGGCCTCGGCCTCGCTCACCTCGAAGCCGGCCTTGCCGATGGCCACCACGAACTCCATTTCATAATGGTAATTGGCGGTTTGCGGCGGATAGGCGATTTCGCTGCCCGAGGGGATCAGGCTGCTCGGGTGCTTGGTGAAGTAAAAGGGCTCCTGGCTGCTCTTGTCCACGCTCACCCCCATCTCGGCGGCGTGGGCGTGGTAGTTGCGGCCCACGCAGAAGATGCGGTGCACCGGGAACAGCGCCTCGGTGCCGGCCACGGCGGCGAAGGTCTGCTCTTTAGCGGGGAATAACAGTTGCTGGGTCATAGGGTCGCCTTTCATTAATAGATGCCGAGGTAACGATGCAGCGGGGCTTCGTCGGCGGTGATCATAAAGGCCGGCTGGTCGGCCGAGCCGTTGCTCAGGGTGATGTCGCTGTAACCCGGGGCGGACAGGGTGTCCTTGTCGTTCCAGGCCAGGGGCTCGCCGCCGTCCACGCTCAGCTGGCCGCATCCTTCCACCGCGTGGAACACGCAGGCGGTGGTGCGTTTGGGCAGGGTGACGGTCTCGCCCGGGCGCAGCATCAGGGCGCCGAAACCGATGCTGGGGAACAGGCTGGCGCCGGTTTCCGGGTTGACGTAGCTCACCTGCAGCAGGCCGTCCCGGTAGTGCTCGGCCATTTCCACCAGGCAGGAACGGGTCTTGCCCCAGGGGTAGCGCAGCATGGGCGCGTCGGCGGCGGCGCGCCGGAAATTGAGGTTGGGCACCACGCCGGCGGCGCTGTAGTCGGCGAACGACTTGTCCCGGCTCAGGGTCTTCTGCTGCGGCTGGCCTTCCGTCGCCCAGGAGCCTTCGAGCTGGTAGATCAGCGGCAGGTCGAGGATATCCAGCCAGACGATGGGGCCGTCGCCTTCGTGCTGGTGCTCGTGCCACTTGCCGGAGGGGGTGAGGATCAGGTCACCCCGCTCCATGCGGCAGGGCTCGCCGTTGACGGTGGTGTAGGCACCCTCGCCCTCGATGATGATGCGCACCGCGTTGGGGGTGTGGCGGTGATTGGGCGCGGTTTCACCGGGCAGGATCAGTTGCAGCCCCATGTAGATGCTGGGGGTGGCCTGCATGTTGTTGAGGCCGTGGCCCGGGTTGGCCAGCACCAGCACCCGGCGCTCGGCCTTTTCCATCGGGGTCAGCTCGCCGGCCTGCAGCAGCAGCGGGCGCACTACCTCGTAGTCCCAGCGCAGGGTGCGGGTCTTGCGGCTGGGCACCTTGGGCGGCAGCACGGCGCGCATGTTGGGCCACAGCGGCACCAGGTTCTGTTCGGTCAGCTCATGGCGGTAGCTTTCGGGCAGGTCTTCCAGGGTTCCGAGTTGATGCATCTTCTCTGTCTCCTTGCGGCGCCGGCCGGGCCGGCGCGCGATACGATTAGCGGTGGTCGTCTTTCAGGCAGTTGGTCACGTTCCAGCCGTACAGCCATTCGATGGCGTCGTAGAAGCGCTCCTGGCTGCGGCCTTTCCACAACTCGTTGCGCACCAGCCGCTCCACGCCCTTGGCATGGTAGATGCGGCCCATCTCCCGGCTGGACAGCACGATGCGGGCGGTGCGGGCGACCCGGGAGCGCTGGTACAGATCCAGAGCCTTGTCCCAGTCGTTGTCGTGTACCCGCAGCGCCTCGCCCAGGGTCACGGCATCCTCTATCGCCATGCAGGCGCCCTGGGCCATATACTGGGTGGTGGGGTGGGCGGCGTCGCCCAGCAGGGTCGCCCGGCCGTAGGTCCACTGTTCGATGGGCTCCCGGTCGGCGGTGGCCCAGCGCTTCCAGCTCTTGGGCAGGTCGATCAGCTGGCGCGCCCTGGGGCAGATGCCCTGAAAGTAGCTCTGCACCTCTTCCTTGCTGCCTTCGGTCACGCCCCACTCTTCCTGCTGGCGGCTGTGGAAGGTCACCACCACGTTGTACTGCTCGCCGCCGCGCAGCGGATAATGCACCAGGTGGCAGTTGGGGCCGGCCCACAGGCTGGCGGCGTTCCAGCGCAGCTCTTCGGGGAAGTCTTCCTTGTCGACCACGGCGCGGTACACCACATGGCCGGTGACCCGGGCCGGATCATTGACATAGGTCTGGCGCACCACCGACTTGACGCCGTCGGCGCCGATCAGGGCCACGCCCCGGTAGACGTTGCCGCGCTGGTCGTAGACGGCCACGCCGTTTTCATCCTGCTCCACCCGCTGGATCTGGGTGTCGGTCTTGAATTCCACCCGGCCGGTTTCCTGGGCGCCTTCGAGCAGCGACAGGTGCACGTCCACCCGGTGGATCACCGCATAGGGGTTGCCGAAGCGCTGGCGGAAGGCCTCGCCGGTTTCGATCTTGCCTACCTGGTATTCGTCGATGGCGTCGTGCATCACCATAAAGTCGGTGAACACCGAGCGGCCGCGCGCCTTGTCGCCCACGCCGAGGGCGTCGAAGGCGTGGAAGGCGTTGGGCCCGAGCTGGATGCCGGCGCCGATTTCACCGATTTCCGGCGCCTGCTCCAGCACCTGTACCCTAAAGCCCCGGCGCACCAGGGCCAGCGCCGCGGCCAGGCCGCCGATGCCGCCGCCGACCACGATGACGTTTTGCTCTGTCTGTTGCTTGTCCATCACTGTTCTCCTTTCAATCTGTCTGTCGCCCGGCTCAGGCGGTAAAGTCCGGCTGGCGGGAGGGGGCGGCCTGCTGGAAGGCCGGCTGCCGCTGGCAGTGCTGGTACACCGCCATCAGCCTGGGATAGGCGCTCAGGTCGCAGCCCATGCGCTCGGCGTTGGCCACCTGGGGCACCAGGCAGCAGTCGGCCAGGGTGGGCGCCTCGCCAAAGCAGTAGGGGCCATGGCCATAACGTTCGAGCAGGGCTTCCACCGCGCCGAAGCCCTCGGCTATCCAGTGGCGGTACCAGTCGTTCTTCTGCTCCTCGCTCACCTCGAGGCGGTTCTTCAGGTAGCCGAGGATGCGCAGGTTGTTGACCGGGTGCATGTCGCAGGCGATGGCATTGGCCAGCTCCAGCACCCGGGCCCGGGCCCGGGGTTCGGCGGGCAACAGTCTGGGCTCAGGATGAGTCTCGTCCAGATAGTCGATGATCGCCATCGACTGGCTCAGGGCGGTGCCGTCGTCCTCCACCAGCAGCGGCACCCCCTGGGAGGGATTCAGCGCCCGGTAGTCGTCGGCCCGTTGCTCGCCCACCCGGATGTTTATGCCTTTGTAGTCGTAGTCCAGGCCCTTCAGGGCCAGGGCGATGCGCACCCGGTAGGAGGTGGAGCTGTTGAAAAAACTGTAAAGCTGCATGGTCTTCTCTCCCTTACACCACACGCACGTGCAGTTCGCCCAGGCCCTCGACGCCGCCGACCATCAGCTCGCCCCGGTGCACCGCGCCCACCCCTTCCGGGGTGCCGGTCATGATCAGATCACCCGGCTGCAGCTCGAAGAAGCGGGACAGGTAGCTGATGGTCTCGGGCACCGACCAGATCAGCTTGTCGATGTCGCTGCGCTGGCGATCTTCGCCGTCCACCTGCAGCCAGATGGCGGCCTGGCCGGGGTGGCCGATTTGGCTGGCCGGATGGAGCGGGCCCACCGGCGCCGAGGTATCGAAGGCTTTGCCGATTTCCCAGGGGCGGCCCATCTCGCGCATCTTCATCTGCAGATCCCGGCGGGTCATGTCCAGGCCCACGGCGTAGCCCCACACATGGTCGTTGGCCTGTTCCAGGGGGATGTTGCTGCCGCCCTTGCCGATGGCCACCACCAGCTCGATTTCATAATGGTAGTTGCCGGTTTCACTCGGGTAGGGCAGCGCCAGGGTGTCGCCTTCCACCACCGGCACCACGGCGTCGGCGGGCTTGCAGAAGAAGAAGGGCGGCTCCCGATCCGGGTCGAAACCCATCTCCCGGGCATGGGCGGCGTAGTTGCGGCCGACGCAATAGACGCGGCGCACCGGAAACTGCTGCTCGCCGCCGACGACGGGGATGCTGGTGACGGCTTGGGGTTCTACGACATAACTCACGTGACACTCTCCTGACTGATTGAGCGGCCCTGCGTCGGCGCCCTGGTACTGCCCGGCGATAGCATTATTCCAATGTCTCGCTCACGGCCTCGTAACTTCTGAGCAACAGTATTGTCCGTGAAACCCATATCGAATAATGATATTTTGAGATACCGTCATACACTTTATGGTATAGCTCAATGGACTGGACCCGCCGCCTGCGCCTCAGGCACCTGCACCTGCTGATCAACCTGGCCGACACCGGCAGCCTGAGCGATACCGCCCGCCTCATGCACAGCACCCAGCCGGGGTTGTCGAAGTGGCTGAAGGAGCTGGAGGAAGACATCGGCGCGCCGCTGTTCGAGCGCCATGCCCGCGGCCTCAGGCCCACCGCCATGGGCCAGTTGCTGGTGAGCCATGCCCGGCGCATGGTGACCGAGATGGCCCGGGCCCAGCACAACCTGGAAGCCCTGCAGGAGGGCAGCGCCCGCACCGTGGCGGTGGGCACTTCGCCGGCCTCGGCGCCCAGCTTCGTGCCGGCGGCGATCATGGCCTTTATCGCCCGGCACCCCAGGGCGCGGGTGGAAATACAGGAAAGCACCATGAACTCGCTGCTGGACAAGCTGGAGCTGGGCAAGCTGGACGTGGTGGTGGGCAGGCTCGACAACTACCAGCCCCGCGCCAGCCTGAAGAGCGAAATGCTCTACGAGGAGCCGCTGCGCATCGTGGCCCGCCCGGACCATCCCCTGGCCGGGCGGGCGGGGCTGGGCTGGGACGACCTCTATCAATACGACTGGATAGTCTGGCCCCAGGGCACCCCCATCCGCAGCAAGCTGGACATGGCCCTGACCCTGGCCGGACGCAAGCCGCCGCCCTACCGGGTGGAGTCCTCCTCCCAGGTGGGCAACCTCTGGCTGCTGCAGCACAGCGACATGCTGTCGGTCAGCTCGGAGCGGGTGGCCCGCCACTTCACCGGCCGCGGCCTGGTGGTGCCGCTCGACATCCGCCTCGACAGCGGCGAAGGCTATGTGGGCATGTGCTGGCGCGACGAGGAGCATCCCGACCCCACCACCCTGGATCTGCTGGAATGCCTGCGCCAGGCCCGGAGGTGATGCCAAAATGAGTTGGCGTTATGCTTGAGGCCATCTGTCCCACTCAATGCCGGAAACCCAGCCATGGACGTCAGCTATCGCCAACTCAAGGCCTTTATTCATCTGGTGGAAATCGGCAGCATGACCGCCGCCGCCGAAGCCGTGCACCTGTCCCAGTCGGCCCTGAGCCAAATCGTCAAGCGGCTGGAAGAACAACTCAACAGCCAACTACTGCTGCGGGAAAAGCGTCAGCTCATCCTGACCCCGGCCGGCGAAGCCCTGTACCGGGAAGCCAGGATCATCGTCAATCGCCTGGAGCGGCTGCGGGCCGAAAACGATCTGCAGGCTCAGGGCAAACGACCGCCGTTTCGCATTGCCACCCTGTACACCACTGCCCCTCTGGTGACCGAAAGCCTGCCCGACCTACTGCGCCAGTTGCCCGACCTGCCCCTGGAGCTGGAAGAAATCGGCAGCCTGCCCTTGAGCATGGTGCTGTCGAAGGGAGAGTTCGACATTGCCGTGAGCACGGCGCCCTTCGATGCCAGCTACCACTTTATTCCCCTCTACCGGGACTTTATCGGGCTGTACTGCCACCGCGACCATCCCCTCGCCTGCCAGGCCAGCATCAGCTGGGAGCAGGCGGCCCAGGCGGCCAACATCGGCGTGCCGCCCGACAACAACCTACGCCTGCACGCAGAACACACCTTTACCCAGCTCGGCATCCACTACCAGCCAGGCATTACCGTGGCCCAGCCCTCCACCATGCTCGGCATGCTCAGGGCCGGCATGGGCGCCGCCCTGCTGTCGTCCACCTTTGCCTATTGCCAGCCGCTGGGCGACATTGTGTTTGTGCCGGTGGCCGAACCCAGGGAATACCGCACCCTGGGGCTGCTGCTGGGCGCCCATGTGGCCCGCGACGATCACCGGGTGCAGGTGTTCAGCCAAGTATTCCGGGAGCACCTGCTCCGCGCCGCTGCCCTGCGGGAAAACGCCATCATGCTGCTGTAATCCGGCCCCCGGCCTGTTGTGCTTATGAACCCATAAGCAAGTCGAATCCATTTTTGGCCCCTGTTGTGGCATAACCCACTCCAGACCGACACCAACCCGGAAGGTCGCTTTATCTGGAGACAGGAGTCATTCCATGCAAGCAGTAATGTCCCAGGGCCGGCTGGCCCGTACCCTCAACTGGGTGGAACTGGCAGGCAGCAAGTTACCCCACCCCTTTACCCTCTTTTTCTACCTGGTGCTGCTGACCCTGGGTCTGTCGGCGCTGCTCTCCTGGCTGGACGTGACCAGCGTGCACCCGCTAAGCGGCCAGGAGATCCGGGTTCGCAGCCTGCTCTCGGGAGAAGGCTTGGTGTGGTTTTTAACCAGCTTCATCACCAACATCACCGGCTTTGCGCCCTTTGGGGTGGTGATTGTCATGGCCATTGGCATCGGCTTTGCCGAGCAGGTGGGCTGTATTTTCGCGGCCCTGCGCCTGATGATCAGCCGGGTGCCCCGGGCCAGCCTGGGCTATGCCATGGCCTTTACCGGTATTATGGGCAACATGGCCTCCGACGCCGCCTTTATCATAGTGCCCCCGCTGGCGGCCCTGATGTTTCTGGCCGCCGGCCGCCACCCGCTGGCCGGCTTTATCAGTGCCTTTACCGGCGCCGCCGGCGGTTTTTCGGCGAACTTGCTGATCGGCGGCAACGACGTATTGCTGGCCGGCATCACCAACGAAGCCCTGCAAAGCGTGTCGGCCCAGCTGCAGGTTTCACCGGTGTCTAACTGGTATTTCCTGATCGTCAGTGTGTTCATCCTCACCCTGGCCGGCGGCCTGATCACCGACCGTCTGATAGAGCCGCGTCTGGGGCGCTACCAGCCTACCACCGAGCAGGAAAGCCTGGAGCAGCTCACTGCGCAAGAGCACAAGGGCCTGCGCCGGGTGCTGTATGCCAGCCTGCTGTTCTGGGGCCTGGTGACCGCCCTGGTGCTCCCCGACAGCTCGCCACTGCGCCACCCCGACACTGGTGGCCTGGTGCCCTCGCCTTTTATGGCCGGGCTGGTGGCACTGATTTTCTTCTACTTTATCGTCATTGGCCTGGTGTACGGCTTTACCGTCGGCACCCTGCGCTCGGAAGCCGACATTCCCGCCAAGCTTAACCAGGCCACCAAGGTGGTGGTGCCCTTTATTGTGCTGACCCTGGTGATCGCCCAGTTCATCTACATGTTCAACTGGACCAACTTGGGCGCCGTGCTGGCCATTCAGGGCGCCGGCATCCTCAAGCAGAGCGGGCTGAGCGCCTTTCCGCTGCTGGTGGCGCTGATCCTGCTGGTGGCCTTTCTCAACCTGTTTTTGGGCAGCGCCTCGGCCAAGTGGTCGCTGCTGGCGCCGGTACTGATCCCTATGTTCGCCTTTCTGGACATTTCGCCCGCCGTGGTGCAAATGGCCTACCGCATTGGCGACTCGGCCACAAACCCCATTTCGCCCTTGTTCCCCTATCTGCCGATCATGTTGTCCTTTATTACCAAGTACAACAAAGACGCCCACGTGGGCACCCTCTTCTCCCTGGCGCTGCCCTATGCCGTTGTGTTCCTGCTGCTGTGGATAGCCCAGCTCGGCCTGTGGATGCTGCTGGACCTGCCGCTGGGGCCGGACGCTCTGTCTTTCTATATCTCGCTATTCCAACAATAAAAGGAGCACGCCATGAAGCTATACCCGGAAATTTGCCAGGAACACCACACCTTTACCGCCCTGCGCCGCCATTTGCACCAGCACCCCGAGCTTGGGTTTGAAGAGCAAGCCACCGCCGCCCTGGTGGCAGAGCGGCTACGGTCATACGGCGTGGACGAGGTGCACACCGGCGTGGGAAAAACCGGCGTGGTGGGCGTTATCCAAGGCCGGCCGGGCAACCAGAGCATTGGCCTGCGAGCCGACATGGACTGCCTGGGCATGACCGAGGAAAACAACTTTGCCCATGCCTCCCGCCACGTGGGCAAAATGCACGGCTGCGGCCACGACGGCCACACCGCCATACTGCTGGCCACCGCCCAATACCTGTGCGCACAGCGCAACTTCAGCGGCCAGGTAGTGCTGATTTTCCAGCCGGCGGAAGAAGGCCTGGGCGGGGCCAAGGCCATGCTGGACGACGGCCTGTTCGAGCGCTTTCCCTGCAAGCGGGTGTATGCGCTGCACAACTTCCCGCGTATTCCCCAGGGCCATATCCACCTGTGTCCCGGCCCCATGATGGCCAGCTCCGACAACTTTCATATCCGCATTGTCGCCCAGGGCGGCCACGGCGCCATGCCACACCTGGCCAACGATCCTGTGGTGATTGCCGCCAACCTGATACTGGCGCTGCAAACCATTGTCAGCCGCAATATCGACCCCATCCAGCCGGCAGTGGTGTCCTGTACCATGGTGCACACCGGCGAGGCCACCAACGTGATCCCCGACGCAGCCACCCTGCAGGGCACGCTGCGCGCCTTTAGCGCCGACAACCGCGAGCTGATCAAAACGCGGATCGCCACCCTGGCCACCAGCCTGGCCGCCGGCTTCGGCGCCCAGGCCGAGGTAAGCTTCAACCTGGGCAACAAGGTGGGCTATCCTCCCCTGGTCAACGATGCCGAAGCCAGCCGCATTGCCCTGCAAGCAGCCCGGGAGGTAGTGGGCGCGGAAAACGTCAAGGATCAGGTGGCGCCGGTGCCCGGCAGCGAGGATTTCAGCTATATTGCCGAAGCCGTGCCCAGCTGCTATGTGCTGCTGGGCAACGACAGGGACCACGACAGCCCCCACAACAAGGTGTTTTTGCACCACCCCAGGTACGACTTTAACGACGCCATCATACCGGTGGCCGCCAGCTACTTTGCCAAACTGGTGGAACTGGAGCTGGGCCGGGCCCGCTGACCGTCCGGTACGCATATCCACACAAAGCCGGGAACGGGATCACCCGGAGCGCAGGCGGCTCGCCTGCCTTCCCGCGCAGCGGGAACCTGCGGCCTGGCAAGCCATGCCTCAACCACAGGCTTCCCCCTATGCGGGCGGGCCGCCCGCGCCCCACCGTTGTTGTGCACGGCCTCACACCTGAAGGCGAATAACACGAAAAGCGATACAACAAAGTTACACACTGGTTAAAAAAAGCGAAACAAAACACTTCACTTTTTTGGTGAGTGTGGCATATTTCGTATCGGGTTAATAACCTAAGCCCAAGGTTAAGGGCTGAAGCACCCATGATAATGGAGTAGATAAAACAAAGACATGATCCCTTTCCTGTCCAGGGATGGCCCTGTCGATGTCGGTTTCGCCTCACCACAAACTTAGCAATATATAAAAGCGATATATAAAAATTACTGTATCGTTTTTATGGCTCTGGCACCCGATATCGGGCTCCTTATCCTGGAGCGCAGCCCCCATCATCGCCCTGAACGGCACACGCCTCTGCCTCGGCAGAGCGGCGTGAGGGATCCCTTTGTCCACGACTCCGTCCCCGGCTGCCTGAGCCGCTCAGGCAGGAAATCTGTTAATAAAAGGACTTGATGACATGACTTACCCAAGCAAGAAATCGCGCGCCTTCCCCCTCTCCCTGCTGGCCCTGCTGGTAGCCGGCCCCGCCGCCGCCTTCGAGGTGCAAGTGGGCGATACCAAAGCCAGCGTTTACGGCTACGCCAAGCTGGACCTGATCTACGATGTGGACGCCGATCTGGGTAACACCGTCAACCGGGCCAATATCCGGCTCGACGGCGAGCCCGGCCCGGACGGCCACACCACCCTGCACGCCTTCCAGAGCCGGCTGGGCGTCAGCACCGCCACCCCCACCCGGATGGGCGAAGTCAAAACCACCCTGGAAGGCGACTTCTTCGGCAATGGCGGCGGCAATTTCCGCCTGCGCCATGCCTACGGCGAGTGGAACGGCATCACCGCCGGCCAGACCTGGAGCAACTTCGGCGGCTTGCTCGGCATGAGCCCCACCATCGACTTCACCCCCCAGCCGGGCCAGGGCAACGCCGGTCGCCAGGCCCAACTGCGCTATACCCTGGGTGGCTTCTCCGCCGCCCTGGAAGATCCCGGCAACCTGGGCAAAAACCTGACCGTGGCCGCGCCCGACTCCGCCAAAAACACCCTGCCCGATCTCACCCTGCGCTATCAGGGCACGGCCGGCGCTCTCAGCTACGGCGCCTCGGCGCTGTTGCGCGAGATCGAGTATTACCGCCAGGCGAGCGACAGCGATGAAAACGCCCTGGGCTGGGGCCTGAACCTGGAGGCAGCCTATAAGCTCACCGACGGCATCACCCTGCGCGGCTCCCTCACCCATGGCGACGGCATCGGCGGCTACCTGGAAGGCAGCCCGGCGGGCCCGGGTTACCTGGATCCGGCCAGCGGTGCGGTGGAAACCATCGAGGCCAGCGGCGGCACCGCCGGTATCACCGTCAAGGCCGGCCCCGGCGCCGCCACCCTGGGCTACGGCATCGCCCGGGCCAGTCTGGACGAAGCCGTGAACGCGGGCGCCGCCGGCTTCGGCGGCGCCAGCACCGATACCTTCGAGGCCATTCACCTCAACTACCTCTGGTCGCCCGTCGGCCCGGTCAGCTACGGGGTGGAAGTGAGCCACCACCGCCGCGGCCTGCACGACGGCCGGGACGGCGACGCCACCCGCCTGCAAGCCATGGTGATGTACCGCTTCTGATCCTTTCCCTTGCCCGCTGTTTTCGGTGTCGGCCCCGGTCGGCACCTTTTTATGCCCCCCTTTCCCTACTTTTGTTACCCGTTACGCAGAAGTTAAATAAAACCAAAATAAATACTTCACTTTTAAAAATACATTAATGTAATGTGTATCATGTTTGTTATGGTAATGTTCCATTCGGAAAAGGGGAGTGTTATGAAAGGTATATGGATATCTCTGTTCGCCGCCGGCCTGCTGCATGCCCAGGCCAATGCCGCCACCACCATGCGCGTCGCCACCTGGTTGTCGCCCACCAGCGAGATGAATACGGTGGTGCTGCCCACCTGGGGCCAGTGGATCGAGGAAGCCACCGAAGGAAGGGTCAGGATCAAGCTGGAGCACGATCTGGGCCAACCCCAGAGCATGATTGACCTGGTTCAGGATGGCGCCGTTGATGCATCATGGACGTATCACGGTTATTTTCCCGGTCGTTTCAAGCTGACCAGCATCGCCGAGTTGCCCAACCTGGGTGCCGGCGCCGAGGCCGCCTCCGTCGCCCACTGGCGGGTGCACCAGCAGTACCTGGCCCAGGCCAACGAGCACGGCGACGTGGTGGTGGCCGGCCTGTTCACTCACGGCCCGGGTGAAATCCACATGCGCCAGCCCATCAACAGCCTGAGCGAACTCAGCAACAAGAAGATCCGGGTCGGCGGCGGGGTGCAGAACAGCATCGGCGAACAGCTCGGCATCATCGGCGTGGCCGCCCCCACCACCAAGGTCTACGAAATGCTGACCCAGGGGGTGGTGGACGGCGTGTTCAACCCCATGAACACCAAGCGCACCATGCGCTTCAAGGAAGTGGCCCCCTATACCCTGAAGATGCCCCACGGCATGTACCTGGGCAGCTTCGGCATCTTTATCGGCCACGACTTCCTCGACCGGTTGTCGGAGCAGGACAGGGAGGCCGTCATGGCGGTGTCCGGCGAGCGGCTCTCGGCCATGGCCGCCCGCGCCTGGGTGCAGGGCGACAAGGAAGCGGAGCAGGACGCCCTCGAATTCGGCAACACCATCATCCAGGCCAGCGAGCAGGATGTGCAGCTGTTCGCCGAGCTGACCCGCGGCATCGAGCACGGCTGGCTGGATGAGGTGGCCGATCGCAAGGTCGACGCGGCGCAGGCCCTGGCCGAATTCCGCCGCATTGCCCGGGAATACCAGGCTCAAATGGACGGTAACCAGGGATGAACACCATGACTCACACCGCAACCCGGCTCTGGTGTGGCGGCGCGGCCGCCCTCAAGCGGCTGCTCAACCTGCTGGCCGCCCTGATGCTGCTGCTGATGATGCTGCTCACCACCGTCGACGTGCTCGGCCGCTACCTGTTCAACCGGCCGGTGGTGGGCGCCTCGGAGCTGATTGAAATCATGCTCGCCGCCGCCATCTTTCTGGTGCTGCCCACCATCACCTGGCACCGGGAGCACGTGGCGGTGGATCTGGCCGAGCCCTATCTGCCCCGGCTGGTCCGCCGGCTGCGCGACCGGCTGTGCCACCTGTTCATGACGGCGGGCGTCGCCTGGATGGCGATGACGGTATGGAAGCTGGCCGAGCGCGCCGCCCGCTACAACTCGGTCACCGAATACCTGGCCATTCCCAGCGCCTGGGCCATGTACCTGATCGCCGCCAGCCTGTGGCTGACCGCCCTGACCTTTCTGGTGCTGACCCTGCTCGGCGAACCCGCCGAGCAGGCCCTGACACAACATGAACCCGCGCAGGAGGCGCCGGCCCTATGATGGAATCACTGCTTGGATTCGGCGTGCTGCTGACCCTTATCTTCCTGCGCGTGCCCATCGCCTTCGCCATGGCCGTGGTGGGGGTCGTCGGCTACGCCGCCCTCTCGGACTTCAACTTCACCGCCGCCCTGTCCATCAGCGCCCGCCGGCTGCTGGACACCGCCCAGGACTACGGCCTGAGCGTGATCCCGCTGTTCATCCTGATGGGCAACCTGGTCAGCCGCTCCGGCCTGTCCGGCGAGCTGTTCCAGGCCTCCCATGCGCTGATCGGCCACCGCAAGGGCGGCATGGCCATGGCCGCCATCACCGCCTGCGGCGGCTTCTCCGCCATCTGCGGCTCCAGCCTGGCCACCGCCGCCACCATGTCGCGGGTAGCCATTCCGCCGATGCGCAAATACGGCTACGCCGACAGCCTGGCCACCGCCGCCATCGCCGCCGGCGGCACCCTGGGCATCCTCATTCCGCCGAGCGTGGCGCTGATCATCTACGGCGTGCTCACCGAGCAGAGCATCCGCGATCTGTTCGCCGCCGGCTTCGTGCCCGGCCTGCTCGGCATACTGCTCTACCTGGGCGCGGTGCGTTACGTGGTGTGGCGCAATCCCGAGGCCGGCCCGCCCGGCGACGCCATGAGCCGGGCCGAGAAGTGGCGCGCCTTCAGGGGCGTGGGCGGCATCCTCGGCCTGTTCGCCCTGGTGATGGGCGGCATCTACCTCGGCATCTTCACCCCCACCGAGGCCGCCGGCATCGGCGCCGCCGGCGCCCTGGGCATCGCCCTCAAGCGCCGCAGCCTGGGCCTTGCCGAACTGAAGGAAGTGCTGACAGAGACCGCCCGCACCTCGGCCATGCTGTTCTTCGTGGTGATCGGCGCCCTTATCTTCTCCAACTTCGTCAACCGCGCCGGCCTGCCCGAACACCTGGTGGAGCTGATCACCGGTTTCTCGGTGTCGCCGATGACGGTGCTGCTGATGATCATCGCCATCTACCTGGTGCTGGGCGCCGTGTTCGAAAGCATGTCGATGATGCTGCTGACGGTGCCGGTGTTCTTCCCGGTGATCCACAGCCTGGGGCTGGACCCCATCTGGTTTGGCATCATCGTGGTGGTGGCCACCGAGATCAGCCTGATCACCCCGCCGGTGGGCATGAACGTGTTCGTGCTGAGCGGCATGCTGAAGGACGTGAACAGCAGCACCGTATTCAGGGGCGTCACCCCCTTCTGGTGTGCCGATATCCTCCGCCTGGGGCTGCTGATCCTGCTACCGGCCCTCACCCTCTGGCTGCCGGAGCTGCTGTACCGCTGAGTGTGACTTTCGTTCCCTGTTTCCATGCCGGCATCCGCCGGCATTTTTTTGGAGCGCAGGCGGCTCGCCTGCCTTTCCGCGCAGCGGGAACCTGCGGCCTGGCAAGCCATGCCTTAACCACAGGCGTACACCCATGCGGGCGGACCGCCCGCGCCCCAATATGGGAACCTTTGGCTTGGGTGCAACCCTTATGCGAGGGCCGTCCCCATTCGGGGACAAGACCCGCGCCCCGGACAGAGAGACAACAAGGCCCCGCCACTGGAGGGGGCCGGCGGGAAGGAGGCCGTTCAGGCCTTGTATTTGGGCAGGTAGTCGGCGTGCTGGAACAGGCGGGGGCGATCCGGCTCCACCGCCTTGAGCGGGGTGGCCGGGCGCAGGCTGTGCAGGCAGCGCCCGACCAGGTCGATGTAGGTCTGGGTGCCCTGGCGCTTCCATTCGATCTCCTCCGGGCGCAGCGCGCGCATCACCCGGGCCGGGGTGCCGGCCACCAGCACATTGGCCGGGATCCGCATCTCGGCCTTCACGAAGGCATGGGCCGCCACTATGCTGTTTTCGCCCACCTCGGCTCCGTCCATCACCACGGCGTTCATGCCCACCAGGGCATTCTCCCCCACCACGCAGCCGTGGAGGATGGCACCGTGGCCCACATGGCCCCAGGGGCGCACCTGGGTATCGGCGTCGGGAAAGCCGTGCATCACGCAGTTGTCCTGCACATTGGCGTGCTGCTGCACCTGGATGCGGCCGAAGTCGCCCCGCAGCGAGGCCAGGGGGCCGATGTAGGCGCCCCGCTCCACGATGACGTCGCCGATCAGCACGGCGGTGGGGTGCACATAGGCGCCCTCTTCCACCACCGGTACCAGGCCGTCTATTTCATAGCAATTCATCAAAAACCTCCTTTGTTAACTCGCTTGCCCCGGTGCCCCCCCTGGATTCCCGCCTTCGCGGGAATGACGAAAACAAGTGCCGCCCTGGATTCCCGCCTTCGCGGGAATGACAAGGCAGCGATGCTGCTTGGGGCGCGGGCGGGCCGTCTGCGCTCCACCGACGGCTCCGGCTATTGCCTCAAACCGCCGAAGCGGCGGTAGAAGGCGGGGCCGGCCGGCGGCAGCGGGCCTTCGGCGGTGCGGCCGGTGGCCCAGAGGTGTTCGTCCGCCGCCCGGTAGAGCAGGTTGTAGATGTTGGCGCACAGGGTCTGGGCGGCGGCGCCGGGCCAGCCCGCCGGCAGCAGGCCGATGGGCAGGTTGGGATCCTTCAGCAGCACCCGCCGGTAGTGGTAGATAAGCAGGGTGCGCAGCTGGAAGGCCTGGGCCGGATCCAGCCCGGCGCCGTCTTCCAGCAGCGGCAGCAAGGGCCGATACAACGCCAGAAACTCGTGATAACGCTGGCTGATGTCTTCCAGCGGCCAGTTGACGCTCACCATCCGCGGCAGGGGCGGCGCCACCCCCAGCGACAAGTCCGGCGTCCGGGCCTGGAACACCACCACCTGCTCGGCCATGTCCAGATCCAGCAGCAACTGGCGCAGCTTGCCCTGGTCCAGCCCCGGGTAGGCCATCAGGTTGGGGGCGATGCCGGCGCAGCCCAGCCATTCCAGCTCCTTGCGCAGCTGGGCCTTGGCCTCCAGCTCCACCGAGCTCAGCAGCACCAGATCCCACAGGCCGTCCCAGTCCCGCTGGCCGATGCCGTAGATGCGGGCCTCGGCCTGGCGGAAGCGGTGGACGCTGCTGTCGGTCACCCGGTAGAAGCTGAGCCGGCCGATACGCTCCGAGCTGAGCCAGTCGTTCTTGGCCAGGCGGAAGACGGAGGTGCGCACGAAGCGCTCGCCGAAGCCGAAGCCGGCCACCAGCTCGATCAGGCTGGCCAGGCTGATGCCGCCGCCCCGATGGGCGAGGCTGTCGCCGAAAATGGTCATGATGAGGGAGGTGCCGCTCACGGTTTCGTAGTCGAGGGCCTGCTGGATAAAGTGGCTGAGTCGGGAATCCATGGTGTCCAATCTGGGGTATGAGTCAATGGGTCGATAAGGTGCATCACTTTTTGCATCGGATGTTCCCTGCCAGGGCCGCTGCTTAACCGCCGTCATCTCCGCGAATTTACCGCCGTCATCTCCGCGAAGGCGGAGATCCATGCACTGGACTCCCGCCTTCGCGGGAGTGACGACAACGGCATGTCAGCATGCCTGACGGGCCAAAGGCCGGGATGAGCCCATTACACCCCGTTTAAATGGCGGACATCAAGCACAAAAGTGGCGTTGCCGCCACTTTTGTGTATCAGGTCCGGCGCTCAGGCGCAGGCGCTGTTGCGCAGGTCCAGCACCCGGGTCGCCTTGCCCTCGGAACGGGGCAACTGGCCCTCGCCCACTATGTCTATCTGGGTGGAGATGCCGATCATCGCCTTGATGCGGTGCTTGAGCTGGTGGCCGAGCGAATGCAGATCGGCGCTGGCGCAGTCGTGGCGCAGCTCAACCTTGACCATCAGCGAGTCCAGGTGGCCGTGGCGGCTCACCTCCAGCTGGTAGTGCGGGGTCAGCTGCGGGAACTTGAGGATCTGCTCCTCCACCTGGGACGGGAACACGTTCACCCCGCGGATGATCAGCATATCGTCGCTGCGGCCGGTGATCTTGTCCATGCGGCGCATGGTGCGGGCGGAGCCGGGCAGCAGGCGGGTCAGATCCCGGGTGCGGTAACGGATCACCGGCAGCCCTTCCTTGGTGATGGTGGTGAACACCAGCTCGCCCAGCTCGCCGTCGGCCAGCACGGCGCCGTTTTCCGAGTTGATGATCTCCGGATAGAAGTGATCTTCCCAGATGGTGGGGCCGTCCTTGGACGCCAGGCACTCCATGGCCACCCCCGGCCCCATCACCTCCGACAAGCCGTAGATGTCGAGGGCGTCGATGCCGAGGCGCTGCTCGATTTCGGCTCGCATGCCGTTGGTCCAGGGCTCGGCGCCGAACACCCCCACCCGCAGTGAGCAGGCGCTGGCGCTGCCGCCCATCTGCCGCTCCAGCTCGTCGATGATGTTGAGACAGTAGGAGGGCGTGACCATGATGGCGTCGGGCTGGAAGTCCTGGATCAACTGGGCCTGCTTCTCGGTCTGGCCGCCGGACATGGGGATGACGGTGGCGCCCAGGCGCTCGGCGCCGTAGTGGGCGCCCATGCCGCCGGTGAACAGGCCATAGCCGTAGGCCACGTGGATCTTGTCCCGGGCGCTGAGGCCGGCGGCGCGCAGGGAGCGGGCTACCACGTCGGCCCAGACGTCGATGTCGTGCTGGGTATAGCCCACCACCGTCGGCTTGCCGGTGGTGCCGGACGAGGCGTGCAGCCGCACTATCTTCTCCATCGGCACCGCGAACAGGCCGAAGGGATAGTTGTCGCGCAGATCCTGCTTGGTGGTGAAGGGAAACTTGTTCAGATCCTCCAGGGTCTTGCAGTCGGAGGGATGCACCCCGGCCTCGTCGAACTTGCGCTTGTACATGGGCACGTTTTCATAGGCGTGGTGCAGGGTCTTTTGCAGCCGCGCCAGTTGCAGCGAACGCAGTTCGTCGACGGATGCGGTTTCAATATGGTCCAGTTTGCTCATTGGTAGCCTCCTCCCTTTGGCTGGTTACACGAGGTTCTCGACGATCAGGGCCACGCCCTGACCCACACCCACGCACATGGTGCACAGGCCGTAACGACCGCCGGTGCGTTTCAGTTCATTCACCGCCGCCATCACCAGGCGCACCCCGCTCATGCCGAGCGGATGGCCGAGGGCGATGGCGCCGCCGTTGGGGTTGACGTGGGCGGCATCGTCCGGCAGCCCCAGCTCGCGCAGCACCGCCAGGGCCTGGGCGGCGAAGGCTTCGTTCAGTTCGATCACGTCCATCTGCTCAAGATTAAGACCGGCCTTTTCCAGCACGGCGCGCACCGCCGGCACCGGGCCTATGCCCATGTAGCGGGGCTCCACCCCGGCGCTGGCCATGGCCAGGATGCGGGCCTGGGGCACCAGGCCGTACTGGCGCACCGCCTGGCCACTGGCCAGCAGGGCGCAGGCGGCGCCGTCGTTCACCCCCGAGGCATTGCCGGCGGTAACGGTGCCGTTCGCCCGGAAGGGGGTCGGCAACCGGGAAAGATCCGCCATTGTGGTCTCGGGCCTGGGGTGCTCGTCGGCGCTCACCTCGGTGACCTGGCCCCGGCGCCCCGGCACCAGCACCGGCACCATGCCCCGGGCCAGGATGCCGCTCTGGCGGGCCCGCTCGGTGCGCCGCTGGCTTTGTAGCGCAAATGTATCCTGATCGTGACGGCCGATGCCATAGCGTTCGGCCACATTTTCGGCGGTTTCCGGCATGGCATCGCTGCCGTACCGGCTTTTCATCAGCGGATTGATAAAGCGCCAGCCGATGGTGGTGTCGAAGAGCTCCGCCTGGCGGGAAAAGGCGCTCTCGGCCTTGCCCATCACGAAGGGCGCCCGGGACATGGACTCGACCCCGCCGGCCAGCACCAGATGGGCCTCGCCGGCCTTGATGCTGCGGGCGCCGAAGCCGAGGGCGTCCAGCCCGGAGCCGCACAGCCGGTTGACGGTGGTGCCCGGCACCGTGACGGGCAGCCCCGCCAGCAGGGCCGCCATGCGCGCCACGTTGCGGTTGTCCTCGCCGGCCTGGTTGGCGCAGCCCAGTATCACCTCGTCCACCCGCTCCCAGGGCAGCTGGGGATGGTTTTCCATCAGCCGGCGCAGGGGAATGGCGGCCAGATCGTCGGCCCGCACCCCGCTCAGGGCGCCGCCGTAGCGGCCCACCGGGGTACGCGCCATGTCGCACAGATAGGCATCAGTCATGGTGTTCTTCCTTTAAAATGGTTCCCTTTACCTGGTAGGAGCGGCCCCGGAACAGCGCCAGCACTTCCCCCATTTCATTCTCCAGTTGCACGTCGTAGGTGCCGGTGCGCCCGCCCCGGTGCCGCTCCTCGGCCCGGGCCCGCAAAAACTCGCCGGCGAAGGCGGGTTTGAGATAATCGATGCTGCAGCCCTGGCCTATGGTCACCCGGTTATAGCCGTTGCAGGCGAAGGCGAAGGCCGCGTCGGCGAAGGTGAACAGTATGCCGCCCTGGATGCTGCCGTGGCCGTTGAGCATCCACGGCTGCACCCGCATGGTCATCACGGCGGCGCCGGCCGCCATGCTCTCGAGTTCCAGGCCCAGGTGCTGGCTGCAGGCGTCGTTGGCAAACATGGCCTCGGCGCAGCGCCGGGCCAGATCCTCTTCCATTCGTTCAGTCATGGGCTTCCTCCATGGCCGCCCAGTGCCGCAGGGTGAGCGACGGGCGGTATTTGTCCTCGCCGTACAGGGCGTGCAGTTGTTCAAGCAGGGCCAGCAGCCGGCGGTAACCGATTTCCGCCCCCCAGGCCACCGGCCCCTTGGGATAGTTCACGCCATAACGCATGGCCAGGTCGATGTCTTCCGGGCTGGCCACCCCGTGCAGGCAGGCCTCGGCGGCCTCGTTGACCAGGGTGGCCAGGGTGCGCAGCACCAGCAGACCCGGGTGATCCGAGAGCAGCAGCACCTGCTTGCCCAGGGTCTGGAAAAAGCCGGTCACGGCGGCCACCTGGGCCGGGGTACAGCAGGCCGATACCCCCAGGGCCAGGCAGGGGGCCTGCTCGTAGTCCTCGGCCCAGTCCAGGGCCATGGCGGCCCGCCCCGGGTGGCGCAGGGCGGCGCTCTGGCCGTTGGTCAGCTCGACGCAAACGCCGTCGATCAACAGGGCGGGCGCGCCCTTTTCGCGCTCAATGGTGCCCGGATAACGGGCCAGCAGGGCCTCGACGCCCCTGAGCCCGGACCAGTCGCCGCGCGCTATCACCCGCTCCGGCGCCCGGCCAACGGGGCTGGGCAGGGCCGGCAGCTCCGGCTGGCCGCCCTGGTAGCGGTAGAAGCCCTGGCCGGACTTGCGCCCCAGGCGGCCGGCCTCCACCAGTGCCTGCTGCACCAGCGAGGGTCGGTAGCGGGGCTCGTCGAAGAAGGCCCGGTAGACGCTGGCGCTCACCGCGAAGTTCACGTCCTGGCCGATCAGGTCGGTCAGCTCGCAGGCGCCCATGGGAAAGCCGCCGCCACCGCGCATCAGGGCGTCCAGCACCTGGGGCTCCGCCACCCCTTCCTGCAGGGCGCGCAGGGTTTCGCCGTAATAGGGTCGGGCGATGCGGTTGACGATAAAGCCGGGGGTGGAGCTGGCATGGACCGCCACCTTGCCCCAGTCCCGGGCCAGGGCGAGCAGGGTGTCGCGCACCACCGCCGCCGTGGCCAGGCCGGAGATCACCTCCACCAGCTTCATCACCGGCGCCGGGTTGAAAAAGTGCAGCCCGGCCAGCCGTTCGGGCCGCGCCAGGGCGGCGCCGATGGCGGTGATGGAAATGGAGGAAGTGTTGGAGGCGAACATCGTCTGCTCGCCGCAGATGCCTTCCAGCTCGGCAAAGAGCTGCTGCTTGACTTCCAGCCGCTCGACCACCGCCTCGATCACCAGCTCGGCCCCGGCCAGTTCGGCCAGGCGCTCGGCGGGCACCAGCCGCGCCAGCAGGGCGGTCTTGTCATCCTCGGCCAGCCTGCCCCGGGCCACCCGCCGGGCCAGCCGTTCGGCCAGCTCCGCCAGGGCGGCGCGGGTGCGGGCCGGGTCGACATCGTACAATTGCACGCGGTGTCCGGCCTGGGCCGCCACCTGGGCGATGCCCAGGCCCATGGTGCCGGCGCCGATCACCGCCACCTGTTGAATGATGATGCGGCTCATCTCAGCGCCCCTTGTATTCGGGGGTGCGCTTGTTAAGGAAGGCATCCACCCCTTCCCGGTAGTCTTCACTGCGGCCGGCCAGGCGTTGCAGATCCCGCTCCAGCTCCAGTTGCTGCTCCAGGCTGTTGCTCTCCGCCTGGTGGATGGCCTTCTTGATAAGCCCCAGGCCATAGGTAGGCTGGCGGGACAAGTGCTGGGCCAGTTGCATGGCCTCGCTGCCCAGTTGCTCGTCGTCCACCACCCGCCAGACAAGGCCCATGTCCAGCGCCTGCTCGGCGCCGAGCTTGTCGCCCAGCAGGGCCAATCCTAAGGCGCGGGCGCGGCCCACCAGCCGGGGCAGCAGCCAGGTGCCGCCGGAGTCGGGCACCAGGCCCAGCCGGCAAAACGCCTGGATAAAGGAGGCGCTGCGCGCCGCCAGCACGATATCGCAGGCCAGGGCAATGTTGGCGCCGGCGCCGGCGGCTACCCCGTTCACCGCGCACACCACCGGCTTGGGCAGGCTGGTCAGGCGGCGGATCAGCGGGTTGTAGTAACGCTCGATGGACAGGCCCAGATCCGGCGCCTCGCCGCCCGGGGCCACGGCCCGATCACCCAGATCCTGGCCGGCGCAAAAGCCCCGGCCTCGGCCGGTGAGCAGGATGGCGCGCACCTCGGCGTCCTGCTCCCAGGCTTTCAGCGCCTCGGCCACCTCCTGGTGCATGCGTTCATTGAAGCTGTTGAGCTGGGCCGGACGGTTGAGCACGAGCACGCCCACGGCGCCTTCCCTGTAACATTCGATATGCTGGTATTCCATTATTTCCCCCGGTAGTGAGGTGCACGTTTTTCCAGAAAGGCGTTGATGCCTTCGTTGCGATCTTGGGTGGCGGCCAGCCAGACAAAGGCCTGGCGCTCCTGGCGCAGGCCCTGGCTCAGGCTGGTTTCCTGGCAGGCCCGCACGGCGGCCTTGGCGGCCCGCACCGCCAGCGGCGCCTGGGCGGCGATGCGCCGGGCCAGCTGGTGGGCGTATTCGTCGGTCAGGGCCGGCGGACAGATCCGGCTCACCAGGCCAAGCTCATGGCCGCGCTCGGCGCTGATCGGCTCGCCGGTGAGCACCATGCGCATGGCGGTCTGCTGGCCAAGCTGGCGGGTCAGCCGCTGGGTGCCGCCGGCGCCGGGCATGATGCCGAGGCTGATTTCGGGCAGTCCGAGCAGGGCGCCCTCGCCCGCCACCACCAGGTCGCAGTGCAGCACCAGCTCCAGCCCGGCGCCCAGGGCGAAGCCGTTCACCGCCGCGATCAGCGGCTTGGGAAAGGCCTCGATGCGCGCCCATAGGGCCGGCCGCTCGTCCTGCTGCAGGGCCACCGCGTCCAGGTGGCGCATCTCCTCCAGGTCGGCCCCGGCGGCAAAGCCGCGGCCCTCGCCGCGCAGCACCACGGCGCGCACCCGCTCATCACTGGCGGCCCCAGCCAGGACATCGCCCAGCTCGCGCAGGCTCTGGTTGCGCAAGGCATTGCGCCGCTCGGGCCGGTTGAGGCTGAGGGTCAAGACCCCGTCATCCCCCAACTGGCTCAGAATATCCCGCTCCGTCATCCTCTCCTCCCCCTGGTTCAGTCGTCGAAGCTGATGCGTACCGCACCGCTCCGGGGCCGGGCCTGGCAGCTCAGCACATAGCCCCTGGCTACCTCGTCCTGCTCCAGGCTGTAGTTGAGGGCCATGTCCACCTCGCCCTCCAGCACCCGGCATTTACAGGTGGCGCAAACCCCGCCCTTGCAGGCGTAGGGCAGATCGGCCCCGGCGCGCAGGGCGGCGTCGAGGATGCTGTCGTCCTCGGCGCTCACCTCCACCCGGAACTCGCGGCCGTCCAGCACCAGGCTGACTTCGCCCTGGCTGCGGGCGGCGCGCTGCTCGGCGCTGATGGCGCGCGGCGCGCCCGAGTTGAAGCGCTCGGTATGGATGCGCTCCCGGGCCAGGCCCTGGTCGGGCAGCACCTGCTCCACCGCCTGCATCATCTCCTCGGGACCGCAGGCAAAGCAGTGGTCGTACTCATCGGACAGCAGCCGGCTGGCAAACAGGGACTGGATCCGCTCGGCGTCGAGCCGGCCGTTGAGGATGTCGCTCTCGCCCTGCTCCCGGCTGAACAGGCAGATCAGCTGGAAGCGGTTGGGGTAACGGTCCTTCAGATCCGCCAGCGCCTCCGCGAACATGGTCTGGCGCCAGCTGCGGTTGCCGTACACCAGGGTGAAGCGGCTGTCGGGCCGCTCGCCCAGCACCGCCTTGACGATGGACAGCAGGGGCGTGATGCCGCTGCCGGCGGCAAAGCCCAGGTAGCTTTCGCCGCCCTGCTTTTCCGCATGCTGGAAGAACACGCCCTGGGGCGGCATTACCTCCAGTGCATCTCCCGCCTTGAGGTTGTCGTTCACCCAGTTGGAAAAACGGCCGCCGGGCACCCGCTTGACGGCGATGGTGAGCTCCTCCTCGCCCTGGCGGCTGCAGATGGAGTAGCAGCGGCGCAGCTCTTCCCCCTGATCCTGGTAACGCAGGGTGAGGTGCTGGCCCGGCCTGAAGCGGAACCGCTCCCGGTTGTCGCCCTCCAGCTCGAAGGCGATGGCGATGGCGTCCTGGGTCTGCTCTTGTACGGACTTGACCCGTAGTGAATAAAACTGATTCATACTCTGCTCCCTGTGCCCTTGGGCTAGATGCACTTGAAGTAATCGAACGGCTCCAGGCAGTCGCGACACTGGTACTGGGCCTTGCAGGCGGTGGAGCCGAACTCGCTCACCAGCCGGGTATGGGGGCTGCCGCATTGCGGGCAGGGCACCCCGTCCTCGGGGATCAGGTGCTGGCCGCAGGCCGGGCCCTGGGGCGGCGCTATGCCGTATTCCCGCAGTTTTTGTTTGCCCTCGGCACTCATCCAGTCGGTGGTCCAGGCCTCGGACAGGTCCAGTTCCACCCGGGCCGGCTCCAGCCCGTCCCGGCCGAGGGCCGCCAGTATGTCGGCCTCCAGCATGTCGGTGGCCGGGCAGCCGCTGTAGGTGGGGGTAAAACGCACCACCAGGGCGCCATCGTCGGCCAGTGCCACCCCGCGGATCATCCCGAGATCGGTCACCGACAGCACCGGGATCTCCGGGTCGGACACGGTTTTCAGCAGCTCCCAGCAGCGGGGAATACGATGATCGGCGATCTGCACCTTGTTTCTCCTTACCAGCTCACGTTCGGAAGGCTGCGCGGCAGCGACTGCATCTCCGCCAGCAGGTAGCCCAGGTGTTCGGTGTGCAGGCCCTGGCGGCCCCCCTGGCGATAGGGCGCCTGGGCCGGCAGGGTCAGTTCGGCCTCGCGGCAGCCTGCCTCGATGCGCGCCCGCCACTGGCCGGCCAGCTCGTCCAGCCCGGGCAGGATGCCCGCCGCCACCAGCGTCGCTTCCACCTCGTCGGTGGCGAACAGCTCGCCGGTAAAGCGCCACAGCTCGTCCAGGGCGGCCTGGGTGCGTTGGTGGCTCTCCTCGGTGCCGAGGCCGAGCCGCTGGATCCAGCCGCTGGAAAAGCGCAGGTGATAGTTCACCTCCTTCAGCGACTTGGTGGCGAAGGCGGCCAGGGGCGCATACCCCGACTGGGTAAGGGCGGAAAACAGCAGCTGGTGGTAGTGGTCAAGCCACCACTGGCGCATCAGGGTCCGGGCGAAGTCGCCGTTGGGCTGCTCGCACAGCAGCAGGTTGCAGAACTCCCGCTCGTCCCGGAAGAAGGCGAGCCGGTCTTCGTCCCGCCCCAGGTCTTCCAGCTCGCCCGCCATGGTCAGCAGGGCGCGGGCCTGGCCCAGGATATCCAGGCCGATGTTGGCCAGGGCGATGTCCAGCTCCAGCTCGGGCGCGTGGCCGCACCACTGGGACAGCCGGTGCGACAGCACCAGCTGGCTGTCGCCCAGGCGCAGCAGGTAGGTGAAAAGCGCGTCTTTGTGTGCCTTGTCCATGCCGCCTCCTACATGTGCTCGATGCCGTCGGGGATCCGGTAGAAGGTCGGGTGGCGATACACCTTGTCCTCCGCCGGCTCGAAGAAGGCGCCCTTTTCCTCGGGCTGGCTGGCGGTGATGAGCTCGGACTTCACCACCCAGATGCTCACCCCTTCCTTGCGGCGGGTGTAGGCGTCCCGGGCGTGCTCCAGGGCCATTTCATCGTCGGCGGCGCGCAGGCTGCCCACATGGCGATGGTGCAGGCCCTGCTTGCTGCGGATAAAGACTTCGTATAACGACCATTGCTTGTTCATTGCTTGCTCTCCTTGCTTGTTCATCAGGCCGCGTGCCGGCGGCGGGCGGCATAGGCGCTGGCGGCTTCGCGCACCCAGCGGCCCTCTTCCCAGGCCTTGCGGCGGGCGGCCAGCCGCTCGTGGTTGCAGGGCCCCTGGCCGGCAATCACGGCGTAAAACTCGTCCCAGTCGATCTCGCCAAACTCGTAGTGGCCGGTTTCCTCGTTCCATTTCAGATCCGGGTCCGGCACCGTCAGGCCCAGGGCATGCACTTGGGGCACGGTGTTGTCCACGAATTTCTGGCGCAGTTCGTCGTTGCCGAAGCGCTTGATCTTCCAGGCCAGGCTCTGGGCGGAATGGGGCGAGTCGGCGTCGGAGGGGCCGAACATCATCAGCGCCGGCCACCAGAAGCGGTTTACCGCGTCCTGGGCCATGCGTTTCTGCTCCTCGCTGCCGTTGGCCAGGGCCATCATGGCCTCGAACCCCTGCCGCTGGTGGAAGCTCTCTTCCTTGCAGATGCGTACCATGGCCCGGGCGTAGGGCCCGTAGGAGGTGCGGCACAGGGCCACCTGGTTGACGATGGCGGCGCCGTCCACCAGCCAGCCGATGGCCGGCACGTCGGCCCAGCCCAGGGTGGGATAGTTGAAGATGGAGGAGTACTTCATCTTGCCGTTGTTCAGCTTTTCCATCATCTCGTCCCTGTCCGCGCCCAGGGTTTCGGCGGCGCTGTACAGGTAAAGGGCGTGGCCCGCCTCGTCCTGCACCTTGGCCAGCAGCACCGCCTTGCGGCGCAGGCTGGGTGCGCGGGTGATCCAGTTGCCTTCCGGCAGCATGCCCACCACTTCCGAGTGGCCATGCTGGCCAATCTGGCGGATCAGGGTTTGGCGGTAGGCCTCCGGCATCCAGTCCTTGGGCTCTATGTTCACATCGTCGCGTACGGCCTGCTCGAACCGTGCGAGCTGTTCGGCGTTTTCCATCACTCAACCTCCTGCACCAGGGTGTGCAACATTTAAAAAACATGGTGAAAACTTAATGTGACACGATAAATATTTCAATATATTTTTTAGTGAATCATTTAATGATTACAATAAACCCTTTATTTTCAAACAGATAAGAAATAAACACCTTTATTGAATCGATAAACAGGTGACGAACAGCATTGACAAGGCACAAAAATGACAACAAATTATGTAACGCAATCCATGTATTCAGTGACTTTTTGGTGTCGTATCCGAGGGAGGAGTGATGGAAAAACTGCAGAGCTATGTGGCCGGCCGCTGGCTGGCGGGTGAAGGCGAAGGACGCCTGGTGCACCACGCGGTAACCGGCGCCCCGCTGTATGAAGTGACCAGCCAGGGGCTGGACATGGCCGCCATGGTGGCCTGGGCCAAACAGGGCGGCAAGGCGCTGGCGGCCATGAGCTTCCATCAGCGGGCCCATATGCTGAAGGCCCTGGCCAGCCACCTGGCGGAACGCAAGGAGGAATTCTACGCCCTGTCCGCCGCCACCGGCGCCACCCGCAAGGACGGCTGGATCGACATAGAAGGCGGCTTCGCCACCCTGTTCACCTATTCCAGCCTGGTGCGGCGCGAATTGAGCGACGAGCGCATCCTGTTGGAAGACGACTGGATCCCCCTGTCGCGTCGGGGCGGCTTCGGCGCCCGCCACATGCTGACCCCCAAGCCGGGGGTAGCGGTGCACATCAACGCCTTCAACTTCCCGGTGTGGGGCATGCTGGAAAAGCTGGCCCCCACCCTGCTGGCGGGCATGCCGGCCATCGTCAAACCGGCCACCGACGGCGCCCAGCTCACCCAGGCGGTGGTCCGGTGCGCGCTGGCGTCCGGCCTGCTGCCCGAGGGTGCATTGCAGATCCTCTGCGGCGGGGTCAACGATCTGTTCGACCAACTGGGCCCCCAGGACGTGGTCACCTTCACCGGCTCGGCCCACACCGGCCAGCAGTTGCGCGCCACTGCCCGCTTCAACCGCTGTTCCATCCCCTTCACCATGGAGGCGGACTCGGTCAACAGCGCCATCCTGGTGGAGGGCGCCGACGATGCTACCCAGGCCCTGTTCGTGCGCGAGGTGGTGCGGGAGATGACCACCAAGGCCGGCCAGAAGTGCACCGCCATCCGCCGCGCCTTTGTGCCGCGGGCCCTGTTGCCCCGGGTTCAGGACGCCCTGCTCGCCAAACTCGGCAAGGTGGTGCTGGGCGATCCGGCGCGGGAAGGCGTGACCATGGGGCCTTTGGCCAGCCAGCGCCAGCTGGCGGACGTGCGCGACAAGGTGGAGCAGCTGGCGAGCCAGGCCCGCATCCTGTGCGGCGGCCACCTGCAGCCCTTTGCGGTGGACGCCGAGGCCCCCGAGGCCGGCGCCTTCTATCCGCCCACCCTGCTGTTGTGTGATCAGCCCAAGGAAAGCCCGCTGGTGCACCAGACCGAGGCCTTCGGCCCGGTGTGCACCCTGCTGCCCTACGACAACGAGGAAGAGTTGCTGGCACTGGTGGCCCTGGGCGAAGGCAGCCTGGTCGCCTCGGTGGTGTTCAACGCCGGCCAGGACGTATCCGCCCTGGTGGCGCAACTGGGCGCCTGGCACGGCCGGCTGCACCTGCTCGATCCCGTCAGCGCCGAGGAGAGCACCGGCCACGGCTCGCCCCTGCCCCACCTGGTGCACGGCGGCCCGGGCCGGGCCGGCGGCGGCGAGGAGATGGGCGGCCTGCGCGCGGTGAAGCACTATATGCAGCGCACCGCGGTGCAGTCCTCCCCCGGAGCCATGACCCAGCTGAGCCACAGCTGGACCACGGGCGCGCCGGTGGTGGAAGACAGGGTGCATCCCTTCCGCAAATACTTCGAGGAGCTGGCGGTGGGCGAGCGCCTGCTGACCGCCCGCCGCACCGTGACCGAGGCCGACATCGTCAACTTCGGCTGCCTGAGCGGGGATCACTTCTATGCCCACATGGACAAGATTGCCGCCGCCGAATCCCTGTTCGGCGAGCGGGTGGCCCACGGCTACTTTATCGTTTCCGCCGCCGCCGGCCTGTTCGTGGACGCGGCGCCGGGCCCGGTGATCGCCAACTACGGCATGGAAGGGCTGCGCTTTATCGAGCCGGTGAAGATAGGCGACACCATACAGGTGGAGCTGACCTGCAAGCAGAAAACCCGCAAGCCCAGGCGCACCCCGGACGACCTGCCCCAGGGCGTGGTGGTGTGGGACATCAAGGTCAAAAACCAGCGCGACCAGCTGGTGGCCAGCTACGACATCCTGACCCTGGTGCAGGCGAAGGAGTAACGACACCGGGGCCATGCCCCCTCATCCCCCGCCGGTGCCCGGGCATGGCCGGCGGGCCTTTACGCCAGTCTGCAACTGGCGTTTTTTCGTCTATTCCCGGACCGGCAGCCCGCCCCCGTTTGTGGGGACATATCCCCACAAACGGGGAAAATGGCCCTCGCCATCCCTTCATCCGCACCCACGGCGTGCCGCTGCCGTGCCAGCACGGCCGAAGTATCCGGGAATGGCGCGCTCCTTGCTGGAGATCCCGATGGCGGTGCCCGCTTGCGGCCGCCGACAAGGCCATTAACGGCCAACAGGGAGAAAGCCACGGCGTCCGGGCACGGCCGGCGCCATGGCAACAATGACGGCGCCCGCTCCGGGCGCATCGAGAGGCGAAAGGCGTGGCATGCCAGGGACGGCATGCCCGGCGGAGGATGACAAGAATGAACAGCAACACAACCCCGATACAAGGACTGCAATACACCGGCATCGCCGCGGCGGTGCTGCTGACCCTGGGCCTGGCCAGCGCCGCCCCGATCGACGACGTCGGCCCGCCACCGCCCACCGATCCGTCCGCCTTCGTCGATCCGCCGGCCGACAACGCCGCCGCGCTGGCCGAGCTGCTGACCCTGCCGGTGGCGAATCAGGGCGCATTGGAGCTGCCCAACAACCAGTATGGCGATCGGTATTACCCCAACAGCGAAAACGTGCTGCCGCTCGAGGAACAACCCTCCTTCGACTATCCCTCCGAGGGACCGGCCAGCCCCTTGTTCGGCGCCAAGCCCTTCTCCCAGCCCATGTTGCGCTTCGAGGAGTTAGGCATGGAAAAACTGGATCCCACCGTCCGCGTTGGCAAGGTCCACTTCCCCGGTCCGGTCAAGGGACCCAGGCCCGCCCAGGATCCCTTCGATTATGCCCGCAGCAGCCCCAACGGCGACCACCTCGACGCCTTCCTGGGCCAGCCCGGCTTCCGCCCCTTCCCCAGCCAGTTTGCCAACGTGCTGGACCGTAACCCCTGGCAGCCCCGGATCGAGCGCTTCCTCAACCGCAGCCTGGTCGGCGCCCCCGCCGAGGGCCGCCCCCCCGGCAAGGGCTGGTCGCACCAGCGCTGGAACGAGTTCTATCCCCAGGTGGCCTTGAAGACCGCCCAGGTCGGTGCCCGGGTCAACAACGGCCTGCGCGACGCCATGCAGTCCCACCGCTACAGTCAGGGCGAATTCGCTCCCGGCGGCCTGTATCACAAGACCACCGGCACCGTCGCCAGCCGCGGCACCACCCGGGGCATCGACATTCGCTTCCATCCCGACATGCCGGTGCAGAACCACAAGTCGCTCTGGACCTTCGACGGCACCCTGCCGCCCAAACTGCTGATGGCCCGCCACGGCCAGCCCATGCTGCTGCGCCATTACAACGCCCTGCCCATCGATCCGGCGGCCAACCGCGGCTTCGGCCTGCACACCCTCACCACCCATCAGCACAACGGCCACGTGCCGGCGGAGAGTGACGGTTTCGCCAACGCCTTTTTCTTCCCCGGCCAGTTCTACGACTACCGCTGGCCGCTGCAGCTGGCCGGTTACGACAGCATCAACACCACCGCCGAGGATCCCCGCGCCGCCTTCCCCTGCGAGCCCGGCGAAACCCTGTGGGTCAACGACGCCAACCCCGGCCTCAAGCACTGCGACAACGGCAGCATCCGCATCCGCGGCGACTGGCGCGAAACCCTGAGCACCAACTGGTTCCACGACCACATGCTCGACTTCACCGCCCAGAACGTCTACAAGGGCAACGCCGCCATGATGAACTACTACAGCGCCGTCGACCGGGGCAACGAGGCCTTCGAGGACGGGGTCAACCTGCGCTTTCCCAGCGGCACCGCCCGCAGCTGGGGCAACCGCGACTACGACGTCAACCTGATGATCGCCGACAAGGCCTGGGACAGGCAGGGCCAGCTGTGGTTCAACCCCTTCAATACCGACGGCTTCCTCGGCGACCGCATGCTGGTCAACTGGCTGTACAAACCCTATCTCGACGTGCGCGCCCGTAGCTACCGCTTCCGTATCCTCAACGGCTCGGTGTCCCGCTACTTCAAGCTGGCCGTGGTGCGCAAAATCCAGGGCACCAATGGCGAATTCCCCGGCCCCGACGGCACCAATTACTCCTATGAACGGATGCCTTTCCACCTGATCGCCAACGACGGCAACGTCATGGAGCACGCCGTGCCCTTCGACGGCAGCCTGGACCTGGACGGCGACGGTGATCTGAGTGACCACCACGGCGTCCTGCCGGCGCTGGCCGTCGCCGAGCGCTACGACATCATCATCGACTTCGCCAAGCACGGCATCAAGCCGGGCGACAAGATCTTCTTCGTCAACCTGATGGAGCACATCGACGGCCGCAACCCCGAGGCGGTGATCCCCCTGGCGGATGTGCTGTCCGGAAAATACAAACCCACCATCAGGAAAACGGACAAGGGGCTGAGATGGAGAGACGGGGATCCCGCGATAGGGACCTTCCTGCGCCTGAACGTCAAGCCCTATGGCGGCCAGGATCTGAGCATGAATCCCTATGAGTACGAACCGGCCAAACCCGGTCAGCCGGCGGGCAAGAAGATGATCCCGCTGCCCATCGATCGGGATGATCCGGAGATGCTGGCCAAACTGGCCCAGGCCCGTACCCGGACCTTCGAGTTCAGCCGCTCCGACGGCACCGACGAAAATCCCTGGACCATAGAAACCGACGACGGCTTCGGCTACGCCATGGATCCCCGGCGCATCTCGGCGGCGCCCCAGCTGGCCACCGGCCCGACCGACGCCGGTTTCAGCGGCGACGCCACCCTGGAGGTATGGACGCTGGACAACGGCGACGATCCCGACAACAGCTGGAGCCACCCGATACATGTGCACTTCGAGGAAGGGGTGATCCTGAGCCGCAACGGCCAGACGCCGCCGGAGTGGGAAAAATGGGCACGCAAGGACGTGTTCCGCCTCGGCGTGGAGGACGAGGCCTCTCAAGTCATCGAGATAGCCTTCCACTTCCGGGAGTTTGCCGGCACCTATATGGAGCACTGCCATAACACCCAGCACGAGGACACCGCCATGCTGATGCGCTGGGATCTGGAGCACCCGGGCCAGTTCCAGCTGATGCCCACCCCCCTGCCCAGCTGGGACGGGGTACGCTATGTGGACTCGGTGGCCCTGCCCACCGCCCGCAACAGGGAAAGAAGGTAGCAGCGGATCGGGGTGGCGGTCAGGGTACCGCCACCCCGGGCCTGGAACGGAAGCCAAGGAGGAAGCATGCGGAACATACATCGCAAAACAACGCTGTCGGCACGGGTACTGCTCATCGCCTGCTGTACCATGATATGGCTCGCGCCGGTGAGGGCCGAGACGCCCTGGGGAGCCGACTATTTCCCCAATACACTGCTGGTCAACCAGCATGGGGAAGAGGTCCGCTTTTTTGACGATCTGCTCAAGGACAAGGTGGTGGCGATCAACTTCATCTTTACCAGCTGCACCGACTCCTGCCCGCTGGAAACCGCCCGCCTGAAGCAGGTACAGGACCTGCTGGGCGACAGGGTCGGCCGGGACATCTTCTTCTATTCGATCACCATAGATCCACAAACCGACACCCCGGAGGTGCTCAGGCAGTACGCCGAACGATTCCGGGTCGGACCCGGCTGGCAGTTCCTGACCGGCGACGAGCAGGATATCGATCGGTTGCGCCAGAAGCTCGGCCTCTTTATCGAGGGAGTCGACGACAGCCCCAACAACAACCACACCATCACCATGATCGTCGGCAACCAGAGTACCGGCCGCTGGATGAAGGCCTCGCCGTTCGAGAATCCCTACATACTGGCGGACCGGCTGGGCAACAGCCTGCACAACTGGAAGCAGGCGGTGGCGATGGACAACAGCTACGAGGAGGCGCCCGAGCTGCGCGCGCCCTCCACCGGTGAACAGCTGTTCCGTACCCGCTGCTCTTCCTGCCACACCCTGGGCGATAACGAGCACGCGGGCATGCGCGGCATAGGCCCGGATCTGCTGGGGGTGACCCGCAACCGGGATCCCGCCTGGCTGGTCCGCTGGATCAAGGAGCCCGACCGCATGCTGGAAGAAAAGGATCCCCTGGCCCTGGCCCTGTACGAGCAATACAACCGGGTGTCGATGCCGAACCTGCGCCTGAACGACACCCATGTTCACGCCCTGCTGGCCTATATCGAGGAGGAAACCGAGCGGCTGATGCCGGCCGAGCCCGAGCCGGCCCCCATGGATCACAGCGCCCACCACCAGGGCGGTGATGGCGCTCATCATGATGGCCATGGCGACCACCAGCACTGAGGCCGATGGGGTTCAGGAAGGGTAAAGATAGAACAGCAGCAGGGTAAAGGTGGCGGCCGAGGCCAGCATCACCAGGTACACCTTGAGGAACTGGCTGTGGCGGCGGCCCCTGAGGTGCACCAGGGTGAAGGTGGTCACCGCCAGCCCCAGCGCCCCCCAGATACCGACATGGAACCAGTAGGTGGGCAAGCTCAGCCAAGTGGTCCTGACGTCGACTTCCAGGTATTTCAGGTAACCGAATTGCTGCTCGGGGCGGCCGTAGTGGAACAGCACCAGCAGCAACAGGTAGAGGGCCCAGCCCCCCAGGGTCATGCCCGCCAGCAGCCGTCCCAGCCAGTCTGTGCGTCGCTGTACCATGGGCCACCTCCACGCTCATCTTTTGCTTGAGTCCTGAGGCTACAAGGGTAACATTAGCCCCCTTATGTATAGTCTATCGGCCGGGCGCCGATTTAGTTTAAAGCTGGAGAGCGATTCAAGATGACCCACGCATCCGTAACCGATGTGCTGGCGGGCAAATACCCCGTTGGTACCACCCTGACCGTTAAGGGGTGGATTCGTACTCGCCGTGACTCCAAGGCGGGCATTTCGTTTTTGGCGGTACACGACGGCAGCTGCTTCCATCCGGTGCAGGCCGTGGTGCCCAATAACGTGGCGAATTATCAGTCCGAAGTGGTGCGTCTGACTACCGGCTGCTCCGTGGAAGTGACCGGCACCGTCGCCGCCTCCCAGGGCCAGGGCCAGGACTTCGAACTGCAGGCCACCGAGATCAAGGTGGTGGGCTGGGTGGACGACCCCGACACCTACCCCATGGCCGCCAAGCGCCACTCCATCGAATACCTGCGCGAATACGCCCACCTGCGCCCGCGCACCAACCTGATCGGCGCCGTGGCCCGGGTGCGCAACTGCCTGTCCCAGGCCATTCACCGCTTCTTCCATGAGCGCGGCTACATCTGGGTGGCCAGCCCCATCATCACCGCCGCCGACACCGAAGGCGCCGGCGAGATGTTCCGGGTATCCACCCTGGATCTGCACAACCTGCCGCGCACCGAGAAAGGCAATGTGGACTTCGGCGAAGACTTCTTCGGCAAGGAAGCCTTCCTCACCGTGTCCGGCCAGCTGAACGGCGAAACCTACGCCTGCGCCCTGAGCAAAATCTATACCTTCGGCCCCACCTTCCGCGCCGAAAACTCCAACACCAGCCGCCACCTGGCCGAATTCTGGATGATCGAGCCGGAGCTGGCCTTCGCCGACCTGAACGACATCGCCGCCCTGGCCGAAGACATGCTGAAGTATGTGTTCCGGGCCGTGCTGGAAGAGCGCATGGACGACATGAGCTTCTTCGCCGAGCGGGTCAACAATGAGGTGATCACCCGGCTGCAGGATTTTGTGGAAAAAGACTTCGCCCAGGTGGATTACACCGACGCGGTGCGCATCCTGCAGGAGAGCGGCCGCACCTTCGAGTTCCCGGTGGAATGGGGCATCGACCTCTCCTCCGAGCACGAGCGCTACCTGGCCGAGGAGCACTTCAAGGCGCCGGTGGTGGTGAAAAACTACCCGCGGCACATCAAGGCCTTCTACATGAAGCTGAATCCGGACGGCGAAACCGTGGCGGCGATGGACGTGCTGGCTCCCGGCATCGGCGAGATCATCGGCGGCTCCCAGCGGGAAGAGGTGCTGGAAGTGCTCGACCGGCGCATGGAAGAGATGGGCCTGAACAAGGAAGACTACTGGTGGTACCGGGATCTGCGCCGTTACGGCACCGTGCCCCACTCCGGCTTCGGCCTCGGCTTCGAGCGCCTGGTGGCCTACGTGACCGGCATGGCCAACGTGCGCGACGTGATCCCCTTCCCCCGCACCCCGCGCAACGCCGAGTTTTAACCGGCTGGTTGAGGATTCCCCCGGCTGCGCCGCCGGGGGGTTGTTGTAGGGTCCATTTCAATGGACCTTTCCACCACCGGCGTTGGAAGGTTGGTCGACTGGAGTCGACCCTACATGACCCGGCGCCGGGCTTTGGTCTGGAGCGCAGACGGCCCGCCTGCCTTGCCGCGCAGCGGCAACCCTCGTGCCCGCTCTATCACATCATCCCCGCGCCTTTTTTGTCATCCCCGCGAAGGCGGGGATCCATAAAGCCGGCTCGATTTTTCTGCCCGCCGCCCTGGACTCCCGCCTTCGCGGGAGTGACGAGAGGGAGGCGGGAGTGACGGAAAGTCGCGGGAATAACGGGAAACCTGGCGGCTCTGCGGGGCAATGCAGACTGCATTTACTTGTCGCCGCTCAGGGTCGACAATAGCCCCCTGAACCATGCCGGCCACAACCGTGGGCGGAGCGAGTCCGAGGAGCCTTGCGGATGTTGTTGATCCTCTCCCTGCTGCAGCAGATGAGCGTCTTTCTGGTGATCGCCTATCTGTTTTCCAAGTCTCCCCTGTTCAGGCCCGTGGCCAACGACGCCATGCGGTTTCAGCACAAACTACTGATTTATTTTGTGTTTTCAGGCTTCTGCATCATGGGCAGCTACTTCGGCCTGGCGGTGCAGGACGCCATCGCCAACACCCGGGCGGTGGGCGCCGTGCTCGGCGGCCTGCTGGGCGGGCCCGTGATCGGCTTTCTGGTCGGCCTCACCGGCGGCCTGCACCGCTACTCCATGGGCGGCTTTACCGACCTGGCCTGCGCCATCTCCACCACCCTGGAGGGCCTGCTGGGCGGCCTGGTGCATTACTGGCTGGTGAGGAAGGGCGATATCACCGCCCTCTTCTCCCCGCGCATCGCCTTCTTCACCACCCTGGCGGCGGAGGCCATGCAGATGGGCACCATACTGCTGGTCGCCCGCCCCGTCGAGCAGGCCTGGGCCCTGGTGCAGGTGATCGCCCTGCCCATGCTGCTCGCCAACGCCACCGGCGCGGCGCTCTTTATCAGCATGATCCGCGACCAGAAGACCATGCATGAAAAATTCTCCAGCGCCTATTCGGCCAGGGCCCTGGCCATCGCCCGCCGCACCGTGGGCATCATGGCCAGGGGCTTCGGCCGGGAGTCCGCCGAGCAGATCTGCCGCATACTGCACCAGGAGATCGGGGTCGCCGCCGTGGCCATTACCGACCGGGAAAAGATCCTGGCCTTCACCGGCCTGGGCCACGAACACCACCGGTCGGGCACCCCCATCTCCTCGGCCCTGACCCTGGAGGCGATAGCGGATCAGCAGGTGAAGTTCGCCGACGGCTACCGGACACCCTATGCCTGCTCCCTCGCCGCCGACTGCAAGCTGGGCTCGGTGCTGGTGATCCCCATCAAGGGCTGCAACGGCATCCTCGGCACCATCAAGCTCTACGAGCCCAAGAAACGGCTGTTCCTCAAGATCAACCGCACCCTGGGTGAAGGCATCGCCGAACTGATGGCCCACCAGATCCTCAGCGGCCAGCTGGAGCGCCAGCAGCAGTTGCTGACCCAGGCCGAGCTGAAGCTGGTCCACGCCCAGGTCAATCCCCACTTCCTGTTCAACGCGCTCAACACCATCGGCGCCATCATCCGGCTGGATCCGGACAAGGCCCGGGCCCTGCTGCTGCACCTGTCCCATTTTTTCCGCAAGAACCTCAAGCGCTCCGGCGAGCGCACCACCCTGAAGGAAGAGCTGGAGCACGTGAAGGCTTACCTGGCGATAGAGCAGGCCCGCTTCAGCGACCGGCTCAGGGTCGGCTTCGATGTGCCCGAGGCCCTGCTGGGGCAGCAACTGCCCACCTTCACCCTACAGCCGATCATCGAGAACGCCATCAAGCACGGCACCTCCACCCTGCTGGAGCAGGGCGATATCAGGGTGGAGGCGCGACGGGAAGGCGAACAGATACGGCTGCGGATCACCGATAACGCCGGCAACTACCAGCCCGCCCCCCAATCGGACGGGCTCGGCCTCGGCCTGGTCGATAAAAGGGTCAAATCCCTCTATGGCGACCAGTACGGGGTACAGATAGAATGCGAGCCGGAACAGTGGACCCGGGTCACGGTGTCACTGCCCGTTACGGAGGCCACCCCATGATCAGTGCCCTTATCGTCGACGACGAACCCTATGCCCGCGCCGAGCTGGCCGAGCTGCTGCGCGCCGAAAACGTCACCGTGCTGGCAGAAGCCGGCAACGCCCTGGAGGCGCTGGCCCTGCTCAACCGGCTGCAGCCCGATGTGGTCTTCCTCGACATCCAGATGCCCAAGGTCAGCGGGCTGGAGCTGCTGGCCCTGCTCGATCCCGCCCGCCTGCCCCGGGTGGTGTTCGTCACCGCCTTCGACGACTACGCGGTGCAGGCCTTCGAGGACAACGCCTTCGACTACCTGCTCAAGCCCGTAGCCCCGGCCCGGCTGCACAAGACCCTGGCCCGGCTGTCGCAGGCGCTGGCGCCCCAGGATCTGGCGGCGGTGACCCCGCCCCTGCGGATGGTGCCCTGCTACCAGCACCAGCGCATCCGCCTGGTGCCCATCGACGAGGTGGAGTACGCCTATTCGGATCTCGGCGGCGTCCACCTGGTGACCGCCGAGGCCACCTACCATGCCCAGCTCACCCTCAAGGCGCTGGAATCGCGCAGCCCCCTGCTGCGCATTCACCGCCAGTACCTGGTCCGCGGCGAGGCGATCCGCGAGATCACCCTGCTGGACAACCACGCCGCCGAGCTCAAGACCCGCCATGGCCACGCCCTGCCGGTCAGCCGCCGCTACCTGAAGTTTCTCAAGGACCATTTCGGCTTCACCGCAACGTGATAGCGCTCACCTTCCGGCCCGGCTCCGGAAGGGGGCCTCGCCGCTCGGCGGGCCATATGACCGCTCACCCAATAAGGCCGGGATTTTACCGGCCGGCTCCTTACACTGCATAACGTTAACAACCCGTTCACAGACAAGGAGCAGTGTTATGACGTGGCTTTTACTTTGCATCGGCCTCTTGATTGCCGGTTACTTCACCTACGGAAAGTTCATCGAGCGCCTGTTCGGGCCCCGGCCCGAGCTGGATACCCCTGCGGTCACCATGGCCGACGGGGTCGACTATGTGCCCATGTCGGACAAGAAGGTCTACCTGGTGCAGTTGCTGAACATCGCCGGCCTGGGCCCCATCTTCGGCCCCATACTGGGCGCCCTCTACGGCCCCGTGGCCATGCTCTGGATCGTATTCGGCTGCGTCTTCGCCGGCGCCGTGCACGATTACTTTTCCGGTATGCTGTCGGTCAGGGCCAGGGGCGCCTCGGTGCCGACCGTGGTCGGCCAGCAACTGGGTAGCTTCGCCAAGCACTTTATGAATATCTTCGCCGTGCTGCTGCTGTTGCTGGTGGGCGTGGTGTTCGTGCTCGGCCCGGCCAAGCTGCTGGGTGATCTCTCCGGCACCACGGTGGCCGCCTGGGTCGCCGCCATCTTCGCCTATTACATCATCGCCACCCTGGTGCCGATCGACAAAATCATCGGCCGCCTCTACCCCATCTTCGGCGCCCTGCTGGTATTCATGTCGGTGGGCCTGCTGCTGGGCCAGTTTGCCAGCGGCAACGGCTTCCACTCGGGCGGGCTGGACTTCGGCAACCTGCATCCGGACGGCCTGCCCCTGTGGCCACTGCTGTTTATCACCATCGCCTGCGGCGCCGTGTCCGGCTTTCACGCCACCCAGTCCCCGCTGATGGCCCGCTGCATGCAAAACGAACGCTCCGGCCGCTTTATCTTCACCGGCGCCATGATCGGCGAAGGGGTGATAGCGCTTATCTGGTGCAGCCTCGGCATTTCCTTCTATGAAAGCCCGGAGGCGCTGAACGCGGTGCTGGCCAGCGGCGGTCCGGCCGCCGTGGTGCACCAGGTTTCCACCAGCCTGCTGGGCATGGTGGGCGGCGTGCTGGCGATACTGGGCGTGGTGATACTGCCGATCACCTCGGGCGACACCGCCTTCCGCAGCGCCCGCCTGATCATCGCCGACTTCCTCAAACTGCCCCAGCAGTCCCTGCCCAAGCGGCTGCTGATCGCCCTGCCCATGTTCGTGGTCGGCTACCTGATCACCCAGGCCGAGTTCGGCGTGATCTGGCGATACTTCGGCTGGGCCAACCAGACCACCGCCATGATCATGCTGTGGGCCGCCGCCGCCTACCTGGCCAGGGAAGGCAAGCTGCACTGGGTATGCACCCTGCCCGCCATCTTTATGACGGCAGTCACCTTCACCTACCTGGCCCATGCGGAAATCGGCTTCGGCTTAGGTATGCAGCCGGCCACCCTGATCGGCCTGGGCGTGGCCCTGGCCTTCACCGTCGCCTTCCTGCTGAAATACCGCCCGGCCGGCACCCCGGCCACGGTGGAAGAGCAGCCCTGATACGACTCAGGCCATCACGCAAAAAGCCCCGGCAGTCCGGGGCTTTTTTGTGTTTGCCTGGGGCTGTGGGAGCCGTAGGGTTGAATTTATTCGACCGAACCCGGCGCCGGTGGTGGAGGTCCATTGAAATGGACCCTACAGCCTCCTCCCACAGCGCCGGCCCGTAGGGTCGACTTCAGTCGACCAGGCCCCCGGCGCGGGGTTACAACCCTACCGCAAACTTCACCACGAAGAGCAGGGCCAGCACCCAGACGGTGGTACTGATCTCGGCGGCCCGTCCGGACAGCAGCTTGACCCCGACGAAGCTGATAAAGCCCAGCGCGATGCCGTGGGCGATGGAGAAGGTAAAGGGCATCATGGCCACCACCACCACCGCGGGCACCGCTTCGGTGATGTCGTCCCAGTGCAGGTGGCTGAGCTGGGCCATCATCAGCACCGCCACGTACACCAGGGCACCGGCGGTGGCGTAGGCCGGCACCATGCCAGCCAGGGGCGAGAACAGCAAGGCCAGGATAAACATCAGGCCGGTGACCACGGCGGTCAGGCCGCTGCGCCCGCCCACCGCCACCCCGGCGGCGCTTTCCACGTAGGAAGTGGTGGTGGAGGTACCCAGCATGGAGCCGGTGATGGAGGCGGTACTGTCGGCCAGCAGGGCTCGGCCCAGGCGCGGCAGCCGGCCCTGCTCGTCCAGCAGCTTGGCGCGCTGGGCCACGGCGATCAGGGTGCCGGAAGTATCGAACAGGTCCACAAACAGGAAGGCGAAGATCACCGACAGCATGCCCACATTGAAGGCGCCGGCGATATCCAGCTGCATAAAGGTCGGCAGGATGGACGGCGGGGCGGACATGATGCCCGTATACTGCACGTCGCCGAAGGCGATGCCCAGGCCGGTGATCACCAGGATGCCAATCATCACGGCGCCGCGCATGCCGCGTGCCGCCATGCCGATGATCAGGAAGAAGCCGAGCACCGCCAGACCCACCGGCAGGCTGGTAACATCGCCGAGCGACACCAAGGTGGCCGGGTGATCCACGATGATGCCGGCGTTTTTCAGGCCGATCAGCGCCAGGAAGAGGCCGATGCCGGCGGCGATGCCGATCTTCAGCGGTGCCGGTATGGAGTTGATGATCCATTCCCGTACCTTGAACAGGCTGAGCAGCACGAAGATGCAGCCGGAGAAGAACACCGCACCCAGGGCGGTCTGCCAGCTGTAGCCCTCGGTAAGCACCACCGTATAGGTGAAGAAGGCGTTGAGCCCCATGCCCGGCGCCAGGGCGATGGGGTAGTTGGCCAGCAGGCCCATGATCAGGCAGCCGATGGCGGCGGCCAGGCAGGTGGCCACGAAGACGGCGCCGCGGTCCATGCCCGCATCGGCCAGGATGGCCGGGTTGACGAAGATGATGTAGGCCATGGTGAGGAAGGTGGTGATCCCGGCTACCACCTCACGGCGCACGTCGGTATTCAATTCCTTTAAATGAAAATATTTTTCAAGCATGGGGGATTGCTCTGAACAGGTTGTTGGAATAGGAAATTATCGACTCAAAAGGGGCCTTTGGCAATGACAGGACCGGCCAGCTGACCGGCGGGACAGGGTGGACCGCGGCGGGCGTCCATCACCTCTGCCGACCCGGCGCCGTTGTCCAGTTGAGTGCATTTTGCCCTGGATCCCCGCCTGCGCGGGGATGACGGCGTTGGGGCCACACCCGCCGCTCGTCCCCTGCGCAGGCGGGCGCGGGAGTCCACAGGGTCTTGCGGGCGGTCGCCATTATCCGGCTTTGCACCACCCGGGCGATGCCTCTTATATCGCCGCGATCAGCCCGGCGCCGGCCATGGCGGCACCGGCGATGCGCACCGCGGTGGCGTGGACTTTGCCGGCGGCCAGCCAACCGGCGGCGTGCAGCAGGGCGGTGGCGGCCACGAAGCCGGCGAAATAGCCCAGCGCCGAGCCGTGGGCCGGCAGCTCCAGGCCGTGGGCGTTGCCGTGGAACAGGCCGAACAGGGCGCACAGCCCCAGGGCCAGGCCGGTAAAACCGGTGACGCCGGCGGCCAACATGCCCCCCAGTACCACCAGCGAGGCGAGAATGCCCGTTTCCACCCCGGCCATGCCGACCCCGCCGATGCCGAGGAGGGCCCCCGCCACCATGGCCGCCACGAAGGCCAGCGGCAATTGCCAGGCCTTCTGCTCCCGGCCCAGCACCGCCAGCATGCCCACCGCCACCATGGCCAGCAGGTGATCCCAACCGAACAGCGGATGGGTGAAGCCGGACACCAGGCCGTGATCGCCGTGGCCCGGGTGGGCGAAGGCGGCGGCGGGGGCCAGGGTCAGCAGTACTATCAGTGCTCTGTTCATGGTTATGCTCCTTCCTTTGTGGTTGTTATGGCAACGTCGGCGGGCAGCGGGCGCAGCATGCCCTGTTGCTGGATAAACTGGATGATGTCGCCCAGGCCGTCGCCGCGCATCAGGTTGGTGAAGACGAAGGGGCGCTCGCCGCGCATGCGTCTGGCGTCCCTGTCCATCACCTCCAGGGAGGCGTTGACCATGGGTGCCAGATCGGTCTTGTTAATGATCAGCAAGTCGGACTTGGTGATGCCGGGGCCGCCCTTGCGGGGGATCTTGTCGCCGGCGCAGACGTCGATCACATAGAGGGTGAGATCCGACAGCTCGGGGCTGAAGGTGGCGGAGAGGTTGTCGCCGCCGCTTTCCACCAGCACCAGCTCGAGCCCGGGGTGGCGCTCCTGCAGGGTGTCGATGGCCGCCAGGTTCATTGAGGCGTCCTCGCGGATGGCGGTGTGCGGACAGCCGCCGGTTTCCACCCCCATGATGCGATCCTCGGCCAGCGCTTCGTTGCGCAGCAGGAATTCGGCATCCTCCTTGGTATAGATGTCGTTGGTGACCACCGCCAGATCGTAGTGATCCCGCAGGGCCAGGCACAGCTGGCGCAGCAGCGCCGTCTTGCCCGAGCCGACCGGTCCGCCCACACCTACGCGTAAACATTGTGTACTCATGATTCAACTCCGGAATAAACGGGAATATTGGGTTTCGTGCAGGGCGCTGGCCTGTACCTGGCCGGGCAGGCTCAGCCCCAGTTGGTCGTCGTGCAGTTCACCGGCCCGGGCCAGCGCCCCGGCCAATGCCGGCTTGAGTGCCAGCAACAACCGCTGGGCGGCGGTCTGGCCGAGCGGCAGCGTCTTGCTGGCCACGGTGAGCTGGTTTTCGAGCCAGCTCCAGGCAAAGCCCAGGGCCGCGCCCTCGGCGCTCAGCCCCCAGCTGCGGGCGGCCAGTGCCCAGGCGCTCATCAATGCCGGCGGCGCGGGCAGCATCGCCACCTCGGTGCCCTGCCCCTTCAGCAGCCGCACCAGGGCCCGGGCCTGCTGCTCGTCCTCGAACAGCAGTTCACGGGTTTCACGGCTGGCGCGCACCACGTCGTTCCAGTGCGCCAGCGCCTCGTGATCATTCCGCTCCAGGGCCCGGTACAGGCGCAGCAGCACCGGCAGGTCCAGGTGCGCCAGCCCCTGCAGGGCGCCGGCCAGCCACAGCTCCAGGCCGTCTTCGTCGCTCACCCAGCCCAGATCGATGGCCGACTCCAGGCCGGCGGAATAGGCGAAGCCGCCGATGGGCAACGCCGGGCTGGCCAGGTGCAGCAGCCCGAGCAGTTCCCCCACCTCAGTGGTCATGGTGGTGCCCGTGATCATCATGGTGGTGATGACCGCCCAGGCCCTGGTAGGCGCCGGACTCGGGGCTGAAGGGCGCCTCGCCGTGCTCCAGCCGCAGGCCCAGGTGCTCGGCCAGGTGCTCCAGCACATGATCCGGCGGAAAGCGCAGCCAGAGCGGGCCGATTTCCAGGGTGACGTGGCGGTTTCCCAGGTGATAGCAGGCGCGGGCGAAACCCGGCCAGTCCGCCGCGTGGGCGGTGACCATGGGCTCGGGGCTCGCCGCCACCTCGAACACTTGGCCGCACTCGCTCTTGAGCCTGTCGCCCTGGGCCAGCACCTGGCCGCGCTCGAGGAAGAGCCCCACCTCGGTGCCGGCGTCGCTGACGGCGCGAAAGCGCCCCTTCCGGCGCAGCTCGAAGGGCAGGGTCAGGGTATCCTGTGCCGGCTCATCCGTCTGGCCCAGGTTTTGGGTGATTCTCAGCATATGTTTCCTCTGTATAAGCGGCTGTTTCCGTAGGGCCGGTTTCAATGGACCTTTCCAACACCGGCGCCGGGTTCGGTCGAATAAATTCAACCCTACAAGTCGAGCCCACAAGTCGGCCCTACGAGTCGAGCCTTGACGCCGCTACCGCAGGTGGTGGCTTTGCCGTAGGGTCCATTTCAATGGACCTTTCCAACACCGGCGCCGGGTTCGGTCGAATAAATTCGACCCTACAAGTCAACCCCACAAGTCGGCCCTACAGTGCAGGAGGGCGTCCATGTCGCCTGGTTAAAACAACGCATACAGCTGGGCCAGGGGCAGCACCTCGGCCGGCTCGCAGTGCAGCAGTTCGCCGTCAGCGCGCACCTCGTAGCTCTGGGCATCCACGGTCAGCGCCGGGGTGGCGCCGTTGTGGATGAGGTCCGCCTTGGTGATGTCGCGGGTGTTGCGGCAGGCCGCAAGCTGTCGCGTGAGGCCGAGATCCTTGGCCAGATCCCGCGCCAGCGCCGCCTGGCTGACGAAGGTCAGGCTGCTCGCCGCCGCCGCCCGCCCCTGGGCGCCGAACATGGGCCTGTAGTGCACCGGCTGGGGCGTGGGGATGGAGGCGTTGGCATCCCCCATGGGGGCGTAGGCGATGCTGCCGCCCTTGATGATCAGCGCCGGCTTGATGCCGAAGAAGGCCGGGCTCCACAGCACCAGGTCGGCCAGCTTGCCCACCTCCACCGAGCCCACCTCGTGGCCGATGCCGTGGGTGATGGCCGGGTTGATGGTGTACTTGGCGATGTAGCGCTTGGCACGGAAGTTGTCGGCGCCCATCGCCCGGTCTTCCGGCAGCAGGCCGCGCTGCACCTTCATCTTGTGGGCGGTCTGCCAGGTGCGGCACACCACCTCCCCCACCCGGCCCATGGCCTGGCTGTCGGAGGAGATCATCGAGATCACCCCCAGATCCTGGAGGATGTCTTCCGCCGCTATGGTCTCTTTGCGGATACGCGAGTCGGCGAAGGCCACGTCTTCCGGGATGTTGGGATCCAGGTGGTGGCACACCATCAGCATGTCCAGGTGCTCGTCCACGGTGTTGACCGTATAGGGCCGGGTCGGGTTGGTGGACGAGGGCAGCACGTTGGGCAGGCTGCAGGCGGTGAGGATGTCCGGTGCGTGGCCGCCGCCGGCGCCCTCGGTGTGGTAGGTATGGATGGTACGGCCCTTGAAGGCGGCCAGGGTGTCCTCCACGAAGCCCGACTCGTTGAGGGTGTCGGTGTGGATGGCGATCTGCACGTCGTATTCCTCCGCCACCGACAGGCAGCAGTCGATGGCCGCCGGGGTGGTGCCCCAGTCTTCATGCAGCTTGAGCCCCATGGCACCGGCTTCCAGCTGCTCGCGCAGGGCCTCGGGCCGGCTGGCGTTGCCCTTGCCGAGAAAGCCGAAGTTCATCGGCATCTGGTCGGTGGCCTGCAGCATGCGGGCGATGTGCCAGGCGCCGGGGGTGCAGGTGGTGGCCTTGCTGCCGGTGGCGGGGCCGGTGCCGCCGCCGAGCATGGTGGTGATGCCGGAGCAGATCGCCTCCTCCACCTGCTGCGGGCAGATATAGTGGATATGGGCATCCACCCCGCCGGCGGTGAGGATCAGGCCCTCGCCGGCGATCACCTCGGTACCCGGCGCCACGTTGATGGTGACCCCGTCCTGGATATCCGGGTTGCCGGCCTTGCCGATGGCGTGGATGCGGCCATCCTTGATGGCCAGGTCGGCCTTGACGATGCCCCAGTGATCCAGGATCAGGGCGTTGGTGATCACCGTGTCCACGCTGTCGGCGCGCACCGCCTGGCTCTGGCCCATGCCGTCGCGGATCACCTTGCCGCCGCCGAACTTCACTTCCTCGCCGTAGCGGGTGTAGTCCTGCTCCACCTCTATCCACAGCTCGGTGTCGGCCAGCCGCACCCGATCGCCCAGGGTCGGGCCGAACATGTCCGCATAGGCCTGCCGGCTAATTTTGCTCATCCTGCCCTCCTTCCAGTCGTCCCATTACCTCGCCCCGGAAACCGTAGACTGCCCGCTTGCCGCCCAGGGCCACCAGGGTCACGGTGCGGCTCTGGCCCGGCTCGAAGCGCACCGCGGTGCCGGCGGCGATATCGAGGCGAAAGCCGAGTGCCTGCTCCCGATCCAGGATCAACGCCGGGTTGACCTCGGCAAAGTGGTAGTGGGAGCCCACCTGGATGGGCCTGTCACCGGTGTTGGCCACGCTCAGGGTGCGCCGCTGCCGGCCTTCATTGAGGACGATGTCGTCTTCGGCCAGCTGGTATTCGCCCGGTATCATGACGCCTCCTTATTGAATGGGTTGGTGCAGGGTCACCAGCTTGGTGCCGTCGGGAAAGGTGGCTTCGACCTGCACCTCCTGCACCAGCTCGGCCACGCCCGCCATCACCTGGTCGCGGCTCAGCCAGGTGCGGCCCTCGCCCATCAGCTCGGCCACGGTGCGGCCGTCGCGGGCGCCTTCCATCACCGCCGCCGACAGGTAGGCCACCGCCTCCGGGTAGTTGAGCTTGAGGCCGCGCGCCAGCCGGCGTTCGGCCAGCAGGGCGGCGGTAAACAACAGCAGCTTGTCCTTTTCTCTTGGACTGAGTTCCATATTGGGGTCTCTCCTAGGTAAGCCAGATCCGGGGGATAACGGCGGGCCGGCCGAGCACGGCGGGGCGGATAAGCCCCCAGGCCCGCCACATGCCGTCGCGGCAAATGTTCATATCAGTGCCCAAATAGCGCACCAGCAGCACGCCCAGGCGTTCGGTCAGGGTGAAATCGGGGCCCGGCAGGGCCTCGCGCAACTCACCGATCAGGGCGTCATCCAGCCCGGTCCCCGCCGCCATCAGGGTGCCGAACACGCAGCCGCCGTTCAGCCCCACCCGGTCCCGGTGCAGCCAGTCGCCGCCCTCGAGGCAGAGGCGTTCGTTGAACAGCAGGCGGCCGGCCCGGTGCAGTTGCAGGCGCTGGGTCAGGTGGCCCTGTTCGAACCACTGCTCGCCGGCCGGACGGCCCAGGCAGACCAGATCCCAGCCGATAAAGCGGGCGCCTTCGGCCAGCTCGATGCGGGTGTCGAGCACGCCGTTGGCGCCCCGGTAGACGATGGTCTCCTGGGGCAGCCACTCCAGTTCGGCGCCCTCGCCCGCGCGCAGCAGCACCTGCTGGCCCTGGACCACGCCGGCGCTGTCGCGGCCGTAGATCTTGCCCGCCGAGGGGGTGGTCAGCAGCACCTGGCTGCCGGGCTCGGCGGCCACCTCGATGGCCAGCCGGTCGCCGGACACCAGGCCGCCGGGGGGATGCAACAGGTAGAGATGACAGCGGCCCCCTTCCGGGTAGAAGGGGCGCTGGATGCGCAGGGGGCCGGCAAAGTCCAGCCCCTTGAGCCGGGTCTTGCCCTCGAGGAGGGTCTTGCCCTCGAGGAGGGTCTTGCCCTCGAGGAGGGCCTTGCCCCCGGCCGGAGACGAGTCGGCTTCCAGCCGCAGGCGCAGGTGCGCCGGCCAGCTGCGCGTCTGGCCGTAACCGGAGCTGGCTTGCAGGGCTTGTGCCGGGGTCTGGGTCATATGGACACATCAGGGTCGAAGAGTCTGTACACAAGCCTTAACAGAATTCGTGCCAATAATTAATTTATAAGTAAAATCAAATGATTAAAATAAAACATGGCACCTCGGCGGGGATGTCACCCTGGCCAGGCGGCCAGGTATCACCAAAGTGGTGCGCAATCGGGTGCAAGCGATCCGTTATGGTGCAATTCGAGACCCCGCCAATAACAAGAAGGGCGCCTCTCGGCGCCCTTCATCACGGATTGAACAGACAGGAGCTTATTCGCCGTAGGCCTCGGTGGGCAGGCAGCTGCAGAACAGGTTGCGGTCGCCGTAGACGTCGTCGATGCGGTTGACGGTCGGCCAGAACTTGGAGCGGCGCACCTCGACCGAGGGGAAGACCGCCTGCTCGCGGCTGTAGGCCCGGTTCCACTCGGCATCCATCACGTCGTCCTGGGTGTGCGGGGCATTGACCAGGGGGTTGTCCTCCAGGGTCCACAGGCCGCTCTGCACCCGACGCATCTCCTCGCGGATCTGCTTCATGGCATGGATAAAGCGGTCGATTTCCACCTTGGACTCGGACTCGGTCGGCTCGATCATCAGGGTGCCGGCCACCGGGAAGCTCATGGTCGGCGCATGGAAGCCGTAGTCCATCAGGCGCTTGGCCACGTCCATCTCGCTGATGCCGCACTCTTCCTTCAGCGGGCGCAGATCCACGATGCACTCGTGGGCCACCCGGTCGTTGCGGCCGGTGTAGAGGATGGGGAAGTCCTCGGCCAGGCTCTTCATCAGGTAGTTGGCGTTGAGGATGGCCACCTGGGTGGAGCGCTTGAGGCCTTCGTCGCCCAGCATGGCAACGTACATCCAGCTGATCGGCAGTATGCTGGCGGAGCCGAAGGGGGCCGCGGACACGGCGCCGTTGTCGCGGCTTTCCTTGCCGGTCTTGACCACGGCGTGGCCGGCCACGAAGGGTGCCAGGTGCGCCTTGACGCCGATGGGGCCCATGCCGGGGCCGCCGCCGCCGTGGGGAATGGCGAAGGTCTTGTGCAGGTTGAGGTGCGACACGTCGGAGCCGATAAAGCCGGGCGAGGTGATGCCCACCTGGGCGTTCATGTTGGCGCCGTCCATGTACACCTGGCCGCCGTAGCTGTGGATGATGTCACAGATCTCGCGGATGCTTTCCTCGTAAACCCCGTGGGTGGAGGGATAGGTGGCCATGATGCAGGCCAGGTTCTCGCCCGCCTCGGCGGCCTTGGCCTTGAGGTCGGCCATGTCCACGTTGCCCTTCTTGTCGCAGGCCACCACTATGACCTTCATGTTGACCATCTGGGCCGACGCCGGGTTGGTGCCGTGGGCCGAGCTCGGGATCAGACAGATGTCGCGGTGCCCCTCATTGCGGGACTCGTGGTACTTCTTGATGGCCAGGAGGCCGGCGTATTCACCCTGGGCGCCGGAGTTGGGCTGGATGCAGATGGCGTCGTAACCGGTGACCTTCACCAGCCAGTCTTCCAGCTCGCCGATCATCTGCTGGTAGCCGACCGTCTGATCCAGGGGCGCGAAGGGGTGGATCTGGGCGAACTCGGGCCAGCTCACCGGCACCATTTCGGCGGTGGCGTTGAGCTTCATGGTGCAGGAGCCGAGCGAGATCATGCCGTAGTTGAGCGCCAGATCCTTCATTTCCAGCTTGTGGATGTAGCGCAGCATCTCGCTTTCGGAGTGATACTGGTTGAACACCTCGTGGCTGAGGATGGGCTCGTCGCGCAGCAGGGCGGCGGGAATGGAGCCGGTCCCCTTGGCGGCAACGGCGTCCAGCGCCTCCACCTCCAGGCCGTGGCCTGCCCCCAGGAAGATGTCGAACAGCTCCGCCACATCATTGCGAGTGGTGGTTTCGGACAGGGACACGCCCAGGGCGCCGTCCAGGTCGGTGCGCAGGTTGACGCCGGCGGCCAGGGCGCGGGCGACGATGGCGTCCTTGTCAGCGGTGACGATGGTCAGGGTGTCGAACCAGCTGTCATGCTTTAATTGCACGCCCTTGGACTTGAGGCCCAGGGCCAGGATGTCGGTCAGGCGGTGGGTCCGCTCGGCGATGCGCTTCAGGCCTTCGGGACCGTGGTAGACGGCGAAGAAGCTGGACATGTTGGCCAGCAGCACCTGGGCGGTACAGATGTTGGAGTTGGCCTTTTCCCGGCGGATGTGCTGCTCGCGGGTCTGCATCGCCATGCGCAGGGCCGGCTTGCCGCGGGTATCCCTGGACACGCCGATGATGCGGCCCGGCAGGGAGCGTTTGTGTTCGTCGCGGGTGGCGAAGAAGGCGGCGTGGGGACCACCGTAGCCCATGGGCACGCCGAAGCGCTGGGCGTTGCCCAGCACCACGTCGGCACCCAGCTGGCCCGGGGCCTTCAGCAACACCAGCGACAGGATGTCGGCGGCGACGCAGGCGATGCCCTTCTGGCCCTGCACCTTGGCGATCAGGGCCTGGATGTCGCGGATCTGGCCGGTGGTGGATGGGTACTGGAACAGGGCGCCGAACAGTTCGTGCTCCACCACCGCCTCGGCGGGGGCCACGACAATGTCGAAGCCGTAATGTTCGGCCCGCTCGCGCACCACGTCGATGGTCTGGGGATGGACGTCATCGGCGACAAAGAAGGTGTTGGCCTTCTTGTTCTTGCTCACCCGCTTGGCCAGGGCCATGGCCTCGGCGGCGGCGGTGGCTTCGTCCAGCAGGGAGGCGCTGGCCAGGGGCAGGCCGGTGAGATCCTGGGTCATTTGCTGGAAGTTGAGCAGCGCCTCCAGGCGGCCCTGGGCGATCTCCGGCTGGTAAGGGGTATAGGCGGTATACCAGCCCGGGTTTTCCAGCACGTTGCGCTGGATCACCAGGGGCACATGGGTATCGTGGTAGCCCATGCCGATATAGCTCTTGTACACCTTGTTCTGCTGGGCCAGGGACTTCAGGTAGGCCAGGGCCTCCACCTCGGTCCGGCTTTCACCGATACCCAGCGGCTGATCGTTCAGGATGCTGGCGGGTACGGTCTGGCGGATAAGATCGTCCAGGGACTCGGCGCCCACCACCGCCAGCATCTCGGCCACTTCCTGTTCGGAAGGCCCGACATGACGGCCGATGAATGCGTTTTTCTGCTCAAGTTCTAACAAAGACTGGGTCATTTTCTTTCACTTCCTTAATAGGCCGGCAGCAGAGGGGCTTCCGGACCGGCAATGCGGCAGTTCAGAGGGGGACAAAGGGAACGGCTCCGCCGACCGTCACCTGCCAGGGATGGCAGGTGCGAGCGTACAGGGAGGTATTCACAGCGTGTCGGCGGAGCTGGCCCTTTGGCCGACCTGCAGCGAAAGTTCAGACTTTGTCGATACAATAAGCCCCCAAAAAGGGGGCTTGGGATCACTCTTCCTCGATGCTGTTCTCGTAGCCTTCGGCATCCAGCAGCTCGTCCAGATCGGACTCGTCGGCGAGCTTGATACGGAACAACCAGCCATCGCCATAGGGGTCGGAGTTGACCAGCTCGGGGCTGTCTTCCAGATCCTCGTTCACGGCGATGATCTCACCGCTGACCGGGGCGTAGATGTCTGACGCGGCCTTGACGGACTCGGCCACGGCACAGTCTTCGCCCACGTCCACGGTGCGGCCCACTTCGGGCAGCTCAACAAACACCATATCACCCAACAGATCCTGCGCATGCTCGGTAATACCGACCACGGCTTCACCGTTTCCTTCCAGCCGTACCCATTCATGAGAGCGGGCATACTTCAATTCACTGGGGATATTGCTCATCAGTTGTTCCTCTTGATTCTTAAAACTCGGCGACCGCTTGGCCGAACCGTACGAAAGTCGGCTTCACCACGGAGACCGGCATCCATTTTTTACGCAGTTCCACTTCGGCATTGGCGCCTATGGAGCGCGGAACCCGCGCCAGGGCAATGCTGAAACCCAGTGTAGGCGAGAAGGTGCCGGAAGTGATAATGCCTTGTTGTTCATTACCTTGCTCATCGACAAAGCGCACCGGGGTACCGGCGCGCAACACGCCTTTTTCCTTCATCACCAGGCCCACCAGCTTGGGCTGGTCACCGGCCGCGCGCTGGGCTTCCAGCACCTGGCGGCCGATAAAATTGCGCTCGGCGGGCTCCCAGGCAATGGTCCAGGCCATGTTGGCGGCCAGGGGAGAAATGGTTTCATCCATGTCCTGGCCGTACAGGTTCATGCCCGCTTCCAGGCGCAGGGTATCCCGGGCGCCCAGGCCGCAGGGGCGCACGCCGGCGTCCTTGAGCGCGTTCCACAGGGCCGCGGCTTCGTCGGCGGGGACCACGATTTCATAGCCGTCTTCCCCGGTGTAGCCGGTGGTGGCGATAAAGAGGGAGCCTGCCTGCACCCCGAAGAAGGGTTTCATGCCGTCCACGGCGGCGTTCTGCCCGGCGCTGAACACGGTGGCCGCCTTGGCCTTGGCGTTGGGGCCCTGCACCGCGATCATGGCCAGCTCGGGCCGCTCGGTAAGGGTCACGTCGAAGCCCGTCGCCTGTGTGGTCATCCAGGCCAGGTCTTTCTCGCGGGTGGCGGAGTTGACGATCATGCGGTAGTCGTCGTCGGCGAAGTAATAGGTGATCAGATCATCGATGACGCCGCCCTGCTCGTTGAGCATGCCGCTGTACACCGCCTTGCCGGGCTGGGTCAGGCGACCCACGTCGTTGGCCAGCAGCTTCTGCAGGAAGGCCTTGGCCTGGCTGCCCTTGACGTCCACTATGGTCATGTGGGAAACGTCGAACATGCCGGCATCACGGCGCACCGCGTGGTGCTCTTCCAGCTGGGAGCCGTAGTTGATGGGCATGTCCCAACCGTGAAAATCCACCATCTTGGCACCGGCTTCCAGGTGCTGGGGGTGCAGAACTGTTTGCTGAGTCATGGCGCTTCCTTTTGTTTGAGGCCTGGCCTGTGAGCGATAATCCGGTATTGCCCCTCGATTATACTCAAGCCGGCCCGGGATAGAACCGACCTACACTCAAAAAAAACTTATCGTTTTATTTTTGTAGCCAAAAAGTAAGCAGCAACAGGGTAGCCATTTTAACGAAAGAAAGCGTTTAACTTGGAATTAAATTTCAAAAATTAACAAAAAATCAATATTTAAACCATTAAAAACCCTTTCAATAAGCATAAGCACAAATGCTTTAGCCAAAGGGCATTGAAAACCAGCCCCAGAAAAACTAATCATGAAAATCAATCGGATTAGTTTTTCTCAAGGCTGGAAAGCGCGGGCTGCAGGCCGCCGATGCCGAGCGCCTGGGCCGCCAGCCGCCGTTTGAGCGGCGTCAGCCGGTCGGTCAGACCCAGTCCCAGGCCCCTCAGCCCCTGTACCAGGGGATGGCTGGCGCCGAACAGCCGCTTCAGGCCTTCCATCGCCGCCAGCAGGGTGGCCGCTTCCGCCTTGCGCCAGCGCTCGAAGGATCTCAACCCGGCCAGGGCGCCGATATCCTTACCCTGGCCGTGCAGGCGAGTCAGGGTCTCGGCCAGGGCGGCGGCGTCCTGCAGCCCCAGGTTGACCCCCTGTCCCGCCAGCGGGTGTATGGTGTGGGCGGCGTCGCCGATCAGCGCCCAGCGCGGGCCGCAGAACTGCTGGCTGAAACGGGCCCGCAGGGGTATCGCCATGCGCGGCCCGAGCACCTCGCACAGGCCCAGACGCAGATCGAAGGCGTGGGACAGCTGCTTGTCGAACTCGGCCTCGGGCTGGGCCGCCAGGGCCTCGGCGCGCTCCGGGGCACAGGACCAGACGATGGAGCACTGGCGCGCATCCGCCAGGGGCAGGAAGGCCAGGATGTCGTTGCCGCGGAAGATCTGACGGGCGGTGCGGCCATGGGGCTCGGCCGTGGCCACGGTCGCCACCAGGGCGCTGTGATCGTAGTCCCACTCGGTCATGCCCGGCTGCAACTGGCCACGCAGCCAGGAGCGGGCGCCGTCGGCCCCCACCAGCAGGCGGCCGGTGATGGGAGTGCCGTTGTCGAGCAGTACGAAAGCCCCCTGCTCGCTCACCGACAGCGACGCCGCCCGGGCCGGCATGTGCAGGCTGATATGGGGGCATTGCCGGGCCCGGGCCAGCAGGGACTGCTGCAACAGCCGGTTTTCCACGATATGGCCGAGGTGGGGCTGGTGCAGCAGGGCGGCGGAGAAACCGATGCGGGCGAAGCTGTCCGCCTCCCACACCTCCATCTCGGTATAGGGACCGAGCCGGCTGCCGTCGCCCGGCCAGGCCCCGAGCCGCGCCAGCAGGGTCTGGGAAGCCAGGTTGATGGCGCTGACCCTGTTGTCGGGAATGGCGGGCAGTTCGCCCTCTTCCTGCTGCCCCTCGATCACCGCCACCCTGAGCCCGCTGTGCTCCAGGGCCAGCGCCAGGGTCAGTCCGACCATGCCGCCACCGATAAGGATGATGTCCGCCGCTTGCATTGCTTACCTCTTGCCCATGGCCCGCCAGGCCAGTTGACTCTTGAAGGGGGCGCAGGCCGCCATGGCCGTCAGCCCCAGGTTGCGTCCGGCCGCCAGGGCCGGGTGGTCGTTGGAGAACAGCAGCGCCAGTGCCGTGGTCAGGCCGACGATGGCGGCCTGATCCGGCTGCCGCTCCCGGCCGTAGCCCGACAGCACGCCATGGCTGCCGATATCCCGCCCGTCGGCCAGGGCTTGTCGCAGGGCCGCCACCAGGGCGGCCACGTCGCGCAGCCCCAGGTTGAAGCCCTGGCCGGCGATGGGATGCAGCAGGTGGGCGGCATTGCCCACCAGCACCAGCCGGTGGTGCCAGGGCCGCTCCACCTCGTCCAGCACCAGGGGGTAGCGGTGGCGCTCGCCGGTGCGTACCAGGCGACCCAGGCGATAACCGAACTCCCGCTGCAGGGCGGCGAGAAAGGCCGCATCATCCAGCGCCATCAGCGCCTTCGCCCGCTCATGACTGGCGCACCACACCAGGGAACTGCGCCCCTGGCTCATGGGCAACAGGGCGATGGGCCCCTCGGGGGTGAAGCGTTCGAAGGCCCGCTCCCGGTGGGGCTCGGCGCTTTCCACGTTGGCGATCACCGCGCTCTGGCCATAGTCCAGCCGGCGGCAGGGCAGCTTCAGTTGCCGGCGCACCAGGGAGCGGTTGCCATCGGCCGCCACCAGCAGGGCGGCGCTGAAAGCGACGCCGTCGTCCAGGGTCAGCGCTATGTTATCGGGCTGCTGGACAAATTCCTTGATCCTGGCCGGGCACAACAGCCGGATATTGGGCCGTTCGGCCATCTGCCGGTATAGCCCCTGCCCCACCGGGGTCAGCTCCACCACGTAGCCCAGGGCCGGTACCCGGTATTCGGACGCCGTCATCTCCACCCGGCCGAAATGGCCCCGGTCGGAGACCTGGATATGGGTGATGGGGGTCGCCAGGGGAGCCAGCCGCGCCCAGAGCCCAAGCTGTTCCAGCAGCTCACGGCTGTGCCAGGCCAGGGCGATGCTGCGGGCATCGAAGCCGGGATGGAGGTCGAAGTCGGGCGCCGCGGCCTCGATCACGGCGATGGACAAGGGCGAGCCGTCGGCCCTGCGCAGGGCGGCCAGCCCCAGGGCCAGCACGGCGCCGGCCATGCCGGCACCGTTGATTACCACGTCAAAATGGGTCATAGGCGGTAGCTGTAACGGGAATCAGTGCAGGGTGGGACGCTGGGGGGCGGGCTGGCCCTTGCCGAACTCCTCGAAGGCCAGGGTGGCGCCCAGTTTCAGGTGTTCGTAGAGCACGGTGTAGGCGGCTTCGCTCTCTTCGTCTTCCTGCTCGAACTCGCCGGAGACCTGGGTGATGTTGCTGATGTCCTGGATCATCTCCTGTAGCTCGGGCGAGGCCTTGTTCAGCTCCTGCTGCACCACCCCGAAGCCGGCCAGGAAGGCACCGGCCCATTCCATCATGGCATCCAGCCGCTCGTCGAGGGGCTGGTCGTCGTCCGGCATCAGCAGCTCCAGCCGGTGCTGGCTCAGCAGGTCCTCGTACACCCGGTAGAACAGCAGGTTGACCGCTTTCTTCAACTCGGCCGGCAGGCCGAAACCGTCGTTCAGCAGATCGTTGAAATGCTGCTGCCAGCGGGCATCGTCCTTGGCCATGCCGCCGCAGATCAGGCCGCAGATAACGCCGTGCACCTCGGCGGCGGTGGCCACCATGTTGTGCTCTTCCAGCAGGGAGGTGAAGGCGTCATAGTCAAGACGGGCGTTGTCGTTCATCATTTACTCGATTGGCGATAAAAGGTGGCTCATATTATTGCGGATCCTAGCACTGTGGCCCGGCCCAGGCCAGCAACCCCTTGAAACTTCTGGAGCGCCACTATATAGTCGCCACAATTTTATTGCCTATTGCAAGCCACCTGAGGACCACATGACCACAGCGGCAATCGACATCGTTATTCTCGGGCGCCCGTACAAGGTGGCCTGTCCTGCCGGACAGGAAGCGGCATTGCATAGGGCGGCCAACATGCTCAACGAGCGGATCCGCAACTTCAAGCAGGGCGGCAAGTCGGCTTCCAACGAGCAGATCGCCATCATGCTGGCGCTCAATGTCTGCCATGAACTCGAGCTTGAAAAGGACAAGAACAATCAATATGCCGACGCCATGGACAAGCGCATCAAGATGCTGCAGCATACCATAGAAGAAGCGCTGGCCAGCAAAGTCGGTTAAGCGCTACAATCCGTTTTGTTTTCCCTGGGGTGTCCGTCAGTGGGTGGCGTCCCTGAGCCGATATCGACAGCAAAGGAAAGTCGCGTTATTTGCTATTGAGCAAGCTCGGCCCGACCGAGACGCCTGCGGCAGATACCGGGTTTCCGCCTTGAACCATAGGGTTCAAGGACTAACACCTGCAACGGCACCCTGGGGACCCTCTCCTTACCTTCGGCGAAGTCATGGCCCAAGAGCAACCCAAGAATCCCCTGCACGGCATCACCCTGGAAGCCCTGCTGACCGAGCTGGTCGAACGCTACGGCTGGGAAGAGCTGGCCCGCAGGGTCAATATCAACTGCTTCAAGCAGGATCCCAGCATCAAGTCCAGCCTCAAGTTCCTGCGCCGCACTCCCTGGGCCCGCACCCAGGTGGAAGAACTGTACCTGCGCCTGAAAAACAGCCCCTGGCACCGCTGACGGCCGCTTTGCATTGCCGGCGAAGACTGCGATAAGCTGCCGTTAGTCTCTTTTTTACCGGAACCCGCCATGACTGACAGACACCAGATCAGGCAGCAGATACGCCAGGCGCGCCGCCGGCTGACCCAGCTCGAACAGGACACCGCGGCCCGCACCATAGCGGAGCGGGTGGCCGACACCCCTCACCTGGCCTCGGCCCGCCGTGTGGCATTGTACCTGGCCAACGACGGCGAGCTCGACCCCAAGCCGCTGATCGACTGGTACTGGTCCCGGGGCGCCCGGGTCTACCTGCCGGTGCTACACCACTTCAGCCCGGGCCACCTGCTGTTTCTGCGCTACGATCCGGACACGGCGCTCATCGCCAACCGCTTCGGCATTCCCGAGCCCCGGCTCGATGTGCGCCTGCTGCTGCCCAAGTCGGAGCTGGATCTTATCTACACCCCGCTGGTGGCCTTCGATGCCCAGGGCAACCGCATGGGCATGGGCGGCGGCTTCTACGACAGAACCCTGTCCGGCTGGCACCGGGGCCAGGGCCCGCGCCCGGTGGGCCTGGCCCACGACTGCCAGCAACTGGAAGCCATTCCCACCGATCACTGGGACGTGCCCCTGCCCGAGCTGCTCACCCCGAGCCAGCACTGGCGCTGGTAAAAGCCGCATGCAAGCAGGGCCGCCTTTGCTATAATGCGCGGCACTTTTGCAGGAGACAGCACAGCCATGACACAAGACGAAATGAAAAAAGCCGCCGGCTGGGCGGCGCTGGAGTACGTGACCCCGGGCACCCTGGTGGGCGTGGGCACCGGCTCCACCGTCAACCACTTTATCGACGCCCTGGGCTCCATCAAGAACCAGATCAAGGGCGCCGTGTCCAGCTCCGAGGCTTCCACCGCCCGGCTGCAGCAACTGGGCATCGAAGTCTTCGATCTCAACGAGGTCGGCGAGCTGGCGGTCTATGTGGACGGCGCCGATGAAATCGACGGCTCCATGGCGATGATCAAGGGCGGCGGCGCGGCCCTGACCCGGGAGAAGATCGTGGCCGCCGTGGCCGACAAGTTCGTGTGCATCGTCGACGGCAGCAAAACCGTGGAGGTGCTGGGCGCCTTCCCGCTGCCGGTGGAAGTGATCCCCATGGCGCGGGAATACGTGGCCCGGGAGCTGGCCAAGCTCGGCGGCCGCCCCGTGTACCGGGAAGGGGTGGTCACCGACAACGGCAACCATATCCTGGATGTGCACGATCTCAAGATCACCGATCCCAAGGGCCTGGAGACCCGCATCAACGCCATCGTCGGCGTGGTCACCAACGGCCTCTTCGCCGAACGCGGCGCCGATGTGCTGCTGATCGGCACCCCCGAGGGCGTGGTGCGCAAGGGCGCCTGAGGATCTGTGCTGGCCCCTGCGGGGCCAGCCTTCAGCTCAGCAGCGCCACCGCCTTGATCAGGGCATAACAGCCTTGTCCTTCCGCCAGTCGCAACTGGCCGGCGGAATAGGCGGACACCTCGGCCAGCAGGCCCTGGCCGTCGGCCAGCTCCCCACTCACCAGCACCCGGCCTTCTTTGGCCGGATGCACCCGGCGGATCCGCATCGGCAGCTGGTTGAGGATGGAGACCCCGTCCAGCGGCGTCAGCGACAGGCTGACGTCCGACGCCAATATCCGCAACCGAGCCCGGGTCGGCTGCCGGCGCAACGGTTTGACCAACCAGAGTCGCTGCCCACCGAAATCGAAGGGGGTTCGGCCATCGTCCAGCCCCGGCCCTATCACCCCTTCCAGAATGCTGGCCGCCCCCTCCTCGACGAAGAGCGGGGAGTCCGGCCGGGTCAGGGCGTCACGCAGACTCTCGATGCGCTTGATCCGTCCCCGCTCCATCAGGATCACCCTGTCCGCCAGCCGCTCCACCTCTTCCGGCGCATGGGTCACGTAAAAGATGGGCACCCCGCTCTGGGCGGCCAGCTCCTCGAGGTAGGGCAGGATCTCCTGCTTGGCCGCCCGGTCCAGGGCCGACAAGGGTTCGTCCAGCAGCAGGATGCGGGGACTGGTCAACAGGGCCCGCCCTATGGCCACCCGCTGGCGCTGCCCTCCCGACAGTTCGTGGGCCCGATGGCCGAGCAGGGGCGTCAGACCGAGCCAGTCGATCACCGTTTGCGGCGCGAGCTGGCGCTCTGCCGGCGGCAACCGTTTCCAGCCGTAGTCGAGATTGCCCCGGGTCGACAGGTGGGGAAACAGGCTGGCTTCCTGGAACACATAGCCCAACCGGCGCCGATGGGTCGGTACTCGTCGCTTGCCGTCCTGCCAGCACTCCTCTCCCAGCCAGAGCCGGCCCTGGCATGGCTCCAGGCCGGCCATGGCGCGCAGCAGGGTGGTTTTGCCGCAGCCGGAGGGTCCGAACAGCACCGTCACCCCCGACAACGGCACCTCGAACCCGACCTCCAGGGAAAAGTTTCGTCGCTGAAGTGTGAATTCGGCACTGAGCATCATGGGTGCACCACCGCGAAACGGCGATTCAGCACATAGACCGCCATCAGGATGCTGAACGACAGCACCAGCAAGATGCCGGACAGCAGATGGGCCTCGGCGTACTGCAGCGTCTCCACATGATCATAGATGGCGATGGAGATCACCTGGGTCACCCCGGGAATATTGCCGCCGATCATCAGCACCACGCCGAATTCACCCAGGGTATGGGCAAAGCCGAGCACGATGGCGGTCAGGAAGCCGTTGCGGGCCAGCGGCAGCACCACGGAGAAGAAGCAATCCAGCGGGGAAGCCCGCAAGGTGGCCGCCACTTCCAGCGGGCGTCGGCCGATGGCGCTGAAGGCACCCTGCAGGGGCTGCACCACGAACGGCAGAGAATAAAAGGCCGAGCCGATCACCAGGCCGGTGAAGGTAAAGGCCAAGGTGCCCTCCCCCAGGGCCCGGGACAGGCCACCGATGGGACCACTCGGCCCCAATGCCAGCAACAGGTAGAAGCCGAGCACGGTCGGCGGCAGCACCAGCGGCAGGGCCACCACCGCCTCGATCAGGGCCTTGTACCGCCACCGGCTCTGGCTCAGCCACCAGGCCAGGGGGGTACCGATGATCAACAGCACCAGCACCGTCACCCCCGCCAGTCGCAGGGTCAGGCCGAGGGCGGCCATATCCTGGGGAGAAAGCATGCGTCCTCCTCAGTGCGCGTGCCGGGCAACGGGTTCCCCGGCCTCGGCACCGTAACCATAAGACTCGATCAACTCTACCGCTTGCGGGCTGCGCACATGGTCGAGCAGGGCCCGGGCCGCTTCGGAGTCCTGCAGCAACACCGCCTGCTGGACGATGGGAGAATAGAGTTCGTCGGGTACCTGCCAGTATGAGCCATCGGCGTACTCCCCCTGTCGGTACACCTGCGCCTTGGCCACGAAACCGAGCTGGGCGTTGCCGCTGTAGACATACTGGTAGGCCTGGCCGATATTTTCTCCCCGCACCGTCTGCTCGCTGAGCTCATCCCAAAGCCCCAGTCGTTCCAGCACCTCCCGGGCGGCCCGGCCGTAGGGCGCCGTGGCCGGGTTGGCGATGGACAGGAAACGGAACCGCTTCTCGCGCAGGGCCGACTGGTCCTCGTCGATATAGCCCGGCTCCGGGCTCCACAGCACCAGCTTGCCGAGGGCGTAGGTAAAGCGACTGCCGGGCACCGCCACCCCTTCCTGCTCCAGCAGTAGCGGACGTTCTTCATCGGCGGAGAAGAAGACGTCAAAGGGAGCCTCGTTCTTGATTTGCGCATAGAGCTTGCCCGTCGCGCCGGAAGACAGGATCACCTTGTGCCCCGTCTGCTGTTCAAATCCTTGGGCCAGTTGTCCCATGACATCGATAAAATTGGTGGCGACGGCCACCCGCACCTCGTCCGCGGACAATGAGGTCGCGGTCGTCAGCAGGCCGACCAGCAGGGAGCAACGGAACCTGGTGTTCATGGCAGGACCTTCCTTTGGTTATATAAAGATGTATATAGCGAAGGCCACTCTAACGCTATATAAGAAAAAATACAACGAAATTAATTGACCAATGGGTCAGGATAATAATTTGTGCCTTGCTCCTTCCCGCGTCAGAATGCGCTTATTTAGCCATGAGGGCCCCCATGGATCTGGAACTGTTACTGAGCCTGCACCGCGAGGGTCGGCTGTTCGTCAACCCCAGGCGCATCCGCCTGCTGGAGCAAATCCAGCAACAGGGCTCCATCAGCCAGGGCGCCCGGGCCGCCGGCATCAGCTACAAGTCGGCCTGGGATGCGGTGCGCGAGATGAACGAGCTGGCCGGGCAGCCGGTGGTGGAGAGCGAGGCCGGCGGCAAGGGCGGCGGCGGCGCCCGCCTCACCCCCTACGGCGGGCGGCTGCTCAAGATCTACCATCTGCTGGCGCAGATAGAGCGGATGGCGGTGGACGCCCTGCAGGACGAGGCCGCCTCCCTCGACAGCCTGCTGGCGGTGGTGGCGCGCTTCGGCCTGCAGACCAGCGCCCGCAATCAGTTTTTCGCCCGGGTGGAAGGGCTGGATCCGAGCGATCTCAGCCGCAAGGTCCGGCTGCGGCTGGACGGCGGCGCCCGGCTCTACGCGGACATCACCGAGCGCAGCTGCCGGCGGCTGGGACTGACGCCGGGCAAGGAGGTGCTGGCGCTGGTCAAGGCGCCCTGGGTCGCCGTTGAAACGGCGCCGGAAGACGACACCCGCAACCGCCTGGCCGGCACCATCACCGAGGTGGCCAGCGGCGAGCAATTCAACGAAGTCACCTTGCGGCTGGAGCAGGGCCATGATATCCACGCCCTGCGCCCGGCGCAGGAACCCCTGCCCGCCCCGGGCAGCCGCGCCTTCGCCTGCTTCGCCCCCGACCAGGTGATCCTCGCCACCCTGGGTTAAAAAACAGCTGGAAGACGTAAGCTGGAAGCCGGAAGCAGACCGAGTGGGTGGGTAGACTTGGCTTCCGGCTTTTGTTTATGTGGTGCCGTACCTCCGTTACCTCAATATTGACGGGGACGACGCCGGCTCTTCGGGCAGAATGGTTTTACTTCCGGCTTCAAGCTTCAAGCTTCCGGCTTCAGAGCATTTTGCGGATCACATAGTGCAGTATGCCGCCGTGGCGGTAGTAGGTGAGTTCCTCCCCGGTGTCGATGCGACAGCGCACCTTCACCCTCTCCTGCTCGCCGCTGGCCCGACGGATGCCAACCTCCAGTTCCTGACCCGGGGACAAGGCGTCCAGCCCACCGATGGAGATAATCTCCTCTCCCTTGAGCCCCAGGCTGCCGGCATTGTCGCCACCGGTGAATTCCAGCGGCACCACCCCCATGCCGATCAGGTTGGAGCGGTGGATGCGCTCGAAGGATTCGGCGATCACCGCACGCACGCCCAGCAGGCGGGTGCCCTTGGCCGCCCAGTCGCGGCTGGAGCCGGTGCCGTATTCCTTGCCGGCCACCACCACCAGCGGCACGCCTTCTTCTTCGTAGCGCATGGCGGCGTCGTAAATCGCCAGCTGCTCGCCGCTGGGGTAATGGCGGGTCTCTCCTCCCTCCACCCCGTCCAGCATCAGGTTGCGGATACGGATATTGGCGAAGGTACCGCGCATCATCACCTCGTGGTTGCCGCGCCGGGAGCCGTAGGAATTGAAATCCTTGCGCTCCACGCCCAGGGACTGCAGGTAGCGGCCCGCCGGACTCTCGGCCTTGATGTTGCCGGCCGGGGAAATATGGTCGGTGGTCACCGAGTCTCCCAGTATGGCCAGCAGCCGGGCATCTTCTATGTCCGCCACCGGCTCGGGCTCCTTGCCCATGGTCTCGAAGAAGGGCGGGTGGCGGATATAGCTGGAATCCGGCTGCCAGTCGAAGGTGCTGCCGCCGGTGACCGCTATGGCCCGCCAGCGCGTGTCGCCCTCGAACACCTCGGCGTATTCCTTGCTGAACATCTCGCTCTTCACCTGCTCCACCGCCTCATGGATGGCCTGCCGGGAAGGCCAGATATCCTTGAGATAGACGGGCTTGCCGTCCTTGCCGGTACCGAGCGGATCCCGGGTCAGATCGACCTTGATACTGCCGGCCAGGGCGTAGGCCACCACCAGCGGCGGCGAGGCCAGCCAGTTGGCCTTGACCAGCGGATGGATCCGGCCCTCGAAGTTGCGGTTGCCCGACAGCACGGAAGCGACGGTGACGTCGTCCTGCCGGATGGCCTGCTCGATGGGCTCGGGCAGAGGGCCGGAATTGCCGATGCAAGTGGTACAGCCGTAGCCCACCAGGTAGAAGCCCAGTTGCTCCAGGTACGGCATCAGCCCGGCCGCCTTCAGGTAGTCGGTCACCACCTTGGAACCCGGCGCCAGCGAGCTCTTGACCCAGGGCGCCCGGGGCAGGCCTTTTTCCACCGCCGCCTTGGCCAGCAGGCCGGCGGCCATCAGCACGCTGGGGTTGGAGGTATTGGTGCAGGAAGTGATGGCGGCGATCACCACGGCGCCCTCCTGCAGTCGGTGACTCTGGCCATCGAGGGAAAATTCGGTGCCGTGCAATGGTTGGCAGGCGCCCACCGCCGTCTGGCCGCCTTCATTTTCCAGCCGGCTCTGCTGGGCTTCTTCCACCTTGATCTGGTTGCTCAGCGCGAAGGCCTCCGGTACCCGCGACAGCGGAACCCTGTCCTGGGGGCGCTTGGGTCCGGCCAGGCAGGCTTCCACCTGGCCCATGTCCAGGCTCAGGGTGTCGGTGAACACCGGCTCGTCGCCGGGCCGGCGCCACAGGCCCTGGGTCTTGCAGTAGGCTTCCACCAGTTCGAGTTGCTCTTCGTCGCGGCCGGTCAGCCGCAGGTAGCGCAGGGTTTCCTCGTCCACCGGGAAGAAGCCGCAGGTGGCGCCGTATTCCGGCGCCATGTTGGCAATGGTGGCCCTGTCCGCCAGGGGCAGGCTCGCCAGGCCGTCGCCGTAGAATTCCACGAACTTGCCCACCACCCCCTTCTTGCGCAGCATCTCGGTGACGGTGAGCACCAGATCGGTGGCGGTGATGCCCTCGCGCAGTTTGCCGCTCAGTTTGAAGCCCACCACCTCGGGGATCAGCATGGACACCGGCTGGCCCAGCATGGCCGCCTCCGCCTCTATGCCGCCCACCCCCCAGCCAAGCACGCCCAGGGCGTTGATCATGGTGGTGTGGGAGTCGGTGCCCACCAGGGTGTCGGGGCAGACGACTGTCTCCTCTTCGCCGGGCAGGCGCCATACCGTCTGGCCCAGGTATTCGAGGTTGACCTGGTGGCAAATGCCGGTGCCGGGCGGCACCACCCGGAAGTTGTCGAAGGTCTGCTGGCCCCAGCGCAGGAAGGCATAGCGCTCGCCGTTGCGGACCATTTCCATGTCCACATTGGTGGCGAAGGCCTTGTCGTCGGCGAAGGCGTCCACCATCACCGAGTGGTCGATGACCAGGTCCACCGCCGTCAGCGGATTGACTTTTTCCACCTCGCCGCCCAGGCGGTGCACCGCCTCGCGCATGGCGGCCAGATCCACCACCGCCGGCACCCCGGTGAAGTCCTGCATCAACACCCGCACCGGGCGAAAGGCGATCTCCCGCTGGCTCGAGCCGCCGTTCAGCCAGTCGGCCATGGCGGTGATATCGTCCAGAGTGACGCCGTCGTTGTCCAGGTTGCGCAGCAGGTTTTCGGCGAGCACCTTGAGGGACTTGGGCAGGCGGGCCAGGGCCTCGCCGCCGGGCGCCTGCTCCAGGCTGTAGTAAAGGTAAGACTGCTTGCCCAGTTTCAGTGTGGATACCTTCGAAATGGAAGACATGGCTCCTCCTCACTCGGTTGTCTGCCGGGCAGCAGGCCAGTATGCTGCCGCCCGCTCACATCGGATTATTATTTAGGCACAGCGGGCGCCACAAATAAAGGCGCCGCCGAAAACGGATACTTCCCAATGATGGCTGATAAACCGACAATAGTGGCGCTTTGACCGCAAAACGAATATTTTTGACCCCGACCCCGCTTTTTCTTGTTGGCGCCGGCCCCCCGGATAGCGTAGATAGTGGGCCTGATTTTAGCCTCCCTCGGATCGAGGAACAGAGAGCCGTGCCAAGCCTGATGAAACCCATGAACATTGCCATTCTTTCGCGTAACGCGTCCCTGTACTCCACCCGCCGCCTGCAGGAGGCGGCCGAGGTGCGGGGGCACAAGGTCACCATCATCGATGCCCTCAAGTGTTACATGAACATCAACGACAACAAGCCCTCCATCCATTACCAGGGCCGGGAGCTGGAGCATTTCGACGCCGTGATCCCGCGCATCGGCGCCTCCATCACCTTCTACGGCACGGCGGTGCTGCGCCAGTTCGAGATGATGGGCTGCTATTCCCTCAACCACTCCGCTGCCATCAGCCGCTCCCGGGACAAGCTGCGCTCGCTGCAGCTGCTGTCCGGCCAGGGCGTCGGCATGCCCATTACCGGCTTCGCCTGCAAGCCCGGCGACGTGCCGGATCTGATCGACATGGTGGGCGGCGCGCCCCTGGTGATCAAGCTGCTCGAAGGCACCCAGGGCATAGGGGTGGTGCTGGCGGAAACCCGCAAGGCGGCAGAGAGCGTGCTGGAAGCCTTTATGGGGCTCAAGGCCAACATCATGGTGCAGGAGTTTATCGAGGAGGCGAATGGCGCCGATCTTCGCTGCTTCGTGCTGGGCGACAAGGTCATCGCCGCCATGAAGCGTCAGGCCAGGGAGGGCGAGTTCCGCTCCAACCTGCACCGGGGTGGCGAGGCCCAGTTGGTGCGCATCAGTCCGGAAGAGCGCAAGACCGCCATCGCCTCGGCCAGGGCCATGGGCCTGAGCGTGGCCGGGGTGGATCTGCTTCGCTCTAAACGAGGCCCTCTGGTGATGGAGGTCAACTCATCCCCCGGACTGGAGGGCATAGAGCAGGCCACCGGCAAGGATGTGGCAGAGCTGATGATCCAGTACATCGAAAAGCACGCCCACAAAAAGCGCAAGACGCGGGAGCGCGGCTGATGCAGGAGGCCTTCCATATCGCCGGCACCCAGATAACGCCCGGCAGCCGCCGGGTGCTGCAGCTGGCCCTGGCCCAGCTCTACACCCAGTCTCCCCTGACGGTACCGTTGGAAGTGGTGCACGGCCGGCAGCCCGGCCCGGTGCTCTTGATCTGCGCCGCCATCCACGGCGACGAACTGAACGGCATCGAGATCGTCAACCAGGTGCTGGCCAGAGTGAACCCGGCCCGGCTCAAGGGCACCCTGGTGGCGGTGCCCGTGGTCAATGTGTTCGGCTTTATCCACAAGTCCCGCTACCTGCCGGACAGGCGGGATCTGAACCGCTGTTTTCCCGGCTCGGAAAAGGGCTCCCTGGGTGCGCGGGTGGCCCATTTCTTCGTGGACGAGATCGTCAGTCAGTGCAGCCACATCGTGGATCTGCATACCGGTGCCATCCACAGATCCAACCTGCCCCAGATCCGGGCCAAGCTGGACTGCGCCATCACCCGCCAGATGGCCGATGCCTTCGGCGCCCCCGTGGTGCTGGATGCCAGCATCCGCGACGGCTCGCTCCGGGCGGTAGCGGAGAGCAGCGGTATACCGGTGATCCTTTACGAGGCGGGCGAAGCCCTGCGCTTCGACCCCCTCGCCATCAAGGCCGGTACCCGTGGCGTGCTCAACGTGATGCGCAGTCTCGGCATGCTGAAACCGGTGGCCAGCCAAGTTCGCGTCCCTCCCATGATCGCCCGCTCCAGCACCTGGATCCGCGCCGAGCAGGACGGTCTGCTGCATCTCAAGGCCCGGCTCGGCGACCGGGTCAGCAAGGGCCAGTGCCTGGGCACCATCAGCGCGCCCCTGGGCGCCGACACCTGCGAGGTCACGGCACCGAAGAGCGGCATCGTCATCGGCTGCCTGACCATGCCGCTGGTCAACGAGGGGGATGCGGTATGCCACCTGGCCAGCTTCGACGAGGTGAAGCAGGCGGAGCTCAGCGTCGAGCGCTTTGTGGACGAGCTGGATATCCGGCCGGAAGTGCTGTAACCCGTAACGGCCAAGAAGAACAACCGACAATTTGAGCAATAAAAAGCCCGGTTTCCCGGGCTTTTAGCTCCTAGCTTCTAGCTTCTAGCTTCTAGCTTCTAGTGCAGGATACGAGCGCGGATGGTGCCCTCGATGGCCTTGAGCTTGTTCAGGGCCTGCTCGCTCTGGGCGGTTTCCACGTCGATCACCACATAACCGATTTTCGGTGAAGTCTGCAGGTACTGGGCCGCGATATTGATATTTTCGCTGGCGAAGGCCTGGGCTATCTGGCTCAGGATACCGGGCTTGTTGTGGTGGATGTGCAGCAGCCGGCTGGTGCCGGAATGCTCGGGCAGGGACACCTCGGGGAAGTTGACAGCCGACAGGGTGGAGCCGTTGTCAGAGTACTTGATAAGCTTGCCGGCCACTTCGTAACCGATGTTTTCCTGGGCTTCCTGGGTGGAGCCACCGACATGGGGAGTCAGAATGACGTTGTCGAACTCGCGCAGCGGGGTCACAAACTCTTCATCGTTGGACTTGGGCTCGATCGGGAACACATCGATGGCCGCACCGGCGATATGCTTGCTGCGCAAGGCCTCGGCCAGGGCATCGATTTCCACCACGGTGCCGCGGGAGGCGTTGATCAGGATGGCGCCCGGCTTCATCATCGCCAGCTCTTCGGCCCCGAACATGTTTTTGGTCTGGGGGGTTTCCGGCACGTGCAGGGACACCACATCGGACATGTTCAGCAGTTCCTCCAGGCTGGCGATCTGGGTGGCGTTGCCGAGCGACAGCTTGTTCTCTATATCGTAGTAGAACACCTGCATGCCGATGCCCTCGGCGATGATGCCGAGCTGGGTACCGATATGGCCGTAACCGATGATGCCGAGCTTCTTGCCGCGGGCCTCGAAGGAACGGGTGGCGGTTTTCTGCCAGATGCCGCGGTGGGCCAGGGCATTGCGCTCGGGAATACCGCGCAGCAGCAGCAGCAGTTCACCCAGCACCAGCTCGGCCACACTGCGGGTATTGGAAAAGGGGGCGTTGAACACCGGAATACCGCGGATCTCCGCCGCCGCCAGATCGACCTGGTTGGTGCCGATGCAGAAGCAGCCGACGGCCACCAGCTTGTCGGCGGCGTCCAGTACGGCTTCGGTCAATTGGGTACGGGAACGGATGCCGACGAAATGAACGTCTTTGATGCGTTCCTTGAGTTCATCTTCTGCCAGAGAGGTCTTCAGGTAGTCGATATTGCTATAGCCAGCATTTTTGAAAGAATCAACAGTGCCCGGATGCACGCCTTCCAATAATAAAATTTTAATTTTTTCTTTATCTAAAGAATAGTTAGCCATTACCTGGTCCTTTATGACAACTGCGTTATAGGGCCATAAAGTATCAAAAACATCCGCTTTAGGGAATTTCTGTAATCAAGGTCACGTTTTTTTAAGTTATAAATTTTTTTTTAATCACCGGCCCCTTTCTGCAAGGGTACCGGCCGGCTCCGGGCGAAGCATCCGGGAAATATTCCTTTTCCCCGGCCGCCGTTATTCGAGGGTAAACACCACCTGTACCGAGTCGTTGAACTGGATTTCATTCTGTACATAGCTGGCGTCCAGGCTCTCGGCCGAGGCCAGCTTCGCCATCATGCCGAAGGGACGCGGCATGATGGGCCCCTGGGCCTGGTATTCGATGGCGTAGACCTCGCCCAGGCTGCGACCGAAGCCCGCCGCCAGCTCTTCGGCCAGGGCCCGGGCGTTGGCCACCGCCGCGGCACGAGCCTCCCGGCGCACTTCGTCCGCATCGCGCCGGCCGTAACCGACCTGCTGAATGTTCTGAATGCCCTGTTTCAGTATCTTGTTGAGAGCCGGGCTCAATTGTTCCAGATCGTACAGCCGTACCGTGATCTGCCGCTCGGCCAGGTATCCCTTCAGCTCGGGACCGTCCCCGTCTTTCGGATAGCGGTAATCGGGACGGGTAATGACACTGCCGCTGTCGATGTCTTCCTTGTTGATACCCAGGCTAGCCAGGCTGCTGAACAGGGCGGCGACCTTGGTGTCGACCTCTTCCTTGGCTGCTCGGCTCTCTGGCTTGAGCGCGGTCACAGAGACCGACAGGGTCGCCATATCGGGCTCCACCCGGATCTCGGATTGACCCTGAGTGACCAGATGGGGAGCGTCGGGCACGGCGATGGCGAAGGTGGTGGAACTGAACAGCAAGGCCAGCAGCGACAGGCTGCCGAGGGGGGAAATACGCATGATGTTGCCTCATGATGGAAGTGACCTGATGTCTGACCCGGATGGGCCCGACCGGTTCAATCATGATGATGATACACCGCCAGCCAGTTGATCACATCGTCGATAAGCTCGCTGCTGAGTCCCGCTGTGTCAGGGACGGTCGCAGATGGAGTCTCATCCAGGTCCATCACTTCATCCAGGATATCATCGAGGTCCGGCAATACCAGCTCGCTCGGGCTGTCGCTGGCATTGTCCCTGTCTGGCAGCGCAAGCAGGACCCCATCCTGCAACAGGAGGTCATCCACTCCCGTCACGGCCAGGAGCGACTGGCGTTCTCCTGTTTCATCCAGCAAAACCACTTCGCCAGGCCCACTCTGGCCCCATAGGGACCACTGCTGATGTTCAAAATCGATGGAGAAGGCAGCCGTCGGCTCTCCTTCCTCATCGAAGAGCTCAACTTGTTCCAGAACATTACCTGGTAACGACCACGGAAGATTGATGCCGTCGTCTACCACTATGCTCTGTCCGTTCCAGAAATAGCTGACGCCCTGGAGCACGACTGCTTGTATCTTTGCCATCACCGGCTCCGCAGTAAAACCGGGCGGCCGTCGGCCGCCCCCTGGCTACTTATCTACACTGATCGATGGGTCATCAAGCATCTGCTGGAGCAGGTGTAAATCATTCCCGCTCCCCGATCCCGCCAGCAAGTCCATCTCTCCGACATGGTCTGACGACGGCCCATCCACATGGGACGGCGAATTATTCTCGCCATGTCCCTGCTCGCCGAACAGATCGTCTTCCTCTTCCGTGACCAGGTCACCAAGTTCAAAATCGTCCTCGTCGCTATCCTTGCTTTCCGCTTTACCACCACCCTTTGTTGTCGGCTTAGTCGGATCTTCCGGGTCAATTGGGTCTTTCGGATCCATCGGGTCCTTCGGATCCTTCGGATCTATCGGGTCCTTCGGATCCATCGGGTCCTTCGGATCCATCGGGTCCTTCGGGTCTATCGGGTCTTTCGGATCCATCGGGTCCTTCGGATCTATCGGGTCCTTCGGGTCTATCGGGTCCTTCGGATCTATCGGGTCCTTCGGATCTATCGGGTCCTTCGGATCTATCGGGTCCTTCGGATCTATCGGGTCCTTCGGATCTATCGGGTCCTTCGGATCTATCGGGTCCTTCGGATCTATCGGGTCCTTCGGGTCCTTCGGATCTGTCGGGCAATCCGGTTCTTTTGGATCTTCGGGATCAGGACAATCGTGGTCATCGTCATCGTCATCGCCGCCGTCGCCACCGTCGCCGCCATCACCACCGTCGCCGCCATCACCACCGTCGCCGCCGTCGCCGCCGTCGCCACCGTCGCCGCCATCACCACCGTCGCCGCCATCACCACCGTCGCCGCCGTCATCACCGCCGCCCGGTGTGCCGGGACCATCCGGCAGATCACCGGCTATTGCCAACAACGCCTCCAGATCCGACTCCCCCAGATTGTTGAAGGAAATGGGATTAAAGTCGGTAAAGAAACCGGACTCGGGCTGGGTAAAGCCCCCCTCCCGGTCAATAACGACGAAGCCACCATTACCGCTGTTGAGATCACCCTCATTACCGGTGGCCGGATTGGTTTCCGGGCCTGCCGCGGGGGCTTCAAATAACTCCGTAGGATCCAGGCCGGCTAAAATCGCTTCTTGTATCGCTTCGATGTCTTGAGTTCCGTCATCCTCCAGCAGAGCAAGCTCTTCCTCCTCCGCCATCTGAAAATTATCATCGAAAGTAATCTGGGTATTATCATCCGTTACCAAGAGAACCCCCGGCAACAATACTTGCCCAGGCGCAACGGACTGCAGCGTCCCATCTTGGTTGATGATGTATGCCCGGCCTTCCATGTTCATGATTTGAACGGCCTTATCGATTCTGGTGGTGTTCATGGCTCTCTTCCCTTTTCGCCGGTGATACCTTAAGGCTAGAGCTCGGAGGCGTGAACGTCCTACAGAAAAAATGGGCGAATAAGCAGTTAAATTTGCCGGTATATACGAAAAAATAGAACGATTAAATAACTGTTCCGAATGGTAGATCACGACCGGCAGCGACTGGGTTTCGCTAAGCAGTCCCTCCGCGCCAGGGGGCGGGCTTGCTCACCGTGACGAGCGGTTTCGGCCTGACCGAGTATCCAGTGACCAAAGCTGCGGATATCACGACTGACGGCGTGTCTGCGTGCGGGCCCCGGTCGATGTAGCACTGTTAGGATCAGTTAGTTAAAACCAGTCGACCGGATGTAGAGCAATCGAGACAACGATCGGGTTAATAAGCGGCGCCTTCCCGTCAGGGAGAGCAAAACACCTGAGGACGGAGCCAGCAGAGACGAGCCTGCCTCGCTGATACAGTGCACGACGTATGCCGGTATATGGTGACGCAGCGCCAGAGGATCACCTCTTTATTCGAGATGACGAGGTGGACTGATAAATCCCTGGTAGGCATCGATATGAAGCTTCCTTAGCATACCCACTTGTGTCTGAGATTGAACCCTGGTCGCTATGGTGACAGCTCCCATATGCCGAGCAAACCGGCAGATGGCTGTCAGAAAAGCATCATCAAATCCGGGTGATGTTATCTGGCTGGTGTAACCATGATCTAACTTGACATAATGGGGTCTTAGTTCACCCAAACGGTTTAAGAGATCAAAATGACGACCAAAATGATCTATGCCCCAAGCCAGTTTCAGCTTGCCCAAAGCAAAGATGAGCTCTTCCTTATCAAAGGAAAAGGAGCCCTCCGGTATCTCCAGCACCAGACGCCGGGCTGGCTCTGGATAACGTTCCACGAGTTCTTTCAAAAAAATCCAGAATGACTGTTGGTGACAACTTTGTTGCGTCAGATTGACCGCAAGCTTAAGCTCGGGTCTGGCAGACAAGAAATCGAGCGCTTTCTTGATGATATGGCGGTCAAGCGACTCTCCCAGTTTAAACTGCTCTACAGCAGGTAAGAATTGACCCGCATGGTAAACTTTGTCGCCCTTGCGAATAAGAACAAACAATTCGTCGTGATAATGGACACCGCTGAAATCCTGCACTGCCTGAGCACTGTACTCGAATCCATCCTCCAGCAGGGCATTTTCTACCAAACTCTTCCAGGCAAGACGTCCCATGCTGTCTTCGCTCTGGCCACGATCCAGCACCACCGTTTTAGTATGCTCCCTTCTTGCTTGCCCAATAGCATTATCCACCCGGGCCAGCAGTTTTGCTATATCATCTCCGGATTGAATAACGGTGATCCCGACAAAGGATAAATATTTATCTTCCTCCCATCCTCCTATCACATCAGCTATGGACGAATTTATTTTATCCCCAAACTGTAACAAAAAATCCGGCTCGGAAATGGGAACAAGCAGAGCATATTCATAAGCTGATATCCTTGCCAACGTATGTTCACCCAACGGCTGGATAATGTGACGCAGGATTTCAGCAATAGATATGACTATCTGGTCCCTCGCCGTAAAACCGTCTTTCTGGTAAATCCGCTCCAGTATGTCCACCGATATCAACAGGGCAGCACCACTCCTGTTATCGTTTATCCAGGACTGGCTTTGAGACACGAAGTAAGATCTATTACCCAGCCCCGATGTTTCATCTAAAAATGCCCTATGGCGCAGACGCTCGACCTCTTCTGCCTGCTCCTTGAATTGCTCCTCCAATTTCCCTGACATATTGTTAATGGCGCTTACCACTTCCCTTAACTCCCTTGTAGCCGGTAGTGAAATGTATTTTCCAAAATGGTGAAGCTCAATCTCTTTCGCTTGAACTTCTATATCGTGTAATGGCTTCAGCAGGTAGCGCAAAGCTAGTACCAAAAATCCCCACACTACCAGAAAACAGATCAGGAACCAGGTTGCCAGCCTGCTCATCCCTCGCCATAGCTCATAATAAGCTTGTCCTGGGTGTCCTTCCACATACAGGTGTCCCAACTGTAGCCATCCGGAGGTGAGCACCGCTTCATGCCTTGCTCCCTCGAATAGCCCAAGATTCACAAACCAGGACGGCACTCGGCGCGGCAGAGCCGTATGCTCCTTCAATATCTGCCGTTCAGATACCAACAAATCGAGCCGTATCGAACGATAAAAACCACCGTCGAACACTGCGTTGATTACAGATTCAGCTCCCAGGGCATCGCCATTTTCCAAATAAGGAGTCAGCGCCAACCCAAGGGAAGTCGCAGTATTAATTACCGTGGTCTGCTGCTGCTCAGCCAGATAGGTTCTGGTTGAACTGAACTGCACCCAATAAGCCGTAACGAAAAGCATTGCAAAAAGCAACAACATGGTAATCAGGAGTTGGCGGTAAAGGGTCATGGCTATCCGTCCAAGTTTATATTAGGCCGTTGTAATTGTTTGATATCGATCCGGCCTCTAACATCATTCCAGAGTGATAGCCGTGACGATTCGCCAGCCAATTCCCCCTGCCCTCGGGCTCGCATCAACCAAAGATGTTGACCATTAAAACTATATATAGGCTCGAGATCAGTACGTTCTGTCGCCACTCTGATGGTACCTTCCAGGTTATCCAGGATAACTGGTACCGCGGCCGGTGCAGGATAATAAGCAACCACCATATGAAACTGATTCAGCTTCAACGCCTTGACATAAACCAACCGCAGCTTGGTATCATCTATGCCAAGCTCAAGAAGGGAAAGGTATTTTGCGATACTAAAGTCTTCACAGTCTCCTCCGCCTGCTCCCAAAAACTCCAGCGGAGTCGCCCAATAATCATTTCGTCCCCATAAGCGGATGTCATCAATGAACTCAAGCTTGTTGAAAAACGTATTAACTCTCGAAATGACTTCTCGTTCGCTCCAGTCAGCGGCTTCCCCTTCTCGTATAAGATGACGCCAGTTCTGAGTACGTCCGGCCGCGGCCTCACCATAAAACTGACGGACTGCCGTTATCATGTTTTCATCCTCTACCAGTAACGATTGGGCTGGCAGCCCGAGCACCACACCCGAGAATGCCAGCCTACAGAGTAGAGCAAGCAGCTTCCTCATCGTCCGGAGAAGACATTAACGTTCAACGCTGTATACATCCCAGCGCATCCTGACTGCACTCCGGGAACTGGTCAAGGCACCCACCACTCGTCTATTGGCGGCATGGGACTGTTCATCATCGCCCATCAATATGGGGCGGGTGTCACCATAGCCAATGATTTCCAACCGCTCTCCACTGACCCCACTCTCTATCAGAGCCTGACGTACAGCCTCGGCCCTACGCTTCGACAAGGCGACATTATAATCGCGGGGACCGACCTGGCTCGCGTGGCCTTCCAGCAGCAGGCGTAAATTGGGGTTTTGATCCATGAATGATGCCATCTGACCGATTTCATCACGATATTGAGGGGTAATGATCGAGCGGTCATGAGCGAACAGGACGGTCAGATCGTGCTTCAGTACCTGAGTATCCCCGGTATGACAGCCGTCGTTATCCACCGATGCCTTGGTCGGAGTATCGGCACAGTTGTCCCTGGCGGTGATGACGCCATCCCAGTCCGGATCAGCAAGATCGTATGCAGGCTGGGTCTCTCGCTCCGGCTCCGCCGTCAGATCAAAGTTGGAGCAAGCCGCCAAGGGTATGATTAAGGCTAACAGAGTCCAGGTTTTCATGTTTTTTCTCCTCTCAATTGCTGACCTGCCACTGCTCTGGCTGGGTAAACCTTAACGCGTCCAGCAGCTGTCCAGTCGCATTCATGATGCGATACTCGGCCAAGAGCTGATCGTAGTCCGCATGAATATAGGAACGGCGAGCCTCGAACAACTCATTTTCAGTATTCAACACATCGAGCAGAGTGCGGCTACCGAGGGAAAACTGTTTCTTGTAGGCATCGACGGTGTTGTAGCTGGATTCCACGTGCTGGCGCAGGAAGTCCTTCTGCCGACCAAGGGATTCATAAGCAGCCCAAGCCAGCCGGATCCCTTCATCAACCTGACGCTGTGCGTTCGCATGGATATCCTTGGCCTGCATCTCCAGCGCCGATGTTGAACGGCTACGGGCAACATCGGCACCGCCATTAAACAGGTTGTAACGCATGCGTACCATGGCGGTAAAATCATCATGGTGTCCCCGTACACCATCTATGTCGTCATCCCAATTTTTATCCAGCTCTAAACTGATATTGGGATAAAAGCCGGATTTGGCATCTTCATGCTGGTGACGAGCCGCATCGACGTCGTAGGCGGCCGACACCAGTCTGGGATGGTTATCCTGTGCTTGGACCAAGGCCTCATCCAAAGTGGGTGGCATAAAATTGGCGTCGGGCTGGGGAGGACGTAAATCCTCGGGCATCTGGTTAACCAGAGCAACAAAACGACTTTGAGCATCTCGCAGGTTGTTCTCTGCAGCCGTCATATTGGAATAGGCCCGGGCTACGCGTCCCTGAATTTGTGAAAAATCAGCGGAAGAGCCGACACCTGAGTCGGTACGCCTTCTGATATCTGAGAATATCTGTTCGTGGGTTTCCATATTACGGCGGGAGAGTTCCAATATTTCATCATGCCGCAGCACGTCCAAGTAAACCTCAGCTACCCGCAGTGCAATGCTCTCCGCATCGGCGATCAAGGCGAAACGCTGGGCAGATGCCTCAGCCTCGGTCCTGCCGACATTGCTGGGAGTTTTAAAACCATCGAACAACATTTGCCTTAGCGATAAGCCGGCCTCTTTGCGGGTGAGCGTTTTATCTGCTCTAGGTCCTCCATCCCGGGTTGTCGGACTATCGGTATATTCATAACCAATACCGGCACTGGCATCAAATTTGGGAAGATAACCAGAGAAGGCGACATCCTGCTCATATTGCCTGGATTGATACAAATGGAAGGCTTCCTTGACCTGAGGGTGAGTCATCAGGGTCTGGGTAACAGCGTCCTCCAAGGTCTGTGCCTGTAGTGGCAACACCAGGGATGTGCCGACTAGTACTGCAATTATCGTCTTTTTCATTGTTATTACTCCCTATGAATCAACGCTCTCGCAAAGCGTCCTGTTTTGCTCTCAATATAGGTTTTAGTAAATAATCCAACACTGTTTTTTTACCCGTTATGATATCAACACCAGCCTGCATCCCTGGAATGATCATCAAAGGGTCTCGCTCGGTACCGAGAAATCCATTCCGAGTACGAATCGTTGCCAAGAAAAAGGTATTTCCATCATCATCCTGTATAGAGTCGGCACTAATTTTTTCCACTTCCCCGGCCAAGCCACCGTAAACAGTAAAATCATAGGCAGTAAATTTTACCAGGGCTTCCAGCCCTGGGCGCAGGAAGCCGATATCCTTAGGAAGGATGCGAGCCTCCACCAGAAGTGTGTCCTCCAGTGGCACTATTTCAACCAGCCCCATACCAGGCTGCACCACTCCACCAACGGTATTCACTTTCAATGTCTTAATAGTTCCCTTAACAGGAGATACGACCAGGGTGCGTTTTACCCTGTCCTGCAACCCCACCTCGCCTTCCTGTAGCTGGGCCAGTCTATTACGATGTTCGCTTAGTAGCCGCTGGGACTCGGACCGAAAGCTGAGCGCCGCTTCTTTACGCTTGAAAATGTTTTCTCGCAAGGATGCTTCTAATTTAGGCAACATCAGCCTTGCCGATTCGAGTTCACCTTGCATCTGATTAAGCTGTCGCTCAAGTCGAAGTATCTCTACCTGAGGCACTATTCCCTCCCTTGCCAGAGGACGGCTCATGTCGACTTCTCTTGCAGCCAAGGCCACTCCCCGCTGCAATGTTCTTACCTTGGCATTGGTTTCTACAATTTCCTGTTCACGCTGCTCTATCTGGTTAGCCAAGATAGATAATTGGTTTTTTATGAAGTCCAGTCGTTCATCAAATAGTGACTGTTGTATTTCCGCCTGCCCTGGGTATTGCCCCATAAAGTCATCGGAGAAAGACAAGTGTCCCCTATTCACTTGAACTTGCTCTCTCCATGGCAAACTTCCATCTTCGGGAATTACAATAGAAACCACCTCTGCTGCCAGCCTACGGACGTTCCCATGAAGGGCGGAAATTTCCTGCTCTCTTTCACGCAGATCGGAAAGAAACCGAGTGTCATCAATCAACAGTAACGATTGATTTTTTTCAACCTGCTGACCCTCTCTTATATATAACTCTCGTACTATCCCCCCTTCCAGGTTAGACACCACTTGAATTTGTTGAGACGGAATAACGGTACCCTTCCCCGAAGTAACCTCTTCCAACTCGGCAAACCGGGCCCATAAGAGAGCAACCACCACGAAGAGCAACATACACCAAAGTAGCACTCTGGCTCCTTTTGGCGTACTCATCAACAGCGCAGCTGCGGTGTCGTTGGTATAATCCAGCAGCTCTGGAGGCAAGTTTTTTTTAGCCATGGCTAACCTCCGGTTTGTATTTTTTTCCAAACTGCAGTTGCTGTATCACCTGTTCCTTAGGTCCATCCACTACTATTCGGCCTTGCTCCAGTACTATGATACGGTCCACGACTTCCAACATGGAAGAACGATGAGTGATCAATAATAATGTTTGCTCAGCCCTGAGCTTTGACAGTTGTAAACGGATATGTCGTTCGGAGCGGATATCCATATTGGATGTCGGTTCATCCATGATGAGCATGACGGGATCATTTAACCAGGCACGGGCAATAGCCACCGCCTGACGTTGTCCGCCAGAGAGTAATCGTCCTCCCTCTCCTACCTGCCGGTCCAAGCCCGCAGGATCCCTATGGGTGAAGCGGGTAACCCCCGCTCTTTCAGCAGCGGTGATAACCTGTTCTTCATCGCTCAGTGGATTGGAAATGACAATATTGTCCCTTATCGAGCCAAAGAACAGATTCACATCTTGCGGGACACAGCCTATGTTTCTCCTCAGTGCAGCCGGTTGCAACTGACCGATATCTATCCCATCGATACGAATGGCTCCCTCCGTTGGCTTGTATAAGCCCACGATCAATCGCTCCAGAGTCGTTTTTCCCGAGCCAATCCTACCGATAATGGCGACTTTTTCTCCGGCTCTGATCCGAAAAGACAATTGGTTAATGACATTTTGCTCAGAACCGGGATATTTGAAGGAGACTTGATCGAACCAGATATCTCCATGGAATACCGGATGGTGGATGTATCTCCGTCCGGCTTCTTGTTCATCGGGTGATGCCATTATCTTCTCAAGTATGGTCATGGCGGATTTGGCTTGGTTATAGCGGGTCGACAACACCGACATCTGTACCATGGGTGCGATAGCCCGGCTGCTCAACATAACGGCCGCGATCAATCCCCCCATGGATAAGTCACCTGCAGCGATAAGATACACCCCCAAGATAATAAGGCTTATCGTCGTCAGCTGTTGAGTGACATGGGCCAGGCTAGAAACCGAATTGGTCAAGCGACGGGTTTTCATTCCCCAGCCGGCAATATGGCCGACCGCCTGTTCCCATCTGTGCTGAAAGGTACCCTGGGCTCCAAACAATTTGATGGTTTCCAGCCCGGCAATGCCTTCCACCAGGTTGGCGTTTTTTTGGGATGCCAGTCGGGACCCTTCCTCGATACTGCGCCTGAGCGGCCCCTGCACCAACAGGCTGAAAGCGGCCAGCGACAGAATGGCCAAGACCGGTACCCATACCATTTGACCGGCGAATACCCAGATCACCAGCAGGAAAAGCAGGGAGAAAGGAATATCCACCAACGCGGCTATGGTCGCCGAGGTCAGGAAATCCCGAACCGATTCGAATTCCTGCAAGTGTCTGGCAAAGGCACCCGTGGAAGGCGGCTTGGCTTCCATCCGCATGCCCATGACCTTGGAAAAAATATGGGCCGAAAGCAGCACGTCGGATTTTTTTCCGGCGACATCGATAAAGTGGCTGCGCAGCATGCGCATGACGAAGTCGAACAAAAATACGATGCCGGCGCCAATCGCCAGCACCCAGAGGGAATCAAAAGCCAGATTTGGTACTATTTTGTCGTACACGTTCATGGTGAACAAGGGGGTAACCACCGCGAAGAGATTGATCAGCAAAGAGCCGATCAGAACATCCCGGTAAATGGAAGCGGAACGCCACAGCGTTCCCCAGAACCAGTGTCCATCATGACGAGCCAGCACTTTCGGCGAGCGTTCATCGAAGCGAAATTTGGGCTTGGTAAACAACACCCGCCCGATATGGTCGGATTGCAGCTTGTCGAGGGCCAGCCATTGTGTCCCTTCCCCTGGCAGCATCACCTTGCAGCGGGCTTGCTCAGTCTGCGTCTCCAGGAGCACACAGGCTCTTCCTTCTTTCAGCAGGAGGATACAGGGCAGCAGCAGATCCGATATTTCATGTATGGCTTGAGCAGCATGATGCACCGACAGCTCGGCTCTTTCTGCCGCCCGCGAAAACAGCAGCGGGGTCAGTTTGCCCTCCGGCAGGGGAAGCCCCGAAATCAGCGCCTCTCCCTGGTGGGGGCAGCCATAGAATTTGGTCAGAAACACCAGGCTCGCTAGCAGGGGATCCTGATTCTCCGCATCAATGTGCTGCATCGTGCATCCTTACACTTTCTGCAAAACCACTCCACCAACCATGGCAATGAAGCGCAGAGCCCTACAGCAAAATCCCTGTTGAAGCAAAGAATTAGGCGTTCTGCATCAATCCATGGTGCCCATACCCTCATCTCACATCCCTGAAGTTACTCACGCTCCCCCTTATCCCCTTGAAACAACGACCATGGAGGCATCATGCCAGGCCGTTGCGGATAGCCGGCGTCACATAAACTTTCTTCTTGAAATTTAGTTGGTTATTGGGAATACACCAAACTCGCCAATGCCATTTTTGTGCGTGAGCTCGACAGATCCCCCAGGCGGGAGAAGGGCGGACAAAAAAATACCGGCGCGAGGCCGGTATTGATAGGTGATAAAAACGTAAGTGATTACAGTACGTTAATCGCGTTCAACTCTTTGAATGCCTGCTCCAGGCGGGCGATCATGCTGACCTGGCCTTCCCGCAGCCAGACCCGCGGATCGTAGTACTTCTTGTTGGGCTTGTCTTCGCCGTCAGGGTTGCCGATCTGGCCCTGCAGATAGGCTTCTTTTGCCTTGTAGTAGTTCATCACGCCCGCCCAGGTGGCCCACTGGGTGTCGGTGTCGATGTTCATCTTGATCACACCGTAGCTGATGGACTCCTTGATTTCCTCGGCGGAAGAGCCGGAGCCGCCGTGGAACACGAAGTTCAGGGACTTGGCCGGCAGGCCGAATTGCTCGGACACGTATTTCTGGGAGTTGTCGAGGATCTTCGGGGTCAGCTTGACGTTGCCCGGCTTGTACACGCCGTGCACGTTGCCGAAGGAGGCGGCGATGGTGAACTTGTCGCTGATGGCGCTCAGCTTCTCGTAGGCATAGGCCACGTCTTCCGGCTGGGTGTAGAGCATGGAGCTGTCCATGCCGGTGTTGTCCACGCCGTCTTCCTCACCGCCGGTGCAGCCCAGCTCGATCTCCAGGGTCATGCCGATCTTGCTCATGCGCGCCAGGTACTTGGCGCAGATCTCGATGTTCTCTTCCAGGCTCTCTTCGGACAGGTCGATCATGTGCGAGCTGAACAGCGGCTTGCCGGTCTCGGCGAAGTGCTTCTCACCGGCGTCGAGCAGGCCGTCGATCCAGGGCAGCAGCTTCTTGGCGGCGTGGTCGGTGTGCAGGATCACCGGCACCCCGTAGGCCTCGGCCACGGCGTGCACATGCTTGGCACCGGAGATGGCGCCGAGGATGGCGGCCTGCTGGCCTTCCAGCTTCAGGCCCTTGCCGGCGAAAAAGGAAGCACCGCCGTTGGAGAACTGCACCACCACCGGGGCTTTCGCCTTGGCGGCCGCTTCCAGCACGGCGTTGATGGAGTCGGTGCCCACCACGTTGACCGCCGGCAGGGCGAACTCGTTGGCCTTGGCGATGGCGAAGATCTTCTGCATGTCGTCGCCGCTGACCACACCCGGTTTTACCACGTCAAAAATTTTCTGGGACATTCTCTTGCTCCTGTTGAGGCTCTCGTCGGCCGACATGACCCGGCCGATTTAAATAGATAAGGTTAACTCAGCCCTTGGCTCTCTGCTCGAGCATGGCCACCGCCGGCAGGGTCTTGCCTTCCACGAATTCGAGGAAGGCGCCGCCGCCGGTGGAGATGTAGGAGATCTGTTCCTTGATGCCGAACAGATCGATGGCCGCCAGGGTATCGCCGCCACCGGCGATGGAGAAGGCGTCGCTCTCGGCGATGGCCCGGGCCACGATCTCGGTGCCGCGACGGAAATTCTCGAACTCGAACACACCCACCGGGCCGTTCCAGATGATGGTCTTGGCGTTTTTCAGGATGTCGGCCAGGCGCTGGGCGGACTCGTCACCCAGATCCAGGATCTCTTCGTTGTCGGTCACTTGCGAGACCAGCTTGACGGTGGCCGGGGCGGTTTCGGAGAACTCGGGCGCGGTGCGCACGTCGGTGGCCAGCGGGATGTCGCAGCTTTCCATCAGGCGCTTGGCTTCGGGGATCAGGTCCGGCTCGTACAGGGACTTGCCCACGTTGTGCCCGGCGGCGGCCACGAAGGTGTTGGAGATGCCGCCGCCCACCACCAGCTGGTCGGCTATCTTGGACAGGGACTCGAGCACGGTCAGCTTGGTGGAGACCTTGGAGCCCCCCACCACCGCCACCATGGGCCGGGCCGGGTTGTCCAGGGCCTTGCCCAGTGCCTCCAATTCGGCGGACAGCAGCGGGCCGGCACAGGCCACGGGGGCGAATTTGGCCACACCGTGGGTGGAGGCCTGGGCCCGGTGGGCGGTGCCGAAGGCATCCATTACGAAGACGTCGCACAGGGCGGCGTACTGTTTGGACAAGGTCTCGTCATCTTTCTTCTCGCCCTTGTTGAAGCGTACGTTCTCCAACACCACCAGCTCACCGGCGGCCACATCCACCCCGTTCAGGTAGTCCTTGGCCAGGCGCACCGGCGCACTCAGTTTGGCGGCCAGGTAATCGACCACCGGCTGCAGGGAGAACTCGTCGGCATACTCGCCCTCGGTGGGACGACCCAGGTGGGAGGTGACCATCACCTTGGCGCCCTGGGCCAAGGCCGCTTCGATGGTGGGCAACGAGGCCAGGATGCGGGCATCGGAGGTAACCTTGCCATCTTTTACCGGTACGTTCAGATCGGCGCGGATCAGTACCCGCTTGCCGGACAGATCGAGTTCATTCATTTTGATGACAGACATAAAGTGTCCTCTATTAAAGTACTAGTGTTTTTTAGAAACGGTCTCAGCGGCCGCCAGCCAGGCCAGGCTGGTATCGAGCATCCGATTGGCAAAACCCCATTCATTATCGCACCACATCAGCATCTTGATCAGATTGGCGTCGCTCACCCGGGTCTGGGTGCCATCGATGATGGAAGAATGGGGATCATGATTGAAATCGACCGACACCAGCGGCGCCTCGGTATAGCCGAGGATACCCCGGAGCGGACCTTCGGCGGCCTGGCGCAGCACCTGGTTGACGGCCTCGACGGTAGCCTTGCTCTCGACGATCACGCTCAAATCCATGGCGGTGACATTGATGGTCGGCACCCGCACGGAAATGGCCTCAAATTTGCCGGCGAAATGGGGCAAGATGCGCTCTACTCCCTTGGCCAGTTTGGTGTCAACCGGGATGATGGACTGGCTGGCAGCCCGGGTCCGGCGCAGATCCGAATGATAGGCATCGATCACCTGTTGGTCATTCATGGCTGAGTGAATGGTAGTAATATTACCACATTTTATATTAAAAACTCTGTGCAATGTCTCAATTACGGGCACCACGCAGTTGGTGGTACAGGAGGCGTTGGAGACGATGGTTTCGGCGCCGGTCAGTTGTTGGTGGTTTACACCATAAACGATGGTGGCATCCACATCATTGTCGGCCGGGTGGGAAAACAACACTTTTTTCGCCCCCGCCGCCAGGTGCAGATCGGCGTCCGCCCGGCTGGACAACACACCGGTGCATTCCAGCACCAGATCCACGCCGAGCTCGGCCCAAGGCAATCTGGCCGGATCCGGCTCGTGAAACAGGGCAATGGGGTCGTCCTCAATCTCGAAGGCACCCGGCAACAGGGTCACCTCGTGCCGGAAGCGGCCGTGGCTGGAATCATAGCGGGTCAGGTGGGCCATGGCCTCGGGATCGGCCAGTTCGTTGATGGCCACTATCTTCATATGGCGGTGCAGGTCACGTTCGTAGAAAGCCCGTAAGACACTGCGCCCAATACGGCCGTAGCCGTTGATGGCTAGTCGAATCATTACACTTTTTCCAGCAGGGCTTGGTGGCGGCACCGGCGCCTTGGGTCACCGGCACGAAATACAGGCCCCAAGTCTAACGGGGATTGGCAGCCAGGGGAATGGCCGCCGTGCTCCGCTCCGCCAGACGAAGAAGTGAAATGGCTGTCGTCGGGTTTGATGGCGGCCGGTCGAACGCCGGGCCCGTTGCCGAGAGGCCGTGGCTGGATGGCGCCGAGCTTGGCGGGGTCGGCTGTCGGTCAGCCGGGCACGGCTTCCGGCTGCGCCCGGCGCTCGGCCGGGGCGCCTTGCGGCTGCTGGTGCTGCAACCACAGCACCAGTTCGAGCGGGTAACAGTCGTCGATGTAATCGGGCTCGGACACGGTGCCCACCCCCGACCAGAGATCCGAATAACGCATGGGCCTAGCCTCGGCTTTGCAGGAAACAGGCCCCAGCCTAACCCGGGCAATTGACGCTTTGATGACAATCAGCGCGACACCACCAGGGACGGCTCTTCCTGCTCCGTTTCGACGGTGGCCGGCTCGGGCAACTCCAGATCCAGCTGGCTGGCCTGGGCCTGGGCGATTTCCTCCTGCTCCAGATCCGGGAACACCTCTTCCATGGGCACATCCACGAACTCTTCGTTACGGGGGTCGAGTTCGGTGATGACCCCGGCGGTTTCCACCGGGGTCGGAATATAGTGGGCCTGCTCTGCCACCGGCACCGCCTTGCTGCGCAGGCGCCAGATCCAGGCATATCCCCCCAGCAGCAAGGCCACGCCGGCACAGCCGTAGTAGAGCCCTTGGGCGCCGAGCCAGGTCATCATGCTGGAGCTGAACAGGGGACCGAGCGAGCTGCCGAGGCCGTAACTCAGCAACAGCGTCGTGCTGGCCGCAACGATGTGTTGGGCCGCCATGCGGTCGTTGGTGATGGCCACCGCCACCGGATAAATGGCAGCCACCATCCCCATATAGAGGGAGGAGAAACCGATCAACAGCCCGAGGTGGTAATGGCCGGTAAACACGACGCCAAGGGCACTCAGTACGATGACCCCGTTTATCCAGATCATGATCTTGCCCCGATCCAGACGATCGCAGAGGCGACCGAGGGGCCAGGCGAACAGGATAAAGGTGAAGATGGAGGCCGCCATGAAGTAGGACAGCTGCGCCACCGGCAAGCCCACCTGGATGGCGTAGACCGGCGCCATGGAATAGAAACTGCTGATCAGCACGCCACTGCACAGGGCCGCCAGCAGGCCCACGGGGGCGTCCCGGAAGATGGCCTTGACGCTCAGGCGCTCGCTGTGCTCTATGGTCGGCGCCTCCATCCGGGTTAGCGACAGCGGTACCAGGGCCGCGGTCAGCACGATGGCGCCCAGGGTGAAGGGCACGAAGGCCGCCGGATCGGTCAGGCCGATCAGCAACTGGCCGGCGGTGGCCGCCAGGTAGGCACAGATCTGGTAGGCGAAGAACAGGGTGGCCCTGTTGTCATTGGTGGCCACGGCGCTGAACCAGCTTTCGATCACCACGAAGCTGCCGGCCACCGCCACGCCGCTCAGCGCCCGCAGCAGTGCCCACAGCACTATGCTGTCGGCGAGCGGGAAGATCAGGGTGGAGCTGGCCAGGAAGGCGCTGAATACCGCGAAGGCACGAATATGCCCCACCCTTTTTATCACCCGCGGACCATAGAGGGAGCCCAGCACGAAGCCCACCGAATAGCACACCATGATGCTGCCGATCAGGGTCGGCTCTATGCCCTTGAGCCCCAGATTCACCCCGAGCAGGGTCATCACGAAGGTATTGCCTCCCATCAACAGGAAGACACTGAAAATCAAGGAAGAAAGGGAGATGACCAGGCGTTTTATCATGGGGCGGCCCGCTGTCGGTATGGCTGAACGGAATTACCGCATAGGGTACAGCAAAGGCCGGAACTTGGCAGTGTCCGCAACGTCTTTTCTCCCGGCACCGTCACGATTATTCGGCATGGGGCCATGAAAAAAAGTCATGGATAAAAAAATCCCCGGACCAGCCGGGGATCGTTGACCATCGGGATGCTTATCCCTGGGCTTTCAGCTTGCGCCGGTAGGCATGCAGCAACGGCTCGGTGTAGCCGCTGGGCTGGGTACAGCCCTCGAACACCAGGGCACAGGCGGCCTGGAAGGCGATGCCGTCGAAACCCGGCGCCATGTCACGGTACAGCGGATCGCCGGCGTTCTGCTGGTCGACGATGGCGGCCATGCGCTGCATGGTTTCCATCACCTGCTCCTTGTTGCAGATGCCGTGACGCAGCCAGTTGGCGATGTGCTGGGCGGAGATGCGCAGGGTGGCACGGTCTTCCATCAGGCCCACGTCGTTGATATCCGGCACCTTGGAGCAGCCCACGCCCTGGTCGACCCAACGCACCACGTAGCCGAGGATGCCCTGGGCGTTGTTGTCCAGCTCTTGCTGGATATCCGTCGCGCTCAGGCTGGACGGGTCGGTCAGCAGCGGGATGGTCAGCAGGTCGTCCAGACTGGCCGGGGCGCGGCTCTTCAGCTCGTCCTGGCGCGCCTTCACGCTCACCTGATGGTAATGAGTGGCGTGCAGGGTGGCGGCGGTGGGTGACGGCACCCAGGCGGTGTTGGCACCGGCCTGGGGATGCACGATCTTCTCCTTCAACATGTCGGCCATGTTGTCGGGAATGGCCCACATGCCCTTGCCGATCTGGGCCCTGCCCTGCAGGCCGGCGGCCAGGCCGACGTCCACGTTGTTGTTCTCGTAGGCCTGGATCCAAGCCTGCTGCTTCATGGCGCCCTTGCGCACCACGGGGCCGGCTTCCATGCTGGTGTGGATCTCATCGCCGGTGCGGTCGAGGAAGCCGGTGTTGATGAACACCACCCGCTCGCGGGCCTCGTAGATGCAGGCCTTGAGGTTGGCGCTGGTCCGGCGCTCCTCGTCCATGATGCCGACTTTCAGGGTATTTTTGGCCAGGCCCAGCACCTGTTCGATGCGGCCGAACAGCTCGCAGGCGAAGGCCACTTCTTCCGGGCCGTGCATCTTGGGCTTGACGATATAGACGCTGCCGGTGCGGGAGTTTTTGAACTTGCCGTTGCCCTTGAGATCGTGCAGGGCGATGAGGCAGGTCACCAGGCCGTCGATAATGCCTTCGGGCACCTCGTTGCCGTGCTGATCCAGCACCGCCTCGTTGGTCATCAGGTGGCCGACGTTGCGCACGAACAGCAGGCTGCGGCCGTGCAGGCTGAAGGGCGAGCCCTTGGGATCCAGGTAGTCCCGGTCCGGGTTCAGGTTGCGGATGATCACCTGGTCGCCCTTCTGCACTTCCTCGGTCAGGGTGCCCTGCATCAGGCCCAGCCAGTTGCGATATACGCCGACCTTGTCCTCGGCATCCACTGCGGCGACAGAGTCTTCGCAGTCCATGATGGTGGACAGGGCGGACTCCAGCAGCAGATCCTTGATACCGGCCTTGTCGTCCTTGCCGACCGGGCTGGTGCGATCGAACTGCAGTTCGATGTGCAGGCCGTTATTGCAAAGCAGCACGGCGGTGGGTTGGGCGGTATCGCCGTTGTAGCCGGCGAACTTGTCCGCCTGGGCCAGGGTGGTGGTGTCGCCGTTTTCCAGGCTGACCTGCAGCTTGCCGTCGACCACCCGGTAGGCGGTGGCATCGGCGTGGCTGCCGGCGGCCAGGGGGGCGGCCTGATCCAGCAAGTTGCGGCCCCAGGCCACGACCCTGGCCGCGCGATGCGGGTTGAAGCCCTTGCCCTTTTCGGCGCCGTCGGTTTCGGGGATGGCGTCGCTGCCATAGAGGGCGTCATACAGGCTGCCCCAACGGGCGTTGGCGGCGTTCAGGGCGTAGCGGGCATTGTTGACCGGCACCACCAGCTGGGGACCGGCCAGGGTGGCCAGTTCGGCATCCACGTTGGAGGTGGTGATAGTGAAATCGTCGACCGCCGGCAGCAGGTAACCGATGTCGATCAGAAACTGCTTGTAGGCAACGGCGTCATGGGCCTGGCCGGCGCGGGCGCGGTGCCATTCGTCGATCTGGCGTTGCAGTTGCTCCCGCTTTTCCAGCAGGGCGCGGTTCCTGGGCGCCAGATCCTTGACGATCTGCTCCATGCCGGCCCAGAAGGTGGCGGGCTCGACGCCGGTTCCGGGGATGATTTCATTGACTACCAGATCATGAAGAACGGTAGCGACTTGTAAAGTGCCGAGGTGAATACGTTCCGTCATAGTTGCTTCTTCTATTGTACGTAGTAGTTATGTATAGACCGATTATTGACCCTGATTGCTCGGGCGTCCCAGTTTACCCTGTGAAGGGAGGAGCTGGCAAAGCAGAATTGCAATATTTGGTCACACAATATTTACAAATTGTGCATAAACAATCACTAATTTTGTGATATGGACGGCATTTCAAGGGGCTGACTGCAGGCCGGCAGGCCAACAGGCGGGTGAGAAAGCGCTCAACAACGATGACTCCCATCGCCTACAATTCCGGATAGCCGCAGGTTAGGCAGGGATCCGCCGGCGTCCCATTCCCACCACGACAATATGGATACCCTGATGGAAAAACCGGCCGCTTCGTCCGCTCGTCCTCCCCTGCTCCCGCGTCTGGATGCCCATGCCGGCCGGCATCACTTTCCCCCTTCCTTCTGGAAGATGCCGGCCCGGCTGCTGTTTTCCTACTTGTGTATCTCCTTCGCCTGGATCATCGGCTCCGATGCGCTCGCCAGCAAACTGATCGGCATCTATGGCCCCCAGTTAACCTGGCTGCACAGCTTCAAGGGCATCGGCTTCGTGCTGGTGACCGGCCTGGCCCTGTTCGGCCTGACTCGCTACCTGGTCCACCAGGCCTGGCGGGCACAGCTGCACCTGCATGACTCCGAACTGGCCTTTCGCAGCGCCTTTACCGACAACCCCACCGCCATGTGGGTCTATGATCCCGGTGCCGGCAGGATACTGGAGGCCAACCAGGCCGCTTGCCTGCACTATGGCTACAGCCTGCACGAATTTCTCGGCCTTACGCCGCACCGCCTGAGTCGGGGCATGGCGCTGCACTTCCGGAACGGGCTGCAGCACCACCATCACCGCCAGGGCACGCCGATGATCATGGAGCTGACCGTCCATACCATGCGCTATCAGGAAACCCTGGCCGAACTGGTGCTGGCCCGGGACATGACCGACAAAATTCTGGCCGAGCGGGCCCTGGCCCAGAGCGAGGCCCGCTTTACCGAGCTGGTCGGCAAGGTACCCGAGGGATTCTGGGTGTTCGACCTGGAGCTGGGCTCGCACCAATACATCAGCCCGGCCTTCGAACGCATGCTGGAAATCAATCTGCACCAGCTCAAGCAGGACGCTGGCCTGCCGCTGAGCCGGATTCACCCCGAAGACTTGCCCGAAGTGGAGCATGCCCTGGCCGAGCCGCCGACCACCGCCACCGAGCTGGAATACCGCTGGTTCACCAAGGCGGGCGAACTGCGCTGGCTGCTGCACCGTGCCTACCCGGTGTTCGAACGGGGCACCCTGGTGCGGGTGGTGGGGGTGCTCAGCGACATCACCCATGAAAAACAGCAGCAGCGACGGTTGTTCGAGCTGGCCAACTTCGACCGCCTCACCGGCCTGGCCAACCGCACCAACTGCCACAACTACCTGGCCTCGGCCTGTGCCGGGGAAGGTCCCTTCTATCTGCTGCTGTTGGGGCTGGATCGCTTCAAGCAGATCAACGACAACCTGGGCCACGACACCGGCGATGAGCTGCTCCGCGGCGTGGCCCTGCGGCTGGACGCGCTGCGTGACGGGCAGGGGCTGCTGGCCCGGCTGTCGGGCGACGAGTTCGCCCTGTTGCTCCCCCACCGGGATCAGGACGCCGACATCAGGGACAGGGCTTCCCAGCTCAGCCGCGACCTGGCCCAGCCCTTCGAGCTCAGCCACCACACCCTGTTCATTACCGCCAGCCTCGGTATCGCCTGCTTCCCGGAAGACGGCCGGGATCCGGACACCCTGCTGCGCCACGGCGATCACGCCCTGGCCCAGGCCAAGCGGCAGGGACGCAACAGTACCTGCTTCTACCAGCATCCACCCCGGAGCACCTTCCCCATCGGCAAGGTCACCCTGGAAAACGCCCTGCGGCTGGCTTGGGAGAACAAGGAGTTCGAGCTGCATTACCAGCCCAAGATGAGCATCGCCACGGGCCGGCTGGTCGGCTTCGAGGCCCTGTTGCGCTGGCAGCTGCACGGCACGGGGCCGGTATCGCCGACGGTGTTCATCCCCATACTGGAAGATACCGGCATGATCATACCGGTGGGCTACTGGCTGATCGAGCAGGCCTGCACCGACTTGCGGCAACTGGCCGGGCTCGGGGTCGACCAGCCGGTGGCGGTCAACATCGCCGCCCGCCAGCTCACCCAGGACGACTTCGCCGAGCAGGTGCTGGCCCGGCTGCGCCAGCACCGCCTGCCACCCCAGCGCCTGGCCCTGGAGCTGACCGAAAGCTCGCTGATGCAGGAGCCGACCCGCGCCGCCGGCATCCTGGGCCGGTTGCGTCAGGCGCAGCTGTCCATCGCCATCGACGACTTCGGCACCGGTTACTCTAGCCTGAGCTACCTCAAGCGCTTCCCGGTGGACACCCTCAAGATAGACCGCAGCTTCATCACCGAGATGGAGCGGGACGCGGACGATCGCAGCATAGTGGACGCCATCATCCGCATGGCCCACGGCCTGTCGATGACGGTGGTGGCGGAGGGCGTGGAAACGCCCGAGCAGGCCGCCCTGCTGCGCCAGCTCAACTGCGACCAGATCCAGGGCTACTGGTACGCCAGGCCCATGCCCCTGGCGCAGCTGACCACCTGGCTGGCGGAACGGCAATAACAAAGAAGCCCGCACTGGGCGGGCTTCGGTTGGCGGTGTGGCGCTTACTTCATGGTCGGCATGGAGAACTCGGCGCCCTGCTGGGGCTCGGAGGGCCAGCGGCTGGTCACCGTCTTCATCCGTGTGTAGAAACGCACGCCATCGGGGCCGTGCACGTTGAGCGGACCGAAGATGGAACGCTTCCAGCCGCCGAAGGAGTGGAACGCCATCGGCACCGGGATCGGCACGTTGACGCCCACCATGCCCGCCAGCACGTCCTGGCTGAACTGGCGGCCGGCGTGGCCGTCCCGGGTGAAGATGGCGGTGCCGTTGCCGTATTCGTGGCTGTTCACCAGCTCCAGGGCCGAGGCGTAATCGGGTACCCGCACCACCGCCAGCACCGGGCCGAAGATTTCTTCCTTGTAGATGGTCATCTCCGGAGTCACCCGATCGAACAGGGTGCCACCGACGAAGTAGCCGGCTTCATGGCCCGCCACCTTGAGGCCGCGGCCGTCCACTACCAGCTCGGCACCTTCGGCTTCACCCTGGTTGATGTAACCCACCACCTTGTCGCGATGCACCGCCGACACCAGCGGGCCCATGTCGTTTTCCTGGCCCTCGACAATGCCGGGGCCGACGCGCAGGGCTTCCACCTGGGGCTTGAGTTTGGCGATCAGGCGATCGGCCACCTCGTCGCCCACCGCCACCGCCACGGATATCGCCATGCAGCGCTCGCCGGCGGCGCCGAAGGCCGCGCCCATCAGGGCATTGGCGGCCAGATCCAGATCGGCGTCGGGCATGATCACCGCGTGATTCTTGGCGCCGCCCAGGGCCTGGCAGCGCTTGCCATGGCTACTTGCGGTGCTGTAGATGTATTCGGCGATGGGGGTGGAGCCGACGAAGCTCACCGCCTGGATGCGGTGGTCGGTCAGCAGCACGTCCACCGCGTCCTTGTCGCCGTGCACCACGTTGAACACGCCGTCGGGCAGGCCCGCTTCCTTCAGCAGCTGGGCCAGGCGCACGCTGGCGGAAGGATCCTTCTCGGAGGGCTTCATCACGAAGGTGTTACCGCAGGCGATGGACACCGGGAACATCCACATGGGCACCATGGCCGGGAAGTTGAACGGGGAGATACCGGCACAGACCCCGAGCGGCTGCATCAGCGAGTGGCTGTCGACCCCGGTGCCCACGTTGAGCGAGTGCTCGCCCTTGAGCAGGTGGGGAATGCCGCAGGCGAACTCCACCACTTCCAGGCCACGGGTCAGCTCGCCCACGGCGTCGGAATAGACCTTGCCGTGCTCGTTGGAGATCAGGCGCGCCAGCTCGTCCATGTTCTCCTCAAGCAATGTCTTGAACCTGAACAGGATGCGGGCGCGGCGCAGCGGGCTGGTGCCGGCCCAGCGCGGGAAGGCCTTCTGGGCGGCGGCAATGGCGGAACGCACCTCATCGGCCGAGCTCAGCACCACTTCCCGGCTCTGCTCGCCGGTAGCCGGATTGTAAACGGGCGCGGCACGACCGCTGTGGCTTTCGGTGATCTGGCCGTCAATAAAGTTCAGTACTTGTTCCATGTTGGTTTCCTCCGTTACAGCAAGCCGGCGTTGCGGGCGAACGCATGTAAGTTGTTATGGCCCAGGGTGGCGTAGGTCAGGGGGTGGGCGACGGACGGATCCTGCTCGGCCTCCACCACCAGCCAGCCCTGGTAGCCGTTGTCTTTCAGCACCTCGAACACCGCCGGATAGTCGACGCAACCGTCACCGGGCACGGTGAAGGCGCCGTCCAGCACGGCATTGAGGAAGCTGGAGTTGCGGTTGCGCGCCTCCTTCAGGACGTTGGCGCGGATGTCCTTGCAGTGCACATGGTTGATGCGCCTGGCCCAACGTTGGGCCACTTCCACCGGATCGCCACCGGCGTAGGTCATATGGCCGGTGTCGAGCAGCAGTCCCACCTCGGGGCCGGTGTGCTGCATCAGGGCGTCCACCTCGGCCTCGGTTTCGATCACGGTGCCCATATGGTGGTGGTAGGCCACCTGTACCCCCTGGGACAGGGTGTAGCGGGCAAACTCGGTGAGCCTGGCGCCGTATTCTTCCCAGCGCTCGGCGGGGAAGTGCGGGCGCTCGCTCACCGGCTTGCCCTGGTCGCCGTGGATGCAGCCGGTGACTTCGCAGAACACCATTACCTTGCAGCCCATGGCCTTGAGCAGCCGGAGGTGGTCCTGCACCGCCTCGATTTCCTCTGCCACCGAGCGCTCCAGCAGGTAGCCGGAATACCAGCCGGAGACCAGCTCCAGCTCGTGGCGCTGCAGGATGGGCTTGAGCAGCTCGGGATCCCGGGGAAATTTATGGCCCAGCTCGAAGCCGGCGAAGCCGGCCTGCTTGCCTTCGGTCAGGCAGGTGGCGAGCGGGGTGTCGCCGCCCAGGCTCGGCAGATCGTCGTTGGTCCAGGTCAGGGGGTTGATGCCCAGTTTTACGCTCATGGTGTTCTCCAAAATGTTGCACTCCAGGCAGACGATTCGGCTGCCGGGCGGCAGGATTGATTGGCCACTAAGCCGACCCTCCGCGCCAGGGACGGCGCGGCGGAGCCCCCAGGGATGGGTTTACGGCGTGTCGGCGTGGGGCCGGTCAATCCCGCTTTCCAATCAAGTGGCAGACGCCTGTTTCAGGCCCTGCCGGAATATGGCTTACAAATTCTGCAGCTGGCGGGCCTTATGGGCCTCGTAGCGGGCACGGGCTTCCTGCACCTGGCTGCGGGGCGACACTTCCGGCACCGCCACGTCCCACCAGGAGCCGCCCTCTTCGGTCACCACCAGGGCATCGGTGTCCAGGGTCACCACATAGGTGATGTCCGAGGCCTTGGCCCGCGCCAGCGCCGCTTCCAGCTCCTTGATGTTGCCCACCTTCTCGCCCCTGGCACCCAGGGCGATGGCGTGGGCGGCAAAGTCGGTCTTGGGCGCGCCGCCTGCCACCGTCAGGCAGTCGTCCAGCATGTTGTTGAAGCCGGGGCCGCCGCAGAACTGCTGCAGCCGGTGGATGCAGCCGTAGCCGCGGTTGTCGAGCACCACCACTATCATCTTCCGGCCCAGCATCACCGAGGTGGCGATCTCCGAGTTCAGCATCAGGTAGGAGCCGTCCCCCACCATCACGAACACCTCGGAGTCGGGCCTGGCCATCTTCACCCCCAGGCCACCGGCGATCTCGTAGCCCATGCAGGAGTAGCCGTACTCCATGTGGTAGCCCTTGTGGTAACGGGTGCGCCACAGTTTCTGCAGCTCGCCGGGCAGGCCGCCGGCGGCGCACACCACGATGTCCTGCTCCCCGGCGGCACGGTTGACCGCGCCCACCACTTCCGCGTCGGTGGGAAGCTCGGTGCCGCGATCCGTGGTGGCCACGTCCTGGGCATGCAGCCAGCGGGCGCGCAGCTCGGCGGCCTTTTCCACCCAACTGCCCTCGGGCCGCCAGCCCTCGAGCCCGGCAATCAGCCTGGGCAGGGTCAGTTTGGCATCGCCCACCAGGGGCTGCGCCTTGTGCTTGTAGGCATCGAAGGAGCCGACGTTGATGGCGATGATGCGCGCCTCCGGGTGGTACATGGCGCGGGAGCCGGTGGCAAAGTCGCCCAGCCGGGTACCCACCGCCAGGATCAGGTCGCAGTCGGCGGACAGGGCATTGGTCGAGGCCGCGCCGGTGACGCCGATGGAGCCCATGTTCTGGGCGTGATCCCAGGGCAGTGCGCCCTTGCCGGCCTGGGTCTCGCCCACCGGCAGATGGTATTGGCTCACCAGTTGCTCCAACTCCTGGAGCGCGCCCGAGTAGTGCACCCCGCCCCCGGCGATCACCAGCGGCTTTTTGGCGGCCTTGATGAGTTCGATCGCCTCAGCCAGCTCCACCTCGTCCGGGGCCTGGCGGCGCAGCCGGTGCACCTTTTCCTCGAACAGGTGCGCCGGGTAGTCGTAGGCCATGGTCTGCACGTCCTGGGGCAGCGCCAGGGTCACCGGGCCACACTCCACCGGATCGGTCAGCACCCGCATCGCCTGGGGCAGCGAGGTCAGCAGCTGCTCGGGGCGGGTGATGCGGTCGAAGAAGCGGCTCACCGGCTTGAAGCAGTCGTTGGAGGTGATGGTGTGGTCGCTGAACACCTCCACCTGCTGCAGCACCGGATCCGGCTGGCGGGTGGCGAAGGTGTCCCCCGGCAGGAACAGCACCGGCAGGCGGTTGACGTGGGCCACGGCGGCGGCGGTCACCATGTTGGTGGAGCCCGGGCCGGCGGAGGCGGTACAGGCCATCATCCGCCGGCGGTTGTGGGTCTTGGCAAAGGCGATGGCGGCGTGGGCCATGCCCTGCTCGTTGTGGGCCCGGTAGGTGGGCAGTACATCGCGCGCCTGGTACAGCGCCTCGCCCACCCCGGCCACGTTGCCATGACCGAAGATGGCGAAGACCCCCTCGAACAGGGGCAGGATGGCCCCGTCGATCTCCACTTTCTGCGCCGTCATAAACTTCACCAGGGCCTGGGCCATGGTCAGACGAAGGGTGTGGGACATCTTCATTCTCCTTGATGACGCTGACGCCAGAGGGCGATCAGATGATGGTAATTGCGTTTGATGGCTTCAATCAGACCCTGATCGTCGAGCCGGCCGGCCAGCCAGTCGCGGCTGGGCGCGCCGAAGATGGTGCGGCCGATGGCGAAGCCCTTGACCAGCGCCTTGCCGGCGGCGGCGTTGAAGCCGGCCTGCAGCTCGGCCTCCGGCGCGTCCAGGCCCAGGATCACTACCCCATGGCAGTGCGGGTCGCGCTCGGTGACCACGGCGGTGACCTCGTCCCAGCCGGTGCTGGACAGCGGCGGCAGCTTCCACCAGTCGGGCTTGACCCCCAGGTTGTAGAAGCGCTTGATGGCGCGCACGTAGAGCTCGTCGGTCTTGGGCATGTCCGCCGGCAGTATCACTTCCAGCAGCAGCTCGTGGCCGCTCTTGCAGCAGGCCTGGTACACCTCGGTGATCAGCCGCTCCTGCTCCAGGCGCAGCTCCACCTGGTCTTCCGGATGGTAGAACACCAGGCACTTGACGATGTGCTCCAGCGGCCAGTCGATCAGCTGGCTGCCGATGTTGCCGTGCTCCAGGCGCAGCGGGCGCGAGCTCGGCAGCTCCAGGGGGCGGCCTATCCACCAGCCCTGGCCGGTGATCTCGTTCAGCACCGGCTGGCCGAAGGTGGTGTCCGCCAGTATGCCGGCACGGCCCTTGAGCCCGGCCTCCTCCGCCACCTGGCGGCCGGCCTTCAGGATCAGTTTTTTCAGCCGGGGGATCTCGCCGATATCCGCCCCCGCCTCGATGGCCATGTCCACGAACTGGCGACGGTGATCGAAGGCCAGGATGCACAGATCGTCCCACTCCCGATCCCGGGTGGTCACCCGGTGCAGGTGGTTGAGGCGCTCGTCCAGATCCGGGCGCGGCACCGACTCGGCGCGGGACAGGTAGTCGTCCAGCTCTTCCTTGCTCGGCATGGCCGGGGCGCAACCGTGGCGGGACACCACCAGGGCGCCGCAGGCGTTGGCGTAACGGCAGGCCTGCTCCCAGCCCTCGCCGTTGAGGTAGCCGCGCAGCAGGCCGGACATGAAAGCGTCCCCCGCCCCCAGCACGTTGAGCACCTCCACCCTGACCCCGTACACGGTCAGCCCCTGGTCCAGGGTGGCGGGAATGGCGCCCTCGAACACCGAGCAGCCGAGCGGGCCGCGCTTGCACACCAGGGCGGCGCCGCTCACCGCGCGCACCGCCCGCAGGGCGGCGACGGTGTCGGTGCTGCCGCCGGCGATATGGAACTCCTCCTCGGTGCCGACGATGACGTCGAACAGAGCCAGCGTCTGCTGCAGCTGCTCGGTGACGGCGGCGGACGGGATAAAGCGGGTCTCGCCGTCCCCCCGGCCGGTCAGGCCCCAGAGCACCGGGCGGTAGTCGATGTCCAGCGCGGTTTTCACCCCGTGCCGGCGGGCGATCTCCAGCGCCTTGATCACGGCGGCCCGGGTGTCCGGATGCGACAGGTGGGTACCTGTGATGGCCAGGCACCTGGCCGAGGCGATGAACTCCTCGTCGATGTCTTCCGCCCGGATGCCCATGTCGGCACAGTTTTCCCGGAAGAAGATCAGCGGAAAGGTATCCTCGTCCTTGATACCGAGTACCACCAGGCCGGTGAGCCTGTCCTTGTCGGTCTTGAGGTGGCTCACATCCACCCCCAGCCGGGCCAGCTCCTCGCGCAGGAAACGGCCCATGTGGTCGTCGCCCACCCGGGACAGCATGGCGGACTTCAGGCCCTGGCGGGCGGTGCCGTAGGCCAGGTTACCGCTGGAGCCTCCCAGGTATTTGGCGAAGCTGCCCATGTCTTCCAGGCGAGCGCCGATCTGCTGGCCGTACAGGTCGACGGCCACCCGCCCAAGGCAAATCACATCCAGGTGCTTTCGTGCTGACATTCTTCTCTCCTCCGGGACGGATCCCTCTAGTCCTTTTTACTGAATTTCTTCCACATGGATCCACTGGCGGCGTTCGGCCGAAAGGGCGATGGCGTCCAGTACCCGGGAGACCATCCAGCCTTCCTCGAAGTCGGGCCACAGGGGGCTGCCGGCGGCGATGCCGTCCACCAGATCGCGGATTTCCACGGTTTTCTGATCGTTGAAGCCGAAGCCATGGCCGGCGCTGATGCAGAAGGCGGCATAGTCCGGGTGCTCCGGACCCACCAGCAGGGTCTTGAAGCCCTGCCGGCCCTGGTCGTCGTCGTGCCGGTAGAGCTTGAGTTCGGCCATCCGTTCCTGGGTATAGCTGATGCTGCCCCTGGTGCCGGTGATCACGTAGCCGAGGCCCATCTTGCGGCCGCAGGCGATGCGCGAGGTCTCGATCTGGCCCATGACGCCGGATTCGAAACGCAGCAGGGCGTGGGCCTGGTCCTCGTTTTCCACCGGCAGCAGCCGGGACGGCTCGCGCGGGTCCGGGCGCTCGCCGATGACGGTCTGCATGTCGCCGCTCACGCTGGCTACCCGGGAGCCCACCAGGTAGTGGGCCATGTTGATGATATGGGCGCCGAGATCCCCCAGGGCCCCCAGGCCGGCGCTGTCCTTGCGGCAGTGCCAGTCCAGCGGGGTGGCCGGGTTGGCCATGTAATCCTCATTATGGGTGCCATAGAAGTGCACCACCTCGCCGATCTCCCCCCGCTCGATGATCTGGCGCGCCAGCCGGGTGGCGGGGTTTTTCATGTAGTTGAAGCCCACCAGGGTCTTGACCCCGGCCCGGCGGGCCGCGTCCACCATTTCGGCGGCGTCGCGGGTGGACAGCGCCAGCGGCTTTTCGGAATAGACGTGCTTGCCGTGGGCGATGGCGGCCAGGGCCATTTCCTTGTGCAGGAAGTTGGGGGCGCAGATGTCGACCACGTCGATGACCGGGTCGGCCACCAGCTCGCGCCAGTCACCGGTAGAACGGTTGAAGCCCAGGCTCTCGGCCTGGCGGGCCGCCAGCTCAGGGGTCACCTCGGCCAGCATCTCCCGTACCAGTTGTCCCTTGAGCGGGAACACCACCGGCGCCTGGGCGTAGGCGATGGCGTGGCAGCGCCCGATATAACCGGTCCCGATCAGTCCCACCCGTACTTGCTTCATGCTTTCACCTCGATCTCTCGCGCCAGGCCGGACCCTCTCAGGCCGGCCGTCACATTTCATTTGCTTATTTATACGAAACAATTATTTCATTATCAACCAACCATGAAATATTTGTATGTAAATGTGATGCAGCACGCACTTCTTAGCACCGGTTTATGATCTGCAGTACTCGGCCAAAGCGCACTGCTCCGCCGGCATGCCGTGGGACCTGATACCCGCCATGTCGGCCTGCTGCGAACATTCACTGGATGTTCGGTCAGGCCGAAAGGTTCGCCCCTGGGGGCTCCGCCGCGCCCTCCCTGGCGCAGAGGGGCGGCGAAACCGCACCCTTTGTCTTCCCGCTGAGCACAAGTGTCGCCTGTTGATACGATTATCAGTCCCTAACAGAGCGTGGAAGAAGCAACAGAGATTGCCTGTGCCGACCGGCACAGGGGGAATGCTCGTTCCATCATAAAAATGGAAGAAAACGGCTGGTCGCGTCCAACGAGGTTAGCCCCTGTCACAAGGTTCCATACGGAACTGCAAGCAAGAAAAAGAGACTGATTTCCCGCTACTTTTATGATGGAACCTGGTGACCGGGTACGCGAAGGGATGGGAGGCTGCCGGGAATCTTTTTGCTCACTGAATCGATTAATCACGAGGTGGAATGTTTATTTCGGCGCAATATTTCATTTACACTGGGTACAGGATCGTCGGCAGCGGGCCGGACGAACAGCAAGCTTTAGAGAGCCATGATGTCAGCACCCAACACCTATTCCGAGTTACAGGATCTGATCCGCAGCCGTTACGGCGAGCTCAGCAAGCGGCTGCAGCAGGTTGCCGCCTATGTGCTCGACAACACCAACAGCGTCGCCTTCGACACCGTGGCCATCATTGCCGAACGGGCCGACGTGCCCCCCTCCACCCTGATCCGTTTCGCCAACGCCTTCGGCTACAGTGGCTTCAACGACATGAAGCAGGTGTTCCGCCGCCACCTGGTGGAGGAAACCGCCAACTACACCGACCGGGTGCGGCTGTTCCGGGAGCTGGAGGACCAGGCCGCCCCCGAGCGGCCCGAGGAAATCCTCAACGAGTTCGCCCGGGCCAACGCCCAAGCCCTGCAGCAGCTGGCGGCGCAGACCTCGGCGGAGGATCTGAACCGCGCGGTACAGGCCCTGGCCGAGGCGGAGAACATCTACGTCATCGGCCTGCGCCGCTCCTTCAGCGTGGCCACCTACCTCACCTATGCCCTGCGCCACCTCAACCGCCGCGCCTTCCTGATCGACGGCCTGGGCGGCATGTTCAAGGAGCAACTGGAGCTGGTCGGTCCCAAGGACGTGGTGGTGGCCATCAGCTTCTCCCCCTACGCCCAGGAAACCCTGGTACTGACCGAAACCGCCGCCAGCGTGGGTGCCAAGCAGATCGCCATTACCGACAGCCAGGTCAGCCCCCTGGCTTCCTTCAGCGATATTTGCTTCGTGATCAAGGAAGCCCAGGTGGACGCCTTCCGCTCCCAGTCCGCCAGCCTTTGCCTGGTGCAGAGCCTGGCGGTGTCCCTCGCCTTCCACGACGACAACGATCAGGGCGGTAAAAAAAAACGCGCTAACGCGCGTTTCTGAGTAAGAAAAGGCCGCATGCGCGGCCTTGTTGACGTTATCTGTCCAGCATATTGTGGATATCTTCGTCGCTGATATGGCGCACGTCCTTGCCCTTGACGAAGTAGATGATGTATTCGCAGATGTGCTGCACCCTGTCCCCCACCCGCTCGAGCGAGCGGGCGCACCAGAGCACGTTGAGCACGTGGGGGATGGTGCGCGGATCTTCCATCATGAAGGTCATCAGCTCGCGGATGATGGACTCGTATTCCCGGTCCACCTTGTCGTCTTCCTTGTGCACTTCGATGGCCGCCTCCACGTCCATGCGGGCAAAGGCATCCAGCGCCTCGTGCAGCATCTTGACGGTGCGCCGGCCCATGTTCTCCATCGACACCAGCGGCGGCTGCTTCTTGTTGGCGTTGTCCAGCAGCATCATGCCGATGCGCTTGGCCACGTCGCCGATGCGCTCCAGATCGGTGATGGTCTTGATGATCGCCAGTACCAGGCGCAGGTCCGAGGCCGCCGGCTGGCGCTTGGCGATGATGCGGGTGCACTCTTCGTCAATCTGAACTTCCAGCGCGTTGACCTTGTGGTCGTTGGCCACGATTTGCCGGGCCATGTCCATGTCCTGCTCGTGGATGGCGGTGATGGCATCGGCCAGTTGCTGCTCCACCAGGCCGCCCATCACCAGCACCTGGTTCAGTACCCCTTCCAGCTCCACGTTGAACTGGCCGGAGATGTGCTTCTTGAGATTGATCTTGTCCATGGTTCGGGGTCCTTAACCGTAGCGTCCGGTAATGTAGTCTTCGGTCTTCTTCTTGCTGGGCGTGGTGAACAGGGTATTGGTATCGGTGTATTCGATCAATTCCCCCATGTACATGAAGGCGGTATGATCCGACACCCGCGCCGCCTGCTGCATGTTGTGGGTCACGATCACCACGGTGTACTGGTTCTTGAGGGTGTTGATCAGCTCCTCGATCACCAGGGTAGAGATAGGGTCGAGGGCGGACGTCGGCTCGTCCAGCAGCAACACTTCCGGCTCGATGGCGATGGCCCGGGCGATCACCAGCCGCTGCTGCTGGCCGCCGGACAGGCCGAAGGCGTTGTCGTGCAGCCGGTCCTTGACCTCGTCCCACAGGGCGGCGCCGCGCAGGGAACGCTCCACCGCCTCGTCCAGCCGGCGACGGTCGTTGATGCCCTGCAGGCGCAGGCCGTACACCACGTTCTCGTAGATCGACTTGGGAAAGGGGTTGGGGCGCTGGAACACCATGCCCACCCGCCGGCGCAGGGCGGCCACGTCCACCCCCTTGCCGTAGATGTTCTGGTGGTGCAGCAGGATTTCCCCTTCGATGCGGCAGCTGTCCACCAGATCGTTCATCCGGTTGATGCAGCGCAGCAGGGTGGACTTGCCGCAGCCGGAGGGGCCGATGAAGGCGGTGACCTGGCCCTTGGCGATCTTCATGTCGACATTGAACAGCGCCTGTTTCTCGCCGTAAAACAGGCTCAGATCCCGCACTTCCAGCGCGATCTGCTCTTCGCTCAGGTGGTTCAGGTCAAGCACGGCGTCCTGCGTCATGGTCGGAGTTACGTTAATCATCTTGTTACCTCAAAGCTATGGCTGTCTTGATCACTGGTCAAGCGAGCGGAATTTTTCACGCAGGTGGTTACGGATACCGATGGCGGTCAGGTTGAGCCCCACGATCACGGTCACCAGCAGGAAGGAGGTCGCATACACCAGGGGCCGCGCCGCCTCCACGTTCGGGCTCTGGAAGCCCACGTCATAAATATGGAAGCCCAGGTGCATGAACTTGCGCTCCACGTGCAGGTAGGGGAAGTTGCCGTCCACCGGCAGGCTGGGCGCCAGTTTCACCACCCCCACCAGCATCAGCGGCGCCACTTCACCGGCGGCCCGGGCGATGGCCAGGATCAGGCCGGTCATGATCGCCGGGCTGGCCATGGGGATGACGATGCGCCACAAGGTCTCCGCCTTGGTGGCGCCGAGCGCCAGCGAGCCCTGGCGCACCGCGCTGGGAATGCGCGCCAGGCCTTCCTCGGTGGAGACGATCACCACCGGCAGGGTCAGTATTGCCAGGGTCAGGGCCGACCACAGCACCCCGGGCGAGCCGAAGGTGGGCGTGGGCAGCGACTCCGGGTAGAACAGCCGGTCGATGGAGCCCCCCAGCATGTACACGAAAAAGCCCAGGCCGAACACCCCGTACACGATGGAGGGTACCCCCGCCAGATTGATCACCGCGATGCGGATGATCTTGGTCAGGCTGTTCTTGCCCGCGTATTCGTGCAGGTAGATGGCCGCCACCACGCCCAGCGGCGTGACGATGATGGCCATCAGTATCACCATGAACACGGTGCCGAAAATCGCCGGGAAGACGCCGCCCTCGGTGTTGGCCTCCCGCGGCTCGCCGCTGATGAACTTGCCGACCTGCTTGAACCAGTGAGCGGTCTTGGCGGCCAGCCCCATGTCGTTGGGCCAGGCCACGTCCAGGATCTCGCCGAGCGACAGGGTCACTTCCTGGCCGCGCATGTCGCGGATCACCACATTGTCGCGGCGGGCCTCGTCACGCATGGCGAACAGCTCCCGCTCCAGCACCTGGTAGTCGGCGCGCAGCTGCTGCTCCCGGGCCCGGATGTCGGCGATGGCCTCCTCGGTGGCCTTGCCTTCCAGCTCCAGCTTGCGTTGTTGCAGGCGCAGCTTTTCCAGCTGGAAGTTGATCTTGCCGATGTCGCCCCGCTGCAGGCTCTTCATCCGGTCATTGAGCTCGAGCACCCGCTCGATGCGGCTTCGCAGCTGCTCGCGCACGTCGCCGCCCAGGGCCCGGTCGCCTTCCAGCACCCGCTCCACGTAGCCGTAGAAGTTGCCGTGGTTGGAACGTTCGATCACCGCCAGCGTGGCCGGGGTTTCCCGGGACAGGATGTCGGTTTCCAGCAGCCAGCGGAAATCGAGCGGCACGAACTCCCGGTTGCCGGTTTTCACCAGGTAGCGGGTCAGGGTGTCCGACGTCACCCCTTCAAGAGTAAGGCCTGCACCGCGCAGCTGGGCCACGGGCACGGTCTCCCGGTCGTGGATCTCGCCGATCACGGTGTAGCGCTCGCCCTCGGGCGAGCTCAGTTGCCATTCGTAGATGGTATGGGGCCAGAAATAGGTGAGGCCGCGCCAGCCGATCAGCAGCAGCAGGCCGAGTACCGCCACCAGGCTGAGGCTGACGGCGCCGCCGGTCAACCAGATCCAGGGCGCCCCCGATTTGAACCATTTAGTCATGAGTCGTCTCGCCCCTTACATTGAGCTGTATTTGTCACGCAGTCGCTGGCGAACGAACTCCGCGACCGTGTTGAACAGGAAGGTGAATACAAAGAGCACGAAGGCCGCCAGGAACAGTACCCGGTAGTGGGAGCTGTTCACCTCGGCTTCCGGCATTTCCACCGCGATGTTGGCGGCCAGGGTGCGCATGCCGTTGAAGATGCTGAAATCCATCACCGGGGTGTTGCCGGTGGCCATCAGCACTATCATGGTCTCGCCCACGGCCCGGCCCAGGCCCATCATCACCGCCGAGAAAATACCGGGGCTGGCGGTCAGCATCACCACCCGGGTCAGGGTCTGCCAGGGGGTGGCGCCCAGGGCCAGGGAGCCGTTGGTCAGGTGCTTGGGCACCGAGAACACGGCGTCTTCGGCGATGGAGAAGATGGTCGGGATCACCGCGAAGCCCATGGCGATGCCCACCACCAGGGAGTTGCGCTGGTCGAAGCCGATGCCCAACTCGTTGGTGAGGAAGCCGCGGGCGTTGCCGCCGAAGAACAGGCTCTCCACCGCCGGGCTGAAGGCGAAGGAGGCCCAGCCCACCAGCACCACCAGCGGTAGCAGCAGCACGCTCTGCCAGCCCTCCGGCACCGCGTTCTTGATGTGCTTGGGCAGGTGGTGCCAGACGAAGGCCATCAGCAGGATCGACAGCGGCAGCAACACCAGCAGGATGACGATGCCCGGCAGGTGGGTCTCGACCAGCGGCGCCAGCCAGAGCCCGGCCAGGAAGCCGAGGATGACGGTGGGCAGCGCCTCCATGATCTCCACCGTCGGCTTGACGATTTTACGCAGCCCCGGCGACATGAAATAGGCGGTATAGACGGCGCCGGCGATGGCGATGGGCACCGCGAACAGCAGCGCGTAGAAGGCCGCCTTGATGGTACCGAAGGAGATGGGCACCAGGCTCAGCTTGGCCTCGAAGTCGCTGCTGCCGGAGGTGGATTGCCACACGTACTGGGGTTCGGGATAGCCTTCGTACCAGACCTTGGTCCACATGGCACGCCAGGTCACCTCCGGGTGCTCGTTTTCCACATGGAAGCTGGACAGCCGGTCACCCTCCAGCACCAACAGCAGGTTGTTGCGCGGCGACATGGCCAGGGCGGACACGGACTCGCCGGCCAGCCTGCCGGAGAACAGTCGTGAGCCGCCGGTGGTGTGGAAAATGTCCAGGCTGCCGTTGTCGGCGATGGTGGCGAAGCCCTTGCGGTTCAGTTCCGGTGCTATCCGGCTGATGCGGCCTTCGGCCTGGAACTCGCGGATGAAGGTGAACTCACGCTTGCCGTCCCTGGTCACCTCGAACCACTGGGACACCTTGCCATTGTCGTTGGCGACCAGCAGCGAGTTGCCGCCGGACAGCAGGGTCATGGTGGTGATGTTGCCGCCCACGGCGTTCATGTCGAGTACATTGCGCAGCCGCACCTTGCCGATGTTGCGCACATCATAGATAGAGACGGCATTGCCGCTGCGCACAAACAGGAAACGCAGGTTGGGGGTCAGCAGCAGCTGGTCTACCTGCTCGGGCAGGCCGGGGATGGCCACCCGCTCGGGCGCCAGCTCGATCTCGCCGGTGAGGAAGTTTTCCTTGCCGGCGAAGCGGGTCAGGATGCCGCTGCCATCGGCGGTGATCGCCGCCGCCAGCAGGTCATCGCCGCTCCGGGCGAACGCCAGCCGGCTCAGGCCGCGGCCCTGCTCATCCAGCACCAGGGGCTCCTCGCCGAAGGGATAGACGACTTCGGGGATGATGGTCCGGATATTGTCCGGATAACTGACGTTGAACTTGGGCGCCACCACCCGGAAACGGCCGTCGTCCTGACCATAGGCCACCATGTTGCCGGACTGGCTGCGGGCCACGCTGGTGATCTCGCCGGGAACGCGGATATTCTGCAGGTGCTTGCCCTGCAGCGGCAGGGAGTAGAAATTGACCTCGCCGTCGTCGTTGAAGCGATACACCAGCTCGTTCTGCTCTTCCACGCCCAGCAGCACCGTCTCGCCGCCGCCCGCCAGGGTCAGCTGCTGGCCGGGCTCGACGCGGGCGCCGTCGAAAATCGGCTTCACCACGTACAACAGGTAAAAGAAGATCAACAAGAGGGCAACCAGCACCAGTATCCCGCCGGTGGTTACCCCTATCTGTGCCAGTCGGTCCTTGAGCCAGCGTCCCTTGCTGCCCGACAGCGCTATGGTTTGGGTTTCGGTTGACATCAGTCACCTCGGTAGATTTCCAGTTGCACCCATTGTATGGCGGACAGATGACAGTTTTGTTACACCCGGGACCCCACCGACGGATGCCTGTAAAAATTATCGGAAAGGTGTATCTTGAACAGGCGGTATCCCATTTTTCAAGGAGAGAACGGATGAAGACCCTGGTCGCTACCCTGATAGGCCCCGACAAGACCGGCCTGGTCAAACAACTGGCCGCCCTCATCAAGCAACACCACGGCAGCTGGCAAGGCAGCGCCATGAGCGAACTGGCCGGCTACTTTGCCGGCATCGTCGAAATCCGGGTACCGGAAGAGCACAGCGAAGCCCTGTGCCAGGCACTGACCCGGCTGCCCGACTTCCAGGTACAGCTGGTAGAAGGCAAGGCGGTCCCCCCCCAGGGCCAGCACCTGACCCTGACCGTGACCGCCAACGACCGCCTCGGCATCATCGACGAGGTCACCGATGTGCTGAACCAGCTCAATATCAGCGTCAAAACCCTGAAGACCGACAGCCACCCGGCCCCGGTCACCGGCATCATGCTGTTCGAGGCGAAAAGCACCCTGATCCTGCCCCACGGCCAGACCCTGGGCGATCTGCAGGCCCGGCTGGAAGCCCTGAGCGACGACCTGGTGGTGGACATAGAACCCACTTGAGTCGTCACAAAACTGTCATAAAACTCTGTCATAAAAAGTGCCTGAAACCGACACATCCCGTTTGACAGGAACAATAATGAGCACGGATAAGTGGTACCAGGAAAAAGAGCTGAGCTGGCTGTCGTTTAACGAGCGGGTGTTGCAGGAGGCCATGGACAAGAGCGTCCCGCTGATCGAGCGGGTACGCTTCCTGGGGATTTTTTCCAACAACCAGGACGAATTCTTCCGGGTCCGGGTGTCCGACGTCAAGCGCCAGGTGATGATAGACGCGGATCAGGGCAAGACCAACGGCGCCGCTTCCCTGCTCAGGAATATCCAGCAAAAGGTGGTCGGACTCGCCAACACCTTCGACGAGGTCTATAAGGAGCTGATCGTCACCCTGGCCCGGCAGAACATCTTCCTGCTCAACGAGAACCAGCTCTCCCCGGAGCAGGAAACCTGGGTCAAGCGCTACTTCGAAAACGAGGTGCGGGCCTACCTGTCCCCCATCATATTGCGCGCCGAAATCGATCCGGTGCGCTTTCTCAAGGACGAATACACCTACCTGTGCGTGGGCATGATCAAGGGCGAGGAACGCCACTACGCCCTGGTGGAGATCCCTACCGACGTGCTGCCCCGTTTCGTGGTACTGCCCCCGGGCAAGAGCCGGCGCAAGAAGAGCATCCTCATCATGGACAACGTGATCCGGCTGTGTCTGAACGATCTCTTTGCCGGCTTCTTCGAATACGACGACATCCACGCCTACTCCTTCAAGATGACCCGGGACGCGGAATACGATCTGTCCGACCAGCTCGACCAGAGCCTGCTCGAGAAGATGAGCGACGGCCTCAAGCAGCGGCTCACCGCCCTGCCGGTGCGCTTCGTGCACGACCGGGAAATGCCGCCGGAGATGGTGCAGACCCTGGTACGCAAGCTCAGGATCCAGGGCCATGACGCGGTGATGTCCGGTGGACGTTACCACAACTTCAAGGATTTCATCGGCTTTCCCAACGTCGGCCGCAAGCACCTGGTGAACAAGCCACAGCCTGCGCTCAAGTGCCGGGAGTTTCAGGACAGTCCCTCCTCCTTCGACGCCATCCGCCGGCGCGACATACTGCTGTATTTCCCCTACCACAGCTTCAGCCACGTCACCGAATTCGTGCGCCAGGCCTCCTTCGACCCGGCGGTACTCAGCATCAAGATGAACGTCTACCGGGTGGCCTCCCTGTCGCGCATCATGTATTCGCTGATGGACGCGGCCAACAACGGCAAGAAGGTGACGGTGGTGATCGAGCTGCGCGCCCGTTTCGACGAGGCGGCCAACATCGAGTGGGCCAAGATCCTGACCGAGGCCGGCATTACGGTGGAATTCGGGGTGCCCAGCCTCAAGGTGCATTCCAAGCTGTGCCTGGTCACCCGTCGCGAGGGGGAGCGGCTGGTGCAGTATGCCCACGTGGGCACCGGCAACTTTAACGAAAAAACCGCCAATATCTACACCGATTTCTCGCTGCTCACCGCCAATCCGGAGATCACGAACGAGGTGGCGGCGGTGTTCGACTTTATCCGCCAGCCCTATCGCCGGGCCAAGTTCAACCACCTGCTGGTATCGCCCATCAACTCCCGGCGCGGGATTTACAGCCTGATCGACACCGAGATCGCCAACGCCCGCCAGGGGTTGCCCGCCCGCATCACCCTGAAACTCAACAACCTGGTGGACAAGGGCCTGATCAACCGGCTCTACGGCGCCAGCCAGGCCGGGGTGAAAATCGATCTTATCGTGCGCGGCATGTGTTCACTGGTGCCCGGGATACCGGAGGTAAGCGACAATATCCGTGCCATCAGCATAGTGGATCGCTACCTGGAGCATCCACGGGTGATGGTGTTCCACAACAACGGCCAGCCGAAGGTCTATATTTCCTCCGCCGACTGGATGACCCGCAACCTCGACTTTCGGGTGGAAGTGGCCACGCCCATCCTGGACCCGGCGCTGCGCCGGCGGATCATCGATATCCTCGAGATCCAGCTCAACGACACCACCAAGGCCAGAATTTTGGACTTCGAGCAAACGAATCATTATGTCGAGCGCGGCAACCGGCGTAAAATCCGCTCCCAGACCGTTATTTATGACTATCTCAAGGATTTGGAGGGATAACCGCGCATGACCGATCAGTACGTCGCCACCATCGATCTCGGCTCAAACAGCTTCCATATGGTGATCGCCCGCTACCACGGCGATAGCCTGCGCATCGTGGACCGTCTGAAAGAACGGGTTCGATTGGCCGACGGCCTGGACGATGCAAACCTGCTCAACCAGGAGGCCATGGAACGCGGCCTGGCCTGCCTCAGGCTGTTCGGGGAGCGGTTGCGTGGCTTTCACGCCACCCAGGTGCGGGTGGCGGGTACCTTCACCCTGCGCGAAGCCAGCAATGCCAAGGAGTTCGTGCGTCAGGCCCAGCAGGTGCTGGGCTTTCCCATCGACATCGTCAGCGGCAACGAAGAAGCGCGCCTGATCTACCAGGGCGTGGCCCACACCCAGAATACCCAGGGCCAGGTGCTGGTGATCGACATCGGCGGCGGCAGCACCGAACTTATCATCGGCCGGGACTTCGACTGCAAGCAGGTGTCCAGCCGCAGCATGGGGTGCGTGAGCTTCACCCGCAAGTACTTCGCCGACGGCCGCCTGACCGAGGAGAGCTTCGAGCAGGCCATCGAAGCGGCCGAGTACCAGCTGGCGCCGGTCATGGGTCGCTACCTGAGCCTGGGCTGGGACCAGGTACTGGGCAGCTCCGGCACCATCAAGACGCTGCTCGAAATGTGCTCGAGCATCACCCAAAGGCCGGTGATCGATCTGCCCGGCCTGATCCATATCAAGAGCCAGCTGATCAAGGCCGGCCATATCGACAAGGCGGACATCGCCGGCCTGAGCGAGGATCGCAAACCGCTGATCGCCGCCGGCCTGTCCATACTGCTCGGCCTCTTCCGCAGCCTCAACCTGGAAACGATGGGCTTTTCCGACGGTGCCCTGCGCGAAGGCCTGCTCTATGCCTTTTTCGGCCGGGCCACCCATCACGACACCCAGGTCAACACCGTCCAGGCCCTGAGCCGGGAATACGCCATCGACACCCGCCAGGCCGAGCGGGTCAGGCAGACCGCACTCGCGCTGTTCGCCCAGGTCCGCGATGCCTGGGGCCTCGACAACGGCTTCGTCGACCTGCTGGGGGGCGCCGCCCTGCTGCACGAGGTGGGGTTGCACATCAACTTTACCGGCATCCACCGCCATTCCGCCTATATCCTCAGCAACGCCGACCTGCCCGGCTTTACCCAGGAAGAGCAGAAAGCCCTGTCCGCCCTGGTGCGCTTTCACCGCAAGGCACTCAAGCTGTCCGAACTGGAGCCGCTCAACTACCTGCCGGAGCAGCAGCTGTGGCGCCTGGTGCGGCTGCTGCGGCTGGCGGTGGCCCTCAACCGCCGTCGCCAGGATGGTGTGTTGCCCACCCTCGAGCTCGGCCTCGGGGCCAATGATGAGTTGCGCCTGAGCCTGCCCGCCGACTGGTGCGACAGAAACCACCTGCTGCTCACCACCCTCGAGCGGGAGCAGGCCTATCAGGCCAAGGTGGACTGGAAGCTGGAACTGCTGAGGGTATAAGCTATCGCTCGGCCGCCTGTTTCCTGGCGGCCTTTTTCTCCGCCCGGCGGCGCTGGAAGAAACGGCTGAGCTGGGTGGAACAGGCCTCGGCCAGCACCCCTGGCTGCCACAGCACCTGATGGTTGAGGCCGGGGGTGGCCAGCAGTTGCAGTACCGAATCCACCGCCCCGGTCTTGGCATCAAAGGCACCGTACACCAGCCGCCGGATGCGGCTGTGCACCATGGCGCCGGCGCACATCATGCACGGCTCCAGGGTCACGTAGAGGGTGCAATCCAGCAGCCGGTAGTTGCCGATGGCCCGGCCGGCCTGGCGCAGCGCCATGATCTCCGCATGGGCGGTGGCGTCGTGGCTGCCGATGGAACGGTTCCAGCCCACCCCGACACATTCGTCATTTAGCACCACCAGGGCCCCGACGGGTACCTCGCCTTCCTCCTCCGCCCGCGCCGCCAGCGCCATGGCCTGGGTCATCCAGTATTCGTCTCGTTCGTTCATCACCGCCTCCCTAGGCCGCGTATTATGGCAAAAGCCGGCCCGGCTGCAAGCCGGGGCTGCGCCCGCCGGGCAGGCCCGGCGAGGAAAACGATGAAAAAAACGCAACAATGCCCAAGAAAGCGCCAAACGCGCCTAAATCATAAAAAAGGGGCTTGCAGCAGGACCGGGGCCTCTATATAGTTAGCCCCACTTCGGCGTGTAGCGCAGCCTGGTAGCGCACTGTCATGGGGTGTCAGGGGTCGGAGGTTCAAATCCTCTCACGCCGACCAAAATACCCTCAAAAAACCCACCTGACGGTGGGTTTTTTGTTGCCTGCGAGCCGGCCGGCAACGCAAACCTCTTCCTCTCTTCAGGCCCGGTATTCCATCAGTATCACCGACACCGGCTGGCCCCGGCGTTCAAGCTGGCGCTGCTCCAGGGCAACGAAGCCCATGGCCTCGAAGAACGGCCGGGCGGTAATGCTGGCCTCGCAGTAGAGCCGGGACAGGCCGCGGGAGGCGGCTTCCGCCTTGAGCCGCTGCATCAGCGCCCGGCCTATGCCCTCGCCCTGGTGGGCATGATGCACATAGAAGAGATCGATGCGGCCGTCATCGCTCAGCTCGGCAAAGCCCAGCAGGGACTTGCCGTCCATCGCCACCAGGGGCCGGGTACGGATAAAGCGGCTGACCCAGCGCGGCTCGTCATATTCATCAGGAGCCCACACCGCCAGCTCGCTCTTGCTGTAGTCGGCCTGGTTGATGCGATGCACGGTATCGTGGAACAAACGCCAGATACTGCCGGTTTCACCGCTGCGGATCTTCCTGATTTCCATAATGACTCCTGCCCATGCACTGCCCTATATCTAGCCACAGTTGCCCGCAATAAAAAAGCGGCTTTGTCGCCGCTTTGTCATCTTTATCGCACAAAAAACCGATTTCAGCCGCTATTTGGCTCCATTACCCGGTGCCGGGGCAGTTTGAGAGACAGCAACGCGGCCAGCAGCAGGAAACCGGCGGAAATCCACAGGCATGCCTGCAATCCCGACTGCTGATAGACCCAGCCCGACAGCAGGGTGCCGACGAGCCGCCCCATGGCGTTGGCCATATAGTAGAAGCCCACGTCGAGGGAAACCCCGTCCTCGCCCGCATAGCTGACGATCAGGTAACTGTGCAGCGAGGAGTTGATGGCGAACAGCGCCCCGAACAGCAAGAGGCCGCCGAGCAGGGTCCATTGCGGATGAAACCCGGCTCCCAGCCCCAGGGCGATCAGCGCCGGGGTCAGGGTCAGCACCAGGGCCCAGCCGAAGGCGGCCCGGCCGTCGGGCACCCTGCCCGAGCGCTTGCCGGTAAAATAGGGCGCGAACGATTGCACCACGCCGTAGCCGATGACCCAGAGCGCCAGGAAACCGCCGACCCACCAGTGGTCCCAGCCAAGCGAACTGGCCAGAAACACCGGCAAGGCCACCACGAACCAGACATCCCGGGCGCCGAACAGGAACAGACGCGCCGCCGACAGTATGTTGATGGCCCGGCTCTTGGAAAAAAGGTCGGTGAACTTGGGCTTGTTCTTGGCCCGACCCAGATCCTGTTTCAGCATCACGACGCTGAACAACCAGACCAGGGCCAGCCCCGTGGCCATGGCGCCGACGGCCCCGGCGAAACCGAACACCGCCAGCAGCACACCGCCGAGGAAGAAACCCGCGCCCTTGAGCGCATTCTTGGAGCCGGTGAGGATGGCCACCCACTGGTAGAGGGTGCCCTGGGCCTCCCTGGGCACCAGCAGCTTGATCGCGCTCTTGGCGCTCATCTTGTTGAGATCCTTGGCGATGCCCGACAGCGCCTGGGCCGTCATCACCCAGGGTACCGTCAACCAGGCCACCGGCACCAGCAGCATGGACAGCGCCACCACCTGCAGCGCCAGGCCGACGTTCATGGTCCTGTTGAGGCCAAGGCTGGCCCCCAGCCAACCGCCCACCAGGTTGGTGATCACCCCGAAGATCTCGTAGAACAGAAACAGCAGGGCGATCTCCAGCGGGCTGTAGCCCAGGCCGTGGAAGTGCAGCACCACCAGCATGCGCAGGGCGCCGTCGGTGAGGGTAAAGGCCCAGTAGTTGCCGGTGACCAGCAGGTACTGGCGGATCTCGGGAGACAATGAGGCCAGCATCAGGCGTTATCCCGCCCGGTCCAGCCGGCCCACCTTGCGCATCAACTCGGCGGTACGGTTGGCGTAGCCCCATTCGTTGTCGTACCAGGCGTAGATCTTGACCTGGGTGCCGTTGACCACCATGGTCGACAGGGCGTCGATGATGCTGGAGCGCGGATCTGTCTTGTAGTCCACCGACACCAGGGGCCGCTCCTCGTAACCGAGGATGCCCGCCAGTTCGCCTTCGGCCGCCGCCTTGAGCAGGGCGTTCACCTCCGCCTCGGTGGTGGCCTGCTCCACCTCGAACACGCAGTCGGTGAGCGAGGCATTGGCCAGGGGCACCCGCACCGCATGGCCGTTAAGCTTGCCCTTGAGCTCGGGGAAGATGTGGGTGATGGCAGTGGCCGAACCGGTGGTGGTGGGAATCAGGCTCTGGCCACAGGCCCGGGCCCGGCGCAGATCCTTGTGGGGCGCGTCCAGTATGGTCTGGGTGTTGGTGATGTCGTGGATGGTGGTCATGGCGCCGTGTTTGATGCCCAACTGACCATGGATCACCTTGACCACCGGCGCCAGGCAGTTGGTGGTGCAGGAGGCGGCGGTGACGATGGGGTGCAGTGCCGGATCGTAGAGATGATCGTTCACCCCCATCACCACGTTGAGCACGCCCTCCTCCTTCACCGGCGCCGTCACCACCACCCGCTTCACCCCCTGATCCAGATAGGCCTGCAGCAGGGCCTTGCTCTTCATCTTGCCGGAGGCCTCGATCACCACATCGCAGCCGGACCAGTCGGTATCGGCTATGGCCTTGTTGCGGGTGCAGACGATACGCCGGTTGCCGATGATCATCAGGTCCCCTTCGGCCCGTGCCTCCCGGGTCCAGCGACCGTGCACCGAGTCGAAGGTGACAAGGTGCGCCAGGGTGGCCGCGTCGCCGGCCGGATCGTTGATCTGCACAAACTCCACGTCGTCCCATGCCCAGGCCGCACGCAGCGCCAACCGTCCCATGCGGCCGAAGCCGTTAATTCCTACCTTGATGGTCATTGGGTCTGTCTCCCTCTTTCAATATATTTTGTACCAGCCCGCGGGCTGTCGGTTTGCTGACTAAGTCCATTAGCTGTTATTTCTCCAGATATTGCCCTTTATTACTGCATTACCGCGGCTTAATCGTTGTCATCTCCGCGAAGGCGGAGATCCATGACAGGGTGCACTGGACTCCCGCCTTCGCGGGAGTGACCACAGAGTTCTGAAGCTTTGTCAGCAGGTGGAGTTGGCCCTTTAGCCTACTTTTCCAACCCCTACGTCAAATCCGGTCGAATAAATCCGCCCCTTACGCCTTACCGGGCCGCCAGCGCTTCTATATAGCTCTGGTGGGCCGGCAGACACAGGGCCTTGGGCCGCAGCGCCTGCACCCGTTGCACCGCCTCGGTCAGCGGCACCTCCAGGGCCAGCAAAATGATGGCCGCCATCAGGCCGGTGCGGCCCGAGCCGCCCTTGCAGTGGATGGCGACATCCCGGCCCTGGGCCAGCAGCGCCAACACCTTGTCGCGCGCCTCAAGCCAGGCCTGCTCGAAGGCGGCCCCGGGGGCGTCGTCGTCCTCCACCGACAGGTGGAACCAGGCCAGCTCCAGTGCCTCGCACAGGGCCGGCATGGTGGAGACCCGGTTTTTTTCCATCTCCGCTTGGGGCATCAGGGTCAGCACGGCGGCGGCGCCGGCGGCGCGCAGTTGCTCGAGCGAGGCGTCCAACGCCGCTTCCTTGGTGCCCGGGCAGGGGGTGAGGATCAGCCGGCCCCGGCCTTCGCCGAGGGACAGGTAGTCAAAAGGGTGTTGCGACATCGTCTTTCCTTGATTTTCCGTTGATTACATCAGTTATAGGCAAACCAGTGCCGGGTGCGGTTGGCGATGGCCACCAGCGACAACATCACCGGCACTTCCACCAGTACCCCCACCACGGTGGCGAGCGCCGCCCCCGAGTGCAGCCCAAACAGGGAGATGGCCACCGCCACCGCCAGCTCGAAGAAGTTGGAGGTTCCTATCATGCAGGCCGGGGCGGCGATATTATGGGGCAGCTTCATCACCCTGGCGGCGCCGTAGGCGATGGCGAAGATACCGTAGGTCTGGATCAGCAGCGGGATGGCGATCAGCACCATGGTCTGGGGCTGGGCCAGCAGGGTGTGCGCCTGGAAACCGAACAGCAGTACCACTGTCGCCAGCAGGCCCGCCACCGACAGCGGCTTGATGTGCTGGATAAAGGGTTGCAGCCGGCGGCCATCGCCCCGCCGCTCCAGCCGCCAGCGGGTATAAACGCCGGCCGCGAGCGGCAGCACCACATAGAGCAGCACCGACCACAGCAGGGTGTCCCAGGGCACGACGATATCGCTCACCCCCAGCAGGAAGGCGGCGATGGGGGCGAAGGCGAATACCATGATGAGATCGTTCACCGACACCTGCACCAGGGTATAGTTGGGATCGCCGCGGGTCATCTGGCTCCACACGAACACCATGGCGGTGCAGGGTGCCACCCCCAGCAAAATCATGCCGGCGATATATTCCCCGGCGGACTGGGGGTCGACCCAGTCGGCGAACAGCACCCGGAAAAACAGCCAGCCCAGGGCCGCCATGGTGAAGGGCTTGATCAGCCAATTGACCGCCAGGGTCAGCAGCAGGCCCCGGGGCTTCTTGCCCACGTCCTTGATGGCGGAAAAGTCGATCTGCACCATCATGGGGTAGATCATCACCCAGATGCACAGGGCCACCACCAGGTTGACGTGGGCGAATTCCAGTCCCGCCACCAGGGCGAAGCCCTCGGGCAGCAGGCTGCCCAGGGTCACGCCGGCCAGGATGCCCAGGCCGACCCACAGCGACAGGTAACGCTCGAATACTCCCATTCCTTCACCTCGATGGAGACCGAAAACATACGGGAAAAAGAATATATGAAAAATCAAATATGTAAACCATAAAAAAACCCCGGGTTTCCCCGGGGTTCAGCTGTGATGACGGCAATGGCTGCTTACATCAGGCCCAGCTTTTTCAGGTCGGCTTCGATAACGGCGGCGGGTACCGGTACGTAACCGTCCTTGTCCACGATTTCCTGACCTTGCTTGGACAGCATCAGCTTGACGAACTCGGCTTCCATCGGACCCAGCGGCTCGTTCGGGTGCTTGTTCACGTAGACGTACAGGAAGCGGGACAGCGGGTACTCGCCGCTGATGGCGTTGTCGGCGTTGGCTTCGATGTAGTCGGTGGAGCCGGCTTCCGCCAGGGGTACGGCGCGCACGCTGGAGGTGCTGTAGCCCAGACCGGAGTAGCCGATGGCGTTCAGGGATGAAGAAACGGACTGCACCACGGAGGCGGAGCCGGGCTGTTCGTTCACGTTGTTCTTGAAGTCACCCTTGCACAGGGCTTCGTCCTTGAAGTAACCGTAGGTGCCGGATACGGAGTTGCGGCCGTACAGCTGCACGTCACGGCTGGTCCAGTCGCCGTTCAGGCCGACCTGGCCCCACTTGGTGATCTGCTCGGCCATGCCGCAGCTCAGGGTGCTGGAGAAGATGGCGTCAACCTGGTCGATGCTCAGGCCTTCGATCGGGTTGTCTTTATGCACGAACACCGCCAGGGCATCGATAGCGACGCGAACCGGGGTCGGCTTGTAGCCATAGCGCTTTTCGAAGGCTTCGATTTCGTTGCTCTTCATGGCACGGCTCATGGGGCCGAACTGGGCGGTGCCCTCGGTCAGGGCGGCGGGAGCGGTGGAAGAGCCGGCGGCCTGGATCTGCACGTTGACGTTGGGGTAGTTGCGTTTGAACTCTTCAGCCCACAGGGTGGCCATGTTGGCCAGGGTGTCCGAACCCACGGAAGACAGGTTACCGGAGATGCCGCTGACTTTTTCATACTCGGGCAGGGAGCTGTCCACGGCGGCCAGGGCGGCGGTGGAAGCCAGGGTCGCGGTCAATCCAAGAGCTGTTACCAGTTTGTTCAATTTCATCCTTAATCTCCAATCTGAGTTCGGTCTTTCAAGACGCGGCCAGTATTGTCGCCGGTGATGACAACTATATGAACCGAAAGTGACGCTTTTATGACAAGCAGACAGAAAGCAGGAAGCGGGAAGCGGGAAGCGGGAAGCGGGAAGCGGGAAGCGGGAAGCGGGAAGCGGGAGCTTCGCTCCCACACGGCGGCATGGGAACGAAAAAAACCCGGGCCTGTCAGGCGATTTCCCGGTTGGGGGCGTCCTGCACCAGCAGCCGCTCGGGCAGGATAAAGCTGAAACAACTGCCCTCCCCGATTTGGCTCTGGATCTCGAGGTGGGTATCGTGGTGGCTCAGGGCGTGCTTGACGATGGCCAGCCCCAGGCCGGATCCCCCGGTCTGGCGGCTGCGGGCTTTGTCCACCCGGTAGAAGCGTTCGGTGAGGCGGGCGATGTGCTCGGACGCAATGCCCTCGCCGTTGTCGGTCACCGCAAAGCGCCCCTGGTGGCCCATCCGCCCCCATTCCACCCGTATCTCGGTGCCCGCCGGGGAATGACGGATGGCGTTGTATACCAGGTTGGAAATGGCGCTGCGCAGTTGTTCCTGATCCCCACGGACCTTGAGCCCCGGATCCACAATAAAGCTGAAGCGCTGGGCCTTGTCGCCGCTCAGGGTCAAGGCCTCCTGCTCCAGCATCGACAGCATGGCCGGAATGTCCACTATCTTGCTGGTATCGATATTGGGCGAGGCCTCGATGCGGGTCAGGGTCATCAGCTGGTTCACCAGGGCGTCCATACGCAGGGTCTGCTCCAGCATCACCTTCTGGGTCTTGCGCCACATGGCGTCGGACGGCGGCTCCTCTATCATCTCCAGGTAACCCTTGAGCACCGTCAACGGGGTGCGCAGTTCGTGGGACACGTTGGCCACGAAGGACTTGCGCATCTGCTCCAGGCTCTTCAAGCGGGTCACGTCCCGCACCACCAGCATGGCCTGATCCTCGGTATAGGGCATGATGCGGCACTCGAGCAGCTTGTCTTCGTTGAGTGGTGACGGCAGCTCCAGCGGTTCGCGGAAATCGGCCCGCTTCATATAGGCAATGAACGCAGGTGCGCGAACAAGGTTGCCGATATGCTGGCCGGCATCATCGGGCCAGCGAAAGCCCAGCAGTTGCTGGGCCAGCTTGTTGCACCAGATGATGCTGCCGTCCCGCCGGATCACCACGGCGGCGTCGGGCAGGGCCTCGGCCCCCTCCCGAAAACGGCGCACCAGGTTGGCCAGCTCCCGCCGGCGTGCGCGCTGACGCTGCTGCAGCCGGTAGATGCCGTTGAAGATGACTTCCCAGCTGCCTTTTCCTTCCGGCGGGATCAGGCTGCGATCCCGCCACAGCCACACCGCCAGCTTGTGCTGGAAGCGGTAGTGCCACAACAGGTGCAGCACGGTCCCGGCCAGTAACGCCAACGCGATATCATCCAGCATCAAACCGAACAGGAAAAAGAACAGATAGTAGAGGAACAACCGGCCCCACTGGCCACGGCCGGACTCATGTTGCTGCATGCGAGCCTCATAGGCGTGTTGAAAAACGATAGCCGGCACCGCGCACCGTCTGGATCAGCTTATCGTGACCCGACTCCGACACCGCCTTGCGCAGCCGCCGGATATGCACGTCCACCGTCCTGTCTTCCACATAGACGTTGGTGCCCCATACATTATTGAGCAACTGCTCGCGGCTGTATACCCGCTCGGGGTGGGTCATGAAGAAGTGCAACAGCTTGAATTCGGTCGGCCCCATGTCCAGCTGCAGGTTGTTGGCGCTGACCCGGTGGCTGACCGGATCCAGCTTAAGCCCCTGCACCTCGATCACCTCCTCTACCGAGGTGGGGGCCACCCGGCGCAGCACCGCCTTGAGGCGGGAAGTCAGCTCCTTGGGGGAGAAGGGCTTGGTGATGTAGTCGTCGGCCCCCACGTCCAGGCCCTTGATCTTGTCTTCTTCCTCGGCCCGGGCGGTGAGCATGATCACCGGGATCTGTCGGGTCAGCTCATCCTGCTTGAGATGCTTGATCAGCTGGATGCCGCTGCCGCCCGGAAGCATCCAGTCGAGCAGGATGAGCTCGGGATAGGGCTCCTTGATCATCAAAAGGGCCTGGTCGTAATCCTCCGCCTCCTGGGTGGCAAAGCCCTTCTGCTCCAGTACAAAGCACAGCATCTCGCGGATCGCGGCTTCGTCTTCAACTACCAGTATTTTCCGTGTCATTCTTCAACTGCCCTTCTCAGGTCTTCTGTGCATAAACGTCATTATTGAGAGCAAGTGTGACAGTTTTATGAAATTATGACACCATCGCGACGAAGCGGTTACAACTGGCCCTGGTAGCCCATGCAGAGTTCGGGCTGGCCGGTCGCCGGATCGATACCTTCGTCGGTAATGGCGAAGCCGTGCTGGCGGTAGAAGTGCACCGCTATGTCGTTTTCGCTGAACACCCTGAGCGATAGCCGCCGCCGCTGCCGCTTGGCCACCGCCAGCAGGGCCTTGCCGATGCCGTTCTGCTGGCAGTCGGGGCGTACGAAGAGGGCCGCCAGGTAGTCATCCACCAGGGCCACAAAGCCCTGGATCTCCCCTGCCCGTTCGCACACCCAGATTTCCGCCGAGGGCAGGTAGCGGGCACGCATCTGCTCCTGTTGTTGCCACCAGAAGGCCGCCGGCACAAAATCATGGGCCTGCAATGACGCCAGCAGCCACACTTCCAGTATGGCGTCGGTGTCATCGGGCCTGGCCTGTCGTATCATTTTTATCTCCCCGGCTTTGGTTTGATTTAAGTGTATGAGTCCATTACCGCTTTGGCCGGGCTTTTATTATTGTCTGTGACCCGGATCAGCCTTTGTCATGCGGGAATGACAGCCTGATCACAAAGCCGCTTTGCAGTACAATGCGGATTTTCCGGCTCGTTACCGAGGACGCTATGTGGTTTAAGAACCTGCAGATTTACCGTTTTACCCGCCCTTTCGAACTGACCCTTGAAGAACTGGAAAAACAGCTGGACGCCTTCCCCTTCAGCCCCTGCGGCAGCCAGGAGCAGGCCAAGTTCGGCTGGATCTCCCCCCTGGGCAAGCAGGGCCAGGCCCTCACCCACGGCGCCGACGGCCAGATCCTGATCTGTGCCAAGAAGGAAGAAAAAATGCTGCCCGGGGCCGTGGTCAACGACATGGTGGCGGAAAAGGTGGAAGCCTTGGAGGCCGAGCAGGGCCGGGCGCTGAAGAAAAAGGAAAAGGAAGCAATCAAGGAGGAAGTGATCGTGAACCTCTTGCCCCGCGCCTTCAGCCGCTTCCAGCAGACCTATGCCTGGATCAACCCCGAGGCCGGCTTTATCGCCGTGGACGCCAGCTCCGCCAAGCGTGCCGAGGATCTGCTGGCGCTACTGCGCAAGAGCATAGGCAGCCTGCCGGTGGTGCCGCTGGCCATGACCACTCCGCCCGAACTGACCCTGACCGACTGGCTGAAGGAAGGCACCGCCCCCGCCGGCTTCGCCCTGGAGGACGAAGCCGAGCTGAGATCCGCCCTGGAGCACGGCGGCATCATCCGCGCCAAGCAACAGGACCTGCTGAGCGAGGAGATGAAGGCCCACCTGGACGCGGACAAGCTGGTGACCAAGCTGGCCCTGAACTGGAGCGACAGCCTGAGCTTCGTGCTGGCGGACGACATGAGCGTCAAACGGCTCAAGTTCTCGGAAGAGTTGCGCGAGCAAAACGATGACGTGGTGAGCGAAGACGCCGCCGCCCGCTTCGACGCCGACTTCGCCCTGGTCAGTGGCGAACTGTCCCGCTTTATTCCGGAGCTGATAGCGGCCATGGGCGGGGAAGAAAACCGGGCGTAAACTCGAAGCTGGAGGCCATAAGCCGGAAGCTTGAAGCAGCCCGAGTGCTTTGCGGCTTTGGCGTCACGCGCTTGAATGTGTGTACAGACGCATAAACGAAAGAGGTGTGAAGCATAAGGGCGACCTTACTCTTCACACCTCTTTTTGTTTCCAACGCTTAGCAGGAAAAGAAGCGAAACCGCTAAAAAATTTCTCGGGCCGCTTCCAGCTTCAAGCTTCAAGCTTCAAGCTTCAAGCTACTGTCTTCCAGCCTCCGGCCTCCAGCTTCCAGCTAAAATCAGGCGTTGCCTTTCACCTTCAGCTTGAGCTGCTCGGCGAAGTCCAGCATCCGCTCCAGCGGTATCATGGCCTTGACCCGGGTGGCTTCGTCCACCTGGATTTCGTGGGTCTTGCCGCCGTCGCGCAGGGCGTCACGAATGGCCACCAGGCCGTTCATCGCCATCCAGGGACAGTGGGCGCAGCTGCGGCAGGTGGCGCCGTTGCCGCCGGTGGGGGCTTCCACCATTTCCTTGTCGGGGCAGGCCTGCTGCATCTTGTAGAAAATGCCCTTGTCGGTGGCCACGATCAGCTTCTTGTGGGGCAGGGTCTGGGCCGCCTTGATCAACTGGCTGGTGGAACCCACCGCGTCCGCCAGCTCCACCACCGACTGGGGGGATTCCGGGTGCACCAGCACCGCCGCGTCCGGATTCTGCGCCTTCAGCTCCTGCAGTGCCTTGGCGCGGAACTCGTCGTGCACAATGCAGGCGCCCTGCCAGCGCAGCATGGCTGCACCGGTCTGCTTCTCGATATAGGCGCCCAGGTGACGGTCCGGGGCCCAGATGATCTTGTGACCTTCGCTGTCGAGGTGCTCCACTATCTCGAGCGCGATGCTGGAGGTGACCACCCAGTCGGCCCGGGCCTTGACCGCCGCCGAGGTATTGGCGTACACCACCACGGTGTGATCCGGATGGGCGTCGCAGAAGGCGGTGAATTCGTCTTCAGGGCAACCGAGATCGAGGGAGCACTCCGCTTCCAGGGTGGGCATCAGCACGGTTTTTTCCGGGCTCAGGATCTTGGCGGTCTCCCCCATGAAGCGCACCCCGGCCACGATCAGGGTGTCGGCCTGGTGGTGCTTGCCGAAACGGGCCATTTCCAGGGAGTCGGATACGCAGCCGCCGGTCTCCTCGGCCAGGGCCTGGATCTCGGGATCGGTGTAGTAGTGGGCCACCAGCACGGCGTTTTTGGCGCACAGCAGTGCCTTGATTTCGTCTTTCAGCGCCTGTCGCTGGTCCGCGCTCAGCGGGGCCGGCTTGGCGGGAAAGGGGTAGTCAAACTCGATAATATCGACAGCTTCAGTCATGACCTGATCCCAATTGCTCCATCCAGATAGCTACAGTAGCCAGGCATTATAACGCCGCTTGGGTCTTAACCCAAACACCCGGTAATAAAAGCGACATAGAAAAAGAGTAAGGAAGGAAGGTGGTGGGTCGTGCAGGATTCGAACCTGCGACCAATTGATTAAAAGTCAACTGCTCTACCAACTGAGCTAACGACCCGTATAAGACGGATTTTGAAGATGGTGGACGCTACTGGGATCGAACCAGTGACCCCCTCCTTGTAAGGGAGGTGCTCTCCCGGCTGAGCTAAGCGTCCGGGAATCTGGTGGGTCGTGCAGGATTCGAACCTGCGACCAATTGATTAAAAGTCAACTGCTCTACCAACTGAGCTAACGACCCGATGTTCGTGGTGGGTGGTACTGGGATCGAACCAGTGACCCCCTCCTTGTAAGGGAGGTGCTCTCCCGGCTGAGCTAACCACCCACGAAACCGGATGCACTTTTGCTAAAAAGTACGAAAACTGGTGGACGCTACTGGGATCGAACCAGTGACCCCCTCCTTGTAAGGGAGGTGCTCTCCCGGCTGAGCTAAGCGTCCGGGAATTTGGTGGGTCGTGCAGGATTCGAACCTGCGACCAATTGATTAAAAGTCAACTGCTCTACCAACTGAGCTAACGACCCGATGTTCGTGGTGGGTGGTACTGGGATCGAACCAGTGACCCCCTCCTTGTAAGGGAGGTGCTCTCCCGGCTGAGCTAACCACCCACGAAACCGGATGCACTTTTGCTAAAAAGTACGAAAACTGGTGGACGCTACTGGGATCGAACCAGTGACCCCCTCCTTGTAAGGGAGGTGCTCTCCCGGCTGAGCTAAGCGTCCGGGAATTTGGTGGGTCGTGCAGGATTCGAACCTGCGACCAATTGATTAAAAGTCAACTGCTCTACCAACTGAGCTAACGACCCGATGTTCGTGGTGGGTGGTACTGGGATCGAACCAGTGACCCCCTCCTTGTAAGGGAGGTGCTCTCCCGGCTGAGCTAACCACCCACGAAACCGGATGCACTTTTGCTAAAAAGTGCGAAAACTGGTGGACGCTACTGGGATCGAACCAGTGACCCCCTCCTTGTAAGGGAGGTGCTCTCCCGGCTGAGCTAAGCGTCCGGGAATCTGGTGGGTCGTGCAGGATTCGAACCTGCGACCAATTGATTAAAAGTCAACTGCTCTACCAACTGAGCTAACGACCCTCTGACCTGGGCTACCGGAGCAGCCCTGCCAACGGCGGCCTATATTACGGATTTAATTTGGTGACGCAACAGGAAAATCACCATTTCCAACCGTTTGCTTAAGGAACAGGCGACTCTCTCAAAAATTCGCCATTCCGCCCGAATTAAAGGCTGTTCAGGTTTTCCTGGGCCAGGCGCGCCGCGCCGCTGTTGCCGTACTCCCGCAGTACCTGTTCGTAATACTGGCGGGCCAGGCCGGCATCCCCCTGCTCCTTGGCGATCAACCCCAGCTTGAGGATGGAGTCGGCCCGCTTGTTGGAATTGGGATAGGCTTCCACTACCCGTGCAAACTGGGCCTTGGCCTGGTCGAATCGTTTCTGGGTGAACAGCAACTGTCCCAGCCAGTAGTGGGCATTGGGCACATAGGTGGACTGGGGATACTGGGTGATGAAACGGGCGAAGGCGGGAATGGCGGCATCGTAATCCTTGTCCTGCAGCACCAGGTTCACCGCGTTGTCGTAGGCCGTCTGCTCATCATTGCCGGCCGGCGCCGCGGCGGGAGCACTGGCGTCGTCCTGCGCCTGACCGCCATTCTGGGCACTGCCGGGCTGAGGTGCCGCCGGGGCTGCTGGTTGTTGAGCCGCCTCCTGCTGGGCCGCCAGTATGGTTCGCTGACGCTCGATCACCTGCTCCAGCCGGTAGCTCTGCTCTTCCAGCAGGCCGCGCAATTCGCTGACTTCCTGCTGCAATGCGTTCAGCTGGCGCTGTTGGTCTATTTGGGCCTGGCTGCGGGCGTTGAAGGCGCGCTCCAGCTCAGCCAGGCGATCATTGACGGAGCCGCTGCCACCCACACTCGTCACCGGCGCCTGGGCCCAGCTGGAGGTGGATAAAACAGCGGCCATCGAAATGGCCGCTAAGTTAATCTTCATAGGGTCGACTTAAACCTTAGTAAACCAGAACCGCGCGACGGTTCTTGGCAAAACTGTCTTCGGAACGAGAAGTGTCTACCGGCTTCTCTTCACCGTAGCTGACGATGGCCAGTTGGGCGCCATTCACACCCAGGCTCTGCAGGTAGCTGGTCACGGCCTTGGCACGACGCTCGCCCAGGGCGATGTTGTACTCGGGAGTACCGCGCTCGTCCGCGTGGCCTTCCACCAGCACACTGACGGAGGGGTTGGAGCGCAGGAAACTGGCGTGGGCTTCCAGTACCTGGGCGTAGTGGCCGGTTACTTCGTCACGGTCGAACTCGAAGTAGATCACGTTCTCGCGACGCAGGGCTTCGTACTGCTGGCGCATCTGCTCTTCGGCAGACAGGGCACCGCCCGCACCGCCGGTCTGCGCGCCATCCTGATAGCCGCTGCCCGCGGTACCGGTCATCGCATCGGAATCACTGGTGGAGCTACATGCGGCCAGGGTCAACATGGGCAGCGCTACAGCCAGACTCTGAAGCAGTTTTTTCATTTGCATTATTTTTCCTTAGAAATTGCAATCGATTAGTTAAGGAACGGTGACCATGCCGGTGCACGAACATCACCGCTTCGTGCGGGCAGCCTGGCCTTGAAGCGACCATCCATAGACACCAGGGACAGCACCTGGCGGCCCTGATAGGTGGTACTATAGATGATCATTGTGCCGTTCGGCGCCGGGCTTGGCGATTCATCCAGCTGGGTTTCAGTTAACACCTGCATATGACCGCTATCCAGCTCCTGACGGGCAATTCGGTACTGTCCCTGTGAGCGACTGACCAGCACCAGGCTCTTGCCGTCTCTGGTCACGCTGGGTCCTAGATTCATATCCCCCTGGAAGGTGACACGACGGGTGTCACCCGAACCCAGGTCGACCCGGTAGATCTGCGGTCGGCCACCCCGCTCGGAAGCGAAATAGATGGCATTGCCGTCAGTCGACCAGGTCGGCTCGGTGTCGATTGTGCGGTTATTGGTCACCCGGGTCAACTGGCGGCTGGCCAGGTTGAGCACGTAAATTTCGGGCTGACCGTCCCGGGACAGCACCAACGCCAGCCGACTGCCGTCCGGCGACCACTGGGGCGCACCGTTGATACCGGGCTGGGTGCTGACCACCTGGCGCTGCTGGCTGTAGATGTCCTGCACCACCACCTCAGCCTTCTTGTTTTCGAAAGACACATAGGCCAGCCGGCGGCCGTCAGGCGACCAGGCCGGAGACATCAGCGGCTCGCGGGAACGCAGCAGCACCTGCTCGTTGAAGCCGTCGTAGTCGGCGATCATCAACTGGTAGGGATACTCGGCGCCGTGCTGGACATTGACGTAGGCGATACGGGTCAGGAAGGCGCCCTTGATGCCGGTCAGCTTCTCGAACACGATGTCGGCGATACGGTGGGCGTACTGACGCAGCTGGGCTGCCGGCACGGTGGCGCTGCGACTTTCGAGCAGTTGGGCACCGTTGCTGCCCAGCACGTCGGCCAGTTCGAAACTGATACGGTACTGATCACCGCCGGCCGGCTCTATGGTGCCCACCACCACCGCCTCGACCTGGCGGGAACCCCAGAGGGTGGGATTGAGCTGGCTGGCCTGGGCCACCTGCTGCGGCAGACTGCCACGCTCCAGCGGACGGAACATACCGCTGTTGCGCAGGTCGCCGGCGATCACTTCCGCCAGATCCTGGGGCATGGCCCCTCCCCCGGTCCACTGGAAGGGCACCACCGCCACCGGACGGGCGCTGTCGATGCCGCCGGTAATAATGATATCCAGCGCCGCCTGAGCCCGGCCTGCGAGCAGCAGCAGCGGCAGCCATAACCACAACCATCTTTTTGTCATCACTAGAGCCTCGGTATCAGCGTTAAATTCAGGTTTTGCAATTGCCGGTTCACTTCCGGATCCTTCGGCATCGGCAGGGTGCCGGTCTTGCGGATCGCCAACTCGGCCGAGCGGCACACTTCCCCGTCTCCCTGGCCCTGGCCTATCTGCAGGATCAGGCCGTCGGTCGCCACCCGGATATTGATCCGGCACTGCTTGCCGACCATGGTCGGGCCCACCAGCCAGTTGCGCTGGATGGCGGCGATGATCATGCCGGTATAGCGATCCACTTCGCCCGCCGCAGCCGCTGAGGAAGAAGATGAGCCGGTCGGGCTCGACCCCATCAGGGCTTCCAGATCCTTCAGCGCCTGCTCCTGCTCACGCTTCAGAGCGGCCTCGGCCTGCTTTTTGGCCTCCTCGGCCTTGCGGGCCTGCTCGGCGGCGGCCTGCTTTTTGGCTTCCTCGGCCTTGCGGGCCTCTTCCGCCTTGCGCGCCTGCTCGGCGGCCGCCTGCTTTTTGGCTTCCTCGGCCTTGCGGGCCTCTTCCGCCTTGCGCGCCTGCTCGGCGGCCGCCTGCTTTTTGGCTTCCTCGGCCTTGCGGGCCTCTTCCGCCTTGCGCGCCTGCTCGGCGGCGGCCTGCTTTTTGGCTTCCTCGGCCTTGCGGGCCTCTTCCGCCTTGCGCGCCTGCTCGGCGGCCGCCCTCTGTTTCGCTTCCTCGGCCTTGCGGGCCTCTTCCGCCTTGCGCGCCTGCTCAGCCGCCTGCTGTTTCGCTTCCTCGGCCTTACGGGCCTCTTCCGCCTTGCGCTGCTGCTCTACCACCTGCTGGCGCTCACGCTCGGCCCGGGCCTGCTGCTCGGCCACCGCCTTCTGCTGCTCGGCCTGGCGTGCGGCCTCTTCTGCCGCCTTCTGTTGCTCGGCCCGACGCTCGGCCTCTTCGGCCGCCTGCAGCTCGGCTTCCTGCCGGGCCTGCTCGGCCGCCTGGGCCTGCTGCTGTTGGGCCTGCATGTCGGCCAGCCGCTCGGCCTGGGCCGCCACCATGCCATCATCGATCATGGTGGCCTCGATAATGGATACCGCCTGGGTCGGCCGCTTGGGCGCATTGAAATTGACGCCCACCAGGAAAAAGATCCCTATCGTCAGATGCAGTGCCAACGAGATCAGTAACGGCTTGCGAATCCCCTCGTTTCCGGTCATGAGTCCGCTACTGCTCCGGTTGGGTCATGAGGCCGACGGACGGCACCCCTGCCGCCTTCAGGGTCGCCATCAGCTGGATCACGGCGTCGTAGCGCACATTGGCATCGCCCTTCACCACCACCGGGGCTTCCGGCGTGGTTCTCAGTTGGTTCTGCACCATGGAGGCCAGTTCCAGCAGATCCACCGCTTCATCCCGGCTGTCCCCTACATCCAGGAAATAACGGCCTTCGGCATCGATGGACGCCACCAGCGGCTTTTCGCTGTCCTCCGGCAGCATCTCGGCCTGGGCCTGGGGCAGGTCGACCTTGACCCCCTGGGTGATCACCGGGGCAGTGGCCATGAAGATGATCAGCAGCACCAGCATCACGTCGATGTAAGGCACCACGTTGATCTCGGCAACACGCTTGCGGCGTCTGCGTTGATAGCCATGCATCAGTTGTTACCTGTCATCACTTGGCGGTTGAGGATGGTAGAGAATTCATCCATGAAGTTGGCCAGGTGATTTTCCTGCCGCTCTACCTGATAGCTGAAGCGGTTGTAGGCGATAACCGCAGGTATGGCGGCAAACAGGCCCATGGCGGTGGCGATCAATGCCTCGGCGATGCCCGGGGCCACCATCGCCAGGGTGGCCTGCTGTACCTCGGCCAGGGCGATAAAGGCGTTCATGATGCCCCAGACGGTACCGAACAGGCCGATATAGGGGCTGATGGAGCCGATGGTGGCCAGCAGCGACAGGTTGGTCTCCAGCCGGTCCACTTCCCTAGACAGGGCGACTCGCATGGTGCGGTAGGTACCTTCCAGTATGCTGTCCTGGGCCCGCCCCTGTTTTTGCAGACGCACAAACTCCTTGAAGCCGGCGTAAAAGATCTGCTCCATGCCGGCCAGGCTGTCGCGGCGAGCGTTGCTTTCGTGGTAGAGGCGGCTCAGGTCGGAGCCGGACCAGAACTTCTCTTCGAAGCTGTCGGCATCATCCCGGGCCGTGGTCAGCACCTTGCGCCGGTTGATGATCAGTGCCCAGGACAGGACGGAGAAGCCCACCAGGGTCAGCATCACCAGCTGGACCAGCAGGCTGGCCTCCAAGAACAGACCTATAAACGATATTTCAGCGTGCACCTGACAATACTCCCATCAGCGGCTCAGGAATGGCAAAAGGTTTCATTTGAGCAATCTGGACACAGGCGATCAGCACCTCTCCCCGGGCCAGACAAAGGCCCGCATCATCCAGAATTTCCTGCTCAAACACAATAGAGGCTCGTTTCAGCATTTTCACCGTCACGGTGACTTTTAATGCATCATTGAAGCGCGCCGGCTTGCGCAGATCCAGCTCGACGCGCCGCACCACGAAGGCGACCCCCTGCTCCAACAACCCGTCTTGCTCAATCCCTTGGCTGCGCAGCCACTCGGTGCGCGCTCTCTCCATGAATTTCAGATAGTTGGCGTTATAAACGATACCACCGGCATCGGTATCTTCGTAGTAGATACGCACCGGCCAATAAAAGTTCGCATCAGACATCGGCTACTCGGCCGCGAGGCTCAAAAGATGGGCATACTATACCCGAGTCATGGCAGGGAAAGAAGATGGCCCCGGGCAGGCACGACACCGGCTGACCCGGAAGCCGGAGGCTGGAGGCTGGAGGCTGGAGGCTGGAGGCTGGAAGCTGGAAGCTGGAAGCTGGAAGCCGGGTCTACCAGCCTCTCGATCGACTTCAAGCTTCAAGCTTCCAGCTTCCAGCTGCCGTTACAGTTCCGGCAGCTCGAAGCCGAAGTGCAGGTAGGCCCTGGGAGTAGCCACGCGGCCCCGGGGGGTGCGCTGCAAAAAACCCTGCTGGATAAGGTAGGGCTCGATCACGTCCTCGATGGTTTCCTTTTCCTCGCCGATGGCCGCCGCCAGGTTGTCCAGCCCCACCGGGCCGCCCATGAATTTGTCGAGCACGGCGTGCAGCAGCTTGCGATCCATGTAGTCGAAGCCCTGCCTGTCCACGTCGAGCATGTCCAGGGCCTGGGTCGCAATCTCGGCGTCGATGCTGCCGCTGCCCCGCACCTCGGCGTAGTCCCGCACCCGACGCAGCAGCCGGTTGGCGATGCGCGGCGTGCCCCGGGCCCGGCGCGCCATTTCGAAGGCGCCCTCTTCGTTGATCGCCAGCCCCAGCTTGTCGGCGCTGCGGCCGATGATATGGGCCAAATCCGCCACCTGGTAGAACTCCAGCCGCTGCACTATGCCGAAGCGATCGCGCAGGGGCGAGGTCAGGGAGCCGGCGCGGGTGGTGGCGCCCACCAGGGTGAAGGGCGGCAGTTCGAGCTTGATGGAGCGGGCCGCCGGCCCCTCCCCTATCATGATGTCGAGCTGGTAGTCTTCCATCGCCGGATAGAGGATTTCCTCCACCACCGGGCTCAGGCGATGGATCTCGTCGATAAAGAGCACGTCGCCCGGCTCCAGGTTGGTGAGCATGGCCGCCAGGTCACCGGCCTTCTCCAACACAGGGCCAGAGGTGGTCTTGATGTTCACCCCCATCTCATTGGCGACGATATTGGCCAGGGTGGTTTTGCCGAGCCCGGGCGGGCCGAAGATCAGCAGGTGATCCAGGGCTTCTTCCCGCCGGCGCGCCGCCTCGATGAAGATTTCCATCTGGCTGCGCACATGATCCTGGCCCCGGTAGTCGGCCAGCGCCTTGGGGCGGATGGCCCTGTCGATGGCTTCCTCTTCCCGCCGGGGGGCCGGGTTGATAAAACGGTCCGCTTCTATCATGGCTTATCCCATGCTCCGCAGGGCTTCGCGGATCAGTTGCTCGGCGTTCATCTCCGGCCTGGCGATTTTCTTCATCGCCTGCTCGGCCTGGGCCGCCTTGTAGCCGAGCGCCAGCAGCGCGGCCACGGCCTCGTCCCGGGCGCTGTCGGCCAGCACCGCGGAGGTCGCCGACTCGGGCGCCGGGTTGAACAGATCGTAACCGCAGAAGCCCTTGAGCCGGTCGCGCATCTCCACGATCAGCCGCTCGGCGGTCTTTTTGCCCACCCCCGGCAGCTTGACCAGGGCACCGATCTCCCCCTGCTCCACGTTGTAGATGAACTGATCGGCGGTCATGCCGGAGAGGATGGCCAGCGCCAGCTTGGGGCCGACGCCGTTGGTCTTGATCAGCTCCCGGAACAGGGCCCGCTCGGTCTTGGTGTTGAAGCCGAACAGCAGCTGGGCGTCTTCCCGCACCACGAAGTGGGTGAGCAGGGTCACCGCCTCACCCACCTTGGGCAGTTCGTAGAAACAGCTCATGGGCAGGGTGACCTCGTAGCCCACCCCGTTCACATCCAGCAGGATCTCCGGCGCCTGCTTCTCGCTGATGATACCTTTCAACCGACCTATCACTGGGGCTCCCCGCTAACCAATCTGTGTGGCGCCAAGCATAATAAATAACTGGATAAATATCCATGCACCTGAGCTGGAAGCCATCAGTTGGAAGCAGATCGAAGCTGTTTGGAAATATTGAGCCGTCTCTTTGGATTCGGCTTTGTTTGCGGGATGGACTCCCGCCTGCGCGGGAGTGACTCACTTCTAGACAAAACACAGCCTCACAAACACGGCTTACTACCCCCAGCAACACCACTTCCAGCTTTCGGCTTCATGCTTCCAGCTTGCGCGGCCGCGCGTCAGCGAAGCCGCTTTCTCACCGTGCCGCGCACCTGGCCGGCCATGCCGATCAGGCTCTGGCGGGTGTGGCCATGGCACAGGGCCACCGCCAGGGCGTCGGCGGCGTCGGCCTGGGGCGTGCCCGGCAGCACCAGCAGCTTGACCACCATGTGCTGCACCTGGGCCTTGTCGGCGGCGCCGGTGCCCACCACCGCCTGCTTGATCTGGCGGGCGGAATACTCCGCCACCTCCAGGCCGGCGTTGGCGGCGGCGACGATGGCCGCGCCCCGGGCCTGGCCCAGCTTCAGCGCCGAGTCCGGATTGCGCGCCATAAACACCTGCTCGATGGCGAACAGCTCGGGCCGAAACTGCAGGATGATCTCGCTCACCCCGTCGTAGATCTTCTTCAGCCGGGGCGCCAGCTCATCGTCGCCCATGCGGATACAGCCCGAGCCCAGGTATTCCATCCTGTTGCCGGTTTGGCGCACCACGCCGTAGCCGGTAATGCGAGAGCCGGGATCGATGCCGAGGATAATAGCCATATCAATAAAGCCGGAAGCCGGAAGCCATAAGCTGGAAGCAGATCGAGCCGCTGACTGGAGCAGCGCCACACTTGCAGGGTGGTGACACTGACAGCCCCTGGCCTATACCAAACCGGCCCTGCCAACCCACCGTCGCCGTCGGGCTGCTTCCAGCTTCAAGCATACCGCTTACAGCTTTTGAGCCACTTCATCGGAGATCTCGCCGTTGTGGTAGACCTCCTGCACGTCGTCCAGATCCTCGAGCATGTCGATAAGCCGGAGTAGCTTGGGCGCGGTGTCTTCGTCCAGCTCCGCCCTGGTGGAAGGGATCATGGTCACCTCGGCGTTGTCGGCGGCCAGGCCGCCGGCGTCGAGGGCGTCCTTGACGGCGCCGAATTCATCCCACTGGGTGTAGACGTCGATGGAGCCGTCGTCGTTCACCACCACGTCCTCGGCACCGGCGTCGAGCGCGGCTTCCATCACCGACTCTTCCTCCGCGTCCTGGTAGCTGATCACGCCCTTCTTCTCGAACAGGTAGGCCACCGAGCCGTCGGTGCCCAGGTTGCCGCCGCTCCTGGAAAAGGCATGGCGCACCTCGGACACGGTACGGTTGCGGTTGTCGGTCATGCATTCCACCATGACGGCGGTGCCGCCCGGGCCGTAGCCCTCGTAGACGATGGTTTCCAGCACCTGGCCGTCCAGCTCGCCGGCGCCGCGCTTGATCGCCCGGTCGATGGTGTCCCGGGTCATGTTGTTGGACAGCGCCTTGTCGATGGCGGCACGCAGCCGCGGGTTGGAGGCGGCGTCGGAGCCACCTTCACGGGAGGCCGTGGTCAGTTCACGGATAAGCTTGGTGAAGATCTTGCCGCGCTTGGCATCCTGGGCCGCCTTGCGGTGCTTGATGTTGGCCCACTTACTATGACCTGCCATAGGTTATTCTCCGGTTTGCTTGCTCTGGATCAGCCTGCCGATGGCCTCCTGGTTGGTCCAGGAGCTGGCGGCGCGCCGGGCGTCCTCCAGGGACAGCCAGCGCTGGGCCAGGTGCTCGCTCAAACGCACCTCCCGGGGCGCCGGCAGGCATAAACGGAATTCGTATTCCCAGTTGTGGGTGACCCCCGGGCGATAGCGGTGCCGCCAGCGGGGATAGATCTCGAAACGCACCCGGTGCCCGGTTTCCACCAGTGCCAGGCCGTCGCCCAGCCTGATCCCGGTTTCTTCCTCCAGCTCGCGCACCGCCGCCTGCTGGCGGCTCTCGCCCGGCTCCAGACTGCCGGTGACCGACTGCCAGAAGTCCGGGTTGTCCTTGCGTTGCAACAGCAGCACCTGGTCCTCGGTATGGATGAGAACCAGCACCGACTCCGGGTGCTTGTGGCCCATGCCTCAGTCGTCCGCCCCGTCGGCCCGGGCCGCCGGCAGGCGGGTGGCGATGGCCAGCTCCGCCAGCGCGTCCGGGTTGGCCAGGCTGGGTGCATCGGTCAGCAGGCAGGAGGCGGTGGTGGTCTTGGGGAAGGCGATCACGTCGCGGATGTTGTCGGTGCCGGTGAGCAGCATCACCAGGCGATCCAGGCCGAAGGCCAGGCCGGCATGGGGCGGCGTGCCGTATTTCAGCGCCTCCAGCAGGAAGCCGAACTTCTCCTGCTGCTCCTCGGCCTCGATGCCGAGCAGGCGGAACACCGTCTGCTGCATCTCGTTGTGGTGGATACGCACCGAACCGCCGCCCACTTCGTAGCCGTTGATCACCATGTCGTAGGCATTGGCCACCGCCTCGAGCGGACAGGCTTCCAGTTCGGCAACCGAGACCTCCTTGGCGGCGGTGAAGGGATGGTGCATGGCGTAGAGACGACCGTCCTCTTCCTCGAACATGGGGAAGTCGATCACCCACAGGGGTTTCCAGCTGTCCTCCACCAGTCCCAGGTCCTTGCCAACCTTGAGGCGCAGGGCACCCATGGAGTCGGCCACCACCTTGGCGGAATCGGCGCCGAAGAAGAGGGCGTCGCCGTCCTGGGCGCCGGTACGGGCCAGCAGCTCGGCCACGATGGACTCGGTCAGGAACTTGGCCACCGGCGACTGGATGCCCTCCATGCCTTTGGCGGCCTCGTTCACCTTCAGCCAGGCCAGGCCCTTGGCGCCGTAGATGCCCACGAACTTGCCGTATTCATCGATCTGCTTGCGGGAAAGCGCCGCGCCGCCGGGCACGCGCAGGGCGGCCACCCGGCCCTTGGGATCGTTGGCCGGGCCGGCGAACACCTGGAAGTCGACCTTCTTCAGCAGATCGGCCACGTCGGTCAGCTCCAGGGGAATGCGCAGATCCGGCTTGTCGGAGCCGTAGCGGCGCATGGCCTCGGCATGGGTCATCACCGGGAAGGCGCCCAGGTCCTGGCCGGCCAGATCCTGCCACAGCTCGCGTACCAGTTGCTCCATGATGGCCCTCACTTCATCGGCGGTCATAAAGGAGGTTTCCACGTCGATCTGGGTGAATTCCGGCTGGCGGTCGGCGCGCAGATCTTCGTCGCGGAAGCACTTGACGATCTGGTAGTAGCGGTCGAAGCCGCTCATCATCAGCAACTGCTTGAACAGCTGGGGCGACTGGGGCAAGGCGTAGAAATGGCCCTTGTGCACCCGGCTCGGCACCAGGTAGTCGCGGGCGCCTTCCGGGGTGGCCTTGGTCAGCATGGGGGTTTCGATGTCGAGGAAACCCTGTTCGTCCAGGAAGCGGCGCACCCGGCTGGTGACCCTGGCGCGGGTCTTGAGGAAGCGGGCCTGCTCGGGACGGCGCAGATCCAGGTAGCGGAACTTGAGACGCTGCTCTTCGGAGTTGTTCTGGTTGAAGTCGAGCGGCAGGGGCGCGGCCTTGTTGATGATGGTCAGTTCGTGGGCGAAGACTTCCACCTCGCCGGTGGCCATGTCCTTGTTCACCTGGGACTCGGGGCGGGCCCGCACCTGGCCTGTGATCTGCACGCAGAACTCGGCGCGCAGGTCGGCCGCCTTCTCGTAGGCCTCGGCCTTGTCAGGATCGAAGAACACCTGGACGATGCCTTCCCGATCGCGCATATCGATGAAAATGAGGCCGCCCAGATCACGACGGCGATGCACCCAGCCACTCAGGGTCACATTCTGGCCAACCAGGGCAGCGTTGACCTGCCCGCAATAAATAGTGCGCATGGATCTGTTCCTAATGATATTGCCGCGCGACCGCCCGGGTCGCGGGACCGAATTTGTCAGCGAATAGCGCGCTAGTATAATCGGAAACCCGAAGGGCGGTAAAATCTTACCGCCACCACTGCGCGGTGGCGGTAAGATTTAAGCCGGAAGACGGAAGCTGGAAGACGCTCGAGGAGTCGGCGGATTCAGCGCCGCGGTTGCAGGTCAGACCGCACATGATGTCGGACCGGCATCAGCATTTACAATCACCACCGTGTTGCTTCCGGCTTACCGCTTCAAGCTCGACGAAGGAGTCACATGCCGTTATATCTGGGCCTCAGCCAGTGGTCCCATCCCGACTGGCCCGGCAGCCTGCTGCGGCGGGGGCTGAAAAACGCCGAGCACCTGGGGGATTACGCCCGGGTGTTCAACACCGTGGAGGGCAACACCAGCTTCTACGGCGTGCCCGACAGCCACAGCCTGCTGCGCTGGGAGGCCCAGACCCCGGCCCACTTCCGCTTCACCTTCAAGTTTCCCTCCTTCGTCAGTCACCAGGGCCGGCTGGAGGACAACATCCGGGCGGCGCTGGACTTTATCGACCATCTCGCCCCCCTGCACCCCAAGCTCGGCATGCTGATGCTGCAACTGCCCAAATCCTCGGGGCCGGAGCAACTGCCGGGGCTGTCGGCCCTGCTCAAGGCCCTGCCCCGGGACTTCGGCTACGGGGTGGAGGTGCGCCATCCGGCCTTTTTCGCCAAGGGCGAGGCGGAAAGAAGGCTTAACCGGCTGCTGCTGGAGCAGGGCGTCAACCGCATCATTATGGACTCGCGCCCGGTGTTTTCCTGCCCGCCCGACACCCCGGCCCTGATGGATGCCCAGGCCAAAAAGCCCAGGGTGCCGGTGCACATCATCAGCACCGGCAACAACCCCATGGTGCGCTTTATCGGCCATCCCGAGCCCGGCTACAACCGGCCCTACTGGCAGCCCTGGCTGCCGCGCCTGCGCGCCTGGCTGGACCAGGGCAAGTCGGTCTACCTGTTCGTACACACCGCCGACAACCGGCTGGCACCGATGCTGGCGGCGGAGATGGCCGACGCCCTGGGCGTCTCCCTGCCCGCCTTTCCCGGCGACGAACCCGCCCCCCAGGGCGAGTTGTTCTAAATTGGGTGAGGGCCGAGCACCTCCCCTCACGCCTCCCCCCCTCCAGGCGAAAAATAATTTGTCGCGTCGCTTTGCCGCCCGCAAGACAACACCTTGCGCTTCTTTTACAATACCAGGCATTCAGTGCAGCCCTTGCTGCCGTGAGCCAAGGTCGTAACCAATAGAACCATGCAATCAAAAGATCATATTTTCGCCGCGCCCATCGCCCAGCTTGGTGATTTCTGCTTTGACCAAAAAGTCGCCGAGGTGTTTCCGGACATGATCAAGCGATCCGTGCCCGGTTATTCGAATATCATTTCCGCCATCGGCATGATGACGGCCCGCTTCGCCCGGCCCGGCACCCATTTGTACGACCTTGGCTGCTCCCTCGGGGCCGCCACCCAGGAAATGCGCCGCAACCTGACGCAACCGGGGTGCCGCATCGTCGCCGTCGACAATTCCAGCGCCATGCTGGAGCGGGCACGCAGCCACCTGGCCTCGTACAAGTCCGAGATACCGGTGGAATTGCTGGAAGCGGATATCTGCGACATCGCCATCGCCAACGCCTCCGTGGTGGTGCTCAACTTCACCCTGCAGTTTATCGCCCCGGAGCGGCGCGAGGCGCTGCTGACGCGGATTTACCAGGGACTGAACCCGGGCGGCATCTTGATCCTGAGCGAAAAGTTCAGAAGCGCCGACGACACCGTCAACGAGCTGTTGATCGAGCTGCACCACGACTTCAAACGCGCCAACGGCTACAGCGAGCTGGAGATCAGCCAGAAACGCACCGCCCTGGAAAAGGTGCTGCGCCCGGATACCCCGGAGCAGCACAAGTCCCGGCTGGCCCGCGCCGGCTTCCACCATGTGGACCTGTGGTTTCAGTGCTTCAACTTCGGCTCCATGGTCGCCGTCAAATGATCGATTTCAGCGACTTCTACCAGCAGATCGCCAAGACCCGGCTTAGCCACTGGCTGCACTGCCTGCCGGGCCAGCTGCACGACTGGCAGAAACGGCATCTGCACGGCGACTTTGCCCGCTGGGTCCGGGCCCTGCACAAGCTGCCGAAGGTGGCCACCGACCATGTCGAGCTGGCCGAGGGCGTCAGTATCGGTCGCCCCGGCGAGGTGTCCGAAGGCGAACGAAAAAAGATAGAAAGCCTGCTGCGCCAGTTCCATCCCTGGCGCAAGGGCCCCTTCGACATCCACGGCATCCACATCGACACCGAGTGGCGCTCCGATTGGAAGTGGGATCGGCTGAAGCAGCACATCAGCCCGCTCAGGTACCGTTACGTGCTGGACGTGGGCTGCGGCAGCGGCTACCACCTGTGGCGGATGATGGGCGCCGGCGCCGAAATGGCGGTGGGCATAGATCCCTCCCAGCTGTTCCTGTGCCAGTTCGAGGCGGTAAAACATTTCACCAATGGTTATGAAGGGATCCAGGTATTACCCTTGGGTATCGAAGAATTGCCCGAACTGCGCGCCTTCGACACCGTGTTTTCCATGGGTGTGCTTTATCACCGCCGCTCGCCCATCGATCACTTGCTGCAGCTCAAGGCCCAGTTGCGCGGTGGTGGCGAGCTGGTGCTGGAAACCCTGGTCGTCGACGGGGACGAACACCGGGTGCTGGTACCGGGCGAGCGCTACGGCAAGATGCGCAATGTCTGGTTCATCCCCAGCAGCGCGGCCCTGGCAGGCTGGCTCGAGAAATGCGGCTTCGAACAGATAAGGGTGGTCGACGAATGCCCGACCAGCCTGGAAGAACAACGGCGCACCGACTGGATGCGCAACGAATCCTTGGCGGATTTTCTCGACCCGAGCGATACCGCCAAAACCATTGAAGGCTACCCGGCCCCCAAGCGGGCGATCATCATCGCCAACAAGCCGGTGGACCCACAGTATCAATCACAAGAGGGACGTTATGAATAAAGTCGCGACATCACTGCTGTTACCCCTGTTGCTGACCGCCTGTGTCAGCCAGACCTCAGAGGTGGACGCGCAGCCCGAGCCCATGCCCGTATCCGAGCAGCAGCTGGACGCCTCGCTGGCCAGCCTGGAGGCGCGGCTGGTGGAGACCATGTTTCAGCAGAACACCCAGCTCAGCAGCAACCACCATGCCTTTATGACCGCCCTGCAACAGGAGCTCAAGACCTTGAAAAAGCAACTTGAGGAGCCGCAGCACGCCATGCCGCTGCCGCCACCGCCCCCCGCCCCCCGGGGAGACTACCCCGATAACGAGACCCGTGACGGCAAGCTGATCGTCGGCGAGACCGAAGAAATCTGGCTGGATGCGGTCAACGACGGCTTCCCGGCGCGCATCGATACCGGCGCCACTACCTCCTCTCTCAGCGCTCAGGACATCACGGTGTTCGAGCGCGACGGCAACCCCTGGGTCAGCTTCAACCTGGCCCATGAAGGGGTGGATGAGAAGCTGCCGGTGGAAACGCCGCTGGTGCGTTATGTACGTATCCGCCAGGCCTCGGCCGACAGCACCGAAAGAAGGCCGGTGGTGGCGCTGACCCTTCGTCTCGGCCGGTTGTCGGAAAAAACCGAGTTCACCCTGACCGACCGCTCCCAGATGACCTACCCGGTGCTGCTGGGCCGCGAGTTCCTGAAAGACATCGCGGTGGTGGATATTGCCCGCCAGAATGTGCAGGGCAAACCCAAGCGTCCCGCTTCTTCCAACGAGTAAACTACATGTACTCACGCAAGCCCTTTTATCTGATCGTGGCCGCCCTCTTCCTGGTCGGACTGGCATTGATGCTGCATCGCCATTTCGTATACGAAGTGCCCTGGCTGCCCGGTGAAAAGCGTCAGATCTGGTCCATCGAGGCCAAGGTCGAATTCGAAGCCTCCGGTCGGCCGGTGAAGGCGTCGCTCGCCATTCCCGGCAGCCAACCCGGCTTTACCCTGATGAACGAGTCCGCCGCTTCCCCCGGCTATGGCCTCTCCTTTATCGACCTGAACGGCAGCTCCCGTGCCGAGTGGTCTATCCGCGCCGCCAGCGGCCTGCAGGAGCTGTATTACAAGGTCGACATGATGCTGGACCCCTTCGCCAAGGGGCCGCTCTCGAGTCAGATCCCGGAAGTCGACAGCATAGAGGTGGCCGAGCCCTATGCCACCGCCATGGATCAGGTGCTGGCCCTGGCCCAGGAGCGCTCTTCCGACGGCATCACCCTGACCCGGGAGCTGCTCAAGGAGCTGAGCAACCGGGGCCAGAATGCCGAACTGCTGGCCCAGTACAAATCCGCCGGTCCGCTCTTGGTGGATCTGCTGCACCGGGCCGGGGTACCCGCCCGGCTGCTCAAGGGCCTGCAACTGGAAGACGGCCGCCGCCGCCAGCCGCTAATCGATCTGGTGCAAGTGTATGAGGGCGAGCACTATGAGGTGTTCAACCCCGCTACCGGCAGCCAGGGCCGCCAGGAGCATCTGCTGCTGTGGGAATACCACTCGGCGCCGGTGCTGGATCTGGTGGGCGGCAGCAACTCCCGCGTCACCTTCACCATGCTGCAACAGGAGCAGCCGGTGAACGTGGCCCTGGCCAAGAAGTTCGATCAGCCCGACTGGATCAACGTCTCCCTCTACAACCTGCCGCTGGAAGAGCAGGCCCTGTTCAAGGGCATACTGCTGATCCCCATCGGGGTGCTGGCGGTGGTGTTCCTGCGCATCATCGTGGGCGTCAAGACCTCGGGTACTTTCATGCCGGTGCTGATCGCCATGGCCTTTATCCAGACCAGCCTGCTCACCGGCCTGGTCGGCTTCCTGCTGATCGTGGGCACCGGCCTGGTGCTGCGTTCCTACCTCTCTCACCTCAATCTGTTGCTGGTGGCGCGAATATCGGCGGTGATCATCATGGTCATCGGCATGATCGGCTTCTTCAGCATCGTCGCCTACCAGCTGGGCCTGACCGAGGGCATGAAGATCACCTTCTTCCCGATGATCATCCTGGCCTGGACCATAGAGCGGATGTCCATCCTGTGGGAGGAGGAAGGAGCCAAGGAAGTGGTCAAACAGGGCGGTGGCTCGCTGCTGGTGGCGGTAGCGGCCTTCCTGGCCATGAACAACGAGTTTATCCGTCACCTGACCTTCAATTTCCTCGGGCTGCAGTTGATCGTGATGGCTGCGGTGTTGCTGCTGGGCAACTACACCGGCTATCGCCTGACCGAACTCAAGCGGTTCAAGCCGTTAGTGGATGAGCAAAGAGATGTTTAAGAGCCTGCTCGAGAAATACGCCTCCCCCTTTGCCCTGCGCCGCATGGGCATCATGGGCATGAACAAGCGCAATATTTCCTACATCAGCCGCTACAACCCGCGCCGGCTCTATCCGCTGGTAGACAACAAGCTGAAGACCAAAAAAATCGCCCTGGACGCCGGGGTGACGGTGCCGGAGCTGGTGGGCGTGATCGAATTCCAGCACCAGGTGTCGCACCTGTGGGACATGATCAAGGACTGGCCGGGCTTTTGCATCAAGCCGGCCAAGGGCTCCGGCGGCAAGGGCATAGTGGTGATCGAGCGCCACGACAGGACCAATTTCATCAAGCCGAGCGGCAAGGTGGAAACCATCGGTGATCTGGAGCGCCATATCTCCAACATCCTCGCCGGCCTGTTTTCGCTCGGCGGCAAACCGGATGTGGCCCTGATCGAGGCGTTGATCAACTTCGACGACGTGTTCGACGGCTTTTCCTACGAAGGCGTCCCCGACACCCGGGTGATCGTGTTCAAGGGCTTTCCGGTGATGGCCATGATGCGGCTGTCCACCGATGCCTCCGACGGCAAGGCCAACCTGCACCAGGGCGCCGTGGGGGTGGGGCTCGACATCAACAGCGGGCGCGCCATCCGGGCGGTGCAGTTCAACCTGCCCATCCGTTACCATCCGGATACCGGCCGGGATCTGCTCGAGCTCAAGGTTCCCTACTGGGAAGAGTTGCTGAGCCTGTCGTCCTCCTGCTACGAGATGTCGGGTCTCGGCTATATCGGTACCGACATGGTGCTCGACAAGCAGAAGGGCCCCATGCTGCTTGAGCTGAACGCCCGCCCCGGGCTCGCCATCCAGACCGCCAACGCTGCCGGCCTGGTACCCAGGCTGAAGAAAATCGAGAAGCTCGGCAAGAAGGTGACCATGTCGCCGGAGGAGCGAGTGGCCTTTTCCCGGCGGGAATTCGCCACCGAAGCCTGAGGCTGGAAGCTGGAAGCTGGAAGCTGGAAGCTGGAAGCTGGAAGCTGGAAGCTGGAAGCTGGAAGCTTAGAGTGTTCCTCTCTACCCCACAAAGCCAACAAAAACGGCGCCGGGATGACTCCCTGCGCCGTTTTTGTTCCAGCTTCAGGCTTCCAGCTTAGCGCCGCTTTTACATCCGCGTTTTACTTTTCTGGCGCGGGCCCGAGCTGCGCGGGCGGGCGGCGGCCGGCTTTTTCGGGGCCGCGCCGGTGCCGGCGCTCTTCACCCGGGAATTGTGCTTGCGCACCGCCTTGCGGATCTGGGCCACCTGCTTGTAGCGCTCGGGGGCGTGCACGTCCACCTTGCTCTGCTCTTCCGGCGCCAGCCCCACCTCCCGGCGCAGGTAGTTGACCTGCTCCAGCGGCATCTCGGCCCAGCCGCCCCGCGGCAGGGTACGGGGCAGATCGATCTTGCCGTAGCGCACCCGGATCAGCCGGCTCACCTGTACGCCCTGGGATTCCCACAGCCGGCGGACTTCCCGGTTGCGGCCTTCCTTCAGGGTAACGTGGAACCAGTGGTTCATGCCTTCGCCGCCGCTGTATTTCAGGGTCTCGAATTTGGCCTCGCCGTCTTCCAGCATCACCCCCTTGCGCAGCCGCTGCATCATGGCCTCGTCCACCTCGCCAAACACCCGTACCGCGTATTCCCGGTCGATTTCATGGCGCGGGTGCATCAGCCGGTTGGCCAGTTCGCCGTCGGTGGTGAACAGCAACAGGCCGGAGGTATTCACGTCCAGCCGGCCTACCGCTACCCAGCGCGCGCCCTGCAGTTTGGGCAGACGATCGAACACGGTCGGCCGACCTTCGGGATCCTTGCGCGTGCTCACTTCCCCTTCCGGTTTGTGGTAGGCCAGCACCCGGCAGATGATCTCGCCCTGGGGCTGGGTTTCCACTACGTGGCCATCCACCCGGATCTGCTCGCTGCCGGTGACCCGGTCGCCCAGGTGGGCCACGTTGCCGTTCACGCTCACCCGCCCCTGGCTTATCAGCGCTTCGATTTCGCGACGCGAGCCTTTGCCCGCGCGAGCCAGTACTTTTTGCAGTTTTTCAGTCATGTCATTCACTTATTCAAAGGGCCGGGTATCGCCGGCGCCTTGGCGCACGATAACGGGCAGGTCGTCATAAAGATCGATCACGGTGGTCGGCCGGGGATCCAGCACGCCGCCGTCGATGATCAGATCCACCACCTTTTCCAGCCGCTGGCGGATCAGGTGCGGATCGTATTCGGCGTCGCTCTCGCCGGGCAGGATCAGACTGCAGGACATCAGCGGCTCGCCCAGGGCCTCGAGCAGCGCCAGAGTGATGGCGTTGTCCGGCACCCGCAGGCCGATGGTCTTGCGCTTGGGGTTCTGCAGCCGCTTGGGCACTTCCTTGGTGGCACGCAGGATAAAGGTATAGGCGCCGGGGGTGTTGTTCTTCATCAGCCGGAAGGCGCCATTGTCGACCCGGGCGTAGAACGACAGCTCGGAGAGATCCCGGCACACCAGGGTAAAGTTGTGATCATTTTCAATCTTGCGGATGCGGCAGATGCGCTCCATGGCGCTCTTGTCGCCCACCAGGCAGCCGATGGCATAGCCGGAATCGGTGGGATACACCAGCACCCCGCCCTGGCGTACGATGGCCACCGCCTGGTTGATCAGGCGGGCCTGGGGATTGTCGGCGTGAATTTCGAAATACTGACTCATAATTCCTCCCGGAATGATTTTTAGAGAAAACGCTCCCACACGGGGCTCGCTTCTTTGGGTAGCCATAGCTGCCGTCCCAGCTCCCGCCAATGGCTGGGATAGTGGAAATCGGATCCAACAGAGGCCGCAAGGCCGAAATCCTTGCTCCACTGTCCCAAGTTAGCACGCTCCTGGGGACTCTGCTGGGCCATGGATACCTCCATGGCGTCGCCCCCCGCCTCGGCGAAGGCCGCCAGCAGCTTCTTGACCCACTTGTTGGACAGGTCGTAGCGGGTGGGGTGGGCCAGCACCGCCACCCCGCCCGCCTGCTGGATGGTGGACACCGCCTCAGCGAGCGAACACCAGTCCGGCGGCGCATAGCCGGTGTTGCCCCGACTCAGGAACTTCTGGAAGACCTTGCCCATGGAGTCCGCCGCCCCCTGCTCCAGCAGCCACTGGGCCATGTGGGTACGGGTGATGGGGGCATCGCCCGCAATGGCCCTGGCCCCTTCATAGGCGCCGGGAAAGCGTGCCTTTTCCAGCCGCTCGGCCATCAGCCGGGCGCGGGCCTCGCGCCGCCGCTGCTGGGCCGCGAGCAACACACCCAACCCGTCATGCAGGGGATCGATAGCAAGGCCCACCACATGGATTTCCTTGTGCTCCCACAGAGCCGAGATTTCCACCCCGTCCACCAGCCGGATACCGTGCAACTCGGCCGCCTGCCGGGCTTCAATCAGCCCGGCCACCGTATCGTGGTCGGTCAGGGCCAGCACCTCCACCTCCTGGGCCGCGGCCCGGGCCAGCAGCTCGGTGGGGCTGAGCCGGCCATCGGAGGCGGTGGAATGGCAGTGCAGGTCGATTCGCATAAAAAATCCTGTGGTCGGGGTTGACTTGCACCCCCGAATATCGTTTAACTGTATCCAGTTTCTGATTGACGAGAAGAGCGCGATGTTTCGGCAAATTTCCACTCTGACCATCTGGTGGTGGCACACTCCCTGAAAGCGGGTGGTGTGAATTGCTGTATTCGTCTTAAAGTCTCAGCACACATAAAAGCCCGCGACCTCGCGGGCTTTTTTATTATCCAGCAAAAGGTGATGCGATGAAACCGACCCGGACCCTTTTTTGGCGATGGCAACCCCAAATCCTGTTGATGACGCCGCAACCGGCCTTTGTATCCATAACCGATGACGACATTGCCAGCCAGGTGATACTGCAAATCCCTGACGACAGACATTAACCAGACAAGGAATACCCCATGGCGCATGGTCAGCTCCACGTATTACTGCAAGATGCCCCCTATACCGGCGACCCCCTCGCCCTGTTCGCCGCGCTCACCCGCCCCGGTGACAACAGCGTATTGCTGGAGTCCGCCGAAATCGACACCAAGGCCGGTACCCAGAGCCTGCTGATGCTGGACGCCTGTGTCCGGCTGGTATGCGATCACCACAGCGTCACCCTCACCGCCCTCAACGCCAACGGCCTGCCCGCCCTGGCTCTGGTCGAGCAGGAGCTTGGCGGCGAACGCCAGTCCCACACACTGGTGGTGACGGTGCCGGCCGCCGATGCCAACATGGACGAAGACAGCCGGCTCAAGGCACCCTCGGTGCTGGAAACCCTGCGCCTCATCCTGACCCGCTTCACCGCCGACCAGGGCCAGCAGCACCTGTTCATGGCCGGCACCTTCGCCTACGATCTCATCGCCGCCTTCGAGCAGTTGCCCGAAGTCAGCGAGGGCATCAACCACTGCCCCGACTTCAGCTTCTACCTGGCCGAAACCCTGATCACCCTGGATCACCTGCAGGAACGCTGCCAACTGGCCGCCTGCGTGTTCGATCCCGCCGAGCAGGGCCGGCTGCAGGCCCGCCTCGGGCAACTGGCCGCCGCCTGCGGTGAGGTCCACGCCGAACCCCTGGCGGAGCTGCCCTTCACCGGCCAGGTGCAGGCGAACAAGAGCGACGCCGAGTTCCGTGCCGACGTGGACACCCTCAAGGGTCACATCATGGTGGGCGACATCTTCCAGGTAGTGCCTTCCCGCTGCTTCAGCCTGCCCTGCCCCAGTCCCCTGGCCGCCTACCGCAAGCTCAAGCAGACCAACCCCAGCCCCTACATGTTCTACGTCAACGACCAGGACTTCATCCTGTTCGGCGCCAGCCCCGAGAGCTCGGTCAAGTTCGACCACGCCAGCCGCCAGGTGGAAATGTACCCCATCGCCGGCACCCGCCGCCGTGGCTTCAACCCGGACGGCAGCGTCAACCTGGATCTGGATGGCCGCATCGAGCTGGAGCTGCGCCGGGACGAGAAGGAAACCGCCGAACACCTGATGCTGGTGGATCTGGCCCGCAACGACATCGCCCGCATCAGCGAGCCGGGCAGCCGCTATGTGAAGGATCTGCTGAGCGTGGATCGCTACAGCCACGTGATGCACCTGGTGTCGCGGGTGGTGGGCACCCTGCGCGCCGACCTGGACGCCCTGCACGCCTACCAGGCCTGCATGAACATGGGCACCCTCACCGGCGCCCCCAAGATCCGCGCCAGCGAGCTTATCCGCCAGGTGGAGCGCCGCCGCCGGGGTAGCTACGGCGGCGCCGTGGGCTACCTCAACGGCCTGGGCGACATGGACACCTGCATCGTGATCCGCTCCGCCTTCGTAAGCTCAGGCCAGGCCCATGTGCAGGCCGGCGCCGGCGTGGTGTACGACTCACAACCGCAGGCGGAAGCGGACGAAACCCGCAACAAGGCGGCGGCGGTGCTCAATGCCATCGCCCTGGCCCACGGCAAGACCCTGGCGGAGGTGACCCATGGCTAACACCATTTTCCTGCTCGACAACTACGACTCCTTTACCTACAACCTGGTCGACCAGTTCCGCAGCCTGGGCGCCACCGTGCGCATCTACCGCAATACGGTGCCCGTGCCCCAGCTGGTGGCGGCCATGGAGCAATGCGAGCGGCCCATCCTGGTGCTGTCGCCGGGCCCGGGCACACCCAGCCAGGCCGGTAACATGCCGGCCCTGATCGGCGCCTGCATCGGCCGCTTCCCCATACTGGGGATCTGCCTGGGTCATCAGGCCCTGGTCGAACACTATGGCGGCAAGGTGGAAAACGCCGGTGAAATCAAGCACGGCAAAAGCTCGCTCATCAGTCACAGCGGCAAGGGCGTTTTCGCCGGCTTGCCCACCCCCCTGCCCGTGGCCCGCTACCACTCGCTGGTGGGCACCAGGATCCCCACCAGCCTGTCGGTGATCGCCGACTACCAGGGCATGACCATGGCGGTGCAGGATACCGCCAAGCGGGTCCTGGGCTTTCAGTTTCATCCCGAATCCATCATGACCACCGAGGGCGCCCGGCTGCTGGAGCAGAGCCTGGCCTTTTTGAGCGCGCCGGAAACCCGGGCCATGGATCAGCTGTACCGCGGCGAGCACATCAGCCGCGCCCAGGCCCAGGCCCTGTTCGGCGAGCTGCTGCGCGGCGACATGGATCAGATGACCATGGCCTCCCTGCTGACCGTGCTGAAGATGAAGGGCGAAACCCCGGATGAAATCGCCGGCGCCGCCCAGGCCTTGCTGGAAGCGGCCAGCCCCTTCCCGCGCCCGGACTACGCCTTCTGCGACATCGTCGGCACCGGCGGCGACGGCATGAACACCATCAACGTTTCCACCACCTCGGCGCTGGTGGCCGCCGCCTGCGGCATCAAGGTGGCCAAGCACGGCAACCGCGGCGTCTCCAGCAAGTCCGGCTCTTCCGACCTGCTGGAACAACTGGGCATCGACCTGAACATGAGCCCGGACACCGCCCGCCGCTGCCTGGACGAGGCCAACGTCTGCTTCCTGTTCGCGCCCAAGTATCACGGCGGCATCCGTCACGCCATGCCGGTGCGCCAGACCCTGAAAACCCGCACCATCTTCAACGTACTGGGCCCGCTGGTGAACCCCGCTCGCCCCGACTTCATGCTGCTGGGGGTGTATTCCGAAGCGCTGGTGCGCCCCATTGCCGACACCCTGGTGGCCATGGGCCTCAAGCGGGGCATGGTGGTGCATGGCAGCGGCCTGGATGAAATTGCCATCCACGGCCCGACCCAAGTGGCGGAGATCCTCAACGGCGAGATCATCGAATACAGCATCACTCCCGAAGAGCTGGGACTCAGGCGTTACGACATCAGCGCCATTGCCGGCGGCGAGCCCAGTGAAAACAAGGCCATCACCCTGAGCCTGCTGCAAGGGGGCGGCACCCCCGCCCAGCAAAGCGTCATCGCCATCAACGTGGCGCCGCTGCTGGTGATGAGCGGCCGGGCCGAAACCCTGAAAGAAGGCGTGGAGCAGGTGCTGGCTGTGTTAAAGTCGGGCAAAGCCATGGAAGTAGCCAATAAACTGGCGGAGTTGAGCCAATGTTAAGTACCGTTCTCGGCAAGATTGTTGCCGACAAGAAAATCTGGGTCGAGGCGCGCAAGCAGGCCCAGCCCCTGGACAGTTTTGAAGCCGGCCTGATCCCGAGCGATCGCCCCTTTGAGGCGGCCCTGGCCGCCGGCCAGCCGGCCTTTATCCTGGAATGCAAGAAGGCTTCGCCCTCCAAGGGCCTGATCCGCGCCGACTTCGACATCGACGCCATCGCCGGTGTCTACGGCCGCCATGCCTCGGCCATCTCGGTGCTGACCGACGAAAAATATTTCCAGGGCAGCTTCGAGTTCGTGACCCGGGTGCGCGGCCAGGTGAGCCAGCCGGTGATCTGCAAGGATTTCATCATCGACCCTTACCAGATCAAGCTGGCCCGCCACCACCGGGCCGACGCCATCCTGCTGATGCTGTCGGTACTGGACGACGACCAGTACCGGGAGCTGGCCGCCGTGGCCCGCGCGCTCAACATGGGCATACTGACCGAAGTCATCAGCCGTGAAGAAGTGGAGCGCGCCCTGCGCCTGGATGCCCGGGTTATCGGCATCAACAACCGGGATCTGCGCGATCTGTCCATCGACCTGGACCGCACCCGGGAACTGTCCCGGCTTATCCCGGACGATCGCATCGTCATCTCCGAGTCCGGCATCCATCACCACGCCCAGGTGAAGGCCTTGTCCGCCCACGCCGACGGTTTTCTGGTGGGCAGCTCGCTGATGGCCGAGGACGATCTGGATCTGGCGGTGCGCCGCCTGATCCTGGGCGACAACAAGGTGTGTGGCCTGACCCGCCCGCAGGACGCCGCCGCCGCCCATGCCGCCGGTGCCGCCTTCGGTGGCCTCATCTTCGTGGCCCAAAGCCCGCGCTGCGTCAGCCTGGAGCAGGCGCAGGCCCTGATCCAGGCCGCACCCCTCGACTACGTGGGCGTGTTCCAGAACCACAGGCGCACCGAGATTGCCGATACCGCCCGCACCCTGGGGCTGAAGGCGGTGCAGCTGCACGGTGACGAGGACGAGGGCTATATCGACGCCCTGCGCGCCATGCTGCCCGAAGGCGTGGAAATCTGGAAAGCGGTGGCGGTGGCGGATGCCCTGCCTCCTCTGCCCGCCAACGCCGACCGGCTGCTGTTCGACACCAAGGCCTTCGGCCAGAGTGGCGGCACCGGCCGGGCCTTCGACTGGTCGCTGCTGGCAGGCATCGACAAGCGCAACATGATGCTCGCCGGCGGCCTCAGCCCCGACAACGCCGCCCGCGCCGCCGCCATCGGCTGCCGGGGGCTGGATTTCAATTCCGGCGTGGAAAGCGCCCCCGGGCAGAAAGACCCGGCCAGACTCAACGCGGCCTTCGCCGCCCTCAGACATTACGGACGCAGGAACACACAATGACCCTACTTAACCCCTTCTTCGGCGAATTTGGCGGCATGTACGTGCCCCAGATCCTGATGCCGGCCCTGCTCCAGCTGGAGCAGGCCTTTGTGGACGCCCAGCAGGATCCCGAGTTCGAGCGGGAATTCCGCGAGCTGCTGTGCGAATACGCCGGCCGCCCCACCCCGCTGACCCGGGTGCGCAACCTGGCCTCCCACACCAAGACCCGCATCTACCTCAAGCGGGAAGACCTGCTGCACGGCGGCGCCCACAAGACCAACCAGGTGCTGGGCCAGGCGCTGCTGGCCAAGCGCATGGGCAAGCAGGAGATCATCGCCGAAACCGGCGCCGGCCAGCACGGCGTGGCCACCGCCCTGGCCTGTGCCCTGATGGGCCTGAAGTGCCGGGTGTACATGGGTGCCAAGGACTGCGAACGGCAGAAACCCAATGTGTTCCGCATGAAGCTGATGGGCGCCGAAGTGATACCGGTGCATTCCGGCTCGGCCACCCTCAAGGACGCCTGCAACGAGGCGCTGCGCGACTGGGCCGCCAACTACGAGACCACCCACTACATGCTGGGCACCGCCGCCGGCCCGCACCCCTTCCCCACCATAGTGCGCGAATTCCAGCGCATGATCGGCGAGGAAGCCAAGGTGCAGATCAGGGAGCGTGAAACCCGGTTGCCGGACGCGGTGATCGCCTGCGTCGGCGGCGGCTCCAACGCCATCGGCATCTTCGCCGATTTTATCGATGAAGAAGGCGTGGAACTCATCGGCATCGAGCCCGCCGGCAAGGGCATCGACACCGGTGAGCACGGCGCGCCCCTGCGCCACGGCACCAAGGGCGTGTTCTTCGGCATGCACTCGCTGCTGATGCAGAACGACGACGGCCAGATTGAGGAGTCCTACTCGGTGTCCGCCGGGCTCGACTTTCCCTCGGTCGGCCCCGAGCACGCCTACCTGGCCTCCATCGGCCGCGCCCGCTACGAGTCCATCACCGACGACGAAGCGCTGGACGCCTTCCAGGCCCTGGCCCGCAACGAAGGCATCATACCGGCGCTGGAATCCTCCCACGCCCTGGCCTACGCCCTGAAGATGGCCGAGGCCGAGCCCGACAAGGAACAGGTGCTGATCGTCAACCTCTCCGGCCGGGGCGATAAGGACATCTTTACCGTGGCCGAAATCCTGGAGCAGAAAGGAGTGCTGAAATGAGCCGTTACCAGTCTTTGTTCGACCGGCTGAACGCCGCCGGTGAGGGCGCCTTCGTGCCCTTCGTGACCCTGGGCGACCCCACCCCTGGCCAGTCGCTCAAGGTGATCGACGCCCTGGTGGCTGGCGGCGCCGACGCCCTGGAGCTCGGCATTCCCTTCTCCGATCCGGTGGCCGACGGCCCCACCATCCAGGGCGCCACGGTGCGGGCGCTGGCGGCCGGCACCCGCTCCGCCACCTGCTTCGAGATGCTGAAACAGATCCGCGAAAAATACCCGGAGCTGCCCATCGGCCTGCTGGTGTACGCCAACCTGGTGTACAAGCCGGGCCCGGCCAACTTCTACGCCCAGTGCGTGGCCGCCGGGGTGGACTCGGTGCTGGTGGCCGACGTGCCGGTGGAAATGGCCGCTCCCTTCAAGGCCGCCGCCGACGAAGCGGGCATCGCCAGCATCTACATAGCGCCGCCCAACGGCAACGACGACACCCTGAAAACCGTGGCGGAAATGGGCTCGGGCTACACCTACCTGCTGAGCCGCGCCGGGGTGACCGGCACCGAAACCAAGGCCGGCATGCCGGTGGACAGCCTGCTGGCCAGGCTGAAGGAATTCGGCGCCCCGCCTTGCCTGCTGGGTTTCGGCATCTCCGAGCCGGAGCAGGTGCGCGCCGCCGTGCAGGCCGGTGCCGCCGGCGCCATTTCCGGCTCCGCCGTGGTCAAGATCATCGAACAGTACCTGGACGACGACCAGGCCATGCTGGACGCCCTGACCACCTTCGTGCGGAACATGAAGGCCGCCACCCGTAAGGCGTGAAGCGTGAAGCGTGAAGCGTGAAGCGTGAAGCGTGAAGCGTGAAGCGTGAAGCGTGAAGCGTGAAGCGTGAAGCGTGAAGCGTGAAGCGTGAAGCGTGAAGCGTGAAGCGTGAAGCGTGAAGCGTGAAGCGTGAAGCGTGAAGCGTGAAGCGTGAAGCGTGAAGCGTGAAGCGTGAAGCAGCAATATGATGGAGCGCGGGCGGCCCGCGCTCCAACTTTTTTACGGCTTAATCCTTCGCGCCAAAACAACGCCGGTACAGCTCGCGCAGCTGTGCCGCCAGCTCGGGCTCGGGGCCGTCCACTGCTATGTTCGGTGCCACCTGCTGGATGGACAGCGGCGCGACCGGCGAGGCCGGCAGGCCCCACTCCCGGCACCACTGGCCGAACTGCTCGGCCGAGCAAGCGTAAACGATGCGGCCCAGCCCCGCCCAGGCGTGGGCGGCGGAACACATGGGGCAGTGCTCGCCCGAGGTATAGAGGATGGCGGCGGCCCGCTCCTGCTCGGTGAGGTGCCCGGCGGCCCAGCGCGCCAGGGCGATCTCCGGGTGCCAGGTGGGCTCGCGGCTGTGGATACGGTTGCGATCCTCCGCCAATACGGCGCCGTCCGCCCCCACCAGCACGGAGCCGAACGGCTGATCCCCCGCCGCCAGCGCCTGTGCCGCCAGCTCCACGCAACGGCGCAGGTGCCGTTTATCCTGTTCGCTGATTGCCATGATTTCCTCCCTTTAAATAACAGTGGCAGGCTTTGCCGGCGCCCGGAAACAAGATGAAAGCAGCCATGTTCCCGCCATGCGGCAAGGCAGCCGGCTCGCCAGGCTCAGGCGGCGGCCAGCACGCCCAGCGCCAGCCAGGTGGTGTAGCCGCCGTAGGCCAGCAGCAGCAGACCGCCTTCCATCCGGTTGATGCGGCCCTGGCGGCCGCTGAACCCGTAGCCCAGCACGAACAGCGACAGGGTCAGGGCGCCCATCACCATAAAGTCGCGGCTGATCACCTCGGTCGCCACCTCCAGCGGATGGATGATGCCGGCCAGGCCGACCACCGCCAGGGTGTTGAACAGGTTGGAGCCGATCACGTTGCCGATGGCCAGGTCATGCTCATTCTTGCGGATGGCGGCGATGGACGACGCCAGCTCCGGCAGCGAGGTGCCCACCGCCACTATGGTCAGGCCGATGACAAGGTCGCTCACCCCGAAGGCCTGGGCCACGTTGACCGCGCCCCACACCAGGATGCGCGAGCTGATGATCAGCAGCACCAGGCCGGCCACCAGCCAGAAAAGCGCCTGCTTGAGGGTCATCTGGTTTTCGTCCAGTTCCTTGGCCTCGTCCGCCGCCATGGCGTCGTTGCCGTCGCGCATGCCCTGCATGATGCTCCAGCCCATCAGCAGCACGAACACCCCCAGCAGCACCATGGCGTCGGTGCGCGCCAGCCAGCCGTTCCACAACAGGCCGAGGGAAAGCAGGGTGATCAGCAGCAGTATCGGCAGCTCCTTGCGCAGCACCTGGGAATGCACGGCAATGGGACTGATCAAGGCCGTTACCCCCAGGATCAGCCCGATATTGGCGATGTTGGAGCCGTAGGCGTTGCCCAGGGCCAGCCCGGGGTTGCCTTCCAGGGCGGCGATGATCGACACCACTATTTCGGGGGCCGAGGTGCCGAAGCCCACTATCACCATGCCGATCAGCAAGGGCGGCATACCGGCGTAGCGGGCGGTGGCCGAGGCGCCGTCCACGAAGCGGTCGGCACTCCAGACCAGCACGGCCAGGCCCAGAGCAATGGCGGCTAACGACATCAGCATGAGCAGGTTCCCCCCTGGGCCGGGGTAACAAAAAAGCAAAAGGGTGTGTTGTGTTTCATAGGCGCTCTTCAGGGCGGGATCATGGATACCGGAGACCTCGTGACGTCCCGCCCGGCAAGTCACGCTGTCTCAGGTCTCATCAATCCATCAGGACACCACTGCCATAAGCCTTCGGCTCAGAGATTGTTGACAGTGGTTTCGGTGGGCACCGAACGATTACTCCCCCAAGAGGGGCCTATTCTGACAGCTTGTTTCCGGGATGAAAAGAGGTGGCTGGGCATGGCAAGGGAACCAGCCCAGGCTCCTCTTCCCCCCGAAACTGTGCGCCATGTCGATAAATTGCACACGGCCTTCTCTCCCCAAGGAGGTACAGGGACATTTATTGATCCAAATCAGCCCTGTTTGACGATGCCAGGAACAAACTTACATATGAAATACAGATTAAATTCAACCAACAATAAGCGCCAAAGCGCAGGGAGCATCCCATGAAACTGAGTAAGCTTGTCGCCGCCATCAGCATGACCTTCGCCTTGTCCGTACAGGCCAATACCCTGCCGGTGGAGGAAGCCGTGCTGACCTCGCCGCCCCTGGTGCCGCCCCCCATCACCCGGGATCATGCCGCCAAGGTGGTGGTGAAGATGGAAACGGTGGAAAAGGTGATGGAAATCGCCGACGGGGTGGAATACATGTTCTGGACCTTCGGCGGCTCGGTGCCGGGCCAGTTCCTGCGGGTACGCGAGGGGGACGAGGTCGAGTTCCATCTCTCCAACCACCCCGACTCCAAGATGCCCCATAATATCGACCTGCACGCGGTCACCGGCCCCGGCGGCGGCGCGGCCGCTTCCTTCACCGCTCCCGGCCACACCTCGGTGTTCAACTTCAAGGCGCTCAACCCCGGCCTCTACGTTTACCACTGCGCCACCGCCCCGGTGGGCATGCACATCGCCAACGGCATGTACGGCCTGATCCTGGTGGAGCCGAAGGAAGGGCTGCCGCCGGTGGATCGGGAATACTACGTGATGCAGGGCGATTTCTACACCAAGGGCGCCTACGGCGAGCAGGGCCTGCAGCCCTTCGATATGGACAAGGCGATCAAGGAGCAACCCGATTACGTGGTGTTCAACGGCGCCGTGGGCGCGCTCAACGGCGACAAGGCGCTCACCGCCAACGTGGGTGAAACGGTGCGGCTCTACGTGGGCAACGGCGGCCCCAACCTGGTGTCGTCCTTCCACGTCATCGGCGAGATCTTCGACAAGGTCAGCGTGGAAGGCGGCAACCTGACGAACGAAAACGTGCAGACCACCCTGGTGCCCGCCGGCGGCGCCGCCATGGCGGAATTCAAGCTGGACGTGCCCGGCAACTTCATCCTGGTGGATCACTCCATCTTCCGCGCCTTCAACAAGGGCGCGCTCGGCATGATGGCGGTGGACGGCGACGAGGACAAGATAGTCTACTCCGGCAAGGTGGCCGACAACGTCTACCTGCCCGAAGGCTCGGCGGTGCAGGTGATGCCCAACGGCCATCCCAAGGTCACCGCCAAGAACAAGGAAGAGCGGATGATGTACGGCAAGCGGGTGTACGAGGCCAACTGCCAGGCCTGCCACCAGGGCGGCGGCGAGGGCATTCCCGGTGCCTTCCCGCCGGTAGCCGGCTCCGACTTCCTCAACGAAGACCCGGCCCGGGCCGTCGACATCGTGCTGCACGGCCTCAAGGGTCCGATCAAGGTCAACGGCCAGGCCTTCGACAGCATCATGCCGGCCATGCGTCTGCCCGACGAGGACGTGGCCAACGTGCTCACCTACGTGCTCAACAGCTGGGACAACCAGGGTGGCGAAATCACCCCCGAGCAGGTGGCCAAACGTCGTGAGGAAGGCAAGCCCATCGTGATGGAAGGGAGTGCCCACTGATGAACCCGGCGCTGCTGATTGCTCTGGCGGCGCTGCAGATGGCCGAACTGCCCGGCGGGGAGATTCGGCCGCTGTATCTCAGCAAGGACAGCCCGCTCACCCGGGTGGCGCCGTTCCGGCTGGATGTCACCCCGGTCACCAATAAGCAATTCGCCGACTTCGTGGCCGGCCATCCCCGCTGGCAAAAGGGCCGCGTGGCCAGCCTGTTCGCCGAATCCGGCTACCTCAAGCACTGGCCGGGGGAGTACCCCTCCCCCGCGCAAGGGGCCCAGCCGGTGACCCAGGTGTCCTGGTATGCCGCCGATGCCTACTGCCGCGCCCAGGGCAAGCGATTGCCGACGGTGGCGGAATGGGAATTCGCCGCCCAGGCCTCGGAGCTGGCCGCCAACGGCAGCAGCGAGCCGGATTACAGCCGGCGCATCCTGTCCTGGTATGCCCGCCCGGCCACCGCCACCCTGGCCGCGGTGGGGCAGAGCCCGGCCAATTACTGGCAGGTGCGGGATCTGCACGGCCTGGTGTGGGAATGGACCCAGGATTTCAACTCCACCCTGGTCACCGGCGAGTCGCGGGGCGACAGCAGCCTGGATCAGGGCATGTTCTGCGGCTCGGGGGCGGCCGGCAGCGCCGATCCGTCCGATTACGCCGCCTTCATGCGCTTCGGCTTTCGTTCCAGCCTGAAGGCGCCCTACACCCTGGGCAACCTGGGTTTTCGTTGTGCACAGGAGATAACCGATGAAATCACTGCTGATGCTGATGCTGCTGGCGGCCTTTAGTGCCCGGGCGGCCCTGCCCGGCGATTCGGTCTACCAGCTCGACAGCCGCTGGCAAAGCAGCGAGGGCGAGACCATGAATATCGCCGAGCTGGCCGGCAAGAAACGGATAATCGGCCTGATCTACACCGACTGCGGCACCGCCTGCCCGCTGATCGTGGCCCATATGCAGGCGGTGCAACGGGCGCTGACGCCGGAGCAGCAACAGCGGCTCGGCCTGGTGCTGGTCTCGCTCACCCCGGCGACCGACACCCCCAGGGTGCTGCGCCACTTCGCCGAACATCGCGGCCTGGACCAGCACTGGACCCTGCTCAGCGGCACCGACGACGAGGTGCGCCGCCTCGCCATGGCGCTGAACATCCAGTACATGGGCCAGGCCGACGGCGAAATTTCCCACTCCAACGCCATCACTGTGCTGGACGAACAGGGCCGGCTGCTGGTGCAGCAGGTCGGGCTGCCCGAGGGCGCCCGGGGGCTGGTCGACACCCTGTTCGGGCCCTGAGCGCCGGGCGCGATAAAAAGCGTGCATTTCAATGTTGCATCCTGGATACTTCTTTCAATTGATATTCAACCGGACCCGGCCGGGACGAGACAGGGGGAGCAGGATGTTTTTCAAACGCACGCAACAACGGCTGGCCGAGCAGGAAGCCAGGGATCGGCAGCAACAACAGCACCTGCACCGGCTGACTGCCGAACTGGACACCAAAGACGCGGAGCTGGCCCGGCTCAGGGCCCGCCTCGCCGACCTCGAAACCCGGGACGCCCTGGGCCAGGGCGTGTTCGGCAGCATGACCAGCTTCGGCCAGTCGCTCGACGGCCTGTGCTTTTCCTTCGGCAGCCTGTCCAGCAACCTCAACCGGGAACAGGCCGCCGCCGTCAGGGCCGCCGGGCAGTCCGATCATGCCAAGGCCATTCTCAGCGGCATGGTCGACAACCTGCACGCCCTCTCCGCCAAGACCAACACCACCGCCGACGGGGTGGAGAAACTGTCGCAACAGGCCGGGCAGATCGGCCGTATCGTGCAACTGATAAGGGAAGTGGCGGAGCAGACCAACCTGCTGGCGCTCAATGCCGCCATCGAGGCCGCCCGGGCGGCGGAGGCCGGGCGGGGCTTCGCGGTGGTGGCCGACGAGGTGCGCAAGCTGGCCGAGCGCACCGGTCAGGCCACCACCGAAATTGCCGGGCTGGTCGATGCCATTCAGCAGGAAACCCGCAACACCCGCGGCACCATGGCCGAAAGTGCGCGCCTGGCCGAACGCTGCGCCCAGGAGTCCGCCTCCGCCGCCGGCGAGATGGATCAGCTCAGCCAGCTGGCGCATCATATGGAGCAGGCGGTGGTGGGCGCCGCCCGGCTGTCCAGCGTGGAGCTGGCCAACATCGAGGAGCTGCAGCTCAAGCTGGAGGTTTACCGGGTGCTGATGGGACAGTCGGAGCGCCGCCCCGAGCAGATCCCGGATGAAACCCAGTGCCGGCTGGGCCAGTGGTATTACCAGGGAGAAGGCAAGGCGCTCTATGCCGGCCAGGCCGACTACCGGGCGCTGGAAACGCCGCACCAGGCCATGCACCGCTTCGCCCGGGAGGCCATCCGTTGCTACTACGCGCAGGATTACCCCCGGGCGCTGGCCGCCCTGGGCGAGATGGAGCAGGCCAACCTGAGGGTATTCAAGGGAATCGAGCAGATGCTGGCCCCCTTGCGGGAAACCGGGGAGAAGACGGCGCGGCAGGCAGCCTAGCGCCGAACAGGGTAAAAACCGACCCGCACGAAGCTTCTGGAGGGGCGGGCGGCCCGCCCCTTCCCGCCCTAGCCTTCCAGCTCGTCGATGCGTGCCTGCAGGCGTTGCACCTGTGCCTCCAGCTCATGGATACGCGCCTGCAGCTCGGCTTCCCGGTCCTGCCCGCCGGGCTCCTGCTCGGCCTCGGCCACGGCGTAGTCGGTATTGCCGAACAGGTGGGCGTAACGGGACTCCCGCTTGCCGGGCTGGCGCGGCAGCTTGACCACGAAGGGGCCCTTGTCGGCCAGGCTCTGCAGGCAGGCTTCCACCTGGGTCACGTCATCGAACGGGTGCAGCCGCGGGGTGCGGCTGCGCAGCTCGCCGGGGGTCTGGGGGCCACGCAGCAGCAGTTCGCAGACGATGGCCAGCTCGCCGGGGCTGAACTGCAGCTCACCGAATTCGGTGTTGCAGAAGCGATGCTGGAACTTGGCGGCGCGGGCGTTGAAACCGGCCACGTTATTGACCAGGCGGCGGGCGATCAGGGTGTTCAGCACCGACTGCACCTCCTTTTCGCCCAGGTTCATCACCGGATCCCGGTTGCTCTTCTGGTTGCAGGCGTTGACCAGGGAATTCAGGGTCAGGGGGTAGACTTCGGGGGTCGACACCTGTTTCTCGATCAGGCAGCCGATCACCCTTTGCTCCAGGGAGGACAGCATTTCCATTCAGCACACTCCTTCGTTTTTGCTTTCAAGCCTACCGGACAAATCGAAAAAGGCCAGCACAGATTGCCCGCGGCACCGGCTCAGCCCCGGACGCAGGCCGCTGCCTTGGCCATGCCGCCGCTGCCGCGCAGGGTGAACACGGTGTCGGGCGACACCCGGTATTGCGCCAGCAACCCCGCGATGGCCATTTAGTCGGTGTTGCAGGTCTTCAGATAGCCGTCCGTATTGACGATGGTGTTGACCGAGTCGATGGCCTGCACCGAGGGATCCAGCTCGTCCACCATGGGGATACAGTCTTCCTTGAACGGCATCGACACCGCGCGGCACCGGATCCCCAGGGCGCGCACGCCGCCGATGGCGGCCGCCAGATCCCTGGTGGTAAACGCCTTGTAGAGATAATCCAGCCCCAGGCATCGTACAGCTAGTTGTGAAAGCGGGTGCCGAAATTGCCGGACCTGGCGGCCAGCGACATGCCCAGGGTGGTGTCCTTGGTGATGGATCTGGTCATCGAAGCGCATCCTTGGTGGTGGAAACAATGAACATGACGGCGAGGCCATGGGTGCCATTCATCACTGTACCACGCCGGGCCGCCCCGGCCTTCCCTGGCCGGAAAAAACGACCGCCTCGCGACCCCGGTGGCCGGCTTTAGGCGGCCACCGGATGATCCCCCAGCGGCGGCAGGCCGTAGGCGGCCCGGGCCCGGTTGCAGGCGCCGTCGGCATCGAAGGCCTCAAACTCCCGGCAGGGACTGGGCCTGTTGGGGTAGATGCGGCAGGACACGCAGCCGCCCACCTCGCCTTCCAGCGCCACACAGCGCGGGCTGGCCTGGTTGGTGCCCAGCATCGCCAGCCGGGTGGGGCTCACGGCTTCGGTCAGGGCCTCGGGCACCTGGAACTCGCTGTGGATTTCTCCCCAGTAAAAGGAAACACGAAAAAAAGCGCAGCAGGCGCCGCAGCTCAGACAGGGATTGCCACCACTCATTAACGCCTTACCTCCTGGCAAAACTAAACAGTGACGATATACGAATAAGGTTGAACTCGGGGACAGAGCTGGCCCCATCGATGCGGAAAACGAGAGAAAGGGTTGGCGTACAGGACCAATGTCTCTGACGCGGCTTGCCGGTGTCGTCTCCTCTGCTGGAACCAAGTGGATCTCATTATCACTGTGGCAACGAGATGTGGGGCCGTTATTGATAAATCGAAAGCCTGACGTAATCAAGAGGACGGCGATGCGGCCGATAAGAAAAAATGCCCCCGTTGTCATCGACACAGGACAAGGTCTCAATTGGCGATACATCGGCGCGGTAAACCCGGAAAGAAACTGTGCACCAGCGCAGGATATTGCAAAAAATGAATTTTTTTCAGTATGTTGCTCTGCGTTATGCGACTAAAGTATAAGCCGCTCTCGACCAAACAATAACTATAGGGACCCGTTGTATGAAAATAGCCCATAAAGTCGGACTTACGGCCGCCGCCGTGCTGCTCGTCACCGTCAGCATACTGTCCTGGATGCAGCTCTCCCAGGTAAGGGACGCATTGCGCGAGCAGACCGCCGCCGCCATCGGCGAAACCAGCTCAACCCTGGCCAAGCAGATCGAAGGCTGGCTCAACGCCAAGCTCGGCCTTATTGACATGGTGGCCCAAAACATCGACCGCGACTTCAGCCCCGAGCAGGTGCAACGCGCCTTCGACCTGCCGTTGCTGAAGGACGAGTTCATCCTGATTTTTGGCGGCCTCGACAGCCAGAACGGCCGCCCCATCGGCAATGATCCCGGCTGGAACCCTCCCGGCTGGGATGCCCGCAAACGCCCCTGGTATCCCGTCGCCATGGGCTCCAACCGCGCCGCATTGACCGAACCCTACCTCTCGACCGAAGGTGACATCCTGATCTCCGCCGTGGCCAAGCTCAGCGACCAGGGCCGCTCCCTGGGCGCCTTCGGTGGCGATCTCAGCCTGCAGACGGTAGCCGACGCCATCAACGTCATCGACTTCAACGGCGCCGGTTATGCCTTTCTGGTGGCCGAAAACGGCAATATCATCTCCCATCCCCAGGCGGAGCTGAACGGCAAGTCCCTCGGCGAGCTGTTCGAGGGCAAACAGCCCGCCCTGAGCAGCACCATGGCCAGCTACCAGCTGGGCGGCAAGCCCCATTGGGTCTCTTTCACCCCGCTGTCGGAGCTGAAAAGCGCCAAGTGGTACATAGGGGTGGTGCTGGATGAAGCCGCCGTCATGGCCCAGGCGGATCGCCTGCAATGGCAGGCGCTGCTGATCGCGGTGCTGGGCGTGGCCATCAGCATGACCCTGCTGATCCTGCTGATGAGCAGCCTGCTCAAGCCGCTGGGCGGCCTGCACCAGTCCCTGAAGGACATCAACGGCGGCCAGGGCGACCTGACCAAACGCCTGCCCATAGTGCGCCGGGACGACTTCGGCCTGGTGGCCAACGAGTTCAACGGCTTCCTCGGTCACCTGCAGAAGCTGATCGGCGAGGTGATGGACAGCTCCGACAAGCTGAAGGCCAGCATCGGCCAGACTTCCGGCCAGTCGGAGCAGGCGGAAAACCAGCTGCAGCAGCAGTTGCAGGAGCTGGATCAGCTGGCCACCGCCATGCACGAGATGGCCGCTACCGCCACCGAAGTTGCCCAGCACGCCCAGAACGCCGCCGAGGCCGCCAACGCCGCCAACCAGGAAACCGAGCAGGGCGCCCTGGTGGTGTCCCGCTCCACCCAGGCGGTGGAGCGACTGGCCGCCGACATGGAGGACACCATGGCCTCGGTCAACGAGCTGGCCCAGCTGAGCCGCAATATCGAGTCCATCCTGTCGGTGATCACCGGCATCGCCGAGCAGACCAACCTGCTGGCCCTCAACGCCGCCATCGAGGCCGCCCGCGCCGGCGAATCGGGCCGGGGCTTCGCGGTGGTGGCCGACGAGGTGCGTTCACTCGCCTCCCGCACCCAGCAGTCGACCCAGGAGATCGGCGACATGATCGAGAAGCTGCAGGCCGGGGTCAGGCTGGCGGAAAGCAAGATGAAGCAGAGCCAGGAGCTGGCCGCCCAGACTTCGGTGGACGCCGCCGAGGCCAACGAGGTGCTGGCCCGGATCCGTCAGGCCATCGGCCACATCAACGACATGAACCTACAGATCGCCACCGCGGCGGAAGAGCAGAGCGCCACCAGCGAGGAGATCAACCAGAACACCACCAATATCCGCGATATCAGCCAGGACGTGGCCAGCGGCGCCATCGCCCAGGTGCGCCACTGCCAGGCCATGCTGGAGCAGATGCAGCGACAGCACAACCTGCTGGGAGAGTTCAAGGTCTGATAGGGGCCGCTGTTACCAAGGGGCGCCGCACGGCGCCCTTTTTCTTTGCCCGGCAAAAGGGTCATACTAACGGCATCAGACAGAGAGGGAGAACAGGATGTTGATGGAATTCGATAAAGCGGCGCTGATGGTGATCGACGTACAGGAGAAGCTGATCCCGGCCATCGATCACGGCGAGCGGCTGAGTGCCCGTATCCAGTGGCTGATCTCGGCCTGCCAGGCGCTCGGCACCCCCATTTTATTTACCGAGCAGTACCCCAAGGGGCTGGGCCATACCCAGGCCGCTCTCACCGTGCTGATGGACGAACCCGAAGTAGTGGAAAAGATGCACTTCTCGGTGGTGGCCGCCGGTTGCCTGCCGGCGCACTGGCAGCACTACCCTCAGGTGATCGTCTGCGGCATGGAGACCCACGTCTGCGTGCTGCAGACGGTGATGGATCTGCTGAAGGCGGGCAAGGAGGTGTTCGTGGTGGCGGATGCGGTAGGCAGCCGCACCGAGGAGAACCGGCAGCTGGGCCTGGCCCGCATGCGCGATGCCGGCGCCCGGATCGTCAGCCGCGAGATGGTGGTGTTCGAGTTGCTGCACCGCTCCGGCACCGAACAGTTCAAGACCATCAGCAGGCAATTTCTGGTGGGAGAGCAGCCCTGAGGCGTGAGGCGTGAGGCGTGAGGCGTGAGGCGTGAGGCGTGAGGCGTGAGGCGTGAGGCGTGAGGCGTGAGGCGTGAGGCGTGAGGCGTGAGGCGTGAGGCGACAGCATAATGGAGCATAGAGCGCCGTCAACCGCATAACGCTGCCTGAAAGCGGGGACTGGGGCATTACTGCTTACCAGTCCCCGGACAGTTATTTCTTGTCCCAGATCCCTTCTTCCAGCTGGCGATGCAGCTCCGGGTACTTGGCCGCATCGAAGCTGGGCACCTTGCCGAGCTTGAGCTGGTCGTTGTAGTCCCGCGCCAGCTTGATGGCCACGCCCGACAGCAGCAGAATCGCCACCAGGTTGGTCAGCGCCATCATGCCCATGGACGCGTCCGCCATGGCCCAGATGGTGGGCAGTTCACCGATAGAGCCGAACATCACCATGCCCAGCACGAACAGGCGGAACACCAGCAGACCGGCCTTATGGTTGTGCTCCAGGAAGATCAGGTTGTTCTCCGCATAGGCGTAGTTCGCCACTATGGAGGTGAAGGCGAAGAACAGGATGGCGATGGCGATAAAGGTATTGCCCCAGTCGCCCACCTCGTGAGACAGCGCCCGCTGGGTCAGTTCGATGCCGGTCACCCCGGAGCCGGGCTCGAACTGGCCCGACAGCAGTATGATCGAGGCGGTACAGGTACAGATGACGATGGTGTCGGTAAAGACCCCCAGCATCTGCACATAACCCTGGGACGCCGGATGGGGCGGATAGGGAGTGGCCGAGGCCGCCGCGTTGGGGGCCGAGCCCATGCCCGCCTCGTTGGAGAAGAGCCCACGCTTGATGCCGTTGATCATGGCCTGGGAGATGGCATACCCCATGGCGCCGCCGCCGGCCTGCTCCAGGCCGAAGGCCGACTTGACGATAAGCATGAGCACCCCCGGCAGCTCGGTGATGTTCATCACCACCACCACCAGGGCGATGAGCAGATAGGCCAGGGCCATCGCAGGAACCACCAGCTCGGCAAAGCGGGCGATGGCGCGCAGGCCGCCGAAGATGATGACGCCGGCCAGCACCACCAGCGCCAGGCCGGTGGCCCAGTGCGGGATGCCGAAGGCCACGTCCATGGCGGCACTGATGGAGTTGGCCTGCACCGCGTTGAACACCAGGCCGAAGGCGATGATCAGGAAGATGGCGAACAGCACGCCCATCCAACGCAATCCCAAGCCCTTCTCCATGTAGTAGGCGGGGCCGCCCCGGTAGTTGCCGTCCTCATCCTTTACCTTGTACAGTTGGGCCAGGGTGCTCTCCACGAAGGCGGTGGACATGCCGATCAGTGCGATGAGCCACATCCAGAAGATGGCGCCCGGCCCCCCCAGGTACAGGGCCACGGCCACACCGGCCAAATTGCCGGTGCCTACCCGGGCCGCCAGGCTGGTACAGAGGGCCTGGAAGGACGAGATGCCCGCCGCATCGGACTTGCGACTGTTCCTGAGCACGGAAAACATGTGGCCGAAGTGACGAAACTGAATAAAGCCCAGGCGCAGGGTGAAGAACACCCCTACCCCCAGCAGCAGATAGATCAGTACCGTGCCCCAGAGCAGGTCGTTGATAAAAGCGATAATGGTATCCATTGGCGTGTCTCTGCTTCTCCTAAGTGTGAGTATTCATTTACCAGATAAGAATCGTTATCACCTTCTCTGGTCCGCAGCGCACGGAATCTAGCACAATGCGCAAAAATCACCACGTGACACAGATCACACTAAGTTATAACCGTCTAAATAAAACGACCTTGCTTATCAAAAAACAGACAATCAAGCCAAAAAATCAAAATATATCACCATCAAAAAACATTTTATCGAAATTTAATATCACTTCCTTGCACGGACTGCTTCCTCCCAGCCCCCATTTCCTGACCCATTGCTCAGCTCTTTCCCGGCGTCACTTTATTTTAGTGTCCCGAATAAGAGATACTGTGCCCCTGTACCCCCAAGGGGCCCGAACCAGAGCAAAGGACCTTATATCAAATGGCCGATAAACTGACCCAACTGAGAACACTGACCACCGTCGTCGCCGACACCGGCGATATCGAAGCCATCCGCAAGTATCAGCCGGAAGATGCCACCACCAATCCCTCCCTGATCCTGAAAGCGGCCCAGATCCCGGAGTATCGCCCGCTGCTCGAAGACGCCGTGGCCTGGGCCAAGTCCCAGAGCCAGGATCCCGCCCGGCAACTGGTCGACGCCTCCGACAAGCTGGCGGTCAACATCGGCTGTGAAATCCTCAAGATCGTCCCCGGCCGCATCTCCACCGAGGTGGACGCCCGCCTGTCCTTCGACACCCAGGCCAGCATCGACAAGGCACGCCGCCTGATCGCCCTGTACAGCCAAGCCGGCATCGACCGTGGACGCATCCTGATCAAGCTGGCCTCCACCTGGGAAGGCATCCGCGCCGCCGAGGTGCTGGAGCAGGAAGGCATCAACTGCAACCTGACCCTGCTGTTCAGCTTCGCCCAGGCCCGGGCCTGTGCCGAAGCCGGCGCCTACCTGATCTCCCCCTTCGTGGGCCGCATCCTCGACTGGTACAAGAAAAACACCGACCAAAAGGAATACGCCCCGGCGGAAGATCCGGGCGTACTCTCCGTGAGCCGCATCTACGACTACTACAAGGCCCACGGCTATGCGACCGTGGTGATGGGCGCCAGCTTCCGCAACACCGGCGAAATCCTTGAGCTGGCTGGTTGCGACCGTCTGACCATAGGCCCCGACCTGCTGGCAGAGCTGAGCCAGGCCGAAGGCGAGGTGGTGCAGAAACTCAGGGACCAGGGCGCCAGTCAGGCCCGCCCGGCCCCCATGACCGAAGCCGAGTTCCGCTGGGAGCAGAACCAGGACGCCATGGCCACCGAAAAGTTGGCCGAAGGCATCCGCAATTTCGCCATCGACCAGGGCAAGCTGGAAGCCATGCTGAAGGAAATGTTGTAACCCCGTCTCTCCGGCCGCCACGCCAGGGCGGCCGTTTTGTTTTTGCCCCTCGCCGACACGCATTTTCCTCCCAAGCCAATACCCGTCTGAATACAAAAACGCACCTTGATCGCGCTCTTTTACCGGATTAATAAAAGTGTCATAACTGGGTTTTATTTTATAACGGGCTGTGATATATCCAAATGTGACTGCAACTGATAGCCAACAGGAGGGAGCCCCATGGAAAGGTTCAGCTTCGATGATCAGGAGTTTGTGGTTGAACGGTCCTCACGCAGTTCATCGCGTGAACCCGCCAAAAAGCGCAAGTGGCGGGAAATAGAAGCATTAAAGGACAAGCGGCGCTTACAAAAAGAACTTCAGCTGCTCGACTGCGCCTTCGAATACGAAGGCAGCCTGGAAGAGCTTGAGCTGTAGAGCACGAAGAAAAAGTTTCAGGCGCCTGCGGGCGCCTTTTTTGCGAGAGGGGTGAGCTTGAATTCGTGGCCGGCCCGGCGCCTCACCATTCGGAGCGCAGGCGGCCCGCACGCCATGGTTCAGACTTCAAGCGGCAGTTGCCAGTCGATGGGGGCCTTGCCTTGCTGTCGCAGCAACTCGTTGGTTTTGGAAAAATGCCGGCAGCCGAGGAAACCACGGTGGGCCGACAAGGGGCTGGGATGGGGCGCGGCCAGCACATGGTGCCGCTGGCGGTCGATCATGGCCCCCTTCTTCTGGGCATGGCTGCCCCAGAGTAAAAATACCACTCCGTCACAATGCTCATTCACCGCACGGATCACATGATCGGTAAAGGTTTCCCAGCCCAGTTGGGCATGGGAGTGGGCCTTGCCCGCCTCTACCGTCAGCACGGTGTTGAGCATCAGGACCCCCTGCCGGGCCCAGGACTCGAGACAGCCGTGCCGGGGAATATGAAAGTCGGGGATATCGGTGCTCAGTTCCTTGTACATGTTCTGCAGCGAGGGCGGTACCCGCACGCCCGGCAGTACCGAAAAGCAGAGGCCGTGGGCCTGGTTGGGGCCATGGTAGGGATCCTGGCCCAGCATCACCACCTTCACCTCCCCCAGCTCGGTATATTTGAAGGCATTGAAAATGTCTTGCTGGGGCGGATAGATCACCTTGCCCGCTCCGCGCTCCTGTTTGACGAAGGCCATCGCCTGCTGGAAGTAGGGCTGCTCTTTTTCGTGGCCTATCACCTGGCTCCATGTCAGTGTCATGCGCTGTGCTTTCCGTTCGAGATAAAGCGCCTAGCTTAAAAGCTCGATATTTCCCCTGCAAGCCCGGCTCTGCGGTTCGTGCCGTTGGCGAGCCCATGAAATCGCCAAAACAGGTAGTAGTAAAGTCTTACCAACAGCAAATAAACATCAAAAAATAAAAAGCCCAAAAAAAGTAAATTATTAAGCCAATCGCGAAGCTTGCAAGCGGTGTTTTCTCCGCTCTGGCCATCGGGCTGGTCGCCCCGGCCGTGGCCTGACGGCCATCACCGCGGCTTTAAAGCAGCTCGGTCACGAGCGCCCCCAAACGAGAAAAGGTTTCCACCCGGGTGGCGGTCGGCCGCCACACCAGGCCGATATCCCGGTAGGCCTTGTCGCCCTGCGGCGCCATGGCGACGATCTCGGTATTGTCGAGGATGCCGGCGTCGATCGCCATCTGCGGCAGGAAGGTGGTACCGAGGCCGGCGCCCACCATCTGCACCAGGGTATGCAGGCTGGTGGCGGCGAAGGGGTTGACCTTGCGGCTGTCGGTCAGCCGGCAGGCGCTCACCGCATGTTCGGTCAGGCAGTGCTCCTGCTCCAGCAGAAAGATGCTCTGATCCGGCAGGTCGGCATAATCCACCGGCATCCGACCGTGCTGCCGGGCCTGCTCCCTGTGCATCACCAGCACGAAGGGGTCCTGGCCCAGCACCCGGGTCTGCAGCCCCTCGGTATCGGTGGGCAGGGCCAGCAGCAACAAGTCCAGCTCGCCGGCCCGCAGCATGGCCAGCAGTTGCGGCGTGGTGTCCTCGCGCAGCAGCAACTGCAACTCGGGATAATGGCGGCGGCAGCGCTGCACCAGTTCACTCAACAGGAAAGGCGCTATGGTGGGGATGCAGCCCAGGCGGATGGCCCCCTGCATGGCTCCCTTCTGCCCTTCCACCAGTTCCATCAGCTCCCGGGTCTGTACCAGCAGTTCCCGGGCCCGCACCACCACCTGCCGGCCCAAGGGAGTCATCACGAACGCCTTGTGATCCCGCTCGATCAGTTCCCCGCCGAGCAGGGATTCCAGGCTCTGCAGGCCGGTGCTCAGGGTAGACTGGCTGACGAAACAGGCCTTGGCGGCCCGGTTGAAGTTCTGGTGCTCGTCCAGGGCCACCAGGTAGGTCAATTGCTTCAGGCTGGGCAAACGGCTCATTGATTAACTCGATTAAGGCTATCTATTTAATTCGATTCAATAACGGTATCACAGCGCTTAGACTGGCCGCCATCGAAGCTTTCCCTTTCCTGTCCCAAGTATGCCTACTTGTTACAGCCCCGGGGCGGCAGGATGCCTGCCCCACCCTTATTAGAGTTTGCCCTGTAGCTGGGATTTCAGGTTGGGCGGCGTGCCCTTGATCACCAGGGTGTCGGTGGCGGCATCGTACTGGATGCGCTCGCCCAAGAGCTTCTGGTCGAAGCTGATGGTCAGGCCTCCCCCGGAGCCCACGTACTTGGTCAGCCCCTTGAGCGCGGATCTGTCCACCGGGAAACGCTCTTCCAGCTGGTATTCCTCGCTGACGAACTGGTAGAAGTCCAGATCGTCGTCCTGGCCCAGCTCGGCGGACAGCTCCCGCAGTTCCAGCTCTTCCCCTTCCTTGAGCTGATCGCGGCAGTACTTGCTCACCAGCGCCTTGCTTTCCAGTTTCTCCTCGGGGCTGAGTTGGCGGGACTCGCAATAGTCGTCCACCGCCTTCAGCAAGCCCTGGCTCTGGGTCTTGGGATCCATGCCTTCCACGCAGGACAGGAAGTTGAGGAAAAAATCCGACACCTTGCGCCCGGCCCGGCCCTTGATAAAGGAAAAGTAGCGGCGCGACTCGGGACGACTCTGCAACTCGGTCAGATCCAGGCGGGCGGCGAGCTGCATCTTGCCCAGATCCAGATAGCTGGCGTGGCTGACTTCCAGCTTGTCGGTGACGGTGACGCTGTCCCTGTTGTCGAGCAGGGCGATCAGCAGGTAGTGGGCGCCCAGCCACTGATAGCGCACGAACAACAATACGCCGGCCTCATTCATCTCCAGCCGGTGCAGCTCGCCCAACAGCCGCTCGGCCGCCAGATGGGAAAAGGCGGCGAAGGCCAGGCTCTGATCCTGCAGCCGTCGCACCAGATCGCGAAAGCCGCCGTCTTCCTCGCTGAAGTAGCCGAACACCTTGCCCGCCTTGGTGTTATAGATATGGTGCAATTCACCCATCAGCTGGTTCACCGCAGGCCCCGTGGCCAGTTCCTGCTCCCGGGTGGCCAGCTGGGTCTGCCCCTGCTCGTCGATAAAGAGAGAATGTACTATGATGTGTTCGATATCCAAGCTCATAACAGATTGCCGTAGAGTTGCCAGAAGGGGTGGGGTATTATAGTCGCCCCGTTACTAAGTTACATGACTGAACGCCCATGCCTGTCCTTTCCAAATACGATAAACAATACGACCAACTGCTGAGCGAACTGGAGGCCGTGATGGACAAACACCAGGCCCCGGCGGATCTGCGGTTGATGGTGCTGGGCAATCTGGTCACCCATGTGCTCAACCATCAGGTCGCCCCGGGGCAGCGGCAGGCCATCGCCGACAAGTTCGCCAAGGTGTTGACCGCCTCCGTCGATTCACAAAAAGGGGCTCATTAAGAGCCTTTTTGTTAGCCGAAACAGTCTGAACCATGGTCGAAACCGGTAACCTCTATCGCGATAATGTCTCCCGCTTGATCGGGTGGGGTCATTGGTTTGTATTTTTCAACATCCTGCTGGCCATGGCGGTGTCGAGCCGCTACCTGCTGGCCACCGGCTGGCCCGACACCGCCCTCGGCGTCGGCTACATGCTGGTGAGCTGGGTCGGGCATTTCGCCTTCCTGACCTTCTTCACCTATCTGCTGACCCTGTTTCCCCTCACCTTCCTGCTGCCGAAGCTCAGGGCGGTGCAATTCCTGGGCGCGGCCATCGCCACCGGGGCCCTGACCCTGCTGCTGGTGGACACCCAGGTGTTCAGCCTGTTCAAATTCCATCTCAACCCCACCGTCTGGCACCTGCTGTTGGATCAGGCCCAGGCCGAGGAAGCCTCCGGCTGGGGCTGGCTGTTCGTCTGGGTGCCTCTGCTGTTTCTGCTTGAGCTGTGGCTGGCGGCCTGGCTATGGCGCTGGAGCCAGCGCCGGCGGCGCTCCCTGGCCCTGCCCCTGGCCCTGCCCCTGCTGGTCAGCTTCTTTCTCACCCACAGCGTGCACATCTGGGCCGATGCCGTGGTCTATGCGCCCATCACCAATCAGAAGGCCAATTTCCCGCTGTCCTACCCCATGACCGCCAAGAGTTTCCTGATCAAGCAGGGCTGGCTGGATGAGGATCAATACCGACGCCTGTCGGAGCAGGCCGCCGACCAGCCCCAGCGCCGGCTGAACTACCCCCTGCGCCCGCTGTCGGTATCGGCACCGACGCACACCCCCAACATCCTGTTGGTCGTCGCCGACGGCCTGCGCGCCGATCAGCTCGACGCCATCACCATGCCCAACCTGTACCGCTTCGCCGAGCGGAACCTGCGTTTCGACGACCATCTCAGCGCCGGTAACCAGCCCCAGGCAGCCCTGTTCAGCCTGTTCTACAGCCTGCCGGCCCACTATCGCCACGACGCCGAAGTGGAAGGCATGGCGCCGGTACTGATCGACGAGCTGCAGCGCCAGGACTACCGCTTCGGACTCTTTGCCAGTGGCGGCCTCGCGTTGCCGCTGTATGAAAGCGCCATCTTTTCCACCCTGCGCAACCAACCCTTCGACAAGGCCCCGGGGGGCGCCGAGGGCGACCGCCAGGCCCTGCACCGTTTCGCCGGCTGGTTGACCGAACAGGACGAACAGCGTCCCTGGTTCTCCTTCCTCTACCTGGATGCCCTCAAGGCACTGGATCTGCCGGCGGATACCCGGGGCCCCTTCCAGCCCTCCCTGGAGCGGCTCAATCCGGCTCAGGGTTACAGCGACGAGCAGCGCGAGGCCCTGTTCAACCGTTACCGCAACGCCGTGTTCTATACCGACCAGTTGCTGGGCCAGGTGCTGGCCCTGGCCCAGAGGCCGGGCAGCCGGGATACCCTGATCATCGTGACCTCGGGCCACGGCATGGAATTCAACGACAACGGCAACAACGTCTGGGGCTTCGGCAGCGCCTACTCTCCCCAGCAGTTGCACGTGCCCCTGGTGATCGGCTGGCCCGGCCAGGGCAAGGCCCGGTTCACCCATCCGACCAGCCAGCTGGATCTGGTGCCTACCCTGATGCAGCAGCTGTTGGGCGTACAGAGCCCGACGCGCAGCTACAGCACCGGGCACTCGCTGTTTGAGGCCGAGCCGGGCCGCTGGCGGCTGGCCTCCGACGAAGAAGAGTACGTGATTTACCAGCGGAACGAGATCACCCTGTTCAATCGCCGGGGCGATTTCCAGCTGTTGCAGGCAACGGACTACCGGGCCAAACCCGACGCCAGCCCGGAGCTGTCGTTATTGCTGCAGGTGATGAACGAACTGAATCGCTTTCAGGGACAGTGACGGAGCGGGACGGGAAACAGGGTCATGTTTCCCCCTTTCCCGCCCCGCTTGATCCTCAGATATCATCCAGCAAGCGACGAGCCTGCCAGTAGCGGCTGCGCCAGTAGACATTGTCCAGGCGGGAAATGGTGACACCCACGCTGGAAGAGGCATGGGCGAATTTGCCGTTGCCGATATAAACACCATTGTGCTGGCCACTGCCGGTGCGAAAGAAGACCAGATCCCCCGGCTGCAATTCATCCTTGTCGATCGCCCGGCCCAGGTTGACCTGCTCGTAAGTGCTGCGCGGCAATTCCATGCCGAACACTTCCTGGTACATGGTCCGGGTGAAGGCCGAACAATCTATGCCCTCGGCATCCACGCCGCCGAAACGATAGGGCACCCCTCGCCAGCGTTGGTATACCTGGTGCAGATCCATGACAGTGCCCGGTGAGCGCTTGGGCTTTATCGGACCGGTGCTGATACTGTAAGTCAGGGAAGAAGACGGTTTTTTTCCAGCCATCTTTTTGCCTGACTCCGGACTCGGGCTGCTGCTGCAACCGGCGACCAAGAGCACACTGCTTAGCATAATGATTTTTTTCATTTGAATAATGGCAACCAGCTGTCAATCTGAAAGATACTAGTGCAGATCCAGGGTATTTTGCAAAAAAGAATATGAGCAAAAACAACGATATTTTCACTGAGTTACTGATTTGTGACGGGGTGAATATAAAACCGCCGGCAGACGCTCAGAAAATACTCTCGCAGCAGGAAAGGGAGCGCCTCGCCGGCATGAGCCACCCTGGGCAGGCCAGGCTGTTTCTGCTGGGTCGCTACCTGTTGCGCCATTGGCTTGCCCTCCATCTGACGGAGGATCCGGCGCGGATCCCAATCCGGATCGACGCCAAGGGGAAGCCTTGGCTCGACCGGCCGGGCTGGCAGTTCAACATCAGTCACTGCGGCGATCTGCTGGCATTGACCATCGGTCACGGGGGCAGTCTCGGCATCGATCTGGAAAATCGCCAATTGGATCCACACCAGATCCACCGCCTCGCCCGCCGCTACCTGAGCCAGGAAGAGCGGAACTGGCTGGCCCACAGCCCCGCTCCCGGACAGGACTTTATTCGTCTGTGGACGGTCAAGGAAGCGGTACTCAAGGCCCAGGGTGGCGGCATTGCCAACAACCTGCAGCGGGTACACTGGAAGGCCGGCAGTCCCCTTGCCCGGTTCGACGACCAGCCTTACCGGCTGTACCAGTACACCCTGGGGACAGCCTGGCTGACCCTGGCCCAGGCGGGTGAGCAAGGCCCGCGCCCCGTGCTGCGCGGCCCCGCGGATTTGCCCTGCGACCTTGAAATCGGCGGGCCCCAGCCCAATCTAACCATAAAACCCTAAAGAGACCTGTTTATGATCGTTGACATCAATGTGCAGAACTTCCAGCAGGCGCTGATCCAGGCCTCCATGAGCAAGACGGTGGTGATCTACTTCCACGCCCAACAGGTGCCCGAGTGCCAGACGCTGGGGCCCGTGGTGGAGCGCCTGGTCGGGGCCGACAACAGCCATATCGATCTGGCCCGGGTCGACGTGGCCGATCCGCAGCTGCAGAGCCTGGCGGTCCAGCTGGGGCTGCAGGCGCTGCCGGCCCTGGTCGCCTTCAAGGACGCCCAGCCGGTGGACATACTGGAAGGTCCCCAGGACGAAGCGGCCATCAAGGCCTTTCTGCAACCCTATCAACCGAATGAAGCCGCCCTGCTGCTGGAGCAGGCCAAACAGGCCCTGGGCCAGGATCCCCAGGCCGCCTATGGCCTGCTGCAGCAGGCCCGTGCCCTCGAAGACAGCGCCGCCATTCGCCTGTACCTGGCCGAAGCGGCCCTGGCGCTGAACAAGCTGGAAGAGACCAAGCAACTGCTGGCCACCATCGGCATGGCCGATCAGGACAGCCAGTACCAGCACATACTGGCCCGGCTGGAGCTGGCGGAAGAAGCCGCCGACAGCCCGGAGCTACGCGAGCTGGAGCAGAAGCTGGCCGAAGCGCCGGAATCGTTGGAGCTGAAAGAGGAACTGGCGGTGCTCTATTTCCAGGCCGGTCGCCAGGAAGAGGCCCTGCAGTTGCTGATCGAAGTGTTGCAGCAAGACCTGGGCTTCGGCGACGCCAAGAAGCGTTTCCTGGACATGCTGACCACCATGGGCGCCGATCCCAAGGCCTCCCGCTATCGCCGCAAGCTCTACAGCATGCTCTACTAAGCGCGGCCACGAAGACAAAAAAAGGCGGGGTCATCGAGATGACCCCGCCTTTTTGGTACCGTCCCGGTTACCAGCTGGCACCGATCACCAGCACCACCAGCAGCGGGCACACCAGCCGCACATACCAGGGCCAGACGCGCCAGAACAGGCTGGAAGCGAGCGCGGGCGTGCCCTGCACCAGCTCCTCGAACAGTTTGGCCCGGCCCCACATCCAGCCGCCCAGCAGGCAGAATCCCAGGCCCACCAGCGGCTGGATATTCTGGGTGGACAGGCGGATGACGAAGCCGAACAAAGCGCCGAAATTCAGGCAGATGACCAGGCTGAACAGCGCCAGGCCGCCACCCAGCAACCAGGTCATCAGCGGGCGCGAGGCCCCGAACCGCTCGGTGGTGTAGGACACCGGCACTTCCAGCATGGAGATGGACGAGGTCAGGGCGGCGATGCCCATCAGCACGAAGAACACCAGCGCCATCACCAGCCCCACCGGGCCCATGGTATCGAACAGGGCCGGCAGCACGGTGAACACCAGGGTGTCTGAGCTCAGCAGGCTGCCGTCTTCCGCGAAGATGGTCACCCCGTTGTTCATGGCCACGAACATCGCCGGCAGTATCACCAGGCCGGCGAGAAAGGCCACGCCGGTGTCGATCAGCGTCACCTGGAAGGCGGTGCCGGGAATGCTCTCCTGCTTGCTCAGGTAGGAGCCGTACATCAGCATGGAGCAGCCGCCGATGGTCAGCGAAAAGAAGGCCTGGCCCATGGCACTGATCAGCAGCCCCGGCTCCAGCACCTTGCCGAAGTCCGGCACCAGGTAGTGCCGCAGTCCCTCCATGGCCCCGTTCTGGGTCAGGATATAGGCGAACAGCACCAGGAAGAGCACGAACAGCGCCGGCATCAGCCGGGCCGACCAGCGCTCGATCCCCTTGCGCACCCCGGCCTGTACCACCAGTATGGTGAGCAGGTAGAACACCAGGGTCCAGACGATGTTGCGTGCCAGGCCGAAGGCCTGCAGCCAGTCGGTGGCCGCGTCCCAGCCCAGCATGCGGGTCACCGCCGCCGCCAGAAAGGCCAGCAGCCAGCCGGCAACGATGGCATAGAACGACAGCACCAGGCTCGGCACCAGCATGCCCGCGTAACCCACCAGGGAAGCCATGGTCTTCTGCACGTCGCCCCGTCCCAGCTTGCGCACCGCGTCCACCGGGTTGGCCTGACCGTAGCGACCGATGGCCACCTCCATCACCAGCATGGGGAAGGCCAGCACCATCACCAGCACCAGGTAGGCGATGAGGAAGGCGCCACCGCCGTTGCTCGCCGCCTGGGTGGGGAAGCCCCAGATATTGCCCAGTCCCACCGCCGCTCCGGCGGCGGCCATGATAAACCCGAAGCGCGAGCCGAAATGTTCTCTCACTTTAGCTGTTCCTTACTGTTTTCAATGAAATAGGGTTATTGATGGCTGGTGGACGCATCCTCATGGCGCGGCCAGGCATTGATCACCGCCTTCACCAGGGTGGCCAGGGGGATGGCGAAGAACACCCCCCAGAAGCCCCAGAGGCCGCCGAACACCAGCACGGCGACGATGATGGCGATGGGGTGCAGGTTGACCGCCTCGGAGAACAGGATGGGCACCAGTACGTTGCCGTCCAGCGCCTGGATGATGGCGTAGGCGATCATCAGGTAAAGGAAGTCTGGGCTCAGCCCCCACTGGAACAGCCCCACCATGGCCACCGGCACCGTCGCCGCCGCCGCACCGATATAGGGGATCAGCACCGAAAACCCGACCAGCACCGCCAGCAACAACGCATAATTGAGCCCCAGCAGCATGAAGGTAACGTAGCTGACGCCGCCGACGATCAGGATTTCGATGACCTTGCCGCGCACATAGTTGGCGATCTGGCCGTTCATCTCCAGCCAGACCCGGGACACCAGCTCCCGGTTGCGGGGCAGGAAATGGCTCATCCCCTCCAGCAGATGCCGTTTGTCCTTGAGCATGAAGAACACCAGCACCGACACCAGGATCAGATAGACCAGCAGCACGGCGGCATTGGTCAGGGAACTGATAGAGGCGCTCAAGATGGCATCGGCCGAGCCCAGCAGCCGGCCGCGGAGATCGTCCAGCACGCTCTGCACCAGGGACACGTCGACCAGTTCGGGGTACTGCTCCGGCAGGGTCAACAGCGCCTCCTGGGTGCGATTGATCATGGTGGGCACTTCCCGCGCCAGATTGGCGGTCTGCAACAGGAAGGACGGTACTATGCTCACCAGGGACAGCACCACCGCCACCGCGAACAGCATCAGCACCAGGCCGGCCGCCAGCCCTCGTCCCAGGCCCAGCCGCTCCAGCCGGCTGACCGGCCATTCCAGCAGGTAGGCGATGACCACGGCCGCGAAAAAGGGCGCCAGAATGTGGCCCATGAAATACACCACCACGAAACCGAACAGCAGCAGCAGGAACAGGGCAACCGCACCCGGATCAGAAAACCGCTGTCGGTACCAGTGCTTAATTACATCCAGCATGCAAAATTTCCTTAAGGCGCCTTGGTAATAACGAGTTCGAGCCGTTCGGCGTCGTCGGCCACCACCTCAACCCGATGACCGGCGCGCGCAACAAAGGCGGGAATATCCCGGCGGGAGCCCGGATCCGCGAGCCACAGCCGCAACCGCTGCCCGGCCGCCGCCGCCCTCAGCCAGAGTTTGACCCGGAGCAGCGGCAAGGGACAGCGCAATGCGCGTGCATCCAGCGTATCCATTGGCCTCCCCCGAACAAAAAGAAAAGGCATTATCCCTTTGTTGCGGCTACCAAACAATGCTTGTTCCGCCCTATTGCGGGGAGTATTCTGCGGTTAATGCAGCAGCAATAAGGTTATTAACATGGGTTTTCGCGCCGCCAGGCTGGTTTTGGCTTTTTCTTTGTGTACCGCAGCGCCCTGGCTCGCCGCCAACAATCTGCCCGATATCGGTACCGCCGGGGTCAGCGCCATGTCGGTGGAGCGGGAGGCCCGCTTCGGCCAGGCCTTTATCCGCTTCGCCCGGGCCAACCAGCCGGTGATCGACGACCCCGTGCTCAATGAATACCTCACCGATCTCGGGCTCAGGCTGCTCTCCCAGGCCGATTCGGTGCGTTTCCCCTTCAGTTTCCTGCTGATCAGGGACGACAGTATCAACGCCAGCGCCTTTCTCGGCGGTGCGGTGCAAATCCATTCGGGGCTGTTCCTCAATGCCGCCAATGAAAGCGAACTGGCCTCCGTGATGGCCCACGAAATCACCCACGTCACCCAGCGGCATATCGCCCGTTACCTGGAGTCCCAGTCGCGCAGCACCCCCCTGACCATCGCCGGTCTGGTGGGCTCGGTGGCGCTGGCGGTGGTCAATCCCCAGGCGGGCATGGCCGCCCTGCAGACCACCATGGGCCTCAAGATGCAGTCGGCTATCAACTATACCCGGGACAACGAGTTCGAAGCCGACCGCATCGGCCTGCGCCTGCTGCACAATGCCGGCTTCGATCCCAACGCCATGGCCACCTTCTTCCAGAAACTGGCCGAGAAATACCAGTTCGCCAGTACCCCGCCCCAGATGCTGCTGACCCACCCCCTGCCGGCCAGCCGGATCGCCGAGGCCCGCAGCCGGGCGGCGGAGTACCCGGCCAAGTCCTATCCGCCCAGCCTGGACTTCCAGTTGGCCAAGGCCAGGATCATGGTCCGCTTCCAGCAAGGCAACACCAGCGAGCTGCACCGTTTCTTCGAGCGGGAAGTCGGCCGGGCAGGCGACTGGCAACCCGATGCCGCCCGTTATGGCCAGGCCCTCAGCCTGCTGCAGAGCCACGAGTACGACAAGGCCAGGGGCCTGCTCGACGAACTGAGCCAACGCCATGGCAGCAATGTCTTCGTGCTGGACGCGCTGACCGACCTGGACAATGCCGAGAAGCGGCACGATGCGGCCATCGCCCGCCTGCGCCAGGCCCGCCAACGACTGCCCGACAACACCGTGGTAATGATCAACCTGGCCGACAGCCTGCTGCAGGCCGGACGCAACCAGGAAGCCGCCGAGCTGCTCGACGACTACCTGCGCCGGCATCCGGAAAATCCCCTGGCCTGGGAGCTGATCGCCCAGGCCTACCGGCCGCTCAGCGATGAGTCGGCCTTCCGTCAGGCCCAGGCCGAAGTGGCGGCGCTGAAGGGCCGCTACGAAATAGCCGTGGATCAGATGGAGATCGCCGCCAACCTGGCCTCAGATCCCATGCAGCGGGCCCGGCTCGGTGCCCGCCTGGAGCAACTGCGCCAGCAGCAGAAAGACTGGGAAGCCCTGCGCAACTGACAAGGGGCTACTGTCCCCAGTACAGTCCCTGCCAGCGGGCGATGTCCTCGGCATGAAGCTCACCCTGGTGCCGCTCTGCCAGCCGACCCTTGGGATCGATCACAAAGGTGGTAGGCAGCACCTGCGGGGGATCGAAGGGCCAGGCCCCTTCCAGGCTGGCGACCACCGGCATCATCATCTCATAGCGCGCCTTCAGGCTGTGCAGCGCCTCGGCCGGCAGGGCGTCGAAGCTCACCGCCAGCACCATCGGGCCGGCCGTGGCACTCAACTCGTTGAGCAGGGGCATCTCCCGCAGGCAGGGGGCGCACCATTCGGCAAAGTAGTTCACCACCAGCCACTGGCCCCGGAAGTCCTCCAACTCCTGACGCTGGCCATCCGCCAGGGTCAGGGTGGCCGCCTCCCGGCACCCGGCCACCAACAGCACCGCCAAAAACAGGGCCTGATGTTTACCCATATGCTGTACCCTCCACGGCAGCTTTTATACAATGCCCGCAGCTTTGCCACAGGAGTCTAGAATGAGCCTACGTATCTACCATAATCCGCGCTGCTCTAAAAGCCGCGAAACCCTGGGCCTGCTGGAACAGCGAGGCCTCCAGCCGGAGATTATCAAATATCTGGAAACCCCGCCTGACGCGGATCAACTGCAAACCCTGTTGAGTCAGTTGGGCATGAGCTCGGCCCGGGAGCTGATGCGTACCAAGGAAGAGGAATACAAGAGCCTGGGCCTGGCCGAGGTCACCGACGAAGCGGCGCTGATCGCCGCCATGGTGGCCCACCCCAAACTGATAGAGCGTCCCATCGTGGTCCATAACGGCAAGGCGGCCCTCGGCCGTCCGCCCGAGCAGATCCTGGACATCCTGTGATGGGCACCCAACTGGCACGCCGCCTGGCCCTGGCCGGCTATTTCGGGCTCATCCTCTGGGTTGCCCTCTGGCACGGCCTGCTCTCGCCCCACCCGGAGCTGGGTGCCGGCTTTATGCTGATGCTGTGGCTGCCCTGGCTGTTCATCCCCATGATGGGCATGATCCGGGGCAACCCCTATACCCATGCCTGGGCCATTTTCCTGATCATGCCCTACTTCCTCCATGCCCTGACGCTGCTGTGGGTGGACGAGGGCGAGCGCTGGCTGGCCCTGGTCGAACTGCTGCTGGCCGGCACCATGTTCGTGGGCAATATCTACTACGCCAAGTTCCGCGGCCGCGAGCTGGGCCTGAGCATCCGCAAGAAAAAAAAGGAATAGGATCTGAAAGCGAGCGTGCGTTGACAGCGCCTACCCTTTGTTTTCGCCAGAGATTTCTCTTTATCACTGTTGCTTAATCATCGCCATCTCCACCAACACCGGGATCCCCGCGAAGGCGGGGATCCCGGGCAAAGTCCACCGAACGGGCAACGGCACTGGATTTGCGGAGCTGATGGACTCCCGCCTTCGCGGGAGTGACGAAAGAGGACGCGGGAGTGACGACGGAGATATACCAAGGTTTGTCAGCAGTCTGAAAAGGCGGGGGCATTACTCCAGCCCCGCCCCTTACAGCCCCAGTATTTCCTTGGCGAAGGGGATGCTCAGCTTGCGCTTGGCCCGGAAGGAGGCGTTGTCCAGCAGATCCAGGGCCGCCAGCAGGGTGCGCATGTCGCGGGACAGGCGATTGAGCAGGAAACGTCCCACGTCGGTCGGCAACTTGAAGCCGCGCAGCTCGGCCCTGAGCTGCAGGCCACTGAGCTTGCCCTCGTCATCCAGGGGTTTGAGCTGGTAGGCCACGCCCCAGTCGAGGCGTGAGGCCAGATCCGGCAGCCCCAGCCCCAGGTTGCGCGAGGCGCTGACGGCGCTGATCAGCAGCGAGCCGGCCGCCCGCTCTCGCCGCCGGTTGAAGAAATTGAACACGGCCCGCTCCCATTCCTCCACCCCGGCGATGGCATCCAGGTTGTCCAGGCACACCAGCGGCAGCAATTCCATGCCGTCGAGCATCCGCGACGACATCTGCCGGTGACAGTCGAGGGGCAGGTAGGCGGCCGCCTCGCCGGAGGCGTTCACCTCGGCGCAGGCGGCGTGCAGCAGGTGCGTGCGGCCGCTGCCCCGCTGACCCCAGAAGTAGAGCACCTCGTCCCCCTGACCGATGGCGGCGTTCTTGAGGGCGGTGATCAGCTGGGCATTGTCGCCGGGATAGAAGCTGGCGAAGGTCTCGTCGTCCGGCAGTTGCACCGCCAGCGCCAGCTGGGCCGGTACTGCCTCTGCTTCGCCGTCGTTACTCACCCGCCGTCCCCCGACCAGTCGAACCGTCGCTCGCCGGTGACCACCAGCCCCGGCACGGCGGCTAGTGCCTGCAGCACCGCCGCCCGGGAGCCGGACACCCGCAGGCGATAGCGCACCTGATGGCCGGCGCTGTCCATCACATAGGCCTGCTCTACACCGTCCAGGCGGCGCAGGCGCTGCTCCAGACGGATGATCTCGGCAAACTGGCGCAGCCCCGACACCACTATGGTCAGTTCACCCGGCCCGTCCTGCTGCACCGTCAGGGGCTCCACCGGATCCGGATTCTCGGGCCTGGCCGGCTCATCATCGCCGCCATCGTTGCCCTGCTCGACCCAGTAACGGTTCAGGGCCGAGGCCAGGGCCCGCATGCCGCCGGACTCCAGCCGCCCCTGCAACAGGGCGCCGTCCTGGCCGGCGGCATACAACTGCCAGCGGCCGTCCCCGCCGTCACGCGACAGTGCCAGCCAGTAGTCGGCGCCGTAGCGTTGGCTGGCCTGGCGCAGTTGGGCATCGTCGAACAGTTGCGATTTGTCGATGGCCATGTGCTCTTCCAGATCCCACAGCGGCCACAGCAGCGGCAGCTGGTAGGCCGAACTCGCCTGGCGCCAGTCCGCATCCGCCTCACTGCGGGCCCGCCCGTCGTCCAGTTGCCACACCAACAGGGCAGGCCTGGGGGCGAGAGAGAACGGCAAGCCGGCACTGCGGATCAGCGCCAGCAGCTCCTCGCCGTCGAAACGGGCGTTATAGCCGCGGCCCTGGGGTTCGTCCTGCAGGTAGCGCTCCGGCTCCGCCAGGGCCTCCTCCCGGATCCAGGAATCCCGGGCCCGATCGCCGGTGAGCCGATCCAGCACCAGCGCCAGGGCCTGCTCGCGGGCCTCATCCCGGCTGTAGGGCGCCGGATCCAGGTTCACCTCCAACAGCGGCTGGGCCAACGCCTGTGCGGAAAACAGCACCATGGTCGCCAGTAACAGGTTTTTCAGCATCAATTGACCATCGTTAACGGAGAATGGGACTCATGATAACCACTGAGCCTGGCCCTTGCCAGGGTCAGTGGCTGCGCGACCGGGGCAACACCAGGTTCAGCAGTATACCGACGATACCGCACAGGCTGATGCCCTGCAGGCTGAAACCGCCGATGCCGAAGGCCATGCCGCCGATGCCGAACACCAGGATCACCGCCACTATGCACAGGTTGCGCGCCTGGGACAAATCCACCTGATGCTTGATCAGGCTGTTGAGGCCGACGGTGGCGATGGAGCCGAACAGCAGTATCATGATGCCGCCCATCACCGGTGCCGGAATGGTCAGCATCAGGGCGCCGAACTTGCCGACAAAGGCCAGCAAAATGGCGAAACCCGCCGCCCAGGTCATGATCACCGGGTTGAAGTTTTTGGTCAGCATCACCGCCCCGGTCACCTCCGAATAGGTGGTGTTGGGCGGGCCGCCGAACAGGGAGGCGGCGCCGGTGGCCAGACCGTCGCCCAGCAGGGTGCGATGCAGCCCGGGCTTTTTCATGTAGTCCTTGCCGGTCACCGAACTGATGGCCAGGATATCGCCGATGTGCTCGATGGCCGGTGCTATGGCCACCGGGATCATGAACAGCACCGCCTGCCAGTGCCACTCGGGCGCGACAAAAGCGGGCAGCGAGAACCAGGCCGCCTCCCGTACCGGAGTGAAATCCACCACCCCGAACCACAGCGCCAGGCCATAGCCCACGGCGATGCCGGCGGTAATGGGCACCAGCCGGAAAATGCCCCTGGCCATGGTGGAGACCAGCAGGGTGGTCAGCAGCGCGGACAACGACAGCCACAGCGCCACACTCTGCGGCAGCAGCTCGGCGGCGCCGTCACCGGTCTTGCCGATGGCCATGTTCACCGCCATCGGCGCCAGCCCCAGGCCGATCACCATGATCACCGGCCCCACCACCACCGGCGGCAGCAGCCGGGTCAACAGGGCGGTACCGCGCCAGCGCACCAGCTGGCTGAGCAACACATAGACGACGCCCGCCGCCATCAGGCCGCTCATGGTGGCGGGAATGCCCCAGGTCTGCACGCCATAGAGGATGGGGGCGATAAAGGCGAAGGAAGAGGCCAGGAAGATCGGCACCTGGCGTTGGGTGCACAGCTGGAAGATCAGGGTGCCGATGCCGGCAGTAAAGAGCGCCACATTCGGATCCAGTCCGGTGATCAGCGGCATCAACACCAGGGCGCCGAAGGCCACGAACAACATCTGGGAGCCGGCCAGCGCCTGGCGCAGGGGGGTATCGACCGCCGCCTGGGCGGCGGCCAGGGCGTCGGTTTGCTCTGCTGAATTCATCTGTCTCAACCTTGAATAAACGGAAAAAAAACCGGCCTCAGCCGGTTTTGCCTTACTTGGTACCAAATATCTTGTCGCCCGCATCACCCAGGCCGGGGATGATATAGCCGTGCTCGTTGAGCCGCTCGTCGATGGAGGCGCAGTACAGCTCGACATCCGGATGGGCTTGCTCCAGCGCCCTGATGCCCTCGGGCGCGGCCACCAGCACGATGACCTTTATCTGGTTGCAGCCTTTTTCCTTCAGCAGGTCGATGGTGGCCACCATGGAGCCGCCGGTGGCCAGCATGGGGTCCACCACCAGCGCCAGCCGCTCTTCGATATGGCTGACCAGCTTGTTGAAGTAGTGCACCGGCTGCAGGGTTTCTTCATCGCGGTAGACCCCCACCACGCTGACCCGGGCGCCGGGCATGTGTTCCAGCACGCCATCCAGCATGCCGAGGCCGGCACGCAGTATGGGCACCACCGTCACCTTCTTGCCCTTGAGCTGGTCGACTTCGACCGGGCCGTTCCAGCCGTTGATGGTGGTCTTTTCGGTTTCGAAATCGGCGGTGGCCTCGTAGGTCAGCAGGCTGCCCACTTCTTTTGCCAGTTCACGAAAGCGTTTGGTGCTGATGTCGGCTTCCCGCATCAGGCCCAGCTTGTGTTTCACCAAAGGGTGCTTAACCTCAACGACTTTCATCAACCGATTCTCCCGACGTATAAAAACCGCGGAATGCTAGCATAAAATAGTGTTCGGCGGCAGAGATGCAGGGCAAATTTTAGCAAAGGGTGGCATCCCGCACCACAAGGCTGCTCACGGCTGTGGCACTGGCCTGCCCATTAAATTAGAATAGCGCCCGAACACATCAGTACCAGCCGGAACAGGCGCCAATCGCCCCGCCGGCCTTTGAATCCAAAAACAAGGTGATCCCCCGTGACGCAGAACAAACCCCTGAGCTACAAAGACGCCGGCGTAGACATCGATGCCGGTAACGCCCTGGTTGAACGCATCAAAGGCGTTAGCCGTCGTACTCAACGCCCGGAAGTCATGGGCGGCCTCGGGGGCTTTGGCGCCCTGTGCCAGTTGCCGACCGGTTACAAGGAGCCGGTGCTGGTGGCCGGTACCGACGGCGTGGGTACCAAGCTGCGCCTGGCCATCGACCTCAAGCGCCACCAGGGTGTGGGCATCGATCTGGTGGCCATGTGCGTCAACGATCTGATCGTGCAGGGCGCCGAGCCGCTGTTCTTCCTCGACTACTACGCCACCGGCAAGCTGGACGTGGACACCGCCGCCGACGTGGTGACCGGCATCGGCGCCGGCTGTGAACTGAGCGGTTGCGCGCTGATCGGCGGCGAAACCGCGGAAATGCCCGGCATGTACGAAGCCGGTGATTACGACCTGGCAGGTTTTTGTGTGGGCGTAGTGGAAAAAAGCGGGATTATCGACGGCTCCAAGGTGGCCGCCGGTGACGCCCTGATCGCCCTGGGCTCCAGCGGCCCCCACTCCAACGGCTACTCCCTGATCCGCAAGATCCTGGAAGTGAGTCAGGCCGACCTGCAACAGCCGATGGGCGAAGGCACCCTGGCCGATGCCCTGATGGCCCCCACCCGCATCTATGTCAAACCGGTGCTGGAGCTCATCAAGCAGTTCGACATCCACGCCCTGAGCCACATCACCGGCGGCGGCTTCTGGGAAAACATTCCCCGGGTACTGCCCGCCGACGCCAAGGCGGTGATCGACGGTGCCAGCTGGCAGTGGCCGGCAGTATTCAGCTGGCTGCAGCAGGCCGGCAACGTGGAAACCTTTGAAATGTACCGCACCTTCAACTGCGGCGTGGGCATGATCATCGCCCTGCCCGCCGAGCAGGCCGAGGCCGCGGTCAAGTTCATGCAGGATGCCGGTGAAAATGCCTGGCTGATCGGCCGCATCGACGCCGCCGCCGAGGGTGAAGAGCAGGTCGAGATCCAATGAAACGCATCGTCGTACTGATCTCCGGCAGCGGCAGCAACCTGCAGGCGCTGCTGGATCAGGCCGAGGCCGCCCAGCTGGGCGGCGACATCGTCGCCGTGATCAGCAACAAGGCCGAGGCCTACGGCCTGGAGCGTGCCCGCATCGCGGGCGTGCCCACCGCCGTGCTGTCCCACCAGGGCTATGCGGACCGGGAAGGCTACGATGCCGCCCTGATGCAGCTTATCGACGGCTTCCGGCCGGATCTGGTGGTGCTGGCCGGCTTTATGCGCATCCTCACCCCGGCCTTCGTACGCCACTACCAGGGCCGCATGCTCAACATCCACCCCTCCCTGCTGCCCAAGTATCAGGGGCTGCATACCCACCGCCGCGCCATCGAGGCCGGCGACGTGGAGCACGGTTGCAGCGTGCACTTCGTCACCGAGGAGCTGGACGGCGGCCCCGTGATCCTGCAGGCACGGGTCCCCATCTTCGAGGGCGACGACGAAGCCGCCGTGGCCGCCCGGGTGCTGGTGCAGGAACACGCCATCTATCCTCTGGTGACGCGCTGGTTCTGCGATGGCCGGCTCGCGATGCGGGACGGCCTGGCGGTGCTTGACGGCAAGGCCCTGCCCGCCCAGGGCTACGCCGAAGACTGAGGCCCGCCCCTGGTCGACTAAAGTCGACCCTTGCTCCGCCGGGCTGCCGGGTCCTTGGTAGGTCCACTTCGGTGGACCTTTACCGGCACCCGGTCGACTGACATCGACCCTAGGGCTCCGCCCCCTCCCCGTTCTCCCATTCGGACGCAACCAGCAGGGCGGCGTTGATGCCCTTCATCCGGGCTCCCGTCAGCAGCGGACTGTCCTGGTGCAGCACCAGCAGCGAGGCCCGGTCGCTGGCGGCGGCCATCACCCCCAACAGGCTCCAGCCGGTGATCGGCAGCATGGTCCCCCCCAGTCCCCGTGACTCCAGCAGCGCGCCCAGCTCGTCGGCCCGGGCCGCCGGCACCGTTATCCACAGTGGCAGTTGCTCCTGGTGGGCCAGTTGCCTGGCCCGCGCCAGCACGGGCACATCCCGCGCCGCCTCTTCGAATACCGCCAGCACCAGTTCCACGGGCCTGAACCGGTTGCTCAGCAGCAGCAGCGGATAGCCCGGCGGGCTGCTCCAGGGCGGCAACTCGGCGGATGAATCGAGCACCAGCACCTGCACTTCATCGTGTGAGGCCGGTGGCCGGGCCAACAGCTGTTCGCGCCGTCCGTGTTGCACTTCCAGGCTCCACTCCAGTGCCTCGCGGCGGGCGAGTTGCCGCAGCCGCTGGCGGATATGTTCGCGCCGGCGACGCAGCTGCAACCGTACCCGCTCCGGGTCCAACGCCCGCACCCGGCCGGTGGTCAGGCTCACCTCCCGGGTGCAGGGCAGCTCGGCACAGCGCAGCAGGCTTTCATCCTCGATAAAGACCGCGCGCAGCCGGGCCCCGTGCCGGGCGGCGAACTCGGCCACCTGCTCCAACATCTCCAGTTCGGCCTGGCTGAGATCCAGATACCATACGATATGCCTGATCATGCTTCCTCGTCCGGGCCCTTGGCCCCCTCCTCATGCTCCGCCACCTTCTGGCGGCGCTGCAGCTCGGCCAGCTTCGCCAGCCGCTCCCGGACCCTGGCGTTGACCGAGCCCTCGGGGTAATTGCCCCGCTCGTCCGCCTCCCCCGCCGGCAGGCCGGCGAGCAGGGCGAGCGCCTCGTCCAGGTGCGCCACCGCGTACACCCGGAAGGCCCCCTCGGCCACCGCCCGGCGCACCTCCCGGTTCAGCATCAGGTTGTCTTCGTTGGCCTTGGGGATGATGACCCCCTGCCCCGGTGCGAAGCCCCGCGCCCGGCAGATGTCGAAAAAGCCTTCAATCTTCTCGTTGACCCCACCGATGGGCTGCACCTGGCCGTACTGGTTGATGGAGCCGGTCACCGCCAGCGCCTGACGCAGCGGCACCCGGCCGATGGCCGAGATCAGGGCGCAGCACTCCGCCACCGAGGCGCTGTCGCCCTCGATCATGCCGTAGGATTGCTCGAAGGCCAGGCTGGCGGACACCGCCATGGGTCCCTCCGGCGCGTAGCGGCTGCCGAGAAAGCGCGACAGGATCAGCGTGGCCTTGGCGTGGATGGCACCGCTGAGCTTGACCTCCCGCTCGATGTCGAGCACCGAGCCGGTGCCAAGCCGGGCGGTGGCGCTGATCCGTGCCGGCTGGCCGAAGCGGTAGTTGCCCAGATCCAGCACCGTCAGGCCATTGACCTGGCCCACCACGGCGCCGTCGGTGTCGATGAACTTGCTGCCGCGCAGCACCGATTCTTCCATCTGCCGGTGGATGCGCGAAGCCCGGCGCCGGGCGGCGTCCAGCGCCTGCTCTATGGCCGAGGCCGAGATGCTCTGCTCACCGCCGTGCTCGGCCCAGTAGTTGGCCTCGTGCAACAGGTCGGTCAGTTCCTGGGTATGGGCCGACAGCCGCTGCTGATCGTCGGCCAGCCGGCCGGCGTACTCCACCATCCTGGCCACCCCGCCCCGGGTGAGGGGCCGCAAGTCCTGCTGGCGGGCCAGCCAGCCGATGAAGCGGGCATAGCGCTGCAGGTTTTCGGGACTGACCTCCACCTCGTCGTTATAGTCCGCCTGCACCTTGAACAGCTTACCGAAGTCGGGATCGTAGGCTGCCAGCAGGTAATAGAGCTGGCGCTCGCCGATCAACACCACCTTCAGTTCCATGGGCACCGGCTCCGGCTCCAGGGAGATGGTGCTGGCCAGGCTGTAGAATTGCTCGAGCGATTCGATGCGGATCTCCCGGGCGAACAGGGCCCGCTTCAGCGCTTCCCAGGCCATGGGCTGCATCACCAGCTTGCGCGCGTCCAGGATCAGGTAGCCGCCGTTGGCTCGGTGCAGGGCGCCGCTACGGATCAGGGTGAAGTCGGTGACCAGGGCGCCCTGCTGCACGTGGTGCTCGACCCGGCCGAGCAGGCGGGACAGGTTGGGCAGGTCTTCATAGATCACGGGGGCGCCGCTGGTGTCGGCGTTGTCCACCAGCAGGTTGAGCTGGTAACGGGCCAGCAGCTGGGCCGGCAACGCCCCTTCGCGCATGTGGCCGAGCAGCAGATTGACGTTGCCGCTCAGATCCTGCTGTATCGCCTCCAGCTGGCGGAGCACGGGATCGCAGCCACCGTATTCCCGGCGCAGTTCGTCGATCAGGTTGCCGCCGGCGAACATCACCATCTCTTCGTTCAGCCACTGGATATGCAACTGGGTTTCCCGCCGCCACTGGGGGAACTGCTGCAGCACCTCCTGCAGCCTGGCCTCGACCCGGGCGATGGCCTGCTCCATGGCCGTGCGTTCCTGCTCCGGCAACTGGTGGAAAGCACGGGCGTCCAGCACCTCGTCCCCCTTGCGCGGCGCCAGGGTAAAGCCGGTGGGCGTGCTGAGCAGGGCCACCTGCTCGGCCTTGGCCAGCGCCCTGATCTCGGCCATGGCCGCCGCCTGCCGCTCGGCCAGCTGCTGATTCAGCTCCTCCAGCCGCAGACGGTATTCCTCGGTTTCGAACGCTGCCGGAATGGCGCTGAGCAGTTCTTCGATAAGCTTTTCCAGGCTGGCCTTGAAGCGGCGTCCCACCCCGGCGGGCAGGGTCAGCAGCGCCGGCCGCACCGGCTCTTCGAAACAGTAGACGTAGCAGATGTCCGGCGGCACCGGCTCGAGTGAGGCCCGGCCGCTCAGAAAACGCTGGATCAGGGAATGACGGGCGCAGGTTTCCGGCGCCATCATGAAGATGTTGAAGCCCACGCTGCGGATACCGGTGCCGAAGGACAGGGCTTCCAACAGCCGTTCCTGGCCCACCAAGGCGCCGGAATCGGTGAGTTCGTCGGTGGTGGCAAAGCTGAAGATGGCCTCGTCGCAGGCACGATAAAGCCGCTCGGGAGCTAGGGGAGAAAGGAATTCCATGGCCGGCCTCGCTGAACAGTGCTGTTCAAAGCGTAGCCAAAATTGCCGGGCCCGCCGCGATGCAGATCAAGGCGACCCGGTGTTACGGACATTCAGCAGGGCTCGGCCCCGTTGCCGGCGATGCGCTCGCCCAGGTGGAACAGGCTGAATTCGCCGGGCTGCATCTTGTGCCATTGCTCGTTGTTGGTGAGCGGCTGGGTGGCGATCACGGTGACGATGTCGTTGGGGGTGGTTTCCTGCTGGAAGTCGATTTCCACCTCTTCGTCGATCAGGCGCGCCGGGCCGAAGGGAGCACGCCGGGTGATCCAGTGCAGGTTGTTGGTGCAGTAGGTCATCAGGTGCTCACCGTCGGTCAGCAGCATGTTGAACACCCCCAGGGTACGCAGCCGGTCGCACAACTTGGCAACATGGCGGAACATGGCCGCCATGTTGCCGGGCCTGCGCGGATACTTGCACTCCAGCTCGTGCAGCAGCCAGCAAAAAGCCAGCTCACTGTCGGTGTCGCCCACCGGCTTGTGCCGGCCGGTCTTCAGCTTCTTGTAGCCGCTGAGCTGGCCATTATGGGCGAAGGTCCAGTAGCGGCCCCACAGCTCACGGGTAAAGGGATGGGTGTTTTCCAGGGCGATGCCGCCCCGGTTGGCCTGGCGGATATGGCTGACCACGGCACAGCTCTTGATGGGATATTCCTGCACCAGCTGGGCGATGCGCGACTGGCTGGAGGGCTGCGGATCCTTGAAGGTGCGCAGCCCCTTGCCTTCGTAAAAGACGATGCCCCAGCCGTCCTTGTGGGGACCGGTACGCCCGCCCCGCTGCATCAGGCCGGTAAAGCTGAAACAGATGTCGGTCGGTACGTTGGCGCTCATCCCTAACAGTTCACACATGCGGCTTACCCTTGCTCCATCTCTTTTTCCACCAGCTGGATCAGGATGTGGATAATCTTGATATGCACCTCCTGGATGCGGTCGGCGTAGCCGAAGTGGGGCACCCGGATCTCCACGTCCGCCAGGCCGGCCATCTTGCCGCCATCCTTGCCGGTGAGCGCGATCACCTGCATGCCCTTGGCCCTGGCCGCCTCTATGGCCTTGAGGATATTGCCGGAGTTGCCGCTGGTGGACAGGCCGAACAGCACGTCTCCTTTGCTGCCCACCGCTTCCAGGTAGCGGGAAAACACGTACTCGTAGCCGAAGTCGTTGGACACGCAGGAGAGATGGCTGGGGTCGGAAATGGCGATGGCCGGGTAGCCGGGGCGGTTTTCCCGGTAGCGGCCGGTCAGTTCTTCGGCAAAGTGCATGGCGTCGCAGTGGGAGCCGCCGTTGCCGCAGGAGAGCACCTTGCCGCCGGCCTTGAAGCTGTTCGCCAGCAGCCGGGCCGCCCGCTCGATGGCGGCGATGTTGGCGTCATCGGCCAGAAAGCGGTTCAGCACCTCGGCGGCTTCGGTGAGTTCGTTGCGGATCAGATCCTGGTACATGAAATGGCCTCTCACTTGCGGTAAAGGGGGCATTTTGGCACAAGTCGCCAGGGGCGGGAAGCCGGGGGAGCAGGCAGGCTTGAGCCCGGTCGGCGCGGCTGTCCCCCCGTCCGGTTCAGGATATACACTTTTTTAACGGCCGCACAGCTTGATTTAAACACTCGTATGAATTACAACTAGGGGAAATGCACAGGTCTGACCTCTTACCTTTAAATCTGCACAAGGAGTCGTTTATGGTTACCGCATTGTTGCTGCTGCTCACCTGGGGGGGACTGGCCTATCGCCAGAGCCGGCTGGTGATCGCCTCGCTGCTCACCGCTCTGATCCTGGCCATCGGCACCCTGCTCGGAGAAGTGGGCCCGGTTGTCTGGCTGCTGTTCGCCCTGGTGGCCGGGCTGCTCAACCTGCCGGCCCTGCGCCACGGCCTGCTGAGCCGGCCGCTGTTCAAGGTGTACAAGGGGCTGATGCCGGAGATGTCGCGCACCGAGAAGGAGGCCATCGAGGCCGGCACCACCTGGTGGGAGGCCGAGCTGTTCCGCGGCAAGCCCGACTGGCAGACCCTGCACAACTACCCCCGGCCGCACCTGAGCGAGGAGGAGCAGGCCTTTCTGGACGGTCCGGTGGAAACCGTGTGCCGCATGACCAACGACTGGGAAGTGACCCACGAGCGCGCCGATCTGTCGCCGGAAGTCTGGGCCTATTTAAAGGAACACAAGTTCTTCGCCATGATCATCAAGAAGGAATACGGCGGCCTCGAATTTTCCGCCTACGCCCAGTCGCGGGTGTTGCAGAAGCTGTGCAGCACCAGCGCCGTGCTGGCCTCCACCGTGGGCGTGCCCAACTCGCTCGGCCCGGGCGAGCTGCTGCAGCACTACGGCACCAAGGCGCAGAAAGACCACTACCTGCCCCGCCTGGCCCGGGGCGAGGAGATCCCCTGCTTCGCCCTCACCAGCCCGGAGGCGGGCTCGGACGCCGGTGCCATTCCCGATTATGGCGTGGTGTGCCTGGGTGAGTGGCAGGGTAAAGAGGTACTCGGCATGCGCATCACCTGGAACAAGCGCTACATCACCCTGGCGCCTGTGGCCACCGTGCTGGGGCTGGCGTTCAAGCTGCGCGACCCGGAACGGCTGCTGGGCGGCGAGGAAGAGCTCGGCATCACCTGCGCGCTCATCCCCACCAGTACCCCGGGGGTGAACATCGGCCGCCGCCACTTCCCGCTCAACGTGCCCTTCCAGAACGGGCCCACCCAGGGCAAGGACGTGTTCGTGCCCATAGACTACATCATCGGCGGCCAGGAGATGGCCGGCCAGGGCTGGCGCATGCTGGTGGAGTGCCTGTCCGTCGGCCGCGGCATCACCCTGCCCTCCAACGGCACCGCCGGCAGCCGGGTGTCGGCGCTGGCCTCCGGTGCCTACAGCCGTATCCGCCGCCAGTTCCGGCTTCCCATCGGCAGGATGGAAGGCATCGAAGAGCCGCTGGCCCGCCTGGGCGGCAACGCCTACCTGTCGGACGCGGCCAGCATGCTCACCGTGACCGGCATCGATCTGGGCGAAAAGCCCTCGGTGATCTCGGCCATCGTCAAGTACCACCTCACCGACCGCAGCCAGCGCAGCATCATCGACGCCATGGACATCCACGGCGGCAAGGGCATCTGCATGGGCCCCAACAACTACCTGGCCCGGGGCTACCAGGGCGCGCCCATCGCCATCACGGTGGAAGGCGCCAACATCCTCACCCGCAGCATGATCATCTACGGCCAGGGCGCCATCCGCTGCCATCCCTACGTGCTGGCGGAGATGCTGTCGGTGCAGGAGCCGGACGCCAGGAAGGCGCTGGCCCAGTTCGACCGGGCCCTGTTCGGCCACCTCGGCTTCACCCTGGGCAACTTGGTGCGCAGCGCCTGGTTCGGCCTGACCGGTGCCCGCCTGAGCCCTGCGCCGGTGAAGGACGGCACCGCCCGTTACTACCGCCAGATGAACCGGCTGTCTGCCAACCTGGGGCTGCTGTCCGACCTGGCCATGGCCACCCTGGGCGGCGAGCTCAAGCGCAAGGAACGGTTGTCGGCGCGCCTCGGCGACATCCTCAGCCAGCTCTACCTGGTGTCCGCCACCCTCAAGCGCTTCAACGACGAGGGTCGCCAGGCCGAGGTGCTGCCGCTGGTGCACTGGGCCTGCCAGGACGGCCTCTACCGGGCTCAGGTGGCACTGGTGGAGCTGCTCGACAACTTCCCCGCCCGCGGCCTCGGCAGGGTGCTCAAGTGGCTGCTGATGCCCTTTGGCGCGCCGCTCAAGCGCCCCTCCGACAAGCTGGATCAGCAGGTGGCCCGCCTGCTGCAAACCCCGGGCCTGGCCCGCAACAGCCTGGCCGGCGATCTCTACCTCACCCCCGAGGAGGGCAACCCACTCGGCATGCTGGAGCAGGCGCTCACCGACATCCTGCGTGCCGAGCCGGTGTTCGACAAGGCCACCAGGGCCGTCGGCCGCCGCCCCTTTACGATGCTCGACCAGCTGGCGGAAGAAGCCCTGGCCGTCGATGCCATCAGCCAGGAGGAAGCCGCCCTGCTGAAAGTAGCGGAGGCCAGCCGGCTGCGCACCATCAACGTGGACGACTTCGATCCACTGGAGCTGGTGGTCAACAAGGCCAGCTTCGACGACTCCATGCTCAACAAGGCCGCCTGAACGGCACACCGGTAAAAAGCCCCGTCCCGCGCGGGGCTTTTTATTGGCCGCGCTCCCACGCCCCCTCTCGCCACGTCTGCACCCTTCCTAGTCATGTCCGCGCCCTTCCTCGTCACTCCCGCGCAGGCGCTGACGGCTCCCCAGTTTTTTCTGGTCATGCCGCGACCTCTTCCATGAGGGTGTAGATACGGCTCAAGCGTGTTAAGGCTCGCTCCAGTAGCGAGCCCGTTACTCTCCTCGGCTCATGGATAAGCACCTGTTTTCCCAAGGTTAAAAAGGAAAGCACCCGACGCTCCTCGGTGTTGGCCTGGTATCGCCGATGCAGCCCTTGTTGTTCGCACTCGAACCCCACCAACCACAGGAACAGGGTTGCTACCTGGGCTATCAGGCACAGTTGACCCAAGCGACCCTCCCCCTGACTTTTACTGTTGCTCCAGCCAAAACCGTAACGCTGGCTCTTGTCATCACGGAAGTTCTGCTCGATTTGCATCCGCTTCCGATACAGCGAGACGACCTGCTGGGCAGTGAGTTCCGCATCCGAGGTCACCAGCAGCCACGGCTCTTCCGCCGCGTCGCGATACTGCTTCTCTGCCTGGGGATACATGGGCTGCTTCTTGCCCCGTTTCTTGTGCCGTCCCTTCGAGGGGGCATGGTACTGGTGATAGTAAACCGGGCAGGCCGGCTTCACTGTCTTACCCAACAGGCCCGCTCCCAGCGCCTCCGGGGTGGCCGTCGCCTGCTGGGCCAGCGTGGCCGCGGGATACCACTCTTTCTCGTTATCCAACTTGCCATGGATGCGCCCGCGCACTCGCCCTACAAACACCCAGCCCAACGCCCGCACCTGATTCAGCCACGGCGTTTTAAAGCCACCGTCCGACAGAAGAATGACCCGCTGGTGTGCCCCCAGGGCGGCATGCAGATCGAGCAGAAACTGCTGATGTTCATCATGATTTTCTTGCCGCGCAGAGGGCACAACACGGTTCAGCAAGGGCAGGCTGCGACCTTCATACACCAGGCTGGCGCGCAAGACATGAAAGTCCTGGCTGCAACAGCCGCTCCAGTCAATGGCAATGAAGCAGCAGGGCAAGCAATCGGTGATGCGGCGGGTCAGGGCGGCACTCATGGTGACGCAGTCCTGGTGGGCCTTCTCATTACGAAGAAAGCGGTCGACGCGTTTTATCTTGTGCTTGACGCAGGCTTTGCCGGGCAGATGTCGTCCAATCCGGGTCAAGGAGAGGGTGTTGCCGGTAATGAGTCCTTCGGCACAGTTCAGCAGGGTTTTTACCCGAGCCTGATGAAAAGGAGCGAAGGCAGACGCGAAGAATTTATGGCAAACTGAGGACACGGCAGGCATGGCGGAACGTCTTTGTTTTTTTGGCGATTAATAAAGACGCAATCTACCATGCCTGCCGATTTTTTTGGGGATCCCTCAGCGCGCAGGCGGGAGTCCATAAAGCCGGCGGACCAGGCGTCGTTGCCCGGATCGGCGTCCCACTCCCTGGATGCCCGCCTTCGCGGGCATGACGGTGTTGTGTCATTCCCCCGGCGACCGTCCTTTCTCCCGACAAACAACTTGAAAAGTGATAATCAATCTCACTATCATACGCACCACCAATCACAACCATCGATACGCCATGCTGGAACTGCAAGGTATCCGCGTACACCGCGACAACAGGACCATTTTGAGCCTGGACGAACTGTCGTTCGCGCCGGACGCCTTTACCGTCATCCTCGGCCACAACGGCTCGGGCAAGTCGACGCTGATGAAGCTGCTGGCCCGGCAGATGCCGCCGGACGAAGGCCGTATCGCCCTCGACGGCCGGCCCCTCGGCCACTACTCCCAGCGGGAGTTCGCCCGCCGCATCGCCTTCCTGCCCCAGCGCCTGCCGGAAGTGGCCGGGCTGAACGTGCGCGAGCTGGTGCACCTGGGCCGCTTTCCCTGGCGCGGCATGCTGGGGCGCTGGCAGCGCAATGACCATGCCCTGGTGGAAGAAGCCATGAGCCATACCAGGGTGGACCGGCATGCCGAGCACCAGGCCGACCTGCTCTCCGGCGGCGAGCGCCAGCGGGCCTGGGTGGCCATGCTGCTGGCCCAGCAGTCGCCGCTGCTGCTGCTGGACGAGCCCACCTCGGCGCTGGATCTCAGCCACCAGTACGAACTGCTCAAGCTGCTGCAAACCCTCAACCGGGAGCAGGGCCGTGGGGTTATCGTGATCCTGCACGATCTCAACCTGGCGCTGCGCTTCGCCGATCGCATCGTCGCACTGAAACAGGGCCGGCTGCTGTTCGACCGAGCCCCGGCCGAGCTGATGTCGGAGCAGTTGCTGTCCGAACTCTATAACATTCCCATTCGCCTGATCGACCATCCGGACCAGGATGAAAAGATCGCCGTTGTCGCCTGAGCCATGTTGATGAAAACACCCCTTACCCTGTTGTTGCTCCTCCTTGCCGTTTTCAAGGCGCAGGCCATTGACGTCACCGACAGCCTGGGCCGCCACGAATTCACCTCTGCACCGCAGCGGGTGGTCGCCCTCAACTGGGCCGCCGCCGAGCACCTGCTGGAACTCGGCGTGACGCCCCTTGCCATCGCCGATACCGCCGGCTACCGGGAATGGGTGGTGCAGCCGGCCCTGCCCGCCGGGGTCGAGGACGTCGGTATGCGCCAGGAGCCCAACCTGGAGCGGCTGGCGGAACTCAAGCCCGATCTCATCATCAGCGGTGACCAGCAAGGGGATCTGGTGCCCCGCCTGTCCCAGATAGCCCCCGTGCTGCACTTCGAGAGCTTCAGCAGCGGGCACAACAACGCCGAGGCCGCCCGCCGGGTGTTCCTGAGCCTGGCCAGGGTGCTGGACCGGGAGGAGCGGGCCGAGCAACGCCTGGCCGAGCTGGAGCAGGGCTTCGAGCAACTGAAGGCCCGGCTGCACGCCCACTTCGGCGACACCTTGCCCAGGGTGACCGTGGTGCGGCTGATGGACAGCAGCCATGTGCGCATCTACGGCGACAACGGCATGCCCCAGTACGCCCTGGAACGCCTCGGCATCGCCCCCGCCCTGCCCCAGCCCGCCACCCAGTGGGGCCAGGTGCAGAAGAAACTGACCGATCTGGGCGCCATCCGCGACGGCGTGGTGCTCTATATCGAGCCCTTCCCCGAGGCCGACAAGCTGTTCGCCACTCCGCTGTGGCGGGCCATGCCCTTTGCCCGTGCCGGCCGACTGGCGGCGGCTCCCTCCACCTGGACCTACGGCGGCGTCATGTCCCTCGGCTACCTGGCCGAGAACCTGACCCGGGCCCTGCTGAGCGTGCCGAAGGAATGAGTCGATACCTGTTGTTGCCGGCCGCCCTGTTGGGGCTGGCCCTGCTGCACCTGCAGCTGGAGCCGACGGTCCCCCTCGCCGGGCAATGGGCCTTGCTGTGGGGCGCCGAGCCCGAGCTGTTCGAGGAATTCCAGTTTTTCTACAGCGCCCTGCCCCGGGTGGCCATGGCGCTGCTGGTGGGCGGCGCCCTGGGACTCTCCGGCAGTGTCTTGCAGCAGCTCACCCAGAACCGGCTGGTGTCGCCCATGACCCTGGGTGCCTCGTCCGGCGCCTGGCTGGCGCTGGTATGCGCCGCCGTCTGGGCGCCCGCCCTGGCGGCCAGCCACGGCCACTGGATTGCCCTGCTGGGGGCGGCGCTGTCGGCGGCGCTGGTGCTGTTGATCGCCGGCCGCCACGGTATCCGAGGCCTGCCGGTGGTGCTGGCGGGCATGGCGGTCAACCTGCTGCTGGGCGCCCTGGCCTCGGGGCTGGTGCTGCTCAACGATCAGTACACCCGCAACCTCTTTATCTGGGGCGCCGGCGATCTGGCCCAGACCGACTGGCACTGGGTGCTCTGGCTGCTGCCCCGGTTGCTGCCGGTAGCGGTGCTGTTGGCGCTGTTCGCCCACCGGCCGCTGACCCTGCTGCGCCTGGGGGACGATGCCGCCCGCGCCCGTGGCATGAGCCTGTGGCCGGTGCTGCTTGCCCTGCTGGTGGCCGCGCTCTGGCTGAGCTCGCTCGCCATCACCGCCGTCGGCCTGATCGGCTTTATCGGCCTGCTCACCCCCAATATGGCGCGCTTTTTCGGCGCCCGCACCGCCCGCGACGAGCTGCTCTTCTCCACCCTGCTCGGCGGCCTGCTGCTGCTGGCCACCGACGCCATCGCCCTGGGCTTCAGCCGGGTTTCCACCGATCTGGTGCCGAGCGGCGCGGCGGCGGCGCTGATCGGCGCGCCCGCCCTGTTGTGGCTGCTGCGCAGCCGGATGCATGCCCAGGATCAGAGCGCCATCCGCCTGCCCGGCGAGCGCTGGCGAGTCACCCGGTCCAGCTGGCTGGCGGTGGCGGTCGCCATCCTGGCCCTGCTCCTGGTCAACCTGACCCTGGCACCCGCCGGCCAGGGCTGGCAGTGGTCCTGGCCCGATGAGCTGCTGTGGTCGCTGCGCTGGCCGCGCCTGCTCACCGCCGCCGGCGCCGGCGCCGGCCTGGCGGTGGCCGGGGTGATACTGCAGCGGCTGATCCGCAATCCCCTGGCCAGCCCGGACATCATGGGCATCTCCGCCGGCGCCACCCTGGCGCTGGTGCTGGGCGTGCTGCTCGGCGGCAACTCCATCCACGACGGCGGCCCGCTGCTGGCCTTCGGCGGCAGCATGGCGGTGCTGGCCATCCTGCTGCTGCTCGGCCGCCGCCACGGCTACGCCCCGGCGATGATGGCGCTGGTGGGCATCGCTCTCGCCGCCTTCCTCGACGCCCTGCTGCAGTTCACCCTGGCCAAGGGCAACGATCAGGTATTCGCCATTCTCGGCTGGCTGTCGGGCTCGACCTACCGGGTGAGCGAAGCCCAGGCCGGCTGGCTCACCGCCGGCATCCTGCTCACCTGGCTGCTGGCCCTGGCCTCGGGCCGCGGCCTGACCCTGGTGTCCATTGGCGACGGCATCGCCCTCGGCCGCGGCCTGGCCCTGGATCGCACCCGGGTGCTGCTGCTGGTGCTGGTCTCGGTGATCTGCGCCCTGGTCACGGCGGTGATGGGGCCGGTGGCCTTCGTCGGCCTGCTGGCGCCGCACATGGCGAGCCTGTTGGGCGCGCGCAAGGCCGGCAGCCAGCTGCTGCTGGCCTCCCTGCTCGGCATGGCGCTGATGCTGCTGTCGGACTGGCTGGGCCGGGTGCTGCTCTACCCCATGCAGCTGCCCGCCGGCACCCTCGCCTCCATCATGGGCGGGACCTACTTTATTTACCTGCTGGCCCGGAAACGGGCCCTATAACCACGGGATAGAAGGCGCCGCCCGCGCGGATCCCCGAGCGGGCCGGGTAAAGGCGCAAATAACTAAATAAAAATCATTTGCTTTTGTAATTTTACTATTGAGGAGATTTCAAAGAATGCCGTTTCAGAAGAAACACCTGTCCCGTGTGATTGCCGCCCTGCTGGCCGGCGGTGTGTTGACCCCCGCCCTGGCCCAGCAGCAGGATCCCCTGGTGCTGAGCACCGTGACCGTCAACGCCGAGCGCGAGAACGACGTCACCGAAGGCAGCGACCGCTATACCACCAAGAGCAGCCGTACCGCCACCAAGCTGAGCCTGTCGCCGCGGGAAACCCCGCAGACGGTATCGGTCACCACCCGCACCAAGATGGACGACTTCGCCCTCAACGACGTCAATGACGTGCTGGAAAACACCAACGGCGTCAATGTCGAGAAGGTGGAAACCGATCGCACCTACTTCACCGCCCGCGGCTTCGATATCACCAACTTCCAGGTGGACGGCCTCGGCGTGCCCCTGACCTACGGCAACGTGATGGGGGATCTGGACACCGCCCTGTTCGACAAGGTGGAAGTGCTCAAGGGTGCCAACGGCCTGATGAGCGGCGCCGGCAGCCCCGCCGCCACCGTCAACTTCGTGCGCAAGCGCCCCACCGAGGAATTCCAGGCTTCGGCCAAGGCCGGCGTCGGCTCCTGGGACTATCGCCGGCTGGACGGCGACATCTCCGGCGCCCTCAGCGAGCGGGTACGCGCCCGCCTGGTGGTGGCCGGCCAGGACAAGAATTCCTACCTGGATCGTTACGAGCAGCAGCGGGGCCTGGCCTACGGCGTGCTGGAGGCGGACTTGACCGACAGCACCCTGCTCACCCTGGGCCACAGCTACCAGCAAAACAACGCCGACAGCCCGCTGTGGGGCTCGCTGCCGCTGTTCTATACCGACGGCAGCCGCACCGACTACAGCCGCTCCGACAGCAGCGCCGCCGACTGGGCCTACTGGAATAACGAGGACAACCGCAGCTTCGTGGAGCTGGCCCAGGAGCTGGGCGGGGGCTGGACCGCCAAGGCGGCCTACTCCCATGTGAAAATCGAGTCCGACTCCGAGCTGTTCTACGTCTACGGCACCCCGGAGCGCGGCACCAACACCGGGGTGTTCAGCTGGCCCAGCCAGTACGACTTCAGCACCCGCCAGGATCTGGTCGACCTCTACGCCAGCGGCCCCTTCCGGCTCGCCGGCCGGGAACACGAGCTGGTGGCCGGCACCAGTTGGTCCATGGCCAATACCCGGGATCACTCCTGGTACGGCGACACCCTGGGCAGCCCGGTACCGGATCTGCACGGCTGGGATGGCAGTTATCCCAGACCCAACTTCACCAGCGACGGCGGTGGCAGCGACTGGACCGACAAACAGCAAAGCGTTTATACCGCCGCCCGCTTCAGCCTGACCGAGGATCTGAGCCTGCTGGCCGGCGCCCGCCTCTCCAACTGGGACAGCCACGGCACCAGCTATGGTAAAGACAAGGCCACCCGCCACGACAATGTGCTGGTGCCCTACGCCGGCCTGGTCTACGACCTAACCCCGAATTACTCGCTCTATGCTAGCTACACCGAAATCTTCACTCCCCAGGTGGCGGCGGATATCGACGGCAACCGCCTGGATCCCATCGAGGGCAGCAGCATGGAGACCGGCGTCAAGGGCGAATGGCTCGACGGCCTGCTCTACGCCAACCTGGCCCTGTTCCGGATCGAGCAGACCAACCTGGCCGAGGCGGCCGGCGTTGTCGACGGCAGAACCTATTTCCGCCCGGTGGACGGCGTCGCCAGCCAGGGCGTGGAGCTGGAGCTGGCCGGCGAGCTGCTGCCGGGCTGGGAAGCCAGCGCCGGCTACAGCTACGTGGATATCGAAGACAGCGAAGGCAACACCACCAAGACCTATACCCCGCGGCAGAGCGCCAAGCTGGCCACCACCTATCGCCTGCCCATGGTCGAGCAGCTGAAGCTGGGTGCCAATATCAAATGGCAGGACGACACCTACCGGGACTACGGCAGCGGCAGGATAGTCCGCCAGGATGCCTATGCCCTGCTCGGGCTGATGGCCAAGTACGAGTTTACCTCCCAGCTTGACGCCACCCTCAATGTCGACAACCTGACCGACGAAAAGTACCTCACCAGCTTCTACTGGGCCACCCCCCAGGGCTACTACGGTGAACCCCGTAACGCCAAGCTGACGGTCAACTGGAAGTTCTAAACAGGAATAACGACCGAGCCGGCCCCGGGCCGGCTCTTGCCGGAGGCACCATGACAGCCCCCACCCCCTTATCCCCCCAGTCCAGGCCGGACCGCCTGCTCCAGCATATCCACCAGCACCTGGATGACCCCCTTCAACTGGAACGGCTGGCGCAACTGTCCGGTTGCTCCCGCGCAGGCATGCCCTGGCTTGATATCCGTCCCGCACTGGCCATCCCGCCTTTTTTGAGTACAATATCAAAATATTTTTAATACAATTAACTCACAGGTCTGGCACATGGATGTAAAACCCCGTATCGCGGCATTGATCGAACACCTGCAGCAGGGCTTGCTGGAGCGGGATACCCCGGCCCGGCTGGCACTGCTGGCCGCACTCGCCGGCGAACACCTGCTGCTGCTGGGCCCGCCCGGCACCGCCAAGAGCGAGCTGTCCCGCCGGCTGCACACCCTGCTCACCGACGGCGCCTACTTCGAGCGGCTGCTGACCCGGTTCTCGGTGCCAGAGGAGCTGTTCGGCCCCCTGTCCATCAAGGCCCTGGAGCAGGACCGCTACCTGCGCCAGACCAAGGGCTACCTGCCCGAGGCTTCCGTCGCCTTTATCGACGAGATCTTCAAGGCCAACAGCGCCATCCTCAACAGCCTGCTCACCCTGCTCAACGAACGCCAGTTCGATAACGGCAGCGAACGGCGGGAGGTCCCCCTGGTATCGGTGATCGCCGCCAGCAACGAGCTGCCGGAAGGTGCCGAGCTCAACGCCCTGTACGACCGTTTCCTGCTGCGCTACCAGGTAGCGCCGGTCAGCGATCAGGCCTTCACGGCCCTGCTCACCCTCAACCACGGCTACCAGGCGCCGCCGCCGGAGCTACGCCTGAGCGGTGCCGAGCTGGCCGCCATCCGCCGCCTGGCCGAGCGGCTGCCCCTTGCCCCGGCGCTGGTGCGACTGCTCACCCGCCTGCGCGCCTTCCTCGCCGAGCAGGAGATGACCGTCTCGGACCGGCGCTGGCGCAAGGTGGTCAAGCTGCTCAAGGTGTCCGCCTGCTGCAACGGCGAAACCGAAGCCGGGCTGTTCGACGCCTGGCTGCTGCCCCACTGCCTGTGGCAGCAGCCGGAGCAGTACCCCCGCCTGGAGGCCTGGCTGCAGGAGCACATCGCCGCGGATCCGGGCTTCAGCCCACAGCTGGTGGCCGAGCTGGTGGACAGCTGGCAGCAACGGCTGGCGCAGGACGCGGATCCGGTGCTGCCGGCCCTCAACGAGCAGGGCTACCAGCTCTACCTGGACGAGGCCGGCCAGCCGGTGACCGAGCGGGATGGCTTCAGGCCCCGCCACAATGCCGCCGGCGAAGCGCTCTACCGCCAGCCCCGCCTGCCCGACACCAGCTTCACCGAGCAGGAAATCCGCAACCTGGGTGGCAACCTGGATCAGTACGAACCGGTGCTGGAGCCCTATCAGCGCCCCACCGCCCTGCGCCCGCGCGCCTGGCCGGCGGCCCACCTGGCCGCCCGACTGGCTCAGCTGGACGAACGCATCGGCGAGCTGGGGCAATACCTGGACTGGCTGACGCAACAGCAGCGGGAGCTGGCGCCCCGGCTGCGCCAGCACCTGTGGCTGAGCCCGGCGCTCGCTGTCCAGGCCCGTCACCAGCTGGAGCAGCAGCAGCAGGCCCTGGGCCGGCAACGGGAGCGGCTGCTGGCCCTGCGCCGCGATTTCGCCGCCCTGCCGGTCGAGGCCTAGGGCCTTGTCCGCCTCCCTGCCTCCCGGCCTGGGTATCCTGGCCGAACTGCCGGAGACGCTGTTCAGCCTGGTGGTGACCCACCCCCTGGGCCGGCTGCGCCCCCGGGCCGACCATGTGGTCGAGCTGCTGGCGCGGCTCGATCGGGGTCAGCTGCCGGCACCCGGCCGGTGGCTCGGCAGCAGCACCGAGCGGCGCATTCGCCACTTGCTGGTGCGTTCGGAAGCGCTCGGCTACTGCAAGCAGACTCCGGAAGTGGCTCGGGCCGTGGTCCAGGACATCCTGCTGGTGCTGGAGCAGGTGGAGCTGCAGTGGCCGGCCACCGCCGAGCTGCTGGTGGGGGGCGGGCAGGCCCCGCAGCGCGCCGAGCGGCGCGCCCGGGCCCGCCATACCCGGCGGGAGCTCGGCCGCCTCGCCGAACAGTGGCAGCGGCGTATCAGCCTGTGGCAGACCCTGGATCAGGTGGCGGAAGAGCTCGGCATAGCGCCGGCCCTCGGCACCGATACCGACAGCGGCCGGCTGCGGGACCGGGCCTGGTTCGACCTGCTGCGCCTGCAGCAATGGGTTGCCCAGATCCACCGGCTGCAGCGCTTGTTGGAGCAACTCGGCCAGCAGCGCCCGGATCCGGCACAAAGCGCCACCCTGAGCCAGTTACGGCAACAGATGAGTCCCCGAGAAACGGGCCCGCAGCAACGGCAACTGCCCGGCATGCCCATGGAAACCCAGGGCATTACCCGCTCCGACAACCTGGCGCGGATGCTGCCGCTGGAGGCGGCTTTTCTCGGCCACGAGGTGCTACACCTGCTGTGGCACGCCCGCCGGGCCGAGCAGGGCCTGCTCAGCTATGCGGTGGCCGGCGTCATGCCCATCGATGCCGGCAACGACTGGCCCCAGCCCCGGGCCGGTCAGGGGGAAGGGCGGAGCCAGGGCAGCCAGCAGGGTCCCATACTGCTCTGCCTGGACACCTCCGCCTCCATGCACGGCCTGGCCGAGCAGGTGTCCAAGGCCATGGTGCTCGAAGCCCTGCGCCTGGCCAAGCGCCAGCGCCGGGGCTGCCTGGTGTACCTGTTCGGCGGGGCCGGCGAGCTACGGGTGCTGGACAACCGCCGGCTGACCCTGCCCGAGCTGCTGGATCTGCTGCGCACCGCCTTCAGCGGCGGCACCGACGTCGGTACGCCGCTGCAGGCGGCGCTCACCCGGTTGCAGCAACAGGAGTGGCGGCAGGCCGACATCCTGCTGGTGAGCGACGGCGAATTCCAGGTGTCCGCCGCGTTGCGCCAACAGGTCGCGCAGGCGAAGGAAAGCCTGGGGGTGCGGCTGTTCGGCCTGCAGCTGGGTTATGCCACCGCCCTGCACGCCATGCGCCAGCTGTGCGACCCGGTGCACCTGTTCAGCGACTGGCGCAGCCTGGAGCAGGCGGCCAGGGTCTAACCCCTCACCAGCACCAGCCGGGGCTCGCCCGGGCCAAAATAGGCATCTTCCCGCCGCTCCTCCACGAAACCGAGGGAGAGATAGAGCCCCAGCGCCGGGTTGTCCGGCGCCACCGTGAGCCGCACCGCGCGGCAGCCACCCGCTTCCAGTGCTCCTGTCGCCTGGCGCAGCAGCGCCTTGCCGAAGCCCCGTCCCCGGCAGGACGCGACCACCGCCAGGGACAATATCCAGCCCTCGTCGGGGGTCGCGCCCGTTCCGCCCAGGCCGTAACCGGCCAGTGCGCCCTCGTCGTCTTCCGCCACCAGCAGATAGCGGGGCCACAGATCCAGCGCCTGGCGAAAAAAGAAATCCGGATAACAGTGGCCGCCGAAGGCGGCTCGCTCCAGGGCGTAAATGGCCGCGAGATCCCCCCTGGTCGCCGTTCTGATACGCATATGCGCTCCCGTAAAGATGCATGGCCGCTTGGGCGGCTCCTGGTGGCGAAAGGTCGATGGTGCCTGCTCGCGGAAAGCGGTGCAACACCGCCGTGCACCTTGTCCTTGCCGGCTAAAGAACCACCTCCCGGGCTCATGCACTAAGCTCTAAGGGAGACTGCATTGGAGCTGGGAGTATGAACTGGCGCGGCTTATTACTGGTGTTACTGCTGCTGGGCACGCCCGTCCTGGCCCAGGAACGTTACTGGCAACTGGACATCAAGGGGGCCATAGGCCCGGGTACCTCGGATTTTATCGTGACCGAACTGGCCCAGGCCCAGCTGGATAGCCCCGCCTTTCTGCTGCTGACCATGGACACTCCCGGCGGCCTCTACAGTGCCACCCGGGATATCATCAGCGCCATGCTCGAATCCCGGGTGCCGGTCGTGGTCTATGTGGGCCCGGGCGGTGCCAGGGCCGCCTCGGCCGGCACTTACATCCTCTATGCCAGCCATGTGGCCGCCATGGCCCCGGGCACTCACCTGGGCGCCGCCACCCCGGTGCAGATAGGCCCTCCCGGCAGCACCGAGCGCCCGCGGGACCAGACGGAGGAAGAGCAGGAAGGCGATCAGCCGGCCCCCGAAGGCGGCGCCATGGAGCGCAAGACCCTGAACGATGCGGTGGCCTATATCAAGTCCCTGGCCCAGTTGCGCGGACGCAATGCCGACTGGGCCGAGCAGGCGGTGCGCGAGGCCGCCACCCTTACCGCCTCCGAGGCCCTGGAGCAACAGGTGATAGAGCTGGTGGCGGTGGACATCCCCGCCCTGTTGCAGGCCCTGGACGGGCGGGAAATCAGCCTCCATGACCAGCCCTATACCTTTGCCACCGCCGGGCTGCTGGCCGAGCAGCGCCAGCCCGACTGGCGCCAGCGCTTCATCATGATCATCACCAACCCCAACATCGCCTACCTGCTGATGCTGGTGGGCATGTACGGCCTCCTGCTGGAATTCTACAGCCCCGGTTTCGGGGTAGCCGGCGTGATTGGCGCCATCTGCCTGCTGCTGGCCCTGCTGGCCCTGCAGATGCTGCCGCTCAGCACCGCCGGCCTGGCCCTGCTGTTGCTGGGGCTGGCACTGATGGTGGCCGAGGCCCTGTCCCCCAGCTTCGGCATTCTCGGCGGCGGCGGCCTGGTGGCCTTCGCCATCGGTTCTGTGCTGCTGTTCGACACCCCGGATCAGGCATTCAGGGTCGCCTGGCCCTTCGTGGCCGCCTTCACCCTGTTCTCGCTCACCCTGGTCCTGGTGGTGGTGCGGCTCATCGTGAAACAACGCCGGGCGGCCCCGGTGTCCGGCACCGCCGCCATGGTCGGCGAACAGGGCATCGCCCTCACCCCCATCGACCCCACCGGCACCGTGCTGGTGCAGGGCGAACGCTGGCTGGCCCACAGCCAGCACCCGATCGCCCAGCATCAGGCGATCGTGGTATTGGCGGTGGAAGACCTTACCCTCAACGTGGCCCCGCTGGAGGAGACCAAGTCATGATGATCGATTTTCTGTATTTTCAGTTGCTGATAGTGGTGCTGGTGGTCATGCTGCTTACCAGCATGTTCCGCATACTGCGGGAGTACGAGCGCGGCGTCATCTTCCTGCTCGGCCGCTTCTACAAGATCAAGGGGCCCGGCCTTATCCTGGTGATCCCCTTCGTGCAGCAAATGGTGCGGGTAGACCTGCGTATCGTCACCATGGACGTTCCCTCCCAGGACCTGATCTCCAGGGACAACGTCACCGTGCGGGTCAATGCGGTGCTTTATTTCCGGGTGCTGGACCCCCAGAAGGCGATCATCAACGTGGAAAACTACCTGGAGGCCACCAGCCAGCTGGCCCAGACCACGATGCGCTCCGTGCTCGGTCAGCATGAGCTGGACGAGATCCTCTCGGCCCGCGACACCCTCAACACCGATCTGCAACGTATCCTGGATCAGAGCACGGACAACTGGGGCATCAAGGTGACCGCGGTGGAGATCAAGCACGTCGATCTCGATGAATCCATGATCCGCGCCATCGCCCGCCAGGCGGAAGCCGAGCGGGCCCGGCGGGCCAAGGTGATCCACGCCACCGGCGAACTGGAAGCCGCCAAACAGTTGCTGGAGGCCGCCCATATCCTGGCCCAGCAGCCCGAAGCGATCCAGCTGCGTTACCTGCAGACCCTGACCGAGGTGAGCAGTGAGAACAGCAAGATCATCGTCTTTCCCCTGCCCATGGAGCTCGGGCAGATACTGCAGCGCCTGGCCGGACAACATAACCCTGCCGATCCCAAGTCGCCGAGCGAGATGACCTGACGGCTACGCCCGGGGCTTCACCCGCCGGGCGTTTTGGGCGAGAATAACCGGCATTTCAGATATCGGAATAGTAGAGCCGCTTATGTTAGTGCCTTCCGCCTACGGGCAGGGTGACAGTTCCTTCCGGGCCGCCGGCGGCGAAGCCGGCCTGCGCCGCCTGGCCGAAGCCTTCTATGCCGCCATGGAGCACCGTCCCGACGCTGCCGCCATTCGCGCCATGCACCCGGCCGACCTTGAAGAAAGCACCGACAAGCTGGCCCGCTTCCTGTGCGGCTGGTTGGGCGGCCCTGCCCGCTACCGGGAAAAATACGGCCCCATCAGCATCCCCCGGGCCCATGCCCACCTGGACATCGGCCCCGCCGAGCGCGACGCCTGGCTGGCCTGCATGGCCGAGGCGCTGACGCAGCAGGATTACGCCGAGGACTTCAAGCAGTATCTGCTGCGCGCCCTGAGCGTGCCCGCCGAGCGCTGCCGCACCCGGGACTGAGCGAGCGGCCCCGGGATGGGCCCAGGGCGTGTCCGCGCGCGGAGCCCGATGCGACACTCCCAGGATCCGGGAATCAGAGCAGGGGATGACTCAAGGGCTCCCTCGAAACGAGGATGCCGTTGATATCGGCGTAGATGAAATCACCGGGATAGATGGTTGCACCGGCAAAGGAAAGCGGTACCCCCACGTCACCCAGACCACGCTTTTCGGTTTTCATCGGGCAGGTGGCCAGGGCCTTGACCCCCAGGGCCATGGTGCTGATGGTCCCCGCATCGCGGATGGCACCGTTGATCACTATGCCCTCCCAGCCGTTTTCCACCGCCTTTTCAGCCAGTTGATCGCCGAGCAGGGCCCGGCGCACCATGGCGCCACCGTCCACCACCAGTACCTTGCCGGTGCCCGGGCTGGCCACCAGCTCCCGCACCCGGGAATTGTCTTCGTAACAACGTACCGTCACCACCTGGCCCCAGAAAATGTGCTCTCCGCCAAAATCACGGAACAGAGGCTCCAGCACGGTGACCTTGTCGGCGTGCTCGTCACATAAATCCGGCAATAAATCCAGCATCCTATACCTCCTTTCTCGGGCACAATGTCAGGCCGCACCGGGTCGGGCGCTTCCCTCCCATGGCCCGGCATCGGCCACTTGAACAGCATGGCCTTTGTATAACATTCCACGCTTTTTGTTAAATCGCCCCTTGACCTGGATCAAACCGGGCCATAAAACTATTTAACATTATCGGCCGCAGACTGTTGTTATGCCCCTGTTAACTGTTAAAATAAGACAACTTTACGTAATGGACCTCTGTTCGTCCCGTCCGTTTGTTTTTTGGGCATGAAGCAGTAACCGCATGGGATGCAAGTAAAAACGGCTTAAAAAAGCAGTAACACCGGACCTACGCACTATTCATTTGGTGGTAGATGGCGTAATTTAGTTACACTATTTCTGAGTAACGCCTGCTTGACTCCGGCGGCTGTTGGCACTGAATTATCTTTACATCTAAAACGGGTACGCTCATGCAGACACCTCACATTCTTATCGTTGAAGACGAACTGGTTACACGTAACACCCTCAAGGGCATCTTCGAGGCCGAAGGCTACGTGGTGCTTGAAGCCACCGACGGCGAAGAAATGTACAAAGCCCTGTCCAGCAACAAGATCAACCTGGTGATCATGGACATCAACCTGCCCGGCAAAAACGGCCTGCTGCTGGCCCGCGAGCTGCGCGAGCAGCACAACCTGGCGCTGATGTTCCTCACCGGCCGCGACAACGAGGTCGACAAGATCCTGGGTCTGGAAATCGGTGCCGACGATTACATCACCAAGCCGTTCAACCCCCGCGAGCTGACCATTCGCGCCCGCAACCTGCTGGGACGCACCATGCAGGCGCCCGAAGCCCAGGACGAAGAAAAACTGGTGGAAGCCTACCGTTTCAACGGCTGGACCCTGGACATCAACAGCCGCGCCCTGATCAGCCCCAGCGATGAAGTGTTCAAGCTGCCCCGCAGCGAATTCCGTGCCATGGTGCATTTCTGCGAAAACCCGGGCCAGATCCAGAGCCGTGCCGAACTGCTGAAGAAGATGACCGGCCGCGAACTCAAGCCCCACGACCGCACCGTGGACGTCACCATCCGCCGCATTCGCAAGCATTTCGAATCGGTGCCGGACACGCCCGAGATCATCGCCACCATCCACGGCGAAGGTTACCGCTTCTGCGGCGAACTGGAATCCTGATACGGCAACGCCCGGGCTAGCCCGGGCTTTTTGTTACCCCCGACGTGCAATCACCACCCTGGTGTTCGGCAAGCTCTCCTCCAGCTTTTGTTTCAGTGCCCTTTTGGCCTGTTCCTCCCCGTGGATCAGACGGATTTCCCCGGGCGGCGGCACTATGCCGACCGCAAAATCCAGCAAATCCTGCTGCCCCGCATGGGCCGAATAACCGCTGACCTGATGCACCCGGGCCCTGATATGGTAACGTTCTCCATCCAGCTCCACCCAGCCGCCTTGGGGGCCGTAGTCCAGAATGGCGCGTCCCGGCGTGCCCTCGGCCTGATAGCCCACAAACAGAATGTCGTTGCGGGCCTCGCTCAGCAGTGCCTTGAGGTAGTTCACCACCCGTCCGCCGGCGCACATGCCCGAGCCCGCCAGCACCACACAGGGTCGGTGCGAGCGTGCCAGATAGCCCACGGCGTTGAGATGATCCCGGTGACTGTCCACCACCGTCAGCTGCTCGAAGGAAAGCGGATGACGGCCCTTGGCCAGCAGGGCCTGGGCTTCGTCATTCCAGAACGGCTTGAGCTTGCGGTAAAGGGCGGTGAAGTTGGCCGCCAGGGGCGAGTCCACCACCACCTCCAGCTGGTTCCAGGGCAGGCCGGGGGCGGCCGCCTCGGTGCCGAATTCGGCGATCAGGCTCTCCAGCTCATACAAGATATCCTGGGTTCGGCCCAGGCTGAAGGCCGGGATCAGCAGGGTGCCGCCGTCGGCCAGGGCATGCTCTATGGCCGCCTTAAGCCGCAGCCGGCGGTGCTGCCGGCTTTCGTGGTTCTTGTCGCCATAGGTGCTTTCCAGCACCAGCAGATCGCAGGCTTCCGGCGGCCTTGGCGCCACCAGCAAGGGAGAATGGGGCGCCCCCAGATCGCCGCTGAATACCAGCCGTCGCCCCTCCGCCTCGCATTCCACATAGGCCGAACCCAGAATATGGCCGGCTCGCTGCAACCTTATCCGCACCGCACAATCGGGCATCGCCTGCCACTGGCCATAGGGCAAGGGCACCAGACGCGATTCCAGCAAGGCCAGCACCCGCCGCACCAGCGCCTTGTCACGGGTGAAACCGATATTGAGGGCATCTTCCAGCATGGCCGGCAGCAGCAGGGCCGATGGCCGGGAGCAGTAAATGGGCCCCTTGAAGCCGGCCCCCAGCAAATAAGGCAGGCGGCCGACGTGGTCGATATGCACATGGGTGACCACCAGCGCCCGGATATGGCCGATGTCGAAGTCGATGGCCGGGCTGGCCCCGGCCTCCGCCCCCTGGAACAGGCCGCAGTCGATCAGGATGCCGGCGTCATTCACCCGCAACTCGTGGCAAGAGCCGGTGACCCCCTTCACCGCCCCGTGGTGCAGTACCTCGATCATCGCGCCCCCGGCTTAAGAACCCAATTGAGGCTAACTATAAACCAAAATTCCGGGGCTGCGGGCGCTATCAAGCGGCCCCTGCGCAATGACCTTGATCCCCTGCCCCAGAAGCGGCATCCCACCTGGCTCGGCATGACCGATTAGCACTAAAAATCGACGACGTTATCTGGTAACATGCGGCGACTTTTCAGATCCCGATGAACTCATGACACCAGTACCAGTTTTTGTAATAAGCCTCAAACGCAGCCAAGACAGACGTGAGTACATCAGCGCCCAGTTTGCACGAGAAGGAGTCTCATTCGAGTTCTTTGATGCGATTGACGGCAGCGATAAGCACAACCCGCTGTTAAAGCGCTACAACTACGCCAAGCGGCTCTGGCTGACCAGCGGCAAAATGCCCACCAACGGTGAAATTGGCTGCTATGCCAGCCACTATTCGCTGTGGCAAAAGTGCGTGGAGATGAACCAGGCGCTAGTCGTGCTGGAAGACGATGCCCAACTTCAGCCCAATGCGGCCGGTACGCTTGAACTGGCCAGCCAAAAAATCGACAACTACGGCTTTTTGCGCATGGAAAGCGTGCTAAGAGGCGAAACCGTCACCATGGAGCAGGGCGACGACTATCGCATCAGCTGGATGAGCGACAATTTTGGTGGTTTGCGTGCCTATGCCATAGCGCCCTGGGCAGCCCAAAAACTATTGAGTGCTTCCCAACGCTGGTCGTTACCGGTAGACAACTACCTTGGTGACGCCTTTACACATGGCATGGAGTCTTACCATCTGCACCCAAATTTTGTAGAAAACACCGACGCCTTCGAAACAACCATTCAATTTTACGAGAGAGAAAAAACTCCGTTTTACCGCAAGCCGAGTCGTGAGCTGTATTCGGCGTACCGCAAACTAAAACGTTATTTACACAATAAAAAAATCAAAAAAAGCCTTAAAGCATCGGGCTAACAAATGTTCAGAATCAAAAAAGCCACTTTGATCAGCCGGGGAGAAAGCATTTTTTTGCTCAGCCCCCTGATATGGACCCTGCTGGGAATTTTTAACGTGCCCGGTGGCAAGGCGGTGCTCAGCCGGCTGATACCGCTGGTGGTCGTTTACTGTCTGGTACGCTTCAAGGGACAGTGGCGCCTCAACCTGGCCAGGCCCGAGTTCAAGCGCTTTGCCGTGATAAGCGGACTGCTGCTGCTGTTTCTGACCATACAGCACCTGATGCGGGGGGAATCGTTCAGCTTTACCCGCACCCTGCTGGCCGTGTTGCTCTACCTGCTAGTGGTGCCCTGGCAACAGTTCACCCTATCCACCCTTACTCGGCTCTGCGCCCTCAGCGGCATGGTCGTGGGAGCCGGTGCTGTTTACGAGGTAATGCTCAGGGGCATATCCAGAGCAGGTACACTGGCGGCCAACCCCATTCCCTATGCTACTTTTGCCGCCATCATACTGTTAGCCTGCCTATGCGCCCTGCTCAGCAGCAGTACGGTCAGTTCCAGAGACAGGGCCCTGTACTTTTTGGGTGCCACCGGGGCCATTATTGCCGTTATCCTGAGCGGAACCCGGGGGATCTGGCTTGGTGTGCTGGTGGCGCTGGTGATTACCGCAATCATCTCCATGTCGCGCTGGAAGACGAGAGCCGCCATTTTCACCATGATTGGCGTTATCGTGCTGGCCGGTGCCAGCACTTACACTCTGGATGATCGAGTGTATAACCGTTACAAGCAAACCCTGGCTGAACTCAGACAGATAACTGCCGATAATCTGAATACCTCCATCGGTATCCGACTGCAGCTGTGGGAGCGGGGCCTGGACTATGTCGGCCAGGCGCCCCTGCTTGGCATTGGTTCCCAGCACTACCCCGACTTAATAGAAGAAGACGTGGTGGAAGGGGACATAACCGCAAGAGCCGCGCCACTGGCCGATGTGCATTTTCATAACCAGTATATCGACACGCTGGTGCGTACCGGCCTTGCCGGCCTTCTGCTACTGCTGGCCTGGACGGCGCTGCCGGCCACACAACTCTTTACCAAACACGGTACCCTGGCAAGGAATATCAGCACCAGCACTCTGAGCCTGATCCTGGTGGCAGGCCTAACCGATGTGCCCTTTCACCATACCCACCTGGTCTATGTTTACAGCCTGCTGCTGGGCATACTGCTGCTTATACCTTCACCAAAAGCGGTTTCATAGCCATTCTCGCCAAGGTACGCGAAGGCTCAGCAGCGGAATCATCGCCATATAAACCGAGTCGCGGCGGCAAGGCCATAGCTGCCACAACGCCGGCTCGGTAACAGGTTAAATAGCTGTTCCGAAGAGTAGATCACTGTCGGCAACGACCGGGTTCCGCTAAGCAGACCCTCCGCGCCAGGGATGGCGCGGCGGAGCCCCCAGGGATGGGTTCACGGCGTGTCTGCGTGCGGGGCCCGGTCGATGTAGCACTATATTAGGATCAGTTATTTAACGGGATCCGCATACGGCAGCGGTTCAATGTAAAGCCACGGCATTAACCACCACAGGGGAAGTGGAAACATCCTCCTGCTGTGGCCCGCCGGACTGGGTATTTTGCCTCCATACCAGATCACAGATGCCATCCTGGGGGTTGAACGCGGCCGGAGCGCTTAACAGCAATTCACGAATTTTCGTCTGATCGTATCGCTCACAGGCTTCATTTAGTGCCTCCAAGAGTTCTTGCACTTCAGGCCAAGACAGATGCACTTCATTGGCAGTACGAATACGGGGATGCAGAGTCTGCCGCTCGTGACCACCGATCAGCAGCTCTTCATACAACTTCTCCCCTGGGCGCAAGCCGGTTATCTTGATTTCAATATCACCGTGCGGGTGCTGCTCGTCTTTAACTTCATATCCCATCAGGCGGATCATTTTACGGGCCAGGTCGATAATCCTGACCGGTTCGCCCATGTCCAGCACAAAGACGTCCCCTCCCCGGCCCATGGCGCCGGCCTGGATCACCAGCTGGGCGGCCTCGGGTATGGTCATAAAATAACGGGTGATCTCCTGGTGGGTAAGGGTAACGGGGCCGCCGGCGCGAATTTGCTTTTTAAACAGCGGCACTACCGAGCCGCTTGAACCCAGTACGTTGCCGAAACGAACCATGCAAAAACGGGTGTGGGTCTGGCGCAGGGCCAGCCCCTGCAGCACCAGCTCGGCCAGGCGCTTGGTAGTGCCCATCACGTTGGTGGGCCTTACCGCCTTGTCGGTGGAGATCAGCACAAAGGTTTCCACCCCGCAATTGATGGCCGCCTCGGCCGCACGCCAGGTGCCGAATACATTATTGCGCACCCCTTCCACCACGTTGTATTCCACCAGGGGCACGTGTTTGCAGGCAGCAGCGTGATACACGGTTTGCACGCCGAAGGCACGCATCACCGCTTCCAGCCGGTTTTGCCGCTGCACCGAAGCCATGATAGGTACGATTCGCAACGGATACCCCCCTTCCCGACACAGACCGTTAAGCTCCTGATCTATCTGGTAGAGGGCATATTCCGACAACTCGAACAGCACCAGGGTGGCGGGTTGCTGCTGCACGATTTGCCGGCACAGCTCGGAGCCAATGGAGCCACCAGCCCCGGTCACCATGACCACCTTGCCCTTGATATTGGCCGCAATCAGCTCGGGAAAAGGCTCGACCGGATCCCGCCCCAGCAGATCCTCGATGCTTACCTCATGCAGTTCGTTCACTTTTGCCTGGCCACTCACCAAATCGGCCATACCAGGGATGGTCAGGATCTCCAGTGGTAACTCTTCCAATCTTTCCACGATGTCTCGTCGCCGCTGGCGGGAGATGCTGGGCATGGCCAGCAACAGCTTTTCCGCATTATGGCGCTCCATCAGCCAGGCGATATCGGAAGGAGGATACACGGTTAACCCCTGCAGCATGGCCTTGTGCAGTTTGGGGCTGTCGTCCACAAAAGCAACGGCACGATATTCATTACCATGCATCAAGGAGGTGTTCAACTGGCGACCCGCAGCCCCGGCCCCATAGATGATGACCGGTGTTTTAAGCCGCTTGGTGCTCTGGTTATACAGGGCCCGCGCCATGGTACGGGCGCCACCGCACAACAACAGAGCAAAAGCCGCGTAGATCACCGGTACGGAGCGCGGCAGAAAGGCGCTGAAATAATAGGCCGCCAGCACCATGGTAACCGCCGACACGGCAACACCGGTGAGCATGGCCATGGTGGCATGGTGACCCAGGTAGCGCAGCACTGCCCGATATAAGCCCAGCTTGATAAAACAAAACAGCGTTACCGGCAGCATGGTGGCCAGCATCAGCCAGTGCTTGTAAGAGCCCAGCAGGTAGGAACTGTCCAGCCTTACGACATAGGCTGCCCAGAAAGCCAGGGTAATAAACAGCGAGTCCAACAGCAGGCTTATCAGCCGCTTAACCGAACGGGGTTGCTGAAATAACCATCCCACTACATTATTCATCCAGACCTCCCTATCAGGCTTGCGCTTGTGTCAGCACGTCCTTTAGTACTGAGCAGGTTTTATTGATTTCCGCTTCAGTAAGTGTGGGATGAACCAAAAACATCAGACTGGTTTCGCCCAGCAGTTTGGCATTAGGCAAAGGTTGAGCCGGCCGCCATGGAGTTCCATCAAAGGCCTTTTCAAGATACACCTCGGAGCAGCTGCCCTGGTAGCAGGGAACACCCCGCGCCACAATTTCATCCACTATCCGATCCCGGCTCCAGCCCTCAGCCAATTGTTCGGGGTTAACAAACAGATAGTGTTTGTATTCCGCATGCAGGATGTATTCCGGTACCTCTACCCGCCGTACTACCTTGAAGCCAGCAGCAACACCCTCAATGCGGGCGGCGTTGGCTTGGCGGGAAAAAGTCCAATCCTGCATGCGCTTAAGTTGAATACGACCGATCACCGCCTGCATTTCCATCATGCGCCAGTTGGTACCAAAGCTTTCGTGTAGCCAGCGGAAACCGGGCGGATGAGCCCGCTCATAGACTGCTTCATAGCTCTTGCCGTGATCCTTGTAGCTCCACATTTTTCGCCATAGCGCTTCGTCGTTGGTAGTAACCATGCCCCCCTCGCCCCCAGTGGTCATGATCTTGTCCTGGCAGAACGACCAGGCGCCCACATGGCCAATACTACCCACCGGACGCCCCTTGTATTGGGCGCCATGAGCCTGGGCACAGTCTTCAATTACATAAAAACCGTGCTTCTCGGAAAGCTGCATAATGGGGTCCATTTCCGCCGGCATACCGGCCAGGTGCACCACCACCACCGCCTTGGTGGCCGAGGTTAGCACGGCGGCAATACTCTCGGCGGTAATGTTTTGGCTGTTGAGGTCTACATCCGCAAACACCGGGTTGGCGCCAGCGGTAACAATGCTGGAAGCCGAGGCCAAAAAGGTGCGCGGGGTAACGATAACATCATCTCCCTGGCCTACACCCAGCGCCTTTAGCGCCACGTCCAGCGCCAGGGTGCCGTTGGCCAGCGCCACCGCATAATCGCATCCAGCCCAAGTGGCAAACTCTTTTTCAAACTCACGGCACTCTTGCCCGGTCCAGTAGTTGACCTTGTTGGAAAGCAGTATCCGGCTTACGGCATTGGCCTCTTCTTCGGTAAACGAAGGCCAGGGAGAAAAGGCGGTGTTCAGCATGGATTATCCTGATGATTCTTTGTTATTGTCTTGGCCGGATTGCCGACCACGGTTTGAAAATCGTTAACGGGTGTCACCACCACGGCTCCGGCCCCCACCACCACGCCCTGGCCAATGGCAACAAGCTGACGCACGCAGGCGCCAATGCCCACCCAGCTTCCCTGCCCCACCATCACCCCACCGGCCAGGCTGGCCCCAGGGCTGATGTGCACTCCCGACGCCAGCACACAGTCGTGATCCACACTGGCGTTGGTGTTGATAATACAACCCTCGCCCACTTGAGAGCCGGTGTTGATAACGGCGCCGGCCATCACCACGGTGCCCATCTCCAAGGAAGCGTGGCGGCTTATCACTGCCGCCGGATGCACCAGGCTGACCAAGCTCGCGCCTTTTTCCCTTAGCTCGGCCAGCTTGGCCAGGCGAATGGCGTTGTTGCCAATCGCCACCACCACCCCTTGGTACTCTGACAGGTAAGCCAACAGGGCGGCGGTGTTGCCTACTACCGGCCAAGGGCCGTTTTGGGTTATTCGCGGCCAGGCATCATCAAAAAAGTCAATGTGTTGCCAGCCCAGCAGTTCGGCCATATCGGCCACCACCTTGCCATGGCCACTGGCCCCCAGCAGAGCGAGCTTATTCACTTTTGCTACCGGTAAACTTGGCCATGGTCGCTTCGCCAGCGGCGGAGATACCATCGCGCACCAGCACCTTTTTAACGGTTAAAAACAGGATTTTAATGTCCAGCCACAACGACTGGTTGTCTACATACCATACATCCAGTTTGAACTTGTCTTCCCAGCTTAGGGCATTGCGGCCATTGATTTGCGCCCAGCCGGTAACGCCGGGGCGAGCTTCGTGGCGGCGATATTGCTCGGCGCTGTAAAGCGGTAAATATTCCATCAGCAACGGGCGCGGCCCCACCAAGCTCATATCGCCTTTCAGCACATTCCACAGCTCCGGCAGCTCGTCCAAGCTGGTGGAGCGCAAAAACTGACCAAAGGGAGTAAGGCGCTCGGCATCCGGCAGCAGGTTGCCCTGCTCGTCCACTGCATCGCGCATGGTGCGGAATTTAATCATTTCAAAAGGTTTACCATCCTTGCCCGGTCGAACCTGACGAAAAAAAACCGGAGAGCCCAGTTTTTTTTGGATTAAGAAAGCGACGATCACGACAACAGGAAATAGAAAAAAAACACAAAGTGCAGATAAAAAAATATCAAAAATACGCTTCAGCATATTTAACCCATTATCACTACAACATTATAAACCATGTTTCTTTACAAATAGAGACCTGGTGCAATAGATTCCACTTTATCTACATCACCCTCAGCAACGACCTCCAGCACAGACATCAACTGATTTGCCAGAACATCCCGGTCAAAGTAGTCCTCTGCAAGCTTTCGTGCTGCAGCTCCGGCACTAGCCAACCAATTTACATCATGCATTTTTCGCTCAAGCTCCACTGCAACATCAGAGATAGATCGCTGCCACATGGTCAGCCCGCACTCTCGTAACTGAACTAGGTCATGCATCCAACCCCCATGATTTAATAATATTGGCTTTCCTGCCGCTAACGTATCAAAAAATTTATTAGCAGAGTTAGCTCTTGCCTGAGGTAAATCAATCACAAGATTTGACGCCATCGTTGCAGCCCCTAACAAAGCAGACATATCCTTTTTAGGCAATGACTTTTCAATAAATAAATTATTCTCAAAAACTCCTTTACGCTTTGCTGCATTTACTAAACACTCCCACTCAGCACCATCACCTATAAGCAAAATACGAATATCAGACTCTATAGCCAAAAGCTCCTCGGCAAGGTCTATCATATACCCCACGCCATTAACCTTTCCGAATGTACCCGTATAGACCAGCAAGGGTTTATCATCTAACCAAGCTCTCTCATTTTTAAATCTTTCAGCCGCCTTAGCATCAAACTTAAACTCCACATTATCACTACCATTTGGTATTACTGCAATCCTTTCCGCAGAATATCCAGCACAGACCACTCCTTCTTTCATACCCGGTGAAAGAGCAACCACTGCAGACGAGTTGTTATATGCCCAAACTTCAAGTTTTCGAGCTAGAAAACATAACATTGGATTTCTAAGTGCACCTATAGCAATGGGCATTTCAGGCCAAAGATCACGCACTTCAAATACCATTGGTATTTTTTTCTTTCTTGCTGCTGATACTGCTGGCAGAGCGATAGTAAGGGGCGTACTTGTAGCAAAAATGACATCACCATCCAGCTCTGCAGCTTTTCTTCTTGAAGCTAAAGCAAACGCAAAAAAAGCATAAATTCGCTGACGATAACTCATATGGTTAGAATATGGCACAGGATACCAATGCACGTTAACACCTGATTCGTTAGTAGTATACCAACCAACAGGTTTTTTATTAATCGCTCGATCACTGGTAATCAGATGAACCTCATGTCCTGCAGATACCATGCGTCGGGCCATTTCATAAGATCTTGTTCCACCAGACATTTCAGGCGTATTAAAATACTGATGCAAATAAATTATTTTCAAAGCAAAACCTCATGAATTAATACATCAACTACAGTTCTAGATGTCTTGTAACTGAAATATTTCTAGATCACCCACGAATTTATGATCACAATAGATTTCAAACACCATCTCAGTAGTTCTAATATCAACACAACCAGAAATTTATGATTCAGAAGTGCTTTACATTGGCTAAAAAGTAGTAATCACATAGCATTACTTTAGAACCATATTTACCAGACATGGATTACCCGTAGGGTAATACTCCTTCTTCGACCAACTCAATCCACTCGACTTATTCACACACAGTCAAGTCACACAGAGCTTACCGAAGAAGCTTCCTTTCTGCACATTTATTAATAAGTACCGGCCTGACACAGTCCGGCAGCTTAATCAGCTAAAACTCGATAAAGTTAACCATGAGCAGAATCTGGATCTTGCGACAATATTATTGCTAATGCGAGGATATAATTTATTTAGTAAGTGAACGATAAAAATCGAACAACTTTCTCTCTTCAATTGACCAATTATACATTTCCTGAACTGCCTTCTGGCCATTTCGCCCCATCTGTTCCGCTTCTTCAGGGTGAGTTGCCAAGTAATCAATCATTTCGGCAATCATTTTTGGATCCATTGGATCGACGCAAAAGCCGCATTGATTACCCTCAATGATTTTCTTCCAAAGGGGAAAATCGGAAGCAATTACAGGCAAGCCAGCAGCCATGTACTCGAACATTTTTACTGGCAGAGCATCCAGATAATTAATAATAGGATGTAACGTGACTAAGCCAACAACAGATTCGTGTAATGATTTTCTGACACCATCGCGATTTAACCAACCACGAAAGTCAACTTTTTCCCAGCCGTCTTCGGCACGGACAGTAGCTTCAAACTGTTCCTCACTGAAATTACCACCCAGAGCTAAGCTAACACCCGATTTCGTCAAAGCCATAGCCTTCACCATTTCATGTATGCCTCGTACGCGTCCCAGCCCACCAACGTAAGTCACCTGCCCCCGCTTTTTAGACCAGTCAACTTCATCTACAGAAAGCTCACCAAGCAGTGGATAGTTATTGATATCTACTGAGTGTATGCCCATCGATATAAACTTGTCGCGAATATAAGGCGTAGCTGCAATCACAGCATCCAGCCTGCGGCAAGCCCAACGTTCATACACTGAAAAAAATTTAGACAGCAACCATTTAGCAGACTTATTTAGATAAGGTTTAGCCAACAGCTGCTTTGGTACATCTTCATGGGCATCAAAGATAACTTTCTTGCCACACTTTTTCAGTTTAAGTCCAATGGGAATAAGCTCAGGATCATGCAAGTGATAAATTTCAGCATTTAGTTCCAATGCCTTCTTAAAGACCCTAGCAGGGGCATTTTTAATACGATCCAGCCGACCTCTCGAGCCTCCAACATCGTGAATTTTAACGCCATCATTCTCCTCATAACCTTTTCCATCAGCTACGATTAGAGAAACACCATAGCCCCTCTTAGCAAGAGATTTGCATTCCTTTAAAAGGATTCGAGTATCATAGCGAGGATGAACTGATGTCATATGGATTACATTCATAACAATATTCTCACACTCACTTTAACACTCCTCTTGGAATAACCAGATATACAATAATTAAAAACAACAAACCATGAGTAAGCAATGATGTTGTCAGGTCAGTGGATTGAAGGACGGCTATCACAACCACTAATGATGAAGAAAAAACAAAACGCTCACCTATCTTTCTTCCAATGGCACAAAAGAAAGATAAAACAACCCCAACAAAAAAAGAATAAATAAAAGCCCCAAACCAAGATGCATTAGCAAAACCACTCCCTATCCATCCAGCATTAGCTGACATTTCTGATCTTGAAAAGTAGACATCACCGATCAAGTTAACTGATCTCAATACATAGGGTGATTCAACCAAACCAAAGGAGAATTTACTGTCAGACCAATAATAAACAGGATTACTCATAAAAAAATCAACATAATAGCTATTCAGTAGAACAGGCACCATAATTGCTCTTCGAGAAAACAAGCTACCTAGCCATGCTAATTCACCATTATCGTGATCAGACAAAAAGAAATCGACAAGACTTATAGACACCAAACACACACACCCCAGGAGAATATACCTGCTCATATTTCCTTTGGATAAAAAATAAACAGAGACAATAACTAAAGGGTAGAAAAGTGGCGACTTATGAGCAGTAAACCCAAAGATCAAAACTGAAAAGACAACACCTAAAATGGTATAAAACCATTTTTTATAAATTACAGAGATAACAATAATTAGAGGAACAATAACCTTCCCAACAATCGGAGATATATAACTATATATAGGATTTAAATTATCAGCAGATGCACTTCTGAGATCATAAACTAATGAAATATCAAAATTCAAATACTTCCCCCCCCCCTGAAGTACTATACTGACCAAGTACAACAAAGCTAAAAAAGAAGCAACCTTAAGCAGATCATTCACTTTAAAACAGCATAGTCTAGGTGTTTTCTTTATATCAATAGATGAAAAGAACATAACCACAGCACAGCATAATAATGTAGCAACAAAAAACGAAAACGATGAAACACTAAAAGAATATAGCACCATCGATGGTATCAATATTAAAGAAAGTACTAGGCAATGATACCACCCCAAGATATTTTCATCTTTTGATAGAAAGCAGAATATTAAAATAGAAAAGATTGACAGAATGATCTTGCCAACAGCTGGACTCAGTGCGAATCCGCTATAGCCATATAAAGGACTTATATAGTACACATAGACAACAGACAACAACAAGTAAAAAAATAGCGCTAAAAAAAACTTAATAATCTTCGAGTTCATCAACATAAACATCAAAAAGAGACAAAGGGATCATACTAAAAGGCGGCATCCGAAAAACTGAAGTTAGTTTTTATTTTACAGACTGAGCAGCCTTCACTATAACAAAAAAATAACTCAAATAAAAAACAAACCCAGATAATGAAAATGCCTCAACAACAAGATCCTTGTCAAACCATGATATAATAACAACAACCCCAACACGAAAAAAAAATCCGCAAAACTGCAGCCACATAGACCAATGAATTTTCCCAAGAATATGCAAGACTGATGATATAGGAGATGTTATAAGTTGAAGTAAAAACCACGGGGTTGCCCAAGCTACGATTTCTCCCGCTCTTGACCACTCATCTCCAAAAACCCATGGAAATAACCATGGTGAAAGAACGCCAAAAATAATAATTGGAAATCCACCAATTTTAAAAACATTCCATATAATCCGGTAAGTGAATTTTTTTAAATCACCATCCCTAAATTTTTGTGAAGCATCTGACAAAAAGACTTGAGAAATAGAACTTCCTATTAATGTCATAGGCATACCCATTACGCGCATGGCCAACATCAAAAAACCGGCCTCTGGACCTGCTGCAATTGAAGCAATAATTAAAATTGGAAGTTGAACGCTGGCAGTATTAAACAACGATTCAGGTACAGAATATATTGGATAGTGGCGATACTTACAAAAAGCCGAAATCAAACTATTTGTATTTATTGAACGAAATACATTTTTATCGTTTTTATAAAGTGATCGAAGTAAACCAACAGTACCAAGTCCGCCATAGATCATATGCCCGAAGATAAGACCAAATGGAGATGTGGAAAAAAAACCACTACCTAGCTGAAAACCTGTACCACCTAAAGCCTGAGTCATTCTTGTCTTGGCCACTAATGAAAATTTCTTTTTTCGAGAACTCCAATATTGCACAGCGTTATAACTGGAGGCTAGAAACACCCCAAGTGGAACCATCCAGAGGTATGGTTCTATATTAGGTTGCTCAAGCATAAGTATGACAAAGTCAGGGATCAAAAAAATAATTAAAAAAATAAAAAATGAGAAAATAAATGTTGAAACAAGAGATAACACCAACAAATTAATTGCTTCTTCATCATCTTCTGGTATGGGAATTGCCAAATTGAATCGCAAACATGAGATGACAGTAACCAGGCCTAATATGGCCATATATACAGCCAAAAGCGAGAAATCTTCCGGACTGTAAAGACGAGTAAGGATTGGGAGCATTAACACTACCAGTCCTTGAGAAAAAGCAGTCCCACCTACGAGCATGCCTACATTACGAAAAAAACTGCTCTTTGGCACTACTAGTTGTACTGCAGCGGCTCGAAAACGATTCAGCATATTTTTTATAATCTTAATATATTGTTGATAACTTTTATCTGCTAACTCTTTGCAGATAGAGGTACATAGACAGATTCATCATTCTCTCGTCCACCTTAATCGACAACTAAAAGTTTAGCTTTTTCGCCTTGCATCGTAAGTTTATTTTTGTTTGGTATGGCATGAACAGAAATAGATATTCCCCTTACCTTCAATTTTTTGGTACACTGACAAGTTTATTAACCTCGTGGTAGGTTGTATCTGTCGCCAGGTTAATATACATCGAGTCGAAAACTATCATTCTAATATTAATTTTAGATATCACTGTTGCCCTGAAAGAATTGATGCTGCAACACCTTCACGAGCCATCTGTACGTAAAGTTTTGCACCCACTTCGTTAAGGTGATGCTCGTCGAAATAGATCAATTCATTGTTGTAAAATGGCGCCTCTTCAAAGAGATCCAGTTTTTCCAGATCCAGATAGGTTACATTCGGGTAACGCTGAGCAATGCTGGCCAGGTGAATATTGGCCTCTAGCCAGGCTGTACCTTGTTTCACTTGATCTGGTAGCCCTAAATGTTGAAAACGCCTGGCCCGCAGAGGACTTTTGTCAAACTGAACAACCTGTGGTAACAGGTAAACCTGTATATCCTGCTGCTCCATATCACCTAGGAAAATTTCTAAAGCCTTATTGAAATCCTCACTCTGGGTTTGGTAACTCCACATCCCAGCCATGAAAATCATATTCGTGTTCTCTATGTATTTCCTTGCCTCGGTTATCTGGTGAACACAAGGTTGCTGAGCCCATCTAGGTAGTCGCTGGTAATCGAAGCCCGGCATGGTAATACAGCTACTGGCGGTAATGATACGGGCCTTGAATCCCAACTCTTGGCCCAACAGGTCAAAGAAATGATTCAGCATCGCAGCGTGGGAATCACCGATCACCAGAACTTCGTGATTACTTGCAGAGTCACCACGCAGACATTCATATAGGATCTTCCCATGACAGATAGTGGCAGGATCGGCATAACGGCGATATTCAATAGCCAAAGGTGGAGGCGACAAAGCCTCATTGACCACTTTGGTTATCTGCTGACAGGCAATGGCAACCACACTCAGAGCAGCTAGAGAGAAGATCACACTGCGAGGTAAGGATATGACCCGTTTCTGATTGACTCGACGGCCATGAAAGCGACTTTCAATACAGTAGTAGGAAATGAGCGATAGTAGCAAGGTGAGTATAATGAAGCTCAGACTGGCTATCATATTTAGGTTCTGCTCACCGCTGTAATACCGGATCAGGGCCAGAACCGGCCAATGCCAAAGGTATAGTGAGTAGGACAATGTCCCCAACCAGATCAATGGAGCCCAGGTGAGACAGCGACTAAGGTTCGAATTAGTCGCTGCAATCATCAGTGCCGCACCAAGAATTGGCGGTAACACCATTAAACCAGGAAAAGGACCACTTACCAGCAAAACACTTGCCAGAATGAGCAGAAAACCACAGATCCAAAGACCGCTGGCTTGGCGTGGTGTCCAGCGTTTTCCAATACCGAATAATGCGATGGCTGCCCCCACCAGGAACCCAGGTGTCCGGGCGTAGAGTGCATAGTAGGTACTTTGCTCTTCGGATTCTACTCGCAGCATGTACTCGGATACTCCCAGCGAGGCAATCAACGCAACCGGAAGCAGCCACTGTGCCCATTTCAACGGCAGTAATAGAATCAGCAGGGGAAAAAACAGATAGAACTGCATTTCAACAGCGAGGGACCAGCTGTGTAACAAAGGCTGCTCATGCGTTGCCGGAGCAAAGTAGTCCCCAAAACCGGCAAAATAACTGTTGCTGTTGAAATAGAGGGCTTGGCGAAGCCCCTCTGCATAGATATCGAAATCCGACTCGATGAACAATACCGCAGCACATACCGACACCATCACTATCATGGTGTAATAGGCTGGGACAATGCGCTTGATGCGGCTAAGGTAAAAGCCGCCGAGTGTCGGGATTAACCGATAATGCTCTGCTGCCTTGCGCGATAATAGGATTTGAGTAATCAAATACCCAGAAATCACCAGGAATATATCCACACCAACGAAACCGCCGGGTAGCAGAGCCGTATCGTAGTGGAACAAGATGACCGAGATAACAGCCAGGGCTCGCAAGCCCTGGATATCGTTACGAAAGGATGCCGGTATCATCAATGGCGGATACAAGCAAAAAGGGAGTTATGAAAATGACGAATAGAATATGGCGCACCCATGCTAAGCAACCATCCTGCTGCAAGCGCAATTAACACCAGCGTCAGTAGTTTTAGTACTCTACCGTACTGAATAAATATACACCTTGTCTGGTTCACGTTCCTTTCCCGATACCTGCCAGCACTGCTCGGGTGATGTCAACTTGTACCCTTTCCGACAGATACGGGTGCATCGGCAAGCTCATCACCTGCTCTGCCACTTCGTCTCCCACGGGCAAATCAGCGTGCCGATCTGCAACGGCAGGTTGCTTGTTCAGCGGAATAGGGTAGTGAACGGCGGTGGGGACACCGGCAGCGTTCAGGGACCGCTGCAGGCTACTACGGTCTTCGACACGAATGGTGTATTGCGCCCATGCGCTAATATTCTCCGCCTCTATCACAGGCATTGTCTTGATACCGGCCTCTTCCAACAACAGCGAATAACGCTTGGCCACGGCATTACGAAGGCTTATTTCGTCGCTCAGGATGTCCAGCTTGGGCAGCAGTATCGCAGCCTGCAGGGTATCCAATCTGCTGTTCACGCCAACGCGAACATGGTGGTAGCGCCGGTCCTGGCCATGGCGGGCAATCTGCCGTATCACCTTGGCCAGCTCGTCATCGTTGGTGAAGATGGCTCCGCCATCCCCGTAGCAGCCCAGTGGCTTGCTCGGGAAAAAACTGGTGCAGGCAATGGTGCTCAGGTTGCAGGACTTTTTGCCCTTGTAACTGGCGCCAAAGCTCTGGGCGGCATCCTCAATGACCGGAATGCCGTATTTATTGGCAATGGCGTTGATGGCATCAAAGTCGGCACACTGGCCATAAAGCGACACCGGAATAATTGCCTTGGTGTTGGCCGTGATGGCGGCTTCCAGCTTGGAGGGGTCAAGGTTATATGTACGAGGATCGATATCCACATACACCGGCTTGGCCCCCAGCAGGGCGACGGTTTCGGCGGTGGCAATGTAGGTAAAACCGGGGGTAATGACCTCGTCACCGGGCCCGATGCCCAGCGCCATCTGGGCTATCTGCAACGCATCGGTGCCGTTGGCCACGGTAATGCAGTATTTGGCCCCCGTAAACATCGCCAGCTGCTCTTCCAGCTCGGCCACTTCCGGCCCCAGTATGTACTGGCCATGGGCCAGTACCTTTTGAATATTGGCGTCTATCTTGTCTTTAATACGGGCCTGCTGGGCCGCGAGATCGATAAATTGCATTATGCGCTAACCTTGATCAGCTTGTTGTTGTGCAGTTGATAGATATCACCGGTGTGGCTGCACACGGCTTCCCCTTCTCCCTGGAGAGGCAAATCGAGCTGCTCGCCGTATTCGCTCATCCAGCCAATCTGCCGGGCTGGCACGCCCACCATCAGTCCATAGGCCGGTACATCCTTGTTGACTACGGCGCCGGCGCCCACAAAGGAGAACTCGCCGATGGTCACGCCGCAAACGATGGTGCAGTTGGCGCCCAGGGTGGCACCCATTTTTACCAGGGTATTGCGGTATTCATCCTTGCGTTCTATCAGTGAGCGGGGGTTGTAGACATTGGTAAACACCATGCTGGGACCACAGAACACGCCTTCTTCCAGGTGGACGTTGTCGTATACCGAGACGTTATTCTGAATTTTGCAACGGTCACCAATGGTGACCTTGTTGCCCACGAACACGTTCTGCCCCAACGACACGCCCTTGCCGATGACGGCACCGCCGCACACATGCACAAAGTGCCAGATGCGGCTGCCTTCGCCGATGCGGGCACCCTCGTCCACAATGGCGCTTTCATGCCGGTAAAAATCAGCCATGCTTCACCTTGCTCAGCAGCGGATGAGTGGCGGCCGGCTCCTGGGTAATGGCGGCCTTGCGGATCACTTCCACAGTGGCGATGGCCGCCCGGTTCTCCTCCACGCCGTAGCCTTCGTGCTGCAGAATGCGCTGGTAGCTTTGGGTATGCAAATCGGTGAACCCGCCGGAGAACTCCAGCTCTTCCCCTTCGATGGTGATACTGCGGTAGGTCAGCTTTTCACCCTGCACGGCGTTGGCCGGCAGGTGACCGGCATCGATGGACAGGAACCAGCGCACCCGGGCCCGCTGATACTCCAGATAGCCGGAGGCGGTTTTCTCATCCCGGTAGTGCACTTCGTTTTTGACAATGTCACCAAAAATAAAATGCAGCATGTCGTAAAAGTGCACGCCGATGTTGGTGGCCACGCCGCCGGACTTTTCATCGAAGCCTTTCCAGGATTTCAGATACCACTTGCCACGTGAAGTCAGGTAGGTGAGGTCAACGTCGAACACCTTGCCGGGCGGGGCAGACTGTACTTTGTCGCGCAGGGCGATAATCGAAGGGTGTAAACGCAACTGCAGGATGGAATTGACTTTGGCGCCATACTGTTGTTCATAGCGATTGAGCACATCCAGATCCGCCTCGTTCAGCACCAGCGGTTTTTCGCAAATCACATCAATGCCGTTCTGCAGGGCAAACTTCATGTGTGGCAGGTGCAGGTAATTGGGTGAGCAGATGGCGATGTAGTCCAGTTTTTCGCCTTTCAGTTTGAGATCCTCCACAAAGGCGGAAAACTGCTCAAATTCGGTGAAAAACTCGGCATTGGGAAAGTGGCTGTCCATAATGCCCACGGAGTCGTTGACGTCCATGGCCACCACCAGTTCATGGCCGGTTTCCTTGATGGCTTTGAGGTGACGGGGGGCGATGTAACCGGCGGCGCCGACAAGGCCAAACTTTTTCATGATGTTCCTTTATATCTGGCGACTGAAGATCAGGCCTTGATGATATGTTCAGCCGGCGTGCGATATTTGCCACGGCTGTCGATGACCAGGCGTGCATGCTGGCTGATCAGTTCATAGTTGAACTTGTCGTGATCGGTGGCCAGCACCACGGCATCGAAGCTGGCCAGATTCTCGGCGGTCAGCGGCTCGCTGCAAAGGTCAAAGTGGTGTTCGCGCATTTTGGGGAATACCGGTACATGAGGATCGCTATAGGCTACCCGGGCACCCTTGGCTTCAATCAACTCCATGATCTCCACGGAGGGAGACTCGCGCATGTCGTCCACGTTTTTCTTGTAGGCAATGCCCAATACCAATACCTTGCTGCCTTTCAATGCCTTGCCGTGGTCGTTCAGGCCATCCATCAATTTATTGACCACATACTCGGGCATGGCACGGTTTACTTCACCGGAGAGCTCGATAAAACGGGTATGCAGGCCGTATTCCCGCGCCTTCCAGGTCAGGTAGAAGGGATCGATGGGAATGCAGTGGCCACCCAGGCCCGGGCCGGGGTAGTAGGCGGTGAAGCCAAAGGGCTTGGTGGCGGCGGCGTCCACCACTTCAAAGATATCGATGCCCATACGGTCGGCCACTATCTTCATTTCGTTGACCAGGCCAATGTTTACCGCACGGTGAATGTTTTCCAGCAGCTTGGTCATTTCCGCCGCCTTGGTGGAGCTGACCGGCACCACCTTGTCGATGGCCTGCTCATAAAGAGCGATACCCACTTGCAGACAGGCCGGGGTATGGCCACCGATCACCTTGGGAATGGTGCGGGTTTCGAAGTCGGGGTTGCCCGGATCTTCCCGCTCGGGGGAATACACCAGAAAAATGTTCTCACCCACTTTCAGGCCGTTTTCCTCTACCCGCGGCAGCAGCTCTTCTTCGGTGGTACCGGGATAAGTGGTACTTTCCAGCGACACCACCTGGCCAGCCCGCAGATAGGGTTTGACCGCTTCAATGGTGCTGATAACAAAGCTCATGTCCGGTTCGCGATATTTGTTGAGCGGGGTAGGCACGCACATGATCAGGGCATCGCACTCGGCGGCCCGGCTGAAATCGGTAGTAGCGCTAAAGCCTGACTCGCGCGCATTTTCAATATGCTTCGAGGGAATATGCTCAATATAGCTTTTTCCACTGTTCAGTTTTGCAACTTTTTCCTGGTCGATATCCAGGCCCAGCACTTTGTAACCGATGGCATTATAGCGCAGCATGAGCGGTAGACCTACATAGCCGAGGCCCAGTATACCTATAACAGCTTCCCTGCCATTCAGTCTGGAAATGGTTATTTGAGATTGTGACATATTGATTCCTGTCTACTTATCATTAAACATAAAGCATTAAATTTTTAGTTCCAAGATGAAGTGAGCGCCTTTATGAAAAGCAATTATCATCAAATGCCTTCAGCTCTCTCCATCGCTAGAGCAGCGACACCCAATACCATTAGGATCAGCTATTTACATTAGCTTCTGCAATTTGGAATAGTTTTTCAATCATTCAGGCTGGAGCGTAATCGGCCTAAAAACTCTCGAATAAAGGCCATCATGATGGCCAATATTGACGCAAGAAAAATACCGGCAGCCACTATCAGCTTACTCTTATCTTTCTGGGGGGATAATGGCAGAGGCTGTGCACTGGAAGCAACGGATGAGTTTAAAGGTTGGATACTTTTACTTACTTCAGCCGATGACATTAACTGCTCTTGTAGCAATTCCGCCAACTGATTATGGCGCGCCAGCAGTGGTTCAGTGATTGCGTTATGGTATGCAGCAACTTGTTCTTTCTGGTCCAACGAAGCAAGTGTTATCAACTTGACGATATTGTTACCATCCTCGCTGACATTGCGTCGATTTTCTATTTCAACCCTTGCACTAAAGGGTTTACCCTCGGATGCAACCGGTATAAAGGCGGATTCCAGCTGAGTTTTAATGCTGCTTAACGGTTCTATAAATACCGTTGGGGTTTTATAACCTACCGCAAAAAGAGTAGTAAAAGCCACCTTGCTATTATCCACCGGCTGTGGCCGCTTCAGCCAGGCTACCAGCAAGGAGGCAGAAAAAACTGCAATAAAGGTTGCAAACATCCAGTTGCGACGCCTGACCAGTATTTTGGCCAGGTCGATCAGAGAGATCTCATCATCACGGTACTGATACGGCGGATAAGGCTGGGAGAACTGGGCATCTTGCGGGAGTTGCTGCTTGTTCATGGGTTTCTTCTGGGTTGGTTTTAGACAAGGATTTTTACGTCAGGCACGCTACCGCCCGTAGGGTTGCATAGGCCAATCCCCCACGGCCGGCGGTGCAGCCCGGCCGGCAGCAGTGCTGCCGGTGTTGCCGACAATCGCCTAGGCCAACAAAGGGACTCAGTTTAGGCCTATGCCAGACTGCACTTTCGTTGCATTCTGCGAATTGTCCGGGCTGCAAATCAGAAATTGCGGGCAAGTGTACTGAAATTATTGAAGTGATAAAACCTTGGATATCAGGCAATTTTGGCTGCTGCGCTGCACTCGGGGGCACGATTCAGAAATGAGAATTAATATCAAAATCAAATAGGAATTATTTAATGGAAAATATAAGCACTGTAATTAGGAGAATAAAAAGGCTGTTTTTCAAATATTTGGAGCGGGTGAAGGGAATCGAACCCTCGTATGCAGCTTGGGAAGCTGCCGTTCTACCATTGAACTACACCCGCAAGAAGGCGTGCTTGCAGGACTCCACTATAACTGGTTTTGTGTAATGGGCAATCCCCCAAGTGGTTGATTGCGCAAGGAGTGAGCGATGATGGGGACGGGTTTTGTCCGGTGCCGGCTTGCGGGCACGAGGGCAGTGTTTTTTTGCGACAGGAGCGGTCGAGGGCACCGTTCGAATATATTCACCGCTGCACTCTCCACGCCTCCCCCTTGCGCCCGACCATTGGCAGCCTTGTCACCATGGTGCAGAATAGGCACGGCTTCACTTTCATATTAAGGACTTGTCATGCGTCTTCTCGGTCTCACCCTCGCAGCCCTCACCCTCTCCGGTTGTGCCGGCTGGGGCTTCGACAGCAACGTCTCCCCTACCGGCATCAAGGAATACTACAAGGGCGACGGGGTCCGGCTCTACAGCAAGGCCGAACTGGAAGGAGTCAACTACGTGACCCTGGGCTCGGTCGAAGGCGAGGCCTGCCAGATGGAAGCCAATGAAGCTCCCCCCAAGGAGGCGGATGCTCGAACCCAGATCCGTCGCCGGGCCGCCGACATGGGCGCCAACGGCCTGATCCTCAACAGCTGTATCCGCTTCGACGACATGCCCGGCTGTATCGAGCAGGTGCTGTGCAGCGGCCAGGCCATAGTGGTTGCCGACTGATGGAGCCGGTCAGCCTTGACCCCATAGGGATAGTCCGCTCGCCCTACAAGGAAAAATTCGCCGTGCCCCGCCAGCCGGGTCTGGTTACCCGCGCCCGTGCCCGGCTCGAGATATTGCCGCCCTACAACGAGCCCAGCGCCTTTCGCGGCCTGGCCGAGTTCAGCCACCTGTGGCTGGTATTCGTGTTTCACCAGACCCAAGAGCAAGGATGGAATCCCACGGTGCGCCCGCCCCGCCTGGGCGGCAACGAACGGGTGGGCGTGTTTGCCACCCGTTCCACTTTCAGGCCCAATCCCATCGGGTTGTCGGTGGTGGAGTTGCACGAGATGTGTCGGGACGGCAGCAAGGTGTGGCTGGAGCTCGGCGGTGTCGATCTGGTGGACGGCACCCCGGTGGTGGACATCAAGCCCTACCTGCCCTGGGCCGATGCGGTACCCGGCGCCCACGGCGGCTTCGCGCCGGCCCCGCCGGACATCAGCATGGAGGTGATCTTCAGCCCGGCGGCAACGCTTGCCTGTGAGCGTTCGTCCATCCCCGAACTCAGGGAGTTCATTACCGAGGTGCTGGTGCAGGATCCGCGCCCGGCCTACAAGCGGAGCGCCCAGAGCTGGCAGCAGTACGGGGTGCGCCTGCATCACTACAATGTGCGTTACGAGGTGTTCGGCCAGCTGACCCGGGTGTTGAGTATTACCGAAGAGGCGTGAGGCTCCCTCACACCTCACCCCCTCACGCTTCACGCTGCACAGCCCCCCTGCTACAATCGCCTTCTTTAATGGATTCTAAGCTCAACAAGGTTCAAGCGCATGCGTACCAGTCAATACTTGCTTTCCACCCTCAAAGAGACCCCGAGCGATGCCGAAGTGATCAGCCACCAGCTGATGCTGCGCGCGGGCATGATCCGCAAGCTGGCCTCCGGCCTCTACACCTGGCTGCCCAGCGGCCTGCGGGTATTGAACAAGGTGGCCGCCATAGTGCGGGAAGAAATGAACCGGGCCGGCGCCATCGAGGTGTCCATGCCCATGGTGCAGCCCGCCGATCTGTGGCAGGAAACCGGCCGCTGGGACAAGTTCGGCCCCGAACTGCTGCGCCTGAAAGACCGTCACGACCGCCCCTTCGTGCTGGGCCCCACCCACGAGGAAGTGATCACCAGCATGGTGCGCAACGAAGTGGCCTCCTACAAGCAGTTGCCGCTCAACCTGTACCAGATCCAGAGCAAGTTCCGCGATGAAGTGCGTCCCCGCTTCGGAGTGATGCGTGCCCGGGAGTTCCTGATGAAGGACGCCTATTCCTTCCACACCAGCCAGCAAAGCCTGCAGCAGACCTACAACGACATGTACCAGGCCTACAGCCGGGTGTTCGAGCGCATGGGGCTGGACTTCCGCGCCGTGCTGGCCGACACCGGCGCCATCGGTGGCAGTGCGTCCCACGAGTTTCACGTGCTGGCCCAGAGCGGCGAGGATGACATCGCCTTCTCCACCGAGTCCGATTACGCCGCCAATATCGAAATGGCCGAGGCGGTGGCGCCCAAGGAGCACGCCGATGCTCCCACCCAGGCCATGACCCTGGTCGACACCCCCAACGCCAAGACCATCGCCGATCTGGTGGAGCAGTTCGGACTGGACATCACCAAAACCGTCAAGACCCTGCTGGTGCGCGCCGCCGAAGACGAAGACAGCCCCCTGGTCGCGCTGATGGTGCGCGGCGACCATGAGCTGAACGAAATCAAGGCCGAGAAGCTGTCCCAGGTGGCCAGCCCGCTTACCTTCGCCACCGAAGAGGAAATCCGTGCCCTGGTGGGTGCCGGCCCCGGCTCCCTGGGCCCGCTCAACATGCCGGTGCCCGTGGTCATCGACCGTGCCGTGGCGGTGATGAGCGATTTCGGTGCCGGTGCCAACATCGAAGACAAGCACTACTTTGGCCTCAACTGGGGACGGGATCTGCCGTTGCCGCCCGTGGCCGACCTGCGCAACGTCAAGGAGGGCGATCCCAGCCCCGACGGCAAGGGCGTGCTGCAGATCAAGCGCGGCATCGAGGTGGGCCATATCTTCCAGCTGGGCAACAACTACTCCGCCAAGATGAACGCCACCGTACTGAACGAAGACGGCAAGGCCGTGGTGCTGGAGATGGGCTGCTACGGCATCGGAGTGTCCCGCATCGTGGCCGCCGCCATCGAGCAGAACCACGACGAACGCGGCATCATCTGGCCGGACGCCATCGCCCCCTTCCAGGTGGTCATCATCCCCATGAACATGCACAAGTCCCACCGGGTGCAGGACGTCGCCGAAAAACTCTATGCCGAGCTGAATGCCGCCGGCATCGAGGTGCTGTTCGACGATCGCAAGGAGCGCCCGGGGGTGATGTTCGCCGACATGGAGCTGATCGGCATTCCCCACAGCATCGTCATCGGCGAACGCGGCCTGGATAACGGCGTGGTGGAGTACAAGAGTCGCCGCGACGGCGACAAGGTGGAAGTGGCCATCGACGACGTGGTACCCCAGATCCGCCAGGCCCTGGCCGGCTAAGCGTTGTCGCCGGCGCAGTTCGAGTTGTAGGGTCCACTTCAGTGGACCTTTCCACCAACGGCGCCGGGTTCGGTCGAATAAATTCGACCGAACCACCACCATTTCCCCCCTCACCCTTCACGCCTCTCCCCCGACAACCTGCGCTTGCTCACATGCCGGTTAATCGACACTTTCTGCTCCATTAACAGGCACTTATACTAAGCAGAAAAGGGGGACGCCATGGAACAAGATGAAAGCAGCGCCTGTGCCCTGGTGATGACGGGCGGCGGCGCGCGGGCCGCCTACCAGGTGGGGGTGATCAAGGCCATCTCCGAGTGTTTCCCGCGCGGCCAGCCCATTCCCTTTCCCATACTGTGCGGCACCTCCGCCGGCGCCATCAACGCCACCGGCCTGGCCTGCTACGCTTCCTGCTTTCACCTGGGGGTACGCAAGCTGGAGTATGTATGGCGCCACCTGCATACCGAGGACATACTGCGGCTGCAACTCGGCCGGGTGTTGTGGCATTCCCTCAAGGGCATGGTGCTGGATCTGATCGGCAGGCCCACCCAGACCCGCCTTTCCCTGTTCGACAACAGCCCGCTCGAACGCCTGCTGGAGCGGTTGATCGATTTTCAGCGCATCGACAACAACCTGCTCTACGGCGCCCTGGAGGTGCTGGCCATCACCGCCTCCAACTACGATACCGGCGACTCCACCACCTTCTTCCAGGGGCGGCCCTACCACCAGCCCTGGGCCAGGGCCGGGCGTTCGGGGCGCTCCGCCATCATAGCCCCGCCCCACCTGCTGGCCAGCTGCGCCCTGCCCTTCGTGTTCAAGCCCTGCCGGCTGCAGAACCACCACTACGGCGACGGCTCCATCCACCAGCTCAATCCGCTCAGCCCGGCCATCCACCTGGGGGCCCGCAAGATCCTCATCATCAGCCTGGCATCGGAAGAAGCGGAGCCCGGCGTGCTGCCGAGCGATCCCAGCAGCTCCGATATCGCCGGCCACCTGCTCGACACCATCTTTACCGACGCGCTCACCTCCGACATAGAGCGGCTGCAGCGCATCAACAGCACCATCAAGCTGGTGCCGGAGCGCAAACGGGAGCAGCTCACCCTGCGCCATATCGACAACCTGGTGCTCAAGCCGAGCCAGAACCTGGACGAGCTCACCCTCAATCACTTCCACAAGCTGCCGCTCAATATTCGCGGCCTGCTGCGGCTGTTCGGGGTCAACGCGGGGGATGCCACCGGTCTGGCCAGCTTCCTGCTGTTCGAGCAGGACTACTGCCAGGAGTTGATCGAGCTGGGCTACCGGGACACCCACGCCCGTCTGGAGGAGGTGTGCCGCTTCCTGGCGGTGGACGAGCCGCTGCGGAAAACCGGCTGAATGGCAGTGTCTTGCGTTTAAGACGCACGCCGCTTCCTGGAGCGCAGGCGGCTCGCCTGCATTTCTAACTTACAAGGGTCCATTTCAATGGACCTCCCACCCACGGCGCCGTGGTTTGGTCGACTGAAATCGACCCTTGTATGTTAAAGCGAGATGAACTGATAGAGTTCCAAACAGTTACCGGGGAGGCCGGGGAGACTTCAGCGGGCTTCCCCATCCCGGGGTTGCCACTGCAGTCGCCAGCCGGGCCGGTCCGGGGGGGAGGCATATTCCTGGCAGATGAACAGGCCGGCCGCCGCCACCAGCCGGTCGCCGTCCAGCAGCAGGGGGATGCGTTCCCGCTGCCAGGGCGGAATTGCGTATTCCTGCCACAGCTTCTTCAGCGGTCGGGAGCCGGCCCTGCCCTGGGGCCGGGCGCGCAGGCCCGGCACGGCAAAGGCCAGCTGCAGCCGGGCCGGATCCAGCCCGGCGGCCAGCTCCGCGCCCGTCTCCACCCACTCCAGCCTTATCCGCCCGGCTCCGCAGTCCAGCCAGGTACCGGCCTGCAAGGCCGGCAATGGTATCGGCGCCGGCCCCGGCTCGGGCAGGTAGAGCGCGCCCTGGTAGCGGCGGATCTCTTTGCTGCCCAGTTGGAGCCGTGGCGTGGCGTCGGGACGGGCCTGGGCCAGTTCCCGCCACAGGGCCGTCAGTTGGGCCCGGCTGCAATGGATGCCCCGGCCCTGCAACCAGTGGCGCAGGGCATTGCCGCGCCGGGCGGGGCTGAGCCGGGCCAGCCCCGCCACCGACAGGCCGCCGCCGGCGGTCAGCAGCCCCGGCAGATCCTGCTCCGCCAGCTCGCAGGCCAGCGCCAGCTGCTCGGCGCACAGCTCGGCGCTGCGGCTCAGGGTATCCATAAAGGAGGGCCAGTGGGCCTGCAGCCTCGGCAGGATCTCGTTGCGCAGAAAGTTGCGATCGAAGCGGTTGTCGGCGTTGCTGGGATCCTCGACCCAGCTCAGCCCGGCCTCCCGGGCATGGGCTTCCAGCTGCGAGCGGGCGCAGTCCAGCAGGGGGCGCAGCTGCACCCCGGCGCCGAGCGGCCGGCTCGCCGGCATGGCCGCCAGCCCCGCCACCCCGGCCCCGCGCTTGAGCGCCAGCAGCAGGGTTTCGGCCTGGTCGTCCTTGTGGTGGCCGGTCAGCAGGGCGTCCCCGGGCGCCAGCTCCGCCGCCAGCGCCCGGTAACGCGCCTCCCGCGCCGCCGCCTCCAGGCTGATGCGCGGCCCCAGCGCCACCTGCACGGACAGGGTCCGGCACGGCACCCCCAATGCGCTCGCCACGGCGGCGCAGTGGGCGGGCCAGGCGTCCGCCGCCGCCTGCAGGCCGTGATGAACGTGGAGTGCGGTCAGCGCCCTGCCCTGCTCGGCGGCCAGGCGGGCGCACAGCGCCAGCAGCACGGTGGAATCGAGCCCGCCGCTGAAGGCCACGAACCAGCGCCCGGCCGGCGCCAGCTCCTGCATCTTGCGGCAAAAGTGCGGGTAAAGCGCGCTCACGACCATAACACCACCCGGTTGCGTCCCTCGCGCTTGGCCCGGTACAGGGCCTTGTCGGCGCAGGACAGCAGTTTGTCTTCGTCGGGCAGGCTGCCCGCCTCCGCCAGTCCCAGGCTGACGCTCAGGCGCAGGCCGGCGGCGATGGGGCCGCAGTCCATTTCCTCAATGGCCCGGCGCACCCGTTCGCAGATGCGGCGGGCCTCCTCGACGGTGGTGCCCGGCAACAGCAGGGTGAACTCTTCGCCGCCCCAGCGCGCCGCCAGATCCCCGGCCCGCAGCTCGTGCCGCAGGACCGCGGCCACCGCCCGGATGGCCTGGTCGCCCACCGCATGGGACCAGCGATCGTTCACCTGCTTGAAATGATCGATGTCCAGCACCGCCAGGCACAGCGCCGCCGAGCCCCGGTCCGCCCAGGCCGCCTGCAGCCCTTCGTCGAAGGCCCGGCGATTGGCCAGGCCGGTCAGTTGATCTTCCCGCGCCTGGCGCTCGAACGCCTGGGACTGTCGTTGCAGCTCGCCGGTCTTCTCCGCCACCTGCTGCTCCAACTGCTCGGCCCGCCGCCGCAGCAGCCGCAGGCGCAACCGCATCAGCAGCCAGACACCGCCCAGCCCCAGGATGCCCAGGCTCCACCAGAACAGGGACCGCTGCCAGAAAAAGGGCGCTATGGTAAAGGCCAGGCTGGCTTCCTGTTCGCTCCAGTCACCGTAGGGATAGGCCGCCGCCACCCGGAACAGATAACGCCCCGGCGGCAGGTTGGTGTACTCGGCCTGGGCCTGGTGCTCACGCGGCACCCAATCCTGATCGAAGCCTTCCAGCAGGGTACGGTAGCGGATGCGCTCCGGCATCACGTAGCCCAGGCCGGCAAAGCGCAGTTGCAGGCGCTCGCTGCCCGCCGCCAGCCGCTGGGGGCCCGCTATCCCCGTCGACTGGCCGTTGACCTCCACCCCCTCCAGCACCACCGGCAGCCGGCTCCGGCCAAAGTCGGCCAGCCGTTCCGGCTGCACCCGGGCCACGCCCTTGGCGGTGGCAATCCAGACGCTGCCGTCGGCGGCCTGCACCGCCGCCGGGCCCGAGCCGCCGTTGGCCTGGCTGCTGGCCATGCCGTCCCCTTCCCCGAACAGCTCGAAGTCTATCCGTGCCAGCTCGCCGTCGGCCACCCGGTGGGCCTCGGCCAGCCCGATGCGGATAATGCCCCTGTTGGTGGTCAGCCAGAGCCCGCCCAGCCGGTCCGCCACGGGCTGGAACATCTTCTCCACCGGCAGGCCGTGCCGGCGCCCCACCACCGCCAGGCTGCCGTCCCGGTAGCGGTAGCGCAACAGTCCCCGGTCGGTGGCCATCCACAGGTGGCGGCCATCCGGCTCCTGGTAAAAGCCGAAGGCGTACTCGGCATTCTCCTGGCTGTTGAGGTAGAGCGGCGTGACGGTGCCGTCGCGCACCCGGGCCGCCCCCACCCCGGTCCCCACCCAGATATCCCCGTTCACCGCTTCGAACAGGTTCATCACAAAGTCGCCGGGCAGGCCGTCCGCCTGGGTATAGGTGCGGATGCCGTCCTCCGCCAGCCGGTTCAGCCCCTTGGCCGTGCCCACCCAGAGGCTGCCGTCCCGGGCCGGCAGCACGGCCCGCACCTCGTTGGCGCCGAGGCCACTCTCCCGGTCGAGGATCTCCGCCAACTCTCCGTCCTGCAGCCGCAGCAGGCCATGGGTATAGGTCCCCACCCACAGCTCGCCTCGCCGGCCTTCGGCCAGGCTGAGCACGGAGGGAATGCCGCCATCGGGCAGGAGCAGCGGCAGGCTGGTGATGGTGTCGCCGCGGATCTGGCTGAGCCCGTTGCTGCTGCCCACCCAGACCGAGCCGTCGCTGTGGGCCAGCACGGTGCGCACATAGTTGCCGGCCAGGCCGTCGTCCTGGGTGTAGCTGGTGAAGGGGGCGTCGCGCAGCCGCAGCAGGCCGCCATTGGTGCCCACCCAGATGCTGCGCTCGGCGTCCTGGAACAGCGACACCACCCGCTTGTCCGGCAGCCCCTGCGCCAGCCCCAGGCGCTCCAGGCCGAACCGGCTGACCCGGACCAGCCCCCGGTCGATGGTACCCAGCCAGAGGGAACCTTCGTCATCCAGCAGCAGGCTGCTGACGGCCTCCCCGGCCAGGGCCGGTGAATGGGGCCGGGCGCTGTCGTCCTCCCACACATAGAGCCCCTGCTCGGAGCCGATCAGCAGGCGCCCCCGCTCGTCGTGCAGCAGGGCCAACACCGGCACCGGCGGCACCCCGGGCACCACGGCCACCTCGCCTTCCCGGATCCAGGCCAGGCCCTGGGAGGTGCCGGCCCAAATCCGCCCGTCCTCGTCCTCCAGCAGGCGGTAGACCCCGGCCCCGGGCAGGCCCTCGGCCGCGCCGTAGTGGTGCTCGCCCCCGCCGTCGCGCATATAGATGCCCTCGCCTTCGGTGGCGAACCACAAGCGGCCGCGGCGGTCGCGCAACACATGGTTGACCATGGCGGCCACCACCGGCTCGGCCGTCCAGCGCTGCTGCTCGTAGCGGCTGACGCCGCCCCGCGCCCCGGCCACCAGCACGCCCTGGCCGTCCGGCGTCAGGCTGCGCAGCCCGGAGTCGGGCAGGCCGGTGTGCTCGCCCCGCTCGAACACCCTGAACTCCCGGCCGTTGTAGCGGGCCACCCCTTCCCAGGTGGCAAACCACAGGTAGCCTTCGCTGGTCTGGGCGATGGCGTTGATGGAGTTGTGGGGCAGGCCGTTGCGGGTGGTCCAGACGTCCTGATAGTAGTGGGAAAGCGGCGCCTGGGCGGCGGCGAGAGCGGATGACAATACCAGCAGTAGCAGGCCGAAGATCCGGTGGAATCGACGAAGGAGAGGCGGCGGGATCTTGAGCTTCATGGCGAGAACTTCATACCTCTGGTCCAATACGTTCGAGCCGTTTGGGGGCACTTTGCCTGGAGCGCAGGCGGCTCGCCTGCATTTCTAACTTGTAGGGTCCACTTTAGTGGACCGTCCCGCCACCGGCGCAGTGGTCCGGTCGAATAAATTCGACCCTACAACAGGAGCACAGCGGGGACTCTTGGCGTGGGTGCAAGGCTCCTTTGCGGGCGGGCCGCCCGCGCCCCAGGGCGTGCACGGCCCCGGCATTTAGGGCGCAGGCCGTTTTGGAGCGCAGGCGGCTCGCCCGCGCCCCAAATCAGCAGTAACCGTATTTCATCAGCCGCTGGTAGCGTTGCTCCAGCAGGCTGTCGGTGTCGAGGGCATCCAGCTCGCCCAGATCCGCCAACAGGCGGGCCTTGAGCCGCTCGGCCATCAGCCAGGGGTTGCTGTGGGCGCCGCCCATGGGCTCTTCCACCACGTTGTCGATCAGCTTGAGCTCGTGGATACGGCCGGCGGTGATGCCCATGGCTTCCGCCGCCACCGAGGCCTTGTCGGCACTCTTCCACAGGATGGAGGCACAGCCCTCCGGCGAGATCACCGAATAGGTGGAATATTGCAGCATGTTGACCCGGTCGCCCACGCCGATGGCCAGCGCCCCGCCGGAGCCGCCCTCGCCGATCACGGTGCAGACGATGGGGGTCTTGAGCCCGGCCATCACCTTGAGGTTGCGGGCGATGGCCTCGGACTGGCCGCGCTCTTCCGCGCCCACGCCCGGGTAGGCGCCGGGGGTATCGATAAAGGTGAGGATCGGCATCTTGAAGCGCTCGGCCATTTCCATCAGCCGCAGCGCCTTGCGGTAGCCTTCCGGCCGGGGCATGCCGAAGTTGCGCTTGATCTTCTCCTTGGTCTCCCGGCCCTTCTGCTGGCCGATCACCATCACCGGGCGGCCCTCGAAGCGGGCCACGCCGCCGACGATGGCCTTGTCGTCCGCGTAGGCGCGATCACCGGCCAGTTCGTCGAACTCGCCGAACATCATCTCGATGTAGTCCAGGGTATAGGGGCGGCGCGGGTGGCGTGCCAACTGGGAGATCTGCCAGGGGCCCAGGTTGCTGAACACCTTGCGGGTCAGCTCGTCCCGCTTCATCTCCAGGCGCTTGACCTCTTCGTCCAGGTCGATGTCCAGGCCATCGCCCTCACTCACGTGACGGAGTTCTTCAATCTGGGCCTGAAGCTCTGCGATGGGTTGTTCAAAATCCAGAAAATGGTGGCTCATAGGTCCCCTCTATTCAAAAATCAGTTCGACCTTATCCCGACCCAGCAACTGTCTCAGCGCTTCCAGCATCTGATCGGTGGGGGTTACCCGCCATTCGGTTCCAAGCTGAAGCTGCGCCCGTGCTCCCGGTCTGTGATAGGTCACTCGAACAGGACAGACTCCCGCCCTCACCGGCGTGAGAATGTCCAATAATTGGGTGAAAAAGCCCTGATCGATCTGGCTTTTGTCGATGTTCAACTGCAGCCCGCGGGCAAACCGCTCGCGCGCCTCATTGATGTCAAGCACTTCCCGTGCCGACATTTTAAGTCCGCCGGAGAAGTCGTCAAAGCTGACCTGTCCGCTGATGACCAGGATTTTATCCTTTTCCAGCAAAGACTCATAGCGATCCAGCGCATCCGAAAACAGGGTCACGTCCAACCGGCCGGACTTGTCGTCCAGGGTGAGGATGCCCATGCGATTGCCGCGCTTGGTGGTCATCACCCGGGCGGCGATCACCAGCCCGGCCACGGTGGTGCTGCGATCCCGCCCGGTGGGCTGCACCTCGTTCAGCCGGCCGCCGGTGTAGTGGCGCAGCTCTTTGGCATACTGGTTGATGGGGTGGCCGGTGAGGTAGAGCCCGAGCGTGTCCCGCTCCCCTTCCAGCCACACCTGGTCCGGCCAGGCCGGCACATCGGCGAAGGCGTGCTCGATGTTGTCCTCTTCCACCAGCACCCCGAACATGTCGCCCTGGCCCAGGGCCTCGGCGCGGGCGTGCTGGTCGGCGGCCTTCATCGCCTCCTCCAGGGTCGCCATCATTGATGCCCGGTGCGGGCCCAGCCGGTCCATGGCGCCGGAGAGGATCAGTTTTTCCATCACCCGTTTGTTGAGCTTCTTCAGGTCGACCCGGTTGCAGAAGTCGAACAGATCCCGGAAGGGGCCGCCCTGCTCCCGCGCCTCGAGAATGGCCTCGATGGGCGCCTCGCCCACTCCCTTGATGGCACCGATGCCGTAGACGATATGGCCGTCCTCGTTGACGGTAAAGCGGTAGCGACCGGAGTTGACGTCCGGCGGCAACAGGGTCAGCCCCATGCGCTGGCATTCGTCTACCAAGGTCACCACCTTGTCGGTGTTGTCCATGTCGGCGGTCATCACCGCCGCCATGAACTCGGCCGGGTAATGGGTCTTCAGCCACAGGGTCTGATAGGAGACCAGGGCGTAGGCGGCGGAGTGCGACTTGTTGAAGCCGTAACCGGCGAATTTCTCCACCAGATCGAAGATCTTGATCGCCAGCTCGCCGTCGATGCCGTTGGCCCGAGCGCCTTCTTCGAAACCGGCACGCTGCTTGGCCATCTCTTCCGGCTTCTTCTTGCCCATGGCCCGGCGCAACAGGTCGGCACCCCCCAGGGAGTAGCCGGCCAGCACCTGGGCTATCTGCATCACCTGCTCCTGATAGAGGATGATGCCGTAGGTGGGCTCGAGGATCGGCTTGAGCGACTCGTGCTGCCATTGCTCGTCCGGGTAGGAGATGGCTTCCCGCCCGTGCTTGCGGTCGATGAAGTTGTCCACCATACCCGACTGCAGCGGGCCGGGGCGGAACAGGGCCACCAGGGCTATCATGTCCTCGAAGCAGTCCGGCTGCAGCCGTTTGATCAAGTCCTTCATGCCGCGGGATTCGAGCTGGAACACCGCCGTGGTCTCGAAGCGCTTGAGCAGCTTGAACGAGGCCTGATCGTCGATGGGAATGGCGGCGATGTCCACCGGCGGCTTGCCTTCCTTCGCCAGCCTGGGATTGATCATGCCCAGCGCCCAGTCGATGATGGTCAGGGTGCGCAGGCCGAGGAAGTCGAACTTCACCAGGCCGGCGTACTCCACGTCGTTCTTGTCGAACTGGGTCACCGGGTTGCGGCCGTGCTCGTCGCAGTAGAGCGGCGAGAAGTCGGTGATTTTGGTGGGCGCGATGACCACGCCGCCGGCGTGCTTGCCGGCGTTGCGGGTCACCCCTTCCAGGATGCGCGCCATGTCGATCAGCGCCCTGACCTCTTCGTCCTGGTCGTAGAGTTCGGGCAGCTTGGGCTCGACCTCGAACGCCTTGGCCAGGGTCATGCCCGGATCCGGCGGGATCAGCTTGGAGATACGGTCGACGAAGCCATAGGGATGGCCCAGCACCCTGCCCACGTCGCGCACCACCGCCTTGGCGGCCATGGTGCCGAAGGTGATGATCTGGCTCACCGCCTCCCGGCCGTAGAGCTCGGCCACGTGGTCGATCACCTCGTCACGCCGGTCCATGCAGAAATCGATGTCGAAGTCGGGCATCGACACCCGTTCCGGGTTGAGGAAGCGTTCGAACAGCAGGTCGAATTCGAGGGGATCCAGGTCGGTGATCTTGAGCGCATAGGCCACCAGGGAGCCGGCCCCCGAGCCCCTACCCGGCCCCACCGGAATGCCGTTATCCTTGGACCACTGGATAAACTCCATCACGATCAGGAAATAGCCGGGAAAACCCATCTGGTTGATCACTTCGAGCTCGATCTTGAGCCGCTCGTCGTACTCACCGCGCTTCTCGGCACGCACCTGTGGGTCCGGAAACAGGAACGCCAGCCGCTCCTCCAGCCCCTCTTGCGAGCATTTGACCAGGTAGTCCTCGATGCTCATGTCGCCGGTGGGAAAGTCCGGCAGGAAATATTCGCCCAGGCGCACCGTCACGTTGCAGCGCTTGGCGATCTCCACGCTGTTTTCCAGCGCCTCGGGGATGTCGGCGAACAGCTCGGCCATCTCCGCCGGGCTCTTCAGGTACTGCTCGGCGCTGTAGCGGCGCGGCCGGCGCTTGTCGTCCAGGGTGTAGCCGTCGTGGATGGCCACCCGGATCTCGTGGGCATCGAAGTCGTCCTTGTCGAGGAACACCACCTCGTTGGTGGCCACCACCGGCAGCCCTTCCCTGGCCGCCAGTGCCACCGCCATGTGCAGATAGCTCTCTTCGTCGGGCCGCTCGGTACGCAGCAGCTCCAGGTAATAGCGGTCGGGAAAGTGCTGTTGGTAGAAGGCCAGGCACTGGGTCGCCAGCTCGTCGTTGCCCTTGAGCAGATAGAGACCGACGTCTCCCTCGCGCCCGCCGGAAAGAACGATAACCCCTTCGCTGTGCTCGGCCAGCCAGGCCTTGTCGATCACCGGCCGGTGCTGCACATGGCCGCGCTCGTAGGCCCTGGAGATCAGCAGGGTGATGTTCTGGTAGCCGGTGTTGTCCATGGCCAGCAGGGTCAGGCGGAACAGCTGCTCCCCCAGCTCCTCGCTCCGCACCCAGATGTCGGTGCCGACGATGGGCTTGAGTCCCTTGCCGTGGGCATCGCCATAGAAACGCACCAGGCCGCACAGGTTCATCTGGTCGGTCAGGGCCAGGGCCGGGTAGCCCAGCTCCCGCACCCGCTTGTTGATGGGGCCTATCTTGGCCAGGCCGTCCACCATGGAAAAATCCGAATGGACGCGCAGATGAATAAAGGGAACCGGCATCAGGCCTCCGCCAGTATCAGAGCCACCGGCCTGAAGCTGCGCCTGTGCTCGGGCAAGGCGCCGAAACGAGCCAGGGCCGCCAGGTGATCCTTGGTGGGGTAGCCCTTGTGGCGGGCGAAACCGTACTGGGGATGGCGGGCGTCGAGTTCGATCATTTCCTGATCCCGGGCCACCTTGGCCAGGATGGAGGCGGCGGCGATCTCGGCCACCCGGTCGTCCCCCTTCACCACCGCCTGGGCGGCCATGGGCAGCCGGGGACAGCGGTTGCCATCCACGAAGACGAAGCCGGGCTGCAGGCTCAGCCCCGCCACCGCCCGGGTCATCGCCAGCAGGGTGGCGTGCAGTATGTTGAGCTCGTCTATCTCCGCCGGCGAGCAGCGGCCGATGGCCCAGGCCAGGGCCCGTTCGCGGATCAGCGGCGCCAGTTGCTCGCGTTTTTTTTCAGACAGTTTCTTGGAGTCGGCCAGGCCCGGTATGGGCCGCGCGGGATCCAGGATGACGGCGGCGGTGACCACGTCGCCCACCAGGGGCCCCCGCCCGACTTCGTCCACACCGGCGACCAGGAGGTTCTCGGGATAGATGATGTCGGTCATGGCTGCCGGGCCAGCTCCAGCACCGCCAGGGCCGCCTGCTCGTCGGCGTTGCAGCGGATCTGCCGGTGCAGCCGGGTGAAATGGGCGAGCAGTTCGCTGTTGTCGTGCTCCAGCAGTTTGCCCACTTCGTCCACGATATGGCCGGGGGTGCACTCGTGCTGGATCAGTTCCGCCACCAGGGTCTGGTCGGCCAGCAGGTTGGGCAGGGATATGTGTTCGGTCTTGACCAGCCGCTGGGCCAGCCAGTAGCTGAAGTCCTTCAGCCGGTAACCCACCACCATGGGTTTCTTGGCCAGCATGGCCTCCAGGGTGGCGGTGCCCGACGCCAGCAGGATCACATCGGCCGCGGTCATCACCTCCCGCCCCCGGCCTTCCACCAGGGTCATCTCCAGGGTCGGTGCCACCTCCCGCTTGATGGCCAGGAACTCGTCCCGCCGCTTGGCGTTGACCAGGGGCACCACGAACTTCAGCTCCGGGTGGCGAACCTTGAGCTGCTTGCAGGCCTCCAGGTAGACCGGGCTCAGCAAGGTGACTTCCGCATGGCGGCTGCCGGGCAGCAGGGCGAGATAGGTGCCTTCCGGATCCAGTCCCAGCCGTTCCCGCGCCCCCCGGGTATCGGGAGAGAGCGGCATCTGATCCGCCAGGGTATGGCCGATAAAACGGCAGGGGGCGTCGAAGCGATCGTAGAAGGCCTTCTCGAACGGCAAGAAGGCCAGCACCAGATCGGTGGCGGCTTTTATCTTGTGGATGCGGTTCTGCCGCCAGGCCCAGACCGAGGGGCTGACGTAGTGCACGGTGGCGATACCGGCCTTGCGCAGTTTCAGCTCCACCCCGATGTTGAAATCGGGGGCGTCGATGCCCACGAACACATCCGGCGGATTGTCGCTAAAGTGGCGCACTATCTGGCGGCGAATTTGCAGGATGCGCGGCAACCGGCCCAGCACCTCCACCACCCCCATCACCGCCAGTTCATCCATGTCGAACAGGGCGGTACAGCCGGCCGCGACCATCTGCGGGCCGGCGATGCCTTCGATAACGGCATCCGGATGGCGGGCACGGAGTTCGCGGATAAGACCGGCGCCTAAAGTATCGCCGGAGACTTCCCCGGCGACGATTCCGATACGTAAGGGGCGTTGCGACTCAGGCACGAATGATCCCGCGTTCATTTTGCTTGAGGAAATCGATCATGATGCCCACCTCGGGCTGTTTCTCGTTCAGCGCCTCGAGCGCCGGTATCACTTCCGCCACCGTCTTGCCACTGCGGAAAATTTCCTTGTAGGCCTGTTTGATGGCGGAAACGGCCTCGGCGGAAAAGCCCCGGCGGCGCAGGCCTTCGGAGTTGATGCCGAAGGGCTTGGCATAGAGGCCGGCGGCCATCACGTAAGGCGGCACGTCCTTGTTCAGGGCAGCGCAACCGGCGATAAAGGCGTGGCTGCCGACCCGGCCAAACTGGTGGATGGCGGCGTGGCCGCCGAAGATGACGTGGTCACCGATGTGCACGTGTCCAGCCAGGGTGGCGTTGTTGGCGAAGATGCAGTCATCGCCGATACGGCAGTCGTGGGCCACGTGCACGTTCACCATGAACAGGTTGCGGCTGCCGACCCGGGTCAGGCTCTCATCCTGGGTGGTGCCCCGGTGGAAAGTGCAGGATTCACGGATCACGTTGTCGTCACCGATCTCCAGGAAGGTACGCTCACCGGCGTATTTCTTGTCCTGGCAGTCTTCGCCGATAGAGGCGAACTGGAAGATGCGGTTGCGTTGACCGATACGGGTCGGCCCCTTGATCACCACATGGGGACCAATCCAGCAGCCGTCGCCGATCTCCACCTCGGGACCGATCAGGGTCCAGGGGCCTATCTCCACACCCTGGCCTATCCTGGCATCCGGATGGACGATGGCGGTTTCATGGATCACTGCACTAAACTCCGTCACACTCAACCCTCGCGTTTGGCACACATCAGTTCGGCGGAGCACACCAGTTCGCCGTTCACGGTGGCCACACCGGTAAACTTGGCGATACCGCGGCGCTCCTTCAGGTATTCTACATCCAGGATCAGCTGATCTCCCGGCACCACCGGACGCTTGAAGCGGGCGTTGTCGATGGAGGCGAAGTAGTACAGCTCGTTCGGTTTGGGCTTGCCGACCATCTTGAAGGCCAGTATGCCGGTGGCCTGGGCCATGGCTTCCAGGATCAGCACGCCGGGAAACACCGGCTTCTGGGGGAAGTGGCCGGTAAACATCGGCTCGTTGAAGGAGACGTTCTTGATGCCTCTCAGGGTCTTGCGCTCGGGGCTAATTTCATAATGAGCCACCCGATCCACCATCAGAAAGGGGTAACGGTGCGGCAACAGTTCCAGGATTTCCTGGATATCCAACTGATTCAGTTCGTTATTCAAAATGTAACCCTACCAATCGCTTAGTTTTTTGTCCAAACAGTCGATCCTGGTGCAGCCGGCGCGACCGGGTACCGCACGCAGACACGCCGTAAACCCATTCCTGGGGCTCCGCCGCGCCATCCCTGGCGCGGAGGGTCTGCTTGGCGGTGCCCGGCCGCTGCCTCCAGTGACCTACTCTTCGGAACTGTTATTTAGTTCTTTTTCAAGCCGGCTGAGCCGCTTGTGCATGTCGTCGATACGCATCACCCGCGCCGCCGTTTTTCGCCACTCTTTGTTGGTCTGCAACGGTATCCCGGAAGAATAGACCCCGGGTTCGGTAATGGGCCGCATCACCATGGCCATGCCGGTGATGGTCACCCCATCACAGATCTCCATATGACCGTTGAAAACCGACGCACCGCCAATGATACAATATTTACCGACTTTCAGACTACCGGCCATGATGGTACCACCGGCCATGGCGGTGCCATAGCCGATCTCCACGTTATGGGCGATCTGGCACTGGTTGTCGATGATGACGTTGTCGGCGATGCGGGTATCGCCCAGGGCTCCGCGGTCTATGGTGGTGCAGGCGCCGATCTCCACCCGGTTGCCGATCACCACGCCGCCGAGCTGGGGGATCTTGACCCATTCGCCCTTGTTGTTGGCATAGCCGAAGCCATCGGCGCCGATCACCGCCCCCGACTGCACCAGGCAGTCGCAGCCCAATACCACGTTGTGGTAGAGGGTAACGTTGGCCCACAGCCGGGTTCGGGCCCCCAGCCGGGTATTTTTGCCGACAAAGCAGCCGGGACCGACGATGACGCCCGCGTCCAGCACCACGCCCGACTCGATTACCGCGTTGGCGCCGATGGCCACGCCCTCGCCCAGCACGGCATCCTCCGCGATGACGGCGCTGGGGTGGATATCCACCGCCGGTGCCGGCGTGGTGTCGAGCCGCTGGGCCGCCAGGGCGAAGCCGAGGTAAGGGTCGGCCATCACCAGGCTCGCCACCGGGCAGGCATCGCGGTCTTCGGCTTTCAGAATAACGGCGCTTGCCTTGGTGTCGGCCAACAGGTGTCGGTACTTGCTGTCCGACAAAAAGGCCACCTCACCCGGGCCGGCCTTGTCCAGGGTATTGACCCGGCTGATTTCCAGCCCAGGCTCCCCCTTCAGCTCGGCGCCCAGGTGGCCGGCCAGCTCTTGCAGCGTTACGTTCATTGACCGCTCTCTTACTTGCTTGCTCGGCTGATCACCTGCTCGGTGATGTCGAGGGAAGGAGACACATAGATGGCGGCGCTGCGCTCGATCACCAGCTCCAGTCCCTGGGCCTTGGTGATCTCGTCTATCGCCGCCTTGATGCGAGCCAGCATTTTCTGACGCTCTTCATGCTCGCGGCGAGCCTGATCTTCCTCCAGGGAACGACGCTTCTGCACATAAGCCCCCTGCATCTCGTTCAGTTTCTTCTGGGCCTCGGCCTTTTGCTGATCGTTCATAAAGGCCATGTCTTTCTGCTGTTTTTCCACGAAGCTGCGGCCGTCGGCTTCCAGTTTCTGCACTTCCTTGACCCGGCTTTCAAACTCTTTCTGCAACTGGTTGGCCACCACCTGGCGCTGCGGCATTTTCTGGAACACTTCGGCGGTGTCCACCACCGCAATCTTCACGCTTTGGGCCTGGGCCACGCCGGCGGTCAACACCAGCGCCATCACGCCCAACATCTTCATCATTCGTTTCAAGATAACACTCCTGTTTAAGTAAATGTGAGGTGTGAGGTGCTACTAATCCTTCACTCTTCACGCCTCACGCCTCACGCCTCACAACGTTAGAAGGTCCGGCCGATATTAAAGTTAAACACTTCGGTTCTGTCACCCTCGACATCCTTGATCGGCGTGGCCAGGGAGAACACCAGGGGACCCAGGGGCGACAACCACTGCATGCTGACCCCCGCAGACGCCCGGAAGTTGGACAGATCACCGAAATCGTAGATCAGCTCACAGCTGCTGACACAGTCCAGATCATAGGCCGTGTATTCGGTATCCCAGACGGTGCCGACGTCCACGAACAGGCTGGTTCGCAGCGACCCCTGGGCCTCTTCACCGGCGAAGGGCGTCGGCACAATCAGCTCGGCCGAGCCCGCCAGCAGGGCGTTACCGCCGATGGAGCTGTCGGAGCCGCGCAGGCCGCTGCCTTCGGGATAAATGGCCCGCGGGCCCACCGAGTTGCTCTTGAAACCACGCAGGGTGCTGAAGCCGCCACCGTAGTAGTTCTCGAAGAAGGGCAGCCGCTGGCTGCCATTGCTGGCGTCACCATAACCATTGCCGTAGGCGGCACGGAATTTGCCGTGCAACACCCAGTTGTGGGCCCGGTCCAGCGGGAAATAATGGGCGTCGTCGAAGCTCAGCTTGTAGTACTGCAGATCCGAGCCGGGCACCGTTACCTTGGCATTCAGGCTCTGACGGCTGCCGGCCGTGGGGAAGAAGCCCCGGTTCAGGGTATTGCGGGTCCAGCCGGCACTGATGTCGAAGGTATTGAAACTGATCTCGTTTTCGCTGCCGACGTTTTCTCCGTGCAGGACCCAGAAGTCGTCCAGCTGCAGATAGCTGTCTTCCGGTTTGCCCAGGGAGTTGTGCTCGAAGCCGGTGCTGAAGTTCAGGCTGTTGGTTTCATTGATCGGGAAACCGCTGAGGATGCGGGCACCGTAGGTGGTGCTGTCGTAGTCCGCCAGGTTGGCGTCCCTCGCCTCGAACTCGCGATAGTAGAGGCGACCGCCCAGGCTGACCCCGTCCACGGTGAAATAGGGGTCCGTGTACTCCAGGGACACGTCCTTGGAATAGTCGTTCATCTGGGAGTTGATCCCCACCCGGTTGCCGGTGCCGAGGAAGTTGTCCTGCTGCAGGCCGGCCTGGATGCTGAAGCCCGAGTCGGTGCCGTAGCCGATACCGAAGTTGATGGAGCCGGCGGGCTGCTCCTTGACGGTGACCTCCAGGTCGACCAGGTCGTCTTCCCCCGGTACCCGGCGGGTCTCGACCTGCACATCGGAGAAATAGCCCAGCCGGTTCAGGCGGGTACGGGACTGCTCGACGTTCTCGCTCGACAGCCAGGTCCCTTCCACCTGGCGCATCTCCCGGCGCAGCACCTCATCCTTGGTAATGATGTTGCCACCGAAGTTGATTCGGCGGACATAGACCCGGTTGCCCGGTTCGATGTTGACGATCAGCTCGACCTGCTTGGTCGCCTCGTCGATCTGCGGGAAGGTATTGATGGTCGGGTAGGCGTAGCCGAAGCGGCCCAGAAACTTGGACAAGACCTCTTCCAGGTGCGTCACGTCGGCGGCGGAGTAGAGATCCCCCGCCTGCATCGGCACCATGGCCTCCAGCTCGCTACGGCGGTCGATCAGATCCCCCCGCAGGCTCACGCTTGAAACCCGGTACTGCTCGCCTTCCTCCACGTTCAGGGTGATGTAGACCCCTTCCCGGTCCGGCGACATGGACACCTGGGTGGAGGTCACTTCCGCCTTGAGGTAGCCCCTGTCCCGGTAGTAGGAGCGCAGGGTCTCGATATCGCCGGCCAATTTCTGCTTCTGGTAGCGCTGATCGGCCATGAAGTTCCACCAGGGCACGCTGTCGGACAATTCCAGCTGGGCCAGCAGTTGCTCTTCGCTGAACGCCTTGTTGCCGACGATATTGATCTGCTTGATCTCGGCGGCCGGGCCTTCCACAAATTCAAACTTCAGATCCACCCGGTTGCGGGGCAGCGGCGTCAGCACCGCCTTGACCTCGGCGGAGTACTTACCCACCCCGTAATAGAAGTCTTCCAGCCCTTGCTCGAGCGAGCTCAGGGTAGTGCGATCCAGCGGTTCGCCCACCCGCACCCCGGCGCCTTCCAGGCTCTCACGCAACTGCTCGTCTTTGATTTCCTTGTTGCCGCTGAAGCTGATCCCGGAGATGGTGGGGCGCTCGGTTACCTGAACCACCAGGACGTTGCCGTCACGCAACAGCTGCACGTCTTCGAAGTTGCCCGAGGCATAAAGGCTCTTGATCGCCTCGGACAGGCGGGCGGCATCCACTTCCTCGCCGACCCGTACCGGCAGGCTGAGCAGGGCGGCCCCCAGGGTAACCCGTTGCAGACCGTTGACCCGAATATCCTGAACAACAAAGGGGGTCGTGTCGCTCTGTGCCTGGGCCAGCATGCTGGCGCCCAACAGGCAGGAGGCGACAAGCGTTTTTTTAACTGCCATTATTAGACGTTATCCTTGTGTCGTTCGCCTTAGAGGCGAGCAAAATCATTAAACAGCGCCAGCCCCATCAGCATCAGCAACAGGGCCGCCCCAATCTTAAAGCCGATTTCTTGTATTTTTTCCGGCACCGGCCGTCCGGTGACCGCTTCCACCAGATAAAACAGCAGGTGGCCGCCGTCCAGCACCGGCAAGGGCAACAGGTTGATGATGCCGAGATTCACACTGACCAGTGCCAGAAAGCCGAGAAAATACACCAGCCCGAACTCGGCGCTGACCCCCGCCCCCTTGGCGATGGAAATGGGTCCACTCAGGTTGTCGACCGATACAATACCCGTAAGTAGCTTGCCGATCATCTGAAAGGTGAGCACCGTCAACTCCCAGGTGCGCTTGATGCCGGCCCCGATGGCGGCCAGGGGACCATAGCTGAGCTCGAACCGGTACTGCTCCGCCACCGGCAACACCTCAGGTGCCAGGCCGGCGTAACCGATCACCCGCTCCCGGTCTTCCCGCCGCTCCGGCGTCAGGGTCAGCGCCACATTCTGACCCGCGCGCTGTACCAGGAGTTCCATCGGCAGCTCGGGAGAGGCCTGGATCAGTTCGACCACCTGGCTCCAGTGGCCCAGGGGTGCACCGTCCACCGCCAGCAGGGTATCGCCGGCTTGAACCCCGGCCTGGGCCGCCGGCCCGCCGCTCACCACCTCGGCCACGGTCAGGGTCAGCTCCGGTCCCACCGGCACCAGCCCCAGGGCATTGATGGGCGAGGTTTCGTCCGGGTTGAACTGCCACTGTTCGAGGGGGATCCGGTATTCCCGGCGCTGGCCGTAGCCGTCCTGCACCTCGAAACGGGTCTGTACATCACCCAAGCGGCCGATCAGGGCGAAGTTTACGTCCTCCCAGGTACGCACGCTACGTCCGTCGATGGCAACTATCTCCATGCCCGGGGCCAGTCCCCCCTGGGCCGCCGGTGAGCCGGGCGTGACCTCGTTCAGCACCGGCTTCACCGCCGGCACCCCTATCATGAACATCAGCCAGAAGGCGAACACCGCAAACAGGAAATTGGCCATCGGGCCGGCCACCACTATCGCCATTCGCGCCCACACCGACTTGCTGTCGAACGCCTGATGACGCTGCTCCGGAGAGATCTCGTCCACCCGGCCGTCCAGCATCTTCACATAGCCGCCCAAGGGGATCATGGCCACCACATATTCGGTGCCGTCTTTGCCCAGGCGACGCCAGATCGGCTTGCCGAAGCCGATGGAAAAGCGCTCTACCTTCACCCCGTTGCGTCGTGCCACCCAGAAGTGGCCGAACTCATGCACCGCCACCAGGATGCCGAGGGCGACGATAAAGGCGCCCAGGTTCCACAATACGCCTGTCATCATCGTCTCCTGATTATCTCTGTTGCATTACGACGGGCCTGGCCATCCAGCTCGAGGATATCTTCCAGGCTGCTTACCCTGGTTAGACCCAGATTTTGCACCACCGTCTCATTCACCGCCGCTATTCCCGGATAGTCCAGCCCGCCGGCCAGGAAGGCGGACACCGCCACCTCGTTGGCGGCATTGAGCGCCGTGGTGGCGCCCTGCCCCGCCGCACAGGCGTCGATGGCGAGCCGCAGGCAGGGATAGCGGGCCATGTCCGGCGCCATAAAGGTCAGTTCCCCCAGACGGCAGAAGTCCAGCGGCGCCACCCCCGAGCTGATGCGTTCCGGCCAGGCCAGGGCGTGGGCGATGGGGGTCATCATATCCGGCTGGCCCAACTGGGCCAAGACGGAGCCATCCGAGTACTGTACCATGGAGTGGATCACCGACTGGGGGTGCACCAGCACCTCCAACTGCTCGGGCGGGGCATTGAACAGCCAGCGTGCCTCTATGTATTCCAGCCCCTTGTTCATCATGGTGGCCGAGTCCACCGAAATCTTGGGCCCCATGGACCAGTTGGGGTGCGCCACCGCCTGGGCCGGAGTCACCGCCACCAGCTCCGCCACCGGGGTATAGCGGAAAGGTCCGCCGGAGCCGGTCAGCAGTATCTTGCCGATGCCGGCCTCCACCAGGCTGCCCCGTCCCGGTGTCTGCTGCAGCTCGGGCGGCAGGCACTGAAAGATGGCATTGTGTTCGCTGTCGACCGGTAGCAGCCGGGCACCGTGCCGATGCACCGCCTCGATAAACAGCTCGCCGCTCATCACCAGCGCCTCTTTGTTGGCCAGCAGCACCCGCTTGCCCGCCCGCACCGCCGCCAGGGTCGGCAGCAGGCCGGCGGCACCGACGATGGCCGCCATCACGCAGCTCACCTCCGGCTCCGCCGCCACCTCGCACAGGGCCGCCATCCCGCCCAACACCCGGGTGGAAGACCCCAGCTCCGCCAGCCGGCGACGCAGCTCGCGAGCGGCCCCTTCATCGGCCATCACCGCATAGCGGGGAGCGAACTCCAGGCAGTCGGCCAGCATCTTCTCCACCTGCCGGCCGGCGGTGAGCGCGAATACGGAAAAACGCTCCGGATGGCGGCGCACCACGGCCAAGGTGCTCTGGCCGATGGAGCCGGTGGCGCCGAGCAGGGTCAACATTTCCATCAATTCCCCCAGCCCAGCAGCTGCACCATCACAATAAAGACCGGCAAGGCGGCGGTCAGGCTGTCGATCCGGTCCATGATGCCGCCATGTCCCGGCAGTATCTGACCGGAATCCTTGATGCCCGCTTCCCGCTTGAACATGCTCTCAACCAGATCGCCCAGCACGGAGGCAAACACCGCCACCACCGAGGCCAGCAGCAAGACGCCGCTTTCACGCCACGGCAGGCCAAGCGCCTGGGTCACCCCCAGCGCCAGCAAGCTGGCCGCAACCACTCCGCCCAGCATGCCTTCGATGGTTTTGCCCGGACTGACCCGAGGACAGAGCTTGTGGCGGCCTATGGCCTTGCCCACGAAATAGGCGCCGGTGTCCGCCGCCCATACCAGGGACATCACGAACAGCAACAGCCAGGCGCCGAAGAAAGGATTATGCTCGTACTGGTAACTGCGCAGCACCAGCAGGGCCCAGAAGAAAGGGATCAGGCTCATCAGGGCGAACAGGGACTTCAGCCAGAGGTGCTCCCGCCACAGGGTGGCGGAGCGGGGATAGGCCAACACCAGTCCCAGCGCCAGCAGCCACCACAGGGCACCGCCGTGGAGCACCGCCGTCACCCAGGGGTGCAACCCGGCGGCCCAGATCTGTTCGATGGGCACCGACGCCATCAGGGCGATCAACACCAGGGCCAAAGACACCATCACCACATTGGCCTTGCGGGCATCGATAAAACGCCCCCACTCCCGGCCGGCCAGCAGGAAAACGCCGGTGGCGAACAGGGCGAAAAACGGCAGCGGCAACAGGAAAATGGCGGCCAGCACCAAGGGGATCAGGCACAGGGCCGTTATGATTCTAAGCTTCAGCAAGCAATATCCTCTCTTATTGAAGTGAGGGGAGCACCGAGTTGAGGCGTGAGAGGTCAGCGGTGAGAAGAACCTCTCCCCACGCCCCACTCCTTGCTCCTGACCTCTTTTATATATCCATAGTGCCTGGCCCCGCAGGGTCGATTTCAATCTCCCCTGCACGACGTGAGGGCTGAGGGGTGAAGCCTGAGGTCAGGTGGAATTCGCCTCATGCCTAATACCTCACGTTTCACCCCTCACGTTCCGTCACCAGGGCGCGGATCTGCGCACCGGTGCAGCCGAAGCGGCGCTCCCGCTCCACGAAGGCGGCCACCGCCTCGCTGAAGGTATCTTCGGCGAAGTCGGGCCAGAGCACGGGGGTGAAATAGAGCTCGGCGTAGGCCAGCTGCCAAAGCAGAAAGTTGCTGATGCGCTGTTCGCCGCCGGTGCGGATCAGCAGATCCACCGGTGCCAGATCGGCCAACTGCATATGCACATCCAGATGTTGTTCGGTTATATCGGCAGGGGCCAGCTCACCGGCCGCTACCAGCTCGCCCAGCCGGCGGGCCGCCTGGGTGATGTCCCAGCGGCCACCATAGTTGGCGGCGATATTGAGAGTCAGGCCGGTATTGGCGGCGGTCAAGGCCTCGGCGTCGGCGATCTTGCGTTGCAGATGGTCGCTGAAGGCGCCGCGCTCGCCGATGATCCGCAAGCGGATATTGTTGCGGTGCAGTTTGCGCACCTCCGAGCCCAATACGGCAATAAAGAGGCCCATCAGGGCGCTGATTTCCTCTTCGGGACGGCGCCAGTTCTCGCTGGAAAAGGCGAACAGGGTAAGGGCGTCGAGGCCGAGCTTGTAGGCGAAGGTGACCGCTTCGCGCACCGCCTTCACCCCGGCCTTGTGACCACTCACCCGAAACTTGCCGCGCTGCTCGGCCCAACGACCGTTGCCGTCCATGATGATGGCGACGTGTCGGGGTAGCTGGGATAGCTCGTTGAATGCTGCCGTTGTTGGCATCGAATCACTCCTGCGCAAAGACAAACGCCGTGCAGGCAGCTACACGGCGTCGGCTACTATACCTGATGTAAGTATCAGATTTCCATTAACTCTTTCTCTTTGGCGGCGAGCGCTTCGTCCACCTGCTTGATGTAGAGATCGGTCAGTTTCTGGATGTCGTCCTGGGCGCGACGGTCGTCGTCCTCGGAAATTTCCTTGTCTTTCAACAGGGCTTTCAAATCACCGTTGGCATCGCGACGGATGTTGCGGATAGCCACCCGGCCCTGTTCGGCTTCATGGCGGACCACCTTGATCAGATCCTTGCGGCGCTCTTCGTTCAGCGGCGGCAGCGGAATACGGATGGTGGTGCCGGCGCTGGAGGGGTTCAGGCCCAGGTCGGAACTCATGATGGCCTTTTCCACCGCCTGGATCATGGAGCGGTCGAACACCGTCACCGCCAGGGTACGGGAGTCTTCGGTGGTGATGTTGCCCACCTGCTTGAGCGGGGTGGAGCTGCCGTAGTAGTCCACGTAGATGGTGTCGAGCAGGCTGGGATGGGCCCGGCCGGTACGCACCTTGTTCATCTGGGTTTTCAGCGCTTCCACGCTTTTTTCCATCCGCACCTTGGCGTCGTTCTTAATGTCGTTAATCACTGTCGTTATCCTCTTTGGTCCTGGGTGAAGTGTCAGACGTGGGCGTGAGGGGCATCGCCTCCCGCCTCCCGCCTGACACCTCACTCCACAGAGTTACTTGCGGCAGATAAGGGTCCCTTCGGTTTCCCCCATCACGGCACGTCGCAGCGCGCCCGGCTTATTCATATTAAACACCCGTATCGGCAGGTTGTGATCCCGTGCCAGGGTAAAGGCGGCCAAATCCATCACCTTGAGCTCCCGCTCCAGCACGTCGCCATAGTCGAGATGGTGGAACAGCTCCGCCTCGGGGTTCTTCATGGGATCTTCGCTGAACACGCCGTCCACCTTGGTGGCCTTCAAGACGACGTCGGCTTCGATCTCGATGCCACGCAGGCAGGCGGCAGAATCGGTGGTGAAGAAGGGGTTGCCGGTACCGGCGGAGAAGATCACCACCCGCCCCTTGCGCAGCAGGCTGATGGCTTCCGCCCAGTTGTAGCTGTCGCACATGCCTTCCAGGGTAATGGCGGACATCAGGCGAGCATTCACATAAGCACGGTGCAGGGCATCACGCATGGCCAGGCCGTTCATCACGGTCGCCAACATACCCATGTGGTCGCCCACCACGCGGTTCATTCCCGCCTTGGCCAGGCCCGCACCACGAAACAGGTTGCCGCCGCCGATCACCAGGCCGACCTGAACGCCCAATTCAACCAGTTCCTTGATTTCCTGCGCCATACGCTCCAGTACGGCGGGGTCGATACCAAAGCCTTCTTCCCCTTGCAGCGCCTCGCCGCTCAGTTTAAGAAGAATGCGTCTGTATGCGGGTTTAGGATTGGTACTCATGCTTTTCTATTCCTGGTCATAGAAAGACCGCGACGGGTGTCGCGGTCTGGATAGCACTAAAATGGCGGGAATTAACCCTTGGCGGCAGCGATTTGCGCCTGAACTTCGGCGGCGAAGTCTTCTTCTTTACGCTCGATGCCTTCACCCACTTCGAAGCGGACGAAGCCCAGGGCGTCGGCGCCTTTCTGCTTCAGCACGTCGCCAACGGAGACGGACGGATCCTTGACGAAGGGCTGACCGGTCAGGGAGATTTCGCCGGTGAACTTCTTCATGCGGCCTTCAACCATCTTCTCGGCGATGTCTTTCGGCTTGCCGGAGTTGACGGCGATGTCCACCTGGATTTCGCGCTCCTTGGCCACCACTTCTTCGGACACGTCTTCGGGCTTGACGAACTGCGGGCTGCAGGCAGCCACGTGCATGGCCACGTCTTTGGCCACTTCTTCGTCACCGCCTTTCAGGTTGGCGATAACGCCGATGCGGGAGCCGTGCAGGTAGGTGGTCAGGTTGTCGCCTTCCACCAGCACGATGCGGCGCAGGCTCATGTTCTCGCCGATCTTGGCGATCAGGTTGGTGAGGGTGGTTTCCACGCTCTCGCCGTTCTCGAACTCGGCGGCCTTCAGGGCATCCAGGTCGCTGATCTTGTTGGCCAGGGCGATGTCGGCCACTTTCTCGCCGAAGGCGCGGAAGCCGGCGTCCTTGGCAACGAAGTCGGTTTCGCTGTTCAGCTCGATCATCACGGCAACATTGCCTTGCTGGCGCACCAGGATGATGCCTTCGGCGGCGATGCGGCCGGCTTTCTTGGCGGCTTTGGCCTGGCCGGACTTACGCATGTCCTCAATGGCCTTCTCAATGTCGCCATTGGCTTCGATCAGGGCTTTTTTACAATCCATCATGCCGGCGCCAGTGCGCTCGCGCAGTTCTTTTACCAGGGCGGCGGAAATATTTGCCATCTCTAATATCCTCGGTCTTGGTCTACAAGAAAACAGGGGCACGAGGCCCCTGTTAACCCATTACTTGCGTATGGTTAATAAAGGCTTAAGCGCTTCGCTCAGACTTTATTATTCTTCAACGACGTAGTTGTCTTCGGCTTGCACGGCCAAGTCTTGCGCACGGGCGGTGGTCACGGCGTCAGCAGCGGCGTTCAGGTACAGCTGAACGGCGCGGATGGCGTCATCGTTACCGGGAACGATGTAATCGATGCCGTCCGGGTTAGAGTTGGTGTCCACTACCGCAACCACAGGAATGCCCAGGTTGTTGGCTTCCTTGATGGCGATGTGTTCGTGATCGGCGTCGATGACGAACAGTACGTCGGGCAGACCGCCCATGTCCTTGATACCGCCCAGGGACTTCTCCAGCTTCTCCATTTCGCGAGTGCGCATCAGCGCCTCTTTCTTGGTCAGCTTGTCGAAGGTACCGTCTTGAGATTGGGTTTCCAGCTCTTTCAGGCGGCTGATGGATTGACGTACGGTTTTCCAGTTGGTCAGCATGCCACCCAGCCAGCGGTGGTTGACATAGAACTGATCACACTTGGTAGCGGCTTCTTTAACGGCTTCAGAGGCTGCGCGCTTGGTACCAACAAACAGGATTTTACCTTTCTTGGAAGCAACGTTGCCCAGGTAGTTCAGGGCGTCGTTGAACATGGGTACTGTTTTTTCCAGGTTGATGATGTGAACCCGGTTGCTGGCGCCGAAAATGAAGGGCTTCATCTTGGGGTTCCAGAAACGGGTCTGGTGACCGAAGTGAACGCCGGCTTTCAGCATGTCGCGCATAGATACTTGTGCCATGATTTCCTCTAAATAAATGTATTGGGTTAGGCCTCCACACATCCCATGGCTCCGACCCTAAGGCACCCTGGAGCATGTGCCGATGTGTGTGTGTGTTAAAAAGTGAATGTAGTTGTAACCAGCCGAGCCGCAGGCCTGGCTGTTACGGCGCGCTTTATACCATGAAAGCCGACCGCGCGCCAGCACGAGCCGCGATTCATGGCGAGAGCACCACTGGAAGTTAAGCACACTTGGGGTTACACTTTTTCCCCTTTATCGGCTTGGGCCGACAGCCGCCCCGAGAGAAACAGACGCGACAGAACCGGGCGCCAAAACCACAGAGACATATATGAGCATAGTCATAAAAACCCCGGAACAAATAGAAAAGATGCGCGTGGCCGGCCGCCTGGCCGCCGAGGTGCTGGAAATGATCGAACCTCACGTCAGGGCTGGCGTGACCACCGACGAGCTGAACCAGATCTGCCATGACTATATCGTCAACGAACAGCAGGCCATCCCGGCGCCGCTTAACTACCACGGCTTTCCCAAGTCCATCTGCACCTCGGTTAACCACGTGATTTGCCACGGCATTCCGTCCGACAAGAAACTGAAAGACGGCGACATCATCAATATCGACATCACGGTGATCAAGGACGGCTACCATGGCGACACCTCCAAGATGTTCCTGGTGGGCAAGCCCAGCATCATGGCCGAGCGGCTGTGCCGGGTGACCCAGGAATGCATGGAAATCGGCATAAAGATGGTGAAGCACGGGGTGCGCCTGGGCGACATCGGCGCCGCCATCCAGCAACATGCGGAAGCCCACAACTATTCGGTGGTGCGGGAATACTGCGGTCACGGCATCGGAAGCGAGTTCCACGAAGAGCCCCAGGTACTGCACTACGGCAAACCGGGCACCGGCGAAGTACTGCAGGCCGGCATGTGCCTGACCATAGAGCCGATGATCAACGTGGGCAAACGCCACAGCAAGATGCTGGGCGACGGCTGGACGGTGGTGACCAAGGACCGCAGCCTGTCGGCCCAGTACGAGCACACCATTCTGGTGACCGAGGACGGCTGCGAAGTGCTGACCCTGCGCAAGGACGACCGCCTGCCGCGTATTATCAAGGCGTGAGGCAATGGTATAGCCCTCGCTTCCGCTTAGAGGCAAGCGCCGCGCCCTGGAGCGCAGGCGGCTCGCCTGCTTTCCCGCGAAGCGGGAACCGCTAAACCGTAGGGTCCACTTCAGTGGACCACCCCACCGTCGGCGCCGGGTTTGGTCGAATAAATTCGACCCTACAGACCCAATGCCACACCCACACCAGGACATGACACCCATGCGGGCCGTCCCATTCGGGGACAAGACCCGCACTCCAATTAGGGCAACACCTCGGCTTTGGAGGTGCCCCCCCCTCTTCACATATTGGCGACCATGTCCTCGGCGAATTCCGAGCACTTGCGCAGGGTGGCACCTTCCATCAGCCGCTCGAAGTCGTAGGTCACCGTTTTGTTGGCGATGGCCCCTTCCATGCCCTTGATGATGAGGTCCGCCGCTTCGGTCCAGCCCAGGTGGCGCAGCATCATCTCGGCGGAGAGGATAAGCGATCCCGGGTTGACCTTGTCCTGCCCCGCGTATTTGGGCGCGGTACCGTGGGTGGCTTCGAACAGAGCAACGCCGTCGCCGATATTGGCACCGGGGGCGATGCCGATGCCGCCCACCTGGGCTGCCAGGGCGTCGGAGATATAGTCACCATTGAGGTTCATGCAGGCGATCACGTCGTACTCGGCCGGACGCAACAGGATCTGCTGCAGGAAGGCGTCGGCGATCACGTCCTTGACGAGGATCTCCCGGCCGTTGTTCGGGTTCTTGAAGGCACACCAGGGGCCGCCGTCGATAAGCTCGGCCCCGAATTCCTCCCGGGCCAGCTCATAGCCCCAATCCTTGAAGGCGCCTTCGGTAAACTTCATGATATTGCCTTTGTGCACCAGGGTGACCGAGTCGCGGTTGTTATCCACCGCATACTGCAGCGCGGCCCGCACCAGGCGGCGGGTACCCTCGCGGGAAGTGGGTTTGATGCCGATGCCGCAATCCTCGGGGAAGCGGATTTTCTGCACTCCCATCTCTTCCCGCAGGAAATCGATGACCTTTCGGGCCTCGGGGCTGCCGGCCTTCCATTCGATGCCGGCGTAGATGTCTTCGCTGTTCTCGCGGAAGATCACCATGTCGGTGAGTTCGGGCTGCTTCAGCGGGCTGGGGGTACCCTGGTAATAACGCACCGGGCGCAGGCAGACGTAAAGATCCAGCTCCTGGCGCAGGGCCACGTTGAGCGAGCGGATGCCACCACCGACGGGAGTGGTCAGCGGGCCCTTGATGGCCACATGATAGTCACGGATAACCTCGAGGGTTTCTTCCGGCAGCCAGGTGTTCTCGCCGTAAACCCGGGTGGATTTTTCACCGGTATAGATCTCCATCCAGCTGATCTTACGCGCGCCGCCATAGGCCTTGGCCACGGCCGCGTCCACCACCCGCTGCATCGCCGGGGTGACATCCACCCCGATGCCGTCCCCTTCGATAAAGGGAATGATGGGGTCGTTCGGAATCATCAGCTTACCGTTCGCATCCAGGGTGATTTTTGTTCCTTCCGCTGGCACCGTCACTTTTGAGGTCATCGCTTTCTCCTGGCTTGTTGATATGTCTTGCATGGATTGCGGCGGGCCCTGGGGCCACTTTCAATCGCCCCCTGTCCTCGGCTCCCCCGTCCGCCACCGCACTGGCATCATAGGTTAAAGAATTACCCATTAATATTGGCCCAATCACAGTTCCACCGCCTCGCCGTTAGCCGCCATGGAGGCATTCTGTTATGCTGAACCCCCTGTTTCGCCAGCATTTTTGCCATGAAAACCAGAAGACCTCACCCCACTCCCCGACCAAAGTCTAGCAAGCCGCCGCCCGGGCCGCCGACCACCCTGTTGTTCAACAAGCCCTATATGGTGCTGTGCCAATTTACCGATGGAGAAGGGCGTCAGACCCTGGCCGACTTCGTCGATGTGCCCGGCGTCTATGCCGCCGGTCGGCTGGACCGGGACAGCGAAGGCCTCTTGGTGCTGACCAACGACGGTGCCCTCAACGCCCGCCTGACTCAGCCCGGGCGCAAAACCGAAAAAACCTACTGGGTCCAGGTGGAAGGCATCCCCGACGAGGCCGCTCTGGAACGGTTGCGCCAGGGGGTAACGCTTAACGACGGCCCTACCCTGCCGGCCAAAGTCCGCTTGATACCCGACCCCGCGGTGTGGCCACGCGTTCCGCCCATCCGCAAGCGCCAGGCCATCCCCACCAGTTGGCTGGAAATCAGGATAATAGAAGGACGCAACCGCCAGGTGCGACGGATGACCGCCCATATCGGCTTTCCGACCCTGCGGCTGATCCGCTACGCCATCGGCGACTTGAACCTGGGCGATTTGCAACCCGGACAATGGAGGCAACTATGAGTCATGCGGTGACCCTGGCGATGATAGTCCATGCCGGCGATCGTTTTTTGATGGTGGAGGAATGGCAGCAGGGGCGCATTATGTTCAACCAGCCCGCCGGTCACCTGGAGCCGGGAGAGGAACTGCTGGCCGGCGCCCGCCGCGAATTGCTGGAAGAAACCGGGCTTGCCTTGCCTATCGAGCAGGCGGTGGGCATTTACCAGTATACGGCGCCGGACAGCGGCAAGCACTTCGTGCGCTTTACCTTCTGTACGGAGATCTCCGAGCCGCTGACTACCCGCCCGCAGGATCCGGACGGTGACATCATCCGCTGCCACTGGTTGACCCTGGCCGAAATTGAAGCCCTGGGCGAGCAGCTGCGCAGTCCGCTTATTCTCGCCTCGTTCCGGGATTACCTGGCAGGAGCACGCTTTCCGCTGGACGCGTTGAAGAGCATGAGGCGAGAGGAGTGAGGAGTTGGTTGGGCCACAGGCGGCCCGCCTTCATTTCGCGCGCAGCGCGAACCTTCGATTCTGCATACCAAGCACGGGCTTCAGAAAAACCCCGGCAACAGATGCCGGGCTCAAGCCCCCAAGCAGGAAACGGCTTCGGCTAACCGGTCCTGCCCTTGCTTAACGCCCGAGCCGGCTTTATGCGGGCGGGCCGCCCGCGGCCCAATAACCCCCTCCTCACCCCTCACGTCACAACGCCTCCCCCTGGCGGCATTTGTCTGGTAAAATGCCGCCCGTTTTGCTAACAGGTAACGGGCGCGTATGAGCGATAACAGTCAGCTAAAAGTGATTGTCGGCATGTCCGGCGGCGTGGATTCTTCGGTGTCGGCCTGGCTGCTGCAACAGCAGGGTTACCAGGTGGAAGGCCTGTTCATGAAGAACTGGGAAGAAGACGACACCGACGAATACTGCTCCGCCGCCGAGGATCTGCGTGACGCCCAGGCGGTGTGCGACAAGCTCGGCATCGAGCTTCACACCATCAACTTCGCCGCCGAATACTGGGACAACGTGTTCGAGCACTTCCTGGCCGAATATCAGGCCGGGCGCACGCCCAATCCGGACATCCTGTGCAACAAGGAAATCAAGTTCAAGGCCTTCCTGGAGTTCGCCGCCGAGGATCTGGGCGCCGACTATATCGCCACCGGCCACTACGTGCGCCGCAGCTTCGACGACCAGCCCAAGCTGCTGCGCGGCCTCGACGGCAACAAGGATCAGAGCTACTTCCTCTATACCCTGAGCTCGCAACAGGTGGCCAAGAGCCTGTTCCCGGTGGGCGAGCTGGAAAAACCCGAAGTACGCCGCATTGCCGAGCAGCTGGAGCTGGTGACCGCCAAGAAGAAGGATTCCACCGGCATCTGCTTTATCGGCGAGCGCAAGTTCCGCGACTTCCTGGCCCGCTATCTGCCCGCCCAGCCAGGCAGGATCGAAACCGTGAACGGCGAAGTCATCGGCGAGCACCAAGGGCTGATGTACCACACCCTGGGCCAGCGCAAGGGTCTCGGCATCGGCGGCCTAAAAAACGCCACCGACGATCCCTGGTATGTGGTGGACAAGGATCTGGAGCGCAATGTGCTGGTGGTGGCCCAGGGCGATCATCCCCGCCTCTATTCCCACGGCCTTATCGCCCGCCAGCTGCACTGGGTAAACCGCCAGCCGGTGATCCAGGCCTTTCGCTGCTCGGTGAAAACCCGCTACCGCCAGGCCGATATTCCCTGTCTGGTGGAGCCGGTGGACGCCGAGACCATCAGGGTGACCTTCGACAGCCCTCAGGCCGCGGTGACGCCGGGCCAGTCCGCCGTCTTCTACCAGGGCGAGGTCTGCCTGGGCGGCGGCATTATCGAAACCCGATTCAGTCAGGAGCAAGCGTGAGTCATAGTCTGGAAAACCAAACCCTGGCCTTTGCCGGCATCTGCCAGGCGGTCAGCCTGGTACAGCAAGTCGCTCGCCAGGGCAGCATCGACGATAAAGAGGTCCTCAGGGCCACCCTCAACAGTATCCTGGTCACCGACGCCGAGCATTCGCAAGATATCTACGGCGGCCACGGCCAGCTGCGCCTGGGTTACCAGACCCTGATCGAACAACTCAATACCGACAGCGGCCAGAAAAACGCCGAGCTCACCCGCTATCTGGTGGGTCTGGTGGCGCTGGAACGCAAGCTGGCCAGGCGCCGCGACCTGCTGGCCATGTTGGGCGAGCGTATCAACCAGGTCAAGCGCCAGCTGCACCACTTCGAGCTGCTCGACGAGCAGGTGCTGGCCAACCTGGCAAGCATCTACAGCGACATCGTCAGCCCCATAGGGCCGCGTATCCAGGTGGCGGGCAATCCCAGCTACCTGCAGCAGCCCTTGGTGCAGCACCAGATCCGTGCCCTGCTGTTGGCCGGTATCCGCAGTGCCGTGTTGTGGCGCCAGCTCGGCGGCCGGCGCCGGCATATCCTGTTTTCGCGCAAGCGGCTGGTGGCCCAGGCCCAGGCCGCCCTGCGCTATTGAGCTATCTTTAGTTACCCCCCAACCTTCAGGAGTCCTTGTTCATGGAATTGTCAGCATTAACGGCCATTTCCCCGGTCGATGGCCGTTACGGCAGCAAAACTGAGGCGCTGCGCGCCATTTTTTCCGAGTTCGGTCTGTTGCGCTTTCGCGTAGAGGTGGAAGTCCGCTGGCTGCAGGCCCTGGCCGAGCATGCTGAAATCACCGAGGTGCCGGCTCTGTCCGCCGAGGCCAACGCCCTGCTCGATCGCATTGTCGCCGAATTCAACGAGGCAGATGGCCAGCGCATCAAGGACATTGAACGCACCACCAACCACGATGTGAAGGCGGTGGAATACTTTCTGAAGGAGAAGGTCGAGGTCCTGCCCGAGCTGGCCGCGGTGAGCGAGTTCATCCACTTCGCCTGCACCAGCGAGGACATCAACAACAATGCCCACGCCCTGATGCTCAAGGCCGCCCGGGAGGAGGTGATCGCCCCCTACTGCCGCGAGCTTATCGACGCCGTCAAGCAACTGGCCCGCCAGTACCGCGACGTGCCCATGCTGAGCCGCACCCACGGCCAGCCCGCCTCGCCCACCACCCTGGGCAAGGAGATGGCCAACGTGGCCTACCGCCTGGAGCGCCAGTTCAAGCAGATCCTGGCGGTAGAGCTGCTGGCCAAGATCAACGGTGCCGTGGGCAACTACAATGCCCATATGTCCGCCTATCCGGAGGTGGACTGGCACGCCTTCGCCGAGCGCTTCGTCGGTCGCCTGGGCCTGACCTGGAACCCCTATACCACCCAGATCGAGCCGCACGACTACATTGCCGAGCTGTTCGACGCCCTGGCTCGCTTCAACACCATCCTCATCGATTTCGATCGGGATATCTGGGGCTACATCTCGGTGGGGTACTTCAAGCAGCGCACCGTGGCCGGTGAAATCGGCTCCAGCACCATGCCGCACAAGGTCAACCCCATCGACTTCGAAAACTCCGAAGGCAACCTGGGGCTGGCCAACGCCGTGTTCAACCACCTGGCCGCCAAGCTGCCCATCTCCCGCTGGCAGCGGGATCTGACCGACAGCACCGTGCTGCGCAACCTGGGCGTGGCGGTGGGCTATTCCCTCATCGCCTATCAGGCCACCCTCAAGGGCATCAGCAAGCTCGAAGCCAACCCGCAGGCGCTGGCCGCCGATCTGGATCAGAACTGGGAAGTGCTGGCCGAGCCGGTGCAGACGGTGATGCGCCGCTACGGCATTGAAAAGCCCTATGAGAAGCTCAAGGAGCTGACCCGCGGCAAGCGGGTGGACGCCGAAGGCATGCGTACCTTTATCGACGGCCTGGAGCTGCCGGAGTCGGTGAAAGCCGAGCTCAAGCAACTGACCCCGGCCAACTACATCGGCCGCGCCATCCAGCTCACCGACGAACTGAAGTAACAGCGTAATGGGTTAGGTGACAGGGGTGAGGCGTAATCCTCACCCCTCCCCCCTCACCCCCCACCCCTCACCATCATTCCCTTCCCCGCCCGGCCTTGGCATAATACTCCGCTATTCTTTAAGCATCCTCCCACTCCGGCAGGCACCCATGCACAGCGCACTCAAACTGGATATCGAACACTTTCTCGCCCACCACTGGCAACGCCGGCCGCTGCTGATCAAGGCCGGCCTGCCCGGTTTCGAGGATCCGCTCAGCCCGGACGAACTGGCCGGTCTGGCCCTGGAGCCGCACATCGAATCCCGCCGGGTCTGGCGGGAAGCCGGTCGCTGGCAGGCGGAAAGCGGTCCCTTCGACAGCTATGACCACCTGGGCGAGGAAGACTGGACCCTGCTGGTGCAGGCAGTGAACCAGTGGCATCCGGCGGTGCAGGACATCGCCGAGGAGTTCCGCTTTATCCCCGGCTGGCGATTCGATGACGTCATGGTGAGCTTTTCCACCCCGGGTGGCGGGGTCGGGCCCCATATCGATCAGTACGGCGTTTTCATTATCCAGGGCGAAGGCCGACGCCACTGGCGGGTAGGCCGGCAGCAGAGCCTGAAGGAGTTTGCCGCCCACGGTGCCCTGCGTCACTGCGAGGCCTTCGAGGCGGAGATCGACGAGGTGCTGGAGCCCGGCGATATCCTCTATATCCCCCCCGGCTGCCCCCACGAAGGCTATGCGGTGACCCCGGCGCTCAACTATTCGGTGGGCTTTCGCGCCCCCGACGCTCGGGATCTGATCTCGAGCTTTGCCGATCACCTGCTGGCCCATGAGTCGACCACCCGCCGCTTCGACGATGCGGGCATGGCGCCCACCCCGGCCCACGGCCGCCTCGATGCCACCGTGCTGGACCAGGTGAAGTCGCTGATGACGGAGCTGCTGGAGGATCCCGTCCGCCTGGCTGACTGGTTTGGCGAGATGATGTCGGAAGCCAAACACGATCTGGACCTGGAGCCGGCCGAGCCGCTCTACAGCCTGGAAGAGCTGGTGCTGCGCCTGGATCACGGCGACCACCTTTATCGTCTGGGAGGCGTGCGCTGCTTCTATCATGAAGGCAGTGAGCAGGTGTTCTACCTGGACGGCGAGCGCTACCGACTTGCCGAGTCCGATGGGGACGCCATTGCCCTGCTGTGCGATCAGGCCCGCATCTGCGGCCCGGAAGTGGCTTGCCTGAAAGAGCCCAAGGTGCTGTTGGAAGTGCTGCTGCCGCTGGTCAACCAGGGCTATTGGTACTTCGAAGAGGAGGAAGAAGAGTGAGGCGTGAGGCGTGAACAGCTTACCCTGTTTTGCGCCTCTCACCTACCTCCTCAGCCACTCACGACAGCCCGTCGAAGGCGGGGTGATAGGTGACCAGACCACGGGGTACCGGCTGCTTCAGGGGCAGGGCCATAAAGGCATCGCCCGCCTCCGGATAGATACTGTGCAATTGCAGATCACGCGCCGGCTTGAAGCCAAAACGGGCATAGAAGGCCGGCTCCCCCAGCACCACTATGCCGGCCCAGTCCAGTTCGTTGGCGGCGTTGATCGCCTCCTTGATCATCTCCGAGCCCACGCCCTGGCGCTGGCAGTCTGGCCAGACGCTGACCGGCGCCAGCCCCAGCCAGCCCAGATCCTCGCCGTCGATCAGCACCGGGCTCATGGCCAGATGGCCGATGACGGCACCTTCGTATTCCGCCACCTGGCTGACGCTGATGGCGCCCTGCTCGCGCAGCGCCAATACCAGATCCGCTTCGTCCGGCCGGTCGAAAGCGGCGCACACCACTTCATCGATATCGTCACCATCACCAGGACGTTCGGTTCTGAATATCAGCATAGGGGCTCCTAGGGGGCGAGGCGGTCCAGGGTCCAGCCGTCACCACTGCGTTGATAAAGAAAACGGTCGTGCAGGCGGTTGGCACCGCCCTGCCAGAACTCGACACTGTCGAAGCAAACCCGAAAGCCTCCCCAGAAGCTCGGCAAGGGCACCTCGCCACTGGCGAATTTTTGCTTCATCTCCAGGAATTTGGCTTCCAGCAGGCCGCGGGCGGAAATACGGGAGGACTGCTGCGACACCCAGGCACCGATCTGGCTGTCTTTGGGCCGGCTGCTGAAGTATTTCATCACCTCCACCGTGGACAGTTTCTCGACCTGGCCGGTAACATGCACCTGCCGCTCCAGGCTGTGCCAGGGGAACAACAGGCTGATGCGCGGGTTTTGTGCCAGGTGGCCGGCCTTGCGGCTGCCCATGTTGGTGTAAAACACGAAGCCCCGCTCGTCCGCATGCTTGAGCAGCACGATGCGTTGAAAGGGTTGCCCCCGCTCGTCCACCGTGGCCACCACCATGGCGGTGGGATCGGCCAGGCCGGCGGCAATGGCCTGCTGCATCCAGGTTTCGAACAGCGTCAGGGGATCGGCCGGCAGATCCTTGCGGCGCAAGCCGCCTTGCAGGTATTCCCGCCGGTAATCAGCCAACTCCATAGATAGACTCTCTCATATATAGGGGTAGCGGCTATTGTGCGTCGGCCACCGCTGATTGGCAAGCCGGGCAAGGGGCACAAAAAAGCCGGGATGGTTCCCGGCTTTTCTACCATTATCGATGGTGCTTATTCGGCGTTTTCGGCCGGCGCTTCCACCTTGGCGTCTTCCGCCGCCGGCGCCTCGGCGTCGGCCGGCTTGTTGGCTTCCTTGATGGACAGGCGGATACGGCCCTGGCGGTCGACTTCCAGCACCTTGACCTTGACCTTGTCGCCCACCTTCAGGTGATCGGACACATTCTTGACCCGCTCTTCGGTGATCTGGGAAATGTGCACCAGGCCGTCCTTGCCGGGCAGGATGTTGACGAAGGCACCGAAGTCGGCCAGGCGCACGACCTGACCTTCGTAGATGGTGCCGCTTTCCACTTCCGCGGTCAGCTGCTCGATGCGGCGGATGGCCAGCTTGGCGGCTTCGCCGTCGACGGCGGCGATCTTGACGGTACCGTCGTCATCCAGCTCGATGGTGGTGCCGGTTTCCTCGGTCAGGGCGCGGATGGTGGAGCCGCCCTTGCCGATCACGTCCTTGATCTTCTCGGGGTTGATCTTGATGGTGTGGATACGCGGGGCGAAATCGGAGATTTCGGCACGGGGCGCATTGATGGCCTCGTCCATCACCTTGAGGATGTGCAGCCGGGCGTTGCGCGCCTGCTTGAGGGCTACTTCCATGATTTCCTTGGTGATGCCTTCGATCTTGATGTCCATCTGCAGGGCGGTGACGCCCTCGCTGGTACCGGCCACCTTGAAGTCCATGTCGCCCAGGTGATCTTCGTCACCCAGGATGTCGGACAGCACCACGAAGCCGTCTTCTTCTTTCACCAGGCCCATGGCGATACCGGCCACCGAGGCCTTGATCGGCACGCCCGCGTCCATCAGCGCCAGGGAGGTGCCGCAGACGGAAGCCATGGAGGAAGAGCCGTTGGACTCGGTGATCTCGGACACCACACGCACCGTGTAGGGGAACTGCTCCTGGCTCGGCATCACCGCGGCCACGCCGCGCTTGGCCAGGCGGCCGTGACCGATCTCCCGGCGCTTGGGGCTGCCGACCATGCCGGTCTCGCCCACGCAGTAGGGCGGGAAGTTGTAGTGCAGCATAAAGCGGTTGGCGCGCTCGCCGGTCAGCTCGTCGATCAGCTGGGCATCCCGCTCGGTGCCCAGGGTGGCGGCCACCAGGGCCTGGGTTTCACCGCGGGTGAACAGGGCAGAGCCGTGGGTACGGGGCAGCAGGCCGGTGGCCACGTTGATGGCGCGGATCATGTCGGGCTCGCGGCCGTCGATGCGCGGCTCGCCACGAACCACCCGGCCACGGACGATGGTCTTTTCCAGCTTGCCCAGCTGGTCCTGAATTTCCTTGATGCCCTGTTCCGGGCTCTCGGTCAGGATGGTTTCCTGCACCCGGGCCTTGATGTCGCTGATGGCATCGCGGCGGGCGGTCTTGTCGATGATGCGGTAGGCTTCGCCCAGATCCTGGGCGGCCAGCTCGGCCACCTTGGCCTTGAGCGCCTCGTTTTCGGCGGCCGGCTGCCAGTCCCAGGGCTGGGTGCCCACTTCGGCGGCAAACTCGTTGATGGCATTGATGGCGGTCTGCATCTGCTCGTGGCCGTACATGACGGCACCCAGCATCACTTCTTCCGGCAGGATGGAGGCTTCGGATTCCACCATCAGTACGGCGTTGGCGGTACCGGCGACCACCAGATCCAGCTGGCTGCTCTTCAGCTCGCCGACGGTGGGGTTGAGCACGTATTCGCCGTTCATGTAACCCACACGGGCGGCACCGATGGGGCCGGCGAAGGGAATGCCGGAAACGGCCAGGGCGGCGGAGGTGCCGAGCATGGAGATGATGTCGGGGGCGATTTCCGGGTTGGCGGAAACGACGGTGGCGATCACCTGGACTTCATTCTTGAAACCATCGGGAAACAGCGGACGGATGGGACGGTCGATCAACCGGGCGGTCAGTGTTTCCCCTTCCGTCGGACGGCCTTCGCGCTTGAAGAAGCCACCGGGAATACGGCCGGCGGCGTAGGTCCGCTCCTGGTAGTTCACGGTGAGCGGGAAGAAGTCGCGGCTTTCGTCGGCTTCGCGCTTGCCGACCACGGTCACCAGCACGGCGGTATCGTCCATGCTGGCCATGACGGCGCCGGTGGCCTGGCGGGCCATCACACCGGTCTCAAGGGTGACGGTATGCTGGCCGTATTGGAAGGTTTTTACGATAGGATTCACGTTGTCGATTCCTTAAACTGTTTGGGCTCTCAATTTGCCCGCACAGTATACTGGATCCGTGTTCAAAGGACAGAATCGACGGCAAAAATCCCGGTTTCCGGCTAGCCGAACAGATAAGACTCCATCGACAGCATGCCGTAGCGCATATCCCCTTCCAGTACCTCGACCTCGCCGTCCGGGCTGGCCGCTCCCGCCGCCACCAGCAGCGGTAGATAGTGGTCCGGCGTGGGATGGGCTCGCCGTCCATGAGGCGCATTCAGGTAGTCGAGCAGCGCCGCCTTGTCGTGGCGGCGGACCGCGTCCCGGGCCCAGGCCTCGAACGCCAGGGCATAGGCGGCGGCTTTGGTCTCCCCCTGGCGGAATTCGTAGAGGTTGTGGGTCAGGCTGCCCGAGGCGACGATCAGTATCCCCTTTGCCCGCAGCGACCTGAGCGCCTCCCCCAGCGCCCAGGCCGAGGCCGGATCCAGCCAGGCCGGCATCGACAACTGCAGCACCGGCACGTCCGCCTCGGGATAGAGAAACCGCAGCGGTACCCAGGCGCCATGGTCCAGGCCGCGGCCCTTGTCCAGCTCCGCCCGGTAGCCCGCCTCCCGTAGCCAGGCGGCCAACTCGGCGGCCAGGGCCGGGGCACCGGGCGCCGGGTATTGCAAGCGGTACAGTGCGTCGGGAAAACCACCGAAATCGTGGATGGTCTCAGGCCGGGCCGCGCCGGTGATCCTCGGCTCCCGGCTGACCCAGTGGGGGGAGACCACCAGCACCGCCTGCGGCCTGGGCAGGCGCTCGCCCAGTCGCACCAGTCCCGCTCCGGCCAGGCCGGGTTCGAGGGCATAGGTGGGGGCGCCGTGGGAGACAAATAGCACCGGCATCGGGATCATGCTGCAACTCCTGAAACAAAGGGAATGCCGCTACTTTAGATCCCCTGACGGCGTGAATAAATCGGCATGAAGGAAAAGAATTGTCTACTTATGGTTAACAGTATGCCCGCTCCGGAAACGAAAAAAGGAGCCGAAGCTCCTTTTTTCTTAAAGCGGAGGGGTCGATTAACGACGCAGGCCCAGCTTCTCGATCAGTGCACGATAGCGCTCAACGTCCTTGCGCTTCAGGTAGTCCAGCAGGTTACGACGCTGGGATACCATGCGCAGCAGGCCGCGGCGGCTGTGGTGATCGTGGATGTGCTGCTTGAAGTGACCTTGCAGGTGGTCAATCTGGGCGCTCAGCAGGGCGACCTGTACTTCGGGAGAGCCGGTGTCGCCTTCGCCGCGGGCAAAGTCGGCAACGATCTGGGCCTTGATTTCAGCACTTAGTGACATAGTGATGTACTCCAAAAACGATGAATGATTTTCCCAGCCGATCACTAATTCAGCCGGAAACGGAGCTGCGCATTCTACCAGTTAAGTTCGCCTTGGCAACCAGAAAATGCGCAGCCGCCGGCCCGACGCTCAGCGCACCAGCCGGCGTGGTGCCACCTTGCCATCGTCGTCGATTTCGCCGACGCCGACAAAACGGTGCTCGGGCCCGACGGTAAGGCGCACGAAGCCTTCCTGAGGGGCGCCGGCCACCTGTACCGCCTGGCCCTGCAGCAGGTAGCCCGCCACCAGCTCGGACAGGTTGATCTCGGGCAGGCCCTGCACCGCCGTGTCCATCGGCAGCAGCAGCGGATCCAGCTCCAGCCGGGGCGAGACGTCGTTGGCCTTGCAGTTGTCGAGGATGCACTGCAACTGTTCCAGGGTGAGCATGCGCTCCGCCGGATAGCCGGCCACCGCCAGCCGCCGCAGCACGGTCACGTGGGCGCCGCAGCCCAGGCGCTCGCCCAGGTCGTCCACTATGGTGCGGATATAGGTGCCCTTGCTCGCGTGCACCTCCAGCTCCACCTCGTCCCCTTCGAAGCGGATCAGCTTGAGCTCGTAGACGGTGATGGGGCGGGACTCTCGCGGCACTTCTATGCCTTCCCGGGCGTACTGGTACAGGGGCTTGCCCTGGTACTTGAGCGCCGAGTACATGGAGGGCACCTGCTCGATGTCGCCGCGGAAATGATCCAGTGCCTCGATAAGCTCGCCGGCGGAGACATTCACCGGCCGACGCTCGACCACCTCGCCGTCGGCATCACTGGTATCGGTACGCTCGCCCAGCTTGGCCACCACCCGGTAGCGCTTGTCCGCCTCCAGCAGAAACTGGGAAAACTTGGTCGCCTCCCCCAGGCAGATCGGCAGCATGCCGGTGGCCAGGGGGTCCAGGGCACCGGTGTGCCCCGCCTTGGCGGCGGCGTAGATACGCTTGACCTGCTGCAGGGCATCGTTGGAGGTGATGCCCGCCGGCTTGTCGAGCAGCAGGATGCCGTCGACTTCACGGCCACGAAAACGACGCTGACGCCCCATCTCAGTTTTGTTCCTCTTGTTCATCGTCACGGCCGACGCTGCGGCGCTTGTCTTCGGCAATGGTGCTGGACACCAGGGTGGAGATGCGCATGCCTTCCACCAGGCTCTGGTCGTAGACGAAGCGCAGCTCGGGCGTAACCCGCAGCCGCACCGCCTTGGCCACCAGGCTGCGGATATAACCGCTGGCATCCTTCAGCGCCGCCATGCCTGTTTCGATCCGCTCGGGATCGTTCTCCAGGAAGGTGACGAATACCTTGGCATAATTCAGATCCCGGGACACTTCCACCCCGGAAACGGTCACCATGCCCAAACGCTCGTCCTTGATCTCCCGCTGCAGGATGACGGCAATTTCTTTTTGCAGTTCCTGCCCGACCCGGCGGGTACGGCTGAATTCTCTGGCCATAAATACTTTCCAAGACAAAGGGGGCCCAAGGCCCCCGTCGATTAACACTGTGCGTGGTTCAGGGGCAGATACCGTGCCCTTAGAGGGTACGTTGCACTTCCACTACCTGATAGACCTCGATCTGGTCGCCCACCCTGACGTCATTGTAGTTCTTCACGCCGATACCGCACTCCATGCCATTGCGCACTTCGGCCACGTCGTCCTTGAAGCGGCGCAGGGACTCGAGTTCGCCCTCGTAGATCACCACGTTGTCGCGCAGTACCCGGATCGGGTTGCTGCGCTTGACCACGCCCTCGGTGACCATACAGCCGGCGATGGCACCGAACTTGGGCGAACGGAAGACGTCGCGCACCTGGGCCAGGCCGATGATCTCCTGCTTGAACACCGGAGCCAGCATGCCGGTCATGGCCTGCTTCACCTCATCCAACAGCTCGTAGATCACACTGTAGTAGCGCAGATCGATCTCTTCCGACTCGATCACCTTGCGTGCAGCCGCGTCGGCACGTACGTTGAAGCCCAGGATGATGGCATTGGAGGCCGCCGCCAGGCTGGCGTCGGTCTCGGTGATACCACCCACGCCGGAGCCGACGATCTTGACCTTGACCTCGTCGGTAGACAGCTTCTGCAGCGAATCGGAAATCGCCTCGATGGAGCCCTGCACGTCGGCCTTCAGCACCAGGTTGATCTCGGCCACTTCGCCTTCGTTCATGTTGGCGAACATGTTCTCCAGTTTGGCCTTCTGCTGGCGGGCCAGCTTGACCTCGCGGAACTTGCCCTGACGGTACAGGGCCACTTCCCGCGCCTTCTTCTCGTCGCGCACCACCGTGGCTTCGTCACCGGCGGTCGGCACCCCGGACAATCCCAGGATTTCCACCGGGATGGAAGGACCGGCGGACTTGACCTCGCGGCCCAGTTCGTCCTTCATCGCCCGAACCCGGCCATACTCCAGGCCGCACAGCACGATGTCGCCCTGGTGCAGGGTACCGTCCTGAACCAGCACCGTGGCCACGGGACCACGACCCTTGTCGAGACGGGATTCGATCACCACGCCCGAGGCCATGGCGTCGTAGACCGCGGTCAGCTCCAGCACCTCGGCCTGCAACAGTATGGCTTCCAGCAGTTCGTCGATACCCATGCCGGTCTTGGCGGAGATGTGAACGAACATGTTCTCGCCCCCCCACTCCTCGGACATGACGCCGTGCTGGGACAGCTCGCTCTTGACCCGGTCCGGATCCGCTTCCGGTTTGTCCATCTTGTTCACCGCCACGATCAGCGGTACGCCCGCCGCCTTGGCATGCTGGATGGCTTCGACGGTCTGGGGCATGACGCCGTCATCGGCCGCCACCACCAGGATCACGATGTCGGTGGCCTTGGCACCACGGGCACGCATGGCGGTAAAGGCCGCGTGACCCGGGGTATCCAGGAAGGTGATCATGCCGTTGTCGGTTTCCACGTGGTAGGCACCGATGTGCTGGGTAATACCACCGGCCTCGCCCGCCGCCACCTTGGTCCGACGGATGTAGTCCAGGGTGGAGGTCTTGCCGTGGTCGACGTGACCCATGATGGTCACCACCGGGGCGCGCGGCTTGCTCTCAGCATCGGTATCCCGATCCGACAGTACCCGCTCTTCCAGCTCGTTCTCCCGGCGCAGCACCACCTTGTGACCCATCTCTTCCGCCACCAGCTGGGCGGTTTCCTGATCGATCACCTGGTTGATGGTCACCATGGCGCCCATCTTCATCATCGCCTTGATGACTTCGGCACCCTTGACCGCCATCTTGTTGGCCAGTTCCGCCACCGTGATGGTCTCGCCGATTTCAACGTCACGGCTGACCGGCTGGGCCGGTTTCTGGAAACCATGCTTCATCGACTTGGGCGTCAACACCTTGGCACGCTTACCCTTGGTCTTCAGGCGTTCGGTCCGGCTTTCGCGATCTTCCCGATCTTCCTTGGACTTGCCACCCTTGCGCTTTTTGCCACCGGTGCGGCGGGCACGCTGCTCTTCGGTTTGATCCGCTTCGTCTTCCGCTTCCTGAGCATGGCGGTTGGTGGTGACGTGGTAGTCACCCTCCTCCTGCTGCTTCTTGGCGGCTTCCTCGGCCCAGCGTTTTTCATTTTCTTCCGCCAGTCGACGTACTTCTTCCGCCTTCTGCTGGGCTTCCAGCTCGGCTTTACGCAAGGCTTCTTCCTCACGCTGACGTTTCAGATTTTCTGCTTCGCGTTTGGCCATTTCGTCCGCCTTTTTCTGCTCTTTGCTCTGGGGCTTGGCGGCCCCTTGCTCTGTGGTGTCCTGAGCTTGCAGCTGAGCTTGGCGGGCCTTTTCTTCCGCTTCACGCCGGGCTTTTTCTTCCGCCTCGCGTTTGGCCTTTTCTTCGGCTTCGCGTCTGGCTTGTTCTTCGGCCTCACGACGGGCCTGGGCTTGTGCCTCCAGACGCGCCTGCTCTTCTGCTTCTTGTTGACGCTGCTGCTCTTCCAGCGAATCACGTCTTACGTAAGTGCGTTTCTTGCGCACCTCAACCTGTACCGCTTTGTTCTTACCACCGGCACCCTGCACACTCAGAGTGCTCTTGGTCTTGCGTTTCAGGGTCATCCGTTTGGGTTCATTATCGTCGTTAGCGCCGTGCTGTTTTTTTAAAAACGCAAGCAGGGCGGCCTTTTCGGTTTCGGATACCATGTCGGCGCTGGATTTCTCCATGCCGGCTTCCCGAAACTGCTGGACAAGACGATCAACCGGTGTGTCGATGTCACTGGCAAGTTGCGTTAATGAGACTTCTGCCATTCATTTACCTCCGTTGATCTTATTCTTCGCTCTGGTCCCCGAACCAGCAGATATTGCGGGCGGCCATGATCAGCTCGCCGGCCAGGGCTTCATCCAGACCTTCAATTCCTTCCAGGTCGTCGATGCCCTGCTCTGCCAGTTCTTCCAGGTTCGCAATACCACGGGCGGCAAGCTGATAGGCCAGCTCCCGGGTCATGGAGGGCAGTGCGAGCAGATCCTCTGCCGGCTCCACCCCTTCGAATGATTCTTCTTGGGCCAGGGCCCGGGTGGTCAGGGCGTCTTTGGCGCGGTTGCGCAGCTCCTCCACCATCTCTTCGTCCAGACCCTCGACGTTCAGCAGCTCGCTAACCGGGACATAGGCGATCTCCTCCAGGGTGGAGAAGCCTTCCTCCATCAGCAGGGCGGCGAAATCCTCGTCGATGTCCAGGTACTGGACGAAGAGATTCATGATCTTGTCGCTTTCTACCTGGTGCTTCTGCTGCAGGTCCTCGACCGTCATCACGTTCAGCTCCCAGCCGGTGAGCTGGGACGCGAGCCGCACGTTCTGGCCGTTACGGCCGATGGCCTGGGCCAGGTTGCCGGACTCGACCGCGATGTCCATGGAATGGGCGTCTTCGTCCACGATGATGGAGGCCACGTCGGCCGGTGCCATGGCGTTGATCACGAACTGGGCCGGGTTGTCGTCCCACAGCACGATGTCGACCCGCTCACCCCCGAGCTCGCCGGACACCGCCTGCACCCGGGCACCGCGCATGCCGACGCAGGCACCAATGGGATCGATGCGCCGGTCGTTGGTCTTCACCGCAATCTTGGCGCGGCTGCCGGGATCCCGGGCGGCACCCATGATCTCGATGATTTCCTCGCCGATTTCCGGCACCTCGATACGGAACAGTTCCTTCAGGAAGTCCGGGTGGGTCCGGCTGACAAACAACTGGGCGCCGCGGGCCTCGGGCCGGACGGCAAACAGCAGACCGCGCACCCGATCACCGGCGCGGAAGGATTCCCGCGGCAGCAGGTCTTCCCGGAAGATCACCGCTTCGGCGTTGTTGCCCAGATCCAGGATAACGTTGTCACGAGTCGCTTTCTTGACCACACCGGTGATGATTTCGCCTTCCTGATCCTGGAACTGCTCCACCACCTGCATGCGCTCGGCTTCCCGCACCTTCTGCACGATGACCTGCTTGGCGGTCTGGGTGGTGATGCGATCGAAGGTGATGGAGTCTATCTGATCTTCCACATAATCGCCCACCTGGATCTCCGGCTCGTCGATCTGGGCCGCTTCCAGGGTAATTTCCCGATAGGGATTGGTCAGGGCTTCCTGGTTTTCCACCACTTGCCAGCGGCGGAAGGTGTCGAAATCGCCGCTCTTGCGATCGATGGCCACCCGCACCTCGATGTCGCCTTCGTACTTTTTCTTGGTGGCCGTGGCCAGGGCCGTTTCCAGCGCCTCGAAGATTTTTTCGCGAGGCACCGCTTTCTCGTTGGAAACGGCATCTACAACCAACAATATTTCTTTATTCATGTCCGATAGCCTCGTTAGTCAAAGTTCGGAACCAGATTTGCTCTTTGGATATTGGCGAAAGCAATAGGAAATTCCTTTCCTTCCACTTCCAGCCTGATCATGGTGTCTTCCACCGCCAGCACCTTGCCTGTCAGCTTGCGGCGATTATTCACGGCCATACGCAGGGTCAACTCCGCTTCCTGACCGATGATGGCCTGGTAATGGGCCGGCTTGAACAGGGGGCGGGCGAGCCCTGGGGATGAGACTTCCAGATCATATTCGGTAGAAATGGGATCTTCCACATCCAGCACGGCGCTGACCTGCCGACTGACTTCGGCACAGTCATTCACGTCGATACCGTCTTCATGGTCAATGTACAAACGTAAGGTCGAATGCCGGCCGGCGCGTACGAATTCGAGCCCCAGCAGTTCAAAGCCCAGGGCCTCTACCGGCTCTGTCAGCATCTCGGTCAATCGTTGTTCCAATGTAGCCAAAGCCACCCCCTCCGAAAACAAAAAAAGGGCTCGCAGCCCAGTGAATTCCCATCGACCATGCCGATGGCAAAGTGCAGATAACAAAAAGCCCCGATCTTCAAATCGGGGCTATTCACCTGGACCCTGATTGTCGCCTCGCGACGACCATTCACCGCGAGCAGGCGATGAACGTGAAATTGGTTGCGGGGGCCGGATTTGAACCGACGACCTTCGGGTTATGAGCCCGACGAGCTACCAGGCTGCTCCACCCCGCGTCCGAAATCGTGCGAGATTATAGTCAAACCGAGAACCAATCTCAACCTGACTATGACTTGGTGCCGAGAGCGGGACTTGAACCCGCACGCCCATACGGGCACTACCCCCTCAAGATAGCGTGTCTACCAATTCCACCACCTCGGCAAAACCTTTATTCGGGTATGTCGCTGCCGCTTGTCACGGGAACATCACCCTGGGGAACACTCTCCACCACTTCAGGTACGGAAAGATCATCCCATTCGCTTCCTTGTTTGATACTGTGCGTGGACAGATTGCCCAACACCAGACTCACGATAAAGAAGCCTGCCGCCAGCAGCGTGGTTGCCTTGGTCAGGAAGTTACCCGAGCCGCTGGAGCCAAAAACCGTATTCGATGCACCTGCGCCGAAAGATGCGCCCATGTCGGCACCCTTTCCTTGCTGTATCAACACCAGGCCAATCAGGGCCAGTGCGATAAGCAGATACACCACCAAAAGAATTTCGTACATTTGAGCCTACCTTCGCTTGGCGTTGCCGCCCCTTTTCAGCCCTGCTGTCCGGAGCGGGGCTAATACTAACGACCCCGCAGGCCGGATACAAGCGCAATTTTCAAAAAATCGCTCGACTGCATAAAAAGACGGCAAAGCGATGATTACACAATCGTTTTACCCAAGCTGAAAGCCGAAAGCTGGAAGCAGCCCGGCGTTGCTTGTGGCATGAGTACGGGCGACTGCAATTCATGGCCCGCATGCAAAAACGCCAAACCACGTCGGGCAACTGATCGCTTCCGGCTTCCAGCTTATGACGTCCAGCTCCGGCGTAGCCGGTCAGGCTACCGCCTCGGCGATGCGGTGCGCCAGCCGTTCTACCAGGGCCTTATCCGCCCCTTCCACCATCACCCGGATCAGTGGTTCCGTGCCGGACTTGCGCAACAGCACACGGCCGGCGCCGGCCAGCTCCGCTTCGGCCTCGGCCACCCGCCGGCGGACGTCTTCACTGGCCAGGGGATCGGTACCGGCGTTGAACCGCACATTGACCAGCACCTGCGGAAACAGGGTCAGGCCGTTGCGGAGCTCATGCAGGCTGCGCCGTTCCCCCACCATGGCACGCAACACCTGCAGCGCAGCCACTATGCCATCGCCGGTGGTGTTGTGATCCAGGCTGATGATATGACCGGAGTTTTCTCCTCCCAGCTTCCAGCCATGCTCCTTGAGCAGCTCCATCACATAGCGATCGCCGACCTTGGCACGTACGAAGGGGATAGCCAGCTTATCCAGGGCCAGCTCCAGTGCCATGTTGCTCATCAGGGTACCCACGACACCACCCTGCAGGGTTCCCCGCCGCTGGGCGTCACGGGCCATGATATAGAGCAGTTCATCGCCGTCCACCAGGGCACCGGTATGATCCACCATCACCAGCCGGTCGCCGTCACCGTCGAAAGCGATGCCCAGATCCGCCTCGTGGGCAAGCACCGCCTCAATCAGCGCCTGGGGCGCGGTGGAGCCGACCTTGTCGTTGATATTGAGCCCGTTAGGCTGGACGCCGGTACGGATCACCCTGGCACCCAGCTCCTCGAACACCGCCGGTGCTATGTGGTAGGTGGCACCATGGGCACAATCGATGACCATGGTCAGGCCGTCCAGGTGCATTTCCGAGGGAAAGGTGCTCTTGCAGAACTCGATATAGCGGCCGGCGGCATCGTTGATGCGGCTGGCCTTACCCAGTTGATCCGAAGACACGCAGTCCATGGGTTGCTCCAACAAGGCCTCGATGGCCAGCTCGACCTCGTCCGGCAGCTTGGTACCGTCGTGGGAAAAGAACTTGATGCCATTATCGTAATAGGGATTGTGGGAGGCACTGATGACGATGCCGGCTTCGGCGCGGAAGGTGCGGGTCAGGTAGGCGATGGCAGGAGTCGGCATGGGTCCGAGCAGGGCCGCCTGCAGGCCGGCGGCGGACAACCCCGCCTCCAGGGCCGCTTCCAGCATGTAGCCGGAAATACGGGTATCCTTGCCGATCAACACCTTGCGGGTGCCGGTCTGGGACAGCACCTTGCCCGCCGCCCAGCCCAGTTTCATCACGAACTCGGGCGTGATGGGGTAGTCGCCCACCTTGCCGCGCACCCCGTCGGTACCAAAATATTTTCTCGTCATTGTTGTTATCCCTGATATTGTGCGGCTTGCTGCCATACTTGTACGGCATCGGCCATCGCTTTGACATCGTGTACCCGTACTATGCGCGCCCCCTGGCCGATGGCGAAGAGGTGTGCCGCCAGGCTGCCGGCCAGCCGCTCATCGACCGGGCGTCCCAGCAGTTGTCCCAACATGGACTTGCGCGACATGCCCACCAGCAGCGGCAGCCCCAGCTGCTGCAGCCGGCCGAGGCGACCGAGCAGCTCGTAGTTGTGCGCCATCGACTTGCCAAATCCATAACCGGGGTCCAGACAAAGCCGCTCACGCGGTATCCCCGCCGCCACACAGGCCTGCACCCGCTCCTGCAGAAAGGCACCGACCTCGGCAGTCACATCCCGATAGCCGGGAGCCTGTTGCATGGTCCTGGGCTGGCCCTGCATGTGCATCAGGCACACCGCCGCCCCGCTGGCGGCCGCCACCTCCAGGGTCCCAGGCTCACGCAGGGCACGGATGTCGTTGATCAGATCGGCACCGGCCGCGACCGCTTCTCCCATCACCGCCGCCTTGCTGGTATCGACGGAGATCCAGCAATCCAGCTCGGCGCGCAGCCGCTCGATGATCGGCAGCACCCGCTCCAACTCCTGCTGCTCCGCCACCTCATCGGCCCCCGGCCGGGTCGATTCTCCGCCCACATCGATAATGGTAGCGCCGTCGGCCACCATCTGCAGGGCGTGGCGCAGCGCCTGCTCCCTATCGAGGAAGCGACCGCCGTCGGAAAAAGAATCCGGCGTCAGGTTCAGTATCCCCATGATCTGGGGAGTGGAGAGATCCAGGGTTCTGGACGAACTCGATAGCAGCATAAACAGAGAATTCCCAAAAAACAAAAAGCCCCGGCCAGCAATGGCCGGGGCTTAATTTATCACAAAACATCAGTTACTGGTGGCATCGCCGGGTTTATTCAGATCGGGGGAGGCCGCTTTGGTCTCATCCGTCTTTTCCTCTTTCTTCTCTCCGGTGCTGGCCGCAGGCCCCTGGGGCTTGTCGTCCTGCTCGTCCTTCCAGTCCGCCGGCGGACGGACATCGCGGCGCGCCATGAGATCGTCGATCTGGCGGGCATCGATGGTCTCGTACTTCATCAATGCATCCTTCATGGCATGCAGGATATCGATGTTGTCCGTCAGTATGGTCTTGGCGCGATGATAGTTGCGCTCTATGACTTCCTTCACCTCCAGGTCGATGGCCTTGGCGGTTTCGTCGGACATGTGCTTGACCTTGGCGGCGGTGCGGCCGAGGAAGACCTCGCCTTCTTCATCCGCGTACAGCAAGGGCCCCATCTTCTCGGACAGCCCCCACTGGGTCACCATCTTGTGAGCAATTTCGGTGGCCCGCTCGATGTCGTTGGACGCGCCCGTGGTCACCTTGTCGAAGCCGTAGATGATTTCCTCGGCCAGACGACCGCCATAGAGGCTGGAGATCATCGACTCCAGATGCTGTTTGCTGTAGCTGAACCGGTCCTGCTCGGGCAGGTACATGGTCACCCCCAGGGCCCGGCCACGGGGAATGATGGACACCTTGTACACGGGATCGTGTTCGGGCACCATGCGACCGACGATGGCGTGGCCGGCCTCGTGATAGGCGGTCATTTCCTTCTCGGACTCGGACATCACCATGGAGCGGCGCTCGGCGCCCATCATGATCTTGTCCTTGGCCTTCTCGAACTCTTCCATCGAGACCAGGCGGCGGGCGGAGCGGGCGGCAAACAGCGCCGCCTCGTTGACCAGGTTGGCCAGATCGGCCCCGCTGAAGCCTGGAGTACCGCGGGCGATCACGCTGGCGTTGACGTCGTCGGCCAGCGGTACCCGGCGCATGTGCACCTTGAGGATCTGCTCGCGGCCGCGTACATCGGGCAGGCCCACCACCACCTGGCGGTCGAAACGGCCGGGGCGCAGCAGCGCCGGATCCAGCACGTCGGGCCTGTTGGTGGCGGCGATGACGATCACGCCTTCGTTGCCTTCGAAGCCATCCATCTCCACCAGCATCTGGTTCAGGGTCTGCTCGCGCTCGTCGTGACCACCGCCGAGGCCGGCACCCCGCTGGCGACCCACAGCGTCGATCTCGTCGATGAACACGATACAGGGGGCAGACTTCTTGGCCTGCTCGAACATGTCGCGCACCCGGGAGGCACCTACCCCCACAAACATCTCGACGAAGTCGGAGCCGGAGATGGTGAAGAAAGGCACCTTGGCCTCGCCGGCGATGGCCTTGGCCAGCAACGTCTTACCGGTGCCGGGCGGGCCCACCAGCAGGATGCCGGTGGGAATGCGGCCCCCCAGCTTCTGGAAGCGGCTGGGGTCGCGCAGGTAGTCCACCAGCTCTTTTACGTCTTCCTTGGCTTCGTCGCAGCCGGCCACGTCGGCAAAAGTGGTTTTCACCTGGTCTTCGCTCATCAGCCGGGCCCGGCTCTTGCCGAAGGTCATGGCGCCCTTGCCGCCACCGCCCTGCATCTGACGCATGAAAAAGATCCACACGCCGATCAGCAGCAGCATGGGGAACCAGGAGATGAAGATGGAGGTCAGCAGGCTCGGCTCTTCCGGTTTTTCACCCACGACGCGAACGTTGTTGTTCAGCAGGTCGTTGAGCAGCTGAGGATCTTCCGCCGGCAGTATGGTGGTAAAACGGTCACCGCTGCGTTTGACGCCATTGATGGTCGTACCATCCATGCGCACTTCACGGATCTGCCCTTGGGCAACTTCCTGTACGAAGGTGGTATAGTCCGTCTGGCGTCCGCTCGGTTCACTCGGGCTGAAGCTCTGGAAAACCGACATCAACACCACGGCTATGACCAACCACAGGATCAAATTCTTCGCCATGTCACTCAAATTACTAACCTCACCGGCTGACAGTTTATGACTGGGACAGAGTACTACAGTTTAAAACCGGTAGCCACAATGTAGACTTCCCGCGAACGGGCCCGGGATGAATCGGGCTTGCGCACCTTGACCACACTGAAAGACCGGCGAACTTCCTGAAGAAATTCATCGAAGCCGGCCCCCTGAAAGACCTTCACCACAAAACTTCCCTTTGGCGCCAACACCTGACGGCACATATCCAGAGCCAGCTCAACCAGGTACATGGCCCTTGGCTGATCCACCTCGGGGGTACCGCTCATGTTGGGCGCCATGTCCGACAGCAGCACATCCACCTTGTCATCACCAACCCGCCCCAACAGGGCACCCAGCACGGCTTCTTCACGGAAGTCGCCCTGCAGGAAGTCGACGCCGGCGATGGGATCCATCGGCAAGATGTCACAGGCGATCACCTTGCCCTGCAGACCGACCTGCTCTACCGCATACTGGCTCCAGCCACCGGGCGCGGCCCCCAGATCCACGACCGTCATCCCCGCCCTGAGCAGGCGATCCCGGCCTTGCAATTCTTCTAGTTTAAACACGGCACGCGAGCGCAGGCCTTTTTTTTGTGCCTGTTGCACATATTTGTCGTCAAAATGCTCCTTGAGCCAGCGGGTCGAGCTGGCCGAGCGTTTCTTCTTACCCATTAAATTATCGCTCTGCTATTACCATTGAAGTCTAGATGGGGGTACAATGCCCCCCTTTCAACCTATTTAACCGAAGCATTTTGCAATGACCCTGAATAATAAGCAAAGACAATACCTCAAGGGACTGGCACACAGCCTGAAGCCGGTGGTATTGCTTGGCCAGCATGGCCTGACCGAAGGCGTACTGGCCGAGATCGATCTGGCCCTGAATTTCCATGAACTGATCAAGGTCAAGGTTGCCGCCGAAGACAGGGAAGTCAAAACGCTGATCATGGATGCCATCGTACGCGAGACCGGTGCGGTCAAGGTGCAGACCATAGGCCACATCCTGACCCTGTATCGTCCCAGCGAGCAGAAAAAAATCTCCCTGCCCAGGTCCTGATCCCCACGGGTCGGCTTGTCCGGCCCGTATCTTCCCCTTCCCTTTCCCCCTCCCCTGTCCGAATTATTTTTCTTTCAGGCTGTTATCCGGCTGCCGGGACGGCAATACTATTAGCATTTCATCGCCGCGTGATCGCCATGCCTGCACACCCCTACCTGACCGACGAGGAACTCTCCCTGCTGAATGAGCTGTATCAGCAGGAGTTGCCGGAATCATTGCTCAGCCTGACCATCGCCATCGATGCCAATATCAGGCCCCTGCTCGAGCAGGCTTCCCGCCTCGAACTGCAGTTGGCGCTCGGCGAGGTCAAGCTGCATTTTCCGGTCACCCTCAAGCACCAGGTGGCCAGCGAAGAGCAGGCGGAGCTGAGCCCGCCGAGCATCATCACCGACGGCTTCCACCCCCGCGCCTGGCGTCTGCCCAGCCCGCAGGAGCTGCAACTCGCTCAACCCAACGGCCATCCCCTGGCCGCCGAAATCCGCGATCTGTCGATAAACGGCATGCGTCTGCTCTCCCGCCGCTGTCTGTTCAGAAACCAACAGAGCAAGAAAGTGTTATTGAATCTGGGGCAGGAGCAGCAACTCCCCATCAAACTGCGGCTGGTCCGCCAGCACAGAGGACGTCATTTCTGGCTGACGGCGGTGCACTTCGAATTGCCGGTGGCCGACCGGATGACCTTGTCGGACTTTGTCTTCCGGGGTTTTTTGCAGGAGATGAGCAAAAGGCAGCCGGAAGACTAAGCCGGCCGCCTCACACAGGGCGGGACAGCGGTGCGCCGCTACAGGTATTCGACCTTGATGACTTCGTACTCCACCTCACCGGAGGGCGTCCGCACCACCACCACATCGTCTTCTTCCTTGCCGATCAGGGCCCGGGCGATAGGAGAGTTCACCGAGATCATGTTGGCCTTGATATCGGACTCGTCGTCGCCAACGATGCGATAGGTGATTTCCTTCTCGTCGTCCAGCTTGAACAGGGTCACGGTAGATCCGAAGATCACCTTGCCGTTGTTGGGCAACTTGGTGATGTCGATGATCTGGGCATTGGACAGCTTGGCCTCAATCTCCTGGATGCGCCCTTCGCAGAACCCCTGCTGCTCCCGGGCGGCATGGTATTCTGCATTTTCCTTCAGATCGCCATGCTCGCGCGCTTCGGCAATCGCCTCGATAATTTGCGGACGACGCACAGACTTCAGGTGATCCAGTTCTTCACGCAGTCTCTGGGCACCGCGGATGGTCATCGGTGTTTGCTTCATAGTGGAAACCTGGTTCCTTTCAGACAATAAAATAACAAGAGCCCTGCCGAAACCGGCATAGGGCTCGTATCACACTCTGTTTTGCTGCGGCCGCTGGGCCGTCTCGTCAAGACGGCTCAGACTAATACAGCCGGCTCAGCGGGTCAAATCATCGAAAAACCGCTTTACGCCCTCGAAAAAGCCTTCGGACTTGGGCCTGTGCTTCTTGGCCGCCAGGCCGCCGCAGGAGTCCTCGAGCTGGCGCAGCAGCTCCTTCTGCTCGTCGGTCAGGTTGACCGGTGTCTCAATATAGACCTTACACACCAGATCGCCCAGCAGACCGTTGCGGGCCGAGCGCACCCCCTTGCCCTTGAGCCGGAACATGCGCCCGGTCTGGGTTTCGGCCGGGATCTTCAGCTTGACCCGCCCGTCCAGGGTGGGCACCTCCACCTCGCCGCCCAGGGCCGCGGAGGTGAAGCTTATCGGCACCTCGCAGTAGAGGTTGTTGCCGTCGCGCACGAAGATGTCGTGCTCGCGCACGTGCACCTGAACATAGAGATCGCCGGCTGGTGCCCCCGCCTCTCCCGCCTCGCCCTCGCCGGACAGGCGGATGCGATCGCCGGTATCGACCCCGGCCGGGATCTTGACCGACAGGGTCTTGGTCTTCTGGTAACGCCCTTCGCCATGACACTTGTGACAAGGGTCGGTGATGATCTTGCCCTTGCCGCGGCAGTGCGGGCAGGGCTGCTGCACGGTAAAGAAGCCCTGGCGCATCTGCACCTGGCCGTGACCGTGGCAGGTGGGACAGGTCTTGGCCTGGGTACCGGGCTTGGCGCCGCTGCCGTCACAGACGTCGCAACCGACCAGGGTCGGTACCTTGATCTCTTTGGTGACGCCCCGCACCGCTTCTTCCAGCGTCAGCTCCATGTTGTAGCGCAGGTCCGCCCCACGGGCCGCCCGCTGCTGACGGCGCTGACCGCCACCGAAGATATCACCGAACACATCACCGAAAATATCACTGAAGTCGGCACCGCCTCCGCCAAAGCCGTGGCCACCCTGCTGGCCATCCACCCCGGCGTGGCCAAACTGATCGTAGGCCGCCCGCTTCTGGGCGTCGGTCAGCACTTCATAGGCCTCGGTGGCTTCCTTGAATTTGTCCCCCGCATCGGCATCTTCTTTGTTGCGATCCGGATGGTATTTCATCGCCAGCCGTTTATAGGCTTTCTTGATCTCGCGCTCATCGGCGCCTTTGGCAACCCCGAGCACCTCATAATAATCTCGTTTCGACATAAGGCTATTTGCTTACCTGAGTCCTAATTACACAAAGGCGGGCGTTGGCAGCCCAACGCCCGCACTGTCGGCGTTTGCGCCGGTGCGACTATTACTTCTTGTCGTCCTTCACTTCTTCGAACTCGGCGTCGACCACGTCGTCGTCGGCCTTGCTGGCGGCACCCTCCTGAGCGGCACCCGCATCGTGGGCCTGAGCCTGGGCCTTGGCCTGAGCCGCTTCCATCAGCTTCTGGGAGGCTTCCAGCAGCGCCTGCTGCTTGGCCTCGATCTCGGCCTTGTCCTCGCCGCGCACGGCACTCTCCAGGGCGCTCAGGGCGGATTCGATGGCACTCTTGTCGGCGGCGGCCAGGGCATCACCGGCTTCCTCCAGCTGCTTGCGGGTGGCGTGGGCCAGGCTGTCGGCCTGGTTGCGGGCGGCGACCAGTTCCTCGAACTTCTTGTCTTCGGCGGCGTTGGCCTCGGCCGCCCGCACCATGGCTTCGATCTCCGCCTCGCTCAGGCCGGAAGAGGCCTGGATGGTGATCTTCTGCTCCTTGCCGGTGTCCTTGTCCTTGGCGGACACGTGCAGTATGCCGTCGGCGTCGATGTCGAAGGTCACCTCGATCTGCGGCAGGCCGCGCGGTGCCGGGCGGATGCCTTCCAGGTTGAACTGGCCCAGGGACTTGTTGTCACCGGCACGCTTGCGCTCACCCTGCAGTACGTGGATGGTGACCGCGGACTGGTTGTCGTCGGCGGTGGAGAACACCTGGGACTTCTTGGTCGGGATGGTGGTGTTCTTCTCGATCAGCGCGGTCATCACCCCGCCCATGGTCTCGATGCCCAGGGACAGCGGGGTCACGTCGAGCAGCAGCACGTCTTTCTTGTCGCCGGACAGCACGGCGCCCTGGATGGCGGCGCCCACGGCCACGGCTTCATCCGGGTTCACGTCCTTGCGCGGCTCTTTGCCGAAGAAATCGCTCACCGCCTTCTGCACCAGCGGCATCCGGGTCTGGCCGCCCACCAGGATGACGTCATCGATGTCGGACACGGACAGGCCGGCATCCTTGAGCGCGATGCGCACCGGCTCCAGGGACTTCTTGACCATGTCTTCCACCAGCGACTCCAGCTTGGCGCGGGTCACCTTGATGTTCAGGTGCTTGGGCCCGGTGGCGTCGGCGGTGATGTAAGGCAGGTTGACCTCGGTCTGCTGGGCGGAAGACAGCTCGCACTTGGCCTTTTCCGCCGCTTCCTTGAGGCGCTGCAGCGCCAGCATGTCGTTGCGCAGATCGAAGCCCTGCTCACGCTTGAACTCTTCCACCAGGTAGGTGATCAGGCGGTTGTCGAAGTCTTCGCCACCCAGGTGGGTATCGCCGTTGGTGGCCAGTACCTCGAAGGTTTTCTCGCCTTCCATGTCATCGATTTCGATGATGGAGATGTCGAAAGTACCACCGCCCAGATCGTATACCGCCACCTTGCGATCACCCTTGGCCTTGTTCACGCCATAGGCGAAGGCGGCCGCGGTCGGCTCGTTGATGATGCGTTTCACATCCAGGCCGGCGATGCGACCGGCGTCCTTGGTAGCCTGGCGCTGGGCATCGTTGAAGTAGGCCGGTACGGTGATCACCGCTTCGGTCACCGGCTCGCCGAGGTAGTCTTCGGCGGTTCTCTTCATTTTCTTCAGCACCTCGGCGGAAATCTGCGGCGGTGCCATTTTCTTGTCTTTAACCTCGACCCAGGCGTCGCCGTTGTCGGCACGAACGATGCTGAAGGGCATGATCTTGATGTCGCGCTGAACTTCTTCGTCTTCGAAGCGGCGGCCGATCAGACGCTTGATGGCGAACAGGGTGTTTTTGGGGTTGGTCACCGCCTGCCGCTTGGCCGGCTGACCGACCAGGGTCTCGCCGTCATCGGTATAGGCGATGATGGAAGGAGTAGTACGAGCACCCTCGGCGTTTTCAATAACCCGGGGGGTATCCCCATCCAGGATGGCAACGCAAGAGTTAGTTGTACCCAGATCGATGCCGATGATTCTACCCATAAAATCCTCTCTCAATTTCTACAATGCGGTAATAAGCGTTTGGTGTTTTGCTTTAGTGCCTATATGTGGTTGCCGCTACCGGCTTTCAAGACAGGCATCACATTTTTTTGGCGGTACCGGCGACTCAGGCCTGGGTATCGATGGACGGCCCCTTGGCCACCATCACCATGGCGGGACGCAGCACCCGGCCGTTCAACTCATAGCCCTTCATCATCACCGCCAGCACCGAGTTGGGGGCCACCTCGTTGCTCTCGACCATGCTCATGGCCTGGTGCTTGTTGGGATCGAAGGGCTCGCCCTGGGGATTAATCTGCACCACGCCGAATTTTTCCACCGTGCTGAGCAGGGATTTCAGGGTCAGCTCCACCCCTTCACACACCGCCTTGAAGGCGTCGTTTTCCTTGTCGGTGTGCTCCAGCGCCCGCTCCAGGCTGTCGATCACCGGCAGCAGCTCGCTGGCAAACTTCTCCAACGCGAATTTTTGCGCCTTTTCCACATCCTGGGCGGAACGGCGGCGGATGTTCTCCATCTCGGCCAGGGCGCGCAGGGCATTGTCCTTCTCGTTCTGGGCATTGGCCTCGGCCTCGGCCAGCTTCAGCTCCAGCTCGGCGACATAAGCCGCATCCGGTTGCCCGGCCTCGGCTCCGGTGCCCGCTTCGGCGTCTATCGCCATGTCCTGCTCGGCGGCCTGCTCTGCGTCAACCTGATGTTGTTTGCTGCTCATGTTGTCTCCCGTCTGTGTTAACTCAACTTGCTGCCTATATGGGGGCGGCCGGGACGATTTCAAGGGGGATTTCGGCGCCATGTGATCGACCCGGTGGCGCCGGGAACCCGGGTTCTTTAGAATGGGATTATTCACTCAGCCAGGGAATGCGTCACCGCATTACACCTCAGCCAGGCCAGCCAACCATGGAAACCGATTTCAATACCATCGCGCTTATCGGCAAACCCGATCATCAGGGCGCCAACCAGACACTGGTGGATCTCTATCATTATCTCGCTCGGCTGGGACTCAAAGTGGTGATAGAGCGGCGTGTAGGTGAACAGCTGCGGCTCGAGCAGGCCGAATTGCTGGAAATGGTAGAGCTGGGTGAACGGGCCGATCTCGCCATCGTCGTGGGTGGCGACGGCAACATGCTGGGCGCGGCCCGGGTGCTGGCCCGTTTCGATGTGGCGGTGGTCGGGGTCAACCGGGGCAACCTCGGCTTTCTCACCGATCTGTCGCCCGACAGCTTCGAACAGCCGCTCGAGCGGCTGCTGGCCGGAGACTACCAGGCAGAGCACCGCTTCCTGCTGGAAGCCCAGGTGCACCGCCACGGCCAGCTCAAGGCCAGCAACACCGCCATGAACGAAGCGGTCCTGCACCCGGGCAAGATCGCCCACATGATCGAGTTCGAGGTCTATATCAACGGCCACTTCATGTACAGCCAGCGGGCCGACGGCATGATAGTCGCCACCCCCACCGGCTCCACCGCCTATTCCCTGTCCGCCGGCGGCCCCATCCTGACCCCCAACCTCAACGCCATCACCCTGGTGCCCATGTTTCCTCATACCCTGAGTTGCCGGCCCATCGTCATCGACGCCGATGCCCAGGTCAAGCTGGTGGTGGCTCCCACCAACAAGACCGAGCAGATGCTGGTGAGCTGCGACGGACACGTTTCGTTGGCGGTGCAGCCCGGCGATGAGATCCACCTCTACAAGAGCCCCTACAGGCTCAAGCTGCTGCACCCGCGCGGGCACAATTATTTCGAGGTGCTGCGCAGCAAGCTTGGCTGGGGCAGCAAGCTGTTCTGAGGCGAGAGGCGGTGTACTTTTCCTCCTGACATTCTGTCCGCAAGAGCGTCAACACGGCATCACCGGAATCTTGCCACTGTACAAAACCACAGTATACTGTATCCCCATACAGCATCGCTTTGTTGCAGGGATCCATCATGTTGCTTCAGCTCACCATCAACAATTTCGCCATCGTCTCCTTCCTCGAGCTGGATCTGCGTCCGGGCATGACCAGCATCACCGGTGAAACCGGCGCCGGCAAGTCCATTGCCATCGACGCTTTGGCCCTGGCCCTGGGCGAGCGGGCCGATGCCGACTCGGTCCGCCCCGGCGCCGACAAGGCCGATATCAGCGCCCGTTTTCGCATCGACAAGCTGCCTAGGGTAAAAGCCTGGCTGAGTGAGCAGGAGCTGGACGAACAGGATGAATGCATACTGCGCCGCACCCTGAGCCGCGAAGGCCGCTCCCGGGGCTACATCAACGGTACCCCGGTCCCCCTGTCCCAGTTGAAGGCCCTGGGTGCCCTGCTGATCAACATCCATGGCCAGCATGCCCACCAGGAGCTGCAAAAGTCCGACTACCAGCGCAGCCTGCTCGACGCCTACGCCGGCCATCACCAGCTGCTGCAACAGACCAGCCTGGGCTACCAGCGCTGGCGCCAGCTCGGCAACGAGCGTCGGCAGCTGCAGCAGGAGCAGGCCCAGTGGCAGGCCCAGCGCCAGTTGCTGGAATACCAGGTGGCGGAGCTGGACGAACTGGCCCTGGCGGAGGACGAATTTCCCGAACTCGAAGCGGAGCACAAGCGCCTGGCCAACGGTGCCGAGCTGCTCAACGACTGCCAACAGGCGCTGGATGTGCTGGCCGACGGTGAGGAAACCAATGCCTTGCAGCTGCTGCGCCAGGGCCTCAGGGTCGTCAGCGAACTGAGCCAGATGGACGGCCGCCTCGGTCCGGTACGGGAAATGATAGAAAGCAGCCTGATCCAGCTGGAAGAAGGGCACGGCGAGTTGAGCCGCTACCTCGACAGGCTGGAGCTGGATCCGGAGCGCCTGCACGAGGTGGAAACCCGCCTGGGCAAGGTGATGGAGCTGGCCCGCAAACACCATGTCCAGCCGGCGGAGCTGGCGGCCCATCATCTTCAGCTCCGGACCCGGTTGACGGAAATGGCCGATAACGACTCCCGCCTGCAGGAGCTGGAGCAGGAAGTCGAGCAGGCCAGAAACGAATTTCTGCTGGCGGCGGAGCGACTCAGCCAGAGCCGGCAGCGCTACGCCGAGTCGCTCAACGCCCTGATCACCCAGGGGATGCACCAGCTCAGCATGGAGCACGGCCGCTTCGAAATCCGGATCAGTGCCGACGACGGCGGCTGTTCCCCCCTCGGCATCGACCGGGTCGAGTTTCTGGTCAGCACCAACCCGGGCCAGCCGCTGAGCCCGCTCGCTCGGGTTGCCTCCGGCGGTGAACTATCGCGCATCAGCCTGGCCATCCAGGTGATCACCGCCCGCAAGGTGGAAACCCCCACCCTGATCTTCGACGAAGTGGACGTGGGGGTGAGCGGGCCGACCGCCGCCGTGGTGGGCAAGCTGCTGCGCCAGTTGGGCGAGTCCACCCAGGTGCTGGTGATCACCCACCTGCCCCAGGTGGCCGGCAATGGCCACCAGCACTTCTTCGTCAGCAAGAGCAGCGCCGACAACGACACTCAGACCCGGATGCAGGAGCTGGATGAACACAGCCGGCTGCAGGAACTGGCGCGCCTGCTCGGCGGCAACAAAATCACCCCCAACACCCTGGCCAATGCCAGGGAACTGCTGGTGTGCGGTGAGGCTTGAGGCTTGAGGCTTGAGGCTTGAGGCTTGAGGCTTGAGGCTTGAGGCTTGAGGCGTATCAAGAATAAGCCCGGCTGCGCCGGGCCAACAAGCATTAAACCAGCCGGCGGGCGGCGCCGATGACGATATCGATGGCCTGCTGCTCGGCCTTCTTCATGGTGGTTTCGTCCGGGATCTCCTGCTGGGTACGGTTGACGATGACCCCGGCCACGCAGCCGGCGCGCAACCCCTGGCTGGCACACATGGTGAACAGGGTGGCCGATTCCATCTCGTAGTTGAGCACGCCCATGGCCTGCCACTCTTTCATGCTGCCCTGAAACCGGCGCAGCACCCGGGCCGAGTGGGTATCGTAACGCTCCTGGCCGGGATAGAAGGTGTCCGACGAGGCGGTGATCCCCACATGGGGGCTGATACCCATGTCACGGGCCGCGTCCACCAGGGCACAGGTACAGTCGAAATTGGCTACCGCCGGGAACTCCATGGGGGCGAAGTGGCTGCTGGCGCCGTCCAGCCGCACCGAGCCCATGGTTACTATCATGTCACCGACCTGGATGCCGGGCTGGATGGCCCCGGTGGTCCCGATGCGCAGGAAGCTGGACACCCCCAACTGTGCCAGTTCTTCCACCGCGATGGAGGTGGAAGGCCCGCCGATGCCGGTGGAGCAGACTACCACCGGCTTGCCATCCAGTTCCCCCAGCCAGGAGGTGAATTCCCGTTTGCTGGCCAGGTGGCGGGGGTTGCTCAGTTGTTCGGCAATACGCTGTACCCGCTCCGGATCGCCCGGTATGATGGCCAGCCGCGCTCCCTGCAGATCTTCATCGGTAATTCCCAAATGAAACACATGTTTTGTCATCGTCTTGCCCCGATAGGTATAGTTACAGGTGAAGATATTAGGCCAGTTGCGGGAAAATGACCATGACTCAGCTCACTGAACCATTCGCTGGTTTGCGGGTCTAGCTTTTACAACCCCATCACCAACGGCTATGATGCCCGCCAGGTCACACAGGATATAACGCTGTCATGCAACTCAAAACCTTGATTTTACCCTTAATTTTAGCCCTGCCCCTGACCGGTTGCGGTCTGGTTTACAAGGTAGACATCCCTCAGGGCAACTACATCGAAGAGAAGCAGGTTGCCCAGCTGCGCCAGGGCATGAGCAAGGAGCAGGTCCGATTCCTGCTGGGCAACCCCATGAGCCTGGATGGCTTTAACCATGACAAATGGATCTACCTCTATTACTTCAAGCCCGGACGGGGAGATGTGGAGCAGAAGCAGTTGACCCTGGATTTCAGCAACGATGCCTTGGTATCGGTGCAGGGCGATTTTCCGGTTTCCGAAGACTTTCACCGCGGACTGTAAGAAAAGGCCTGCGCCGAGATGGCGGGAGCCAGCCGGGACGGGCTCCCAGAGGCGCTATTTTTTGGTTCTCTTGGGATCGGGGCGACCACCGGTTACCTTGTCGGCTCTCCCCTCTTCCTTGGCCTGTTCGGCGCGCCGACGGCGGATCTCTTTGGGATCCGCCAGCAGGGGACGATAAATTTCGATTCTGTCGCCATCGTGCAATTGCTGCTCCAGCTTTACCTGTCGGCCGAAGACACCAATCATGTTGCTGTCGAGGTCTATCTCCGGAAACTGCTGCAGAATGCCAGATTGCTCGATAACCTGCCGGACGGTGTCGGCCGCCGCCACTCTCATGCTCAGTACCGTTTGCTGATACGGCAGGGCGTACACCACCTCCACTCTAATAAGATTCACTGCCGTACACCTCTCTCGCCCGCTCGCTGAACGCATGCACCATGGCATTGGTGAGCTCCTTGAAGACCCCGCCGAAGGCCAGCTCAACCAGCCGGGAGGTAAACTCGAAATGCAGCTTCAGCTCCACCTTGCAGGCATCCACGTCCAGGGGGGTAAAGGTCCAGCCCCCGCTCAGCGATTTGAAGGGACCGTCCACCAGCTCCATCTCGATACGCTGATTGGGCTTGAGCAGGTTACGCGTGGTGAAGGTCTTGCGAATACCGGCCTTGGCCACATCCAGGGCCGCGGTCAGGGTGTTATCCGACTCGGACAGGACTCGGCTGGCCACGCAACCCGGTAAAAACTGAGGGTATGAATCCACGTCGTTCACCAACTCGTACATCTGTTGCGCGCTGAACATCACCAACGCGCTGCGGGTAATACTGGGCATAACCTCTCCTACCACCAAAACCCCTTGATTTTAACATCAATCCGGGCGCTGCTCATCGTCGTGCTTGTGCAAAAAACAGGCGGTTGCCATGCCACCAATTCCCAAGCCTCCATCGGGGCCGTATAATGACGCCACTATGACAAAAAACAAAGCCAAGAAGAAACCCGGCTCCAACACCATCGCCGTTAACCGCAAGGCACGGCACGAATACTCCATCGAGGAAAAATTCGAAGCCGGTGTCGAGTTGCTAGGATGGGAAGTCAAAGCGCTGCGGGCCGGCAAGGTCAACATCGGCGAGGCCTATGTGTTCATGCGAAACGGCGAGGCCTTCCTGTTTGCCGCCACCATCACCCCGCTCAACATGGCCTCCACCCATGTGGTCTGTGATCCCTTGCGCACCCGCAAGTTGCTGCTGCACAGGCGCCAACTGGACCGCCTAACTGGTCTTATCGAACGGGAAGGCTACACCCTGGTGCCGCTGTCCCTGTACTGGTCCAAATCCTGGGTCAAGGCCGAGATTGGCCTGGTAAAGGGCAAGAAGGCCCACGACAAGCGCCAGGACGTGAAAGAGCGCGACTGGCAGCGGGAAAAAGACCGGATGATGAAACATAAGGCACGCTAAGGCTTGTTATTTAGCAACCATTGAAATATCATGGTTCCACAACTTGGGGCTGATTCAGGATTCGACGAGATTCTCGAACTCCAAGGTGCATGCCGAGGTGCGATAGGCCTCGTTAAAAAATCGCAAAAAAATAGTCGCAAACGACGAAAACTACGCACTCGCAGCTTAATAACCTGCGCTGAGCCCTTCTACCCTAGCTTGCCTGTGACTTAGGGAATCGGAAGGTCATCCTTCACAGGATCGCGTGGATGCCGTGCCTGACGGTTGAAGCGTTAAATCCAATTCAGGATAGTCATTCTGTGGCGTGTCTGTCCGCAGCAGGTGGCGAAATTAATGACTGACTAAGCATGTAGTACCGACGACGTAGGTTTTTCGGACGCGGGTTCAACTCCCGCCAGCTCCACCAATCGATTAGAAAACCGCCGAAAGGCGGTTTTTTTATTTAAAAAATCAGTTAGTTAAAAGACTGATTCAGCCACCCGGTTCAGTTTCCTCAAGATCCCTCTCGCACTGGGTTGGCGATGGTACCGTTCCGTTCAACGATCCTCGCCTCTATCTCTCCCGCCGGCGTCGGGCGGGCGAAGAGATAACCCTGATAGAGATGGCAGCCGTTCTGCTGCAGCAGCTCACGCTGGGCTTCGTTCTCCACCCCTTCGGCGATGACTTCCAGACCCAGGCTGCCGGCCATGGCGGTGATCGCCCGGATAATGCCGAGGCTGTTGGCGTCGCCGGGCAAGGCCCGGACGAAGGATTGATCAATCTTCAACTGGTCCAGGGGCAGTTGCTGCAGGTAATGCAGCGAAGAATAGCCGGTGCCGAAATCGTCGATGGCAAAACGGATACCATGCTGCTTGAGAGTCCGCATCCGCGCGGTCGCCCTCGGCATGTCGGTGATCAACATCGATTCGGTCAGTTCCAGTTTGAGTCTGGCTGGCTCGGCCCCGGTCTGCGCCAGCACCTGCAGCACATCGTCGATAAAGCTGTCCTGATACAGCTGGGCGGCGCTGATATTGACCGATACCGTTATCTCGCTCAGCGCCGGCAGCCGGGCCCACAGCGCCATCTGTTCGCAGGCCCGCAGCAGTACGATGCGATCGATGCGGTCCATCAGGCCGGCAGCATCGGCTACCTCGATAAAAGCGCCCGGGGCCAGCACCCCCCGCTCCGGATGGCACCAGCGCACCAGGGCCTCGGCGCCCACCATCTCCTGCCGATCGTTGAACTGGGGCTGGAAATACACACAGAACTGGTGCGCCTCCAACCCCTGGAGAATCTCCTCCTCCAATCTCAGCCGGCGGGTAATCGCTTCCTGCATGACGGGATCGAAGAAGCGCAACCTGCCCTTGCCGTCCGCCTTGGCCTCATACATGGCCAGTTCCGCCTGTTGCAGCAACTCATCGGCGGACTGGCGGTGATCGTCCAGGGTCACCAGACCCAGGCAGGCACTGCCTCGCAGTATATGGACCTCATGCACATAGGGCTGCTCCAGCACTTCCAGCAGTTTATGGCCGATTTGCTCCAGCCGGGCCGCGGCCTGCGCCGACTCTTCGGACAGATCGCCCAGCAGTACCACGAACTCATCGCCCCCGATGCGGGCCACGGTGTCCGTTTCCCTGACCACCTTGTTGAGCCGTTGCGCCGCCTGCTGCAGCAGCTGATCCCCCACCTGGTGTCCCCAGAGATCGTTGATGTCCTTGAAATTGTCCAGATCGATGAAGATGAGGGCACCGAGCTTGCCGCCACGGCTGCTCACCGCCTGGGCCTGCTTGATCCGCTCCGCCAGCAGGCGCCGGTTGGGCAGGCCGGTCAGGGCATCGTAGAAGGCGAGGTGATTGATCCTCTCGGCGTCCCGCTTGCGCTCGGTGATGTCGCTGAGGGCGGCCACGTAATGGCTCACCCTGCCCTCGGCATCCCTTACCGCACTGATGGACAACCACTGGGGGTAGAGATGGCCGGACTTGCGCTTGTTGTGGATCTCCCCCTGCCAGTGCCCCAGCTGCTCGATGCTCTGCCACATCTGCCGGTAGAATTCGGGCCCGTGCTTGCCGGAGCTGAAGAGGCTGGGCGTCCGGCCTATCACCTCGTCGGGACGGTAGCCGGTGATTTCGGTAAAGGCCCGATTCACTCTCAGAATACGGTTGCGGGCATCGGTCACCAGCATGCCCTGGAAGCTCTCGAAGGCCACGGCCGCAATGCGCAGCTCGGTTTCATGCCTGACCCGGGCGCTGATGTCCCTGGTCAGCACCACCACCGCCGGCTTGCCGTCCAGGGCCTGGGCCCGGCTCTCGAAGGTACGCGGCCCACTGCGGGTCTCAAGCGCGTACACCAGGGTATTCTCGGCTTTCTGGTGCAGGCTCTGGCGGATAAAATCGAGAAAGCGCCCGGCCAGCTCGGGAGCGAAAAGCTCTGCCACCCTTTTGCCGATCAACGGCTCGTCGGTGGCAAACAGCAGGCCCGGATCCGAGGACACCACCTCCAGATAACGCCCCTCCTCGTCCATCACGAACAGGAGATCCGGCAAGGCGCCGGTAATGGCCCTGAGCCGGGACTCGTTCGCGCGCAAGGCCAGTTGCTCCCGCCGGCGCTGCTCCGCATCCCTCAGGATAAATACCAGCATCAGGGTCAGGGGCACCATCACCAGCAGGAAGGGCCCCACCAGGGGTTGCAACAGGACAGGCTCTGCTGAGGACAACAGCCAGGAGATCAAGGCCACCGTGGTCAAATGCAGCACCACCACCACCGGCAACAGATGCCAGAGGTCAAGCCGTGCCCAGCCCCGCCTGAGCGCATGGCGCATCCCCAACCCCAACCCCAGTGCCAACATCAGGCTGAACAGCCCGGGAATGGTCCCTTCTCCACCCAGCCAGAGCCGGAAACCGCCGGCCATCGCCAGCGCCATTCCTCCGGAAAGCGGCCCGCCAAAGAGGCCGGCCACGAACAGGACCGCATTGCGTGCATCCAGCAGTACCCCGGGCGCCACCGTAAAGGGCAGCAACATGCAAACGATGGCGATGAGCCCGAACCAGAGACCGGAAGTCAGGATCACCAGCCGGGGATGATGCCGCCCCCGGCGAATGTTGAGGGTCAGCAACCAGCCCAGGGCAAGGAGGAGGATGGCTTGTTCGATGATGGCTGTCAGCATGAGCGATGGAATAGGGGCAACTGGCGAGATGGACGGAGCCGGTCTGCGACACGGTTTCTGGTTATTGTTAGCAGCTACTAATAAAGCGGTAGCAGTGTAACATTTAATTCCCATACAAGGCACGGGGTTACATCGCGTTGTTGTGTAAATCCGCTTATCGCCGGCCAGGTCCGGCGGATCCGAACCCGACACAGCCCGACGTGACCGACAAGGTGACGTGACGACCAGCGGCGCCGAAAATTCGCCCTTTAAGAAAGCGCCTGTCCTCAAAGCGTCATGCTTTATTGCATACACTGGAGAGAGTCCCCTTTTGTGGAGGGCCTGATGCCGGCTCCCTCGCCTTCCCTGTTACCCGAGCTCGACCAATTGGCCGAGCTGGCCCGACGTGCCGGTGCCCAGGCCCGACTGGAGACCCTGGGCTGGCTGCCATGCGCCGACCAGCGGCTACCGCTGCAACTGCTCCGGCTCGGCACCCGTGCGGCCGAGGCGCCGGCCCTGGGGTTGTTCGGCGGCGTCCACGGCATAGAGCGGATCGGCAGCGCCGTGGTGCTGGCCTACCTGCATTCCCTGGTCGCCAGCCTGCGCTGGTCCGGCCTGACCCACAGCCTGTTGGAGCGGGTCAGCCTGGTATTTATGCCGGTCGTGAACCCGGTCGGCATGCTGAGGGGCACCCGGGCCAACGTCCATGGGGTGGACCTGATGCGCAACAGTCCGGTCGAGGCCAGTGAAAAGGTCCCCTGGCCCCTGGGCGGCCAGCGCCTGAGCCGGCGGCTGCCCTGGTACCGGGGCTCCGCCCTGGAGCCGGAAGCCGCCGCCCTGTGCCAAGCGGTGGAGCGCCATCTGATCGGCCGCCCCTTCGCCCTGGCGCTGGACTGCCACTCCGGCTACGGGCATAGGGACAGGCTTTGGTTTCCCTTTGCCGGCAGCAAGGCGGCGCCGCCCCGCCTGGCGGAAACCATGGCCCTGCGGGAGCTGTTCCTGACCAGCTATCCCAATCACAACTACTACGATATCGAACCCCAGTGGCTGCACTACATGACCCATGGTGACCTCTGGGATCATCTCACGCTGCTACACAGGGACAGCCCCGGCATCTTCCTCTCCTTCACCCTGGAAATGGGCTCCTGGCTGTGGGTGCGCAAAAACCCCCTGCAGCTGCTGCACCTGACCGGCCTGTTCAATCCGGTCAAGCCCCATCGCCATCAGCGAGTGCTGCGCCGCCATCTGATCCTCATCGACTTTCTGGCCCGGGCGGTGGAAAGCCATGCCCTGTGGCTGCCGGACGCGCCTCGACGCGATCGGCTCCGACAGGAGGCACGCCGGCTCTGGTTCGACAGGAGCGAACCCCATGACTAGGCGATGGATACTGCTGCGGGGGCTGATGCGGGAACGGCGCCACTGGGAAGACTTTCCCGGCCGCTTCCGGCAGTATTTTCCGCAAGACGAGCTGATACTGGCGGATCTGCCCGGTTTCGGCGCCGAATACGGCGAATCCGGTCCCCTGTCCATCGCCGGCATCACCGAGCGGTTGCGGCTGCGCTGGCACCCCTGGCTGCGACAGGGGCCTGTCCACCTGCTGGCCCTGTCCCTGGGCGGCATGGTCGCCATCGACTGGGCCAACCGTTATCCACGGCAGCTGGCCGGCCTGGTGCTGATCAACACCAGCCTCGCCGGCTTCAGCCCCTTCTACCAGCGGCTCAAGCCGCAGGCCTACTGGCCCCTGCTGAAATGGCTGCTGTGGCAACGGGATCCGCAGACTCAGGAAGGCACCATATTGCGCCTGACCAGCCGACGCTTTGCCGAAAATCCGGAGCTCCTCGCTCGCTGGGCCGGTTACGCCCGGGAGCGGCCCGCCAGCCGACACAGCACCCTGTGCCAGTTGCTCGCCGCCCTGCGCTACCGACCGCCCGAACGCCCTCCCCCGATCCCCATGCTGGTGCTGAACGGCCTGGCTGACCAGCTGGTCAGCCCCCGTTGCAGCCTGGCCCTGGCCGATGCCTGGAGACTGCCCCTGCGCCGCCATCCGGACGCCGGCCATGACCTGCCTCTGGACGAGCCGGACTGGCTATGCCGGCAGATAGCCGACTGGCTGACGGAGAGACGCCAAGCGGACGCGACTTGAGTTACAATCCGCTTACCATTCATTAACCGGACGGAACCATCATGCACGACTGGCAGTCCGCCTTTATCCGACACTTTCAACTGCAACCCGATGCCGACCGCCTGCGGTTGATAGTGGCAAGGGCACCCTATGCCCTGCGGCTGGGCGCCCAGAGCCTGGCCGTCGGCGGCAAGGGTGCCGAGACCCCCTACTACCGGGAAACCGACAACGTCGCCATGCTGGTGGCGAACTGGGCCAGGATGGAGCCCGGCATGGAAGTGTTGCTGAGCCTGCTCTGCGGTCGCCCCCAGCGAGGCTGGGCCATCGCCGCCTGGCTGGCCGACAGCGGCATCAACCCCCTTGCCTTCGCCGACTTCCTCCATGTCCGCTGCGGCGTGCTGCTGGCCAACCGCCGCACCCGGGACGGCGATCAGAAGGCAAGGCTGCAGCAACTGCTACGTGCCGAGCAGCGTCCGGTTTCCCTGCTGTTTGCCGGCGAGGACGCCTGCCGGGACTTCTTCGACGACGAGACCCCCGCCGTCCCCTTCGGGGTGGCCATCCATCCGGGCAGCGCCGATCTCGGCCTGGAGCGGGACGCCCGCCTGATGCTGCACCACTGGTACAAAGCCGACGGCCAGGAAATGCTGACCTCGGGGCCGGATTTCTCCCTGAGCCACTTCCGGGTGCTGGCGCCCGCCGGCCATGGCTGAGCTGGTCCGGATCCTCACCGCCCCCCGCGCCAGGGCGCCGTTGCAGCCGGTCCCCTCGGTGTACGCGGTGGCCGGCCGGGGCCTTGTTGGGGATCGCTACTACCTTGCCGTCGGCAGCTTCAACCGGCCCGAGTGTTTCAGCCGGGGCCGCCAACTGAGCCTGATCAGCCTGGAGGCCATCGCCCTCTGCAACCAGCGGCTGGGGCTGCAATTGCCTGCAGAACAATTTCGCCGCAACCTGGTGGTCACCGATCTGGATGTCAGCCTGCTGCTGGGACGCTCCTTCCGTATCGGCGAGGTCCGCCTGCGGGGATTGCGCCATTGCCACCCCTGTCGTCTGCTCAGCCGCCTGACCGGCGCAGATATGATGACCGCTCTCAAGGGGCTTGGCGGCATCCGGGCCGACATCCTCGAGTCGGGTACCCTCTACCCCGGCGCCCCTCTGGTGCTGGAATAGGCACTCTTCCCAGTATTTGAGCCAGGTTGCAAAATTGTGGTTTATAGGTAACCAAGCTTGACGCTCTCCGGACTCTGGCCAAACTTAGGTAGAGGTGAAAACGGCATAAGCGGTTTTTATCCTCGGGCCAGCCGCTTGTCGGTAAAGATAGTTAAGGGGACAACGCTATGATTTTGAACCATATCTGGGGCCTGTATGCGCACCCCAAAGAAGAGTGGCATACCATAGACCACCATCATGAAAGTCTGACCTACAGCCTGACACACCTGGTGTTCATCGCCCTGATACCGGCGGTGTGCACCTTTATTTCCGCCACCATGATCGGCTGGGACTTCGGTACCAGCAATACCATCATGCTGACCACCCAGAGCGCCCTGGTGATGTCGGTGGGCATGTACGTCACCCTGATCGCCGGCGTCTTCGCCCTGGCCTACCTGACCTTCTGGATGGCAAAGACCTTCGGCGCCAACCCGAACTTTACCCAGAGCATGGAGCTGGCGGCCTATACCGCCACGCCCCTGTTCATGACCGGTCTGGCGGTGCTCTACCCCGAACCCGTCTTCCTGATGCTGGTGGGACTGGCCGGCTTGGCCTACTCGGTTTACCTGCTCTACTCCGGGGTGCCCATCATCATGCACATTCCCGAAGAGCGCGGCTTTATCTATGCCAGCTCGGTAGTCACCTGCGGCCTGGTGCTGCTGGTGTGCATCATGGTCGGCTCCGTCATCGTCTGGAGTTGGGGGCTGGGGCCCATCTATACCCAATAGGGCAAAGCCACGGGCACGAAAAAGGGGTCTGACGACCCCTTTTTACTATCCGGACATCCGTACTCAGGGCTGGCCTTCGTTGTAAATTTCCAGATGGCTGTTGTCGATGCTGTCCTTCTGCTTGGCGCCGTCGCTGCGCAGGGCGTTCAGCGCGTCCAGGTATTCCTGGTTCACGTCCTGGGTCACGTATTCCCCGGTGAACACCGAAGTCTCGAACCGGCGCAGTTCCGGGTTAAAGTGGCGTACTGCGTCTTCCAGATCCTCCAAATCCTGGAAGACCAGGCCGTCGGCACCGATCAGCTTGCAGATCTCGTCCACTTCCCGGCCGTAGGCGATCAGCTCGTTGGCGGTGGGCATGTCGATACCGTAGACGTTGGGGAAGCGGATCTCCGGGGCCGCGGAGGCGAAATACACCTTCTTGGCGCCGGCTTCCCGCGCCATCTGGATGATCTGCTCGGAGGTGGTGCCACGGACGATGGAGTCGTCCACCAGCAGCACGTTCTTGCCGGCAAACTCGGAAGGAATGGCGTTCAGCTTGCGGCGCACCGACTGCTTGCGCTGCTGCTGGCCGGGCATGATGAAGGTGCGGCCGATGTAGCGGTTCTTCACGAACCCCTGGCGGTAGGGAATGTTCAGGTTCTGGGCGATCTCCAGGGCGATGTCACAGGAGGTCTCGGGGATGGGGATCACCACATCGATGTCCAGATCTTCCCATTCCCGGGCGATCTTGGCGCCCAGTTTCTGGCCCATGCGCACCCGGGCGGCGTAGACCGATACCTTGTCGATAAAGGAGTCGGGACGGGCAAAATAGACATACTCGAATATGCAGGAATGATGCTGGGGCTCGGCGGCGCACTGCTGAGTAAACAGCTCGCCCTGTTCGGTAATGTAGATCGCCTCGCCCGGGGCCACGTCGCGGATCAGGCTGAAACCCACCGCGTCCAGGGCCACGCTTTCGGAAGCCACCATATACTCGATGCCGCCGTCTTCCGCGTCGCGCTTGCCCAGCACCAGGGGGCGAATGCCGTTGGGATCCCGGAACGCCAGCATGCCGTGACCGATGATCACCGCTACCACCGCATAGGCACCGCGCACCTTCTGGTGCACCCGGCCGACGGCGGCGAACACATGACTGGGCTCCAGATGCAGCTTCTGGGTCTGCTGATCCAGCTCGTGGGCCAGCACGTTGATCAGCACCTCGGAATCGGAGGTGGTGTTGATATGACGGCGCGCCACCCGGAACTGCTCTTCCTTCAGCTCCTTGGCGTTGGTCAGGTTGCCGTTGTGGGCCAGGGCGATGCCGAAGGGCGAGTTCACGTAAAACGGCTGGGCCTGGGCCACGCTGCTGCTGCCGGCGGTGGGGTAACGCACATGGCCGATGCCCACGTTACCGATGAGCCGCTCCATATGGCGCTCTTCAAATACGTCCCGAACCAGGCCGTTGGCCTTGCGCTGGCGGAAGGTGTCACCGGAAATGGTGACGATACCGGCCGCATCCTGACCTCTGTGCTGAAGTACCGTCAGGGCGTCATACAGCGCCTGGTTTACCGGGGTCGTACCTTGAATACCGACAATCCCACACATGTCCTAATTTCCTCAACTCGCTATGGCTTGGGTAAAAAGCTGGATGAATTCTGAACCAGGCTGAAAAACCACTGGATCACTATACCAAATTCCGGGATCAAGCGGGAATCACGCCACCACTGACTCTGCGGAAAGGCGGTCATGGTATCGATGAACAGCAGCATGGCGGCCACGATAAAGACGCCGCGCACCGCGCCGAAGCAGACGCCCAGCACCCGGTCGGTGCCGGACAGGCCGGTCTTGGTGACCAGCTCACCGACGATGTAGTTGACCAGGGCGCCCAGGATCAGGGTCAACACAAACAAAATGGCAATGGCGGCGCCATTACGGAACAAAGGGTCGGAGATATCGAGATGAACCGCCAGATCGGCGTAGAAACGGCTGGCGATAAAGAAGGCGGCAACCCAGGTGGCCAGCGACATCGCTTCCTTCACAAAGCCTCTGACCAGGCTGATGAGTGCTGACAGGCCGATAATGCCGAGAATTGCGTAGTCTATCCAAACCATCATTTATTGCCGGGAACCTCTTAATTGCCGCGCATTCTACCAAAGGAGCCCGGCAAAAGGCGAAGAAAAAGCGGATAAATTTCATTCAACATCAAACTATCCCGGATAAAAGAAAGGCCGGGGATATCGCCATCTCCGGCCCGGCAAGGGCGGCAGGCCGGTGAGGAGGAAGCCGCCCTTGGACCGACCGACGGGGCGGACGTGCTCCCATGCAAAAGAGCAGGCTCCAACCGACCATGAGCTCGACGGCGTAAGGCAGCATCACCAGGCGGAACATCATGACAGGGGAGATCCTGGGTGAATACCGGCCCGGCTGGCGATTCACTCGTCCGCCGATGATCCTCCTTCCATATCACCTCACCGGTTGCCTTCGTGCTGTTTCTGACAGGGGCTCCCGGTTGCCACCACCGGCCGGCGTCCGGTACACCCATGGAAAAAAGCCGGGGCACAGGGCCCCGGCTGGTTGGCTCGGCCATGGGGTCAGCCGATGTATTTCAGGCCACCCATATAGGATTGCAACAGTTCTGGCACGGCGATACGACCGTCGGCCTGCTGGTAGTTTTCCAGCACCGCCACCAGGGTACGGCCCACCGCCAGGCCGGAGCCGTTCAGGGTGTGCAGCAACTGGGGCTTGCCATCGGCACCGCGCACCCGGGCCTGCATGCGGCGGGCCTGAAAATCGGCGCAGTTGGACACGGACGAAATCTCCCGGTAGGTGTTCTGGGCCGGCAGCCAGACTTCCAGATCGTAGGTCTTGGCGGCCCCAAAGCCCATGTCGCCGGTGCACAGAGCCATGACCCGATAGGGCAGGCACAGGTTCTGCAACACTTTCTCGGCGTGGCCCACCATCTCTTCCAGCGCGTCCCAGGATGCTTCCGGGTGTACCAGTTGCACCATTTCCACCTTGTCGAACTGATGCATGCGGATGAGACCCCGGGTATCCCGGCCGTAGGAGCCCGCCTCGGAGCGGAAACAAGGGGTATGGGCGGTGAATTTGAGCGGCAGTTGATCCGCCTCGAAGATCTCGTCCCGGCCGATGTTGGTCAGGGGCACCTCGGAGGTGGGGATCAGGGAGAAACGGCGCACCTTGCCCTCGTCTTCCCCCTCGCCCTCGATGGCGGTATGGAACAGATCGGCAGAAAACTTGGGCAGCTGGCCGGTGCCGAACAGGCTGTCGCTGTTCACCAGGTAAGGCACATAGCACTCGGTGTAGCCGTGCTCGCCGGTATGCAGGTCCAGCATGAACTGGGACAGGGCCCGGTGCAGCCGGGCGATCTGGCCCTGCATAATCACGAAGCGGGAGCCGGCGATCTTGACCGCGCCCTTGAAATCGAGCCCGGCCAGGTCCTCACCCAGGGCCACGTGATCCTTGGGCTCGAAGCCAAGCTCGGTGGGCTCGCCCCAACTGCGCACCAGCTGGTTCTCGTGCTCGTCCCGGCCCACCGGCACCGACGCGTGGGGCAGGTTGGGAATGGCGGCACAGAAGGCCTCGATTTCCGCCAGCAGGGCATCCAGCTCGACCTTGCACACATCCAGTTCATCGTTGATTTGCGACACCGCCGCCTTCAACGGGGCTATGTCCTCGCCGCTGCGTGCCGCCTGGCCGATGGCCTTGGAGCGGGCATTGCGCTCGGCCTGCAGCTCCTGGGTACGGGATTGCAGGGACTTCCGCTTTTCCTCGAGCCGGTTGAACAGCTCGACGTCCAGAATAAAACCACGGCTTGCCAGCCGCGCGGCCGTGTCGGCGATATCGCTGCGCAGGTATTTGGGATCCAGCATGAGTTACCTTATTTGATGCTTGTAATGCGTATGACACGCAGGGTCGGACGTCACTAAGTCGGCCTCAGTTTATCAGCTTCGTCGCCCCGGGGCCAACTGGCCGCCGGCCTGCTCGTCCAGGCTTTTCAGGTAGTCGAGCTTGGCCTTGACCTTCTGCTCGAAGCCCCGTTCATTGGGCTCGTAATAGCGCCGCTCCCGTAATGCCTCGGGCAGGTAGGTCTCCCCGGCGGCATAGGCCCCGGGCTCGTTGTGGGCATAGCGATACTCGGCGCCATGGCCCAGTTCCTTCATCAGTTTGGTGGGGGCATTGCGCAGATGGAGGGGCACCTCGAAGTCCGGCAGCTCCCGGGCATCCCGCAGCGCCGCCTTCCAGGCGGTATAGAGAGCGTTACTCTTGGGCGCGCAGGCGAGATAAACGATGGCCTGGGCGATGGCCCGCTCCCCTTCCGCCGGCCCGACCCGGGTGAAACAGTCCCAGGCCGCCAATGCCACCTCCATGGCTTTCGGGTCGGCCAGTCCGACGTCTTCCGAGGCGATGGCCAGCAGCCGACGGGCAATATAGAGGGGATCGCAGCCGGCGCTGATCATGCGTGCGTACCAGTACAGCCCCGCATCCGGGTTGGAGCCGCGGATCGACTTGTGCACCGCCGAGATCAGATCGTAATAGAGATCCCCCTGGTTATCGAAGCGGGCCAGCCGCTCGCCGGTCACCTCCGCCAGCAGCGTCTTGTCGATCCGGCGTACCCCGTCCCGCTCCTCGGCCATGTCCGCCAGCAGCTCCAGGTAGTTGAGTGCCTTGCGGCCATCGCCGTCGACCAGTTCGGCGAGCGCCCGCCGCACGCCGCTCGCCAGTTCGACGGCCTGGCCGCCCAGGCCCCGTTCGTCGGTCAGGGCCTGTTCGATCATCGCCTCCACGTCCACCGTCTCCAGCCGTTTGAGCAGATAGACCCGGGCCCGCGACAGCAGGGCGTTGTTGAGCTCGAAGGAGGGGTTTTCGGTGGTGGCGCCGATAAAAGTGACGGTACCGTCCTCGATATGGGGCAGGAAGGCGTCCTGCTGGGACTTGTTGAAGCGGTGCACCTCGTCCACGAACAGGATGGTGCGCCGTCCGGCCAGCTTGTGCTCCCGCGCCCGCTCGATGGCGGCACGGATCTCCTTGACCCCGGAGGTCACCGCCGATACCCGCTCCACCTGGGCGTCGCAGTAGCCGGCCACCAGCTCGGCCAGGGTGGTCTTGCCGGTGCCCGGCGGCCCCCACAGGATCATGGAATGGCTGTGCCCCGCCTCCAGCGCCCGGCGCAACGGCTTACCCGGTCCCAGTATGTGCTGCTGGCCCAGGTACTGCTCCAATCGGGCGGGACGCATCCGCGCCGCCAGGGGACGAAAGTCGTCCTGCTCGAAATCCAGGCTCAGGGTAGTCATTTCACCATATCCCCCGTAAAACAAAGCGGTAAGCCGACAGCTTACCGCTTATCACTCCCTCTGCGGACTCTTTCTTAGCGCTGGTCGTCTATCATCACCCCGGCCGGCGGCGTGAACTGGAAGCTGTCGGCCGCGGTGGCCGGGGCGGTGTCGATATTGGTCAGGGTAAACTCGCTGCGCTGGCCACCGGACTCGATCACGGTAAAGCGCTCGATGCGGTTGGCCCCGTCGAAACGCAGGCTGAACTGATGGATCAGCTCCCCCGGATCCTTGCTGGTCACCACATAGTCGGCGCCGCTCCTGGCCACCTCATACTGCTGCCAGCGCCGGCCGTCACCGCCCGAGATCAGCAGGAAGGGGGTATTCTGCACCGCCTGCTCCAGGGGTACTATGCTCACCTGCTCCACGAAGGGATCGTAGATCCACACATCGGTGCCGTTGGATACGATCAGGCTCTCGTCCGGCGAGGCGGTGTGCCAGCGGAAGCGGTCGGGGCGGGACAGCTGCATGCTGCCCTCGGCACTCTGCATGGGCTCGCCCCGCTCGTCGAACACCTGCTGGCTGAAGTCGGCGGAAAAACGTTCGAAGGTCGCCAGCTTCTGCTGCAGCTCGGCCCGGACATCGGCCAGGGCCACGGCACTCACCGACCACAACAGCACACCCAAGGTTGCCAGTTTTTTCATTCAGTCCTACTCCCTGGCCGGCGGAGGCGCCAGCACTTCACGTTGACCATTTCCGCCCGCGGGGCTCACTATGCCCTGTTGCTCCATCTGCTCGATGATGCGGGCGGCCCTGTTGTAGCCTATTTTGAACTTGCGCTGCACGCTGGAGGTAGAGCCGCGACGGCTCTCTACGACAAAAGCCACCGCTTGGTCGAACAGTTCGTCCAGCTCGCCATCGTCGCCCCCTTCCGGGGCTTCCCCGGGCAGCAGGCCATCGGCGCCCACGTCGCCGTTCAGGATCTCCTCGATATAGTCGGGCTCGCCCCGCTCCTTCCATGCCGCCACCACCCGGTGCACCTCGTGGTCGTCGACGAAGGCGCCGTGCACCCGGGTCGGGTTGCTGTCACCGGCCGGCAGGTAGAGCATGTCGCCCATGCCCAGCAACGACTCTGCCCCCTGCTGATCGAGGATGGTGCGCGAGTCTATCTTGCTCGATACCTGGAACGACATCCGGGTCGGGATGTTGGCCTTGATCAGGCCGGTGATCACGTCCACCGAGGGCCGCTGGGTCGCCAGTATCAGGTGGATGCCCGCCGCCCGCGCCTTCTGGGCGATGCGGGCGATCAGCTCCTCCACCTTCTTGCCGACGATCATCATCATGTCGGCGAACTCGTCGATCACCACCACGATGTGGGGCAACTTCTCCAGCGCCGGCGGATAGGTATCCATCGATTGGGTCGGCTGCCACAGGGGATCACGCAGCGGCTCGCCGGCATCGATGGCCTCCTGTACCTTGGTATTGAAGCCCTTGAGGTTACGCACCCCCATGGCCGACATCAGCTTGTAGCGGCGCTCCATCTCGCCCACGCACCAGCGCAGGGCATTGGACGCCTCCTTCATGTCGGTGACCACTTCGGTCAGCAGATGCGGAATACCCTCGTACACCGACAGCTCCAGCATCTTGGGATCGATCATGATAAAGCGCACCTCTTCCGGCGTGGCCTTGTACAGCATCGACAAGATCATGACGTTCACCCCCACCGACTTGCCCGAGCCGGTGGTGCCCGCCACCAGCACGTGGGGCATCTTGGCCAGGTTGACCACCACCGGCTCGCCGGCGATGTCCTGGCCCAGCACCAGGGTCAGCGGGTGCTCGCTACGGCGGAAGGGATCGCTGTCGAGCACCTCGCGCAGATAGACGGTCTCCCGCCGGGTATTGGGCAGCTCCAGTCCCACATAGGGCTTGCCGGGGATCACTTCCACCACCCGCACGCTGATGGCGGACAGGGAGCGAGCCAGATCCCGAGCCAGGTTGGTGATCTTGCTGACCTTGACCCCGGGCGCCAGATCCAGCTCGAAGCGGGTGATCACCGGCCCCGGATAAACGCCGACCACATTGGCCTGGACGTTGTAGTCGGCCAGCTTGGCCTCCACCAGGCGGGCGATGCGTTCCAGCTCGCTTTCACTTACCGCATGCTGCTTGGGCTTGGGCTTGTCCAGCAGTTCCACCGACGGCAAGGGCGTCAGATCGTTGCGCGGGGGCCGCACCGGGATAGCCGGTTTGGGAGACGGCGCAGGCGCAGGCGCCGCCACCGGCTCGGCATCGTCGCTCAGCCAGGGCAGCTCCAGTTCATCCTCGTCGTCATCCAGGTTCCAGCCGTTGCTCTCGGCGATGGTGGCGATGGGATCAGCCGGCTCATCCACGCCTCCCAGCACCGGTTCCCGGCGCACCGGCGGCGCCTTTTTCGGCGGTGCCGGCCGTTTATCGGCAACGGGCACCGGGGCCAGCAGGGGATCCTCGGGAGCATCATCCCACTCCTCATCGGCTTCCCGCCGGCTGCCGAGGCGATCCTTGAACCGGCGCCAACCGACAAAACCGGACTCGGTTGTGGTCGCGGCGGGCGTTGCTACCGCCGGCAGCGGCTCTACTGCGGCTTGATCCTTGTCACCCAACCGGCGCTGCCGGCGTTCCAGTTGCCAGTCCAACAGGCGGGATGGCGCCGAACTCAGCCAGCTGGGAAACTCCAACACGGCTCCCCCCAGACGCTCCACGATCAACAGCCAGGACCAGCCGGTAAAGAAGGTCACCCCGGTGGCAAAGCCGCACAGCAGCATCAGGGTGGTGCCCAGGGAACCGAACAGAGCGTTCAGCGCCACCGCCAGCATGTCGCCAACCAGGCCGCCGGCGGAAAAGTAATAGATGTTGCCCAGGTTCATGCTGGCCAGCCCCAGCAAGCTGAGCAGCAGCATCAGGAAGCCGATGATGCGCAGGCTCAGGGTCAGGTAGCAGATCTCGGTCAATGCCCTCGGGCGCCAGAGGGTCACCCAGCCGAAAAACACCATGAAGGGCGGTACCAGATAGGCCGAAAAGCCGAACACAAACAGCAGGATATCGGCCAACCAGGCACCGGCCGGACCGGCGGCATTGCTGATCTCGCCCCCCCATGCGGTTTGCGACCAACCCGGATCGGAAGGATGGTAAGACACCAGCGACAGCATCATGAAGATCGCCAGTAAGATGATGATGATCAATCCGGCCTCAAACAGACGCTGTAAACCAGACATGGGAGTAAACAGCTTTTTCTCCGCCAAACGCCCGCTCCTCGTTCTTTTTTGTTGTGTCATGCAATCGAAAGTCTGCGACAGGGGAAGTCGCCAGGCACCAAACGACAAGCGAGCGGCCGGGGCCGCTCGCAAGTACAGGTTCGCCATGGAACCCCGCCCGGCATAAAAATACCAGAGCCGGGCAGATTAGCACAGTTTATCGGGTATTTATCACCAGCCGGTTGCTCTGCTTGACCTCTTCCATCACCACATAGGTACGGGTGTCGTTCACCCCTGGCAGTCGCAGCAGGGTTTCCCCCAGCAGCTTGCGGTAGGCGGACATGTCCGCCACCCGGGTCTTCAACAGGTAGTCGAAATCACCGGATACCAGGTGGCATTCCTGGATCTCCTCCAGCTTTTGCACCGCGTCGTTAAATTCGTCGAATACGTCCGGTGTGCCGCGGTTAAGGGTGATTTCCACAAAGACCAACAGGGAGGCATCCAGGAACTGGGGGTTGAGAATGGCGGTATAGCCTTCGATATATCCCTGGCGTTCCAGGCGGCGGACCCGTTCGAGGCAAGGTGTGGGGCTCAATCCCACCCGCTTGGACAGTTCCACGTTGGAGATACGGCCATCTTGTTGAAGCTCATTGAGTATGTTGCGATCGATGCGGTCCAGCTCTTTCGCCGGCCTGTTGTTCGCATCCAATACTTCATCCATCCTTTGACTCATTTTCGATACATTCCACTATGAACATTAAACTTATATGGCACAAAACCATGCTTTTTTGCAACCCAGCTTTAGACAATGGAAAGAATTCCGTTCGATGAAGGGTGTTGCGACAGAAGCCGGCTCTGCATGCCCTCAGGCTGCTTAGATTAAATAAAAAACCATTAAAAGTGATTATATATACACTCAAGGCATATGGTAGCTTAACATGATAAAAGACAAACAGATAGCACATATGTTTGCCCTTATCATAAAAGAGGTACCAAAACTAAATTTTTACGCCGAAGAATGGGGCTTTTGCCTGAAAAAACTCTCAAGCAGCCTCCTCCCCTTTCAGGCAGGATATGTCTCTGCAAATCCACAACCTGATAAAAATTATCCCTACTCCCTCCCCAATGAAACCGGCAGGAGCAGTGATTTATCTTATCTTCGGCCAATCTTCACCAGGCAAGGGGAGGTTTTGGTTATATTGCATAACTATTCGTTATAACTCTGACCAGACAGCGCGTCCCGTATGGCACTGTCTCGCCAGGCCAGAGCCCGATTGCAACAATCGTTTTCTTACGCTTTATTCCATCAGGCCTATCCCCTACAATCGGTTCCACTTTTTATCTGCCTATTTGCCAAGGTTGGAGAAACACATGAGCCAAGCCAAACACGCCAAACTGCTGATCCTGGGTTCCGGCCCCGCAGGCTACACCGCCGCCGTCTACGCGGCCCGGGCCAACCTGAATCCGGTGCTGGTTACCGGCATCCAGCAAGGCGGCCAGCTGACCACCACCACCGATGTGGAGAACTGGCCGGGTGACGCGGAAGGACTGACCGGGCCGGCCTTGATGGAGCGTATGAAGGAGCACGCCGAGCGTTTCGACACCGAAATCCTGTTCGACCATATCAACAATGTCGATCTCACCCAGCGCCCGTTCCGGCTCAAGGGCGACAGCGGCGAATACAGCTGCGACGCCCTGATCATCGCCACCGGCGCCTCCGCCAAATATCTGGGCCTGCCTTCGGAGCAGGCCTACCAGGGCCGCGGCGTGTCCGCCTGCGCCACCTGTGACGGCTTCTTCTACCGCAACCAGAAAGTGGCCGTGGTCGGTGGCGGCAACACCGCCGTGGAAGAAGCCCTCTATCTGGCCAATATTGCCGCCGAAGTCCACCTGGTGCACCGCCGAGACCAGTTCCGCTCCGAGAAGATCCTGATCGACCGGCTGATGGACAAGGTCAACAACGGCAACATAGTGTTGCACACCGATCGCACCCTGGACGAAGTGCTGGGGGATGAAATGGGGGTGACCGGCATCCGCCTGAAAGACACCCGCAGCGACGCCACCGAGCAGCTGGAGGTGACCGGTGTCTTTATTGCCATCGGCCACCAGCCCAACACCCAGATCTTTGAAGGCCAGTTGGAAATGGAAAACGGCTACCTCAGGGTCCAGTCCGGCCTACATGGCAACGCCACCCAAACCAGCATTCCCGGCGTGTTCGCCGCCGGCGATGTCATGGATCACGTCTACCGCCAGGCCATCACTTCCGCCGGTACCGGCTGCATGGCGGCCCTCGACGCCGAGCGTTACCTGGACGCCCTCAGCAAGTAACTAGGACAGGGATGCCGGGGCCGACCCCGGCATCAACCCGAGCTCCTCCGGCCGCGATGCCGCGGCTGCCTCTTCCCCCAGGCTCTCCAGCGCTTCCTTCAGGGTCGGATAAAAAGCCAGCACCCCCTCTATGGGCCGCACCCCAGCCCTGGCCAGGGTCTTGAGCGGCTGGTACTGCAGATCCGCGATCGACACCCGGATACCTTGCTTGCGGCACTGGTCGACGAACTTGTTCAACGCCGCCAGTCCGCCCGCATCCAGGATGGATACCCCGTCCAGATAGAGCACTATGCCGGCTCGCCCCCCCAGCTGGGTGGACAGCTCTCCGAACACCCGGTCGGCGGCGGCAAAGAACAGCGGGCCATTCACCTTGAACACCGACCAGCCCGGCGGCAACGGCGCCTCAACCAAGCGCCGGTGTCCGGAAATATCGGTCACCCGGGTCATTTCCGCGATTTCCCGCACGAATAGCACCGCCGCCACCAGGATGCCGACGGTGATCGCCAGCACCATGTCGAACAGTATGGTCAGGGAGAAACAGGTAAGAAACACCAGGATATCGCCTACCGGAGCCGTCTTGAACAGATGCACCGCCTTGTGGGCCTCGCTCATGTTCCAGGCCACCACCATCAGCAGCGCGGCCATGGCCGGCATCGGCAGCCAAGCCAGCCAGGGCGCCAGCAGCACCAGTCCCGCCAGCACCACCAGTGCATGCACCATGGCCGCCACCGGCGACTCGGCCCCGGCCTTGAAGTTGGCGGCCGAACGGGCGATGGCGGCGGTGGCGGTGATGCCGCCGAAAAAGGGAGCGACCAGGTTGCCTATGCCCTGCCCGAGTAACTCGCTGTTGGCACTGTGTCGCTTGCCGGTCATGCCATCCAGCACCACGGCGCAGAGCAGCGACTCGATCGCCCCCAACATAGCGATGGCGAAGGCCGCCGGCAGCAGATCCCGCAGCAGGGACCAGCCAAACTCAAGGGGGGCTCCTGCAGGTCCCGGCTGCAACCAGGGCCAGACGAAGTCGGGCAACACCGGCGGAATACCCTGGCCGCTGCTGCCGTCGGGCAACAAGTAGCTGAAGCGGCTGCTGATGGTGTCTACCTCCAGCCCGTGCTGGTTGAGCAACAGTGTCGCCAGGCTGGCCAGGATCACCGCCGGCAGGTGCGCCGGCACCCCGGTCTTCAGCCGGGGCCAGAGCAGCATGATGGCGAGGGTAAGCAGGGCCACCGCAAGACTGGGCCAGTGCAGTCCGGGCAGGCTCCCGGCCAGGGCCGAGACCTTGCCCAGATAATGCTCGGGCAAGACGGCCAGTGGCAGCCCGAAGAAATCCTTCAGCTGCAAGGTCGCGATCACCACGGCGATACCGCCGGTGAACCCCAGGGTGACCGGTTCGGGGATATACTCGATCAGCCGCCCCAGGCGCATCAGGGCCATGCCGATCAGCAGCAGGCCGGAGAGGACAGTGGCCAGCAGCAGGCCGCCCAGGCCGTATTGCTGGGCGATAGGATAGAGGATCACCACAAAGGCGGCGGTAGGGCCGGAAATGCTCAGCCGGGAGCCGCCGGTAAGGGCGATGACGAAGCCGGCGATGATGGCGGTATAGAGGCCATACTGGGGCGCCACTCCGCTGGCGATGGCCAGCGCCATGGCCAAGGGAATGGCGATGATGCCCACGGTGATGCCGGCCAGCAGATCCCGCAACAGCCGCCGGCGGCCATAAGGCTCTTGCAGGCAGCTTTCGCGCAGGGCATGGCCGATGCGCAAGGAAAACAGGTGGGCTCGGTGCGGCATAACGCTCCTCCCGGAGGCAGGCTATATTAGAATAGTATGATGATTATATGCTCACTTGTTATTCATTCAATGATAATATGATTAACATGCATAATGCGCCGGAGGCCCCATGGAACAACGTACCGCCCGCCTGACCCTGTTGATCGATCCCAGGAAAAAAGCGCTGTTCGAGCAGCTCTGCGCCCAGGAAGACGTAACCCCTTCCCAGAAGGTGCGACAGTTCATCCGCGATTATATCGAGCAGAAAACCGGCAAGGACTGGCTCGAGTTCGAGCAGGACTGAAGGAGCCGCCATGCTGACCCTGCTCGACGAGCGGCTCTGGTTTCCGGATCCCATGCTCGCCCTGGACGAGCCCAACGGCCTGCTGGCCATGGGCGGTGACCTGTCGCCGGAGCGGTTGCTGCTGGCCTATCGCATGGGCATCTTTCCCTGGTTCGATCAAAGCCAGCCTCTGCTGTGGTGGTCGCCCGACCCCAGGGCGGTACTGGAGCCGGAGCTGCTCTACGTCAGTCGAAGCCTGACCAAGCTGGCCCGCCAGGGCCGCTACCGGCTGACCATCAATACCGCCTTCGAACAGGTGATTCGCCAGTGCCGTCTGTTGCGGGAAAGGCGGGAAGGCACCTGGATTACCCCGGGCATAGAAAAGGCCTACTGCCGCTTGCACCATCAGGGCCAGGCCCACTCCATAGAAGTGTGGCAACAGGACCAGCTGGTGGCCGGCCTCTACGGCCTCGGCCTCGGTACCCTGTTCTGTGGCGAGTCCATGTTCCACCGGGTCGACAACGGATCCAAACTCGCCATGCTCGGCCTGTGCCGGCATTTCGCCCGCCATGGCGGGCGGCTGATCGACTGCCAGTTGCCCAATCCCCACCTGCTGAGCCTGGGGGTGATCACCTGGCCGCGGACTCGTTTTTTACATAAACTCAAAGAGCTGCAACAGCAGCCCTTGGCGTTATCCTGTTGGCAACCGGGTGAACTGGTATTATGAGGGAAGTGAATCTCAAGGTGGGGCTGACCCCCAAGCATCAGTGCAGTTACCTGCCCGAGCGGCAGGAGCAATTACTGGTCTTGCTCGACAAGGAGCTGCTCTGCCCGGAAGGCTACGAGCAATTGCTCGGGGCCGGTTTCCGCCGCAGCGGCGCCGATATCTACCGCCCTCACTGCCAGTCTTGCCGGGCCTGTGAGTCGCTGCGCATCGAGATTGCCCGTTTCACTCCCAGCCGCAGCCAGAAGCGCATACTGCGCCTCAACCGGGATATCGAGGTCCGCCTGAGTGAGCAGGACAAGCCCGAGTATTTTCGCCTCTACCAGCGTTATATCAACGAGCGGCACAGTGACGGCGCCATGTACCCGGCCAGCCGACAGCAGTACGATGGCTTTCTGCTCTGCCACTGGCTGCCGCCGGTGTTCGTGGAGTTTCACCTGGCGCAGCAGCTGGTGGCGGTGGCGGTGACCGACCTGCTCAATCGTAGCTTGAGCGCCATGTATACATTCTATGAACCCAGCCAGGAGCACAGATCCCTGGGGACCTTCGCCATACTGAGTCAGGTGCGACTGGCGGCGGAGCTGGGCAAGGAGTGGCTCTACCTGGGCTATCAGGTCGATGGCTGCAAGAAAATGAATTACAAACAGCATTTTTATCCGCACCAGCGTCTGATTGCCGGCCAGTGGCGGCCGATCAAAGACTGAGCGGAAACTTTACACCCGGGGCGAAATCCGGCATGATCCCTGCCGTTTTTATTGCCTGCGTTAACAAGAGGACTCAATGGCTAAAGAAGACAGTATTGAAATGCAGGGGACCATACTGGAAACCCTGCCCAACACCATGTTTCGCGTTGAGCTGGAAAACGGCCATGTGGTCACCGCCCACATCTCCGGCAAGATGCGCAAGAACTATATCCGCATCCTGACCGGCGACAAGGTCACCGTCCAACTGACTCCCTACGATCTGTCAAAGGGACGCATCGTCTTCCGCGCCCGCTGAGCACCGCGCGCCAGTCATCCTGAGCTTGCAGAACGGCTGCCAACACCGACAGCTGCCTTGTTCCGCCCCCTCATTTCGCTCCCTATTCCGGCAGGCATGCACCTCTTGGATAAAAACGATGCCCGGGCCTGTCACGGCACCGGGCATCCTGGAAAGCGCCTGATCTCACGGCCTTAGTGGGCCAACGAGGCCTCCGATTGATAGTCGAAGTGCAGCTTGTCATCTTCGAGGGTGACTTTCACCGAGCCGCCCCCTACCAGCTCACCGAACAACAGCTCGTTGGCCAGCGGCTTCTTCAGCTGCTCCTGGATCACCCGGCCCATGGGGCGGGCCCCCATCGACCGGTCGTAGCCCTTCTCGGCCAACCAGTGCCGGGCCTGCTCGCTGACCTCCATCGAGACTCCCTTGGCATCCAGTTGAGCCTGCAACTCGACGATGAACTTGTCGACCACCCGATGGATGATATCCATGTCCAGGTGATTGAACCAGATGATATGGTCGAGCCGGTTACGGAACTCGGGCGCGAAGGTCCGGTTGATTTCGGTCATGGCGTCGTGGCTGTGATCCTGTTGCTGGAAGCCGATGGATTTGCGCACCGTTTCCTGTACCCCGGCGTTGGTGGTCATCACCAGTATCACATTACGGAAGTCCGCCTTGCGGCCGTTGTTGTCGGTGAGGGTACCGTTGTCCATCACCTGCAGCAGCAGGTTGAACACGTCCTGGTGCGCCTTCTCGATTTCGTCGAGCAGCACCACCGCATGGGGATGCTTGATCACCGCATCGGTGAGCAAACCGCCCTGATCGAAGCCCACATAACCGGGAGGGGCCCCGATCAGCCGGGACACGGTATGGGACTCCATGTACTCGGACATGTCGAAGCGGATCAGTTCGATGCCGAGGATGCGCGCCAGCTGTTGAGTGACCTCGGTCTTGCCCACCCCGGTCGGGCCGGCGAAGAGGAAAGAGCCGATGGGCCGCCGCTCGTTGCCTAGGCCCGAACGGCTGAGGCGGATGGCGTCGGTGAGCACCTCGATCGCCCTGTCCTGCCCGAACACCACCATTTTGAGGTTGGGCTCCAGGTTCTTCAGGGCCTCCTTGTCGGAGCTGGACACGGATTTTTCCGGGATGCGGGCAATCTTGGCGACGATGGCCTCGATATCGCCCACGCCGATGGTCTTCTTGCGCTTGGACGGCGGCTGCATCCGCACCTGGGCGCCGGCCTCGTCGATCACGTCGATGGCCTTGTCCGGCAGATGGCGATCGTTGATGTACTTGGCCGCCAGCTCGGCGGCGGCCCGGATCGCCTTGGTGGTATAACGGACGTCATGGTGAGACTCGTAACGGCTCTTCAGCCCCAGCAGTATCTTGGTGGTGTCCTCCACCGAAGGCTCCAGAATATCGATCTTCTGGAAGCGCCGTGCCAGGGCCCTGTCCTTCTCGAAGATCTGGCTGTATTCCTGGTAGGTGGTCGAGCCCACGCAACGGATCTGGCCGCTGGACAACAAGGGTTTCAACAGGTTGGCGGCATCGAGCTGGCCGCCCGAGGCGGCACCGGCACCGATGATGGTGTGGATTTCATCGATGAACAGGATGGCGCCCTTCTGCTTCTCGAACTGCTTGAGCAGGGCCTTGAAGCGTTTTTCGAAATCCCCCCGGTACTTGGTGCCCGCCAGCAGGGAGCCCATGTCGAGGGAGTAGATGGTGCTGCCGGCGATGATCTCCGGCACGTCCTGATGCACGATGCGGTAGGCCAGGCCTTCGGCGATGGCGGTCTTGCCCACCCCGGCTTCGCCCACCAGCAGCGGATTGTTCTTGCGCCGGCGGCACAACACCTGGATGGTACGATTGAGTTCCTGGTCCCGCCCGATCAACGGATCGATGCGACCTTCCTTCACCCACTGGTTCAGGTTGATGACGAAGCCTTCGGTCTGGTTGTTGGCGGCATCTTCGGTGTTCTCTTCCTGTTGCTGGGAAGGGGGCGCCTCTTCCGGCTGGCCATCCTTGCGGATGCCGTGGGACAGGAAGTTGACCACGTCCAGCCGGCTGACATGGGCCTTTTTCAGCAGGTAGGCCGCCTGGGATTCCTGCTCGCTGAAAATGGCCACCAGCACATTGGCGCCGGTGACCTCGGCATTGCCGGAAGACTGCACATGGAACACGGCCCGCTGCAGCACCCGCTGGAAGCCGAGGGTGGGTTGGGTTTCGAGTTCGTCATCCCCCACCGGGATCAGCGGCGTGGTCTGTTCGATAAAGGTATGGGTATCACGGCGTAGCTGTTCCAGATCGGCACCACAGGCAACCAGGGCCTCCTTGGCGGAGGGGTTGTCCAACAGGGCGAGTAACAGGTGCTCCACCGTCATGAACTCGTGGCGAGCGCGACGGGCTTCGTTGAAAGCGTCGTTCAACGTGCTCTCAAGGTCTTTGTTCAACATAGGCACCTCCCCTAAAAACTGCGGTGTCCCGTTACGGCGGGTCTTGGCTCATGCCTGCTCCATGGTGCACAACAACGGATGTTCGTGCGTACGGGCAAACTTGTTCACTTGCGCTACCTTGGTTTCTGCAATTTCTGCGGTAAAGAGACCGCAAACCCCCTTCCCCTGATAATGTACCGCCAGCATCACCTGCGTGGCCTTGTCCACATCCATCGCAAAGAATTTTTGCAGCACCTCCACGACAAAATCCATGGGGGTGTAGTCGTCGTTATTCAAGATGACCTTGTACATAGGAGGTGGCTGCAGCGCAGTTTCTTCCACCTCTTTGACCCGATCACCGACCGCCTGCTGTGTTCTCCTGCTCATATATCTACTCTAAATCACTGTTCCGAATCGTGCTACAGAAGCCGGCCTCCTGATGGAAGCCCTGGTGTCCGCCGTTCAAGGCAAAGAAGCCAGCGGCCGCTTGGCCCCGAGGGTATCAGGAACGGTTATTTAGCCTTTCCTTCACACTACCGCTTAAGCCGGCGCTGTCAATAGTCTTCCGCTTCGGGGGCCTGAGTGCAAACAAAGGCTTGACTGCCCCCAAAGTTGGACTAGAGTGGTTGATTGGTGGCCATTGTCTAAAGTGTCGTATGGCACCCGGTCATGGTCACCGCATCCGGCGGAAAATCGCCTGTAGTTATAATTGGCAGCTGCCAATTTCTCAATGTTGTTTAGGATGTTTGAGCAAAAAGGATGCAAAAGTATGACAACCGGTACGGTGAAGTGGTTTAACAACGCTAAGGGATTTGGCTTTATCTGTCCGACGGAAGGCGGCGAAGACGTGTTCGCACACTTTTCCACCATCCAGATGGAGGGATACAGAACCCTGAAAGCGGGCCAGGTCGTTCAATACGAAATCCAAAAAGGGCCTAAAGGCAACCATGCGGTCAGCATAGTGCCCTGCGGCTGATAACGATAAGCACAGGATACACAGTATCTGTATACCAAAGGCGCTGCGGCGCCTTTCTTCGTGCCAGAGGGACACAGGTGAATATTTGCCCTCTCTCCTACCTCCTCCTGGCCAGGCCCGCCTAAACTTGATCCACCTTGGGTATTTATCTTTCAGCGGTGGTGTTACATGAGCATAATCAAAGAGTTCAAGGAGTTTGCCGTCAAGGGCAACGTGGTGGACATGGCGGTGGGCATCATCATCGGTGCCGCCTTCGGCAAGATCGTCTCTTCCCTGGTCAACGACGTCATCATGCCGCCCATCGGGGTGGTGATAGGCGGCGTCGATTTTTCCGACCTGGCCATAGTGCTCCAGGAGGCGGTGGGAGAGGTGCCGGCGGTGACCCTGTCCTATGGCCGCTTTATCCAGACGGTGCTGGACTTCACCATAGTGGCCTTCGCCATCTTCATGGTGATCAAGGTCATCAACCGGCTCAAGCGCAAGGAAGAAGCCAGCCCCGCAGCCCCGCCCGCGCCGTCAAAGGAAGAGCAGCTGCTGACCGAAATCCGCGATCTGCTCAAGCAGAAGAACAACCTCTAGGAGTCCCCATGGAAATGACCACAACGCCTTCCATCGAAGGCAAGCGCATCCGCAAGTACTGCGGTGTGGTGGCCGGCGAGGCCATCCTCGGCGCTAACCTGTTCAAGGATCTGTTCGCCAATATCCGCGACCTGGTGGGCGGCCGCTCCGCCACCTATGAACGGGAACTGCAGCGGGCCCGGGATCTCGCCCTGCTGGCACTGGAGCAGAAAGCCCGGGAGCTGGGCGCCAATGCGGTGGTGGGCATCGACCTGGACTACGAAGTGATGGGCCAGAACAACGGCATGCTGATGGTCTCCGCCAGCGGCACCGCCGTCATCATCGAATAAGGCTATTCCAGCAGCCAGGCCTGACACTGGTAGGGCGCCAGCCGCAGGGCGCGAGGGGCGGCCGGCGCCGCGCCGGTGTTGTCGACCAGCAGCTCGGCCCGGCGCCAGGGCGCCAGCGCCGGTGGCTCGAACGCCTGCTCCTCCCGTCCCAGGTTGGCCACCACCAGTAGCCGCCGCTCCCCGTCATCCCGCTGGTAGCACCAGAGGTACGGGTGTTCGGGCAGCAGATCCCGGTAATCGCCACGCACTATCACCGGATGCCGCTTGCGCAGCCGGTTCAGCCGCCGGTAGTGGTAAAATACCGACTCCGGATCCGCCAGCGCCGCCGCCACGTTCACCCGGGTCTTGCTCGCCCCCGGTGCCAGCCAGGGCGTGCCGCGGGTAAAGCCGGCCCGCTCGCCGTCGTCCCACTGCATGGGGGAGCGGGCATTGTCCCGGGAACGGGCCGCCAGTATCGCCATCACCTCGTCTTCATCGACGCCCCGCTCGCGCAGGATCCGGTACATATTGCGGCTTTCCACATCGGCATACTGCCCGATACGCTCATAGCCCGGGTTGGGCATGCCGATCTCCTCTCCCTGGTAGATATAGGGGGTGCCCTGCATCAGGTGCAGCACGGTGGCCAGCATCTTGGCGGAACGCTCCCGGAACTCGCCCTCGTCGCCGAAGCGGGACAGGATGCGCGGCTGATCGTGGTTGCACCAGAACAGGGCGTTCCAGCCGCGCCCGTGCAGGCCCTGCTGCCACTCGCTGAACAGCCGCTTGAGCTCGACGAAATCCGGCGGCGCCAGCCGCCACTTGTCGCCGTCCGGGTAGTCCACCTTGAGGTGGTGAAAGTTGAACACCATGGACAGCTCCTCGCTGTCCGGGCTCGAGTAGCGCTGGCAGTGGGCCAGGCTGGTGGAGGACATCTCCCCCACCGTCATCATGCCGCAAGGGGCGAACACCGCCCGGTTGAGTTCGTGCAGGAACTCGTGGACACGGGGACCGTCGGTATAGAAACGCCGCCCGTCGCCCCGCTCGTCATCGGGAAAGGCCTGGTCCTTGGAGATCAGGTTGATCACGTCCAGGCGCAGCCCGTCGACCCCCTTGCCGGCCCAGAAGCGGACGATGTTGTTCACCTCCTGCCGTACCCCGGGGTTTTCCCAGTTCAGATCCGCCTGCTCCGCCGCGAACAGGTGCAGGTAGTACTGGCCCGAGGCGGCATCCCGTTGCCAGGCGCTGCCGCCGAACTTGGACTGCCAGTTGTTGGGCGGGCCGCCGTCGCGGCCGTCACGCCAGATGTAAAAGTCCCGGTAGGGCCCGGCCGGATCCTGGATGGCGGCCTGGAACCAGGGATGGGCGGTGGAGGTATGGTTGACCACCAGGTCCATGATCAGCCGGATGCCGCGCCGGTGGGCCTCGGCCAGCAGTTGCTCGAAGTCGGCCATGGTGCCGTAGGCCGGATCGATCCGGTAGTAGTCGGCGATGTCGTAGCCGTTGTCCACCTGGGGCGAGACGTACACCGGCGTCAGCCAGAGGGCGTCCACCCCCAGGTCGGCCAGGTAGTCGAGCTTGTCGATCACCCCGCGCAGATCGCCGGTGCCCCTGTCCCCCGAGTCGTAGAAGGACTTGGGGTAGATCTGGTAGATGACGCCGCTATGCCACCACTGGCCGTACTGCTCTTCTTTGTTCATCTGTGTGCTCTTGGTTCCATCTTGGTAGAAAGGGCCCGGGCGAACACCGCGCCGAGCCTGCGATAGCCTCACCCCAGCGCCACCCCGGCCCGCCGCCGGCGCTGGTACATCAGCACCGTCAGCAGCATGGGCACCACCACGGCGACAGCCATGGCCAGCAGGTAGATCAGCCAGTAACGGGGCTGGATGGAAAGGATGCCCGGCAGGCCGCCCACCCCGATGCCGTTGGCCAGCACCCCGGACAGGCCGCACAGCAGGGCTGCCAGGGCGGAGCCGGTCATGGCGCAGAGCATGGGAAACTTGTACTTGAGGTTGATGCCGTACATGGCCGGCTCCGTCACCCCCAGGTAGGCGGAAATGGCCGCCGGCACCGAAATCTCCCGCTCGTTGGCCTTTTTGCTGACCCAAATGATACCCACCACGGCGGAGGCCTGGGCGATATTGGACAGGGCGATCAGCGGCCAGATGGGGGTGCCGCCCATGCTCTGCATCAGTTGCAGATCCACCGCATTGGTGGTGTGGTGGATGCCGGTGATCACCAGGGGCGCGTAGAAGAAGCCGAACAGGGCCGCGCCGATGGGGGCGAAATCGCCGGTCATCGCCGCCCTGGCGACAAAGGCCACACCGTCCCCCAGCAGGCGGCCGAAGGGACCGATCAAAGTATGGGCCAGGGTCACCGCGGTCAGCAGGGAGACGAAGGGTACAATCACCAAGTAGAGGTAGTCCGGCACCCATTTTTTCAGCCGGAGTTCGATCATCGCCAGCACCAGCCCGGCCAGCATGGCGGGGATCACCTGGGCCTGATAGCCGACCTTCTCGATCGCGAAGAAGCCCAGGTCCCAGATCTCCGGCGACTGCTGGCCGATCAGATAGGCGTTCATCAGCTGGGGCGAAACCAGGGTCACCCCCAGCACAATGCCGAGGATGGGCGTGCCCCCCATCTTCTGCACCGTGGACCAGCACACTCCCACCGGCAGGAAGAAAAAAATCGCCTCGCCGATCAGCCAGAGGAAGGAGTGCACCTCGGCCCAGAAGGGACTGATCTGGGTCAGGGTCCGGCCGTCGAACAGGGCGATGTCGCCGATCAGGTTGCGAAAGCCCAGGATCAGGCCGCCGGTGATGATGGCCGGCAGCAGCGGCACGAAGATCTCCGCCAGGTGGGAGATGGCCCGCTCCCAGACGCTCATGTTCTGCCGGGCCGCCTGCTTGGCCTGCTCCTTGCTCTGCCCCTCCTGGCCGAGCAGGCTGTTCAACGCCTGATAGTAGACGTCCACATTGGTGCCGATCACCACCTGGAACTGGCCGGCATTGGTGAAGCAGCCCTTGACCGCCGACAGGGTCTCGATCTTCTTCAGGTCGGCCTGCCCCGGGTTGTTCAGCACGAACCGCAGCCGGGTCAGACAGTGACTGACCGCCGCTATGTTGCCCTTGCCGCCGATATGTTCAATCAGGATCGCCATTTCCTGACTCTTGCTCTGGCTCATGGAGTTTTCCTTAACAGTGGAATCGATACCGCAGAGTGTATCCCAATACCGAAACAATAAAATGGTATCGATACCATTTTGTGCAAGCGCTCACACTTGGGGCACAATTCCGCCACCTCGAGCAAGTTGACGACCATGATGAAGAAACGCCCGACAATCTCCGATATTGCCCGGCTGGCCGGGGTGGGTACCACCACCGTCTCCCGGGTGCTGAACCGGGATCCCAAGGTCAAGCCGGAAACCCGCCACAGAATAGAGCAGATCATCGCCGAGGCCGGCTATGCCCCCTCGCCCTCGGCCCGCGCCATGCGCACCCGACGCCAGCAGGTGGTGGGCATCATCGTCTCGCGCCTGGACTCCGCCTCCGAACACCAGGCGGTGCGCGCCATGCTGCCGGTGCTGGAGCGGGCCGGCTATGAAGTGCTGCTGATGGAATCCGGCTTCAGCAGCGCCAAGGTGGTGGAGCACCTCGACTGGTTGCGGCTGCGCCAGGCCGACGGCGCCATCCTGTTCGCCTTTACCGGGCTGGCGCTGGATGGCCAGGCCGACTGGCAAGACAAGCTGGTGGTGATGGCCCGCCGCTACCCGGGCTTTTCATCGGTCTGCTACGACGACAAGGGCGCCATCACGCTGATGCTGGAACACCTCTGGCGGAAAGGGGTGCGCCGCCCGGCCTATGTCGGCGTCGAGTTGCAGGACAGCACCACCGGCCAACAGCGTCTGGAGGCCTATCTCGACTTTTGCCATGCCCGGGGCATCACGCCCGGTTACCGGCTGGGCGGCCTGTCTTTCCATGCCGGCCAGGAAGGTGCCCGCCTGCTGCTGACGGAACGACCGGAGGCCGATGCCCTGGTGTGCGCCAGCGACACCCTGGCCCTGGGCGCCGCCAAGTACCTGCAGCAAAGCGGCCGGCAGTTGCCCCTCACCGGGGTCGGCAACAACGAGTTGCTGCACTTCCTGTTTCCGGCCGTGGCCAGTGTCGATCTCGGCTATCCCCAGGCCGGCACCGCCGCCGCCCGCCAGTTGCTGGCCCAGATCGAGCAGGGCCGTTCCATCGCCGAGCTGGCCCTGCCCTGCCGGCTGGTGTCCGCGGGCTGATGTCCTTTCCCCCCCGGGCCGACTTTGCTAACTTAACCCCATTACCTGAAGACGAAGGAAGTCACCACCTTATGGATGCCAGCCCGCTCGCTCCGGCCCTGCTTACCCCCGACCAGCTCAGCCTCGCCACCTGCAAGGACATGCTCGCCCGCCTGCAGGACTGGCTGGAGCAGCGCTTCCACGCCGGTGACGACATCATGGAGCTGGTGGCGACCCGCTCCCAGCATATGGACCAGCTGCTCACCGGCCTGTGGCAACGCTTCGGCCTGGACCGGGATGCCCGGTTGGCCCTGGTGGCGGTGGGCGGTTACGGCCGCGGTGAGCTGCATCCCTATTCCGATATCGACCTGCTGATCCTGAGCGACGACCCGCCCGGAGAAGAGCTGGGCGAGCGCATCGGCAGCTTTATCACCCTGCTGTGGGATCTGCGCCTGGAAGTGGGCCATAGCGTGCGCTCGGTGGCCGAATGCGTGGAGGAAGGGGAGAAGGACATCACCGTGGCCACCAACCTGATCGAGGCCCGCCTCATCACCGGCTGCTACGACACCTTCGCCGCCCTCATCCGGGCCACGGCACCGGATCGTTTCTGGCCCAGCCAGGCCTTCTTCGAGGCCAAGCGCAAAGAGCAGGAAGCCCGCCATCACCAGTTCCAGGACACCAGCTACAAGCTGGAGCCCGACATCAAGAGCAGCCCCGGCGGCCTGCGCGACATCCAGACCATCAGTTGGGTTGCCCGCCGCCACTTCGGTGCCGCCACCCTGAGCGAGATGGTCAGCCACGGCTTCCTCACCCGGGCCGAATACCGCGAGCTGCTCGACTGCCAGAACTTCCTGTGGAAGCTGCGCTTCGCCCTGCACCTGGCCATTCACCGTTCCGACAACCGGCTGCTGTTCGACCGCCAGCGGGCGGTGGCCACCGCCCTGGGCTTCGCCGGCGACGGCAACGAGCCCATCGAACAGATGATGAAGCGCTTCTACCAGACGGTGCGGCGGGTGGCCGAACTCAACGAGATGCTGCTGCAGCTGTTCGACGAGGCCATCCTCGGTCATATCGCCATGGACGTGCGCATGCTCACCCCCGAATTCCGCCTGCGCGGCCGGCTGATCGACGTGGTCAGGCCGGACCTGTTCAAGCAGGAGCCCGCCGCCATCTTGCGGCTGTTCTACCAGATTGCCGCCCACCCCCAGATCAGCGGCATCTATTCCACCACCCTGCGCCAGCTGCGCGACGCCCGCCGCCGGCTGCCCGGCTTTCTGTGCGAGCGGGCCGACTGCCGCCGGCTGTTCATGATGCTGATGCGTCACCCCCGGGGCTGCGATCTGGCCCTGACCCTGATGCACCGCTATGGCATCCTCGCCGCCTACTTCCCCCAGTGGAGCAAGATAGTGGGCCAGATGCAGTTCGACATGTTCCACGCCTACCCGGTGGATGAGCACACCCACCGGCTGTTGAAGAACATCTACCTGTTCCGCGGGCCCGCCGGCAGACGCAGCCACCCCCTGTGCCACGAGATCAGCACCCGGCTGCGCAAGCCGGAGCTGTTGTACCTGGCCGCCCTGTTCCACGACATCGCCAAGGGCCGGGGCGGCGATCATTCGGAGCTGGGCGCCGAGGACGCCCTCGACTTCTGCCTGCGGCACGATCTGGACAAGTCCGATGCCCGCCTGGTGTCCTGGCTGGTGCGCCAGCACCTGCTGATGTCGGTCACCGCCCAGCGCCGGGACATCTACGATCCGGATGTGATCCGCGAGTTCGCCACCCAGGTACGGGACGAGCTGCACCTGGACTACCTTTACTGCCTGACGGTAGCGGACATCTGCGCCACCAACGATCACCTGTGGAACGACTGGAAGGGCAGCCTGCTGCGCGAACTCTACTTCGCCACCCAGAAGGCGCTGCGCCTGGGCCTGGAAAATCCGCCCGACCTGCGCCTGCGCATCCGCGAGAACAAGCTGCAGGCGCGCCAGTTGCTGGAGCACCTGGACACCCCCTATGAGCGGGTCAAGCCGCTGTGGACGCGTTTTACCGCCGACTACTTCCTGCGCCATACCCCGGAGCAGATCGCCTGGCACAGCCGCCATATCCTGGCCCACGGCGACAGCCGTCGGCCCCTGGTGCAGATCAGCCAGCAGCCGGGCCGGGGCGGCAGCGAGCTGTTCATCTACAGTCCCGACTCGCCCAACCTGTTCGGCCGGGTGGCGGCGGCCCTGGATCAGAAAAACCTCAACATCCACGACGCCCAGATCATGACCTCCAAGGACGGCTACGCCCTGGATACCTTCATCGTGCTCGAGCCGGACGGCCAGCCGGTCAGCGGTGACCGCCTCAGCGGCCTGTGCGACGGCCTGGGCGAAGCCCTGACCAATACCACGCCGCCGGCCATTCGCCTGCGTCCCCCCTCGCGCCGCCACCGGGAATTCGACGTGCGCACCCAGGTCAGCTTCCTGCAGCCCCAGCGGCTCACCAAACGTACCCTGATGGAGCTGGTGGCCCTCGACACCCCCGGCCTGCTGGCCCGCATCGGCGCCGTGTTCAGCCGCCTGGGCCTGAACCTGCACGCCGCCAAGATCACCACCATCGGCGAACGGGTGGAGGACTTCTTCAGCCTCACCAACCGCGAGGATCGACCATTAAGTGAGCAGGAGCAGGCGCAATTGCGAGAAAAGTTGGTCGACGAGCTCAACCAGGGCGGCAAAATATGATAAAAGATGCGCCAGTCTTGAATTAAGAAACGGGATCGGCCGAGCGTGCTGCTGCGCCGAACCGCTCGGCTGGCCGCGGTGCGCCAGCCGATTAGGTATGCAAACCAATTAACGGAGTGAACAGGATGGCAAACTTTGCTTTCGGTCTGGGTGTGGGCACCAAGTCCGCCAAAGGGGAATGGCTGGAGGTTTACTACAACCAGCCGCTGCTGAATGCGGATGACGCGCTGATCGGCGCGGTGGCGGCGAAGATCGGTTACCAGGGTGGCAACGCGGCCATCGAAATCGACGCGGCCCAGCTGAAAGACCTGGAAGCGGCCTTCCTGTCGGTGAACGCTCAGGCCCAGGCCGAGATAGTCGAGGTGCTGGCCGGCACCCGCCAGCCGCTGGTGGTGACCATACTGGAAACCGACGCCGCCCCTGCCAGCACCGCCGAGGTGTACCTGAAGCTGGCCCTGCTCTCCCACCGTCTGGTGAAACCGCACGGCCTGGATCTGTCCGGCATGTTCGGCCTGCTGCCCAACGTGGCCTGGACCTCCGAGGGCGCCATCGCGGTAGACGAACTGGCCCGTCGCCAGCTGGCCGCCCGTGCCCAGGGCCGCCCCCTCAGCGTCAACTCGGTCGACAAGTTCCCCAAGATGACCGATTACGTGGTACCGGCCGGCGTGCGTGTCGGCGATGCCTCCCGTATCCGCCTGGGCGCGCACGTGGGCGAAGGCACCACCGTCATGCATGAAGGCTTCATCAACTTCAACGCCGGCACCCTGGGCGTGAGCATGGTCGAAGGCCGCATCTCCGCCGGCGTGGTGGTGGGCAATGGCTCGGATCTGGGCGGCGGCTGCTCCACCATGGGCACCCTGTCCGGCGGCGGCAACATCGTCATCTCCGTGGGCGAAGGCTGCCTGCTGGGTGCCAACGCCGGCCTGGGTATCCCCCTGGGCGATCGCTGCACCATCGAATCCGGCCTCTACATCACCGCCGGTTCGAAAGTCACCGTGCTGGATGACAAAAACAACGAGGTGCAAACCGTCAAGGCCGCCGATCTGGCCGGCAAAAACGACCTGCTGTTCCGCCGCAACTCCCAGAACGGCCGCATCGAGGTGAAAACCAACAAGTCCGCGATCGAACTGAACGCCGAACTGCACAAGCACAACTAAGCGGCCTCCGGCCCGAGGGCGGTCCTGCCGCCCTCTCTCCCCTTCCGCTTCACCTCTCCCGCCTGCGTCAGTTCCCCCCGCTCCTGTTGTACCGTGAAAAACCGCAGCCGCGCCCACTTTTCTGCTATCATGCCCCCGCCTGTCGGCGCCCTATTTTACCCGCTATCGAGAACCTGCCGTGAATCACACCGAATTTTCCGCCCTGCCCCTGGCCCCGGCCCTGGTCGACAACCTGGCCAGCCTGGAATACATCCAAATGACGCCTATTCAGGCGCAAAGCCTGCCCCTGGTACTGGCCGGCAAGGACGTGATCGCCCAGGCCAGCACCGGCAGCGGCAAGACGGTGGCCTTCGGCCTCGGGCTGCTGGCCCGGCTGGATGTGAACAAGCTGGCGGTGCAGACCCTGGTGCTCTGCCCCACCCGGGAGCTGGCCGATCAGGTGGCGCGAGAACTGCGCCGCCTGGCCCGGGCCATGGCCAACGTCCGCCTGGTCACCCTGTGCGGCGGCTCGCCCAACGGCCCCCAGCTCACCGCCCTGGCCGGCGGCGTGCACATAGTAGTCGGCACCCCGGGCCGGGTGCTCAAGCACCTGGACAAGGGCACCCTCAAGCTGGATGCCCTCAACACCCTGGTGCTGGACGAGGCGGATCGCATGCTGGACATGGGCTTTGCCGACGATATCCAGCGGGTGGTGGCCTGCGCGCCCCGGGAGCGCCAGACCCTGTTGTTCTCCGCCACCTACCCGGACGGCATCGCGCAAATGAGCCAGGGCCTGCAGCGCCGGCCCGAGCGGGTGTCGGTGGTCGAGCCGCAACGGGCCGACGCCATCGTACAGACCCTGTACGAGGTGGAGCCCGAACAGCGCAGGCAGGCCCTGGCCAGCCTGCTCGGCCATTATGCGCCCGCGTCCTGCGTGGTGTTCTGCAACACCAAGCGGGCCTGCCAGGAGGTGGCGGACCACCTGAACAACCTGGGCTTCGCCGCCCTGGCCCTGAACGGCGATCTGGAGCAGCGCGAGCGAGACCAGGTGTTGATCCGCTTCGCCAACGGCAGCGCCAATGTGCTGGTGGCCACCGACGTGGCCGCCCGCGGCCTGGATATCAAGGAGCTGGCGATGGTGGTCAATTACGAGGTCACCCAGGACCCGGAAGTGCATGTGCACCGGGTCGGCCGTACCGGCCGCGCCGGCCAGCAGGGCCTCGCCATCACCCTCTACAGCCCCAAGGAAGCCTACCGGGTCAATCTGATCGAAGAGTACCAGCAGGCCCCCATTCCCCAGGGCAACCTGGCCGGGCTCGATGCCGGCGCCGCGCCGCGGCAACCGGACATGGTCACCCTCTGCATCGCTGGTGGCCGCAAGACCAAAATCCGCGCCGGCGACATCCTCGGCGCCCTGACCGGCGAGGCCGGCATCCTTGGCAGCCTGGTGGGAAAAATCGATATCACGGAAATGCAGTCCTACGTGGCGGTGCACCGAGATGCGGCCCGCCAGGCACTGAAGCACCTGCAGCAGGGCAAGATCAAGGGCCGCAGCGTCAAGGCCCGCAAGCTCTGACCCCATGGCGGCGCCTCCGGGCGCCGCCCTCGGTTTGCCAGCCTCGGGGCTGCGGCAAGCGTCGGCTCCCTGGTCAGCCGTTGAAATGACGGTGGATATAGTCGATTTTGGCCATGAACTGCTCCTTGAGCTTGTCGCTGGCATAGTCGAAATGATAGCTCTGGTGGAAGTTGAGCTGCAGGCTGACGCCACTACCGGAAAGATGCACGCTATAGCCGTCGAAATCACTGCGCGCCACTACCCCCTCCAGCATGTGGCCATCCTCGTAGGGCTCGCCGAAGCGGCGGATCTTGTCGAACACTTCCAGTATGACCTTGTTGTCCAGTTCATTGTGCATGGTGATATCCTCATCATGGCTAAACGCCCGTTTTACCCCTGGCCGGCTCCAACAGGCACCGAATTTTACTGAGCTAAGTATGGTTGAATAATGGCCCCAAGGTGTCGTCATTCGCCTCTGTCTTGCCGTGTCATAACGGCCACACCAGCAGCAGCATGGGGACACCGACCAGCACCACCACGATTTCCAGTGGCAGCCCCAGACGCCAGTAGTCACCGAAACGAAAGCCCCCGGGCCCGAGGATCAGGGTATTGTTCTGATGCCCTATCGGCGTCAGGAAGGCGCAGGAGCCGCCAATGGCCACGGCCATCAGAAAGGGATCTGTGCTGACCCCCAACTGGGCGGCGGTCCCCAAGGCGATGGGACACATGACGGCGGCGGTCGCGGCATTGTTCATCAGATCGGACAGGGTCATGGTCACCACCAGGATCAGGACCAGCGCCAGCACTTCGTGCCCCTGAACCAGTTGCTCCAGCAGAAAGCGGGCGACCAGGCCGGCGGCGCCGGTGGTATCCATGGCTGCGGCCACCGGAAACAGCGCCCCCAGCAGCACCACCACCGAGCCATCGATGGCGGAATACACCGTTCTGGGCGGCACAGTCCCCGTCGCCATGGAAGCCAGCACCCCGGCAGCAAAGGCGATGGCGGCCGGCAACAGCCCCAAGGTCACGCAGAAGATGGCGCCCGCCATGATGGCGCTGGCCAGCATCACCTTGCGTTTGTCGGGAATACGCAGCTCCCGCTCCGCCAGCGGCACACAGCCGGCATTGGTGGCGAACTCGCCCAGGGCCTCCGGGGACCCTTGCATCAGCAGCAGGTCGCCGGCGGTAAAAGCGATGGCCCGCAGCCGGGCCACCGAGCGTTGCCCCTGGCGGGACAGTGCCAGCAAATTGATGTTATAGCGGCTGCGCAGGCGGCTCTCCCGAGCCGAGCGCCCGATCAACTCGGAATCCGGCAACACCACAAACTCCATCAGCACCGGCTCCTCGCCCCGCTCCCTGGCGGCCTTATCCTGAGACGGCTCGGCGGGCTGGGCGTCGGCCTCGGCGGCGACCTCGTCCTTGTCCGGCTTAGCCTTTTCTGCGGCCAGTTTCAACCCCAGACTGGACAAGACGTTGGACAATGATTCGGCTTCCGCCTCGATCAGCAGAATATCCCTGGCCTGTACCCGTCGGCGCAGGCTGGGCGCCGTCACCCGCACCTCGTTGCGCACCAGCGCCAATACCTGGGCCCCGGCCTGCTCCAACTCAGCCTCCACCTCCCGCAGGCTGAGGCCGACCGCTTTCGCTTCCTCCGGTACCCGGGCCTCGGTGATGTAGGCCGCACTGTCGAACCCCTCCATGCCGGATGGCTTGCGCCGTGGCACCAGCCGCCAGCCCAACAGGGTCACAAACAACACGCCCGTGCCGGCCACCGCCAGCCCCACGGGAGCAAAATCGAACATGGCGAAGCCGCCCGTCCCGTTTACCGCCCGAAACCCGGATACGATAAGATTGGGCGGGGTACCAATCAGCGTGGTCATGCCCCCCAGAATGGTGCCGAAGGCCAGGGGCATCAGCACCACCCCCGCCGCCAGCTGCTGACGGCGGGCAATCTGGATGGCCACCGGCATCAGCAACGCCAGCGCCCCCACGTTGTTCATAAAGGCCGACAGGGCCGCCCCCAGAGCGGTCAGTGCCACGATGGACAAACTGACGCCGGCTTCGGCCGGCAACAGCCGACGGACCAGCGCATCGACCGCTCCGGATTGCTGCAAGCCTCGGCTCAATACCAACACGCAGGCCACGGTGATCACCGCCGGATGACCAAATCCCATGAAGGCGTCCTCCGGAGAGACCAGGCCGGTGAGCACACAGGCCAGCAAGGCGGCCAACGCCACCATGTCGTGGCGCCAGCGCCCCCATAAAAACAGCACGACCGTGACCAGCAAGATAAGGAGAACGGTGGTTTGCTCCGCAGTCATGGTACTCCCCTGCCCCGATGTTGTTCACCTGATGGTAGACGCTGTATCGCCGGTACACATCCTTCCCTCTTCGCCATCCCTCTCATCTGGTCTTTGGACCCAGCACAGGCTAAGATCCGCCTTTTGCAACCAGGGTAACCACCATGATCAAGCTTGGCGACTACAACAATCTGCCCCTGCTGCGCCTGGACGACAAGGGCGGCTGGCTGGACGGGGACGATTACGGCGAGCTGTTCCTGCCCCGTCGCCAGTTGCCCGAAGGCTGCCAGCCCGGCGACGAGGTCGCCGTCTTCATCTACCTGGATGCGGATCTGGCGCCGGTGGTGACCACCGAGGCCCCCAAGGCCAGGGCCGGCCAGTTCGCCTCCTTGCGGGTGGTGACCACCAACCGCCTGGGCGCCTTTCTCGACTGGGGCATGAAAAAGGACATCTTCGTGCCGGCGCGCCAGCAGGCCCAGCCCATGCACGAAGGCCGCCACTATGTGGTGTACCTCTACCTGGATCATGAGGGACGCATGGTGGCCAGCAGCAAGCTGGAACCTTTCCTGAGCCAGGAGCGCCCCCGTTACCAGCCCGGCGACGAGGTCAGCCTGCTGATCGCCGGCGCCACCCCCCTGGGACTGAAGGCGGTGGTCGACGGCCGCCACTGGGGGGTGCTGTTCAAGTCGGAGCTGCCCGAACGCCTGCCCATGGGACGGGCCATCAGGGGCTACATCAAGCAGGTACGGGACGATGGCAAGCTCGACCTGAGCCTGTTCAAGCCGGGCCCGGGCCGGGTGGACGCCGCCGCCCAGAAGGTGCTCGACAAGCTGACCCAGGCCGGCGGCTTTATGGCGGTGAGCGACAAGACGGATCCGGACACCCTGTTCCGCCTGTTCGGCACCAGCAAGGGCACCTTCAAGAAGGCCATCGGCGGCCTCTACAAGAAGGGCCTGATCCAGATTGAAGAAGACGGTATCCGGGTGACGAAGGAATAAGCCGGAAGCCGGAAGCGTAAATGCCCCCCTCTTCCGGCTTCAAGCTTCAAGCTTATATGTTCCCCATCCAGCCCTTCAGCCACTCCAGGGCCGGCGTTTCCGGCTCCAGGGTTTCGCTGGCATCCACCTCCAGGCGCGGGGCCAGTGCCTGGGCCTGCAGCTCCTGCAGCAACTCGTCGAACTGGCGGCCGCCGCCGCAGAAGTTCTCGTAACTGCTGTCGCCCAGGGCCACCACCGCGTAGCGCAGCGCCGGCATGGGCGGGCAGCGTTCGCGGATCTCCTCAAACAGCGGCACCAGGTTGGGGGGCAGGTCGCCCTGGCCGGTGGTGGAGGTGACCACCAGCCACAACCGCTCCTTGTCCAGCTCCGAAAGCACCGCATCCTCATGCAACCGGACGCTGTGCCCGGCGTCCCGCAGGGCCTGTTCCAGGGTCTCGGCCACCAGCACCGCCGAACCATAGACGCTGCCGATAACAATCTCCACCGCCGCCATATTTTCTCCTGTCAGAAAAGTCGTAAATCCAGGGCCCGGGACAGCTCTTCCAGTGCCCAGATCCCCGCCACCGAATTGCCATAATCGTTCAGCTCCGGCGACCAGACGCACACGGTGAAGCGGCCCGGCACCACCGCCACTATGCCGCCACCCACCCCGGACTTGGCCGGCATGCCCACCCGGTAGGCGAAATCTCCGGCCGCATCGTAGAGTCCCGAGGTGAACAGCAGGGCATTGAGCTGCTGGGTTTGCAGCCGGGGCAGCCACTGCTCGCCGGTCATCACGCAGCGCCCGCCGTTGGCCAGGAAGCTGAAGGCCCGGGCCAGATCCACGCAGTTCATGGACAGGGCGCAATAGCTGAAATAGGCCTTCAGCACCTCGTCCACTTCGTTGTGGAAGTTGCCGAAGCTCTTCATCAGGTTGGCCATAGCCGCATTGCGAAAGCGGTGCTCGTATTCGGAGTCGGCCACCTTGTGGTCGATGCGCAGCGCCGGGTTGCCGGCCCGCAGCCGCATCGTCTCCAGAAAGGCGTGCACCGGAGCCGACAGGCGGGAGCTGAGCGCATCCACCACCACCAGGGCGCCGGCGTTGATAAAGGGGTTGCGCGGTATGCCCTGCTCGAACTCCAGCTGCACCAGGGAATTGAAGGCATTGCCCGACGGCTCCTTGCCTACCCGCTGCCACAACTCGTCGCCATAGCGCTGCTGGGCCATGGCCAGGGCGAAGGCCTTGGAAATGCTCTGGATGGAAAATGGCTCCCGGGCGTCGCCGCTGCAATACAACTCGCCGTCCAGGGTGCAGATGGCCATGCCGAATCGCTCGGCGGGTACCCGCGCCAGGGCGGGAATGTAGTCGGCCACCTTGCCCTGGCCAACATGCCGGCGGGCCTCAAGGTCTATCCGATCGAGTAGGGGTTGAAGTGTCACGATATGCGCCTAAACCACTGAAAGCGCGGATTTTACCCCGTCAGGCTCCCCGGGTGCGAGCGCACTTTCCCAACCGAACTCACAGATCAGCGATCGCCAGCCCTGATCCAGGGGCGCCTCGAGCCGCAGCGGCTCACCGGTGATCGGATGCGCCAGCGTCAGGCCGGCGGCGTGCAGCAGCAGGCGGCCGCAGCCGTACTGCTCCCGGAAGAAGCGGTTGTGGCGGCCGTCGCCATGGGTGGTGTCGCCCACTATGGGATGGCGCAGGTGGGCCAGGTGGCGGCGCAGCTGGTGCTTGCGTCCGGTCTCAGGGTGCAGCCGCGCCAGGCTGTAGCGGCTGGTGGCGTGCTTTTTCGACACCGCGAAGGGCAGCTCCACCCGGGCCAGGCTCTGCCAGTGGGTCACCGCCGGCTGGGGCGGCTTGTCGGGGTCGTCAAACTTGTCGGCGATGGCGTCCGGTCGGTGCTCCAGGGCGTAATCCAGGGTGCCGGCCTGCGTCAGGTAGCCACGCACCACCGCCAGGTAGTGCTTTTCCACCCGTCGCTCGGTAAAGGCCAGGGTCAGGGTCCGCGCCACCTCGGCGCTCTTGGCGAACAGCAGCACCCCGGAGGTGGGTCTGTCCAGCCGGTGGACCGGAAACACGTGCCCGCCCACGGCGTCGCGGGTGAGCTGCATGGCGAAGCGGGTCTCGTGCCGGTCGAGCCAGCTGCGGTGCACCAAGAGCCCCGCCGCCTTGTTCACCGCCACCAGCCAGTCATCCTCGTAAACGATGTCGATGCTCATGCTTCGCGGGACACCGGCTGGCCGGACAACGCCTCGTCCAGGCGGGCGATGGCCTCTTCCAGCGCCCGGGTATCTTCGGCCAGCTCCCTGAAACTCTCGGTGGCCATGGGGTAGATGGAGATCCGCGTCGGCAGGGGGGAGCCCGCGTCGATCAGCGCCTGCATGCGCGGGATCAGCACGAACTGCAGCCACTGGGGAAAACTCAGGGTGTCGAGGCAGAACGGCTCCGTGCTCGCCAGCGCCTCGGCAGAGGGCGGCGAACTCTCCCACCAGGACAGCACCTTGAGCTCGCGCTCGATGGCATAAAGCAGTACTCGGGGGTCGGCAGACATCGGCATCCTCCTCTTAAAACACCGGCCCACTATACCATCTTGGCGCCCGACTCCCTATAATTCCGCCCTGGTCGACAGGAGGAGCCGATGCAGATAGATACCTTGAGCGAGTTTTTGACCCGGGCGGGCACCGAGTTCCGCCTCTACGATCTGGGCCGCCGCCTGCAACCCCTGGCCACCGAGGATTTCGCCGCCATCGAGGCCGGCCGCCGGCCTTACCCCTGGCCCCTGCAGCGCCACGCCTGGCTGGCGGTCTGCTACCACCAGCACGGGGACGAGCGCCAGCACTACCTCTGGTTCCTGAAGATCCCCCTGGACGAGCGCGGCCTGTTCAACAACGCCGCGGTCAAGCATTTCCTCGCCGCCCTGGTCGAGCAGCTGGGCCAGGATCCCAGTGCTCCCCTCGGCGATGAGCAACAGCAACGCCTGGCCCAGACGCCCTTCACCTTCCAGCCGGCCCAGGACAAGCTGGCCGCCCTCCATGCCCGGCTGCGGCGGGATCTGGCCCTGCCGCCCTCCGCCTACTACCAGGCGGTGCTCGACTACCTGGCCGAGCCCGAGCGGCACGACTGGCAGCAGCTGGGCCTGCAGGGGCTGGCGGATCTGGCGGCCCGCCTGCCCGCGGAGCCGGCCCTCGGCCGGTTGGTGGCCTCCCGGCTGTTCGGCCTGCCCCTGCCGGTGCAGCAGGCCCTGCTGGGTCAGTGCGAGCATCAGCCCCTGCCCGCCGAACTGGCCGAATGCCTGCTGAACGCCATCAGCGCCGAGCAGGAGCGCGCCACCCCCGATGAAGAGCGCATCGGCCTGCTGCTGCGAGCCACGGCGGGCACCGCGCCCCTCGCGGCCCGCAGCCGCAAAATCGCCAGCCTGCTGGCCCTGGCGCCGGGGCAGACCCTGATGCTGAGCCTGGCGGCCCGGCTGTGGCAAGAGCTGACCGACGAAGCCCTGCTGCTGGCCTACCTGGAGCAGCTCGCCGAACGGCACCCGGCTCTGTTCAACGGCCTCTTCGCCGAACTGGTCTCGACCCCGGCCCTGCGCCCGTTGATCCTGGCCAACCTGCACAACCCGGCGCTGGCGCCGGCCCTGCGGGACGCCATCGGCCAGCTGTTCGCGGCCGCCCGTGACTGAGCTGCTGCTGCTGTTGGGCTTGTTCCTGCTCGGTGCCGGCTACTGGCAGATACGCCGCCAGAGCGAATTCGCCCGCCGCTGGCTGGAGCACTATTGCAAGCGCCAGCAACTGCAGTTGCTCAGCGTCTATCGCTATCGCTACGTATGGAAGCAGGGCCGGTTGCTGGCCCAGTTCAGGTTCGAATTCAGCCACGACGGCCTGCAGAAGGACGAAGGCACCCTCTGGCTGGCCGGCCTCAGGATACTGGACGTCTCCCTGCCGGTGCTGCGCGAGCCACCATCGCCTATGCTGTAAGAGCAGGGACTGAGAAGAGTTCCGAACGCTACCCTACCCGGGTGGCCTCCCATAGACGGTTTGCCGAGGAGAACCCCATGGAACACATTACCCACCCGTTCAGTGAGCTGTTTGAACAACTGGGGCTGGACGCCAGCCACCAGGGTATAGAGCATTTTCTGGCGGCCCACCGCCTGCCTCCCGAGGTGGAACTGGTGGATGCCCCCTTCTGGAACAAGGCCCAATCCACCTTCCTGAAGGAAGGGCTACAGAGCGACTCGGACTGGGCGGAAGTCATCGATCAGCTGAACGCCAGCCTGAGATAACCCTTAAACGGAGCCAAGATGTCCAGTCAGGAAATCATCAACGCCATTCACAGCCTGGTGCGTGAAGGCAAGAGCATCACCACCGCCGCGGTCAAGGCCAGGGTCGGTGGCCAGGTCAGCATGCCCCAATTGTTGCAGTTGATCAGCCGCTACAAGCAGTCGCCGGGCAGCCTGCCTCCGGCCTCCGATATCCCCGCCGCTCCTGCGACGGAGTCCCGGCCCGACCTGGCCGAGCGTGTCCGGGAGCTGGAGGAGCGCCTGGCCCGGATCGAGCGGCTGTTGGAGCAACAGCGCTGATGTGGGTGTGCGAACTCAGTTTCGACTGCTATCAGGATATCGAGCTGGTCGAGGCCGAGCCGGCGGTGCGCCAGCTGCTGGATGCCCTGCGCTACAACGGCCAGATCCTGGGGCGGGAGTTTCCCACCAGCATCCACCAGGGCTGGCTCGGCTGCCGGGTGGTCTGCCCGGAGCAGGACAGCCTGCACCCGCGCCATTACAGCCGCCAGGTGGAGCTGGCCATCGGCCGGCTGCACCAGGTCGGGCTGACCAGCCCCCGGGTGCAGTGCCGCGGTCAGGATCTCAATTCGGACAGCACTGACCCTTGCGAAACCCGCGGCTGGCAACTGCTCTACACCAGCTACCTGCACAGCTGCTCGCCCCTGCGCTGCGGCGAGCACTTCGCCCCCGTGCCCCTGTACCGGATACCGCCGGTGGCCAACGGCGACTTCAAGCAGGTGCTGAAATGGCAGGAAGACTGGGAAGCCTGCGATCAGCTGCAGATGAATGGCTCCATCCTGGAGCACGGCGCCGTGCTCGAGCTCGCACAGCCGGACAGTCGCCTGGCCCGGCGCGGCCGGGATCTGGCCAAGCGCATCGAGTACCTGACCGGGATACCGACCTTCTACTACCTGTACCGGGTGGGCGGCGACTGCCTGACCGCCGAGCGGGAGCGTCCCTGCCCCGGCTGTGGCGGCGACTGGCGGCTGGCGGAGCCGGTGCACGATATCTTCGACTTCAAATGCGACGATTGCCGGCTGGTGTCCAACCTGTCCTGGGACTTCAAGGATTGAGTCCTTGGTACGGCTCCACCCGCTGCAAAAAAATGGCCAGGTTCGGCGCCAATACCCCGATACGGCCCTTGCCCAGGCGCTCCAGCAGCACCTCGCCGCTGTCGTTGTCCAACGTCACCAGGCGTTGCTCGTCCCGGCAACTGGCCAGAAACCAGCTGGCCGGCAGGCCCAGCTTTCTCAGCATCAACTGGTGGCCTATCTGGTTCTGCTGCAGCCGTTCGAAGTCGTCCTGGTTCCAGGGTTGCAGCAGGGTGAGGAAGAGCCCCTTGAAGCACACCGGCAGGTTGCCGGCGAAATAGTGACCGAAAAAGGCGCCGAGGGCGGGATGCACCGGCATCGCCAGGGCGGTGGCCAGGTTGTCGAAGCAGCCCGGTTCGGAACGGGGCACGGGTCGCCAGGCTACCCGGCCCTCGATGGCCGGCGGCAGCTCCGCCGGCGACGGATAGGCGGGATCATGCTCCACCAGGGGGAGGCCGCCGTGCCGGCGCATCCGCTCGAACAAGGCGGCCAATGCCACCACTACTTGATCTTGCATGCCAAAGTCCCACAATAAGGCCAGAAAGCCGCATTTTATCAACCGGAATCCGAAATGACACCCGAGCAGAAGTACCAGAACAGCCAGGCGCTGGACGCCCTCCCCCTCGGCAAACAGAGCAGCTATGTGTGCGAATACGACCCCGGCCAGCTGCAGCCCGTGCCCCGCAGCCTGAACCGGGACGATCTCGGCCTCGAGGCCGGCGCCCTGCCCTTCGGCGGCGAGGATCTGTGGAACCTGTACGAGCTGTCCTGGCTCAATCCCAGGGGCAAGCCGGTGGTGGCCATGGGCGAGGTGCACATACCGGCCACCAGCATCAATTTGATCGAGTCCAAATCGTTCAAGCTCTACCTGAACAGTTTCAACCAGAGCCGCTTCGACAGCCTGGAAGAGGTCGCCGACCTCCTCACCCGGGATCTGTCCCTCTGTGCCCAGGGCCAGGTCAGGGTCAGGCTGTATGAGCTGGCCGCCGCGCCGGCCCAGTTCGGGGTGCTGCCCGGCGACTGCATCGACGATCTCGACATCGAGATAGACCGCTACCAGCCCGACGAATCCCTGCTCGCCGACGCCATCGAGCGGGAAGAAGTGCAGGAAACCCTGCACTCCCACCTGCTCAAGTCCAACTGCCTGGTGACCGGGCAGCCGGACTGGGGCAGCGTGATGATCCGCTACCAGGGTCCCCGCATCCGGCGGGACGCGCTGCTGCGCTATCTGGTGTCCTTCCGCCAGCACAACGAGTTCCACGAACAGTGCGTCGAGCGCATCTTCATGGATCTGATGCACCACTGCCGGCCCCGGGAGCTGACGGTCTACGCCCGCTACACCCGCCGTGGCGGCCTGGACATCAATCCCTACCGCAGCAACGTGGCCGGCAAGGCCGCCAATGTCCGCCTGCTGCGCCAGTAAGCGCCCGGGCGGCGGCGCGATGCCGGCCGGATCGCGCCCCGGGCTGGACTCCCTCCGGCCGGCTCCGTAAACTGCCTTGTTATCCGTGTTGTTTCGGTACTCTTTATCGTGATCTTTTCTGTCGCCGTCCTGGTATCGCATCTGGCGGGTGCGCCGCCGCTGTCGCCATACCAACCCGAGCCCACCGAGCTGCAGCGGGCGCGACAGCTCATGTTGAGCCGGCCCAACGAATGCGTGGCGCTCACCAACCACTTCCTGCAACGCAAGGAAGCCGATCCGGCGCAGATGATCAACTCGCGCCAGGACTTCGATCATCAGGAGTTGGCCCGACTCTACCGCACCCGGGAGCAAAGCCTGGCCGCCTGGCAGATCCAGGCCTTGTGCCAGGCCAACGACGGGTTGTTGCTGCCCGCCGACGCCAGCATCAACCAGGCCATCGAGCTGGCCAAACGCTATCGCCAGCCCGAGCAGCAGGCCACCGGCCTGATGCTCAAGGCCAAGCTGTCCCTGGCCCGGCAGCAGCCCGAACAAGCCCAGACGCAGCTGGAGCAAGCCGCCGCCCTGCTCGGTCCCGAAGCCGCCACTTCCCTTGGAGACGTCCTGCAACTGCTGCAGGCCGGCACCCTGCTCCACCTGCACCGTTTCGACGACGCCCGCCAGGCCTTCGAACAGATCCGCCGACAGGCCCTGCAGCAGGGCGATGTCCTGCAGCAAGCCTGGGCCAACTACCTGCTGGGCGAATACTATCAGCGGCTGCAGCAGACCGAACTGGCCCTGGCCCATTACGTGGAAACCCTGGACTTACTGAGCAAGCGCCGCCAGTACTACCTCAAGGCGATGGCGGCGGACAGGGCGGCCAGCCTGGCCGCCGCCCTGGGGGAGGCGGACAAGGCGATCCATTATGCCAGCCTGGCCACCACCGAGTTTGAGCTGCTGGGCAATCCGCCCCTGCTGATCGGCTCCCTGCTCAACCTGGGCCGGGTCACCCGCGCCGGTAATGACGCCAACCTGGCGCTGGTGTACTTCTTCAACGCCCTTGACCTGGTCAAACTCCAGGGCGATCCCGAACTGATGGCCCGGCTGTACCTGGAAATCGGCCACGCCTACCTGCTGCTGAAATCCTTCGACGAGGCCCGCCATTATCTCGGCCTGGCCCGCGCCGGTTTCGAGCGCAGCCAGGACATTCCCCGCCAGACCGACACCCTGCTACAACTGGGGCGACTGCACCTGGAACAGCAGGAAACCGGCCTGGCCCTGCTGCAGCTGGAACGGGCCAAACAACTGGCCGAGCAACGGGATGACGTGCCCCGGCTCATCGAGATCCACCACCAGCTGGCGCAGTTGTTCGAAAACAGCGGCAACATGAGCCAGGCCCTGGTCCACCAGAAGGCCTTCCACGCCTATTTCGAACGGGCGAGTCAACTCAACCGGCTGCTCACTCAGAGCCTGGTGCAGGGCAACGACCTGCAGCTGCAGCAGGAGCGGGAGCTGACCGAGCTGCGCCGGCAAAACGAGGGCCTGCAGCAGGATCGGCAACGCTTTGCACTGCTGGCGACCAGCCTGAGTCTGATCGCGCCCCTGTTGCTCTACGGCATGGTCCGCAACCATATCCGCGGCCGCCGGCTACAACACGACAACAAGGAGCTGCACCGGCTCTTGCTGCTCGAGCCGAGAACCAATCTGCCCAACTGGCGCCAACTGATGCAGCGGCTGCCCCAGGAGATGGCCAAACGCCAGCAGCGTTCCGAACAGTGGTATCTGAACGAAGCCGAAGTCCAGCCCTTCAACGACAAGATCTACTACTTCCTGCTCCATGTCCCCTTCATGGTCGACCTGAGCGAGCGGGTGGGCCTGGAGCATGCGGCCGGCATCCAGAAGAAACTGGGCGACTATCTGCAGGGGCGAATTCATCCCAAGGCCCGGCTCTACGATCTGCGGGAAGGCCAGTTTATCTATGTCATCTCCCAGCGCCAGGTGGTCGACCTAAAGCAGACCCTATTGAGTCTTGAGCGAATGTTTGCAGAATTTCCCTGTCAATTTGAACTTGATCGACGCCTGGCCATCGGTATCATCGGACACCCGTTCCTGCCCAAAGCCCCGCACGCCCTGGACGACATGCGGCTGGGCGATATCCTGTATCTGGCCATGGCCGCCGCCCTCCAACTGGCGGAGCGCACCGGTGAGTTGGCCTGGGTAGAGCTGTTGGCGGTCGACTGCCAACAGGCGGCGTTTTTTAACGGCGAAATCCGCCACTGCTGCATACAGGCTATCCAGAAGGGCTTGGTCAAGGTCAACAGCTCTCATAAAAAACAACAGATTGACTGGCACGCCTTGGCTCCCGAGCCGGCAGCCCCGATATAATGTCACAGACCCGCCTGCGCTAGGGTGTAAGGGTGAACAATGGACAATCTCAACGATAAACAGATGTTAATGGAACTGACATCGGTTATTGATAACCTGGGCAAGGTCCTGAGCGGACTGCAGCAACAGGCAGACCTGCTCGCCCCCGCCGTTCAGCAAGGAGCAGAGGCGGACACCAGCCACCGCCTGGTGGGACAGTGGCAAAAGCTGTTTGCAGGCCAGTCCAAACCGTCACTCCCAAGCGACGCGATTCCCGAGCTGTGCAGACTGACGACCGACTTTGAACGTCAGCTTTCCCGTCTGCGCCACGGCGGTAACCAGTGGCACCGGCTGCAGCAACTGAATGGACAAAGGGTACGTCTCGCGGCACGGGAGCTACAGCAGTCGCCGTTGGCGCTGCCGCAGCTAGACACCCTGCTGGCCGAGCTCGGGCAACTGGACGGCACCCACCAAGGGCACCTCTGGCAATTGTTGGACTGCTACAAGAAGGCCCTCGACCAATATGCCGAGCAGGATAAAAATACCCAGGCCCATCACCATGAGCTCTGTTCAAGACTGCAACAGCTGATCGATGAACTGCATTTTTCCGGTGATATCGGTGCCGCCCTGGCCAAAATACAGAGCCACCTGCTGCAGCAGGTGGATCGGACGTCCTTGCCATCGCTCTGCCTTCGCCTGATTGAACTCACCATAGAGGGATGTCGGCAGGAAAGACAGAACTCGACCCTCTTTCTCGCCAAGCTCAATACCAACCTGGGAGAAATGCACCACAATTTCGCCATTTCCCTGAGTGAGGGGCAGGCCCTGTTCGATGCCCGCACCCACCACGGTCATCATATCGCCGGCGAGCTCAGGGCCATCGGCGAGCACCTGGTCAGCCAGGACAACGAACAGCTGAAAGGGGAAATCGAGCTGCGGATGCGCAGCATCAGCCATGTGTTGGTCCAGCACGAGCGGCTGCAGGAGCGGGAGCAATCCTTGCTCAACCGGATGAACGCCATGGAAAAACAGATCCATGAGCTCAAGAGTGAAGCGGAAGACTTCAAGCAGCGGCTCAGCGTCCAGAATGAAAAGCTGTTTATCGACAACCTGACCCAGATCTACAACAGGGCGGCCATGGATGAACGGCTGGAGGTGGAATACCGCCGCTGGCAGCGCTACCGGGAGCCGCTGTGCATCGCCCTGCTGGATATCGATTATTTCAAGGAGATCAACGATAAGTACGGACACTTGGCAGGAGACAAGGCACTGCGTCTGATCGCCAGAACCATTCAGAAATCGCTGCGTCAGACGGACTTCGTGGCCCGTTTCGGGGGCGAGGAATTCGTGCTGTTGCTGCCCAATGTCAATCCAGAAAAGATAAGCAAGCCCCTGGAAAAACTGCGAGAACAGATAAGAAATATTCCGTTCCGCTTCAAAGAAGAGCGCGTTACCATCACCGCCTCCATCGGCGCCACCCTGTTCAAAAGAGGTGACAACACCACTTCAGCCCTGGAGCGCGCCGATCAGGCCCTGTATCGAGCCAAGCATGCGGGACGCAATCAGACCGTCATGGCCTGATGCCATCAATACTTTCACGGGAGTGTCCATGATTACCCATATCAATCCGGTTGGCAGCATGAACCTGCTGTCACAAGTCGAGGTCGATCGCCTCAAGCAGTCCGCCTCCGGCGATCTGTACCAGCTATTCCGCAACTGTGCCTTGGCGGTGCTCAACTCCGGCAGCAAAACCGACAGCTCCAAGGAGATACTGGAACGTTACAAGTCCTTTGATATCAATGTGATACGTCGTGAGCGCGGGGTCAAACTGGAACTGTTCAACCCACCGGAACATGCCTTTGTCGATGGCGAAATCATTCGCGGCATCCAGGATCACCTGTTTTCGGTGCTGCGGGACATCATCTACGTCAACAGCCAACTGCAGAGCGTCAAGCAGTTCAACCTGACCTCTTCCCTGCATATCACCGATCTGGTGTTTTCCATACTGCGCAACGCCAAGGCCGTCATTCCGGGCGCCGATCCCAGCCTGGCCGTCTGCTGGGGGGGGCACTCCATCAACCCGGTGGAATACCAGTATACCCGTGAGGTCGGCAACGAACTGGGCCTGCGGGAAATGAACATCTGTACCGGCTGCGGCCCCGGCGCCATGGAAGGGCCGATGAAGGGCGCCGCCGTGGGGCACGCCAAGCAACGGGTGAATGGCAGCCGCTATGTCGGCCTGACCGAACCCTCGATCATCGCCGCCGAGCCACCCAACCCCATCGTCAACGAGCTGGTGATACTGCCGGATATCGAGAAGCGCCTGGAAGCCTTCGTGCGTCTGGCCCACGGTATCATCATCTTCCCCGGTGGCGTCGGCACCGCCGAGGAGATCCTCTATATCCTCGGCATCATGATGCACCCGGAAAACCGCCACCAGCCCATGCCCATCATCCTGACCGGGCCCAAGGAAAGCGCCAGCTATTTCCGCAGCCTGGACGAGTTTATCGGCAACACCTTAGGATCCGAGGCGCAGTCCCTGTACCAGATCATCATCGATGATCCGGCCGAGGTGGCCCGCCGGGTCAAGAGTGCCATGCCGCTGGTACGGGATTACCGCAAGGCGGTGGGCGACGCCTACTCCTTCAACTGGTCGCTGAAGATAGAGCCGGAGTTCCAGCTCCCCTTCGTCCCGGACCACGACAGCATGGCCAACCTCAACCTGCACTGGGAGCAGGCTCCCCAGCAATTGGCGGCCAACCTGCGCCGGGCCTTCTCCGGCATAGTGGCGGGCAACGTCAAGGAAGGCGGCATCCGCGCCATCGAGAAGAAAGGGCCCTTCCTGATTAACGGCGAACCCAAGTTGATGAAGATGATGGACAAGCTGCTGCAGCAGTTCGTGGAGCAACAGCGGATGAAATTGCCCGGCTCGGCCTATGTGCCCTGCTACCGCATCAACCGCTGAGCCGGGAGCGGCATGCAGCTACTGATCCTCGACGCCCTCAACCTGATCCGTCGGCTCTACGCGGTACAAGAGAGCCGGCAACAGGACGAGGCCGCCACCCTGGCGGCGACCGAGGCGGCCCTCGGCCATGCCGCCGGCCGCCTGCTCGAACGCTTCGCACCCAGCCATGTGGTGGCGGTATTCGACGGCGCCCCGCAAGGGTTCCGTCACCGGCTCTACCCCGGCTACAAGGCCGGCCGGGCCCCCATGCCCGCGCCGCTCGCCGCTCACCTCGACCGGCTGCAGCAGGTGCTGTGGCAGCTCGGTATCGATGCCTTGCTGTCGGATACAGACGAAGCCGACGATCTGGTGGCCACCCTGGCCAGTACCCTGGCCCGGCGCGGTTTGGCGACCACCATCGTCTCCACCGATCGGGGCTTCTGCCAGTTGCTCGGCCCCCATACCCGGCTGTGGGATCATTTCAGCCAGCGCTGGCTGGACGAAGCCCATGTGCAGCAGCACTACGGCCTGCAGCCGGTCCAGTTGGTGGATTACTGGGCCCTGACCGGAGTATCCGGCAGCCAGATCAAGGGCGTGCCGGGAATAGGCCCCAAACGAGCCAGGTCTTTATTGCAACAATTCGACAACCTGGACCGGCTGCTGGCCTGTGAGCCGGTCGGCAAGGAACAACAAGCCGTACATCACCATAAGCACGACGCCTTGCTGGCCAGGCAGCTGGTCAGGCTGGTGGATGATATCGAACTTGGCTTCAACCTCAAGGAGCTGCGATACCGGCCTTCAACTAAAGGGCCATAGGCAAAATGCGCTAAAAATGTTATAAAAGCCGCGCAAAACAACTTCCCCTACCTCTGTAACTGATAACGGAAAAGCTGCCCATGAGTAAACGCAGTATTACCGTGATCCCGGGTGACGGCATAGGCCCCAGCATTATCGATGCCGCCCTGCAGATCCTGGATCACGCTGGTTGTGACTTTCACTACGACTACGCCGACGCCGGCCTGATGGCCCTGGAAAAACACGGCGAACTTCTCCCCCAAACCACCCTCGACCTGATTGCCAAGAACAAGATCACCCTGAAAGGCCCCCTCACTACCCCGGTGGGCGGCGGCTTCACCTCCATCAACGTCTCGCTGCGCAAGCTGTTCAACCTGTACGCCAACGTCCGTCCCGTGGTGTCCTTCGAAGGTACCAAGAGCCGGTTCGAGAACATCGACATCATCACCATCCGCGAGAACACCGAAGGCATGTATTCGGGCGCCGGCCAGAAGCGCGCCGACGACAATGCCAGCGCCGAGGCGATGAGCATCATCACCCGCGAAGGCGCCGAGCGCATCGTGGTGTTCGCCTATGAGCTGGCCCGCAACGAAGGCCGCAAGAAGGTGACCATAGTGCACAAGGCCAACATCCTGAAGTCCACCTCCGGCCTGTTCCTGGAGGTGGCCCGGGAGGTCGCCAAGCGTTATCCGGATATCGAAACCAACGAGATGATAGTGGATGCCGCCTGCATGAACCTGGTGATGTACCCCGAGCGCTTCGACGTTCTCGTTACCACCAACCTGTTCGGCGACATCCTCTCGGATCTCTGTGCCGGCCTGGTGGGTGGGCTGGGCATGGCACCCGGCGCCAACATCGGCAAGGAAGTGGCGATTTTCGAGGCGGTACACGGCTCGGCGCCGGACATCGCCGGCCAGAACATCGCCAATCCCTGTTCGGTGATCCTGGCCTCCATCCAGATGCTGGAGCACCTGGGCATGCAGGACAAGGCCCGCCAGATCCGCGAGGCGGTGCGCAAGACCATCGCCGAGGGCAAGACGGTCACCCGGGATCTGGGTGGCAGCGCCAGCACCACCGAGTTTACCCAGGCGATTATCGCCAACCTCTAACCCCGGGAGGGAGCCGCCGGCTCCCTCTTGCTTTTCGGTGATCCCCGGCCGGAACCTCGCTGCTATAGTTAGCTATAACGGACGAGCGAGGCGACGAACATGGACAGTCGGCGAGTGATTATCTTGGTGCTCCTGCCACTGTCGCTGCAGGCGGCGGGCCAGGAACTGCGCTTTACCATAGACCCCCAACAACTGATCAGCGATATTCCCAAGCGTTACGGCCTGGATATCGAGTTGCAAGAAAATACCGACGGAAGAAGAAACCGGTTTGCCGCCGCTCCCCGGTTGCAACTGACACCGGAAAGCTCGGTCAGCCTGTCGCTCAAGGATTACAGGCCCAACCTGAACCTGGACGGCGATGGCTATAGAACTTCACTCAGGCTCAGGGGCGACGGCGTCAAACTCCGTATCAGACCGAAGGATCCCCGCAACCGACTGGAAGTGGATATCAAGGTGACCGATGACGAGTCCAGCCTAGACCTTAGGTACAAGTTTTGACACCTTGCGCGGCTGGAACACGTGCACGGTGATCTCTTCCCGGTCATGATAGAGCTGCTTGGCCTGCACCTGAAAGCCGCCCAGTTCGTCGAGCTTCTCTTGTAGTTGCTGCAGGTTATAAACCGCCTCGGCATAGCGTTTCTTCATCGGCAACTTGAGGTTGAAGATCGCTTCCTGGCAGTCTTCACTCACCAGCCAGTCCGCCATCAGCGCCACCACCCGGGCCGGCTTCTCCACCATGTCGCACACCAGCCAGTAGACGTTCTTGCGCACCGGCCGCCACTTGAAGCCGTCTTCCCGGTAGTGCTTGACCTGGCCGGTGTCCATCAGGCCCTGGTTCATGGGACCATTGTCCACCGCCGCCACCATCATACCCCGCGCCACCAGTTGATAGGTCCAGCCGCCGGGTGCCGCCCCCAGATCCACCGCCCTCAGGCCGGAGGTCAGCCGGGTCTCCCACTCTTCCCGCGGGATAAACACATGGAAAGCCTCCTCCAGCTTGAGGCTGGAGCGACTGGGCGCATCGGCGGGGAAACGCAGCCGGGGAATCCCCATGTGGAAGGGCGAGTGATTGTAGGAATAGGAGTAGCCCAGCATCAGCCGGTTGTTGGCGGTAAAAAACAGGTGCAGCGTGGGCCTGTTGCGGGCCTCGGCCCGGGTCAGCACGCCCTTGCCGCGCAGCGCCTGGCGCACCGGCACGGTAAACTTGCGACAGAAGCGGGACAGCTCCTTGCCCTCGTTGGTATCCGGGGTCTCCACCCGGATATCGCCACACAGGGGCATGCCTTCCGCCGCCGCCACTATGGGACCGACCCTGTCTTCCTGGGACAGGTCCTGCAGTTCGGCCCAGACCACCAGCATCTGGCGGGCGAAGATCAACTCCCGGAACGGCAGCTTGCGCGCCAGCAGATCACCGTCTTCCGGCTGGAAGCATTCGTACACCACAAAGCCGCTGTCGTCCTTGGCACGGGCAAAACCGGGGCAGCCCATGGCCGCCGCCCTGTCCTGAATTTCCGCCGCCGCCTCTTTTTCGAACCCGGGACGGCAATATATCAATAATTGTTTCATTCAGACCTCAACCAGGCACGACCGGCCAGCAACAGGCTCAGCCAACCAGCCATAAAACCGACGCCCCCCAGGGGGGGCAGCCAACCGATACCCTTGGTGCCGAACAACACCAAGGCATAAATACTGCCACTGAACAGCAACACGCCCAGGGCGAAGAAAGCGGCGGCCAGGTGCAGCAAGGGCTGCGGCCGCCAGCGCAGCGCCAGGGTCACCAGCAGCAGCGCCAGGGCGTGATGGAACTGGTACTGCACCGCGGTGTTGAAGGCGGAGACCAGATGGCCGGCGACACCGCTCGCCGCCAACCCATGGGCGCCGTAGGCGCCGAGGGCGGTGGCACTCAGGCCGAGCCCGGCCGCCAGATAGAACCAGAGTTTAACGAGCAAGAATAAACCTCCTCATCCCGGCCACTATCGTCGCCAGGTTATGTTCCAGGCTGGTGCCCGAGGACTTGCGCGGGCAAAAGCCATGATCGCCGTCCTTGATCCAGAGTGTCTCCACCCCCTCGGCCAGATCGTAACCGGCCACCGCCTCCCGGTTGCCGAACGTATCCCGCTCCCCTTGCACCAGCAGGGTCGGGGTCGCGATGCTGGCCAGGTGTTGACCGCGAAAGCGGTCCGGCTTGCCCGGGGGATGGAAGGGAAAGCCCAACAGGATCAGTCCCCGGGGCGAGAGTTCGTCGGCCACCAGCGAGGCCATGCGCCCGCCCATCGACTTGCCCGCCAGGAACAGCCGGGGATGGGCGAATTCCGCCGCCAGCTCCCGCCAGCAGGCCAGCAGCACCGGCTCCCTGTCCGGCGGTCGGCGTCGTCCGTCGGCCCGGGTTTTCTGCATATAGGGAAACTCGAAGCGGACCACCTGGATCTGCTCGTCGGCCAGGCCTTCGGCCAGGGTCTCCAGCACCTCGTGCGTCATGCCGGCGCCGGCGCCATGGGCCAGCAGCACCCGGTGGGCGGCGTGATCCGGGCCATTCTTCAACACCTTGCTCATCCGTTCAGGGCCTTCTGTTTTTCTTCCTTGGTCACCAGCGCCAGCATCCATTCGCGGAAGGCGGCGATTTTGCCCAGCGCCGCCTGAGACTCATGGCACACCAGGTAATAGGCATTCTTGGACATCAGTACCTGCTCGAAGGGACACACCAGCCTACCGGCATCGATCTCCGGCTGGGTCAGCACGCTGTGTCCCAGCGCCACCCCCTGGCCGTGGATGGCGGCCTGGATCACCATGGAGGAGTGACTGAAGATGGGCCCCTGATTGACATTGGCCGCCTGAATATCGAGCTGCTTGAACCAGGCTTTCCAGTCCCGTCGCGAGGTATCGTGCAGCAGGGTATGGCGGGTCAGATCCTCCGGGCTCTTCAAGGGCTTGGTACCCATCAGCAGCATGGGCGAACACACCGGGATCAGATACTCGGTATGCAGTTTGTCGGCCCGCAGCCCCGGCCAGTTGCCCTTGCCGTAGTAGATGGCCACGTCCACGTCGTCGGTGAGCGAACCCTCGTCCAGATCCACCGCCTTGATGCGCACGTCTATGTCTGGGTGTACCTCGCTGAAGCGCACCAGCCTGGGCACCAGCCACTGGATGGCAAAGCTGGGCTGCAAGCTGACGGTGAGCGCGCCCTTGGCACTGCGCGCCAGCAGCCGCTCGGTGGCATCGGAGATGGCGGAGAAGATGTCCTTGATTTCCAGAAAGTAGCTCTGCCCCTCCTCGGTCAACAGCAGGGAGCGGTTGCGCCGCCGAAATAATTTAATGCCCAGGTATTCCTCCAGCCCCTTGATCTGGTGGCTGATCGCCGCCTGGGTCACGAACAGCTCTTCCGCCGCCCGGGTAAAACTCAGGTTGCGGGCGGCGGCTTCGAACGCCTTGAGCGCGTTGAGCGGGGGCAGTCGCCGGGACATCGATACCTCGATAAGTTTTTTTAATGGCGGGGATTATAGGTGGCCGCCGCACGACAAGCCAGCACCGCCGCCACAAAGCCGGGAATAGTTGTCGCCGACCTCCTGCTCCCGTTAGGATATTCAATTCGTGCCCGCGCCTCTGCTACACTGGACGGGTCCTTACCTCATCTTCGATTACGCCGAAAGACCCAGGATCCCATGATAGATCTGCTTCCCGTATCCCTGCTCGACTGGCTGATGTTCGCCCTGGTGGCGCTGCTGGTATTACTGATCTCATTCAGCCTGCTGCGCCGACTGTGGCGAGGCAGCGCCAAACACCCCTACCGGCAGAAGCTGCTGTTCAGCGCCGAGTCCGCCGCCGCCCTGCGGCTGCTGGAAAGCGCATTGGGCCGTGAACTCAGGGTGTTCCCTTGCGTATGCATGAGCGAAGTACTCGAACTCAGCCCCGACCTCAAGAAAGCCCACCGGGAGCAGGCCTGGCACGCCCTGTTCGGCGAAACGCTGGATTTCGTACTCTGTTCACCCAAGGATCTCAAGGTGCGGGGCGCCGTGATGCTGGTGGACGACAGCCTGAGCAAGACCGACGGCCGCCAGCGCCAGCGACTGTTGCAGAACATCAGCGATGCCGGCCTGCCCCTGGTCCACCTCTCGCCCAAGGACTGGCCGGGCGCGGAGGAGCTGCGCGAGGAAATCCTGGCTCTGATCAGCAATCGACCGCTCGATCTGCCCATCCCGGGCCGGGGCCGGGTGGAACCGGTGATCCGGCTGTCCGACCAGGATTTGCCGGAAGACAACGACGAGCCCCGTTTCCGGCTGTGAAATAAGACGGGCGGGCGCCGGGGTCTTCTAAGACATATTCCCACAGGAAGGAACCGACATCATGACCAGAGCGGGCCTGTTCGTCCTTACCCTGCTGCTTTTCGGCTGCTCCAGTGACGGCTGGCAGTCCGCCAGCCGAGCCCCGGCCGGCATAGCCCCGGATCCGGCCAGCACCCCCGAAGCCGTGATCCAGGTTTATGGCGCCGACGCCTGGGGCTGGCGCGGCTGGTTTGCGGTGCACACCTGGATCGCGGTCAAGCCGAGCCGGGCCGAGCAGTATACCGTTTATGAAGTCATCGGCTGGCGGGTGCGCCGCGGCCTGCCGGCGCTGCGGGTGGCCCGGGATCACCCCGACCGCCATTGGTTCGGCGCCGAACCGACCATACTGCTCGACCGGCGCGGCCCGGGAGTGGACGAGTTGATCGCCCGGATCGACAGGGCGGCGCAGGCCTACCCCTGGAAGGACCGGTACCGGCTGTTCCCCGGCCCCAACAGCAACACCTTTCCGGCCTGGATCGCCCGCCAGGTGCCCGAGCTGGGCCTGAAGCTGCCGCTGCGCGCCATCGGCAGCGGCTGGGCCCGGTATACGCCGGACTAGCGCCAGATCGCCCTCAGCGGCGTGTCGGCGCCGTAGTGGTGGGCGATCTGCGCCTGCAGCAGCTCGGCGGTGGCCAGGGCGTCGGTCAGGGCGTGGTGGGGATGGTAATGGGGCAGGTGATAACGGCCGCGGCTGTCGGCCAGGCGGATGGACACCGGCCTTTGCCCCCGCAGCCGGGCCCAGAGCCCGAGCGGTTTGCGCCGGTGCAGGCGCGCCTCCAGCTCCATGGTGTCCACCACCGGGAAGCGGATGCCCTCGTTCAGCCGGGCCCGCAGCGCCCTGTCCAGGAAACCCCGCTCGATGGCCCTGTGATGCACCACCACCACCCGCCCGGCCATCGCCGTCAGCAGCTCATCCAGCACCAGCAGCAGGTCCGGCGCCGCCTGCACCGCCGAGTGGGTAATACCGTGGATCACCACCGATTCCTGCGCCAGCGGCTTATGGGGGTTGAGGATCCAGTGGGCCGACTCCCGCACCCGGATACGCTTCAGATCGAAGGGCACCAGGCCGATGCTGACGATGGCGTCCCGGCGGGGATCCAGGCCGGTGGTTTCGAAGTCCAGGGCCACGAAGGGCACCTCGCCCAAGGGCCTGTCTCCCTCGACCGCGCCGGCCCGGTAGTAGCGTTGCAGCCGGTAATCCCGGGCGGAGCGGGCCAGCTGGCCGAACAGCTCGGGCCATTCCGGGGTGGGCGCGGCCGCGGGCGGGCGCAGGGGGCGCAGATAGAACATGGCCCTACCCCGCCCGGTTGGGCTGGTAGCGGAACTTCAGGAACTTCTGGGCATGGCTCAGGATCTGGAAGGCGTCCTTCAGGTTGCGGCGCTCGAAGTCCGACAGGTGTTCCGGCTCAATGTTGTTGTCGGGCTCCCGCCCGGCCACCAGATCCAGGGCCTGGTGGCGGATGCGCACCATGGCGATGAACTCCATGGCATCCCGCAGATCCGGCCCCCGTCCCTTGGGCAGGATGCCGGCCTCGATCACGTCCTTCAGCCGTTCGAAGGAATTCTGGGCCCGGGAGCCCACCGCCAGGGCATGCACCCGGATCAGATCCGCCAGCGGCGCCGTGCCCCGCCGTTTGAGGTTGATGGAGTTGTTGTGCTTGCCGTCCTGCTCCATCACGAATTCCTTGAAGAAACCGAGCGGTGGGGTGCGGTTCAGGGCGTTGCGGGCCAGGCTGGCGAGGAAGCGGGGGTGCTGCCGGGCCCGGCGGGCGATCAGGGCGTTGAGCTGATCGGCCCACTCCGTCTTGCCGAAGACCCCGTCCAGATCGAAGAAGATAGAGCTGTCCAGCAGCGACTGGGGGCTGGGGTTGTCGATCCAGTCGGTGAAGCACTGCTCCCACTGCCGCCGGGTCAGCCGCCAGCGCGGATTGGTGGCCATGATGCCGCCCTTGCAATAGCTGTAGCCGCAGGCCGCCAGGCCATCGCACACCCGCTCGGCCAGGGCGGCGAAATAGTCGCCGTGCACCCCGGCATGGTAGCGGTTGTCGAGGATGAGGGCGTTGTCCTGATCGGTCACGATCAACTGCTCGTCCCGGGCCATGGAGCCCAGCGCCAGGAAGCAGTAGGGCACCGGCGGCGGCCCCAGCTCGGCCTCGGCCAGCTCCAGCAGGCGCTGCTTGAAGCTGCGGCCGATCACCGCCATAGCCGAACCGATCATCCGGGAGTTGGCGTCCTCGTTGACCATGCGCACGAAACAGGCCTTCACCTCCCCGGCGACCCCGATCAGCTCTTCGAGCGACTGGGCCCGGAAGATGTGGCGCACCACGAACAGGCTGTTGCGGGACTCGTGGCGCATCAGGTCGGACAGGGCGATCACCCCGATGGGCCGTCCCCGGTGCAGCACCGGCAGGTGGTGCAGGTTGTGGCGCAGCATGGCCAGCATGGCCTCGAACACGAACTGGCCGCTTTCCAGCGCCACCGGATCCGCAGACATCACCTGTGCCACCGGCGTCTGCAGCGCCAGCCCCGCCGCCAGCACCCGGGTACGCAGATCCCGGTCGGTGAGAATGCCGGCCACCAGGGCGCCGTCGTCCCGGGGGGCGGGATCCAGCACCAGGATGGAGGACACCCCTTCCTCGGTCATCCTCTGTGCCGCTTCCTGCACCGTGGCCGACAGGGAGATGGTCACCGGCTCCCGGGTGATAAGCTCCCGTACCGACGAGGTCATCAGTTCGTTGGCCCCCTCCTGGCGGGACACCGCCTGGCGCAGCCGGCTGCTGTCCACCTCGACAAAGTCGGCGAAGGACTCGAACTCGGCGCACAGCGTGTGGAACAGGGCCTCGGGCAGGCAGTACAGCAGGGTGTCCTCCAGTGCCCTGGCCGGCAGCCGCACCCTGTTGTTCATCAGCAGCCCCATCTGGCCGAACAGGCTGCCTTCGCTCAGGCGGTTGTAAAGCTCCCCGCTGCGCCGGTAGATCTCCACCGCGCCGCTGCGCACCAGGTAGAGATCGTGCACCTCATCGCCGTAGTTCAGGATCGGGCTGCCGGCCCGGTAATAGGCGATTTCCACCTGGCCGGCCACCCGCGCCAGCGTCTCCTCCGGCAAGCCTTCGAAGGGCGCGAAACGGCGGATGAACCCCAGTATTTCCAGTTGTTCGACTTCCATCTCTCGGCTCCTTCGCGCTGAAAAAACAAAGAGGCAGGCAGGTCACCCCGCCTGCCTCCCTGGGCCCGGCTCAGACCGCCTTGGGCTCCGATAGCAGCCCCTTGATCAGGGCCACACAGGAGATCAGCAGCACTATGGTAAAGGGAAAACCGGTGGACACCGCCATCGCCTGCAGGGCGATGAGGCCGCCCCCCAGGATCAGGGCGATCGCCACCAGTCCCTCGAAGGTGCACCAGAACACCTTCTGGGGCTTGGGCGAGTTGACCTTGCCGCCGGCGGAGATGGTGTCGATCACCAGGGAGCCGGAATCGGACGAAGTGATAAAGAACACCACCACCAGAATGATGCCGATAAAGGAGGTGATCGCGGACAGGGGCAAGGCATCCAGCATGATGAACAGCTGCAGCGGCAGGGCCGCCTCGGCCACCGTCTGGTAGCCGTCGTTGACCAGCTGGCTGATGGCGGTGCCGCCGAAGGCGGTCATCCACAGCACGCAGGCGGCGGAGGGCACCAGCAGCACCGAGATGATGAACTCCCGCACGGTGCGGCCCCGGGATACCCGGGCGATGAACATGCCGACGAAGGGCGACCAGGAAATCCACCAGGCCCAGTAGAAGGCGGTCCAGCCCTGGGAGAAGTTGGCGTCGTCCCGCCCGATGGGATTGGACAGCGCCGGCAGGTTCTCCAGATAGGCCGCCAGGTTGGCGAAGAAACCGGTGACGATGGCCAGGGTGGGACCGGCGACGATCACGAACAGCAGCAGCGCCGCCGCCAGCACCATGTTTATCTCGGACAGCCGCTTGACCCCGGCGTCCAGCCCGGCCAGCACCGAGAGGGTGGCGATGGCGGTGATCCCGAGCACCAGCACCACCTCGGTGGTGGTGCCGGTCGGCAGGCCGAACAGGTAGTTCAGGCCGGCACTGGCCTGGGAGGCCCCCAGCCCCAGGGAGGTGGCCAGGCCGAACAGGGTCGCCACCACCGCCAGGATGTCGATGACATGGCCGGGCCAACCCCAGACCCGCTCGCCCAGCAGCGGATAAAACACCGACCGTACCGTCAGCGGCAGCCCCTTGTTGAAGGAGAAGATGGCCAGCCCCAGCGCCAGCACCGCATAAATGGCCCAGGGATGCAGCGCCCAGTGGTAGATGGTGGCCGACATGCCGAGTCGCCTGGCGGCCTCCGCATCACCGGCGGCGGCCCCCAGCGGTGCCCAGTCTGTACGCACCCCGTTTTCGACGCTGACGCCACCCAGGGCGCTGCCGAAGTGGGACAGGGGCTCGGATACCCCGTAGAACATCAGCCCGATGCCCATGCCGGCGGCAAACAGCATGGAAAACCAGCCCAGGTAACTGAAGTCGGGCTTGGCCTCGGTGCCGCCGATGCGCACCCGCCCCAAGGGGGAGAAAATAAGAAACACGCACACCAGCACGAAGATATTGCCGGACGTCAGAAAGAACCAGTCCAGGTTCGATGTGAGCCAGCCGCGCAAATCCCCGAACAGGGGACCCACCTGGTTTTGAAACGCCAGCGTCAGAAACACGAAGGCCACAATCGCCAGGCCGGAGATCAGGAATACCCGGTTGTGGATGTCGAGGCCGAAGGGGCCTATCTTCAGTGCGATATTATCCTGCCCCACCTGGTAGTCGGTATCGATGGGATTGACCTTTCCCTCCGGGGCTATCACATCATTGTTCTCTTTATCGGTCATACTCAAGATCCTTGATGGTTAGGGCCGTAATCGATGATGGACGATTAACTATAGCACAAAAATGTAAGAAAATTACAGGCTTAGAGAGAAATTGGGAACCTCCGACTGGCGGCACCTTGTCTCATCGCACAGTCCCGAAGAGCATGGCGTCACGCCAGGGAGAAGGGAAAGCCACGGCCTTCAGTGCCAGGTTCGGCAGCAGCCAAGAGGAATGGGCACAGATAATCCTGTTGAGCGCGAAACATTTCCGCAGCCATCAGGCGGCGAAGGGAAGCTGAGTAAGGGAAGCGAAGGAATGCAGAAAAGCAAAAAGCCACCCTCAGGTGGCTTTTTGCTTTAATCTGGCGGAGCGGACGGGGCTCGAACCCGCGACCCCCGGCGTGACAGGCCGGTATTCTAACCAACTGAACTACCGCTCCGAGGCCTGATACTGCTGACTTCAGGCGGGACGAATCTTAGTGGGGGAGGCCGGCGAGATCAAGCATAAAGTGATGCTTTTATACTGTTAGAGCAATTTTTAGGCTATCACCTGCATTTTAGACATCATCGACCGGCATCCGCCTCAACCCGGCCGCTGTCCTGTCGCTCGCCTTCTTCTGCGCCATATCAGCCCTCCCACGCCGCTCAACAGCAGGAGCAGCCCGACACCACCGCCGACCAAATAGGGAAGAGTGAGCCAGAAGGGCGGTTCTTTCACCGGGCTGGCCGACGCGGCCACGACCGGGGGCAGCACCCGCACCACCTGCTCCATCAGGTTGAGCTGGATTTCCCGTCCGTCACGGGTGGTGGCGAAAGCCCGGCCTTGCCAGCGATAGTTGCCCGGCTGACGGGCATCGGGCAGCGTAATCACCCTCCCCTGTCCGGAAACGGGCAATGTTTGCCCCAGCGGATTGCTCAGTTCACCGGCCACCACCAGGCTGTCGGGCAACAGCTCGCCATCGGCATCGATGGTGAGCTGCCAGTTTCCCTCCGCCCCTGGAGTGGAAAAGCGCAGGCTGATCGGCATGGGGTAGACCAGCAGCTCCTGTTCATAGGTGCGTGCCAGCACTCTGTTGGTCGTTTGCGCCTGGAACAGGTAACGACCCGGCAGGGCGTCAACAATCACTTCGGCGGTCATCTTCCCGTCACCGGGATATTCATCCAGGTTCGTTCCATCATCGGCAAAAACACCGATCACCTGGGGAGCCTGGGTGAAAGCATCCTCGTCGGTACCACGTTGGCCGACCAACTGGGCGGTCAACGACAATCCGTCCAGATAATAGGCGGCATCCAGGCGGGTCTCGTCATACACGAGTTCCGCCCCGAGCTTGATAACCTCCTGCTGATAAACCCGCGGAGGCAAAGGCTCCAGCCGCAGGCTGAAGGCGCTGACCAGCGAGATCCCCCGCTGTTCGCTGATTTTCCCGGTCGCCTGCCAGGGGCCGGGTTCGGGCTGCCACAGGGTGATCACGTCCCGGCTGGCGGTGGAGGCCCAGTTGATGTTCGATGGATGCCGCTGGTAGTAATATTTGCTGCCATCCGGACGGATCAGCACCACGGAAGGGCTCCCCGCCTCTCTTTCGATAAATAACGTAACGGCCGAGATGGAAGGATCGATGCGAAAGGTGTTGCTGAGCCAGCGTGCGTCCTGTTCGTTGGCCAGGCCGCCGTTCACCCAGAGCAGCATGCCGACACACAACAGCCGGCCTATTCTCCACGCCACAGGCAGCCGCCTCCCTTCTTCATCACCAGATCCAGCCGGGCCTCGTGGGCCTGCAGCTCCAGCTCGCCGGCCCGGATCACCCGCAGCGCGGGCCGCTCGGCACCCAGGCGCCGTATCCCCTGGCGGCTGCTGTCTTCCTGCGTCCCGGTGTCGGTCTGCAGGTTCAGCTTGGTCTGGCCACCGGTCATCAACAGATAGACATCGGCCAGGATCTCGGCATCGAGCAAGGCCCCGTGCAGGGAACGATGGCTGTTGTCTATGCCGTAGCGGTCGCAGAGCACATCCAGGTTGTTGCGTTTGCCGGGAAACAGCTGCCGGGCCAGGGCCAGGGTATCGGTGACCTTGCACAACTGGGCCATCCGCTCCGGCCGCCCCATCAGCTCCATTTCGTAGTCGAGAAAGCCGACGTCGAAGGGCGCGTTGTGGGCCACCAGCTCGGCCCCGGCGATAAACTCGAGGAAGGCGTCCACCTCGGCGGTAAAGGGCGGCTTGTCCGCCAGGAACTCGTCGGTGATGCCATGTACCTGGATGGCTTCCTCGTCCACCTTGCGATCCGGCTTGAGGTAGACATGAAAATGTCGCCCGGTCAGACGCCGGTTGACCACCTCCACCCCGCCGATCTCGATCACCCTGTGTCCGAGATAGTGGGGCCCGGCGCCCATATTCATACCGGTGGTTTCCGTATCCAGGACAATTTGCCGGTGGTGGCCTTGCTGGGTCATCGCTGTTTCCTCCGCACAATACGGGCGCCAGTATAAATAACCGGACCCGATAGCGCTACCGAGGCGACCCGGTTGCACTGGCCCGGCCTCGATCCCTGTGGCAGACTTCGCCCTTATTTTCACAAGGTGGACACGCATGAAACAGATCCAGCTGTATACCGATGGCTCCTGCCTCGGCAATCCGGGCCCCGGGGGCTATGCCGCCGTGCTGCTCTACAAGCAGCATCGCAAGGAGCTGAGCCGGGGTTATCGTCTGACCACCAACAACCGCATGGAGCTGATGGCGGCTATCGCCGGCCTCGCCGCCCTCAGCCATGACTGCGAAGTCGAGCTGACCACCGACAGCCAGTACGTACGCCAGGGCATCACCCAGTGGATCAACGGCTGGAAACGCAACAACTGGAAGACCGCCGCCAAGACGCCGGTAAAAAACGCGGATTTGTGGCAGCAGCTCGATACCCTGTGCCAGCGGCATCGGGTGCACTGGCACTGGGTCAAGGGACATTCCGGCCATCCGGAAAACGAACGCTGCGACGAACTGGCCCGGGAGGCCGCCTTGCATGAGGCCGTCAATGAAGACACCGGCTATTCGCGCTGACGGGCCATACCCGGCTGGGTCAGGGCATTGCGCACCGGCTTGAGCTCCCGCACCGGCGTCAACGGAAAGCGTCGCTTGCGCGCCAGTATGATATAGACCGCCGCCAGCGATGGACAAAACCGCGGACAGAGCCGGCCGCGCCACTGGCCGGGTAGCGCAAACCGCATGACGCGGGTGAAGCCCAGGTAATCCCGCTCGATCACTTCGAATCCCAGCAGTTTGAGCCAGTCTTCCAGCCGTCCTGGCGCCAGCATCCGCTGCCAGGAGGGCAGGCGGTGGCGCAGTGCCGGCAGGGCACAGGCCAGGCCGGCACTGCTGTAGGGGTTGAATCCGGTCACGATCAGCCAGCCGTCATCCCGCAGGGCGATTTCGGTTTCACGCAAGATGGCATGGGGGTGTGCGCTGTAATCGAGCACATGGGCCAGCAGACAGGCGTCCAGGCTGCCGGGGGCGAAGGGCATGGCGGCGGCGTCCGCCAGCAGATCCATGCCCTCGAAAGGCTGCTGCCCCATGACCACCGACTGCCGGATACGGCTCTTGTCCAGAGACAGGGCGGCCCCCAGCGCGTCGATCTTGAGCAAGTTGAAACCGAACAGGCTCGGCGCCCATTCATCCAGACGCTGCTGCAATTGCTCGGCAAGCTGGCTGCCACATGGCAATCGCTGCCAGTTTTTCGGCGCCGACGGTGTACTGGCTGCTTTCATGGCCCCTCTGATAAGCTAGGCGTAACACGCTCATAAGGACAGCATCATGCCTAACATTAGTCCCATTCCCGCCTTTAACGATAACTACATCTGGCTGATAAGCAACGGCGATCGTGCGGCCGTAGTGGATCCGGGCGACGCCGCCCCGGTCGGACGGGTGCTGGCGGAGCGCGGCCTGACCCTGGACGCCATCCTGATCACCCATCATCACCGGGATCATACCGGTGGCGTTCAGGCCCTGCTCGCCCAATGGCCCGAAGCGCGCCTCTACGCTCCCGCCGCCGAGCCGATGCCGGCACCGGGGGGCATCGGCCTGAAGGAAGGCGACAGGGTCAAGCTGAGCAGCCTGGGGCTCGAGCTCGCGGTAATGGCCGTGCCCGGCCATACCCTGGGCCATATCGCCTATCATGGCCAAGGGCTGCTGTTTTGCGGTGATACCCTGTTCTCAGGGGGCTGTGGTCGTTTGTTCGAGGGCACCCCGCAGCAAATGCATCAGTCCCTCTCCCGTCTGGCCACCCTGCCCGACGAGACCCGAGTTTACTGTACCCATGAATACACCCAGGCCAACCTGGCTTTTTGCCACACTGTGGAGCCAAACAACCCCGAATTAAAAAAATACCTGCAAAAAGTGGCCAAACTACGCCAGCAGGGTATCCCTACCCTGCCCAGTTCCATCGCGCTGGAAAAAGCCGTCAATGTCTTCCTCCGCCCCCATGTGGCGGGAGTTCGGGCCGCGGCCCAGCACCATGCCATGGCGGCGTTAAATGAAGACGTCGAGGTGTTCGCCGCACTTCGTCACTGGAAGGACGATTTTTAACGAACTTGATTAAACTGCTCACAAAGCATACACTGGCCGCCGTTTTTGTGAGACGCAGACACCATGAGAAGACTCTGTATTTTATCCAGTGCCTTGCTCCTGGCGGGCTGCCAGGCGATGCCGGCCGATTCGGCCCGGTATCCCTATGGCCATCAGGAAACAGGTGGAGGGCAAGCGGCGCACAGCCAGCTTTACCCGAAATCGGCGGCGTATTCGTCGCTCAGGGTGCAAAGTAAAGCATCCGCCGACGACGGCACTTACCGCACCGTCGCCCACTCATCGAGCAACCGGCAGTTCCACCAGCAGGCGGAGCCCCAACAGCAGAACCTGTGGCTTGAGTTGGCCGAAGGGATGCAACTCCAGGTGCCGTTGGATCACCCCAGGGTGGTCGCCCAGCGCAACTGGTACCTGAAACACCCGGCATACATGCGTTCCGTATCCGAACGCGCCAGACCTTTTCTCTATCTCATCAAGGAAGAGATAGAGAAACGGAACATGCCGATGGAACTGGTACTGTTGCCGGTAGTGGAAAGCACCTTCGATCCCAAGGCCTATTCCCGCGGGCACGCGGCCGGCCTGTGGCAGATGCTGCAGGGCACCGGCAAGAACTTCGGCCTGCATTACGACAGCTGGTATGACGGCCGCTACGACGTCATGGCCTCGACCCGGGCGGCGCTCGACTATCTGGAATACCTGCATGATTTCTTCGACGGCGACTGGCTACACGCCCTGGCGGCCTACAACTCCGGCGAGGGCCGGGTGCAGCGGGCGATCAAGGCCAACCGCCGGCAGGGCAAGCCGACCGACTACTGGTCTCTGTCCCTGCCCAAGGAGACCCAGAATTATGTGCCCAAGCTGCTGGCCCTGGCCGACATCCTGAAGCACGACAGCCACTACGGCATGGAAGTACCGGCAGTCCCCAATCGTCCCCAGCTGGCGGTGGTGGAAGTGGAAGGCCAGGTGGATCTGAACATGGCCGCCGATCTGGCCGGGATGAACCGCAATCAGCTCAAGCAGCTGAACCCCGGCTTCAAGAAGGCCGCCACCTCGCCCGCCCGCAACGCGGAAATTCTGGTGCCGGTGAACCATGCCCAGGGCTTCGAGCTGGCCATGGCCGATCTGCCCCAGCAGGAGCGCCGGGAGTTCCAGCGCTACCGGGTCAGGGGGGGCGACAGCCTGGGCGTCATCGCCCGCCGCCACGGCACCAGTATCGAGGCCATCCGCCAGGCCAACAACCTGAGCGGCAACACCATCAGGGTGGGCCAGACCCTGATGCTGCCTTCCGCCGCCCGGGCCGCTCAACCGGCGCCTTCCGACGGGGTCTACCTGGTCCAGGCCGGCGACTCGCTGTCGGCCATCGCCAGCCGCTTCAGCGTGAGCATTACCGACCTGCTGCGCTGGAACCGCCTGAGCGACAGGCACAACCTGCGCGCCGGCCAAACCCTGATCGTCTCGGTCAATTCAGGCTGAGGCGTTAGGCGCAGGATCACCATAAGGGAGCCTTAAGGCTCCCTTTTTAATGTTCTTCTCCCGGCCGGAGCGCCGCCAGGGAGCCTGGTCGGAAGCCGCCCGGTCATGCTCCTCCAGGGACACTGCCGGCAGCCGTTTCCGTTCCGCCCAGAGCCCCCTTATGCCGGCTGCGGCACGGTACGGGGACGTCCATGCTCGTCGATGGCCACATACACGAACTGGGCCCCGGCCACCCGGTAGCGGGGACCGCTCTCCGGCACCAGTACCGGCTTGACCCAGATTTCCACCTCTATGGTCATGGAGCTGCGGCCCTGCTTCAGCAGTTTGCCGTAGCAGCAGACCACGTCCCCCACCTGCACCGGGCGTGAAAAAACCAATTCATTCACCGCCACGGTACATACCCGTCCCAACGCGATTTCATTGGCCAGCAGGCTGCCACCCAGATCCATCTGGGACATGATCCAGCCGCCAAAAATATCGCCGTTGGCATTGGTGTCCGCCGGCATGGCCATGGTGCGCAGCAGCAGCTCCCCGCCGGGACTCTGTTCTTCGGTCATCTGTGCAAAGATCTCCAACCAGACAAGTAAAGTGGCATAATAATCAGCCTAACCTGTACCCGCAATTGTCCACAACCAAGGTGATTCATGAAGGTCATAGTCGCATCCCTCAATCCGGCCAAGATAGCGGCCGCCCGCCAGGCGCTCGGCCTGCTGTTTCCCGAGCGGGTCATCGACCTCAGCGGCCTGGCCGTGCCCTCCGGCGTGGCCGCCCAGCCGATGAGCGACGAGGAAACCCTGCGGGGCGCCCGCAACCGGGCGCTGGCGGCGCGGGAATGCCGCCCCGAGGCGGATCTGTGGATAGGGATGGAAGGCGGCGTGGCTCAATTACTGGGGCAAACCCTCACCTTCGCCTGGCTGCAGGTGCTGGGACCCGGGCTCGACAACGCCGCCCGCAGCGCCAGCCTGACCCTGCCGCCATTCGTGGCCAGCGCCGTGTCTCAGGGGGAGGAGCTGGGGCAGGCCATGGACCGCCTGTTCAATTTAACCAACTGCAAACAGCAGGGCGGCGCCATCGGCGTGCTGACCCGCAACCTGCTGGACAGGCGCAGCGTCTACCGGGACACCCTGATCCTGGCCCTGGCGCCCCTGATCAGCCCCGCGCCTTACGCGCAGCCAGCCAGCTGAACCAGTCCGTCACTTCGTAGTCCACACCCAGCCAGCGGCAGAGGGCGCCGCCGTCTATGCTCTTGCCTTCGCCGCCGCCCTCGAAGGTCGGCGGCGGCAGTCCCCGCAGTTCGGCCGCCTGGCGGTAGAAAGCCTGCCGGCTGGGATGATGGGGGGCGCTGACGTTCAGGGTTTCCGGCCAGTCTTCCCGCGCCAGTATGGCGGGAATGAAGCGCAGCAGATCTTCCAGTGCCACCAGGTTGACCGGCTCCTCGCCGCCCTCGAAGCGGCGGCCGGCGAGGAAGCGTCCCGGCTCGCGGCTGCCCCCCACCAGGCCCGACAGCCGCAGGCAGAGCACCCGGGGGATGCCACTGCCACGCACCCTTCGTTCCGCCGCCAGCATGCGTTCACCGCGCTCGGAATCCGGCCCGGTGTCGGCTTCCGTCTTGACGCCGGTGCCGCCATAGACCGAGGTGGCACTGGTAAAGAGCAGGCGGCGCACCCCGGCCGCAGCCGCCAACGCCGCTACCCGGCCGAGGGTGGCGGCATAGTCGGGCACCTTGCCCGGCGGCACGCACAGCACCAGGGTATCGGCGGCCAGCCGCTCCGGCCAGGCCGGCGGCAAGGGGTCCTTGATATTCCACAGTTCGACGTCGATGCCGGTTTGCCGCAGCCGTGCAGCCTTGGTGGCATCGGTGGTGCTGCCGGCCACCCGATAACCCAGGCCGGCCAGGGTGGCTGCCAGCGGCTCGCCCAGCCAGCCCAGTCCGAGGATGGCTACCCTTCGTTCAGTAGACATAGGCGAGCTCCGCCGGTTTCAGGAAGGTCTTGGGTTGACCGAGCATTTCCTGATAGATCACCGAGAAAGCCAGCACGTTCTGCACATATCCCCGGGTCTCCCGGTAGGGAATGTTCTCCACCCAGACATCCAGCGGCCGGCTGCCGCTCTCGCTCAGCCAGCGGTTGATCCGGCCGGGGCCGGCATTGTAGGCGGCGATGGCCGGGATCCGGTTATGGTTGTAGCGCTCCAGCAGTTCCTTGAAGTAGCTGGAGCCGAGCTGTACGTTCACCTCGGGCCGGTAGACGTCGGCGGGATGGCGGAACTGGGTGATGCCGTGCTTGCGGGCGGTCTCCCTGGCGGTGGCGGGCATCAGCTGCATCAGGCCGCCGGCCCCCACCGGAGAGCGGGCCAGTTCATAAAAGGCGCTTTCCTGGCGGGCGATGGCGAACAGGGTCGCCTCGTCCACGCCCAGGCGCCGGGCCTGGCGTTGAAAGATGTCCCGGTACACCACCGGGAAGCGCAGCTCCAGGTGATCCCAGGCCTGCACCCGGATACTGGCCAAGATGGACTTGTCGTACCAGCCCCGGCTCAAGGCCAGGCTGCCCAGGGCGACCCCGGCCTGCTCGTCGACCTTGCCCAGCAGATGGTGCCATTCGCTGCGGGCGGCGGTTCGGTCTCCCAGGGCCAGCCACTCCGCCACCCGCAGCAGGGCCGGCCATTGCCGGCTGGCCTGGCTCCAGGATGGGGCCGGCACCAATGGCTGCTTCTGCAGGGTAAAGTCCCGCCGGCTCTGCTGGGCCGCCAGAAAGCCGTAATAATCCCGGGCCTGAGCAGCCTTGTGCCAGGCCTTATCGGCCTCGGCGGTCTTGTTCTGGGCCGCCAGGGCGCGCCCGCGCCAGTACAGCCAGCGGCTGTCCTGCTGGGCTTCGGCCGGAAGCCGGTCGATCCAGCCGTCAAGCGGCCGCCAATCCTGCTCCCAGATGGCCAGGCGGGCCCGCAGCTCGAACAGCTCGGCATCCCCCACTTCCGGCAGCCGGCTGTCGAGCCAGCTGCGGTAATCCCGGGTGCGGTTGAACATCAGCCGGCGGGCCAGGCTGCGCTCCACCACCGCCATCTGGACCCCGTCGATGCCATGAAGGCGCTGATATTTGGGATAGAGGCTCATCACCAGTTCGGGTTCGCTGTCCGCCAGCCGGGCCAGGGCCCTGGCCACGGCGGTCTGGTGGCGCCGGCTCGGTACCCGGACGGCTTCGGGTCGTTCCAGTTGTCGAGGATCCTTGTACAACGCCTGTAGCAGCTCGCCGGCGGGGCGGACCGAGGGACTCAACAACCGGCCCAGAAAGGTGATCAATCCTTCCTGACCGTTCTCGTAGGCCAGCAGCATGCGCTGCCAGATATGCTCGTCGTTGCGTCCGCCTGCACGGTACCAGGTCTCGAACAGGGGATCGCAGATACCGGGCCGGGAGTGGCCATGCAGCCACAGCCGCTCGGCCCCGGCGAGGGCGGTGACCCTGTCGCCGGCCGCCCACTTGGCCTGATAGTGGGCACATTGCAGCTCTATGCTGTTGGGCAGCTGGGGATACAGGGCCAGAAACTCCTGCCAGCGCTGCTCACGGGCCAGGCGGAACAGGTACTGCCGCTCGAGCCGGTCCGCCTGCAGGGAATCGGGATAACGGGCCATGAAGTTCCTGACCTGGGCCGTGGTGAGCTGGTTGAGCCGGTCGGCGAGGTAGCGGTAGTCCAGATTAACGGTCAGCGGGTAGGCGTCCAGTCCCTGGCGCAACTGCTGGTAACGGGATAATTCGTTCTTTTTCAACGCCTGCTCGGCCTGCTGATAACGTTCACGCAACGGCGACGCCTCGGCCAGGCTCCCCAGGCTCAACAGCAGCAATCCGACTCCAAACCAGCTTTTCACGGCTCCACCCCTTTCGAGAAAATATAGGGCTATCCTAAGGAATACGGGGTGGGCTGCCAATGGGGCGCGACAAATTCTCCCCGATCCTGGGGCAGCGGCGGAACCTCGTCAGCGGGCACTCAGAGCGGCAGGGCCCAAGAGCTTATCCGTTCGAGTCTGTCTCTTGTCGCCTTATGCTGGCAAGGCTTTTTTCACCGTAGCGGCGGCTGGCTCACAAATATTGCCAAGGCGCGATGTGGGGCGGAAAAAAGTTGATTTCAATCACAAAATTAATTCCCCGCCGGGGTAACCTGAAGCTGAACACAAACGAAGAAACAGCAAGGGGGTCCCTATGTCTATTGCGATTACCAGCCATGTCGTCGACATTTCTCCCGCCATTCGTGAACGGATCGAAAGTCGTTTCGATAAACTCAACCGGCGCCAAATCGTGCTTATCAACCCCCATGTGGTGATTCAGAAGGAAGGCCTGAATTACCTGGTGGAAGCCAAGGCAGGTGTGCCCAACGACACCCTTTTTGCCCAGGCAGAACACGAAGATCTCTATGCGGCCATCAACGAACTGGGGCAGAAGCTGGAACGCCAGCTCGGTCGCTATGCGGAAAAACCCCTGGCCCAGAGGGCCAATGCCATTCAGCCGGTCAGTGAAGAGGGCGAATAATACCTCCCCGACTGCTCCTGCACCCTACTGCACTGATAGCAGCAAGAAAACGGCCGAAGGGCCGTTTTCTTGCTTTCCATGGCCAATACACCAAAAAATCCGGCAAAAGGCTTGCCAGCGCCGGCGCTTTTCAGTATTCCTATGGGAGTTGTTCCTAGCCGTGATGACCCGAAGATGTCCGTATCCCCGTTTTTCTTTCGCTTCTTTTTTGCATCCTGACACGGGAGGCCGGGGCGCAAGCAAGAGATAAGCGAAAGACGAACCGCCAAGCCTCCCACCGGGAGGCTTTTTTATTCAGCCGGACTGGCGACGAAGGAAGCCCTATTCATGAATCTGGACGAGATCAGAACCCACATCACCCGCCTGGACAGCGAGCTGCTGACCCTGCTGGCCAGGCGCAAGGCCCTGAGCCTGGAGGTGGCCCGCGCCAAGCTGGAAAACCCCAGGCCGATACGGGATCAGGAGCGGGAGCAGGCGCTGCTGGTGGAGCTTGTCAACCAGGGCCGGCAGCTCGGCCTGGACGCCCACTACGTCACCCGCCTCTATCACACCATCATCGAAGACTCGGTGCTGTCCCAACAGGCACTGCTGCAGGACCTGCTCAACCCCCGGGATCAGGTGCCCTCCATCAGCGTCGCCTTCCTCGGCCTGCGCGGCTCCTACTCCAACCTCGCGGCCCGCAAGTACCTGTCCCGCTTCCAGGCCGGCATCATCGAGCACAGCTGCGAGACCTTCCAGCAGATCCTCGACACCGTGGAGTCGGGCCAGGCCCAGTACGGCATCCTGCCCATCGAGAACACCAGCTCCGGCTCCATCAACGACGTCTTCGATCTGATGCAGCACACCAGCCTGTCCATCGTCGGCGAGCTGACCCAGCCCATAGAGCACTGCCTGCTGGTGGCGGTGGACACCGACGTCGGCCAGTTGAAAACCCTCTACACCCACCCCCAGGTGTACCAGCAGTGCTCCCAGTACCTGAAGACGCTGCCCGGGGTCAAGGTGGAGTTCTGCGCCGCCTCCTCCAACGCCATGGAGCTGGTGGCCGGCCTCAAGCGCCCGGACGTGGGCGCCATGGGCAGCGCCGACGGCGGCGAGCTGCACGGCCTCAAGCCGCTGGTGCGCGGCCTGGCCAACCAGAAGCAGAACATGACCCGCTTTATCGTGGTGGCGCGCAAACCCATCGACGTGGCCGAACAGATCCCGGCCAAGACCAGCTTCATCATGTCCACCGGCCAGCAGAGCGGCGCCCTGGTGGAGGCCCTGCTGGTACTGCGCAACCACGACATCACCATGACCAAGCTGGAATCCCGCCCCATCATCGGCAATCCCTGGGAGGAGATGTTCTATGTGGACGTGGCCGCCAACGTCAACAGCCCCGAGATGCAGTCGGCGCTGAAGGAGCTGGGTCGCATCACCCGCTTTATCAAGGTGCTGGGCTGCTATCCCAGCGCCGAAGTGGCGCCGACCCGGATCCCCTCCGGCGCCCTCAGCCGGGGCGGGGTCGCGGCGCCGGCCGAGGACGAGCAGCCCCGCCACAGCCGTGCCTACAAGCAGGATGACACCCGTCTGCAGGTGGGCCGCTTCTACCTGGGCGCCGGCGAGCCCCTGTTGATCGCCATGCTGTCCGCCTGGCCCGGAGAGCAGCAACTGCAGGAAGCCGCCCGCAAGCTGAAGGAAAGCGGCGGCCAGGTGTTGGCCGTGCCCTGCTTCGACAACGGCGATATCCAGCAGGGGCTGCAGCACCTGCAGCGGTTGCGCGAGGTGGCGGCCCGCTTCGATCTGGCGGCCATGACCAGGGTCAGCAAGGTCGAAGAGCTCAACCGGGCGGCGGAATACCTCGATCTGCTGCTGCTGCAGCCGGAGCAGGCCCTGCGGAGTGAACTGCTGATCGCCGCCGGCCGCTGTACCCGCCCCCTGCTGCTGCCCCTGCAACAGGACGCCGCCGCCTCGCTGGCGGACGCCGAACTCATCCTGGCGGAAGGCAACCAGCAACTGGCCCTGCTCGACGAGCGGGGGTTGCCCCTGGCCGAGCTGCTGGCCCTGCAGCAGCAGACCCATCTGCCCCTGCTCGGCCGGCTCGACGGCGAGGAATCCGTCTTGCCCGAACTCGCCCATGCCCTGAAGGAAGCCGGCCTGCAGGGCTTCTGCATCGAACTGGCCGAAGGCCGGCAGGCCGACGCCCTGGCGCCCCTCGCCCGTCGGCTGTACCAGGGATAACGCGGACAGTAAAAAGGCCCGGGAGACCGGGCCTTTTCGAGGTTGATGACAAAGGCGTTGTAATGGCCGAATAAGTCGGCCAAAGACCAACTCCGTCGACAGGCCACGAAAGATGACACTCACCGTTTCAGCCTGCTGCGAACATTCACTGGATGTTCGGTCAGGCTGCAACGACTCGTCACGGCGAGACAAGCTCGCCCCATGTAGGCTCGCACATGCTATCCATGGCATGTGACGGTCGGCGGAGCGTTCCCTTTGTCCGCCTTGGCATAAGCGTTGCCTGTCCAGGTAAGTCTGCAGTCTGAAAAGGCCCGGGAGCCCGGGCCTTGTTGGTCGCGTCAGTCCTGGTGGTGGCGGCTGTCGTTGGCCTGGGCCAGCAGCAGCCGGCTTTCCTTGAGGAAGATATCGGCATAGTCGCCGAAGAAGGCGCTGACGGTGGCAAAGTGCTCGATAAAAGCCTCCCGACCACCGTTTTCCAGCTGCGCCAGCAGCTCGCCGAAGCGGCGGTGGTAGCGCCTTATCATCTCCAGGTTGCGGGGCGAGGACAGTATGATGTCCGCGTACAGCGCCGGATCCTGGGCGAACAACCGGCCCACCATGGCCAGCTCCAGCCGGTAGATGGGCGAGCTCAGGCGCAACAGCTGGGCCAGATCCGCCCGTTCGGCACAGAGGTGGGCGCCGTAGGCGAAGCTGGTGAAGTGGCGCAGGGCCTGCACCAGGCTCATGGCCTGGTCGTGCTCTTGCGCCGACACCGCCTGCAGCCGGGCGCCCCAGATCCGCATCTGGGCCAGCAGCCACTCGTACTGCTCGGCGCCGCGACCGTCGCTGTAGATGATCACCTGCTTGGCCAGGCTGGACACATCGGGCCCGAACATGGGGTGCAGCCCCAGCACGGGGCCGGCGTGGGCCTTGAGCATGGCCGCCAGCGGCTCGCTCTTGATGCTGGTCAGGTCCACCAGCAGGCAATCGGCGGACAGCGTCGGCAGACGCTCGATCACCGCCACCGTCTGATCGATGGGCACGGCGATCACCACCAGGCCCGCATCGCCCAGCAGGGTGTCGGCCCCGTCCCAGTCTTCCTTTTCCAGGATCTCGACCGGGTAGCCGGACAGGCGCAGCAGGTGCGCGAACAGACCGCCGAGCTGGCCGGCGCCGCCGATCACCACCGCCTTGGACAACTCCGGTTTGATGCACTTGAAGCCGGTATCTTTTTCACTGGCGTAGGACTCGCGCATGGCGCGGCGCAGGACATCCTCAATCAGGTCCGGCGGCACGCCCCTGGCCTCGGCCTCGGCCCGCCGCCGGGCCAGCATGGCGGCCTCCCGATCGGGTGCATAGATGGGCACGCCCTGGCGGCTTTTCACTTCTCCCACGCCCGCCACCAGTTTCAACCGGCGGGCAAACAGCTCGACCAGTTGCTGGTCGACCTCATCAATCTGATCCCGCAGGACCTGCAATTCATCTACCATTGGCTTCATCCCAATTACAAAAGCACCGGCCCTTCCCGGGCACGGTGCTCTATTATGCCCGCTATTGGCCGCCGGCGACAGTCATCCGCCGGCACGGGCTCAGGTTCGAGGAGGTGATCCGGCGGCTCAGCCGAGGCGGGCCTTGAGTGGCGCGGCCAGTTGCTCGTGGCACTGGGCCAGCAGCTCGGCGGTGGTGTCCCAGCCGATGCAGGCGTCGGTGATGGACACCCCGTAGCGCATATCGCATTTGGGCTGCTCGCTCGACTGGTTGCCCTCGGCAAGGTGCGATTCCAGCATGATGCCGATGATGGACTGGTTGCCTTCCTGGATCTGGTGCACCACGTTCTCCGCCACCAGCGGCTGCAGGCTGTAATCCTTGTTGGAGTTGCCGTGGCTGCAGTCCACCACCAGTTTAGGGGTCAGGCCCGCCGCCGTCATCGCCTTTTCCGCCAGGGCGATATTGACCGAGTCGTAGTTGGGCTGCTTGCCGCCGCGCAGTATCACATGGCCGTCCGGGTTGCCCTGGGTCACCAGCAGGGCCACCTGTCCTTCCTGGTTGATGCCCATGAAGGCATGGGGCTCGGCCGCAGCCTTCATGGCATTGATGGCGGTGCCCAGGTTACCGTCGGTGCCGTTCTTGAAACCGACCGGCATGGACAGGCCGGAGGCCATCTCCCGATGAGTCTGGGACTCGGTGGTCCGGGCGCCGATGGCGGACCAGGAGAACAGCTCCGCCAGGTACTGGGGACTGATGGGATCCAGTGCTTCGGTGGCCAGGGGCAGCTCCAGCTCGGCCAGCCAGCACAACAGTTCACGCGCCTTGTGCAGGCCCAGTTCGATGTCGAAGCTGCCGTCCAGGTGAGGATCGTTGATAAAGCCTTTCCAACCGACGGTGGTACGCGGCTTCTCGAAATAGACGCGCATCACGATATAAAGGCTATCACGGTAGTCATCATGCAGTTTTTTGAGGCGGGTTGCGTACTCTTTGGCTGCGTCGATATCGTGGATGGAGCAGGGGCCGCAGATCACCAGCAGGCGGTGATCCTTACGATGAATAATATCGGAGATGGTCTGCCGGGCCTGGCCGATAAAGGCCAGCGCCTGGTCGGAGATGGGCAGCTTGGCCTTCAGTTCCGCCGGGGTGATCATCACCTGTTCGGATTGGATATGGATATTATTCAGTGTGTCTTTCTGCATGATGACATCCTCACATGTAAACATTTCTTTACAACCAAACTTAAAGAAAAATCACTCACCATTTGACATACGGTGATTTCTCTTTTACGCAACCGCCCCCACCATACCAAGGCCGGGCGGCCTTGCAAAGCCTGATGTCGGTGAAAAACCGGTTATTTTACCCTGAAGGATGCGAATGGGCAGAAAAGAGCCAAAACGGCACGGCTGGCGGCGTATACTTGAGGCAAGAGAGGAGCGCGCATGGACCAACACGAATACCGGCAACTGGTGGCCAGCTTCCGCCGGATCCTGGATCACTACGGGGTGGATTACCGCCGGAGTCCGCCGTCCTACAACAACGACACCCTCTACGATCACCAGTGCCGGCTGATCCTGGATGAAGTCGCCCGCTGTTGGCTCGCCCACTATGGCCACAGGCCCAGCCCCCAGCTGCTGCAGAAGGCCCTGTTCGCCGCCGAGCAGAGCCGGCGGTTCAGCCCGCCCTGGTACGCCCGCTGGCTGAATTACGTGCGCGCCCTAGCGGCGGGCCGGCACTAGCGAGCGCACGACTCGCCCTGACACGGTTCCCGCCGTTCGGACTGGTATTCGGGCGGAGTTCTGCCATCATTCCCTTCTCTTTTCAAGGAACCCGGACATGCAACGACTCATCCGCTTTTTCTTCCAGGGCCTGCTGATCCTGCTGCCCTTCGTGCTGACCGTCTACCTGGTGTACCTGATCTTCAACATGCTCAACGAAACCCTGTTTTCAGCCCTGGGCTCGCTGCTGCAACTGGTGTTTCCGGCGCTGGAGGCGGGCTGGGTATCGGATCTGGCCGGCGGCCTGGTGACCCTGGCGCTGATCATCCTCACCGGCATGTTCGCCTCCTTCTACCTGGGCCGCTTTTTCCTCAACCTGTTCGACGCCGTCCTCACCCGCATTCCCCTGGTGAAGATGCTCTACAATTCCCTGCGGGACCTGTTCAACGCCCTGCTCGGCGACAACAAGCGCTTCGACAAGCCGGTGGCGGTCAGCCTGATGGACGGAGAAGTGATGGTGCTGGGCTTTATCACCCGGGAGCAGATGGAAGAGTTCGGGTTTCAGGACAAGGTCGCCGTCTACCTGCCCCAGTCCTACAACTTTGCCGGCAATGTGCTGATCGTCGACAAGGACAAGGTGCGGCCGCTGGACATCCCCGCCGGCACCGTCACCACCTTTATCGTCAGCGGCGGAGTGACGGGAAAACCCTGAAAGCTGGAAGCTGGAAGCTGGAAGCTGGAAGCTGGAAGCTGGAAAGGAGTTTGAAACCCGGCCTCTTCCGGCTTCAAGCTTCTGGCTTACCGCTCTCTTTTAGCCGTCGATCTCGTCCATAAAATCGGACAATTCCTCGTCGTCCGGCATGGCGTTCGCTTCCCGGCCCACCTTGCTCGCCTGATACTGCATATAGAAATCCTTGGTCAGGCCGTAAGGATCGAGGGCGTTGTCGATAATGGGCTCGCGTTCAATCAACTGACTACGCTGGTACAGGCCACCCAGCATCCACTTCCCGGTACGCATGGCAAAGGTCATGACATCGTAAGGGAAATAAAGGCTGTCCACCACGTCTCCCGACAGCTGCCGCAGGGTATAAGGCCCCATCAGTGGCACCATCAGATAGGGACCATCTCCTATCCCCATCTGCCCCAAGACCTGGCTGAAATCCTTGGGCTGGGGCTGGAGTGCGATTTTTCCCGCCACATCAAAAAAGCCCAGCACCCCGAAGGTGCTGTTGATACCGAAGCGGGCCAGATTGGTCCCGGCTCCGGCAAACTCTCCCGTCACCAGATGGTTGACGAAACTGGCCGGCTCCTCCAGGTTCAGCACCACATTTTGTATCCCTTCCTTGAGCGGATCGGGTACCAGATTGGCATAGGTATGCACGACCGGACGTACCGCATAGGGTTCGAGCAGATCATAGTTGATCACCCAGGAGGCCCGGTTGACCGGCTCGAAGGGATCACGGGGATCGTCGGCCGTGGACTTGGCATAGTCTGCCGGCTTGCTGGTAGAAAAGGGATCACTGGCCCGGGGCAAGGCATCCCCCTGAGCCACGGCAGCACCCGTCAGGGTCATGCCCGCCGTCAATATAAGCACTCGCCACATAATGTAACCTTATGATTTTTGTTATCGTTCTAGTCTAGCTTAAGCGGCCGGCAGTGCGACGGCCGCCGCCCCTTACAGGGGCGTGTCTATGATAACCCGGATACGGCTATCTGCGTCGGTATTCAATACGCCGCTGTGCCCTTCCCAGGCGTCGGTGCTGTCGGCCACGTTGCCGCTGGGGGCGAGACGGGCCTTGACGATCACCCCCTCCCGGCTGCTCAGGTTATTCTCGGCCACCATGGCGTCGGCGTTGGACAGGGTGATGGTGAGCGGAAAGGCCGGCTGCTCGATACGCCGGGCCACCAGCGGCATCTCGCCGCCTTCGGCATCCACCGCGAACACGAACAGCACGGCGCCCGGATGGTAGGGCACCGAACTCGAGGTGTTGATCTCCACTTCGTAGCGGGGCCCGGCCACCGGCGTGGTATCGGCCGTGGCCAGCCGCTGCTCGGCGAAGGCGATAGAGCGCTCTATCATCACATAGCGGGGATTGTCCGGCGACATCCGCGCCAGCATGTCGCGCCAGCGTTCGGCCGCGGTGGCATAGTCGTCCTGCTGCAACGCCATGAAGGCGAACACCGACCAGGCTTCCAGGTTGTCCGGATCCCGGGCCAGCGTTTCCTTGATCAGGCCTTCGGCCCGCAGGGTCTCGCCGGTCATGGCCAGGGCCTCCGCATAGGGCACCACCACGGCGCCGGTATCGTCGGTCCGCCCGAGCGCCTTCTCCAGGGCGTCCCTGGCGGTTTCGCCGTCGCGCATCTCCAGCGCCAGCCGGCCCAGCAGCAGCCAGCCGCGGTAATCGTCGCCCTGCTGATGCAGGCGGGTGCGCAGCGCCAGCATCAGCGCGCGCACGTCCTGCTCGGTCACGCTCTCGTCCTGCTCCACCAGCACCCGGCGGGACAGCTCCGCCAGCCGTCCGCTGGCGTCCTGCCACTGGGCGACTTCCCGGTGGGCGCCGAGCTGCCAGTAGCCGGCATAGGCGATCACCACCACCATCAACACCGCCGGCAGCCACAGCAGCGGGCTGCGCCGGCGTTGCAGCGCCGGCTCCGGCACCACATCGTCCAGCAGGCTTTTCTGCAGCTCCAGCCGGGCCGACTCACTGTCTTCCAGCAGGCCCTGTTCGCGATCCTGCTCCAGCTCCTGCAACCGCTGTCGGTACAGCCGGGTGTTGAGCTCGTTACGGCTTTCGGCGGACTCGACCCGGCCACGCAGCAGGGGCAACACTATCACCAGCGCCAGCAGGGCGGTCAGCCCGGCGCTGAAGATCCAGAATAAGGTCATATCAGCTCTCTTTGTCTTTGTTCAGCAGTTCCGCCAGGCGCTTCTGCTCTTCCGCGCTCAACGCCTCGCTCCGGCCGCGCCGGCCCCGGCGGGTACGCAGCAGCACCACCCCCAGGCCGAGCAGGATCACCAGCACCGGCCCCAGCCACAGGATGAGGGTGGAGGCCATCAGCGGCGGCTTGTAGAGGATGAAGTTGCCGTAGCGGGCCACCATGTAGTCGATGATTTCCTGCTTGCTGCTGCCCGCCAGCAGCATCTCGTGGGTCTTGTCGCGCAGATCCTTGGCCAATTCCGCATTGGAGTCGGAAATGTCCTGGTTCTGGCACTTGGGGCAGCGCAGCTCGCGCACCAGCTCGCGGAACACGTCTTCCTGCTCGGGGCTGTCGAACTCATACACATCGATGGCGGCCCGGGCCGGCAACGGTGCCGTCAGCACCAGGCCGGCCAGCAGGGCCAGGAAGGAGAGAAAACGCATGGCTTACTCCATCTGCTCGAAAATGGGCCTGAGGGTCTGGGTCCACACCTGTTCGTTCACGTCCCCCACATGGCGGTAGCGGATGACACCCCCACTGTCGATGAGGAAGGTCTCCGGCGCCCCGTACACCCCCAGATCCAGGCCCAGCATGCCGCGCGGATCGTAGAGGTCGATGGCATAGGGATTCCCCAGGTTGCTCAGCCAGCGCAGGGCCTTGTCCCGCTCGTCCTTGTAGTTCATGCCGATGATGTGGATGCCCTCCTTCGCCTTCAGCTCGTTCAGGTACTCATGCTCGGCATAGCAGGTCGGGCACCAGGTGGCCCAGACGTTGAGCAGCATGGGCCGGCCGGTGAAGATGTCCTTGCCGTGCTGCTTGTCCAGATCGTGCAGATCCTGCAGGGTGAATTCCGGGATCGGCTGATCGATCAGCACCGATTCCAGCCGGGTGGGATCGGAGAACAGTCCCTTGTACAGGAAGACGCTGGCGCCCAGGAACAGCAATAGCGGAATGGACAGGATCAGAATACGGCGGTTCATGCAACCTCCTGCTCGTGTTTACGGCCGAAACGATAGCGCTTGTCGACCATGGCGATGACCCCACCGATCGACATCAGCACGGCACCGAACCAGATCCAGCGCACGAAGGGCTTGTAGTAGAGCCGGACCGCCCAGGCGCCGTCATCCAGCTCTTCCCCCAGGGCGGCGTAGAGATCCCGGGTAAAGCCGGCGTTGATGGCGGCCTCGGTCATGGGCATGCGCTGCACCACGTACATCCGCTTCTCGGCACGCAGCTCGGTCAGCGGCCGGCCGTTCTTGGCCACGCCGATCACCCCCTTGAAGCCCTCGTAGTTGGGACCATCGGCCCGGCGGGTCCCCTCGAAGGTGAAGGTGTAGCCGGCAAAGGTCACGCTGTCGCCCTTGCTCATGCGCACGTCCCGCTCGATGCTGTAGATCTGGGTGCAGGCAATGCCGATGATGGACACCGCCAGGCCGATGTGGCCGAGGATCATCGCCCAGTGGCTGTTGCCGAGCTTGCGTACCCCCACGCCGAAACTGTGCTTGTGGGTGGCGCGGATCCAGGTTTCCTGCAGGCTGGTGACGACGATAAAGACCCCGAGGCCGATGCCCAGCGCCGCCCAGGGTTCGAAGTTTTCGGCAAACCACCAGGGCAGGCCGAGGCCCAGCACTGTACTCACCGCCAGGGCGAACAGCAGCTTGCCGTTGACCTCCTTCATCTGCTGGCGGCGCCAGCGGAACAGGGGGCCCGCCCCCAGCAGCAGCGCGAAGGGGATGATCAGCCAGGCATAGAGACTGTTGAAGAAGGGCGCGCCTATGCTGATGCTGCCCAGGCCCAGCTCCTTGTGCACCAGGGGCAGCAGGGTACCGATCAGCACCACCACCAGGCCGGCCATCAGGATGATGTTGTTGCCGAGCAGCATGGTTTCCCGGCTGGCCAGCTCATGCTTGCCGTGGCTGCGCACCTCGGCGCCCTTGATGGCGTACAGCAGCAACGACGAGCCCACCACCAGCATCAGGAACACCAGGATGAAGAGCCCGCGGGTCGGATCCGAGGCGAAGGCATGCACCGACACCAGCACCCCGGAGCGGACCAGGAAGGTGCCGAGCAGGCTGAGCGAAAACGCCATGATCGCCAGCAGCACCGTCCAGGCCTTGAAGGTGGCCCGCTTCTCGGTCACCGCCAGCGAGTGGATCAGCGCCGTGCCCGCCAGCCAGGGCATGAAGGAGGCGTTTTCCACCGGATCCCAGAACCACCAGCCGCCCCAGCCCAGCTCGTAGTAGGCCCACCAGGAGCCGAGCGCGATGCCGAGGGTCAGGAAGATCCAGGCGGCCATGGTCCAGGGTCGGGACCAGCGAGCCCAGGCCGCGTCCAGCTTGCCGGTCATCAACGAGGCGATGGCGAAGGCGAAGGCGACGGAAAAGCCCACATAGCCCATGTACAGCATGGGCGGATGGAAAATCAGCCCCGGATCCTGCAGCAGCGGATTCAAATCCCGGCCGTCGACCGGGAAATAGGGAAGGGTCCGTTCGAAGGGATTCGAGGTGAGCAGCACGAACAGCAAAAAACCGATGCCCACCATGCCCATCACGCTCAGCACCCGGGCCACCGCCTCCAGCGGCAGCGCCCGGCTGAAGCGGGCCACCGCCGCGGTCCAGCCCGCGAGGATCAGCACCCACAGCAGCAGGGAGCCCTCGTGGGCGCCCCACACCGCCGAAATACGGTACTCCAGCGGCAACAGGCTGTTGGAGTTGGACGCCACGTAGAGCACGGTAAAGTCGTGATCGACAAAGGCCCAGGTCAGGCAGAGGAAAGACACCAGCAGGAAGCCGAACTGGGCGTAGGCCAGCGGCCGGGCCAGCAGCATCATGCCGACGTTGCCGCGGGCGGCGCCCAGCAGCGGGTAGATACTCAGGACGACGGACGCCGCCAGGGCCAGGATCAGGGTGAATTGGCCTATCTCAGGGATCATGAACGGCTCCCTTTCAGCTGTTCCTCGGTGTACTCCGGCTTGAAGTGCTCCATCCCCTTGAGCGCTTCCGCCACTTCCGGCGGCATGTATTCCTCATCGTGCTTGGCCAGCACCTCGAAGGCGCTGATGGTGCGGGCATCCTCCAGGTGGCCCTGGGCCACGATGCCCTGCCCTTCCCGGAACAGATCCGGCAATATGCCGTCGAACAGCACCGTCACCTTTTCGCCGCCCGCGTCCACCAGATCGAAGCTGACCTTCAGGCTCTGCTGATCGCGCCGCACCGAGCCGGGTACCACCAGGCCGCCGATGCGCAGGCGCTGGCCCACTTCTGGCCTGATCTGCTCCTTGCCCTTGCCCTGCACCAGTTCGGTGGGGGTATAGAAGAGGTCGATATTCTGCTGCAATGCATAGAGCACCAGCCCGGTCATGACCGACAGGCCGATCACCACGGCCACCAGCAGGGTCATCCGCTTCTTACGTCTTGGGTTCATAGGGTGTTCTCCAACTTCTGGGCGGCCTTGCGACGGGCGACCCTGGCTTGTTTCTGTTTGACCTCGCGCAGCAAGCGTTTCTTCGTTGTTATGGTGACCGCCACCAGGCCCAGCAGGGCCAGCAGGGTCACGGCAAAGGACAGCCACACGTAAAAGCCGTAGCCGCCCATGGCCCAGAATGCGGACCAGCTGTCAAATTTCATCCTGTTCCTCCGCCATTTTCAGTACCCAGGGCCGGTGCGATTCCCGCCGGATCAACTCGTTGCGCAGCCGCATCAGGGTGAGCGCGCCGAGGAAGCAGACAAAGGCGGCAATCATCAGCAGCAGCGGCCAGAGCATGTCATTGGAAATGGACGGCCGGGCGAACTTGGTGATGGTGGCGCCCTGGTGCAGGGTGTTCCACCATTCCACCGAATAGTGGATGATCGGCAGGTTGATCACCCCCACCAGCGCCAGTATGCCGGCGGCCCGGCCGGCCAGCACCTTGTCGGAAATGGCGTTGTACAGGGCGATGACGCCCAGGTAGAGGAACAGCAGGATCAACTCCGAGGTCAGGCGGGCGTCCCACACCCACCAGGTGCCCCACATCGGCTTGCCCCAGGCCGCGCCGGTAAAGAGCGCGATAAAGGTGAAGACGGCGCCCACCGGGGCGATGGCTGCCACCGCCATGTCGGCGGTCTTGATCTGCCACACCAGGCCGATAAAGGCGGCCACCGCCATGGCGGAGTAGGCGCCCATCGACATGATGGCGGAAGGCACGTGGATGTAGATGATGCGAAAGGCATCACCCTGCTGGTAATCCGCCGGCGCGAAAGCCAGGCCCCAGACCAGGCCGATCGTAAAGGAGACGACGCTGAAGACCGCAAACCAGGGCAGCCAGAGCCCGGCCAGGCGGTAGGCGTCTTCGGACTTGGCATAAGGATGCAACCATTTCCACATATTGCTCACAAACCTTCTTTTTGTATTACCTATTGTTCACACGAATTCAAGATACCCTAAATTCGCCGCTCAAAAAACCGCTACCGCCAGTTAGTTGACGCTGACCCGCAGCGCCGCCGCGATGGCGAAGGGCGCCAGGGTCACGCTGCCCGCCAGCATGGCGCCCAGGATCGCCAGCTGGCCGTTGTAGGGCACCCCCATCGACGCCGCCTCTATCGCCGAGGTGGCGAAGATCAGCACCGGAATATACAGCGGCAGGGTCAGCAGGCTCAACAGCACGCCGCCCTTGCCGATGCCGACCGTCAGCGCCACCCCGATGGCCCCGAGCAGGCTGAGGATGGGGGTGCCCAGCAACAGGGTCCAAAACACCCCCTGGAAACCGGCCAGATCCAGGCTCAGCAACACCGCCACCAACGGCGACAGCAGCAGCAACGGCAGCCCGGTCAGCAGCCAGTGGGCCAGCACCTTGGCCAGCACCAGCACCCCTAAGGGACAGGGCATCAGCATTAATTGTTCCAGGGTGCCGTCGATAAAATCATCCCGGAACAGCCGCTCCAGTGCCAGCAGCGACGACAGCAGCGCCGCCACCCAGACGATGCCCGGGGCGATGCGGGCCAGCAGGGCCGGCTCGGGACCGATGCCCAGCGGGAACAGGGTGATGACGATGAGGAAGAACCACAGCGGGTTGAGGATATCGGCGCGACGGCGCAGGGCCGACACCAGCTCGCGGCGGACCACGCCGGTAAACAGGGTTCTCATGCCTCGCTCTCCTGGAAGGGGGTCAGGTGCAGGATTCGCACCCGGTCGGCGCTCAGGGACAGGTCCTGATGGGTGGTGATCAGCACCATGCCGCCGGCATCGGTATGCTCCAGCAACAGCCGCTCCAGCACCTTGACCCCGTGCTTGTCGATGGCGGTGAAGGGCTCGTCCAGGATCCACAGGCGGGGGCCGCTCAGCCACAGCCGGGCCAGGGCCACCCGCCGCTTCTGTCCGGCGGACAGCTGGCCGGCGTACTGATCCTCGAGCCCGGCCAGGCCCACCATGGCCAGCACCTCCCACAGGTTGGCCTTGCTGCCCGCGTGATGCATGCGACGGAAGAAGGCGAGATTCTCGAAGGCGGTCAGTTCGTGCTTGATGCCGGCCTGGTGCCCGAGGTAGAACAATTCCTGGTGGTAGCCGTCGCGGCACTGCTCGATGTTTTCACCGGACCAGCACACCTCCCCGCCGTAGGGACGGGACAGGCCGGCCAGCAGCCGCAGCAGGCTGGTTTTGCCGACGCCGTTGGGGCCGGCCACCTGCACCAGATCACCGGGGGAAACCGTCAGCGACAGTTCGCTGAACAGGGTGCGTTCTTCGCGGACACAGGTTAACGCGCGGGCTTCAAGCATAGATCGGTATTCTGACCATGAAAAATGGGCGCCAGTCTAGCACAGGGCGCCCATAAATGGCCTTAGTTTCGCTACGGTGAAAGTTAAAATCGCCGGATTTATTGCGCTGGAACAAAGTCGGCTGAAGGCTTGTCTCTTCGTCACCAGTCCGGTTGCCTGCTAGAGCACCGATTAGTTTAAAAATTAATCATAAAATGTAGACGAAGAGACAACAGGGCCACCTCCGCCGACACGCTGCAAGCACATCCTTGTGGCGCTCGGCACATGCCAAATGTCGCGGAAACCGCCGTATCATCGCTTCGCGATGCTGGCGGCGGTGCAAGGCGCTTCGCGCCCCCTAGCATGTGACGGTCGGCGGAGGCCATCCCTGTTGCCTCTTTCCAAACCCCTATGTCGTCTGATGGTGCTGCCGGCAGGCGGCACCGGAGCACTAGGGAAGACAAAGGGCGCTCTTCCGCCGGCCCTCCACGCCAGGGAGGGCGCGGCGGAGCCCCCATGGACGGGTTTACGGCGTGCCGAAGGAGGAGTGCCCTTTGGCTGACAGCCTACACCTCGTCAGCAGCCAAGCCTACAAACAAGAGGGGAAGGGGCTGCCTAAGTTTTAAACTATATGGCGTTCTAGGACGGAAATGAAGAGCCCGTGCCGATCACAGCATGGGCAGCGTGGAGACAAGCAGCAGCCCACCCATGGCCAGGTTAAAGCGGCGTACCTGTATGGGGTGGGTCAGCATGTGGCTCAGTTGTTTACCGGCGGCAGCCCAGATACTCACACAGGGCAGATTCACTAGCCCAAAGACCAGAGCTATCAGCACCAACCCCAACCCGTCGGCGCTCGGATTGTAAACGCTGACCGTCGTCAAGGCCATGGACCAGGCCTTGGGATTGACCCACTGAAATATGGCGGCCGCGCTAAAACTCATCGGCTGATACTCTTGCTCCTTGTTGCCTGGTTTACTCATGGCAATTTTGATCGCCAGCCAGACCAGATAGATCAGACACACTACCTTCAGAATGTGATGCAGCGCCGGATAGCGGAGAAAAATGCCGGTCAGCCCGATACCGACCACGACCACCATCACACTGAAACCGAGCGTCACGCCCATCATGTGAGGAATAGTGCGGATAAAGCCGATATTGGCTCCTGACGTCATTAACATGATGTTGTTCGGGCCGGGAGTGAAAGAGGTCACGAAGGCGAACATGACCAGCGGCCAGAGTTGCTCGATAGGCATGGGGGCTCCTGCTGAAAACGGATGATAACGGATCACCAGGGGCCGGATTCAGGCCGGTTGGTTCCTGCATGGCAAGAACTCGCCGTAGAAATACGCCCCAGACAGACACAGGATAATTGTTCTTACGGGAAATTTTGTGCTTGAATTCATTACATAAACTTAAAATAAACAACAAATCCATGCTATGGACAAACTTGACGAAAGAATATTGCAAGAGCTAAAACTGAATGGCCGGCTCCCGAACGTGGAGCTGGCCGAACGAGTGGGACTGTCTCCCTCTGCCACACTGCGCCGAGTTCAAGAACTCGAGCGCCGGAAGGTGATCAGAGGCTACCGGGTCGTGCTGGATAACCAGAAGATGGGGTGCGGATTTATTGCCTATGTGGCGATAGGTTTGTCCGATCACAGCAAGAAAGCCCAGAATGGCTTTGAAGAACATGTCCGCTATGTGAAAGAAGTGGTGGAGTGCCACAATATCACTGGAACGAATGAATATCTGCTGCGGGTGGAGACCGCAAGCCTGGCGGACTACAAGCGGTTTCACTCCGATGTGCTGGGTGAATGTCACCAGGTCAATTCCATCACCACCATGGTGGTGATGGAATCGCCGAAAGATGATCGCCGGTAATCACCTGTGAGCGCAGAGGCAACAGGGCTGCCTCTGCGCTTCGTCAAGGCAGACAGCAGGGCTTGACTAAAACTCTGACCGATCCCTTCAAGTTACGGCTTGCGATGCAGGGACAGCAGCAGCTCGGCTTCGGCCCTGGGCATCTCGCACTCGGCCATGATCTCTTCCACATCGGCCCCCAGCTGCACCATGCGCGCCGCCCGGCTGTAGAGTTTGCTCTGGGGATCCTTGAGCGCCAGCTCCTGCTGCCGCTCGTTCAAGATCCCGAGATGCCGCCCCAGTTCGGTGACCTTTTTCCCCAGTCCGATGTTGGCCGCCTGCAACTCTTCCAACTGCTTGCGGTAGCTGTCCCGGGTGCGCGTCAGCTCGCGCATCAGCCGGCTCATGGCCTCGAGCTTGCGCTGGCAAAGCCGCCACATCATCCAGGCCACCAGCAGAGCGACCATGGCCAGCATCAGCGCCAGCATGGCCAGGATAAAGGCCGGTTCCCACCACATCAGAGCTGACCCAGCTCGTCCCACTCGTCATCGGACAGCAGCTTGTCCAAATCCACCAGGATCAGCAATTCGTTCTCCCGGTTGCAGACCCCCTGGATAAACTTGGCGCTCTCGCTGGTCCCCACATTGGGCGCGCTTTCGATCTCTGAGGACTTGAGGTAGACCACCTCGGCCACGCTGTCGACCAGGATGCCGATCACCTGCTTCTCGGCCTCGATGATGACGATGCGGGTATTGTCGGTGACCTCGGCCGGCTCCAGTCCGAAGCGCAGCCGGGTGTCCAGCACCGTGACCACGTTGCCGCGCAGGTTGACGATACCCAGTACATAGTCCGGCGCGCCCGGCACAGGCGCAATGTCGCTGTAACGCAGCACTTCCTGCACCTGCATCACGTTGATGCCGTAGGTCTCATTATCCAGGCGGAAGGTAACCCACTGTAATACTTCACCTTCTGCGAGATTTTCAGCTACATTGCGATGACTGCTCATAGGCTTCCCTTATGTCTGCTCAGACTTGTTGACCATCGATATTCTTACCCTGCTCCAGCAGCCCGATCAAGGCGTCCACGTGCAGCAAGGCACACATTCTCTCTTTTACCATGCCCGCCAGCCAGGGCCTTGAGCCCGGGCTGGCGCGCCACTTGACCTGATCCCGGTGCAGCAGGGCGGTCCCCTTCAACTGGTGGCAGCTCAGCCCCCAGTTGCTTTCCCCCAGGGTCACCAGGTACTGGTACTCCTTTTTTTCCGCCTGGTGACCGGGCATCGCCCAGCGGGCGGTGTCCACCACATAGAGCTGGCGCTGGCGTTCGGTGAGCACCCCGGCAAACCAGTCCGGCTTGCCGAACAGGGTGGTGATTTTCGACAGCTGGTAGATGCCCCCCAAATGGGTCAGGGGCACCGCGAAGGTCATGCCCGCCACCTCGAAAAACAGCGCCTGGAAACTGTTTTCCGTGTCCATATTACGCCACTCGGCGGCAACTGGCTCTGGTTGTGTCTGTAATATCTGTGCCGGCTCACCGACTTCGACGGCATCGGCCACCGGTTCGGGCTCGGGCTCGGGCTCGGGCTCGGGCTCGGGCTCGGGCTCGGGGAGCGTCGCGGCAACCACCGGCGCTGGCAAGGGAGGCGCCTCTTCTTCCTTCAGCTCGGCCACCCGGGCCAGCAGGGTTTCCAGCGCCTGCCGGCGCTCCGCCTCCGGCTCGGCAAACACCGGTGCCGGCACCACGGGCAGCGCCTCGGGTTGCCGCTGGGGAGCGCTTTCCTCCAGCAGGGCATCGAAATAGTCGTCGAGGGCGTCAAACTGTCTTTTATTCATAAGGGTTGATCCGCGCCGTCGAGGCGCCACAGGTAGCGCAACAGGGTCTGGTAGGCGTAGACGCCCCGGCAGCCCTTGGCGAAATAGGAAGGGGGCTCATGGCGCAGGCTGGCATCGCGGAACTTGGTGTCCACCGGGATCACCGAGGGCCAGACATGACTGCCATAGCGCTGCTTCAGGCTGTCCAGGCTCTGCACCGAGGCCCGGGTGCGCTGATCGTACATGGTCGGCACCACCGTATAACGGAAACCGTCCTTCCTGGCCTTGTGCATCAGCTGGAAGGTGCTGACCATGCGCTCCAGCCCCTTGAGCGCCAGGAACTCGGTCTGTACCGGCACCAGAATACGATCGCAGGCAGCCAGGGCGTTGACCATCATCACCCCCAGCACCGGCGGGCAGTCGATGAGGGCCACGTCGAAATCGTCCTTCACCTCCGCCAGCAGCCGCTTGAGCACCAGGCCCATGCCTTCCCGGCCGCTGGAGGTGCGCTCCAGGGTGGCCAGGGAGATGGAGGCCGGCAGCAGGGTCATGCCGTCGAACCGGGTCTGCAGCGCTACCTGCGCCAGCTCCGCCCGTCCCGCCTGTGGCGTCTGGAACAGATCGAACAGGGTATGGGGCAGGACATCGGTATCATAGTCGAGGTACGCGGTCAGCGAGCCGTGGGGATCGGTGTCGATCAACAAGACCCGCTTCTTCAACTGTGCCAGCAGGCCGGCGAGCGCGATCACCGAGGTGGTCTTGCCGACACCGCCTTTCTGATTTGCTACTGTCCAAACAATCACTGGCTAGTCCTGTGCTGTGCTGATTCTGATGCCGCCGCCGGGCAGTTCATAGACCCTGAGCCCGCGTTGCGGCGCCGATTCCAGGGGCCGGGACGGCAAGGCCGCCGCCGGCCGCCACTGGTGCGACGAGATGGCCAGCTCGACCCGCCGGTTGAGGGCCCGCCCCCGTTCACCCCGTCCCAGGGCTTGGGGCCGGTGTTCACCAAAGGCCTCCAGGGCCAGCCTCGGCGCGGCGATCTGCGCCCTCAGCAGCCATTCCAATACGGCCCTGGCCCGCTCGGCGGACAGCTGCCAGTTGGAGGCGTAGAGTTCGTTGCTGACCGGGATGCTGTCCGCATAACCGCGCACCCGGATGTAATGCTGACCCTCCTCCAACACCGGCAGCAGGGCGCCCAGCACGGCTTCGCTGTTGGGAGCGAGCAAGGCGCTGCCGCTGGCAAACAGCAGTTCCCCCGCCAGGGTCAGGGTCAGCCAGTCCTCGTCCCGCTCGAATTCGACCAGTTGCCGCTCCAGCAGAGGGGCCAGTTGCCGCTGGAGCCGCCGCTCCAGCTCGGCCAGGGCCGAAGGCGGTACCGGCTCGGCGGGGGCCGACGGCATCCCGGCCGGCTCCGGTTCCAAGGCCGGCGACGAGCTCACCAGCGTTTCGGCGGGCTCGGTGCGGGCCAGCCCGATCCCGGACGGGTGCTGGCCACTGAGTCGCACCAGTGCCTGCTGCATGCCGTCGAGCAGGGGCTGCTGCACCTCGCTCTTGCTGGCGTGAATGGCGTAGAGCACCACGAAGAGCGCGAACACCAGGGTCATGTAGTCGGCATAGGACACCAGCCAGCGATCCAGGCCGGCACTGTGCGGACGCCGGATGAGCGAGCGGCGCTTCATTGCCGCTGTCCCTGGTACTGGCCCAGCTGCCGGCTGACCGCCAGGCTGCCCTCTCCCCGGGCAATGGCCAGCAGGCCGATGGCGGTCAGTTCCCGGTAGCGCAGTTCCAGCCGGTACAGGGCCCGCAGGCGGTTGGCCAGGGGCAACAGCAGCAGGTTGGCGAGCCCCACCCCGTAGAGGGTGGCGACAAAGGCCACGGCGATGCCGGCACCCAGGCGGTTGGGATCGTCCAGGTGCGCCATGGCCTGGATCAGGCCGAGTACGGCGCCGACGATGCCGATGGTCGGACTGTATCCGCCCATGGCTTCGAACACCCGCGCCTCCATCTCTCTCTGCTCTTCCAGCCGATCCAACTCATTATCCAGCAACTGCTCCAGGGCGGGCGGCTCGGTGCCGTCGACCAGCCACTGCAGCCCCTGGCGGGTAAAGGCATCCAGCTCGCCGTTGGCCAGCCGGGGCTCCAGGGCCAGGAAACCGGCCTGACGCGCCTCGTTCGACCAGCGCAACAGACGGGAAGCCTGCTCCTGGAACGGCCAGTGCGGGGTGCGAAAGAGCATGGCCGAGGCCTTGAAGGCGGCCCGGCACTGGGTCCAGGGTGTCTGCAACAGCACGGCGCCCAGGGTACCGCCGAGCACGATCAGCAAGGCCGGCACGTCGAGCAGCCCCCAGAGGCTGCCGCCGTGCCAGAGCTGAGCCAGGGTGATGCTCACCAGCGCCAACAACAAGCCGGCCAGGGCCATGTCAGGCTCCCATCTCGCCGACAATGGCCTCGCCGATCACGCCCAGCGGCAAAGACTCGCTGGCCAAGCCGGCCTTGGCCACCGCCTGGGGCATGCCGTAAACCACACAGCTTTCCTCGTCCTGGGCCCAGATATTGGCGCCCTGCTCCTTCAGCAGCCGGGCCCCTTCCCGTCCGTCCGCCCCCATGCCGGTCAGCACCACCGCCAGGACGTTGCCGCCGTAGGTCTTGGCGGCGGAGGCGAAGGTGATGTCGACGCAGGGCTTGTAGTTGACCTTGTCATTGCCCTCGACGATGCGCAGGCGCGCCGCGCCCGGCCGGCCTTCGAACATCATCTGCTTGCCGCCGGGCGCCAGGTAGGCATGGCCCGGGCGCAACATATCGCCGTCTTCCGCCTCCTTCACCCGGATCTGGCACAGGCCGTCCAAGCGGGCGGCGAAGGCCGTGGTGAAGGTACCGGGCATATGCTGGATCAGCACTATCGGATGGGGGAAATTGGCCGGCAGCTTGGTCAGCACATTCTGCAGCGCCACCGGGCCGCCGGTGGAGGTGCCGATGGCCAGCAGCTGGTAGCTCTTGCCGCTGCGCCGGGGCAGGCTGCGCCTTTCCGTCACGGCCGGCGCCGGCGTCGACAGGGCACTCCGTTCGGGCAGCAGGGCGCTCGGCGCCGGCCGTTCCCGCAACGGAGCAGCCGGCGGCCGCGGGCTGATAAAGGCACGGCGGCGGGCGATCGCCTTGACCCGCTGCTGTAACAGCTGGATCGCCTCTTCCTTGCTGCGGGCGATGTCTTCGAAGCGCTTCGGCAGGAAGTCCATGGCCCCGGCATCCAGGGCGTCCAGGGTCGCCCTGGCTCCCTCATGAGTCAGGGAGGAAAACATCAGCACCGGGGTCGGGCTCTGCTTCATGATCGCCCGCACCGCGGAAATACCGTCCATCACCGGCATCTCGATGTCCATGGTGATCACATCGGGACGCACCGACTTCGCCTTTTCCACCGCCTCCTGGCCGTTGGCGGCGGTATCGACCACGGTCAGCAGGGGATCCTGGTTCAGGATCTCGCTCACCCTGCGGCGGAAGAAACTCGAATCGTCCACCACTAATACCCGAATAGCCATCTCTTGAATCCCGTTCCCTTGTTATTGATTGTTAGGCGTAGCGCCGGGCGTAGGCCTTGATCAGGCCGGCGATATCCAGAATGAGGGCGATACCACCGTCGCTGGTAATGGTGGCCCCGGCCATCCCCGGCGTACCGTGCAGCAACTGGTCGAGCGGCTTGATCACCACTTCTTCCTGGCCGATCAGGCCATCCACCACGAAGCCGACCTGCTGGTTGCCGATCATCACGATGACCACATGGCCCTGCTCCTTGCGCACCCGGCCGGCGCCCCTGAGCAGCCAGTCCTGCAGGTAAAACAGGGGGATGGCCCTGTTGCGCACCACTATGGTGAGCTGGCCGTCGACCATGCTGGTACGAGTCAGATCCAGGTGAAAGATCTCGTTGACGTTGGTCAGCGGCAAGGCGAAGGTCTGCCTGCCCACCAGCACCATCAGGGTCGGCAATATTGCCAGGGTCAGCGGCACCTTGATCTGCAGCCGGGTGCCCTTGCCTTTTTCGGAGTCGATGAAAATGGAGCCGTTGACCGCGCTGATGCCGGTCTTGACCACGTCCATCCCCACACCGCGGCCCGACACATCGGTAATCTCGGTCTTGGTGGAAAAGCCGGGGGCGAAGATCAGGTTGTAGGCCTCGTTGTCGCTCATGCGGGCGGCGCCGTCGGCATCGAGGATACCCCGCTCGATGGCGATGCTCTTGAGCTTTTCTGGATCCATGCCGGCGCCGTCGTCCTCGATGCCGAGCAGGATATGATCCCCTTCCTGGGACGCGGTCAGCCGGATGGTGCCCACCCGCGGCTTGCCGGCGGCCTCACGCACTTCCGGCAGTTCGATACCGTGATCGCAGGAATTGCGCACCAGGTGCACCAGGGGATCGGCCAGCGCCTCGACCAGGTTCTTGTCGAGATCGGTCTCTTCGCCGACCATCTCCAGGTTGATGTCCTTTTTCAGGCTGCGGGCCAGGTCGCGCACCACCCGGGGGAAACGACCGAACACCTTCTTGATCGGCTGCATCCGGGTCTTCATCACCGCCCCCTGCAGATCCCCGGTCACCGCGTCCAGGTTGGTCACCGCCTTGGTGATCTCCTCGTTTTCATGGCTGGAATCCAGGCTGAGCAGGCGGTTGCGCACCAGCACCAGCTCGCCCACCATGTTCATGATGTTGTCGAGGGTCTTGGTATCGACCCGTACCGTGGTGTCCGGCTGCGCGCTCGCCGGTGCGGGGGCCGCCTTGGCGGCCGGCTTGTCGGCGACCGGCGCCGAAACCGGAGCCTTGTCGACGACCGGCGCCGACACCGGAGCCTTGTCGGCAACCGGCGCCGACACCGTGGCCGCCATTGAGGACACGACCGAAGGCCCCTTGCCCGCCCCGTGCAACTGGTCCAGCAAGGCCTCGAATTCGCTGTCGTCAATCAGATCGTCGCCACCGCCCGGGGTGGCCGGCTCGGTGGCGGCCGCCACCGGCGCTTGTGCCTGCTGGGGTATACCGCCGTGCTTGCCGGCTCCGTGCAGCTGATCCAGCAGGGCTTCGAATTCATCGTCGGTAATATCGTCGCCCTGGCTGCCACCTTCGGATTCGCCCGGTGCCAATTCATCCAGCATCTGCCGGTATTCTGTTTCGGTCAGGTCGGCGATGGAAGCGCCGGCGGAAGCGGGCTCGGTCGGCGCGGCGGCCACGACGGCCGGGGTGACCACCGAGACCTCTTCACCGGCCGGGGTACAGTAGCGCCCCAACTCCTCGAGCAGCTCCGGCTCGGCCGGCGTCGGTTCCCGGCGGCTCTGAATTTCGGAAAACATGCTGTTGACGGTGTCGAGGGAGCGCAGGATGACATCCATCAGCTCGGCGGTGACCCGGCGCTGGCCGGTGCGAAGAATATCGAAGACGTTTTCGGCCTTGTGGCAGGTCTCCACCAGGGCGGTCAGCGACAGGAAACCGGCGCCCCCCTTGACGGTATGAAAGCCACGAAAAATCGCATTGAGCAAATCCTTGTCGTCCGGCTGCCGTTCCAGCGTGACCAGTTGCTCCGACAGCTGCTCCAGGATCTCCGATGCTTCTACCAGAAAATCCTGCAGAATATCCTCGTCTACCTCAAAGCCCATGCTCTCTCCTTAGAATCCCAGACTGGACAGCAGGTCGTCGACCTCGTCCTGGTCGGAGACCACGTCGTTACGCTGCTCTTTGTTGATGATCGGACCTTCGGCCGCGATGGCCGAGACCGGGGCGCTCTTCGGCGCAGCCTTTATCTCGCTCATGCCGGGCAGACGGCCGAATACCGACAGGATCTCGACCAGCTTGGCTTCCACTTCATGCACCAGGTTGATCACCTTGCGGATCATCTGCCCGGTCAGATCCTGGAAGTCCTGCGCCATCAGGATCTCGGTCAGCAGCTGGCGCAGCTTGTCCGCATCCTGCTCGGAATCCCTGAGGAAGTCATCGAGCTGGAAACACAGTTCCTTGAAGCGGTTCAGCTCCAGCTGGCGGCTCATCAGCTCCTGCCAGCCCGGCATCACCTGCTGAATGCGATCATTGAGCCGGTCCGCTATCGGCAGGCTGGCTTCCACCGCATCCATGGTACGGTTGGCGGCCTTGTCGGTCATGTCGATAACGTAATTCAGGCGTTCCCGGGCATCGGGGATCTCGCTCTCCGCCAGCTCGGGCAGGCGGGGATCGTTGCGGAACTCCTGCAGGGCATCGTGCAGCTGGCGGGTCAATTGGCCGACCTGCTCCCGCAATTCGTTGGCCTGGGGCATGCAAACATCGGCGAGATAGCGGTCGGCGCCATCCTGATCGCCGCGCTCAAGCAAAGCGACCAGCTCCCGGGCCTGCTCCAGGCTTATCATTCCTTTCTGTTCTGCCATGTCGATGCCTTTTTATCCGATGCGCTCGAAGACCTTCTCGAGTTTTTCCTTGAGGGTGGCGGCGGTAAAGGGCTTTACCACATAGCCGTTCACGCCGGCCTGGGCGGCGGTGATGATCTGCTCGCGCTTGGCTTCCGCGGTGACCATCAGTACCGGCAGGTGTTTGAGCTTGTCGTCCGCCCGGATAGCGCGCAGCAGGTCGATGCCTTGCATGCCGGGCATGTTCCAGTCGGTGACCACGAAGTCGAAGTCCCCGTTCTTGAGCATGGGCAGCGCCGTGCTGCCGTCGTCGGCTTCGTGGGTATTGTTGAAGCCGAGATCTCTGAGTAGGTTTTTAATAATCCTGCGCATGGTGGAAAAATCGTCCACGATGAGGATTTTCATGTTCTTGTCCAAGCATTTCCTCCTATCAGCCGAACCAACAGCCGCTGAACATGATAAGTCTTGTTACTATGTCGGCCCCGCATACCGAAACTTGAGCAGGATATCTCATCGGGCGGGCAATAACCCATTGCCATCCCTCAATTTTGCCAATCTTTTAACCTGGCTCTCAGCCGGTGCATCGCCTGGCTGTGGATCTGGCTGATCCGGGACTCACTGACCTCGAGCACCTGGCCGATTTCCTTGAGGTTGAGCTCCTCATCGTAATAGAGCGACAGCACCAGGGCCTCACGCTCCGGCAGGGTCTTGATATGATCCGACAGCGCCTGCAGGAAGCGGGTTTTTGACATCACCTCGAAGGGGCTGGCCGGATGCATGCTCTCTTCGGTGTAAGCCTCCACGCCGGCTTCGAACTCTTCGATTTCCAGGATTTTACCGTTGTTGGCATCCCGCAGCATGGCATGGTAACTGTCGAGATCGACCCCCAGCTCGGCGGCCACCTCCCGGTCCTGGGCATTGCGCCCTTCCCGCCGCTGCACGGCCGCCATCGCTTCGGCTATCTGCCGGCTGTGCTTGTGCACCGAGCGCGGCACCCAGTCGCCGCGGCGGATCTCGTCGAGCATGGCGCCACGGATACGGATGCCGGCAAAGGTCTCGAAGCTGGCGCCTTTGCTGGCATCGAAGTTGCGTGCCGCCTCCAGCAGCCCCACCATGCCCGACTGAACCAGGTCGTCCAGCAAGACGCTGTCCGGTAAACGGGCCAGCAGGTGCTGGGCGATACGCCGTACCAGGCCGACATGACGTTCCACCAACTGATGGGAACCTTGCTGCGGGGCATACGCCAACGCTTTATTCACTCCAGACATCTTGCTCCGCCACGGGGTGATTCAGTAAGTTCTCAATGAAAAACTGCAGGTGCCCGCCGGCCCGTTGCGGTACAGGCCAGGTCAGGGCCTTGGCCGCCAACAGCTTGATCGCCAGGGCCGACGGCGACTTGGGATACTGGTTGACCACCAGGGACTGGCGCCGCACCGCCAGGCGCAGATTGCCGTCGAAGGGCACACAAGCCACCAGCTCCAGGGCCGCGTCGAGGAAGCGATCGGTCACCCGGGTCAGCTTGGCGAACAGTTCCTGCCCCTCCCGCTGGCTGCGCACCATGTTGGCCACTATCTTGAAGCGGAAGACGCCATAGTCCCGGGACAATATCTTGATCAGGGCATAGGCATCGGTGATGGAAGTCGGTTCGTCGCACACCACCACCAAGACTTCCTGGGCCGCCCGGGAAAAGCTGAGTACCATGTCGGAGATGCCGGCGGCGGTATCCACCAGCAACACGTCCACCGGGGTCTGCATCTCGCTGAAGGCCCGGATCAGGCTGACATGTTCCAGGGGCGACAGCTCGGTCATGGCCTGGTTGCCGGAGGTCGCGGGTATGATCTTGACGCCCTGGGGACCCTCGACCAGGACCTCGTCCAGGGTACATTCACCCCGCAACACGTGGGACAGGTTGCGGGTCACCCTGATCCCCAGCAAAACATCGACATTGGCCAGCCCCAGATCCGCATCGAGCACCATGACCCGCTTGCCCTGCGCCGCCATGGCCGAGGCCATGTTCAGGCTGATATTGGTTTTGCCCACCCCGCCCTTGCCGCCGGTCACCGCGATGACCTGCACCTTGTTTGTTTTCTGCATACGCCGCAGCCCACTCGCCTGGTCCTGAAACCAATTAATCATAGAAACGCGCACCCTCTTCATCGGACTCAGAAGTGTCCCAGTAATAGGGCTCTTCCCGGCGCTGCTCCACGGTGCCCAGCGCCTGGCGGACCAACTCGAGGGGGTCCGCCAGCCGCAAATCCTCCGGCACCCTCTGGCCATCGGTGATATAGCTGATGGGCAGGCTGTTCTGGATGCTGATGTCCAGCACATCCCCCAAAGACAGGCTTTCATCCAGCTTGGTCAGGATACAGCCCGCCAGCGGAATACGGCGAAAGTGATCCACCGCCTCCTGCAACACCCTACGCTGGGCCGTGGCCGGCAGCACCAGGTAATTGCGGATCTTGATTTGCTTGTCGCCCACCAGGGTGTCCAGCTGTTCGTTCAACCGCAGATCCCGTTGTCCCATGCCGGCGGTATCGATCAAGACCAGCCGGCGGTGGCGCAGGTGGTACAGGGCCTGGGCCAGCTCCTGATAGGTTCGCGCCTGTTTGACCACCACCCCCATGATGCGACCGTAGGTCTGCAACTGTTCATGGGCGCCGATACGATAGTGATCGGTGGTGATCAGGGCGACCTGCTCGGCCCCGTAGCGGGCGGCGAAACGGGCCGCCAGCTTGGCGATGGTGGTGGTCTTGCCGACCCCGGTCGGTCCCAGCAGGGACACGGCCCCGCCCTGACGCAAGACGTCATCTTCGCCGGTCGACAGCTGCTGGGTCAGGGCCGCCTCGACCTGACTCCAGGCCACGTGGGGCGGCACCCGGTCGTCGACCCGCATCGCCAGTTGATCGGCAAAACCGTCGCTGAAACCAAGGCTGCCCAGTTGCTTGATCACCATGGCCCGCACCGGCTCGCGCCGCTCCACCTCCTGCCACATCAGCCCGGATACCTGATGCTCCAGCAGACGGCGGATACTGGCGATTTCCTGACGCATGGCGTTCAGCTCCTTGTCCTTGGCGCTTTCCTTGCGCCGGCTGTCCCGGGCTTCATGCCGGGGCAGCGACGCCGCCGTGGATTCCGGCCGGCCCAGCGTCGGCTCTTTACGGCGTCCCATCGACTCGGCCCAGTTACCCTGCTCCGCCAGGGTTTTCGGAGAGGCTTCGACCTGCTGGCTGCGCATCAGCAGTGACTGCAGGGTCTCGGCCTGCTTCTTTCCATCCAGCGGCGGGACAAATTGACGGGCCTGCGACGAAATTCTGACGTTGTCCTCCATCAGCGGACGCTGGGAGAGGGCGGGCGGTGCTTCATCATCATCGACGGCGGCCACGATCTCGATACCGCCCGAGACCTTCTTATTGGACATGATCACCGCATCGGCCCCCAGCTCTTCCTTTACCTCGGCCAGGGCGGCTCTCATGTCCTTGGCAAAAAATCGTTTAATTTTCATTTACAGCTTCCACCCTGCTACTGCTGGCCAACGGATGCCACGATGCGGATTTGACGATCATCAGGCACTTCCTGATAGGACAACACCCGCAGACTGGGAATAGTATGTTTGACAAAACGGGCCAGGGTGGTACGCAACATGCCGGAAGTCAGCAATATGGCCGGCTGACCCTCCATCTCCTGGTTGGCCGCAGCCTGGGCCAGGGATTGTTGCATGCGCTCGGCCAGGCCCGGCTCTATGCCGCTGCCCTGGGCACCACCTGCCTGCAAGGAATTCTGCAAAATCTGTTCCAACTCTGGAGCCAGGGTGATCACCGGCAGCTCCCGCTCGGTACCGGCGATTTCCTGAACCATGAAGCGGCGCAGGGCGATACGGCAGGCGGCGGTGAGCACCTCGGGATCCTGGCTCTTGGGCGCGTATTCGGTCAGGGTCTGCAGTATGGTGCGCATGTCGCGGATGGTGACCCCTTCGTTCAGCAGGCTCTGCAATACCTTGGTCACCAGCGCCAGGCCGAGGGTATTGGGCACCAGCCCTTCCACCAGCTTGGGCTGGCTGCGGCCGACCTGGTCGATCAGGTTCTGCACCTCTTCGTGGCCCAGCAGGACGGCGGCATGGTTGGTCAGCAGCTGGCTCAGGTGCGTGGCCACCACGGTGGCGGCATCCACCACGGTGTAGCCCAGGCTCTGGGCCTGTTCGGTCTGCTCCCTGGCAATCCAGGTCGCTTCCAGCCCGAAGGCCGGATCCCGGGTATCGATGCCGGCAACGGGCCCGAACACCTGCCCCGGGTTGATGGCCAGCTCCCGTTCCGGGTAGATATCGGCCGCACCGGAGCTGACGCCCATCAGGGTGATCTGGTACTGGTTGGGGCCCAGCTCCAGGTTGTCGCGGATATGGACCGCCGGGATGAGGAAGCCCAGCTCCTGGGACAGCTTCTTGCGCACCCCCTTGATCCGGCTCAGCAGCTCCCCGCCCTGGGACTGATCCACCAGGCTGATCAGCCGGTAACCCACTTCCAGGCCGATGGTGTCGACCTGGGAGACATCGTCCCAGCTCAGCTCTTTCGGCTCGGCACCGATGGGGGCCGGCAGCTTCTCCTGTTCGCTCCCCTGCTGCTCGGCCCGGGCACTGCGCTTGTAAAGCCACCAGGCGCCCAACGCCGAGAGGCCGCCCAGCAGCAGAAAGGCGAAATGCGGCATGCCCGGCACCAGTCCCATGGTGATCAGTATGCCGGCGGCGATGGACAGGGATTTGGGATTGTCGAACAACTGGCCCAGCATCGCCTGGCCCATGTCCTCCCGAGTATTCTGGCGGGTGACGATGATGGCGGCGGCGATGGACAACAGCAGGGAGGGGATCTGCGCCACCAGGCCGTCGCCGATGGTGAGCAGGGTATAGATCCGGGCCGCCTCACCGAAGGGCAGCCCATGCTGGGCCATGCCGATGATGAAACCGCCGATGATATTGATGAAGAGGATCATGATGCCGGCGATGGCGTCGCCCTTCACGAACTTGGAAGCACCGTCCATGGAGCCGTAAAAGTCGGCCTCCCGGGTCACCTCTTCCCGCCGGGTACGGGCCTCCTCCTGGTTGATAAGACCGGCGTTCAGATCCGCGTCGATGGCCATCTGCTTGCCGGGCATGGCGTCCAGGGTGAAGCGGGCACTCACCTCCGAAATGCGCCCGGCCCCTTTGGTGACCACCACGAAGTTGATGATCATCAGGATCAGGAAGACGATAAGACCCACCGCGTAGTTGCCGCCGATCACCACCGAGCCGAAGGCCTCGATCACGTTACCGGCGGCGTTGCCGCCTTCGTGTCCCTCCAGCAGGACTACCCGGGTGGAGGCCACGTTCAGGGCCAGCCGCAGCAGGGTGGCCACAAGCAGCACTGTCGGAAAGGCGGCGAAATCCAGCGGCCGCTGGGTGTACACCGCCACCAGCAGGATCACCAGCGCCAGCGAGATATTGAAGGAAAACAGCACATCCAGCAGCAGGGTGGGAATGGGCAGCACCACCATGCCCAGTGCCGCCAGCACCAGCAGGGGCGTGCCCAGGCCCTTGTGAAACCACCGCGACCACTGTCCCGCCTGTAAAAGCCTTGCCCTGAATTCCATGAGTACGTTAATTGTTGCTGAAAACCGATGTGATTCTTGATGCAAAAAACAAGCCATCAACACCAAAAACTACGCACTGTAGGGTCGAATTCATTCGACCGAACCCCAGCGCCGGTGGCGAAACGGTCCACTGAAGTGGACCCTACGGCGGGCTTCAGGCTTCAGGCTTCAAGCTTCAGACTTTATATTCCTCGGGGATCGGCAGGTCATCCTTCAGCGGCACCGGCTTGCGGCCCTGGCCCTTGCGCCAGGCGTTCAGCTGGAATACATAGGCCAGGACCTGGGCCACCGCCACGAAGAGCCCTTCGGGAATTTCCTTGTCGAGTTTGGTGGAATGATAGACGGCCCGCGCCAGGGCGGGCGAGGAGATCACCGGCACCTCGTATTCCCGGGCGATCTCCCGGATCTTGAGGGCGATTTCGTCCAGCCCCTTGGCCACCACCACGGGTGCCGAGCCGGGCTTGTCCTTGTCGTAGCGCAGGGCCACCGAGTAGTGACTCGGGTTGACCACCACCACGTCGGCGGTGGGTACTTCCGCCATCATCCGGCGATTGGCCATCTCCTGCTGCAGCCGGCGGATCCGCCCCTTCACCTCGGGCTTGCCCTCGGTATTCTTGTACTCGTCCTTGACTTCCTGCAGGGTCATCTTCAACTGGCGGTTGTGGTTCCAGCGCTGGAAGGGGACGTCGATGGCCACGATAGGCAACAACGCCAGACACAGCAGCAATCCCATCCACAGCAGCAACTCCAGGGCACCGATCATGGCCGCCGGCAGGGTCTCATCGCTCAGCCGCAGTATGTTCTCGAACTGGCCCCACAGCAGCCAGATCGCGAAGGTGGCGATAAACACCACCTTGGCGATGGACTTGAGCAACTCGACCAGCGCCTGCAACCCGAACATCCGCTTGATGCCGGCGAGCGGGCTCATCCGGCTGAGCTTGGGCATCATCGCCTGGGTACTGAAATTGAAACCGCCGAGCAGGGTATTGCCCACCAGGGCGGCCACCAGAACCATGGCGAACAGCCCCAGCAGGGGCCACATCAGGCTCAGCACCGAGCTCTTCAGCGCCGCCATCATGGCCTCGGGGTCGAACAGCGCCGCCCGCTCAACCCGGAAGTTCTGCTCGAACACCCGGGACATGGCCCGCCCCAGCGGGCCGCTGATCATCAGCAGGCCGGCGGCGGCGCTCAGCAGCACTGCCGCCGTGCCCAGCTCCTTGGAGCGGGGGATCTGCCCTTTTTCCCTGGCCTGACGGAGTCGCTGCTCCGTGGGCTGTTCCGTTCGTTCCTGGCCGTCCGACTCCGCCATTCAGCCTCCCTCGCAACTCAGGTAAAGGGTATCGCACATCACCAGCTGCAGCCTGAGCCACTGGTTCTCGAAATGCCCCAGGAAGCCGCCCAGGGTCAGCCACATGATAAAGAGACCGCATACCATGCTGACCGCGAAGCCCACGCTGAAGATGTTGAGCTGGGGAGCGGCCCGGGTCATGACCCCGAAACTGAAGTTGATGAGCAGCATGGCGACGATGGCCGACAGCGACATGGCCACGGCGCCCTGGAACAGCAGGGTCAAGAGCCCGGCCAGGCTCTGCCAGCTGACCACCGACAGACCATTCATGGCCACGGGCAGGGTCTCGAAGCTCATGACGATGGCCTCGATCATCAGCAGATGACCGTCGAGCGCCAGGAACAGCACGGTGCCCAGCATCAGATAGAACTGACCCACCACCGGCGCCGACTGGCCGTTCAGGGGATCCATCATCGAAGCGAAGCCCAGGCTGGTCTGCATGGCGATGATCTGGCCGGCGGTGACGAAGGTCTGCAGTAAAAACTGGGACAGCAGCCCGATCACCGCCCCGATCAGCACCTGCTGCACCGTGATCAGAAAACCGCCGCCGGAAAACAACGCCACCGCCGGCATGGCCGGCAGCACCGGTGCCACGGCGATGGTGAGCGCCAATGCCAGCAGCAAACGGCTGTATACCGGCGTGAGCTGGGCACCGAACAGCACCATGGTCATCATCAGGCCGGCGATGCGGCACAGGGGCCAGAGATAAGAGGCCAGCCACAGCAGTATCTGTTCGGTGGTGTAGTTCATCTATTAACTCGGGCTAAAGCCGGAAGCTGGAAGCTGGAAGTAGCGGCGATTGAAAGTACACGCCAAAGCGGTAAACACTCTGTTGTCACTCCCGCGAAGGCGGGAGTCCAGTGCAATCTGTCATGGATCTCCGCCTTCGCGGAGATGACCGCCTTCTCTTCTCTCACCCTTCCCCCCACTTCTCACTCCTCACCCTTCAAGCTTCAAGCTTCAAGCTTCAAGCTTGGTTTACCCGATCACCTGCGGGATCTGGAATACCAGCTCGTAAAAGAAGTCCATCAGCATCTCGAATCCCCAGTGGGCCCCCACCGCCAGCGCCCCCAGGGTGACCAGCAAACGCGGCAGGAAGCTCAGGGTCTGCTCGTTGATGGACGTCGCCGCCTGGAAGATGGAGACGATCAGGCCCACGGCCAGGCTCGGCAATATCACCGCCGACACCAGCAGGGTCACCAGCCAGAGCGCGCTGCGAAAGATATCGACGAAGGTTTCCGGACTCACTATCCCGCTCCCAGGCCGAAGCTGTTGGCCAGTGTCCCCATGATCAGGCTCCAGCCGTCCACCAACACGAACAGCATCAGCTTGAACGGCAACGAAATCAGCATGGGCGACAGCATCATCATCCCCATGGCCATCAGTATGCTGGCCACCACCAGATCGATCACCAGAAAAGGCAGAAACAGCATGAAGCCTATCTGGAACGCGGTCTTCAGCTCGCTGGTGACAAAGGCCGGGATCAGCACCCGCAGCGGTACCTCCGCCTCGCTGTCCACCTGGACATCGGCGATGGTCAGAAAGGTATCCAGATCCTTGACCCGGGTCTGGGCCAGCATAAAGTCGCGGATCGGCAGTTCGGCACGAGCGAGGGCCTCGCGTGAACCGATCTCCTCCGCCAGGTAGGGCTGGAGGGCATCGCTGTTCACCCGGTCCAGCACCGGCGACATGATAAAGAAGGACAGGAACAGGCTGATGCCGATCAGCACCTGGTTGGACGGGCTCTGCTGCAGGCCCAGCGCCTGACGCAAAATCGACAGCACCACTATGATACGGGTGAAGGAGGTCATCATGATGACCATGGCCGGCAGGAACGACAGCGCCGTCATCAGCGCCAGCACCTGCAGCGTCAGGCTGTATTCCTGGCTACCGTCCGGATTGGTGGTGACGGTCACCGCCGACATGCCCTGCTGGGCCATGGCCGGCACCGCCAGCAGCAACAACGGCAGCAGCCAACTAATTCTTGCCATCGGCCCGCCCCGCCAACAGCTTGCCCGCCTGCTCGATGCTGAGGGGCTTGTCGAGCTTGCCCAGGCCGGAGACCTGCTGCGCGGTCACCCCGAGCAACCACTGCTCTTCCCCCACCTGCACCACCAGCAACCGTTCCCGATGCCCCAGCGCCAGGCTGGCCACGATCCGCAGCTGGCGGCTGCCGCCCAGGGCACCGGGCAGGCGCAGCTTGCGCACCAGGGCGCCCAACAGCACGATCAGGCCGATGACCAGCAACGACGACAGGGCCCAGGAATCCCAGCGGATGTCGGGGCCCTGGGCCAGCAGGGGCCAGGGCAGGATCGCTAACAGCAGCAACGGGATCATCATTTCAGCTTTTTAATGCGTTCGGTCTGGCTGATCACGTCGGTCAACCGGATGCCGAACTTGTCGTTGACCACCACCACCTCGCCATGGGCGATCAGGGTGCCGTTCACCATCACGTCCAGCGGCTCGCCGGCCAGCCGGTCCAGCTCCACCACCGAGCCCTGGTTGAGCTGCAGCAGGTTGCGGATGCTGATCTGGCTGCGCCCCACTTCCATCGAGATGGTAACCGGAATATCCAGGATGGCGTCAAGTTTCCGTCGCTCCTCGCCGGATAACGGCGAGGCATCGTCATCGCTGAAATCATCCAGCTCGACCCGCTTCACCTGGGAGTCCTGGGCTTCCTGCTCGGCCATGGCCTCACCCCAGACATCATCCAGCTCGTTTTGCTCATTGCTCATGACGCATCCTCAATGGTTCTTTCCAGTTCTTCCAGCTCGGCCTCGCCGTCGATACGGACGCCGCGCCGGGTCACTTCATGCAATTCGGTCTTGACCGTTTCCGGCCGTCTGATCTTTTCGCTGATCCTGACCGCCATCTTCTCCCCGGCCCGACCCAGCCGGCCGCGAAAGGTCGGCAGGTCTTCTACCGAGATCAGCAGCTGTTCGGGCATGACCACCGGGATGATATCGCCGGCCTTGAACTCCATGATGTCGCGCAGGGTGACTTCCTTCTCCAGCAGCCTGACCGACATATCCACCCCCACATCCAGGATCTCGTCGCGCAACGCCTTGCCCCAGCGCAGATCGTTCTCGCCCTTGTCGCTCTGCACCCCGGCATCCAGCAGCTCCCGAATGGGCTCCAGCATGCCGTAGGGCAAAGTCACGTGAAAATCACCGCCACCGCCATCCAGCTCGATATGGAAGGAGCTCACCACCACCACCTCGGTGGGACTGACGATGTTGGCCATGGTCGGGTTGACTTCCGAGTCCAGATATTCGAACTCCACATCCATGACCGGGGCCCAGGCCTCCTTGTAGTCCTCGAACACCAGTTTCAGCAGCAACTGGATGACCCGCCGCTCGGTCGGGGTGAACTCGCGTCCCTCGATCTTGGCATGGCGGCCGTCGCCCCCGAAGAAGTTGTCCACCAGGATAAACACCAGGCGGGCCTCCATGGTGATCAGGCCAATGCCCTTGAGCGGCCGGAAGCGTACCATGTTCAGGCTGGTGGGCAGAAACAGGGAGTGCACATATTCGCCGAACTTCAGCATCTGCACACCGTTGATCGAGACCTCGGCGGTGCGACGCATCATGTTGAACAGACTGATGCGCATATGGCGGGCGAAACGCTCGTTCACCATCTCCAGGGTCGGCATGCGCCCGCGGACGATGCGATCCTGGGACGAGAAATCGAACATGGTCACGCCGTCGCCACTCTTGACCGCGTCTTCCTTTACCTCGTCCACCCCGTGCAGCAGGGCATCGATTTCATCCTGGGATAACAGATCGCTCACGATTCACCTATTGCATTACGATACTGGTAAAGAGCACCTGCTCGATCAGCCGCTCGCCCAGCTCTTCCGTCAGGATCTGGTTCAGCTCGTTCTGTGCCTCCTGACGAACCACCAGCTTGCCTTCCGCCGTCAGGTAATTATCGGCGCTCTGCCGGCTGAACACCGACAGCAGGGTGCTCTCCAGCAGGGGCAGATGGCGCTTGGCCTTCGCCTCATTGGTCGCCCCCCGCACCATCAGTTGCACTTCCACCTGCACCAGACGTTCGCGCATGCCGGCCGACACGCTGAAAATAAAGGGCCTGGACGCGCTGACATAGAGTGCCTTGCTCTCATCGATCCCTTCCTGCTGCGAGGTATCTTCCGCTGGAGTCAGCCACCAGGCCACGCCCCCACCGGCCCCGCCCAATACCAGCAACACTATTACCCAGATCAGTTTTCGCTTGTACCACGCCACCTTGGGCATGATCAGATCATTGGCCATCTTTTACCCTTAAAAAAACAGGAACCTTACCCGGTTGACTCACGCAAAGAAATCGATACGGCCGTCGGGGACAGGCCCGGAGCCCTTCGCCGCCATCTCGCCCGGCTCCAGCATGTCCTGGCTTTCGGCCGGGGCCGAGGAGTGGCCACCCCGGCCGCCCCCTTCCGATGCCGCCTGCTGCTGCGCCCCCTGCTGACCGCCAAAACCGCCCACCGTCCCCTGGCCCAGGGTCAAGCCCTGCTGCACCAGCATCTCCCTCAGCCGGGGCAGCGCCTGGTCGAGCAGTTCCCTGGCCTGGGGCTGGCTGGCCAGAAACTGGACGTTCACTTCCCCCTGCTCGAACTTGAGTTGTATTCTCAGGCCGCCCAGCTCGGAGGGGCTCAGGCGAATGTCCGCTTCCTGCAGATTCTGGCTGACCATCACCTGCACCTGTTGCGCCAGCTGCCTGGCACCTTGCTCGGGTGTTCCCTGCAGCGCCAGGGGGCGTTCCGTCAGCCCCCCTCGTTCGGGAGACAAGAGGGGAGAGCCTTCCCGTGAACCGGCCACGGCCGGCGCCACCGTTTCCGGTATCGTCACCCTGTCGTCGGCCACCGGCGGGGGAAGCGTCTCCCCCTTGCCCACCGTCACCGGAGGCACCGCCTTGTCCGGCTCGACCTCCGCCCCGGGCATCTCGGGCAAGCCCGCAGGCTCCCTCCCGTCCTCCGCCCCGGTCAGGTCCAGGGTTGTTGCCGCCGCCGGTTCCGGCGGCAACTTATTGCCGCTTTCACTCGCCTGCTGCCAACGCCTGCCGTGCTCTATCTGGGCCAGCCAGTCGGGAGTCGCCTCGTCCCCTTCGGCAGCGACCGGTGGCCGGGCCAAAGACCATTGCGCCTGCCCCGCCGCCGAGACGTTCACCCCGGCCGCCGCCCGATAGCCCGTCTCGTTAGCGGGCGCCACCGAAGTGTCCGGCGACACCACAGGGGCGGGTCCGGCTTGCCAACGTGCCTCCCGGCGCTCCACTGGCGCGCCGGTTTTCGCCACCTCGTCCGGCTCCGCCCCCCCCTCCGGCAGGGTCGACTCCCGCCGGTCCGGCTGAACATCGGCCTGCCAGAGGGCGTCTTTCCTGTCCGGTTGTGTCCCCGGGGCGCCATTCGACCTCGCGTGCTCCACCGCCTCCGGCGCCAGAGGCCGCTCCCCCTTCCCAGCCATTTCCCGGCCGCTCGCCTCGGCCTGAAACACCGGCTGGCCGGCGTGTTTTTCCTGCCCTGCGCCGTCGGCCGAGGGGCTCTCTTCCGGGAACGGCTGTTCCGGTGCCGTCCGCCTTGCCTGCGGCAAGGCCCCCGGTTGCACCGGCGCATCCCCCTCTTCAGCCGCTGCCGTCCCGGCATCCGCGGTGGCGGCCGCCGTCGTGCCCGCGGCGCCGTGGTCGACGCCCTGGCTCGACCGCGGCTCGACGGCCTCGGCCGCCGGCGGCTCCGGAGCCTGCGTTTTCAGCGCCCCGGTGAGAGACGCCCCCGGCTCGCCCCGGGGCGGAGCTATGGCGGCCAGCTCGGCGCGGAAGGGCTGGCCCTCAGGCTGGACCTCAGCTTGCTCCTCGGACTGACCGTCAATGTGCTCCTCGGGCCGGGCCTTACCCTCCTCCCCGGCGCGGGCGGAGGCCGGCGCTTCCCCGGGGTCGGACACGGCCGGCAGCGCGGCAGCCTCCCCGCCGCTCCTGTCCGGCTCGGGCACCGCTCGGGTATCTTGCGGCCCGGCCTCTTCATCCGCCGCGGCCACGACCGGTCCGGGCAACGGCTTCTCTTCCGCCGCCTGTTGCTGCAGCACATCGTCAAAACGCAGGCCCGTCTTGGCCGGGCCCTCGACCCCGCTCGCCCTGGCGACATCCGTTTCCAAACCGCCCCCGAGGTTCACGGGCATGATGCTCATTGTCATGATGAATGGATCCCTGTAAATCGCGTCGCCGCGCCGTCAGCTATCGTACCGGCATTAAGACCAAGCAAAATACATACCGGAAACTAAGTGCTTTTCTTGTAAAAACGATAAATCGCCAGGTTATCGAGCATCTTCTGCTCCTGCCGGGCGGAGGCCTGGCGCTTGCGCACCGCCTCCCGCTCCAGCAGCTTGTCGATGGCCTGCTTGCGGGTACGCACCGCCATCCAGGCCTGCCGGCTCTGCTCGAGCCGTTGCCGGGCCTGCTGCAGCCCTTGCTGCTGCTGGTGCTGTGCTTGCTCCAGCTTGTCGATGAAGCCCTGGAAATGGCCAAACTGGTGGGCACCGAGTCCCTGCTGGCCGCGGTTGTGAAACTCCTGGCTGTAGTGGCGCTGGTACTGGCTCAGGGTCTGCTGCTGCTGCTCCAGCCGCTGCAACTGGAGCTGGGCGGCACCCATCTCGGCGGCGGCCTGACGTTCCTGGCCGTCCAGTTGCTCCAGCAGCAGGTGCAGGGCCTTGCTCATCAGCCGGCCCTCAGCAGCGGCCGGCTGATCACTTCCAGCTCATTGAGGCAGGCCTGCAGACCGATGACATCGGTCATGCCCTGAGTCAGGAAACGCTCCAGCCGGGGCCGGATATGAATGGCCAGATCCAGGCGGGGATCGGCGCCGGACTGATAGGCGCCCAGGTTGATCAGATCGTGGTTCTGTTGATAGAGGGCATAGGCCTGCTTCACCGCCCTGGCCTGTTGCTGGTGCGCATCACTGGTGACCGCCGTCATCACCCGGCTGATGGATTTCTCGATATCGATGGCCGGATAGTGGCCGCTGTCGGCCAGCTGCCGCGACAGCACGATGTGGCCGTCGAGGATGGCCCGGGCCGAGTCGGCTATCGGATCCTGCAGGTCGTCCCCTTCGGTCAGCACGGTAAAGAAAGCGGTGATACTGCCCTGCCCCTCGGCGCCATTGCCGGCCCGCTCCACCAGGGCCGGCAGCTTGGCGAACACCGAGGGCGGATACCCCTTGCTGGCCGGCGGCTCGCCCACCGCCAGGGCGATTTCCCGCTGGGCCTGGGCGTAGCGGGTGAGGGAGTCCATCAGCAACAGCACGTTCAGGCCCTGGTCGCGAAAATACTCGGCCAGGGTCAGGGCCGTTTCACAGCCCTTGAGCCGCATCAGGGGGGAAGCGTCGGCCGGAGCCGCCACCACCACGGAACGGGCCCGGCCCTCCTCCCCCAGGATGACGTCGATAAACTCCTTGACCTCCCGGCCACGCTCGCCGATGAGCCCCACCACCACCACATCGGCCTTGGCGCCCCGGGTCATCATGCCGAGCAGCACGCTCTTGCCGACCCCCGAGCCGGCGAACAGCCCCATGCGCTGGCCCTGTCCCACGGTGAGGATGGCATTGATGGCCCTGACCCCCACGTCCATGGGCTCCTCGATCGGCTTGCGCGACATGGGGTTCAGCCGCCGGGCGGTAAAGTCGGCGGTGTCATTGGTGGCCAGGGGGCCCAGGCCGTCCAGGGGCTGACCGATACCGTCGATCACCCGTCCCAGCAGCGCCATGCCCACCGGCACGCCGGCGCCCTGCCCCACGGGGGTGACCCGGGCGCCGGGGATCACACCTTTCAGGGATTCGCCGGGCATCAGGTAGAGCTTGTCGTCGGCAAAGCCCACCACCTCGGCATCCATCTCCCCGAACAGGGTCTGGATGCGGCACTGGCTGCCGACCGCCGCGGTACAGCCCACCGCCTCCAGCGTCAGGCCCACCACCCGGGTCAGCTTGCCGCTGGCGGCCAGGGCCGGCGTCAACCCCCGGCTCTGGTAGGCGGCCAGCCGCTCAGCCAGGCTCATGGAAACGGCTCCAGTTGGCCTTGATGAAGTTGCCCATCAGTTCGTCGATGCGCCGCGCCAAGCCCACGTCCAGCTCCGACATGGCGGTTTTCAGACGCAGGTCGCCGGGGCTCATGCTCGGCTCGGCCACCAGCGTCCAGCGTCGCTGCTGCCGGCTGCCGTCGTCAAAGTGCTGCTCGATCACGGCCACGTCATCGGGATGCAAAAACAGGGTCACTCCCCCCTCGCGGTCCGGCAGGGCATCCATCGCCTCCCGCAAGGTGGCCAGCAGCAGTTGGGGTGAGGTAGTGGCCTCGGTTTTCAACAGGTTGCGGGCCAGTTCCTGGGCCAGGATCACCAGGCTCTGCTCCACCACCTTATCGACCTGTGCCAGGGGCTGCTCCAGCCGTGCCAGCAACTGCTGCCACTGGCGCACCTGCTCGTCGATGCGTTCCTTGGCTTCCGCCAGCCCCTGCTCCAGTCCCTGCCGCAGCCCCGCCTCATGGCCTTCCTTCATCCCCTGCAAGCGGCCTTCTTCCCGTCCGTCGGCCAGGCCCTGTTGCTTGCCTTCGGCATATCCTTCCTCATGGCCTTCTTCGTAGGCGGCCTGGCGGATGGACTCCAGGGCCTCGGCGGTCAGGGGCTCGGGCTCGAACTCGGTATCCGGCGACTCGGGCACGGCTTGCGCGCGGCTCTTGATATTCAGGGCATGCTCTTTCTGCGCCACCTGGGGAAGGGACATCTCGGGCCAGGACCAGTGCTCGGCATCAGAAAGCTCGCCGGGCCTGACGTAGCCCCGGGTCGGATAAGAACGACGGCTCATACGTAATCGTCACCCGCGCCCTTGGCCAGCATCAGCTCGCCACTGTCGGCGAGGCGACGGGCAATCGCCAGAATTTCCTTCTGGGCCACCTCCACATCGCTGACCCGCACCGGCCCCATGGCCTCCAGGTCATCCTGCAGCATTTCGGAAGCACGCTTGGACATGTTATTGAAAAACTTCTCTTTGAGCTGATCGTCGGCGCCCTTGAGCGCGCGCTGCAGCAGGTCGCCATTCACTTCGCGCAACAGCATCTGGATGCCCCTGTCGTCGACGTCGATCAGGTTTTCGAACACAAACATCAGGTCCTGGATCTTCATGCTCATCTCTTCGTCCTGATCGCGAATCGCCTCCATCAGCACCCCTTCGATGGAGGTGTCCAGATAGTTCATGATATTGGCCGCCGCCTTCAGGCCACCCATCTTGGCGGCCTTGGCACCGCTCTGGCCGGCAAACTGCTTCTCCATGATGTCGTTCAGCTCCTGCAGGGCCGCCGGCTGCACTTCTTCCAGCTCGGCGATGCGCATGATCAGATCCAGCCGCACCGGCTCGGCGAATTGCTGCAGTATCTCGGCCGCCTGCTCGGGGTCGAGGTAGGACAACACTATGGTCTGGATCTGCGGGTGCTCGTTATGGATGATGCTGGCGACCTGGCGGGCATCCATCCACTTGAGCGAGTCCAGGCCGCGGGAGCCGGCACCGGCCACTATCTGGTTGACCAGCCGGCCGGCCTTGTCCTCGCCCAGCGCCGCCACCAGGGCATTGCGCACGAAGTCCTGGCTGCCCACACCTATTTTGGTAAAGCGCTGAATATCCTCGATAAAGAGACGATGCACCGCGCCCACCCGCTCGGGTCCGAAATCACCGACCGCCGCCATCTTCATCCCCAGGCGCTGTACCTGTTTGGGATCCAGGTGGCGGAAAATCTGGGCGGCGTCTTCTTCCCGCAGGCTGAGCATCAGCAGGGCCGCCTTTTCGGTGCCCGTCATCTTGGCGAGCAGCTTGCGCTGATCGTCGCTGATCATCAGTTCATTATTGTCACTCATCGCTCTTCACCCAATCCTTGATCACCTGGGCCGCCAAGTCGGGCTCGTTTGCCACCAGTGCCCTCACAGCCGCCAGCACGTCTTCGTCCTTGTTGAGATTGGGCAGTTGCAGGCGGCCCTCCCGGATCCCGAAGAGGCTGTCTTCCTGCTCCGCCTGCTGTGCCAGCAGGGTAAGATGATCATTGCCCGCCAGGGCATTCTGTCCGTCGAGATCGATCTCCTCCGCCAGTTTTTCCTCGGTGCCCAGCAGGCGACGCACCATGGGACGGACCAGGGTCAGCAGCAGCACGATCAGCACCACCACGGCGCCGAGGATGCGGGCCAGATGCCAGAACCAGGGCTGCTCGTAAAAGGGAATGGCCGCGATATCGTCCAGCTCGGGACGGTTGAAGGGAACCGACACCACCTCTATCGCATCGCCGCGGCTGATATCGAAACCCAGCCCACCGCGCAACAGGCGATCGATGCGCAGCAGCTCCTCCTGCGTCAGGGGCACCCGCTCCACGGAGCCGTCGGCATGGCTCACCGTCTTGTAATCCACCGCCACCGATACCGTCAGCCGGCGAATATCGCCGGTCGCGGACTGGGTATGGCTGATGGTGGTGTCCAGCTCGAAGTTGCGGGTGGCCTCGCGCCGGGTACGCTCGTTACGGTTGTTTTCCTGGGCCAGCTCTTCCGCCTGTTCGGGAATGTCCGACTCCATCGGCGGCTGGTTGGTGAGTGCGCCCGGAATGCCGAGCGCCCCCTGTCCGGAGGTGTTGTCCTCCATGACCATTTCCGAGCGTACCGCCGGCAGGTCGGGATTGAAGGATTTGACCGTCTGTTCCCGGCGGGTGAAGTCGAGGCGCACATCCACTTCGGCGGTATAGTTGTCCAGCCCCAGCACCGGACTCAGGATGGCGTCAATCTTCTGGCGGTATTCGGCTTCCTGCTTTTGCTGCAGTTCAAATTCACGACGGGTACGTGCCGACAGGGGATCCTGGGAGCCGGAATTGAGCAGGCGGCCGTTCTGATCGGTGACGGTCACCCGGCTCGGAGTGAGATCGGACACGGCCGAAGCCACCGTATCCACGATGGCGTCCACCTCCTCCTGGCGCAGGGTGCTGCCCCGGCGCAGGTTCAGCACCACGGTGGCACTGGGCTGGCGCTTGTCGCGCACGAAGACGTTCTCGCGGGGAATGGCCAGCAGCACCTGCGCCTGGGCCACGCTGTTGTATTGCTCTATCACCCGGGCCAGTTGCCGTTCCCGGCTGAGATTGAGCCGCTCCCGCTCCAGCCGCTGGCTGATCCCGAAACCGGGATCGGACAACAGTATGGTATCGCCCTCGGGCGGGGCCTGAGTAAGGCCGGAGCGGCGCAGGTTCAGTTGAATGTCGGCAAACTGATCGGCACGAACCAGCACGGTGTTGCCGTCTATTTGGTATTCAACTTTCTGGGTATCCAGAAAATCGAGGGTCTCGATCAACTCCTGGTTGGTATAGACCCCCAGGGGCCGCATCTCGGGATCTTTGCCCCACAGCAGGATAAAGACCGCGATGGCCAGGCAGATGGCCAGCGCCAGCACTATGATGATCTGACGCAAGATATCGGTATTGCCCAGCAAGGCGAAGGGGGTGCTTTTCTGCTCTTCCGCTTCCAGAGTTGTCGCTTCATTGGCGGCGAGCACATTTTTGTCGGTATTGACCAACGGATTATCAGCCACCAGTCAGCCCCTCATACCGGCATGTTCATAATGGTTTTATAGGCATCGACCACCTTGTTGCGCACCTGCACCGTGGCGTCGAAGGCCAGGCTGGACTTCTGCGCGGCGATCATCACCTGCTCCAGGCTGACCGCATCGTCACCCAGCTCGAAGCGGTTACGCAGCGCATCCGTGCTTTGCTGCAGGCCATTGACGTTGTTGACCGCCTGCTTCAGCAGCACGGAGAAATCCTGCTGCGGGCCCAGGGTATTCACCGACGTCAGCTGCTGTGCCTCGCCTTTCAGCGACTGCATCTCCGCTAGTAACGCCGTGGCTTTAATGTCCATCGCGGTGGCTCCCGAGTAAATAATTTAACCTGGCGATCATAATGCAAACTACGAGCCAGTTCATCTTTATATGTCTGCCTTATGCCAGGCCACCAGGGTAGACGCGACGTCGATCACCTGGCTGGCGACGCGCTAGGCCGGCACCTCTATCCCCGCCTCGCGCATGCGGGCCAGCTTGTAGCGCAGGGTGCGCGGACTGATGCCGAGCCGTTGCGCCACCTCGCTCCGGCTGCCGGCGCAGGCACGCAGTGCCTGCAGGATAATCTGGTGTTCCTGGCTGGCCAGCTCCCGGCCCAGGCCCTCCTCACCCACCCCGCAAGCCGGCACCGGCGCCGAGGGGCATTCATCCAGCAAAATATCGGTGGCCCCTATGCTGCCGTCTGCCGACAGGATCAGGGCACGCTGCATCACGTTGTCCAGCTCGCGCACATTGCCGGGCCAGTGCCAGGCCAGGAGGCGGGTTTTCGCCGATTCGGCCAGCATCACGCCGCTGCGCCCCAACTGACGGGCATGCCGCTGCAGCAGGTAATCGGCCAGCGGCAGTATGTCGCCCGGACGCTCGGCCAGGGCCGGCCAGGCCAGCGGAAACACGTTGAGCCGGTAATAGAGATCTTCCCGCAAGCATCCCTCGGCCACCGCCTGGCGCAGATCCCGGTTGCTGGTGGCCAGCACCCGTACGTCCAGGCTGAGGGTCTTGCGCCCGCCCAGCCGCTCCACTTCGCGCTCCTGCAATACCCTCAGCAGCTTGGACTGGAGGTTCAAATCCATTTCGGTGATCTCGTCCAGCAACAGGGTGCCGCCCTGGGCCTGCTCGAACTTGCCGGGGCAGGCCTGCACCGCGCCGGTAAAGGCGCCCTTTTCATAGCCGAAGAGGGTGGCCTCCAGCATGTTGTCGGGAATGGCGGCGCAATTGATGGCCACGAAGGGCCCGGCAACCCGGTCGGAATGGCGATGGATAAAGCGCGCCAGCACCTCCTTGCCGGTGCCGCTGGGCCCGCTGATCATCACGCTGGCACCGGATTCGGCCACCCGTGTCGCCAGCTGCAGCAACTGGATGCTCCTGGGATCCCCCACCACGGGATCGCCATTCTCCTCCTGCGGCGGTCGCACATGGCGGGACACCACGCCCAGCAGGACATCGGGCGTAAACGGCTTGGCCAGGTAGTCCACCGCCCCGGCCCGCATGGCGGCCACGGCCCCGGCCACCTGGGCATGGGCCGTGATCAGCAGTACCGGCAAGCCCGGAAAACGGCCATTCAGCCAGCCCAGCAGACCCAGGCCATCCATGCCGGCCATCTGCACATCGGTGATCACCATCTGCGCCGCCCGCTCCCGCAACCAGGCCATGGCCGCTTCGGCACTGTCTACGGCGGCGCTGTCGTAGCCGGCCAGCAGCAGGGTATCCTGCAACGCCTGTTGCAGACCGGTGTCGTCTTCCACAATCAGAATGTCGGTACTCATCGTCTTTCCCTATTCAGCCTGATGGCAAAATCCATCGAGATCTCCGCTTTAAAGATCGTCATCTCCGCGAAGGCGGAGATCCATGACAAATCGCACTGGACTCCCGCCTTCGCGGGAGTGACCACAGAGAAAAGAAAACTTGTCAGCCGTCTGCATTATTTGCCGCCAGCGGCAGCCACAGGCTGAAACAACTGCCCTGCCCCGGTTGTGATTCTACCGAAACCCGGCCCTGGTGGGCCTGCACCACGGCCGCCACCGCCGCCAGCCCCAGTCCGGTGCCCTGGCTGCGCGTGGTAAAAAAGGGGGTAAAGATATTGCTCATCAGCGCCTCGTCCATGCCCTTGCCGTTGTCCCGCACCCGGATCACCACCTCCTCCTGCTCCAGCCGGCTGTCCAGCTCGATCAGGGAAGCGCCGGCATCGGCCGCGTTTTCGATCAGGTTCAACAGAATGCTGCCGAGGCTATTGGCGTTACCGAGGATACGCCCGGCGCCGGCGCCCGTCAGCCGCAGCCCCACGCCCCGCGCCGCCAGCAAGGCGGCGGCCGCCTCGCCGCTTTTTTCCAGCAGGGCGCCCACCTCCAGTTCGTCCGCCAGCGGCGACGACTCCCGGCGGACAAAGAGCAGAATGTCGCTTATTTGGCGCTCTATGTCCTGCAGCCTTGCCATCAGCCGCTGCTGGAACTGCTGCCGTTGTTCCTCCTGCAAGACCGGACTGGCGAGATTGGCGCCATAGAGCATGGCGGCGGAGAGGGGGGTACGGATCTGGTGCGCCAGGGTGGCGGCCATATGCCCGAGTGCCGCCAGCCGCTGGGCATGGCCCTGCTGTTCGGCCCAGTGGCGGGTGGGCGTCATGTCGGTGAGCTGGATCAGCTGGCCCGGCTGCCCCTCCAGGTGCGAAATGGCCAGTTGCACCCGGCGGCCGTCCTTTAGGGAAACCTGAAAGCCATCGTCGGGACGGGGCGCAAAAGCCCGGGCAATCACCTCGACCCAGGGCATGGCCAGCAAGGGCTCGCCGAGCAGGGCCAGGGCGGCGGGATTGGCGCGGCTGACGACACCACGGCCATCCACCCACAGCAGTCCGCCCGGCATGGCCAGTATGATCTGCTCCAGATGCTCGGCGTCCAGCAGGGTTTGCCAGCGGCTGTCGGTCGTGGTGATGGTGGATGATATTGTCATGGCCTGATTTATCCAAAAATCATGCCGTTTTTGCACAACGGGACCGGCGCAACCCCTAGGGTCGACGTCAGTCGACCAAACCCTGGCGCTGCTGGTGGGCGGTACACTGAAATGGATCCTACGGCAAATCACCGGCAGAGCCCGGTGTAATCCGGGGCCCTCAGGGTCTGGGTCAATATCCCCCGGCTTGGCTGGGGCAGGCTGCTGACAAACCTTCGTATTACTCTGTGGTCACTCCCGCGAAGGCGGGAGTCCAGTGCACCATGTCATGGATCTCCGCCTTCGCGGAGATGACCAGGGTTAAAACGGCTGCGAGAAGGGAAAATATCTGGCGAAAAACAAGGGCTGGACTTTGTCATCAAGCTGCCCCGGCTTTGCCGGGGGTATTGACTGGCGGCAAGCGCTAATCCCGGCTGATACCGTACTTTTTCATTTTTTCCACCAGGGTGGTGCGGCGCATGCCCAGTTGCTCGGCGGCCCGTGCCACTATGCCGTCGTTCGCATCCAGAGCCCGGCCGATCATGTCGACCTCGATATTGGCCAGCATTTCCTTGAGGTTGATGCCCTCGGCCGTAAAGACGGGGACATCGGCCTGGCTTTCCGCCTCGGCACCGAAGTCGAAAAAGGCGTCGTTTTCTTCTTCACCATGGTCTGGCTGCCGGAAAATGGAGGCCAGGGCCGCCTGTTCATCCAGGGTGTCGAAAGGTTGCTCGGCCTCGGCGCCGACGCGATATTTCGCCGGCAAATCGGCGAGCGTGACCTCCCGCCCCGGACAGAGGATAAACATCCGCTCCACCAGGTTGGACAGCTCCCGCACATTGCCCGGCCAGTGATACTGCCGCAACGCCGCCATCGCCGCCGCGGAAAAGGACAGTTCGGTGCCATGGCTTGCCTGGTGCCGGCGGATCAGCTCCGCCAGCAACAAGGGGATATCTCCGCGTCGCTCGCGCAGCGGCGGCGCCACTATGGGGAAGACGTTCAGGCGATAGTAGAGGTCCTCGCGAAAGCGCTGCTCCTGGATCATGGCTTCCAGATCACGGTGAGTGGCCGCGATCACGCGCACATTGGCGCTGATGGGCCGGGTGCCGCCCACCCGTTCGAAGGTGCGCTCCTGCAATACCCGCAGCAGCTTTACCTGCATCGGCAGCGGCATGTCGCCGATCTCGTCGAGAAAGAGGGTACCGCCCTCGGCCAGTTCAAACCGGCCCTTGCGGGCCGACACGGCACCGGTAAAAGCGCCCTTCTCATGGCCGAACAGCTCGCTTTCGAGCAGCTCGGCCGGAATGGCGCCGCAGTTGATGGGCACGAAAGGCCCCTCGGCCTGCAGCGACAGCAGGTGAATGGTGCGGGCGATCACTTCCTTGCCGGTGCCGGATTCCCCCAGCAACAGCACGTTGGCCTGCTTGTCCGCCACCTGACGGATCAGGGCCTTGATGTCCTGCATGGCCGAACAGTCCCCCACCAGCATCTGTTGCAGATGGTGCTCGCGTTGCTCCCATACCGGCCGGGGACGCCACTGCCGCGCCAGCGCCAGCAGCCGGGTGAGCTCGTGGTAGGTCAGTTGCCCGAGGCAACCGATCAGGTTGGGGTGGGATTCCCCCAGGGGAAGCAGGCTGATAAAGACATGGCCCCCATAGTGGCCGATCAGCGCCGGTGCCGGCTGGCGACATTGCCCGAGCAACACGATCAGTCCCTCGTCGCTCTCCAGCCGGGCCAGTGCCGCCGGCTCGTCGTGACTGATCCAGTCTACCTGCATAAATGAAAGAATGGCTTCTAGCTTGCTGCGGCGATCCTGATCACCGTCAATAATCAATATCTTACAGAAGGAACCCATAGGGTGAAGACATCCTTTAACTTCGAGAGTGTGATAGTCGTGAATGGGCGGCCCGGTACTGTCCCGTCACCGTGCTGGCCTTGCCCGTGCTTATTGGTTATTGGTCGAACTATCTTGTCGATAGCACCGATGCGCAAAAAATTGTCGTCTCGAGCCGCGACTGCCGGAATTCTGACATAGCTCGTGTCAGAACTCGACCCTTGAGAGGTAGTTTTAGAGGAAACCTTGACCAGGATCAAATGACAACAGCTTGAAAGGAGATTGATTGGCTACTTATTCATCTAAAAAGATCTTGGGGTTGTCGGAAATTTGGCTCGAGCCACCAGAATGCCCACAAGAGATAGACCCTAATGGAGCAATAAACTCAGGCGATACCCTCACGGATTAGCGTCCTCTATGCCTGCAAGTAGAAGATATATTCCAGTAAGTCCCAAGCGATTAAAATACCGCCAAACCACTTATACCCGACTAACATACAACTCCTAAAGAAAGAAAAAATTGGCCTTTTTTTTGCAGTAGTCAGCATTAGTTTTTACTCGCCAGGCTATGACTCATGTTTGACAACCAGACCTTGCTGATCACCGGTGGTACAGGCTCGTTTGGGCATACCTTTGTTCCCATGACCTTGGCAAGGTACAGGGTGAAGAAACTGATCGTTTTCTCCCGTGACGAGATGAAGCAGTGGGAGATGGCCCAAAAATTCGCCAACGATGAAAGGCTACGCTTTTTCATTGGCGATGTGCGAGACAAGGATCGCCTCTACCGCGCCTTGGACGGCGTGGATTATGTGGTGCATGCCGCCGCCACCAAGATAGTGCCCACCGCCGAGTACAACCCCTTCGAATGCGTAAAAACCAACATCAACGGCGCCATGAACCTGATCGATGCCTGCATCGACAAGGGCGTAAAAGGGGTGGTCGCACTATCCACCGACAAGGCAAGCAGCCCCATCAACCTGTACGGCGCCACCAAGCTGGCTTCCGACAAGCTGTTTGTGGCAGGCAACTCCTACTCCGGCGAGCACGGCACCCGCTTTTCGGTGGTGCGTTATGGCAATGTCATGGGCTCCCGCGGCTCTGTCATTCCCTTCTTTATGTCCATCAAGGACCGAGGCGTACTGCCCATCACCGATCCGCGCATGACCCGTTTTATGATCTCCCTGGAGCAGGGGGTGGAACTGGTGTGGCATGCCTTTGAGGACATGGTGGGCGGAGAGATCTATGTGAAAAAGATCCCCTCCATGAAGGTAACGGATCTGGCGCGGGTGGTCGCGCCAGAAGCAGAGCAGGAAGTGATCGGCATCCGCCCCGGCGAGAAACTGCATGAACAGATGATAAGCAGCGAAGATGCCTACTACACCTACGAATACCCCGAGCATTTCAAGATACTGCCCACCATCAATGGTTGGGCCAATTGTAAAAAGCGAATAAAGGATGGCAAGAAGGTGCCGGAAGGCTTTGTTTACGCCAGCGACAACAACAGCGAATGGATGAGCGATGCGGAGTTGCAGGCCTGGATTGAGGCCAACCGTGAGAAAATTGGGAGCATCTGAACCGTGATCCCTTATGGCAAACAGGACATCACCCAGGCCGATGTGGATGCGGTGTTGGCGGTGCTCAACTCCGACTTTCTGACCCAGGGGCCCATGGTGCCCCGTTTTGAGCAGAAAGTGGCGGCCCATGTGGGCGCCCGGCATGCCCTGGCGGTAAACAGCGCCACCTCTGCGCTACATATCGCCTGCCTGGCCTTGGGGCTGGGCAAGGGGAACTGGCTGTGGACCACTCCCATCACCTTTGTGGCCTCGGCCAACTGCGGTCTGTATTGCGGCGCACAGGTGGATTTTGTCGATATCGACCCGCGCACCTACAACCTGTGCCCCCGGGCGCTGGCCGCCAAGCTGGAAATGGCCGAGCGCGAAGGCCGTCTGCCCAAGGTGCTGGTGGCCGTTCACCTTTGCGGCCAGCCCTGCGATATGGCAGCCATTCACAGCCTCGCCCGACGCTACGGTTTTCGAATCATTGAAGATGCTTCCCACGCCATTGGTGGCAAGTACCGGGGGGAATATATCGGCAATGGCCGCTATAGCGACATCACCGTATTCAGCTTTCACCCGGTCAAGATCATCACCACCGCCGAAGGGGGCATGGCGCTGACCAACGATGATGAACTGGCCCATCGTATGAACTTGCTGCGCAGCCATGGCATTACCCGGGATGCGGCGCACATGATCCACGAGCCGGACGGCCCCTGGTACTACCAGCAGATTGATCTTGGCTTTAACTACCGGATGACCGAGTTGCAGGCCGCTCTGGGCATCAGCCAGATGGACCGGCTGGACGGCTATGTTGCCCGTCGGCATCAACTGGCCAGGCGCTATGATGAACTATTGACTGATTTGCCGGTGATCACCCCTTGGCAGCACCCGGATGGTTACTCCGGCCAGCACTTGTATGTGATCCGTCTACAACTTGATAAGCTGAGTCGTAGTCATAAGGAGGTTTTCCAGGCAGTACGCGACCAAGGCATAGGCGTCAACCTGCACTACATCCCCGTGCATATCCAGCCTTATTATCAGCAGATGGGCTTCAAGTCAGAACAGTACCCAAAAGCAGAAGAGTATTATGCCGAAGCTATTAGTTTGCCTATGTATCAGGGGCTGACAGATATTCAACAAAGTGAGGTGGCACACATACTTAAAGAGGTATTAAAATGAAACTCTGCATCATTCCTGCACGAGGTGGGAGCAAGCGAATACCACGTAAGAACATCAAGGAATTCTGTGGTAAACCCATGATCGCCTGGTCAATTGAAGCAGCACACAAAAGCCAATGCTTCGACCGTATCATAGTTTCCACTGACGATGATGAAATAGCAGAAACAGCAAAGCAATATGGTGCTGAAGTCCCTTTTATGCGCCCACACTTTCTTGCCAATGATTATACTGGAACAACACCAGTAATCAGACACGCAATTGAAAGCATCAATACTCAGAATTCACCAGTTTCGCTAGCCTGCTGCCTGTATGCCACGGCCCCATTTGTTAGCCCCGACGATCTGCGAAAGGGCCTTCAAATTTTAAGGAATACAGAAGCTGACTATGCTTTTTCTGTGACCAGCTACCCCTTCCCAATTCAGCGTGCAATTCGTATAAATGATGTTGGTCTAATTGAAATGATCCAGCCAGAAAATTTTAATACCCGCTCTCAAGACCTTGAAGAAGCATACCACGACGCAGGGCAGTTTTACTGGGGAACAGCCAAAGCCTGGCTACATGAGAAAATCATTTTCTCAACATCATCTGTACCTATACTTTTACCGCGCCATCGTGTACAGGACATTGATACAACAGAGGATTGGCGCTGTGCTGAGCTAATGTTTAGCTCAATGAAAAGTTTAAAAAAAGATACATGAATATTATTTTTCGTACCGACGCCAGCTTAGAAATTGGTAGCGGCCATGTTATGCGTTGCCTTACTCTGGCACAAGCTCTAAAGGGGAAAGGAGCAAAGTGCCAATTTATTTGTCGAGAGCATCCAGGCAACCTTGTTGAGCACATCCGCCAACAAGGATTTCAAGTGCATGTATTACCGAAGGAAGATTACTGTAGCCGAGAGAAAGAACCTTTAACACACTCTGATTGGTTAGGCGCAAGTCAGCATCAAGATGCAGAGCGCTGCAAAGTAATTCTTGAGCAGCTTAAACCACACTGGCTAATCATTGACCACTATGCAATAGACCATTACTGGCAAACCGCCATGCGGGCATATTGTGTCAAAATCATGGTCATTGATGATTTGGCCGACAGAATACACGATTGCGACTTGCTGCTGGATCAGAATTTTTCCAGCAACAGCGCAACACGCTATGCAGAAGTTACTCCTGTACACTGCATCCGCCTGCTTGGTCCCGAATATGCCCTATTACAACCGAAATACGCCGAATTACATCAACAAACCGGACCACGAAAAGGCCCTGTGCGCAAAATCTTTGCTTACTTTGGCGGCGTCGATCATTTTGATTTAAACAGCCTGTGCATTCACGCCTTCAACAGCCAACAACAAGCAGACTTACAACTGGATCTGGTTGTCAGCCCATTAAGCCACAATGCTAGAGCCGTAAGTGAACTTGCAAAGAGCAACCAACGTATTCGCCTGCATCAGGTATTACCCAGTCTGGCGCCGTTGATGTCTCAGGCAGATTTAGCCATCGGCGCAGGCGGCTCAACCAGTTGGGAGCGCTGCTGCCTCGGCCTACCCACGCTTGTCATTACCCTAGCTGCCAACCAAAAAAACATCGCTCGAAAACTAGACCAGCAAGGGTACATCCACTGGCTCGGCGATGCACAGCAAATCACTGCAAACACACTTATCCAGGCAATGGAACAGGCTCTAAGCGAAAACCTTGAGCTATGGTCAAACCATTGCAGGCAACTGGTGGATGGGCTGGGCACGCAAAGGGTTGTTGCCAGCTTGTTCGGACAAGCTACGAATAAAACCAATTGCACTCATAGCATGAGATGAAAACCACTTTGAAATGTTCCTGCCATAATGTATTCATACGGATGCACATCGGGATAAGTAGCATGAAATCACTCTGGAATAACGCCTCAGGTGTTTCAAGCAAGCTGCACAAAATAAAAGTGCCACTTATTTATATTTGAGCGAATAGATCCCTAAAGTTGGTGGTGGAGAAAATGGCGAGAGTAGTAGACAATAATTATACTGTTAATACAGAACATCAACTTAGCAACGCAGGAATACTTCCATTAAAGGTGCTGATAAGCAGTGCCTCGCACAAAATACCACTTTTGCGAGCTATGGAAACAGCTGCTCGCAGTATCCATCCCTCCGCCGAAGTTGTGGCTGGTGACGTGTCACCTAATGCCCTGTCTGCGTACGTAGCAAACTCTTTTTGGCACATGCCACGTACGGTCGATGAAAATCTAGATCTTATCTTAGCCGGTTGTCGCAAACGCGGTATCACATCGGTGCTACCGACGCGTGACGATGAGCTACTGTTTTGGTCTCGTCACGCCGATACTTTAAGAGTCGCTGGGATAGAGGTTTTATCCTCTCGACTTGAGTCACTGGAACTCTGTATAGACAAACTGGAGTTCTCCCGCTTCGGTGTGAGGGAGCAACTTCCGTTCATTCCAACGTCACTCCACATCAATGATATTAACGCTGAAAAGTATGTCATTAAGGAGCGTTTCGGGGCGGGTGCTCGATCAATAGGGATCGGGTTGTCTCATGATGAAGCAATTATTCATGCAAACTCGCTAAAGCAACCAGTTTTTCAACCCTACGTGAAAGGCGTAGAGATCAGTATTGATGCTTGGCTGGATCGTCAGTCAAAAGTGAAGGGTTTGGTTTTACGGCGACGAGAAGTTGTAATCAGCGGAGAGTCTCGAGTTACAACTACTTTCCATGATGAAAAAATTGAGCAAGCAGCTGCACGAATTTTAGAGCGACTAGATTTATACGGTCCAATCGTAATGCAGGTAATAATTGATGGTGATGGAAACATGCACGTCATTGAATGCAACGCCCGCTTCGGTGGTGCCTCCACCACCTCAATTGCTGCGGGGCTCGATACCTTACGGTGGTCGTTACTTGAAGCAATAGGGGAAGATATTAAACAGTATCCCTTCAACCGTTTGCCGGGTGAAGTTCGGCAAATACGGGTACCTGGAGATTTATATATTTATGATCCTGATACTTGATCTTGACGATACGCTTTATCCGGAAAGGACATTTGTCGAAAGCGGATTCCAAGCTGTTGCGCAGTGGCTTCAATCTCGTTTTTCTTGGAATGCCAACGATAGCCTTATACGAATGAGAGCTACGCTCGCCGCTTCCGGGCGTGGTGTAGTATTCGACGAACTGCTATCTCACCATGGGAAGTTGCGGCGTTCCTTAGTAAAAGATTGTCTTAAGGTTTATCGTCACCATAAGCCACAAATTATGTTAGCTCCAGAAGCCAGAAAATTTATTGATGACTGGGGAGAACGTCTTTACTTAGTTACAGATGGACATAAAGTTGTTCAGCATAACAAGATCGTTGCATTAGGTCTTGAGCATCGTTTTACCCATGCTTACATTACACATCGCTACGGGATAAATCGAGCAAAACCCTCTCCTTATTGTTTTGAACGAATTCTAACATTAGAGAGCTGTGACTGGCGAGACCTGATTTATGTTGGTGATAATCCAGACAAAGATTTTGTTACGCTTAATAAAAAGGGGAGCATCACAATTCGTGTAATGACTGGAGAGCATAGAGATGTTATTGCCAAACCTGGCCATGATGCCAGATATTCCATAACCAATCTTGGTGAGCTAATGCCGTTATTAATGAAACTTCAATTTGATTTCAAAAATAAAAAATGGAGTAAAAATTGAAATGACAAAACTGATACGACATCCCTTTGGGTACTTTACGCTGTCCGATAAGCCAAGTGCCGAAGATCTTTCGGATTACTACGCTAAAAAATACTATCAACAGGCTATTGGAAGTTACGAACTACAATATAGCGATGAGGAAAAAAAATATATTAAGGCAAAGCTTGAGCAGAGATATGCATTTTTACAACAAATTTCTCCTTCACTGGCCCCTCCCCCACACACACCACCCACACACCACCCACACAGCAGAAAGCACAAGATGCTAGATGTTGGGTGTGGTGAGGGCTTTGCTTTAGCATACTTTCGAGAGTTGGGCTGGAGCGTTAAGGGATTAGATTTTAGTGCAGCTGGTGTCGAATCTCAGAATCCAAGTTGTCGTGATGCCTTGTACGTCGGCGACATATTTTCGCTACTTGACATAGAGATTACTGAATGTCGAAAGTATGACGTTGTGTGGCTGCAAAATGTACTTGAGCACGTTCTTGATCCTGTTGCACTACTTAGGTCATTAAGGTCTCTGATGGCGCAAGATGGCATTGCAGTTGTTACTGTACCTAATGATTTTTCCAAGATACAGATGAAGGCGCTTTCATATGGGCATATTGACCAAGAATTTTGGGTAACTATACCAGATCATATTACCTATTTTGATAGCGATTCTCTGCTAGCTACAGTAAAAGAAACTGGATGGAAATGTACCAAACTGATTGGGGATTTCCCCATTGATTGGTTCCTTTATCATGAAGGTTCTAACTATATTAAAAACATAAGGCAAGGCAAAGCAGCTCATCAGGCACGTATTCAGCTAGAGAATATAATGCACCAAAAATCTATAGCTGACGCTTGTTACTTTTGGGAGGCTGCTGGTCGTTTAGGCGTAGGTAGGAATATTACTGTATTTTTGAAAAAATAATTATCATACTAATTTAAAGCCTTGATCAGGAGTAAAAATGAAAAATGATTATGGAATAAAGTCATCAGCGAATGAACACTACACTACCGCACGAGTTGAGCTAAGTCGTGAGTTAAGAAATTCACCAATACCTGATGCTGAGCTCACTGCGAACATTGGCTTATATACAGAGCGCATGCATTTGTCACGTATATTATTGATGCACGACCTATACAAACAAATCATAAATGTTCCTGGTATTGTTATGGAATTAGGCGTTAGGTGGGGTCAGAATATGTCTTTGTTTAGCGCATTTAGAGGGATGTATGAGCCTTATAATTACACAAGAAAAGTTGTTGGATTTGATACATTCTCCGGTTTTCCTGCTGTTTCAGAGCAGGATGGTCTGGAAGGGACTGAATTAGGTGATTATAATGTAACAGATGGTTGGAAAAAAAGGCTTGAGGGTATTCTTAGTCATCATGAGTCAATGTCACCGTTACCTCATATAAAAAAATGGGAAATCGTAGAAGGTGATGCGAATATTACGCTACCAGACTACATTGAACATCATCCAGAGCTAATTGTAGCTCTTGCTTATTTTGATTTTGATATTTACATGCCGACTAAACTCTGTTTAGAAAAACTAATTCCGAGGCTAACCAAAGGTTCAATCGTGGTTTTTGATGAACTAAACTGCCCAGCATTTCCAGGTGAGACAGTTGCTGTTCAAGAGGTACTCGGCATCAATAAAATTGAACTTCGCAGGGATACAAACAATCCCTACGTATCTTGGTTTAAGTGGTAGTTTAATCAAAAGGTTTCCATATGAACTTTTCCATAATAGGTCGAGAAATTGGCCCTCAACATCCCCCTTATATAATCGCTGAGCTATCCGCTAACCATAATGGTCGACTTGAAAAAGCCATGAAAATAATTACGGCGGCTAAAAAAGCGGGGGCAGACGCAGTTAAACTACAAACTTACACCCCGGATACGATTACACTGAATTACAGCACACCCGAATTTACAGTAGAAGGTGGATTATGGGATGGGCGTACGCTTCACGATCTTTACCAAGAAGCTCACACTCCTTGGGATTGGCATAAGCCCTTGTTTGAACATGCTTGTAAACTGGAAATGACAATTTTTAGCTCACCTTTTGATAGCACTGCAGTCGATTTACTTGAGGAGTTATGCGTGCCAGCGTACAAGATTGCCTCTTGTGAAGTAGTAGATTTACCTCTAATCAAGTATGTAGCCAGTACAGGCAAGCCGATGATCATCTCCACCGGCATGGCCAATGCCGAAGAAATCCAGGAAGCCATCAACGCCGCACGCGAAGGCGGCTGTAAGGAACTGGCCATCCTCCACTGCGTAAGCGGCTATCCGGCACCTGCCGAAGATTATAATTTGCGCACCATACCCGACATGATCGAACGCTTTGGCCTGGTCACTGGCCTGTCTGACCATACCTTGGATAACACTACGGCAATAACCAGCGTAGCCTTGGGTGCATCGATTATTGAAAAACATTTCACGTTGGATAGGAGAGGTGGTGGTCCGGATGATAGCTTCTCGCTGGAGCCGGCTGAGCTCACAGCCTTGTGCCGTGATACCAAAACAGCTTGGAAAGCGCTTGGAAAGATTGACTACGGATGCAAGTCCAGTGAACAGGGTAATATGAAATTCCGCCGCTCGCTTTATTTCGTTAAAAATCTAAAGGCGGGCAGTATTGTTACTGCAGATGCGATACGCAGTATAAGACCAGGTTATGGTTTAGCCCCTAAACATTTTGATTCATTGATCGGTAAATTATTAAAAGAAGATGTTAGTTACGGACAGCCAGCTAATTGGAGTTTATTTTATGAATAAAAATGTTGATATAGATATTTATCAGAATTGGTTTACTCCACAAAGGTAAGGTGTTCGATCAGGATCATGCTCCTCCGACAAGAGGAGCTGATTAGAGCATTGGGTGAAAGTTAAATAAATAACTTACTTCTAATTTCATCTATAATAAGACCTATTGCTTCTTTACGTTTAATGCTATCATTCACAGGCAAACTTATATGAGAAACATTTGAATAGTAGAATGCATCTTTTTTCAGCTTTCCATCTTCTTTGAGGTAATCGGCACTATAGGCAACCGCTGGAGTGCCCACTGCGGCTGAAAGCGAAAGTGTGGCGGTATAAGCACCAACTAACAAATCCAGATTACTCAGCATGGCAGCTGTATTTTCAAAATCATTTTTTTGGTCAAGACCATCTATTTGATGCAACTTTACTTTAGCCAACTTGTTGATTTTTCCCACTTCCTTATCACACTTCACATACATACAATTCACAAATTCCACTTCTGGAATTGCAGCTATAATATAAGCCACTTCCGTCTCATTAAGATAATGTACGCTTCTGCTGCTATCTATATTACCACTTCGCCAAATTATACCTACTTTAGGCTTATTTACACCAATGATTGCTTCTAACTTTTCTTTCCAATATTGTTTTTTAAAATCATCTATAAAATAAAAGCATTCATTATATAAAGATAACTTAGTACTTCCATAATTAAAACAAGGTAAATCTCCAGCCAATATTATCTTGTCAGCTGAGAATATTAGCTTATCCAAATTAGTTGGAACATATGAAGAACCATTAACTTCGATCATAGAGTGAAAGTTTGCTTCAGGAAACAAACGTGTAAATGATGCCTCAAGGCGAGAAGAGCAAAATATATCTACTTGCAGAGCTTTCTCAATGACCCAACCATAGTTACTAGCAAATAAAATCTCATCACCAATACCCTGTTCTTTTAAAATAACTATCTTATTATTTTCAATCGACTCACCATTCCATATTTTATTTCTAACACTCTCATTCGAATAAAAAGAAGTTCTAACACATCGACCTGCTATATAAGAGTTAAAAAAAGATTCCTTATCTCTAACAGCAAGATAATAAGGGTGCTTATTCCATTCCTTTACATTATTGCTTGCAAAAAAACCATTACAGGTCATTTCATAAGCTTTTTTAATTTCACCTATATTCAAATAGTATTTCACCAATTGAATAAGTATATCCTCATCATCAGGTAACAACTCATAAATAGCATGCAACTGCCTAGCAGCAGCAATCAGCTTATCTTCATTAACCCACCTATTATCTTCATTAATAGCCATAAATCTTGACATAGCCATTATTTTTTTAAAATAACAATCATCTTGGAAATGGGTTTTAATTGAACGACAGGTAGCATATGCTTTGTTATATTCTTCGTTAGAATAGTAATTAAATCCTAACAGTTTTATCGAGTTATGCTCTTTTGGATATTTTTTTGTCCTTTGCTCTAAAAAGCTAATAGACGACAACATCCCTCTTACTTTCACTAAGCATTCGCTATAAGGAGCCACATAAAGACCTGAAGGTTCAAATTTTATTTTTTCTAAATAATTGAGTGCTTTTTCAAATTCTGCTTCATCCTTTAACATAACACCGTAGATACCATTCGCATTAATATTATCATTATCGAGTAACAGCACACCATTTATTAAATATTTTGCTTCTGAAGTTCTGTTTTGCTCAACTAATGATAAAGCAAGATTAACGGTTTCTTCAATTTCAACTTTAGCAATAGATATTTTACCTTCAACTTGAAGTAACAATGATTTAATCCTGCTCACTTCACACCTATTATTCTGCCTGGTGTAAATATCCAATAAGCGCTGTAATATATGTGTATTTAATGGATAAAGATTATGCAGTTTCAAGTAAATAGGCATAGCCTTAACATAAGCTTGAAGAAAATAGTTATTTTCTGCATGAACCAATAAAAACTCTGCATTATTTGGTGAAAGAGTCACTAGACTTTCACTATAAAAAATAGATTTTTTGTAATCTCCCATTTCTTGTAGAACAGTTACAACGGTATAAATAAGATCTAAATTTTCACTGTCTAACTTCAATAGATGCTCAAAATAAAACAAAGCATCCATTAATTTTTTTTTATTGTAGCAATGCAACCCTGCATCTAATAGTTGTTGGGCTGTCATAGAAACTATTTTTTTGTCGCACTGCATTGTCACTTAACCCTATCTTATTGATTATTCTTGTAATTCTACTGGAATAACATCCCAACCTTCTTTAATTTCTCGTAGCAACTGACTAATTGACTCAAGCTTTTCAATATCGTTACTACTATTGGCTAGCACTAACTCAGCCATCATAAATTCATACAAGTTATCCAAGTTAGCCGCTATATCGCCACCGGTTTCATGATCCAGTGCCATGCGTAGCTCGGCAACTATCATCATGGTCGCGCCCAGCAATTCGCCGCGCTGAGCCGGTTTATCCTGTTCTATGGCCACTCGCGCCTTGGCCAGGCGTTCCAGCGCGCCGGCCAGCAGCATTTGTACCACTTTATAAGGGCTGGCCACGCTTTTCTGGCTATCGAGGGCCACGGATTTATAGGCTTTGAGAGAACCGCGCATACTTACTCCTGATTACGTTTAACATTTTGATAGGCCCGCACCGAACGGCGGCCCTTTTGCATTTGAGCCAGCTTGTCGGCCAGCAATTGCCGTGCCTGTTCTGCCGCGTCCTTCACCTGGTGGGAGCGGGCCACCAGCTCGGCGGCCTGCTCCGGTGAGACTCCGCCTCGGTCAATCACCTGTTGCAATAGCTCGGCCCGTAGCGCCAGTTGCGTACCCAGCCAGTCCTGATCCAGTTCATCGATATTGGCCAGGGCGGCCAGCAGCGTCTTGTCCAGCTCGGCCAGCTGCTCCAGCTCGGTCATTGTTTGCTACTGCCGAAATCGGGCATACTTTCGAAGGCGGAGATCACCGAGGTCAGCTGCTGGTTGAGCTGGGCCACCATGATATCCATATTGGTGAATTGCTTGTAGATCCGTTCTTCGTACTTTTCCATATAGAGTGCGAAATCCTGCCGTTCATTGCTAATTTTCTTGAGCTGGTCGTTAAGCGACGTGTCCCGCTTGGTGAGCACTCCCTCCTTGCCGACAAAACTTTCCAGCATATCGTCCAGCTTTTTGGCGACCCCCTGTTCCGAGGAAAACAGGAGACCGATCTTTTCGAAGTTTTCATCCACCTGCTTCTTCAGCAGCCCTTCGTCCAGCTCTATGGTGCCGTCTTTTTTGGAGGTGATGCCCAGATCGGTCAGGCTCTTGATGGGTGACACCGCCCCCGCCACCGGCTCGCTCAGCATGCGGCGAATTTGGGAAGAGAGGTTGCGGGCGGTGCCGTCGCCATTGAGCGGTCCGGCCTGCTCCGTCTCGGGGTTGTAGGACGTCAGCTGATTGACGGTGCCCATCACCTTATTGAAGGCGGCGACAAAGTTCTTGAGATTTTTCTCCACTGTCGCCTTGTCGTAGCCGATGGTCAGGGTGGTGCTGGGTTTTTCGGTGTCGTTCAGCTTTTTCAGGTTAAGGGTCACGCCCTGGATAGCATCCTTTATTTCGTTGGTCGGGCTGGTGATGGTAGTGGTGTTATCGATCACCAGGGTGGCATCCTGGGCGGCCTGGATTTCGGTAAAGCCAGCCAGGGCGCCCAGGCCCAGGGCAGCATCGTCGCCGTCGTTATTGCCGGTGACCGTATAGCTGATGGCGTTTTGCTCGCCGGTTTTTTCGGCGAACATCACCAGCGAGGAGTTGCCCTGGCCGTCGTTGATCACGGTGGCGCGCACCCCGGTATTGCCCTCGGCGTTGTTGATGGCCTCGGCAATCTCCGCCAGGGTGCTCTTGTCTTGGTCGATGGCCACGCTGAAGGCATTGCCATCCACGGTAAATTCAAAGGTGCCCGACCCCAGCTTCTGCTCGCTGGCTACGCTCTGATCCACCCCCAGTTTATGGGCCTCAGCCAGGGTTTTGACCTCCAGCTTGTAACTGCCGGCCACGGCGGTTTTATCGGCGGAAGCGGTGACAAAGCCGCTTTCGCTCAGGCTGGCGGAACGTTTTTGAAAGGCTTCTTCATCACCCAGCTGCTTGAAGGCGCTTTGAAATTCGCTGAGCGCGCTTTTCATGGAGCCATAGGCGGACAGCTGCACATTGATATTTGTGACCCGGGTGGCGAACATCTTTTCCTTCGGTGCCCGCTCGGCGGACACGGTGGCGTCCACAAAGCTTTGGATGGGAAAGCCGGAGCCCACCCCCGGGAGTTTCAAGTCAGCCATGTGGTGTACTCCTATACCTTGACGTCGATAAGGCCGCCGGTAGCCTCGGCCAGGCGGGTGACCACCTCGAGCAACTCTTCGGAGGGGATCTGGCGAATGACGTCACCGCTGTTGTTATCCACCACCGTCACCACCTGGCGGCCCGAGTCTTCATCCACCCGGAACTTAAGGCCGCGATTGAAGCTGCCGATAAAGGATTCCATCTGGCCGGCCATTTGTTCCAGTTGCTCATGGGTCAGCTCCGCAGCCGCAGATTTGTCGGCCGCCTGTACCGCCTGGGTGGTTTGCGTGGCTTCACTACCGACCGGATGAATGGTGACCTGGGGCTTTAGGCCAGCGTCTGCCGTCAGCACAGGTAATTTTTTCGTTAAGGAGAGAGTATCCATCGTTATGTCCTTGGACCTTGTCAGCCAGTGCACATTCACCTTGATGAAACCGCTGTTTAGCTTAATTATCCGAGCTTGCAGGAGGGATTGATACCAAAAAATTAAGCTAAACAGCGAAAAACCGGGGGGACTAGCCCCCGGTAACGTACTTGAACCATTAACCCAGCAACGACAGTGCCGCCTGCGGGATTTGCTTGGCTTGCGCAAGAATCGAGGTACCGGCCTGCTGCAGGATCTGCTGCTTGGTCAGGTTCACGGTTTCCTGAGCGAAGTCCACATCCTTGATGCGGGACATACCGGCGGCCGCGTTTTCACGGGTGTTGGCCAAGTTGTTAATAGTACTGTTCAGCCGGTTTTGCATGGCACCCAAGTCGGAACGCTGGGAGTCGATCATGCCGATGGCCCCATCGAGGATTGAAATTGCAGACTGTGCGCCTTCTTGACTTGACAAGTCAACTTTGGAGACTGCTTTAAAATCTGATGTGGTTGCAGCAACTCCACCAATAACTGAACCGGTAGAAAATGACTCAACCGAATCCAACCTTATAGTGCCTGTAACCCTGGCACTGTCAGTAGTACCACCGTTTGTTAGGTTAACCACAGTACCAGCCTTAATGGCTTTGTTTTCATCATCAAGACCAAAAGCCAAGCCTTGAAGTGTTCCAGTACCGCCGGCAAAATCTGAAATTTGAATATCATCACCAGACTCACTTACTAATATTATTTTGTCATCATCCAAAGACGCTTTTATGCCTGTCTCAGATGATTTTGCGTTAATGGCATCAATAAGTGCAGTGGGGTTACTCGCATCGTCAATTTTAGCGGTAATTGAAACGGGATTATCCGAATCCTTACCAGCCCCCTTGAGCTTGAAACTGTAGTCAGTGTTGCTAGTAGCTAGCGTAAGCTCTGCAGCTGTTCTTGCTTCAGCTGTAACATTTGTAGTACCACTTTTTCCATTAATTGCGCTGGCGATACTTTTTGCCGTCGCCTCTTTAGGGGTTATTGACTCACCGTTAATGGTAATGGCTGCGGTGGTCAAATCCCTGGCAGGTACAGCAGTGCCACCTTTAGCGTTACCTAAACCGGCAGTAACGGCAACAGTCACAGCTAAATCTGCACGGTATGAACCAATCGCATTGGAGGAAACATTTCGTAATGATAAATCAATAGTTTCATTGGAGTTAGCGCCCACTTGCAGGGTACGGCTACCAAAAGAACCATCAATTAACTTCTGGCCGCCGAAGGAGGTGGTTTCGGCGATACGAGTCAATTCACTCTGCAGCGCGCTTACCTCCTTCTGAATCGCCTTGCGATCGTCGGCGGAGTTGGTGCCGTTGGCGGATTGCAAAGCCAAATCACGCATCCGCTGCAGGATATTGGTGGACTCGTTCATGGCGCCTTCGGCGGTCTGGGCGATGGAGATACCGTCGCTGGCGTTTTTCATCGCCACGCCCAGGCCACGCACCTGGGAATTCAGCCGGTTGGAGATCTGCAGGCCGGCGGCATCGTCCTTGGCGGAGTTGATGCGGCTGCCGGTGGCCAGCCGCTCCATGGAGGTGGCCAGGGCATTGCTGGACTGGGTGAGGTTGCGCTGGGCGGTCATGCCGGTAACGTTGGTGTTGACTGTAATCGCCATAATAAACTCTCCGTTGAGGTTTGTTCCGGCGCCATGCCGGTGTTGCTTTGTTGTTCAGGTTATCGGCGAAGGTAGCGACGACTTTAAGCATTTTTTACCGTCTTGGCTGCTACGGAACCGGCCTGGTTACAGATGAGTATCGGCCTTGGTGGGGCAAGCTTTAGCGAAAATCCAGCCTGTTGTCAGGTTTCTTTATAAATTCATCCGAAGCCACCGGCTTCCCTGCATCGCAGGTGCCTGCCAGAAGCAGGGGGAACGTAACGCGGCAAACAGCATTGCTGTCATCCGGCGGGCGACAACGCCCTGGTTTGAAACGGCCAGTCGGCCATCTTTAGCCCGAGTGACGGCTTGCACCAAGCTAGCTCAACCTGGCCCAGGCCATCATTTCCGGTGAATACAGGGTCCGTTAATCAATCATTCCCAAACAAATCCCGGGAATAGACCTTGTCCGCCACGTCCCGCAGCGCCGCCGAGGGCCGGTTGGCGATGATGATATCCGCCAGTTGCTTGAACTTGTCGAGATCGTTCACCACCCGGGAGCGGTAGAATTCATCCTGCTGCAGCGTCGGCTCGTACACTATCACCGCTATGCCCTTGGGCAGGCAGTAGCCGCCGTAGCCGAAGCTGGGGTTGTTGTAGTGGTGGCCGATGCGCGGATCCAGGCAGACCCCTTCGATGATCTGACGGCTGTTCAGGCCATGGCTTTCGGCGTAACTGTCCAGTTCATTGAAGTAGGCCACCCGCATGGCCAGGTAGGTATTGGAAAACAGCTTTACCGCTTCGCCGGTTTGGCTCCCGTTGTTAACCTCCCGTGCTGCAAAAGGCAATGCAGAATCACCCTCTCATCTCGGGCAGTGGCAAGACTGTGCTCAACGAAGCAACAGCTCGGTATCCACCCTGCGGGGTAAAGGCGCGCTCGCCAATCGGTGCCAGATCGCCACACCATGGGCTCAATGCCTGTTGCCGTAACGCCCGCCGTGGCGGCCTGCCGGGTTATGGCGGCAATGTATGTGCCACGGAGCGGTATCGGGGCTTGGCATTACCGGCGAAAGCAGCTCACTCCAGTGGGCCATCTTTCGCCACCACCTGGCGGTAAGCCTGCTCCAGCGCATCGAATACTTCTTCCGGCACCCGATATTGATATTGCTTGCGCCGGTTGTTTGAAATGCGCCCATGCTTATCCAGGCAGAACATCACCAGCCGGGAGAGATCGCTGTTCATCACGTCGAACTCTCTGTCTATCAGACGGTAAATCTGATCGTAACGATGCAGAAAAATGGTTTCATCCTTCAGGTGCTGCTCAATGGCCTGCTCGGCGGCACGGGCCATAAACTCCACACAGCGGCTGCCATCCCAGTAACGGTAAATCGCTTCATGGCCCTTAAAGTCGAACAGGTACTGGGCCTCATCCACAAAGGTCACATCCCAAAAGCGGCGGGCTTTTTCGGAAAATTCCTGGAGCACCGACAAGTATTCTCCTTCGTTCTGGCGCAAGACGATAGACACCGGCAGCACCAGGCCATTTTGCAGGGCGCCCTGCTGGCACAGCACCTGGTGAAACAAGAACCGGGACAGACGCCCGTTGCCATCCATAAAGGGGTGAATAAAGACGAAGGCAAAGGACACCAGGCTGGCCAACACCAGAGGATCTGTTCCCTCCGGCGGCTGATTGGCCAGATTCATCAGCTCTTCCATCAGCTCTCTGGCCAGTTCGGGGTCCGGTGGCAGATAGGTCACCCCCAGGGCTCCCCGCAGGCCGTTGCTGAGGTAGTTTTGCTCAATCCGGAACGAGGCGGCCAGGGCAAACACATTGCTGATCACCGCATTTTGCAGCTCGACCAGATAATCTTCGTCCAGCTCCCGAGGCGTGTGAGCCTGCTTGAGCAGGTTTACAAAGCGGGTGGCCTTGTCTTCGGAAGGCAACTCCTTCTCGATGGCGTAGGAGTCCCGGGTTTCGTGCAGATAAGCCCAGGCCAGGGTGCGGTTAAGAATGTCTTTGGGCAGCGACTCGGTAAACTCACTGACCTGACGCGGCAAATTCTTGGCCAGCAGCGCTTCAAGCCCCGGTGTTTTTCTGACGCTAATGCAGTAATTCAGGCTGCCAAAGCCGTTGAAAGTGACACGCCAGCGAGCATTGCGAGTGCCAGCCGGAGCAGTGATGTACTGACTGGGATCAAATAGCGGCACATAGGCGGCCTTACTGTTCTCCAGCGCCGATGATATGGCCTGGCCGGTGTAGTGCTCCCACAGGTAGCATGCCTTGCGCAGATACTGGCTGTTGGGTGAGGCGGCAAAGGCCGCAGCCAGTTCGGGCTCGGGAATCAGCGGCAGAACCTGAGACAATACCTGAAGGTTGATACCCTCATGCTTAAGAGCAAACAGTACATGGCCCAGTGTATCCTGCGGCTCCGGAGCCAGCTTGGCGGGAATGGCCAGGGTGTTGCCAATCACCTCTTTGCGCGTTACCGTGCGCACTTCTGCCGCTACCGGCGGCTCCATGGCATAAACAGGCGTTGAGCGGATCAGGTGGACGTAACCTACATAGGTCAAGGTGCATCTCCGTTACTGCCTCTCGTGTTCAACATCATGGGAGGCTGCTGAAAATTTTTATCGCATGGACGATATTTTTTCCGCAAAAGCACCTTAGAGCAATTTTTTTTGCGCACCGAATATATTTTTAACGCAAATCAGGCCTGCCGCACGGTCCGCTCCAACTTATACAGGGCGTCGTTCATTGACTAATGCCCCCTATGAATCACTCCCAAACAAATCCCGGGTATAGACCTTGGCCGCGACATCCCGCAGCTCCGCCGAGGGCCGGTTGGCGATGATGATATCCGCCTGTTGCTTGAACGCTTCGAGATCGTTCACTACCCGGGAGCGGTAGAATTCATCCTGCTGCAGCGCAGGCTCGTACACTATCACCGCTATGCCCTTGGCCTTGATCCGTTTCATCACCCCCTGGATGGCGGAAGCGCGGAAGTTGTCGGAGCCGGCCTTCATCACCAGGCGGTAAATGCCCACCACGCCGGGATTTTTGCTGATAATGGCGTTGGCGATAAAATCCTTGCGGGTGGTGTTGGCCTCCACTATGGCCCGGATAAGATTGTTGGGCACGTCCTGGTAGTTGGCCAGCAGCTGTTTGGTGTCCTTGGGCAGGCAGTAGCCGCCATAGCCGAAGCTGGGGTTGTTGTAATGGTGGCCGATGCGCGGATCCAGGCAGACCCCTTCGATGATCTGGCGGCTGCTCAGGCCATGGCTTTCGGCGTAACTGTCCAGTTCGTTGAAGTAGGCCACCCGCATGGCCAGGTAGGTATTGGAAAACAGCTTGACCGCCTCGGCCTCGGTGCTGTTGGTATAAAGCACGGGCACATCCTTCTTTACCGCGCCCTGCAGCAGCAATTGGGCGAACCGCTCCGCCCGTGCCGATTGTTCGCCCACTATGATGCGGGAGGGGTACAGGTTGTCGTGCAATGCCCTGCCCTCGCGCAGGAACTCCGGTGAAAAGAGGATATTGCCGCTGCCGGTGTGTTCTTGCAGGCGCCGGGTAAAGCCCACCGGCACGGTGGACTTGATCACCATCAGCGCTCGCGGGTTGAGGGCCATCACCTCTCCCACCACCCGTTCCACACTGCGGGTGTTGAAATGGTTGCTTTGCGGGTCGTAGTCGGTGGGAGTGGCGATAATCACCACCTCGGCGCCGAGGTAGGCCTCTTCCTTGCTGGTGGTCGCCCGGAAGTTGATGGCCTTGTGCTGGAGAAAATCGCTGATGTCCGGATCCTGCAGGGGGGAGCAGCGATCGTTCAGCAGCGCGACCTTCTCCGGAAGGATGTCGAGCAGCACCACCTCATGATGCTGGGCCAGCAACATGGCATTGGCCAGGCCGACAAAGCCGGCGCCCACAACCGCAATTTTCATCGCTTCACCTCTCTGAACAGGCAACAAAGGCAGGGGAAGGGACCGGCAGCCGCGTCCTCACGTCCTTATCCGCCATTGCAATGGTACAGGCCAATCTTTGCAATTGTGTATCACCGGACTTATGGGTCATGCTGCGGCCACGCAGATGGGTATATTTTATTTTCGCCCCCACGCGGAACAGCGGAGCGAACGAAAACGTGGCACCCGGTTAGGTCGAATAAATTCGCTCCTGGACGCCTGCGCATCAGATATAGTTGAACAAACTCATGCTCTGCACCTTGCCGAACATGCTCTGGGTGGCCTGCAGCGCCACCATGGTCTGGCTGAACTCGCCGGTGGCCTTGGCGTAGTCCAGATCCTCCATGCCGCCGCGCAATTTTTCCAGGGTCAGGGTCATGTCTTCGTGGGTGAGTTTCTGGTTGTCCAGCCGCTGCATGCGGTTGCCGGTGTCGGCCCGCACCCGGGTAAAGTGGCCGGCCATGGCGTCCAGCTCGTCCAGCACGTCGATCAGTTCGCTCTGGCCGGTGGGATTATGGCCATCACTGGCCAGCCAGTCCTTGGCCCGGTTCAGCACCTCGAACACATCGCGCAGATCCTGGCCGGTGCCGTCGCTTACCGTGGACGACAGGGTGATCTCGTCACCGGCGGCCGCTTCCCCTTTGATGGTGATTTCCACCCCGTCCACCGTCAGCGGCGTTCCCGGCTGATAGGCCACGGGGACACTGGCATTACCGTCCTTGTCGGTGATGGTGACCTCCAGTTCACCGGGGGTGGTGCCATCGGCAAAGCTCAGGGTGTAGGGATGAGCGTCGGTAAAGGCGGCCTTGTCATCGATATGGGCCCACTCCACCCGCAGATGATCGCTGCGATCGTTGTCGACCAGATCATAGCGTACGGTAAAGTCGCCGCGCGGATTGGGTACGCCGCCGAACACCAGCTCACCGTCGTGGTTGAGCCCCACCTTGACGTTGTCGCCCACCGTCATGTCGCGCTGGCCGCTGTCGCCGGAATACACCACGGAGCCGTCGGGCTGGCGGGTAAAGGGCGCGGTATCGGTCTGGAAGCCGCCAAAAATATACTGGCCGAATTCATCCTGGGTGTTGGCCAAATCCAGCAGTTCGTCGACACGATTTTGCAGCTCCACGCCGAAAGCGTCGCGCTCCTGCTGGGTCATTGCCGGGTTATTGGCGCCCAGCATGATTTCCTTTACCTGCTGGGTCAGGGTTTCGGCGGACCCCAGGGCCCACTCTTCCCGACGCAGGCGGTTTTCGGCCAGCTTGATATTGTTCTGGTACTGATCGAGCTTGCGCAGCTCCTGCTTGTAGTTGAGGATGCCGTTGGCCGACACCGGATCGTCGCTGGCATATTGCACCCGCTTGCCGGACGACATCTGCGCCAGTTGCTGGTTGGCCTCGAAGGTGCGACCGCTGATGTTGTTCAGGTTGCGCTGGATAAATTGAAAGCTGGATACCCGCATCACGGCTCCTTAGCGTATTTGCAGTAAGGTGTTCATGGTCTCGGAGGCCACCGACACCACCCGGGCGGCCGCCATGTAGGACTGCTGAAAACGCAGCAGGTTGGCGGCCTCTTCGTCCAGGTTCACCCCCGACACGGACAGCATGCGATCGTAGGACTGGTCATAGGCCGCCCCCGCCGCCTCGGCCTTCACCTTCTGGTTGTAGGTCATGCTGCCGATGGCCACCGCGGTCTGGTTGAGGCTGTCGGTCACCGTGGACTTGCCGTTGTTGAGCCATTTCCTGTTCTGCAGCTCGGCAAAGGCCAGGGCATTGGCGTTGTTGCCCGAGCCGGCGGCGGTCTTGATCTGGAACTGGTCGAACAACTCGGCGTCGCCGTTCAGGCTGAGCTGGACATCGTTGAAGGCAATGTTGCCGTCGGCATCGGGCACCCCGCTGAACAGGCTGGCGCCGCCCTGGTCGAGCACGTTGTACACCAGGCCGCCGGCGCCATCGTCTTCCACTCTCAGGGTCAGGGGATAATCGGTCGCGGCCAGGGCCGGGGCGCCGTCGGTCAGGGAAACGCCGGGTTTGGCGGTGCCGGTGTTGTCGCCGTTGGGCACCACCATCAGGCTACCGGAAACGGCAATCTGATCACCGGTGTTCAGGTTCACCCTGAAATCGCTGGCCCCCTGCCGGCTGGGCCTTACCTGCATGTTGTCGCCGGTATTGGGCGGCTCGCTCAGGGTAAGGGTAAAGCCCAGGCCCGGGGGGGTAATCTCCACGCTGCTACCGGCACCCGCCACCACATCGGCGGCGGCCACGGTAAACTGCTTGCCGCTCGCCACGTCGGTAAAAAGGTAGTCACCGTTGGCCTGGTATTTAAGCTGGTATTCCCCTCCGCTCAGGGCGCCGGTATCGGTGATCTCCACCGCCCCCGACACATTGGCGTTGTCGCCGTAAAAGCGCCGGCTCTGGGCGACGGGGTCGTTGATGTCGTTGAACAGGTCGAGGCCGGGGTTGCCATTCAGATCCACCCCCTGGCGCTGTATCTCGTTGAAGGCGTCGGCAATGGCCAGGGCCACCTTGCCCATGTCGCTCAGGGTCGGGCCCAGCACCTGGTCTCGGTAGCTGAACAGGGCGCCTAGCTCCCCGCCAAGCTCGCCACCCTTGATGCGGGTGGCAACGTCGGGCTGCTTGGGATTGACCAGATACAACTCGGTCTGCTGCGGGTCCGGCGAGCCGGCCCTGGCTTCCAGGGTAAAGGCCTGATTGCCGGCCACCAAGGGCTCGCGCCCACCCAGCATCACCGAAACCATGCCCTGGCTGTCCTTCACCGTGGTGATCTGCACTTCCTTGCCCAGCGCCTGGATGAGCCTGTCCCGCTGATCCATCAGATCGTTGGGCGTCCCGTTCTGGCCGGCACTGAGGATCTGCTGGTTCAGCTCGGCAATGCCCGCCGCCAGGGAGCTGACATGACCGGCCCGGGAGCCGATATCCCGGTTCTTGATGTTCGTTTCCTGATCCAGGGCGCTGTAGAACTCGTTGAAGTGGCTGACCAGGTCGGTGGCGTTGGCCAGCATCAGCTCCCTGTTGCCCAGGTTGCCGGGGTTGTCCACCACGGCGTTGATGGCGCCGTACAGGTCGTCCAGGCTGGAGGCGATACCCGCATTGGCGTTGGTCATGGTCTTGTCGAGGTAGGTGAGGTGATTGTAAAGCGCTTCGGCCCCCGCCTTTTCGGTCCCGTTGACCAGTACATCCCGAAAGGCATACTCCTGATACATCCGGGTCACGTCGGTCACCCTGGTGCCGGTGCCATAGAAATGGCCACCGGAAAACAGGCTCATGGTGGTCATCTGCTCCGCCCGCTGGCGGCTGAAGCCTTCGGTATTCACGTTGGCGATGTTGTGGCCGGTGGTGGCCAGTTGCGCCTGTGCCGCCAGCAGGCCGCTCACTCCGGTTTGATACATGTCAACGGGCATGGTGCATCCTTATGCTGGTGATACCAATCGGGTCACGGTATTGAAAATCGACGTCAATTTATCGGCGTACCTGGGGTCGGTGGCGTAACCGGCCTGTTGCAGCGCCTTGAAATACTGCGGGGGCGAGCCGGTTTGCTGCAATGCCTTGCTGTAACGAGGGTTGTCGTGCAGAAACCGCACATAGTCGTTAAAGCTGTCGTTAAAGGAGGCGTACGACCGGAATGGCGCCTGCACTTTCACCGCTATCCCCTGCTCGTACTCCAGGGTGTTGACCCAGGCTTTTTCCGCCTGCCAGCTTTTATCGGCCTTGATGCCGAAAAGATTATGGCTGGAATCGCCATTTTTTCTGCCGATGATCTTCTTGCCCCAGCCAGTTTCCAGCGCCGCCTGGGCAATCATCGCCTCGGGCGCCAGCCCCAGCTTCCTGCCCGCCTCGGTGGCGGCAGGCAGCAGCCGCCTGACAAAGTCTTCGGGTGAGCGGAAGGGCCGGCTTGCACTGTGGGTAACGCTGTCCGCGGGGGTGGCCTCCTCCGCCGCGGCCCGCAGCGGCGGCCTGGCCGGCTCGGCCGCGGCCTCATCAGGCCCAGCCTTGGGCGGGCGTACCACCTTGCCGCTGACCCGGCGCACCTCGGCCAGATCAAAATGGCGGGCCTGGGACGCACGGCTTGCCTCATCCCCCCCCCCCAGCTGCTTGACCACCAGATCGGCCAGCCCCAGGCTGCCGCGCTTGCTCAGTTCGGCGGACATCTGCTGATCGTGCATATCCCGGTAGAACTCGGTGTAGCGGCTGTTCATGGGACCCTCGGCCTCGAACACCTTGTTGGCCTCGCGCATCGACTTGAACAGCTGCTGGGTAAAGAGGCTTTCAAACTGGCGCGCAGCCTGGTCCAGCGCCTTGCCGCGGTCATCCTCGAAGGCCTGTTGGCGCAGCCGGTCCAGCCCCTGCAGATCGTTGGCCAGCAGGCTGTTCTGAAACGAGTCGATACCTTTCATACCTTTCAATCCGTTCGTTTGCTTTGGTTAGACCAGGGCCTTTTTGGTCAATTTCAATCGACCAACTCTCTTTGGTCCAATAAATTGGACCCTACGGGCCAGTCCCTTCGTAGGGTCGATTTCAATCGACCGGGCCTTTTTGGTCCAATAAATTAGAGCCAACAGGCCAGTCACCGTCATTCCCGCGGTTATTCCGTCATTCCCGCAGTTACTCCGTCACTCCCGCGAAGGCGGGAGTCCATGGTGTCCACCGACGTCCCTCGTCGGGCCCGGCGCCGCCTGCCCCTGGATACCCGCCTGCGCGGGCATGACGATATATACGGCCGACTCCACTTACAGCTCACGGCCGAAGGCGTCAGATAATCACCAGCTCGCCCTGAATGGCACCGGCCTGGCGCAGGGCCTCCAGTATGGCCACCAGATCCCCCGGGGCTACCCCCACCTGGTTGACCGCCCGCACCAGATCGTCCAGGGTGGTGCCGGTATCCAGCTTGAACATGCGGCCATCCTGCTGCTCCACATTGATGGTGGAATTGGGTACCACCACGGTTTCACCGCCAGCCAGGGCATTCGGCTGGGACACCTGCATGTTCTCGGAAATGGTGATGATCAGCCCGCCGTGGGTGATGGCCGCCGGCTTCAACTGCACCTGCTGGCCGATCACCACGGTGCCGGTGCGGGAGTTGACGATGATCTTGGCCGCCTCGTCCGCCACCTCCAAGGTCAGGTTTTCCAGGGTGGACAGGTAGCTCACCCGCTGGCCGGGATCCCGGGGGGCATAGACCTGCACCGAGGTGGCGTCCAGCGCCTGGGCGCTGTTGGGGCCCACCAGATCGTTGATCACCTCGGCCATGCGCTTGGCGGTGGTGAAGTCGGGCCGGTGCAGGTTGAAGGTAATGGTATCGCCCCGGGCGAAGGAGCTGGGCACCTCCCGCTCCACCATGGCGCCCCCGGGGATGCGGCCGACCGTGGGGGTGTTGATCATGATGGAGGAGCCGTCGGCGCCCTCGGCACCCAGGCCGCCCACCACCAGGCTGCCCTGGGCCAGGGCATAGACCCGGCCGTCCACCCCCTTGAGGAAGGTCTGCAGCAAGGTGCCCCCACGCAGGCTCTTGGCCTCGCCGATGGCGGACACGGTGATGTCGATGGTCTGGCCCGGCTTGGAGAAGGGCGGCAACTCGGCATGCACCGCCACCGCCGCCACGTCGTTCATCTTGGGCCTCATGTTCTCCGGCACCGTGATGCCGAAGTTGTTGAGCATGGTGCGGAAGGTCTGCTGGGCGAAGGCGTTGTTGCGTTCGCCGGTGCCGGGCAGGCCCACCACCAGGCCATAGCCCACCAGCTGGTTGGCGCGCACCCCCGCCACCGAGCTGATGTCCTTGATACGCGCGGCCTGGGCCGGCGTCATCAGGGCCGGCAGCAACAGCAGGCTCATCAGCAAAGCGGTAAATGATTTCATCAATTCACTCCCTCAAAGGGCATAAGTACTGTTGGACAAATCCATTCGGTCCGGTAGTCGAATAAATTCGACCCTACGGCCCCCGGCCCGCAAGCACAGTGGCTTTTCTTCCAGCTTCAAGCTTTCAGCTTCCAGCCGTCCTTAAAACGGAAACCAGGGGCTGTTGAAGAACTGGGCCAGCCAGCCCCGGCTCTGGGTATTGGCAAAATCGCCGGTGCCGCCGTAGTAGATCCGGGCATCGGCCACCCGGGTGGACGCCACCCTGTTGTCGGCGCCGATGTCCTGGGGCCGGATCATGCCGGTCAGGCGCACATATTCTTCCCCGGTGTTCAGCATCAGCCATTTTTCTCCCTGCACCATCAGGTTGCCGTTGGGCAGCACCTGGGCCACGCTCACCGTGATGCTGCCCTGCAGGCTGTTGCTCTGGTTGCTGTTGGCATCGCCGCTGAACTCGTTGCCGCTCGACATCTCCGCCTCAATCGGATAGCCGCCGATGCTCACCGGGCGCCCGCCCAGGCTGAGCGGATTGATATTGACGCTGGAGTCCTTGCCCTGCTGGGTGGTAGCCCGTTTCTGGGCCCGGGTGGACTCGGTCAGATCGATGGTAATGATGTCTCCCACCCGATGCGCCTTGATGTCGGAGTAGAGATTGTTGGCGTAATAGTCCTGGTAGATAGCGCCATTCGGTTCCAGCATTTCCTGCTGGGTACTGGGGATCACCGGCGCATAGGCCGGGTCATCGGGCCTGGGGGTGTAAGGGGTGGAGGCACAAGCCGACAGCAGCAGACCGAGCACCGGGACCAGTAGGATACGCATTACCCGTTCCTCACTTACAGCTGCTGGTTCACGTAGGCCAGCATCTCATCCACGGTGGAAATCACCTTGGAATTCATCTCGTACACCCGCTGGGCCTGGATCAGGTTGACCAGTTCCTCGGTCACATTGACGTTGGCGGTTTCCAGCATGCCCTGCTTGAGGGTGCCCAGGCCGTCGGCCCCGGCAATGCCCTGCAGCGGCGCCCCGCTCGACTGGGTTTCCAGGTAGAGGTTCTCGCCCTTGGGCTGCAGGCCGGCCGGGTTGACGAAGTCGGTCACCACTATCTGGCCGATGACCTGGGCTTCCGCCTGGCCGGCCAGTTGCACCGACACTTCACCGTTGGTGGCCACGCTGATGCTCTGGGCGTTTTCCGGGATCTGCATTTCCGGTTGCAGCGGATAACCGTTGCCGGGAGTGACGATAATGCCTTCATCGTTCAGGGCGAACTGGCCGTTGCGGGTATAACCGACATTGCCGTCGGGCAGCAGCACCTCGAAGAAACCACGGCCATCGATCATGATGTCGAGCGCGTTGTCGGTGGTCTGTACACTGCCCTGGGTAAAGGTCTTCTGGGTGGCCACCACCTTGGAGCCGGCGCCCAACATCAGGCCGGAAGGCAGATCGGTGTCGGCGGTGGCGCGGCCACCGGGCTGGTGGATGTTCTGGTACAGCAGATCCTCGAAGATGGCCCGTCCCTTCTTGAAACCGACGGTGCTGGCGTTGGCCAGGTTGTTGGAGGTAACGGAAATGTTGGTCTGCTGGGCGTCGAGGCCGGTCTTGCTAATCCACAGTGCGGGGTTCATCTTGCTCTCCTTTAGCCCATGCGCAGCAGCTGGGCATGGGCTTTGTCGTTCTCTTCGGCGTGGCTCATCATCTTGAGCTGGGTTTCGAAGCGCCGCTGCAAATCGATCAGGTGGGTCATTTCGGCGATCGGGTTGACGTTGCTGCCCTCCAGGGCGCCGGCAATCAGTTCCACCTGGGCCGAAGGCGGCTCTGCCTCGCCGTCCTTGCGTCGAAACAGGCCGTCCAGCCCCTTCTCGATATCGGCATGGTTGGGCAGCACCGTCTTGATTCGCTGCAATTCCTCGCCGCCGTTGGCCGGCTCCCCTTCCAGCCGGGCAAAGAGGGTGCCGTCCTTGTTGATCTCGAGCTTTTCCAGGGGCAGCGGCAAGAAGATGGGCGCACCATCGTCATCCAGCACGTTCAGCCCGGTGTTGGTCTGCAGCAGGCCTTCCGGCGACAACCGCAGGCTGCCAAAGCGGGTATAGGCCTCGGAGCCGTCCTTCGACTCGACCGCCAGCCATCCGTCGCCGGCGATGGCCACGTCAAGTTCCCGACCCGTGGCCTGAATGGGGCCGGCGGCAAAATCTTGCCCGGGTCTTTCCGCCATGGCAAAGACCCGGGTCGGCAAGCCCTCGCCGAAGGCCTGCATGGAACGGGCCTGCTCCAGATCCGCCCGAAAGCCGGTGGTGTTGGCATTGGCCAGGTTGTTGGCGCGCAGGGCCACGCTGTGCATGTTTTCCTTGGCGCCCGACATCGCGATATAAAGCAGGTGATCCATTTCAGCTCCGTTCGTTGGCTGAGCGGGTAATGATCAAAATTAATGCAAGAAAAATGCCAGCTGGAAGCTGGAAGCTGGAAGCTGGAAGCTGGAAGCTGGAAGCTGGAAGCTGGAAGCTGGAAGCTGGAAGCTGGAAGCTGGAAGCTGGAAGCTGGAAGCTGGAAGCTGGAAGCTGGAAGCTGGAAGCTGGAAGCTGGAAGCTGGAAGCTGGAAGCTGGAAGCTGGAAGCTGGAAGCTGGAAGCTGGAAGCTGGAAGGATGATGGTGAAGGAGCTTGGTGGTTGCAAGCCCCGAGTCACCGGCGTGACTCGGGTTTTCCATTTCCGGGGATTTCTTCCAGCTTCTGGCTTCCAGCTTCCGCCCTGTGTTACCGGATTTGCAGTATGGTCTGCTGCAGGGTGCTGTTCACCTCCAGGGCGCGGGAGTTGGCCTGGAAGTTGCGCTGAGCGGTGATGAGATCCACCAGCTCGTTGGTCAGGTTGGTATTGGACTGCTCCAGGGCCGCCGCCGACACCGAGCCGAATACGCCGGTATTCGGCTGGCCGGCCAGCGCTTCACCCGACAGCACGGACTCCCGCCACTGGGTATCCCCCACCTGGGTCAGGCCCTGTTCGTTCGAAAAACGGGCCAGGGCGACTATCCCCAGGTTCTCGGTGGTGCCGTTACTGAAGGTGGCCCTGACCAGGCCATCGGTGCCCACATCCACCTTGGTCAGACGGCCCACGGTAGAGCCGTTTTGCTCCATGGACGACACTTCAAACGAAGAGGCGAACAGGGTCACTTCGCCCAGCCGTATGTCGACTTGCTGGCCGGGGTTGGAGCCGTTGCTCAAAAAGGCGAAGGCCTCCGTCTGCTTGTCGGCGTTCGAGGTCAGGGCGCCATTCTCGTCAAAAACCAGCTGCAAAGGGGCATCGAAGACGTCGTTGCCATCCACGTAGGCATGCATTTCCCATTCGTTGTCGGTGCCCGCAGTGGAGTCGGCCACGCTCGTCTTAACGAAATACTGGGTCAGGGTATGAGCTTCCCCCAGAGAGTCGTAGATGACCGTCGAGGTGGATGAGGAGTAGGTACTGGAGTTTCCGGGATCGAAGGCCTCGGTGATCACCGGCGAGCCCGCGGGCAGGTTGACGCTTAAGTCGACGGTGGTGGTCGCCGTCGGGTTGCCGACCTTGGCGGGAATCCGCAACGGCTGAGTGGCGGCCAGGGAGAGGCCGGTAGGGGTACCATCGGTATTGGCCACAAAAGACTGCAGGAAATGCCCCTGGGAATTGACCACATAGCCCTGATCGTCCAGGCGAAAGGCACCGGCCCGACTATAGCTGCGATCGAGAGAGCCCAGCTCGTTTGAAACCACAAAGAAGCCGCTGCCGTTGATCGCCATGTCCAGCGAGTTATTGGTGAACTGCAGTGCTCCCTGGTGGAACTGCTGCGCCACCGCGGCGGTTTTTACGCCGCTTCCGGTCTGGGTCTTGGCGTTGGCGAAGATGGAGTTGGCATAAACGTCGGCAAACTCGGCCCGGGATTCCTTGAAGCCGATGGTGTTGACGTTCGAAATGTTGTTGGCGGTGACATCCAGATCTTTTTGCGCAGCATTAACGCCGCTCAGGGCAATATTAAAAGACATTGCTTATCTCCTTACGCCGCTTTACGGCTGGCAATTTCCAAAACCTGATTCAGTGGCAAGCCACCCAGTCCCGACAGGTTGACCAGGGTCGGGCTATCGGCACTGCCCAGGGTCACACTGTCCACTTTGGCGAAGGCGAGGGCGTTAAGCTCCTCGCGTTGACTGCCGACCAGCCCACTGATCTTTATCCGATAACGGCCGGTCGCGGCCGGCTGGCCTTTGTTGTCCAGCCCGTCCCAGGTAAAGGGCACATTGCCCTTCTGGGCGCCGTCCAGGGTAATGTCCCGGATCAGCTGACCTTTTTCATCTTCGATACGGATCCGCACGTTTTGGGCCCCCTCCCCGACGACCGCAATGCCATCGACGGGCTCGGTGTTGTCCCAATAGGCCAGATCGCTGGGGACCAGCACCTTCTGTCCCACCAGGCTGGAGGCCTGCAGCGCCTGGTTGGAGGTCATCACTTCATTTAAACCCGCCAGTTGCTGGGTCATATTATTGATGCCATCGGCGGTGGAGAAGGACGTCATCTGGGAGATCATCTGGGAGTTGTCGGCCGGCTTGAAGGGATCCTGATATGCCAACTGCTGGGTCAGGAGGGCAAAAAAATCCTCCTGCTCCAGCTTGGCCCGGCTGTTGTCGGCGGCCTTCTCGGCAGCACTTTGCTCTCCCGGCCATTTGAGACCGTCAAGATAGTCGTTACTGACCTGCATGGCCCGTTACCCCTTACCCAGACGCAGGGTCTGCTGCAGCATCTGCTTGGCGGCGTCCGCCACCTGCACATTGGTCTGGTAGTTGCGCGACGCACTCAGCATGTCGGTCATCTCTTCCACCACGTTCACGTTGGGCTTGTAGATAAAGCCTTCCGCGTCCGCCATCGGGTGATCGGGCCGGAACTCTTTCTGCAGTGGCTTGTCGGTTTCAACGATCCCCAAAACCTTGACGCCGACGCTTTCCTGACGGTCCGCCAGCGCCTGATCCAGATCGGCGGCAAACACCGGCTTGCGGGCCCGGTAGGTCTCGTTGATGCTGGAACTGACGCTGTCGGCATTGGCCAGGTTACTGGCGGTGGTGTTCAGCCGCACCGACTGGGCGCTCAGGGCGCTCCCGGATATATCAAACACCTTGAACAGGCTCACATTGATTCTCCTTTTATCGCTTTCAGCAGGCCGCTGATCTTACTGTTGAGGAACTCCAGGGAGGCCTGATACTGCAAGGCGTTTTCCATATAGCCGTTGCGTTCGGCCTGCACGTCCACGGTATTGCCGTCCCCGGTATCCGGCTGGGTCGGCACGCGAAACTGCACCGTACCCGGAGGGGCCAGTTCAACGGCAAAATGTTGCAGGTGGGTGCGGTTCAGCGAAAAATTCTGGCTGCTCTGGGCCTGGCTGAGCGCCGCCTGAAAATCCATGTCCTTGGCTTTATAGCCGGGCGTGTCCGCATTGGCCAGGTTGCCGGCCAATAGCTCGGCGCGTTGGGAACGCGCTACCAGGGCGTGTTGGTGAACGCCGAACGCCTTGTCGAAAGATATCGCCACTCAGCCCCTCCGGCTGCGTCATGATTTGCCTGATGGAAAAAAGCAAGCAAACCATGTGCCAGAGTTATTTGAGACGATAAATAATCCCCGGGCTGCAGCGGATCATCTCGAACTTGTCGGACAGCCCGGTCAGGGACTCGGAGGCGCCCAACAGCAGATAGCCCCCCGGGTTAAGGGCGCCGGCGAACTGGTTGAGGATCTTGGACTTGTTCTCGGGAGAGAAGTAAATCAGCACGTTACGGCAAAAAATAAGGTCGAACTTGCCCAGTGCCCCATAACCGTCGAGCAGGTTGAAGGAGCGGAAATTGACCATGTTGCGCACCCTGGGCTGCAACTGCATCTTGCCGTCGGCCAGGGGGGTGAAGAACTGGCCGCGCCGTTCGAGCGACAGGCCGCGCGCCAGGGACAGGCTGTCGTACACCCCCGCCTTGCACAGCTCCAGCATGTTGCTGGAGATGTCGGTGGCAAGAATTTGCAGCCCCGGCAAGGAACCCGGCCGCCGGGCCTGGTATTCCAGCGCCGTCATGGCGATGGAATAGGGCTCCTGCCCGGAAGAGCAGGCGGCCGACCAGATTTTCAGGCTCTTGCCCGGCTTGGCCAGTTCGGGAAACAGGCGCTCGGCCAGCAGAGCAAAGGGATAGACATCACGGAACCACAGGGTTTCATTGGTGGTCATGGCATCGATCACCGCCGTTTTCAGCTCCCGCTCCCGCACCGACATGGCCCGGGTAAGGAGTTCTCCGAGCGATTCTATCTGGAAGCGGGTCAACAGCGGCGATAACCGGCTTTTCACCAGGTATTGCTTGCTGTCACCCAGGACGATGCCGGTATTGGCTTCGAGAAACTGACAGAATGTCCGGTATTGCTCGTCGGTGAAAGTTTTCATCCGCAGAATTCACGCCTCGTCACAGAGCACTCTTAACGGCAGAAGCCAACTCATCGGGATGGAACTTGGCGATAAAGTTGTTCGCCCCCACTTTTTCCACCAGGGCTTTATTGAACACCCCGCTCAGGGAGGTGTGCAGTATCACGTGCAGATCCTTGAGCTTGGGATCGTTGCGGATCTCGGCGGTCAGGGTATAGCCGTCCATCTCCGGCATTTCGACGTCGGAAATCACCATCGCCAACTGTTCGGTGATGGCGCCCTTGGCGGCCATTTCCCGGAGCTTGTTCAGGGCCAGCTTGCCGTTTTCGGTGACGATGCATTCCAGCCCCAGGGTTTCCATGGCCCGCTGGATCTGGCGACGGGCAACCGAGGAATCATCGGCGATCAATATGGGCTTGTGATGGCCGGCATCCAGATGGGAGATCTGCTCGACGATATCGGCGTTCACCTTGGTGTTGGCCGGTGATATTTCATCCAGAATTTTTTCCACGTCGAGGATTTCCACCAGCTCGCCGTCGATCTCGGTCACCGCCGTCATATAGTTGAAGCGGCCCGCGCCCTTGGGCGGCGGCAGTATGGATTCCCAGTTGACGTTGATGATGCGCTCGACGGAATTCACCAGGAAGCCCTGCACCGAACGGTTGTATTCGGAGATGATGGCGAAACAGTTTTCGGTTTGCTCGGTGGGCCGGCTGCCCATCGCCTTGCTGAGATCGATAATGGAAATGGTCTGGCCACGGATATTGGCCACGCCCTTGATCACCGGGTGGCGCTGGGGCAGGGCCGTCAGGGCCGGGCACTGCAATACTTCCTTGACCTTGAACACATTGATGCCAAATCTTTGACGCCCATTCAGCTTGAACAGGAGCAACTCCAGCCGGTTCTGACCGACCAGCTGTGTCCTTTGGTTTACCGAATCGAGTATTCCTGCCATTCCCACTCTCCATTTTTATCAATGGCATATTTTATGCTTGCATCTGTGCCGTGTTAGCTTAACACCCCCCTGGGGGAAGCGCCACCTGTGGCCAGCTTACGTTCTTTATCGGCGACGAGGTAGTGATGCTTAAGATAATTTTTCCGCTCTTAGAAGCCTGGTCACACTTGGCAGCGCTGGCCAAGGGCAAGGCCCTGCCCGGGATCGGGCTTGCCTTTCTGGCCCTGGCCCTGCCGCCGGTCCAGGCCCAGGGCAGCCTGCACGACGGTGTCCGCCTCTATGCCGAGGACTATGTACGGGATCTGGTGCCCTTACAAGAAGGTGACAGGATCGAGGTGAACGCGGCCAGCATCGACACCCGCCTGCCCCTGACCGAGTGCCTGGGCAAACTGACCGCCGACATCCGCGGTGCCGGTGAAATACGGCGCAATACCCATGTTTATCTGCAATGTCACGAGCAACCCGGGTGGGAATTGTTCGTGCCGGTTCGGGTGAGGATCCTCAAGCCGGTGGTGATTGCCGCCGAGCCCATCGCCCGGAACACCCTGTTGCAGGCACAGCACCTCAGCCTGGATTACCAGGATGAAGTGTTGTTGCGTGGCGATGTGTTCAATAATCCCAACGAGCTTATCGGTACCCGTAGCAAGCGGGATCTGCGTCCCGGCCAGCCGGTGCTCGGCAGTCAGTTGTGCGTCGTCTGCAAGGGAGACAAGGTCACCATTCTGGCCCAGTCGGGCGGCCTGATGATCCGAACCGAAGGACTGGCGCAGGAGGACGGCTCCTTCAACGACAGCATACGGATACGCAACATCAATTCCGGCCGCGAGATCCAGGCGCAGGTCACGGCCTCGGGCCAGGTTCAGGTCAGGTTGTAATTTCTGCTAAAGTTATGGCTGCTGTGGCCGATACCCAGGCTAAGCAGCAGCGATATCAGGATTTCAGTATTATGGCTATCGATAAAATATCCCCCGGCCTCGCCGGCAATGCCCAGCCGGTGGGTGGCAACAAGTTCAAGGCCTCGGGGTCCGGCGGTGAAAAGCAGCCGCAAGGCGCCCCCCCGGTCGGCCAGGACTCGGTCAGCCTGACCCCGGAAGCCCAGCGTCTCAGCAAGATGCAGCAATCCCTGGCCACGACGCCGCTCCCGGACAACAGCGCCCGGCTGGAAGCATTGAAAAAGGCCATCAACGACGGCAGCTACCAGGTCGATAGCGAACGCCTGGCCGCCAACATTTCCCGCTTCGAACAGGATATAGAGACCCTCTATCGATGACCCTTGATGCGCTGCTGAATCATCAAAAGTCACAGCTCGAGCTCCTGCTGGAAATCACCGGCCAGGAGCTTGAGCTGATCGTCAAACGCAAGGCCCTGGAGCTGCCCCCGCTGACCGAGCGCAAGGAAGCGTTGCTGCTCGAGATCCAGGCCATCGACGGCCAGTTGGCCAGCCACCCCGACCGGGACCAGCTCGGCCACCGGCACGCCGGAGCAGTGACCGAGCTCCGGGAGCTGCTCCATCGTTGCCAGGAAAAAAACCAGGTGGCCGAGCAACTGCTGGAGCAGTCCCTCGCCGGCATCCGGCAGCTGACCAACATATTGAGCCGGCTGCACGAACGCCAGAGCATGACCTACGACCAGAAAGGCCATACCAAGGGCATCAACAAGGGTGCCGGCTTCAAGGTCTGAACCGCGGAGAGGGGCCGCTCAGCCCCGCTCCCGGACTATCTCACCACCGCTCACTGCCCCCGCCGCAGGCGCTGATAAAACGCCAGATCCAGCTCCAGCTCGGTGACATAGACGTCGCCGTCGGGGTAGCTGTTCACCACCCTGGCCCCCCGCACTATGCCCCGGCTGCTGCTGCTGACGGTGCCATCCTGCAGCACATGACCGTTCAGCTGGCTGGAGCTGGAGGTCATCACCCCGCTCAACTGCTCGGTCAGCTCCCGGTAGGCATCGAGCTTGGAGGCCCGCATGGCATAGAGCAGCTTCTGTTGGTAGTCGGCGGGTTGTTGCAGGCTGATGGGGGCATAGCCCACCGCGTAGACATGGTTCTTCCTGGCCGGCACGTCCTGGTTGCCATGGCCACCCTGGGACCCGCTGCACGCGGTCAGGGTCAGCAGCAGCACGGCGCAGAGTTTACTTCGCATAACGACTCCTTTGTTCCGGCGTGATCACCACCGCGGGTCCCCGGGCCTCCTGCATGGAAGCCACCAGATATTCGGGAATGAACTGCTGAGCGCCGGCTATCAGGCTGTTGTCCCCCATGGACAGGAGCCGGGCGTTGACCAGGCGTCCCCCCATGGTCTCGCTGATGGTGCCCTGAAGCAGGTAACGGGCACCGATACGGGAACTCAACTGGCGATAATCACGGCTGGTGCTGACATCCCCCTGGGGGGTAATGCGGATAAAAGGCAGGGTCTTGAAATCAACCACCCGCAAGCCGTACTGGTTTAGCTGGAACATCATGCTCTCCGCCACCAGCCGGCCGAATTCGTCCTGGGAGCGATAGTCTTCCTGACTGACGAAACCACTCACCGCTATGCCGGACTGGGCATCCAGGCCATGGGCACTGGCCACCAGGCGGTAGGCCAGGGCCGACAGGTGCTGTTGCAGTTGAGTCTGGCCACCGACCAGCGAGGGGCCGGCGGCGGGCAGGTAGGCGCTGCGATTGCCGGCACTCATGCGCATGGGCACCCCGTCCTGGCTGTGCCGGGGCGAACGGGCCGGTGCCGGTACCGGTCCCAGCGGCTTTTGGCTGATATGGTGGGAAGCATGCTCATGGGGCAGTACATGAGTCTGACCGTCGAACCGCGGCTGCTCTCTCCCCGAACAAGCCGACAGTCCCAACGCGGTCAGCAGCAACAGTGCTCTTGTCATTAACGGGTTCCCCAAACATCTCGCTGGACAGTTCATCGGCCCAGTGGATGAAAACTTTAATCATGGTCAAGATGGCATCAGGCAGGATTTTTGCATAATCCTTGCCAATTGTTGCCGGTGAGGCATGTTTTTTAACGGCTGTCCGCCCATTCATACAGGAACACACAGTGCTGCGACACCTCATCTTGCCCCTGTTATTCTTGCATCCGCTCACCGGCCTGGCCGACTGGTATCAGGCCGAGGGCTCGGCCCCGCTCAGCCTGGGCGAGGACAGCGCCCGCCAGCAGGCCCTGGAGCAGGCCCTGGCCGATACCCTGCTGCAGGCCGGCGCCTCCCTCACTACGGTACAATCGGTGAACAACGGCATGTTTTCCGGCCAGCGGCTGGATATTGCCGCCCAGGGCGAACTGATGGACTACCTGATCCTGAACGAACGCCGCGCCCAGGGTCGGCTGTGGCTGACCGTCAGGGCCGATATCTGGCCCAACCAGGACGTGCAACCCCAGTGCGTCGGCCGTTACCGTCCGGGCCTCACCCTGAGCACCCTGCCCTTGTCGCATCCCGAGCAGGGGCAGATAGGCCGGATCTACGAGCTGGGCGACGCGGTCACCCAACGCCTGGCCCAACGCCTCGGCAGCAGCGTCAATCTTATGACGCAGTTGCCCCATCAACTGACCACGGACCCCCGGCTGCCACGCAGCCCCGGCCTGCGCCAGGGCGGCGACATCCTGGCCCGACAGCAGCAATCCCGGTTGTTGCTGAGCGGCGTCATCGAAGACATCAGCATGAACGACGGCAACTGGGTGGATTGGCGCTTCAGGGAGCAGCCCCGCCAGTTTCAACTGTCGGTCACCCTGGAAGACGGCCTCACCGGCGAAACCCTGCTGCAACAGCGCTACCAGGCTCAGTCGCCCTGGACTTTCAAGAAACACGCCAAGGTCGATGTGTACGAACAGGGTTTCTGGCAGTCCGCCTACGGCCAGGCGGTAGACCAGTTGCTCGCCCGCGTCGCCCGGGATCTGGTACAGGCCCAGTCGTGCATGAAGGCGGTGGGCAACATATTGCAGCAGTCGGAAGAAGGCATACTGATGGATCTCGGCCGCCAGGCCGGTATCCAGGTGGGGGATCGCTTCACCCTGGTTCATCGCCGTCAGCTGCAGCCCGGCTACTACAGCGAAACCTCGGCCCAGGCCCAGTTCGTGGTGAGCCAGAGCCATCCGGACTACAGCCTGTTGATCCCGGCGGACGGCGCGGCGCGACAGGTACGGGTGGGACCGGGTGATATCCTGACCCAACGCTGAACCGGGTGCCGATTTTCTGCGCATTCGCGCTGGCGCCCGGTTCTCATCCCGGACAGAGTTATATATACTCGCCGCACGCTCTCATAGCTCAACAGGATAGAGCACCCGCCTCCTAAGCGGGCGATCCAGGTTCGAGTCCTGGTGGGGGCGCCATGTCGCGTTTTTATTCATCCCTTTCTTGCACCGGCTTGCCGCAAGCGGCAGAGTAATGACCTCATTACTCAGGAGCCATTTATGTCCAAAGCTGTTCTGATCACCGGCTGCTCGTCCGGCATCGGCCATTGCGCCGCCCACTACCTTCATCAACAGGGGTTCAGGGTCGTCGCCTCCGCCCGCAAGGCGGAGGATGTGGCACGCCTGAAGGAAGAAGGGCTGGCGGCCGTGTTGCTGGATCTGGCCGACGAAGGCAGCATCGATGCCGGCCTGGAGCAGGCCCTGGCACTCACCGGCGGTACCCTGTACGGCCTGTTCAACAATGGCGCCTATGGCCAGCCCGGCGCACTCGAGGATCTGCCCACCGAGGCCCTGCGGCAACAGTTCAACACCAACCTGTTCGGCACCCATCATCTCACCCGGCGGGTATTGCCGCTGATGCTGGCCGCCGACGAGGGGCGCATCATCCAGAACAGTTCGGTGCTGGGACTGGTGGCCATGCAGTTCCGGGGCGCCTACAACGCCACCAAGTTCGCCCTGGAAGGCTACACCGACACCCTGCGCCTGGAGCTTGCGGGCACAGGGGTGCATGTCAGCCTGCTGGAACCCGGCCCCATCGAGACCCGCTTCCGTGCCAACGCCCGGGACGCCTTCCTGCGCCATGTCGATCCGGAGCAGAGCCGGCACCGGCAAGGCTACCGGCAAACGCTTGCCAGGCTGGAAAAACCCGGACCCAGCTCCCGCTACAGCCTGCCGGCGGAGGCCTGCCTGCCGCCGCTGCTGCACGCCCTGACCAGCGCCAGACCCAAGACCCGCTATCCGGTAACCCGGGCCACCCTGATGATGAGTTGGCTACGCCGCCTGTTGAGCGACCGGGCGCTGGATCGGATGATGCTGAAGGCGGGTGGCTGACGCAGCTGCCTTACGCCCGCTGTTTAGTTGTCGTCTTCTCCGCGAAGGCGGAGAACCATGACAGTTTGCACTGGACTCCCGCCTGCGCGGGAGTGACGGCATAAAACGCGGGAGTGACACCAGCTCCGTCATGCCCGCGAAGGCGGGCATCCAGGGCAGAGTGCACCAGCCCGGACCACGGCGCCGGGTCTGCAGACACGCATGGACTCCCGCCTGCGCGGGAGTGACCACAGAGTAATGCCATTAGCCGAAATGACTGCCGTTTTCGTAATAGTTACGCCCTTCCAGCCGGGTGAAGACCACGCCGATGTCCAGCTCTTCCCCTACCTTGGCCCGCAGGGCCTCGGTGATGGCGGCGGCCACCCGGTCCTGCACCTCGATGGGACGCTCAAACCAGAACACCTCGACGAAAGGATAGCCGTTGATCACATGCCCCTGCTGCACGAACTCGGCGGGGATGAATTCCAGGGTAAAATGCTCCTTGGGGCTGCCCGCCAGCGGTGCCAGCGTATCCACCAGAGACTTGCTGACTTGTTTTACCGTTTCCCGGGACAGGCCGCGAAAACGCAAATGAGGCATAACCATTTCCTTTTCTAGAATGAAGAACCACCACGGCATCATAATCAAAGCCGACAGACAAAACAGCGGGGACCCATGAAAATTTTCTGGCAGTTACTGTTATGGCTCTGGTGCGGCCAGAGCCTGGCCGCACCGGCCCTCTGGTCGGCCAGCAAGGAGGGGCAGCGGCTGTGGCTGTTCGGCTCCATCCATATCGCCGACGAGCGACTGGCCGAGTTGCCGCCGGCACTGCTGCAAGCGCTGGACGACACCGAACTGCTGCTGCTGGAAGTGGATCCCGGCGAGCTCACCCCCGCCGCGCTGGCCCCCTTTCTGCGCATGCCGACCGGAGACGACTGGACGGAACGACTGGGTCCCGGCCTGTCCGCCGAGCTCGACGCCGCCGTCGAACTGGCCGGCTTGCCCCAGCTAAGGCCGCTCCCGCCCTGGTTTGCCGCCCTGCAGCTGACCCAGGCCAGGGCCATGGCCCTGGGCTTTGCCGGCGAGCAGGGGGTGGACATGCAGATGCTGGCCCGTGCCCGGGCCCGGCAGATCCCGGTCGCCGGCCTGGAGTCGCCCAGCACCGTCTTCGGCCTGCTGGCCTCGCTGCCCGAGCGGCGGCTCGAAGCCGACTTCGTCCGCCATACCCTGGACGAACTGAAGGACATGCAACGCCACCTGGATCGGCTGCTCGACACCTGGCTCAGCGGGGACGAAGCGGCCCTGCGGGCACTCCTGCAAGAAGAGGCGGGCGCCGGGCTCAGGGCCTTCATCGAGCAGGAACTGTTGCTGTCCCGCAACCGGCTGTGGCTGGAGCGGCTCGCCCGCCTGAATCCACCCAAGGCGCTGCTGGTGGTGGGCGCCCTGCACCTCTACGGTGAACACGGCCTGCTCAGCCTGTTGGAGCAGGCCGGCTATACCCTCAATAAAATCGAGGATAAGACGCTTTATTGATCAGGATCAGCATGGCTCCCTGCCGGCCCGCTAAGATGACCTCATAGCGCCGAGACAAGGAGATGACTGATGGAATTCTGGCTTGATTTGATGTTTGGCAGCGATGTCGGCTTGATGTCCATGCTCGTCATTATCGCCACCACGCTGCTGATCAGCTTCTACGCCGGCTACTTTATCTACAAGGTAAAGAAGGCCTCCCCCCAGGAATAGTAACGGTTTAACAACGGTGGGCCCCGACCTCCTCCTCCCCCGGGGTCTGCCGTTTCCCCTTTTGCTCAACTTGCTTATACTGCGGCTATCCCTGTTGTTAAGGAGCCGCTGCCATGCCTGCTTCCGAATGGTCTTCCTTTCTCGGTGAGCTGGAGGGGTTGACCCCGCTCCGGCAGGACACCCGAGTCTCCGTTACCCGCCCCGGCCAGGATGCCGACAGTCTGCGGGCCCGGCGTGCCGCCGCCGAAACGGCGCAGATCGCCGCCAGCCCTTATCTGTCGCTGGAAAGCGTTACCCTGCTCAAACCCGACGACCTCGTGGTCTACAAGAAGGACGGAGTGCAGGAGGGCGTATTCAGGAAACTGCGGCTGGGCAAGTATCCCTGCGAGGCCCGTCTCGACCTGCATAACCATACGGTGGAGCAGGCCCGCCGCGCCCTGCTCGACTTTATTCGCGACTGCCTGCGTCTGGAGCTTCGCTCCGTGGTGGTGGTGCACGGCAAGGGGGAACGCAGCCAGCCCCAGGCCCTGCTGAAAAGCTACGTTTCCGGCTGGCTACCACAATTGCCGGAGGTGCTGGCCTGCCACAGCACCCTGCGCGCCCACGGCGGCAGCGGCGGCCTTTATGTGCTGCTGCGCAAGAGCGAGCGGGCCAAGCAGGAAACCCGCGAGCGTCATCAAAGCCGGCTCGGCTGAATCTTCACAAGGAAAACCGTCATGTCCTACACCAAGCTGGTGGAGCACTTCGAACAACTTCATCATCTGCAACACCTGGGCGCCATTTGCGGCTGGGATCAGGCCACCATGATGCCGGTAGGCGGCAACGAAGCCAGGGCCGAAGCCCTGGGCACCCTGGCGGTGCTCTGCCACCGCCAGCTGCAGGACGAGCGCCTGTCCGACTGGCTCGCCGCCGCCGAGGAGGCAGCACTGACGCCGGAGCAGAATATCAGCCTGGGAGAAATGCGGCGGGCCTGGCGCGACGCCAACATGCTGCCGGCCGATCTGGTCCGCGCGCGTTCCCTCGCCGGCTCCCGCTGCGAGCATGCCTGGCGCAGCCTGCGCCCGGCCAACGACTGGGCCGGCTTTTTGCCCCTGTTCGAGGAGGTACTCAACCTGTCTCGCCAGGCCGCCGCCGCCCGGGCCGAGGCGCTGGGCCTGTCCCGCTACGACAGCCTGCTGGAGCAGTATGAGCCCGGCATGCGCAGCCGACAGCTCGACAGCCTGTTCGGCGACCTCAGTGGCTGGTTGCCGGCCCTGATCCGGCAGGTACAGGACAAACAGCGCCATGAGCGGGTACGGGTGCCCACCGGCCCCTTCCCCATCGCCCAACAAAAGGCGCTGGGACTGGAGGTCATGGCGCTGCTCGGCTTCGACTTCGCTCACGGCCGGCTGGACGTGAGCGCCCACCCCTTCTGCGGCGGGGTCGGCGAAGACGTCCGGCTCACCACCCGCTACGACGAGCAGGACGTCACCCAGGCCCTGATGGGCATCATCCACGAGACCGGCCATGCCCGCTACGAGCAGGGCCTGCCGGCGGCCTGGCGCAAGCTGCCGGCGGGCCAGGCCAGATCCATGGGCGTGCACGAGTCCCAGAGCCTGTTCTTCGAGATGCAGCTGGCACGCCACCCGGCCTTTCTCGTCCGCCTGGCTCCCCTGCTGGAGCGGCACTTCGGCGCCCAGCCAGCCTTCGCCCCGGACAACCTGGCCCGGCTCTACAGCCGGGTTATGCCCGGCCTCATTCGGGTGGACGCGGACGAGGTCACCTATCCGGCCCATGTGATGCTGCGCTACGAGATAGAGCGGGAGCTGATCGAAGGCCGCATGGAAGCCCGGGACCTGCCCGAACGCTGGGATCAGTTGATGCAGCAATACCTCGGCCTGTCCACGCGGGACAATCACAAGGACGGCTGCCTGCAGGACATCCACTGGACCGACGGCAGCTTCGGCTATTTTCCGAGCTATACCCTGGGCGCCATCTACGCCGCCCAGCAGGCGGCGGCCATGCAGCGGCAGTTGGGTCCGCTGGAACGGCTGATCACCGAGGATCTGCCCGCCGTCTTCGGCTGGCTGCGAGAGCACATCTGGCAGCACGCCAGCCTGCTGGAAACGGATACCCTGATCAGACAGGCCACTGGCCAGGCCCTGGACCCGGCGCCATTTAAGTCGCATCTGGAGCAGAGATATCTGGCCTGATTCGGCTACGCTTAAACGACAGGCCCGCATGGACGCGGCGCTTATTGCCCAGGAGGGCGCCTTGATGGATGGAAAAAAGCCCCGCCACCAACTGGTGGTGTTTTACGATGGCAGTTGCGAAAGTTGTGTCAAGGACAGGGTCCGCTACGAACGTTGGGCCGGCGCCGAGAATGACGATATTTACTGGTTCGATATCACCGGACGGGAAGACGTGCTGCTGAGCCTGGGGATCAGCCCGCAGAAGGCGCTGCGGGAGCTGCACATACAAACCGCGGAGGGGGAAGTCTTCTCGGAGCTGGATGCCTATATCCTGCTGATGAAGAGGATCCCCCGGCTCAGGCCCCTGGCCTGGCTGATCGGCCTGCCGGTGATCCGCCCCTGCCTGTCCTGGCTCTACCGCACCTGGGTCAAAAGGCGTCTGGCACGACAGGGGCGGCTGTGACGGTCCACTCCGCACCATGACCGAGCCGATACTCTAATCCTGTTACCATGACATGACACCCCGGGGTGGCTAGGGCATAATCGGCCCTATTCCTCTCTTACCGTTATATGGTTCCGCTATGCGTTATGCCAATATCACCGGTTGGGGCAAATGCCTGCCTCCCGCCGTACTGAGTAACGACGATCTCAGTACCTTCCTCGACACCTCCGACGACTGGATCCACAGCCGCACCGGCATCAAGGCGCGCCGTATCGCCCACGTCAACACCTCCGACCTGGCCGTGGTCGCCGCCCGCCATGCCCTGGCCGCCGCCGGCCTGGAAGCCGACCGGCTCGACGCCATCATCCTGGCCACCGCCAGCCCCGACAGCCTGGTGCCCAGCTCCGCCTCGGCGGTGCAGCAGGCCCTGGGAGCCGGCCGGGCCGCCGTGTTCGACATCAACGCCGCCTGTACCGGCTTCATCTACGGCCTGAGCGTGGGCAGCGCCCTGATCAAGGCCGGCAGCATGCAACGGGTGCTGGTGATCGGCGCCGAACGACTTACCCATTACCTGGACTGGACCCAAAGGGACACCGCCGTGTTGTTCGGCGACGGTGCCGGCGCCGTGGTGCTGGAAGCCGATGACAGCCCCCTCGGGCTCATCGCCGACAAGCTGGGCTGCGATGCGCAAGCCAGGGAGATACTGGCGGTGCCCGACTCCGGTACCAGCCGACGCCGTTTCGAGCATGTGGACGGCCTGTTCGAAGTCCATTTCGAGGGCAAGGAAATCTTCAAACGGGCGGTGAAAGGGATGGGGGATGCCGCTTCCTTCGTGCTGGAGCAGGCCGGAGCGAGCGAGCAGGACATCGATCTGCTGCTGCCCCACCAGGCCAATATCCGCATCATCGAGACCCTCGCCAGGAAGATGGCGTTGCCGGACGACAAGGTCATGGTCAATATCTGCCAGTACGGGAACACCTCCGCCGCCACCGTGCCCATCGCCCTGTGCGAAGCGCTGGAGCAGGGCCGCATCCAACCCGGCGCCCTGCTGCTCACCGCCGCCTTCGGTGCCGGCCTGACCTGGGGCGCCGGCCTGATCCGCTGGGGAGAACGGGTGACGCCCCTGGCCCGCTCCGATGCCGCCCTGCCGCCCTGCGAGCAGACGGCCCTGGAGCTGCTGGCACCGGCCATCGACGGCTGTCGCCGGGCCCACGGGGGCTGAACCAAGGAGATTGGGGATTGGGCAACAACTCCAATACCCCGGTCCCGCAGGTCCATTTCAATGGGCCATCCCGATCATGGCGCCGCGTTCCGGTCGCATAAATTCGCTCCTTGTCGCGCTCCCGCCGACCACGCAAAACCGGCGTCAGGCCATCGCCTTGACCGCTTCCAGCACTTCGAGCATGCGCGCCGGTTGCACCGGCAGCCGAACCTTGAGATCGCCGTCCAGCCGGGCCATGGTACGGGGGTTGAGGTTGGCGCTGACCTCCGCCGGCAAGGCCTGGTTGTCGGGCCGCAGCGGCTCTGCCCGCATCGCCAGCAGCAGTCGCAGACTGTCCTGCCGCAGGTCGCCGGCCAGGGCGGACAACTGGGGCGCCCGGATGACGTCGGCCGCTTCCGCATAGCAGGGATTGGGGGCCGGCAGATCGAAATGCTTCCGCCAGTCGGGTTCGCCCCGCTCGTCCGCCGGCTCCTCCAGCCGGGGCAGGTCCCGGGCGTCGTCCGACAGCAACGCCAGCAACAGCCCGAAATCCTCACGACGCCCCTGGTGGACCGCCTGGTTAAGGCGGTCACCGAGTTGGCTGTCATTGACGAGCAGGTTGGCGGAGATGTCTGGCTGCATAAAAAGTGCAAATATTAGGCATTTAAACGGTTATCGGCAGCAAGTCCCTTTAATTTAGTAAATTAATTGCCTCCAAGGGGTTCACAAAGCGATTCTTTTTGGTAGTATGCGCCCCACAAACGCGGAGGGGTTCCCGAGCGGCCAAAGGGATCAGACTGTAAATCTGACGGCTCAGCCTTCGCTGGTTCGAATCCAGCCCCCTCCACCATCTTTCAGCGTCGATGCCCCGGCATCGGCGGACAATACAACCGTTTACTCGTGGAGGGGTTCCCGAGTGGCCAAAGGGATCAGACTGTAAATCTGACGGCTCCGCCTTCACTGGTTCGAATCCAGTCCCCTCCACCACCTTTCAAGCCGGTGCACTGCACCGGCTTTTTTGTGTTCGCCACCTCCCGGGCATGGCGCCAACAAGCCGCTGCCTGCATCCAGCCCCGCCAGCCCTGGTCGCGCCTTTGTGCACGGGAACCATGCCCGGCGTCAATCCCGCCGGGCATGGACCGCAGACGGCTCCTGCCGTCCGACGTTATTGACGTGGCAGCCTATCGCAGGGCCGCCAGTCCCTGCAGGCAGGCCAGGGCGAACAGGCCGGCGATAACGTCGTCCAGCATGATGCCGACGCCGCCGTGTACCCGGCGGTCGAACCAGCGGATGGGCCAGGGCTTGACGATGTCGAAGAAGCGGAACAGCACAAAGCCCGCCAGGATCCACAAGGCACCCGCCGGCGCCGCTATCATGGTGATGCCGAAGCCGATGATCTCGTCCCACACGATGGCGCCATGATCGTGCCGGCCGATGGCGGTGGTCGCCGCCTCGCAGATTTTGATGCCGGCCACGAAGCCCAGCGCCAGCAACCCCAGATAGGCCCACAGCGGCAATCCCTGCACCAGCAGGTAGAGGGGAATGGCCGCCAGGGTGCCCATTGTGCCTGGCATCACCGGGCTCAGGCCGGAGCCGAAGCCCAGGGCCAGCAGGTGCAGCGGATTGGACAGCTTCAGCGCCGCCAGCTCGGGTTTTCTCATTCAGGTACTCCGGAAATGATCCCAGCTCTGGGCCTGCAACCGGTAGGGCTTGCCCCCGGCCTGTAGCTCCACGCCGGGCTCACCGGCCAGGATGCGGCCAACCCGGGTGAACTTGACCCCGCAGTGGGCCAGGGCCGTTTCCAGCTGGCCACGGTGGGTTTCCGGCACGGTAAAGCACAGCTCGTAGTCCTCGCCGCCGGTCAGGGCCAGCTCCCAGCCCCGCTCCTGGGAAACGGATGCCTTCATGGCCTCGCTCAGGGGCAGCTGCTCCAGCTCCAGCTGGGCACGCACCCCGGAGGCGGCGGTGATATGGGCCAGATCACCGGCCAGGCCGTCGGAGATATCCAGGGCGCTGGAGGCGATGTCGCGCAACGCCTGGCCGGCCAGGATACGGGGATGGGGATGTTCGAACTTGGTGCGCACAAAGTCCAGATGCGCCGGCGGCACCGCTATCTTGCCGAGCTGCTGCTGCAAGCCCAGCGCCGCGTCACCCAGGGTGCCGGTGACGTAGATACCGTCCCCTACCCGGGCGCCGCTGCGCCGCAGGCCCTTGCCCTCGGGCAGGGTGCCGTGCACTGTCACGGTGATCGACAAGGGTCCTTTGGTCATGTCACCGCCCACCAGGGCCACGTTGTAATATTCCGCCAGCTCGAAGAAACCGGCGCAAAAGCCTTTTATCCAGCCTTCGTCGACCGCGGGCAGGGTCAGTGCCAACGAGACCCAGCGCGGATCCGCGCCCATGGCCGCCAGATCCGAGAGGTTGACCGCCAGGGCCTTGTGGCCCAGGGCCACCGGATCCATGTCGGCGAAGAAATGCACCCCGGCAACCAGGGTATCCGTGCTCACCGCCAGCCAGGTCTGGGGCGGCACCTGCAGCAGGGCGCAGTCGTCCCCCGGCCCCATCAGCACGTCCTTGCGGCCGCTGTCGGCGGTAAAATAGTGTCTTATTATTTCAAATTCATTCATAGAAAATGAAAAGCCAGCGGCTGCTGGCTTTTTCCCGATGCTTGTCGTTATTTTTTCAACTGCTTGACGACCTTATCGAGCACGCCGTTCACGAACTTGTGGCTCTCTTCGGCGGCGAAGGCCTTGGCCAGCTCTATGGCTTCGTTGATCACTACCCGATAAGGTACATCCTCACGCCGGGTCAGCTCGTAAGTGGCCAACCGCAGTACCGCCTTGTCCACCATATCGAGATCGGCCAGCGGACGGGACAGGTAGGGGGAAAATACCGCGTCCAGCTCGGCGGCATGCACCGAGACCCCGAACAGCAGATCGCGGAAATAGTCCAGATCCACGCCCTTGGTGTCCTGCTCCAGCAGGAACTGCTGGGCGATATCGGCCACGTTATCCTTGGTCATTTGCCATTGATAGATGGCCTGGGTGGCGAGGCGGCGGGCCTTGCGGCGTTCAGACGGTTTCAATGCAGTACTCCTCTTAGTCCAGCGCTTGCAGGACGTTGATCATTTCCAGTGCGCTGAGGGCCGCTTCCGCGCCCTTGTTGCCCGCCTTGGTGCCAGCGCGCTCGATGGCTTGTTCGATGTTTTCGGTGGTCAGCACGCCGAAGGCGATGGGCACTTCGAATTCCATCATCACGCTGGCCATGCCCTTGCTGTTTTCGTTGGCCACCAGGTCGAAGTGGTAGGTGCCGCCGCGGATGACACAGCCCAGGGCGACGATGGCGTCGTACCGGCCGCTCTTGGCGAGTTTCTTGCACACCAGCGGGATCTCGACCGCGCCGGGTACCCGTACCAGGGTGATGTTGTCGTCCTGTACCTGGCCCTGGCGCTTGAGCACGTCCAGGGCGCCGGCCACCAGGCTGTCGTTGATAAAGCTGTTGAAGCGGGCGACCACGATCGCCACCTTGGCCTCGGGCGCGGCCATCAGCCCTTCGATTACCTTCATGGGAATCCTTGTTTGAACAAAAGTGCGCACATTCTAGCACAACCAGAGATTGACAAAAGCCTGAGTCCGCCCGAGGTCGATGCCGGCGCGGATATGTTATTTATTACCACATCACCTGCACCGAATTACCGCCAAAGCGGTACCGCAAAATTTGGCTTACCAGGCTGTAACAGCTTGGTAAAGCTTGTCATTATTGAAAATGACACTGAGACCCGGTTCGGAGCCAACTGCAGGAATGTAGTAAAATTACAAAAAATCAAAGACCAGGCTTGATCCAGATCAACGGCCACCTATCTCTCCGGCAGTAGTCTGACGCCATCCGGTAATGGCGCCCGCCCCTTCATCAGCGGGATGCCGGCACCCGTTCAGCGGAGGTTTTTATGGCACAGGTCAACAACAATTTCGAGCACGCCTGGCGCGGCTTCGGTGGCGAAAACTGGCGACAGGAAGTCAATGTGCGCGACTTCATCCAGGCCAACTACAGCCCCTACGAGGGCGGCGACGGCTTCCTGGCCGGTCCCACCCCGGCCACCCTGGCCCTGTGGGAGCGGGTGATGAGCGGCATCGCCGAGGAAAACCGCACCCATGCCCCGCTCGACTTCGACACCGACAATCCGTCCACCATCACCTCCCACGCCCCCGGCTATATCGACCGGGCGCTGGAGCAGGTGGTCGGCCTGCAGACCGAGGCGCCGCTAAAGCGCGCCATCCTGCCTTATGGCGGCGTGCGCATGGTCGAGGCCTCCTGCCAGGCCTATGGCCGCGAGCTGGACCCGCGGGTGAGCAAGGTGTTTTCCGACTATCGCAAGACCCACAACCAGGCGGTATTCGACCTCTACACCCAGGACATCCTCAACTGCCGCAAGTCCGGGGTGCTCACCGGCCTGCCCGACGCCTATGGCCGCGGCCGCATCATCGGCGACTACCGCCGCTGCGCCCTGTACGGGGTGGACTTCCTGATCCGGGATAAGAAAGCCCAGCTCGCCTCCACCCAGGCGGACCTCGAAGCCGGCATCGATCTCTCCCGCACCCTGCAGCTGCGCGAGGAGCTGGCCGAGCAGGCTCGTGCCCTGGCCGATCTCAAGACCATGGCCGCCGGCTACGGCTTCGACCTGGGCCGCCCCGCCGCCAGTGCCAAGGAAGCGGTGCAATGGCTCTACTTCGCCTATCTGGCCGCCATCAAATCCCAGAACGGCGCCGCCATGTCGCTGGGCCGCACTTCCACCTTCCTCGATATCTATGTCGAGCGGGATCTGCGTGAAGGCAGCCTCACCGAGGCCCAGGCCCAGGAGCTGGTGGATCACTTCATCATGAAGCTGCGCATGGTGCGCTTCCTGCGTACCCCCGAGTACGACGAGCTGTTCTCCGGCGACCCCATCTGGGCCACCGAGTCCCTGGCCGGCATGGGCCTGGACGGCCGCCCCCTGGTCACCAAGACCAGCTTTCGCTACCTGCACAGCCTGTACAACATGGGCCCCAGCCCGGAGCCGAACCTGACCGTGCTCTGGTCCGAGCAACTGCCGCGGGCGTTCAAGGACTATGTAGCCAAGGTCTCTATCGACACCTCCGCCATCCAGTACGAGAACGACGATCTGATGCGCGCGGACTTCGACTCCGATGACTACGCCATCGCCTGCTGCGTGTCGCCCATGGTGGTGGGCAAGCAGATGCAGTTCTTCGGTGCCCGCGCCAACCTGGCCAAGACCCTGCTCTACGCCATCAACGGCGGCGTGGACGAGAAGCTGAAAATCCAGGTCGGCCCCAGGGCCGAGCCGCTCAAGGGCGAGGTGCTGGACTATGAGCAGGTGATGAGCCGCCTCGACAGCCTGATGGACTGGCTGGCCACCCAGTACGTGACCGCCCTCAACGTGATCCACTACAGCCACGACAAGTATGCCTACGAGGCCATCCAGATGGCGTTCCACGACAAGGAGGTGGTGCGCACCATGGCCTGCGGTATCGCCGGGCTGTCGGTGACCGCCGACTCCCTGAGCGCCATCAAGTACGCCAGGGTGAAACCGGTGCGCGACGAGTCCGGACTGGCGGTGGACTTCGAGATAGAGGGCGACTTCCCCAAATTCGGCAACAACGACGACCGGGTGGACGACATCGCCTGCGATCTGGTGCGCCGTTTCATGGACAAGATCAAGGCCCATCCCTGCTACCGGGATGCCATTCCGACCCAGTCGGTGCTGACCATCACCTCCAACGTGGTGTACGGCAAAAAAACCGGCAACACCCCGGACGGCCGCCGCGCCGGCGAGCCCTTCGGCCCCGGTGCCAACCCCATGCACGGCCGGGATGAAAAAGGCGCCCTGGCGTCGCTGACCTCGGTGGCCAAGCTGCCCTTCAGCCACGCCAAGGACGGCATCTCCTACACCTTCTCCATAGTGCCGAAGGCGCTGGGCAAGGATGAAGGGGGCCGGCAGCGCAACCTGGCGGCGCTGATGGACGGTTACTTCCATCACCAGGCCGGACGCGAGGGCGGCCAGCACCTCAACGTCAACGTGATGAACCGGGAGATGCTGCTCGACGCCATCGAGCATCCGGACAAGTACCCCCAGCTGACCATCAGGGTGTCGGGCTACGCGGTGCGCTTCAACGCCCTTACCCCCGAGCAGCAACGGGATGTGATCACCCGGACCTTTACCGAGTCGATGTAGAGGGCTGGAAGCCGGACTTTGCGTCACAAGTCCGGCTGTCTGATGTGACGCAGAGAAGAGGCAACAGGGCCACCTCCGCCGACACGCTGTGAATACATCCCTGTACGCTCGCACCTGCCATCCCTGGCAGGTGACGGTCGGCGGAGGCCATCCCTGTTGCCTCTTTCCAGCCCCGACGCCGTCTGAGGGTAATGCCAGCAGGCGGCTCTGCCCACCGCATCTATCCTTGTTATTTGTCTTGGGGAGGAACCATGGCCATTAGCGGACGAATCCATTCCACCGAAAGCTGCGCCACCGTCGACGGTCCCGGCATCCGCTTCCTGGTGTTCATGCAGGGCTGCCTGATGCGCTGCCTGTACTGCCACAACCGGGACAGCTGGGACACCGACGCCGGCCGCGAGGTGACGGTGGCCGAGCTGATGCCGGAGCTGCTCAGCTACCGGCCCTTTATGCGGGCGTCCGGCGGCGGCATCACCGTGTCCGGCGGCGAACCTCTGCTGCAGCTGCCCTTCGTCACCGAGCTGTTCGAGGCCTGTAAGGCCGAGGGCCTGCACACCTGCCTGGACACCAACGGCTTCGTGCACCATCACGACGCCGCCCTCGACCGGCTGCTCGACAGCACCGATCTGGTGCTGCTCGATCTCAAGCATGTCCGCGACGAACAGCATATCCCGCTGACCCAGGTCAGCAACCGCTTCGCCCTGGCGCTGGCCCGTTACCTGGCCGAACGGGGCCAGGCCATGTGGATCCGCCATGTGGTGGTGCCGGGCTGGAGCGACGACGAGGCCGATATCGACGCCCTGGGCCGCTTTATCGCCGGCCTGGGCCCGGCGGTGGAAAAGGTGGAGCTGCTGCCCTACCACAACCTGGGCAGCCACAAATGGGCCAGCTTCGGCCAGGCCTATCCGCTGGAAGGGCTCAGGCCGCCGAGCACCGACAAGATGGCGGCATTGAAAGCCATCATGGAACGCCATCACCCAACCGTCTCCATCTGACAACCCGGTGTGTGCAAATGCTCACGAATAACATAGAGTAGACGACTCAGTTACCATCGAAACCGTCGATGGCCATCACCACCGCCCCGCCGGGCGGGCTGTCTCTATCGGGGTGTCGAGTATGTTGCCGGAACGGCGAGGCGATCTGTTCATTCTCACGGCCACCCTGCTGGCCTCCGCCGGTTGGCTGTTCTCCAAGGAAGCCCTCAACGGCCTGCCGCCCGCCGGCTTTGTCGGCTGGCGCTTCCTGCTCGCCGCCCTGCTGCTGCTGCCCTTCTGCTGGCGGCAACTGCTGGCCATTCCCGCCGCCAACCTGCTCAAGGCCGGCGCCGTCGGCACCATCATGGGCATGAACCTGCTGTTCTGGATACTGGCGGTGTCCCACAGCGAGGGCATCGGCGAGGGGGCCTTCATCATGAGCCTGTCGATGCTGATGGTGCCGCTGGTGGCCTGGCTGCTGTTCAAGGAGCGGCCCAACCGCGCCTTCTGGACCGCTCTGCCCATCGCCGTCTCGGGCCTGTTCCTGCTCACCATGGGCAGCGGCCTCAGCCTGTCCCCCGGCCAGTTGCTGTTCCTGCTGGCATCGCTGTCGATGGCGCTCTATTTCAACCTCAACAGCCGCTTCGCCCGCCGCATTCCGCCGGTGGCCCTGACCTTTCTGCACCTGGCGGTGACCGGGGTGATGAACCTGCTCTACTCTGCGCTGCTCGAGCAGTGGCCGGAGCGGATACCGTCCCAGACCTGGGGCTGGTTCGCCGCCAGCGTACTGCTGGCCACCTCGCTGCGCTTCGCCTGCCAGACCATGGGCCAGAAATTCAGCAACGTGGCCAACGCCGCCATCATCATGATGCTGGAGCCGGTGTGGACGGTGCTGATCAGCGTGTTCTGGTATCACGAACCCATGCCGCCGCAGAAGGTCGCCGGCTGTGTGCTGATCCTGCTGGCGTTGCTCAGTTACCGCAGCCGCAACCTGCTGGCCTGGTATCGCACCCGCTGGAAATAGGCCACCGCCCTCATGCCAGATGCTGCAGCAAGGCCCTCAGCTTGAGCGGCTTGACCGGCTTGCTCAGGTAACTCAGCTGCAACCGGTGCAGTTGGGCCTGCAGCTCCGGCTGGCGGTCGGCGCTGATCACCACCGCCGGTATCCGCCCGAACTCCAGCCGCAGCATGTTGATCAGCGCGACCCCGGTTTCTCCCTCGTCCAGGTGGTAATCGGACAGTATCACCTGGGGCCTGAAGCCGTCGCGGCAATGGGCTCGGGCCTCCTGGCCGTTGCCGGCCAGGCGCACCTCGCAGCCCCAGCGTCCCAGCAGGCTGGCCATGGCGGTGAGGATGTCCGCCTCGTTGTCGATGCACAGCACCTTGAGGCCCGCCAGCTGGCCGCTTGCCGCCGGCGGGGCGGGCTCCGCCTCCGCCGGCTCGGCGCCGGACTCGGCCCGTGGCACCGTCACGCTGAACACCGAGCCCTTGCCCTCCCAGGAACGCACCATCAGCCGGTGCCCCAGTATGGCCGCCAGCCCCTGGGCGATGGCCAGGCCCAGCCCCAACCCCTGCTGGTGGTGGCGCTGGCCATGCTCCAGGCGCAGGAATTCGTCGAAGATCACCTCCAGCTTGTCGGCGGGAATGCCGGGGCCGTTGTCCCACACCTCGATGCGCAGGCCCTCGCTGCAGTGGCGCAGCCCGAGCAGGATGCGTCCGCCCGGGTTGTAGCGCAGGGCGTTGGTGAGGAAGTTCTGCAGTATGCGGCGCAACAGCCGGGGATCGCTATGCACCCGCAGCCGGCTGGGCACCAATTCAAAGCGACCGCCGTCCTGCTCCGCCAGGGCCCCGAATTCGGCCTTGAGGGTGTCGAACAGGCTGTTCAGGGCAAAATCCTTGGGCCGGGCGGTGAGCTTGCCCGACTCCAGCCGTGACATGTCGAGCAGGTCGCCGATCAGCTCTTCGGCGGCACCGAGGGAGCGGTCGATATGGCCGGCCAGCCGCCGGCTTTCCTCGTCGCCGGAGGTTTCCAGCCAGGAGGAGGTGAACAGCTTGGCGGCATTGAGCGGCTGCATCAGGTCATGGCTCACCGCCGCCAGGAATCGGCCCTTGGAGGCATTGGCCCGTTCCGCCTGGTGGGTGGCCGCCAGCAGTTGCTGGTTGACCGCCGACAGCTCCCGGGTCCGTTCGGCCACCCGGGCTTCCAGGACCACGTTGGCTTCTTTCAGCACCTGCTCCGCCTGGCGGAAGGTGGTGATGTCGTTGAAGGTCATCACGAAGCCCCCGCCGGGCATGGGGTTGCCCTGCATCTCGATCACCCGGCCGTCGGGACGGGTCCGGGCCGAGATATGGGCGGTGCCGGCACGCATGTGGGCCAGCCGCCGGCTCACCTGCTCGTCCACCTCGCCGGGGCCGCACAGGCCCTTTTCGGCGTTGTAGCGGATGATGTCGGCGATGGGCCGCCCCACCCGGATCAGGCCCGGCGGGTAGTTGAACAGCTCCAGGTAGCGCCGGTTCCAGGCCACCAGGTTCAGCTCCTTGTCCACCACCGAAATGCCCATGCCGATATGCTCGATGGCGCCCTGCAGCAGGCCCCGGTTGAAGCGGAACACATCCCCCGCCTCGTCCACGATGGCAGCCAGCTCCTCCAGCTCCATGGAGCGCCCCTGCAGCGCCGAGGACAGCACCAGCCGCGCCGAGGAGGCACCGAACACCCCGGCCAGCACCCGCTCGGTGTGGCGGATCAGGCTGGCCGGCGCCTGCATGCTGCCATCCAGGGTACCCTGCTCGCCGGCATAGCGGGCAAAGGCCCGCTTGACCCGGGATTCCCCCACGAAACGGGATGCCAGTTGCTCCAGGTCCCGCACCGTCACCTTGGCCCGGTAAACGTCGCCGTCGTCCTTGTGCTGGCGGCCGACGAAGGCCGCCGCCTGGAAACGCTCGCTCACCGGGGGCAGCGACAGCCAGGAGCCCAGCAGGTAGCCGGCCAGGTTGCACAACAGGCTGAGCAGTATGCCCCAGGTGGCGGGGCTCATCTCGCCCACCGCGCCCCAGGCCGGTGGCGTCAGCAGCCACAGCAGCACGTTGGTGTCGGCGTCGCCGGCGAAGAGCCCGGTTTCCGCCATCAGGTTGAGCAGCCACATCAGCATGCCCAGGCTCAGGCCCCAGTAGGCGCCGCGCCGGTTGCCGCCGCGCCACAGCAATCCCAGCACCAGGGCCGGGGCGAACTGGGCGATGGCGGCGAAGCTCAGGTAGCCGATGCGCGACAGGCTGTGGATCTCCCCCAGCCAGAGGAACACCAGCCAGGCGGTGACCATGATGACGATGATGGCGGTACGGCGCACGTTGAGCAGCAGCTGGGCCACGTCCTCGAACCCCGCCCCCTGCAGCTGGCGCCGGCGCAGTATCATGGGCAGCACCAGATCGTTGCTCACCATGATCGCCAGGGCGATGGTGGAGATGATCATCATGCCGGTGGCGGCCGACGCGCCGCCGATAAAGGCCAGCACCGCCAGGCCCGGATAGTCCAGCGCCAGCGGCAGGCTGATCACGTAGGTGTCCGGCGAGGTGTCCGCCGACAGCCACTGCTGGCCGGCCAGGGCCAGGGGCAGCACGAAAAGCCCGAACAGGAACAGGTAGAGGGGGAAGATGCGCCGGGCCCAGCGCAGGTCCGCCGGATCGTGGTGCTCCACCACCGTCACGTGGAACTGGCGCGGCAGGCAGATGATGGCGCTCATCGACAGCAGGGTGTAGACCCCCATGTCGAGCAGATTGGCGCCGCTCACCTCGGTCAGGCCGCCGATGAAATCCTCGGTGATCATGGTGCGCGCCTGGTTGGGGAAGGCCAGGATCAGCCAGAGCGCGAAGCCCCCCACCAGGATAAAGGCCACCAGCTTGACCACCGACTCCAGGGCGATGGCCACCATGACCCCGCGCTGGTGCTCGGTGGCGTCGATATGGCGGGTGCCGAACAGCAGGATGAAGACGGTGAACAACAGGGCCACCATGAAGGCCACTTCGCCGGCATCGCGGCCGTCCCCGCCGACCACGTCCGGCGCCACCAGGTTGAGCCCCATGACGATGGCCTTGAGCTGGAGGGCGATATAGGGCAGCACCCCGACGATGGCGATCAGGGTGACATAGACCGCCAGCCGCTGGGACTTGCCGTAGCGGGCGGCGATAAAGTCGGCGATGGAGGTGATATGCTCGCGCTTGGCCACCTCGATCAGCCGGGCGATGAAGGGCCCGGCCAGGGTGAACACCAGTATGGGGCCCAGGTAGATGGGGAAGTAGGACCAGGGATCGGTGCTGGCCTGGCCCACGGTGCCGAAGAAGCTCCAGGAGGTGCAATAGACCGCCAGCGACAGGCTGTACAGCAGCGGCCGCAGGCGGCGGGCCCGGGCTCCCAGGCGCACCTTGTCGCCCAGCCAGGCGCAGAGGAACAGCAGCGCCAGGTAGGCCAGGGCGATGTTGATGACGGTCCAGCCCTGCATCAGGCCTCCTGGGGGCGGGCGGTCAGGGGGCTGCGCAGCAGCCAGGCCACCGGCAGCACCGCCGCCGCCATCAGCCAGAAGATCTGGCCGCCGAGCAGCGGATAGAGCTGGCCGGACAGCACCAGCAGCAGCGCCACCGCCATGCCCATGGGCAGGGCGGCGTAGAGCGCCTGAGCACCGATCACCGCCTGGCCGTCCAGGTCGCGGCTGATATAGCGGATGGCGCCCAGGTGGCTCAGGCAGAAGCTGCCCGCGTGCAGGATCTGGGCCGCCACCAGCCAGGCCAGTTCGGTGGTGGCGCCGAGCAGCCCCCAGCGCAGCAGGGCACAGCCGGCCCCGGCCAGCAGCAGGTGGCGGGCCTCGAAGCGTTCGAACCAGCGCCGGTTCATGGCGAACACCGCGATTTCCGCCAGCACCCCCAGCCCCCACAAATAGCCGATCACCGCGGTGCTATAGCCTTCCCGCTGCCAGTAGAGGGCGCTGAAGCCGTAGTAGAAGGCATGGCTGCCCTGCAGCAGGGCGGTGACCAGCAGGAAGCGCGGCATGCCCGGCCGGCGCCATACCTGCCACAGGCTGTCGCCCCGGCGCTCCTGGTGCAGCTCCCTGGGCGCCGGCCGCATCGGCAGCAGGCTGGCCAGCCACATCAGCGCCAGGGACAGCACCATGGTGTGCAATACCCACTGGGGCCCAAGCCCCCCGCTCAGGTAGCCCACCACCAGGTTGGCGGCGATAAAGGCCGCCGAGCCCCACAGCCGGGCCTTGCCGTAATCCAGCCGCACCTGCACGATGAGGCGGCTGGCGATGGCCTCGGAGACCGGCATCAGCGCCGGATAGATGAGGTTGACCAGCAGCATCAGCAGCAGCAATCCCAGGCTGGACTGCCAGCCGTAGAAGGCGGCGAAGGCCAGCAGGCTCAACAGGCACAGCCAGCGGGCCGCCGGCAGCAAGTGGTCCGCCGCCCGTACCCGGCTCATCACCGCCAGGTTGCCGACACAGCGCGCCGCCATGCCGAGCCCCAGCAGCAGGCCGATAAAGCCGGCCTCGGCGCCCACGTGGCTGAGCCACAACGCCCAGAAGGGCAGGAAGATGCCGTAGCCGAAGTAGTAGAGGGCAAAAAACAGTGATAGCCAGAGAGCGGGCGCCATGTCGATACAGGGTTATAGAACAATGCGACCTATGATAATAACTTTACGGCGAAATTGCTGTTATCCATTGTGCTGAAGGTGACTCCCATGCGCATGCTCACACTGTTGCTTACCCTGCTGCTCGGCGGCTGCCAGGTCGAGGCCCGCTCGCCCGCCGTCCCGCTCGACTACCAGTTGCACGGCCCCGAGGGCCGCCCCCGGTCGCTGGAGCAGGCCGCCGGGCAACTGGCGGGGGCGGACGTGATCATGGTGGGCGAACTGCACGGCCACCAGGCCATCCACCGCTTCCAGGCCGATCTGCTGGCCCGGCTGCTGACCCAGCCCCGGCCCCTGACCCTGGCCATGGAGCAGTTCAGTCGGGATCGCCAGCCGGTGCTGGACGACTACCTGGCCGGCCGGCTGGGGGAAGACGCCTTTATCGAGCAGGCCAACGCCTGGCCCGGCTACCGCAGCCACTACCGGCCGCTGGTGGAGCTGGCCCGGCGCAAGGGCATCGAGGTGCTGGCGGCCAACGCCCCCCGCCATATAGTGCGCTGCATCGGCCGGGAAGGTCCCGCCTACCTGGACCGGTTGCCCGCCAGCCACCGGGCCTGGGTGGCCGAGCGACTGACCCTGACCGACGACGGCTACAAGGCGCGCTTCATGGCTTCCCGCCACCACGGCCAGGCCCCCACCGAGTTCCAGTTCGCCGCCCAGACCAGCTGGGACGACACCATGGCGGAGAGCATCGCCAACTACCTGCAGGCCCACCCGGGCTACCGGGTGATGCTGACCGTGGGCCGTTTCCACATCGGCGACGGCCAGGGCACGGCCCAGCGCCTGCTGCAGCGGATGCCGGGGCTCAAGCTGGCGCTGCTCTACCCGGTCGTCCCCGGCGAGAGCGCACCGCCGCCGCCGCTGTGGCGGCTGGCGGTGGACACCCCGCCCGCCCTGCCGGCGGGCGGCCCGCCACTCGCCCTTCCCCAGGACGAGCCCGACTGCTGAGCCGGTCGCGCCGACGGCGGCGGCCACCGATTCAGGCCAGGGCCCGCCGGGGCGACCGGTAAACGCTGTCCGGGAAGCGGGCCAGCCAGGCGTGGGTCTGCTCGGCGGGCAAGGGCCGGGCGAACAGGTAGCCCTGGAACTCGTCGCAGCCGGCCTGGCGCAGGAAGTCCCACTGGGCCCGGGTTTCCACCCCCTCCGCCACCACCGTCAGTCCCAGCTCCCGGCCCAGCGAAGTAATGGCTCGCACCAGTATGGCGTCGCTGGCGTCGGGCCGGCAGTTGCCGACGAAGGACTTGTCCACCTTGAGGATGTCGAGGGGAAAACGGCGCAGGTAGGCGAGCGAGGAATAGCCGGTGCCGAAGTCGTCCACCGCCAGCCGCACCCCCAGCGCCTTCAGCGCCTGCAACTGCTCCACCGCCTTCATGTTCTTCTCCATCAATATGCCCTCGGTCAGCTCCAGCTCCAGCCGGTGGGGTGCCAGGCCGCTCGTCGCCAGCGCCCGCTCCACCCGGCGGCACAGCCCGCCGGAATGGAACAGGCGGGGCGACAGGTTGACCGCCACCGCCAGCTCCCGGGGCCAGGCGCAGGCCAGCCGGCAGGCCCGGGCCAGCACGAACTCGGTGATGGGCTCGATCTGGCCGGTGTCCTCGGCGATGGGAATGAACACCGCCGGCGAGACGGCACCGAACTCGGGGCTGTGCCAGCGCACCAGGGCCTCGAACGACAGCGGCCGCCCTTCCCGGTCCACCTTGGGCTGGAAATGCACGTCGATCTCGCCCCGCTCCAGCGCGCGCCGCAGCGCCGCCTCCAGCCGTAACCGCTCCACCGCCGCCGCATTGAGCTGGCGGTTGTAGAAACACAGGCCCGAGCGGCCGCGGGACTTGGCGGAGTACATGGCCGCGTCCGCGTGCTGCAGCAGGGTCTCCAGGCTGTCGCCGTCCACCGCCAGCAGGGCCACGCCGATGCTGCAGGTCACCAGCAGCTCGTGGCCGTCCAGCTGCAGGGGCGCGGACACCACGGCCAGCACCCGCTCCAGCGCCTGGCGCAGGCCCGCCGGCTCGCCCCGGTGCCGGAGCAGCAGCACGAACTCGTCGCCGCCGTAGCGGGCCACCGTATCCTGAGGGGCCAGGGCGGACTCGAGCCGCCGGGCGATGTCGATCAGCAGCCGGTCGCCAACGGCATGGCCCAGGCTGTCGTTGATCACCTTGAAATTGTCCAGATCCACGAAGGCCAGCGCCACCTGCCCGCCCTGCCCGGCAAGCCAGGTCCGGCTCTGGGCCAGGCGATCCGCCAGCAGGTGGCGGTTGGGCAGGCCGGTGAGCAGATCGTAGTTGGCCTGGTATTCCAGCCGCTGCTGGTAGCGCTTGCGCTCGGTGATGTCCTCGACCGTGCCCTGGTAGTAGAGCAGTTCGCCGTCCAGATCGTGCACCGCGTGAGCGGTTTCGGCGATCCACAGGGTGGAGCCGTCCTGGCGGTAGACCTCGGATTCGAAATCGCTGACGAAGCCCCGCTCGCGGATCTGCCGCTTGAACTCGTCGCGCCGGCCGGGGCTGACGTAGAGCCGGTTGCCGATGTCCTGCAAGCCGGCCATCAGGGCGGCGGTCGAGGCGTAACCGTACATCTCCGCCAGGGCCTGGTTGGCGGCCAGGTAGTGGCCGTCCGGCGTGCTCTGGAACATGCCGATCACCGAGTTGTCGAACAGGCCCTGGTAGCGGGCCTCGGCCTGGGCCAGGCGGTGGCGCAGCGCCACCTGCTCGTCCAGATCGCTCAGCATGCCTTCGAGCAGGTCGCCGGGCAGGGCGCGGCCGCTGTCCCTCACCCATTTGATGCGGCCGTCGCGGCAGCGCAGCCGGTATTCCAGCCGATAGTAGCCCTGCTCCGCCAGCGCCCGGGCCAGGACGCGCCGCACCCGCGGCCAGTCTTCCGCCATCACCAGCCGCCGGTGCAGGCCGTCCCGCCGCCCTTGCAGCCAGGCCGCCCGGTGGCCGCACAACGCCACGCTGCCGGTGCTGACGAAGTCGGCGGGCCGGTCCAGCCCGGCGCGATAGGCCAGGCCGTCCAGCCGATTGAGCAGGGTGATGCCGGCCGCCGCCTCGTTGCCGGCCACGGGGATGAAACCGGGCGCCGCTCTCGTCATAGGGCGCCCGCGGCCGCCGGGGCCAGCCCCGGTTCCCGTCGCCCGAGGGCGCCGTCCAGCCGCAGCCGTTCCTGCTCCAGCCAGCGGAACACCGCGTCCACCGCCGCCGTGCCCAGGCTGAAACAGTCGGCGGCGGACAGGCCGGCGGCATCCGCCGCCAGCAGCCGGCCGCGCAAGGCAGAGACGAAGTCGTGCACCGCCTGCCGGGCCGCGTCCACCTCTGTCCCCCGGTCGCCGGCGGCCTGGGCCAGCAGCGACTCGGCCCGCCCGGTGAGAAACAACAGCCGCACCCGGGCCACCGGCGGACAGTAGCGCCGGGCCGCCACCGAGCTGCCCAGGGCCCGGGCCTGGCCCAGACACTCCGCCAGGGCGGGCAGGCGATGGCCGAAGTTGCGCTCGCTGTTGCCCTCGCCGGGCAGCACCCCGGGCTGCTCGATGCGGGCCTCGGCCACCGCCGCCAGCCACTCCAGCAGCACCGACACCAGCCGGCAGTGGGCCTGGAAATTCTGCTCCGGGGTACTGGCCGCCAGCCCCTGTACCAGGCCCTGCCATTGCCGCTGCAGCGCCGCCACCTGGTCCCGGCTGAAGCAGCAGTAACGCTCCCGCTGCTCCCGCTCGCCGTGGGCCAGCAGCGCCTGGAAGTGACGGTTCACCGCCTGCTGTTTGGCCGGCAACCGGCCGGCGAAGCCCTGATCGCCGGCCAGCCAGGCACCGCTCATGCCCCTGTGCTGCTGCACCTCGGCCACCAGCGCCACCAGATCACCGGCACAATGCAGCCCTTCCCGGGCCCGCTGCGGCAGCCGCCAGTCCTGCCGCCTCTGCCTGCGCCAGCCCCACCACAGGCCGCCCAGCAGGGCGGTCGCCAATACCCCGATGATCATGCTGTTCATTTCGGCCTCACTCATAACGGTAGCTCGCCACCCGCTCCTTGAGCCGGGCGACCAGTTGTTCCAGATAACGGGCCAGCTCGCTGCTTTCGGTCACCCGCCGGGCGTTGCCGTCGGCCAGCTCCGCCACCTTCTGGTTGTCGATGGCAATCTGCTCCCCCGCCACGCTCTGGCCGGCGTTGGCCTCGGCGATCTCCTGCATGCGGCTGAGCGACGACAGCGCCGCCCGTTCGATGGAGGCGAGCGCCTCCGCCGCCTCCGCCGCCTGGCGGGCGCTCTGCTTCGACTTGTCGTCGGCCGCCTGCACCACCTGGGTCAGGTAGCCGGCCTTGTGCTGGACGTCGCCGATCAGGGCGTTGATGTCGCTGGTGGCGCTGGTGGTACGTTCCGCCAGCTGGCGCACCTCGTCGGCCACCACCGCGAAACCGCGCCCGGCCTCCCCGGCCCGGGCCGCTTCGATGGCGGCGTTGAGCGCCAGCAGGTTGGTGCGCGCCGCTATCTCGGCGATGATGGTGGCGATGGAGCCGATCTTGCGCGAGCCGTCGGCCAGGGCGGCGGCGGCACCGGCGGCCTCGCTCACGTCCCGGGCCAGGCCGTGCATCGACTGATCCACGGCGCTCACCAGGCCGGCGCCCTGGCGCGCCTCGGCCACCGCCATGTCCGCGGCCCGGGCCGCCTCGGCGGCGCCGTCCCGGGTGCCGGCCAGGCTGGTGATCAGCTCCTCCAGGGTGGCGGCGGCCGACACCGTGGTGTCGCGCTGGGCGCGCACCCCTTCCTCACCGGCGGCGGCATTGAGCGTCGCCTCCGCCGCCACGCTGTGCAGCTCGTCCGCCGCCCGGCCCAGCTCGAGCAGCACGCCGGAAAAACCCCGTATGGCACCGTTCAGCTGTTCCGCCACCGGGGTAAAGTCGTTTTCGCGGGACGTCGGCAGCCGCGCCGTCAGTCGCCCGTCCCCCAGCTCGGCGGCGAAGCCGGCCAGATCCTGCAAGCTCCGGCGATAGCGGCGCCACAGCAGCAGGGCCGCGGCCAGGCCCGCCAGCGCCAGCAGCGCCGCCAGGGCGGTCGTGGTGGCCGACGGCAGCGCCCAGTACAGCACCAGGCCCAGGGCCGGCCCGCCCCAGGCCGCCACCAGCCAGCGCGCCAGCGTGCCTGGCCGCCCCTGGCTCCGTGCCCCTGCTACGGGACGCTCCAGCAACTTGTCCATGTCTTCTCCTTAGCCCCGGGCAGCCGCTCGCCGCTAATCCCATGGGGGTAACACCATAGAGTTAACCGGGTTAAGCAATAATTGCGCCAGTTCCCGCCAGAGGGGGAGAGCGGGCGGATCGGGGAAAGGCTGGTGGAGGCGGCTTCCCGGGTCGGTGCCGAATGCCTCCCCAAGGTGCAGGGCCGCGGCCCCTCGCCCCGGATGAGTGCAATACAAGGCCGGCACCGGCTTCCCCAGGCTCCGGCCGGGCCCGACAAGACACCGGCCTGACGTCCTCGGGATAAACCGGACGCCGTCCTGGCTGGCGGCCCTGTCACAAATCTGTCATGGTGGCGTTCTACCCTCGGCCAAGGACCCATTTTAGAAGGACATTGCGATGATCTTGTGCGGACACAGAGGCGTGGCCAGCCTGGCCCCGGAAAACACCCTGGCCGGCCTGCGAAAAGCCGCCGAGCTGGGCCTCTCCTGGGTGGAAATAGACGTACAGCTGACCAAGGATCAGAAAGTGGTGGTGATCCACGACGAAAAGGTCAACCGCTGCAGCGACGGCAAGGGCAAGCTGCGCAAGTACGACTGGGACGAGCTGCGCAAACTCGATGCGGGCAGCTGGTTCGATCCGGCCTTCGAACAGGAGCGCATCCCCCGGCTCAAGGACTACCTGGGCCTGGCCCGGGAGCTCGGCATCAGGGTCAACATCGAGCTCAAGGTGTACGACAAGGACGACGCCGGCCGGCTGTGCCGCCGGCTCAGCAAGCTGATTGACAAGCACGGGTTCGACAAGGGCAGCCTGCTGTTCTCCAGCTTCGATCCCGACTGCCTGCGCTACCTGCAGGTGCTGCAGCCGGAGGTGCCCCGCGGCCTGCTGGTGGAGCATATCCCCGACGACTGGCAGCAGCAGCTGGAACAGCTCGAGTGCGCCGCCCTGCACTGCAACTACCGCTACCTGACCCGGGAGCAGGCCGAACTGGTCAAGGCCGCCGGCTACCGGCTGCACTGCTACACCGCCAACAACCCGGACAAGGTGAGGGACTTTCCCGCCTGGGGCGTGGACATGCTGTTCACCGACAAGCCCCAGGACTACCTGGACGCGGGCTGGCCCGCCGGCTGAGCCCGGGCACGGGGCGGCGGCCCTGGCCGCCCCCCTCCGGTTTCAGGGCGTCGACCATTTCTCCAGCAGGATATTGATAAAGAGATCCGCCGCCGGGGTGATGCTGGTATGAGTCCGCCTGACCACCCCGATCACCCGTTTGATCGGGGCCCCCCGCAACGGCCGGCAGGTCAGCATGGTGCTGTCGTTGCTCGGCATCGCCAGTTGCGGTATCACCGCTATCCCCAGCCCCATTTCCACCAGCCCCAGCGACGTCGACAGGTGCTGCACCTCGTAAAAGCCGTTCAGCCTGACATTGCTTTCCACCAGGGCGCTGTCCAGCAGGGTTCGGTTGCCGCTGTCCTTGCTGACGGTGATGAGCTTGTGGGGCTCCATGTCCGCCCAGCCGATGTCCTGCTGTTGTGCCAGGGGGTGATCCCGCCGGATGCAGACCACGAAGGGATCGTCCAGCAGGTGGGTAAAGCTGACTTCCGGATACTGGGCAATCGCCATGTTGATACCGAAATCCGCGTCCCCGCGGATCACGCACTCCAGCCCTTCATTGGCGCTAACATCGAGGATCTTAATGCGAATACCGGGGTAAAGCTGGTTAAATTCGCGGATCACGCCCGGTAGGAAATAGAAGGCCGCGGTCGGTATGCAGGCGATGGTGACCTTGCCCTTCTGATGGGTGGCCATTTCCTTGATGCCCAGCACCGACAACTCGAAGTCCTCCAGCATGCGGCGCGCCTTGGGCAGGAACTCCCGGCCGGCCGGGGTCAGCCAGGTCTTGCGGGTGGTGCGTTCGAACAAGGGCGTGCCCAGTATCGCCTCCAGCCGCTGCATGCGCCGGCTCAAGGCCGGCTGGGACAGATGCACGAATTCCGCCGCCTCATGAAAGTTGCCGCTCTCGGCCACCCGGATGAAGATCGCCAGGTCCTTGAATTCAATCTGGTGCATAGGCCATTAATGCAAATAACAAATCAATAACCCATTTTCTTTGCATTTGATGCAAATGTCAAAACCGTGACAACCTTACCCCCAAGAAAGCAACCAGTGGGAAACAACCATGTCACAAGCCATTTCCTGTATCATCATGCGCGGCGGTACCTCCCGGGGACCCTACCTCAAGCTCAGCGAGCTGCCCGCGAACCGTGATGACTGCGCCCTGATGCTGCAGAAGATCATGGGCTCCGGCCATGAACTGCAGCTGGACGGTATCGGCGGCGGCAACAGCCTGACCAGCAAGGTCGCCATGGTCGGAGTTTCCACCGATCCCGCCGCCGACGTGGATTACCTCTTTGCCCAGGTGGGCATCAAAGAGCGTAGCGTGGATTTTTCTCCCAATTGCGGCAACATGCTGGCGGGGGTGGCCCCCTTCGCCATCGAGACGGGCCTGGTGGCCGCCGGCTCGCCCGTCACCCTGGTACGGATCCGCAACCTCAATACCAATAAGATCATTCACGCCCAGGTGGCGACGCCGAACGGCAAGATCAGCTATGAAGGCGATGCCCTGATCAGCGGTGCCCCCAACCCGGCAGCACCGATCAAGCTGACCTTTCTGGATGTACAGGGTGCCAAGACCGGCCGGCTGTTTCCCACCGGCCGGGTCACTGATACCATCGACAACATCACCGTTACCTGTATCGATGCCGCCACTCCCTGCGTGCTGATCCGGGCCCGGGATCTGGGCAAGACCGGTTATGAATCCCCTGCCGAACTCGACCAGGATACGGTGCTGCTGGCCAGGATTGAACACATCCGTCGCCAGGCCGGTCAATTGATGGGCATGGGCGATGTCAGCAACCAGGTGATCCCCAAGCCGGTGCTGCTGGCTCCCGCCTGCCATGGCGGTGATATCCACGCCCGCTACTTCGTGCCCCACAGCTGCCACAAGGCACTGGCGGTGACCGGCAGTATCGCCATCGCCACCGCCTGTGGTATCGAAGGCTCCGTCGCCACGGGGCTGACCTCCGCTTCCGCGGCGGCCACCATCAGCATCGAACACCCCTCGGGCATGCTGGAGCTGGAAATCAACAAGAGCGGCAACGATGAGCACAGCATTACCGCCGTGTCCCTTATCCGCACGGCCCGCAAGATACTGAGCGGCACCATTTTTCTACCCTGAAAACCGTCGCCATCCCTAACCAGGCAAACTCACCATAGGAAGGTCAATCATGAAAAAATTAAAAATGCTGCTGAGTGCCACCCTGCTGGCCGGCACCTGCACCCTCTCGGCACCCGTACTGGCGCAAACCCTGCCCTCCACCATCAACTGGACCATCCCCTTCGGGGTCGGCGGCGGCACCGACGTCTGGGCCCGTTTCATGTCGCCGCACCTGACCAAACAGCTGCCCGGCTCACCGACCCTGGTGATCAAAAATGTACCCGGCGGCGGCTCCATCACCGGCACCAACCTGTTCTACATGCGGGCCAAAGACAACGGCAGCGAGATGCTGGGCATTTCTGCCTCTACCCTCTATCCCTATATGCTGGGTGATTCCCGGGTTCGCTACGACTTCGACAAATGGACCCCGATCATGGCGTCCCCCACCGGCGGCGTGGTCTATATCCAGCCCGATCTCGGGGTCGCCACCGGCAAGGAGCTGGGCAAGCTGGCCGGCGTGACCCTGCCCTTTGCCGCCCAGGGGCCTACCCAGCTGGAACTGCCGGTGATGCTGGCGCTCGACCTGCTCGGCCTGGAGCTGCGGCCGGTGTTCGGCATGACCAGCCGGGGCGAAGGCCGACTGGCGTTCGAACGGGGCGAAGCCAAGGTCGACTTCCAGACCACGTCCGCCTATATCAACTCGGTCACCGACCTGGTAAACGGCAACAAGGCGGTCCCCCTGTTCTCCCTCGGCATCATCGATGACGAAGGCAATACCGTGCGCGACCCGGCCTTCCCGGATATACCCACCTTCGAGGAGGTCTATAAGGAATACAAGGGCGAGGAGCCAACCGGCATGCAGTACGACGCCTACCGCAAGTTCCTGACCGCCGGCTTCGCCCTGCAGAAGGTGCTGCTGGTACCCAAGGACATTCCCGCGCCCATGAAGCAGGAGCTGCTGCTGGCGGTGGATCGCATGGTCGAGGATCAGGCTTTCCAGCAGGATGCCGTCGAGCAGATCGGTCCCTACCAGAACCTGATCGGCGCCGTGGTGGAAGTGCACCTCAAGCAGGCGGTGAGCATGACCCCGGAGCTGCAGGCCTGGGTCAAGGACTGGCTGAAGAGCAACTTCAATGTCTCGGTGGAATAAACCGGCCTGGTCCGGTCGCAAGGAGCTGAACTCATGAACGAATTACTGGCGGCACTGGGCCAGATACTCACCGTCGCGCACCTCAGTTATCTGGTGCTGGGGGTGATCATCGGCCTGATCATCGGGATCATTCCCGGCCTGGGCGGCATCGCTGGCATGTCCCTGCTGCTCCCCTTCCTCTATGGCATGGAGCCCTCCGTCGGTCTGGGCATGCTGATGGGCCTGGTGGCGGTGGTGCCCACCGGCGACACCTTCACCTCGGTGCTGATGGGCATTCCCGGCTCCAGCGCCTCCCAGGCCACGGTGATGGACGGCTTTCCCCTCGCCAAGCAGGGCCAGGCGGCCAGGGCACTGTCCGCCGCCTTCACCTCCTCGCTGCTCGGCGGGGTGGCCGGGGCCATCATCCTCAGCGGCTTCATCATAGTGGCCCGGCCGCTGGTACTGTCGTTCTCTTCGGCGGAGCTGTTCATGCTCACCCTGCTCGGCCTGAGCGTGGTGGCCTCGCTGTCCGGCGGCAACCTGTTCAAGGGCCTGGCCGCCTGCGGCGTCGGCCTGCTGGTCGGTACCATAGGCGCGGCCCCGGCCACCGGCGAATTCCGCATGACCCTGGGCATCGACTACCTGTACGACGGCATTCCCCTGGTGGTGGTGGGGCTGGGCATCTTCGCCCTGCCGGAAATCATCGAGTTGCTGATCCGCAACAAGTCCATTTCCGGCAAGGGCAACAGCCTCGGCAGCGGCTGGGGCCAGGGCGTGCGCGACGTCCTCCGCAACCTGCCGCTGGTGGGCAAGTGCTCGGTGTTCGGCAGCCTGGTCGGCGCCATCCCCGGCCTGGCCGGCTCGGTGGTGGACTGGATGACCTACGGTTTCGCCATGCAGTCGAGCAAGGACAAGTCCAACTTCGGCAAGGGCGAGATCCGCGGTGTCATCGCGCCCGAATCCGCCAACAACGCCTGCGCCTGCGGCAGCATGATTCCCACGCTGCTGTTCGGCGTGCCCGGCTCGGGCACGGCGGCGGTGTTCCTCGGCGGCATGTTGCTGCTCGGCATCCAGCCCGGCATCTCCATGGTGGATACCCACCTGAACCTGACCTATACCATCGTCTGGTCCCTGGCCCTGGCCAACATCCTCGGCGCCCTGCTCTGCCTGGGGCTGGCCTCGCCGGTGGCCATGCTCACCCGGATCCCGTTCTCGCGCATGGCCCCGGTGTTGCTCACCCTGATCCTGTTCGCCGCCTACCAGGCCACCCAAAGCCTGGGCGACTTCGTGGTACTGGCCGTCATCGCCACCCTGGGGATCTTGCTGAAGAGCGCCAACTGGTCACGCCCGGCCTTCCTGATCGGCTTCGTGCTGGCGGCCGGTGCCGAGAACTATTTCTTCCAGAGCATCCAGTTCTACGGTTACGGCTGGATGCAGCGCCCCGGTGTACTGATCATCGCCGGCCTGATCCTGCTCAGCTTCGCGGTGCCCTTTATCCGCAAGCGCCTGGCCGCCAGGACCGGTGGCGAAGCCGATACGGAACCCAAGCCGGAACGGCCCCCCCTGAGCCGGCTGGACGGCGCCATCATCGTCCTGCTGCTGGTCGCCTGCGCCCTCGCCCTGTTCGATGTGTGGGGTCGCTCCGAGCTGACCCGGGCCTTCCCGCTGTTCGCCATCCTGCTCACCGCCGGCTCGGCACTGGCGGTCGCCTTCGGTACCGGCCGCAAACCGGCCGAACCCGGCAGCCAGCGGGTAGGCAGGGAGCTGCTTTATATCAGCCTGTTCCTCGGCATTGCCCTGCTCTATTTCACCCTGGGCTTTATCAGCACCTCCGTGGTCTTCACCCTGCTGTTCCTGCGCCTGTTCACCGGCTCCCGCTGGCGACTGTCGGGCACGGTGGCGGCGGGCCAGCTGCTGTTTCTGGTGGGTATCGGCAAGGCCATGAGCATCGACTACCCCGAAGGCCTGCTGGACCCCTACCTGCTGAGCCTGATCAACCTCTAACCCTGGCGGGGCTCCCCGAGCCCCGCCTTATTCAACAAAAGGACCTCATCGTGCTTGAACACTATCGCAACCAGGCCGCCGAGCGTGCCGCCGACGGCCTGGCCCCCCTGCCCCTGAACGCCACCCAGGTGGCCGCCCTGGTTGAATTACTCAAGAACCCACCCGCCGGCGAAGAATCCTTCCTTTATGAACTCCTTTCCACCCGCATCCCCCCCGGGGTCGACGAAGCCGCCTATGTGAAGGCCGGTTTCCTCGCCGCCGTGGCCAAGGGTGAGGTAACCTCGCCGGTGGTCTCGCCCGAGCAGGCCACCGAGCTGCTGGGCACCATGCAGGGCGGCTACAACATCCAGCCGCTGATCGAGCTGCTCGATGTCGCCGCCCTGGCGCCCATCGCCGCCAAGGCCCTGTCCCACACCCTGCTGATGTTCGACGCCTTCCACGACGTGGCCGACAAGGCCAAGGCCGGCAACGCCCACGCCAAGCAGGTGCTGCAGTCCTGGGCCGACGCCGAGTGGTTCCTGGGCCGTCCCGCCCTGGCCGACAAGATCACCCTGACCGTGTTCAAGGTGCCCGGTGAAACCAACACCGACGACCTGTCCCCGGCCCAGGACGCCTGGTCCCGTCCCGACATCCCGCTGCATGCCCTGGCCATGCTGAAGAACGCCCGTCCCGGCATCGCCCCCGACGAAGACGGCGTGGTCGGCCCGATCACCGCCATCGATGCGCTCAAGGAAAAAGGCTTCCCCCTGGCCTACGTGGGCGACGTGGTCGGCACCGGCTCCAGCCGCAAGTCCGCCACCAACTCCGTGCTCTGGCACATGGGCGACGACATCCCCTTCGTGCCCAACAAGCGCGCCGGCGGCGTGTGCATCGGCGGCAAGATCGCCCCCATCTTCTTCAACACCATGGAAGATGCCGGCGCCCTGCCCATCGAGTGCGACGTGACCAAGCTCAATACCGGCGACGTCATCGACATCTACCCCTATGAGGGCAAGGTCTGCCGCCACGGCAGCGACGAGGTGCTGGCCGAGTTCAGACTCAAGACCGAGGTGCTGCTCGACGAAGTGCGCGCCGGCGGCCGCATCCCGCTGATCATCGGCCGCGGCCTGACCGACAAGGCCCGCGCCGAACTGGGCCTGGGCCACTCCGAGGTGTTCAAGCGCCCGGCCGACGTGGCCGACTCCGGCAAGGGCTACACCCTGGCCCAGAAGATGGTGGGCAAGGCCTGCGGCGTGGCGGGCGTGCGTCCCGGCCAGTACTGCGAGCCCAGGATGACGACCGTGGGCTCCCAGGACACCACCGGCCCCATGACCCGGGACGAGCTGAAAGACCTGGCCTGTCTGGGCTTCTCCGCCGACCTGACCATGCAGTCCTTCTGCCACACCGCCGCCTATCCCAAGCCGGTGGACGTGGTGACCCACCACACCCTGCCCGACTTCATCATGAACCGGGGCGGCGTGTCCCTGCGCCCGGGCGACGGCGTCATCCACTCCTGGCTGAACCGCATGCTGCTGCCCGACACCGTCGGCACCGGCGGTGACTCCCACACCCGTTTCCCCATCGGTATCTCCTTCCCGGCGGGCTCCGGCCTGGTGGCCTTCGCCGCCGCCACCGGCGTGATGCCGCTGGACATGCCCGAGTCGGTGCTGGTGCGCTTCAAGGGCGAGATGCAGCCCGGCATCACCCTGCGCGACCTGGTGCACGCCATTCCCTACTACGGCATCAAGCACGGCCTGCTGACCGTGGCCAAGGAAGGCAAGATCAACGAATTCTCCGGCCGGGTGCTGGAAATCGAAGGGCTGCCCCAACTGAAGGTGGAGCAGGCGTTCGAGCTGGCCGATGCCACCGCCGAGCGCTCCGCCGCCGGCTGTACCATCAAGCTGGACCAGGAGCCGATCGCCGAGTACCTGAACTCCAACATCGTGATGCTGAAGTGGATGATCGCCGAAGGCTATGGCGACCGGCGCACCCTGGAGCGGCGCATCAAGGGCATGGAGGAGTGGCTGGCCAACCCGGAGCTGATGGCTGCGGACGCCGACGCCGAATACGCCCACGTGCTGGAAATCGACATGAGCGAGATCAAGGAGCCCATCCTGTGCGCGCCCAACGATCCGGATGACGCCCGCCTGCTGTCCGAGGTGCAGGGCGAGCAGATTGAAGAGGTGTTCATCGGCTCCTGCATGACCAACATCGGCCACTTCCGTGCCGCCGGCAAGCTGCTGGACAAGTACAAGGGCCAGCTGCCGACCCGGCTGTGGGTGGCGCCGCCGACCAAGATGGACAAGGACCAGCTGACCGCCGAGGGCTACTACGGCATCTTCGGCCGGGTCGGTGCCCGCATCGAGATCCCGGGCTGCTCCCTGTGCATGGGCAACCAGGCGCGGGTGGCGGACAACAGCACGGTGGTGTCCACCTCCACCCGCAACTTCCCCAATCGCCTGGGCAAGGGCGCCAACGTCTACCTGGCGTCGGCCGAGCTGGCGGCGGTGGCGGCGATCCACGGCAAGCTGCCGACGGTGGCGGAGTACCTGGAGTACGCCAAGGAGCTGAACGCCACGGCGGCGGACACCTACCGTTACCTGAACTTCGACGAGCTGGACAGCTACCTGGAGAAGGCCGATACCCTGATCTTCCAACAGGCCATCTGAGCCCCTCGTTGAAACACGCTGAACCAAAGTCAGCCTCCGGGCTGGCTTTTGCAGACTGCTGACACACCTTCGTATTACTCTGTGGTCACTCCCGCGAAGGCGGGAGTCCAGTGCGATATGTCATGGATCTCCGCCTTCGCGGAGATGACCAGGGTTAAACAGTGACGACAAAGGGAAATATCTGACAAAAAAAAGCAGGTCATGGACGTTGTCATCACGCTGAAAGCCAGCCCGAGGGCTGGCTTTTGCAGACTGCTGACACACCTTCGTATTACTCTGTGGTCACTCCCGCGAAGGCGGGAGTCCAGTGCGATATGTCATGGATCTCCGCCTTCGCGGAGATGACCAGGGTTAAACAGCGACGACAAAGGGAAATATCTGACAAAAAAGCAGGTAATGGACGTTGTCATCACGCTGAAAGCCAGCCCGAGGGCTGGCTCTTTGACAAGGGGGCTTAAGCCGGTGCCGGCCTCACCCGCCTCACCATGACGTCCCGGTAATCCCCTTACACCTCCCGCTCGAACAACTCCCCAAGCCGTACCTTGTAGGCTTCCCGGATATGGTTGCGGGCGGCCTGCTCCGCCGCCGCCGCATCACGCTGCTCGATGGCATCCACGATCAGGCCGTGCTCCCGGCGGGCCGCCTCGGGCCGGCCGGCCTTGGCCAGGGTGGTGGGGCCGAGCAGCATCATCGACTCCTGCAGGGAGTTGAGCATCTTCAGCAGGTAGCGATTGTGGGCACAGCGATAGAGGGTGCCGTGAAACAGCCGGTTGTTCTTGACCAGATCCGCCGGCTCGCTGAACTGGGCGTCCCGCTCGCTGATCTCCCGCAGGAAAGTGATCTCCACCTCGGAAGCATGGCGGGCGGCCAGGAAGGCGGCGGTGCCTTCCAGCACCTCCCGCATCGCATACAGCTCGTTGATCATGGCGTGGTCCAGCTCGGTCACTATCATGCCCCGGCTGGGATCATTGGCCACCAGGCCTTCCATCAACAAGCGGTTCAGCGCCTCTCGCACCGGCGTCCGGCTCAGGCCGGTGCGAGTGGCCAGATCCGCCTCCCTCACCCGGGTACCGGGCGCCAGGGTCCCCTCCTTGATGGCATCGAGAATAAAACGATAGGCGAGTTCGCTGCGGGATTCGCCCCGCTCGCTGGTGGCGTCGTCCAGGGGTTTGGATGTTTTTTTGGCTGTGGACATAAGCGTCGGATCACAAATTGAACATGTCGGGATAATACCAAGTGATACCGTTGTTGTCATTTTGTGTACCAATGTATACATTTGCATTCACTGGTATTCAAAGAGGATGACCAATGATGCAAAAGAACCTTCAGGCCACACCGGACTGGCTGCAGGCCAGCTACGACGTGCTGGTTATCGGCGGCGGCAATGCCGCCCTGTGCGCCGCCCTGTCGGCCCGCGAGCAGGGCGCCCGCGTGCTGCTGCTGGAAAGCGCGCCCAAAGCCTGGCGCGGCGGCAACAGCAGCCATACCCGCAACCTGCGCTGCATGCACAAGGCCCCGACCACGGTGTTGAACGACGCCTATCTGGAAGAGGAGTTTTTCGAGGACGTCTGGCGCGTGACCGGCGGACAGACCGACGAAGCGCTGGCCCGCTTTGTCATCCGGGCCTCGGAAACCTGCACCGACTGGATGAGCGGCTATGGAGTCCGCTTCCAGCCGTCCCTGGGCGGCACCCTGCACCTGGGCCGCACCAACGCCTTCTTCCTCGGCGGCGGCAAGGCCCTGGTCAATACCTACTACAAGGCGGCGGAGCGGATGGGGGTGACCATCGTCTATGAAGCCGAGGCGCTGGAGCTGGCGTTCCGGGGCAACCGTTTCGAGCATGCGGTCGTCCACTGGCAGGGCTGCAACCACAAGGTGAGCGCCCGCTCCCTGGTGGTGGCTTCCGGCGGCTTCGAATCCAACCGGGAGTGGCTGGAAGACGCCTGGGGCCCGGTGGCCAGGAATTTCCGCATTCGCGGCACCCGCTTCAACCAGGGCAAGATGCTGCGCTCCCTGCTCGACAACGATGCCCTCGCCATCGGCGATCCCACCCAGGGCCACGCGGTGGCCATCGACGCCCGCTCTCCCGAATACGACGGCGGTATCGTGACCCGGGTCGACTGCGTCTCCTTAGGGATTGTGGTCAACAACCAGGGCAAGCGCTTCTATGACGAGGGCGAGGATTTCTGGCCCAAGCGCTATGCCATCTGGGGCCGGCTGGTCGCCGGCCAGCCCGACCAGATTGCCTATTCCATCACCGACGCCAAGGCGGTGGGCCGCTTTATGCCCTCGGTCTTTCCCCCGGAGCAGGCCAATACCCTCGAGGAGCTGGCGAGAAAGCTGAATATTCCGGTGCATCCCCTGCTCAATACCGTGAAGGAATACAACGCGGCGGTGCAGCCCGGCGACTTCGATCACAGCGTGCTCGACAACTGCCGCACCCGGGGAGCCACCCCCGAGAAGACCCACTGGGCGCAGACCATCGACAGCCCCCCCTTCTTCGGCTACCCGCTGCGCACCGGCATCACTTTCACCTACCTGGGGGTGCAGGTGGACCAGACCGCGAGGATGAAAATGAACAGCGGCGACATGGCGGACAACGTGTTCGCCGCCGGCGAGGTGATGGCGGGCAATATTCTCGGCAAGGGTTATGTCGCCGGTTTCGGCATGACCATAGGCACTGTATTTGGACGTATAGCCGGCGCGGAGGCCGCTCGACATGCAAAAAATTGATGTACTGATCCAGGAAGCGGACAAGAACCTGACCATCTGCAACGCCTGCCGCTACTGCGAAGGCTTTTGCCCGGTGTTTCCGGCCATGGAGCGACGGCAACATTTCGAGGCCGCCGATATCAACTACCTGGCCAACCTCTGCCACAACTGCAGCGAGTGCTACTACGCCTGCCAGTACGCGCCGCCCCACGAGTTCGGGGTCAATATCCCCCAGTCGCTGGCCAAGATCCGCAAAGCCTCGTACCAGCACTATGCCTGGCCAGGCCCCTTCGCCCGCCTGTTCAATAACAACGGCCTGGTCGCCTCCCTCGCCCTGGGCCTGGGCGCCAGCGTCATCCTGCTGCTGTTTATCGCCCTGAACGGCGGTCTGGGGCAGTTGTTCTCCGGCCATCATGGCGGGGATTTCTACGCCTTCTTCCCCCACAACACCCTGGTGCTGGCCTTCGGCAGCGTGTTCCTGTTCGCCATGCTGGCCCTGCTGATGGGCTTCCTCAACTTCTGGCGCGACAGCGGGGAAAAGATAAGGGATCTGGGTCACCTTTCCGCCTGGCGGCAGGCCTGGTCCGACGCCCTCAGCCTGCGCCATCTGCATGGCCAGGAAGACCGGGGGTGCACCTATCCGGACGACAACCATTCCCACTGGCGCCGGTATTTCCACCACTTCACCGCCTATGGCTTCATGCTGTGCTTCGCCGCCACCGCCACCGGTACCCTGTTGCACTATGTGCTGGGCTGGAGCGCCCCCTACGCCTTCTTCAGCCTGCCCAAGCTGCTCGGCACCCTGGGCGGCCTCGGCCTGCTGATCGGCCCCGCCGGCCTGCTGTATCTGAAACTCAAGCGGGATCCCAATACCGCCGATCTGGAGCAGACCGGCATGGACATCGCCTTTATCGCTCTGCTCTGGCTCACCGCCTTTACCGGCCTGCTGCTGATGCTGCTGCGGGAAACCGGCCTGCTCGGGCTGACGCTGGTGATCCACCTCGGTTTCGTGATGTCGCTGTTCCTCACCCTGCCCTACGGCAAGTTTGTGCACGGCCTCTACCGTCTCGGCGCCCTGCTGAAAAACGCCCTGGAACAACGCCGGGAAGAACAGGGGGCGGCCCTGGTCAGCCAGCCGCGCGAGAGCAGCGTCAAGTTTTACCAGTCCATAAAAGACAATAAATAACAGGAAGTTACCAACCCAACCATGGAGGCAATAACATGACTATCTTTTCCGGCATACTGAAAAAACGAACCTCGGCCGGCCTGCTGGCGGCCCTGCTGCTGCCCGGCGCGGCCCTGGCGGCCGAGCCCGGCTGGCAACCGAGCCGGGCCATAGAATATATCGCGCCGGCCAACCCCGGTGGTGGCTGGGACACCCTGGCCAGAACCACGGCCCGGGTGATCATGCAGGAACAGCTCAGCCCCCAGAGCTTCGCCACCATCAACGTGCCCGGAGGTGGCGGTGCCGTGGCCTGGGCCCAGATAGCCCGGGATAAACACAATGATCACAAGCTGTTCGCGACCAGCCCGCCCCTGATCCTGGTGCCGCTGGCGGGGATGTCCCGCTACGACCATGAGGATTTTACCCCCATCGCCCGGCTGATCACCGACTCGGCGACCGTGCTGGTGCGCAAGGACTCGCCCTACCGGACCCTGAATGATCTGCTGGATGCACTGCGTGAAAACCCGCGGCTCAGCATCGGCGGCGGCAGCGCGCCCGGCTCATTGCACCACGTTTCCTTCGCCGGCCTGGCCATGGCCGCCGGGCTGAACGCCCGGGAGGTGAACTACGTGTCCTATTCCGGTGGCGGTGAGGCCATCATCAGCCTGCTGGGCGGGCACATAGAGGCGGTCAGCGCCGGCATCGGCGAGTCCTCTGGGCAGATTGCCGAATCCGGCCAGCTGCGCGCCCTGGGCATCGCCGCCGAGGAGCGGCTGCCGGGCACCCTGGCGGATATCCCCACCTACAAGGAGCAGGGGGTGGATTACAGCTTCGATATCTGGCGCGGTGTCATGGGTCCCAAGGAGATGCCGGCCGAGGCCGTGGCCTACTACCAGGACCTCTATGTACGCATGCTCAACAGCGACAGCTGGCAACAGGCCCGGGATCAACTGGCCTGGACCGACGCCTACCTCGACAGCCAGCAATTCGGCCTCTTCCTGGATCAGCAGAAGAAACAGTTCGGCCGGGTACTGGCCGAGCTGGGGCTCCTCAAACAATAAGCGGATGCGCATGGGCGGGGCTCCGGCGGGAGCGCCGCCCCCAACATGGCGGAATAAGGCAATGAAACACCTCAATAGTAATAGGATCATCGGACTGATCATGGTGCTGGTGTCCCTGGGCTACCTGTGGATGGCCTTTCGGATCCCTACTTTTCCAATGCCAAGACCCATCGACTCCGACTGGTTCCCCACACTGCTGGGCGCAGCTCTGCTGCTGCTGTCCATACTGTTGTGCCTGGAAAAACAGGCCACCCCAGCCAAACGAGAAAAGGCTGCGCAGCAGGACCCCAAGGCCAGGGAGCAGACCAGCCAGCTGCTGATCACCCTGCTCGCCATCGCCGGCTATGCCTTCGGCCTGGAATGGCTGGGCTTCGTCCTGGCATCCAGCCTGTTCGGCATCGGCCTGAGCCACTGCTACGGCTACCGGCGCCACCTCATCAGTGTCGTGGCGACGCTGGCGGTGGTGTTGTCCCTTTATCTCATCATGACCCGGCTGCTCGAGGTGCATTTGCCTCGGGGCCTGTTACCGTTTTAACCACCACAACGAGAACTTCGCAATGGACGCACTCCATGGTGTGCTCACCGGCTTTAGTGTCGCCTTTGAGCCAATGAACCTGCTCTATGTTTTCATCGGGGTCTTCGCCGGCACCATTATCGGCATGCTGCCGGGCCTGGGGCCCATCAGCGCCCTGGCCCTGATGATCCCCATGACCTTCGGCATGGATCCCTCCTCGGCCCTGATCCTGATGGCCGGGGTCTATTACGGCGCCATCTTCGGCGGCTCCACCTCCTCCATCCTGCTCAACGCCCCCGGCGTCGCCAGCACCGTCGCCACCTCCTTCGACGGTTATCCCCTGGCCCGCCAGGGCATGGCCGGCAAGGCCATGGCCATCGCCGCCTACTCCTCCTTTGTCGGCGGCACCCTGTCTGCCGTGGCCCTGATGCTGGTGGCGCCCCTGCTGGCGAAAGTGGCGGTCAGTTTCGGCCCGGCCGAATATTTCGCCTTGATGCTGCTCGGCCTGACCGCCGTGGTCAGCCTGTCCGGCAAGTCCCTGGTCAAGGGCCTGATGGCGGCGGTGATCGGCATGATGATCTCCATCGTCGGTATCGATCTGCAGACCGGCACCGAGCGCTACACCTTCGGCAGCCTGCACCTGCTCAACGGCGTCGAATTCCTGGTGGTCGCACTCGGCATCTTCGCCCTGGCGGAGGTGTTCAGCATGTTGCTGAAAAGCCGGGAAGAGCAGGCCACCGGCGGCACGGCCAATATCGGCTCGCTCCGGCTGTCGCGCCACGAGGTAAAAGAAATTGCCGCCCCCACCGGGCGCAGCTCCCTGCTGGGTTTCTTTGTCGGCATACTGCCGGGCGCCGGTGCCACAGTCGCGTCCTTCCTCGGCTACATCATGGAGAAACGCCTGGCCAAGGACGGCCACAGCTTCGGCCAGGGCAACCTCAAGGGGGTTGCCGCGCCCGAGGCCGCCAACAATGCCGCCTGCACCGGCTCCTTTGTGCCGCTGCTGACCCTGGGGGTGCCCGGCTCGGGCACCACGGCCGTGCTGCTCGGCGCCCTGCTGGTCATGGGCATCACCCCGGGGCCCAGCATGATGGAGCAAAGGCCGGATGTGTTCTGGGGGGTTATCGCCAGCATGTATGTGGGCAACCTCTTCCTGCTGGTGCTGAACCTGCCGCTTATCCCCTATATCGCCCGGCTGCTCGACTTGCCCCGGCCACTGTTGCTGTCGCTTATCCTGATCTTCTGTATGGTCGGCATCTACGGCACCACCTTTGCCACCACCGATCTGCTGCTGTTGCTGGGCTTCGGCCTGCTGGGGCTCGGCATGAAACACTTCGGCTTTCCGACGGCGCCGCTCATTCTCGCCCTGATCCTGGGCAGCATGATGGAGGAATCCCTGCGCCGGGCGCTGCAAATTTCCGATGGCAGCTGGCTGACCTTCATCGACAAGCCGATCGCCCTCTGGCTGCTGGTGCTCACCGCGGTATCGCTGCTCTTTCCGTTGTTTAAACAGGGCCTGGGCCTGCTGCGGCCCAAACCGACCACCGCCTGAACAGGCATGGTGCCTGGGCTCCGGTCGGACGGAGCCCACACTCCAGCAGCAGGCATCCGTCCGCCCATGGGCCCTGACCAGCCCATGGCTGTCCGGTCATGCCATGACTCCCGAGCGATAGCCAGTCGCCGTCCAGACGTCCATCGCCCCGTCGCCTCGCCCCGTTCACCACCACAACGCCTCTGCCGGACAAGGATAACGGCCCGGCCAGCGCCGGAAAGCCCGCTTTCGACTGCCGTCGGGCCTGGTGGTTCGACAACGTGCCGGACCTGGACAACTTCGGCATCCTGCTCGGCGCCTACTGGTCCGACTTCGATGTGGAAGAGTCCGCCACCGACCGCTACGGGGCCCGGGTGCGCTTCAAGTACTATTTCTGAGCCGGAAGCAGGGGGCAGCCCCTGCTTTTTTATGTTCAATCCCGCTTTTCTGTTATCATCCCGCCATTGCAAGCCGTTTTTGCCTCATCCGTCCGTAGGACCCTTATTACCCCGGAGTTTCATGTCTTTTGCTTCCCTGGGCCTGAACGACAAGCTCGTTCAAGCCATCAATGAATGTGGTTACACCGAGCCCACCCCCATCCAGCGCCAGGCCATTCCGCTGGTGCTGAAAGGCGGCGACCTGCTCGCCGGCGCCCAGACCGGCACCGGCAAAACCGCCGGTTTCGGCCTGCCCATGCTGCAGCGCCTGAGCGAAACCCAGCCTAAGTCCCTGGCCAACGGCCGGGCGCCGGTGCGCGCCCTGGTGCTCACCCCCACCCGCGAGCTGGCGGCCCAGGTGGAGGAAAACCTGCGCGCCTACGCCAGGCACACCGACCTGCGCACCCTGGCGATGTTCGGCGGCGTCAGCATCAACCCGCAGATGAAGGCGCTGGGTCGCAAGGTGGACGTGGTGGTGGCCACCCCGGGCCGGCTGCTGGACCATGTGTCCCAGCGCTCCATCGACCTGTCCCGGGTCGAAATGCTGGTGCTGGATGAAGCCGATCGCATGCTGGACATGGGCTTTATCCGCGATATCCGCCGCATCCTGGCGCTGTTGCCGAAAAAGCGGCAGAACCTGCTGTTCTCCGCCACCTTCTCCGACGAAATCAAGGCGCTGGCGGAGGATCTGCTGCACCAGCCCGAACATATCGAGGTGGCGGTGCGCAACGCCACCGCCGAGACCATCGCCCAGCGCTTTGTGGCCGCCGACAAGAACCGCAAGCGTGCCCTGCTCAGCTACCTGATCGGCCACAACAACTGGCGCCAGGTGCTGGTGTTCACCCGCACCAAACACGGCGCCAACCGCCTGGCGATGCAGCTCGACAAGGACGGCCTGCCGGCCATGGCGATCCACGGAGACAAGAGCCAAGGCGCGCGCACCCGGGCCCTGAGCCAGTTCAAGGACGGCCAGCTGCGGGTGCTGGTGGCCACCGACATCGCCGCCCGCGGCATCGACATCAGCGAACTGCCCCATGTGGTCAACTTCGAGCTGCCCCATGTCGCGGAAGACTATGTGCACCGCATCGGCCGCACCGGCCGGGCCGGAAGCCAGGGCGAAGCCCTGTCGCTGATCTGCCACGAGGAAAAGCCGCTGCTCAAGGCCATCGAGAAGCTGATCAAACAGAACGCGACCCTGGAAATACTGCCCGGTTTCGAGCCCGGCCCGGAAGAGGCCCAGCCCGCCACCAAGCCGCCCGCCAGCAACCGGGGGCGGGGCAACGGCGGTGGCCGGGGCCGCGGTGCCGGCGCCGCCGGCAACAGGCCGCCGCGCAGCAACAAGCCCAACCGGCCCCAGCGCCACGGCCGCCACGACGGCTAAACCCCACAACCCCGGCACCCGCCGGGGTTGTTGTTTAATGACCAAGCCCGTCCCCCGCTGTTTGCCCGATCTTCCCCCAGTACCGTTATTAATGGTGGTCACCTCCGCGAAGGCGGAGGTCCATGACATAGTGCACTGGACTCCCGCCTTCGCGGGAGCGACTACAGAGTAATACGAAGGTTTGTCGGCAATCTGTCGCCCCGGCACCCGCCGGGGCTGTTGCTTATCGCCGCCGGCGGTTGAGCCAGTGTACGCCGCCGCCGATCACCAGGCCCCAGAAGGCGCTGCCGATGCCGAACAGGGCCAGGCCCGAGGCGGTGATCATAAAGGTGAGCAGGGCCGCGTCCCGCTCCTGCTCGTCGGCCAGGGCCACCGTCAGGCTGCTGCCGATGGTGCCGAGCAGGGCCAGGCCGGCGATGGCCATCACCAGCTCCACCGGCAGGGCGGCGAACAGCCCCACCACGGTGGCGCCGAACAGTCCCATCAGCAGGTAAAAGACGCCGGCCCACACCGCCGCCTTGTAGCGTTGCCCGGGATCCGGGTCCACCTCCTTGCCCATGCACACCGCCGCGCTGATCGCCGCCAGGTTGAAAGCAAAACCGCCGAAGGGCGCTAGCAGCAGGCCGGTGAGACCGGTCCAGCCGACCAGCGGCGAAGCCGGGGTGTGGTAGCCGTGGGCCCGCAGCACGGCGATGCCGGGCACGTTCTGGGAGGCCATGGTCACCATGAACAGGGGGATGCCGACGCCGAGCAGGCTGGTAAGGGAAAACTCGGGCATCATCAGCACCGGCCGGGCCAGTTGCCATTTGAAGTCGTCGAAACGCAGCAGGCCGTCAACGCCGGCGACCAGCAGCCCGGCCAGCAGGCTGAGCGGGATCACGTAGCGCGGCAGCCGCCGGCGCAGGGCCAGGTAGGTGGCCAGCATGGCCGCCACCAGCAGCGGCTGGCTCTGGGCCGAGGCGAACAGGTCCAGGCCGAACCTCAACAGCACCCCACCCAGCATGGCCGCCGCCAGCCCGGCCGGCACCCGCCGCATGATACTGTCGAACCAGCCGGTCAGGCCGCACAGCAGGATCAACGCCGAGCTGAACAGGAAGACGCCGATGGCCTCGCCCATGGGCACTCCGGCCAGGGCCGTCACCAGCAGCGCCGCCCCCGGGGTCGACCAGGCGGTGAGCACCGGCTCCCGGTAGCGCAGGGAAAAACCGATGCAGGTCAACCCCATGCCTACCCCCAAGGCCCACATCCAGGAGCCGATCTCGGCCTGGCTGGCTCCGGCGGCGGCGGCCGCCTGGAAGATGATGGCCGCCGAACTGGTGTAACCGACCAACACGGCGATAAAGCCGGCGGAAAGATGGGACAGGCTGAACATGGGGGCTCCTGATTGTGCGTTATAACGCATTAGAGGGCCATGCTAGCAAATGTATGCTATAACGCACAACAGCGAAACCAGCGGGAAAGGACAATGAAAGAGCCGAACCAATACCTGGCGGACACCCTCAAGGCCCTGCGCAAGGAACGGGGCTGGAGCCTGGACGCCTGCGCCCGGGAAACCGGGGTGAGCAAGGCGATGCTGGGCCAGATAGAGCGGGGCGAGTCCAGCCCCACCGTCGCCACCCTGTGGAAAATCGCCGGTGGCTTCCATACCTCCCTGTCCACTTTCCTCGAACCGGTGCCCGAGCCGCACCCCGGCCCCCTTTACCGGCAGGCGGACACCCTGCGCCGGCAGCCGGCCGGCGACGGCATGCTGGTGGCCCCGCTGTTCCCCTTCGAGGCCCGTTTCGGCTTCGAGATGTTCGAGCTGACCCTGCTGCCGGGCTATGAGCGGTTATCGGATCCCCACGAACACGGGGTGATCGAGCATGTGATCGTGCAGCGTGGAGAGATGGAGCTGCTGCTGGACGGGGAATGGCAGCGGCTGGGGCCGGGTGCGGCGGTGCGCTTTCACGCCGACCGGCCCCACGGCTATCGCAACCCGGGCGGGGAGCCCGCCGTGTTCTACAACCTGATCCATTATCCGGGGGGAAGCTAGAAGCTGGAAGCTGGAAGCCGGAAGCTGGAAGCCGGAAGCTGGAAGCCGGAAGCTGGAAGCTGGAAGCTGGAAGCTGGAAGCTGGAAGCCGGAAGCCGGAAGCCGGAAGCCGGAAGCTGGAAGCTGGAAGCTATGAAGCACACACCCTTCCGCTTCCGGCATCAAGCTTCAGGCTTCTAGCTTCCCGCCCTTTCCTTCAGCAGTTCGGCGCACAGGCGCACGAAGTCGGAGGAGGTGACCATGCCCTGCAGCCGGCCTTCTTCATCCACCACCGTCAGGCAGCCATGCTTGTTGCTGAGAAAAAAGGGCACCACCTCGGTCAGCGGCGCCCGGGCGTCCACGCTCTCGAAGTCCGGATCTATGATGTCCATCACCCTGATCTGGCGCTCGCGCCGCTCCAGGGCACTGACGCCGTAGTCTGCCAGCAGGCCCATGACGGTGGCGATCATCCGCTTCTGGGTCAGTACCCCGAGCAGTTGGCCGCTGTCCTTGTCCACCACCGGGATGTGGCGGATGCTCTTCTCCCGCATCAGATCGTGGGCATCCTTCAGGGTGGCGTCCTGGGCCAGGGTCAACAACTGGCGGGCCATGATATCGCCAACAGATTCTATAGCCATGGTTTGTCCTTCTTGTCTGGGGCCGGAACCTCATCATAGTATGCACCATGTTTTGACACAGAGCTTTCGGGCTTGCAAACAAAAAACCACAAAAAAGCCCGGGAAATTCAGCCACTTCCCGGGCTCACGGTCAGGCCTGCTGCGCCAGCGGCCGGTGTCCCCCGGTCAGGTGCCGCACATCCACCAGCTCGGCGCCGCTTACCGCGAAGGCCTGGCCGAAGCCCTTGACGAAGAGCCCCTGCAACGGCACCAGCCGGAACAGGTGGAAATCCCCCAGCCCGCTCAGGCCGGTGACGGTGTCGCCGAAGCGGTCGGTCAGGGCCCGGATCCCCGCCTCCCACTCGGCCGAGCCCCGCTCCAGCCGCTCGGGCCGGGCGTCGAAGGTCAGCCGCTTGCGGGCGAACAGCTGGGTGCTGTCCTGCTCGTCCTCGATCATCATCAGCGACACCCTGGGATTGGCCAGCAGGTTGCGGGCATGGCGGGCAAGCTCGCTGATCAGGATATAGTAACCGTCTCGCCTCAGGGCGAAGGGGGCATAGCTGGCGTTGGGGTTGCCCTCCCCGTCCACCGTGGCCAGCACCAGGGTCCGGGCCCGGTCGCGGAATTCACGGATTTCGGGTGCCAGCCGGCCCTGCAGCCGGGCTTGTTTCTCGTTCATTGGCCAATTCCTCGAAGGCATGGGTGGCGGTCCGCTCACAACGCCGGCCGGAGCGTCGGGCTCTGACCCGGATTTTGCCACAGGGTGCGGGTACCACAAGCAGACAAAGGCCCCTGCGGGGACCCCACCGATAACGGGCAAAGGCTGGCCAGCAGAACAACAACCAATAAAGACAAATGAAACTGGTTATCATTAGCCATAACAATAGACATCCCCTTAAAAATGCGTATTCTATTGCCCCAGAATGTCATCACCATCTTGATCCGGGGATTTACCTTGAGTTTTCGTCGCTACGCCCTGTTTGCGCTGGCCTCCGTTATCCTGCACGGGCTGCTGGCCCAGGCCATGGAGCGCCAGGAACAGGAGATCGCCCTGGCGCCCGACAGCAACCCGGGCCCGATCAGCGTGCAGATGCTGCCTACCGTGACCAAGCCCGAACCGACACCGCCGGATCCTCTGCCAGAGCCGGAACCCGAGCCCAAACCCGACCCCAAACCGGTACCCAAGCCCGAGCCGAAGCCGGTGCCCCAACCAAAACCCAAACCGGTGCCCCAACCAAAATCCAAACCGGAGCCCCGGCCCGAGCCCAAGCCTCAGCCGGCACCCAAGCCCGTGCCCGAGCCAACCGCCAAGGTCGATCCCAAACCGCAGCCCCAGGTGGCCCGGAACAGCGCGCCCAAGCGGATTGAAACTCCCAGTTTCAAGACCCGGCCGTCGCCCATCCCCTATCCGTCCCAGGCCCGCCGCCGCGGACTCGAAGGCACTGTGGTGGTGGAAGTCTGGCTGGATGAAGAAGGCCAGCAGACCAAGCGACTGCTGGCCAGATCGTCCGGCGTCAAGGTGCTCGACCAGACGGCCCTGAAAGCCATCGCCAAATGGCGCTTCTCCGCCTATGTGGAAGGCGGCCGCGCCCTGGCCCACCGTGTACAGATCCCCGTTCGTTTCAAATTGGATTAAAACATCATGTCGTTTCTGAACCAACTGCATCAACAACTGGGCCCGATGAGCTGGCCCCTGATCCTCTGCTCGGTGATCACCCTGGCACTCTGGCTGGAGCGTACCCTGTCCTTGCTGTTGACCAGCATCCGCGGCGAGCAGGAAAAACGCCACCTGCGCCGCCACGGCAACGCCTATCCGGATGCCGAGATGAACCATAGCAAGTCGCTGACCCTGCAGGGTTGCTCCCTGCTGGTCCAGCACCGGCAATGCGACAAGTCCACCCGCGAAGACCTGGCTTCGGTCTGGCTGCAGCAGCAGCGTCGCCGGCTGCACGCCGGTTTGCGGGTGCTCACCCTGGTGGGCGTCATCAGCCCGCTGCTGGGCCTGCTCGGCACCGTATTGGGATTGATCGAGATGTTCAGGAGCATCAGCCAGAGCCAGGATCCGGTGACGCCGGCGCTGCTGGCGGACGGCCTGGGGCTGGCCATGAGCACCACCGCCGCCGGCCTGCTGATCGCCCTTCCGGCCATCGCCGGTGCCCAGCTGTTCGGGCTCTGGGCCGATCGCCTGCTCGACAAGCTCACCCATGAACTGAACCAGTGCAACCTCTACCTGGAAGGCGTGGAGCTGGGAGGCAAGGCATGATAGGCCGCCCCGAGCCCGCCCAGTCCGGCTGGCGGGCGCTCACCCCCGACATCACCCCCCTGCTCGACATCATCTTCATCGTGCTGGTGTTTTTGATGCTCACCGCCAATATCCCGCTGCAGTCGCTGGAGGTGGACCTGCCCAAGACCGACAGCGAGGCGCTGAGCAGCGTGCAGGACAACAAGGCCATGACCATCAACCTGCTGGCCGGGGATCCCGCCTGGGCCCTGCAGGGAGAAAACTACCCCGACTGGGAAGCCTTCAAGCCGGTGCTGCTCGAGAGCCTGCCCGCCCTCAAGGAAGCGGAGCTGGTGCTGGCCTCCGACCGGGAGGTGACGGTGGACAACATGCTGAAGCTGCTCGCCTTCCTGCAGGAGCACAACATCCAGGCCACCCAGATCCTGATGGAGGAAGGACGCTGAGCCGGGGCTCCCCGGCTCAGATTTCAAAGAAGCGGTACAGGCTGTCGACCCGGGTCGGGCAATCCGCCACCTGGTGCACCTTGTCTTCCGCCGCCTTGGGGCTCTCGTAGCTGACCCGGCAGCCCAGGGTGTCGGTCAGTTCGAACTGGTTGCCCTCGTCGTCGTAAAAGGTCACCAGCCAGCCCATGCTCAGGGTGTCGTGGCACACCCGGGCCGAACGCAGTGTCCCCGCCTGGTACAGCTCGCGCAGTTCGTTCAGAGTCATGATGTTCCCCTCCCCGCCGGTCACTACAAGTATAGCGGCGGGGGCCACCTCAGGCCGGGGCGCTGTAGCGCCCCGGCTTGTGGTTGAAGGCCAGCACCTGGTTGAGCAGCACGGCGCCCAGCACCGACAGCAGCAACGGCCAGGGCGGCACCACCGTGAAGGACACCAGCACAATGACCGAATCCACCGCCATCTGCAGCTTGCCGGCGCTGATGCCGAAACGCCCCTGCAGGTAGAGCGCCAGTATGCCGATGCCGCCCAGGCTGGCCTGGTGGCGGAACAGGATCAGCATGCCCACCCCGATCAGCAGGCCGCCCATCAGGGCGGCGAAGGGCGGCGATACCGAGGCCACCGACAGGAAATGGGGAAGCTGCTCGCTGAACAGGGACACCAGCGACACGCTGACGAAGGTCTTGCCGGTAAAGGCCGGCCCCATCCGCAGCCAGGCCAGGGCATAGAAGGGTAAATTGATCAGGAAGAACCAGACCCCGAAGCCGGTGCCACTGAAATGCGAAAGCAACAGGGCGATACCGGCGGTGCCGCCGGTGAGCAGGCCGGCCTGCTTGAGCAGGAACACGCCCAGGGCCACCAGCAGGGTGCCGGACAGAAGGGCGATGATGTCTTCGGAAAGAGGATGGCGGCTGTTCATGGCGGCGACGGATACAACACTGGGAAGCAGGATCCTAAGGCCGCAACGGCCGGCCGCCAAGAGGCCCTTCCCCCGTCGCCGGGCGCCGGCCGTCACGCTCCAATGACGGCCGTTGTCACGATTTCATGACATCACCGGGGCAGCCGCCCCGGCAAGGGCCATCCGGCTCAGAAATGCCACTCCATGTTCAGGGTAGGGGCGTCGGTGTTCACCCCCGGCTTGCCGTGGTTGCCGTACTTGTTGCGCCAGTACTCGTAGCCCACCCCGACCCAGAAGGTGTTCTTCTTGTTGAAGGCCAACTGGCCCACGTCCAGCATCAGCGAGGTGCGCAGCAGGTGCTCCGGCTTGGTCTCGTTGTTGAAATAGTCCTTGCCCTTGGCACCGTTGTAGTTGGTGAAGCCCTGGAACTTCATCGGCAGGCCGGCCGCCTCGAACGGCAACCCCCAGGCCAGGTTGATCTGGTAGTAGGGGTCGAAGCTCAGATCCTTGTGGGTACAGAACGCCAGGCCGCAGTGGTTGCTCTCGTAGGCATAGTAGAGGCTCAGGTCGAGAAAACCGGGCACGTCGAACTTCAGGGTCGGCCCCACCGCCAGGAAGCGCTTGCGCGGCGCGAAGGCGGAGTTCTTGGTGTTGAGATCGAAGCCGGCGGTCAGCGCCACCTCCTTCACCGGGCCGAAACCGAGATCGGTCTCGAACAGTTTGCCCAGGTGCAGCTGGTGACGATAGGCCAGGTAGAACTCGGTGGCGCCGTCGCTGCTGCCGCTGGCCGGGTCCTCGCTGCCCGACTTGAGCGCGTCCAGGTTGAAGTAGTTCTGCCCCAGGGAATAACCGCTGACGTGGGTCAGCTGCACTATGTTCTTGCTCACGTCCACGGGGTTGTTCGGCTCGGTAAAATCGGAACCATAGCGGTAGCCAATAAAGGTATCGGACCAGGTGGCCGCCTGCAGCGGGGCGGACAGGGTGACAACGGTGGCGACGGCGGTAGCCAGTTTGTGTAATTTCATCGGTTTATTACTCCGTTAAATACCGGCCCGGATGGCCGGAATACTCCTGAAAAAGTGGCGGCACTCCGTCCGCGGACAAAGGCCGCCCGCCCGGGCCGGGCATGGCCCGGGGCTGGATAGGGATGATTGGGCTTAGGAAACCTGGGGGTCGGCCAGGGGTTTGGGCTCGCGGATGAGCTTGCGCAGCGCGCCCCAGCTCGCCCACGACAACAGGGCGACGCAGAGGAACAAGAGCCCGGCGCTCAGCGGCCGTTCGATAAAGGTCATGGGATCCCCGCGGGACAACAGCAGGGCCCGGCGCAGGTTTTCCTCCAGCATGGGCCCCAGCACGAAGCCGAGCAGCAGGGGTGCCGGGTTGAAGCCCAGCTTGGCCAGCAGGTAGCCGACCGCCCCCACCAGGGCCACCACGTAGATGTCGAACACATTGTTGTTGACGCTGTAGACCCCGAGGCAGATGAACACCAGTATCGCCGGATAGAGCATGCTGAAGGGGATCCTGACCAGCGACACCCAGATGCCGATCAGCGGCAGGTTCAATACCAGCAGCATCAGGTTGCCGATGCCGAAGCTGACGATCAGCCCCCAGAACATGGCCGGGTTTTCCGACACCATCAGCGGTCCCGGCTGGATGCCATGGATCATCATGGCGCCCAGCATCAGCGCCATCACCACGTCGCCGGGAATGCCCAGGGTCAGGGTGGGAATAAAGGCGGTCATGGCGCCGGCGTTGTTGGCCGCCTCGGGCCCGGCCACGCCTTCCAGCGCGCCCTGGCCGAAACGGCCCGGATCCCGGGACACCTTCTTCTCCACCGCGTAGGCAATAAAGGAGGCGATGGCGGCTCCCGTACCCGGCATGGCGCCGAAGAAGCTGCCGATGGCGGTGCCGCGCAGCATGGGGCACACCGAGCGCCGGACCTCGTCCCGGCCGGGCAGCATGGAGCGCAGGCTGAAGCGGGCGTTGACGCTGCCGGCGCCCCCCGCCCTGATGCTGGAGATCACCTCGGAGATGCCGAACAGCCCCATGGCCAGGGCCACCAGGTTGATGCCGTCCATCAGTTCGGCCACCCCGAAGGTGAAGCGGGTCAGGCCGGTGTTCACGTCGGTGCCCACGCAGCCCAGCAGCAGCCCCAGCACCACCATGGCCAGGCTCTTGGCCGGCGAGCCGGAGCCCACCGCCGAGGCGGCGATCAGTCCCAGCAGCATCAGGGCAAAATACTCCGCCGGGCCGAAGGCCAGCCCGGCCCGGGACAGGGCGGAGCCGAAGCCGATCAGCAACAGCAGGCCGAGCATGGAGCCCACGAAGGAGCCGGTCATGGCGGTGAAGAGCGCCACCCCCGCCTTGCCCTGCTTCGCCAGGGGGTAACCGTCCAGGCTGGTCACCGCCGACGAGGGGGTGCCCGGCAGGTTAAGCAGTATGGAGGCGATGGAGCCACCGTACTGAGAGCCGTAAAACACCCCGGCCAGCATGGCGATGGCGGCGGTGGAAGGAATGTAGTAGGTGATGGGCAGCAGCAGCGAGATGGCCGCCATGGCGCCCACCCCGGGCAAGACCCCGACCAGGGTGCCCAGAAACACGCCGATGAAGCAATACAGCAGCATGGTCGGCTGGATAGCGGCCTGCAGCCCCAGCCATAGTCCGTCAAAAATACCCATTGTCTGTTCCGATTTATCCTCAGGTTTCGAACCGGCCGGCGCACCTGCCCAGGCAGGTACCGACCACGACGGTAAGCTCGCGGGCCTCAGCCGCTCCAGGGCCAGGTCTTGATCGCCATGCCCAATCCCAGGGAGAAAATCGAATAGGCAATCAGCGCTATCCCCACTGCCACCTTGCACTTGGCACCCCAACCCAGCTTGCGGTCGGGCACCAGGGCCAGCAGCACCGCGACCAGGGTGGCCACCACCAGGCCGCCCAGGGCCAGCAGACCACCGAACACCGCTATGCTGAGGATGACGAAAAAGGCGCTGCCCCATTCGGTGCTTATCGGCGCACCGGCGCGGAACCAGGCCGGTATGGCGATAAGCATGCCCAGCAACGCCAGCACCGCCCCCAGGAGCACCGGCAGGAAGCCGGGCCCCATGTTGTGAACGCCGCCGAACTCATAGTTTGCCTGGCCGTACCAGGCGGCGAAGAGACCGGCTACGGCAAGGCCGGCCCCTCCGATGATGCCTTTGATGTCTCGCTTCAACATGGCAAAACCCTCCTCCTTGTTTCGCCATCCCCTGGCGGGATTTATCCCCGCCAGGGAACTCCTCTCTCGCCGACGGCGGGGCCCCGCCCCCGCCCGCCGGGCTCAGCTGCCCCTGATGTCGAGTCGTTCGATCAGGGCCGACAGCCGGGCATGGTCATCCGCGTTGATGGCCCCCAGGGCTTGTGGCTCGCCGCCCACCGGCACGGCACCGAAACTCGCCAGCTGCTCGACCACCTCGGGCAGCTGCAGGATCTCGTTCAGGTGCTTGTTGAGCAGCCGCACCACTTCGTCATCGGTGCCCTTCGGCGCCATCAACCCGTGCCAGGCACCGAGCCGCACCTGGTCGTAGCCCTGTTCGGCCACGGTGGCCAGCTCCGGCAGCACCGGCGAGCGCTCCGGATCGGTCACCGCCACCGGCACCAGCTGGCCCGACTCGATCAGTTGGGCCACGGGGCCGTAGACCACGTAACCCAGGTCCACATGGCCGGCGAGCAGATCCGGGATGATGGGACCGATGCCCCGGTAGGGGATGTGCAGCACCTTGATGTCGGCGGCGTTGTTGAGCCACTCGGCGGCGATATGCATGGGCGAGCCGGCACCGGGGCTGGCGTAGTTGAGCCGCTTGCCCTCGCGGGCCTGGCCGACCAGGTCCGCCACGCTGGTGATGCCGGACTTGGGGTTGGCCACCAGCAGCACCGACTGCTTGCTGGCCAGGATCACCGGCTCGAAGCCGTTGAGCACGTCGTAGCGGGACTCCTTGGGCAGGGCCATCACCAGGGGGGCCGTGGTGAAGGTGTTGGGGGTGAACAGCAGGGTGTGGCCGTCGGCCTTGGCCCGGCTGACATAGCTGTTGCCGATGGTGCCCGCCGCCCCGGGGCGGTTCTCCACGATCACCGGCTGCCCCAGGCGGCTGGTGAGCTTGTCGGCGAACAGCCGGGCGATGGCGTCCACGTCGCCGCCGGGCGGGTAGGACACCACGATGGACACCGGCTTGCTGGGATAACCGTCGGCCTGCACTCCCCCGGCCAGCAGGGCGGCGGCGGCCATGGCTGCGCCGATAAAGCGTCTGCGAGTCAATTCCATTTTGCTCTCCTTGGCACTCGAAGAGTGCCGTTGAATCCGAGGACACCGGGCGGCAGCTGTGCCCGGTATAATGTTTTACATACAAAACAACGTTTCTTATATGACAAGGCGAACTCTAAAACGCTTTGTTTCCCCCTGTCAAACCAAAACTGAAACAATTTTTTAACACTTATTCGGTCGGGTCCCCGCCCTGTCGGCAGAGGCCGGCAGCCGCTGCTAAAGCGGTAAAAAGCAAGCCGGCCGGCAACGCCAGAGCGGCGGGCACGACGGGGCCGCAGCGTGCCCTGGCACCTGTTTATGAAGGTTGCAAAGCCTGGCCGTTACGCTCCGGTGAAGAGGCGGCAGTGTCGTCCGATGGCGTTACCTTCAGACGACGTCAATGCTTGGAAGGGGCAACGGGGATTACCTCCACCGACCGTCACATGCCATGGACGGCATGTGCGAGCCTACATGGATGTACTTGCAGCGTGTCGGTGGAGGTGGCCCTGTTGCCTCTTCGCCGGGTGGTAACAGCCAACACCCGCAAAGATCGTGCTCAGCTTCCAGAGACGCTTTCCACAGACTGGAGCCGACGCAATGCTTCCCCGGCTCCGTTTCCTCCCCGGTCGCCCCCTGCTCCCGCTCAGTACAGCTTCTTCTGGGGCGGGCCGGCAAAGTTGAGCGGGCCTATGCCATTCATCTCCACTTCCACCAGGGCCGGGCCCTGCACCGCCATGGCCTCGCCGATGGCCTGCTCGAACTCGGCCAGGCTGGCCGCCTTCCAGCTGGCCAGGCCCACGGCCTCGCCCAGGGCCTGGAAGTCGGGAGTGTGCAGCTGGTTGAAGTACTGGCGGCCGCCGAAGTACTGGTTCTGGATGCCTCGCATCACCCCGTAGCCGCCGTCGTTCATCACCAGCAGCACCAGGTTGGTCTGCTCCTGCACCATGGTCGCCAGCTCGCCCACCCCCAGCATCAGGCCGCCGTCGCCCACCAGGCCCACCACCTTGCGCTCAGGGTTGGCCACGGCGGCGCCGATGGCCATGGCCAGGCCCATGCCGATGGCGCCGGCCAGGGAGTGGATATTGGTGTTGGGCGCCTGGATGGGGAACAGCCGGCTGCCCCAGGTGCTGCCGGACATGGTGATGTCGCGCACCAGGATGCCGTCAGCGGGCAGCGCCGCCCGCAGCTGGCCGCAGAGGGTGGCATAGGGACCGAGCTGCTCGGTGAGCGCCGCCACCGCCGCCGTTTTCGCCTCGGTGACGGCCCGGTCGAACTCGGGGTTGGCCTTGGCCTGCCCCTGCAGCGCCGCCACCAGGGCGGCCAGCACCGTCTTGGCGTCGCCGCACACGAAATGGTCCACCGGGTAGTTGCGCTGGGCCGCCGCCGGGTTGGCGTCCACCTGGTACAGGGGGCGCGGCAGGGCCAGGGAATAGGTACGGGTCTCGTTGCTGCGCAGGCGCGAGCCCACCACCAGCGCCAGGTCGCACTCGGCCATCAGCGCCTCGACCGCCGCCGAGTTGTGGAAGGCGCCCAGGCTGCGCGGGTGGGCATCGGGCAGGATGCCGCGGCCGTGGGTGGAGGAGATCACCGCCACCCCCAGATCCGCCAGCGCCGCCACTTCCTCGCTGCAGTGCAGGGCACCGCCGCCCACCCACAGCAGCGGGCGCTTGGCCGCCTGCAGCGCCGCCGCCAGGGCGGCCAGCTCCGGCTGTGCCGGCGCCGGCACGGCCAGGGGGCGCACCGGACCCAGCTCGGCGGGCAGGCCGATCTCCGCCGCCTGCACGTCGATGGGCAGCTCCACGCTCACCGGCCCCATGGGCACGGTGGTGGCCACGCGGATCGCCTCGCGCAGCACGCCCACCGCCTGCTCCGGGCTGGTGATGCGGAAGGCCGCCTTGCTGCTGGCCTTGAGGAAGGTCAACTGATCCCGGGTTTCGTGGATGAAGCTGGCGTCCCGGTCCAGGTATTCCCGCTCCACCTGGCCGGTGAGGTGGATCAGCGGGCTGGCGGCATTCAGCGCCTCCAGCAGGGCGCCCACCGCGTTGCCGGCGCCGGCGCCGGTGCTGGTGATGGCCACGCCCAGGCCGGAGAAGCGGCCGTGGGCGTCGGCCATGGTCACGGCGCCGGCTTCGCCCCGGGCGGCCACGAAACGGATCCGCTCGCGCCGGCCGATGGCGTCGGCGATGGGCAGGTTGTGGATGGAGATGACCCCGTAGACGCTGTTCACGCCGTGGGCTTCCAGTACCCGGGCGATGGCTTCGCCCACATTGACTCTGTTGCTCATGATGCTGTCCTTGTTCTGTTCAGTCGTTAGCCCGGGCTTAGCAGCACCAGGGGTTGGGTTGGTCACTCAGGCCCACGTAGATGCTCTTCTGCTGCATGTAGGCGAGCACGCCCTGGCGGCCTTTTTCCCGGCCGAGGCCGCTTTCCTTGAAACCGCCGAAGGGGGCGGAAACCGAAAATTTCTTGTAGGTATTGATCCAGACGGTGCCGGTCTCGAGCCGGCGTGCCAGGCGCCAGGCCCGGCGGAAGTCCTCGCTCCAGATGCCGGCGGCCAGGCCGAACACGCTGTCGTTGGCCTCGGCCACCAGCTGGTCTTCGTCGTCGAAGCTCATCACCACCAGCACCGGGCCGAAGATTTCCTCCTGGCACACCCGGGTGCTGTTGGTCAGGCCGGCGATGATGGTGGGCGGATAGAAGCAGCCTCCGGCCAGCTCGCCCTCGGTCAGCCGTTCGCCGCCGCACAGCACCCGGCCGCCCTCGGCCCTGGCCAGGGCCACGTAGTCGGCCACCGACCGGAGGTGGGCCTCGTTGATGAGCGGCCCCATGTGGATGCCGGGTCGCTCCGGATGGCCGACCCGCAGCTCCCGGGTCAGGCCCAGCAGCCGGGTGAGGAAGCGCTCGTAGAGGCTGCTGTGCACGAACAGCCGGGAGCCGGCGATGCAGGCCTGGCCGGCGGAGCTGAAGATGCCGTAGACCACGCCCTTGGCGGCCAGCTCGAGATCCGCGTCCTCCAGCACTATGGTGGGCGACTTGCCGCCCAGCTCCAGCGAGGTGGGGATCAGCTTGTCCGCCGCCACGTGGGCCAGGCGGCGGCCGGTGTTGGTGCCGCCGGTGAAGGAGATCTTGCGCACCAGGGGGTGGCGGGCCAGGGCCTCGCCCACCACCGAGCCGCGGCCGGGCAGTATGCTCAGCAGCCCCTTGGGCAGGCCGGCCTCCTCGAACAGCTTGGCCAGCTCCAGCGCCGCCAGCGGGGTCGCATCGGCGGGCTTGAGCAGCACGGCGTTGCCGCCGGCCAGGGCCGGGGCGATCTTCTGCATCTCGCTGGCGATGGGCGAGTTCCAGGGGGTGATGGCGGCCACCACACCGATCGGTTCATGCACGCTCAGGGTCATGAAATCCGGGGCTCGCGGGGTATTGAGCTGTTCGTCCAGGGTCTCGCAGGCGGCGGCGAAGTAGCGGGCGGTGCCGGCGGCGCTGGCCACCAGGGCCCGGGTTTCCGCCAGCGGCTTGCCGTTGTCCCGGGTCTGCAGGGCGGCCAGCTGTTCGCTGCGCTGTTCGATCAGATCCGCCACCCGGTACAGCACGGCGGCGCGCTGGTGCGGCAGGGCCTGCCGCCAGGACGGATGGCGCCAGGCGCGCTCGGCAGCCTGCACCGCCTCTTCCACGTCCTCGACGCTGGCGGTGCTTATCTCGGCGTTGACGCTGCCGTCCGCCGGGAAATGGCTGATGCTCACCGGGCCCCGGCCCTGGCGCCATTCGCCGCCGATAAAAATGGGTCTAACCATGACATGACTCCTTAAATAACCAGGGGATCCGTGCACTGACGGCAGGCGCGCACCACGCTCAGCGCCGCCAGGGTGGAGGTTTTGGGATTGGCGGCCAGCGGCAGGCCGCTCAGGGCGATGTCCAGCTCGCCGAAGCGACCGCTGGCCCGGATCCGGTGCTGGTTGCGCCGGCTGTCCGGATCCACCACCAGTTCGACCCGGGTGTGGTCCATGCCGAGCCCGGCCAGGGCGATGGTGGCCGCCACGTTGGCATTGGCCGGGAACAGCCGCGCCGCCTCCCGCGCCGTGCCGCTGAAGAACACCGTCGGCTCGGTGACGCCGTCCAGATCCACCAGGGTTTCCGCCGGGCTGCCGCGCCAGCTCTGGGGGCTCTTGCGGCCCTGGTAGGTGACCGACTCCAGCCCCCCTTCCCGGGCGGCGGCCAGGCCATCGATGCCGGCGATGGCCCCGGCCAGGGCCAGGATGCGGCCCCCGCCCTGGCCGGCGGCCAGGCGCAGATCCCGCGCCAGGGCCTCGTCGGCCAGGGCGCCGACCGAGATCAGCCCCAGGGTCCAGCCCCGGGCCAGCACGGCGCTGCCGTGCTCGCGCACCGCCGCCTGGCCGGCGCACTCCACCACCAGATCCGGGGTGGCGGCACAGTCCTCTACCCGGCTCAGCACGGTCACCGCCGGGCCCAGTTCGGCCTGCGCCTCGGCCACCCGGGCCGCCGGCACCAGCAGCCATTTCAGGCTCAGCTCCGCCGGCAGCAGCGCCAGCACTTCCCGCGCCATGGCGCCGAACCCGATCATCATCAGCTGTTTCATCGCCCCTCCTACAGGTGCTTGTTGAAGCCGCCGGACACGTCCAGGGCGGCGCCGGTGGTATAGGACGCCAGCGGCGAGGCCAGGAACACCAGGGCCCGGGCCGGCTCTTCCGGCTTGCCCAGCCGGCCCATGGGGATGCCCCGGCGCTCGGCGATGGCCCCGGTCCAGCCGTCCCAGTCCTGGTCCCGGTCGCCGCGCTCGGCGAAACGGCGGCGCCACTGATCCGACTCCACCATGCCGAGCAGGATGGAGTTGACCCGGATGCCCCGGGCGGAAAACTCGTGGGCCAGGGAGTGGGTCAAGTTGAGCAGCGCCGCCCGCGCCGCCGAGGTGGCGATCATGTGCGGCTCCGGCTGCAGCGCCAGCAGCGAGTTGACGTTGGTGATGGACGGGCAGTCCGAGCGCTCCAGCTGGGGCAGGAAGGCGCGGATCGGGTGGAGCACGCTGAAGGTCTTGAGCCGGGTCTCGGCGATCCAGTCTTCATCCTCGGTCTGCTCGAAGTTCGACACCCGGCCCTGGCCGGCGTTGTTGATCAGCAGGTCGGCTCCGCCGAAGCGGGCCTCCACCGCGGCGGCGAAGGCGGCCACCTCGGCCTTGTCCAGCACGTTGCAGGGCCGGGTCAGGCACTCGGCCCCGGGAAAGGCGGCGCGCATCTCTTCCAGGGAGGCGGCCAGCCGCTCGGGGTTGCGGCCGCACCAGGCCACCCGGGCGCCTTCCGCCAGCAGCAGCCGGACCGTCTCCAGCCCGATGCCGGACGAACCGCCGGTGACCACCGCCACCTTGCCTTGCAGCTTGAAACTCATGCTTGTACTCCTCGATTCGGTAAGGCCCCGGCCAGGCGGCGCAATGCCCGCCCGAAGGCGTCGGGCTGGTCGATATAACTGGCGTGGCCCGCCCCGGCCAGGGGTTCGATGCCGGTCCCGGGGTGCCCGGCGGCCAGCGCCAGGACTCCGGCGGGCGGGGTGATCACGTCTTCCTCGCCGTAGATAACGCCGATGGGCGCGGGATAGTCCGCCAGGTAATCGCGGATATCGTCATGGGCCAGCAGGTAGGAAGCGGCTTCGAAGCCGTCCAGGGTCAGCCCCATCATGCCGTGGGCCACCAGATCCAGCTGGTCCTGGCCGGCATGCTGGGACAAGAGCACCGGCCCGCGCGCCGCCGCCAGCCCCTGGTGGCCCAGTTTGCGCAGCATGTCCGGGCGCTTGCGGTACACCTGCTCGCGGGTGTCGGCATCGGCCCGGCCGTAGCCCTGGGCCGGGTTGGCCAGCACCAGGCCGCGCACCCCGTCCGGATGGCGGCTGGCGTAGGCGGCGCCGATCATCGCCCCCAGGGAGTGGCCCAGCAGCAGCGGCCGCTCCAGCTCCAGCGCCACCACCAGTTCGTGCAGCGCGGCGGCGTAGTCCAGGGCCGACGGGGTGGCGGTCGCCAGGGGCGCGCTCTGGCCATAGCCCGGGGCGTCCCAGGCGACCAGGGTGAACTCCCGGGCCAGTGGTTCCAGCTGGCAGACCCAGGAGCCGGAGCCCGAGCTGATGCCGTGCAGCAGCACCAGGGCCGGGCCCCGGCCGGCGCTGCGGTAGGCCTGCCGGCGGCCGCCGAGGTCGAGGTAGCGCAGCGGAAAGCGGGACAGGCTGTTGACCAGGGCGCTCATGGTCAGGCCCGCTTGATCTTGGACAGGGGATGATCTTCCGGATAGGTCGGAATGGTCGGCTTGTTGGCCCCCAGCATCACGCACATCAGGGCGTCTTCCTCGCCGTGGTTGAACAGGCCGCGGTAGATGCCGGGCGGGATGGAGATCAGATCCCGCTCGCTCAGCCGGGTTTCGAACTTCTCCCCTTCATGCTCCACGAACAGGGTGATGGCGCCGCGCAGCATGAAGAACACTTCCTCCACGTCGTGGTGCACGTGCAGCGGGCCTTCGCACTGGGCCGGCAACACCATGGTGGAGAAGGTGAAGTGCTCGGAGGGCACGGTATTGCCGTCGTTCTGCACCCCGGTGGCGCCGGTGCCCATGTAGCGCATCTGGGCGCGGCGGTACTTGGGATCGTAATCGGCCTGGAACTTCAGGGCGTCGAAATCGTAACGACGGGTGCTGAAGCGGGCGATGCGGCTGTCCAGCCATTCTCCCAGGCTCTTGTCGACGGGCTTGTTCCAGGTATCGAATTTCGCGTTCATCTCATTTCCTCTCTCGGTGGTGTTACGCCGTCCGCGGGCAAGGGGAGCCCCTTCCGCGCCGGCGGAATCAAGCAGACAGTGGGTTGAATCAGTATTTTTTGACCAGGGGCACCAGCACCAGGGAGCCGATCACCGCCACCCAGACCAGGAACAGCAGCCCCAGGTTGAAGTCGCCGGTGCGGGTCACGATGTAGCCCATCAATACCGGGGCGGCGGCGCCGGCGAAGTTGCCGAAGCCGTTGAAGATGCCGCCGGCGGTGGCGCTCACCTCGGCCGGGGTGATGCGCGCCAGCAGAGCGAATACCGACGACACCCCGAAGCCCCAGCTCATGGCGCTGACCGACATGGCGAGGATGGCCGGCACCGCCGCCTCCAGCTGCAGCACCAGGTAGAGGGACAGGCCGGCGATCAGCAGGCCGCCGAACACCTGGGCCGCGCGCTTGCCGGTCTTGTCCGACAGGAAGGCGCCGGCGATCTCCCCCGCCAGCATGGCGATGAAGGGCAGCGACGACAGGGCGCCGAAGGACTCGAGATCCACTCCCTTTTCCTCGATCAGGTAACTCGGCAGCCAGCCGTTCAGGCCCCAGAGGTAGGTGAGCAGGGCGACATTGAACAGGCACAGGGCCCAGAATGCCGGGGTGGTGAACAGCAGCCGGCTGTTGCGCATGTGCTGCCGCCAGCTCACCCGCTTACGGGGGCCGGACAGCTGCGCCTCGGCGCGAAGCTGCACCCCCTTGAGCCCGAAATACACCACCGCCAGGGTCACCAGGGTCAGCGCCGCCATCACGAAGAAGGTCATCTGCCAGCCGTACAGGTTGAGGATAAAGGCGGTGATGGGGAAACCGAGCGCGGCGCCGATGGGGGTGCCGAGCAGGAACATGGTGCTGGCCCGGGCCTGCTGGCCGGCGCTGTAGCACTGCTTGACGATGCTGTAGGCCAGGGCGAACAGCGGGCCTTCGGCGATGCCGAGCAGCACCCGCAACGCCAGCAGCTGTTCGTAGCTGGTGGCCAGGCCCATCAGCGCCATCAGCACGCCCCAGGAAGCCACGCTCACCAGCAGGCAGGTACGCGGATTGATGAGATCGCCGACAACGCTCAGAAAGATGGAGGAAAAGCCGTAGGCCAGCAGGAAGCTGGTCATCAGCCAGCCGAGCCGGGTCTTGTCGGTGCCGATGCCCATGGCGTCCTGGAAGACCGGGTCCGAGAACAGCACGGCGATGCTGATCTTGTCGAAAAAGGCCAGCACCACGCACACCATCAGCACGAGGGAGATGGACCATTGCTTGATCAGGCTCGACGGCACCGGCATCTTGGCAGTCCCGATGGTTTCTTTCAGCGTTTCCATACTTATAACCCTTTATTCGGTTTTACGGTTTCAGCGCCATCAGGTTGACGGCGGGATCGGCCAGCTGCTCGGCGGGCAGCACGGTGCCGGCCCGGAGCCAGCGCTTGCCGAGCTTGACCAGCCTGGCGTCGTTGACCGCAATCATCGACTGCAGCCGATCGTCCTGATCCAGGTAGATGAAGGCCTGCTGCCGGTCGCCGACCTGCCGCCGCACCAGGCGACTGTCGCCGTTGGCGGGAATGCCCAGGATCTGGATGTTGCAGTCGTATTGATCCGACCAGATCCAGGGCTCGTCCCGGTAGGGGCTGTCCTCGCCGAGCATGGCTTTCGCCGCCGAGATGGCCTGGTTCTGGGCATTGGCCCAGGACTGGATGCAAAAGCCCAGCCCGGGATGGATGGCCACGTCGCCGGCGGCGTAGATGTCCGGATCCGAGGTCCGCCCCTGCTCGTCGACCACCAGCCCCTGGGCCACTGCCAGGCCGGCGTCGCGGCCCAGTTCGGTGGCGATCTCGGCGCCCGCCCCCACCACTACCGCATCGGCCTCCAGCAGTTGCTGTCCGTCCCGGAGCAGGCGCAGGGTACCCTGGTCGGTGGTCACCAGCTCGAGGAGGCCGCAGTCCAGCTCCACCTCGACACCCTGCTCCCGATGCAGCTCCCGCAGGAAGTCGGACACCTCGGGCCGCACGCTGCGGGCACAGAGCCGCTCGCCCAGTTCGAACAGGCTCACCGCCACCCCTTTGGTCCGGGCGGTGGCGGCCACTTCCAGGCCGATCCAGCCGCCGCCGAGAATGGCCAGGCGCTTGCCCGGCGCCAGCCGCTCGCCCAGGCGGGCCGCATCCTCGGGGGTGCGCAGGGTGAACACATGGGGCAGGCTCAGCCATTCCCGCACCGGCACCCGGGCGCGGCTGCCGGTGGCCAGCAGCAGCTTGTCGTAGGCCAGCTCGGTGCCGTTGTCGAGGGTCACCACATGGCCCCGGGGGTCGATGGCGGTGGCCCGGGCCGGCTTGTGCCAGTCGATGTTCATGGCGTCGATGGCCTCGTCCGGGAACAGCTGCAACGCCGCCGGGGCCATGTCGCCGGCCAGCACCTGCTTGGACAGGGGTGGCCGCTCATAAAAAACCCGCTCTTCGTCGGACACCACTGACAACATGCCCCCATAACCCTGTTGCCTTAAGGTATGGGCGGCCCAGGCTCCGGCCTGGCCTGCGCCGATAATGACGATGCGGGAAATCGCTTGGTTCATGGTTCAGCCCCCCTGTTTGACCTGGCGCCGGGTGTGGCCGTCCAGGCCGCCCTCGATCGCCCACTCGGTAAAGAGTTCCAGCCGGTGCTCCATGGTGCGGGGCTGCCAGGCGGGAGTGAGGTAGTCGTCGTTGGTGTAGTACTCGAAGGCACCACCCAGGGGGCTGTTCACGTACCAGAAATAGGCGGAAGAAATGGGGTGACGGCCCGGGCCGATAAAGGTGGACCAGCCCTTGCGGTTCATCGCCATGCCGGCGCCGATCACCTCGTGGATATCGCGCACGGTAAAGGCCACGTGGTTGAGCCCGGCGGGCTTGCCCGGCACGTGCAGCAGGAAGAGGTCGTGGTGGTGGCCTTCGGCGGCACAGCGCATGAAGGCGCCCTTGCCCTCATAGCAGTCGGACAGGTGGAAGCCGAGCCGGTCCCGGTAGAAGGCCTCGGTCCTGGCCAGGTCGGGGGTGAAGAACACCACGTGGCCCACGCCGATGGGCTCGCCCCGCTCGTACACCGGGCTGGCCTCGTCCACCCGGCGGATGTCGCCGTGCTGGTTGATGGCGGCCACCCGCAGCACGACCGGTTGCACGGCGCTCGGCCGGAAACGCAGGGTCATGCCGTTGGGATCCCGGCAGCTCAGGCCCCCGGCATCGCGGGCCAGGCCCTCGACCCCGGCCAGGCGCTGGGCCAGCTGCTCCAGGCAGGCGGCGCTTTCGACACCCCAGACCACTTCACGCAGGGTGGAGCCGGGCTCGAAGGCGGCCGGCAGCCGGGCGTCGTCGATGTCGAACAGGTAGAGCCGGCTCTGGTTCAGGGTGAGGAACAAATCCGCCCCCGGGATATCGCTCTCGCCACGGCTCAGGCCGAAGTCGGCGAGGAAGCTGGCGGCTTTCTGTCTGTCGTCCACCCCGAATTTCAGGGCTTCAATTCCGGTAATTTTCATGGTCACAGTCTCTCTTGTTGGGCACCCGGGTCAGTTGAAGACGAAGCCGCCGTTGACCGGCAGGTTCTGGCCGGTGACGAAGGACGACAGATCCGACAGCAGGTAGAGCACGGCGCCGTTGACGTCCTCCGGCAACTGGGGCCGGTGGATGGCGCGGCCGTCCACGTACTGGTCGTGGCGGGCCCGGGGCACGTATTCGGTGGCTTCCACCAGGGTCAGCCCCGGGCTGACGGCGTTGACGCAGATGCCGTGTTCGCCGAGTTCCCGGGCCATGGAGCGGGTCATCGCCAGCAGGGCGCCCTTGCTGGCCACGTAGGCCAGCAGCCTGGGCGCGCCCCACAGCGCGGTGTCGGAGGCGATGTTGACCACCTTGCCCGCGCCCGCCGCCTTGAGGTAGGGCACCGCCGCCCGGGTCATCAGCCAGCTGCCGCGCACATTGACGGTCATCACCCGATCCCACACCTCGATATCCAGCTCGGTCATGTCGACGCCGCCGATGCCGGTGGCGATGGCGCCGCAGTTGACCAGGCCGTCCAGGCCGCCGAGCAGGCCGGCGGCGTCCCGGGCGCAGGCCTCGATGGAAGCCGGATCAGCCAGATCCAGCGCCAGGCCGTGGACGATGTGCCCCTCGGCGGCCAGGGCCCTGGCCTCCGCCATCACCTGCCCGGCGAGGATGTCGGCCATGGCCACCTCGGCGCCGGCGGCGGTGGCGGCGCGGGCGAAGTCCAGCCCCAGGCCCCGGGCGGCTCCGGTGATCAGCAGCTTCTTGCCCTGCAGCAACTTATGCATGACTCTCGGCCTCTTGCCTGGCCGCCAGCCGCGCCAGCTGCTGTTCGGCGGTTTTCTTCATCAGCCGGCGCAGGCGCGACAGGCCCACATCGTGCTGGTAGAGGAACTCGTGGTCGCGGGCGTCGGGCGCCATCTGCTCGAGGATGACGCGGTCCTGCTCCAGCACGTCCCAGTGCAGCTGCTCCAGGTGGTTGCGGTAGAGGAAACGCCACACGTCGCGCTGCCAGCCGCTGACCTTGCGCGCCCGCCAGAAGAACACCCGGGTGTGGTGCTCGTCCACCGGGGTGGCCAGGCCGACGATCCAGAATTCGCCGCCCGGGCCGAACTGCCGGCGGTAGGGAATGGACAGGCGCAGCCAGAAGGCGCCGCTGCTGCCGAACTCGACCCAGTCGAAGTTGACCCCGGTCTGGCCGACCTTTTCGAAGATGAAGCCGTGCTCGGTGTTGCGGGCGCGCATGTCGGCGCTCTTGTCCCCTTCCGCCATGGAGTGGGAGGTGCAGTGCAGGTAGCTGCCGTGCATGGGATCCATGACGTTGTCGATGGCGTAGCGGTAGTTCACCGCCCAGTCCGCCTGGCACAGGAAGCTGCTCCACTCCTCGCTTTCGAGCTGCTCGGGCAGCACCAGATCGGCGGGCTCGGCGTCCGGATCCAGGCCGAACCAGAGGAAGATGGCGCCGTGCTTTTCGATCACCGGGTAGGAGCGCAGGCACTTGCTGCCGGTCATGGGGCAGGCGCTCACCGCCGGCACCTCGGCGACCACGCCATCACCCTTCACTTCCACCCCGTGGTACCAGCAGGCCACCCGGTCGCCCAGGTTCCAGCCCAGGGACAGCCGCGCCCCCCGGTGCGGGCAGCGATCTTCCAGGGCGCTGACCTTGCCCTCGGTGTCGCGCCACAGCACGATGTTTTCGCCCAGGCGGGTAATGCCGACCGGGCTGTTGCCCACTTCCCAGCTGGCCACCACCGGATACCACAGATCCTTGAGGCCCAAATCCAGATGGCGTTCTACTGCAAGCTGTTGATTCATCGTGTTCTCCTAGATTCCCCGTGGTGCGCCGCTCAGTAACCGAGGCGGGCCATTTCGTCCTGAAAATTGGCGAGGGTCCAGGCCTCGCCGGCTTCGTTGCGCAGCCCGCGCCGGTTGAGGGCGGCCACCAGCTCGTCCAGCTCGGCGATGCCCTCGGCGAAGGCGCTTTCCAGCTGGCTGACCAGCGCCTGCTCGTAGCGGGTGGGCTCGCGGTAGCGGTTCTGCCACACCAGGTTGCGGGTTTTGCCCGGGATCTGGATGTTGTTCAGGCCGGCCTCGGTGGCGGGCTCGTTCTTCAGCCAGGCGGCCAGTTTGGGATTGAAGTTGTCCATGGTGCTGTTCCTTGTCATGCCATGTTCAGCAGTACGTCGTCGCCGTCGACCCGTACCTCATAGATGTGCAGGTCGCGACAGCCGGGGCCGCTCTGCAGCTTGCCGGTGGGGATATCGAAGATGGCCTCGTGCAGCGGGCACTCGACGGTACGGCCTTCGATAAACCCCTCGGTGAGCAGGGCATAGGCGTGGGGGCAGATGTCCTCGATGGCGTGCAGCCGCCCCTCGATCCTGAACACCCCTATCTCCTTGTCGCCTACCTTGACGGCCAGCGGGCTCTCATCGGAGATGTCGCCCAGCTTGCAAATGGAAACCCAGTTCATGGCTTGGTCGCTCCTTTGTTTTATATACAAAACAGTAATTCGTATTTAAAACAAAGATTAGATCCTTTCATTGACCCCTGTCAATACAAGGTTTCTTTGTTGTTAAATTTTTTGAGGGGGTTGGGCGGCGATTTTATGACCAAAAGTTATTAGCAACGGGAGCCGGCCATAAAAAAACGCCATGCGGTCGCATGGCGTTGGCGGCTGACAAGCCGCTGGATTTCTCTGTGGCCAGTCCCGTCACTCCCGCCCCTGTCCCGTCACTCCCGCGAAGGCGGGAGTCCAGCACAAGCGGTCATGGATCTCCGCCTCCGCGGAGATGACGACGGTTACACCGCGGTGATAAGGGGAAATATCCGGCGAAGAAACGGGTGACGGACGTTGCTATCAGGCAGAAACGCCATGCGCTGGGCATGGCGTTGTCGCGCCTCGAGGGCTCAGGGATGGGCGTTGTTGAGGCTCAGGGTGCGGGACAGGCTCTGGGCGGCGGCGATGACCGCATCCCGGATGCGGCCTTCGAACTCTGCCCGGGCGATGCCGCCCAGCGGGCAGCTGACCGACACCGAGGCGATCATGCTGCTGTCGCTCTGCCGGTAGATGGGCGCGGCGCAGGCGGCCATGGCCGGGTTGAAGTAGCCCCAACTGACCAGGGCCGGCTGCCCGCGTACCTCACGGATGCGCGCCAGCAGCGCCTCCAGGCTGGTGGGCGTGCCCTCGGTGAAGGTTTCCCACCGGTAGTCCCGGTACAGTTCGGTGATGGCCTCGTCGGACAGGTCGGAAAGCAGCAACTGGCCGGTAACGGTGGCGTGGGCCGGCCAGCGGGTGCCGACCCCCACCGTGCTGGTGAAGGGGCCCGTGGCCTGGTAGCGATCCACGAACACGATATCGGTGCCCTGGCGGATCACCAGGTGGCAGGCGATGGTGGTTTCATCCCGCAGCCGCTGCATGATGGGGCGCGACGGCTCCAGCAGATCCAGCCCCGACAGGTAGGTGAAGCCCAGATCCAGCACCTTGGAGTTCAGGGTGTAACGGCGGGAGTTGTCTTCCTTGTGCAGAAACCCGCAATGCTCCAGGGTATAGGCGATACGAAAGGCGCTGGAGCGGTTGACCCCGATAATCTCGGCCAGCTCGGACACGCTCAGATCCCGCTTTTGGTCGCTGAACGCCTGCAATGCCTCCAGCCCCCGTACCAGCCCGGGGACTATGTATCTGTCATCGGTTTCCATAGGTTCCTCTGTGCCCGACATTTGTTGCTTTATAAAGGCAAAATTTGAGCATGGCCCCGGGCTTTCGTCAACGCCCGGCTAAGGGGAGGCCAGCGGCGGCGCCCCCCCCCCCCCCAAAAAAAAGCGCCCCCATCAGGGGGCGGCGTAAAGGGCAAGGCTATAGTCTTTGGTTGGTGTTGTGACTGTTGTTATTGTCTTTCCTCCGGTCCGGGCCTTCTTCAGAGCCGAAGGCCTTCGCGGATCGATTTCAGGGTCAACTCGTTGGACCACTCGGGCCGATCGGGATAGGCGAACACCGCGTTGGTGACGATGCCGTCGAACTTGATCTCCCTGAGCTTGCGGTACAGGGCGTCGAAGTCCACCTCGCCCTCGCCCGGATTGAGATGCTGGTGAATGGTCACGTCCGCGTCCGGCGGGTTGATGATGTAGCGCAGGCCGAAGCCGGCCTTGTGGTTGAAGGTGTCGGCGATCAGCACATGGGCCAGCAGATCGCCGGCTTCCTCAATGTGTTTGACCACGTCGCCGATGCCGTCGTCGTAATAGAAGGCGTGGGGTACCGAATAGACCAGCTTGATCCAGTCCTTGTCCAGGGCGCGGATCATGCGCACCGCTTCGATGTTCCGCTCGATAAAGTCGTGGGGATGGGACTGCAGGTTGAGCTTGATGCTCTCGCGCTCGAACAGCGGCATCAGCTCTTCCATCGAGCGGACGAAGGCGTCCTCGCTGGCCTGGGGCTTGCGCTTGTTGCCGCTGAACTCGGAGTTCATCAGATCCACCCCCAGTTCGGCGGTGATCTCGATGCAGCGCTTCCAGTTGCGCACGGCGGCCTGGCGCTCTTCCTCCACCGGGGAGGACCACTGCTGCACCGGCAGCACCGAAGAGATCCTGACGCCGGCGTCGGCACAATACTTCTTCAGACTCTTGATCAGCTGCCGGTCGACCTTGGGATACTCGTAGAACCAGATGAAATCCTTGCGCGGAGACAGCTCCACCCATTCGTATCCCAGCCGGGCCACGGTGTCGATGGTCTCCTTCAGGCCGGTGTTGTCACGATAGTGCGACGGGTCATATACCAAACGCATAACTCTACTCCCTTGACTCAGCAGTCCAAACAGCGGCGGATCCCGGTGGCGGGAACCGGCTCCTAATGATCATTGCTACTGCGGGCGGCAGGCGGCCAAGGCGCCGCACCGGCACACGATTGAAATGAATATTCCACACATCGCCAAATGTTGAAATATTGATTCCAATAAAAGTTCTCAAAGTGTGACCAACGCCAAATTTCGCCTTCTGGACCCGCCCCGGCCGTGCTATAAATGAGCTCCCCTCACTCGGGAGTGCCCATGAAAACAATAAAAATCAGAAAAGGTGTGCTGGCCTGCTCGCTGATGGTCGCCCTCTGGGCACCGCTGCTTGCCACCGCCGCCGCCGTGGACAAACATGCCGACAAGCCGGTCTGGATGGACTGGGCCTTTTTCGGCAACACCGTCATCTCCGCCAGCCTCACCCGCTGGAGCAGCAACAGAGAAGACGAATAACCCGGCCGCAGGGACGCGCCCCTTCCCCTCCCCGGTATCCGGGATTTTACGCTCACCACTGGCATTCCCCGCCCAGCCAAGTACCATATACCGCCATGGCTGTCCGGTTGGCCCCAGGCGACCGCCAGGCCCGCCAAGAAAACCTATTAACTTACTGATTTATCAGGACAAGTAACAATGGCTCAATTTGTTTACACCATGCACCGCGTGGGCAAGGTGGTTCCGCCCAAGCGTCATATTCTGAAGAATATCTCCCTGTCGTTTTTCCCCGGCGCCAAAATCGGCGTACTGGGCCTGAACGGTGCCGGTAAGTCCACCCTGCTGCGCATCATGGCCGGCATCGACACCGAAATCGAGGGCGAGGCCCGCCCCCAGCCCGGCATCAAGATCGGCTACCTGCCCCAGGAGCCCAAACTCAACCCGGAATACACGGTGCGCCAGGAAGTGGAAGAAGGCGTGGCCGAGGTGGCCGGCGCCCTCAAGGAGCTGGATCAGGTCTACGCCGCCTACGCGGATCCGGACGCCGACTTCGACAAGCTGGCCAAGCGCCAGGGCGAGCTGGAAGCCATCATCCAGGCCCACGACGGCCACAACCTGGACAACCAGCTGGAGCGGGCCGCCGACGCCCTGCGCCTGCCGCCCTGGGACGCTCAGATAGGCAAGCTGTCCGGGGGTGAACGCCGCCGGGTGGCGATGTGCAAGCTGCTGCTGGAAAAACCCGACATGCTGCTGCTGGACGAACCCACCAACCACCTGGACGCCGAGTCCGTGGCCTGGCTGGAGCGCTTCCTGCACGACTACGAAGGCACTGTGGTGGCCATTACCCACGACCGTTACTTCCTCGACAACGTGGCCGGCTGGATCCTGGAGCTGGACCGGGGCGAAGGAATTCCCTGGGAAGGCAACTACTCCTCCTGGCTGGAGCAGAAAGATCAGCGCCTGGCCCAGGAGCAGTCCTCCGAAGCCGCGCGCCAGAAGTCCATCCAGAAGGAACTGGAATGGGTGCGCCAGAATCCCAAGGGCCGCCAGGCCAAGTCCAAGGCGCGTATGGCCCGCTTTGAAGAGCTGCAGAACCAGGACTACCAGAAGCGCAACGAAACCAACGAGCTGTTCATCCCGCCCGGCCCGCGCCTGGGGGACAAGGTGGTGGAAGTCGAGCACCTGACCAAGTCCTACGGTGACCGGGTGCTGATCGACGACCTGTCGTTCAGCATTCCCAAGGGCGCCATCGTCGGCATCATCGGCCCCAACGGCGCCGGTAAATCCACCCTGTTCCGCATGCTCACCGGCGCCGAGCAGCCGGACGCCGGCAGCATCACCCTGGGCGACACCGTGCAGCTGGCCTCGGTGGAGCAGTTCCGCGACGCCATGGACGACAAGAAGACGGTGTGGGAAGAAGTGTCCGGCGGCCTGGACATGATGCGCATCGGCAACCTGGAGATCCCCAGCCGCGCCTACCTGGGCCGGTTCAACTTCAAGGGCACCGACCAGCAGAAGCGGGTGGGCGAGCTGTCCGGCGGTGAACGCGGCCGCCTGCACATGGCCAAGCTGCTGCAGACCGGCGGCAACGTGCTGCTGCTGGACGAACCGACCAACGACCTGGACGTGGAAACCCTGCGCGCCCTGGAAAACGCCCTGCTGGAATTCCCCGGCTGCGCCATGGTCATCTCCCACGACCGCTGGTTCCTCGACCGTATCGCCACCCATATCCTGGACTACAAGGACGAGGGCAAGGTGGAGTTCTTCGAAGGCAACTTCACCGAATACGAAGAGTGGAAGAAGAAAACCTACGGCGCCGAGGCCATCCAGCCCCACCGTATCAAGTACAAGCGCATCGCCAAATAAGGTCTGCTCATTGTTATTCCAAAGCCCGCATCATGCGGGCTTTTAATGGTTTGCAATAAATCAAATCCGTTGTTCCGGCCGCCGCTGTCAACATTCCCGAACTCGGCCAACATCATTCCCGCACCTCACCACCGTCAGCACTGGATGCTGGACATCGCCTTTGACGAAAATAGGCTGCAAGCCAAGGTGGGTTATGCGAGCGAAAACCTAGTTGTCATCAGACAATGGATCCTGAACATGTTGAAGCGCAATACGTCACGTAGCCTGAGCATGGCGAATAAGCGGAAGCTGTGCTGCCTGAATGACGATTATTTGCTCGAACCCATGGGTCTGTTTAAATTGTGAACTCCGATGTGTCAGCCCTGCTCTTTGAGCAAGCTGGCTTTGTTGAAGTAACACAACGACGGACTTTAAACACCGTCTTCGGTACAATGGCGCTCTATAGTGCGGCCAAGCCCAGCTGACAACGCCATTAACACGAACGTGCAAAAGCACCGGTTATGGCGAACGTTAAGTTGCATGGAGGGAACCTATGTATCTCCGAGAGGTAAGGGAAGACGACATCCCCAAGATTTGTAAGCTTCCGAAAACACGAGAAGAGCTTTTTTACTGCTTCCCGAGGGCAACTTTCCCACTGTCGGAAGCCGAGGTAAGTCAGGGCATCGAAAAGCGCACTGACTCAACGGTAGTGGAAGTCGCAGGACGCGTTGTTGCGTTTGCGAATTTTTACCGGTGGGAAGAAGGGCTGTGCTCAATCGGTAACGTTGTTGTGGCATCCGATGCCAGAGGTTCTGGGGTGGGCAGCTATCTGATCAACCATATGCTCGCCTTGGGATTCTAGAAGCATCGCGCGGAGGCGGTTTCAGTGTCGAGCTTTAATCGAAACGCAGCAGGTCTGCTCTTTTACCCAAAACTTGGTTTCCGGCCTTACGACATTGAGCAACGGGTCGATTACAACGGCGCCCGGGTGGCACTGATTCACCTGATGGTGCGGAAACATGCGATTTAACCAGTTGCTGCTCGCGGAAAAATCACTCGCTTCGCTCCTAATTTTCTGGTGAGCAAAGCATTATAAACAATCAGAGGAAATAAAATGAAAAAAGAAATTGCTTTAGCATCTACGCTCTTTATGGTGGGCTGCGCCTCAAATCCATACTTGGCTCCAATTGAGGGAAAAGATAGCGCTAAGCTCAGGCTTACTTCAGTGCCTAGCAACAACAACTTTGTAAGAACTGCTGATCCTAGAGGTTGTGTGTCTGATAAGGTTTTATCGCCTATTGCAACCTTGGGTTCTAAAGCAAACTTAGTTCGCAGTCTCAGCCGAATAGACATACCTCTATACAATAAAGAGATTCCGGATTCTCATCAAAATGAAGTGTATATTCCAGCTGGTTCAGAGTTTTCATTTCAATTCAACGGTGTTGGAATAAGTGGCTTTACTCCAGGTACAGTAGAGGCAGACAAAGGCTTTATGTATTCATGGTGCAGAAAAGTGGTTTCCTTTACTCCAGAAAAGAACGCTAATTATGAAGCTCTTTATGATTACGTAGAGGCGCCAAATGGGAAGAAAACGTGTGATGTAAAACTTTTTGAAATCGTAAAAGGTGCTGATAGTAATTATTCTAAAGTGGAGTTAAAAAACTACAAAGTAGAGCATAATTACTGTAAACATTTGTAACAAAGTATTCCAACACCGTTCCGGTGCTTCACACCTCCACTCGACAGTTTGTAAGTAGCGAATTGCTGCGCAAAGTTTATCGCAACGCGCTACTTACAACCCGCAGGTGAGCGCAGGGAAAGATCATGAAAGGCCTTATCTGACAATGCGTTGGGGGTGATAAAAATTTGAACACTAGCAGCAATATTGTATAGCAGAGTGTACATTTTTGAAGAAATAACAGCTGCGCCGTTTCCCGAAAACAACTCCGCCTTTCCGCCTTGTTTTTACTACTTTCCGCCAGCTCGGCCCACCTTCGCCATGGTGCTATGCTGTCGCCCCTGACCAGAACAATAAACGGGATATCCCATGGACACCTACGCCGCCCTCGCCCGGCTGGACCGACAGGACACCTGGCACGGCTTCAAGCAGTTGGTGCCGCTTTCCCTTTTCGTCGCCGTGTTTGGGCTGGCCTTCGGCCTGGCCGCCACCCAAGTGGGGCTGAATAATACCGATATCGTGCTGCTGCTGGACGAACCGACCAACGATCTGGACGTGGAAACCCTGCGCGCCCTGGAAAACGCCCTGCTGGAATTCCCCGGCTGCGCCATGGTCATCTCCCACGACCGCTGGTTCCTCGACCGTATCGCCACCCATATCCTGGACTACAAGGACGAGGGCAAGGTGGAGTTCTTCGAAGGCAACTTCACCGAATACGAAGAGTGGAAGAAGAAAACCTACGGCGCCGAGGCCATCCAGCCCCATCGCATCAAGTACAAGCGGATTGCCAAATAAGGCCGCCGATACCGCTTGTATTCAAAGCCCGCCTCGCGCGGGCTTTTTTATTTTCACTTATCAATAGAAAAACTATCCATTTGAATAGTTCTTATCGAACCCATCAATACTACATTTAACCATGTAAGAGTTTACTATTAAATGTTTGTAGCAAGGCAGACTACCATGTCGCATCTAAAAAGCTGCTTTAACTAAACAGCTATTTCTAATGATGCAACATAGAGCGGCCTCATGCACGGACTCGGTGAAAGTAACAACCTGTAGTCACGCCACGTCTTCCGAATGGGAAAATCCCACCAATTGTTTATTGAGAGCATCTAAAAATACAGGGGGATTTTTATCAGTTATTTTATCATCGCGGCTAGACTAACCAATTCCAGATGGACATAAAAATGACACTTGACGATCCGTCACAATGTCTATAATTACTGTCAGGCATGCTTTAGATTGATACTCCATAGGAGGTACCTATGCCAACGAAGACAACCCTATGGCATAGAATGCAGCTAAGCCTCGTCATTTTTATTTTTTCATTTGCAAGTCATACTGCAAATGCTGATACGGCGGCAACCATGGTAGATAAAACCATTGGGGAGATATATACATCATTGACGACTGATGCCATATATTCAGCAGAGAGAATGATGAAGCAAACAGCAAACTCCTTGCGTTCATCAAGCAAATATTATCCTGAGCGGCATTATATCTATGACGCGGCTTTGCATTTATTCATGGCCAACCGGTTCCTCGATAACTCCATGCCTCAAAAGGCTGGGCATTATTACAGAGAGAGCGTATCTTTACTTTATGACGGAATAATAAACCATCAAGAGGCGGAGGTAATAAATTCCCGTCAGAGAGAGATGTGGTTTGATATTATGGCGGCTGTTGCATCCGCATATCTGCAGCATAAAGGACATAACACATCAAATTTTGACCGTGCCATACGTGAGACACAGTTCGAACCCAATTTTTCCAGGATTCCTAAAATACATCAATCCAAAGGGATCGACGATCGAGATATTTTGAGGATACCTGTAATTCCTCACATGAATTTCACATCGGCAGTTGGGAGAGTGCTTAATGCAGGCGGTGGCTATTGCACTGGAGCAAGAGTAGGTAGACGGATAGTCTTAACCAATGCTCATTGTGTTGAAAATGGAACGCCGACGTCAGTGGTTTTTGATGAGATATTTAAAAAAACAGAGCACACTGTTGTTTCACATGTAACCCACCAGGGGGTCAATGGGTTTTACGACGACACTATTAAAAATGACTGGGCCATTCTAGTTTTACACCCTAACGTCCCCGAAGGGATGTACCTAGGGATCAGAGGCAGACTAACAAACTCAATGGTTCCCAGGTTAAGAGGAGGTGTAATGCTGCCAGGTTACTCAAGTGATATTGGGGATGGAAATTTCATGACCATGGAGTGGGGCTGCTCTTTATATAATATTACAGATGGTGTGGTAGACCATGACTGTCACTCTTGGAGGGGATCGTCCGGTGGACCAATACTCACCATTGATGGGCGACAAATAATAGGTCTGGGTGCAGTGGGTTATAGACCAGCCGCTCAAAAAGACTGCCGGGGGACTAGAGACTGTCCTGGTGGCGGGCCAGCTTCACAGCAATTTTTTAGAGAGGTTTGGGAGCTTAAGCGCAGGTATCCTTAAAAAGAGGGAGGATATGGTAATGAGGCCACCAGTTACTGCATTTATAATTACGCTTTGTATCTCAGGGTGTACCTCCGGATATGATGACGTGCTCAAACCGAGAAATTATGACATGCAAGCAATATCAAACAGCGGTACATTAGGAAGTAATTGCGACCATTTTTGCTGGAGGACTACCCAGTCGAAAAAGTGGTCCCGATTATTCACTGAGGAGTGTAACCCTTACCCTCCGGAAATTATTAAAGTAGATCTTCCAGGGCATTCCGACTTGGTTTTCCCTCAAAGCTTTTATGTAGACGAAGAATATAAAAAAGATGATCCTTCCAAACTGATATCAGCAATTGAGTGCACAGGTCTACAAAATGACATACAGTACATGCAACTTGTGCTTAGCCAAGCGTCACAACATCTCAACCCAGAGATGATCAAGTATGCTATCTCTCATGGCGCCCTAGCAGAACCAACAGGAAATCAACCCTATGGAGATACTCCTATCCGATTGGCACTGGCAAGATTAAGCAGCCCCATAGCGTTAATCCAGTCACATGACAGGATTTATCGTACCGTATCAACTCTAATGGAAAATGGGGCGGATCCAACGCGCCCCGTTCCGGTTGATGGTGTAAATGGGCGGGCTCATGTTTATCACGTAGCTCTTCATGATTATCTGCTCTTTGCCGGAGAAGCCTATCCTAGCTGGAACGGTTATATCGAAATACTACAGTTGATGTTAGATCATGGCCTTGACACTAACTTCCCCTTACCTCAATCTGATGGTACCTCCGAACTTCTGTTGACTGATGTGATTGGCTTCTATGCCGTTCAAAACTACCCCGAAAAATATGCAGAAGTTTTACAGACCTTGGCAGATTACGGCGCTTTGCCAGACCCTGGAGTGGAGGCGTATCTATATGCATACGGGAATTCCAACACAGATAGATGGCTCTCCAGTTTCTTGGCAAAGAACAACTTTATTACTGAATCCGTGCGGCCGGTGCCCTGATATGGTTCTGCCTCGCGGATTTACATGCAAATATTAACCCGGCAGCAAAATACATCGACCATGCCGCATAAGCGACAGGCCCGACTGGAAGTAACTTGTCACCCGCTCCTGTATGCGTTGTAACTTCCGCATACAGAAGCGGGTTCGCTGCTGGGGTTCTTTCACACGGCGAATCGCCGACCCACCATGCACCATGCCTTCCAGGTCATCATGGATGACCTCATACGGATCCAGTTCGGGTGCGCAGGAAAACACCTCCAGATCAGGCTTTGCCATTCCTGTTTCCCACCAGCGTTTGGCCCGCTTGGCACGATGGACCCGCAGATTGTCCAGGATCAGAAAGACTTTTCCCGGGGAAGAGGCAAGCAGCCCGCGCATGAACTTGATCAGTACTTCCGCCGTCATGGTGGATTCATGAGCCCTGAACTTGCCTGGCAGTCATCCGGCTGACGGAGCGCCCTTCTTCCACAACATCAAGGATGCACCGGGCGGTATCTGCCCCCCCCAGCACAGGGGATGATGGACGGCCGCGTCCAATAAACTACCCTTACCAAATGGACATATGCAGTAGGCGACCGACTTGGCAGTGGCCTTTCTTCGAGCGACTGAAACCGGCGTCTTGGTCGGAGGGGCCATGGTCGATAACTCCCTGTTGCTCCTGATAGACGCGATTTATGCCGCGGCGGCGGATCCCGCCCTGTGGCCGTCGGTCGCCGGCAAGATCCAGCGGGCCATTGGGGGACACAGCGTCAACCTGGTGCTGGAAGACCTCGCCGATGCCAGGATCAACTGTGTTTACAGCAATGGGGTGTCAGCCGCGGAAGTGGAACGATACCAGCACGACATCATGGCCAAGGATGAACTGGTTGGATTGCTGAGCATCATCCCAGAAGGCAAGGCGTTCACCAGTCAGGACTTCTTTGATGTGAAAAACCTTCATTCCCTCTATTGCTACGAAAACTTCTACGAAGATCTCGGCTATACCCACTTCAATGCCGGGCTATTTTACCGCAACAAGCAACGACGTGGCTGGATATCGGTCGTCCGCAGCGAGACGGACGCACTCTACACGGCTGATGAACACCTGTTGATGCAGTCGCTGCTTCCCCACCTGCAACGTGCCTTCCTGATCAATGTTCAACTGCTGGAAGCCCGGCTTACCTCGAAACTTGCACTGGATTCGCTCGAACATATCGCCGCCGCCACGGCCCTGCTTACCAGGCAGGGGCAGGTGGTGCAGCACAACCACAGGGCCGAGCCCTATCTGCACAGGGAGCTAGCCTCGGCCAAAGAGTCGACGCTGCGGCTACCGGAGGCGGGCGCAAACAGCCGCCTGCATAAATTGGTCGGCGCCGTCGGCCAGGACAAAAACAGTAAGCTCAGCAGTGTGGTGCCTTTCGCCGAGCAAGGAATACGCAAGATAGCGCTGTGTTTTCCCTGGTGCAGCACCCAGGAGCAATTTGACTGGCTGGGCAAGAGCGCCAGCTGTATTGTCTTTATCCTTTCCCCCAGCACCAGCATTCCCCCAGCCAATCTGCTGCAACAGACGTTTGGCGTGAGCAACGCCGAAGTGAAAGTCTTGCAGCGGCTGATCAACGGCATACCGGTTGTCGAAATTGCCAAGGGGTTGTTTATCAGCGAGGCCACCGTGCGCTTTCATATCCGCAACCTGCTCCGCAAGACCCAGACCCAGAGCCAGGCCGAGCTGCTTTCAAAGGTATTCCATACGGTCAGCGTGATGGTGGAGTAACCGACCTTGGTGCCATCCGGCTACTCAGATAGGTTGGCCGTGTCATTGACCACAGCAACAGGGCGACAAAGGAGCCTGGAATGAAAGCCATCTATTCCCTTGCAACAATGATGTGCATCTTGTTGAGCAACCCGGTGTTCGGTCAGCCTGCTTTAACCCAGGCCGAGTTGAATGAAGCGGCGGGGCAGCATTATGCGGCGGCTGATTTTATGCTGAACCAGGCATACTCGCAGCTCATGGCAGCCTTGAACAGTGAGCGGAAGGACAGGCTGAAGAAAGCACAACGAGCCTGGATCACCTTTCGTGACGCCCATGCCGACCTGGTCGCCAGTGCCTACTCCGGGGGCTCGATCCAGCCACTGATTCGTACCCAGGCCCTGATTGAACTCACCGAACATCGAACGGCCGAACTCACCAAAATGCACTTGGCAGCAACGACGCCATAACAGGCTGGCTAGTGGCCTAAATTCCATATATTAATCTGTGGAATAACCGCCATTTCAGTGGCATTCTGGCGTTTTGGATAGTAATAACCGACGGGTCTCTCATGGACACCTACGCCGCCCTCGCCCGGCTGGACGGGCAGGACACCTGGCACGGCTTCAAGCAGCTGGTGCCGCTTTCCCTTTTCGTCGCCGTGTTCGGGCTGGCCTTCGGCCTGGCCGCCACCCAGGTGGGGCTGAACAATGCCGATATCGTGCTGATGAGCGCCCTGGTGTTTGCCGGTGCCTCCCAGTTCGCCTCTCTCGACATGTGGGGCACCCAGGTGCCGCTGGTGCCCCTGGTGATCACCACCTTCGCCATCAACGCCCGCCACCTGCTGATGGGCGCCACCCTCTACCCCTGGCTGCGCCACCTGCCGCCGGCCAGGCGCTACGGGGTGATGCTGTTCGCCTCCGACGCCAACTGGGCCATGGCCATGCAGGGCTTTCACCGGGGCGAGCGGGCGCTGGGCGTGCTGTTCGGCGGCGGGCTCGCCATCTGGTCGTTCTGGATCCTCGGCACCTGGCTCGGGCTGCATTTCGGCAACGCCATCGAGGATCCGGTCAGCCTGGGGCTGGACATGGTGATGGGTTGTTTCCTGCTGGCCATGGTGGTGGGCGGGCGCAAGGATCTGCGCCAGCTGGCCATCTGGGTGGTGGCCGCGCTCTCGGCCATGCTGGCCTACTGGTATCTGCCCGCCAACAGCCATGTGGTGGTGGGCGCGCTGTCGGGCGGCGTGCTCGGCGCCCTGTGGATGGAGAAGGAAAAGCCATGAACCTGGACACCGCGGGCTTCGGGCCCTGGCTTATCATCGGCGTGATGGCGTTGGTCACCCTGGCCACCCGCTGGGGCGGGGTATTCGTGATGTCCTTCGTGCCCATCAACCGCCGGGTGCAGCAGTTTATCGGCGCCATGTCCGGCTCGGTGCTGGTGGCCATCCTCACACCCCTGGCCCTCAACGGCGACACCGGCGCCCGCCTGGCGCTGCTGGCCACCGGGCTGACCATGCTGGCGCTGAAAAAGCCGCTGCCGGCCATCGCCGCCGGCATCCTGGTGGCCGCGCTGGCCAGGCAGCTGGGGTGACACAACGACCGTCACAAGCCTGGCATAGGGAATTCCAGACGACTCAAAGAAAGTCTTCAAGATAACGCGCCGTCTGGATCAGTTGGCAGCGCTTCAGTCGCACCAGAAACGCCTCCCGGCTCAAGGGGGGTTCTTCAGTGCCGCCAGCTGGGCCTGAAACGCCTTGACCGCCAGGCCTGCATTCAGATCGAACTGGTAACGGAAAAAATCATCGGGGTGGATCACTTCCAGTCCGAAATGCTCCATCAGGTATGGGGCCGGAAAATCCTTCAGATTGTAGGTAACGATGGCATCGGCATTGACCTTCAAGGCGGCGGCCACCACATGTCTGTCATTAGGATCCGGCAAGCTGATCGTTTCGATAAGAGCCTCGAACCCTTCCACCTTGGCATCCCGGGCATAAAGATCCATGAGCTCACGGGTCCGCTGCAGCACCTCTTCACGGAATTTCGGCTGTCCATCGGCATGCCGCTCCCTCCTCAGGGCATTCATCCACTCATCATGAATGGTATCGCTCCAATGCGCCTTGAACAGATCGGTCATCGCCAGTCGCATGACGGCATCTCTTACCACGGCCGGATACAATACACAGGCATCCAGAACGACGGTAAAGCGAGCCATCACTCGTATCCCATATCATTGAGCTGGGACAGCTCGGCCAGTTCATCCAGGGCGGCGGAGCGCGCCTTATCGAGACGGGCTTTGTAAGCCAGCAGATCCCTGGCCAGGATACGTCTGTGGGTACCCACCTTCTTGAACTCAATCTCTCCCGACTCCAGCAGCTTAACCAGATGTGGTCGACTGACGTTCAGCAGGTTGGCCGCCTCCTGGGTGCTGAGTTCGGCATGCACGGGCATTACACTGATGGCATTGCCTTGCGACAACTCGGATAGGATATTGAGCAGCAGATCCACTACTGTGCCGGGCAGGATCAAGGCATCTTTCCCCTGCCGACCATTGATGGTGAGATTTACCCTGTCCTCGTTGGCGTACTTGGCCAGGGTACGGCTGGAAGAGCGGGCCACCTCTACTTCATCTGGGGTCGGCAACCGGACTAGGTTATCACTGGACATCTCACACCTCGAACAATAGCCATAAACGAAATATACGAAACAGGGCTATTACTGTAGTCGAAATAAACGAAACCAACAAGGTGGGAAAAGAAGAACGCGGGAATGACGAGGGAGAACGCGGGGATGACATCAATATCGGCAAATATCAACGATTAGCAGGCTAATGGCGCCGAAACGACGCCATCATCTGGTTATACCGGTAGGCTGAGCCGCCCATCCCGGTAGCCGACCTTCCGGTAGTCGGGGATGTTGCCCAGCACCCGTTCGTGCTCGTGGCGGCAGCCGCCCACTATCACCACCCGGCAGCCGGCGGCCAGGGCCGAGGCGATGCCGGCCGGGGCATCCTCGAACACCAGGCAGTCCGGTGCCGCCAGCCCCAGCAGCCGGGCCGCCAGCAGGTAGGGCTCGGGATCCGGCTTGCCCCTGCTCACCTGTTCGGCGGTCACCCGGATCCGCGGCAGGGGCAGCTCGTTGCGATCCAGCTTGGGCATGGAAAGGGGCAGGCTGCCCGAGGTGCAGATGGCCCAGCCATAGTCCGGCAACGAGCACAGTAGCTCCCGGGCGCCGGGGATGGCGGTCACGCTGTCGTTCAGGCTCTTCTCCACCGCTTCCAGCCAGGCGGCCTCGGCCGCCACGTCCAGCTGCGGCGCCAACCGGCGGATGGTCTCTTCGCTGCGCACCCCGTGGCAGATGGCCAGCACATCGCTCAGGGGAATGCCGTGCCGGTCGCACCAGCGGGCCCAGGCCTGCTCCACCGCCCGGTGGGAGTCCACCAGGGTGCCGTCCAAATCGAAGATCAGGCCCTTGGCCGCCACTGTGTTCATGGTGCTCTCCTTTATCGGTTACCGTTACCCCGATCCTACGCTCCCAACCCGGCACCATTTATTGCTTTGGCCCGAAAAAAGATACTATTGGCTCATTATCAAGATCCAAGGTGGCCCAAAATGCTTAAACGCGAACTGCTGAGCCTGCCCCATCACAGATCCTGGGCCCTGACCCACCTCAAGGACGCCGGCGTGCCCTTTCAGTGGCACTACCACCCGGAATACGAGATCACCCTGACCCTGGGGGCGGAAGGCATGCGCTATATCGGCGAGGACGTGGCCCCCTTCGGGCATTGCGATCTGGCGCTGGTGGGCCCCGACGTGCCCCACACCTGGGACGCCAAGGCCTCGGACGGCGCGCCCGAGGTGTATGTGGTGTTCCTGCCCAGGCACTGGCTGCAGGCCCAGGTGGCGGCGGGACTGGTGGAGCTGTCGCCCCTGCTCGACTGGCTGGCCGGGCTCGGCAACGGCGCCGTGTTCGGCACCGCCACCGCCCGCCGGGCCCGGCGACTGTTCGAGCGCATGGCGCAACCGGGCCCGCTGCCGGCCCTGGCCGCCCTGCTGGAGCTGCTGCAACTGCTGCGCGCGGACCAGCATGGCCGCCCCTTGGGCGGGCGGTTGCAGCAACCGCCGGACCGGCGCCTGGATCGGCTGCTCGGCCATTTGCAGCGCCACTACCAAGAGCCCCTGCGCCTGGAACAGGTGGCCCGCCACTGCAGCCTGAGCCCCGCCACCCTCAAGCGGCTGCTGCAACAGCACTGCGACACCAGCTTCAGCCAGTACCTCAACCGCCTGCGCCTGGGTCACGCCTGCCACCTGCTCACCACCAGCCTCCTGCCGGTGGCGCTGGTGCGCGAGCAGGCGGGATTCAACAACGCCAGCCACTTCAACCGCAGCTTCCTCGCCCATACCGGGCTGAGCCCCCTGGCCTTTCGCCGCCGCTTCGGCTGGCGCCGGCTGGGCTAACGCCGCCACACCACCGGGAACCAGTCCTCCCGCATCCGCTCCCCCGTTTGCAGGCCGATGCCGTCGAACGGCGGCGAGGTGGGTCCGCCCCGGTCGATATAGCGCACGTCGTCGCCGATAAAGCGGGTAGAAAAGGCCCGGCGCCGGTTGGATGTCCGGTTGCCCGGGGCACCATGCACCGTCTTGAAGTTGAACAACAGCGCATCGCCCGGCTCCAGCTCGGGAATGAGGATCTCGAAGTCCCCGCCGTCGATATCCGGCATGTCCATAAAAGGGCTGTCATCCTGGTACCAGGACGCATTGGTGGACCACTTGCTCGGTCGCACCAACTTGGGCCAGCGGTGGGAGCCCAGCACCACCTGCAGGGCATTTTCCTTGGTAATGGGATCCAGCGGTATCCAGTAACTGGCCGTCTGGTCACCGTCCACGCAGTAGTAGGGTAAATCCTGGTGCCAGGGTGTGGGCTTGGCGGTGCCCGGCTCCTTCACCAGAATATGCTCGTGGAATACCTGAATTTGCCGTGAGCCGGTAGCCTCCCCGGCAATCGCCGCTCCGGGGGATGCCTCTATCCAATGCCGGAATTCAGGTATCCGCTGCCAGTTGCAGTAATCCTCGAAAAAACGTCCGCCATCGTTGCCGGTCACGTTCTCCCGGCCATGCTCGCCAGGCTCGCGCAGCACCCGTTCAAAACCTGTCCGTAATGGCTCTATCCAGTCCTTGAACACACCCCTGACGACGATGGCGCCGTCTCGCGCATAGGCGTCCCGTTGATCCTGTGTCAGCCAGGTCGTGGTGGTTGTGTGGCCCATGGTGATTCCTCCCTGTGGTTAGCGACGACTCGACTTTAGCACCGGCATCACATAGCTTATAAATACAGTTTACATATGGGATACATAGAGCAATGGCTATACCTTTTACCTTCCGGCAACTGAGCTACTTTGTCGCGGTGGCCCAGCAGGGCAGCGTCAGCAAGGCGGCCGAGGTGCTGCATGTGTCCCAGCCTTCGGTGTCCATCGCCATCACCCAGCTCGAGGGGTTGCTGGAGCAGCCCCTGTTCCAGCGCCACCGGGGCCAGGGGGTCAGCCTTACGCCCGGCGGCGAGGCGCTGTTGAAGGAGGCGCGCCATATCCTCACCCTGTCCCACAACCTGCTGGCCCGCCAGCGGCAGGACGACAGCGAGGTGGAGGGCCAGTTGGTGCTGAGCTGTTTCAGGGATATCGCGCCCTACTACCTGCCACGATTGGTGAGCCGCTTCGAGCGCCGCTACCCCGGGATCCGGGTATTGATGCAGGAGGAGGATCTGGCCGGCGTGAGCCGGGCGCTGGAGCAGGGCCGGGCCGAGCTGGCCCTGAGTTACGATCTGGGCCTGCCGCAGGAGATAGACGCCGAGGTGCTGGATGAACTGCTCCCCCATGCCCTGCTGCCCACCACCCATCCCAGGGCGGGCAGCCCTTCCATCAGCCTCACAGAGCTGGCGGCGGAGCGGCTGATACTGCAGGATCTGCCGCTCACCCGGGAGTATTTCCTCTCCCTGTTCTGGCACCGGGGACTCAAGCCCGACATCGTCCACACCACGGCGTCCTTCGAACTGCAACGGGGCCTGGTGGCCCACGGTCACGGGGTGGCGCTGTCCTGCACCCGGCCGGCGGGAGACCGCAGCTACGATGGTGCGGCCCTCGCCTGCGTGCCGCTCGCCGACGAGGTCCAGCCCCAGCGGGTGGTGCTGGCCCACTCCCGCCGCTTTCCGCTGTCGGTGCCGGCCCGGCTGTTCCTCGGCCTGGTAGCCGGGCAAGCCGGCTAGCCATGCCGGCAGACAACGGGGCTACAGCACCTGGGACGCCACCCAGCCGAAGATCACCAGCGGAATGTTGTAGTGGATAAAGGTGGGGATCACCGAGTCGCGGATATGATCGTGCTGGCCGTCGGCGTTCAGCCCGGCGGTGGGCCCCAGGGTGGAGTCGGAGGCCGGCGAGCCGGCATCGCCGAGGGCGCCCGCCGTACCCACCAGCGCCAGGGTGGCCAGGGGCGAGAAGCCGAAGCTCAGCGCCAGCGGCACATAGATGGCGGCGATAATGGGAACGGTGGAAAACGACGAGCCGATGCCCATGGTAATGAACAACCCCACCAGCAGCATCACCAGTGCCGCCAGCGCCGGGCTGTTGCCGATCAGCGCCCCCGATCCCGCCACCAGTTCGGGAATGGCGCCCGAGGCCTTCATCACCCCGGCAAAGCCGGAGGCGGCAATCATGATAAAACCGATCAGCGCCATCAACCGCATGCCCTGGGTGAAGACGTCGTCCTGCTCCTTCCATTTGAACAGGCCGTTCATCGACAACAGGGCAAAGCCCAGCAGGCCGCCCAGCACCATGGAGCCGGTAGCAAGCTGCACCGCCAGGGCCCCCACCACCGCCACCAGTATCATTGCCAACTGCCGTTTGGAAAGCCGGAGCTCGGTCTTTTCCCGGGCTGCGGCCGCCACCGGCTGATGCCGATATGCCCGCGGCCGGCGGTAGCTGAACAGCACCGCCACCAGCAGCCCCAACACCATGCCCAGTGCCGGGATCAGCATGGCCCTGGGCGCCATCTCAGGAGTCACCTGCAAACCCAGTTCACTGCCGGCCTGGTTGACGCTGCCGGTGAGAATGTCGTTGAGAAAAATCGTCCCAAACCCGACGGGGGTGGTCATGTACATGATGGTGATGCTGAAGGTGATCACACAGGCCACGGCGCGCCGGTCCAGTTGCAGCATGCTCATCAACCCCAGCAGCGGCGGCACCAGTATGGGAATAAAGGCGATATGCACCGGCACCACGGTGCCGGAAGCGGCGCCCACGATAACCAGGGCGCCGAACAGCAACCACTTGATGCCCCCCAGTTGGCCCGGCTCACGGCGGGCCCCGACCCAGGCCAGCGTTTTGTCGGCCACCAGGCCGGTAATGCCGGTACGCGACAGCGCTACCGCAAAGGCGCCGAGGGTGGCGTAGGCCAGCGCCACGGTGGCGCCTCCGCCCAGCCCCTCGTTGAAGGCGCCGATCACCTGCTCCACCGACATCCCCGCCCAGAGCCCGCCCACCAGGGCGGCGACCACCAGTGAAAACACCACCGATACCCGGGCCAGACACAGCCCCACCATCACCAAAATAGCCAAAACAATGGCATTCATAGGTTCCTCTCCCCTGTGTTGTTACGTCCTTTTAATGCGGCGCACCGGCTCTGAACCCGCTACCCACAGGGGAAAATTAACACTCCGTAAACATTTAAAATGAATATAGTTTGTATATGAACCTCATAACTTTTTGGCTATGTAGTGGCAATATGATGTACCGCCTGTACCAAGAACATATCTCCAACTTCGGCTACATGTTGGGATAATTGGGCCCGCCGCCTCCTTCCGGTACTGCCCAGCGGATATTCTGGGACGGATCCTTGATATCGCAGGTTTTGCAGTGCAGGCAATTCTGGGCGTTGATCTGCAGCCCGGCTCCCGCTGCTTGCTCTACCACCTCATACACCCCCGCCGGGCAGTAACGCTGGGCCGGCTCCGCCCAGCGCGGCAGGTTCTGCGCCAACGGGATGGCCGCATCCTGCAGTTGCAGGTGGCAGGGCTGATCTTCTTCGTGGTTGGTGTTGGACAAAAACACCGAAGACGGCTTGTCGAAGCTGAGCTTGCCATCCGGCTTGGGATAGCTGATGGGCGGGCAGCCCGCCGCCGCCTTCAGTCCCTCATGGTCCGGCCGGCGATCGTGCAGGGTCAGGGGCAGGCGGCCGCCGAACAGCTTCTGCTCCAGGAAGTTGAAGGCGCCCCCCAGCCAGGGGCCGAAACGGTGCAGCGCCGGGCCGAAGTTGCGGCCGCGATACAGCTCATCGTACAGCCAGGACGCGCGGAAACGGGCGTCGAAGGCGGTCGGCGCCCGCCCGTCCCCGCCGCCGGCCAGCGCCTCGAACACCGCCTCCGCCGCCAGCAGGCCGGACTTCATGGCGGTGTGGGTGCCCTTGATGCGGGCCGGATCCAGGGTGCCGGCATCGCAGCCGAGCAGCAGGGCGCCGGGCATCGTCATCCTGGGCAGGGAATTGAAACCGCCCTTGGCGATGGCCCGGGCACCGTAGGCCACCCGCTTGCCTCCTTCCAGGTACCGGCGGAACAGCGGATGCTGTTTCATGCGCTGAAACTCGTCGAAGGGACTCAGCCAGGGGTTGGTATAGTTGAGGTCGACCACCAGTCCCACCACCACCTGGTTGTGCTCGCCGTGGTAGAGAAAGCTGCCGCCGCCGGTGTCGCCCGCCAGCGGCCAGCCGGTGCCGTGCATCACCAGTCCCGGCCGGTGCCTGGCCGGATCGATGTCCCACAACTCCTTGATGCCGATGCCGTAATGCTGGGGATCCGCCTTGTCATCCAGCCGGAAGCGGGCGATCAGCTCCTTGCCCAGGTGGCCGCGGCAGCCTTCGGCAAAGAGGGTGTAGCGCGCATGCAACTCCATGCCCGGCACATGGCCGGGCCCGGGCTCGCCATCCCGGCCGACGCCCATGTCGCCGGTGGCGACGCCCTTGACCGCGCCGTCGTCGTGGTAGAGCACGTCGCTCGCGGCAAAACCCGGGTAAATCTCCGCCCCCAGGGCTTCGGCCTGCTCGGCCAGCCAGCGGCACAGCTTGCCCAGGCTGGCCACGTAACAGCCCTCGTTGTGCAGGCTGGGGGGCGCCAGCCAGCCAGGGATACGGCGGGCCGTACCCTCATGCGCCAGCCAGTAAAGCTCGTCGGCCGCCACCGGGGTCGTCAGCGGGGCACCGCGCTCGGCCCAGTCCGGGAAGAGCTCGGCCAGGGCCCGGGGATCGATCACGGCGCCGGAGAGGATATGGGCCCCCACTTCCGAGCCCTTTTCCACCACGCAGAGGCTCAGCTCCCGGCCGGCCTCCCGCGCCTGCTGCATCAGCCGGCAGGCCGCCGCCAGCCCGGCGGGGCCGGCACCGACGATGACCACGTCGAACTCCATGATTTCTCTGTTCATTGCTATTTCCCGTCAAAACGGCAGGGGCGGCGGCCCGCCCCTGCTCCAGGTTCAGAAGATCAGGTGTGCCGCCAGCGCCACCAGGGGGATGGCCAGCAGGGTCCGGATGAGAAAGATCAGCACCAGATCCGTCACCGACAGCGGGATGTCCGATTCCAGCATGGCGTTGGCGCTCTCGGTGAAGAAGATGATCTGGATGGTGGACAGGGTGCAGACGAAGAACACGCTCATCGGCGCCACCTCGCCCCCGGCGATGATGATGGCGGGCAGGGCGATTTCGGCGATGGACAGCAACACGGTGGGCGCTATCTTGTCCGCGTCGGGCAGTTGCAGCAGCCTGAGCAAGGGCTCGAACACCAGCCCCAGGTACTCGAACAGCGGCGTGTAGGTGCCTACCACCAGGGCGATGGTGGCGATCGACAGGATATAGGCCACTATCTTCTGGGCGAAGGTCGCCGCCTCCCACAGGTAACGGCCGAACACCTCGGGGCCGGTGGTGGCCGCCCGCTCGGCGGCGGCCTGGCAGGCGCGCAACAGGATGGGACCCTGCGGTTTGCCGCCGTCCCTGCCCTGCCGGGCCGTGCGCCCGTCGAAGTAGCGGTCCGGCTTGCGGCTCAGCGGCGGCAGCCGGGTGACCACGGCGGCCAGCAGGAAGTTGATGACGAAGGACGAGACGATCATGTGCGGCAGGTATTCCATGATGCCGCCGATGGACGCCAGCAGGGCGAAGAAGCCCAGGCTGCAGATACTGAAGTTGGTGGCGATGCTGGCCGCTTCCCGCTGGGTATAGTGGCCGCTGCGGTACAGCTTGTTGGTAATGAAAATCCCCACCGCCGGGGCGGCGACGAAGGAGGCCACCGCATCCACCGCCGAGCGGCCGGGCAGGCGGTAGAGCGGGCGCATCAGCGGCTCCATCAGGGTGCCCACGAATTCGAGAAAACCGAACTCGGTGAGGAACAGCACCAGGAAGCCGGCCACCACCACCGTCAGAAAGACGCTGCCCCCGAGATAGAGCGCCAGCCCGCCCACGTCCTTGTGCAGGAACCAGTCGGGCCCAATCCGGAACACCAGCAAGGCCGCAAATACCGCGCCCAGCAGGAACAGCAGGCCGACCAGGGCATTGTCCTTGCGATGGTAGCGTGCCAGGGCGGCATTGCCGGTCAGCCGGGCAGCCCCCCAGGTCAGGCAGAGCAACAGGGTCAGCGCCAGGGTCAGGTACTGGAGGCTGTCGCCCAGCGCCCCCTTGATGGCCCCGATCAGGCTCACCAGGGGAATAGTGGCCTGGTCGCCCCCGAGCGACAAGGGAATAAAGAAAATCAACAATCCGATCAAACTGCCCAGCAGCGCCTTGACAGCGCCCCCGCGTCTTCCTTGCATTACCTCGACGTTATTCATCCTTCTTCTCCGTTGACAGGCTAGTGCTGGACCCGCCCAGGCGGGTCATTCCCTCGACAGGGCGCCACCGGTAGCGACGCCCCTTCATTCCTTCGTTGCTGCCGTTCCCGTCCCCGTGCTCAGGGCAGTTGCGCCGTGAGCCGGGGCAGCGCCTCGAACAGATCCGCCACCAGGCCGTAGTCGGCAATGCGGAAGATGGGCGCGTCTTCGTCCTTGTTGATGGCCACGATGACCCGGGACTCCTTCATGCCGGCCAGGTGCTGGATGGCGCCGGAAATGCCCACGGCGATATAGAGCTCCGGCGCCACTATCTTGCCGGTCTGGCCCACCTGGCGATCGTTGGCGACAAAGCCGGCATCCACGGCGGCGCGGGAAGCGCCTATCGCCGCGCCCAGCTTGTCGGCCAGGGCCTCGATCAGGGCGAAGTGTTCGGCCTTGCCCAGGCCGCGCCCGCCGGACACCACCACCCGGGCGTCGCCCAGCTCGGGACGTTCCGACACCGACAACTGCTCGGCGACAAAACGGGACAACCCCGTGTCATGTACCGAATCCACTGCTTCTATCGATGCGCTGCCGCCCGCGCCGGCCACCGCCGCAAAGGCGCTGGTGCGCACGGTGAGCACCTTGATCGGATCGAGGGAGCGGACGGTGGCGATGGCATTGCCGGCATAGATGGGCCGGCGAAAGGTATCGGCGCCTTCCACCGAGATGATGTCGGACAGCTGGCCCACGCCGAGCAGGGCGGCCACCCGCGGCAGCAGGTTCTTGCCGCCGGTGCTGGCCGGCGCCAGCAGATGGCTGCAGTCCCGGCCCAGCTCCGCCACCAGCGGCGCCAGGTTTTCGGCCAGCTGATGGGCGTAGGCGGCATGGTCGGCCAGCCACACCCTGGCCACCCCCTCCACCCGGGCGGCGGCCTCGGCCACGGCCCGGCAGCCCTGGCCCGCCACCAGCACGATGAGTTCCCCGCCCAGCTGGCGGGCGGCGGCCACCGTGTTCAGGGTGGCGGCCTTGAGGATACGGTTGTCGTGTTCCGCAACGATCAGGATAGCCATCAGATCACCTTCGCTTCGTGTTTCAGTTTGTCGACCAGCTCTTCCACCGAGCCCACCATGACCCCGCCCTGGCGCTCCGCCGGCGGCGTCACCCCAAGCAGCTCGCTGTGGGCCCGCAGGCTCACCCCCAGCGCCTCCGGGGTGCACTGCTCCAGCGGCTTCTTCTTCGCCTTCATGATGCCGGGCAGGGCGGCATAGCGCGGCTCGTTCAGCCGCAGGTCCGTGGTCACCACCGCCGGCAGCCGCAACGCCAGGGTCTGCAGGCCGCCATCCACTTCCCGGGTAACCAGTGCCTCCTGCCCGGCTATCTTCACCGCCGAGGCGAAGGTGCCCTGGCCCATGCCGGTGAGCGCGGCCAGCATCTGCCCGGTCTGGTTGTGGTCGGCGTCGATGCCCTGTTTGCCGAGGATCACCAGCCCCGGCTGCTCCCGCTCCACCAGCCGCGCCAGCAAGCGCGCTACCGACAGCGGCTCGGGCAGTTGTTCGGTGTGCACATGGATGCCGCGATCGGCGCCCAGGGCCAGGGCGGCGCGGATCTGCTCCTGCACCTCCTGGGGCCCGACCGACACCACCACCACCTCGGAGGCGACGCCCGCTTCCTTCAGCCGCACCGCCTCTTCCACCGCAATTTCACAGAAGGGGTTGAGCGCCATCTTGACGTTGGCCAGCTCCACGTCTTTCTGATCCGCCCTCACCCTGACCCTGACGTTGTAATCGATGACCCTTTTTACCGTGACCAGTATCTTCATCGCCGTTGCTCCTCAGTGGTTCAGCAGGGTGCGCGCTATGATATTGCGCTGCACTTCGGACGAGCCTTCGTAGATGCGCATGATGCGCAGGTCCCGCACATAGCGCTCGAGCGGCATTTCCCGGGTGTAGCCATAGCCGCCGTGGATCTGCAGCGCCCTGTCGGCAATGCGGCCGGCCGCTTCCGAGGCGTAGAGCTTGGCCATGGCCGACTCCTGGGAAAAGCGTTCCCCCTGTTCGCGCCTGGTGGCCGCCCGCAGGCCGAACATCCGCGCCGCCTCCAGCTCGGTGGCCATGTCGGCCAGCATCCACTGCAGCCCCTGGAACTCGGCGATGGGGTGATCGTTGACCTCGCGGGTCCTGGCCCAGTGCAGGGCCGCCTCGAGGGCGGCACCGGCAATGCCGGTGCAACTGGCGGCAATTTCCACCCGGCCGTTGTCCAGCACCTGCATGGCGGTGCGAAAGCCCCTGCCCTCTTCGCCGCCCAGCAGGCGGTCGGCCGGCACCTCGCAGTCCAGCGCCACCTCGAACACATGCCCGCCCCTGAGGCCCATGGTGCGCTCGGGCGCGCTCACCGACACCCCGGCCGCGTGGCGATCGACGATAAAGGCACTGATGCCCCTGTGGCCGGCGCTCTTGTCGGTTTTGGCATACACCACCAGAAAGTCCGCCTCGGCGGCGTTGGAGATAAAGTGCTTCACCCCGCGCAGCCGGTAGCCCGAGCCGGTTTTTTCCGCCAGGGTGCGCATCGCCGCCGGATTGGATCCGGCGTTGGGCTCGGTCAGGGCGAAGGCCCCCAACAGCTCGCCGCTGGCCGCCCCCAGCAGCCAGCGCCGGCGCTGCGCCTCGGTGCCACCGTGCAGGATGGAGTCGGTCGCCAGGAAATGGGCGGTCACCATGGAGGCGGTGGAGCCGCAGGCCGCCGCCAGTTGCTCCACCGCCAGGTAGAGCGCCACCGCCGACACCCCGGTGCCGCCGCAGTGTTCCGGCAGGTTCATGCCCATGATGCCGATGTCGGACAGCGCCGCCCGGTGGCGGACCGCCGAATGGCTGCCTTCGTCTATGTCCGCCGCCGCCGGCGCTATCACCTCCCGGCAAAAGCGCTGCATGGCGTCGGCCAGCATCCGATCGTCTTCGGTAATGGTGATGTTCATGGTGATCCTCTCCTTGGGTTGTCGGTATGCCGTCGCCCCCTGACACCAGGGCGCAACGGGGCCCACCGGCCGCGCCGGTGTGGCGTAATGAAAGTGGGAATGGGCCGGCTTAGGGTCGGAACAACTCGGCGTCGTGCTCCCCCAGGGCGGGGGCCGTTGCCGGCGCCGGGCTGGCCCAGGCGCTGGCCCGTACCGGCTGCGTCATCATGGGGATCTCGCCCAGGCGCGCGTGCCGCTGGGTGCGCAGCAGCCGGCGTTCGCCCTGCCGGGCCCGCGCCAGCACCTCGCCCATGTCCAGCACCGGCGAGGCGGGAATGCCCGCCGCCGCCAGGCTGGCGATGGCCGACGCCACGCTGTGGCCGGACAGCCAGCTTTCGATCAGGTCGCGCAGCGCCGGCTCGTGGCGGGTGCGGGCCTCGTCGGACCCGAAGCGGGCGTCCTGCGCCAGCCCGGGCCGGCCCATGACGGCGCACAGCGCGGCAAACTGGCGGTTGTTGAGCACCGCGATAATGACCCGGCCATCGGCGGCGTTGAAGGATCCGAAGGGCGTGGACAAGGGATGACGGTTGCCGACCCGCCCCGGTGCCTCGCCCCCGAACATCCATTGGGCCACCGGGGTCGGCATCAGCGAGAACAGGCAGTCGAGCATGGCGATATCCAGGTGGACCCCCTCGCCGCTGCGCTGCCGGTCGAACAGGGCGGCCAGTATGGCCCAGGAGGCATAGAGCCCGGCGGCCAGATCGGCGATGGACTCGCCCACCTTGGTCGGCTCGCCGTCGGGCTCGCCGGTGATGGCCATGATGCCGGACATGGCCTGCACCACCAGATCGTAGGCCGGCAGGCCGCTCGACTCGCCCCGCTGGCCGAAGCCGGAAATGCTGGCGTAGATGATGTCGGGGTTGATGGCCTTGATGGCCGCAAAGCCCACCCCCAGCCGTTCGGCCACCCCCGGCTTGAAGTTTTCCACCAGGACGTCGGCCTCGCGCACCAGCTCCAGCAAGCGGGCCAGGTGCCCGGGATTTTTCAGATCCGCCACCACCCCTTTCTTGTTGCGGTTCATCAGGGTGAACAGGGCGCTTTCTCCCTGCTCAAAGGGACCCACATGGCGATACTCATCACCGCCCGGCGGTTCTACCTTGATGACCTCGGCGCCCAGATCCGACAACAGGGCGGTGCAGAAGGGGCCGGACAAAACACGGGTGAGATCGACGATTTTAATCCCGGCCAGGGGCTGACGCTGGTGCTGCTGTTCCATGGTATGGGCCTCAGAGTGGTGGTGAAGTCTTGGCTCTGAGTTTGTCAGCGGGTGAATATTGTGTAAAATATTAGTTACATATATTCAATATAGATTTTTCTAGTAGTGATAACCCTGCATCAACTCAAGGTGTTCGTGGCGGTGGCCGAAAGCGGCGGTACCGCCGCTGCCGCCCGCCGGCTGCACCTGTCCCAGCCGTCGGTATCGCTGATCGTGCGCAACCTGGAAGCCGAGCTGGGGGCCGAGCTGTTTATCCGCAACCCGCCACGGGGGCTGGCCATCACCCCCTTCGGCCGCGGCAAGCTGGAAGAAGCCCGGGCCCTGCTGTCCCGCGCCGAGATGTTCGCCGAGCCGCAGGATGCCGGCCCCCAGCTGCGCGGCCAGATCACCATCGGTTATTTCAGCTCTCTGGGGCCGCCCTATGTGCCCGGCCTGTTGCGCCGCCTGCGGGAAACGCTGCCCGGGGTGGAGGTACAACTGCGCGAGGGGGATCTCGGCTCCATCAGCCGCATGCTGGACACCGGCCAGGTCGAGCTGGCGCTGACCTACGATCTGGGCATGACCGAACGCCCCCGGGTGCAGCTGCTCAAGGAGTGCCGGTTCTACGCCGCCCTGCCCCCGACGCATCCGCTGGCCCGGCAGCAGGCCGTGTCGCTGGAGGATCTGGCCGGGGAGGCGCTGATCCAGATCGACTTGCCGCACAGCCGGGAGTTTCTGATGTCGCCGTTCTGGCAATACCAGCTGGAGCCCCGTATCGCCTACCGCACCACCTCGCTGGAAATGGTGCGCGGCATGGTGGCCCAGGGGCTGGGGGTCGCCCTGCTGATCACCCGTCCGCTGTCGGATCAGACCCAGGACGGCGCCCGCCTGGTGTGCCGCCCCATCGCCAACCCGCTGCCGTCGCAGCGGCTGGTGCTGGCCCACTCCCACCATTTTTCCCCCACCCCGGTGGCCGAGGCGGTGATGGCGGAGGTAAAACGGATGTTTACGGAGGAGCCGGCAACACCCTAGGCGAAGCGCTTCGGAAGACCGGCGCCTCAGCCAAAGGCGCCGATGGCATTGAGGAACATCAGCACGATAAACACCGGGCTCAGGTAGCGGATGGTGAAGCGCCACAGCCGGTAGCCCGGGCCCCGGCCCAGTTCCTGCTCGGTGGCGGTGCGGCTCATCACCCAGCCGGCGAACAGGGCGATAAAGAGCCCGGACAACGGCATGATCCAGCTGGAGGTGAGGTAGTCCAGGCCGCCGAAGAAGGTCTTGCCGAACAGGGTGTGTTGCTCCCACAGGTTGAAGGAGAACACGGTGCCCAGGCTCAGCAGCCACATCAGTACCCCCGAGCCCAGGCAGGCCCGCGCCCGGCTGATGCGGTAGCGCCCGGTCAGCCAGGCCACCGCCGGCTCGATCAGCGAAATGGCCGAGGTCAGCGCCGCCACCGACAGCATCACGAAGAAGAGGGCGCCGAACAGCGCGCCCAGCGGCATCTGGCCGAAGGCGAGGGGCAGGGTCACGAACAGCAGCCCGGGGCCAGCGCCAGGCTCCAGGCCGTTAGCGAACACCAGGGGGAAGATCACCATGCCCGCCAAGAGCGCCACCAGGGTGTCCAACAGGCCGATGGTCAGTGCCGTTTTGGCGATGGACACCTTGCCGGGCAGGTAGGCGCCGTAGGTCATCATGCCGCCCCCGGCCAGGCTCAGGGTGAAGAAGGCGTGGCCCAGGGCCACCAGCACGCTGTTGCCCGAGAGCTTGCCGAAGTCCGGGTTGAACAGGAATTCCAGCCCCTGCATAAAGTGGCCCGTGGTCATGGCGTAGCCCACCAGCACCAGCAGCAACAGGAAGAGCCCGGGCATCATCAGGTTGACCGCCCGCTCCAGCCCCTGCCGTACCCCCAGGGCGACAATCCCCAGGGTCAGTGCCAGCACCAGGCTGCCCCAGAAGATCAGGGGCAGCGGCGATCCCAGCAGGGCGCCGAAGTGGGCGCCCACCTGCTCGCCGGAGGCGCCGTTGAAGGTGCCGGCGCCGGTGTCGAAGATATAGGCCACCGCCCAGCCGGCCACCACCACGTAGAAGCTGAGCAGCAGAAAACCGGTGAGCACGCCTACCCAGCCGAGCCAACGCCACCGGGGCGACGCCCCCGCCTCCCCGGCCAGGGCGGCCATGGCATGGGGCGGGTTGTGGCGGCCGCGCCGGCCTATCATCACCTCGGCCATCAGCAGCGGGATGCCGATCACCAGGATGCAGGCCAGGTACACCAGCACGAAGGCGGCGCCGCCGTGCTCGCCGGTGATGTAGGGGAATTTCCAGATATTGCCGAGCCCCACCGCCGAGCCGGTGGCGGCCAGCACGAAGGCCATGCGGCCGGACCATTGGGGGCTGGCGGCGGTGGACGCAGCCACCTGGCCCAGGCCGCCGAGCGGCCGGGTCAGACTGTTGTTTTCCATAACGGTGTTCTCCTTGGGGGTAATGAGGTTGGTGGCCGGGCTCAGGTTACCGCGGTCAGTTTGCGGAATTCGGGCTGCTTCCACTCTTCCCGGCGCATCACCTCGGCCAGGGCCTGCACCGTGTCCCACAGATCCACGTAGCGGGTGTAGAGGGGGGTAAAGCCGAAGCGCAGTATGTCGGGGGCGCGGAAGTCGCCGATGATATTGCGGGCGATCAGCGCCTGCATGATGGCGAAGCCCTGCTCATGGGTGAGCGACACCTGGCTGCCGCGCCGCTCGGCGTCCCGCGGCGAGGCGAGCCCGAAACCGAAATTCCCGCAGTGCGACTCCACCAGCTCGATGAAGCTCTCCCCCATCCGGCGGGACTTGGCGCGGATCTGCCCCATGTCGGCGGAAACCATCAGCTCCACCCCCACCTCCAGCACGCTGGTGGCCAGCACCCCGGTGGTGCCGCACAGGCCGCGCCGGATGCCGGCGGCCGGCTCGAATCTGTCCTGCATGGCGAAGGGATTGGCGTGGCCGAACCAGCCGCTCAGGGGCTGGCGGAAGTCCTCCTGGTGGCGGCGGGCCACGAACAGAAAACCGGGGGCGCCGGGGCCGCCGTTCAGGTACTTGTAGCCGCAACCCACGGCGAAGTCGGCTCCGGCGCCGTTCAGGTCGACCGGCACGGCGCCGGCGCTGTGGCTCAGATCCCACAGCATCAGCGCGCCCACGGCCCGGGCCCGGGCGGTAAGGGCGGCCATGTCGAACATCTCGCCGGACTTGTAGTGCACATGGGTCAGCACCACCAGGGCGGTGTCTTCGTCGATAAGCGTGTCCAGCGCCTCCCGCGGTGCCGTTTCCAGCCGCACGCCGGGCCGGAACCGCTCCAGCCCCTGCAGGATGTAGAGATCCGTGGGGAAGTTGCCGGGTTCGGAGACTACCTTGCCGCGTCCCTGGCGCATCTCCAGCGCCGCCGCCGCCAGCTTGAACAGGTTGACCGAGGTGGAATCGGCCACCACCACCTCGCCCCGCTCGGCACCGATCAGGCGGGCGATTTTGTCCCCCACCCGCTCGGGCAGGCTTATCCAGTCGTGGGTGTTCCAGCTGCGGATAAGGCCCCGGCCCCACTCCTGCTCCACCACCTCGGCGGCACGCCGGCGGGCGGCCCCGGGCAGGGCGCCCAGGGAGTTGCCGTTCAGGTAGATAAGCCCCTCTTCCAGCTCGAACTGTTGCCGGTAAGGGGCCAGGGGATCGTCCCTATCCAGCCGGGCCAGATGGTCGCGGGTCAGGGTGGTCATGCTTCAATACTCCTCAGCAGGGCGCGCACGGGCGAGGCGTCCAGGTGCGCCAGTTTCAACGGGGGGGCTATCAGTTCGTAATGGCCGGGCTCGATGTCGTCCAGCACCAGCCCTTCCAGGATGGCCATGCGGTGATGCCAGACCCGCTGGTGGGCATCCAGGGTCTTGGCGTCCTGGGGGTCCAGCGAGGGGCTGTCGACCCCGATAAGGCGGGCGCCCCGCTCGGCCAGCAGATCGATGGTGGCGGCGGCCACGGCGGTAAAGTCCGCCCGCCATTGATCATGGGGAAAACGGCCGCAGGTTTTCAGCAGCACCCGCTCCAGCCGCGCCGGCAGCCCGGCGGGCAGGTCGCCGGGCTCCACCCGGCCGCGGGCATGGGTCAGGTCCAACACCAGGCAGGGGCCGACATAGGCCTCCAGCGCCACCTCGGCCATGGCCTGGCCCTCGGCGTGGTAATGCAGGGGCGCGTCGGCATGGGTGCCGGTGTGGGTGGACAGGCACAGCCGCGCCACGTTCACCGGGCAGCCGTTTTCCATCACCCAGCTCGGCTCGGCACCGTAGGGGGTGTCGCCCGGCCACACCGGTATGCCGGGACGCAGGGTTTGGGAAATGTCCCAGAGTCGGCTCATACGTCGTCCTCCTCAGATGCTGGTGCGAACCGCCCAGAGTTCGGGGAAAAAGGTCAGGTCCAGCGCCTTCACCAGGTAGGAAACGCCGCCGGTGCCGCCGGTGCCCTTCTTGTGGCCGATGATGCGCTCCACCGTCTTCATGTGGCTGAAGCGCCATTTCTGGAAGTTGTATTCCATGTCCACCAGCTTCTCGGCCAGCTCGTACAGATCCCAGTGCTGTTCGGTATGGTGATAGACCCGGGACCAGGCGGCTTCCACCTCGGCGCAGGCCTGGTAGGGCTGGGACCAGTCCCGCTCAAGGCAGTGGGCGGGCAACGCGAAGCCGCGCCGGTGCAGCAGCTGCAGGCTGATGTCGTAGATGCTGGGGGCTGCCAGTATGGCGGTCAGGTGCCGGTAATGCTCCGGGTGGGCCCGGTGGGCCTCCACCATGCGGGCGTTCTTGTTGCCGAGCAAAAACTCCAGCTCCCGGTACTGGTAGGACTGGAAGCCCGAGCTCTGCCCCAGGCTGCCGCGAAAGCGGGCATAGTCGGCCGGGGTCATGGTCACCAGCACTTCCCAGGCCTTGATCAACTGCTCCTGGATGCGTGCCACCCGCGACAGCATCTTGAACGCCGGTTGCAGCTGGTCCCGGCGGATATGCTCGGCGGCGGCATGGGCCTCGTGCAGGCACAGCTTGATCCACAGCTCCGACACCTGGTGGATGACGATGAACAGCATCTCGTCGTGCTCGGCGGAGCGGGGCCGCTGGCAATGGAGCAGGGCGTCCAGATCCAGGTACTGGCCGTAGCTGAGGTCCTGTTGCCAGTGCACCCCTTCGTTGTCCAGATCCACCATGCCCTGGCGGGCGGTGATCGATTCCTTGCCGCGCATAACCAACATCCTGTTAACAATTGAAGATAACTTGAGTTTACGCCGCCCCCGGCCTTGGTGTAAATTTCATTAATATTCACTTTTCAATTAAATAAATTAATACATGAGCGTTCGAGTCAGTACCCGGCACATGCAGATGATGGTGGCCCTGAGCGAGGCCGGCAGCCTGGTGGAGGCCGCCCAGTTGCTGGGCCTGACCCAGTCCGCCCTGAGCCACCGCATCAAGGAGGCGGAGCGGCTGCTCAACACCGAGCTGTTCTACCGCCAGCACAAGAAACTGGTACCCACCAGCGCCGGCAAGCGGCTGCTGCATTCCTCCCGGCTGGTGCTGGCGGAGCTGGAGCGGGCCGAGGCCGACATCAACAAGCTGTCGGTGGGCATAGAGCACGTGGTGCGCCTGGGCAACGAGGCCTACGGCGGCTACCACTGGCTGCCCGCCTGCCTGGCCGCCTTCGCCCGGGAGCAGCCCACCATCAGCGTGGAGATCATCCCCGATGTCTCCCTCGATCCCTACGCCGCCCTGCGCACCGGGCGCATCGACCTGGCGCTGACCTCGGGCCAGCCGCCCGAGGGCTTCCAGTGCCGGCGGCTGTTCCGGGACGAGATGCGGCTGGTGCTGCCCGCGGGGCACGAACTGGCCGGACAAGACTGGGTGAACGCCGGGCAGGTGGCGGCCCACACCTACGTGACCTACCACACCCAGCCGGGCAAGGGACGGGAATACGAGCAGCTGTTCAGCCACTACCGGGTGTTGCCGGCCCGGGTGATCCGGGCCGGGGTGACCGAGGCGGTGATCGCCCTGGTGAAGGAAGGCTTCGGGCTGACCATCATGCCGGAGTGGGTGCTGGCACCCTACCTGGCCCAGGGCGGGCTGAGCACGGTGCGGGTGACGGAAGAAGGGCTCCACCTGGACTGGCAGCTGCTGCTGCGCAGGGACGAGGCCCCCGCTTCCCCCGCCGCCCGCTTCGCCGACTGCCTGACACGGGTGGCGCCGGGCACCCGTTGATCAGAGCGGTATGGCCCGCAGCGCGTCGCCTTCGGGCCTGCCGACGCCATCACAGCAACATGGTCACCAGGCTGCCTTTCCAGCTCAGCAGCACCAGGGTCACCAGGGTCGCCAGCAGGAAGGGCAGCAGCGCACGGAAGATGCTCAGGGGGGAAGCCCCGGTCATGGAGGAGGCGATGAAGAGCCCGGCGCCCACCGGCGGGGTCAGCAGCCCCATCACCAGGGTCAGGCACACCACCACCCCGAACTGATAGGGGCTGATGCCGAACTGCAGCTGAGCGATGGGCAGCAGTATGGGCACCACCAGGATCAGGGCGGCGATGCCGTCGAGCACCATGCCCACCAGCAGCAGTATGCCCACCACCATCAGCAGGAACACGAAGGGATCCGAAGTCTGCTCGGCGATCCAGGCGGCGGCGCCCTGGGGAATTTCCTCGAACACGATCACCCAGCCGAACACCCCGGCCGCCGCGATCAGCAGGATCACCATGCCGGAGTTGATGGCGGTGCGCCGGAGGATGCCGAACAGGTGCGAGAACTGCAGATCCTTGTACACGAACTTGCCGATCAGCAGGGCGCCCAGCGACGCCAGCGCCGCCGACTCGGTCGGGGTGGCCAGGCCGGTGAGGATGCCGCCGATGATCAGCACCGGGATCACCCCGGCCGGCAGCCCCATCAGCAGATATTCCAGGGCCTGCCTGCGGCTGGGCCAGTCCCCTTTCGGGTACTGGTGGACCAGCCCCATCAGGCTGATGACCAGGAAGAACAGCAACGACATGATAAGCCCGGGCACAATGCCGGCGATAAACATCTCGGCGATGGGTACCTGGGCCAGCACCCCGAACAGCACGAACAGCATGGACGGGGGAATGATGGGCGACAGCAGGCCGCCGGCGGCGGTAATGGCCGCCGAGAAGGGCTTGTCGTAGCCTTCCTTCTCCATCGCCGGCACCATGGCCCGGGACATGATGGCGATCTGCGACGCCGCCGAGCCCATGATGGCCGCCATCATCATATTGGCCACCAGGTTGATGTAGGCGAGCCCGCCCCTGAAGCCGCCCACCAGGATCCGCGCCAGGTTGATCAGCCGCTTGGTCAGGCCGCCTTCGTTCATCAGCTCGCCGGCCAGCATAAAGAGGGGAATGGCCAGCAGGCCATAGCTCTCGATGGCCCCGAACAGCTGCTGGGGATAAGACTCGAACAGCACGGTATTGCCGGAGGAGCCGATATACCAGATGGCGGTGAGCGCCAATACCAGGGCGATGGGCACGGCGGTAAACAGCAGTACCAGGAATACAACCAGGGTCATGTGGGCTCTCCCGTCATTGTCTGTTGCGAACCGCTCAGGCTGTCAAACAGGTTGAGCAGGGCGTGAATTCCCAGGGACAGGGAGAACACCGGCAGCACCAGCCAGACCCAGAACTTTTTGATGCCCAGGGTATTGGTGTTTTCCGCGTACATAAAGTTGAAGGTTTCCGACTGAAAGGCCTGGAAATCAAACCCCGCCTGCATCAGGGCCAGGGGGCTGTACCAACGCCAGCACAGCACGAAGAGGGCCAGGGCAAACCCCAGTATCATCAGGTCACTGAACACCGTCAGCCAGCGCCGCAGGGCGGCTGGAAGCAGGTCGGTAAGGATGGTGACGGAAACACCCCGGCGCTTTTTCAAGACCGCCGAGGTGCTGATAAAGGTCATCCATACCATGCAGTAGATGGCCAGCTCGTCCACCCAGTAAATCGCCTGTCCCATGGCCCGGGTGACGATATTGAGCAGCACCAGCAAGGTGACGGCCCCGGCCAGCAAGGCCGCAACCGTCATTTCCGCCGACGCTACCTTATCCGATATGCGCTTAAGCATTACTCCACTCTCCCCGGCCCCGGCATGCCGGGGCTCTCCTGGTTACAAATCGGCTCAGCTGCCCTTGATATCCATGGCGGCCCGGCGCAGTCCGTCCAGCGCCTTGGCCTTGCCGGACCAGGTGGCTTCCCAGCGCTGAATGGCATCGGTGAAGGTGGCGCGATCCGCCTCGACGATCTGGATGTTCAGATCACGCAGCTGCTGCTCCTGATCCCGCTCCTGTTGCCGGAACTGGTCGATCACCTTGTCCAGCTGGGCCTTCATCAGGGTCTGGATCAGCGCCTTGTCGTCATCGTTCAGCTCGCGCCACATCCGTCCGGATACCACGCCCACCATGGGGAACATCATGTGGTTGGACAGCAGCAGGTGGTTGGCCCGCTCGTAGAATTTCAGCACCAGGATGGAGTCGAAATCCATGTCGATGGCGTCGACCTGGCCGTTGGCCAGGGCGTCGTACACGCCGGGCAGGGGCAGCGGCGTGGGCGCCGCTCCCAAGGCGGTATAGAAGTCGCGGATGGGCTCGAAGGGGGTGATGCGCAGTTTCTTGCCCTTCAGATCCCCGGGGCCTTCCACCGCGGTCCGGCTCAGCACCTGGCGCATGCCGGCCATGCCGTAGCCGATGCCCACCACGCCGACGCTGCCCGGCAGCTGATCCAGCAAGCGGGAAGCCGCGTCCGACTGCAGCAGGGCGGCGGCCTGATCGATGTCCTCCACCAGGTAGGGGGCATAGAGGGCGCCGAAGTCGGGCACCCGGTTGGAGATCTCGGCGATGGTCAGGAAGGCCATGTCCAGGGCGCCGGTTTGCAGCTGTTGCACCATCTGGGCTTCGTTGCCCAGTTGCTGGGAGGGAAATACCGACACCCGGTGCTGGCCGTGGGACTGGTCGCGCAGCTCCTGGGCGAAGTCGGTGGCCGCCTGGGTCCAGATATGGGCCGGCGGGGTGATAAGGCCGAGGCGGAAATCCCGGGCCTGGGCGGTGACGGAACCCAGTGCCAGGCCGGCGGCCGCTACCAGGGTGAGTGCTGTTTTGAATCTGGTCATGTTCAACTCCGTTATGATGTTATTCAGTCCGTTTATGACTCACGGTTGCTTCTGCCGGGGCCGGGCCTGCCGGCCCCGGCGAGGAACTCAGCTAAAGCGCACCGAGGCGCTGCCGATGCCGCCGACGGACACCGTCAGGTAGTCCCCGGCCCGCACCGGCTCCAGCGGCACCAGGGCGCCGGACAGTATCACCTCGCCCGCCTTCAGCCCGATGCCGCGCGCACCTAAGGTATTGGCCAGCCAGGCCACGCAGTTCACCGGGCTGCCCAGGGCCGCCGCCCCGGCGCCGGTGCTGATGATGGCCCCGTTCTTTTCCACCACCATGCCGCAGGTGGCCAGGTCGAGCTTGCGCGGGCTCACCGCGGTGTCACCCAGCACAAAGACCCCGCAGGAGGCGTTGTCGGCAATGGTGTCCTGGATTTTTATCTGCCAATTTTCGATGCGCGAATCCACCACCTCGAAGCAGGGCAGCACGCACTCGGTGGCGGCCAGCACGTCGGCGGCGGTCACCCCCGGGCCCATCAGGTCGCGCTTGAGGATAAAGGCGATTTCGCCTTCGGCCCGCGGCTGGATAAGCTGCTGGCCGATGGGCACCTCCTGGCCCTGGCTGTACACCATGGCGTCGGTGAGAAAGCCGAAGTCCGGCTGGTCCACCTTGAGCATGGTCTGCACCGCCTTGGAGGTGAGGCCGATTTTCTTGCCGATGACCCGCTCGCCGTCGGCCAGGCGGCGGTCGAGCAGGCGCAGCGAGATGTTATAGGCATCGTCGATGCTGATGTCCTCGACGCGGCGGGTGAGCGGCGCCAGGGGCTCGCGCTGGCGCAGGGCCCGGTAGAGCTCGTCGCCGTGGTGGATAATCTGTTCCTGGTTCATGGTCTGTCCTTAAAACGGTTTACGAACGTTGCTAAGCCTGTCTGTGGTGACCCAGTGAAGAGACAACAGGGCCACCTCCACCGACACGCTGCAAGCACATCCCTGTGACGCTCGGCACATGCCATCCCTGGCATGTGACGGTCGGTGGAGGCAATCCCTGTTGCCTCTTTGCAAGCTCCGCCGTGGCCTGATGGCCTTGCCAACAGGCGACACTGGGCGTTGGGGGCGGGCAAAGGGTGCGGCTCCGCCGACCCTCCGCGCCAGGGAGGGCGCGGCGGAGCCCCCAGGGGGCGAGCTTGCTCGCCGTGACGAGCGGTTTCGGCCTGACCGAACATCCAGTGAATGTTCGCAGCAGGTCGAAACTGCGAGTGTCCTGTCTTTACGGCGTGTCGGCGGAGCCGTGCGCTTTGTCCGATTACACTTAATCCCAAACGGCGCTTACAACTTGATACAGATGTTCTTCAGCTCGGTGTAGAACTCCAGGCCGTGCACCCCGCCCTCCCGGCCGATGCCGGACTGCTTGGCGCCGCCGAAGGCGGTGCGCAGGTCGCGCAGGAACCAGCTGTTCACCCACACGATGCCCGCTTCCATCTGCTCCGCCACCCGCACCGCCCGGCTGCTGCTCTCGGTCCAGATGGCCGCGGCCAGGCCATAGTCGGTGTCGTTGGCCAAGGCGATGACTTCCTCTTCGCGGTCGAACGGCCGGATATGGCAGCAGGGCCCGAAGATTTCCTCGCGGATCACCCGGGCGTCGTCGCTCAGGCCGGTCCAGATGGTCGGCGCGACCCAGGCGCCGCCGTTGAGCTCGGGGCCCATGTCCGGGATGCCGCCGCCGATTTCCACGGTGGCGCCCTCCTCCACCGCCAGGCGGTAGTAGGACAGCACCTTGTCCCGGTGCTCCTGGCTCACCAGCGGGCCGAAGTTGGCCTGCGGGTCCTGTGGCCGGCCGAGTTTCAGCTTGGCCACTTCTTCCTTCATCCGCGCCAGGAAGGCGTCGAAGATGGGCCGCTCCACGTACACCCGCTCGGTGCCCAGGCACACCTGGCCGCAGTTGACGAAGGCCGAACGCATGGTGCCCTCCACCGCCTTCTCCAGGTCGCAGTCGGCGAACACGATACCGGGGTTCTTGCCGCCGCACTCCAGCGAGATGTTGCGCAGGCCCACGGCGGCGGCCTTCATGATGGCCTCGCCGGTGCGGGTCTCGCCGGTGAAGGTGATGGCGTCCACCAGCGGGTGAGTGGTGAGGAACTCGCCGGCGGAGTCGGGGCCGAAGCCGTGCACCACGTTGAACACCCCGGGCGGCACCCCGCACTCGTTCATCACCTCACCCAGCAGGGTGGTGGTGGCGGGGGTTTCTTCCGACGGCTTGACCACCACGGTGTTGCCGCAGGCCAGGGCCGGGCCCACCTTCCAGGTCATCAGCAGCAGCGGCAGGTTCCAGGGGGAGATAACGGCAATCACCCCCTTGGGGCTGCGGTGGCCGACGTTGAGCGCGCCTTTGCCGTCCGGGGTGTCCAGGCGGAAGCCCTCGGTGGGGTGGTTGGCCAGTGTCTCGGCGAAGGCGGTGAAGTTGGCGGCGCCGCGCGGAATGTCGATGTGGCTGGCGATGCGGTAGGGCTTGCCGGTGTCGCGGCACTCGGCCTCGAGGAACTCGTCGAAGCGCTCGTTGATGCGGTCGGCGACCTTGTGCAGCAGGGCGGTGCGCTGGGCCTGGGTGAGCTTGCCCCAGGGGCCCTTGAGCGCGGCCCTGGCGGCGCGTACGGCGGCGTCGACCTCGTCACGGCCGGCCTCGTGCACCCGGCCGATCAGGCTGTTGTCCACCGGGCAGCGGTTGTCGAAGGTCTTGCCGCTGGCGGAGGCGACGTACTCGCCGTTAATAAAGTGCTTGAATTCGTTCATGTGTTGCTCTCGTCATGGGTTGCCCCGGCGCCCGGGGCCTGGACTCCCGCCTGCGCGGGAGTGACGGTATGTTGCGGTGCGCTGTTTACGTCCAGCTTCCAGCCTCAAGCTTCCAGCGCTTAAGTCAGCACGGTCAGGAAGCGTTCGTTCAGCTGGCGGTCGTGGTAGAAGATGGCCTTGCCCAGCTTGTCCGCGTCCCAGGTGATGGGCGGGTGATCCGGGTAGAAGGCGTCGCCGCCGCAGAACACCTCGTTGCGGTTGCCCGAGGGGTCGAAGAAGTAGATGGTCTGGCCGTGGGTAATGCCGTGGCGGGTGGGGCCGATGTCGATGGAGGTGTTGGTCATCGAAATCAGGTCGCCGGCGCGCAGCACGTCCTCCCAGGTTTCCAGGAAGAAGGAGGCGTGGTGGAACTTGTTCTTCTCCGCATGTTTGATAAAGGCCACGTCGTGGGACTTCATCGACACGGTGAGGAACTGGGCCACCCGCTCGCCGTCCGGGGTCAGCACCTGCTCACACAGGTCGAAGCCGAGCACCTCGTGGAACAGCTTGTAGGTGCCGTCCAGGTCGTCGCCGTACAGCAGGCAGTGGTCGAAGCGCTGGGCCTTCATGCCCTTGAGGTCACGGGGCCAGGCTTCCGGATTGTGGTTGCCGATGCCGTAGCGGCCGGGCTGAGCCTTGCTGGCGAACAGCTCAAAGGCATGACCGGTGGGCGCGGTAAAGCGCAGCCGGCGGCCGCAGCCCTTGAGTTCGCCTTCGGGGATGTCCTCCACCGCCACGCCGTAGGCGAGCAGGTCCCGGTGCAGGCGGTCGAGGGTGGCCTCGTCCAGCACCTTGAACGCCATAAAGTCCATGCCGGGCTCGTCGGCCTCGCGCAGCACCACCGAGAACTGGTCCACTTCGGTCCAGCCCTTGAGGTAGACCCGGCCCTGGTCGTCCCGGTCGGTTTCAATCAGGCCGAGCAGGTCCCGGTAGTGGGCCAGGGCCTCAAACATGTTCATCACGCGCAGCTGCACGTGGCCGGGGCGGATTACACCTTTTTTCATCGTCCTTACTCCTTATCCATGTCCGTTGCAGAGCCGGGCCGCCGGGGTATCCGGGCAGGGGGTGGCCAGCTCGATCTCCAGGTCGCCCTCGGGCAGCACCCGGCAGGCCAGGGCATAGCCCTGCTCGGCCTGCTCAAGGCTGACGTGGCGGCGACTCATGCATTGCCGTTGGTAGGGGCCCTGCAGGATGCGCACCCGGCACAGCCCGCAGCCGCCGCAGCGGCAGCCCACCGGCACCGGCCGCTGGAGCCCGGCCTCGGCCCCGGCGAGCAGGCTTTGCCCGGGGGCGACCCGGAACTGCTCGCAGGGTTGGTCCGGGTGGTGCAGGGTGATGGTGTAGTGGGGCATCCTGGCCTCCTGTTGTGTATTTAGGTCGAATAAATTCGACCCTACGGGCTAACGCCCCAGCTTTTTGGCCGATTGGCCGCCGATGCCGAAGTGTTGCGGGGGCAGCTCGTTAATCAGCACCCGCACCGACTCCCGCGGCGCGTCCAGCGCCCGCACCAGGGCGGCGGTCACTTCCTCGATGACCGCTTCCTTCTGGGCGTCGTTGCGCCCTTCCATCATGTTCACCAGGACTATCGGCATGGCGGCGTCTCCTTCTGTGGCTCTGTTGTTTGTCACGTTATCGCGCTGTCTGGCGGTCGCGGCGGCGGTTACACCACCCGCCCGCTGATGCTGCCCAGCCCCTGGTAGTGCACCACGAAGCTGTCGCCCTTCTGCACCGGCACCGCCGCGGTGATGGCGCCAATCATGATGAAGCTGCCCGCCGGAATCACCTCGCCGCGCTCGGCCAGCATGTTGGCCAGCATCGCCACCGAGGCCGCCGGGTGGCCCAGCACCGCCGCGCCCGCGCCGGTCTGCACCACTTCGCCGTTGACTTCCATCACCACGCCCAGGGTCTTCAGGTCCAGCTCGCTCGCCTCGGCCATGCGCCCGCCGGTGATAAAACGGCTGGAGCTGGAGTTGTCGGCAATCACGCTCTTCAGGTCGAACTTGAAGTCCTTGTAGCGGGAGTCGATCACCTCCACCGCCGGCAGCACGAAGTCGGTGGCGCGCAGCACGTCGCCGATGTGGCAACCCGGGCCCTTCAGCTCCGCCTTGGTGACGAAGGCCAGCTCGGCTTCAATCTTGGGGTGGATAAGCTCGTCGAACTTGATGTCGCCGCCGTCCGGCACGCTGAAGTAGTCGGCCAGAAAGCCGTAGCAGGGATGCTCCACCCCCATCTGCGCCATCTTGGCCCAGGAGGTCAGGCCCATCTTCATGCCCACAATCTTGGTGCCCCGGGCCTCCTTGCGGCGGCGGATTTCCCACTGGATGTCGAACGCATCCCGGTAGCTCATCTCGGGGTAGTCGTCGGTGATTTTGGTCACCTCATAGGCCTCGAGCTCGGCGGTTTCCAGGTGCTCGGCCAGGTGCTCAATCTGGGCTTGGGTCAGCTTGCTCATCGTTTTAGTCCTTGTTGTTTGGCCAGGGTCAGGGCCAGGTCTTCAATCATGTCTTCCTGGCCGCCGACGGTGCCGCGACGGCCCAGCTCCACCAGGATGTCCCGGGCGGACACGCCGTACTTGGCCTCGGCGCGCTTCGCGAACAGCAGGAAGGAGGAGTACACCCCGGCGTAGCCCAGGGTCAGGGCATCCCGGTCGACGCGGATGGGCTGGTCCATCATCGGCACCACCAGATCCTCGGCCACGTCCATGATGCGGTACAGGTCGATGCCGGTGTCGGCGCCCAGCCGGTCGAGCACCGCGCACAGCACTTCCAGCGGGGTATTGCCGGCGCCGGCCCCCAGGCCCGCCACCGAGCCGTCGATGCGCACGGCACCGGCCTCGATGGCGGCCAGGGAGTTGGCCACCGCCATGCCCATGTTGTGGTGGCCGTGGAAACCGAGCTCCACCGCCGCCGGCAGCTCGGCGCGCAGCAGGCTTAAGCGGGCGCTGACGTCATCGGGCAGCATGTAGCCGGCGGAGTCGGTGACGTAGATGCAGTTGGCGCCGTAGTCGACCATTAGCCGGGCCTGCTCCAGGATCTTCTCGGGGCTGGCCATGTGCGCCATCATCAAAAAGCCGACGGTGTCCATGCCGAGCTTGGCGGCCAGGCCGATGTGCTGCTGGGACACGTCCGCCTCGGTGCAGTGGGTGGCCACCCGGATGGTGCTCACCCCGTGGTCCCGCGCCATGCGCAGGTGGTCGACGGTGCCGATGCCGGGCAGCAGCAGCGCCGACACCCTGGCCTGCGTCATCCGCGGCACCACCGCCTTGAGGTAGTCCTCGTCGGAATGGGCGGGGAAGCCGTAGTTGACAGAGGCGCCGCCCAGGCCATCGCCGTGGGTCACTTCAATCAGCGGCATACCGGCCTGGTCCAGGCCGGTGGCGATGGCCACCATCTGTTCGAGGGAAATCTGGTGGCGCTTGGCGTGCATGCCGTCGCGCAGGCTCATGTCGTGCAGCACGACCTTTTTGTCTTTCAGGTTCATCTCGCTTGTCTCCTTAGCCCCGGGCCGGCAGTTGAATGGCACCGCCGGCCGCCTCTTGTGCGAACAGCTCGGCGGTGCGCAGGGCGGCGGCGGTCATGATGTCCAGGTTGCCGGCATAGGTGGGCAGGAAGTCGCCCAGGCCGGCCACTTCCATGAACATGGAGACCTTATTGCCGTCGAACACCGGGCCGTTGACCAGGCGGTAGCCGGGCACGTACTGCTGTACCTGCTCGACCATGTCCAGCACCGAGCGGGTGATGGCGGCCTGATCCGGCTCGCCGTCCACCAGGCAGTGCACGGTGTCGCGCATCATCAGCGGCGGCTCGGCCGGGTTGATGATGATGATGGCCTTGCCCTGGCGGGCGCCGCCCACCGACTCCACCGCGCCGGCGGTGGTGCGGGTGAACTCGTCGATGTTCTGGCGGGTGCCGGGGCCGACCGAGCGGGAGGCGACGGTGGCGATGATTTCGCCGTAGGCGACCGGCTGCACCCGGCTTACGGCGGCCACCATGGGGATGGTGGCCTGGCCGCCGCAGGTGACCATGTTGACGTTCATCTCGAGCCGGGCGGCGTGCTGCTTGAGGTTGACCGGCGGCACGCAGAAGGGGCCGACGGCGGCGGGGGTCAGGTCAATCATGATGACCCCCAGCTCGTTGAGCTTACGGCTGTTCTCGGCGTGGACATAGGCCGAGGTGGCGTCGAAGGCGATGCGGATGTCGTCCGCAATGACGTGGGGCAGCAGGCCGTCGACGCCGGTGTCGCAGGTCTTGATGCCCATCTCGCGGGCGCGCTTCAGGCCTTCCGACGTGGGGTCGATGCCCACCATCCACACCGGCTCAATCCAGTCGGAGCGCAGCATCTTCATCAGCAGGTCGGTGCCGATGTTGCCCGGGCCTATGATGGCCGCCTTGAGTTTGTTCATTGGTACATCTCCAGAATGCGTTGTGACCATGGCGCCGGATCAGCTGGACACGAATTTTTCGAAGTAGAGCCGGTGTTCGGCCACGGGGGTGGCTTCCAGCCAGGTCCGGGTGGCGTCGATCATCGGCGGCGGCCCGCACAGGTAGGCGTCGAAGGGCTGCTGCAAAAAGTCCCGGTCGAACAGGTCGCACACCACGCCGCGCTTGCCCTGCCAGTGCTCGGAAGGCTTCATCACGATGACCTCGTAGTCGAAGTCGGCCAGCCGCTCCCTGAAGGAGTCCAGCCGCTCCAGCTCGCTCAGATCCTGATCCTGGGTCACGCCGTAGCACAGGCGGATGGCGTGCGGGCAGTCGCCCTGCTCCGCCAGCCGCTCCAGCATGGCGAGGAAGGCGGACAGGCCGGTGCCGCCGGCCACCATCAGCAGGGGCCGCTCCACCTCCCGCAGGTAGAAGGCGCCCATGGGGGCCTCGAAGCGGATGGCGTCGCCCACCCGGCAACGCTGGCGCAGGTAGTCGCTCATCACCCCGCTCGGCAGCAGCCGGATCAGAAAACGGACAAAACCTTCTGCCGCCGAGTGGTTGGCGAAGGAATAGGCCCGCCACTCGCCCGTGCCCGGCACCTGTACCCGCGCATACTGCCCGGGCAGGTACCTGAGCCGGCCGCCCTCGCCCTGCAGCTTGATTTCGATAAGGGCGGCCGCGTCCGACACCTGTTTGAAGGCGCTGACGGTGCCCTCGAACAGCTCGGTGGACACGCTGCACAGGGTGGAGTCCACATCGAAGTAGAAGGAGCCGGACGACGTCAGCCGGGTCTGGCAGGCCAGGATATGGCCGGCCGCGAGCTCCTTTTCGCTCAGGGCTTCGTCATCCACGTACTCGAGCTCGACCTCGCCGGACTCGCAGCGTCCGCGGCAGGTGGCGCAGACCCCTTCCCGGCAGTCGACCGGCAGCTTGACGCCCTGGCGCAGGGCGGCATCCATCAGCAGTTCGTTTGGCTTCACCTCGATGAAGCGGGTGTTTCCATCACGGAAAACGATGGCGGCAGAATAGGACATAACAACCTCGGCCCAAGTTAGACGTGATAGAAATCCAGTACCGAATCAATCTTGTCGTTCAGCAAAATGGACTGCTTATAGGTGATCTTCCAGGCGTCCCCTTCCCGGCGCAGCCGGTAGTTGGCGGTGCCGAAGAAGTGGTGGCTCTCGCCGAAACGGTAGTAATGGGTGACCCAGTTCACCTTCACCTCGAACCGGCCGTCCTTGTCCTGCCGGTAGCGCAGGTTGTCGATCAGATGCAGGGTGCGCGGCATGGGGGTACAGGCCGCCGACTTGCCGGTGCGGATGCGGAACACCCGATCCTCGATGCCGCCCCGGTTGGGGTAGTACATCAGCGACATTTCCCGCTTGGGATCCCGGGTGTAGCTGTGCTCGCTGTCCCACTGGGGAATATGGAATTCGCAGTCGGGGGCGAACTGCTCCAGGTAGTTGTCCCAGTCCTGGTTGTCGCAGAATTCGGCAACCCGGTAAAAAAACTGCTCGAGTGACTGTTGGTGTTCCATGGTTTAAACCTCCTCCTGACGTGCCTTTTGCTTCAGTCCTTCCCGCATCATCTGCTGCCAGGCGCCGTGCTGGTTCACGTAGAGCCCTTCGTGGGTGAACTCGACCCCGGTGATCACCGGCCGGATGCCCAGCACCTTGCTGTTGGGGGTTTCGCCGTACTGCCAGGTCTCGTAACCCCGGGAAATGTCGCTCCAGGGGGAGAGCCGGGCCTCGAAACCGCGCTGGGACTCCTTGAACTCCACCAGATCGTCGGGGGTGCCCATGCCGGAGACGTTGAAGAAGTCCTCGAACTGACGGATGCGGTTTTCCCGATCCGCGTCCGACTCGCCCTTGACGCCCAGGCAGAGGCTGATCACCTCGGTCTTGTTCCAGGCCACCGGGCGGATGATGCGCAGCTGGGAGCTGATCTGATCCATGAAGAACAGGCTGGGGTAGATGTTCAGGTTGCGCAGCCGGTGCATGGTCCACCTGGCCCGCTCTTCCGGCAGCTGCTCCAGCAGGCGCGGCATCACGGTCCGGTAACCGGGGCGGACCTCGGGGTTGGGCATGTCGCTGAACAGCAGGCTGTGGCCATGGCGGAAGGAGAACCAGCCGTCGTCGGTGTCCTTGTCGCCGGCGCCCAGCTTGCTGTAGTCCAGGGTGTCGCCGGTGGTGCCCTGCTTCCGGGCTTCCAGCTCGCGGCGGTGCTGCACCGTGCTGACGTAGTTGTAATGCACGGTGCTGACGTGATAGCCGTCCAGGCCGTTTTCGTTCTGCAGCTTCCAGTTGCCGTTGAAGGTGTAGGTGGACTGGCCGGGCAGTACCTCCAGCTCGCCGGTGGCGGACTGCTCCACCATCATGTCGAAGAACAGCCGGGTGTCGCCGAGAAAATCCTCCAGGCTCAGGCCCGACTCGGTGTCCAGGCTGATAAAGACAAAGCCCTTGTAGCTGGCAACGCGCGCCTGGCGCAGGCCGCGGCTGGACTTGTCGAAATCGGCGGGGTATTCACCGGGCGCCTTTACCTTCACCAGCCGGCCGTCGGACTTGTAGCACCAGGCGTGGAAGGGGCAGGTAAAGGTGGACTGGTTGCCCTTGCATACCCGGGTCAGGGTCGCCCCCCGGTGCTGGCAGGTATTGGCCAGCGCATGGATCTCGCCCTTGCCGTCGCGGGTGATGATCATCGGCTGGCGGCCGGCCTGCATGGTGATGAAGTCGTTGGGGTTGGGGATCTGGCTTTCGTGGCAGGCAAAGATCCACTGCTTCTCGAAAATCAGCTCCATCTCGAGATCGAACAGTTCCCTGTCGGTAAAGATGTCCCGGGCGATGCGGAACACGCCCTCATCGGGACGAAAGTCCAGGCTGTTTTCGATGAACGCTTGCCACTGGGCCAAGTTTCTCTGGGTGCTCATGGGGTCCTCTCCTTTTGAACCTGATTGCCATGGCTGCCAATCTAGCGCTCCGGGGAAAGGGGCAATATTCAGTTTGCCGGTTAACGATATGCAGTTTTTATGGATCGAAAATGTTAAACAAGATGGGCCTTCATAAGGCCGGTGCCAGGCGGCGCTCCTGCCCGCCCTTGGTTGACAGCCTGGGGCAAAGAGCCCAAGATGCCGCGTAAAACAGATGTTAAAAAATAAAAAATCATTCACTCATCACGGCCGGATGCCGGCGATGACGAGGCTGGAAGCACTGTCCGAGAGGGAATACCATGAGCCAGTACCACCACAGGGTACAGCGACAATTTCTGGCCGCGGAGCTGAACAGCATCAGTTCGGCCCGCGACTGGATGAGGAGCGTCTGCGGCCCCCACGATCTGGAAATTCTAAAACCCAACGAGCTGCTGTTTCGCCACCAGGGTGCCGTGCTGGGCCAGCTCTCCTTCGGGGTGATCGAGTACTCCACCTCCGCCCACGTCAAAACCCAGGATCTGCTGCACAGCTACAGCATCAGCCTGCCGCTGGCCGGCAGCCAGTACATCGAACACAAAAAGGACAGAATTGAGTCCAACCCCGAGCTGGGACTGATCGTCTCACCGGGCCACCCGGTCAGCCTGATACTGGGCGCCGATTGCCGCAAGCAGCTGGTGCGCATCTCCCGCGCCGCGGTGGAGCAAAAGCTGGCGGCGCTGCTGCACCGGGAGATCACCAAGCCGGTGATCTTCGAGCCGGGGATCCGGCTGAACGAGGGCATGGGCGACTGGTGGAACACGGTTGCCACCCTGCAGGGCATGCTGCAAAACCAGAGCAGCCTGTTCGACTTTCCCCACGTCTGGGCGTCGTTCCAGGACACCCTGATCACCGGCCTGCTCTATGCCCAGCCGCACAACTATTCCCGCGAGCTGGAAGACCGGCAACTCAACAGGCCCGCCTACCTGCACGAACTGGAAGCCATGATGCAGGAAAATCTGGATAAATCGCTGAATTTGTCGGATTTTGAACAGCTGGTGGGCATCGGCCGCGAACGGCTGTACAAGGACTTTCACCAGGTTTACGGCTGCTCGCCGGTGGCGCACTTTCGCAACCTGCGCTACGAGGAAGTGCGCCGGCGCCTGCAACAGGCCGATGCCGGAGAAAGCGTCTCCAGCATCGCCATGGACTGCGGTTTTACCCAGCTGGGCCGCTTCGCCAAGGAGTACCAGCAGCGCTTTGGCGAGCTGCCCTCGGCCACCTTCGGCAAGGCCAGGCGCTGAGCGCCCGGCTCAGGCCGCCAGCGCCTTGCCCACCAGGCTCTGCACCGGCGCGCTGAGCGGCACCTTGAGGGCGGCGGCGTGGCCCGCTTCCGACATTTTGCCCCAGGTTTTGCGGATGATGTCGAGCAGCTTTTCCTCTTCGTGCTTGGTGGCGAAGTCTTCCAGGTAATAGTGGATGAACACCAGGCAGATCACGTCTTCCAGGGTTTGCACCTCGTCGTCGCGCTTGAGCTGCTTCTTCAGCAGCAGGGCCTTCACCCGTTCCTGATCCTCTTCGCCGTAACCGGCACTTTCCATTAATTTGGCGGTGAGTTCGCCGTGATATTTCGCCAGATCGGTGCGCCAGTGCTTGTAGCCGGCCCTGTCCATGGGGTAGTCGGTACGGGGCACCGTCCAGCGCCGGATGTGCTGGGCCCGGGCGGCGATTTGCAGCAATTCGGAGGCGTTCGGCGCAAATCGGGCCAGCTGCTCGCTCATGCGCAGGCTGTAGAGGTATTCCTTGGGCCAGCTCTGGCCGTCGGCCTGCTCCTGGTGGGGATCCTGGCGGTTTTCCGCGTCGATGGCGTCCAGCACCTGCTGCAGGCGGGAATCTTGGGTCATGGGGGCGTCCTCATTCGTTGGCAAATAACAGTATTGTTGTCGCTAAGCCCGCCGTTGCAAAGGGAAAATGCCGTTTTCTCCGCTCCCCCACTGGCCGGACCATGCATAAAAGCCGCAGGATCTTATTGATGCATATCAAATGTATCTATAAGATGCGCGAAAAGTTGCACCTCACATATCAATTAAAACGGAGAAGCAAAATGCTGGACGCACGCACCATCGACATCATCAAGAGCACCATTCCCCTGCTGGAGTCGGCCAACACCGCCCTGACCGAACACTTCTACCGGCGCATGTTCCGCGACAACCCGGAGCTGAAGGACGTGTTCAACCTGAGCCACCAGGCGTCCGGCCGCCAGCCGGCGGCGCTGTTTGCCGCCGTGCTGGCCTATGCCAAAAACATCGACAACCCGGCGGTGCTGGGCGCGGCGGTGGAGCGCATTGCCCACAAGCACACCGGCTTTGCCATCCAGCCGGCCCAGTACGACATTGTTGGCCACCACCTGCTGGAAACCATCAAGGAACTGGCCCCGGACGCCGCCACCCCCGAGGTGATCGACGCCTGGGCCCAGGCCTACGGCGCCCTGGCCGGCATCTTTATCGGCCGGGAGGAGCAGATCTACCGGGCCAACGAGAGCAAAACCGGCGGCTGGCGCGGCACCCGCGCCTTTGTGGTGCAGGAAAAGCGGGCCGAGAGCGAGCAGATCACCAGCTTCCTGCTGGCCCCGGCCGACGGCGGCCCAGTGGCCGACTACCTGCCCGGCCAGTACCTCAGCCTGCACCTGGATGCGGCCGAACTGGCCCACAAGGAATACCGCCAGTATTCCCTGTGCCAGGCCCCCAACGGCCGGGATTACCGCATCGCGGTCAAGCGCGAGCCCGGCGGCACCGGCTCCAACTTCCTGCACGACAAGGTAGCCGAGGGCGATGTGCTGCAGTTGCTGCCGCCGGCGGGAGACTTCTTTATGGCGGTGGATGCCGGCACCCCGGTGGTGCTGATCTCCGGCGGCGTGGGCCAGACCCCGATGCGCGCCATGCTGGATCAGCTGCTCACCCAGGGCCACCCGGCGCCCATCCACTGGCTGCATGCCTGCGAAAACGGCGCCCAGCACGCCTTTGGTGACGATATCCGGCAACGCCGCCAGGCCCACGCCAACCTGGAGACCCACGTCTGGTACCGCGAGCCCGCCGCCCAGGATCGCCCGGCGGAAGATTTTGACGCCACCGGCCTGATGGATCTGAACAAGGTCAAGGACAGCATCCTGCTGCCCGGCGCCCATTACTACTTCTGCGGCCCCCTGCCCTTTATGGCCATGGTCAAGGACACCCTGTCCGCCTGGGGCATCGCCGACGAGCAGCTGCACTACGAAGTGTTCGGCCCGCACCAGCAGCTCTGAGGGCCCGCCACCATCCCCGCACCTGTTACCGTCATCCCCGCCCCTACTGTCGTCATCCCCGCCCCTACCGCCGTCATCCCCGCCCCTACTGCCGTCATCCCCGCGAAGGCGGGGATCCATAACGCCAACACCACGTCGGCGCCCGACACCTGGACTCCCGCCTTCGCGGGAGTGACGGGAAAGTGCACAGGAGTGACGGGAATATCATCCCCGCCCCTACTGTCGTCATCCCCGCTCCTACCGCCGTCATCCCCGCCCCTACTGCCGTCATCCCCGCGAAGGCGGGGATCCATAACGCCAACACCATATCGGCGCCAGACACCTGGACTCCCGCCTTCGCGGGAGTGACGGGAAAGAGCGCGGGAGTGACGGGAATATCATCCCCGCTCCCACTGCCGTCATCCCCGCCCCTACTGTCGTCATCCCCGCGAAGGCGGGGATCCATAACGCCAACACCACATCGGCGCCCGACACCTGGACTCCCGCCTTCGCGGGAGTGACGGGAAAGGGCGGGAGTGACGGGAAAGGGCAGGAGTGACGGGAAGGAGCACGGGAGCAACGGGAATATCATCCCCTCCCCTACTGCCGTCATCCCCGCGAAGGCGGGGATCCATAACGCCAACACCATATCGGCGCCCGACACCTGGACTCCCGCCTTCGCGGGAGTGACGGGAAAGAGCACGGGAGTGACGGGAATATCATCCCCGCCCCTACTGTCGTCATCCCCGCTCCTACCACCGTCATCCCCGCCCCTACCGCCGTCATCCCCGCGAAGGCGGGGATCCATAACGCCAACACCACATCGGCGCCCAACACCTGGACTCCCGCCTTCGCGGGAGTGACGGGAAAGGGCGGGAGTGACGGGAAGGAGCGCAGGAGTGACGGGAAGGAGCGCAGGAGTAACGGGAAGGAGCGCAGGAGTAACGGGAAGGAGCGCGGGAGTCGAGCGGGAGCAGGCCGAATAAATTGGCCCTGCAGGCCCCGCCGTGGGCCGGCTCAGCCGCCGAGCACGTAGGGCCGGGTCATGATCTCGAGCAGGTGGCCGTCGGGATCGTCGAAGTAGCAACCGCGCCCGCCGTGAAGCCGGTAGAGCTCGCCGGCACGCTGGCGGCCGGGATCGGCCCAGTAGTCCAGCCCCTGCTCGCGCAGGCGGGCAAAAGCCCGGTCGAAGTCGTCGTCGCCGAGCAAAAAGGCATAATGCTGGGCGGCGATGCGTCCCTCCTTTTGATAAAAGTCGAGGGACACGCCGTTATCGAGCCGCACCACCAGCATGGGGCCGAACGCCACCGGCTCGGGCAGGCCGAGCAGGGTTGCCAGAAAACGCGCCGAACGCTGCTTGTTGCTGCACCAGACGATGGTGTGATTCAGCTCCGCCCCCATGATGGCCTCCCCCCCGTTATCCCAGCTCGAAGCTGGTGATCCCGAACATACGCGCCACCGCCAGCTCGGGTGGCCGGCCGGTATACATGCGGGCGGTATTGAACACCGCCTGCATGCCCCGCCGCTCGGCCAGGGCCACGGCGGCGGCATTGACCGAAGGCACATCCAGGTAGAAGGGGGCACCCGGCGTGGCCTTGGCAAGCAGGGCCTGCAGCAGCCGATCCGCCTGGACCGCATCGTCGGCGAACAGCGGGCCGACCTTGTAGCCGGAGCGGCAGGGCCGGATCACGCCATAACCCGCCAGCCGCTGGCCCCGGCGGATGCCCAGCGCCACCGAGCCGGACTGGGCGAGCCAGGCACGGAGAAAGCGCCCCCGCTCGGCCGGAAAAAAATCCCGGTCGTAGGCGGCGAAGGCCTCGAAGGGCATGGCCGGAAAGGCCACCATGCCCTCCGGCTCGCTTAAGCCGCCAGCCACCCGCCCCTCGTAACGCACATTCTGGCAGGCCAGGACAAAGCCGGACTTGCGGTAGTTGTCCTGCTGCGCCACCACCCCGTCCAGGCCCACATTGCGCCCGGCCAGCCGGGCCATGCCCGCCTGCCACAGGCGCAAGCCATAGCCCTGGCCGCGAAAGGGCGGCACCACGATATAAAAGCCGAGAAAACCGAAATCATCGCCGTATTTCACCACCGAAATGCAGGCGATGGGCTCGCCATCGAGCAGGCCGAGCAAAAACCCCTCCGGATCGGCCTGGTAGAAAGAATCCATGTCGTGCAGCCCCGGGTTCCACCCTTCCCGTGCGGCCCACTCCACCGCCAGCCCGGCCTCCTGCCGGCGCATGGGACGGATTTGATAATGCGGTTCGGCCATATCGCCCTCCTGTTGAACGCACACCGGTTGTTTAGAGCATAGGCGGAATTGGCCGCGCTACCGTCATCCACGCTCCCACTGCCGTCATCCCCGCGAAGGCGGGGATCCATAACGCCAACACCACATCGGCGCCCGACACCTGGACTCCCGCCTTCGCGGGAGTGACGGGAAAGGGCGGGAGTGACGGGAAAGGGCAGGAGTGACGGGAAGGAGCACGGGAGCAACGGGAATATCATCCCCGCTCCCACTGCCGTCATCCCCGCCCCTGTTACCGTCATCCCCGCGAAGGCGGGGATCCATAACGCCAACACCACATCGGCGCCCGACACCTGGACTCCCGCCTTCGCGGGAGTGACGGGAAAGAGCGCGGGAGTGACAGGAAAGAGCGCGGGAGTGACGGGAAAGAGCGCGGGAGTGACGGGAAAGAGCGCGGGAGTGACGGGAATATCATCCCCGCTCCCACTGCCGTCATCCCCGCCCCTACCGCCGTCATCCCCGCGAAGGCGGGGATCCATAACGCCAACACCACATCGGCGCCCGACACCTGGACTCCCGCCTGCGCGGGAGTGACGGGAAAGAGCGGAGTGACGGGAAGGAGCGCGTTAGTGACGCAACATATCGCAATACATGGCCCGCTGGCCGCTATGCTACACTAACGCCTTCGTCAGGCGGCCAGGAGCTGGAAATGAGCAGGCGCAAGCTTCCCATCGGGATCCAGTCACTCTCGGAAATCATTGAAGGGGGCTACTACTATGTGGACAAAACCCCCTATATCCATCAACTGATCGAACAGGGCAAGTACTACTTCCTTTCCCGCCCACGCCGTTTCGGCAAAAGCCTGCTGCTCGACACCCTGCACCAGCTGTTCGAGGCGAAGGAAGCGCTGTTCCAGGGCCTCTTTATCCATCACAAGTGGGACTGGGCCCGGCCCCGCCCGGTGGTCCGCCTGGGCTTTGGCAGCGGGGTAATGAACAGCCGGGAGATGCTCGACCAACACATCCGCGAGCAGCTGAACGAGCAGGCCGAACGGCTGGGTGTTTCGCTCGGCAACCAGAGCATTGCAGGCCGCTTTGCCGAACTGATCCGCCACGCCCACCAGCAGCACGGCGAACGGGTGGCGGTGCTGATCGACGAATACGACAAGCCGATCCTGGACAACATCACCGATACGGCCATCGCCACCGAGCTGCGCGAGGGGCTGAAAAACCTGTATTCGGTGCTGAAGGACGCCGACCCCCACCTCTGCTTCTGCCTGCTGACCGGGGTGTCCAAATTCAGCAAGGTCAGCCTGTTCTCCGGGCTGAACAACCTCAACGACATCACCCTGGACGCCCCCTACAGCGCCATTTGCGGCTATACCGAGCAGGATGTGGATACCGTGTTCGCGCCCGAGCTGCCGGGACTGGACCGGGCGCAGATCAAGGCCTGGTACAACGGCTACAACTGGGGCGCCGAGTCGGTGTACAACCCCTTCGATGTGCTGTTGCTGTTGCAGAAGCGGGAGTTCAGGCCCTACTGGTTCGAGAGCGCCACCCCGACCTTTCTGGTCAAACTGCTGGCCGAGCGCGGCTTTTTCACCCCACAGCTGGACCGGCTGGAAAGCCCGCTCAACCTGCTGGGGCGGTTCGACGTGGGCGACATCAGCACCGAGGCGCTGCTGTTCCAGACCGGCTATCTCACCATCCGCCACAAGGAAGAGCCGGTGCCCAGCTACTGGCTCTATACCCTGGGCTACCCCAACCGGGAGGTAGAAGCCAGCCTAAACCAGGCCCTGCTGCCCCAACTGGGGCTGGACAGCGCCGAACCCACCATTCGCCTGCTACGGGTATTGCAGGCCAACGACTTCACCGCCCTGGAGCAGCATTTTAAATCCCTGTTCGCCGCCCTGCCCCACGACTGGTACCGCAACAACCCCATCGCCAAATACGAAGGCCACTACGCCAGCGTGTTCTACAGCCACATTGCCGCCCTGGGCCTTAAGGTCACGGTGGAGGATGCCTCCAACACCGGCAAGGTAGACATGGCGGTGGACTTTAACGGCCAGATCTACCTGTTCGAATTCAAGGTGGTGGAGCAGGTGCCGGAAGGCAGCGCCCTGGCCCAGCTGAAGCACAAGGCCTACGCCGACAAATACCGTGCCAGTGGCAAACCCATCCATTTGATAGGCGTGGAATTCTCCCGCCGGCAGCGGCAAATCGTCGCCTTCGAGCGGGAGCAGGCATAACGACCATCCCCGCTACCGTCATCCCCGCCCCGCTACCGTCATCCCCGCCCCCTACCGTCATCCCCGCGAAGGCGGGGATCCATAACGCCAACACCACTTTGCGCCCCACCGTCTAGAGCAAGTGGTCATTAAAACGTAACACAACCTTAATATTCTGCTGCGTCTAATATACGCGCGCACCATTTATCAACGGTCGAAATCCATGAGTGGCGGTGCTATTATTCCGCGTCCAAAAAATAACGCCTTGCTATTTGCAACCGCGTTTTACAAGGAGCGAGTGAAACCAGCAGATTAGGGGCTGTAACCTAAGGGCGGTAGCGTACCTTTTTTATAAACAACCAAAAGATAACCGTTTGTTTATTAACAACATTTCTTCTCTCCAGCCGCCTTTTGTCTTTAATTAAAACAACAATCGCCATCCTGCCCGGCCCCAAGCAAAAAATCTGCCAGCTCAACGCCATAATTCAGTAAGAAAAGAGCGCAAAACCCCATGCTGTTATCGAACAACAAGATTATTCCCTATACCCTGCTGGCCCTGGGCGTGTTAACCCTGGGCGGTTGTGCCAGCCAGGCAGAACAACACACCAGTGCCCCCCACAGCCAATACTCCTCCGAGCTGAACCAGTTCCTCGGCAATGCCGCCCCCGGCGCCGCCACCACCCTGGCCCAGTCCCCCTGGGGACCCAACGTGCAGGTGCTGGCCAACGCCCCCTACTTTGCCGCCAGCGGCCGGACCTGTCGCGAGCTGGAAGTAAGCCAGCCCACCGGCGCCACCGCATACCACCTGGCCTGCCAAACCGATGCCGGCGCCTGGGCCCAGGTGCGCCCGGTCACCCGTTTGCTCAACCCCTAGGGTCCGCCGGCACCGGGCCACCCAACACCGGCGCCGAGCCAACCGTAGGGTCCACTTCAGTGGACCAATCCGCCAACGGCGCCATGATCCGGTCGAATAAATTCGACCCTACAGAAACCAACATCAACACCGGGCCAACCGTAGAGTCCACTTCAGTGGACCACCCAACAACGGCGCCGAGCCAACCGTAGGGTCCACTTCAGTGGACCAATCCGCCAACGGCGCCATGGTTCGGTCGAATATGCCCCGAACAATCAAAAATTTGAGAAAAAATGCCCATGTCACTAAAAAAACTGGCGGTTCACACCGGCCTGTTCGCCCTGCTCACCCTGGCCGCCCAGGCCCAGGCCCAGCTGATTGGCGCCGATGCCGGCGAACTGCCCGCCGAGCAGCAAAGCCGCTTTAACGCCCCGTCCGAGGCCGACCAGGCCAGCACCAACCAAAGCACCAGCTGGCAAAGCGGCCGCTACGGCCCGCCCCAGGCCCAGCCCGGCCAGGCCCTGCCCGCCCGGGCCATTCCCAGCTTTGGCGCCCACCTGTTTACCGGCGGCTTTCGCGGCATAAGGGCGGACGGGCTCAACCCGGATTACGTGATCACCCCCGGCGACCAGGTCACCCTGCGGGTGTGGGGCGCGGTGGAAATAGACCGGGTGCTGCCGGTGGATGCCCAGGGCAATATCTTTATTCCCGGCGTGGGCCCCATCAAGGTGCAGGGCATTCGCCACGGCGAGCTGGACGGCCGCGTGCGCGCCGCCGTTAACTCCATCTATTCCAACAACGTGCAGGTATACACCAACCTGCAGGGCGTGCAGCCGGTGTCGGTGTTCGTTACCGGCTATGTCAAAAACCCCGGCCGCTTTGCCGGCACCCCCAACGACTCGCTGCTGTATTTTCTGGACCAGGCCGGCGGCATAGACGACGCCGTGGGCAGCTACCGCAAGGTGCGGGTGGTGCGCAACGGCAACACCATTGCCAGCGCCGACCTGTACGACTTTTTAATTAACGGCAACCTGCCCCGCCCGCAATTCCGGGACGGCGACACCCTGGTGGTGGAAGAGCGCGGCCCCACCGTCACCGTGGAAGGCGACGTGGCCCGCCCCTACCGTTACGAACTGACCCCGGGCGCCATGAGCGGCCAGGATCTGCTGCAACTGGCTCGGCTGCAATCCAACGTTACCCATGTGCTGCTGCGCGGCGCCCGCAGCCAGGGCCCCGTTTCCAGCTACCTGGATCTGGCCGACTTCAACCGGCAGCCGCTGCAAAGCGGCGACCAGGTCACCTTCAGCAGCGACCTGCGCGACGACACCATAGTGGTGACGCTGGAAGGCAGCTACTACGGCCCCTCCCGCTTCGCCCTGCCGCGCGACGCCCAGCTGCACGAACTGCTGGATGCCGTGGCCGTGCCGGCGGAGATGACCGACGTGAACAGCATCTCGCTCAAGCGGCAAAGCGTGGCCGAGCGGCAACGGCAGGCGCTGGAAGAAAGCCTGAACCGGCTGGAAACCACCTACCTGGGCGCCTCTTCCGCCACCAACGAAGAAGCCCAGATCCGGGTGCGCGAGGCCGAGCTTATCAGCCAGTTTATTGAACGCGCGCGCCAGGTGGAGCCCAACGGCCGCCTGGTGCTGGCCAACAACGGCGCCATCAGCAACATCCGCCTGCAAGACGGCGACGTGATCACCATTCCGGAAAAATCCGATGCGCTCTTGATCAGCGGCGAAGTACTGGTGCCCCAGTCGGTGGTGTTTGCTCCCGGCCGCAGCGCCCAGGACTATATCGCCGGCGCCGGCGGCTTTACCGAGCGGGCCGATGAAAAACGCATTCTGGTGGTGCGCCAAAACGGCGAAGTGCGCGAAGCGGCGGACGTAACCCTGCGCCCGGGCGACGAGATTCTGGTGCTGCCGGCCGCGCCCACCAAAAACCTGCAGCTGGCCAGCACCCTCACCCAGATCCTTTACCAGATTGCCATTGCCGCCAAAGTGGCGATAGACCTGTAATGCAAGCGCGTACTCCCTGGCAGGTTACCCGCAGCGTATGGTTTGCCATGTTTATGCGGGAGGCCGTGTCCCGCACCATGGCCGACCGCATGGGCTGGTTCTGGATGATCTTCGAGCCAGCAGCAGTAATCGCCATCATGGCGTTGATACGCGGGGCTTTTGGCTCAACAAACAAACTCATCATGAATGCCGAATATATCCCTTGGCTTATTGTAGGGATGATGGGTTTTTTCTTGGTGCGCGAAGGGTTAACTCGCAGCCAGGGCGCCATTAACGCCAGCCAGGCCCTGTTTGCCTACCGCCAGGTACAACCGGTAGACACTGTGCTGGTGCGCAGTTTTGTGGATGACATGCTGCGCACCTTTATATTTATGCTGTTTATTGTTGGTGGGCTTGGCCTGGGCCTGGATATTTTTCCGGACAACGCTATTCAAGCGTTATTTGGGTGGCTCTCTTTATGGGCGCTTGGGCTTGGGTTCGGGCTGGTAGTGTCGGTGACAGTAAAGTTAATTCCAGAAGTAGGTAAAGTTATAAATATGACAAACCTGCCACTAATGATTGTTAGTGGTGCCATTTTGCCCTTAAACAGCCTCCCCCACTCAGCGTTGGAGTATTTAACACTCAATCCCATAGTTCATGGAATTGAATTAATGCGTCTGGGCTTTTTTGAAAACTACCGGGTGGTGGCCGGCACCAGCGCCGTTTATTTATGGCTTTGGATCCTGGCGCTAAACGCCCTGGGGCTGCTGATGCACTTGCGTTATCGAGACCAGTTGAAAGCAAAATGATCCATATTCAGAACCTTTACAAGCGCTACAACAACCGCGATGGTCGGGCAAGCCCCTGGGTGCTGACCGACATCAACCTCACCATCCCCAAGGGGGTAAGCGTGGGGCTGGTTGGCCAGAACGGCGCCGGCAAATCCACCCTGCTGCGGCTGATCGCGGGCATGGACAACCCCGAGCGCGGCAAAATAGAACGCCTTTGCCGGGTATCCTGGCCCATCGGCCTTTCCGGCGGTTTTCAAAGCAGCATGACCGGGCGGCAAAACGTAAAGTTTGTGGCCCGGGTACATGGCGGCGGCCTTAACGTGCAGCGCATTATCGACTATGTGGAAGACTTCGCCGAACTGGGCAGCGCCTTCGACCGGCCGATAAAAACCTATTCCTCCGGCATGCGCGCCCGGTTGAATTTTGGCTTGTCTCTGGCCTTTGACTTTGATGTATACCTTTCCGACGAGGCCACCGCCGTAGGCGACCGCAACTTCAAGGATAAAGCCAGCAAAGCCTTTAAGGACAAGGTAGGCCAGTCCAGCTTGATTATGGTGTCCCACTCCGAAGGCATTCTTAAAGACCTGTGCCAGGCCGGTATTTACCTTAAAAAAGGCCACGCCACCTGGTTTGACGATATCAACGATGCCATTGCCGCCTACCACCAGGATGCCGGCACCCGCGCGTAACCCAAACCACAACACCGATGCCAGAGCACCACGTAGGGTCGACTTCAGTCGACCAAACCACAACCCCAATGCCGAAACACCTCGTAGGGTCGACTTCAGTCGACCAAACCCGGCGCCAATGACAAACGGTCCATCGAAATGGACCCGACAAACCTATCGTCATTCCCGCGAAGGCGGGAATCCATAAACTCAAGGTACAAGCCCGGCGCCAATGGCAAAACGGTCCATCGAAATGACCCGACGAACCTATCGTCATTCCCGCGAAGACGGGAATCCATAAACCCGGCCCTGCCGACAAAAAATTTAAAACCAAATTTTTTCGAATCCAACACACGAGCACCCATGAACCGCTTTATCAAACAACAACCCCACTGGGCACTGGCAATAATGTCCATTATTGCCGTTGCCTTTTACTGGTTTGCCTGGGCCGAAGACCGCTATGTTTCCCGCGCCACCGTGGTGCTGGAAAGCCCGCAAATCGCCCCGGCCGAATTCAACTTCTCCAGCCTGTTAAAAGGCGGTGGCGGCAATGGTGACCTGCTGCTGCTGCGCGAACACCTGCTTTCCGTGGATATGCTGAAAAAAGTGCAGCAAGAACTCCCCTTTCGCCAGCACTACAGCCAAAACGGCGACCTGTTCGCCCGCCTGTGGGATGCCGACGCCCCCATCGAGGAAGTACACGAATACTATAAGAAGCGCATATCGGTAGAACTGGACGAATACGCCGGTGTACTCAACATAGAGGTACAGGCCTTTACCCCGGAATTTGCCCATCAACTGGCCGCCCTGTTGCTGCAAAGCGGCGAAGCCCATATGAACAACATGGGCCAGCGCCTGGCGGAAGAGCAGGTACGCTTTTTAGAGCGCCAGCTGGAGCGGCTGGAACACAGGCTCGATGAAGCCCGCGCCGACCTATTGGCCTACCAGAATGAACACGGCCTGATCTCTCCCCTGCAAACGGTAGAAAGCCTTAACCAGGTGGTGGGCACGCTGGAAGGCGAACTGGCCCGCATGCAGGCCAGGCTGAACGCCGCCCAAAGCTACCAGAGCACCCGCTCCGCCGAAATGGTGCAAATAAAAAACGAAATCAATGCCCTGCAAACCCAGATAGAGCGCGAGCGCAACCGCCTGGCGCAAGAAACCGGCAATGCCCTTAACCGCATTTCCGCCGACTATCAAACCCTGGAGCTTAAGGCCCAGTTTGCCCAGCAAACCTACTCCAGCGCCCTGGCGGCACTGGAAAACACCCGCATAGAGGCCGCCCGCAAACTCAAGCAGGTAAGCGTGCTGCAAAGCCCGCTGCAGCCGGAATATGCCACCCAACCCGAGCGGCTCTACAACACCACGGTGTTTGCCATTGTCGCCCTGTTCCTGGCTTTTATTACCAGCATGATGATGCTGATCATCCGCGACCACAGGGACTAACTCCGTTGGCCGCAGGCGCGACTGTATTCGCACCAACACTGCTACCAAAAATCACAAACGCGATTTTATCCGCACAGGCTAACTGGCCGTAAAAGGACGATTAATGAACCCAACCCCAATCCACACTTTGGTGCACATTGGTGCCGGAAGCGGCGGCCAGTTGCCCCATTATCAGCAACTAAACCCTACCCGCCTTGTTTTAATAGAGCCCCTGCCCACCCTGGCCAAGGCCCTGCGCCAGGCCACCGCCGGCATGCCTAATGCCGAAGTATGGGAGCTGGCAGTAAGCAGTAGCCCGGCGACCAATGCAGAATTAACCGAATACAACCTGGCCCAGGCCAGCAGCCTGCACCCCGCCACCGGGCTGAGCCAGCTGTTCCCCGGCATAAAGGCGGTGCGGCAGCACCAGGTGGCCACCATCAGCCCGCAAGTGCTGATGGAGCGTTTGCAACTCAGCCCGGAGCAACACAACCAGCTGGTAGTGGAAGCCAACGGCGAAGAGCAGGCCATTCTCGACAGCCTGCTTGAGCAGAACCAGCTTTCCCTGTTCCGGCATATCCAGGTAAGCATGCCGGATATAGCGCTTTACCAAAGCCCGCATAACCCCGGTGAACTGTTGCCAAAGCTGGAAAACCACTGCTTTGACCTGCTTGATGTAGACAACAGTGATCCAGACATTTCCCTCTGGCAACTGGCAATCAACCCAGCTAAGCAGGCTCTTCAAGTCGTACAATCAGAACTGCAGCGCGCTAATACTTTAGTCGAAAGCCTCCAACAACAGCTTGAAGCGTTGCAACATGATATAAAAACTGAAACTAACACCAAGGAAAAAGCTGAACAGCAACTCAAAGCTACCACTCAGGAGAGGGATCACCTAAGGCTGCAACACGAACAGTTGAGCCAGAAACAAACCGAACTTAAAAAACTCCTTGAAGTTGAAAACCAGGGTAAAGAAAAAGCACAGCAACAGCTCAATAGCACTACTCAAGAGCGAGATAACCTCGCGCAGCAGCATGAGCAACTAACTCAAGCAAAGAGTGCTCTCCAAAAGCAGTTCCACAGCCTACAGCAGCAATTACAAACTGAAATACAGGCCAAAGAGCAGGTACAACAGCAACTAAACTCCTGCTTGGAAGAGGCCGATAAACTTAAGCAAAATAATGAACAGCTTGCCAAAGACAAGGTCACACTAACGGAAAAGGAAACACTCTTAGCTGTACTACAAAAGCAAACAACCGAGCTTCAGCAGCAACTGCAAAGTGAATCCCAAGCTAGGGAGAAGGCACAGCAACAGCTCAAGCTCACCACTCAAGAGCGGGATAATATCAAACAGCACCATGAGCAGCTAACCCAGGCACAAAATGATCTTCAAAAGCAATACACCAAGCTACAACAACAGCTTCAAGCCGAAAGCCAGGCTAAAGAACAAACACAACAACAGCTCAATACAGTTACTATCGAGCTCGGGCAGCTTAAGCAGGAAAAAGAGCAGTTAACCAAAGATAATAATGCGCTTAAAGAACAAGAAAGAAGATTACTCGAACTGCAGAAAAAACATGCGGAATTACAACAAAAACACCAAAAACTGTTGAATGAACACCAAGCTACACAGTCACGCCAGCAGTTACTTGAAAGCGAGCTTCTCAAGGCCGAAGCCCAAATCGAACTAATTAAAGAGCTTATGCTCAGCGGTAGCACAATTTAACGGAAAAAACATGGCTAAAACATTTTTAATTACCGGCGGCGCCGGCTTTATCGGCTCGGCCGTGGTGCGCGAGCTAATCAACAACACCAAGCACAAAGTAGTAAACCTGGACAAACTCACCTACGCCGGTAACCTGGAGTCACTGGCAAGTGTGGAAGACAACCCGCGCTACACCTTTGTGCAGGCGGATATTTGCGATGCAGCCGCCATGCAGACAGTGTTTGAACAGCACCGCCCCGACATAGTGATGCACCTGGCTGCCGAAAGCCATGTAGACCGCTCCATCGATGGCCCCGCCGAGTTTATTCAAACCAACATTGTAGGCACCTACACCCTGCTGGAAGCAGCCCGCAGCTACTGGAGCGCTCTTAAAACTTCCGCGCCGGAAAAAGCCGAGGGCTTTCGTTTTCATCACATCTCTACCGATGAAGTGTACGGCGACCTGCACGGCACCGATGACTTGTTTACCGAAACCACCTCCTACGCGCCCAGCTCGCCCTACTCCGCCAGCAAGGCCAGCTCCGATCATCTGGTGCGGGCCTGGCAGCGCACCTTTGGCCTTCCCACCCTGGTCACCAACTGCTCCAACAACTACGGCCCCTATCACTTCCCCGAAAAGCTGATCCCGCTGATGATCCTCAACGCCCTGGCCGGCAAGCCGCTGCCAGTGTATGGCGATGGCAAGCAAATCCGCGACTGGCTGTTTGTGGAAGACCATGCCCGGGCCCTGGTGCTGGTGGCCCAGCAGGGCGCCATTGGCGACACCTACAACATTGGCGGCCACAACGAAAAGCAGAACATAGAGGTGGTGCACACCCTTTGTGACATTCTGCAGGAGCTGGTGCCGCAAGAACGCAGTTACCGTGAGCTGATCACTTATGTAAAAGATCGCCCGGGCCACGATGTGCGCTATGCCATTGATGCCGCAAAAATCGAACGCGAACTGGGCTGGAAACCGGCCGAGACTTTTGAAACCGGGCTGCGCAAAACCGTGCAGTGGTACCTGAATAACAAAGACTGGTGGCTACGAGTGCAAAACGGCAGCTATCAGGGAGAGCGGCTGGGAGCAAGCGTGTAATGCCACAGTCAAAAATTCTTATTACCGGTGGCAACGGCCAGGTTGGCTTTGAACTGCGCCGCCAGCTGGTGCTGCACGGGCAACTGCTGGCACCTACCCGTCAGCAGTTGGACCTGGCCAATGCCGATGCCGTGGCCGCTTATCTTCAGGCTGAACAGCCCGATCTTATTCTCAACGCCGCCGCCTACACCGCCGTAGATAAAGCCGAAAGCGAGACGGAGCTGGCCATGCGGCTGAACGCCGAACTGCCGGCCCAACTGGCTGAATATTGCAAGCAACAGAGCAAACGGCTGGTGCACTATTCATCGGACTATGTATATCCGGGCACCGGCACTACTCCCTGGCAAGAAGATGACACCACCGGCCCCCAAAACCTTTATGGCCACAGCAAATTACAGGGCGACTTGGCCATACAGGCCATAGGCTGCAGCCACCTGATATTCCGCACCAGCTGGGTATACGCCGCCCGTGGCAACAATTTTATGAAAACCATGCTGCGCCTGGGCAAAGAAAGAACCGAGCTCAGCGTGGTTAACGATCAGATAGGTGCCCCCACCCCAGCCCGCTTAATTGCTCTGATAACTCAGCTGGCAATAGAAAAAGAGATTGAAAGTGGTGTGTATCATCTGGCACCCAATGGCACCACCAGCTGGCAGCAGTTTGCCCAAGCCATTTTTGAACAGGCCCGCGCGCTTGGTCAAGAGCTTGCCATAAGCCAGGTAAACGGCATTGCTACTGCCAACTACCCCACCCCGGCTGCCCGCCCGCTGAACTCCCGCATGAACCTGAGCAAGCTGGAACAGGCGCTGGGCGCAGAGCTGCCCCACTGGCAACAACAATTACAGTTAACCCTTGAAGAGTTTTTTGCATGACCACCTACACCAGCAACACTAAAGGCATTATTCTGGCCGGCGGCTCCGGCACCCGGCTGCACCCAATCACCTTGGGCATTTCCAAACAGCTGCTGCCTATTTACGACAAGCCCATGATCTACTACCCCGTCTCGGTATTGATGCTGGCCGGCATTCGCGAAATCTTGATCATCTCAACGCCGGATGATCTGCCCCAGTACCAAAAACTGCTGGGTAACGGCGAGCAGTTTGGCGTGAGCTTCAGCTATGCGGTGCAACCCAGCCCGGACGGCCTGGCCCAGGCCTTTATTATTGGCGAAGACTTTATTGGCAACAGCCCGGTGTGCCTGGTGCTGGGCGACAACATCTTTCATGGTCAGCACTTTTCCGAGCAGCTGAAAAAAGCCGCCGCCCAGCCAAGCGGCGCCACTGTATTTGGCTACCTGGTGCACGACCCCGAGCGTTTTGGCGTGGTGGAATTTGATGCCGAGGGCAAAGCCATCAGCATTGAAGAAAAACCGGCAAAGCCCAAAAGCAGTTATGCGGTAACCGGCCTGTATTTTTACGACAACGAAGTGGTCAGCATTGCCAAAGACGTTAAGCCTTCTGAACGGGGCGAGCTGGAAATTACCAGCGTCAACAATGCCTATCTGCAACAGGGCAACCTGAGAGTAGAACGCCTGGGCCGGGGCTTTTCCTGGCTGGACACCGGCACCCACGACAGCCTGCTGGAAGCCAGCAGCTATGTGCAAACCATTGAGCACCGCCAGGGCCTTAAAATTGCCTGCCTGGAAGAAATTGGCTGGCGCAATGGCTGGATAAGTGACAAAGAGCTGCACCACCGTGGCGAAGCCCTTTACAAAACCCACTATGGCCAGTATTTGCTGCACCTGCTTGAAGCAGAAGGAAAGTGAAATGGAATATCAACCCCTTGCCATTCCCGATGTAGTACTGCTTACCCCCAGGGTGTTTGGTGACGAGCGTGGCTTTTTTATGGAAACCTTTCGCCAGAGCGAGTTTGAACAACACTGTGGAAACTACCAGTTTGTGCAGGACAACCACAGCAAATCCAAACAGGGCATTTTGCGTGGTCTGCACTACCAGCTAAAAAAACCCCAGGGCAAGCTGGTACGGGTTACCAAAGGTGAAGTGTTTGATGTGGCAGTGGACATGCGTAAACACTCTCCGACCTTTGGCCAATGGGCTGGCGTATTACTGAACGAGAGCAACAGGCAAATGTTGTGGGTGCCACCGGGTTTTGCCCATGGTTTTTATGTGACCAGTGAAGAAGCCGAGTTTCAGTATAAGTGTACCGATTACTATAACCCTGGTGATGAATATTCCCTGGCCTGGAACGATGATGCGCTGGCCATTAACTGGCCACTGGCCGCCGGAACAGCTCCGCAACTTTCCGCAAAAGATGCCGACGCCCTGACTTTGGCCCAGAGCCCCACGTTTTAAATGGCCGGAGCACAGCATGTCTGAAGCGAGCAAAAACCAAAAGCCAGGAAAGAACAAAAACAAAAAAAGCCACAAGTCAAAAAAGCTGCAACAGCCGGCTCTGCGGCGACATAACTCCAGAGCCCTGGCAACCACCACGGAAGGCGCCCTGCTGCCAAATGAACACCGGCTTTACCTGCAAACCATCTTGCTCTGGCATGCCGGCGACTGGCAAGCACTGGCAGCACAGGATGCCACAGTACTCAAACATCACTCTCAGCATATTGAGTTGATCAGCCTCAAGGCCGCCGCTCACTTTCAGCTTGGTGAACTTGATACGGCAAAGGCATTGCTAAGTGAGCTGCCCCGGAAAAACAGAAATGCAGTGCGCATCCTTATCTCCGGGACTTTCAACACCCTGGCAAGAGCCAGGGCCAGCCTGAACCATACTCAAGATGCCAGAAAGCACTTTGACAAGGCATCCTCGGTGGGCACCATTGCTCACAGCCAGGTACTTACTCAGGCACGTTGGTTTGAACAGCTGGCCCAGCTGGGTATAAGCAGCGCATGGAGCCAATACAACAACACTACTGACAAGCCGGGCTTTAGTGTAAAAACCATCAGCCAAGTGGCGCTGGGTGATGCCTGGGCCGGCAATACCGTGAATACGGTGATATTTCGTCACCATGGCATTTTCACTCACAACGGCTGGCAATATACCGCCTTTTATGTAGACCAGCATACCCTGCGCGTAGTACAGCGAAACCTGAACAACGGCGAACTGCTGCAGAGTGATATAAAGGGCGATTACAACATTAAGGACGCCCACAACAGCATCAGCCTGGGCATGGACAGAGACGGCTATCTCCATATCAGCTACGATCACCATGGCACCCAGTTAAAATATCGCCGCAGCCTGGCTCCGGAATATATAGAAAACTGGAGTGATGAACTGGCCATGACCGGCCAGCGGGAAACCAAAGTCACCTATCCGGCATTCTTAATGCCATCCGAAAGTGCTCCGCTGCAATTACTGTATCGTGATGGAAATCATCAAAAAGGCTCAGCGTTTATCAAGCAATACAATGAGACGGAGCAGCGCTGGCAAGACTCGGATACAGCTGTTTTATCCGGTGCCACCAACCTTCCCTGGACCAGTAATGCTTACTGGAACCATCCTGTGCGGGATCATAATGGCAATTTACACTTAAGCTTTGTCTGGCGTACTCATAGCATTGGTGAAGATCAGCAGATAAACAACTTGAACATTTGCTACGCCCAGTCTTTTGATAATGGCAATAGCTGGCATTCATCCAACCTTAAGCCCTTTCAGTTACCCATTACTCAAGTGAATGCCGAGGTAATATGGCCAGTATCCCCAGGCAGCAACCTGATTAACCAGTGCAGCATGGCGGTAGACAGCCGTAACCGGCCGCATATTGTGTTTTACGCCAACGATGAAAACGGCATAGTGCAATATCAACACCTGTGGTTTGACGGCAGCAAATGGCAACACCAGATTATTTCAAACCGTACATCAGGGTTTGACTTATGCGGTGGTGGTACCTTACGTATACCTATTTCACGCCCGGAAATTGTAATGGACAAGCAGGATAATGTGTTTGTTATTTACCGTGGTGATTTAACCGTCGACTGCATTGCTGCGCTGTGTTTAAAGGCACCAGATTACACTTATCATCCGGCAAATCAAAAAATACTACATCCAGAGCCATTAGGCCTGGCCGAGCCGGTAATAGACCGTCTGCGCTGGCAGCAACAGCAGGTGTTAAGCCTGTTACTGCAATACAACGACCAGCCCAACCACGACGTTGGTCACGCCAGCGTGGTAAAGCCCATTTATATTCTAGACGTAGCATTTAACGCATAATCATTATTTTTATAGAATTTCAGAGAGTAAATATGGCAGTTAATACACAAGCCCCGGCGGCAGGAAGCACCACACAAACCTATCTGGAACAAGGTAATGCCGCCATGCGCGCTGGCCATTACAGCCAGGCGCTGGCGCTGTTTGAGCAAGCATTAAAGCAGTCACCTGCGTTAGCGAAGGTAATCGAATTTAATATACAGCTGGCGAATCTAAAGCTTGGTAAAGCTGTGCCGGTTAAGCCTGAAATTCTATCAATACAAGCAGAAAAGCCACCTGCCAAAAGTGAAAACCCAGCAGTACAAAGTGTTAGTGCGTCACCGGCGCAGTTATATAGCATTAATAGTGAAAGCTGCACGGTAGACATTGTTGTGCCGGTATATAACGCCCTTGACGATGTGCAGCGTTGTTTAGAAGCGATAGAACGCAACACTGATGATTTTAAGGTTAATGTGTACGTCATTAATGACGGCTCTGAAACACCCACAACCGAATGGTTAAGGGCGTTTTGTAAAAATAAGCCGATGTTTTTTTTAACGGAAAACGATAAAAACAAAGGTTATACGCCAACGGTAAACGTGGGGCTGCGCCAGTGCAAAGGCGATTATATTGTTACGCTAAATAGCGACACTATTGTCACCAAGGGCTGGTTAAGTGGTTTGGTGCGTTGTTTAAGTAGTGATAAGAAACTAGGTATTGTTGGCCCATTATCAAATGCAGCAAGCTGGCAGAGTGTTCCTCGTCTAAGAGATGAAAATGGTGGTTTTTTCATTAATAGTGTTCCCGATGGTTTTACTATAGACGGTTTCGCTGAGCTCGTTTCACAAGTAAGTGCGCGCATCTATCCAGAACTCCCATTTGTCAATGGCTTCTGTTTTATGCTTAAAAAAGAGGTTTTAGATTCCGTAGGTTTTATGGATGAAGAAACGTTTCCAGTGGGATATGGAGAGGAAAACGATTTTTGTATCAGAGCTATCGATGCTGGTTACAAATTTGCAATCGCAGACGACGTTTATGTATTCCATGCTAAATCTAAAAGTTTCGGTCATCTAAACAGACAACATCTATCTAAGCAGGGATCTGATAATCTTAAGAAAAAGCATGGTGTAGAGAAATATACCGGGTTGGTCGAAAGAGTTAAAAACACTGCGCAGCTAGACGACGTGCGCAGTCGGCTGCAAGTCGAGATAGAAAAATGTTCCAAAGTTGGAAAACCATTAGCCCTGACTGACTTATCAGTCCTCTTCTTACTCCCGGTTAAAGGTGGTGGTGGTGGTTCACATTCTGTAGTACAAGAAGTGACCGCTATGCGTCGCTTGGGTGTTAATGCCAAGGTCGCAGTTAATGATTCAAACTTGGAACGATTCAGAAACAACTATGCAGATATCCCAAATGTTGATGACATATTTATTGGTTTTAATGATCAAAGTGTCAATGTTATTTCATCAGGGTTCGATGTTGTTGTCGCGACTATTTTTAAATCTGTAAAGTATCTGAAGGGTATCGTTCAGGCAAATAAACACATACTTCCTGCTTACTATATACAAGATTATGAGCCGATGTTTTTTGAAAAAGGTTCAGCACTTTGGCAGGAAGCATACGAATCCTATAACTATTTACCAGGTATTTTCTGTTTCGCAAAAACACGCTGGATAATAGATCAAGTAAAAGTAAACCATGCAGTGCACGTCGAGAAAGTTGTACCTAGTATTGACCATGATGTATACAAACCGATTACAAAAAAAGCTAGTAGCGAGATGGTTATTACCGCAATGATAAGGCCGCAGACACCTTATCGTGGTGCTGAAAGGACGATGCTTCTGCTCAGTAGAATTAAGCGTGAGTTTGGTAATGCAGTAAAAGTTAAAATATTTGGTTGTGAATCTGATACTGAAGAGTTCAAAAAATTATCCAGCGAATTTGAGTTTGAGAACGCTGGTGTTTTGACAAGACCAGCAGTAGCCGCTTTGTTGGCTGAAGCGGATATATTTATTGATCTGTCTGACTATCAGGCTTTTGGTCGCACGGCTTTAGAGGCTATGGCTTGCGAAACAGTATCGTTTGTTACGCAGAATGGTGGTACAGATGAGTATGCCATAAATGGGCATAACAGCTTCTTGGTAGATCCATATGACGTGGATACATGCTTTGATCTGATTAAACGATTAATAGCTGATCCTTCAGATATTCAGAAAATTAAGTATGAAGGTTTGTCAACTGCAGCAAATTATAGTCCACATAAGGCGGCTGTTAGTGAGTTAGTATTGATGGCTAAAGCACTAGCTAAGCATCGTGAACTAAATCCCAAAAAAATAAAGCCTAAGCTAGCTTTGTTGCCATCATTGCGTGGTGATAGTTTACCGGCAGGATCTGGGTATGTAAGGGTTGTAATGCCATATACCCATGCAAATGTTAGAGCTAATTTTGACGTAGATGTTGTCGTGGATTTACCAAACCCAAACGACTATGACATTTTTCTAATTCAAAGAGACGCAAGTAAATTCAAGCTAGAAGACATAAAAGAATGGACTACTAAAGTTAAATCTGCTTCAAAAAAAATAATTTATGAAATAGATGATGATCTCCTTGATAAAGGTGGAATGCTGCAAAGAGGTTTTAAAGGAAATTTTGATGAGCTTGCCTCGAAAGTAGAGTTTCTTGCTAAAGTTGCAGATAAAATAACTGTATCAACAGCCAAATTAAAAACTAAGTTTGAACATTACAACAGTTCGGTCGTAGTAGTACCAAATATGTTAGATGAAAATCTATGGCAGCTTGGTGTTCAAAGGGATCTATACTCCGGCGATTATGCAAGAAGCTTAGATTTTCCTGTCAAAATTGGTTACATAGGGACTAATACTCACCAAGAAGACCTGTTGATGATATCCGATGCCATGAATAAATTGAAAGAAAAGTACGGTGATAAAATTGAGATAGAAGTAATAGGTGCATTCCAAAACCACAAACCGCTATTTGGTAATAGAGTTGCTTTACCTAAAAATACAGACTATCCATCGTTTGTTAATTGGTTGCTTAAAAGAGTTAAGTGGGATATCGGTTTAATACCATTGGTTAATGATAACTTCAATAAGTCTAAATCTAACTTGAAATTCTTGGAATACGCTGCCTTAGACATGGCAATTATAGTGTCTGAGCATGATGTATACAAAGATATAGCAAATAAATGTAACTCTAATATTGTGTTGAATCAAAATGATTCTTGGTTTGGTTCGTTGTCTAGATTAATAGATGATGAAAGCTATAGGAAAAAAATAGCTAAAGAAGCTCGTTCGCTCGTTGAAGACAAATACACGCTAAAAAACTCCTCAATTCTCGAATTACTGAGGTCTTTAAATGTTTAGTTTGAATGAAGCCCTTCGTTTTGATTCTGTTGAAATTTTCTCGCCCCTTGACCACTGTGTTGGTGATCAGTATATTTTTAATGGTAGGGCTATAAAAAATGGTGACGCGTCAACTTATGTTAAAGAGAATGCGCGTATTAGATATTTGGTTAGATCACGCTGCGGCAGTTTTTACTCTTTGCTCTGGGTTGATACAGAAGATAGCCCCTTAGGCGTATGGATTCTAGATAACAACTTGCAGTTTGTATCGAATAGATCGTTAACTAAATCCAGAGCTACCATAGAAAAAAAACAGTGGTTTATTTTTATTAAAGAGTGTATTTCTTTTTTTCTAAGCGCTCTTAAATTTGTCGAAATGGACAAGGGGCAGAGAGAAAATGATATTGGTTTTTTTTTAAAGTGCATTTTTGATCAGTGCATTATTGATGACGTATTTTTTTGCTTGGACGAGTTTTTTGAATTAAATAGCACAGAGTATAACAGTTGTCCTTTTTATGACATCTTAAATGACGAACGTGTACAATTTTGCGCTGTCGGTGCAGCATCAACTAAATGGCAAGATGACGCAGTATCAAGCCGTGGCCCTGTTTTTTTCAAAAAAAATGGTGACTTAGTTCGGGCTAAATTTTTATGTTACCTTGGTTCAAAGTCTGGATACTATTTCTATCCAGATGGTAACCGAAGCTTTATAGTGTTTGTTTCAGGGTTCGAAGGTCGTAATAGTTGCATTATACTTCTAGATAGCTTCTCCTGTGTTTCTTTTATGAAAACTTCAGGACAGAGCCACCTCAAAGAGTTTTTTAAGGAGATTATATTAAATTTTGATAGTTACGACTTTATCTTTGATAAAGATGAAAGCCCTAAACCTTGCTCAGTTATAACTTATAATGACTGGCATTTTGGTCACCAGCTTTGGAATGACTGGTCAGCTTTGGAGAGGTTGATTAATAAAAAAAATAATGTATTTATTGATAAGTATCTAAATGTTGGTGCGAACAGTTTTTTTGGTGTAAAAAAGAACGTTTTTGAGGTGGAGCCTGATAAATATCTTGAATGTAGTAAATCCGATGTCCTTTTATACCAACAGCAGACTAAAAGCGTTCCTGTTATCATCGGTGACTCCTATATTTCATCCTCCTTGTCAAGTAGGGTTGTAGATTATTCCCATCATTTCTGTAGTGAGAAGAAATTTGATTTTTCACTATGTGAAACGGCAAGAAATAAAGACTTGGTAATACTAATAACTGTAAGATTTGACAATAGGATTTGGGTAGATCAAGAGATTTATCTAGCCAGTTTAATAGAGAGCATCTCGCGCAGGACTGGCAAGAGCTTGTCAATAATAATTGATGGAAAGAACTCTAATGATGGTCATCTGCCAATGTCTTATGGCTCTAAGGTTTTAGCAAATAATGATGCAGAATTGATAGAACGTGAGAAACGATTTTGTGATGATTTAGTAGCCCAAATTAAAAATGGGCCTTACTCTGAGAAAATATCAATTTTTGATACGGTCGGGGTAAGTATTATGGAAAGTATCGTTTGGTCTTCTATTATAGATTTTTTCATCTGCCCCTGGGGGGCCGGCATGGTGAAGTATAAATGGATTAGTAATAAACCCGGAATCGTATTTTCCTCTTCGAATGTTCTGAGAAACAAGAAAGATATTAATATCTATGACTCAGAAGTATATCGCGAGTCTTGTCAGCCAAGCGTATACATACCAAGCTCTATGGTCCAAGATTTACCGTCAGATACAGAAGGAGCATATAGAGAAAATTTCAAGCTTGACATAGAAAAATTTACCAATTTTGTCTGCGATTATGTTGATCGCTATTTTAAATAGAGGTTAGGTATGTTTAGGTTTGGGATTATCGGTGCCGGTTGGTATGGTTGCCATATTGCGTCAAGTTTTAAAGCGCTAGGTTTTGACGTTAAGGTTTTTGATAGGAAGGAAAGCGTTCTCGCTTTGGCTTCTGGAAATAATCAATTTAGATTACACCAAGGCTTCCATTATGCGCGCAGCTATCGCACCCGGGTGCAAAGTCGCGATGGTTATATGCGCTTTATCGAGCGCTACCCAACACTGTCAGACCCTATTACGCACAACCTGTATGCCGTGCCTAACCAGGACTCACTGATAGACTTTTTAACTTACCGTTTAATTATGACCTCATCCGGCATTGAGTTCTCCGAAGTTAAAGCAGAGCAACATGGCTTAACTAACTGCTCCGGCGTACTGCTAACTGATGAGCGGGTAATGCGTACTGATAAAGCCCGGGAGTTGTTTAACTTACGTCTTAAAGATAATTTACAGCTGGCAACTACGATAGAAAATGTCGACGAGCGAGATGGTAAGGTATTTTTGAATGGTGAGGCATTTGACTACGTCATTGATGCAACGTGGGGCAGCTTGCTGCCTATAGACCACCCGGTGTTTTACGAGCCTACGTTGCTGCTGTACTATCGTTCAAAGATTGGTTCATATGCGCTTACGATGGTAGATGGTAACCTATGTTCAATTTACCCCACTGAAGCCGCCGATATTTTTACGTTATCAAGCGTAACCCATACCCCTTTAGGTAAATACAACACTATGGCTGCTGCCCGTCATTATCTAAGCCAAGTAGATGCAAGTGTAATTGATAGCAAACGTAAGTTGATGGAAGAGCAAGTTAAACGTTATATGCCAGAATTTTGTGAAAAATTTGAGTATATAGCGCCGCAATTGTCGGTTAAAACTAAAATTATCGGCGCTACTGATGACCGCTCCTGTTATGTCAGTAAGCAAGGGCGTAAGTTTGTTGTAATGTCAGGTAAAATCGATACTATTTTTTATGCATCAGAATCTATTCTTTCTATGATTGAAGCAGAAAACGAAATTCAAGTGAGCAGGATATGAAAAGTGCACTAATTGGCTACACGGGGTTTGTGGGCTCGAATATATATAACCAGGCACCATTTGATGAAATCTTTAACTCTAAAAACATTGACGATGTTAAAGGTAAAGAGTTTGATCTGGTAGTGTGCGCGGGTGTGCCAGCCGTTAAGTGGTGGGCAAACCAAAACCCGGAGCAGGACTTGGCTGTTATTACTAGCCTGAGTGCAGTGTATAAGACGATTAAGGCAAAGCGTTTTGTGTTGATATCAACCGTAGATGTTTATCCTGTACCAACTAATGTTACTGAGACAACGCCAATAGATATAGATGTTGTAGGCCCTTACGGTAAACATCGGTTAATGCTAGAAAAATCGCTGGAAGGATGCTTTAAGCACTTTCATGTTATCCGGCTGCCTGGCTTATTTGGCCAAGGTTTAAAGAAGAATATTTTGTTCGATATGCTGTGTGGCAATATTCTTGAAAAAATTAACCTGCAGTCGTCTTTTCAGTGGTACCCGTTGTCGCGTATCTGGCAGGATATTCAAACAGTAGTTAGCAAAGGTTTACCTGTTGTGAATATGGCCGTGGAGCCTGTTTCTACCAAGGTAATTAAAGATACCTTTTTCCCTCTGTTGACTGTTGGTGCAGACCCTTTTCCAGCAGTACACTACGATATGAAAACAGATTTTCCGGCTGAATTTGGCATGCAATCAGGCGCTTATATGATGAACGCTGAGCAAGTGCTTACTGAAATGGCAAATTGGTTGAAGAACCCTGAGGTGAAGTGTGGGTAAAATAGCCATCTCCAATATTGCCTGGACAGGTAACAACGAGCAGGTATTTGAACTACTGGCCGGTTTAGGTGTCGGTGGCATTGAAGTTGCGCCGGGTAAAGTTAATAACGGCTGGGATGCTTTAAACGCTAATGTTATGGGCAACTATCGTAAAGCTTGTGACAGTTTTGGCTTGGTTATACCGTCATTTCAGGCATTCTTGTATGGTAAACCAGAGCTACAGTTGTTAGGCGATAAACAAAATTTTGCTGCTTTAAAACAGCATATGAAGTTTGTGAGTGAGCTGGCAGATGTTGCTGGCGCTAAAGTATTAGTGTTTGGCGCGCCGAAAAATCGTTTAATACTTAGTCATTCCTATGAAGATGCTTTAAAGCTTGCTGAGGAACGTTTAGCCGCTTTAGCTGAAATTTGTTGGCAGTACAAAGTAAGCATTGGGCTTGAATCTGTACCACAAATTTATGGTGGTGAGATTATTACCTCCTATAAAGAAAGTGCGCATATTGTTGCCGCTGTGTCTCATCCGGGCTTAGTGTTTCATCTGGATACGGGGTGCACATTTTTAAATGGTGATTCAATAAGCCAGGCGATTGAACGCAATATGAATTCGATAGCACATCTTCATATTTCACAGCCGAAATTAAGTGATTTCTCTGAACCTGCTGATTACCACTGTGAAGCTGCAAAAGCTTTAAATGCAGCAGGCTATGATAGTTGGCGCTGTATTGAAATGCTTGAAACAGAAAAATCCTCTGATGCAATCAGAACTGCTGTTAACTTTATCAATGAAAAATATTCGCATCACTCTTAGCGTTAGATTAATTTCGTTAGCTAACTCAATTTAGATTTTCAAATGCAATGATATATTCTGTCTACCGAAAGCCGAATAGGGGCGCTTGGCTTTCGGTGTTAATTATGATGCTGTTTTAAGCTTTAGCTTGCGAGCTCCTAAAAATAATCTCTATGGCGCCGCTGATTTCTGCAGCCAGTTTGCTACTGGCGGCGGCCGTGAAGGGGCTGCTGGAGTGAATGCTTTGCCTGAAGCTGAATTGCAAGAGCTTATTACCGCAACAGCAAACAAATACGGCTAATGCCAGCCAGCTAATAAAGAGTTTAAGACGATGAAATTTACTATTTCCATAGCCGGTACCGGTTATGTCGGTTTATCCAATGCTATGCTGTTGGCGCAGCATAATCAGGTTATCGCCGTTGATATAGTGCCGGAAAAGGTGGCCTTATTAAACGCTAAAAAATCGCCAATAGAAGATAAAGAGATTAGCGAATTTCTTGCCAACAAAGCACTGGACTTCACGGCAACTCTGGATGCAGAGTGGGCTTATCGTGATGCAGACTTCGTGATCATTGCCACTCCAACCGATTATGATCCCGAGACCAATTACTTCAACACAAAAAGTGTGGAGGCAGTAATTGAACAGGTTATATCGATAAACCCCAACGCCGTGATGATCATTAAGTCCACGGTGCCTGTGGGCTATACCGCATCGGTAAAAGAGAAGTTCAGCACGGATAATATTATTTTTTCTCCCGAGTTTTTGCGTGAAGGCAAAGCTCTTTACGATAACCTTTACCCCAGCCGGGTTATTGTGGGTGAGCGCAGTGCGCGCGCCGAGCAGTTTGCCGCGTTATTACAGCAAGGAGCGATAAAGAAAGATGTGCCAGTGCTGTTTACCGACAGCACCGAGGCCGAGGCCATCAAGCTGTTTTCCAATACCTATCTGGCCATGCGGGTGGCCTATTTCAATGAACTGGACAGCTATGCCGAAAGCCATGGCCTGAACAGCCGCCAGATTATTGAAGGGGTCGGGCTTGATCCTCGCATAGGCAGCCACTACAACAACCCCAGTTTTGGCTACGGGGGTTATTGCCTGCCCAAAGACACCAAACAGTTGCTGGCCAATTACAAGGATGTGCCCAACAACATGATCCAGGCCATTGTGGATGCCAACCGCACCCGCAAGGATTTTATTGCCGAATCGGTTATCAAGCGCAACCCTCGGGTAGTGGGCGTCTACCGTCTGGTCATGAAGTCCGGATCAGACAACTTTCGTGCCTCAGCCATTCAGGGCATTATGAAACGCCTTAAAGGCAAAGGCATAGAAGTGGTGGTGTATGAGCCCGAGCTGCACCAGCCCGAGTTTTTCCATTCTCGAGTGATCACTCATCTGGATGAGTTCAAACATACGGCGGATGTGATCCTGGCCAATCGTATGACCGACCAGCTACAAGATGTAGCCGACAAGGTATACACCCGGGATCTGTTTGGCAGTGATTAAATACCTTCGTCAGCAAGCGGCCAGGTTATTGCCCGGCAAGGTCAGGGCAGCCAACGCCATGCAAACAGCAGAAGAACGGCTGCTTCGCGAAAGTGGCCTGTTCAACCCCAAATGGTATTTGCTGCAAAATCCCGATGTGGCAGCAGTAGGCGCAGACCCGGTGCGCCACTACCTGCGGCACGGCTGGCGAGAAGGCCGGGAGCCGGGGCCGGCGTTTGATACTGGCTACTACCTGGAGCAGCAACCCGGCGCAGCGGCGGCAAACATGGCACCGCTGTTGCATTATCTGCAGGTTGGCAAGGCCCAGGGCGCTGCCCCCAAACTGCAGTGGAGTACTGCTCCCTGGTGGTGGAGCCTGTCTTCCTCCACCCATAGCGAAGCAGACCATGCCAGGCTCACACGCCTTGCCACAACCGGCTGGCCGGTCATTATTATTCCGGTATTCAATGCCGCCACTGCGGTTGCCGTGTGCCTGGAATCGGTTAGGGCTTACACCCCTTCAGGCTGCCGGATATTGGTGATTAACGACTCCAGCACAGACGCCGCCATTGTTCCATTGCTCAAACAATATGAAGCGGTGCCGGGTTTTGAGGTGTTCACTCACGCTCATAACAAGGGCTACACCCATACAGTGAACAAAGGCATAGCACTGGCCGGGCAGGCCGATGTTATTTTGTTAAATTCCGACACCTGCGTCTCCGCCGGCTGGGTGCAACGGCTGCGCTGGGCTGCCTGCTCCCATCCCAAAGTGGCAACTGTCACCCCTTTTTCCAATAACGCGGGGGCATTTTCAGCCCCTGTCCCCGGCGTTAATCCACTGCTGCAAGGCACCAGCCTTGCCGAGTGTGCTCGTGCCATTGCACAGGCATCCGGTCATTACTTGCCAGCAGTGCCTACCGGAAACGGCTTTTGCATGTATATGCGCCGCGCCTGCCTTGATGATATTGGCCACTTTGATGAAGCGGCTTTTCCTCGGGGTTATGGAGAAGAAAACGACTTTTGCATGCGTGCCGGTGCTCAAGGCTGGCTGCACCTGATTGATGACAGTACCTATATTGCGCATCAACGCTCGGCCAGTTTTGGTTCCGCAAAAGATGCCCTGCTGCAGGCAGGCCGTGCCGTGGTAGATGCTCGTTACCCCCACTACACAGAGCAGGTGCGCCAGGCATTTTCTGCCCCCGTGCTGCAGCAGGCGCGCAGCCGGGTGGGAACCGCGCTAAGGCAGTGTACCGACACTCATGCTCAAATCCGGCCAAGGGTACTTTACGTTATTTCAACACGTACCGGTGGCACCCCCCAGACCAATCAGGATCTGATGCAGGCGCTGGCACCAGAGGTAGAGGCGCTGGTGCTGCATTGTACTGGCCAGCGTATTGTGCTGGAACATTTTACCGATGGTGTGTACACCGAAATCAACAGCCACACATTGGCCGAGCCAATCAGTGCATTGCCGCACAAAAGCAAGGAATATGATGCGGTGGTAGCGCACTGGCTGATGCAATGGTCGATAGAGCTTGTACATATTCGCCATATTGCCTGGCACAGCCTGGGGTTACTCGAGGTAACCTTTCATCTTGGCATACCCACTATATTCTCTTTTCACGACTTCTATACCCTGTGCCCGACCGTAAAGTTACTGGATGACAAAAAACAGTTCTGCGCTGCACGCTGCACAGCCGGAGAAGGCCACTGCCAACATGAGCTGTGGCCAGAGAGCAGTTTTAATCATCTTAAACACGGGCAGATCCATGCCTGGCAATCGGCGTTTGAGCAGGCACTCTCCTTGTGCGATACCTTTATTACCACCACCGAGTTCACCCGTAACCTGCTGTTGCAGCGCTACTCGGCACTGGCAAACAAACCGTTCAGGATTATACCCCATGGCCGAGACTTTGCCGCTCTGCAACAACTGGCAATTTGCCCCAGTAACGATAAACCACTGCGGATGGTGGTGCCGGGAAACCTGTCGGAAGCAAAAGGCGGAAAGTTAATACAGGCTCTGGCAGAACAAACGCCGCCTCAATTACTGCAAATCCATCTTTTGGGAGATCTGGAGCCCGGCTTGCAAATGCCGGATCATGTAATTTTCCATGGTAAATACCGTCGCAACGAATTTGCGCAAAAAATTGCCGAGATCAGGCCTCATCTGGGGGCTGTACTCTCTATTTGGCCCGAAACCTGGTGCCATACGCTTACCGAGCTCTGGGCGTGCGGCATCCCCGTTGTGGGTATGAATACCGGTGCCGTGGGTGAACGCATTGCCTCCACGGAGGCAGGCTGGCTTTTGCACAATGCCGATGTAACCGAACTCCGGAGCTTACTTATTACTGCCGCCAAACAAGATGAGTGGCAGCAGAAAGTAAACGCGGTTCACCAATGGCAGCAGAACGATGGAATAACTTCCACCACAGGCTGGATGGGTAAGCAATACTTGAATGTTTATCAACAAACCAGTCCAATCTTTAGCGTTCATAATCACGCATTTGTTTGCCAAATTGAAAATTCTCAGGAGCACACATGAATTTATTGTTAGGTGCCTCGGCCATTCACTACAGAGACGAGGTTGCCTCCCTGCTACAGCAGGTGGGTATAAGCCCCGTTGCTACACTGGACCTAATTGGCGAGCAAGAGCTAAGTCAGGCAACTGAATCATTGGCTAATAATCTCCCAGCTATTGTGCTTTACGCCCCGATGGATCTTGCTTTGGAGCAAGCCATTAACGAGGGAGTGCCAGTTGAACAGGCGATAACGTCGTGGCAACAACACACTGCCCAACTTGTTCTATTTTATAAGCAACACCGGGGCAAGGTGCTGATGGCAAATCTGGAAGAAGTGTTTGCTGCACCTCAGGCTTTTGTGGATGCTTGCCGTCTTTGCTGGCCGGAGCTGACAGTTAATGTTAATGCTCCCATCACCGCTGAAATTAAACCAGATCCTTTTTTTCAATTGTTGGCTCATACACTGTTTACTCATTCAGCCGCTCTGCAAACGCTCAGCCAGCAACTGGCTGCTTTGGCTCAACCCTTGTCGGACCAAGATTTCGATCCGACACTGTTACCTGTGAATATCAACCTGTTGGTAAATCATTACCAGAAAGGGTTATCTGCCCTGCAGCAACTCCCGGTTGTACTGGAACAGCAAGCCAGTAGCCAATCACAACTGAAAACGTTAAAAGAGAAATTAGAGAAACGTCAGCAACTTCTTGCACAGGAACAACAAGATCATACCAAAACCAAAAAAGAACTAAATGAAAAACAACAGGAAAATCAACTTTTTCTCAATCAGCTATTTTCTGTACAGGAAGAACTAGAGTCTCGATTACAGAACAGTGAGGAGCAAGCCTCTAACCATCTACAAAAACAGCAGGCATTGACCCAACAACTTGAACAGGAACAACAGGCTCATACTAAAACAAAAAAAGAATATCAAAGTCAGATAAATCAACTGCAGAAGCAGATTAAAACTCTGAAAATAGAAAAATCTCAGGAGAAACAAAAGCTAGAAGATAAACAGAAAGAAAACCAGCTTCTGCTAGAGCAACTGTTCACTGTTCAGGAAGAGCTGGAATCACGCTTACAGGAGCATGATAAGCAAGTTTCCCATCATCAGCACAAACAACAAGCATTGGAAAAGCAGCTCCAAATGGAGCAACAGGCTCATGCCAAAGCAAAGCTGGAGCACCAAAACCAGCTTAAGCAGCTGCAGAAGCAGCTGAGCACCCTGCAACAAGAACAGGAGGATGCAAAGAAAAAGCTGGCAGAGCGGCAGACTGCTGTACAGGAACAACAGCAGGAAAATAAGCTTTTGCTAGAGCAGCTGTTTAATGTTCAGGAAGAGCTGGAAAAATATTACCTGGCAGCCCGTAAAGAAGATGAGCAACAAGATCCTACCGGTTTAGCTGCCTCTGGCCAACAGCAAACTCGTAACGCAAAAACTTCGCTGCTAAAGCAACAACTGCAAAAGCGAGCAGATCAAAAGGCCCTTCGGCGTAAGCTGGCCGATTTATATAGCTCTCCCCTGTTCGATGCCAAATGGTACCTTGCCCAGTATCCGGATGTAGCAATCGATGAAAAATTCCGCAAGAACCCGGCACTCCACTACCTCAAATTTGGTGGTTTTGAAGGTCGCAACCCCAGCCCAAATTTTGACAGTGCCGCCTACCTGTCACTTAATCCAGATGTAAGAGCCGAAGGATTCAACCCGCTTCTACACTACCTTCGCTTTGGCCAGGCAGAAAATCGGCGCACTGGCTAACAATGAGTGAGTGGCGCACTCGCCCCTTTTTATGTGAGAACAATAGATGCAATACCAGTCGTTCCCCGATGTAAGGGGTGGTTCAGAATCGTTACAGAAACTGTCTTCTCTGCGTTTGCCGCCGCTGGCGGGCAAGCGCTTTCTCGATGTGGGTTGCAACGAAGGCTTTTTTTGCGGCTACGCCCTGTTCGACGGCGCCGCACGCGTGGTGGGCATAGATAAATCGGCGGAGGCCCTTTCCCGGGCCAGGCTGCGCTTTGCTGCCGCGGAGTTTCTTAACCAGTCCTGGGATTGCCTGCCCGAAGGCCCCTTCGATGTGATTACCCTGCTTTCGGCCCTGCACTATGCCGAGGATCAGGCCGAGCTTATCCACCGGCTGATGGAGCGCCTGTCGGACAACGGCCTGCTGGTGCTGGAGATCAGCATGGCCCCGGGCCACCAGGACGAATGGATAAAGGTCAAGCGCGCCATCGACGAGCGCTACTTTCCCACCCGTATCAAGCTGGGCAAGGTATTGAAAGACTATGCCTGGAAGGTGATAGGCCACAGTGTGAACCAGGCGGGGGACCCGCTGCAGCGCTATGTGGTGCATGTGCGCAGGCTCAAGCCCTATGCCTGGCTGCTGATGCAGCAGCCGGGCACCGGCAAGTCCACCATCAGCCGGCGCATTTTCAGCGGCAAGCCGCAAGTGCCCGTGGTGTCGGGTGACCGTACCTATCTGCAAATTACCCAGGGCAAGTTTGACATTTCCGCCGGGCTCCGGGAGGCGGTGAGCCAGGGTTTTACCACCGCCACCATAGACAAAACCACCCGCCGGGTATTGGAGCAGGGACTGATGGCAGAGCTGGTGGAAGTCTGGACCCGGCAGGCCGGGTACCGCGACTTTATACTAGACTCGTATGTGCCTGCAGAGTTCCACCAGCAGGTCAGAAACCAGCTGCATGCCTTGGGGTACTTTCCGGTGGATATCAGTTGGGAGACCCCTTCCCCCCTGATCAAGGCGCGGGATGCCATCGACAAGGCCAACAGTTACGAGGCCCATCTTAAAAAAACCGTGGTCGAGGCAACGGCCGGCCGGATCAGCATCCGCAAGCTGTTGAAGCCGCAGCTCAAGTCGCTGGTTCGCTGGCACCTGGACTCGCCCACCCCGGGCCAGCTGCATGCCGACTCCAATGCCCTCAGGCTGTCGGGCTGGGCGCTGGGAAGCGAACGTTATCAAACCTGCTACCAGGTTTACGTGAGCGGGCCCCGGGGCCGGTTGCTGTTCAGCCCCCGCAAGGTCCGCCAGGACGTGCTGACCGCCTTGTTCGGCCAGGAGCAGACCGCGCCGGCGTTTTGGCGCACCACGCCTTGCGGTTTTTCGTTCGAGCTGCCAGCCGCCTGGCTGGAAGACGCCTTTGAACTGGGCGTGCAGTTCAACGGCGAGCAGGTTCCCCTTGCCCGGGTATCCACAGAGTCGGCCGGGTCTTCGCCTGGATTCGGCACCCAGCTGTTGCGCAGTCTCAAACGATACAGCGGCAACTAAGGGGATCTTGTGACGGTATCGCCTTTAAAAAACGAGCACATCCAGTGCTTTGAGTTAACGCCGGCTCGGGGCAAGCTAAGCCCCGGCTGGGTGCTGATCACCGCCTTGCTGGAACACCAGGGCTCGGCCCTGCAAGGTACCCTGGTAACGGAAACCAGAGCGGGCGAGCGCCGCTTTTCTCCTTTGCCTATTACGCTGAAGGGGCGCCTGCACGAGCTGGCCCGGCTTCCCGCCGGGGTGTGCAGCGCCTGGGTGGAGCTGACCAGCTCGCTGCCGGTACAGTGCAGGGTTCCTTTCCAGGTTCGGCCTATCAGTACCCTCGCCAGCCGCTATGTGATTTATCGCCGTATTGTGCATACCCCGGTATCACAACGCCGCGCCCTAGGCATTACCATGGGCATGCAGCTTTTTCGGCCCTACCGGGCATACCGGCTGGCCGCCAACACCCGCTATTACATGGCATCGCCCACCTATGCCGAATGGATAGCCTTGTTCGAACGCTTTACCCCGGCCGATTTGAGCCGGCTGCAGCGCGCCGTTAAAAGCCCCAAGCTGCGGGAAGTTGTTTTCGAGGCCGTTATCGACGCCCGGGAGCACGCCGATGCCAACGCCATTGCCAGCAGCCTGCGCAGCCTTGAACGGCAGCATGCCCTTTCCTGCCGGGCCTGCATTCTGGTTGACGACAATACGGCTCCGGCATTGCCCCCATCCCTGCAGGGCCTGGCCACTGTGGTCAACCTGGCCGGGCTTGAAGCGCGGCTGGCCGCTGCCGGACATTCCTGGGTATTCATGATGCAGCCGGGCACCGAGCTGGCTCCCTGGGCCCTGGCCTGGATGGCGGTTGAGGCCGCCAAGGACGAGACCCAGCTTATCTATTCCGACCATGATCATCTGCTGGCAAGCCGGCGGCAGGATCCCGTGTTTAAACCCGACTGGTCGGAAGAGCTGGCTCACGCCTCGGGCTATGTGGGCACGGCCTTTGCCCTGCGCAGCGAACTGCTGCTTAAGGTGTTGCGGCAGTCCGGCTTTGCCGGCGCCTACCAGCTGGTGCTGGATGCCGCCGCCCTGGCCGGTGCCGGCGGGGTCTGCCATATTCCCGCCGTGCTGTGCCATCTTGCCCGGCCACCGCAACCGGTGCGGCCACAGCGGCAGGCTCTGGAGCGGCATCTGGCCCAGCAAGGGGTAACCGCCGGGGTGGAAGCCGTGGGCGATTACCTCCGGGTACGCTACCCCTTGCCTGCGCCCTTGCCCAGGGTGAGCATTGTGGTACCCACGCGGGATGCGCTGAATTACCTGCAAACCTGTGTTGAAAGCGTGCTGGAAAAAACCACCTGGCCCCATTACGAGCTGTTGATCGTCGATAACCAAAGCAGCGATCCGGCCACCCTGGCCTACTTTGAACAAATCGCACAGGATGAGCGCATCCGGGTATTGCCCTACGACCAGCCTTTTAATTTTTCCGCCATCAACAATTTTGCGGTGCAGCAGGCCAGGGGCGAGGTGATCTGCCTGCTGAACAACGACACCGAAGTGATCACCCCGAACTGGCTGGAAGAAATGGTGTCCCGCCTGTTGCAGCCCGGGGTGGGCGTGGTGGGGGCCCGGCTGTATTTCAGCGATGGCCGGGTGCAGCACGCCGGCGACGTGCTGGGGCCGGGGGGCTGTGCCTCGCACCTGCACGGCGTTTTGGAAGGGGATAATCCGGGCTATATGCACCGCGCGGTATTGGCGCAGGATCTGTCGGCGGTAACCGCCGCCTGTTTTGTTACCCGGCGGGAACTGTTCGAACAGCTGGGCGGGCTGGATACCGACCACTTGTCGGTGGCCTTTAACGACGTGGACTATTGCCTGCGGGTAAGGGAAGCGGGCTGGCGGGTGATCTACACCCCTTACGCCGAGCTTTATCACCACGAGTCGGTTTCTCGCGGCAAGGACGATTCGCCGGAAAAACAGGCCAGGGCCAGGCGCGAGGCGGACTATATGCGCACCCGCTGGGGCCATGTGATTGAGCGGGACCCTTTCTATAACCCCAACCTCAACTATTCGCAGCCGGATTTTAAACTGGGCAAAATTCCGCGGGTGGGCTGGCCTTGGTAATGCCGCACCCTCCTTCCCGCGCCCTTGTTGTCGAGCAGGGAGCCAACCCCAGCACGGACTTTTTTGTGCGCCCCCGGCTGCTGGCCAACGGGGATGAGGTGCTGGCCCTGGGGCTTAACGGCACGCCGCCGGAAACGGGAGCCCACTTTGGCACCCTGGTGTTTGTGCGCTATTTAACCCCGGCCTGGCGCCGCTGGGTGGAGCAGAACCGGGCCGGGCTGGGCCGCCTGGTGTTTTTTATGGACGACGATCTGTTCGACCTGCGCGCCCATGCCGGCCTGCCCTGGCGCTATCGCTGCAAGCTTTGGCACCTGGCCTGGCGGCACCAGGCCTGGCTGAAAAAAATGGGGGCCGAATTGTGGGTGTCCACCCCTTGGCTGGCGGAAAAGTACGCCCACTGGTCGCCGCTGGTGTTGCCGCCCGGCTGCCCCTATGGCGACGACCGGCCGATGAACACCCTGTTCTATCACGGCTCGGCCTCGCACCAGGATGAAATTCGCTGGCTTTATCCCGTGGTGGCAGCGGCGCTAAGCCAGGACCCGACGCTGTGTTTTGAAATCATCGGCAACGCCCGGGTGCGGGCGCAGTTTGCGGCCCTGCCCCGGGTGCACGTGCTGCACCCCATGAAATGGCCGGCGTACCGGGCGCTGCTGGCTCGCCCCGGCCGCACCATCGGCCTGGCCCCCCTGCTGGAAGGCCCCTTTAACGCCGCCCGCTCCTGCACCAAGTTTTTTGACATTACCCGGGCCGGCGCCGTGGGCATTTATGCCGACCACCCGGTTTACCGCCCCGTGGTACGCCATATGCAAAACGGCCTGCTGCTGCCCATGGACCAGCAAGCCTGGGTGGAGGCTATTTTACGGCTAAACGCCGGCGAGGAAGAAAGACGGGCGATGTTGTACCATGCCCGTGCCACGGTAACCGGTTAACAGCCGCGGGGCCAAGGGTCGAATTTATTCGACCGAACCCCAACGCCGTTGGCGGGACGGTCCGTTGAAACGGACCCTACAACAAACCCCGTGTTCCCCTGTTGTCATCCTCGCGTTCCCCTGTTGTCATCCCCGCGAAGGCGGGGATCCAGATGCCAACGCAGTGTTGTGCATATCGCCCTGGACTCCCGCCTTCGCGGGAGTGACGGGGTAAAGCGCGGGAGTGACGGAGCAAACACGGGAGTGACGGGGGATCGGAACGGTCCATTGAAATGGTCCCTTATTCGCGCAAAACCAGTCCCTAAAAATTCAAACAATGACAGGATAAAAACATGAAAGCCATCATCCCCGTTGCCGGTTTGGGCACCCGCATGCTGCCGGCCACCAAGGCCATTCCCAAAGAGATGCTGCCGATTGTGGATAAACCCCTTATCCAGTACGTGGTCAGCGAGGCCGTGGCGGCCGGCATCACCGAGATTGTGCTGGTTACCCACTCCAGTAAGAATTCCATCGAAAACCATTTCGATACCAGCTTCGAGCTGGAAGCCACCCTGGAAAAACGGGTAAAGCGCCAGTTGCTGGACGAGGTGCGCTCCATCTGCCCGGCGCATGTCACCATCATGCATGTGCGCCAGGGGGTGGCCAAGGGCTTGGGCCATGCCATTTTGTGCGCCCGCCCGCTGGTGGGCAACGAACCCTTTGCCGTGCTGCTGCCGGATGTATTGATAGACGATGCCGCTTCCAACCTTAAAACCGACAACCTGGCGCAAATGAAGGCCCGCTTCAAGGAAAAGGCCATCAGCCAGATCATGGTGGAGCCGGTGGCCGCCGAGCAGGTCAACCAATACGGCATTGCCGACTGCATGGGCCATGAGGTGGCGGTTGGCCAGAGCAAGCCCATTACCGCCATTGTGGAAAAACCGCCCGTGGATGAAGCCCCTTCCAACCTGGCGGTGGTGGGGCGCTATGTGCTAAGCCAGGCCATTTGGCCGCTGCTGGCCAAAACCCCGCCCGGCGCCGGTGACGAAATTCAGCTGACCGATGCCATTGCCGAGCTGATGACCCAAGAGCAGGTAGAAGCCTACCGCATTGTGGGCAAAAGCCACGACTGCGGCAGCAAGCTGGGCTATATGCAGGCCAATGTGGAATACGCCCTGCGCCACCCGGAGCTGGGCGCCGCCTTCGCCGACTATTTGGGTCAATATGCTGAGCCGCAGGTGGTGAACCTGAGTTTGCCGTAAGATCGGCTGTCGACCAAACCCCAACGCCGTGGGTGGGATGGTCCATTGAAATGGATCCTACTATCGTCATCCCCGCGTTCCCCTGTTGTCATCCCCGCGTTCCACTGTTGTCATCCCCGCAAAGGCGGGGATCCAGATGCCAACGCAGTATTGTGCCCGCCCTGGACTCCCGCCTTCGCGGGAGTGACGGGGTAAGCGCTGAGTGACGGGGTAAGCGCTGAGTGACGGGGATCGGAACGGTCCATTGAAATGGCTCCGGCAGGCCCCGCCGAATTGATGCGGCCGCTATCGAAAAACCAACCATCTGGGCACAACAATACCATGCGCAACATTCTGATTACCGGCGGTGCCGGTTTTATTGGTTCGGCGGTGATCCGCCACATTATTCAGCACACGCCCGACGCTGTGGTGAACGTGGACAAGCTCACCTACGCCGGCAACCTCGAATCATTGGCCGGGGTAATGGACTCGCCCCGTTACCGCTTTGCCCGGCTCGACATTGGTGATCGCGCCGGGCTGGATGCGCTGTTTGCCGAGCATCAGCCGGATGCGGTGATGCACCTGGCGGCGGAAAGCCATGTGGACAGATCCATTTCCGGCCCGGCCGAGTTCATTACCACCAACATTGTCGGCACCTATACCCTGCTGGAGGCGGCCCGCCACTACTGGAACGGCCTGGACAACAAACGCAAGGCGGCGTTTCGCTTTCATCATGTGTCTACCGACGAGGTCTATGGCGACCTGCACGGCACCGCCGATCTCTTTACCGAAAGCACGCCCTATGCCCCCAGCAGCCCCTATTCGGCCTCCAAGGCGTCGAGCGATCACCTGGTGCGCGCCTGGCAGCGCACCTATGGCCTGCCCACCCTGATCACCAACTGCTCCAACAACTACGGCCCCTGCCACTTTCCGGAAAAGCTGATCCCGCTGGTGATCCTCAACGCGCTGGAAGGCAAGCCCCTGCCCGTTTACGGCCAGGGCGACCAGGTGCGCGACTGGCTGTATGTGGAAGACCACGCCCGGGCCTTGTACAAGGTGGTCTGCCGGGGCGCGGTGGGCGAAACCTACAATATCGGTGGCCACAACGAAAAAACCAACCTGGAGGTGGTGCACGCCATTTGCCGCCTGCTGGACGAGCTGGCCCCCTCGCCTTTCAGCCCTTATGCCTCGCTGATCACGCACGTGGCCGACCGGCCGGGTCACGACCGGCGCTACGCCATCGATGCCGGCAAAATAGCGCGGGAACTGGGCTGGACGCCGCAGGAGACGTTTGAAAGCGGCCTGCGCAAAACCGTGGCATGGTACCTGGCCAATCAGGCCTGGGTGAGCCATGTGAAAAGCGGCGAATACCGGCAGTGGCTGGCGCAGCACTATGGTGGACAGGGCTGATGCATATCTTGCTGCTGGGTAAAAACGGCCAGGTGGGCTGGGAGCTGCAACGGGCCCTGGCTCCGCTGGGGCGACTCACGACACTGGATCGCCACAGTTCCGATTATTGCGGCGATCTGGCCAGGCCGGAGCGGCTGGCACAAACGGTACGGGCCCTCAGGCCGGATGTGATTGTTAATGCGGCGGCGTACACGGCGGTGGACAAGGCGGAAACCGAGCGGGAGCTGGCCACCCTGGTGAACGCCACCGGTGTGGAGGTGCTGGCCCGGGAAGCGGAGGCGCTGGGCGCCTGGCTGGTGCATTATTCCACCGATTACGTATTTGATGGTTCGGGCAACCAGCCCTGGCGGGAGCATGACCCCACCGGGCCGCTTAACCACTATGGCGCCGGCAAGCTGGCCGGCGAGCAGGCCATTGCCCGCCACTGTTCGCGCCACCTGATTTTTCGCACCAGTTGGGTGTATGCCGCCCGCGGCAACAACTTTGCAAAAACCATGCTGCGCCTGGGCTGCGAGCGGCAAGAGCTGAGCGTGGTGAGTGACCAGATCGGCGCGCCCACCGCTGCGGCGCTGATTGCGGATGTCACCGCCCATGCCCTGCGCCGGGCCAGGGCGCGGCCGGCCCTGGCCGGGCTTTACCACCTGGCGGCGGCGGGGGCGACCAGCTGGCATGGCTACGCCGCCTTTGTCTTTGAGCAGGCCCGCCGGGCGGGCATGGCGCTGGCCCTGAGCCGGCTCAACCCCATTGCCGGCAGCGCCTGGCCCACCCCGGCCCCGCGCCCGCTTAATTCCCGCCTGGATTGTCGCAAGCTGGAAGCGGCCTTTGATATTATGCTGCCGCCCTGGCAGCAGGCGCTGGCACACACGCTTACCGAGATCCTGGAGCGAAACATTGACCCATCGTAAAGGCATTATCCTGGCCGGCGGTTCCGGCACCCGGCTTTATCCGGTGACCATGGCGGTAAGCAAGCAACTGCTGCCGGTATATGACAAGCCGATGATCTATTACCCGCTTTGCACCCTGATGCTGGCCGGCATTCGCGACATTTTGATCATCAGCACCCCACAGGATACCCCCCGCTTTGAGCAGTTGCTGGGCGATGGCGCCCAATGGGGGCTGAACCTGCAGTATGCGGTGCAGCCCAGCCCCGATGGCCTGGCCCAGGCCTTTATCATCGGTGCCGACTTTATCGGCGACGCGCCCTGCGCCCTGATCCTGGGCGACAATATTTTTTTCGGCCACGACCTGCCCAAAGAGCTGGCCAAAGCCCACACCCAAGCCGGCGGCGCCACCGTGTTTGCCTACCATGTGCAGGACCCCGAGCGCTACGGCGTGGTGGAGTTTAACGACCATGGCCAGGCCCTGTCGCTGGAAGAAAAGCCGGCCCACCCCAAGAGCAACTATGCGGTCACCGGCCTGTATTTCTACGACAACCAGGTGGTGGACATTGCCCGTGGCCTTAGCCCCTCCGCCCGGGGGGAGCTGGAAATTACCGACATCAACAAGGCCTACCTGAGCCGGGGCGAACTGGCGGTGTCCATCATGGGCCGGGGCTATGCCTGGCTGGACACGGGCACCCACGACAGCCTGATCGAGGCGGGCAGCTTTATTCAGACCATAGAGCACCGCCAGGGGCTTAAGGTGGCCTGCCCGGAAGAAATTGCCTGGCGCAAAGGCTTTATCGATGCCGAGCAAGTGCAACGCCTGGCGGCGCCCCTGGCCAAGAATGCCTACGGCCAATATCTGTTGAACATGATTAAACCCGGATTTCGCCCATGAACCTCATAGCTACCGCCATTCCCGATGTACTGATCCTCGAACCCCGGGTATTTGGTGATGAACGCGGCTTTTTTTATGAAAGCTTGAACCAGCGCCGGTTTGAGCAGGCCATTGACCGGAGCCTGACCTTTGTACAGGACAACCATTCCCGCTCGGCCAGGGGAGTGCTGCGCGGCCTGCATTACCAGGTTGAGCAGCCCCAGGGCAAGCTGGTGCGCTGCACCCTGGGCGAGGTGTTCGATGTGGCGGTGGACATTCGCCGGGGCTCGCCCACCTTCGGGCACTGGGTGGGGGTGCATCTGTCGGCCGACAACAAGCGCCAGCTATGGATACCGGAAGGCTTTGCCCACGGTTTTGTGGTGCTGTCGGAGGTGGCCGAGTTTTTGTATAAGACCACCGATTATTACGCCCCCGAGCATGAACGCGCTATTCGCTGGGATGACCCCACCCTGGGGATTGAATGGCCCCTGCCCCTGGCGCCCCTGCTCTCGGAAAAAGACAAAAAAGCCCCGCTGTTTGCGGATGCCGAGCTGCCGGGCTGACCCCGGCGCCTACCGTCATCCCCCATCGTCATCTCCGCTTCTTGTCATCCTCGCGCGCCCCTACCATCATCCTCGCTCCCACAGCCGTCATCCCCGCGAAGGCGGGGATCCAGAGGCCCGGCGCGACATTGTGCATACCGCCCTGGACTCCCGCCTTCGCGGGAGTGACGGAGAAAGTGCGGGAGTGACGGGAATATCATTCCCGCTCCCACTGCCGTCATCCCCGCGTAGGCGGGGATCCAGAGGCCCGGCGCGACATTGTGCATACCGCCCTGGACTCCCGCCTTCGCGGGAGTGACGGAGAAAGTGTGGGAGTGACGGGAATATCATTCCCGCTCCCACTGCCGTCATCCCCGCGTAGGCGGGGATCCAGATGCCCGGCACGGCATGGTGCATACCGTCCTGGACTCCCGCCTTCGCGGGAGTGACGGGGAAAGTGCGGGAGTGACGGGGAAAATGCGGGAGTGACGGAGAAAGTACGGGAGTGGCGGGGAAAGTACGGGAGTGACGGGGAAAGTGCGGGAGTGACGGGGAAAGTGCAGGAGTGCGGGGAACCCGGAACACAGGCGGCAAGGTAAAACCACCGCGCAATCCCACCAAGGGTCGAATTTATTCGACCGAACCACCGCGCCGGCGGTGGGAGGTCCATTGAAATGGACCCTACGGCAGACCCCGGCGTAACCCCTTTCGCCTTGATGATGCTCCTTCTCATACAAAGCCTGCTGCCCGGATTTCAATTCGATATACTGTTTCACATCACGCCTTAAGCGGAAAAGAGGTCGGCATGGAGCAACTTGCGAAGATTATTGAGCTGGCGCGCCGGCGGCCGGACATTGCCGCGCTGTGGCTTTATGGCTCTCGGGCAAGAGGGGATCATCATGCCGCCAGCGACTACGATTTTGGGGTGGTGTTTACCAGCTGGCTGCCGGATGCGCTCTCCCGCCGGTTGAGGCCGGAAGAAGTGGCGATAGACTGGCAACACCGGCTTGCCATGCCGGAAGGTTCCATCAGCGTGGTGGATCTGGCCATTGCTCCCATTCCCCTTGGCTGGAATGTACTGGATCAGGGCAAGCTGCTGCTGGATCAGTTTCCTGCCCACCGCATGCAAGCGGAGCAGCGCATTTATTCCATGTGGGAGCTGGACTTGTTCATGCCAACAAAACCGGAGGGCTGCATGAATAACACCGGGCCAAATGCCTACTTGAATGCGCAAAAAGAGCATGTCGACCAGTGTGAGCTGGACCTGGCCGAGCTTAAGCGGCGGCTGCAGCAGGGGCCCTGGAGCCGGTTTGAGCAAAGGGCTGCCGAGCGGACGCTTCAGGTACTTATTGAGTCTTGCATTGGCCTGGCCAAGCACTGGGCCAGGAAGGAAACCGGCATGGCCAGCAACGAGGCACTCACCGCATTCAACCGGCTGGCCGAAAAAGGAGTGATCGATAAAAATACGCCCTGGCGCAAGGTGATTGGCCTGAGAAATGCCTTGGTGCACGATTACCTCGAGGTCGACCCCGCCATAGTGCACGATGTGGTGTTATCCGGCTATCACCAGGCGTTGCTCGACTTTGCCCGCCAGGGCATCAAGGCATTGGGTTAATCCCACCCCTGGGGGGTTCGTAATCTTGCCCTGGGGACGGTCCACTGAAGTGGATCCTACGGTAGCCCCCGATGTAACCCTCCGCCGCCCGTAGGTCGAATTTATTAGCCCACCCCCGGCATTTCGCCGGCCAGCATTTTTTTCATCAGGGTCGGGCTGCGGGGCAACAGGCCGGCCCTGAGGCCGAAGGGTTTGAAAATGGCGTTAAGCACCGCCAGCGTTGGGCTGCCGGTGTCCCGCTCTACGTCCGACAAGGTCCGCCGGCTCACGCCCACCAGGGCTGCGTATTCGGTTTGCGACATGTTCAGCAGCTCTTTTCTCAGGGTACGCAGCAGTTTTCCTTCGGTGATCTCACCGCTGAACAGTTGGGTAAGCAGGGCAATCAGCAAGGCTTCCCGTTCGGTAGGGCTCGGCTTTTTCATTAAAGTAATTTCCAGCTTTCCAGTTTGGCATCCAGGTAATCAAACCCCATCACCGGCATCTTGATGATGCTGTCGGGCACGCCCCGGCTTTGCAGACGCTGCTTAAGCCCGACCAGTTTTCGGGCCAGTTCGCCCAGCTCATCCAGCAGCTGCGCCGGTTCAACCAGATCCGCCAGCGCTTCGGCAATGGCCTGCCAGTGAAAATGGCCGCCTTCTTCCAGCGGGCTGCCCCAGGTGGTGGCCCTGGGCACCGTTTCCGGGTCGGCCTTCATGGGCGCAAAGTCGTACACCGGCGAGAGCCAGATCCCTTCGGGCTTTTTCAGCAGGGCGGTGTTGCGGCCGTGGTTGTCCGAGTTGCCAAAGGCCACGTTCAACAGATCCCGCTTTACCCACTCAATCACAAATGCCTGCCGCGCAAACTTTTCCCCCAGCTCCGTTACCCGGTGTTGCTTTTCCAGCAGCGTAACCAGGCTGCGCAGTACATCCTGATGCTTTAAATAGCTGCCCGGTGCCTTGTTGAACACCGAGTAAACGGATTCCAGCCCGTAGCGGATCTGGCGACCGTTTGCCATGGCCACGTCAAAGCGGGGCAGCCACAGGGAAGGAAAGCGTTCGCCTTCCAACAGCCGCATGCCTGCGGTGCTGATGGTGCTCACGCCCAGGCTGTGCAGCTCCTGATAATAGTGATATTCGGCGCGCAGAATGTCGCAATCGATGGGGCCGCGGTTGTTGCGCGGAAATTTAACCAGGTAATGGCCATCCGGGTTGTACGGATCGTCCTGAAAGGTGTCTATCCACACGTCATCGTTGCTTGAACAACGCAGCAGCAGCTTGGGCGCTTCCCCGCCGGCACCGGTGGCGCCCCCGCTGGCCGCACCCATTTGCTGGGCATACTCCAGAAAGTCGGTGTCGCGCTCCACCACGTCCTGCACGGAAAAACGCCGCTGCTTGAGGCCGCTGCCGGCGGGCAGCTCGGGCAAGGCTTCCTTGATGCGCAGGTTGCCAACCGGAGCTATGGTGCCCTGGCGCAGCAACTCGGTGTCCTGCCTTTCCGGTGGCATATTGCCCAGCCCCAGTTGGTTCACCCAATATCGGCGGGCCGCGCCGGCGGGCATGATGTCCTCCAAAAAGCCGAACCAGGTGGGCGAGTCGTGCGGGATCATCAGCTCCACGGGCAAGGTAAGGCCGCAGGCATGTTCGTCGTCCCGGTACTGGAACTGAATGGCGTAGTCGAAGTCGTATCCCAGCCGCACCGGTCCGCTTCTGCCGAGTTGGGGTTGCGTTATGATCAGCTCGGCCGCGTCCTGCCAGTTCCCCTGGTGGAAAATCTGAATGGTGAGGTTGATGGGTTCCACACTGAGTTACCTCGCAATGCGGTGAGAATTATATTGCTCAACAATAGCAAGGAAGCCCCTTATTGAGCAATAAAATACCCAAATAATGATTAGTCAGCTTATTTTGAGTGATATTTTGCACATTTAATTCAATCGACCGCGCCCTGGCGCTAAATAACTGATCCTAATAGTGCTACATCGACCGGGCCCCGCACGCAGACACGCCGTGAACCCATCCCTGGGGGCTCCGCCGTGCCATCCCTGACGCGGAGGGTCTGCTTAGCGGAACCCGGTCGTTGCCGACAGTGATCTACTATTCGGAACAGCTATTTAGGTGATTGGCCGGAGAAAGAAATGCCTTGGTGCACCATGACCTCGAGGTCGACCCCGCCATAGTGCAGGATGTGGTGTTATCCGGCTATCACCAGGCGTTGCTCGACTTTGCCCGCCAGGGCATCAAGGCATTGGGTTAATCCCTGCCTGTTGCGCTGTGGGTGGTCCACTGTGCCCTGGCCCCGGGCACCGGTAGACACGCCCTTAATTGTCTCCGGCCCCTTTTTTGCGCTGTGCTACAATGGCCGTTTCTTCCGGGCCGACAGGAGCAAACCATGGCAGGGCGACGCAAGCTTCCCACCGGGGTGCAATCTTTCGAGAAGATCCGCACCGGCGGCTATTACTATGTGGATAAAACCCCCTTTATCCACCGGTTGCTAGAGCAGGGCAGCTACTACTTTCTGTCCCGCCCGCGCCGCTTCGGCAAAAGCCTGCTGCTCGACACCCTGCACCAGCTGTTCGAGGCCAAAGAGCCCTTGTTCCAGGGCCTCTTTATCCACGGCCAGTGGGACTGGTCTCGTCCCCGCCCGGTGGTCCGCCTGGGATTTGGCAGCGGGGTGATGAACGGGCGCCCGCTACTCGACCAAAATATCCACGAGCAACTGAACGAACAGGCCGAGCGGCTGGGAGTAAGCCTGGTTAACGAGACCATAGGCGGCCGCTTTGGCGAACTTATCCGCCGTGCCCATGAGCAACATGGCGAACAGGTGGCGGTGCTGATCGACGAATACGACAAGCCGATCCTGGACAACATCACCGATACGGCCATCGCCACCGAGCTGCGCGAGGGGCTGAAAAACCTGTATTCGGTGCTGAAAGACGCCGACCCCCACCTCTGTTTTTGCCTGCTGACCGGGGTGTCCAAATTCAGCAAGGTCAGCCTGTTCTCCGGGCTGAACAACCTGCGGGATATCACCCTGTCCAGGGATTATGCGGCCATCTGCGGTTATACCGAGCAGGATCTGGATACCGTGTTCGCGCCCGAGCTGCCGGGGCTGGATCGGGGGCAGATAAAAACCTGGTACAACGGCTACAACTGGGACGGCGAGCCGGTATACAACCCCTTCGATGTGCTGTTGCTGTTTCAGGAGCGGGAATTCCGCCCCTACTGGTTCGAGAGCGCTACCCCCGGCTTTCTGGTCAAACTGCTGGCCGAGCGCGGCTTTTTCACCCCGCAGCTGGACCGGCTGGAAAGCCCGCTCAACCTGCTGGGGCAGTTTGACGTAGACAATATCAGCACCGAGGCGCTGCTGTTCCAGACCGGTTATCTCACCATCCGCCACAAGGAGGAGCCGGTGCCCAGCTACTGGCTCTATACCCTGGGCTACCCCAACCGGGAGGTGGAAGCCAGCCTCAACCAGGCCCTGCTGCCCCGGCTGGGGCTGGACAGCGCCGAACCCACCATTCGCCTGCTGCGGGTATTACAGGCCAACGACTTTGCCGCCCTGGAGCAGCATTTCAAATCCCTGTTCGCCGCCCTGCCCCACGACTGGTATCGCAACAACCCCATCGCCAGATACGAGGGCCACTACGCCAGCGTGTTCTACAGCCATATTGCCGCCTTGGGCCTCGCGGTGACGGTGGAGGACGCCTCCAACACCGGCAAGGTGGACATGGCGGTCGACTTTAACGGCCAGATTTACCTGTTCGAATTCAAGGTGGTGGAGCAACTGCCCGAAGGCAAGGCGCTGCAACAGCTTAAAGAGAAGAATTACGCGGAAAAATACCGCACCCGGGGTTTGCCCATCCACCTGATCGGGGTGGAATTTTCCCGCGAGCGGCGGCAAATCGTCGCCTTCGAGCGGGAGCAGGCGTAACCCCCGGAAAAAGGGGTCGGAGCAATTATCCTATGCTGTTAACTATTTCTTTGGGCATCTGGCGCCAGCGCCGGGTGCTGAATGCGTTTTTGGCTCCGCACGCCATTGGCTGGCCGGCAACGGCCGGCGCCTCGGCCGTGGTGGGCTGGGGCATGAAGCCCAATACCAAACGTGCCCGCCGGCTGGCGGCGTGGCGGGGCCTGCCGTTCTGGCAGCTGGAAGACGGCTTTGTCGGCTACATCGGCCACCCGGCGTCCGGCGCCACCCGGCTGTCGTTGCTGGTGGACGAGCTGGGCGTGTATTACGACGCCACCCGCCCCAGCCGGCTGGAGCAAATGCTGCAGGATATAAGCTGGTGGAGCCAGAACTGGCAACGGCGGGCGGAGCAGCTGCGGGAGCGGCTGGTCGGCCAGGGGATCACCAAGTACAACTGCTATGCCGATAACCGGCTGCCGCCGGCGGTGGCGGCCCGGCTGGATGCCGCCCGCCCCCGGGTGCTGCTGGTGGACCAGACCCGGGGCGATCAGGCGGTGCGCCTGGGGCTGGCGAATGAGCAGTCCTTTATGGCGATGCTGGCCGCCGCCCGCGACGAGAACCCCGACGCCCAGCTGATCATCCGCACCCACCCGGATGTGCTGCTGGGCAAAAAGCGGGGCTATCTGACCGGGGCGGCGGGAGACGATGTGCTGCTGCTGGCCGACAGCATCAATCCCTTTGCGCTGATGGCGGCGGTGGACAAGGTGTATACCGTTACCTCCCAGCTGGGGTTCGAGGCGCTGCTGGCCGGCAAGCCGGTGGTGTGCTTTGGCGCGCCCTTTTATGCCGGCTGGGGGGTCACGGACGACCGGGTGGCGGTGCCGCGCCGGGGCGTGGAGCGCACCGTGCCGCAGTTGCTGGCGGCGGCTTATCTGCGTTATTGCCGTTATGTGGATCCCGTCACCGGCGAGCACTGCGAGCTGGAAGATCTGCTGGACCTGATTGTGGCCCAGCGCCCGCCGGTGCCGCCGGTGGATACCCTGTATGCGGTGGGTTTTTCGCTGTGGCGGCGGCGTTTTGCGCCCCGGTTTTTAAGCCGTTATGCGCGCCAGGTGACCTTTGTTGACCGCCCGCCGGCAGGGTTGGATTTATTCGAGCAACAGGCGGACGTGGATTCCCGCCTGCGCGGGAATGACAGACAACTGGATTCCCGCCTGCGCGGGAATGGCAAAGGGGGACGCGGGAACGACACTTCCCCTTCTCGGGCCGTGCTGGTGTGGGGCCGCAAATTTGAATCGCAACTGGCCGGTTGCCCGCTGCCGGTGTGGCGGATGGAAGACGGCTTTTTGCGCTCGGTGGGGCTGGGCTCGGATCTGCGCCGCCCGGGCTCCCTGGTCATCGATAACCAGGGCATCTATTACGATCCGCGCACGCCCAGCGCCATCGAGCATTACCTGGCCAGCCATGAGTTCGGCCCGCATGAGCTGGCCCAGGGCGAGCAGTTGCTGGCCCATTTCAAGGCCCGGGCGCTCACCAAGTACAACGTGGGCACCCAGGTTGAGCTGGGCTGGCGAACGCCGGCCGGCAGGCGGACCATTATCCTGGTGCCCGGCCAGGTGGATGACGATGCCTCCATCCTGCTGGGCAGCCCCTTTGTGCAGGGCAACGCCGCCCTGCTGCAGGCGGTGCGCGCCGCCCACCCCGACGCCTTTATCGTGTTCAAGCCGCACCCGGACGTGGTGAGCGGCAACCGCCGTGGCCGGGTGCCGGAGGCGGTGCTGGCCCGCTGCGCCGATCTGGTGGAAACCCGGGCCGGCATTGTGGCCTGCCTGGACGAGTGCGACGCCGTGCATACCCTGACCTCCCTCACCGGGCTGGAGGCCTTGATCCGCGGCAGGCCGGTCACGGTATGGGGCCAGCCGTTTTACGCCGGCTGGGGTCTTACGGACGATCAACACCCGCTCGGCCGCCGGGGCCGCGCCCTGCCGCTGGCCGCGCTGGTGTACGCCACCTATGCCTGGTACCCGAGCTATGTGGATTACCCCACCGGGCTGTACAGCACCCCCTTGCGCATGGCCTGGCGGCTGGACCGGGAGCGGGCGCAATTCAGGGAGCCGGACACCGCCCTGCTGGGCTGGGCCCTCCGCCGGCTGCGCAAGGCGCGGTTTTTGTGGGAAGCGTTACGGGGCTGACGTGTGGCTCGTGCCCACACTGAGCCTGAGGATCCGAACCGGATCCGGCCTGAGGGCCATGCCGCCGGCATAGCCAGGACTGCCTTTACGGTTTACAATAACCAGGAAAATAACTGTTTTATAAACCGGAGGTCAGTATGATTGGTGAGCGATTAAAGCGAGCCCGTGCTGCTGCTGGCCTGTCGATGGAAAAGCTCGGCAAGGCGGCAGGTGTAAGTGCGAACATGATCAAGAAGTACGAGCATGATCACAGCATGCCGTCCTCTCCTGTGCTCATAAAAATGGCCGACGTATTGGGTGTACGCATCGAATTTTTCTTCAGGCCGGTTAGAGTTCACCTTTCCGGGGTGGAGTACCGTAAAAAGTCCAGCGTCCCACAAAAGGTGCTGGATCGTATTACCGCCGACGTGCTGGACCAGGCCGAACGCTGGTTTGAGCTCAGAAACCTCTGGCCTGCTTTTCCTGTTCCCGACTTTTCCTTACCCGAAAGCCTGCCTGAAATTAACTCTGTTGAGGATGTTGAACAGTTTAGCCTCGCAGTAAGAAATCAGTGGCAGCTGGGGCTAAACCCCTTGCCCGATTTGATCGACTTGCTGGAGTCAAAAGGCATTCTGGTGATTATCACTGCATCCGAACAGGCCGATAAATTCGATGGATTGCAGGCAAAGGTTGAAGGTCAGCCCATTGTTGTTGTTTCCAGCCAGTGGCCCGGGTGTCGCCAGCGTTTTACCTTGGCTCACGAACTGGGGCATTTACTCTTACATGAAAGTTTGCCTTCAACCATGGATGAAGAGGTTGCCTGTAATCGGTTTGCCTCCTCCTTCTTGTTGCCGGCTGTTGGGGCTTTTGAGCATCTTGGCAACCAGCGAAGAAAAATTGACTGGAAAGAACTTCACCTGCTCAAACATGAGTATGGCCTGAGCATGGCCGGCATTCTTTACCGTTGCAAAGATCTTAATATTCTGGAAGAACACCAATATAAAAAGCAATTTATCGAGTTTTCTGCACGAGGCTGGCGAAAAGCCGAGCCCGGTGAGCCGTACCCTGCCGAGCACACTCTGTTGTTTGAGCAACTGGTGTATCGTGGTGCAGGTGAAGGTATTATTTCAGATGCCAAAGCAGCGGAATTACTGAAAATACCCTTGGCTATGTTCCGCCAGTCAAAGATGATGGAAGGAGCACAAGCATAAATGCAGGTGCTGATTAGTGATGCCAATGTTCTGATTGATATGGAGGCCGGGCAACTGCTGGACTTGATGTTTCAGTTACCCTTTCAGTTTAAGGTATCTGATTTGCTTTATCATGATGAACTTTCCCATCAGCATTCTCACTTGCTTGGTTTGGGCCTGGTTTTGGCGGAACTGACGTCTGAAGGAATGGTAGAGGCTTTCAGAATGACGCAAACCTATGCCGGACCCAGCCGCTATGATTGCTTTTCTTTGGCCCTTGCCAAACAGGAATCTTGCCCTCTTCTGACCGGGGACAATGATTTACGAAAAGCCGCCAGCAAGGAAGCGGTAGTTGTAATGGGAACAATTTGGGTTGTTGAACAGCTCGTTGTATACGGATTACTCAATAAAATAAATGCACGTGCTGCATATGACAATATGAAAGCGGCCGGCAGCCGCTTGCCTTGGGACATGGCACTATCGCGCCTGGACGATATTGAAAAGCCATGAGCCTTCTCAAGCAGGTTCGCCGGTGCCCGGCACGGACAGGCCGCGAGGCGGCTGCGGCGCTGCGCTTTGCCGTCCATGGCCGGGCACGAGCGGCGGAGCATGCCTGGCTCGTGCCCTGGGCACCCGGGAGCCGGGTTATTGCGGTTTCAGGATCTCGTTCATTTTTTCCTGGGCATCGAGCCGCAGCTCCAGCATCTTGAGGTGGATGTCGCTCATCTTGCGGTGCAGCTCCAGTATGGCGGCCTTGTCTTGAGGGGCGTCGGACATCATCTGGTCGGCTTGCAGCTTGTGCATTTCCTGCATCTGCTCCCAGTGGGCGGCATGCAGCTCCTGCTGCAGGGCCGACAGCGCCTGCTGCTGTTGTTCGGTCAGGGGCCCCTGGGCTCCCGCCATCCAGCCCGAATGCATGCCCATGGAGCCGCAGGGCATGCCGCCATCCATCATGGGTCCCATGCCCATGCCCATGCCGGAACCCTGCATCATGCCCATGCCCGGCCCCATGCCCTGGGCCAGGGCCGGCCCTCCCGCCCCCAGCGCCATTCCCAGCACCAGTACCCGCGTCCATGAAAATCGCCTGTTCATAGCTTGTCCTCCAAAGGGTATCGGCGGCGACGCTCGGCCACCGCCTGCTGAGTCTAGTCCGGTGCGCCGGTCGCCACCATGACCCCGGTCAAGCTTGCCCCGATTTGTCGCTCAAAAGCACGGGCGGCGGAAATCGGGCCCGCCGGCCATGGAGACCGCCGCAGGCGCGGCGTTATTCCGGTGCGGCCGGGGGCTGGCGCTGCGCCAGCCAGGCCGCGGCGGCCTGCTCCCAGTCGCCGCTTTGCTCCCACTCGGCCAGCACCCGCTCCAGCTCCGGCTGCTGCCAGCGCAGCCCGGCCAGGATCGCCAGGGCCTCGGGCGCGTCCTGCTCCAGGGCGCGCCGGGCCAGGGTATGGGGCCTGTCGCCTGCCGGCCGCCGGGTCCCGTCGAGCCCGGGCCCGAGATAGTTGGGCCCCAGGTCGTGCAAGCGCTCGAAAAAGCGTTCCACGAAGGGGGCCGAGGCCTCGGGCATCCAGATGCTCAGGCTGGCGTCCGCCTCACCGGCCCACAGCCGCTGCCAGCTCTGGCCGAGGTTGGCCCGGCCGATGCTCACCTCGAAGCCCGCCTGCTCCAGCACGGCCCGGGCCATATGGCTGCTGGCCAGCTCCTGCTCGCTCTCGCCGCTGAGCAGGCGGATCTCCCGCCCGGGCTCGCCGCTACAGGCGCTCAGTAACAGGGCCAGCGCCGCCCCCAGTGTTGCTGTCTTCGTCATTGCCGTCTCCTGAAAAGGGCCAAGGGTGCCAAAAAGTCGCCCCGGGATCATGCCTGGCGTTTCGGCCCGCCGTCCGCGCCGGCCATGGGACGCGATAAGCACCGCCGCACGCAGGGACTGTCGCAGCGCCGCCGTCCGCCCCGGCCGCCGAAAAAACCGCCTTTGCCGTTGAACCGGCTGGGCTTTTCCGGGGCCGTGCCGCCGGGCAGGGTACTATTTTTTTACCCCGCCGGCCTCTTTTTGGCCAATTTATGGTAACGTGCGCGCGCCTGCTCCATTTGTGCGGCCCCGTGCCGGACTCGTATAGGTAAACCTTTGTTTTTAATAAATTAAATGGATTCTCAGATGCGTCTGCTAACCCTGCTGAAAGCGGCCGCGCTCAGCCTGTTGCTGAGTGCCTGTGTGGCCCCCATGCTGGCCATGGGCCCGGGCCAGTTGATGTGGGCCCTGCTCAAACCCATGGTGGGGCTGGACCCCAACACCACCAACCTGTTCGAACAACCGGTGATCAAAACCCGGATGACCGGCCTGCTCGGCCCCCATTACGACACCACCGTCAACCTGCTGCGCACCGCCACCGAACTGCAGCAGGAAGGCCCCCTGTTCTACCTGGCCTCCCGCTATAACCCGCAGGAAGGCGCGGAGCGGGCCGGCCTGGTATGGAACTCGGAAACCAACCAGATGGCGGCCCTGCTCAATACCGGCGAACAGACCAAGGTGTTCACCGAGTCCCATACCGGCCGGGCGGCGGTGTGGCCCTCCGCCATGCAGGACTGGCTGAACCACAATTCGGCCCCGGCCCTGCTGGCCGGACCCGAGGCCTCTCCCCAGGCCGCGGCGGTGGCGCCCCAACCCCTGTTGTCGCAAGCCCTGGCACCTGCGGCGGTGCAGGAGAAGGCGCAGGCGCCGGCCGCCCAGGCGGAGCCCGCCCTCGGCCGGCTGCAGGCCGAACTGGCCGAGACCCGCGCCCAGCTGCAGGCGGCGGAGCAACAGCTGAAACGGCTGGAAACCGCCCCCCAGGCACAGTCCCAGCCCCAGGAGCAGCCCCAGGCCCAGCCGGCCGAGGACGACAAGGAAGCCGCCCTGGAAGCCATGTTCAACGGCAACTGAGCGCCGTTTTCACCGCCACGTTAGCATGGGCACCGCTTGGGTGGTGCCCCTCTCCCGCCTTCTCCTCCCTGCCCGCACATTCATCCCCCGGCGTCGCCAACCCGCTGGCGGAAGCCGGACGTCGGCCAGCCCGCCCGAGGTTACACTCAGGAAGAGAGTCGTGAACGGGAGGATACCGGATGGGTAAAAGCAGGAACCCCCGCTTTGTGGCCGATGCCATGCTGGGGCGGCTGGCGCGCTGGCTGCGGGTGCTGGACTTCGACACCCGCTACGAGCCCGCCCTGGATGATCATCGGCTGGTGGCCCTGGCCGATGCCGAGGGGCGGGTCCTGCTCACCCGGGACCGGCACCTGGTGCGTTTTCTGCGCCCGGAAAAGTCCCTGCTGATCGCCGCCTCGGCTCCCCTGGCTCAGCTGGAAGAGGTGATCCTGGCCTGCCGGCTCGGGCCGCCGCCGCGGCTGTTCCGCCGGTGCCTGCTGTGCAACAACCCCCTGAACCCGGCCCGGGCCGGGGATCTGGCCGGCCACCCGCCGCCGCTGCCGCCCGACGGCATGGCGCCGGTGTTCCAGTGCCCCGGTTGCCGCCGCCTGTACTGGCCGGGCTCCCATACCCGGCGGATGCGCGAGGCGCTGTGCCGCGCCCTGCCCGGCTGGCTGCCCGAGGATTAGCCCAGGCCGCCCAGGTTGATGTATTTGGTTTCCAGAAACTCCTCCAGGCCGATGCGGGCGCCTTCCCGGCCCAGGCCGGATTCCTTGACCCCGCCGAAGGGGGACACCTCGTTGGAGATGATGCCCTCGTTCACCCCCACCATGCCCGACTCCAGCGCCTCGGCCACCCGGATCACCCGGTTCAGATCCCTGGTGTAGAAGTAGGCGGCCAGGCCGAAGGGGGTGGCGTTGGCGCGGCGCACGGCCTCGGCCTCGTCCTTGAAGCGGAAACAGGCCGCCACCGGGCCGAAGGTTTCCTCCTGGGCCAGCTGCATCTGCTCATTGGCATCGCGGATCACGGTGGGCTGGTAGAAGGTGCCGCCGAGCGGATGGCGCGCCCCGCCGCACACCAGCTGGCCGCCCAGGGCCAGGGCGTCCGCCACGTGGCGTTCCACCTTTTCCAGCGCCGCCGGGTTGATCAGCGGCCCCTGCTGGGCGCCGGGGGTCAGGCCCTCGGCCACCTTCATGGCGGACGCGGCCTCGGCCAGGCGGGTGACGAAGGCGTCGTAGATGCCGTCCTGCACGAAGAAGCGGTTGACGCACACGCAGGTCTGGCCGGTGTTGCGGAACTTGGAGGCCAGGGCCCCGGCCACGGCCGCGTCCAGATCCGCGTCGTCGAACACGATGAAGGGGGCGTTGCCGCCCAGCTCCAGGGAGAGCTTTTTCACCGTGTCGGCGGCCCTGGCCATCAGCAGCTTGCCCACCCGGGTGGAGCCGGTAAAGGACAGCTTGCGCACCGCCGGGCTCGCCATCATGGCCTCGCCGATGGCCGGGGCATCGCCGGACACCAGGTTGAGCACCCCGGGCGGCATGCCCGCCCGCTCGGCCAGCACCGCCAGGGCGTTGGCGCAGAGGGGGGTTTCTTCCGAGGCCTTGGCCACGGCGGTGCAGCCGGCGGCGATGGCCGGCCCCACCTTGCGGGTGAGCATGGCGAAGGGGAAGTTCCAGGGGGTGATGGCGGCGATCACCCCCACCGGCTCCTTCACCACCCAGAGCCGGTTTTCCTGCCTGGGGCTGGGGATGGTTTCGCCGTAGGCGCGCTTGGCTTCTTCCGCGAACCATTCGAGGAAGCTGGCGGCATAGGCCACCTCGCCCTTGGCCTCGGTCAGGGGCTTGCCCTGCTCCAGCACCATCAGCTCGGCCAGTTCATCCTGGTGCTGCATCATCAGTTCATACCAGCGGCGCAGCACGGCGCCCCGCTCCTTGGGCGTGGTCTTGCGCCAGCGGACCAGGGCCCGCCCGGCGGCGGCGATGGCCTCCTCGGTTTCGGCGCCACCGCAGCGGGCCACCTTGGCGATGACTTCGCCGCTGGCCGGGTTGCGCACCTCGTAACTGTCGGGGCTGGTACGCCACTGGCCGTCGCAATACCAGCCGGTTTGCCACAGGGGGTTGGAAGTGTCCATCTCTCGCCTCTCCTTAAGGGGTGAATGTGCAACCATTTCTTGGTTAGACAGTAACGTTATGTTATCGGCGAGTATAGGTGCAAGCGCCCCCCCGGGGTGGGACCAGCAGCGTTTGGGCCCGGCGCCGGAATAAAAAAAAGGCCGGGAGGGTTCCCGGCCTTGTCACAAGAGTGTTCGGTTTAGGTGCGTTCCGCCTGGGCGTCGGCAACCACTTCATCGCCGACCTGAGCCGCCTTGGGCTTCTTGTCCTTGACCCAGTGGTCGGCGTTTTTGATGCCCAGCTTGGTGGGATCGAAGGTGGGATCCAGACCCTGGGCCTTCTGCGCCTCGTAGTCCTTCAGGGCCACCAGCGCCGGCTTTTGCAGCAGCAGGATGGCGACGATGTTCAGCCAGGCCATCAGGCCCACGCCGATGTCACCCAGGCCCCAGGCCACGTCCGCAGTTTTGACGGCACCGTACACCACAGAGGCCATCAGCGCGACCTTGAGGACGAAGGTCAGCCAGGGACGGTGTACCTTACGGTTGATGTAGGCCACGTTGGTTTCGGCGATGTAGTAGTAGGCCAGAATGGTGGTGAAGGCGAAGAAGAACAGCGCCACCGCCACGAAGATGCTGCCGAAACCGGGCATCACCGACTCTACCGCCGCCTGGGTGTAACCCGGACCGGCAGACACGCCCGGCAGTTGCTCGACGATGGCTTCACCAGCCTTGCCCATGACGTTGTAGGCGCCGGTGATGATCACCATGAAGGCGGTGGCGGTACAGACGAACAGGGTATCGATATACACGGAGAAGCCCTGCACCAGACCCTGCTTGGCCGGGTGGGACACCTCGGCGGCGGCGGCGGCGTGGGGGCCGGTACCCTGACCCGCTTCGTTGGAGTAGATACCGCGTTTCACGCCCCACTCGATGGCCAGGCCCAGGATGGCGCCGAAACCAGCCTTCAGGCCGAAGGCGCTGCCCACGATCAGGCTGATCACATCCGGCAGCATGCCGATGTTCATGATGATGATCACGAAGGCCACCAGGATGTAGCCCAGCGCCATGAAGGGCACCACTATCTGGGTGAAGTGGGCGATACGCTTGACCCCACCGAAGATGATCAGGCCCAGCAGCACGACCACACCGGCGGCGGACACGGAGGTGGAAATGCCGAAGGCGTTCTCAATGCCGGAGGCGATACTGTTGGCCTGAACACCGGGCAGCAGCAGGCCGCAGCCGATGATGGTGGCGAAGGCGAAGATCCAGGCATACCACTTCATGCCCAGGCCTTTCTCGATGTAGTAGGCGGGGCCACCACGATACAATCCGTTGTCGTCTTTTTCCTTGTAGATCTGCGCCAGGGTCGACTCGATAAAAGCCGTACCGGCACCCAGGAAGGCCACGACCCACATCCAGAATACGGCGCCGGGACCACCGAAGGTGATGGCGGTGGCCACACCGGCGATGTTACCTGTACCAACCCGGCCGGACAGCGACAACGCCAGGGCCTGGAAGGAGGAGATACCGGCGGGAGAGGATTCGCCTTTGAACATCAGGCGGACCATTTCCTTGACGTGCCGAACTTGCAGGAAGCGGGTGCGAAGGGAGAAGTAAAGACCTACGCCCAGACACAAATAGATCAGGGGCAGGCTCCAGATATAACCGTTAATCGCGTTAACCAAATCACTCATAGTAACGTCCTTTGTTCCGATTTCGGATGACACTGCCGTCGCAGCACATCGTCCTGTAAAGGGGCTTTCAATTAACGATCAAACCAGGTTCGATCGATAAGTGCAGGGAAAAGTACTCTGCTATCCGGCTCAACACAAGTAGGACCACCGATTAGAATTTCTTATCGATAGCCCGCCCAACGGTTAACAACAGGGCAACAGCCTGCGGCAAGCCGGTTATCCTGCTTATACCCCAGTCCAGAGATAAAGTTCAACTTATTGTTTTTAAAGAAATAAAATGAAACACCCCCTTTACCATCCGGCTTCAAAAAAGCGTCTTCCGGTTTACATAAGGTAAAAACTGTCTTGGTTTTGCCACCGGTACAATTTTAAAATATGTAAGCAATATCACATTTTCATTTACTGAAAAGTAAGCAGTTGTAAGTGGATTTAACAAGCCATCTACCAAGTCGACCGTTTTTAATGAATAAAAATACAGCCAGAACAGTATAAAGTATCGTCAACACCGCATGCCGTCTCCCGGCTCCGCCACCGGATCCAGGTCGCAACGCATTAACAAAAATAGAGCAAAAAATCAGACTGGGCGACATGGTGCACAGGGTGCAGGTTCGCGAGGGGCAGACAGGAAATGAGGCGTGCGATACAAACGGCGCCGGGTTCGGCCCCGGCGCCGGCGGTGCGGATCGATTCGCGGGGGAGTCGGCCGACGGCGCCGGCCACCGCCCGCCTTTAACGGGGAAACACCGCCACCTGCCGCTGCCAGCGCTGTTGCAGGCTGGGCAGCAATATGGCTCCGAACAGGGCCTGTGGAGCCTGGCTGTACCAGGCCCAGGACTGGTTGCCGTAGTCGAAGTGCCACCACTCGCTGGGCAGGTTGGTGAAGCCGGCGCGGCTCATCACGCTGTGCAGCAGGCGGCGGTTCTCGATCACCTCCGCCTCCCGCGGACCGGGCCGGGCCACCGCCTCGAAGGCGGCGCTGTAAGACCAGGGACTGATGTCGTCGAACTCTGTGCCCATGTCGAGCAGCCGCCCTTCGCGGTCGCACAGGGTCACGTCGACGGAGCCGCCGGTCAGGTGCGGGCTGGGTGCGCGCGGATCGGCGCTGGGCGGCGCCACGAAATGGCGGGCCCGGGCCTGGTGTTCGGCCTCGCTGCCGGCCGGATCATGGTCGCGCATGGCCGCCAGCAGGGTGTCGAACAGGTATTGCTGTACCGCCAGCGGGCGCCAGCCGTCCAGCACCACCAGCTCGATGCCGGCCGGCAGCAGCCGGGCCGCCTGTTGCAGCCGGGTCAGCACCGCCGCACGCACATGGCACTCGGCCAGGGCGTTTGGCACCCCCAGGTGAAAATAGGCCGGGTAGACCCGGATGGGCGAGGAGACCAGGCCGAGCGGCACCAGGGGATCGCCCGCCTCTTCGATGGGCAGGGCCTGCAGCCGGCTCCAGTCCGGCTCGGGATGGGATGGGATCGGCTGGGACAGGAAATTCATAGGAACTCGCGGTGCTTTGGGGAATGCCCCAGACTGGCCAATGCCGGCCGTTTTTGCAAGCCCGCCGTCAGTCCCCCTTGTCGGGGGCGGCCGCCCGGGCCTGGTAGCGCTGCATCAGCCAGCCGCCGCCCAGGCTCAGCAGCACAATGCGCACCACATGGTGGAAGATCACCCAGGAGGGCTCCTCGCCGGTGACCAGCGCCAGGTAGATCATCGCCTCCAGCCCGCCCGGGGCATAGGCCAGCCACACCTGGAACACCGACATATCCAGTTGCCAGGCCACCAGCCCGGCCCACAGCAGGGACACCAGCGAGCTGGCCAGGCAGATCACCAGGCCGATGCCCAGCAGCCCTGCCAGCTCCCGCGCCGGCAGGGGGCGGATGCGGCAGCCCAGCAGGGCGCCGAGCAGCAGCATGGACAGGGGCAGCATCCAGCCGGCCAGCACCATGCCCTGGGGCTGCTGGGCGGCGAAGACGCCCCCCACCAGCATGCCGCCCAGCAGCGGGCTCACCGGCAGACGCAGGCGGCGCAGGCCCCGCCCCAGCAGCAGGGCGGCGGCCAGCAGCAGCAGGCTGAGCCCGTGGGACAAGGCCTGCTCGCCGGGCAGGGGCACCTGGTTGACCCAGCCCAGCCAGAGCACCAGGGTAACGCCGCTGATCAGCAGCATCACCCGCACCGTCTGCGACAGCACCACCCGCAGCGGGTTGTCGAGCTCCGACGCCAGCGCCGCCATCACCGACAGGGCCCCCGGCGAGGCCGCCAGCATGGCTTCCTCCCGGGACCAGCCGAGCCGGCGCAACAGCCCCTGCACCAGGGGCAGCTGGGTGGCCAGGCACAGCAACAGGCCGCCCAGGCTGATCAGCAGGGAAGCCCCCGCCGGCAACTCGGTGTTGACGCGCAGGCCGACGCTCAGGCCCAGCACCAGTTGCACCAGTTCCAGGCTGTGCCGGGGCACCCGGGTGGCGAGGCCGCGCATGGAGCAGAGGGCCACCAGCAGCATGGCGCCGACCAGCCAGTCGGAAGGAAAGCCGAGCCAGTGGGCGGCCGCGCCCCCCGCCCCCGCCAGCAGCAGCGTCAGAAGGATAGATCGCATCAGGGTATCCGGGCCGGCCACCTCCTGTGACCGGCCTGCTCAGGCATGGCGGCCAAAGAAGCTCCGTTTCGCAGCGGGCCGCCGGAAGAAAACAGGAAAGCAGCTTGATGACAACGTTCATCGCCTGCTTTGTCGCCAGACAGCTCCCTTTATCGCCGTTGCTCAACTGCCGTCATCTCCGCGAAGGCGGAGATCCATGACATGGTGCGCCGGACTCCCGCCTTCGCGGGAGTGGCGACAGAGAGCGACGAAGGGTCGGCCGTCTGGAAAGGCGATTATTTCTCTTTCTTGGTTAAAGCTCAACCACGGCCGGCGCCCGCCGCCTCAGGGCTCCAGGGGCCGCGCGTAGCGACGGGCGCGGTACTGGGGCCGCATCAGGTTGTCGATGGAGAGGATCTCGTCGAGCTGTTCGGGGGTGAGCAGGCCCCGCTCCAGCACCACCTCGCGCACGCTCTTGCCGGTTCTGGCGCAGATCTTGCCGACGATGTCCCCCTCGTGATGGCCGATATAGGGATTGAGGTAGGTGACGATGCCGATGGAGTTGAGCACATAGTCCCGGCACACCTCGGGGTTGGCGGTGATGCCGGTCACGCACTTGTCGCGCAGGGCCACGCAGGCCTTTTCCATCAGGCTGAGGGATTCGAACATGGCCTGGGCGATCACCGGCTCCATCACGTTCAGCTGCAGCTGGCCGCCCTCGGCGGCCAGGGTCACGGTCACGTCGTTGCCGATCACCTTGAAGGCGGCCTGGTTGACCACCTCGGGGATCACCGGATTGACCTTGGCCGGCATGATGGAGGAGCCCGCCTGCAGCTCGGGCAGGTTGATCTCGTTGAGCCCGGCGCGGGGACCGGAGGACAGCAGCCGCAGATCGTTGCAGATCTTCGACAGCTTCACCGCCAGCCGTTTGAAGGCGCCGTGCAGCATCACGTAGGCGCCGCAGTCGGAGGTAGCTTCAATCAAGTCTTCCGCCGGCACATAGGCCTGGCCGGTGATCTCCGCCAGTTTGGCGATGGCCAGGCGGGAATATTCCGGCGGGGTGTTGAGCCCGGTGCCGATGGCGGTGGCCCCCAGGTTGACCTCCAGCAGCAGCTCCCGGCACAGGCGGATGCTTTTCACTTCCTCGCGCAGGGTGACGGCGAAGGCATGGAACTCCTGACCCAGGCTCATGGGCACCGCGTCCTGCAGCTGGGTACGGCCCATTTTGAGGATGTCCGCAAATTCCACCGCCTTGGCCTCGAAGGCCCCGAGCAGCCGCTCCAGGGCCGCCAGCAGGTGCTCGCCGCTGTTGAACAGGGCCACCCGGAAGCCGGTGGGATAGGCGTCGTTGGTGGACTGGCACTTGTTGACGTGATCGTTGGGGTTGACCACGTCGTAGCGCCCCTTGGGCAGGCCCATCAGCTCCAGGGCGAGGTTGGCCAGCACCTCGTTGGTGTTCATGTTGACCGAGGTGCCCGCCCCGCCCTGGAAGACGTCGACCGGGAACTGATCGAAACACTTGCCGGTGCTCAGCATCAGATCACAGGCCTCCACGATGCGGTCGGCGATAGCCGGATCTATGGTGCCCAGTTCGCCGTTGGCCAGGGCCGCCGCCTTCTTGGTCAGCACCATGCCGCGCACCAGATCGGGAAAGTCGGCGATGGTCTGGTTGCTCAGGCGGAAGTTGTCCAGCGCCCGCAGGGTATGGATACCGTAATAATGGTGGTTTTCCACCGCCAGGGTACCCAGCAGATCTTCTTCGATACGAATGGGGATCATGTCATGCATGGTGGTCCGGCCTCGGCGTTGTCATGAATTGGCGGGCCCGGTGGCGATCCCGCACGGCGGAGCGGTGCCGCAGCTCTCGCCGGTTGATCTACCATTCAGGACACCTCTTTCCTTCATTAAGGATTAGCCTATGCTTCCCTTGCCCGCCCCGCTGGCCGACCTGCGGCCGCACTGCCATCTGCTGGAGCTGCCCGCCGGCCAGCCGTTGATGTCGCCGGGCCAGTCCTGCCAGGGGTTTATCTGGCTGCTGTCGGGGCAGATCCGCGTCAGCCTGCTCGGCCGCCAGGGCCGGGACGTGGAGCTGTACCGGCTCAACGAGGGTGACAGCTGCGTGCTCACCACTTCCTGCCTGTTCGGCAACAGCCCCTTTCCGGCCACCGCCGTCACCACCCGCCCCAGCCGGCTGTTGCTGTTGCCCGAAGCCGAGTTCAACCGGGCCCTGGAGCGATCGCCGCCCTTCCGCCGGCTGGTGTTCGCCAGCCTGGGCGAACGCCTGGCCGCCCTGATGGCCCAGATAGACAGCATCGCCTTCGATTCCCTCGACAGCCGGCTGGCCCGCGCCCTGCTGGCGCAAGGCCACGACGAACTCGCCATCACCCACGAGCAGCTGGCCCACAGCATCGGCTCCGCCCGCGAGGTGGTATCGCGCCGGCTCGGCCATTTCGCCCGCCAGGGCTGGCTGAGCCTGTCCCGCGGCCATATCCGGTTGCTCAATGCCGATGCCCTGCGGCGGCTGTTGTGACTTTGTCACTGAGCGACCGCGTCGCCGGCGCCATACTGGCGGCACCATCCCCGACGGAGAGAACGACATGGTGAAGAACATAGGCAGTGTGGACAAGGCCCTGCGCATCCTGCTCGGCCTGGTGCTGATCGCCCTGGTGCTTGTGGGGCCCCAGACACCCTGGGGCTGGCTCGGCGTCATTCCGCTGGCCACCGGACTCATCAACTTCTGCCCGCTGTACCGGCTGCTCGGCATCCATACCGGCAAATAAAGACCAAGGGGCCTGCTCAAGGCCCCTTTCAGACTGCTGACACGGCGTCGTCGCTCTCTGTAGTCGCTCTCGTGGAGGCGGGAGTCCGGTGCAATGTGTCATGGATCTCCGCCTGCGCGGAGATGACCATGGTTGAAGAGCTGCGGCAAAGGGACGCATCCGGCAAAAAAGCAGGTAACCGACGTCGTCGTCAGTCTCTCAGATCCGCCGGCGCGGTGCTGACGACGCCCGTCGCCGTCCCCTCTCACATGTCGTTGATAAAGGACTTGTCCAGCTGCTTGAAGGCCAGGTTCAGGGTTTCCCCCAGCTCGTAGTAGCGGGGCCGGGACACCGGCTCCTTGATCGGGATGCCGGCGGCGGCGATCTTCTCGTGCAGCTGCCAGTACCAGTTGACCAGGGTCGGCGGCAGCAGGGTGTCGGCCCGCTTGCCGAGCCAGTACAGCCCCTGCAGCGGCAGGCTGGCGAGAAAGAGCACCGAGGCCACCACGCTGGGCCAGTACTGGGGGGCGCCGAACTGGAACTGGAACAACAGGCTCAGGGTCACCAGCACCGGCATGGTGCGCATGCCCATGCTGGTGGCGGCGATCACCCGGTATTCGGGGAACAGGGCCGCCAGCCGCCGCTCCCTGGGCCAGATGCTCAGGTAGGCCTTGCCTCTGTGCAAGGTGGTGGTGAAGATGCCCATGATACCTCCCGGGGCTGGCCGCGCCATTTCTGTTGGTTAATTACAATTCATCAATCCAAGTCAAAAAAACGCGCTAATTTTCTGTTATTTTATGACAAAAAAAAGGTATTATCTCGCCCTAAATCGGCCCGGTCAGACCGGTGAAGTCAGGGATGGTAACGGCGTTATCTCCACTTGGGAATGCGTCTAACCTTAAGGATAGAGTTTAACCGGCATTTATTGCCCGGAAATCGCCTCCGGGCGCCAAGATTTTCGTAACCCCTGACGAAAAGGTTTCATACATGACTAGCAAGTTGGTTCTCGTTCTCAACTGCGGCAGCTCGTCGCTCAAATTCGCCATCCTCAATGCCGAAACCGGCGACGAACGGCTCTCCGGCCTGGCCGAGTGCTTCTACCTGCCGGAAGCCCGCATCAAGTGGAAGCTCAATGGCGAAAAGGGCAGTGCCGAGCTGGGTGCCGGGGCCGCCCACCAGCAGGCACTGGACTTTATCGTAACCAGCCTGCTGAACCCCAACCCCGAGCTGCTGCAGAGCCTGGTGGCCGTGGGCCACCGGGTGGTGCACGGCGGCGAGCAGTTCACCCGCTCCGTGCTGATTGACGAGACCGTGATCAAGGGCATCGAAGACTGCGCCAGCCTGGCCCCGCTGCACAACCCGGCCCACCTGGTGGGCATCGCCTCGGCACGCAAGTCCTTCCCCGCCCTGCCCCAGGTGGCGGTGTTCGACACCGCCTTCCACCAGACCATGCCCGAGCAGGCTTATCTGTATGCCATTCCCTACCGGCTGTACCGGGAGCACGGCATCCGCCGCTACGGCATGCACGGCACCAGCCACTATTTCATCGCTCAGGAAACCGCCCGCCTGCTGGACAAGCCGGTGGCCGAGCTGAACATCATCAGCTGCCACCTGGGCAACGGCGCCTCGGTCTGCGCCATCAAGAACGGCGAGTCGGTGGATACCTCCATGGGCCTGACCCCGCTCGAGGGCCTGGTGATGGGCACCCGCAGCGGCGATATCGACCCGGCCATCATCTTCCACCTGCACGACGTGCTGGGCTACAGCACCGACCGCATCAACACCCTGCTGACCAAGGAGTCCGGCCTGCTGGGCCTGACCGAGAACACCAGCGACTGCCGCTTCGCGGAAGACAACTACCACAGCCTGCCGGAAGCCAAGCGGGCCCTGGATATCTTCTGCTACCGCCTGGCCAAGTACATCGCCGGCTACAGCTGCGCCCTCGACGGCCGCCTCGACGGCATCGTCTTCACCGGCGGCATCGGCGAGAACTCCGCCCTGGTGCGGGAACTGACCCTGTCCTACCTGGGGCTGCTCGGCTTCAAACTGGACGCGGACGCCAACCTGGCCGCCCGCTTCGGCAAGGCCGGCCGCATCACCGCCGAGGGCAGCACCCCGGCCTGGGTGCTGCCGACCAACGAGGAATGGGTGATCGCCCAGGACGCCCTGGCCCTCAGCCGTCAACAGTAAGGGGATACCATGGCCAGAACCATAATGCTCATTCCCGTCAGCAGCGGCGTCGGGGCGACCTCGGTCAGCCTCGGCATGGTGCGCGCCATGGAGCGCAACGGGGTCAATATCAGCTTCTTCAAGCCGGTGTCCCAGCCGCGCTCCCGGCGCAAGGGCCAGGATCATTCCACCGCGGTGATCGCCAACGCCGCCAACCTCACGCCGCCGGAGCCCTTTGCCCTCAGCTACGCCGAGAGCATGATCTCCGCCGGCAACCTGGACGTGCTGCTGGAAGAAATCGTCGCCCGCTATGAAAAGCACGTGAAGGACAGCGGCGCCGAGGTGGTGGTGGTGGAGGGCCTGATCCCCACCGACAAGCAACCCTTCGCCAACCGCATCAACTACGACGTGGCCAAGGCGCTGGACGCGGACATGGTGTTCATCACCCAGCCCGGCAGCGACAGCAGCCAGCAACTGAAAGAGCGGCTGGAGCTGGCCTGTGCCAACTTCGGCGGCGTGCTCAACAAGCGCATCGTCGGCTGCATCATCAACAAGGTGGGCGCACCGGTCGATGAGCAGGGCAACACCCGCCCCGATCTCACCGAGATGTTCAACCCCCATGCCAAGGGCGAGGTGTCCCCCAACCTGGAAGTGCTGCAGGTGTTCGGCAAGACGCCGCTGCGCATCCTCGGCTGTATTCCCTGGAACACCCCGCTGGTGGCGCCGCGGGCGATGGACCTGGCCCGCCACCTCAACGCCGCCGTCATCAACGAGGGCGAACTCAACAGCCGCCGGCTGCAGAGCGTGACCTTCTGCGCCCGCGCCATCCACAACATGGTGGAGCACTTCCGTCCGGGCAGCCTGCTGGTGGCCTCCGGCGACCGTTCCGACGTCATCGTTTCGGTCTGCCTGGCGGCGATGAACGGGGTCAAGATCGGCGCCCTGCTGCTCACCGGCAGCTACCATCCCGAGCCGCAGATCATGGCCCTGTGCCAGCGCGCCATCGAAACCGGACTGCCGATCTTGATGGTCAACACCAACACCTGGCAGACCGCGGTCAGCCTGCAGCATTTCAACCTGGAGATACCGGTGGACGACCTGGGCCGGATCGAGCTGGTGCAGGACTACGTGGCCGGCCATATCGACAAGCACTGGATCGAATCGCTCAGCGCCAAGTCGGCCCGCAGCCGCCGCCTGAGCCCGCCCGCCTTCCGCTACCAGCTCACCGAGCTGGCCCGCCGCGCCGCCAAACGCATCGTGCTGCCGGAAGGCGAGGAGCCGCGCACCATCAAGGCCGCCGCCATCTGCGCCGAGCGGGGCATCGCCCGGCCGGTGCTGCTCGGCAACCACGACGCCATCATGCGGGTGGCCGCCCAGCAGGGCGTGGTGCTGGATGAAAAGGTGGAAATCGTGGATCCGGTGCAGGTGCGCAACAACTACGTGGAGCGCCTGGTGGAGCTGCGCAAGTCCAAGGGCATCACCGAGGTGGTGGCCCAGGAGCAGCTCGAGGACAACGTGGTGCTGGGCACCATGATGCTGGAGCGCAACGAGGTGGACGGCCTGGTGTCCGGCGCCATCCACACCACCGCCAACACCATCCGCCCGCCGCTGCAGATCATCAAGACCGCCCCCGGCAGTTCGCTGGTGTCCTCGGTGTTCTTCATGCTGCTGCCGGACCAGGTGCTGGTGTACGGCGACTGCGCCATCAACCCGGATCCCACCGCCGAGCAGCTGGCGGAGATCGCCATCCAGTCCGCCGAGTCGGCCCAGGCCTTCGGCATAGAGCCGCGGGTGGCGATGATCTCCTACTCCACCGGCACCTCCGGCACCGGCGCCGACGTGGACAAGGTGCGCGAGGCCACCCGCCTCGCCAAGGAGAAGCGCCCGGACCTGGTGATCGACGGCCCGCTGCAGTACGACGCCGCCATCATGGAGAACGTGGCCAAGTCCAAGGCCCCCAACTCGCCGGTGGCGGGCAAGGCCACGGTGTTCATCTTCCCGGATCTGAACACCGGCAACACCACCTACAAGGCGGTGCAGCGTTCGGCCGAACTGGTGTCCATCGGCCCCATGCTGCAGGGCATGCGCAAGCCGGTGAACGACCTGTCCCGGGGCGCCCTGGTCGACGACATCGTCTACACCATCGCCCTCACCGCCATCCAGGCGGCCCAGCAGGCGGCCAAGGCCCACGGCTAAACCGCTCTTCACGCCGCCCTCCCCGGGCGGCGTTTTCATTTGTCCGTCCCGGTGGCGCCGGCAAAAACAAAAACCTTTTCCTTATCGTGAAAACTGGTAACTTAGCCTTAACTTTCACAGAAGGAGATAAACCAATGTCCGCAGTGACCTTCCAGGGCAATCCCGTGGCCGTTTCCGGTCAGTTCCCCCAGGCCGGCCAGGCCGCTCCCGACTTCATCCTGACCGGTGCCGATCTCACCGACCTCCGCCTGAGCGACTTCAAGGGCCAGAAGCTGCTGCTCAACATCTTCCCCAGCATCGATACCGGCGTCTGTGCCGCCAGCGTGCGCAAGTTCAACGAGAAAGCCGCCACCCTGGCCAACACCAAGGTGCTGTGCGTGTCCATGGACCTGCCCTTCGCCGCCAGCCGCTTCTGTGCCGCCGAAGGCATCGAGAATGTACAGGTGGCCTCCGCCTTCCGTCACCCGGAGTTCCTGAAGGCCTACGGCGTGGCCCTGAGCGACGGCGCCCTGCGCGGCCTGTCCGCCCGCGCCGTGGTGTGCATCGACGAGCAGGGTCAGGTGGTGTATGGTGAGCGCGTGGCCGAGCTGACCGACGAGCCTGCCTACGAGGCGGCCATCGCGGCCCTGTCCTAATCCTGCCCGATCGGTTTTTTGTTTTAAGATCAAGAAACTAGCCTTGGCTACCGGGGTAATCTACAGACTTACTCACAGTTTATGTGGATAACCCCGGTCGCGGCCCATTCCCGCGGCCGCGATCCTGCCCGCCTCCCCGCCACCGCTCATGGGGAATATCCGTAACCCTCTGTTATCCTGAAGGTGTATTCTTCATCAGACCAGCCGTGCTCTTGATGCGCCCCTTTCGGCCGGGGCAGAAAGCCCAGCGGCGTCGGCCAGCGGCGCGCGGCGCGGCCTGATGAAGCCAGAGCACTTTCGTAGCCCAGGTACAGAGGAGTGGGATCATGAAGATACTGCTGACCGGCGGAACCGGCTTTATCGGCCATCGCCTGATGAGCCACCTGCGGGGACATCATCAGGTCACCGTATTGAGTCGCTCGCCCAACAAGGTCTATCAGCGCCTGGGGCACGATATCGAGGCCCTGGCTTCGTTGCAGGCGCTGGACAACCTCGATGCCTTCGACGCCGTGATCAACCTGGCCGGCGAGCCCATCGCCGACAAGCGCTGGAGCCCGCCCCAGAAGGAGCTCATCTGCCAGAGCCGCTGGCGCCTGACCGCCGAGCTGGTGGACAAGCTCAAGGCCGGCAGCCGGCCTCCCGGGGTGCTGATCAGCGGCTCGGCGGTGGGCTTCTACGGTCGCCAGGGCGACGCCCTGGTAGACGAAGACTCCCATCCCCATCCCGAGTTCAGCCACCAGGTGTGCGCCCGCTGGGAAGAGCTGGCCATGGCGGCGGCCAGCGAACAGACCCGGGTCTGCCTGATCCGCCTGGGGATGGTGCTGGGCGCCGAGGGCGGTGGCCTCAAGAAGATGCTGCCCAGCTACCGCCTGGGGCTGGGAGGCCCCATCGGCTCCGGCAAGCAGTATATGTCCTGGATCCATATCGAAGATGTGGTTAATCTGATCCTGTTCTTGCTCGAGCACGAGGAATGCAGCGGCGTCTTCAACGCCACCGCCCCCGAGCCGGTCACCAACGAGCAGTTCAGCCGCACCCTGGCCCAGGTATTGGGCAAACCGCACTTTGCCCGTATTCCGGCCTGGGCGATGCGGCTGCTGTTCGGCGAAATGGCGGAGCTGCTGCTGACCGGACAACGGGTGATGCCGGTAAGGCTGCAGCAGGTGGGATTCCATTTTCGTTATCCCACCCTGGACAAGGCCCTGAAGGAAACCCTGGAAGCCATGCGCAACGCCTGAGCTCCTCATCGAAGGATAAGAGATGCCCCCACCCCAGAGCCGACTGCACAGCGGCGCCAAAGTCATGATCATGCTGGTTTTTCTGCTCAGTCTGCTGATCGGCTCGAGCCTGGTATGGCAGCATTCCAGCCAGGAAGTGAAGCAGCAGAAGCTCGCCGCCATCGATATCGCCCGTTTCCATATCAACAGCCTGCAGGTGAAGCTGGAGCGCAACCTGTCCTCGGCCTACGCCCTGGCCGCCCTGGTCAAGCAGGGCGGGGGCGAGATCCGGGATTTCGATGCGGTGGCCGGGCAGTTGCTGCCCTACTACCCCCAGGTCAAGGCGCTGGCGCTGTCGCCGGGAGGCATCATCAGCCACACCTATCCGCTGGCCGGCAATGAAGGCGCCCTCGGACTCAACCAGTTGACCCACCCGGTCCAGGGGGCGGAGGCGGTGCTGGCCCGGGACTCCCGCCGCCTGACCCTGACCGGGCCGGTCGAACTGGCCCAGGGCGGCGTGGGCCTGATCGGCCGGCTGCCGGTGTTTATGGACGAGGACGGCGATTCCTTCTGGGGGTTCGTCAGCGTGGTGATACGGCTGTCGGATCTGCTGGCCAATGTCGAGCTGCAGACCCTGGAACAACGGGGCTATGCCTTCGAGTTGTGGCGCCGGCTGGCCGACGGGCAGGGCGGCACGCACCGCCAGATCATTGCCGGCTCGGCCCATCCCCTGCCCCCGGACGCCATCACCGAATCCCTGCGCCTGCCCAACGGCCACTGGCAGCTCAGCCTGGCCCAGCCCGGGGGCTGGCGCGATACCCAGGGCCTGGCCCAGCAGCTGCTGGGCGCCCTGGTCTTCAGCCTGATGCTGGCCTTTCTGGTGTACCTGCTGGCGCAAACCCGCTGGCAGGCCCGCCGCCTGGAGCTGGAAGTCCGGAGCCGGACCCGGGAAATCACCGAGGCCAGGAACCAGCTCGAGGAGGCCCTGGCCCGTCAGAAATCGCTGATCACCGCCTCCAATACCGGTGCCTGGGAATACGACGGCGACAGCGATGAACTGCACTGCAGCGAAGAGTATTTCTCCATGCTGGGCCTCGACAAGCTCGACTACGAGCGGCGCCACGGCCAGCGGCTGGCCACGAGCTGGCGCGAGCTGCTGCATCCGGACGACCGGGAACGCGCCCAGCGGGCCTTCGACGACTATCTGCGCCGGGCGGACGATGCCCTGTATCAGAACCAGTTCCGCATGCGCCATGCCAATGGCGACTGGGTGTGGATACTGTCCCGGGGCAGGACGTTGCGGGATCCCCGGGGCGAGCCGGGCCCCCTCACGGTGGGGACCCATATCGACATCACCGAGCAAATCAGGGACAAGGAGCAGATCCACTTTCTCGCTCACTTCGATCCCCTCACCGGCCTGCCCAACCGCAGCCTGCTGGTAGAACGAACCCGCCAGGCGATCCAGCTGGCCCGCCGGAAGCAGGCGGCCATGGCGCTGCTGTTCCTGGATCTGGACAGGTTCAAGAGCATCAACGACTCCCTGGGGCACAAGGTCGGGGATAAATTGCTGATCCGGGTGGCGGAGCGGCTCAAGCAGTTTTGCCGGGAAGAGGACACCATCTCCCGCTTCGGCGGTGACGAGTTCATCCTGGTGTTGCCGATGACCGACGCCGAGGGCGCCGCCCACTTCGCCCAGCGGCTGCTGAGCGTGATGGCCGAGCCCTATGTGATCAGGAAACATGACATCCGCTTGTCGGTCTCGCTCGGCATCGCCCTCTACCCCGACGACGGCCAGAGCTTCAACGACCTCTACCACCATGCCGACATCGCCATGTACCAGGCCAAGGAGGCGGGACGCAACGGCTACCGTTTCTTCACCGCCGAGATGCAGAGCCGCTACAGCCGCATGCTGTTGCTGGAAAACGGCCTGCGCCAGGCCATGGAGCGGCAGCAGCTGCGGCTGGTATACCAGCCCCAGTTCAGCCTGGACGAGGGCCGCCTGATCGGCTTCGAGGCCCTGCTGCGCTGGCAGCATCCCGAGCTGGGCACGGTGTCGCCGGCGGAGTTTATCCCCATCGCGGAGAAAAACGGCTTTATCGTGCCCCTGGGCGACTGGGTGCTGGCCACGGCCCTGCAGCAACAGGCGCGCTGGCAGCGGCAGGGACTGCCGCCGGTGATCATGGGCGTGAATGTATCCGCGGTGCAGTTCCGCCATCCCGGCCTGTGCGAACGGCTGCGCGCGCAGCTGGCGGCGGTGCCGGCGGAGCTGCTGGAGCTGGAGCTGACCGAAAGCGTGATGATGGACAACCCGCAACGGGCGGTAGCGGTGATGGAGCAGCTGAACCTGCTGGGCGTTCATCTGGCACTGGATGACTTCGGCACCGGCTATTCGTCGCTCAGCTACCTCAAGCGCCTCCGGCTGACCCGGCTGAAGATCGACCAGAGCTTCGTCCGGGATCTGCTGGAGGATGAGGAGAGCCGGACCATTATCGGTGCCATCATCAGCCTGGCCCGCAACCTGGGGCTGCAGACCATCGCCGAAGGGGTGGAAAACCGGGAGCAACTCGAGCTGCTGCGGCTGATGGGCTGCGACCAGGCCCAGGGCTACCACCTGGGCCAGCCCATGGAGGTCGAGCGAGCCACCGCCCTGCTAAGTTCGGTGGCGCTGGATATCGCCTAACCCAGCCCCTGGGCCAACTGGCGCAGGCGCTCGCCCAGGGGGCCGCGCAGTATGCCGCCGGCACGGCCGGTGAGCAGCAGCAGGGCCGCCCCCAGCAGCGGCAGGCCGAACCAGATGCGGGGGTGGGGCTGCCAGGGCAGGTCCAGCCACCAGGGCAAGAGCACCGCCACGCACAGTTCCACCGCCAGCGCCGCCGCCAGCCCGGCCGCCAGGCCCGCCGCCAGCCACTCCCAGCGCAGCGAGGCCATGATCAGCCGCTGGCCGGCGCCCAGGGTGCGCAGCAGCACCAGCTCCCGCCGGCGGCTTTCGAGGGTGGCTTCAACCTGGGCCAGCAACACCAGCAGGCTGGCGCCGGTCACCAGCGCCATGATCACCAGCAACGCCTGGCTGACCTGGGCCAGCACCTGGCGCAGCCGATCGAGCAGTGCTTCCACGTCGAACACCGTGATGGTGGGGAAGGCACGGATCAGCTCCACCTCCAGGGCCCGCTGCGCCGGCGGCAGGTAGAAGCTCGCCAGCCAGGTGGCCGGGTAGTCCGCCAGCACGTCGGGGCTGAAGATAAGATAAAAGTTGGGCTTCATGCTGTCCCAGTCCACCTCGCGGATATTGCGGACCTCGGCCGAGACCCGCTGGCCGGCCAGATCCAGGGTCAGCCGGTCGCCAATCGACAACGCCAGCCGCTCGGCCAGACCCGACTCCACCGAAACCCCGCCGGGGGCGACCGACCACCGGCCGCGCAGGATGCGGTTGCCCTCGGGCAATTGCTCGTCGAAGGTCAGGTTGAGCTCCCGCCCCAGGCCGCCGCCGCGCTCGCTGTCCACATCCGGTGCCGCCGGGGCGCCGTTGACCTCGGTCAGGCGGCCGCGCACTATCGGATAGAAGCGGGAGCTGTCCAGCCCGGCCTGGAGCAGCCGCGCCCGGATCGGCTCCCGCTCCTCGGTGGCGATATTGATCAGGAAGCGGTTGGGGGTGTCCGGCGGCAGCCGGGCCAGAAAGCCGTCCACCAGCTCACCGCGCACCACCCACAGCAGGGTGCCGAGGAACAGCGCCAGGGCCACGCCGCCGAACTGCACCAGGGTCGCCAGCCGCGCCCGTTGCAGCCGGCTGAGCGCCAGCCGGAAGGCGATGCCGCCGCCGCTGCGGCGGGCCAGGGCCAGCAACAGCCAGCACAGGCCGCCGAGCAGCCCCCCCAGGGCCAGCAGCCCCAGCAGCAACCCCACCGCCAGGCCCGGACTGCCGGCGAACAGCCAGCTCAGGCCGAAGGTACCCGCCAGCAGTATGCCGGCGCTCCACCAGGGGGAGATGCGGGCCTCGGCCTCGTTGCGCAGCACCCGCAGGGGCGGCACCCGCAACAGCCGCAGCAGGGGCACCACCGACAGCATCAGGGTGGTGAGCAGCGCCAGCCCCGCCGCCACCACGAAGGGCATGAGGGAGGGCGGTGGCAGCGGGATGTCGAGCACCTCCCCCAGGCTCAGCAGGATCAGTTTGTGCAGGCCGTAGCCCGCCAGGGCGCCCAGGCCGGCCCCCAGCAGCAACAGGCCGGTCAGCAGCCGGCCGAGCCAGGACAGCAGTTGCCGGCGCCCGGCGCCCAGGGTCTTGAGCAGGGCGATGCGGTCCTGCTCCCGGCGGGAAAAATAGCCGAGGGCGATGGCCATGGCCAGGATGCCGAGCAGCACCCCGGTGAGCGAGGCCAGCCGGAAGAACTGCTCGGCCCGGCTGATGGAGCGGGCCACCGGGGTGTCGGCGTCGTCCGGGCCGCGCCAGCGCTGCCCCTGCTGCAGTTGCGGCCGCAGCCAGTCGGCATAGGCCTGCAGCCCGGCTTCATCGCCCCGGAACAGGTAGCGATAACGGGCCCGGCTGCCCTCCATGAAGATGCCGGTGGCGGCCACGTCATCCAGGTGGATCAGCGCGCGCGGCGCCAGCAGGAAGGGCGAGAAGCCCTCGTCCGGCTCCTTCACCAGCTCTCCCGCCACCTCGAGCTCGATATTGCCGAGCTCCACCCGGTCGCCTCGCTGCAGCCCGAGCAGCGCCAGCAGCCGGGCAGACAGCCAGATGGTGCCCGGCCGCACCCGGCCGGCCGGGTTCAGCTCGAGCTCGCCGTAGAAGGGAAAGGCGTCGTCCACCGCCCGGACACTGGCCAGCTGCAGCTCGTCGTTGGCGAACAGCACGCTCTGGAACGAGCGGGTACGGGACACGGACAGTCCCCGCCGGCCGGCCTCCGTCAGCCAGTCTTCCCGGGCCGGCCGGCTGCCGGTGAGGATGCGGTCGGCGGCGATGTAGTCCCGTCCCGACACCTTGAGCGCGTTGTTGAGGCGGTCCGCCACCAGGGTCACGCTGAGGATGCTGGCCACGCACAGGGCCAGGGCCAGCACGAACAGCCGGAGCGGTCCCCGCCCGGCCTCGCGCCAGATCAGGCGCCAGCTAAGACTCGGCATGCTGCTCCTCCAGGTGACCGGCGGTCATCAGCAGGCGACGCTGGCAGCGGCCGGCCAGGGCCTCGTCGTGGGTGACGATCACCAGGGTGGTGCCGTGCTCCCGGTTCAGGCGGAACAGCAGCTCGATGATCTGGGCACCGGTATGGTGATCCAGGTTGCCGGTGGGCTCGTCCGCCAGCAGTATGTCCGGCTCGGTCATAAAGGCGCGGGCGATGGCCACCCGCTGCTGCTCGCCGCCGGACAACTGGCTGGGAAAGTGGCGCACCCGCTCGGCCAGCCCGACCTGTGCCAGCAGGTGCAGCGCCCGCTCCCGGCACTGGCGGCTGCCCTGCAACTCGGCGGGCAGCATGACGTTTTCCAGGGCGGTGAGGGTGGGCAGCAGCAGGAAGGACTGGAACACGAAACCGATATGGCGGGCCCGCAGCCGGGCCCGCTGCTCTTCGTCCAGGGCGGCCAGGGATTGGCCGCGGATCTCGATGTCGCCCTCGCTGGCGATGTCCAGGCCGGCCAGCAACCCGAGCAGGGTGGACTTGCCGGAGCCGGACGCCCCCACCAGGGCCACACTTTGTCCGGGCTTGACTTCCAGCCCTATCCCCTGAAGGATGGTCAGTGATGCATCGCCCAGGCCGACCCTGTGGGTCAGGCCGGCCACCCTGATGATCGGAGAAGAAGTTGTCATGCCACGTATCCTTTTGACGATACTGCTGTTGGTGTCATCCGCCGCCCATGCTAACACCGTTCTGATCCTCGGCGACAGCCTCAGCGCCGGTTACCGGATGAGCATCGACCAGGCTTGGCCCCGGCTGCTGGCCGAGCAGTGGCGGCAGGAGGGGCGCCGGGTGGAAGTGGTGAACGCCAGCGTCAGCGGCGATACCACCCAGGGCGGCCTGCAACGACTGCCGCCCCTGCTGGAGCGCCACCAGCCGAGCCTGGTGGTGCTGGAGCTGGGTGGCAACGACGGTTTGCGCGGACTGCCGCCGCCGCTGATCGAGCGCAACCTCGACACCATGATAGCGCTCGCCGACCGGGCCGGTGCCCGGGTGGTGCTGACCGAGATCCGCCTGCCGCCCAACTACGGCCGCCGCTACCTGGAGCAGTTCGAGGGCATCTTCGGCAAGCTGGCCGAACGGCACGAGCTGCCGCTGCTGCCCTTCTTCGTGTCCCCGCTGCTCGGCGAGAACGGCATGATGATGGACGACGGCATCCATCCCACCGCCGAGGCCCAGCCGCGGATCGCCCGCCAGGTGCATGCCTTCCTGACCCCCTATCTGGAGCCCTAGCCGAGGGAGCAGGCCAGGGTCTTGCTGATCTCGCTGAAGCTGAGCCCGCTCTGCCGGCGCCACTCGTTGAAGGCCGCCTGGGCCTGCTGCCTGCCCTTGCGGCTGCCTAACCCGGCATCGACCACCCGGTGGTTGACCAGGTAGGCGGTGACGTCGGGGGTGAAGATAAAGGTGTCCACCCCCAGCCGGCGCAGGCCGTAGGCGGCGATATTGCCCCCCAGCAACCGGCCGTGGTCCTGGATCGCCTGCCAGAGCCCGACCCGATCCGACGCCGGCCAGTTGGCCACGAAGGCACCGAAACCGCCGTGAGGCTTCCCCAGCTCCAGCACCATGCGGGCGTTGACCGGCACGGCGGCGATTTTCTTCGCATGGCGCACTATGGTGGCGTCGTTGTTGAGCCGCTCCAGGTGATGCTCGTCGAGCAGCAGCATCTTCTCCGGCGCGAAGCCGAAGAAGGCCCGCTCGAAGTCGGGCCATTTCTGGCGGATCACTTCCCAGACGAAGCCGGACTGGAACAGGCTCATGGTGAAGGAGGACAGCCAGCGATCATCGGGGATGGCCGCCAGCTGCTGCGGGGTACAAAGGGGCGTCATGATGCGCTGCCGGAGTGCGGCCTCGCCGCCATGACGGGTGCAGGCACGCCGGTAGATGAGTTCGAAGTGTTCCATAATTCGGCCTCGTTTGAGTTTTCCTCACTGTGCATGGGGAAGCGCCAAAAGGCCAGGACAATCACCACCGCCCGGGGATTGAAGCCGACCGGCTCCAACCCCGGGGATCACGGCATCATGCCGTTCTCGGCTTCAGGTGGCGGAACCAGCGGTTTTCCAGTTTGCGGAAGCCCCATACCAGCAGGAAGGTCAGGCACATATAGACCAGACCGGCCGCCAGGAAGGCCTCGAACGGCGAGTAGTAACGAGAGTTGACGATACGCGCCGCGCCGGTCAGATCCACTATGGTGATCACCCCCGCCACCGCCGAGCCGTGCAGCATGAAAATCACCTCGTTGCTGTAGGCCGGCAGGGCACGGCGGAAGGAATTGGGCAGTATGATCCGCCGCAGCGTGGTCATCCGGCTCATGCCATAGGCATAGGCCGCCTCGATTTGTCCCTTGGGCATGGCGTTGATGGCACCGCGGATGATCTCGGCGGTATAGGCGCCGGTATTGAGGGTGAAGGCCAGGATGGCGCAGAACCAGGCCTGGCTGAACAGCTCCCAGGCCGGCGACTGCCGCAGCCAGTCCCACTGTCCCGCCCCGTAGTAGATCAGGAACAGCTGCACCAGCAGGGGCGTACCGCGGAAGAAGTAGATATAGGCCCAGGCCGGCCCCTTCAGCAGCCAGTTGTTGCTGTTGCGGCAGATACCGGTGGGCACCGCGATCACAAATCCCAGCAACAGGGACAGCGCCACCAGGAACAGGGTGGTGTAAAGCCCCTGCCAGTAGACGTCCCATTCATTCACGACAATTGAAAAGTCCATGGATTACCTCGTCTGAATGGCGTAGTGGCGCTCGGCCCACCTGAGCATGGAGGTGGACACCGCGGTGAACAGCAGGAAGATCAGTGCCACCGCCATGTAGAAGGTAAAGGGCAACTGGGTCGCCCCCGCCGCCAGGGAGGCCTTGCGCACCATGTCGTCGAGGCCGATGATGGACACCAGCGCCGTGGTCTTGAGCAGCACCAGCCAGTTGTTGCCCAGCCCCGGCAGGGCATGGCGCATCATCTGCGGAAACAGGATGCGGCGGAACACCAGGGTCGGCTTCATGCCGTAGGCGCGGGCCGCTTCCAGCTCGCCCTTGTCCACCGCCAGTATGGCGCCGCGGAAGGTCTCGGTCATGTAGGCGCCGAAGATGAAGCCGATGGTGATGATGCCCGCCATGAAGGGGCTGATCTCCACATAGTCGGGCAGATAGCTGACCCACTGGTGATCGGGATCGCCTCCCCCTATCCAGTCGTTCAGCTTCTGGTTGAACGAATACAGGGAATTGTTGAGCAGCACCTGGCCGCCGAAGAAGATCAGCATCATCAGCACCAGATCCGGAATGCCCCGGATCACGGTGGTATAGCCGGTGGCGAGCCAGCGGGCAGGCTTGAATGAAGAGAGTTTGGCCAGCGCCCCCAGCAATCCCAGGGTCACCGCCAGCAATAAAGACAACAGGGCCACCTCTATGGTCACCCAGGCCCCTTCCAGCAGGGAGCTTTCGTATCCTTTCAGATCCAGCATAACGACTTCCTATCATACCGGCCCCAGCGGGGCCGGTAACCGCTGCTTAACCGCCGTATACGTCGTATTCGAAGTACTTGCTGTTGATTTCCTGGTACTTACCGTTTTCACGCAATTCCAGGATCGCCTTGTTCAGCATTTCCTTCAGCTTCTGATCCTGCTTGCGCACGGCGATGCCGAAGCCTTCGCCGAACCACTGCGCGTCGGTCACCGAGGGGCCGACGAACTCGAAGGCATCGCCGCCTTCCTTGTTGAGCAGGCCTTCCTCGATGGCGGTGGCATCCAGGAACACATAGTCGATGCGGCCGGCCTTCAGATCCAGGTAGGCCTCATCGGCGGTGCCATAGCGCACCAGGGCGACGTCCTGGCCGAAGTTGTCGGTCAGGTACTTGTCGTGGGTGGTGGCGATCTGCACACCGACACGCTTGCCGGCCAGGCCTTCCTTGCTCAGCTCCAGCTCGGTGCCTTTCTTGGCGGCGAACTTGTTGGGCACCAGGGCGTATTTGCCGGTGAAGTCGACGGTGCGCTTGCGCTCTTCGGTAATGGACATGGCGGCGATGATGGCGTCGTACTTGCGCGCCAGCAGGGCGGGGATGATGCCGTCCCAGTCCTGGGCCACCAGCTGGCACTGCACCTGCATCTGCTCGCACAGGGCATTGGCCATGTCTACGTCGAAGCCCTGCAGCTGGCCGCTTTCATCGGTCCAGGAAAAGGGAGGGTAGGCGCCTTCGATGCCGAAGCGTACGGTTTTCCAATCCTGGGCCTGAACGGCGCCAGCAGCCAGTGCGGCCATCATGGCGCCTGCAACCAACAGTTTCTTCATAAGCCTTACTCCTTGTGTAACGTCCTTGGTATTGCTTGTGTGTATCAGTAAACGGAAGAGATGAATTGCTTGAACCGCTCGGAAGTCGGGTTGGCGAAGACATGCTTGGGATCGCCCTGCTCCTCCACCCGTCCCTGGTGCAGGAACATCACCTTGTTGGACACGTCCCGGGCGAAGCTCATCTCGTGGGTCACCACCAGCATGGTCCGGCCTTCTTCCGCCAGCCCGCGCATCACCCCCAGCACCTCGCCCACCAGTTCCGGATCCAAGGCCGAGGTGGGTTCGTCGAACAACATCACCTCGGGGTCCACCGCCAGGGCCCGGGCGATGGCCGCCCGCTGCTGCTGGCCGCCGGACAGGTGGCCGGGATAATACTCCCGCCGATCGTAGAGGCCGACCCGCTGCAGCAGGGCCTCGGCCTTGTCGATGGCTTCTTTCTTCGGCACCTTGAGCACATGCACCGGTACTTCGATGATGTTCTGGAGTATGGTCATATGAGACCATAAATTGAAACTCTGAAAGACCATGGCCAGCCGGGAACGGATCCGTTCCACCTGGCGCATGCTCGCCGGCTCGCGTTCGCCGGCCTTGTTGGTCCGCATCTCGATCAACTCGCCATGCACCCTCACCTCGCCCGCCGACGGGGTTTCGAGCAGGTTGATGCAGCGCAGGAAGGTGGACTTGCCGGATCCGGAGGAGCCGATAATGGAAATGACATCGCCGTTGACGGCGCTTAAATCGATACCTTTGAGCACTTCCAGGGAGCCGTAATGCTTGTGCAGGCCCGATACTTCGAGGGCAGGTTTACTCATCCGTTAGACCTTTGTTCCCGATGCCGACAGGGCGGCATGTATTTCATCCATGGTTAACGACTTGTTAACCGCTACCGGAAAATTACCATCAGTTCCGACCAATAACAACATAATCGCCTTCCTAATACCATACCGGTCGGTTTTTTATACAGCATTAACATCTTTTTACAGTATAAAGTTATTCAAAAATAGCGAATAAATCATCAGCTGCCGACCCGTTCCCTTCCTTACCCTGACGAAATACGCCGGCCCTGCTCCCCACCCATGCAGATTTATTCAAAATACGCTGTGTCGCGGGCGCGAGCCCAGCAGGCCGGCCCCGGATGCCCGCCTTAGCGCCGACGGATGGCACACTCTGCTGCCTTGGCGGGATGACCGCCCGGGAGGGGCGCAGATATTCGGCTTTTTTTTCCATATCTCCTCACGTATTCTGTCCCAAATCGAATATATCGCTTAAAAATCCCGCTGCATCAATAAATTGGAAGATAAATTCTATGTACTCCGGCTTGCTTATCGTGTTGCTGCCCCTGGCCCTGGGCTACTGCATTCCCTGTCGCTCCCAGTCCATAGTCCACTTTATCAATATGTCGGTGGCGCGCATGGTGTACCTGATCCTGTTCCTGATGGGCATCAGCCTGGCCTTCGTCGACAACCTGAGCAGCCACCTGGGCACCATTTTCACCCTTTGCCTGGTGTTCCTCGGCTGCATCACCCTGGCCAACCTGGCCGGCTTGTGGCTGCTCGATGTCAAGCGGGGCCGGGTCAGCGGCGAGCGCGGCGCGCCCGCCATCAGCAAATGGGCCCTGCTGCTCGACTCCGTCAAGCTGTGCCTGGTGATCCTCGGCGGCGTGCTGCTCGGTCAGTTTCTGGACCCGCAGTGGCTGGCGATAGATAGCTTGAGCGAATGGGCGCTGATGCTGCTGCTGCTGCTGATCGGTATCCAGTTGCGCAACTCGGGCATGAAGCTGCGCCAGATAGTGCTCAACCCCTGGGGCCTGGCCATCGCCCTGGTGGTGATGGTGAGCTCCTGGGTGGGCGGCCTGGCCGGTGCCTGGCTGCTCGGCCTGCCCCTGTCCCAGGGCCTGGCCTTCGCCTCCGGCTACGGCTGGTATTCCCTCTCCGGCATACTGATCAGCGACCAGTTGGGGCCGGTGCTCGGCAGTGCCGCCTTTCTCCACGACCTGGCCCGGGAGCTGGTGGCCATCCTGATCATCCCGGCGCTGATGCGGCGCCATCCTTCCTGCGCCGTCGGCTATGGCGGCGCCACCGCCATGGACTTCACCCTGCCGGTGCTGCAGCGTTCCGGCGGCGTGGCCATAGTGCCGGTGGCCATCGTCTCCGGCTTTATCCTGAGCCTGGCCGCACCGGTATTCATCCTGAGCTTCCTCTCCTTCTCGGCCTGAGCCCGAGCTGTAATTTTTTTTCATATCGACGCCGCCGGCGGCCACCCGGCCCCGGCCGCCGACGTCCACGCCATAAAAATGTGACAAAGATCACTTTCAATTATCTTGATCGGGAATAATTCTTTCGTAAATGTGATGGGGATCACCTAAAGCAAGGGGAGGTTGCCGCATTAAAAAGTGATTCCAATCACATTTTAGTCGTCACTGCCCTGCGATTTTGTTAAATGTTGAAAAATTACCATCTTATAACGTGATCATCGTCACCTTAAAAATGCCGGGGCGGATTACAAAAGGAGATCAAGATCACGATAAATGCCAGCCTGGCTCCCGTTTGCCGCAGAAGTGTTAGATTTCTCACGAGCTCAAACACCAGGCGTGGTTATCGCCTACCGACAATGGAACTGACATCGCACCAGGCGGGGTTAAAGTTATGCTATCCCAGAACAGCAAGATTAAAATTCAGAACTTCGGACGCTTCCTGTCCAACATGGTGATGCCCAACATCGGCGCCTTTATCGCCTGGGGCTTTATCACCGCCCTCTTCATTCCCACCGGCTGGTTGCCCAACGAAACCCTGGCAACCATGGTCGGCCCCATGATCACCTACCTGCTGCCGCTGCTGATCGGCTACACCGGCGGCAAGCTGGTGGGCGGCGACCGGGGCGCCGTGGTGGGCGCCATCACCACCATGGGGGTGATAGTGGGTACCGACATCCCCATGTTCATGGGCGCCATGATCGTCGGCCCCGCCGGCGGCTGGGCCATCAAGCACTTCGACAAGGCCATTGAGGGCAAGGTCAAGAGCGGCTTCGAGATGCTGGTCAACAACTTCTCCGCCGGCATCATCGGCATGCTCTGCGCCATCGTCGCCTACCTGCTGATCGGCCCCTTCGTCAAGCTGATGTCCACGGCCCTGGCCGCCGGTGTCGGTTTCCTGGTGGACGCCGGCCTGTTGCCGCTGACTTCCATCTTCGTGGAAGTGGCCAAGATCCTGTTCCTCAACAACGCCATCAACCACGGCATCTTCACCCCGCTCGGCATCCAGCAGGCCAGCGAGTTCGGCAAGTCCATCTTCTTCCTGATCGAAGCCAACCCGGGTCCGGGCATGGGCGTGCTGCTGGCCTACATGTTCTTCGGCCGCGGCAACGCCAGGCAATCCGCCGCCGGTGCCTCCATCATCCACTTCTTCGGCGGCATCCACGAAATCTACTTCCCCTACGTGCTGATGAACCCCCGCCTGATCCTGGCGGTCATCGCCGGCGGCATGACCGGTGTCTTCACCCTGACCCTGTTCAACGCCGGCCTGCAGGCCCCGGCCTCTCCCGGCTCCATCTTCGCCGTGATGCTGATGACCCCCCGCGGCGCCCATGTCGGTGTGGTGCTGGCGGTGCTGGCCTCGATGGCGGTGTCCTTCACCGTCGCCTCCCTGCTACTGAAGACCCAGCGCCAGACCGAAAACGGCGACGAGCTGGAAGCCGCCGCCGCCAAGGTTCAGGCGATGAAGGCCGAGAGCAAGGGTGCCGGCGCGGCCGCCGGCGTCACCAAGGATCCGGCTGCGGTCCGCAAGATCATCGTGGCCTGCGATGCGGGCATGGGTTCCAGCGCCATGGCCGCCAGCATGCTGGCCAAGAAGGTGGCGGCGGCGGGACTCGGCATCTCGGTCAGCAACCTGGCGATCAACAACCTGGACGACAGCGTCGACATCGTGCTCACCCACAAGGATCTGACCGACCGGGCCCGCCGCCATGCGCCCCAGGCCGAGCATATCTCGCTCAGCAACTTCCTCGACGGCTCCCTCTACGACAGCCTGGTCGCCCGGCTGAGCAAGGGTCGCGCCAAGGCCGAACCGGCCCCGGTCGCTGCTCCGGTTGCCGCCGACGAGGCCGGCGCGGATGACAATGCCCCCTTCCGGCTGCGGGCGGAAAATATCCACCTGGGCCTGAGCGCCGCCAGCAAGGAAGACGCCATCCGCTTCGCCGGCGAACAACTGGTGCAAGGCGGCTACGTGGAGCCTTCCTATGTGGACGCCATGCTGGCCCGGGAGCAACTGACCTCCACCTACCTGGGCGAGTCCATCGCCGTGCCCCATGGCACCAGCGACGCCAAGGACGCGGTGAAAAAGACCGGGGTCATCGTCTGCCAGTACCCGCAGGGGGTGAAGTTCGGTGACGACGAGGACGACATCGCCAGGCTGGTGATCGCCATCGCCGCCCGCAACAACGAGCATCTCGACGTGATCGCCGCCATCACCGGCGCCCTCGACGACGACGCCGTGATCGCCAAACTGACCACCACCGGCAACGTGGACGAGGTACTAAAGGCGCTCAATCCGGCCTGAGCCAGGGTACTGGCGATACCCAGAGGGCAAAGGGAGCGACTCCACCGACCGTGACATGCCAGGGACGGCATGTCCGAGCCCCCAGGGGGCGAGCTTGTCTCGCCGTGACGAGTCGTTTCAGCCTGACCGAACATCCAGTGAATGTTCGCAGCAGGCTGAAACGGCGAGTGTCATCTCGTGCGGCGTGTCGGTGGAGTCGACCCTTTGCCCGAGTACGCCAAAACTAGTCAGCAACCCGAGGCCCTCGGGCCTCCCTTAAAAAGGTGAACCCATGACAACCGCCATTCATTTCGGCGCCGGCAATATTGGCCGCGGCTTTATCGGCAAGCTGCTGGCCGACGCCGGCATCCACGTGACCTTCGCCGACGTCAACCCGCAACTGGTAGAGGCCCTGAGCAGCCGGCACTGCTACCCGGTGCACATCGTCGGCCAGGAAGTGCGCACCGACACCGTCACCGGCGTCGACGCCATCGACTCCCGCCGTCCCGAGCTGCTGGAGCTTATCGCCAACACCGACCTCATCACCACCGCCGTGGGCCCGACCGTGCTCACCCTGATCGCCGGTACCCTGGCCGAGGGCCTGCAACGGCGCTTCGAGCGCGGCAACGCCGCCCCGCTCAACATCATCGCCTGCGAAAACCAGGTGCGCGGCACCAGCTTCCTCAAGGGCGAAGTGCTCAAGCATCTGGACGCCCGCTACCTGCCCGAGCTGGAGCAGTCTGTCGGCTTCGTCGACTCGGCGGTGGACCGCATAGTGCCGCCCTCCACCGACCAGGCCGATCCCCTGGCGGTCACGGTGGAGACCTTCAGCGAGTGGATAGTGGATCAGACCCAGTTCAGGGGACCCGTGCCCGTCATTCCCGGCATGGAGCTTACCGACAACCTGATGGCCTTTGTCGAGCGCAAGCTGTTCACCCTCAACACCGGCCATATCATCACCGCCTACTTGGGCGCCCTGGCGGGCTACCGCACCATCGGCGAGGCCATTGCCGATCCGGCGATCCGGGCGCAGGTCAAGGCCGCCATGCAGGAAAGCGGCGCCGTGCTGATCCGCCGCTACGGCTTCGACCAAGCGCAGCACCAGGCCTACATCGAGAAGATCCTCGGCCGCTTCGCCAACCCCCACCTGGTGGACGAAATAGACCGGGTCGGCCGCCAGCCCATCCGCAAGCTGGGCCCCGAGGACCGGCTGATCAAACCCCTGCTCGGCACCCTGGAATATGGCATCGACAACGCAAATCTGTTAAAAGGCATTGCCGCCGCCTTCTGCTACCGCAACGACGACGATCCCCAGGCGGTGGAGCTGCAGCAGCGGCTGGCAACGGAGGGGCTGAAAGCCACCCTGGCCCACTACACCGGGCTGGACGCCGGCAGCGCCGTCGCCGAGCAGATAGAACAGAGGTACCTCGCGCTCAGCCACTGAGCCGGGGCGGATTGAGCAGTCGAAGAGCCAGAACATGATAAGCCGCGAGCAAGAAGCCGAGATTTTCGAACGCCTGCACCGCAGCCCCTCCGCCCGGGGCTTTGTGATCGCCATGGTGGAGGTGTTTGACGACATGCTCGACCAGTTGATCCAGAAGGTGTTTCGCAAGGACGACTACGCGGTCAAGTTCGCGGTCGAGCCCCTGCTCGGCACCATGGGGCCGCTGGCGGATCTGGCGGTGCGGCTCAAGCTGGTCTACGGCCTCGGCATCATTTCCCAGCAGCTGTACCAGGACATCGACCGACTGCTCAAACTCAGGGATTCCCTCAACAGCCAGGGGCACGAATACCGCCTCACCGACCCGGAAATCGCCGAGCCGCTCAAGGCGCTGCACATGGTGGCCGCCATGGAGGTGCAGCCCTTCACGGCACCGCCCCCGGCCGGCGAGCTGGATCCCGGCCTGCTGCAGATGCAGCAGCAGCGACAGGAGCAGGTGATCCGCTCCGCCCTGGCGCTGGCGGTGGTCGCCGCCTGCGCCGACATGACCCAGGCCAACCCCCTGCTCGCCGGTTGAACCGGCCAAAAATCCCCCGAGATCCCCTCTTGCCCCTTGCACCTTTGCGCTCAATCAGTATTGTGAAAGAGGCTTTTGTTTACTCACTTTCCAAGAAAGGACACTCGATGATGAAAAAAGTAGGTTTGGTCGGCTGGCGTGGCATGGTCGGCTCCGTCTTGATGAGCCGCATGGTGGAAGAAGGCGATTTCGCCCGTATCGATCCGGTCTTCTTCACCACCTCCCAGGCCGGTCAGCCTGCCCCCGACTTCGGTAAAGACGCCGGCACCCTGCAGGACGCCTACGACATCGACGCCCTCAAGGCGCTGGACGTGGTGCTGACCTGCCAGGGCGGCGACTACACCAAGGAAGTCTATCCCAAGCTGCGCGCCGCCGGCTGGAATGGCTACTGGATCGACGCCGCCTCCGCCCTGCGCATGGACGACGACGCCATCATCGTGCTGGATCCGGTCAACGGCAAGCAGATCCGGCAGGCCCTGGACAAGGGCGTGAAGACCTTCGTCGGCGGCAACTGCACCGTCAGCCTGATGCTGATGGCCCTGGGTGGCCTGTTCGAGCAGGATCTGGTGGAGTGGGTGTCCGTGGCCACCTACCAGGCCGCGTCCGGCGGCGGCGCCCGCCATATGCGCGAGCTGGTGACCCAGATGGGCATGCTGCGCGACGAAGTGGCCGCCGAGCTGGCCGACCCGGGCTCCGCCATCCTGGAGCTGGAGCGCAAGATCACCGAAAAGACCCGCAGCGGCGACCTGCCGGTGGACAACTTCGGCGTGCCCCTGGCCGGCAGCCTGATCCCCTGGATCGACACCCAGCTCGAGAACGGCCAGAGCCGGGAAGAGTGGAAAGGCCAGGCCGAGACCAACAAGATACTGCAGACCGGCGCCGCCATCCCGGTGGACGGCCTGTGCGTGCGCATCGGCGCCCTGCGCTGCCACAGCCAGGCCTTCACCATCAAGCTGAAGCAGGACATCTCCATCCCCGAGATCGAGAAGCTGCTGGCCAGCCACAACGACTGGGTGAAGGTGATCCCCAACGACCGCCAGTTGTCGATGGAAGAACTGACCCCGGCCGCCGTGACCGGCACCCTCACCGTACCGGTGGGCCGCCTGCGCAAGCTGAACATGGGCCCCGAGTACCTGTCCGCCTTTACCGTGGGCGACCAGCTGCTGTGGGGCGCCGCCGAGCCCCTGCGCCGCATGCTGCACCTGCTGCCGTAAGCGTTATCCCGGTTATGATGTTAACAACGCCCGCCCCTTGCGGGCGTTTTGCATTTTGGGCCGATAAACTGTGACGACGCCGTGAAGATCGCGGCTGCCCTGCCCCAAGTTGCCCAATATTTGTTCTGGATCATGAAGGGAGCGATCTTTACCACTAAAGTATGCATCTTCAAGCGAATCCATTCGCCCTCTCGACAACCCGTTCGTGCGGTCCAGGCAGGCGAGAGGGCTTACCCAGGGATCATGAACGCATGCAGCAACCTCATCAAGGCCGCCGTATCACCTGGCCGGCCGACAAACTTATCGTCAGCAAGACCGATCTGAAAGGCAATATCACCTACGCCAACCGCACCTTTATGGCGGTGTCCGACTACAAGGAGCCGCAACTGCGGAATCGCCCCCATAACCTTATCCGTCATCCCGACATGCCCGGGGGGGTGTTCAAGCTGCTGTGGCAAACCCTGCAACAGGGCCAGGAGTTCTTTGGTTTCGTCAAGAACAGCACCGCCAACGGCGACTACTACTGGGTCTACGCCAATATCACCCCCTCCTTTGATCTCGACGGTCGTAAGAACGGCTATTTCTCGGTGCGCCGCCATGCCCCCGAGCCGGCCATCGCCGTGATAGCGCCACTCTACCGGCGGCTCAGGACGCTGGAGCAGGGGCTGGCGCGGCGAGAAGCCGCCGAGGCCTCCTACCAGGCCCTGTGCGACTACCTGCAACGGCAGGAGCTCGACTACCCGACCTGGGTCAACGGCCTCTACCGGAACAACCTGGAGAAAGCCGATGCCTGCTAACAGCCCGCGCAAACATTCCTGGGCCCCCTTTTTCTACTCCCAGTTCGTGATCTTCAGCCTGCTGATCCTGAGCCTGATGGTGAGCCAGCTGGTGCTGCAATACTGGCTTCCGCGCCATTTCGGCTGGTTCCTCGGCGCCAGCCTGCTGCTCGCCCTGTTGCTGGTGGCCCTGTCCATCCGCGAGGCGCGACGCGCGGCACTGGCCCAGCAGAGGCTCAGCCTGCAGCTGCAGAATGCCTCCGCCGGTCATATCTACCAGCGCCTGGGGGATACCCGCAACAAGGGAGAAGTAGGCCAGGCCGCCTGGGCCCTGAACGACCTGCTCGATGTGATAGAAACGTATTTCAAGGAGGCCTCGGCCTGTTTCGGCCATGCCGCCGAGGGCGACTTTTCCCGCCAGGCGATGACGGTGGGCCTGCCCGGCGACTTCCGCCGCTCCCTCGACAAGATCAACGACGCCATGGTGGTCATGTCGCGGGTACAGGCGCTGACCAGCGAAAACCGGCTCACCGCCGGCCTGCACCGGCTCAATGCCCGCCACCTGCTGCAGGACCTGCAGGTGACCGAACGGGATCTGGGTGATATCGACCAGCTGATGGCCGAGGTGCACAGCCTGGCCGAGCGCAGTGCCGCCAGTGCGGAAGACGCCCAGAATCGGGTGCGCCAGGTCGGCGATGCCAGCCGCCAGATCCAGCAGCACATGCAACAGATGCGGCTGTCGGCGGAGCAGCTCGACCGGCACCGCCAGCACATCGTCGACGCCCTGGCGATGATCCGGGAAATTACCGATCAGACCAACCTGCTGGCGCTCAACGCCAGCATAGAGGCGGCCCGGGCCGGCGAGCACGGCCGCGGCTTCAGCGTGGTGGCCAACGAGGTCAGGGCGCTGTCGGAACGGACCCAGGCCACCGCCTCGGGCATTGCCGAGCACCTCGCCGCCTTTGAGGCCAGCATGCGAGAACTCGGCCAACGCCAGCAACAGACCGATCAGCAGGCCCGGCAGGCGGATCAGAGCATCCGACTCGTGGAGGAAGTGGTGGTCACCACCAATACCGCCGCCGGCCAAACCCGCGGCCTGGTCGAGCAGGCTCGCTGGCTCAGCCTGCAATCCCTGCTCAAGGTCGAACACCTGGTGCTCAAACAGGCCGGGTACCGGCTGCTGGAAGACCGCCAGGATGAAGCGGCCCGGGCGCGCATGGCCGAATTGCAGCAGCAGGGACGTTTCCGCCAGTGGCTGGAGCAGCACGGCGAGTGGGCCGGAAACCGGCTGGAGCAGCATCAACAGCAGCTGGAGCAGGCCTTCGCCTGCGCCCTGGCCCTGCGCGAGGAAGGCTCGGATGAGCAGCGCCTGCTGCAACAGATCGAGCTGGCCGAGCAGCTCTCCGATGCCTGGATGGGCGAACTCTCCCGGCTGCGCCTGCCCGCCGCGGGCTGAAACAGCCCTTGTTCAAATTATCGCCTCGGGTTAGGATCGGCCCCCTTTTTTGCCGATCACGCCCGAGGACACCATGAAAACCTTTATCCCCAGCAAAGACGCCGCCCTGGAAGACTCCATCGACTACTTCCAGCGCCAGCTCCGGTCCCTGGGGTTCGACATCGAAGAGGCCTCCTGGCTGAACCCGGTGCCCAACGTCTGGTCGGTACATATCCGTGACAGGGACTGCCCGCTGTGCTTCACCAACGGCAAGGGCGCCAGCCGGAAGGCGGCCCTGGCCTCGGCCCTGGGTGAATACTTCGAGCGGCTGGCCACCAACTACTTCTTCGCCGACTTCTACCTGGGCCGGGACATCGCCGGGGGCGACTTCGTGCACTACCCCAACGAGAAGTGGTTCCCGCTGCCCCAGGACAATACCCTGCCCGCCGGCCTGCTCGACGACTTTACCCGCGGCTTTTACGATCCCGACGGTGAGCTGACCGCCGAGCAACTGGTCGATCTGCAATCGGGCAACGCCGAGCGCGGTATCTGCGCCCTGCCCTTCGAGCGCCAGGGCGACAATGAAACCGTCTATATCCCGATGAACATCGTCGGCAACCTCTATGTCTCCAACGGCATGAGCGCCGGCAACACCAAGACCGAAGCCCGCACCCAGGGGCTGTCGGAGGTGTTCGAGCGCCATATCAAGAACCGCATCATAGCCGAGCGCATCAGCCTGCCGAGCATCCCCGCCGAGGTGATGGCCCGCTACCCGCACATCCAGGAGTCCATCGCCGCGCTGGAAGCGGAAGGCTTCCCCATCCACGCCTTCGACGCCTCGCTGGGCGGCCGCTACCCGGTGATCTGCGTGGTGCTGTTCAACCCGGCCAACAGCACCTGCTTCGCCTCCTTCGGCGCCCATCCGCGCTTTGAAGTGGCGCTGGAGCGCACCGTCACCGAGCTGCTGCAGGGCCGCAGCCTGAAGGATCTGGACGTGTTCGTGCCGCCTTCCTTCGACGACGACGAAGTGGCCGACCACCACAACCTGGAAACCCACTTCATCGACTCTTCCGGCCTGATCAGCTGGGATCTGTTCAAGGACCAGGCCGATTACGACTTTGCCGACTGGGACTTCAGCGGTACGTCCGAGCAGGAATTCAACCACCTGATGGCCATCTTCAACGAGCTGGAGCAGCCGGTGTACATCGCCGACTACGAGCACCTGGGCGTGTACGCCTGCCGCATCCTGGTGCCCGGCATGTCCGACATCTACCCGGTGGAAGACCTGGAGCTGGCCAACAACAACATGGGGGCCCACTTGCGCGCCACCCTGCTGAGCCTGCCCACCAGCGACGCCGACGGCGAGCAGCTGATGGGCCTGTACGAGCAGCTGGAAGAGGAAGGACTGGACGACTTTACCCGGGTGCGGGAGCTGCTCGGCATCGCCCCCAACAAGGGCACCGCCTGGCACACCCTGCGGGTGGGCGAACTCAAGTGCATGCTGGCCCTGGCCGCCGGCGAGCTGGAAACCGCCCTGGACTACGCCGACTGGACCCTGAGCTTCAATGCTTCGGTGTTTACCGAAGAACGCCACCGCTACTACCGCTGCCTCAAGGCCTCGCTGGAGCTGCACCTGGACGAAAGCCGCGAGCCGGCGCAATACCGGGCCGCCTTCGACAGCATGTTCGGCGCCGACACCGTGGCCCAGGCCTGGCAACAGGTAGCGGGCGAAGCCCGTTTCCACGGCCTGACCGCCGCCGACGAAAGCCTGGCGGACTTCGCCGCCCACCAGGCGCTGCTGGCCACCTACGAGAAGCTGCAGAAGGCCAAGCGCGCCGCCCGGTGGGGATAAGGGACTAAGCGCAGCCTCGTCGCTCCGCGAAGGCGGTCCATGACACCCTGCACTGGACTCCCGCCTTCGCGGGAGTGACAACAAAGCACTCCGAAGCGCTGTCAATCCAAGCAAAACCCCGGCCAATGCCGGGGTTTTGCTTTATATGGTCGCCAAGGCCGGGGCAAACTCAGGACTGCTTGTCCTTGAGGATGTCCTTCAGCCCGGCGGCGTCGATGGCGCCGGGGATCAGGGTGCCGTCGGGGAACACCAGCGCCGGGGTGCCGTTCAGCCCCAGGCTGCGGAACAGGCTCATGTTCTGGGTCAGCTTGTCGGCGATGTCCTTGCTGTCGGCCTTCGCCTGCAGGGTTTTGGCGTCCAGCCCCGCCTTGTCGGCGATGGTGGCCAGGGCCGCGGCCTGTACCCGCTGCTGGCTCATCAGCGCCTGGTGCAGCTCCTCGTACTGCCGGGGCGCCTCCCGGGCGGCGGCCAGGGCTAGGCGGGCGGCCTGCACCGAATCCGGTCCCAGTATGCCGATGTCCTTGACGATCACCTTCAGCTCCGGCTCGCTTTTCAGCACCTCCAGCAGGGTCTGGTTCATCCGGCGGCAGTAAGGGCAATTGTAGTCGGTGAAATACACCATCTCGATCTTGCCCTTGGGGTTGCCCATGATGCCGTCGGTGCGGTTGGCAAACAGCTGCGCGGATTGCTCCTTCAGCTGCTGTTCGAATTGCTGCTGCTGGGCCTGCTTGTCCTTTTCTTCCAGTTTGACGATGGCTTCGCGCAGTATTTCCGGCTGCTCGAGCAGGGTTTCCCGTACCAGTTGCTGGAACTCTTCCCGGCTCATCTCGGCCTGGGCGGCGGGCAACAAACCCAGGGCCAATACCGGCATCATGGTTTTCAGTACTCTATGCTTCATCGGATTCTCGCTTCGGGTTGCTTTGGAGCAGACTAACAGACCGGCTCGGCCACCAACAGCCCCCATCGTCACTTGTTGATCAGGTAGTCCCTGTCATAAAAAGTACAGACCCACTGGGGCCGGAACACCACCAGCAGGGTAATGGCCATGCCGTTGAGCAGCGCCTCGGGGAACAGCAACAACGGCAGTATGCTCACATAGTTGTCGAGCACCGTCTGCCAGGGATACTGGCCGGACCAGGTCATGTAGCCGGCAAAGGCCAGGATCTTCACCGCCATGGTCAGGGCGGCGTTGAAGAAACCGGCCACGAAGATATAGACGAACAGGTGCCGGTACAGGTAGCTGTAGGTCAGCAGGAACACGAAGTAGCTGACGCCTATCGGCAGTATCACTCCCAGCAGCAGATTGGCCCCGAACTCGTTCCAGGACTCGACCCCGAACACCGTCACCAGCAGCAGGCTGAGCAGGGCCATCAGCTGGCTCAGCCGCCAGCCCAGCACCAGCGCCAGCGTGGTCAGGCCGAGAAAATGGACCTCCAGCCCTTCCTTGATCCCGGCCTGCAGCATCCACAGCGGCACCAGGGCGATGGCCGCCCCGAAGCACAGATGCTGGCGCGACTTGTCCGCCAGCCACGCCCGCCAGTCCACGCCCCGGACGGCGATCGCCAGCACCACCATACTCAGCAATATCAATGTCGGCTCCTTGCAATGGTCTTGGTACCCAGGCCTGCGGCCGTGTCCGATCATACTACAGGGCCCGGATAACGGCATGGCGCCCGACGCTTCCCGTTTTCCGGAATATCGGAACAGTATCCGCATAAATTCTGAGAATCCGGAATCCCCCTGGCAACGATATCATTAAAATCAATGACTTAATGAAAAATACATCCCATTAACCATTGGCATCAAACCTGCAACCTTATTGCTGCACACCCATAACCAAGGAAGCTAACCAATGAAGGTCATCAAACATTGTCTGCTCGGTGCCACCCTGGCCCTCTCCGCCACCGCCACCCAGGCCGGCGAGTTCATCAACGTGCTCACCGGCGGCACCAGCGGCGTCTACTATCCGCTCGGCGTGGCCATCTCCCAGCTCTACGGCGAACACATCCCCGATGCCAAGGTACAGGTGCAGGCGACCCGAGCTTCGGTGGAAAACCTGACCCTGCTGGACCGGGGACGGGGCGAGATCGGTTTCGCCCTGGCCGACAGCGTGGCCGACGCCTGGAACGGGGTGGAGGAAGCCGGCTTCCAGGCGCCGCTGAAAAAACTGCGGGCCGTGGGTTCCACCTATTCCAACTACATCCAGATCGTGGCCCGGGCCGACAGCGGCATCACCAGCCTGGAGGATCTGAAAGGCAAGCGCATCTCGGTCGGCGCTCCCCGCTCCGGCACCGAGCTCAACGCCCGCGCCATCTTCAAGGCCGCCGGCCTGAGCTACGACGACTTCTCCCGCACCGAATACCTGCCCTTCGGCGAGTCGGTGGAGCTGATGAAGAACCGCCAGCTGGACGCCACCCTGCAGTCCGCCGGCCTCGGCATGGCCGCCTTCCGGGATCTGGCCTCCCACGCCCCGGTGGTGTTCATTCCCATCCCCGAGGAGCTGGTGGCCAACATCGGCAACGACGCCTACCGCACCGGGGTGATCCCCGCCGGCACCTACACCGGCCAGGACGCGGACGTGCCCACCGTCAGCATCAGCAACCTGCTGGTTACCCACGAGAAGGTCTCCGACGACACCGCCTACCAGATGGCCAGGCAGGTCTATGAAAACCTGCCCGCCCTGCGCAACGCCCACAGCGCCGCCAACGGCATCGCCCCCGAGCTGGCGGTGGAAGGCCTGCCGCTGCCGCTGCACCCCGGTGCCGAGCGCTACTTCAAGGAAAAGGGCCTGCTGAACTGAGCCCGGGGGGAAGCCGCTCCCCCCATCCCCTCGACCCATATAACACAAGGCCGGAAAACATCCGGCCACAGGAGGCGGCGCCCCGGGCGTCGCCTCCAGGAGCAAGCATGATGAACAGTGCCAATACCCGGCCCCATGCGCTGATTTTCTACGGCGCCCTGGCCTTTTCGATCTTCCAGATAGTCACCGCCGCCTTCAGCCCGTTGTCCACCACAGTGGTGCGGGCCATCCACGTCGGCTTTCTGCTGTTCCTGGTGTACCAGCTTCACGGTGCCCGGGGCCAGCACCTGTCCCGCCCCTCGGTCTGGGGCACGCTGCTGGGCGCACTCGCCCTGCTGTTCGCCTTCTACCACTGGTGGTTCGAGGCGGACCTCATCTATCGCGCCGGCGACATGAACCAGGCCGACTGGATCATCGGCGGCGTCACCCTGGTGATGGTGTTCGACGCCGCCCGCCGGCTGATGGGCTGGGCGCTGCCGCTGATCTGCCTGGCCTTCGTGGCCTACGCCCTGTTCGGCCAGCACCTGCCCGAAGCGCTGATGCATCGGGGCTACGGCCTGGATCAGGTGGTGTCCCAGCTGGCCTTCAGCACCGAGGGCATCTACGGCACCCCCACCTATGTGTCGTCCAGCTACATCTTCCTGTTCATCCTGTTCGGTGCCTTCCTCGAGCAGGCCGGCATGCTCAAGCTGTTCAACGACGTGGCCATCGGCTCGGTCGGCCACACCCGCGGCGGCCCGGCCAAGGTGTCGGTGCTGTCCTCCGGCATGATGGGCACCATCAACGGCTCCGGCGTGGCCAACGTGGTCAGCACCGGCCAGTTCACCATACCGCTGATGAAGAAGTTCGGTTACAAGGCCGACTTCGCCGGGGCGGTGGAAGCCACCAGCTCCATGGGCGGCCAGATCATGCCGCCGGTGATGGGCGCCGTGGCCTTTATCATGGCCGAGACCATCAACGTGCCCTATGTGGAGATCACCAAGGCGGCGCTGATCCCCGCCGTGCTCTACTTCTTCACCGTGTTCCTGATGGTGCACCTGGAAGCGGGCCGCGCCGGCCTGCACGGCCTGCCCAAGGACCAGTGTCCTCAGCCGATGGCCGCGCTCAGGCAACGCTGGTACCTGCTGCTGCCGCTGGTGGCGCTGGTGGTGATGCTGTTCTCCGGCTTCACCCCGCTGTTCGCCGGCATGATGGGCCTGGCGCTCACCGTGGTGCTGATCATGGGCAACGGCGTCGCCAAACACCTGGGCGCCAGGGGGCTGCGCTACGCCTTCTGGATAGGGCTGGGCCTGGCCTGTGCCACCTTCAACCAGTTCGGCATCACCGCCATCTTCGTGGTGGTGGCGGTGCTCGCCGTGCTGTTGCTGGCCAAACGCGAGCAGGGCATCCTGTCCACCGTGGTGAACGCGCTTTACCAGGGCGCCCTGCACGCCCTGCCGGTGGGCGTGGCCTGCGCCCTGGTGGGGGTGATCATCGGGGTCATCTCGCTCACCGGTGCCGCCACCATCGTCGCCGGTTACATCATCCAGCTGGGCGAGCACAGCCTGCTGCTGTCCCTGGCGCTGACCATGCTCACCTGCCTGGTGCTGGGCATGGGCATCCCCACCATCCCCAACTACATCATCACCAGCTCCATCGCCGCTCCGGCGCTGCTGGAGCTGGGCGTACCGCTGATCGTGTCGCACATGTTCGTGTTCTACTTCGGCATCATGGCGGATCTGACCCCGCCGGTGGCCCTGGCCGCCTTCGCCGCCTCGCCCATCGCCAAGGCATCGGGGCTGCGCATCGGCATCCGCTCGCTGCAGATCGCCATCGCCGGCTTCGTGGTGCCCTACATGGCGGTATACGCCCCCGAGCTGATGCTGCAGGGCGACGCGGGCCTGGCCGCCACCGTCTTCGTGGTGTTCAAGGCGCTGCTGGCGGTGTCCCTGTGGGGCATGGGCGCCATCGGCTACTGGCTGAGCCCCTTCGCCTGGTGGGAGCGGCTGACTGCCGTGGCCGCCGCCGCCCTGCTGGTGTTCTCGCTGCCGCTGACCGACGAGCTCGGCCTGGGCCTGGCCGCCCTGCTGCTGGGGCGCCACTGGTGGCAATACAAGCGCCAGCGGGCGCTGGCCGTGGCCTGATGATCTGCCTGGCCACCGCCTCCGCCACCCTGATGCTGCTGACCGGCAGCATCGGCCTGAGCTGGGATCACTCGGTGGAGAAAATCCGCTGGGCCGAACACTACCGGGTCGAAGGCGACCGGCTGCGGCTGGTGGAGGCCAGCGTACGGGGCTCGGGGGCCGGCATGGAGCCGCCGCCCGAGGCCCGGCTGGAGGACGGCGCCTGGCGCTGGCGGCCGGGGCTGCTGCTGACCGAGGTGCAGCTTGCCAGTTCCGAGTTTACCGGCGATTATACCCTCTGCCTGGATTCCGGCCTGTGCCGCCCGCTCGGCCACTGGCTGCCGGCCGGGCAGGCCGTCACCCTCAGCGCCTGTGACTCAGCGGAGGTCAACTGAATACCCCTTCACTCGGCAAGCGGCTGCTCTGGCTGCTCGGCATCATGTTGTTCGCCCTGCTGCTGGCCTGGATCTGGCACGGCAGCTGGCAACGCCAGGCGGTGGAGCAGGAGCTCCGGGCCCAGCAGCAGCTGCTGGTGTACCGGGCGGCGCTGGAGTCGGAAATCGCCCGTTTCGAGAACATTCCCCGCGCCCTGCGCTCCCATCCGGTACTGACCCGCGCCCTGGCTTCGCCCGACGATGCCGAGGCCGTACAGCAGGCCAACCGGCTGCTGGCGCAACTGGCGGCGGACACCGGGGTGGAGGCGCTCTACATGATGGACGGCCGGGGCACCACCCTGGCCGCCAGCAACTGGGATCAGCCCCATTCCTTCATCGGCCAGAACTACCGCTTCCGGCCCTACTTCACCGACGCCCTCGAAGGCAGCTTCGGCGAATTCTACGGGGTGGGCGCCACCACCGGCATCCCCGGCTACTTCTTCGGCCTGAGGCTGGGGCGGGAGCAGGGCGCCCAGGGGGTACTGGCCGCCAAGATCACCCTGCTGGAGCTGGAGCGGAGCTGGCAGCCGGCCCAGGACCTGGTGATGGTGGTGGACCCGGACCAGGTGATCGCCCTGGCCTCCCGCAGCGAGCTCAAGTTCGCCACCCTGACCCCGTTGTCCCCGTCCGCCCGACAACGACTGGAGCGCACCCGCCAGTACCACCCCATGCCGCTGCACCCCCTGGCACTCGGCCGCCAGGGTGAGCAGCTGGTCTGGCAGGGACATCAGTATCGGGTCAGCGAGCTGATGCTGCCCCGCTTGCGCTGGCGGTTGCAGCTGTGGTGGCCGAGCCGGCCGCTGTACGACACCGCCAGCCTGGTCACCGCCGTGGCCGGTTTCAGCATCGTCGCCTTTATCCTGCTGCTGTTGTACTGGCGCCAGCGCCGTCGCTATGTGCAGGCCCAGCTCAGGGCCAAGGGCGAGCTGGAACGCAAGGTGATGGCGCGTACCGCCGCCCTGGCCGCGTCCAACCGCCAGCTGGAGCGGCAGGTGCAGGAGCGCTTCCAGGCCGAGGCCCGGCTCAGATCCATGCAACACGAACTGATCCAGGTCAACCGGCTGGCGGCCCTCGGCCAGATGGCGGCCAGCGTGGCCCACGAGATCAACCAGCCGCTCACCGCGCTCAGGAACCAGTCGGTCAACACCCTGCTGCTGGCCCAGCGCGGCCACACCGAACAGGTGGAGCAGAGCCTGCAGACCATGGGCCGGCTGGTGGACCGCATCGCCCGCCTGACCTCCCAGCTCAAGCTGTTCGCCGCCACCCGCCGCAAGACCCGCGGCCGGGCCCGGCTGGACGAGGCGCTGGACAATGTGCTGAGCTGGCTCGGTCCCCGCGTCGAGGAGCAGGGCGTCCGCCTCCACCGCCCGCCGGGGGAGATACTGCTGCCCATGGAGCTGCACGCCCTGGAGCAGGTGCTGGCCAACCTGCTCGGCAACAGCCTGGATGCCCTGGCGGGCAGCGCGGACGCCGCCATCACCATCGCGGCCGAGCCCCACCGCCTCTGCCTGTGGGACAATGGCCCCGGCATCGCGCCCGAGCTGCTCGACAGGGTGACCGAGCCGTTCTTCTCCACCAAGCAGGCGGGACAGGGGCTGGGGCTGGGACTGGCGATAGTGCGGGACCTGGTGGAAGCCAGCGACGGCCGGCTGGAAATCGCCGCCACCGCCGAGGGTGGCGCCCGCTTTACCCTGAGTTGGAGAGAGGTTGATGAACAACCCCGAGATTGAAGTCTGGCTGGTGGAAGACGACGAGGACGTGCGCCAGACCCTGCTGCAGACGCTGCTGCTGTCCGACATCAAGGCCCGCGGCTTTGCCCGGGCCGAGCAGGCCTTGCAGGCGCTGTCCCCCGAGGCGCCGGTGGTGGTGCTGTCCGACGTGCGCATGCCGGGGATGGACGGCCTGGCGCTGCTGCAGCGGCTGCAGCAGCGCGATGCCGAGCTGCCGGTGTTGCTGCTCACCGGGCACGGCGACATTCCCATGGCGGTGGCCGCCATGCGCCTGGGTGCCCAGGATTTCTTCGAGAAGCCCTACGAGCCGGAGCAGCTGCTGCACAGCCTGCGCCGGGCCATGGACAAGCGCGCCCTGGTGCTGGAAAACCGGCAACTGAAACGGCAGCTGGCCGCCAGCCGTGGCCCCGCCCTGCTGCTCGGCCACAGCCCGCAGATCGAGCTGCTGCGCCGGCAGATCGACAACATCGCCGACACCAATGCCAGCGTCCTGATCCTGGGCGACACCGGCACCGGCAAGGAGATGGTGGCGCGCAGCCTGCACCAGGGCAGCGGCCGCAAGGGCCATTTCGTGGCGGTCAACTGCACCGCCCTGCCCGAGTCCATCTTCGAGAGCGAGATGTTCGGCGCCGAGCCCGGCGCCTTTACCGGGGTGACCAAGCGCCGTATCGGCAAGATAGAGCACGCCGACGGCGGCACCCTGTTCCTCGACGAGATCGAAGGCATGCCGCTCAACCTGCAGGCCAAGCTGCTGCGGGTGCTGCAGGAGTCGGTGCTGGAACGGCTCGGCGGCAACAAGCTTATCGAGGTGGACGCCCGGGTGGTGGCCGCCACCAAGATCGATCTGCAAACCGCCGGCGAGGCCGGACTGTTCAGATCCGATCTCTATTTCCGGCTCAACGTGGTCACCCTGCAGATCCCGCCCCTGCGCGAACGGCGGGCGGATATTCCGCTGCTGTTCCTGCACTTCGTGGAGCAGGCCAAGGCTCAATACAACCGGGATACACCGCCGCCCGGCGACGAGCTGGTGCAGCAGTTGCTGAAGCGGGACTGGCCGGGCAACGTGCGCGAACTGCGCCATTATGCGGAGCAGTATGTGCTGGGGGTGCTGCCGCCTGCCGGCGACACCCGCCTCACCCTGCCCCAGCAGCTGGCGGAGCTGGAGCAGCAGTTGATCCTGGCGGCCATGAACCAGGCCGACGGCAACGTGGCCCTGGCCGCAGAGCGGCTCGGCATCCCGCGCAAGACCCTGTACGACAAACTGGCCAAGTACCGGCATCAGACCGGGGGCGCATCCTGATAGAGCAGCTCGATGCACTGGCCCCGCACCCGGGCCGGCATCAGGTCCGCCAGGGTGTGCTGATCCAGCACCGCCAGGAACTGCTTCAGCGCCAGGCTGAACATCTGCCGGCCCCGGCAGGCGGGCGCTATCACGCAATGATGACGCGACTCGAAACAGTCGGTCAGTTTCATGTCCGGCTCCAGCTCCCGCACCAGGGTGCCGATCACTATCTGCTCCGGTGAGCGCAGCAGATGCAGGCCGCCGCCCTTTCCCCTGATGGTGGTGACATAGCCCCGCTGGTGCAGATCCTGGATCACCTTGCGCAGATGGTGATGGGACACCCGGAAATGGGCGGCGATCTCCGGCGCCGTGCAGCGGCGCGAGCGGTGCAGGTTCAGGTATATCAGTACCCTGAGGGCGTAGTCGGTGTAATGGGTCAGGCGCATAATCACTCCCGGGGTCAGGCATTCATCCCCTCTGCTGGCCCCATACTGTGGCATGGGGCCGGGATCGCCGTTGATCTGGATCAGTATAAGTTGTATATAATTTACTGATTATAACCTTGATACCTCCCCGAAAGCTGCTCGTATTATCGCCACTCAACTAGACTATAAAGCACCCGGACAACAAGGAGCCCCCTGGCTGACAGGTGCAAGGATGATGCCGTCAAAGAATATCCGTTGGCTGCCACGGGACTACTACTTGTTCGGCGCCATCCTGCTGTTGTTGCTGGTCGTGGCCCTGTCCTGCTGGTTCATGAGTCGCCACTGGATCCACCAGCGCATCCTGAGCCAACTGAATGAATTACACCAGCAGAGCGCCCTGACGGCCACAACCGCGAGTCAGGCTCTGCAACGGGACACGCGGAAAATCCAGCACATCGCCCAGGCCCTGGCGACCCTGTCCACCACCCGGCACTTTCTGGAAAACAACAGCAATGGCGGTGCATTACAGGCGGACCTGGATAAATTCGGCGCGGCGTTCGAACTCAACGGGATCTGGCTCCTCGGTCCAAAGGGTGAAGTACTGATCCAGAGTCCGGTCCTGCTGCCGCTTCCCTCCTTTTTTCTGGCCGGCGCGATACCGCAGCGCTTTCGTCGCCTCGTGCTCGACCCCGAGCTGAAGCAGGCCACCTATTATTATGCGGCGCCCATCGAAGTCGACGGCGCCGCCGTGGCGTTATTGCTGCTCAGCTCTTCGGTGAACGGCTTCAGCCGGCCTGGATTTCGGACCGAACTGCTGGTCACCGACAACGAAGGTATCGTTTCGATGGCCGACAATCCCTCCTGGTTGCTGCATGCGCTGGACGAGGGCCAGCTGTCTTACCGATCCAGTCCGGCCACCGGGCAAGATCCTCCGCTGTTACCCCTCAGCATGAGCCCATTGCTGCCGGAGGTGCGGTTGCTGGGGCCGCAGAAGAGCCCCGTCGTCCTGGCCAGCCACAGGATGAAAGAAAGCGGTTATCAGGTGCATGCCCTGACCGACGCCCAGCACGTTTATCACTTGGCCCAGGAGCAGGACAGGTGGGCGACCATCATCAGCCTCGCCACCACCGGCTCCCTGTGGGGAGGCTTGCTGACCCTGCTGACCCTGAAACGCAACCGGCGCCACCGCCTGGCCATCAGCAGGGCCAACAACGAGCTGGTGCGCCTGAACCAGCAGTTGAAACAGCTGGCCACTACCGACGCCCTCACCCAGTGCCCCAACCGTCGCGCCGCCGAAGCCCGGTTGCAGTACGAAGTGGCCAACCTGCAGCGCTACCACCACCCCTTCTGCATCATGATGGTGGATATCGACCACTTCAAATTGATCAATGACCAGCATGGCCATGACATAGGGGATCAGGTATTGCGCCACTTTGCCGGCGTCGGCCGGCGGGCGATACGGGACACCGATGTGCTGGCGCGCATCGGCGGCGAGGAGTTTCTGCTGATACTGCCGGACACGGATCTCCAGCAGGGCCTTTATCTGGCCCATCGCCTGCTGGAAACCATCTCCGCCACCCCGCTCTACCTGGCCGACAGAACCATCGGTTTCAGCTTCAGCGGCGGCCTGACCGAAGCCGACAAGGGCGATGGCATCAACGCCTTGCTGGTGAGAGCCGACAGGGCCCTGTACCGGGCCAAGGAAGGCGGCCGTTGCCGCATCTGCAGCGAGCCCCCGCTGCAGGAGCAGCAGATGGCGACGGGTTAAATGCCGTCGTCCACCAGGCGATAGTTCAGCTTGCTCAAGGTCGCGGTCACCGCCAGCTGGCGATTTTCTTCATGGCTTATCTGCACCAGCAGGTAGTCCAGCTCCGGTGCCACCCAGAAACGGGTCTTGCGCTTGCTGTTTCCCCGGTCACGCTCGACGATCAGGGTATCGAAGGTACCCACCCCGGTACGGATCGCCTCTTCGCCGACCACCTTGAAGGTGGTCTGCTTGATCTCCCCGTCCCGGACCACGGGGTAGGTCAGGGTGGTCTGGCCGGCGATAAGATCGCAACGCGCCTCGAAGAAGAAGCTGACCGGGTCGAAGGCCCCGCCTTCGGCCGACAGCAGTTGATCACCCTTGCCGTCCTGGTAGAGCACCATGTCGGTCTGCTGATCGAACACCAGCCGCTCTTCACGCCGCACGCCGACGGCCTTGGCCTTGTAGTTGAAGGTGTCGGGCCGGGCCGTGCAGTCCTCCCAACTGAAGCTGGCACGCTGATCCACATCCAGCAGCCAATGTTCCAACGCGAAGTGCACATGGTACCGGTCCTTGTTGCGATCGATCACCAGGGTATTGATGCCACGGGTCTGATCGCCATTGAGCTGGACGCTGAACTCGGCCTGCAACTGATCGATATCCCGAGCCACCGCCGCCCCGGCCCCCATCAACCCACACAGCATCAGCATGCATTTTCGAAACATTAAGGGCTTCCTCATCTCGCTCCCCACCGGGACATCCGGCACATTCTGCGCCAACCATACACCAATCGGTGCCGATCACGAAAACACCAATATGACCGCCAGAACCGGGGAATAGTGCCAGCCCCCGCCGCCGAAAGCCCTCTCCGGGCACGTCGGCGGCCTCCGAAACCCGGCCCGACATCGAACCTGTACGTCGGTTTCCGCCACGCCCGCGCAGGGCCGGCTGCAGAATGCGGAGCATCATGCCGGTCCTGAGGGATCACGAAAATCGTTCCTTCCTGTTCTCAGGCCGGGTCTAAAGCCCTATCATACCAAGGGAAAAAACGATGGAATAAGTTTCCATCGATTACTCACCGATACAAGGATTCAAATAACACCATGGAAACGGGCTACAGCATTATCATTGCCGATGACCATCCCTTGTTTCGCAATGCCTTGCACCAGGCGGTGCAACTGGCGGTGGAGGGCGCCCAGCTGCAGGAAGTGGACAGCATCGACAACCTGATGCAGCTGTTGAGCGAAACCGGGGATGTCGATCTGCTGCTGCTGGACCTGAAGATGCCCGGTGCCAGCGGCTTTTCCGGTTTGGTTCAGCTACGCAACCAGTACCCCGAACTGCCGGTGGTGGTGGTCTCCGCCAGTGAGGAGGCCGCCGTGGTACAGCAGGCCATGCGCTTCGGCGCCCTGGGCTTTATCCCCAAGTCCGCCCCCATGCGCACCCTGGTCAGTGCCCTCAACACCATACTGGCAGGCGATACCTGGTTTCCCGAAGGCATCAGCCTGGCTGACGCCCCCCAGGATAATATCGCCGAACGCCTGGCCAGCCTCACTCCCCAGCAGTTCAAGGTGCTCACCATGCTGTCGGAAGGCAAGCTCAACAAGCAAATCGCCTACGAACTGGACGTTTCCGAGGCCACCATCAAGGCCCATGTCACCGCCATCTTCCGCAAACTGGGGGTGAAGAACCGTACCCAGGCGGTGATCGCCCTGTCGCAACTGGATGGACATGGCGGGGAATTCTGACCGGCAACAGGCCGTCCCGCCCCCCGCCGGACTTATCTCGGACTCAGCGGCTGGCCATCGAACGCGATACCCAGCCAGCCGGTTTTCATGAAATTGCGGATATTCTGGTGGTCCTGGCCGTCGGGGTTGCCGAGCACGTCATCCCGATAGTAGCCGCCGAAGCAGGCCAGGGTTTCTTCCTCGCTGAAGCCTTGCAGGCGGGCGAAGGCGAACAGCTTGCAGGAGCCGTTGTTCTGCCCCGCCGGGTTCTCCTGATCGCCGTTGGTAAAGGCGGTGGGAGTGAAGTCGTAGAGGCTGTCGACAAGCGCGATCACCTCGGCGAATTCGATTGCTTCGGGGGCCTGCTCCAGCTTGGCCTGCAGTTGCTTGATATTCATCAATGGGTTCCTTCAGTCTTGGGGTGCCAGAAGGCGGCACAGAAAACGGGAAATGTCCTGGATCTCGGCGGCGCAGACGCTGTGCTCCATGGGATAGCTGTGATATTCGGGCAGGAGGCCGAGCAACTCCAGCTCCCGGCACGCCCTTTGTCCCAGCAGCTCCGGCACCACCGGATCCCGGTCGCCGTGCAACACCTGCACCGGCAGGTGCCGGTTGGCATCATTGAGTTCCAGGCTGCCGGCGGTAGCGAAATAGGTGGACATGGCGATGAGGCCGCCCAGTGGCCGGTCGAAACTCAGCGCCGCCTCGTAGGCCACGGCGCCGCCCTGGGAAAAGCCGGCCAGCACGATGCGGCGGCTGTCGATGCCCTGCCCGATTTGTTGTTCAATCAAGGCCTGCACCGCCCGGGCCGACGCCCGCAGCTGGGTTTCGTCTACCTTGCGCTCTATCTCCAACGACAGGATGTCGTACCAGGCCGGCATGCGGTAACCGCCGTTGACGGTGACCGGGATGGCCGGCGCATGGGGAAAGATAAACCGGATCCGCAGCTCGGACGGCAGCCCCAGCTCGGGCACGATGGGGGCGAAGTCGTGGCCGTCGGCCCCCAGGCCGTGCAGCCAGATCACACAGGCATCCGGCCGAAGGCCGGTCTCTCGTTCGATATAGGGCAGCATGCTTCAGGCTCCGTCAAGGGGATAAAGGGTGATCTCCACCAGCACCTCGGCCGGCTCCCGGGCCGCCAGCACCAGGGTTTCCCCCGGCGCCAGCACCCAGAGTTCGGGCTCGGCGCCATGCCGGTACAGCAGGCGGCCCCGGGAGCCCTCGCTGCGGTAATCCCGGTCCGGCGCCAGAGGGTGTACCCTCAGCTCGGCCCGGCCCCAGCGTCTGGCGGTCATCACATTGAAGTCCAGGCACTCGCCGCCCAGCAGCCGGCAGCCCACCGCAGCCTCCCCGTTGAAGTGCAGGGGGACAAAGGGTTCCGTCACCAGCCGCCGTTCACCGGCCATCTCCAGTTCGAAGCCGTCGCCTTGCACCAGCATCAGGATGCGATCGATGCCGGGAAAGCAGGAAAAGGGCCCGCTCTGCCCCACCCGGGCCATGGAGACCCGCAGTTCGAGGTCGCCCTCGGCGGGCAGCCGGTACAGCTCCCGGGTGGTGCCGCCGCCGTTTTTCCAGGGCATGTCGACGAAGTCCGCCGGCCCCAACAAGGTTGCCATTTGTATCTTTCTCCTTCTGGAAATGGTCTCTCGCGGCTCAGGGCAGCGCCACCTGCAGCCGGTTCCGGCCACTGCGCTTGGCCCGGATCAGCTCGCCGTCGGCCCGGTTGATGGTACTGTCCGGCGCTTCATGGGGGCGATAGGCCGTCAGCCCCACGCTCACGGTGAGCAACAACTGCTCGTCGATGTCCGCCAGGCACAGGCCGCGCACCGCCTGCATGATCCGCTCGACCAGCTGCCGGGCCTGCTCCAGCCCGGTATCCGGCAACAGCAGCATGAACTCCTCGCCGCCCCAGCGGGCACAGAGATCGTAACCGCGCAGCTGGCCGCCGACGGCCTGGGCCAGCAGGCAGAGCACCCGGTCGCCCACGTCGTGGCCGAAGGCATCGTTGATGCGCTTGAAATGATCCACATCCAGCATCGCCAGGCAGAACGGGGGACTGCCGCGCCGGCAACGCTCCCATTCCTCGCCCAGCCGCGCCATCAGCAGCCGGCGGTTGGCCAGGCCGGTGAGGGGATCGCGCAGCGCCGCCTGCTTGAGCCGGTCGTTGAGCTCCAGCAGGCTGCGCTGGTAACGATCGGAAATGCGGGTGATCTTCTCCAGCCGCCGCAACTGCCTGTCGTACTGCTGCAACAGATCCTCGGTCTGGGAACGGGCCAGATCATAGCTGCAGTCGGAGATGCGCAGCAGCCGCTCCAGCCGGAGGCGGTGCTCCCGATCCCGCTCCAGCAGCGTCCTCAGCACCGGCAGCAGCGGGTTGTCCCTGTGCTCCGGGGCGCTGAGCAACCGCTCCAGCTCGGCGTCGTCGGGCAATCGGTTAGTCATGGGGCACAATATCGAAGGGGAAACTGCAGTCTTCCCTGAACTCTTCGGCCAGCTCCGCCACCCGTTCGTTGTCCGGGTCGTAGCACCATTGCACCATCACCTGCCGGCCCCGGCCGAAGGCCGCTTCCAGCAGATCGAAGATGTCCATCATGGCCTTGACGCTGCTGGTGTTCATATAGATGAGCCGCAGCTCCAGGCGCAATGGCCGTTCGGTCTGCTCCAGAAATTGCTCCACCCACTCGATCAGTTCGTTGAAAAACTCGAAGGAGTTTTCGGGATAGGAGTCGCCGCCCATGGCGACCACGCCGGTGTCCGGGTTGCAGAGAATGTCCGGAGTGGACTGGGTACCTGTGATATTCAACGCCTTCATAGCTAATTCCGGGTTCACGCTCATATTACCGCCAATAAACTGAAAAACCCCCGACCGTCACCGGTATCCACCAGCTTGGCCGTCATCGGCCGGAACGACTTCCTGGCCACGTCCAGCAATCCCAGGCCGGCGCCGGTGCTGCTGTCCGCCGACCTCGGCTGGCGCAGCTGGGACTTGTAGGCCGCCTTCAACGCCGCCTTGTCCATGCCGGCCAGCTGTTCGATGCGCCGGCACAGGGCCCGGCCATCGGCCAGCTCGACCCGGTTGCCCGCCAGCACCAGGTAGTGCCCGTCCTCCCCCCGCGCCACCACCACGGTGGCGGCGCCGTCGCGCTCGCTGTAGCCCAGGCGGGAGGCGTAGTGGCGGATGTTCTGGGTCAGCTCGATATAGACCCCGAACACGTCCATGGCCGCGGCGGGCAGGGCGTTTTCCGCCTGCAGGTAGTTGCGCAGGGCATTGCCGATTTCCTCGATAAGACTACGGGAAATGGGGCCGTTGAAACAGAGCAGTATCTGGTTTTCGTTGAATTGCTCCCGGATCGAAAGCAGGTCTATGGCTGGCATCGGAATCCCTCGTTCAGCATGCATCGATTTTAAAGGCGAGCAGGGTGATGTCATCCCGCTGCGGATGGCTGCCCCTGTAGTCGTCCAGCGCCTGGCGCAGCGCCTCGGCCTGCTCCGCCAGGGGCAACTGGGCATGGGTACGCAGCAGCTCCCGGAAGCGGCTGCTGCCCAGGCCGAATCCCTTGCTGCCGCCGGCCTGATCCAGGTAGCCGTCGGTGGCCAGGTAGTAGATATGGCCGGCGCTCAGGGGAACGCAGCTGTCCTCGAAGCGGGCATCCCGCCGGTCCAGCAGGGCCCGCCGGCTGCCCTTGCACTCCTCCACCCGCTCGCCGTCGCTGTAATAGAGCGACATCTTGGCGCCGGCAAACAACAGCCGGCCCGCGCCCGGCTCCACACAGGCCAGGCCCACGTCCATGTTGGTGGCCAGGCCCCGCGGCAGATCGCAGTCCTGCAGCATGCCACGCAGGGTGCTGTCCGCCAGCCCCAGCACGGCCGCCGGCGAGGCGATGCCCCGCTCGCGGATGGCATGGTCCAGCGCCGCCCGCGCCAGCATGGTCATCAGCGCGCCCGGTACCCCGTGGCCGGCGCAGTCGACCACCCCCACCAGGAAGCGTCCCTCCTCGCCGGGATGAAAGAGGTAGAAGTCGCCGCCCACCACGTCCCGCGGGTGCCAGAGCACGAAATGATGCTCGCCCAGTACCTGGGTCAGTTGTTGATCCGGCAAGATGGCGCGCTGGATCAGGCTGGCATAGTCGATGGAGTCGTTGATCTGCTGGTGGGCCTGGCGCATCCGGCGGTTGGCCTCCTCCAGCTCACGGGTACGGTGTTGCACCTTCTGCTCCAGCTCCCGGGTATGGCGGCGCACCTTGTCGGCCATCACCCCGAAGGCCTGGCTGAGATCGCCGATTTCATCCCCCGAGGGCGGTGGCAGGGAGACATCGTAACGGCCCTGGGCGATGGCGGTGGCCGACCCCTGCAGCCGGCGCAGGGGGTTGAGCAATATCCGGTCCACCGCATAGACCAGGGCCAGCAGCAACACCACCAGCATGACGACGAAGGCCGCGAGGGCATTGTTGACGAAACCGGCCTCCAGCACCTGGGCCGCGTTCATGTCCACGGCGGTCACCAGGTACCAGTCCAGCTCGGGGATGAAACTCACCGCCAGCAGCTGGCGCCGTCCGTCCAGGCTGAACCAGCCGGTGCCGACCGACTCGGGGGCGGACACGGCCTCGCGCATCAGCCGGTGCAGGCGCTCACCCTCCTCCCGGGAGCCGAGCAGCTCGGGCAGGGTACGCTGGCCACCGTGGATGCCGGCGGCCGAACCCAGGGCGATGAGAGCGGGGTCCGGGTGCGCCTGGAAGGCGCCTTGGCCATCGATGATCATGGGCGTCACCCCCAGCTCGTCGGTGGCGATGAACTCCTGGATAAAACGGGTGAGATCGATGCCGGTGCCGGCCAGGCCGAGGGGGCGCCCCCCTTCCTCCACCAGCACGTTCAGCCACACCCGGGTGGTGCCGAGCCGGCTGTCGCGGTTGACGTTGATATTGAGCTTGTCGCCGCTGGCCAGGATATTGAAAAACCATTGGTCGTCGGCGCTGTCGGGGTCGAGCCGGTACTGGGGCTCGCCGGTAAAGGGCTTGTCCGGCTCCCGGTAATAGTAGTCGCGGCTGCCGGCGCTGATCAGGAAGTAGGAGCGGCTGCTGAAATCAGCGGCGAAGCCTTCGGCCTCGCGGAACAGCAACGCCTTATGGTCGGCATTCGCTTCCTGCTCCAGCCATTGTCGGGTCAACACCGAATCGGCGAGGCGTCGGGCCAGGGCCAGATCCCGCGACAACGGCACCAGCAGATTCTGCCGGTTCAGTTGAGTGACATTACGGGCATAGGCCAGGCCGAAATGCTCCTGTACCGAGGCCATCACCTGCCAGCCGATGCCGCCGGCCGGGATAAAGGCCAGCAGGCAGGCTATCAACAACGCGAGCACGGACTTCGCCCTGAGTCCCCGACCCCAGATGGCCATAGGCTCTCCTGTTACCTTAAATTAGCTGTCCCTTTAGTGAGGCGGCCATTGTTGCCCCATCCGGGCCAAAACTCAATCGGCGCCGAATAAAAAGCCCGCTCGGGAGCGGGCCTCGTCACCACTGTCCGGCGGTCAGTCGGTGATGTAGTCCACCACTTCCAGGCCGAAGCCGGACAGGGCGTGGTAGCGCTTGGGCGAGCTCAGCAGCCGCATCTTGCCCACCCCCATGGCGCGCAGGATCTGCGAGCCCACCCCCACCCGGCGGGAGGTACCCTGCCACTTGGCGCCCTCGGGCCGCTCGCCCCTGTCCACCGCCTCGAAGGTGCGCACCAGGGACAGCAGGTGATCCGGGGTTTCCTCCTTGCCGAGGATCACCAGCACGCCTCCTTCCTCGGCGATGCGCGCCATGGACTTGGTCAGCGGCCAGGTGCGCGCGGCGTGGCGGTCGGTCATCAGCACGTCGGTCAGCATGTCGTGGATGTGCACCCGCACCAGGGTCGGCTGCTCCGCCAGGATCTCGCCTTTTTTCAGGGCAAAGTGCACCTGGTTGTCGATGGTATCGCGGAAGGTGACCAGCTCGAAGTCGCCGTATTCGGTGGGCAGATGGCAGCGGGCCACCTGCTCGATGGTGGTTTCGTTCTGGTTGCGGTATTCGATCAGATCGGCGATGGTGCCGAGTTTGATGCCGTGCTGTTCGGCGAACTTCTCCAGATCCGGGCGCCGGGCCATGGTGCCGTCTTCGTTCAGGATCTCGACGATCACCGCCGCCGGCTCCAGGCCCGCCAGCCGCGCCAGGTCGCAGCCCGCTTCGGTGTGGCCGGCGCGGGTCAGCACGCCGCCGTTCTGCGCCTTGAGCGGGAAGATATGGCCCGGCTGCACCAGATCCGCCGCCTTGGCGTCCCTGGCCACCGCCGCCTGCACGGTGCGGGCCCGGTCGGCGGCGGAAATGCCGGTGGTGACGCCTTCGGCGGCCTCGATGGACACGGTGAAGGCGGTGGAGAACTGCTCGGTATTGCGGCTGACCATCAGCGGCAGATCCAGCTGGCGGCAACGGGCCTCGGTCAGGGTCAGGCAAATCAGCCCCCGGCCGTATTTGGCCATGAAGTTGATGTCTTCCGGCCGCACATGCTCGGCGGCCATGATCAGGTCGCCCTCGTTTTCCCGGTCCTCGTCATCCATCAGGATGACCATTTTGCCCTGACGAAGATCGTCGATGATTTCCTGGGTACTGCTTAAGGCCATGGTGTTCTCCTTGTTATTTCACGAATCCGCTGGCGGCCAGGGTCGCCAGCGTCAGTCCGCCCTGTGGTGATGCGGGCGCACCGCTCAGCAGGCGCTCCAGATAGCGGGCAATGATATCCACCTCCAGGTTGACCGACCGGCCCGGTTGCCAGTCGTCCAGGGTGGTTTCTTGTAATGTATGGGGTACCAGGGTCAGTTTAAAGGCTGCCCCGTCCACCGCGTTCACCGTCAGGCTGATGCCGTCGACCGTGATGGAGCCTTTTTCGGCGATATAGCGGGCCAGCTCCGCAGGCGCCTCCAGCCACAGCTCCAGGCTGCTGCCGAGCGGAGTGCGGCGCACCACCTTGCCCACCCCGTCCACATGGCCGGAGACGATGTGGCCGCCCAGCCGGCTGGTGGGCAGCAGCGCCTTCTCCAGGTTGACCCTCTGGCCCGCCTGGTAGTCGGCGAAGCCGGTGCGGGCGATGGTTTCGCCGGACACGTCGGCACAGTAGTAGTCCTTGCCCAGTTCGGTCACCGTCAGGCAGACACCGTTGGTGGCGATGGAATCACCCAGCTTGACGTCGGACAGATCCAGCCCGGGACAATGGATCCTGATCACCGACTCCTTGCCCTTGCGGCTGATGGCCGCAAGCAGGCCCGTGGCTTCAACGATACCGGTAAACATCAGTTTTTTACCCTTGCAGTCAGTTTAAGATCATCGCCCACCCGGCGGCAGTCGCGCCATTCGAGCACGGGCACGGCATCCATGGCGGTCTGTTCCGGCAGTTCGAACAGGCCGCGGGCGCTGTTGCCCATCAGCTTGGGGGCCTGGTAGAGCACCAGTTCATCCACCAGCCCCTGGCCGAGCAGGGCACCGCACAGCCGGGCCCCTGCCTCCACCCAGAGCTGGTTCAGCTGGCGCCGGCCCAGTTCGTCGAGCAGCAGCGGCAGGTCGAGTTTGCCATTCCCGGCAAGCGGCAGCACGCATTCTTCCACCTGAGGGCCGAAACCGCCGCCGACCCGGCCGCGCAGCAACAGCACCGGGCCGGGGACGGAAAAGAGGGTCAGTCCCGGATGCAGCCGGTTGCGGGTATCGACCACGATGCGCAGCGGCTGACGCAGCCCGGCCTCGGGGTACTGCTCCCGCACCGAGGCGGGCAGCTCCGGCCAGCGCACGTTGAGGGCGGCGTCGTCGGCCAGCACGGTGTCGGCTCCGGACAACACGGCACAACTCAGGGCCCGGTGGCGCTGCACGTCCTGCCTGGCCTGGGGACCGGTGATCCACTTGCTCTCGCCGTTGGCCAGCGCGGTGCGGCCGTCGAGGCTGGCGGCCAGCTTGACGGTCACGAAGGGACGGCCGGTGCGCATGCGGTGCAGAAAGCCGACGTTGACCGCCTCCGCCGCCGCCGTCATCAGGCCGGCTTCGGCCCGGATGCCCGCCTCCTGCAGCATGGCCAGTCCCCGCCCGGCGACCCGGGGATTGGGATCCACCATGGCCGCCACCACCCGGGCCACGCCGGCGTCGATCAGGCCTTGGGCGCAGGGCGGGGTACGACCATGGTGGGAGCAGGGCTCCAGGGTGACATAGGCGGTGGCGCCCCGGGCGCGGGGACCGGCCTGGCGCAGGGCGAACACCTCGGCGTGGGGTTCACCGGCTTTTTGATGATAGCCCTCGCCGACCAGTTCGCCTTCATTGACGATAACGCAACCCACCGCCGGATTGGGGCTGGTGGTAAAGCGGCCGCGGCCGGCCAGGGCGAGCGCCCCGGCCATCCAGAACGCATCTTCTTTGCTGAACACTTATTGCTCCAGACGGGCTATTTCCTCGCCGAATTGGCGCAGATCCTCGAAACAGCGGTAAACGGAGGCGAAGCGGATATAGGCGACCTTGTCGAGCTGCTTGAGCTCTTCCATCACCAGGTTGCCGATAAGCTCGGATTTGACTTCCCGCTCGCCGGTGGCGCGCAGCTGGGATTTGATGCGGCTGATGGCCTGCTCGATGGCCTCGGTGCTGACCGGACGCTTTTCCAGCGCACGCTGCATGCCGGCTTCCAGCTTGTCCTCATTGAAGGGCTCGCGGATGCCGGTGGTCTTGATCACCCGCGGCATTACCAGCTCGGCGGTCTCGAAGGTGGTGAACCGCTCCCTGCAGGCATTGCATTCCCGTCGCCGGCGCACCTGCAGGCCGTCCCCCACCAGGCGGGAGTCGATGACCTTGGTTTCGGTTGCGTTACAGAAGGGGCAGTGCATGGTGCCTCCGCGGAGCCGGCGATGGCCCTAGTGTAAAGAAGCGGACCTGAGATTGCCAGCATCCTGCCGGCAGGCTTCCGCGCCGGAGCCGGCGGGAACCCGGCACCCGGCGCCATTTCGACGACCCGGTGCCGGATAGAAAAACGGAGCCCGAAGGCCCCGTTTTGACATCGAACCACTCAGACTCAGGCATAGACCGGGAAGCGGCGGCAGATATCCAGTACCTGCTCCTTCACCCGGGCGATGGTGGCGTCGTCGTTGATGTTGTCGAGCACATCGCAGATCCAGCCGGCCAGCTCGCGCACCTCGGTCTCCTTGAAGCCGCGACGGGTCACCGCCGGGGTACCGATGCGGATACCGGAAGTCACGAACGGAGAGCGCGGATCGTTGGGCACGGCGTTCTTGTTGACGGTGATGAAGGCACGGCCCAGGGCGGCGTCGGCTTCCTTACCGGTGATGTCCTTGTCGATCAGGTCGAGCAGGAACAGGTGGTTGTGAGTACCGCCGGAGACCACCTTGTAGCCGCGCTTCTGGAACTCGTCGGCCATGGCCTGGGCGTTCTTCAGCACCTGGCCCTGGTATTCCTTGAACTCGGGCTCCATGGCTTCCTTGAAGGCCACCGCCTTGGCGGCGATGATGTGCATCAGGGGGCCGCCCTGGCCGCCGGGGAAAACGGCGGAGTTCAGCTTCTTCTCCAGCTCTTCATCGTTGGAGGCGGACAGGATCAGGCCGCCACGGGGACCGGCCAGGGTCTTGTGGGTGGTGGAGGTCACCACGTGGGCATGGGCGATCGGGCTCGGGTAGTGACCGGCGGCGATCAGACCCGCCACGTGGGCCATGTCGACCATGAACCAGGCACCGACCTTGTCGGCGATCTCGCGCATGCGCGCCCAGTCGACCAGGCCGGAGAAGGCGGAGAAGCCGCCGATGATCATCTTCGGCTTGTGCTCGACCGCCAGGCGCTCCATCTCTTCGTAGTCCAGCACGCCTTGCTCGTTGATGCCGTAGGGGATGATGTTGTACATCTTGCCGGAAAAGTTGGCGGGAGAGCCGTGAGTCAGGTGGCCGCCGTGGGCCAGGTTCATGCCCATGACGGTATCGCCGGGCTTGACCAGGGCCATGAAGACGGCGGCATTGGCCTGGGAGCCGGAGTGGGGCTGGACGTTGGCGTAGGTGGCGCCGAACAGCTGCTTGGCGCGCTCGATGGCCAGCTCTTCGGCGATGTCGACATACTCGCAGCCGCCATAGAAACGCTTGCCGGGGTAGCCTTCGGCGTACTTGTTGGTCAGCTGGGAACCCTGCGCCTGCATCACCCGGGGGCTAGTGTAGTTTTCGGAAGCAATCAGCTCGATATGCTCCTCCTGACGCAGGGTTTCATCGCTGATGGCCTGCCACAGCTGGGGATCATAATCGGCGATATTCATGTCACGCTTTAACATCCGTTTCTCCTGACTCGTGCGGTTATCACTGTTGGGGCTAGAGTTTACCCCCAAGGCGCGGCCCGGCCTAGCCCCGGCGAGGAAGTTATCAACATTTTTTTATCTTTATGTTGAAAAGTTCACAAAAAGTTGAAGGGAGCATAACAAGCTCATCATGCCCCCGCTACCGGGCCACGGGCTGGATATAGCGCCCAAACCCGATAGAATAGGCGTTTTGGCCCGTGGTGCCGGTCTCGGAAAGCCGCGCCGGGCACCCAAACAAATGTTGAGGGGAATATGCAAGACTTCATGGTTACCTCGCACCGCCGAGCCGAACTCTATCACTGGTTTACCGCCCTCTTCGCCGCCCCCCTGGCCGACAGCGAGATCCGCGAGTTCAGCGGCTACGACATGCACGCCTTCCTGGACAGCCTGGCCACCCTGGACCCCCTGAACGCCACCACCGAGGCGTTCCGCCGGCAGGCCGAGCGGGTGGCCGGACTGAAAAAGCCCCATGCGGAACTGACCGAGCAGTACGGCCGGCTGTTCGGCCAGCCCTCGCTGCTGGACACCTCGACCCTGGCGCCGCCGGAAGACGAGGCCCTGGTGCTGATGTCGGTGCTGCTGCGCCAACACGGTACCCGGCTGGACGACGATGATCCGCTCAACGTCTGCAACCAGCTGGAAATGATGGGCACCCTGGCCCTGGCCGCCGCCGACGCGGCCGAACGGGGGGACGTGCCGGCACGCCAGACCCTGCTCGACCAACAGCGGGAGCTGGCCAACCAGCTGATCATCGGCTGGCTGCCCGCTTTCGTGGACGCCTGCCGGGAGCAGGACGAGTTCGGCTTTTATGCCGCGGCCGCCGAACTGCTGCGGGCCATGTTCAGCATGGATCTGCACTACCTCAACAACGTGGCCGACTGATGCGTTACCACAAGAATAGGCCCGCCGAGGCCTCGCCCCAGAGCCGGGACGAGGCCGAGCGCATCGCCCGGGCCACCCAGCGCCCGGGCCAGACCAAGGAGCAGACCCGGCTGATCGCCCAGGGCATCCAGAAGGGCATAGAGGAATACAAGAAACAACAGAAGGCGAAGGCCCGCGCCGCCGACAAGGCGCGCAAGCAACAGGCCCGCCGCCAGGATGAGGAAACGGCGGACGAGGCCTTGCCGCTGGACGAGGCACCGGCCTCCTCATCCGCCTCCCTGCTGCCCTGGCTGCTGCTGGCCTTGAGCTGGCTCGGCTTTGGCCTCTACCTCTGGCTGGCTCGCGGCTGAGGCGTGGACTTTCTCCTGGTCTTCGCCAGCAGCCTGCTGGCCGCCACCGTGGCGCCCTTCTATTCCGAGGTGGTACTGGCGGCGGTGCTCAGCCGCCAGCCCGACGCCGCCGTGCTGCTCTGGGCCCTGGCCAGCGTGGGCAATACCCTGGGCTCGGTGATCAACTGGTGGCTGGGCAAGTACCTGCTGCACTACCAGGACAGGCGCTGGTTTCCGGTCAAGCCGGTGCAACTGGCCCGGGCCCAGTACTGGTTCAACCGCTTCGGGGTCTGGACCCTGCTGCTGGGCTGGTTGCCGGTGGTGGGCGATCCCCTCACCTTTATCGCCGGGATAATGCGGGTCCGACTGGCCCTGTTCGTGCCCCTGGTGTTTATCGGCAAGGCCAGCCGCTACCTGATCGTGATCTGGTTTGCCGAGCAGTTGTTGCTGTAACTCTGCGCCAAACCGGGACGGGCAACAGTCCCCGCTCAAATACCGCTGTATCGCCCTGCGACTAAAGTCGGCTGGACAGTCCCCGGGGGGCGGCGATACTGGAGGTGAACGCCGGGGCAAGGAGCCGCACATGCAGGATCAGTTCAACTTCGATCATCCCCCCTTCGATACCCTGACCGCCGAGCAGCGCCAGGATGTGCTGGATCAGACCGACATCGCCTATTTCGATCGGGGCGAGACCATACTGCATCCGGGACAGTTGATCGACAGCCTCTATATCATCCTCAAGGGGGTGGTGGAAGAGCGCCATGCCGAGCGCGGCGAAATCTACGCCCACTATACCACCGACGATCTGTTCGACATCCGCGGCCAGTTCGACGGCGAGTGCCGCCACAGCTATGTGGCGCTGGAAGAAACCCTGTGCTTCGTGCTGCCCACCCAGGCCTTTCTCACCCTGATGACCGACAACCCCGACTTCGCCGCCTGGTTCCAGCGGGATCTGCAGGGCCGGCAACGGGTCGCCTCTTCCCAGAAGAACCTGTCGGAATTCATCCTCACCCGCATCGACAACGGCAACATCCAGCCGGCCATGGTGATCGACGGCCAGACCTCCCTCTACCAGGCCACCCTGTTGCTCAAGAGCCATCACCTGGAATCGCTCATCGTCACCCACGACGGCAGCTTCGGCATGCTTACCGGCACCGATCTGCTCTACGGCGCCGTGCTCGACGGCCTGCCCGGCACCGAGCCGGTGCAGCGCCTCGCCAGCTTCAACCTGATTTCGGTGCAGAAGGGTGACTTCCTGTTCAACGCCCTGATGCTGATGGTTCGCCACCGGATAGAGCGGGTGGCGGTCAAGGAGCGGGAACAGCTGGTGGGCATACTGGAAATGACCCAGCTGCTCAGCCAGTTCTCCACCCATTCCCACGTGCTGGGGCTGCGCATCCTGCGGGCCGGCAGCATCGACGAACTGGCCGAGGCCGCCGCCACCCTCGGCATGCTGGTGGAGAACCTGCACAACAACGGGGTACGCCTGCCCTTTATCATGCAGCTGCTGGCCAGCCTCAACGAGCAGCTGATGCGCAAGGCCTTCGAGTTCGCCTTTCCGGCCCGCTACCACGAACGGCTGGCGCTGATGGTGCTGGGCAGCGAGGGCCGGGGCGAGCAGATCCTGAAGACGGATCAGGACAACGCCCTGGTGCTGGAAGAGGGCCTGTCTGCCGCCGAGATCCTGCCCTTCGCCGAGCAGTTCAGCCGCTATCTGGAGCGGCTCGGTTACCCGCCCTGTCCGGGCAAGGTGATGGTCAACAACCCGGAATGGGTGCACTCCTTGAGCGCCTGGCAGGAGCGGATCCGCCGCTGGGTGCGCCAGAACAGCCCCCATAGCCATATGCAGCTGGCCATCCTCAGCGAGCCGCATTTCATCGCCGGGCGGGAATCCCTGGTGCGCCAGCTGCAAAAACAGCTGCTGGAGGCAGTGCGCGGCCAGGAGCTGCTGCTGAGCGAGTTCGCCGCTCAGGCGCTCAAATTCCATACCCCCCTCACCTTCTTCGGCGATATCAAGCAGCCGGAGCAGGGCCTGGACATCAAGCGCGGCGGCATCTTCCCCATCGTCCAGGGGGTGCGGGCCCTGGCCCTGGAGCAGGGCATCACCGAGAACGGCACCCTGGAGCGAATCCGTCTGCTTACCGACAAGGGTATCTTCGAGCCGGATTTTGCCGACAACCTCAGCGCCGCCCTCGTCCTGTTCTGGCAACTGCGGCTGGAGCAGCAACTGGCCCGGGGCGGCGACGGCCTGAACCAGCAGATAGACGCTGCCCGCCTGCCCCGCCACCGGCGGGACCTGCTGCGCCACGCCCTGCACGTGGTAAAAAAGCTCAAACAGAAGCTGGAGTTCCACTTCCAGATCCGGAACCTCTGATGCTGCCGCTCAAGCGCCTCTGGCTGGCCCGCAAGTTCGCCCATACCCCCTGGCGACACCTGTTTGAGCCCTACCAGGGGGACGAGCTGATCGCCATCGACACCGAGACCACCGGCCTGGATCCCCGTCAGGCGGACGTGCTCAGCATCGCCGCCGTGCCCGTCCGGGGCAACCGCGTGCTCACCAGCCAGCGGCTGGAGCTGACCCTGGCCGCCAGTCCCAAACTCACCGGCGACAGCATCCGCATCCACGGCCTGCGCCACCAGGATCTGCACCAGGGCCTGTCGCCGGACAAGGCCCTGCCCCTGCTGCTGGGCTTTATCCAGAACCGCCCCCTGCTCGGCTATCATGTGCTGTTCGACATCGCCATCCTGAGCCGGCTCACCCGGGAGCAGCTCGGCTTTGCCCTGCCCAATCGCCATGTCGAACTGGCCCACCTCTACCGCCGGCGCCGGCTGATGCAGAATCCGGACATCGAGCCCAACCTGGGCTTCGAACACATGGCCCAAGATCTCGGGGTCCCGCTGCTGGCCCGCCACAGCGCCTTCGGCGATGCCCTGACCACGGCGCTGATGTTCCTGAAGCTGCGCCAGCGCCGGGCGGCCTGATTCGGGGGGATTCCGGACTGGATTGTCGACAACAAGGCCGTATACTGGGGTAAACAAACCATCAACAAATCACTGCCGGCTTGTGATGGGGGTGTTGCATCGCTAGCCGAAAGTCTAATTGAGCCAGGCGACCATCTGCGTCACCTTGTTACACAATGGTTATTGCCCCAAGGAGCGGAATAATGAGTGAAGTAAAGGTTCATCCGGTTAAGGCCCATATCGCCCAGCACGCCCTGCTGGACGACGCCGGCTACCAGGCCATGTATCGCCAGTCCATCGAGGATCCCGATGCCTTCTGGGGCGAACAAGGCAAGCAAATCGACTGGATCAAGCCCTACACCAAGGTCAAGAACACCTCCTACGATCCCGGCCATATCAGCATCAAGTGGTTTGAAGACGGCACCCTCAACCTGTCCGCCAACTGTATCGACCGCCACCTGGCCAGCCGGGCCGACGAGGTCGCCATCATCTGGGAAGGCGACAGCCCCGACGAAGACAAGCGAGTCACTTACCGCGAGCTGCACGAACAGGTGTGCCGTTTCGCCAACGTGTTGAAAGCCCAGGGTGTGGCCAAGGGCGACGTGGTCAGCATCTATATGCCGATGGTGGTGGAGGCCGCCGTGGCCATGCTGGCCTGCGCCCGCATCGGCGCCGTGCATTCGGTGGTGTTCGGAGGCTTCTCCCCCGACGCCCTGGCCAGCCGCATCGTCGACTCCAGGGCCAAGGTGGTGATCACCGCCGACGAAGGCCTGCGCGGCGGCCGTCGGGTAGCGCTCAAGGCCAATGTGGACGAGGCCCTCGCCAACCCCAAGGTGGACAGCGTCAAGAAGGTGATCGTCTATCGCCGCACCGGCGGCAACATCGCCTGGCACGAACACCGGGATCTCTGGTGGCATGAAGCCGCCCAGGACGCCAGCCCCGACTGTCCGCCGGCGGAAATGAACGCCGAAGACCCGCTGTTCATCCTCTATACCTCCGGCTCCACCGGCACCCCCAAGGGCGTGCTGCACACCACCGGCGGCTACCTGGTGTATGCGGCCATGACCTTCAAGTACGTGTTCGACTACCACGACGGCGACATCTACTGGTGCACCGCCGACGTGGGCTGGATCACCGGCCACAGCTACCTGCTCTACGGTCCCCTGGCCAACGGCGCCACCACCCTGCTGTTCGAGGGCGTGCCCAACTACCCCAAGACCAACCGCATGGCGCAAATCGTCGACAAGCACCAGGTCAACATCCTCTACACCGCCCCCACCGCCATCCGCGCCTTTATGGCCAAGGGCGATGAGGCGGTGGAAGGCACCAGCCGTGCCAGCCTGCGCATCATGGGCTCGGTGGGCGAGCCCATCAACCCCGAGGCCTGGGAGTGGTACTACCGGGTGATCGGCGACGAGCGCTGCCCCATAGTGGACACCTGGTGGCAGACAGAGACCGGCGGCATCCTGATCACCCCGCTGCCCGGCGCCACCGATCTCAAGCCCGGCTCCGCCACCCGCCCCTTCTTCGGGGTACAACCGGCACTGGTGGATGGCGAAGGCCAGGTGCTGCAAGGCGCCACCGACGGCAACCTGGTGATCCTGGACTCCTGGCCGGGCCAGATGCGTACCGTGTTCGGCGATCACGACCGTTTCGAGCAGACCTACTTTTCCACCTTCCCCGGTACCTACTTCACCGGTGACGGCGCCCGCCGCGACGAGGACGGCTACTACTGGATCACCGGCCGGGTGGACGACGTGCTCAACGTGTCCGGCCACCGCATGGGCACCGCCGAAATCGAATCCGCCCTGGTGGCCCATCCCAAGATCGCCGAGGCCGCCGTGGTCGGCGTGCCCCACGAGATCAAGGGCCAGGGCATCTACGCCTATGTCACCCTCAATGCCGGCGAAGTGCCCTCCGCCGAGCTGCACAAGGAGGTGAAGGACTGGGTGCGCAAGGAAATCGGCCCCATCGCCACCCCGGACGTGATCCACTGGGCCGAAGGCCTGCCCAAGACCCGCTCCGGCAAGATCATGCGTCGTATCCTGCGCAAGATCGCCACCGGCGAGACCGACTCCCTGGGCGATACCTCCACCCTGGCCGATCCGGGCGTGGTCGACCGGCTGATCGAAGAACGCGGCCGGGTCGCCTGAGCCAGGCCCCGCTAATTCACGCCGCCTTCGGGCGGCGTTGTCGTTTATGTCCTTGACCAACGGACAAAAGCTGACCAAAGGAGCCCGAGGCCCCCGCCTTCCTCACACTTTATCAGGTCATTAGACCAGTAAAATGCTGTCAATTTTCACGAAATCACTATAATTGGGCGCACCGAGCCAAGCGGCACGATTTTTGTTGCCCATCAGGGCCAAAACCGGCTAGGCTCCATGTGTCCCGATATGTAACCCGCAAGATTGACGAGGATTGCTGCATAATGGCCGATAAACTCCGAATTCTGCTGCTCAACGGTCCCAACCTGAACCTGCTGGGCCAGCGTGAACCCGGCATCTACGGCCAGGACAGCCTGAACGATATCGTGGCGCGCCTGACCGAACAGGCCGGCAAACGCGATATCGAGCTCAGCCACCTGCAATCCAATGCGGAATATCAGCTTATCGACGCCATCCACCAGGCCTTCGGCCGGCAGGATTTCATCATCATCAACCCTGCCGCCTTCACCCACACCAGCGTGGCCATTCGCGACGCCCTCCTGGGGGTGAAGATCCCCTTTATCGAGGTGCACCTGTCGAATGTGCACGCCCGCGAGCCTTTCCGCCACCATTCCTACCTGGCCGACAAGGCGGTGGGGGTGATCTGCGGCCTGGGTGCCGATGGTTACGAATTTGCCCTTGAAGCGGCGGCCCGTTACCTGGCCCGTCGTTGATTCTGCACAGCACCAACACAAAAAGAGAACGCTCATGGATATTCGTAAAATCAAGAAACTGATCGAACTGGTTGAAGAATCCGGCATCGCCGAGCTGGAAATCTCCGAAGGGGAAGAGTCCGTTCGCATCAGCCGCTACGGCGCCCCGGCGCCGGCCATGGCCGTACCCCAGTATCATGTGCAGGCCGCCCCGGCCCCGGCCGCCGTCCCTGCCGCCAACCCCGGCAATCCCGGCACCGCCGCTCCGGCCGAAGCCGCCGCCCCGGAAATCAGCGGTCACGTGATGCGCTCCCCCATGGTGGGCACCTTCTACCGCGCTCCCAGCCCGGGCGCCAAGAACTTCGTGGAAGTGGGCCAGAGCGTCAAGGCCGGCGACACCCTGTGCATCGTTGAAGCCATGAAGATGATGAACCAGATCGAAGCCGACAAGTCCGGCGTGCTCAAGGCCATCCTGGTCGACAACGGCCAGCCGGTCGAGTTCGACGAGCCCCTGTTCATCATCGAATAAGGAATTGCCATGCTGGATAAAGTAGTCATCGCCAACCGCGGTGAAATCGCCCTCAGGATCCTGCGCGCCTGCAAGGAGCTCGGGATCAAGACGGTGGCGGTGCATTCCACTGCGGACCGTGAACTCAAGCACGTGCTGCTGGCCGATGAATCCATCTGTATCGGTGGTAACCAGGCCAACCAGTCATACCTGAACGTGCCCTCCATCATTGCCGCCGCCGAGGTGACCGACGCCGTGGCCATCCACCCGGGCTACGGCTTTCTGGCGGAAAACGCCGACTTCGCCGACCAGGTGGAAAAGTCCGGCTTCATCTTTATCGGTCCCCGCGCCGATACCATCCGCCTGATGGGCGACAAGGTATCCGCCATCGAGGCCATGAAGAAGGCGGGCGTGCCCTGTGTGCCCGGCTCCGACGGCCCCATCGGTGACGATGCCAAGAAGAACGCCACCATCGCCAAGCGCATCGGCTACCCGGTGATCATCAAGGCCGCCGGCGGCGGCGGTGGCCGCGGCATGCGGGTAGTGCGCGCCGAAAACGAGCTGGAAAAGGCCATCGCCATGACCAAGGCCGAGGCCGGTGCCGCCTTCGGCAACGACATGGTGTACATGGAGAAATTCCTGGAAAACCCGCGTCACATCGAGATCCAGGTGCTGGCCGACGGCCAGGGCAACGCCATCCACCTGGCCGAGCGCGACTGCTCCATGCAGCGCCGCCACCAGAAGGTGGTGGAAGAGGCCCCGGCCCCCGGCATTACCGCCGAGATGCGCAAGTTCATCGGCGAGCGTTGCTGCAAGGCCTGTGTCGACATCGGCTACCGCGGTGCCGGTACCTTCGAGTTCCTCTACGAAAACGGCGAGTTCTATTTCATCGAGATGAACACCCGTATCCAGGTGGAACACCCGGTAACCGAGATGATCACCGGTGTGGATCTGATCAAGGAGCAGCTGCGCGTTGCCGCCGGCCAGCCCCTGTCCATCACCCAGGAGCAGGTGGTGGTGCGTGGTCACGCCATCGAATGCCGGATCAACGCCGAGGATCCACAGACCTTTATCCCGAGCCCGGGCGAGATCAAGCGCTTCCACTCGCCGGGTGGCCTGGGCGTGCGCTGGGATTCGCACATCTATGCCGGCTACCGGGTGCCGCCCTATTACGACTCCATGATCGGCAAGCTGATCTGCTACGGCGAAAACCGCGATATCGCCATCGCCCGCATGAAGCACGCCCTCAACGAGCTGGTGATCGAGGGCATCAAGACCAATATCCCGCTGCACAAAGAGATCATGAGCGATGAGAACTTCCGCAACGGCGGAACCAACATCCACTATCTCGAGAAAAAGCTGGGGCTGTAAACCGAGAGGCCTCGAGTCCCTCGCCCACGGCGCCGCAAGGCGCCGTTGTTGTCTGCGACTGGGTCGACTTCTATCGCCCCCCAATCTCTTCATGCTCTCGAAGCAATACCTGGGCTCCCATGCTCCAGCTGCCTTTTCCTGGCTCTTCCTTTCCCGTTAGAATATCCAGCCGAAGCCCACCTGAACGAGTCATATCATGGAGATTCATCGCATCAACCCCAGCCAGCGCTGGTCCGACATTACCGTGTTCAACGGCATCGCCCATTTCGTCGAGGTGCCGGAGGGCGACCTCGACGCCGATATCCGGGGGCAGAGCGCCCAGGTGCTGGCCCAGGCCGAACTGGCCCTGGCCAAGGTCGGCAGCGACAAGACGCGGCTCTTGTCCGCCACCATCTACCTCACCGACTTCGCCAACCTGGCCGCCTTCAACGAGGTGTGGGACGCCTGGTTCGCCCCCGGCACCGCCCCCAGCCGAGCCTGCGTCAAGGCGGAGCTGGCCAACCCCGGCTACCTGGTGGAAATCGCCTTTGTCGCCGCGGCGGGAGAAGGCTTTCTCGCCTGAGACGCCGGCCAGATAGCGGCCGCGGCCGCGAACAAAGCGCGGCCGCCCCCTCTGGTTGATCCGGCAAACACCGGGCTGCTATCCTTCGCCCCCTGCAAAGGGGACCCAAAATGACCAAACTCATCCATGTCGCCCGCCGGGAAGCGGTGCTGAGCGTGACGCTGGCCTTGCTGTACCTGGCCGGCTGGGCCGCTACCGCCTACCTGGTGCCGCCCGGGCTCATCCTGGCCGGCTGGCCGCTGTGGTTTGTGCTGAGTTGTCTGTTCAATCCGCTGTTGTTCGTGCTGCTGTGCATCCTGATGGTGCGCCGCGGGTTCCGGCCGGTTGAGCTGGGAGACCGCCATGAACCCTGAGTTGCTGATCCCGCTGGTCATTTATCTCGCCGCCATGCTGGGCCTGGGATTCTGGCTCGGCCGTCGTCCGCCGGAAGGCGGCTTCGTGCAGGACTACTTCCTGGGCAACAGATCCATGGGCGGCTTCGTGCTGGCCATGACCATGGTGGCCACCTACGCCTCCGCCTCCTCCTTTATCGGCGGGCCGGGGGCGGCCTACCGCCTGGGCCTGGGCTGGGTGCTGCTAGCAATGATCCAGGTGCCGACGGTCTGGCTCACCCTGGGCGTGCTGGGCAAGCAGTTCGCCCATATCGCCCGCCGGGTCAATGCCCTCACCATCAACGACATGCTGTTCGCCCGCTACCGGAGTCCGCTGGTGGTGCTGCTGGCGGGAATGGGCCTGCTCGCCGCCTTTGTCGCCACCATGGTGGTGCAGTTTATCGGCGGTGCCCGGCTGCTGGAAACCGTGACCGGGCTGCCCTACGAGGGCGGCCTGATGCTGTTCGCGGCGACGGTGCTGCTCTACACCCTGATCGGCGGTTTTCGCGCCGTGGTGATCACCGATGCGGTCCAGGGGGTGCTGATGCTGCTCGGCACCCTGGTGCTGCTGGCCGGGGTGCTGCACGCCGGCGGCGGGGCGTCGGCCCTGTTTGCGGGGCTGGCCGAGATCGATCCGGGCCTGGTCCGTCCCCAGGGGCCGGACGGTGTGCTCGGCATGAGCTTTATGCTGTCGTTCTGGGTGCTGGTGTGTTTCGGCGTGATCGGCCTGCCCCATTCGGCGGTGCGCTGCCTGGCCTACAAGGACAGCGCGGCCATGCACAAGGGCATCATCATCGGGACTCTGGTGGGCGCCGTACTGATGTTCGGCATGCATTTTGCCGGCGCCCTGGGCCGGGTGCTGGTGCCCGAGCTGACCGTGCCCGACAAGGTCATGCCGACCCTGATGCTGGCGGTGCTGCCGCCGCTGGTGGCCGGGCTCTTCCTCGCCGGTCCCATGGCCGCCATCATGTCGACCATCGACTCCCAGCTGATCCAGGCGTCGGCCACCCTGGTGAAGGATCTCTACCTCAACTACCTGTGTCGTACCCCGCCTTCGCCCACCGCCATCAAACGCGCCAGCCGGCTGGTGACCCTGGGGCTGGGCCTGGTCGTGCTGTGGGCGGCCCTGAGCCCGCCGGACATGATCATCTGGCTCAACCTGATGGCCTTCGGGGCGCTGCAGGCCATCTTCTTCTGGCCGCTGGTGCTGGGACTCTACTGGTGGCGCGGCAACGCCACCGGGGCCCTGGCTTCCATGGTCACCGGTGCCCTGAGCTACGGCCTGCTGCTGCATTTCGGCATCAAGCCCCTGGGGCTGCACGCCATAGTGCCGAGCCTGACCCTCTCCGGCCTGGCCTATGTACTGGGTTCATTGCTGAGCCCGCCGCCGCCGCACAGGGTGCGCGAGCTGTTCGGCCGCCAGTGAAAAAAGCACCCCGGCCGACGATACGGCCGGGGCGGATTCGGACGGCCCGATTCTCAAGGTAAGGTCTGCCTGCCGACAGGACAGCAGGCCACACCGATGGTAGAATCGCCCCTTTACAGCATCATGAAGCCACGCCATGCCCTGGATACAAATTCGCATCAACGCCACCGAAAAGACCGCCGACAAGGTCAGCAACATGCTGATGGGGCGCGGCGCCCAGGCCGTCACCTACATGGACGCCGAAGACAAGCCGGTGTTCGAGCCCCTGCCCGGCGAAACCCTGCTGTGGGACGATACCGTGGTGATCGGCCTGTTCGATGCCGAGACCGACCCGGCCCCGGTGATCGACTTTATGCGCAAGTTCTATCGCAAGGATCTGGTGTACAAGGTCGAACAGCTTGAAGACAAGGACTGGGTACGCGAGTGGATGGACAGCTTCCACCCCATGCGTTTCGGCCAGCGGCTGTGGATCTGCCCGAGCTGGCGCGAGGTGCCGGATCCGGATGCGGTCAACGTCATGCTGGATCCGGGGCTGGCCTTCGGCACCGGCACCCATCCCACCACCGCCCTCTGCCTGGAGTGGCTGGACGGCCAGGAGCTGGCCGGCAAGACGGTGATCGACTTCGGCTGCGGCTCGGGGATACTGGCGCTGGCGGCGCTCAAGCTGGGCGCCAAAGAGGTGATCGGCATCGACATCGACCCCCAGGCGCTGCAGGCCAGCCGGGACAACGCCGAGCGCAACGGCGTGGCCGAGCGGCTGAGCGTCTATCTGCCCCAGGATCAACCCGAGGGGCTGCAGGCCGATCTGGTGGTGGCCAACATCCTGGCGGGGCCGCTCAAGGAGCTGTCGCCGCTGATCAGCTCGCTGGTCAGGCCCGGCGGCCGGCTGGCCCTCTCCGGTATACTGGAGACCCAGGCCGAGGGCCTGAACCGGGTGTACGAACAGTGGTTCGCCATGGAGGCGCCGGTGTTCCGGGAAGAATGGGCCCGGCTCAGCGGCCACAAACGCTGAGCCGTACGGCCTCATTGACATGGGCCCAGCCAGAAGCGGCAACCGTCCAAGGGGCCGGCACAGGGCTGGCCGGGGGGTAGATACGGCTTCAGTCGTAGCATGCCCTTGATGCCCTGGGTGCTGGGCACCAGCCGGGCCAGCGTATCGAGCCAGGACGACAAGGCCTCCACCGGCCAGATAAAACCGGCCACGAACACCAGCGGCAGGGAGCTCAGCAGCACCAACAGAGTGACCCGCTCCCGTCGCCGGGCCAGCAGCTGCTGCCAGGCTGCCTCAAAAGGCAATGGGGTTGCATATGGAGCTTGCGCGGTCGCCACGGCCAGCAACAGTCCCCCGGTTCGAAAAAACATTGTAATAACAGCCGTCTAGCTGCGCGCATGGGCATTTTAGCTCATTTCGCCCCATCTGGTGGGAGGTCTATCCAGATGATTGGAATCCGCCGGTTTTTCGCACAAAAGACGCCCGGGCATCTTGACTTATAAAAAAATCCGCGCCGGTTAATTTGTGACCTTTTCAGCTTCCCAAAAAATGCGTAAGATACGCGACCCTGAGCCGAGACAACCCCGTTCCCATGGAAATTGGTCCTTACAAATTGTCCGCGCCGCTGCTGGTGGCGCCGATGGCCGGAGTGACCGACAGACCCTTCCGTACCCTGTGCCTGCGCATGGGCGCCGGCATGGCCGTGTCGGAAATGATGTCGTCCAATCCCCTGCTGCGGGACTCCGACAAGTCTCGCCGGCGTATGGATCATGAAGGGGAAACGGGTGTCCGGTCCGTCCAGATTGCCGGCGCAGACCCGGCGTTGATGGCCGATGCGGCCCGGTTCAATGTGGACCGGGGCGCGCAGATCATCGACATCAACATGGGCTGCCCGGCAAAGAAGGTGAACAAGAAGATGGCAGGTTCCGCCCTGCTGCAGTACCCGGATTTGGTCGAGTCTATCGTCAGCGCCGTGGTCGAGGCAGTGGCGGTTCCGGTAACCCTGAAGATACGTACCGGCTGGGATCCGGAGCACCGCAACGGCGTGCAGATTGCCCGCATCGCCGAAGACTGTGGCATCCAGGCCCTGGCCGTGCATGGCCGCACCCGCGCCTGCATGTACAAGGGGGAAGCGGAATACGACACCATCAGGGCAATAAAACAAGCCGTCTCTATTCCCGTTGTCGCCAACGGGGATATCGACAGCCCGGAAAAGGCGCGTTTTGTACTGGATTACACCGGCGCCGATGCCATCATGATTGGCCGGGCTGCCCAGGGGCGGCCATGGATTTTCAGAGAAATCCGCCACTATCTTGAGCAGGGCACCACTCCCGCACCGCTCCCCAAGGACCAGGAGCGGGCCATGATCCGGGAACATGTTGCCGCACTGCACGAGTTTTACGGTGAGGCGATGGGCGTACGGATCGCCCGGAAACATGTGGGGTGGTACCTGCAGGAAAGTGACGCGGGCCGTGACTTTCGCAGTGATTTCAACGCTCTCGAGGCCGCCGGGCAGCAGCTCGACGCTCTGGAGCGATATTTCGCGAATATAGCTTAAACGAACAAAAGAAGAGCAGACCCGATATGTTCGAACAAACTACGACTTCCGATGCACTGGTTACTACTACTAAATCTCCGACCTCCGAGCAGCCCACCCAGCGCCCGCTGCGCAACTCGGTGGAACAGGCCCTGCGCAATTACCTGGCCCAACTCAACGGCCAGGAAGTAACCGAGCTGTATGAGTTGGTCCTCGCCGAAGTCGAAGCGCCCATGCTGGACGTGATCATGCAATACACCCGCGGCAACCAGACCCGCGCCGCCAACATGATGGGCATCAACCGCGGCACCCTGCGCAAGAAGCTGAAAAAGTACGGCATGAACTGATAGCTTGACTACAAGTTATTGATAGGAAAGGCGCTTTACCTAAACGGTGAGCGCCTTTTCTGCTAATGTAGCGCACCATGTAGCGCACGACACAAAGTGTCCTATCTGCAGTGTATAGCCTGCCACGCCCCATCCCGCTTTCAGCCCCCCTTTATCGCCCTCTGATCACCAGCGCCAGCGGGCCCACAAATCGGCGCCCAAAGTGTCCGCCCCCTGCTTGAGCCCTTGCCCTACCTGCTTCTCAAATCGGCGCCCTATTCGGCGCTGGCGCTCGCTGGCCAGCATCTCTACTCTTGACCATGGTGGCGCCGCCACACCGTTGCAGATAGGTAGACCTGGCCTTCTTTAACTCCGGTTCTTGCTTGTTCTCTGCCGCTCTGGCGATAAACTCAGATGGCAAGCACAGGGACTGAGTTGGTCTGTTGAGATGATGGGATATGACAATGAAAATATTGATGTATGGACTTTTGGCGGTGGGATTGGCGGGGGCCTACTCGAGTATAGGCAACGCAGATGAATGGGCGAGCTCAGCGTCTACACCGGGGCATGGAAGGATGGAAGTTGTAACCAATTACCTAATTTTCTCTTCCGGTAAATATTATGACGTGGAGATACCTCGTCGAGTTGCGTCCGGAAGAAAAATATCCATTCGATACCTCAAGGATGGCGAATGGGTACAAGATAGCTTTGTTGTTGCGGGCATCAGCACCAAAAAGGATCTGTGCCGCCTACATAACAAATTACCTTCCAAGCTCAGCACCTCCCCGGGTGACACTATTTATATTCAGCCATGCCGATATCAACCGTGACCGCCAGGCAGTAGTGGGCGGCCGCGCTGGCCGCCTACTTCGTCAGCGGTTGATCGAGGGGTAAGCGTTACGCCAAGCGTCCGCTAACCGCCCTTGATCCGCCGGCTGGTTGCCGGGGGTGGCGTTGTTGAGATACGGACGGGCTACTGCGTTGATAAACTCCTTTTCTGTGGTCCGTACATCACCAGGAGGAATTTCCATGGCCTCCCTCAGGTCAGGCGCCGAGCCCAAAGATGGGGTTGCCCCGGTCCATCCTTGCCCCCGCTGCCCGGCCTTCTCCTTGATGCTGGCCACTATCTTATTGGCCTGATCCTCTTCCGCCTTTTTCATATAAAAGGCAATCCGCTTCTCCACCTGCGCTGGATCGCCGCTTTGCAGTGCGGCCTTGTCCTCCGCCGACCCCTTGGGGCCGGCAAGGATAGGCAGCCAGCCACGCTGATCAGGGTTATTGTTTGCCCATGCTGTCAGTTGATCGCCCCGATCGCCGCCTTTGCTGCCCATGCCATAGAGCGTCTGAATTCTGCTCAGCCCTTCGTCGCGCCGGTCGGTTACCTGCTTCAGCGCGGCCTCCTGTTGCTCTGGTGACATGTTCTGGTAGGAGCTGGACCCGAGCATTTTGGTGGCCGCTTTCTCCGTCTCCAGCAGATAATCCTTGGCGGCGCCTTTGTAGCCTTTGTGGTCCGGCCCTTCGGTGAAGCCCAGTTTCTCCTGAATACCGCTATTCACTACCGCCTGGCTAAGGTAGGTATGCTGCCCCAGGTAATTGCCCAGCGTGGGAATGGTGAAGTGCTTGATGGGGTCCTTCTGGTCAGGGCTGCGGCCTTCGGTGACCGGCTTGCGTTCGGTAGTGCCGTCGTCATAGGTGACCGCCAGGTTGATGGCGAAGCGCGGCACGCCGTCCTCCCCCGGCGGCAGTGGCATGAAATCGCTGAACTCTGCGCTGGTGATCAGCTTGCCGGTGGTCGGGTCGATCTTGCCCTCCACCTTGCTGGCGTCCCCTCTGGTGATCACCTTCATGGCACTGGTGATCTCGGGGCTGTTGATGCGCTGGTGTAACGCCTGGGGCTTCATGGCACCCAGTTCACCGGCTGCCCCTTGCTTGATAATGCCATTCAGCTCGCGCAGTGCGGTTTGCCCGGCCTGCAGTGCCTCGCTGTTGTACAGGCCGATGTTGAACTTGCCAGCGCGGGGGTCGGTGGCAATTCGCATTTCATCATCCGTCAGCGGCTGGCCGGCGGCGGCTTTCTCATAAATCACCGAGAACAGTGGCGTGTGCTCTTCCTGAAACCGCTGCCGTTCCACCTGCTCAACCTCAAACTGCTGCGCCCTGGCCAAGCGAGCCTCCTGCTGCTGTTGCAAAGAAAGCGTGCGCTTGCGGTAATCCTGATCGGCGGCAAATTGCCTCAGCCCCTGATCATGGGTTCTATCGCTCTCAAAATCCTTTCGCTTTGCCCTGCCTTCCGTGTGCTTCATGTCCCATTGCTTGTAGTCGTGGTCGCGCTGGCTTTCCAGCTCGCGCAACCCCATCAGCTTGTCGGCCCGCGCATCTTCCTTCTTGCCCCGTTGGTAGCCGTCCATCATCTGGAAACCAGAAATGAACCCGTTGGCCAGTGAACCCAGTCCTTCCGCCATGTTGATACCCTCTCAGTGAATGTGGGTGGAATAGTCTTTGATATGAGTGTGCGCCGGTTGGCCCTCGGCCCATTGCTCGGGAAACCGCCGCTTGAAGTAGTCATCGAACTCGGCCCGTGTCATACCGCTGCCGGTGCTGACGGCGAAAGGGCCGCCGGTTATCAGTTCGTTGACTGCCAAGGCAATCTCATCGCTGTCTTCTTGCTTGCTCACGATCTCTTCTCCTGCAGCCAGAAACGAAAAAGCCCCGGCGGTGAGGCCAGGGCTGGTTGGTCATGTGATAGACAAATATCCCATGATGGAGACAGGCTAACGCCGGGAGAGGGGCGAAGCAATACGGGTGTTGGCTGCCGGCCGCTGGCGTTGCGCACTGGCTGCGCATTGACTGTGCGCAACTGCGCAGTTGGATGCGCAGTGCGCAGGCGGAGCAAACCCTTTGCTGGCAAGGCTTTCACCCACTCCATCCGCCGCCGTCTGTGTTCGCCGATCTAACTGGTCGGAGCAGATTGCGCAATGTCGCCAAACTGGTCTGACCTTATGCTTGCGCAGTGCCTGGTACAGATATTCCGCCTTCTTCCCTGTGAACTGTCGCCCGAACTGTCGGGTGAACTGTCACCGATCACGGCCCCAGCCCGGCCTGCCCTGGGCTTGGAAGTGTCGGGTAAACTGTCGGGTAAACTGTCGGGTAATGTGTTGTGTTACCACCCTGGGCCTTGCCGGCGCTGGCGTTGAATGTGTCGGGTAAAGTGTCGGGCAATGTGTCGCCCGGCCAGGGGGCCCTGATCCGGGGCACCCCTACGCGCGGGGAATATCGGGATAGTCCCATCCCCCCTGCTCTGGCTGGCGTGCTGGGGGCTCGTTTCCAGGAACGATACCCCGCCCACTCCCCAAGTAGGGGGCGTTCGGTAGGGTGGGCATTTCGCCCTCCCTGCTGCGTCAGCCTTCTATGTGCGATCGCTCCGATGTACCCGAAATAGGTACAAAAACAGTACCCGAAACAGGTACACAGCGGGGTTGCTGCCGGGTGTCACCGATTTGGTGACAGTGTCACAGCCGAAAACCCGGCAGTGGTCCCGGCCCGGTTGTGTGCCGCTTTGGTACACCTTCCCGTGTTCCAATTTGGTACTCGAGCGGCAGCCTTGGGGAGCCTGGGCGGCGGTTTGCGCTCCACAAGGTTTACCCGTTTCGGGGAGTGCTCCCCCGTCCTGGGGAGCAAAGCTTTACCGTGCTTGTGAAGGCTTTACAGGATCTGTAAAGACTCGGGCTTGTGTGGCCATGGCCCACGATCACAGGCTTAGCAGGTTCTCGAGGGTGACATCAAAGTGCTGGCTGTCCTTGCGGTCACGCTCGAGCAGATACCGCAGTACCGCCTTGGCTTCGGCCTTGTGGCGGGGGCGGATTTCGGCCAGTAACGACACGGTGAAGTGCTCGCGGGCATGCGCTTCTTCCGGTCCCTCCCAGTCAGTCGCCGCATGGCGCAGCCGGTACAGGTCATGCCAGAAGGCCAGCTCGTGAAGACAGTCTTCCAGGGTGTGCGGCATCAGCTCCGGGTGTTGGCGGAACCGGGCGGCGGCGTCTTCGTCATCAATGCCGCCATGCTGGCCATCCCTTGCGCCTTTCATCACGCGCATACAGAAGCGGTCGGCCTCGGTCATCATGTCCGGGTCATCACCAAAGCGGGCGGCGGCCTCGGCTTGGTTGATGGCCTTCGCTCTGGTGCGCTCGGCCAGCTCTCGCAGGTCAGCAAAGCCGATGGAGCCGAAAGCGGCGGCCATGGTGTTGCCGGTGCTGGTGAGCAGGTATTGGGCATAGCGGCTTTCCAGCTCCCTGGGCGGGGTCTTGATGCGCTCGGCAGCGGACAGCGCCTTGTCAATCAGCGCCGGGTTGCCGCTCTGGATGGTCTCGCGCAGCCATAGCACGGCGTCCAGCTCCTTATCCCCGGTCACGGCTCGCTGCTCCGGCAGCGCCACGGCGGCCACGCTGGTGGCTGTGGTGCCTTGCAGGGGCGGCAAGGTAAACAGCTCTCGATGCCTGGGGTTGTCGCTGAATGCGCCCGAGCGCCTGGCTATGGTCTTCACGGTGCCAATGGGCAGGCCAAGCAGCTCGGCGACCTCGGTGAAGGAATGGCGGCGCTTCAGCTCGATGATTTGCTGGCGCTGCTCTGGTGTGGTGGTGCTGGGTCTGGCCATGTGGGTTTGAATCTGATGGTTTCAATGTGGTGATTATATCATCATTTGAATCCAGCGGTTTCAATTCGGCGGCATGCCTGACAAATCAGGGGGTGGCCATCGCTGGGATTTCAGCGGTGAAGCTGGTGCCGGATATTACGAAAGTTTCGTAATAAAGGGGCGGCGTTCGACGGCTCGGCGGGAAGACTGCTGGAGTTTTAACCCAGCCGTTGGCTGAGTAATAAAGGGGCGGCGTTCGACGGCTCGGCGGGAAGGGCCGGCAGATGGGGCCAGCCAAGGGAGCAGCAGCAAGTACTGTACATCCACACAGAACCGGTAAGCGACCCCGGTTTGGGGCCGTTTTGGCAAATAACCCCCGACTTGGGGGTGTTTTTTACCCCCGTTTTAGGGGGGTACTCCAGTTTGAGGGGGTGAGGTTGATTGGCGTTGTCCATCCCCTATCAAGGAACTACAATTCCCTCGGAAGCCCCTGTTCTGCTACCTCCGGAGGCAATTGTAGCCTGGTGACGTGTAGCACTCCGGGGGCTTTTGCTTGTTCCCCAAGGCATTACATCGTGTTGCCGGCACCGATATCGCTTAGTATTCTTTGCTCAAGACCTCGACGGTCACCCTCCTTGGGCAATTGCAGCCCTCTGGACTGGTGATTGCCGGGGTTTTCCTTCACATAATGAAGAACCCATCTCTCAGCCAGCCGGCTTTTCGTTATCAGGCATCAACCGGGACAAGTCCATGGTCTTCAGCATTTCCACGTTCGCCTTGTGCCGGCGTCGCTTGTCCTGCCGCAGAGCCTCGATCTCATCAAGGGTCAACAGCCTGGGGATTTTCTCGCCGGCGGGCAATTGCCGTTTGGGCTTCATGGCGTGGTCAATGCTGCTCAACATGAGCCCGGGCGGTAATGTCCACACCCAGCGCCTTGGTCACCGCCATGATGGTCCTCAGGGTCGGATTGCCCCGCTCACTGAAGCTCCGGTAAAGCTGCTCGCGGGACAGGCCGGTTTCCCTGGCCAGCTCGCTCATGCCCCTGGCGCGGGCGGCAATGCCGATCGCCTTGGAGATATAGGCGGCGTCCCCGGTCTCCAGCGCATCGGCGATAAACTCGGCGATGGCCTCCGGGCTGCTCAGGTACTCGGCGGGGTCGAACTCGGTGAATGCTTCAGCCATGGTGCTGTTCCCTCCATTCCTTCAACAACTGGTGAGCGGTATCAATATCCCGGCGCTGACTGCCCTTGTCGCCACCGCACAGCAGCAACACCAGCACCTCACCCTGCTGGTAGTAGTAAACCCGGTAGCCCGGCCCGTAGTGAATGCGCAGTTCGCTGACGCCCTGCCCCACCGGGGCCACGTCGCCGGCCAGGCCGGCAGCCAGCCGGTTGATCCGGGACACCACCCGGGCCCTGCCGGTATCGTCCTTCAGCTTCTTCAGCCACTGCCGGAACTTGCTTGATTCGATCACCTTCATGGCGTGAATTGTAGTTTATAACCTACATGGTAACAACAGGCGCCGACATGGGATTCACCCGGGCGGCCATGGCTGTTATGCTGCGACTCAGCCCGTGAACCCAGTCCACACGGCCAAAGCCCTGAAGCCTGCCCAGCGTCAGGGCTTTTTCTTGCCTGTGGCTCCCGGCTGCGCTGGTCGGCGTTGCCGGCCAAGCCGCCCGGCACGCGGTGCCGGTAGTGAGGCGCCGCGGTCATTGCTGGCCTTTCGCCCAAATTTCGCCGCCGGCGACCAATTTTGCTGTCACCCCTTGGGAATCCCCTTAATGACAAAGGGCTGGTATATAAACATATAAGAGCACACATCATTTCACCCCCCTTGGGCAACAACCATCATGTAAAGGAACACATCATGTCCTTCCTCAGGGTTGCGCGTTCAGTATCATCTGAATGGTTCGCTTACTGACCCCCAGCCGCTCGGCCACTTGCTGCCGGCTCAAGCCCTGGGCGGCCAGCTCCCGCGCTCGCTGCCGGCGTTCCACCTGGGTGCGCTGGCGCTCCTGCTGATACTGGGCGGCAGCCCTGATACCCTGGCTTCTTCTGCGCTTCTCCATTCGTTTGGCGTGCCGTAAAAGTTTCTCCGGCTTGCCGATCAGGGTCAGCATGTGGGCCTGCTCCTGCTCGGTAATGGCCAGGTCGTCGATAATGCGGGCATTGGTCAGCCGGTAACGCTGGTTCTGCCTGCTGCTGGCCGGGTGCCCCACGCTCTCCCGAAACCGCGCCAGCAGGGCGCCCAGCCGCACCGGCAGCCGCTCGAGAGCATACTTGCCGTGCGGGTCGTTGAAGCATTCGGCGGCGTACTGCTGGCACTCCCTGAGTAGCGTCCGCTCGTCGTGGCAGAAGTCGGCGGCGGCCTGGGCAAAGGCAAACAGGGCCCGGGCCCGGTGATCACTCAGCCCTTCCCGCAGGGCCGCCAGGGTTTTCAGATCCTCCATTCGGGCGGCGGCCAGGGTGCGGGCATTGAGCAACTGCCTCACGCTCTGCCGGTCTCCCTCTCGCTGCCGGCGCTCGCCCGGGGCCCGCTTCACCGGGGCCGGGTAAGTGCGTTCGTACCACCGGAGCAAGGGCCGCTCCAGCTCGGCGAAGTCTACAGGCTGCGCCATCTGCGCATAACTCACCTGGTGGCCGTTGCGCTGGTTCACACTGCCGGCCAGTCGCAGCACCCGGGCGGCGTCCCGTGCCTTGGGATCGGCGCCAAAGTCCGCCAGCCGCCGGATAAGCAGATCCTCCACCCGTTGCCAGCGGCCAAGGATCTTGGTTCTCAGCTCGGCCTGGGCGCTGCCTTTGCCCTTGTCGGTACCGATGAAAAAGGGCGCCTTAAGCGCCCATATCAGGTAGATGCCCCGGCCACTGTCGGCGGCCAGGGTCGGCAAGGGTAAATCCCCCGCATTCTCCAGCACGGCCTGTAACCGCTCCCGGTAGCTCAGCCCGACCAGGGCCGGAATCTGGTAGGTGTCCAGATCCACAAAGCAGGCGTTCAGGTGGGTGATGTTGGCCACGCTGCGCCGGCGGAAGGGGGCGATCCCGTTCTGGCCCAGGTACACATCCGCGGCGCCGATGGCGGCCAGCCGCTCAGCTTCATCAGGCGCCAGCACCGGCGGATGGCTGAACTCCCGCCAACACTCGCCGTTCACGGCAATGGCGATATGGCTCGCCTTGGCGCCAGGAGCACCGTGGATCAGCCGGACATGCTCCCGGGGACCAAAGTCCAGGGCATACTGGTTCAGCCTGGCTTTACGCTGTGCGTTCATCCGACCCCCTCAGTGCAAAACGGCTCGGGGCCGGCCCGACTCGATAGCGGGTAGATGACCCTGCGCGGTCTCGGCCAGCTCCGTCAGCAGCGCATCCAGCACTTCCAACGCTACTGGAGAAAGGCCGCTCGCCCCCATCATACCCAGGTACAGGGCAAGGGCCTGCTGTTCGCCCTGCTCCCGGCCCAGGGCCGCCACCATGGTCCCTTCAATATGATCCCGCATGGCCTGCCGCAAGGCGTCGGGGTCCATGGGTAGCCCGACCCGTTCGCCAGGGAGAACACCCCGGTAATGTTCATGGTAACGATGAGCCAGCAGGCCGCGCAGCAGCGGCAGATCGGCAGGCACAAAGGGCTCGCCCCATGGCTTGGCCCTCAGCCCGTGCGCCAGCAGGGTATCCCGGCCCCGCCAAGGCACCAGGTACTCAGCCTGCGGCACTTCGGTGTGGTCGTAGTAGTCCAGGCCATCCAGCCGGCAGGGCAGCCCATCGAGCAGGGCCGCCAGCTCTGCCACAAGCTCGCCTTCGCTGGCGCCGGTATGGAAGGGGCCCAGCCGGAACGGCCAGCGGTTGAACACCGTCAGCTCGATGATGAAAGCCCCTTGGGCGTAATGCGGGTGCTCGCTCATTCGCCGCCCCCTTCCTGCCAGGCGCCGCGCAAGCTCTGGGCACCAAGCCAGACCTTCGGCACTCGGTCACCCTCGAGCGGCGGGATCACCTCGCCGTCATCATCAAGGCGGGTGGTAAAGTGAACGGCCTTGTCGACGTAAGCGGAGCCGGCCAAGGCGGCGCTGGCCTCAGTGACGATCTCGTCTTGGCTTTTGCCGTAGGCCAGGAAAGGCCCGTAGCCATGAAAGTCACCCTCTATCGTGGTACAGCAGATGATAAACTCGAGCGGTCGGCGGGAGCCCTCGGCGGCAGCGCGGAACAGCTCAAGCTGGCGCTGGTATTCGGCGTATTGCTCCTGGCCGTCCTGGGTGGTGGGATTGAGTTGGTGGTGTTGGCAAAACTCGGTGAAGGGCTTCATTTCCGGCCCTCCTGCTCTGCGGCTTCGATATGGATAGACAGCATCGTGTTCATGTTCAGCGTGTCGCTGATCACTCCCCCAAGCTCGTCCAGCAGGTAGCCGACACGGGCGGCGGTCTCTTTTCCAAGTTCGCCCGCATCGGCGACAGTAAACAGCAGTTCTCCGATCGCCTTCACACCATGGCCCAGGCTGGCCAGGCGCTCGTTGTTGCGCGAAATCTCGCCCTTGGCGACCTCGACAGGGGTGTTTTTCGGGATGGTGATCAAACGGCTCATGCTGCCACCTCCAGCCCGGCAGGGCGGCGACCGGCAAACACCAGCGGCAGGCCGGCCAGGTGAGCGCGGGCCTCCGCTTCGGTGCGGCCATAGGCGGAAATGGTGCGAATGCGGGAAAGCTCGGCCAGCTTGCGGCCTTGGGCAACGATCAGAAAGGTGTAGATCATGATGATGGTTCCTATGTGCAATGCGACATAGGCGGATCGGGTAGCCGCAAAGCAGTGCTCACATAGGAAAGCACAGCGGGGGCGTTTTCTTTGGCTCCCGACCCATGCCCCCGAAACAGGGAAGTCACGGCCGCCATGATTGGCCGCCGTGGGGGAATGGGGTTCAGATTGTCCTATGTGAGTCACAGCCTGCGGGTGCTTAATCCGCCTGCCTTGCTGGTTGCTTAAGCCAGCACTGGCGATGATACACAGGGAAACCGGGGGACACAATGCCCCCTCGTGGGAATAGCGAATCATGGGGAAAGCTCCGGGTCAGGCGCTGGCGGTGGCCGCAGTGCTAGCTGCAGTGATGGTGGATAAATCAGGGTACCGGCCGGCGATGCGGGTCATTCGTTCCGGCGACAAGGGCGGCGCATTGCGCTTTCGCCGCTGGCGGTTTACATCCGCCAGCACCTTGAGGCAATCGGCCCGGGTCTGAATCCGCCAGCGGTTATGTCGCCCTTCGTTGGTGCCGTTGGCATCCTGGCCCGCATCCAGTTTAATCCCCAGTTCACGCTCAAGCAGCGACGGTATATTCCTGCTGGACGTGGCCCCGCTATGGTTCAGCATACTGAGCACGGTAACGCCCTCCGGAGACTCGGCCAGGAACAAGGCAACCCGCTCCCGAATTGTTGCCGGGCTGCTCACTGGCTCCCGTTCGGTGCCGGTGCTACCATTACCGAGCGTTATGCTGCTGTGTTGAAGGGCTTGGACTTGTGCGGAGTTCAGGCCCTTTTTGCTGTCGGTCATGCGGCGCCCCCCTTATGCGGCCTTCAGGCCGGAAATCCATTTTTGAATATCCGACTCGCGCCAGCGGGTCACGCCGCCCAGCTTTACGCTTTTTGGAAACTTGCCGGCTTTCTCCCAGCGCCAGATTGATACCCGGCTGGCGGATACCAGGGTTTGCACTTGCTTGGCATTCAGTAGGCGATCCTGATTCTCGGTGTTCATAAATCCCCCTGTGGGTTGCTTGTTGTTACAGGGGGGATTCTGTGCTTTGTCGGTGGGGGATTCTTGTCAGGTGCCAAGAATATTCTTGGCTGACAAGAATTCAGTTCTTCGGTGGCGGGTACTGCAGGATTTTGAGGGCGGCGGAAATGTCCTTGTTCAGGCTCTCCAGGCGCTCGCCGCTCAATCCCAGCTTCTGGGCCTTGTCGATGACGGCCCCTTTGATGCCCGCCATGTTGATGTTGTTCTCGCCCTTCCTCATCCGGGGATCATCGGTGTTCTCGTAGAGCAGGATGGCCATCACGCCCAGCACATCAAACCAACGGTCTTCATTGATAAGCGGCTTGGTCTGGCTTTTACCTGCTGGAGAGTCCGTTTCTTCCCCTTGCAGAATGCGCCTTTCAAGATCCAGCAGGGCCTCAGTGCGCACCACCCACAAGGCATCTTCCGGCAATGTCGCGGCAGGGTAGTAATCCCTTTCGCTAAAAGGCTTTGGCCGCTCAAAACTGGGGAGCTTGTCACTGGGAAGATCACTGAACCGATCTTGCAACTGGTAGTAATCACCCCCAGCATCTATAACAAAGACCCCCTCCAAACAGTGCAAGGTAATCTCGGGGCCACCTGTCAGCATCTGATAGCGGTGCTCAACATCAAGCCGTTCAGCTCCGATCAGAGGAAGATCAAAAACCTCGCCACCCTCGCCCAAACTCACAACCGCGGTATATTTATAGTGTGAGATAAGATCCGTGAAATTATTTTTAATAATAAAATCTGCGACATGAGCACTCATCTTAAAATGCTCAACCAAGATATCAAGCATAAGAGGATCACATAAGCTAGCAGCCTCTTTCCTCAGCTCTCCCATGAGAAGCCTGGCAACCAGATTAGAGTAATCCTCGTCGACCTCCGCTCTCTTTTTAGACACCGCTTTGTTTGGAAAAGATACGGATAAGATAAGATGGCCATCCAATGCCAGTCTGAGCACATCCGCCTCAGTCACCTTCTCACCAAAAGAGCTACTAAGCCTGTCGGCGGCCTCTGGTACGGTCAGCCATTTCTTGAGCTGGAACAGCTTTGACATGTTATCGCTACCTCTGCGGCCCTGAAAAAGGTGCCGGGACAGGCTGGCAGGGTTCACCAGCTTTTCGGGGCGTCCCCCTATTCCCGGCAAACTCGGTTATGCGGTGCGGTTGAATGAAGCCGGGATCACGTTGTCCGGCGCCTCGGCCAGCAGCTCCAGGCGGTCAAGCCAGCGGTTCAGCACCTCCAGCTTTTCCGGCAGGTACTGGCTGCGGTTGTACACGGCGAACACGCCGCCCAGTTCATGGCCGGCCAGCAGCTCCACCACATGGGGCGGGGCGCCCAGGTCGGCGTTTTTGGTGATGAAGGTGTGCCGCAAGTTGTGCAACGTCCAGGGCTCCCGGTGCTTCAGCCGCTTGTAAAAGGTACGGCCCTGCTGGCTCACGGCCTCGGGCTTCTTGAGCTGGCCCAGCAGGTAGGGGCCATCATTGGAGCGGCGCATTTCTTCCAGCCAGGGGATCACCCGTTCGGGTATGGGTCGGATAATGCGGGTGCCGGTCTTGCTGTTCGCCTCGGGTACCGTCCACAGCCGGGCCTCCAGATCCCATTCAGCCCAGGTTGAAAGCCTGATCTCCTGGGTGCGGGCACAGAACGCGGTGATCAGCCTGAGCAAATCCCGGTAATAGGGCTGGACGCCGTTGTTATCGAGCCAGCGCCACAGGCCGCCCAGCTCGGCATCGGTGAGCACCCGGTCCCGCTTGCCCTGCTTCTTGCCCACGTCCGGTATCGTCAGCCCTTCCAGAGCGGTGCTGGTGGCGTAGCCGCGGCGGTCGCAGTAGCGCAGCGCCTGCTTGCACATTTGCAGCACATAGCCGGCGGCCACCGGGGAACCGTTATGGCTGATCCGCTCCAAGGCGGTGAGCCACTGGCGGCGGTCGGCCAGGTTGAGCGGCAGCTTGCCGATCTGGGGGAAGATGTGGACCTCGAGCTGGCGCCGGTGCTTGTCGTGGTTAGCGCGGTTGTGGGCGGCGTAGTTGTCCAGCCAGTATTCCAGGGCATCCCGTACCGTGACCGGCTTCAACGCTTCCTGGGCGGTAGCATTGAGCTTGAAGCGGGGATCCTCGTTGTTGGCCAGCCACTCCCGGCACTGGTCGCGCAGCTTGCGGGCGGCAGCCAGGGACAGCCCGGGATAACTCCCAAGGGGAAGTTTATCTTCCTTGGTGCCCCTGCCTCCCAGCCGATAACGGAAGTACCAGGCCAGGGTGCCGCGCTTGGTGAGCTTGCCGCTCAGCCCCTCTCCGTCAGAAACCCACTGATCCTTATCGGGCGGAGACCTGAGCAACCGCTTTATCTTGTTGTCATTAAGCTTGTTTTTCGCCATGCCGCCCCCGACTTGTGTAGCGCACCGTGTAGCGCACATATCTTAGTATCAAGGGGGAATTTATGGAAACACAGAGAAACAAAAAGAATCAAAAAAACACACTAACACATTAAGTATCAACCACTTAACAGACACCACATGAAACACAGTGAAAGGCCGCGAATCCTGTTCTGTGGTAATACGGCATGAACTGATAGCTTAATAACAAGCTATTGATACTAGAGGCGTTTTACCTGAGCGGTGAACGCCTTTTTTGCTTGATGCAATACCCCATGCGATACCTTGCACCGTCCTGGTCCTCATGGGCTCAGTCCCTCTCGACGAGGGCCAGGTCCCGACCATGCGGGCCGCCTCCTTGGTTCATACACCGCCAGCCCCATAGCGAGTGCTTTTCCATCCCGTTGCCCACGCCGCCCCGGCACTCCCAAAGTCTCCGGCGCGGCCACCTCAAACTGGCTACACTGAAAGAAATGGTAACCAGAAGGAACTGTGCCATGGAACGCTACCTTGCCATCGGCCTGGCCGTGCTGTTGATAACCGGCTGCACACCCCGGCAGGCTTTAATAGAGACCAACGAGCAGCGGCTCCTGGCCGATAGCCAGCGCTGCAATCAGGCGGCCATGATTCAGGCCCCTCAGCCCACGGCCCTGAGCAATGCCCACTCCGGCAAGCGGAGCCATAACACCTATTTCATGTGCATGCGTTCACTTGGATGGTAATCCTTGGAGTGGGGTAGACGACCGGAGCGGCGCCTATCCCACCTTGCCGCCATCACGGCCGTCAATGCGGCTCCACCTGTCCGCCAGTTTCAGTCCACCCCGAGCAGGGCGGCCAGCAGCCAGATGGCCAGTACCACCAGCACCGACATCAGCCCCAGATAGCCCAGATTCCAGCGCATGATGCGAAACGAGTCCAGCCCGTAGCGGCCCTGAAACGCCAGATTGATGCCGGACAAGGGCCCGGTGGAGGTGCCCACCGCCCAGGACGACAGAAACACCAGCGCCAGCAGGGTATGGTCGGGCGACAGCGGCGCCAGCACCGAGCCCGCCAGCGCGATGCAGATGATCGGGTGAATGCCCAGCAGCGACAACAGCACCGTGGCCAGGTAGGTCAGGCTCGCCTCCAGCGCCCCGAAGCTCGCGAGCGGCAGGGTGCCGCCCCAGGCGGCGATCAGGCTTTCCAGGCCGTAGCCCAGCACGCCGGCGGCGAGAAACAGCGCCAGTTCGTTGCCCATCTGCGGCAGCCGGCCGTTCACCAGTTGCCCCAGCGCCGCCAGCGGCGAGCGCCGGCCGGCCACCACCACCGCCAGGCTGAGTGCCGGCGCCAGCAGGGTGATCACCGCCAGAATCGACAACGCCGGCCGTAATTCGTGCAACAGCAGCACGCATGACGCCAGCAGGGCCGGCAGCACCAGGCTGCCCGCATGCAACGGATAGCCCCTGAACTCCCGTACCGAGGCCCGCTCTCCCCCCTGCCGGCACAGCTGCCAGAAGGTGAGCGCCATGGCCAGCAGGGCCAGCGGCATGCTCACCAGCCAGAGGCGGGCCAGATCCGCCCCGGGCGCCACGCTCAGCGCCACCGCCATGGCGGCGAAGAAAGGCGACCAGAAGGCGGCGGCGGTAAAGCCCCGGATCAGCACTATGGCCTGCTCCCGGCTGAGCGTGCCCCGCCGAGCCAGGCGATCACCGATGATGAACACCGACGACAGGTTGATGACGGAGCCGAACAGATGCACCGCCCCCAGGGTGGAAGCCACCGCCCGCCGCCCCCGGGGCAGCCGCTCGTCGCCTTCGGTAGCGGGCCGGCTCACCAGCCCCAGAAAGCTCACCGCCACCAGCATCGACAGCAGGCCGCTGTTGCTGGTCACGATGCGCTCCACCTCCACGGCCGTGCCCAGCCCGGCACTCCAGGCCAGGCACAGGCCGCCGATGGCCAGCAACAGCAGCGCCTGGATGCGATTGCGTCGGGCCAGCGCCGGCCACAGCAGGGCCGCCGCCATCCAGTACCCCGCCCCGGCCCAGGTCCGCGCCACCGGCATCCCCAGCAGCCCGGCGGCCACCAGCGTCATGGCGACCAGGATCAGCCCGCCGGCCAGCTGCCGGCGGGAGCAGGAAGTCATGCGTTCAAGCAACAGGGTGAGCACGGCGTGGTTCTCGTCTTTTAGAAACAGGACAGGCCGACGATGATAAAGCCGGGGCGCTGGCGATGCACCCCAAAAGATAAAGATAACCCCGGCCGTTCGCAGGGGAAACCGTCGGACGCTGGGCCGAGCCTCCGATTGATATAAAACAATAAATCAAATGCCTCTTTTAGGTAGTCTGGGTTACCGCTCGTGGCCGGCGCATGTTCTGCCGGGCGATACAAGGGAGAGTGATCTTGGTGAGACGGCACTGTGGATGGAGAGTAGCCCTTGTCGCGGCCGGCATGCTCGCCCTGCAAGCCGTTGCCGGTGCCTTCCTCTACGGGAATATGCCGATCGTCGCCGGGCAGCACGGTGCCATGGCGCATCCTTCCTGCGCCGGTGCCGGCCAGGCCTCCGCCGGCAAACACCACGACCAGGATCCGCAACCCCCTTGCTGCCTCCCCGGAGGCTGCCTCTTCGCACAACTGCTGGCACTCCCCTCGCCTACCTCATGGCATCTTCCCGCCCGGGTCTTGCCCAAGGCACATCCAACCTGGTCCTCCGGCTACCTGATCCCGCCCCGAAACCGCCATCCGGGTTCTCCCCGCGCCCCTCCGGCACCGATGGCCTGATCACTCCGCACCCTGTCTGCGCCGCCCCAGGCGTCGACAGCCGCTGCGTTTGGGCCCCCTGCCCGCCGGACATCTCGGCCCGACTCGTCCCGGGGCAGCCACGCCAGTGATCATGCCATGAGCCGACATCAGACAGGTCGCCGGCGCCGCCGCGCTGTGGCACGCACACACCTGTCGCGGGGCGACCGCCACCGGCGGGCTCCCTGCTCACATACCGGCAATATCGCCGATGCACAATATCCGGAGATCGACATGGTAAGCATAAAGAAACTATTTTTTGTCACCGCGGCCCTTCTGTCGCTGACGGGCCCGGTCCTGGCCGACATCAGGGTCACCGATGTCATGGGACGCGAAGTGGTACTGCCCAAACCGGCCGAACGCGTCGTGCTCGGTTTTTACTACGAGGACTATCTGGCGGTCGTTGGTCCCGGCGCGCTCGACAAGGTGGTGGCCCTGTCGCTCTCGCCCTGGAAGGACTGGCGTCCGCGCCAGTTTGCCGCCTACGAAAAAGTCCTGCCGACACTCTCGGCGATCCCGGATGTCGGCAACGCCGAAGACGGTACCTTCTCGGTCGAAAAGGTCATCGCCGCCAGGCCCGATCTCGTCATCCTCGCCGCCTGGTCCTACGAGGCACTCGGCGACGGCGTCAGGCAAATCGAGGCGGCAGGTATCCCCGTTGTCACCCTCGATTACAATGCCCAAACCGTTGAAAAGCATGTGCTGTCGACGGAGGTGCTGGGCAAGGTGATGGGGACCGAAGATCGCGCCCAACGGCTGGCGGCGCATTACCGGGCAGCGATGACCGACATCGAGGACCGCATCGACAATGCCGGGCCCACCCACAAAAAAGTCTATGTCGAACTGGCCCAGCAGGGCCCCTCGGAGATCGGCAATTCCTATGGCGACAGCATGTGGGGAGAGCTCATCGAAAGACTGGGCGGTACCAACATCGCCAAGGGGCAGATCGGCAACTGGGGGCCGCTCAGGCCCGAATATGTGCTGACGGAGAAGCCCGATCTTATCTTCCTCGCCGGCTCCGAATGGCTGAACAAACCCCAGGCCGTCGGCGTCGGCTTCCTGGCCGATCCGGCCGTCGCCCGCGAACGTATCGGCGCTTACCTGGCCCGGCCCGGCTGGCATGACCTTCCCGCCGTCGGCAAGGGGGGCGTCCACGCCATCTATCACGGCGGCTCGCGTACCCTCTCCGATTACATCTACGCCCAGTACATTGCCAAACAACTCTATCCCGATGCCTTCAGGGATGTCGATCCGGCGGAAAACCTGCGCCGCTATTACGAAACCTGGTTGCCGATCCAGGCCGATGGCGTGTTCGTGCTGCCCTACGAGCCCGAAGGGAGCAGCCAATGACGCTGACTCTCACCCATATCGACACCATATGTGTCACCTATCGCCATACCTCGATACGGCGCCACCTCTCCCTGCTGGCCGCCTCGGCCTGCCTGTTGCTCTTTATCCTGCTGGATTTGGCCACGGGTCCATCGGGCCTGGCACTTGCGGAAATATGGCAGGGACTATGGGCAGGACCAGACGGTGCTGATCGCACCGTGGCCACCATTCTTTGGCAACTGCGCATGCCCCAGACCCTGATGGGCGTCCTGGTCGGCGCCTGTCTCGGGCTCGCGGGCCTGCAGATGCAGACGATCCTGTCCAACCCGCTTGCCAGCCCGTTCACGCTCGGCTTCTCGGCTGCCGCCGGTTTTGGCGCAGCCCTCGCCATCATGTTCGGCACGCTGCTCCCGGTACCGACCTATCTGCTGGTGCCGGTGGCCGCCTTTGCCATGACGCTGCTCTCCTGCGGCCTGGTGTACCTGATCGTGCGCCTGGGTGGGGCCACCCCCGAGATCCTGGTACTCGGCGGTATCGCTGTCCTGTTCTTCTTCCAGTCGGCACAGTCGTTGTTGCAGTTTCTGGCCTCGCCGGAAGTCCTGCAACAGATCGTGTTCTGGTTGTTCGGCAGCCTGCTCAAGGCAACCTGGACCAGTGTCGCGGTATCGGGACTGATCTTCGCCTTCTGCCTGCCCTTCATCATGCGCAGCACCTGGGCCCTGACCACCCTGAGGCTCGGGGACGCCAATGCCCGAAGCCTGGGATTGCAGGTTGAAACCATCCGCAAGCACAGCTTCATCATCGTCGCCTTGCTGACCGCCGCGGCGGTTTCCTTCGTGGGCACCATCGGCTTCGTGGGGCTGATAGCGCCACATGTCGCCCGTGCGCTGGTGGGCGAAGATCACCGGTTCGCCTTGCCACTCGCGGCCATCGTCGGTGCCGTCATTCTGGTCGGCGCCTCCGTCTTCGGCAAGCTCATCTCGCCCGCCGCCGTCATTCCGGTCGGCATCATCACCGCTATCGCCGGCGTCCCCATGCTGTTCGCCGTGATCGCCAAACGTGCCCGGTCAGGTGCCATATGAAAGAACAGCTTCGTCTCGACAATGTCACCGTACTGCGGGGGAAAACCAGGATCCTCTCCGGTATCACCACCACCATCGCCGCCGGCCAGATCCTCGGCCTGGTCGGACCGAATGGCGCCGGCAAGTCCACCTTGCTGAATGCCATCGCCGGGCTGGTGCCCCACGGCGGCACCATCACCTGGAAAGGCAAGGGCGTCGACCTCCGCGACATCGGTTTTATGCCGCAGCAATATCAGGTTCGTGCGGAATTGAGTGTCCTTGAAGTCGTGCTGTTGGGGCTCCACCACCGGCTTGGCTGGCAGATTGGTGCCGACTCGCTTAATGCGGCGGCCGGGATCCTGCATGCTTTCGGGATCGCCGACCTGGCCGGACACCGGATGCAGACCCTGTCCGGTGGTCAGCAGCAGCTGGTCCTCCTGGCCCAGCGGCTTCTGCGGGAACCCGAGCTGCTGTTGCTCGATGAAGCCACCAGCGCGCTCGACATCAGGCACCAGATGCATGTACTGCGCCAGCTCCGGGCCTATGTCGCGAGGACCGGCGCCCTGGTGCTGATCGCCATCCACGATCTCAACCTGGCCGCCCGCCACAGTGATGCCGTCCTCTTGCTCGATGCCGGCAAGATCGCCGGGCAGGGCGCCTTTGACACCGCGATCACGCCACAGAGACTGCGCTCCGTCTACGGCATTGAAGCGGAATTCCTGGCCTCGTCATCCGGACCGCCCCTGATCGTTCCGCTGTCGTCCTGTGCCTAGCCGTGTTTTGCCTGGCCGGCCATGACGGGCGTTATTCGTGCCGTGGGGGTTTCACCTTTGCCGACAACGCCCGTTGCGGCGCCTGCCGACCATAAAAAAACCGCTGCCGGGGCAGCGGTTTTTGTTGAATGCCTAGGCTTACGCCGGCATTACTTCTTGGCTTCTGCGGCCTTGCGCTCTTTCACCTGAGCGACCACTTTTTCGGATACGTTGGCCGGGCAAGCGGTGTAGTGCGAGAACTCCATGGAGAACTGGCCACGACCTGAAGTCATGGTACGCAGGGAGCCGATGTAGCCGAACATTTCGGACAGGGGTACTTCAGCCTTGATGCGCACACCGGTCACGCCGGCGTTTTGATCCTTGATCATGCCGCGACGACGGTTCAGGTCGCCGATCACGTCACCCACGTTGTCTTCCGGGCTGAACACGTCCACCTTCATCACCGGCTCCAGCAGTTGCGGCTTGGCTTTGGCGATGGACTGACGGAAGGCGCCCTTGGCGGCGATTTCGAAGGCGATGGCCGAGGAGTCAACGGCGTGGTAGGCACCGTCGGTCAGCTCGAACTCAACGTCCAGCACCGGGAAGCCGGCGATGGTACCGGTGCTCATCATGCTGCCGAAACCTTTCTCGACCGCGGGCCAGAATTCCTTGGGTACGTTACCGCCGACCACGGAGGACTTGAACACGAAACCGGTGTTCGGCTCGCCCGGACGGATGATGTAGTCGATCTTGCCGTACTGACCGGAACCACCGGACTGCTTCTTGTGGGTGTAGCTGTCTTCCACTTCGGCGGTGATGGTTTCACGGTAGGCCACCTGCGGCTCACCCACGATCAGCTCGACGCCGTAGGTCCGCTTGAGGATGTCGACCTTGATGTCCAGGTGCAGTTCGCCCATGCCTTTCAGGATGGTTTCACCGGAATCCTCGTCGGTCTCCACGCGGAAGGAGGGATCTTCGGCGATCATCTTGCCGATGGCGATACCCATCTTCTCGGAGCCGTTCTTGTCCTTCGGCGCAACGGCGATGGAGATCACCGGCTCGGGGAACACCATGGCTTCCAGGGTGCAGGGATGCTTGACATCACACAGGGTGTGGCCGGTCTGCACGTTCTTCATGCCGATGATGGCGATGATGTCACCGGCCTGGGCGGATTCCAGGTCGGTACGCTGGTTAGCCTGCATTTCCACCATGCGGCCAACCCGCTCGGTCTTGCCGGTGGCGCTGTTGAGGATGGTGTCACCCTTCTTGATGCGGCCGGAGTAGATACGCACGAAGGTCAGGGCGCCGAAACGGTCGTCCATGATCTTGAATGCCAGGGCCTTCAGCGGGGCGTCGGCATCGACGATGGCGAACTCGCCGGTTTCCTTGCCTTCTTCATCGGTCAGCGGCTGCGGGTCGACTTCGGTCGGGCTCGGCAGGTAGTCGTTCACGGCGTCCAGCACCAGCTGCATGCCCTTGTTCTTGAACGCGGAACCACAGAAGGCCGGGAACAGGGCCATGGTGCGGGTACCCTTGCGGATGCAACGCTTGATGTCCTCGATGGAGGGCTCTTCACCTTCCATGTAGGCTTCCATCAGGTCGTCGTCCTGCTCGACGGCGCTTTCGATCAGTTTTTCACGGTATTCTTCCACCAGCTCGACCATGTCGGCCGGCACATCTTCGATAGTGTATTTCTCGGGGTCACCGCTGTCGTCCCAGACGTAGGCCTTGCGGGTCAGCAGGTCGACCACACCCTTGAACTCGTCTTCGATGCCGATGGGCAGCACCATCACTACCGGATTGGCGGCCAGTACGTCGCGGGTTTGCTGCACCACGCGCAGGAAGTCGGCACCGATACGATCCAGCTTGTTGACGAAGATGATACGGGCAACGCCGGATTCGTTGGCATAGCGCCAGTTGGTTTCGGACTGGGGCTCGACGCCGCCGGAACCACAGAATACGCCGATACCGCCGTCCAGTACCTTCAGGGAGCGGTACACTTCAACGGTGAAGTCAACGTGTCCGGGGGTGTCGATAACGTTGAAACGGTGGCCTTTCCAGAAGCAGCTGACGGCCGCGGACTGGATGGTGATGCCGCGCTCGGCTTCCTGCTCCATGAAGTCGGTGGTGGATTCACCGTCATGTACTTCACCCAGTTTATGGATCTTGCCGGTCAGCTTGAGGATACGTTCGGTGGTCGTGGTTTTGCCCGCGTCAACGTGAGCAAAGATACCGATGTTTCTGTATATGGATAAGTCAGACATGATGCAACTTTATATGGTTGATTGAAGAAATAGACGGAGCATGTGAAGAGTACCGACACACCGCACCTCAGATTTTGAGGCGCACATTATGCAGTAGAACCCGGGTGTGAGCAAATGGCCAGAAGGCCGGCGCGAACATTTTTCACACAAGAACAGGCCTTTCGGCTGGTCTTCCGGCACCCTGCCACTGCTGGCTCCGGGTTCCTGCCGATCTCGACTCATGGCATCCGCCTGTGGCACCACCGCCATCGACAGCAGTACCGCCGGCCTTGCCCCCGGATGAACAGGCCGGCCAAAACACCCAGGGTGTTTTGGCCGGAAGCTACAGCTCAGCCCTTGTACACCTTGGGGTTGAACACGTCCCTGAGCCAGTCGCCGAGCAGGTTGATCACCAGCACCAGCACCACCAGGTAGATGCCGGGGAAGGCGGTGATCCACCAGGAGCCGGAGAAGATGTAGCTGAAGCCCATGCTGATCAGCGACCCCAGCGAGGGCTTGTCCACCGGCATGCCGAGGCCGAGGAAGGACAGCGCCGCCTCGCTCATGATGGCGTTGGCCACCTGCACCGTGGAAATGACCAGGATCGGCGACAGGCAGTTGGGCAGGATATGGCGGAACATGATGCGCACGGACTTGAAGCCCATCACCCGGGCCGCCTCCACGTATTCCTTCTTCTTCTCCGCCAGCACGGTGGCGCGGATGGTGCGGGCGTACTGGGGCCATTCGGCCAGGCCGATGATCACCACCAGCATCAGCACCGCGTACTGGGCGTAGAAATCGGCGCCCAGGGTGGCCTGGAACACCGCCGAGACGATGATGGCCACCATCATGGTGGAGAAGGACAGCTGCACGTCGGCGATGCGCATCAGCAGGTTGTCGACGCGCCCGCCGAAGTAGCCGGCGGACAGCCCCACCACGATGCCGATGGCCAGCTGCAGCGCCACCGCGCCCAGGCCGATCATCAGCGATACCCGGGAGCCGTAGAGGATGGTGCTGAAGATGTCGCGGCCCTGCACGTCGGTGCCGAGCATGAAGCGCTCGTCGCCGCCCGGCAGCCAGTTCGGCGGCAGCTCGGAGTCGAGGATGTCGATGGTGGCCAGGTCATAGGGGTTGTGGGGGGCGATCAGCGGCGACAAAAAGGCCGCCGCCGCCAGCGCCACGAATACCGCGAAGCTGACCATGGCCACCTTGTCGCGCAGGAAGTGATACAAAAAATCCGATTGTTTGAAGCGGGCCCAGCGGCTCAGGCTGACGTCTGTACTCATGGTGCTCACCCCTTGGCGGCCAGGTTGACGGTCGGGTTGACCAGACCGTAGATCAAATCGACGATGGTGTTGGTCACCACGAAGATGAAGCCGACGAAGATCACGTAGGTGGTGATCAGCGGCGTGTCCACCCGGTTGATGGACTCGAGGAACAACAGGCCGATGCCCGGCCACTGGAACACCGTCTCGGTGAGGATGGTGTAGGCCACCATGGTGCCGATCTGCACCCCGCCCACGGTGATCAGCGGCAGCAGGGTGTTCTTCAGGGCGTGGATGAACCAGATGCGGTACTTGTCCAGGCCCTTGGCCCAGGCGAACTTGACGTATTCGGCGCTGAGCTGCTCCAGCATCTCGGAACGCACCAGACGGATGAACAGCGGCAGCATGATCGACGACAGGGCGATGCTCGGCAGTATCAGGTTGCGAAAGCCCTGCCAGTTGAACAGCCCCGAGTCCCACCCCAGCGGGCTGCTCAGCTCGCCCCGGCCATAGGCGGGCAACCAGCCGAGTTCGATGGAAAACACGTACATCAGCAGGATGGCGGTGAGGAACACCGGTACCGAAATGCCGATGATGCTCACCCCCATGATCGCCTTGGACAGGATGGAGCGGGGCTTGATCGCCGAATACACCCCCAGCGGTATGCTCAGGGCAATGATGATGATGCTGGCACAGAACACCAGCTCAAGGGTCGCCGGCAGCTTCTCGAAGATGACCTCGATGGTCGGCTGCTTGAAGAAATAGGAGGTCCCGAAGTCCCCCTGCAGGACATTGCCGACGAAGCGGCTGTACTTGACCATAAAGGGATCGTTCAGTCCCATCTCGGTCCGCATCTGCTGGCGCACCTCTTCCGACACCGATTGCCCCACCAGCTCGCGCAGGGGGTCGCCCAGGTTGTCCTGAATGGAAAAGGCCACCAGACTGATGACAAACATCACGATCAGGGCCTGGAACACCCGTTTCAGTAAAAACGTCAACATGACCTGAAAGTTTCCTTGTAATTGACTCATCGCGACCAGGGTCGCGCGAAAGGCTCCGGGCTGTGCCGGAGCCGGACGAGGAATATTCGTTCTCGTCATTTCCCCTGCCTGCCCACGCGGAGCCTGGGAAGGAGGTCACAATTTACGGTGTCATGCCCGCGAAGGCGGGTATCCAGCGCCCGTTGCACTTTCCCGTGAATACCGAGGAACCGGCAGCAACACATGGACCCCCGCCTGCGCGGGGGTGACGCCTTAAATACCTCGGAGCCGTCCTGAGCGAGCGCATTGCTACCAGGATCCCATCCCCGCTTCCTGCCGCATTACTCTTTCACCACCAGGTCGCCCAGGTAAGGGAAGTCCATGGCGTTGACGATGGGCTCGGCTTCCACGTTGTTGCGCGCCCCCCAGGCCAGGTCCTGCCAGTGCAGGGGCACGAAGGCGGCGTCGTCGTAGAGGATCTTTTCGGCCCGCTGCAACATGGCTTCCCGCTTGCTGGTATCGGTCTCCAGGTTGGCCGCCTCGATCAGGCCGTCGAGTTCCGCGTTGGCATAATGGCCGCAGTTGTACTGGCCGCGACCGGTCTCGCTGTTGCGGGTCATGGTCAGGAACTCGGAGAAGTTGGCGGTGTCCTCGGTGTCCGAGTGCCAGCCGATCATCAGCATGTCGGCGGCACACTTGTCGAACTCCGGCCAGTACTGGGCCACCGGCATGGTCTTCAGATCCACCTCGATATTGATGCGCGCCAGCATCGCCTTCACCGCCTCGGCGATGCGGAAGTCGTTCACGTAGCGGTTGTTGGGGGCGATCATGCTGATCTTGAAGCCGTCCTTGTAGCCGGCTTCCTCCATCAACTGCTTGGCCTTGTCCAGATCGAACAGCGGCTTGAGCTCGGGGTTGTGGCCCACGTAGCCCGCGGGCGGTTGCTGGCCGGCGGTGGTGGCGAAGCCGCGCATGATACGCTGGACGATGCCCTCCTGGTTGATGGCGTAGTTCACCGCCTGACGTACCCGCACATCCCGGAACGGCTCGAAGCGGTCCTGGTTGAGCTGGAAGGTGATGATGCGGGTACCGGACTCGGTCACCAGCTTGACGCCGCTGGCCGCCTTGACCCTGTCGTGGTCGTTGGGGGACACCGGCTTGATGAAGTCCACGTCGCCGGCCAGCAGGGCGGCCACCCGGGTGGCGTCCTCCTTGATCGGCACCAGGGTGATGTTGTCCACGTTGCCCGGCGAGTTGCTGTCCCAGTAGTCGGCATTACGCTCGTATTCCACCTTCACCCCCTGCTGGCGGAACTTGAGCTTGAAGGGGCCGGTGCCCGAGGTGTTGGTGGAGGCGAAGGAGCTGCCGTGCTTGGCCACTTCCGCCTTGTCCTTGCCGTCCTCGGTGGTGCCGCTGTAGAACTTGGAGTCCATCGGGAACAGGTAGGTCACGGTGTTCAGCACCAGCGGAAAGGGGCCGGTGGTCACCAGATCCACGGTGTGATCATCCACCTTCACCGCCTCGACAAAGGGCTCGAAGATGGCCTTGAAGTCGGGGGATTCCTTCAGCCGGTTGAAGGTCCAGATCACGTCGTCGGCGGTGAAGTCATTGCCGCTGTGAAACTTGACGCCCTGGCGCAGATGGAAACGCATGGTTTCCTCGTCGATCCGCTCCCACTTCTCCGCCAGCCGGGGCTCGAAGTCGAACTCCTTGGTCCAGCGCACCAGGGGGTCGAACAGCAGGTGCGACATCTCCAGGGTCTGGCCCGACAACTGCTCGTGGGGATCCATGGAGGTGGGATCCGAGTCGTAGGCGATGGTGATGTCCGCCGCCTGCAGGCTGAAGGCGAAACCGGCGGCAAGCAGCGCCGCTGTTACTTTGTTGAGTCCTTTTTTCATTTCACACTCCGTCGATGGGATTAGTTTTGGCCAGCGGCCACGTCTGCAATATCCAGACCTTCCCGGGACATGCCCTTGAACTCGGGCATCAGGGAAATCAGCGAGCGGCTGTAGGGATCCGCCGCCTGGGTAAACAGCTGTTCGGTCGGTGCCACCTCCACCAGGGTGCCTTTTTTCATCACCCCGATGCGGTCGCACATCTGCCGGATCACCGGCAGATCGTGGCTGATGAACAGCATGGTCAGCCTGAGCTCGTCCTGCAGATCCTTGAGCAGGTTGAGGATTTGTGCCTGCACCGAAACATCCAGCGCCGAGGTGGGCTCGTCGCAGATCAGCAGCCGCGGCCGGGTGGCCAGGGCCCGGGCGATGGAGATGCGCTGGCGCTGGCCGCCGGAAAATTCGTGGGGAAACTTGACCCCCGCCGCCCGGCCCAGGCCCACGTAGTCGAGCAGGTCGGCGACGATGCCGCGCGTCTGCGCCTCGCTCCCGGCCAGTCGGTGGAAGCGGATCGGCTCGGCGATGATGTCCTCCACCCGCATGCGCGGATTGAGGGAAGAGTAGGGATTCTGGAACACCATCTGCATCTGCCGGCGCAGGGGGCGGCGTTCCTGCTCGGTCTTGATGGCGGTGAGCTCTATACCTTCGAACCAGATCTGGCCGCTGTCGGGCGGGTAAAGCCCGGTGATGGCCCGGGCGATGGTGGACTTGCCGGAGCCGGACTCCCCCACCAGGCCGAAGGTTTCGCCTTCGACGATCTCGAAGCTGACGTCGTTGGTGGCCTGCAGGTATTCCCGGCGCGAGGGGAAGAAGGAATCCTTGGTCACGAAGCGCAGGTTGCAGTGCTCCACCCTGAGCAGGGCGCCCTGATATTGCCGCTGATCCTGGCTCTGGCCCAGCCAGTGATGCTTGAGATCCAGGTGGCTCATTTCCTTGGCATCCTCGATATAGGACACCAGCGGGAAGCGCACCAGCTTGACGTCGGAGCGGGGCACGGCGGAGATCAAACTGCGGGTGTAGGCGTGCTCGGGCGTGCCCAGCACCTTGGCGGTAGGGCCGATTTCCACCAGCCGGCCGCGGTACATCACCGCCACCCGATCGGTCACGTTCGACACCACGCCCATGTCGTGGGTGACCAGCATGCAGCCCACGTTGCGCTCCTTGCACAGGGTGCGGATGAGGGTGAGGATTTGATCCTGGATGGACACGTCCAGGGCGGTGGTGGGCTCGTCGGCGATGATCAGTTCCGGATCGCACGACAGGGCGATGGCGATCACCACCCGCTGGCGCATGCCGCCGGAAAACTGGTGCGGATACTGTTTGATGCGCAGCTCGGGCTGGGGAATACCCACCGCCTCGAGCAACGACACCGCCTTCTTGCGGGCCTGCTCCCGGCTCATGCCGGTATTGGCCAGCAGGGTCTCCACCATCTGGTATTCCACCGTGAACAGCGGATTGAGCGAGGTCATGGGATCCTGGAAGATAAAACCGATGCGCCGGCCGCGCACGGCGCGGATGGCCGCGGGATCCAGGCCGGATATTTTTTCCCCGTCCAGGTAGACCTCGCCGCTGGCGATGCGCCCGGGCGGACTCAGCAGGTCGATGACGGCGTTGCCGATGGTCGACTTGCCGGCGCCGGACTCACCGACCACCCCGAGTATTTCACCCTTTTCGATGTTGAAGGAAAGATCTTCGACGGCGGCCATGACGCCGTGGCGGGACGGATACTCGATCCGCAGGTGTTTCACTTCTAGCAGGGACATGTTCATCCTTAACCGGGGCAAGCCCCTCGATACTGCGTCCTTTCCGGCTCCCGGGCGGGCGGCCGGTTCTGTTCTCATTGCCGGAACCGCGGCCAGGATCCACCCCAGTCTGGGCCAGGATCTCTCCGTCCACGGCAGCTGACGGCAACAAAAAAGTAACATTTGAAAGTATTGTAGGCCCGTTTTCAAAAAACTGAACCGCAGTTATCCGGATCTGGCTCACAATTTTAGTAACAAATATCACCCACTGGTTAGCATGCAGGATTTACAACTAACTCTTTATATCAAGATAGATCAACCCGGATAAAAATGAAATAGATTTTTTACTCTAGTACCTAACCCCGGACGGGCAGGATAATGAACTCGGTCGGACACAAGGGCTGGCCCCTTGCCTGCCGGCCCCGGAAAACGACGACCCCGGGAGGCCTCGGACTGCAGGCAAAGCCTCGAGCTTACTTAAACAGGCAACACTCATGCCAAAAAAGAGTAGAGGGAACGGCTACATCGACCGTCACAGGGATGTGCTTGCAGCGTGTCGGTGGAGGTGCCCTTTAGTCGACTTGTCCCAGTGAAACAGACGACTTTGTTACCATGCCCAGGCCTCGAAAGAGGCCTGGGCATGGTTCGCCAGGCGCCGCCTATCGCATCAGGCCTACTGGGACTTTTCCTTCAGCGCCTGGGTCAACAGCCGCTGCTGGTGCTCCGGCGAGGTGGTATGGCGCGCCAGCATCCGGTACATGGCCGGCACGATGAAGAGGGTGAGCAGGGTGGCCAGAGCCACGCCGGCGAACACCACTACCCCCACCGCCTGCCGGCTTTCGGCGCCGGCCCCGCTGGCCAGGATCAGAGGGATGGAGCCGGCCACAGTGGTGAAGGCGGTCATCAGTATGGGCCTCAGCCGGCGCACCGCCGCCTCCTCCAGCGCTTCGTGGAACTCAAGCCCCCGATCCCGCAACTGGTTGGCAAACTCAACGATCAGTATGCCGTTCTTGGTCACCAACCCTATCAGCATCACCAGAGCGATCTGGCTGTAGGCATTGAGGGTCATGCCCGCCAGATAGAGGCCGAGCAGACCGCCCAGCAGCCCCAGCGGCACCGTCAGCAGCACGATAAAGGGATGGACAAAGCTCTCGAACTGGGCGGCCAGGATCAGGAACACCACCACCAGCGCCAATCCGAACACGAAGGCCACGTCACCCTGGTTGGACCTGTATTCGAGCGACTCTCCCTTGTAATCCACGGTGGCGTTGTCGGGCAGTTGCTCGCGCACCAGCTCGTCCAGGTAGTCCAGCGCCTCGCCCAGGCTGTAATTGCCGACCAGGTTGGCGCTGAGGGTGATGGCCTTCTTGCGGTTGTAATGGTTGAGCGAGGGAGAGGCGCCCTGCTCGTTGAGGCTGACCAGGTTGTCGAGGGAGACCAGCTCTTCACCGCCGCTGCGCAGGTAGATACCGGTCAGATCGCTCAGTTGGCGGAACGCCTCATCCCGCCCCTTGAGATAGACGTCGTATTCCTCCCCCTGGCGGGAATAGGTGGTGATGGCCTGGCCGCTCAGCATGACGTTCAGGCTGTCGGCCACGTCGGTGACCGAAATGCCGAGCTTGGCGGCCCGTTGCTGATCCACTTCCACCAGCAGTTCGGGCTTGGTCTCGGCATAGTCCAGATCAAGATCGCTCAGGCCCGGGTTCTGCCGTGCCAGCTCCCTGAGCTGCTCGGCCCACTGGTACAACTCGTCGTAGTCGGCACCACCCAGCACGAACTCCACCGGCGAGGTAGAGCCGCTGCGGATGGACGACGGCAGTATGGGGATCACCAGTACATCGGCCACGTCCCGGGTCAGGCCGCGGATCCTGGTCACCAGCGCTTCCGCCGGCAGGTCCCGTTTTTCCCAGCTTTCCAGGCCGGCGATCACCATGCCACTGTTGACCCCGCCGCCGAAGCCGGGGGTGCGCACGGTCAGGCTGGTGACTGTGCCTTCTTCCAGCAGCGGGGTCAGGCGTTCCTCCACCTCCCCCATGGCCCGGCTCATGCGCTCGAAACTGGCCCCTTCGGCGCCGCGCACCATGACGAACACCACGCCCCTGTCTTCCCGCGGCGTCAGGCTCTGGGGGATTTCCCGGAACAACAGGGCGATCAGCCCCAGGGCCGCCACCATCATCACCGGTGCCCACCACACATGGCCCAGCTCGTTGCCGAGCAGGCGTCGGTAGCGCCCCTCCAGCCAGGCGAAACCGGCGTCGAAATGGCGGGCCAGCCAGCCGGACTGGCGGTGCGGCTTGAGGATCTTGCTGCCCATCACCGGGCTCAGAGTCAGGGCCACCAGGGAGGAAAACGCCACCGCCGTCGCCAGCAGCACCGCGAATTCGGTGAAAATGCGGCCGATGATGCCGCCCATGAACACGATGGGCAGGAACACCGAGACCAGGGTCAGGGTGGTGGCGACGACCGCGAAACCCACCTCCCGGGTGCCGTGGTAGGCGGCCGCCAGCGGCGAGCGCCCCCGCTCCAGGTGGTGGTAGATGTTTTCCAGCACCACGATGGCGTCGTCCACCACCAGGCCGATGGCCATGATGAGCGCCATCAGGGTGATCAGGTTGACGGTAAAGCCCAGGGCCGAGGCCACGATGAAGGCGCTGACCAGCGACACCGGCACCGTCACCGCCGGGATCAGGGTGGCCCGTACCTGGCCCAGGAAGATATAGATCACCAACACCACCAGGGCCATGGTGATCATCAGGGTCCGGTAGACCTCACCGATGGCGCTTTCGATGAACACCGAACTGTCGTAGGTCCAGGTCAGTTCGGTGCCAGCCGGCAGGAAGGGCTGCTGGGCCAGCACCGCCTCCTTGACCACGGCGACCACGTCGAGGGTGTTGGCCTGGGTCTGCTTGACGATCCCCAGGCCCACCACGTTCTGGCCGTTGGAGCGGAACAGGGTGTCTTCGGGTTTCTCCCCCTCCCACACCTGGGCCACATCGCGCAGATAGACCCGCTCGCCGGAGCCGAGCCGGCGAATGGTCAGGGTCTCGAAATTCACCGCCTGGTCATAGCCTCGCTGGATACGGGCGGAGAAGTTCTGCTGGGCATTCTCCAGGGTACCGGCGGGCAACTCCACGTTCTGGGTGCGCAAGGCCGCGGCGATATCGGCCACCGTCACGCCCCGGGCCGCCATGGCGGCGGGATCCAGGCGCACGTTCATCACCCGCTCCTTGCGGCCGCCCACCCACACCGAGCTGACCCCGTCGAGCAGGCTGAAGCGATCCGCCAGCACGTTCTGGGCATAGTCACCCAGATCCAGGGACGACATGCCGGTGGATCTCAGGGTGACCCAGAGGATGACGTCATTGCGCCCGGTGTCCTTGGTGACGATGGGCGTATCGGCCTCGGAAGGCAGACGTCGTGAGGCACGGGCCACCGCCTCGCGCACGTCACTGGCGGCATTATCCAGATCCCGGCCGGGCTCGAACTCGATGGTAATGCTGGAACGGCCGTCGGTGGTGCTGGAGCTGATGAACTTGACCCCGCTGATGCCCGAGAGCTCGTCTTCCAGCCGCTTGGTGACCTGGGTTTCCAGCACGCTGGCGCTGGCGCCGCTATAGTCGGTGCGTACCGTTACCACCGGCGAGGTGGTGTCCGGCATCTCCCGCAGGGGCAGCTGCAGAAAGGAAATCAGGCCGAATACGCACAGCATCAGGCTGAGCACTATGGCCATCACCGGCCGGGCGATGGCAACATCAGAGAGCTTCACGCTTGACCTCCACCACCATGCCGTCGCGCACCTTGACGGTGCCTTCGCTGATCACCCGCTCACCGGGTGCCAGGCCGTGGGTAATGGTGACCGTATCGCCCAGGTTGCGCCCTATTTCTACGCTGCGCCGGCTGGCCTTGCCCTCGTCATCCACCACGAACACATAGCGCTGATTGCCCGTATAGAGCAGGCTCTGGGCCGGGATCACCGCCTGCACGCTGTTGTGGAGCAGCAGACGTACCCGCATCAGCATGCCCGGCACCAGCAGGCCGGCGCTGTTGTCGAACAACAGCCGAACCCCGGCATTGAGGGTGTCCGCGTTGACGCTGGGGGCGATCACCGCCAGTTCGCCGATAAACACTTGTTCGCCATAGGCATCGGTGATGGCATTGAGTTGATCGCCCACCTTCAGTTGCCGGAAATAGCGCTCCGGCACCGCCAGATCCAGCTTGAGGCTACTGAGATCGAGCAGCTCCGCCACCGGGGTGTTGGCCGCCAGCAACATGCCGGGGGCCACGTCGGAAAGGCCGACCACCCCGGCAAAGGGCGCCCTCAGGCTCAGGTAGTCGGCCTGCACCCGAGCCGCCTGCAGTTTGGCCTCGGCCATGGCCACTGCCGCCTGTTGGCCCTCGAGCTCGGTCTGGGTCACCGCCTTGCGGCTGAACAGGGTCTGGAAGTTGCTGAGAATACGACGCGCGTCCATCAGCGCGGCTTCCGCCTCCTTCACCGCCGCCTGGGCGGCCCTGTCGTCCAGGCTGAGCAGCAACTGACCCTGCTCGACCCGCTGACCCGGCACGAAGTGTACCCGGGTGACCCGGGCGCTGACCTGGGGCGCAATCGCCACCTCCTGGTTGGCTTTCAAGGTACCGATGAGTTCAACCTCGGCCTGCACCGGCTGTTCGGTCACCCGCACGGTAGCGACCACGGGGCCGCTCTGGGCCCAGGCCAGGTTGGAAAGCCCCAACAGACAGCCATATAACAGCCCCATGTACTTGTTATTATTCGACATTGTTCCATCCCTAATCTCACGCTTGTCCCAGTGTACCCGGTTAGGCCGGCCAGACTATGTCAACCGGCGGGAAAGATGTGACAAAGTGTGGCAGGCCCTGCCCCGGCCCCTGAGCATCGCCTAAAAATCCCACTACGCTTAGTACTAGACCCGCAATGCCGGTATAACTTTTGGCCGAGGAGACAGCATGAGCCAGGGAAAAATACTCATCACCGGGGCGGCCCACGGCCTAGGGCTCGGCATGACCCGTTATTTTCTGCGACACGATTACCAGGTACTGGGGCTGGATATCGACAAATTCGCCCTGACCGAACTGGATGAGGCCCAGTTGCCCGGTTTACAACTGGTCCATCTCGATGTGGCCGACGAGCAGGCCATACAGACGCTGAGCCGGCTGGTCGAACGCCAGTTCGGCCATCTCACCGGCATCATCAACAACGCGGCCATCAGCCTGCCCTATCACGAATCGATCCGCCAGCTGTCCCTGGCTCACTGGCAGCGAGTGCTTGCGGTCAACCTCACCGGCCCCATGCTTATCTGCAAGCACCTGTCGGGCCTGCTACGCCCGGGCTCGGCCATCATCAACATCGGCTCGACCCGGGCCCACCAGTCGGAGCCCGACAGCGAGGCCTATGCCGCGGCCAAAGGCGGGCTCATCGCCCTGACCCACGCCCTGGCCATCAGCCTGGGCCCGGAGCTCAGGGTCAACGCCATCAGCCCGGGCTGGATCGATGTCAGTGAGCTGCACCCTGAGCGACAGGCCATGGCCCCCGGTCCGGAGGATCATCGCCAGCATCCGGTCGGGCGGGTCGGCGAGGCTGAAGACGTGGCCGCCCTCGCCCGTTTCCTGCTTTCTTCCCAGGCAGGTTTTATCACCGGGCAGGAGTACATTATCGACGGCGGCATGAGCAAACGGATGATCTACCCGGACGGCCCGGCTGCCGACTAGGCCGCTTTCTGCTAGCATGGTGCCAAATTTGTGAAACAGGCACCTTTATGAAAGTCATTTCCTTTAATATCAACGGCCTCAGAGCACGCCTGCACCAGTTGCAGGCGCTGATCGACAAGCACCAGCCGGACATTATCGGCCTGCAGGAAACCAAGGTGCACGACGACGCCTTTCCGCTCGCGGAGGTGGAAGCCATGGGCTATCGGGTTCATTTTCACGGCCAGAAGGGCCACTACGGCGTGGCCCTGCTGAGCAGGGAAGCGCCGCTCGAGATCCGCAAGGGTTTTCCCACCGACGAGGAAGACGCGCAGCGACGGATGATCATGGGCCGCTTCGCCCGTCCGGACGGCAGCCTGCTCACCGTGCTCAACGGCTACTTCCCTCAGGGGGAAAACCGCAGCCACGAAAGCAAGTTTCCCGCCAAGACCCGTTTCTATCGGGATCTGCAGAACTATCTGAATGAGCACCACCAGCCGGACGAAGCCCTGGTGATTATCGGGGACATGAATATCTCCCATACGGATCTCGACATCGGCATCGGTGAGAACAACCGCAAACGCTGGCTGCGCGAAGGCAAATGCTCCTTCCTGCCGGAAGAGCGGGAGTGGATGGATCGGCTGCTGGGCTGGGGCCTGGTGGACACCTGGCGGCTGCAACACCCGCTAGAGAGCCAGAGTTACTCCTGGTTCGACTACCGCAGCAAGGGCTTCGATGACAATCGCGGTCTGCGTATCGATCTGATCCTGGCCACCCGACCGCTGGCGGCACAATTGACCGACACCGGCATCGACTACGAACTGCGGGGGCTGGACAAGCCTTCGGATCACGCCCCTATCTGGGCAAGCTTCTGCAATCATCAATAGCTTGATGAGATGAAAAAAAGCCGCTGCATTTCTGCAGCGGCTTTTTGTTTGGTGGAGCTAGGCGGGATCGAACCGCCGACCTCTTGCATGCCATGCAAGCGCTCTCCCAGCTGAGCTATAGCCCCGAATTCGGGTCAGATTGTTTTGGTGGAGCTAGGCGGGATCGAACCGCCGACCTCTTGCATGCCATGCAAGCGCTCTCCCAGCTGAGCTATAGCCCCAAAACAATGCTGTTTACTGGTGTTTTTCTGCCGCCTGGTGGAGCTAGGCGGGATCGAACCGCCGACCTCTTGCATGCCATGCAAGCGCTCTCCCAGCTGAGCTATAGCCCCATTTGGCAGAAATGACTTAAGCGGCTACCAAGAAATCTTGGTGGAGCTAGGCGGGATCGAACCGCCGACCTCTTGCATGCCATGCAAGCGCTCTCCCAGCTGAGCTATAGCCCCGCTTAAGTCTCTCGGGGACCTTGTCCCTGCGAGCGAGGCGCATAATAGGCAGGGGGCACTTTAGTGTCAACAACAAAATAAAAAAAGCCATTCAACCAGTCATTTTTTAAGCGATGATGGCCGGAAGCCGGAAGCGTAATGAAAGACGGCGCCGTATCAAGGCGCCGTTTGTTTTTCTTCTGGCTTCCAGCTTCAAGCTTATCGCTTAAGGCTTATCGTTAAGGCTTATCGCTTAAAGCGGTGATTAGCCCTGGGCCCGTTCGGCGATAAAGGCCAGGGCCATGTCGATGCGCGCCAGCACCTTGTCCTTGCCGAGCAGCGCCATAACGCCGTCGATGGCCGGCGACTGGCCCACACCGGTGACCGCCACCCGCAGCGGCATGCCCACCTTGCCCATGCCCAGTTCGAGCGCGGCGGCGGTGGCGTTGATCGCCTCGTGGATGGTGCCGGCCCGCCAGTCGGCCAGCTCCGCCAGCCTGGTGCGGGCCAGGGCCAGGGGCTCGGCCGCCACCGGACGCAGGTGCTTCTTGGCCGCCCCTTCCTCGAAGGTGGTGAAGTCCTCGAACAGGTAGCGGCTCTGGGCCGCCAGCTCCTTCAGGGTCTGGCAACGTTCGGCGTACAGGCTCACCACCTCGGCCAGGGCGGGCCCCTGACCGAAGTCGATGCCCTGATCGCGCATATGCCATTCCAGATGGCCCGCCACTTCCTCGGCCGGCAGGGTCTTGATGTAGTGCTGGTTCAGCCACAGCAGCTTGTCGGTATTGAAGGCAGAGGCCGACTTGCTGATGGCGTCGAGGGAGAACAGGGAGATCATTTCTTCCAGAGAGAAGATCTCTTGGTCGCCGTTGGACCAGCCCAGGCGCACCAGGTAGTTGAGCAGTGCCTGGGGCAGGTAGCCGTCGTCCCGGTACTGCATCACGCTGACGGCACCGTGGCGCTTGGACAGCTTGGCGCCGTCGTCGCCGAGGATCATGGATACATGGGCAAACTCGGGCACGGGCGCGCCCAGGGCGTGGTAGATGTTGATCTGACGCGGGGTGTTGTTGATGTGGTCCTCACCGCGCACCACATGGGTGATGGCCATGTCCCAGTCGTCCACCACCACGCAGAAGTTGTAGGTGGGGGCGCCGTCGCTGCGGCGGATGATAAGGTCGTCCATCTCCCGGTTGGCGATCTCGATATGGCCGCGCACATGATCCTCGAATACCACGGTGCCTTCGGCCGGGTTCTTGAAGCGGATGACATGGGGAGCACCGGCGGGGTGGTCATGGGCACCGTGGCGGCAGGTGCCGTCGTAGCGGGGTTTTTCGCCGTTGGCCATCTGCTGCTCGCGCAGGGCTTCCAGCCGCTCCTTGGAGCAGTAGCACTGGTAGGCCTTGCCCTCGGCCAGCAGCCGGTCGATCAGCTCGTTGTAACGGTCAAAACGCCGGGTCTGGTAGTAGGGACCCTCGTCCCAGCCCAGGCCCAGCCAGTTCATGCCTTCGAGAATGGCGTCGATGGCCTCCTGGGTGGAGCGCTCCAGATCGGTATCTTCGATGCGCAGGACGAACTCGCCCTGACGATGGCGGGCGTAAAGCCAGGAATACAAAGCCGTGCGCGCGCCGCCGACATGGAGGAAGCCGGTGGGGCTGGGAGCAAACCGCGTTTTAACTGTCATTTTTCTGCCTTAGCTGGTGAAAAGCCCAAATGAGCCTGAAATGATGGAAGTGGCGCTCATTTTAGCACCCGCCCGGGGCGGGTTAAACGCTTTGTCGAACCTGACCCGCATGACGAGGCAAGGGTGGAGACGACAATAACGGGCAAGGCAGCAAAAGGGCCTCATCCGCCGCTTGTCGGCTACCCGGCCCACGGATACACTTGTGCGCGCGAGGGCCTATACATGACCAGACGAAGACCAGTCACCAGACGTAATACGCCGGAATCGTTCGGCACCAAATTGAACCAGTTGACCCTGCCCGCCCGGCAAGGGGTGGGCAGGGCCTTGTCGGCACTGCGCCAACTGCCCAGGGCGCACCGCACCGGCCTGATGGTGCTGGCGCCACTATGGCTGCTGCTGCTGGCCTGGCAACCGACGCCGCCGACCCCGCAAGGGCCCGTTACCGGCACCCTCAATCTTGCACTGGAGCCTTCCCTGACCCGGGAAATACCGGTGCCCGAGGGCGGCCGGCGCATCGACCATACCCTGGGCCAGGGAGATACCCTGGCGGCCCTGTTCCGCCAGTGGCAGTTGCCGGGCCAGGATCTGATCGCCCTGGTGCGGGCCGAACCGTCCTACAAGCCGCTCAGCAACCTGCACGCCGGCCAGGACATGACCCTGGTGATCAACGCCGACGGCCGGCTGCACTACCTGGAAATCCGGGACAATGGCCTGCTGCTGAATGCCTTCCGCCGCATGGGCCAGGACTTTACCGCCGTCACCACGCCCTGAAGTAACCAAAGGGGCTGCACAGCCCCCCTCTCCATCAGAGCTGTCTGCCATGCCCGGCCAGTAGCGCCAGCAGCCCGTCTTCGTCCATCACCGGAACCCCCAGCTCCTGAGCCTTGACCAGCTTGGAGCCGGCGGCCTCGCCCGCCACCACCTGGCTGGTCTTGGCCGAGACCGAGCCGGCCACCTTGGCGCCCAGAGCCTGGAGCGCCGCCTTGGCATCGTTGCGCGACAACCGGCTCAGGGTGCCGGTGAGCACGAAAGTCTGCCCCGCCAGCGGCTGGGCAGCCGCCGGCAAGGCCTCGATCGCCGGCCAGTGCAGGCCGCAACCGCCCTGCTCCCGCGGGCTCACCAGCGCCCGCACCACTTCCTGGTTATGGGGTTGGCGGAAGAAGTAGTAGATGTGCTTGGCCACCACTTCGCCCACGTCCGGCACCGCCAGCAGGGTCTCTACCTCGGCCTGCATCACCGCCTCCAGGGTCAGAAAGTGGCGGGCCAGGTTGAGCGCCGTGGCCTCCCCCACCTCGCGGATCCCCAAGGCGTAGAGAAAGCGCGGCAGCGTGGTGGTGCGCGCCTTGTCCAGGGCGGCCAGCAGCTTGGCGGCGGACTTCTCGCCCATACGCTCCAGCCCGGCCAGGGTCCCCTGGCTCAGGTGGAACAGATCCGCCGGCGTCTTCACCTGCTCCTGATCCACCAGTTGTTCCACCAGCTTGGTGCCCAGACCCTCGATGTCCAGGGCCTTGCGGGAGGCGAAGTGGCGGATGGCTTCCTTGCGCTGGGCGGCGCAGAACAGGCCGCCGGTACAGCGGGCCACCGCCTCGCCCTCGATCCGCTCTATCTCGGCGTCACAGACCGGACAATGATCGGGAAACACGATGGCCGTGGCGTCGGCCGGACGTCGTTCCGGCACCACCGCCACCACCTGGGGAATAACGTCCCCCGCCCGGCGCACTATCACGGTATCGCCCACCATGACCCCCAGCCTGGCGATCTCGTCGGCGTTGTGCAGGGTGGCGTTGGACACCGTGACCCCGGCCACCTGCACCGGCTCCAGCTTGGCCACCGGGGTGATGGCACCGGTGCGTCCCACCTGGAACTCCACCTTCAGCAGCCGGGTCAGCTCTTCCTGGGCCGGAAACTTGTGGGCGGTGGCCCAGCGCGGCGCCCGGGCCACGAAGCCCAGTTGCTGTTGCAGGGCCAGTTCGTCCACCTTGTAGACCACGCCGTCTATCTCATAAGGCAACCGGTCACGCCGCGCCAGTATGTCGTCGTGATAGGCCTGGCAGCCGACCCGGCCCTGCACCCTTTTTATTTCGGGGCACACCGGCAGGCCCCAGCCCTTCAGTTGCTGCAGGATGTCGAAGTGGCGTTCGGCCAGGGACTCACCTTCCACCAGACCGACCCCGTAGCAGTAGAAGGCCAGTGGCCGCCTGGCGGTGATGCGGGAGTCGAGCTGACGCAGGCTGCCGGCGGCGGCGTTGCGCGGGTTGGCGAACACCTTGCCGCCCTCGGCCCGGGCGACGTCGTTCATCCTCTCGAAACCGGCCCGGGGCATGTACACCTCGCCGCGCACCTCGAGCCGGGCCGGCCATCCCTCCCCTTTCAGCTTCAGCGGCACGGCACGAATGGTGCGCACGTTCTCGGTGATGCCTTCGCCGGTGCTGCCATCGCCCCGGGTGGCGGCCTGCACCAGCCTTCCCCCTTCGTACACCAGGCTGACCGCCAGGCCATCGAGCTTGGGCTCGCAGCAGAAGTCCAGGGGGTCGGATCTTCCCAGCCGCTCCATCACCCGTTTTTCGAAGGCGGCCAGCTCCTCGTCGCTGAACACGTTGTCGAGCGACAGCATGGGCAAGGCATGCGCAACCTCGGGAAAGGCGGACACCGGTGTCCCGCCCACCTTCTGGCTGGGGGAGTCCGGGTCCATCAGCTCGGGATGGGCCTGCTCCAGCGCCACCAGCTCCCGCATCAGCCGGTCGTATTCCGCATCGGGTACCGTGGGGGTGTCTTCCACATAGTATTGGTAGTTATAGGTGTCGAGTTGCTCGCGCAGGGCAAGGAGTCGGGCTTTGACGTCGCTCATGGGATCTTCGCTCAAACAAAAAGTGCGGCTCCTGGCCGCACTTTGATAACAGAATCGGGGTTAGCGGGCCTGGCTGTCGTAGTCCCGCAACTGCTCGCGGCAGTGCGCCAGGTAGTCGGGGCTCAGGGGCGAGCGCTCGGCGTCGAACAGCAGGGCATCCAGATCCTCGGCCAGGTTCTCGGCGGTCTGCACCATCAGGTTGAAATGGTTCTTGGCCATGCCGGGCTTGGGCAACTGCATGAAGATCGACACCCCGGGCGTGCTGAAGCCGGCCATGGCGTTGGGGTTGAAGGTGCCCGGCTTGACCATGTTGATCAGGCTGAACAGCACCTCGCCCTGGCCGGTCGGGGTCTGGTGACGGTGGAAGATGTCCATGTCGCCGAAGCAGAAGCCGGAATCGGTCAGGGCACGCATCAGAGCGTGGCCTTCCAGTTTCTGGTTGGGCCGGGCCATCAGGTTGACCACATAGACATCCTGCCAGGTTTTGGGCACTTCCCGCAGCGCCGGGGCCGGTTCGTCCAGGGGTTCCGGCTCGGCAGAAGGCACCGGGTCCGGCTCGGGCTCTATCCGCGCCTGAGGCTTGGGTGCGGCTGGCTCCTGCAGGGGTTCATCGAACAGGGGGTCTATTTCCCCTTCCTGATACTGGCGCTCGCGCTGCTGTTGTTCGGTCTTGACGCCGCCAGACCGGGGCGCCGGTTGTGCCGCCACCGGCTTGGACCGGGTCGCGCTGGCCGAGGAAGATGACGGAGACAGCCCCAGGCTGGGCTCGTCTTCATCATCGTCGTTGATGGCAGAGAAACGCGGTGACAGTTGCCAGTCATCTTCGTCTTCATCCTGGCTAGGGGCGGGCTCGGGCTGGCGGGTGCCGACCACGCGCACCTTGCCGACACCGTCCCGGTCAAAGTTATCGCCGCCCACCGGCTCACTCGCCATCTTGCCGATTGGCTTTTCACGCATCGGTTCCTGGCGTCCTTTCTGGCTGGTCCACAAGCCGTGGATCAGCAAGGCGGCGATGGCGACCGCGCCCAGGATGATCAAGATAATTCGCAAATCCTGCATTATCGTTTCTCTAAAATTTTTGCTTATGTATCAGCCATGGTGCCGACGCAAGCCGCAATCCTGTTACTCGAGCCGGGACATTCCCAAAGACACCGACAAGGGTATGTTTACCATGCGCCTTTGACAAGAGCCATCTCCGCCAACACCGGATAAAATACCCGTTTCTCATGCGTTATCCGTCATGGAATGCGGAAATAGCCGCCCCGTACTGCGCGATGTCCAAAAAATGCCCGCCGCGGCACGACAGTCTGCTTCGCGCAGGTGCTTGGCACCCGGGATGGGGCTCTTTAGAATAGAGGGCTTTCTGAATCCGGGAGTTGTCATGTCCGCCTCTAACCACCTGGCCAGCGGCCCCCAGTACCTGCTCAGGGGATGGGCACTGATGTGGGAACGCGACCTGCGGGGTTTCGTGCTTGTCCCCCTGATGGTCAACCTGCTGCTGTTCGGCGGGGCCTTCTATTTCCTGTTTCTGCAGCTCGAGCAACTGTTCGTCTGGTTCGAGCAGCAACTGCCCGACTACCTGCACTGGCTGAGCTATGTGCTCTGGCCGCTGATGGTGGTGGCCATAGTGGTGGTGTTTTCGCTGATCTTCACCAGCGTGGCCAATATGCTGGCAGCCCCCTTCAACGGCCTGCTGGCCGAGCGGGTGGAGCAGAAATTGACCGGCACCATTCCCAACGACAACGGCTGGCTCGGGCTGATCAGAGACACACCCCGCATGTTGGGACGGGAATGGCGCAAGCTGGCTTATTATGTGCCGAGGGCCCTCGGTTGCCTGCTGCTGTTTCTGGTCCCGGCTTTTGGCCAGACCCTGGCCCCCCTGCTCTGGTTTGCTTTCAGCGCCTGGATGATGGCCATCCAGTACTGCGATTATCCGTTCGACAACCACAAGGTCGACTTCAACCGGATGCGTCGGGCGCTGGCAGAAAAAAGGCGGCTGACCTGGGGCTTCGGCGCCAGCGTCACCCTGTGTTCCAGCCTTCCCCTGGTCAACCTGCTGATCATGCCGGTGGCGGTGTGCGGCGCCACCGCACTCTGGGTGGAGCACTATCCCCAGTTGCGTACCGGTCCGGTATCCAGGTGAACGAAATCGGACTTGGGATAGTAGCCTACGCCCCCCACCCCGAGCTGACGGGCGGCCCGGTCGAGCTCGGCCAGAGGCACTCCGGGCAGGCGCAGATCGATGGCTTGCCCCAACATATGGTAACTCTGTTTGGCCACGCCCTTGCCCTGCCTGCGCAGCAGGGCATTGGTCTGCGGTGAACGGTAGCCGGAGATGACCTGAATTTCCCCTTGCCGGCCCAGCCGATGCTGCAACAAGAACAGCTGGTCGAACAGCTTGGGATCGATGGGAAAGGCCTCGTCGCGGCGCAGGTCTCGCATCAGGCGACTGAAGGCGCCGAGCCCCTCGTCGAGGTAGCGACCCTGTTCCCAGAAACTGGCCGTGACCTTCTCGCCCGAATGCAGGTTGTACAGGCTCAACCGGCGCACCGGCGCCGACAGGCTGGCCCCTGCCGGCAAAGGCAGCAGGGCCGTCGAGCCCAACGCCCCCACCCCGAGTAAAAAACGACGACGCTCCATACCCCATTCTTTCATACCGGCTCCTCGAGTTCCGTTTACGGAGAGCATCGGCAGCGAGGAACAGCCCCGCTATCTTCCGCCGGTAGCGGGAGCAGGGGCCGGCCGATTTCACGGACGAACTTCTCTCGGACAGCCGATGTCGTATCAAACCGCAAGGACCTTATCCCGGGGCCGGACAAAACATCAACAAACTTTGGTTACAAGGTGTGCGTCAAACGGGAAATTTGTGACATCGCCCCCCGCTCCACGCCAAGCCAGCCCAGATCGAGCTGTCCCGCTTCAAAGGGCGCACGGAGGCGGTCGTCGAATTGGTAGATATCATCACGAAAACGGGGCAAACCATCCTGTCCCAACCAGCCGGGCCAGTACACCATGAACACCGGCAGCGGCTTGTTCACCCGGAGCCAGCGGGTGTGCTGGTTGGCCCTCAACTCCGCCAACCGGGACGGATTCCATTGCTCGCTCAGCAGCCAGATCGCCAGCTGCTCGGCTTCCTCCACCCGTACGCAGCCCGAACTCAGGGCACGGCTGTCCCGGCTGAACAGCCCACGGGACGGGGTATCGTGCAGGTAGATGGCATCGCTGTTGGGCAGGTGGAACTTGTAGGCGCCCAAGGCATTGCGGCTGCCGGGCCTTTGCCGTAGCCGGTAGGGGAACTGGCCCTCCTCAAACAACAGCGCCTGCCATTGTTCCGGGGGCACGATTTGGCCTTCGGCGTCCAGCACCTCGAACCCCTCCCGCTCGATATAGCCGGGATCCAGGGAAAGCCGGGGAAGTATGTCCCTGGCAAGGATGGAACGCGGCACATGCCAGGGAGGATTGACCACTACATTGGTGATCTCGCTGGCCAGGATCGGGGTCTTGCGGCTGCCCTTGCCCACTATCACGTCGCTTTCCAGCACCATGGCCTGATCCTGATACAGCCGCAGCCGGTATTCGGGAATATTCACCAGCAGGTAAGCGGAGGGCAGGGTATCGCCGATCAGGGTACGCAGCATGCTGCGCATCAGCAGCTGGGCCCGGGTCAGGGGCGGCACATCCAGCCAGGCATAGGTATGGGGGCCGATGACCCCATCCACCTGCAGGCCATGACGCAGCTGAAAACGCCGTACCCCTTGCTCCAGGCCCGGATCGTAGTAGGCCGGATCACCGCCCACCACCTCCGCCGCGGACAGATCCCCCAGCAGTTGCAGCCGTTCCCGCACCCGGGGCACCACGGCGCCCGACTCACCCGGGCGAAGCGTAGCCGTTTTGAGCGAGGGCCAGGGTTGCTCGGCCAGAGTCAGCAGCCGCACCAGCTGCCGCTGCAACTGGTCATGGTCTGAGTAACCGGGCACCAGACGTTGCACCAACTGGAGACGGCTGCCGTTTTGGGCCGCCTGATGCAGTGCCCTCCGGTCTTCCTCACTGATCACCAGCGCATCACGGCGGATGCGCAGATGCTGGCGCTCGACGAAGGAAAGGGTGGACCAATGTCGCCAGAAGGCGTTCAGTCCCAGCAGCAGCCGGTCATCGGCCTCATCAGAGGCGGCTGACACCGCTTGCTGCCACCACAGGGTCAGATCCGGATGGACATCCGCCAAAGCCAGTTCCATGCCCAGCCGGTGCAGCTGCAACCGGGCCTCGGGCTCGTTCTGCCAGGGCTCAGAAGAAACCCCAAGGCTTAGACAGAGTAACAACCACAGCCAGCTCGCTGCTCGGCACCTTTTCATCTCGCTTTCCTAACCCGCATCCAGAATCTACTATCTATGGGACCCTGTTATAGGTGACCCGGACCAGTGCCGGGGTCGTTCGCCCCGTCACAGCCTTGATAGCAGAGTTGCAAGCAAAGCACCATAACCTGGGGAGCGATCAGCCAGGGAATAAAGGAATATCATTTTATCATTTAATAACATATTGTTATAACAAATCGTCACTTCTCATTCCGGCTGGAATGGTTAAGCTGACGGTGTAATGATTTTTGGTGACACTGAACCTTAGGGATAGCCACGATGAGCAAGATTTTTGAAGATAACTCACTGACCATTGGTCGCACTCCGCTGGTCAAACTGAACCGGGTAAGCCAGGGCCGGGTTTTTGCCAAAGTCGAAAGCCGCAACCCCAGCTTCAGCGTCAAGTGCCGTATCGGCGCCAACATGATCTGGGATGCGGAAAAGCGTGGCGAACTGGTACCGGGCAAGGAACTGATCGAACCCACCAGCGGCAACACCGGTATTGCCCTGGCCTTTGTGGCCGCTTCCCGTGGCTATCCGATCACCCTGACCATGCCCAATACCATGAGTCTGGAACGTCGCCAACTGCTCAAGGCGCTGGGTGCCAACCTGGTGCTGACCGAAGGCGCCAAGGGCATGAAAGGTGCCATCGAAAAGGCGCTGGAACTGAAAGAGTCAGCCCCCGAAAAGTACGTGCTGCTGCAGCAGTTCAACAACCCGGCCAACCCGGAGATCCATGAAAAGACCACGGGCCCCGAGATCTGGGAAGACACCGATGGCGAAATCGATGTTTTCGTGGCCGGCGTGGGCACCGGCGGCACCATCACCGGGGTGTCACGCTACATCAAGAACACCAAGGGCAAAGCCATCACCTCCGTCGCCGTCGAGCCGATCGAGTCTCCGGTGATCACCCAGGCCCTGGCCGGTGAAGAAATCAAGCCCGGTCCCCACAAGATTCAGGGCATCGGCGCCGGTTTCATTCCGGGCAACCTGGATCTGTCACTGCTCGACCGGGTAGAGCGCGTCAGCAGTGAAGACGCCATCGAAATGGCCCGTCGCCTGATGAAGGACGAAGGCATCCTCGCCGGTATCAGCTCCGGCGCCGCCGTGGTGGCCGCCAACCGCATCGCCGCCCTGCCCGAGTTCGCCGACAAGAACATAGTGGTGGTACTGCCGAGCTCCGGCGAGCGTTACCTGAGCAGCGCCCTGTTCCAGGGCATCTTCACCGAACAGGAACTGCAACAGTAAATCAGGAAGGCGCCGTCGGGCGCCTTTTTTGACCCCGATGATCGTGTAATAACGACAAAATCTTTCTCTCCTTTGACCGGGCGCAGGTGCCATCTCCCCGCTCGGGCTATCATGATGCATCATCTCTGCCCTTGCCTACACTAGTGGAAGCCTTGTGCCGGGCCAAGCGGTTTTCGACGGGCTTTGCCGCTTTGTTTTGGGAAAGTCCCTCTGTTATTATTATGCGTTAAATAACTCCAGGAGCTTATGACTATGGGTCTGTTCGATAAACTGAAAAGAATGGTATCTGACGACAGCAGCGACACCAGTGGCATCGAGATTTTCGCTCCCTTGTCCGGCGAAATCGTCGCCATCGAGGACGTGCCGGACGTGGTGTTCGCCGAGAAGATCGTCGGTGACGGCATCGCCATCAAGCCCAGCGGCAACAAGATGGTGGCCCCCTGCGACGGCACTATTGGTAAGATCTTTGAAACCAACCACGCTTTCTCCATCGAATCCGACTCCGGTCTGGAGCTGTTCGTGCACTTCGGCATCGACACCGTCGAGCTCAAGGGCGAAGGTTTTACCCGTATTGCTCAGGAAGGCCAGCAGGTGAAGAAGGGCGACACTGTGATCGAATTCGATCTGGCCCTGCTGGAAGCAAAAGCCAAGTCCACCCTGACCCCGGTCGTCATCTCCAACATGGACGAGGTCAAAGAGCTCAGCAAGCTGAGCGGCGCCGTGACCCTGGCCCAGGACGTGGTACTGCGCATCAAAAAGTAACCCTCTTTTTCTGTTGCAAGGCGCCGTCAGGCGCCTTTTTTATCGGCGAGAATAAAGGTAGGCATCATGTTCAACTGGTTGAAGAAACTGGGCGGAGGGGCCAAGCCCGGCGGCCCCCGCTTTGAGCCCCAGTCCTATCAGGGATTCGACATCTATCCCGAGCCCAAGGCCGAAGGTGGCCAGTATCGGCTGCAAGGGCGTATCGTACAACTGAAGGACGGCAACCGGCGGGAATACCTGCTGATCCGTTCGGATCTGCTGCCTTCCGCCGAGCTGGCCGCCGAGTTGATGATCGCCAAGGCCAAGCGGGTGATCGACGAAAACGGCGAGCGTCTATTTGACTGACTGGCCTCATTGGCGCTGGCAACTACAACGGATCGGCGAGCGCCGGCTGCTGGTGCTGAGCGGCAGCGAAGCCTGGGCCATGGCCCAGGCCGCCGAGCTGTGCACAGAGGACAGCCTCTGGCTGGGGCCGGCGCCCGCCGGCCATGAGTCCCGGGATCCCACCCGTATCCTGCGCTACCTGGGCCGGGAATACCCCATCCTGGTCTACAACGCCTACGGCGGCCTGCATCCGGATGCCTTCGGCGCCCTGCTGGGCACGGTCACCGCCGGAGGCCTGGTGCTGTTGTTGTGTCCGCCCCTGGCCGACTGGCCGTCCTATCCGGATCCCGATCTGGTCCGTTATGTGGCCTTGCCCGAGCAGGCCAAAGGGTTGGAAAGCCGCTTTATCCGCCGCTTTGCCGCCCTGCTGCAGCAGGATGAACAGGTCTGGCTGTGGCAGCAAGGGCAACCGGCTCCCGCCCTGCCCACCCTGCCCGAGACCCCCTGGCAGCGCCGACGCGACCGCCATGGTTGCCTGAACCGGGAACAACGCCAAGCCCTGGCCAGGATGCTGAGCGCCGCTCGCCGGCGACAGCCACTGGTGCTGACCGCCGATCGGGGCAGGGGCAAGTCCAGTCTGCTGGGACTGGCCGCCGTCCGTCTGCTGACAATGGGTTACCGGGTGCGGCTGACCGCCCCCAGCCCGGCCGCTGCCGCCCGGGCGCTGGAGCATAGCGGTCAGCACCTGCCCTTTACCGCACCGGACGCCCTGCTGGCCCAGCGGCCGCCGGCGGATCTGTTGCTGATCGACGAGGCCGCCGCCCTCCCGGTTCCCACGCTGCTGAGCCTAGCCCGGCATTACTGCTGCATCTTTGCCAGCACCGAGCACGGCTACGAAGGTACCGGACTCGGCTTCCAGCTCAAATTTCAGCCCGAACTGACCCGGCTGGCCCCGAACTGGCAGAAATATCACCTCGACACGCCCGCCCGCTGGAGCCCGCGGGATCCCCTGGAGCCATTGGTGTTCCGGCTGTTGGCGCTGGACGCGGACCCGGTGCCGCCACCGGCCGGAGGCGAGCTGCGGATCGGCCGGCTCTGCCGGCAACAGCTGGCAGAGGACGAGCCTCTGCTACGGCAACTGTTCGGTTTGCTGACCCTGGCCCATTACCAGACCCGCCCCAGCGACCTGCGCCAGTTGCTGGATGCCCCCGGGCTGGAGCTGGTCCTGGCGCGTCTGGGGGAAACACCGGTGGCCGCCGCCCTGCTGGTACGGGAAGGCGAGCTCGACCCGGCCCTCGGCCAGGCCATCTGGGAAGGACACCGCCGCCCCCGCGGCCACCTGCTGCCCCAGTCACTGGCCTTTCACGGCGGTTTCCGGGAGGCCTGCGGCTTCAGCTACCGGCGCATCATGCGCATAGTGGTGCACCCCCTGTGCCAGCAGCGGGGTATCGGTACCCGACTGCTCGACTGGCTCAAGCAGGAAGGCAGCGCCGATTTCCTCGGTACCAGCTTCGGTGCCAGCCCCGAGTTATTGCGCTTCTGGCGGCACAATAGCTTCCAGCCGGTACGCATCGGCCTCACTGCCGACGCGGTCAGCGGCCTGCACGCCGCCATGATGTTGTGGCCCTGCAGCCGGGCCGCCCATGCCGTGCTGCCCACCTGGCAGGCACACTTCAGCGCCAACCTGGCCTTCTATCGCCGGGGACTGCTGCAGGCTCTGCCGGAAAGCTGGTGGCATCAGCTGCCACTGCCGGCACCGGCGCCGCAACCCGGGCTGGACGAGGCCATCGCCCATGGCTTCGCCTTCGCCCTGCGGGATCTGTTGACCGATCAGCCGGTGCTGGCCCGCTTCGTGGGCAGCCATCACATTCCCCTTGGACTCGATAGCAGGCAGCGGGCCCTGCTCCAGGCCCTGCTGGTACCCGGCGCCACCCCGGCAGCGGCGGCGCCGCAGGCAGGCCTGGCCGGCCAAAAGGCTGCGATCCAGGCGCTCCGCGCCATCATGCGGCATTTCTTTCCGGTCTCGTCCGCGCCGACAGATTGTTAATCTGTCCTGAATACCACTAGGCTATAGAAGAAAACTGTATTGATTCAATCAGCTCTACAACAAGGAAGCATCAGATGGAACTGATCACCGAGTTACTTGCTTCGATTAACAGCCTGGTCTGGGGCATCCCCATGCTGGTGGGGATACTGGGCATCGGTCTGTACCTGCAATTTGGGCTCGGCTTTATGCCCATCCGCCGGCTCGGCACCGGTTTTCGGCTGCTGTTTACCCGCATGGAGCAGGGCAGCGGCGAAATCTCCCCCTTCAACGCCCTGATGACGGCGCTGTCCGCCACCATAGGGACGGGGAATATCGCCGGTGTGGCCACCGCCATTTTCTTCGGCGGACCCGGCGCCCTGTTCTGGATGTGGATGACCGCCCTGGTGGGGATGGCCACCAAGTATTCCGAAGCGGTCTGCGCCGTGAACTTCCGGGAGACCGACAAGCTGGGCAACCATGTGGGCGGCCCCATGTACTATATCAAGAACGGCTTGGGTGCCAGGTGGGTCTGGCTCGGCACGGCCTTCGCCATCTTCGGTGGCATCGCCGGTTTCGGCATCGGCAATACGGTGCAGGCCAACTCGGTGGCCGACGCACTGCAAGCCTCTTTCGGCATCTCCAGCCTCGCTACCGGGGTCGTGTTGATGATACTGGTCGGTGCCGTGCTGATCGGCGGCATCCGCTGGATCTCCGAGGTGGCGGGCAAGCTGGTCCCCCTGATGACGGTATCCTACTTCACCGCCGGCCTGGTGGTGCTGGCCCTCAACTTCGCCGCCATTCCCTCCGCTTTTATGCTGATCGTAGAGCACGCTTTCACCCCCATCGCCGCCCAGGGCGGTTTTGCCGGTGCTGCCGTCTGGGCCGCCATCCGCTTCGGAGTGGCCCGGGGCGTGTTCTCCAACGAAGCCGGGCTGGGCAGCGCCCCCATCGCCCATGCCGCCGCCAAGACCGACAGCCCGGTGCGCCAGGGCCTGATCGCCATGCTCGGCACCTTTATCGACACCATCATCGTCTGCTCCATCACCGGCCTGGCCATCATCGTCACCGGCAGCTGGACCAGTGGCGAAGCGGGCGCCTCGCTCACCACCCTGGCCTTTTCCTCCGCCATTCCCGGCGGCCAGTATATCGTCGCCGTCGCCCTGGCCATCTTCGCCTTTACCACCATCCTCGGCTGGAGCTTCTACGGCGAGAAGTGTGTGCAGTACCTGTTCGGCATCAAGGCCATAGTGCCCTTCCGCATCGCCTGGATACTGGCACTGCCGGTAGGAGCGACCCAGTCGCTGGAGTTTATCTGGCTGCTGGCCGACACCCTCAACGCCATGATGGCCATCCCCAACCTGATCGCCCTGGCGCTGCTGAGCCCTGTGGTGTTCAGGCTGACCCGGTCCTACTTCGCCAAATCATGAAAGGGCGCGGCGTCACCGGTATTGCCGACTACAGCAATACCGGCCGCCACTGGTATACTGCCTCCAGCCAACCATCAGGATCAGATAAGACATGCATCCCCACCCAAGCTATTCGGCACAGGCCATCGCCGACCTCCGTAGACAGCATCCCCTGCTCGCCCCCGTGATGGCCCTGCAGCCGGTGAGCTGGTTCAATCCGGAACGGACACCAGTGGACCTCGCCCTGCCTGCACTGAGCCTGACTGCGGGTGACGTGGCCGATGCCAGCCGGCGGCTGGCCCGCTTCGCTCGCTACTTCAACGTCGCCTTTCCCGAGACCCAGGAGCAGCAGGGAATCATCGAATCTCCCCTTCGCCCCATCCCCGCCATGCAGCAGGCGATGATCGAGCACTACGGCCAGCCGATCACCGGCAGCCTGCTACTGAAAATGGACAGCCAACTTCCCGTTTCCGGCTCCATCAAGGCTCGTGGCGGCATCTACGAGGTGCTGCAGCATGCGGAAAAACTGGCACTCAAGGCCGGCCTGCTGCACCTGGACGACGACTACGCCAAGCTGCACAGCGAGGACTTCCGCGAGTTTTTCGGCCGTTATGCCATCGCCGTGGGCTCCACCGGCAACCTGGGACTGTCCATCGGCATCATCAGCGCCAGACTGGGCTTCAGGGTCAGCGTACATATGTCGGCCGACGCCCGCCAGTGGAAGAAGGATCTGCTGCGGGCCCAGGGGGTGACGGTAGTGGAATACGACAGCGACTACTCGGTGGCGGTGGCCCAGGGACGGGCGCAGGCCGCGCAGGATCCCTTCTGCCACTTCGTCGATGACGAAAACTCGGTACAGCTGTTCCTCGGTTATGCGGTGGCCGGCGAGCGGCTCAAGGCCCAGCTGGCCCAGCAGCAGATCAAGGTGGACCGGGAGCATCCCCTGTTCGTGTACCTGCCCTGCGGGGTGGGCGGCGGCCCGGGCGGAGTGGCGTTCGGCCTCAAGCTGGCCTTCGGCGACGCCGTGCACTGTATCTTTGCCGAGCCCACCCATGCTCCCTGCATGTTGCTGGGGGTCTATACCGGCCTGCACGACGGCATTTCGGTGCAGGATCTGGGCATCGACAACCTGACCGCCGCCGACGGCCTGGCGGTGGGCCGTCCCTCCGGTTTTGTCGGCCGCACCATGGCCCCCATGCTGGATGGTTTCTACACCCTGGAAGATCGGGAAATGCTGTTCCTGCTGGGCCTGCTGGCACGCAGCGAAGGCATCCAGCTCGAGCCATCGGCCCTGGCGGGCATGCCGGGCCCGTTGCGGGTATTAACCGAAACCGAAGGCTATCGCCAGCGGCTGGGATTGACCCCGGCCCGCCTGGCCCGGGCCCATCACCTGGTGTGGGCCACCGGCGGCGGCATGGTGCCGGCGGAGGAGATGGAGGCCTATCTGGCGCAGGCGGCCTCAACCAAACCAGCCGCGGTTTAGCTTGTCCTTGCACTGCCAGTATTGCTCGGCATAGCGCTGGGCTCGGCCCTCGACCTTGCGCGAGGTGTTCAGCAGCCAGGCCTTGCGCCGGTGGCTGCCGCGCCGATAGCCGCCCCAGCCTTCGTGGTAGTTAAGGTACTGGCCATAGGCGTCCCACTTCGACACCCCATTGATGGTACTGCTTTTATTCATATACCAGCCCATGAAATCGAGGGCGTCATCGAAATTGCTGCGGCTGGCCCAGCTGTTGCCGCTTTCCCGCTGATAGTCGGCCCAGGTGGCCTTCTTGGCCTGGGCGTAGCCGTAGGCATCGGAAGCCCGGCCATAGGGAATGAACAGGAAATAACGCATCGGCGGCCGGGCATCGTGGCGGAACGAGCTTTCCTGGTACATCATCGCCATGGTGACGTGTACCGGCGCCCCCCACTTTTCCCGCGCCTTGTTGGCAGACTTGTGCCAGCCCTTGTGTTGTTCGAAAATGGCGCAGATATTCTCGGGATTACGCGGTGGCGAGGCGGCACAGCCTGCCAGTAGGCTGGCCAGCGCCAGTATCAGCCACTTGCCTTTATTCTGCCATCTCACTTTCATCTGCCCGGGATAAGCTGTTCTGTATGAGAACCATAGTGCCCGCTTCCGGCGCTGAATGCCAGCCGGACGGCGATACCCCCGAGTCAATTAAATTTTTAATCACAACAGGTGCATAACTATTTTTTGTCACCCGACGGCATAGGGATTAGAATTGGTAGCGGCCCAGCCGCCGTGCCGCCACCACCTTCAGACGCTCAACCAAAGGAAAGCTGATGCACTTTTATTTTCCCATCGTCATCATCGATGAAGACTTCCGCTCCGAGAACACCAGCGGCTCGGGCATCCGTGAACTCGCCTCCGCCATCGAGAAGGCGGGGATGGATGTGGTGGGCTATACCAGCTATGGCGATCTGACCTCCTTCGCCCAGCAGCAGAGCCGGGCCGCGGGGTTCATCCTGTCGATCGACGATGAGGAATTTGACTGTGGCCAGGAAGAAGCCCAGGACGTGCTGGGGCAACTGCGCCGTTTCGTGGATCAGATCCGCCACCGCAACCCGGACATCCCCATCTACCTCTATGGAGAAACCCGCACCGCCCGCCATATCCCCAACGCCATATTGCGCGAGCTGCACGGCTTTATCCACATGCACGAGGACACTCCCGACTTCGTGGCCCGGCACATCATCCGCGAGGCCAAGAGCTACCTGGACTCCCTGGCGCCGCCGTTTTTCCGCGCCCTGACCCACTATGCCCACGACGGCTCTTATTCCTGGCATTGCCCCGGCCACTCCGGCGGTGTGGCCTTCCTGAAGTCGCCCGTCGGCCAGATGTTCCACCAGTTCTTCGGCGAAAACATGCTGCGCGCCGACGTCTGCAACGCGGTCGACGAACTGGGCCAGCTGCTGGATCACACCGGCCCGGTGGCCGCCAGCGAGCGCAACGCCGCCCGCATCTTCAACGCCGACCATCTGTTCTTCGTGACCAACGGCACCTCCACCTCCAACAAGATAGTGTGGAACTCCACCGTGGCCCCAGGCGACATAGTGGTGGTGGATCGCAACTGCCACAAGTCGATACTGCATGCCATCATGATGACCGGCGCCGTGCCGGTGTTCCTGATGCCGACCCGCAACCACTACGGCATTATCGGCCCCATTCCCCGCAGCGAGTTCGAGCCGGCCCGCATCCGCGAAAAGATGCAGGCCAACCCCTTCTGCCGCGAGATCCTGGCCAGGAACCCCAAGGCCAAGCCCCGGGTGCTGACCATCACCCAGTCCACCTATGACGGCATTCTCTACAATGTGGAAGAGATCAAGAGCCTGCTCGACGGGGAGATCGAGACCCTGCACTTCGACGAAGCCTGGCTGCCCCATGCCGCCTTCCACGACTTCTACGGTGACTATCACGCCATCGGCGAGGGCCGGCCGCGTTGCCAGGATTCCATGGTGTTCTCCACCCAGTCCACCCACAAGCTGCTGGCCGGCCTGTCCCAGGCTTCCCAGATACTGGTGCAGGACGGCGAAGCCAACAAGCTCGACCGCCATCTGTTCAACGAAGCCTACCTGATGCACACTTCCACCAGCCCCCAGTACGCTATCATCGCCTCCTGCGACGTGGCGGCGGCCATGATGGAAGAGCCGGGCGGCACCGCCCTGGTGGAAGAGTCGCTGGCGGAAGCCCTGGAATTCCGCCGCGCCATGCGCAAGGTGGATGACGAATACGGCGACGACTGGTGGTTCACCGTCTGGGGGCCGGACGATCTGACCGACGACGGCCTGGACGAGCGGGACGCCTGGATGCTGCAGGCCGACGCCGGCTGGCACGGCTTCGGCGACATCGAGCCCGGCTTCAACCTGCTCGACCCCATCAAGGCCACCATACTGACCCCGGGACTGAACATGAAAGGCGACTTTGCCGAGACCGGCATCCCGGCGGTGGTGGTCACCAAGTACCTGGCCGAGCACGGCATCGTCATCGAGAAGACCGGGCTTTACTCCTTCTTTATCATGTTCACCATCGGCATCACCAAGGGCCGCTGGAACACCATGGTGACCGAGCTGCAGCAGTTCAAGGACGATTACGACAACAACGTGCCGCTGTGGAAGGTGCTGCCGGAATTCGTGCAGAGCCATCCCCGCTACGAGCGGGTAGGATTAAAAGATCTGTGCGATCAGATCCACCAGATCTACAAGGAAAACGACGTGGCCAAGCTGACCACCGAGATGTACCTGTCGGATCTGGTGCCGGCCATGAAACCGGCGGATGCTTTCGCCAAAATGGCCCACAAGGAAATCGAGCGGGTACCGCTCGACTGCCTGACCGGCCGTACCACGGCGGTGATGGTGGCCCCCTACCCGCCGGGCATCCCGCTGCTGATCCCGGGAGAGGTGTTCAACGACATCATCGTCAACTACCTCAAGTTCGCCCGGGACTTCAACCAGCGCTTCCCAGGCTTCGAGACCTATATCCACGGCCTGGTGGCCGAGGAGCACCAGGGTGAAACCCGCTATTTCGTGGACTGCGTCGCCCGCTAATCTGCCGTCAAGCACAAAAAAGCCACCTTCGGGTGGCTTTTTGCTTTGAGTCTAGCCCTTTCTCGCTACTTTCCCGTCATCAAACTCTTGTCCCTGCCGAACGGGAGGCAAAGGAACACCGCTGCAAGCGGAAAAACGCACAGCGATGTCATCCAGGTCCAGCCGGAGGGCCAGCGGCACCGGCGCGCACGCCCACTGAGGCAGAGCAGTTTGTCGCGGCAACAGAAAAGCAAAAGCCCTGGCCAACGGTCAGGGCTTTGATGTGATGGCGGAGCGGCAAAGGCACCGCCTTTGAGGCGGAGGCGCAGCGCGCCGACATCCTCCCGCCGTCCGGCGCAGCCAATACGAAAAAGCCCTTAGCTATCAACTAGCTAAGGGCTTATTAAAAGTGGCGGAGCGGACGGGGCTCGAACCCGCGACCCCCGGCGTGACAGGCCGGTATTCTAACCAACTGAACTACCGCTCCGCAAAAGCGGTTTGTAGGGTCCACTTCAGTGGACCGGTCGAATTTAATCGACGCTACAAATTTGGGTGCCTGGCAGTGACCTACTTTCACATGGCAGCTGCCACACTATCATCGGCGCGGGTGCGTTTCACTTCTGAGTTCGGCATGGGGTCAGGTGGGACCACAACGCTATCGCCGCCAGGCATAAACTGGTAATCCGGAAAAGCTGTCTTTTGATGAATTCGTTCTCGACCTGCAAGGTCTCACACTTCTTGGGTGTTGTATGGTTAAGCCGCACGGGTCATTAGTACAGGTTAGCTGCACGTATCGCTACGCTTCCACACCCTGCCTATCTACGTCCTAGTCTCGGACGGCCCTTTAGAGAGCTCGAAGCTCTAGGGATGACTCATCTCGGGGCTCGCTTCCCGCTTAGATGCTTTCAGCGGTTATCGATTCCGAACTTAGCTACCGGGCAGTGCCATTGGCATGACAACCCGAACACCAGCGGTTCGTTCACTCCGGTCCTCTCGTACTAGGAGCAACCCCCCTCAATCATCCAACGCCCACGGCAGATAGGGACCGAACTGTCTCACGACGTTCTGAACCCAGCTCGCGTACCACTTTAAATGGCGAACAGCCATACCCTTGGGACCGACTTCAGCCCCAGGATGTGATGAGCCGACATCGAGGTGCCAAACACCGCCGTCGATATGAACTCTTGGGCGGTATCAGCCTGTTATCCCCGGAGTACCTTTTATCCGTTGAGCGATGGCCCTTCCATTCAGAACCACCGGATCACTATGACCTGCTTTCGCACCTGCTCGACCTGTCCGTCTCGCAGTTAAGCTGGCTTATGCCATTGCACTAACCGTACGATGTCCGACCGTACTTAGCCAACCTTCGTGCTCCTCCGTTACGCTTTGGGAGGAGACCGCCCCAGTCAAACTACCCACCAGGCACTGTCCTCATCCCCGATAAGGGGACTAAGTTAGAACATCAAACATACAAGGGTGGTATTTCAAGGTCGGCTCCACGGCAACTGGCGTCACCGCTTCACAGCCTCCCACCTATCCTACACATGTAGGGTCAATGTTCAGTGCCAAGCTATAGTAAAGGTTCACGGGGTCTTTCCGTCTAGCCGCGGGTACACCGCATCTTCACGGCGATTTCAATTTCACTGAGTCTCGGGTGGAGACAGCGTGGCCATGGTTACACCATTCGTGCAGGTCGGAACTTACCCGACAAGGAATTTCGCTACCTTAGGACCGTTATAGTTACGGCCGCCGTTTACCGGGGCTTCGATCAAGAGCTTCACCTTGCGGCTAACCCCATCAATTAACCTTCCGGCACCGGGCAGGTGTCACACCGTATACGTCCTCTTACGAGTTTGCACAGTGCTGTGTTTTTGATAAACAGTCCCAGCCACCTGGTCACTGCGACTGGCTCAGGCTCCATCCGCAAGGGACTTCACCCGCTCCAGCGTACCTTCTCCCGAAGTTACGGTACTATTTTGCCTAGTTCCTTCACCCGAGTTCTCTCAAGCGCCTTGGTATTCTCTACCCGACCACCTGTGTCGGTTTGGGGTACGGTTCACACACATCTGAAGCTTAGAGGCTTTTCCTGGAAGCCGGGCATCAATGACTTCGTCACCGTGGTGACTTCGTCTCGGGTCTCAGTGTTGTGCGTCCGGATTTGCCTAAACGCACCACCTACACCCTTTCACCAGGACTACCAACGCCTGGCCCATCTAGCCTTCTCCGTCCCCCCATCGCAATGTGTGTCAGTACGGGAATATTAACCCGTTTCCCATCGACTACGGCTTTCGCCCTCGCCTTAGGGGCCGACTCACCCTGCCCCGATTAACGTTGGACAGGAACCCTTGGTCTTCCGGCGAGGAGGTTTTTCACCCCCTTTATCGTTACTCATGTCAGCATTCGCACTTCTGATATCTCCAGCATGCCTCACGACACACCTTCGCAGACTTACAGAACGCTCCCCTACCACTCAGAATAAATTCTGAATCCGCGGCTTCGGTGCCTGGTTTAGCCCCGTTACATCTTCCGCGCAGGCCGACTCGACCAGTGAGCTATTACGCTTTCTTTAAATGATGGCTGCTTCTAAGCCAACATCCTGGCTGTCTGAGCCTTCCCACCTCGTTTCCCACTTAACCAGAACTTGGGGACCTTAGCCGGCGGTCTGGGTTGTTTCCCTCTTCACGACGGACGTTAGCACCCGCCGTGTGTCTCCCGGATAGTACTTACTGGTATTCGGAGTTTGCATGGGGTTGGTAAGTCGGGATGACCCCCTAGCCCAAACAGTGCTCTACCCCCAGTAGTATAAGTCCGAGGCGCTACCTAAATAGCTTTCGGGGAGAACCAGCTATCTCCCGGTTTGATTGGCCTTTCACCCCCAGCCACAGGTCATCCCCTAACTTTGCAACGTTAGTGGGTTCGGTCCTCCAGTTGATGTTACTCAACCTTCAACCTGCCCATGGCTAGATCACCGGGTTTCGGGTCTACTCCTAGCAACTCATCGCCCAGTTAAGACTCGGTTTCCCTACGGCTCCCCTATACGGTTAACCTTGCTACTAAAAGTAAGTCGCTGACCCATTATACAAAAGGTACGCAGTCACCGAACAAGTCGGCTTCCACTGCTTGTACGTACACGGTTTCAGGTTCTATTTCACTCCCCTCACAGGGGTTCTTTTCGCCTTTC
>NZ_CP199259.1:602500-850000 GCF_052487945.1 Zobellella sp. An-6 | reverse complement strand
CATGAACAGGAAGGAGCCCACCGGCCGGTTGGGATCGGACAGGCCGGCCCGGCTGCGGCGAATGGCATTGGCCACGGCGTCCACCGCCTCGTCCTGGCCGATCACCTGCTCGTGCAGGCTCTCTTCCATGCGCAGCAGCTTCTCCTTCTCCCCTTCCAGCATCTTGGCCACCGGAATACCGGTCCAGCGCGACAGCACGTCGGCGATCTCTTCATCGGTAACCCGGTTCTTCAGCAGGTGCTGCTCCTGCATCTCGGCCTGGGCGGCCAGATCCAGCTGCTTTTCCAGCTCGGGGATACGACCGTACTGCAACTCGGACATCCGCGTCAGATCGCCGGCACGCCGGGCAGCATCCAGTTCCAGCCGCACCTGCTCCAGCTCGGCCTTGATATGCTGGGTGCCGGCCAGGGCCGCCTTTTCCGATTTCCAGACCTCGTCCAGCTCGGTGTATTCCCGCTCTTTCTCCGCCAGCTCGTCGCGGATCAGCTGCAGCCGCTTGCGGCTGCCCTCGTCGTCTTCCTTCAGCAGCGCCTGCTCTTCCAGCTTGAGCTGGATGATGCGCCGATCCAGCCGGTCCAGCGGCTCTGGCTTGGAGTCGATCTGCAGCCGGATGCTGGAGGCCGCCTCATCGATCAGATCGATGGCCTTGTCGGGCAACTGGCGATCGGCGATATAACGGTGGGACAGGGTCGCCGCCGCGACGATGGCCGGATCGGTGATCTGCACATGGTGGTGCAGTTCGTAGCGCTCCTTCAGGCCGCGCAGTATGGCGATGGTGTCCTCCACCGTCGGCTGGTTGACCAGCACCTTCTGGAAGCGCCGCTCCAGTGCCGCGTCCTTTTCCACATACTGGCGGTATTCGTCCAGGGTGGTGGCGCCCACGCAATGCAGCTCGCCCCGGGCCAGGGCCGGCTTGAGCATGTTGCCCGCGTCCATGGCGCCCTCGCCCTTGCCGGCGCCGACCATGGTATGCAGCTCGTCGATGAAGAGGATGATCTGCCCCTCTTCCTTGGCCAGCTCGTTGAGCAGCGCCTTGAGCCGCTCTTCGAACTCGCCCCTGTACTTGGCGCCGGCCACCAGGGCGCCCATGTCGAGGGACAGCACCCGCTTGTTCTTGAGGCCTTCCGGCACCTCGCCGTTGATGATGCGCTGGGCCAGGCCTTCGACGATGGCGGTCTTGCCCACCCCCGGCTCGCCGATCAACACCGGGTTGTTCTTGGTGCGCCGCTGCAGCACCTGGATGGTACGGCGGATTTCGTCGTCCCGGCCGATCACCGGATCCAGTTTGCCCTGCTCGGCCCGCTCGGTGAGATCTATGGTGTACTTTTCCAGCGCCTGGCGGTTTTCCTCGGCGTTGGGATCGTCCACCTTCTGGCCGCCGCGCACCTGATCGATGGCCTGGGTCAGCTTGTCCTTGGTCAGCCCCACCCGTTTGAGCAGTTCGCCGAGCTCGCCCTTGTCGTCCAGCGCCGCCAGCAGAAAGAGTTCCGAGGAGATGTAGGCGTCCTTGCGCTGCTGGGCCAGCTTGTCGCACTGGTTGAGCAGCCGGCCCAACACCGGCGACACCTGCACGTCCATGTCGCCGCCGCTCACCCTGGGCAGCCGGGCCAGGGCCTTGTCGAGTTCCACCCGCAGGCTGTTGCTGTCCACCCCGGCGGTGGTCAGCAGTGGACGCAGGGTACCGCCCTCCTGGTTGAGCATGGCCAACAGCAGGTGGCTGGGCTCGATGTAGGCGTGATCCCGCCCCAGCGCCGTGGACTGGGCGTCTTGCAGAGCGAGTTGGAATTTACTGGTCAGACGATCAAGACGCATCAGCTTTCTCCTAGAAAGAGCCGCCGGACGGCGGGAGCACAAGAGCCATTACTGATACTAAAGATGGGGGGTTGTGGCCGGATTTCAACCGGCCACAACATAAGTTTTTGCTAATCCAGCCAGATCAGACTGGCCATGCGGCCGGTTCGGCCGTCGCGCCGGTAGGAAAAGAAGCGCTCCGCCTCACTGTGGGTACAGTGCTCTCCGCCATAAATATGGTGCACCCCAGCCGCCGCCAGCCGCAACCGGGCCAGATGGTAGAGATCCGCCAGCCACTTGTCGCCCCGGGGCACGAAGGCATCGGCCGCCAGTGGCGAATGCTCCACGAAGGCCGCCCGAACCTCGGGACCCACTTCGAAGACCGCGGGACCGATGGCCGGCCCCATCCAGGCCAGCACCCGCTCCGGGTCGACCTGCATGGCTTCCAGGGTGGCCTCGAGCACCCCGCCGGCCAGGCCACGCCAGCCGGCATGGGCGGCACCCACCACTGTGCCGGCGTCATCGCAGAACAACACCGGCAGGCAGTCGGCGGTCATTACCACGCATACCTGGCCCGCGGTGCGGGTCACCACGGCATCGGCGGTGTGATCAACACCTGACACTGGCAGGGTCAGCACCCGGGTGCCGTGCACCTGCTCCAGCCATACCGGCTCCGCCGGCAGGTTGAGGTAAGCCCCCAACCGCTCCCGGTTGGTGGCCACGTCCTGAGCTCTGTCTCCCACATGGGCGCCCAGGTTGAGGCTGTTGAAGGGCGCCTTGCTCACGCCACCGTGACGGCAGCTTTGAGCGGCGCAGACATTGGCCGGCGCCGGCCAGTCGGGCAGTATCACATCCATACCAGCTCGTCCGGGTTGGCCCTGGTGTCGGCACGCAGCACCTCGACCAGCTCGATCATGTCCTCGGGCACGGGAGCGTGCCATTCCATCAGTTCGCCGCTGATGGGATGGGCCAGGCGCAGCATTACCGCGTGCAGCGCCTGGCGCTTGAAGCCGCGCAGGAACTCCAGCAATTCGGGGCTGGCACCGCGTGGTGGCTTGAGCCGGCCGCCGTAGACGGGATCCCCCACCAGGGGATGCTTGAGATAGGCCATGTGCACCCGGATCTGATGGGTGCGACCGGTCTCGAGCCGCAACCGCAGCCGGGTATGGGCCCGGAACTTTTCCATCACCCGGTAGTGGGTGATCGCCGGCTTGCCGGTCGGGGTCACCGCCATCTGGATGCGCTGGGTAGGGTGGCGGCCGATATTGGCGTCCACGGTGCCGCCGGCGGTCATATGGCCAATGGCCACCGCCTCGTATTCCCGGGTGATGTCCCGCGCCTGCAAGGCAGCCACCAGGTGGGTCTGAGCCGGCACCGTCTTGGCCACCACCATCAGGCCGGTGGTGTCCTTGTCGAGCCGGTGTACTATGCCGGCCCGGGGCACTTCGGCGATACCGGGGCAATGGTGCAGCAGGGCATTGAGCAGGGTGCCGTCCGGGGTGCCGGCGCCGGGGTGGACTACCAGACCGGCGGGCTTGTTGATCACCAGGATATGGTCGTCTTCATAGACGATATTGAGCTCAATGGCCTCGGGTTCGAACCGCACCTCGTCTTCCAGCTCGGCATTCACCACTACCTGCTGCCCCGGCAACACCTTTTCCCGGGGTTTGCTCACGACCGCGCCATCCAGCCGCACCTGCTCCTGCTGGATCCAGGTTTTTATACGGGATCGGGAATAATCGGGGAACATTTCCGCCAACGCTTGATCCAAACGTTGACCGTATTGATGATCGGCGACCACGCCGCTCAGTTCGATTTGTTGGCTCATAGAGACCACTGGTTACCAAAAGATGTTTAATTGGGTATTCTAGCGGTTCTTGATGCAGAGCTTAATCAGTTTCCACTTACTTAGTTTCCGACCCGCAAAAATGGACTCACTCAATGGCTAGACAACGAAGCTTATGGCTCACCCTGACTCTTACCCTGGCGCTGGCCGCCACCGGTTGCTCCAGCACCCAGAAGGATGCGGTGCCGGACGAGCCGCCCGAGGTGCTCTATCAGGATGCCCAGGAGCGCTTGCAGGCGGGCAACTTCATCCGCGCCGCCGAGTTACTCGAAGCCATGGACTCCCGTTATCCGTTCGGCCCCTACTCCCACCAGGTACAGCTTGATCTCATCTATGCCTATTACAAGCAGGACGACAGTGCTCGGGCGTTGGCCAATATCGATCGCTTCATCCGTCTCAACCCCAACCACCCGAATGTGGACTACGCCCAGTACATGCGTGGCCTGACCAATATGGCCGTCGATTACAACTTCTTCCAGGAGCTGCTCAATATCGACCGGGCCGACCGGGATCCGGCCTATGCCCGCCAGGCCTTCGCCGATTTCCGCCAGCTGTTGCGCCAGCATCCGGACAGCGTCTATGCCGCCGATGCCCGGGCCCGGATGATCAGCCTGAAAAACCGCCTGGCCAAGTACGATTTGGCGGTGGCCCAGTTCTATATGAAACGCGGCGCCTGGCTGGCGGCCGCCAACAGGGCCAAGTTCGTGGTGCAGTCCTATCCGGACACCGACACCATGAAGCCGGCCCTGGAAATCATGGCCGACGCCTATGGCTCTCTGGGCCTGACCGACATGGCGAACAACGCCAAGTCGGTGCTGCGGGCCAACTACCCCAACAACTGAGCCTCATCCACTACCCCCAAAACCAGCAGGCCCCGCATTGGCGGGGCCTGCTGGTTTCAGGGAGCCACAAGGCTCACAACTGCTGATCGCTGAAATAGGCGCTCAGGAAGTCGTCGAAGCTCAGGGTGTCGGAACGCTCTATCTTGCGCTGGCGGGCCAGGGAGCGCACGCCTTCTTCATCGAAGTAACTGTCCTCCCAGTAGCGGGGCCGGCCGTTCAGCAGTTGCTCGTGATAACGACCGGACAAGGCCAGACCGAAGGGCAGTATGTCCTGGTCGCTTTGCCGCAGCTCGCTCAGCACCCGGGCCGACAGGGTCAGGGAGGGGTCATGAATGGCCGCCAGCTGCTGGCGATGCGCCTCCCGGTAACAGCCCCGGCCGCAGCAGGAGTCCAGCAGCCGGGCGACATCGGCCAGTTCACCGAAGTAGCGCTCGCCCAGTGCCTGCAGGCTCAGGCGTTCGCCACCGGACACTTCCAGCTCCAGGCCGGGCTTGCGTCCTTCCAGCACCACCTTGGTGAAGTTGCGTCTGTTGAGGGCGATCTCCTCCTCGCCCAGGGGCGCGGAAGGGGTCAGCAGGCACCACAGCAGGAAGGTGTCCAGGAAACGGATCTGGGACTGCTCTATGCCCACCGCCGCGAAGGGGTTGACGTCGATGGAACGCACCTCGATATATTCCACCCCGCGCGAGTCCAACGCCTGGGAGGGCTTCTCGCCGCTCTCGGTGGTGCGTTTGGGACGGATAGGGGCGTACAGTTCATTCTCTATCTGCAGTACATTGTCGTTGAGCTGGCGGTATTCGCCGTCCACCTTCACCCCGATTTTGGCGAACTCCGCCGCATGGGTGCCGATGGCCCGGCGCAGGGACGCCACGTACTGATCCAGGCTGTTGAGAGATATATTGAGCCCGGCCTGGGCGTTGTTGGTATAGCCCAGATCCGACAGCCGCAGCGAGGTGGCGTAGGGCAGGTAGAGGGTGCCCTTGCCCAGCCGCTCGAACGGCAGGTGGTGATCCTTGCCCTTGAGGAAGGAGCCGCACAAGGCCGGCGAGGCACCGAACAGGTAGGGGATCAGCCAGCCGAAACGATAAACATTGCGGATAAGCCCCAGGTAGGCCTCGGACACGAAATCCTGCAGGCAGCCGCCGTTACCCTCCAGCTGGTGCCATTCGCTCCAAAAGCTGTCGGGCATGGAAAAGTTGAAATGCACCCCGGCGATCACCTGCATCCGGCTGCCGTAGCGGTGGTGCAGCCCCTGTCGGTACAGGGTCTTCATCCGGCCTATGTTGGAGCTGCCGTACTGGGCCAGGGGAATGTGCTCGTCCCCCTTCAACAGGCAAGGCATGCTGAGCGGCCAGAGCTGCTCGTTGTCCAGGTGGCGCACTACATAGCGGTGGATGTCGGTCAACTGGGCCAGCAGTATCTCCACCGAGTCCGACACCGGGGTGATGAACTCCATCAACGACTCGGAAAAGTCGGTGGTGATATTGGCGTGGGTCAGGGCCGAGCCCAGACTGGCCGGATGAGGGGTCTGGGCCAGATGGCCGTCGGCGGTGATGCGCAGGCATTCGCGCTCGATACCGCGACGGATACCCTTGATGGCGGGCAGCCGCTCGGGCGCTTGCAGGGCGAGGATCCGTTCGGCCAGGGAAAGGGTTGTCTCTGTCATTTGTGGTTACTCTGTGGCGCGGGCCTGTCGGGCAGACCCGCGGGAGGCCTCGGCCTCGTCAGTCAATGGTCAAATCCTGCACCGGAAGATTGAGTTGCGCCAGCGATTTTTCAAGTTTTGCCTTGTCGCCGACCACCACGATCACCATGTCGTCGGGCTTGAGCCACTGGCCGGCCACCTCGGTCAGGCGGGCGCCGTCGATGGCGGTCACTATCTGCTGCTGCTCGCTCAGGTAATCCGGCGACAGCTCCATCATCGCCAGTTGTAGCAAAAAACCGGCTTTCTGGCTCAGGGTTTCATAGGCCAGGGCATCCTGCTGGGAATAGCTGCTGCGCAGGTAGGACAGCTCCGCCGGATTGGGCCCTTCGGCCTTGAAGCGGGCAAACTCCGCCAGTATGTTCTCGATGGCCGGTACCGTCACGTCACCGCGTACGTCGGTGGCCACCACAAACACCCCCGCATCCCGGTTGCCGGTAAAGAAGGAGTTGGCGCCATAGGTAAACCCCTTGTTCTCCCGCAGGTTCTGGTTGATGCGGCTGTTGAAATTGCCACCCAGGTTGAAATTCATCAGGTTAGCGTGGAAGAAGGGACCGGTGGCGTCCAGCGGCAAGGCACGCCGGCCGATACGCAGCGCCGACTGTACCGAGCCGGGCACGTCCACCAGGTAGACCCCACCCCGGGCCGGCTGGGGAACCACCCGCACCGGCGGCAGTTCAGCAGCCTCGCCCTGCCAGCGACCGAGGAAGGCGAAGGCCTCCCTGGCCTGCTCGGGTGCCAGATCCCCGGCCACTATTACATGGCCATTGGCCGGATTGTAGAAGCGCTTATAGAAGCCCTTCACCTGCTCCAGGGTCAGGGCAGCCACCGTATCGGTCCGGCCGTCGTCCGGCAGCCCCATGCGAGTGTCGCCGTACATCAGCTTGCGGAAAGCGTGCTGAGCCAGCCAGGAAGGCTGATGCCGGCTCTGGGCCATGCCCTCCAGCATACGCGCCTTGACCTGCTCAAAGTCCTGCTCGCGCAAGCCCGGGCTGAACAGCAGTTCTTCCACCAAATCCAGGGTCCGGGGCAGGTTTTCGGTCAGGCTGGTGATCTCGATCAGGTTGGTGTAGAAGCCGCTGCGTACATTGACGCTGGCACCCAGGCGCTCCAGCGCCTCGCTGAATTCACCATTGGTGAGTTGTGCCGACCCCTGATTCATCATGGCCGCGGTTAGCGCCGCCAGCCCCTCCTCCCCTTCTGCCTCGGCCCGTTGGCCACCGGGCAACGCCAGTATCACCGACACCACCGGGATCTCGTCGTTGAGGGTACCCAGTAGCTGGACATTGTTGTCCAGGGTATGGCGCCACAAGGGAGGCACCCTTACCTGCACCGGTTCCCCGGTCTCCGGCATCCGGCTGCGGTCGAAATTGTCCACCACCTCGCGCAGTGGCAGTTCGTCGATATGGACCCACTCGGGGAGTTGCCGCTCGGGCGTCTGGTAATCCGGCTCGGCCGCCTGCCATGCCGTCTTGCCCTTGGGGACCACGCTCAAGACGGCACTGGGTTTATCCTGCAGATACTGGCCGTAGACCGCCCGAACATCGGCCGGTGAGGTATCCGCCAGTTGGCGCCAGGCGTTGATGACATAGAGGGGATCGTCCTTCAGCACCTGGCCCAGGGCCAGTTGCCGCGCCTTGCCCTGGCTGCTGTCGAGGCCCAGGATCAGCTCGGCCCGCAGTTGGGTCACCGCCTTGTCGACGTCATCGGCGTCGATGCCCCGCTCATGGATAGCCGCGATGATGCGGTCGATCTCCTGTTTGAGGCCGGCCAGAGAGCCGTCCCGGGAGGGATTGCCATAGGCCCAGATGCTGAAGGTACAGGCCAGCTCGGCACAGTAATGGCTGGCGCCGGCGCCCACCGCCCTGCCAGTCTCCACCAGTTGCTGGTAGAGCAGGGAACTCTTGCCGCCGCCCAGCACATTGGCCAACACGTCCAGTGCCGCCTCCTGCTCATGGCCCAGATGGACGGTAGGATAGGAAACATAGAGCATCGGCAGGCGGATACGGGGATCCTCCAGGGTCTGGTGCCGGCTCTGCTCAAGCCGGGCCGGTCTGGGCTCGGCCCGCTCCACCGCGGGGCCGGCGGGGATGGGGCTAAAATACTTATCCACCCACGCCAGGGTCTGTTCGAGCTCAAAGTCACCGGAAATCACCAGGGTAGCGTTGTTGGGGCCATACCAACGCAGGAAGAAGGCCTTGAGATCATTCACATCGACCCTGTCCAGATCCTCCACATAACCGATGGGTTGCCAACTGTAGGGATGGTCACGCGGGTAGAGCAGCTCGCCCATGCGCTCACCCACCAGGCCGTAGGGCTGGTTGTCGACCCGCTCGGCACGCTCGTTCTTGACCGTCTCCCGCTGGATCTCGAATTTCCGCTGGCTCACCGCCTCCAGCAGGAAGCCCATGCGATCCGCCTCCAGCCAGAGTACCTTCTCCAGGTGGTTGGCGGGTACCGTCTGGAAATAATTGGTCCTGTCCTGGTTGGTGGTGCCGTTCATGGTGCCACCGGCTTCGTTGATCAGGCGGAAATGCTCCTGATCGCCCACGTGCTTGGAGCCTTGGAACATCATGTGCTCGAAGAAATGGGCGAAACCGGTCTGATCCGCCTCCTCCCGGGCCGAGCCCACGTGATAGGTCATTTCCACGTGCACCAGGGGATCGGACTTGTCCTGATTGAGGAGCAGGGTCAGACCATTGTCCAGCCGGTACATCCGGTAGGGGATGACCAGCTCATCCTGCCCCTTGTCGACCTCCGCCACCAGAACGGGGGCGGCAGGCGCCAGCAAGGGACACAACAGCAATAACAGGGACCAGTACTTCATGGTGTTTCCTTAAATAAACAAGCCGGGCAATCAGCCCTTGAGCAGCACCTTGCCTTGGGTGTGGCCGCTCTCAATCTGGCGGTGGGCCGCCGGGCCATCGACCAGGGGGAAGATCCGGCTCACCGTCACCCTCAGCCGGCCCTGGGCGATCATCCGCACCAGTTGGGCCAGCTGTTCGTTGTCGATGCGCCTGAGCATGCCGGTGGCCTTGAGGCCCCGAGCCTCGGCGGCGGCGATAACCTGTTCGGCGGTGATGGTCGGCACCGTCACCACCCGGCCACCAGGTTTCACATGAGACAAAAGTGCCTCCCCGGAAGTTCCGCCCACCAGATCGAAGAGCAGATCCACCGGTGCCAGGGCATCCAAGGCAGCCTGATCCCGGTAATCGATCACCTCATCCGCCCCCAGTCCCCACAGGAAATCATGGTTGTTGGGCGAGGCCAAAGCCACCACGGTCGCGTCCAGGTCCTTGGCCAGCTGTACCGACAGGTGGCCGACGCCACCGGCGGCGGCGGAGATCAGCACCCGTTCACCGGCCTGGAGAGTGCCGTAATCGGTCAGCCCCTGCCAGGCGGTGGCGCCGGCCAAGGACAAGCCGGCGGCCATTTCATCGCTGACCCCCTCCGGTACCAGCAACAACTCCTCCGCTTCGACCACCAGTTCTTCACTGTAGCCACCACCGGCCACCAGGCCAAACAACCGGTCGCCAAGCTGGTAGCGATTGACCTCCAACCCCAGCTCCAGCACGGTGCCCATCACTTCGAAACCGGGAGACCAGGGCAATTTGTCCTTGATGGCCTGAGCCCCCCAGCCCAGGCCGGCCCGGGTCTTGGCATCGATGGGGTTAACCCCGGCATAGTGCATCTTGAGTCGGACCTGGCTGGGTGCCAGGACCGGCCGCTCCACTTCGACCAACTTGAGTTGATCCGCATCGCCAAAGGCCTGGATGACCAATTGTTTCATGTTTCGCTCCTTCCACATTCTCGGTGGCCCACCGGGCAGACCGCACCATAGCACGGCTTCAACTGGCCCTGAATGATAATTGGCTCGACTATGCTCTATTGATACAGTGCACAATGGGTAACCGCCATATCAAACCACATGCGATTCACCAAAAGGCCCTTTACTATGACCCGACTGTTCTTGCTTCCCCTGATCCCGGCCCTGTTTTGGTATTTGTTCTTGCTTTACAACCGCATTCCCATCAAGCAGGGTGCCAGAGTGTTCTACTGGATTATCGGCCTGGGCTGGGCGCTGGCCGCTTTCTTGAGCCTGATGATGTTCTTGACCCGTTGACACAAGGCCGGAAGCCAGAAGAAACACCATGAAGCATGCAGATACCGTATTGGGTCTGCAACTTATCGTTTCCAAAAACCTGGGTTCAATCCCTCGATACCAAAGCAAGCCTCGGCGCACGGCAAACCACTCGAGCGGCTTCCCGCTTAAAGCTTCAAGCATAACGCCGCTGTTCACCAGTAATTTTCCATCAGGATCTGACCGGGTTTGCGGCGCAAGTGCTTTTCCAGTCCCCGGCGTTTGAGTTCATGAATGGTATCCCGCACCATCTGCGGGTTGCCGCACAGCATGATCCGGCTGTGCTCGGGGCTGAAGGACAAGCCCACGCGGGCTTCGAGCCGGCCATCGGCGATGGCCTGGGTGATCCTGCCCGGCTCGGCACCTGCCGCCTCCTCCCGGGACACGAAGGGCACGTAGTGGAAGCCGGCTCGATCGTTGGTCAGGGCCAGGATGCGCTCCCGGTAACCCAGCTCTTCGGCCAGGCGCACCCCGTGCACCAACACGATATGTTCAAACTGCTCCCAGCAAGTGCCTTCGGCCAGTATGGATACAAAGGGACCGACCCCTGTGCCGGTGGCAATCAGCCAGAGGTCCCGCCCCGGCGGTACTTCATCCAGGGTGAGGAAGCCCGCGGCGGTGCGTTGTACCAGCAGCTCGTCGCCGACCGTCAGGTCAGCCAGGTAAGGGGTCAGTTGGCCTTCGGGAATGGTGACCAGGTAAAATTCGGGATCCTGCCCCGGAGCATTGACGTAGGAATAGGCCCGGGCCACTTTTTTATCCTCGGTATTCAACGCCAGCTTGGTGAACTGGCCGGCCTGGAAGGGAGCAACCTCAGCCTCCACCACCAGGGAGAACAGATTTTCCGACCATTGCCTGCGCGCCTTGACCTTGCCCGTGATCCACTCTGCCATCGGCTTGCCTCCGTCAGGGTTTACCTCACTTTAGCCTTATTACGGGCAATAAAAAACCCGCGCCAGGCGCGGGTTTTTTCAAGCGACAGTCAAACTTAAGCAGCAACAACCTGCAGTTTAACGGTGGCTTTAACGTCGGCGTGCAGTTGCACACCCACTTCGTACTCGCCGACGTTGCGCAGCACGCCGTCGTACAGGCGAACTTCGCTCTTGGCCACGGCAACACCGGCAGCGGTGATGGCGTCGGCCACGTCACGGGCACCGATGGAGCCGAACAGCTTGCCTTCGTCGCCGGACTTGGAGGCGATAACAACGCCTTCCAGCGCGGTCAGTTGATCGGCACGCGCCTGGGCGGCGGCCAGTTGGTCAGCCAGTTTGGCTTCCAGCTCGGCGCGGCGGGCTTCAAAAGCCGCCACGTTGTCCTTGGTGGCCAGCACGGCTTTGCCCTGGGGCAGCAGGAAGTTACGGGCGTAGCCGGACTTAACGGTTACCTGGTCACCCAGGCCACCCAGCTTGGCGATTTTATCAAGCAGAATAACTTGCATTATTACCTTTCCTCTTTAAGGGAACGAGTTAGGCCGCTGCTTACTTGTGCAGATCGGTGTAAGGCAGCAGGGCCAGGTAACGAGCGCGTTTGATCGCACGTGCCAGCTGACGCTGATACTTGGCGCGGGTACCGGTGATGCGGCTCGGTACGATTTTACCGGACTCGGTGATGTAGTTTTTCAGGGTAGCGATGTCTTTGTAATCGATCTCGGTAACACCGTCAGCGGTGAAACGGCAGAACTTACGACGACGGAAATAACGTGCCATGATTCTCTTCCTCTACTAAAACGTGGATTACTCGGCAGCAGCTTCTGCACGAGCGTCGTCACGACGGGGCTGACGCTCTTCTTTGGCCTTGGCCATTTCGGAAGGCTCGGTGACAGCATGCTTGGTACGCATGATCATGTTGCGCAGCACGGCGTCGTTGTAGCGGAAGTTGGTTTCCAGCTCGTCGATCACGGCCTGGTCGGCTTCCACGTTCATCAGAACGTAGTGGGCCTTGTGCAGCTTGTTGATCGGGTAAGCCAGCTGACGGCGGCCCCAGTCTTCCAGGCGGTGGATCTGACCACCGGAAGTGGTGATGGCGCCGGTGTAGCGCTCGATCATACCGGGAACCTGTTCACTCTGGTCAGGGTGAACCATGAATACGATTTCGTAATGACGCATGGATTGCTCCTTACGGGTTATAGCCTCTGCGCGGGCTCAGTCACACCAGCGGAGGCAAGGAACGTATGGTTTAATGACTGATTTTAAGGCCGCATAGTGTAAGGGATAACCGGGGGAAAAGAAAGCCTTAAGCTGTGAGCTGGAAGCCGAAAGCTGCCCGAAGGTTTTTAAGGTTGCCTTGAACAGCGGCCTCAGCGGTGCAGGCATGAAGCCACCAGCCCACAGCAATGCTGTTTGTCTTCCGGCTTCTGGCTTCAAGCTTCCAGCTAAAGCGTCAGCGCAACCGCCGCTGCAGGCCGATGGCAACGATCACGATGGCCGCGCCCAGGTAGACATTCCAGGCCGGGAACTCGGCGAACAGCGCCATGCCCATCAGGGTGACGAAAATCAGCCCCGAATACTCGCTGGCGGCAATCTTGCTGGCCTCGGCCATGGCGTAGGCCTGCACGCACACTCCCTGGTAGACGATGCCGAGCAGGGTGCTGCCCACCAGCAACCACCAGACCTCGGCCTCGATCGGCTGCCATTCCGGCAGCGCCAGGACCAGGCTGACCGGAATGGCCAGTGCCTGGGTCAGGAACAGGGTGGCCAGCACCGACCGGCCCCGGGGCAGACGGCGCACCAGCACATTGCTGGCCGCCATGGCAAAGGCGGTAAGCAGCGCCAGCCAGCCGGCCCAGTGCCACCCGGCCGGGTTGAGCACCACCAGTATGCCGCCAAAGCCGAGCAGGCTGACGCCATAGGCCGGCAGGCGAACCTGCTCCCGGTTCAACAGGGCGGCCAGCGGCAGCGTCAGCAGGGGAGCGGCGTAGAACACCGCGTTGGCGGTGGCCAGGGGCAGATGGATCAGGCTCACGAACACGCAGACCGAGCCCATCAGCAACAGGTGGCCACGCAGCAGGTGGACTTTCCATTGCCCCAGCCCCCTGCGTTCCCGGGGCAGTCGCCACCAGAACGGCAGCAGCAGCAACGAAGTCATCACGAAGCGCAGAAACACGTACTGGTAGGGTCCGACCTCGGTGCGCCCGAGCAGCTTGACCAGCACATCGCCGAAGGAAATGATCAGGTTGCCGAGCACCAGCAGCAGTATCGCCAGCAACTGGCGGTCGGCGGCCATGCGTGCCCTTATTCGTTGCACCCGAGTTCCATCTGCTGGTGGGGGATGCCATCTTCCAGGTATTCGGGCCCCAGGGGCACGAAGCCCAGGGAAAGGTAGAAATCCCGCACATAGGTCTGGGCACCGAGCTTGAGTGGCCGTCCGGGCCAGTACTCGCCCGCCGCCGCCATGGCGCGCCGCATCAGCTCTCGGGCCAGCCCCTGCCCCCTCGCCTGCCGGACCACCGCCACCCGACCAATCCAGACCTCACCGGGCGCCTGCGCGCCCGGCCCCAGGAGCCGTGCCGTGGCCAGCAGTTGCCCGCCCCGCCACAGGTTGAGATGGCGCGTTTGCGGATGCAGGTCCAGTCCGTCCGGATCCTGGTAGGCGCAGTCCTGCTCCACCACGAAGATCTCGCAGCGCAGCGCCAGCATCTGGTAGAGCTGGGCGGCACTCAGCTCATCGAAGGCGGCGAGTTGCCAGTTCATGGCACCTTCTCCGTCCATCATAGGGAGCGCTGGCGCACCATCTCGAACAGACAGATGCCGGTGGCCACCGATACATTCAGGCTGGACACCGACCCCGCCATGGGGATGCTCACCAGTTCGTCGCAGTGCTCCCGGGTCAGCCGGCGCATGCCCTTGCCCTCGGCGCCCATCACCAGCGCCAGGGCCCCGGTCAGTTTGGCCTGGTACAGACTGTGGTCCGCCTCGCCGGCGGTGCCCAGCACCCAGACCCCCCTGCCCTGCAGGCTGCGCAGGGTGCGAGACAGGTTGGTCACCTGGAACAGCGGCACCGTTTCGGCGGCGCCGCAGGCCACCTTGCGCGCCACCGGCGTCAGGCCGGCGGACTTGTCCTTGGGCACGATGACGCCGTGCACCCCGGCGGCATCGGCGGTGCGCAGGCAGGCGCCCAGGTTGTGGGGATCGGTGACGCCGTCCAGCACCAGCAGCAGGGGATTGGGCTGGCTGTCGAGTAGGGCGTCCAGATCCGCCTCGTTCAGGGCCGGCTGCGCCTTGACCCGGGCCACCACCCCCTGGTGCTGGTGCCCCTCCGCCTTGCCGTCCAGGGTCTGGCGGCTGGCGAACTGGACCTTGACCCCCACCGCCTGCAAACGGCTCTGCAGCCCCTGCAAGCGGGCATCCTCTCGGCCTTTCAGCAGCCAGACTTCGAGGATGTGTTCGGGATGGGATTCCAACGCGGCATCCAGGGCGTGGATGCCGAAAATCAGTTCACTACTCATGTAAATTCTCGGATTAGGGATTGGAGAGCGTGGACTGAGGCGGCGCTATTCCCCCCAGTTCCCGCTCTCTGACTCGATCAACGGCGTTTTTTGTTGCGGGAGCGGGACTTTTCGCCTTTTTCTCCCTTGTCGCCGCTCTTGGGCTTGGCCCGCTGGCGTGACTTGAGGTTTTTCGCACCCTTGCCGGTTTTGGCCCCGGTGGACAACGCATCTTCCACCAGCTCGAAATCGATCTTGCGATCGTCCAGGTTCACCGCCATCACCTTGACCTTGACCTTGTCGCCCAGGCGGTAGCGGCGGCGGAAGGTCTCGCCGATGAGCATCTGGCGGGCCGGATCGAACTGGTAGTAGTCGTTCTGCAGGCTGGAGATATGCACCAGGCCGTCGATATGGATCTCGTCCAGGCGCACGAAGAAACCGAAGCCGGTGACATTGGCGATGGTGCCGCCGAACTCGCTGCCCACATGATCGAGCATGTATTCGCACTTGAGCCAGTCGGCCACGTCGCGGGTGGCGTCGTCGGCCCTCCGCTCGGTCAGGGAGCAGTGCTCACCCATGGGCGCCACTTCGTCGTACTGGTAGTGGATGCCGCCGGTGGGCGTCCACTTGCCGCTGGGGTTGCCCTGCAGCCTGGCCAGCTGGAACTTGATAGACCGGTGCAACACCAGATCCGGGTAGCGGCGGATGGGCGAGGTGAAGTGGGCGTAGGACTTCAGCGCCAGGCCGAAGTGGCCCATGTTGTCGGCCTGGTAGACCGCCTGCTTCATGGAGCGCAGCAGCATGGTCTGGATAAGCTCCGCGTCCGGCCTGTCCTTGATCTGCTCGGCCAGCAGGGCGTAGTCCGCAGGCTGCGGCTCCAGCCCGCCCTTGAGCTCCAGCCCCAGCTCGCCGAGGAAGCTGCGGAAGCCGGTGAGCTTTTCCTCGCCCGGCTTGTCGTGCACCCGGAACAGGGCGTGGGCGTCCTGCTTCTCGATAAAGCGGGCAGCGGCCACGTTGGCCATGATCATGCACTCTTCGATGATCTTGTGGGCATCGTTGCGCACCAGGGGCACGATGCGCTCTATCTTGCGCTGGGGGTTGAACACGAAGCGGGTTTCCTCGCTCTCGAATTCCACCGCCCCGCGCTGGTGGCGGGCCTCCTTCATCGCCTGATAGAGCCGGTTCAGCTCTTCCAGATGGGGCACCAGGGGCGAGTAACGTTCGCGCAGGCCCTCGTCCCCTTCCAGGATGGCGGCCACCTTGGTATAGGTCAGACGGGCATGGGAGTTCATCACCGCCTCGTAGAACTTGAAGCCGGACAGCTTGCCGGTGGCGGAGACCGTCATCTCCGCCACCATGCACAGGCGATCGACCTGGGGATTGAGCGAGCACAGGCCGTTGGACAGCACCTCGGGCAACATGGGGATCACCTGCTCGGGGAAGTACACCGAGTTGCCCCGCTGGTAGGCTTCGCTGTCGAGGGCGGTCCCTGGACGCACATAGTAGGACACGTCGGCGATGGCCACCCACAGCCGCCAGCCGCCGGAACGCTTGGGCTGGCAGAAGACGGCGTCGTCGAAGTCGCGGGCATCTTCCCCGTCGATGGTCACCAGGGGCAGGTCGCGCAGATCCTTGCGGCCCTTTTTGGCCTCTTCCGGCACCTGTTCGGTCAGCTTGGCGATCTCCTGTTTCACTTCTTCCGGCCAGACATGGGGAATACCGTGGCTGCGCAGGGCGATCTCGATCTCCATGCCCGGATCCATGGTCTCACCCAGTACCTCGGTCACCTTGCCGATGCCGGTCATGCGCCGGGTAGGCCGCTGGGTAATGGCGATCACCACCACCTGGCCCATGCGTGCGCCCATGGTCTCGCCCTGGGGAATGAGGATGTCCTGGGCGATGCGGCTGTCGTCCGGCACCACGTAGCTGACCCCCTGCTCCACGAAATAGCGCCCCACCACGTTCAGGTCGCGGGACTGGAGCAGGCGCACCAGACGGGCCTCGCGTCGGCCCTTGGCATCGAAGCGCAGGGGCTGCACCAGCACGTAGTCGCCGTGCATCAAGGCATCCATTTCCCGCTGGGCCAGGAAGAGATCGCCACCGCCGTCGTCGGGACGAACGAAGCCGAAGCCTTCCCGGTGGCCGATGACATGGCCCTTTACCAGATTGAGCTTGTCGGGCAGGGCGTAGCACTGGTTGCGGGTAAACACCAGCTGGCCATCCCGCTCCATGGCGCGCAGGCGGCGGCGCAGGGCCTCGGCCTGCTCCTCGCCTTCGAGGGCCAGCTCGGCAAAGAGGTCGTCCCGGGAGACCGGCGTCTGCCGGGCCTTGATGTGCTCAAGGATAAACTCCCGGCTGGGAATGGGGTTATCGTATTTTTCGGCTTCCCGTTGAAGGAAAGGGTCTTGGTGTTGTGACATAAAGTGGTCCATTTGAGCACTGCAATAAGGGAAGTATATCAGCAGAGAAAGAATAAAGAGTGACAGGGCACCCGGTTAAGCCAGTGCTTGCTCGGGCCGGACGCCTTGCCGCTTGGGGAAGCCGGAGACTTAGAGGTTTTTCAGCATGGCTTCCGGTAGTTGGAGCGCCTGATTGCTGTTGATGCCGATGCCGCGCTCGATGATGTTGCGGGCGATGAGCTTGGCCTCGTCCAGGGAGTGCATCACATAGGTACCGCACTGGTACTCATTCAGTTCGGGGATCTGGGACTGATCCTCCACCCTGAGCACATCTTCCATCGCCGCCTTCCAGGCGTCGGCCACCCGTTGCTCGTCCGGCGCGCCGACCAGGCTCATGTAGAAACCGGTGCGGCAGCCCATGGGGGAGATATCGATGATCTCTACTCCCTCGCCGTTGAGGTGGTTGCGCATGAAGCCGGCAAACAGGTGCTCCAGGGTGTGGATGCCCTTCTCCGACAGGATTTCCTTGTTCGGCAGGCAGAAACGCAGATCAAACACGGTGATGGTGTCGTTGTGGGGAGTCGCCATGGTCTTGGCGACCCGCACCGCCGGGGCCTCCATACGGGTATGGTCGACGGTAAAACTGTCCAGCAGTGGCATGGAGTATTCCTCGATAAAGTCAATTAAGGGCGATTGTGGCAAAAAAGCCGGGCGGATAAAACCGGGGACCGGGGATTGGCCACTCGGGACTGCTCCCCCCCTGCCGCTCAGACCGCTTCTTCGTTCTGCTCGCCGGTGCGGATGCGGATCACCTGGCCCACATCGAACACGAAAATCTTGCCGTCGCCGATCTTGCCGGTGCGGGCGGTGGTTTCGATGGCCTCGATACAGGATTCGACCAGATCGTCCTGCACCACCAGCTCCAGCTTGACCTTGGGCAAAAAGTCCACCATGTATTCGGCGCCGCGATACAGTTCGGTATGCCCCTTCTGGCGGCCAAACCCCTTGACTTCGGACACCGTCATACCGGTGATGCCGCGCTCGGCCAGGGCTTCGCGCACGTCGTCCAGCTTGAAGGGTTTGATGATGGCTTCGATCTTCTTCATCGGTGGCTCCTTACCAATTTATTTTGCCAAACCCGGAGGTGATGGGGTAACGCCGGTCCTTGCCGAAGTTGCGCGGGGTGATCCGCGGCCCCACCGCGCTCTGGCGGCGTTTGTATTCGTTGATATCCACGAGCTTAATCACCCGGCGTACATCGGCCTCATTGAAACCGGCGGCCAGCAATTCATCCAGGGACTTGTCCTGCTCGACATAGGCTTCGAGGATGGCATCCAGCACATCATACGGGGGCAAGCTGTCCTGGTCGAGCTGATCCGGCGCCAGCTCGGCGGAAGGAGGCCGGTCGATGACCCGCTGGGGGATCACATAGCCCAGGGAATTGCGGTATTTGGCCAGTTCGAACACCAGCGTCTTGGGCACGTCCTTGATCGGCGCGAAACCGCCCACCATGTCGCCGTAGAGGGTGCAGTAACCCACCGCCACCTCGCTCTTGTTGCCGGTGGTCAACACCAGGCGACGGCGCTTGTTGGAAATGGCCATCAACAGCACGCCGCGGGCGCGGGCCTGCAGGTTCTCCTCGGTGGTGTCGCGCTCGGTGCCCTCGAACAGGGGCGCCAGCTGGCCCATGAAGGCATCGAACATGGGCTCGATGGAAACGATGTCGAACTCCACGCCCAGGCGCTGGGCTTCTTCCTCCGCGTCTTCCACGCTCATGGAAGCGGTGTAGCGGAACGGCATCATCACCGCCTGCACCTTGTCCTTGCCCAGGGCATCCACGGCGATGGCCAGGGTCAGGGCCGAGTCGATGCCGCCGGACAGGCCCAGCACGGCGCCGTTGAAACCATTCTTGTTGACGTAGTCTCGGGTGGCCAGCACCAGCGCCCGGTACACTTCGGCCAGCGGCGCCAGCGTGGGCTGTATCTCGGCCGCCACCGGCGCCTTGTCGGCCAGTCGCACCAGGGCCAGTTGTTCCTCGAAGGCGACCAGGCTCTGGATCAGCTCGCCGGCGGCGTTGAATACCTTGGAACGGCCGTCGAACACCAGTTCATCCTGACCGCCCACCAGATTCAGGTACAGCAGGGGCAAGCGGTTATCGCGACTGCGCCGGGCCAACAGGCTCTCGCGGATCCAGGCCTTGCCCCTGTGATAAGGCGAGGCGTTGAGACTCAAAACCAGTTCGGCGCCGGCGGCCTTGGCATTGGCCATGGGCGCCGACTCCCAGACGTCCTCGCAGATCAGCAAACCAAGCTTGTGGCCCTTGAAATCGACCACGCAGGACTCACTGCCGGCACTGAAATAGCGTTTTTCATCGAAGACACCGTAGTTGGGCAGCAGTTGCTTGAAATAGCGCCCGGCCAGTTTCCCCTGACAGAAGAAGGACGCGGCGTTGTAGAGCTTGCCGCCTTCCCGCCAGGGATGCCCCACTACCAGGGCGGTGTGAAGGCTGGCCGCCGCCAGCCGGGCGAGGGCCGCGTCCACCCTCTGGTAGAGGTCGTTGCGCAGCAACAGGTCTTCCGGCGGATAGCCGGTAATGGCCAACTCGGGGAAAAGCACCAGTTCGGCCCCCTGCTCCGCCGCCCGTTCGGCGGCGGCCAGCATGGCATCGGTATTGGCTTCGATGGCACCCACGGTCAGGTTGAGCTGCGCCAGGGCCAGGGTAAGGTGTTGGGACATGGGTCTGTTCGTGGTTGGATCCTGATAGTTGCATAGTAAAGAAAGAAGAGGGGCTTGTCAGGTCCCATCAAGGTCAGGTTTCGCAACTGGCAGGGCTGGCGACCGACTCCGGCCTGGCGACCACCACCAGGAGACAGCCGCCGGCCACGCTGCCGGGGGCACCATCCGGCACCTCAACCGTCCAGGCATTGGTTTCCGCCGGGGCTGGAGGAGGCGGAATAACGACGTAGCCGGCATCCGGAGGGGCATTGGCCGTCAGGGTTGCCGTATCGCCGGGGGCAACATGACAGACGTAGCGGATGGCCTGGTTACCGCCCTGACCGGCGGCGGTTTTTCCGCATGGGTTGCCATTTATCGAAACGGTAATATGGCCGAACTGGGCGTCACTGCATTTTTCTTCCTTGGTGTTCTGGCCCGTGACCCTATAGGTAATGCACGTGATCTGGCCGGAAACGCTGGACTGGCCATCCATGTTCAGCACGGTCACCGCCAGGCTGGAACTCAACAGATCGCTTTCTTCAAATGCCGAAAGCGGCCTGAAGGCGGTCATGCCACTATTGCCGCGCCTGATGGTCGCCGTTATCGTCGCCGTTTCCCCCACCTGCCGACCTTCCACCAGCCCCCGGCTGTAGACGCCGTAGCGGCTCTGGCTGGAGTTCACCCGGGTCTGCACCGGCTCGCTGGTGACGGAAACTATCGTGTCGCTGTTTGAATGCCAGTCCGCCAACAGCGTCAGGTTGACCTCATAGAAGGGCGCATACTGCAGCAGATTATCCGGCGTTGCCTCCGCGTTGCCGTCCATCACCCCATTCAGCAGGGCGGCGCGATAGTCGGGAGAGACCATGTCCACATAGATGCCCCGGGCCGTCAGTTGCCTGGGGCCGGGAGCAAGGTCTAATCGGGCCGCCTCCCCGTCTTCCGACAGAAAAGAAGAGAAAGAGGGTGGAACATAATAACTGGCGGCATCGAAGCGATGCCCATCGTTTACCTGGCTGCGGATGTATTCTTCCACCACCGTTTTTACATAGCGCTGGTAGGCGGCCAGTCCCTCCGGTTCCAGCAGCAGTTGGGTATCGAAGACATTGAAGGCGACCAGGTTCCAGTCGTTGGCTATTTCATGGAAACCGTCGATGCGCACCAGCCGGCAGGCCTCCCAGTAACTGCTTCCGACCGACAGGGCCCGGGTCCAGTTACCGGGTTCGCCGCCATAATGTCCATGGGGACCATCGCCGGCCTGCCATTTGAAAAGATCGTACCAGTGACCGAATTCATTGGCGTCACCATCGACATGATGGGCACAGCAGCGTCCGCAGAGGGGATCCTGGTGGTTGGCCGCCACGCCTCTCGGTTTGTTTGCCGTGCCACCGTACCACCAGTCGGGCCGCGCTCCCGACAGGAACCGGACGGCAGGCAGTCTGGCATTGTCGCTGCTGGTCAGGCTGCAAAGACAGGAAACAGAAACCAGATCCTGTTGCTGCTGTTTGATATGGGCATCGTCGTAGACCACAGTGCTGATGCTGACCCTGCCGCTTTCCCTGTCACCTTGCCGGGTCACTTGCGACAGTGGCTGGCTGGTTTCCCGCAGCAGACCATCTCCCAGCTCAATAGCGAGGGTGTTCGGCCGAGCGCCTGGCGCATGCACCAAGCCGGGACCGCCCACCCCCAGCCCCACCTTGTCTGCTCCCGTACCAAAGGGACCGCGGCTGAACGACGTGTTCGGCGTCAGTGTCGACTCGATAAACAACGTTTCCGCTTCCTCGCCATCCTGCCAGGATACGGCGATGCCGACCTCCTTCTTTCCGACGGCCCTGCCCGGCGGTGCCGGCGTCACCCAGGCGCCGCCGCTCCAGCCATAGTCGGACACGGTCCACTCGAGGGCGTACGCCATCTCATCCACCAAGACCGTTTCAGGAGACGGACTGCCGGATATGGCCTGGTAATCGACGCTGCTCGCCACCCTCAGTGCATCGAGCTTGGACTCGGCCAGGCGCAATGCCACCTCCCGATAACGGCCATCCCGGCTGTATTCCAGGTAAACCTTGTGCAATTGCAGCAGGCTCCCTGCCGAGACCGCCACCAGGACAAAGGCGATCACCACCTCGATAAGGCCGAACCCAAACTGATTTTTCATTGCCTACTCCCAATCCTTCCAGCTGCCCGGCACATAGCCGACGGTCACGAAGGGACTCCCGCCCGGCCCGGAGCCGTCACAGCGTCTGATCTTGCAAAGCACTGCTGGATCGTAGATGGCCGTATAATTGCCGTTGGCCAGGTCCAGGTTGCTGTGATTGGCCAGCATGGTGCCGAACAACTCGGCACCGCCGTTGATTTTTATCGCGTACTCATTCATATCCGACGGATTGGAGTCATGGGCAAACACCAGTCCGTAAAGCCGGCTGTCGGCATTGATGGTGAGATGGCTGTCCTTGATGATGAGTACAACGGGTGCCGAGCGGCTGCCGATAGAGCCCAGGGTGCAGTTAGGAACCTTTTCCACAATAAAAATACCGGCACCACCCGAGATCACGGGGTCGTCGCAGCGGCTGAGGATGGCCGTGGCCCGCGATTCGATCCTCGCCCAGCCTTCGGCGGTATCCGGCTCCCCGAACACGTACTCCACCAGATCACCGGGAAAAACGGGATCGTTGGCGACGATATCCGGGCCGACCATACTCTCGCTGCCCGTTTTGTGGCTGTAAGCATTATCCCTGTTGCAGCCTCCGTTGTGATATTCATCCAGACCACAGGTCGTGGCACCGCCGCCGAGATGGACTTCCCCCTTTGCCCAGATGGAAACGGGCACGCCGGGGCCGCCGCCGTTGGGGTTGGCCACCATGGTGATGGTGCCGTTGGCCGTCATGGAGCCAGCAACCAGCAAGGGGGCGGCAGGTCCCGAGTTGTCCGGGTTGAGTATCCCCCGCTCCGCCAGCTGAACGCTGATCGTGGCCGCCGTCCCGCTGTCCAGGCTCACGCTGGCGCGAATATCGGAGACATGAGGCACGCCGCTGGCCGCCATGCTCACCTCATAGCGGCCAGTGGCCGCCGAGGTCATGATGCTGCCGGAAACGGCGGGAGCGGCAGGATGGACGGCCAACGCGACCACCGCTTCGGCGATGCCTTGCTCGGCCGACGCCATGGCCGTGCGATACTCGATTTCATTCAGGGTAATACGCCGGTCGGACATCAGCACCTTGCCGATAAAGCCGGACACGGCCATCAGTATCGACAGCAGTATCAGGGTCACCGCCAGGGTGGTAAAGCCGCGGCTCCGGGTGCCATTCGGTTTAGTAGCCATCGTTTCTTATTTTGACCTGCCGCTCCAGGCTCATGGACAACGCCGGGTTTCTGGCATGGGAAGCGGAAATCCTGATCCTCACCGCCCGTACCCCGCTGGACGCCGCCCCGGAGAGCGGCTCGAATCCCAGACTGTCGATCACCACCTCGGTGCCGGACACCAGCTGGGCCCCGGCGGTACAGTCACTGCCGGCCAGAGCCGAGTTAACAGGCTCTGCGTAAAGGGTGCTGACCCTCAGCTGCTTGCTGGAAGCAACATAACCGTAGGTTCTGACGATACTGCCGCTGCCCGATGCCGAGGCCGGATCCCAGTATTTCACCCTGATACAGCCGGCTACCGTTTCTCCGGCGGCTTGATAGAGATCGGCCGAGGTGGAAAACATGTATTTTCTGGCCACCGACAGGCTTGGGGGGGTGCCAGCGGCCAGCTCTGCCGCGCTGGCCGGATGATATCCCGCCCGCTGGATATCCCGGGCGATCATATCGGTTACCGCCTGTACCTCCTGGTTCAGGCGCGACAACATCAGAGTGGCATTACCGGCGATGATCACCGAGGCGAAGAGCGAAAGGCCTCCGGCCACCACCGTCAGCCCCGCCACCAGAGAAACCAGCATTTCCACCAGAACCATGCCCGCATGGAGCCCACCCTTCAGCATGAGGGCACCCCCATCAATTCATGGTTCGAACAAGTACGGATAATGCCGTTGTTCCAGGTCATGACCTTGATATCGTAATGACCGTGAGACAGGGTGACGTTTCCGGATGCCAGGGTGTTTCTTCGTGGCCTGAAGGTCAGGGCGCCCGCACCGTAGCTGGCGGTGAGCCTGACGGCGGCGAAGCTCCGGCCGCTCACGCTTTCCAGCACCGCGCCGGAACAACCAACCGAGCTCCGCAGCTGGTAATGCCAGTCGGTGGTGCCCATGCCGGAAAAGCATACCGTCACGGCGTCGTTGCGCTTGATTGACTCACTCCGAGCCAGCTGCAAATCAGCATAGACGGCCATGCCGGCACTGCGCACCAGATACTGCTGGCGCAACGCCTGGAAACCGGGTACGGCCACCACCAGCAACACGGCCAAGGCGGCGATACCGACCATGAGTTCAATCAGAGTGAGACCGGCCTGAGCTCGTGTCATCGGCTTCCCCCAGCATGCAGAGATGCGCTACGGCAAAAGGCGCGGTGTGGTTTAAGCTTGCTTCACAGGACAGGTTTAGACAAGGAAGGGCCTTATGTACAGAAAGAGGGGGATGACCCTGATAGAGCTGCTGATCGCCCTGGCCGTGCTGGCGATCATAACGGCCATCGCCTATCCCTCGTTTTCGGGTTATCTGACGAGGAGCAAGCGCATAGAGGCGATCCAGACTCTCTATCGGCTGCAGCTGCGGCAAGAAGAATGGCGCATCAGCCACCCGACCTACGCCAGCTCCGCCGCCGACCTGCTCGTCGCCACCGACCACGATCATTACGGCTTCACCATAGCGCTCTCCGGCGGCGGCTACGTTCTTACCGCCACCGCACTACCCGGCTCCAGCCAACAGAACGACAAAGAAGGGAATACCGGCTGCAGCGTACTGACCCTGGATCGGAACAGCGACAAGACGCCGCCCGAATGCTGGCGATAGGGGCAGACAACCCACGCCGGCTCCACCCACGGGCGGAGCCACGAACCGCTATTGAAGCCCCCCAAACGGGATGGCGGGGCACGCAACACGCAATCAGGAAAGCTGTTTGACCTTGAGCTCGGCGGGCACCTCGAACACGATGTTCTCTTCCCGCCCCGGATGTTCCACCACTGTGCTGCCGCCCAGGGACTGCAGGTGGGAGATCACCTCCTGCACCAGCACCTCGGGGGCCGAGGCGCCGGCGGTCACGCCGATGCAAACCGCCCCCTCGAGCCAGGCCGGCTCGACCATCTCCAGGCAGTCGATCAGATAGGCGCGGGTGCCCATCTTCTCGGCCAGCTCGCGCAACCGGTTGGAATTGGAGGAATTGCGTGAGCCCACCACCAGCAGCAGATCCACCTTGACGGCCAGTTCCCGTACCGCGTCCTGCCGGTTCTGGGTGGCGTAGCAGATGTCGTCCTTGCGCGGCCCCTCTATGTTGGGAAAGCGCGCACGCAGGGCGTCGATCACGTCCGAGGTTTCGTCCACGCTCAGGGTGGTCTGGGTCACGAAGGTGAGGTTGTCCGGGTGCTTCACCACCAGGCGGGCCACATCGTCCGGGCACTCCACCAGGTACATGCCGCCCTCGGCGCTCTCGTACTGGCCCATGGTGCCTTCCACCTCCGGGTGACCGGCATGGCCGATCAGGATGGTTTCTATCCCCTTCTTGCTGGCCCGGTGCACCTCCATATGCACCTTGGTCACCAGCGGACAGGTGGCGTCGAACACCTTGAGTCCCCGGCTTTTCGCCTCTTCCCGCACCGCCTTGGACACCCCGTGGGCGGAGAAGATGACGATATTGCCATCCGGTACCTGGTCCAGTTCGTCCACGAACACCGCGCCCGCGTCCTTGAGTTTGTTCACCACATAGCGGTTGTGTACCACTTCATGGCGCACGTAGATGGGCGCGCCGAACTTTTCCAGGGCGCTCTGCACTATGCTGATGGCCCTGTCCACGCCGGCACAGAAGCCGCGCGGATTGGCGAGTAATATCTCCATATCAGGCTCCGCATTGCTCCACGGCCAGGATCTCCACCTCGAAGATCACGGTGCGCCCGGCCAGGGGATGGTTGAAATCCACGGTCACCGAGTCGCCGGCTACCCCGCGCACTATGCCGGGGATTTCGGCACCGTTGGGCTGGGTGAAGGAGAGGATGGCGCCCTCCTCCAGCTCGAGGTCGGCGGCGAAGCGGCTGCGTTCCATATGGTGGATGTTGTCCGGGTTGACCGGGCCGAAGGCGTCCTCCGGCGCCAGTTCGAAGCTGGACTTGTCACCCTCGCTCAACCCCAGCAGGCAGGCCTCGAAGTTGGGGGTCAGGCTGCCGTCGCCCATCTGCAGCTTGGCGGGCTTGCCGTGCAGTTGGGTGCTGTCGGCCACCGAGCCGTCTTCCAGCTTGATGGTGAAGTGAAACAGCACCTCGCTGCTCGGACCTATCTGTTTGCTCATTGGGGGCTGTCCTTCCTGAAACTGTCGATGATGATCATGGCGGCGCCGACGAAGATGAAGCTGTCGGCCAGGTTGAAGGCGGGCCAGTGCCAGTTGCCCACGTAGAAGTCGAGAAAATCCACCACGTGACCCAGGGCCAGGCGGTCGATCACGTTGCCCACGGCGCCGCCGATGATCAGCGCATAGGCCGCAGGCAGCCAGCGGGCGCTTCTGGGTGCCTTGTACATCCAGACACTGAGCAGCACGGTCACGGCGAAAGCCAGGCCGGCGAAGAACCAGCGCTGCCAACCGCCCTGGTCCGCCAGGAAGCTGAAGGCCGCCCCCGGGTTGTACACGTGCACCAGGTTGAAGAAGGGGGCGAGCTCCACCCCCGGATAGCCGTAGTCCAGGTAGGACACGGTCAACCACTTGGTGACCTGATCCAGCACCATGGCCACCACGGCCAGCCACCACCAACGCAGGCCGGTATCGAGCAAGGGCTTCATCAGGCAAACCGGCGAGTTTCGCCGTCCCCGGCCACGTTGGACACGCAACGGCCACAGATACCGTCGTGGCCCTCATGGCTGCCCACGTCCTCCACATGGTGCCAGCAGCGATCGCACTTGGCGGCACCGCTCTTGGCCACCCGAACCTGGAGCCCGGCCAGCTCGGTGTCGGTCGCGCCCTCGGCCTCGGCCAGCGGCCTGACCAGGGCCTTGGAGGTGAGCATCACGAAGCGCAGCTCGTCGCCCAGCCCCGCCAGCCGGCTGGCCAGGGCTTCGTCGGCGAACAGGGTCAGCTCGGCTTCCAGGGCGGCACCGATCACCTTGTCGTTGCGGGCGTTTTCCAGCGCCTTGTTCACCGCCTGGCGCACCTTGAGCAGCTCGGCCCAGAAAGCGTCGTTCAGCTGCTCACCCTCGGCCAGGCCGAACAGCCCGTCATAGAACTCCTGGGTGAACACGAAGCGATCCCGTTCGCCCGGCAACAGGGCCCAGATCTCGTCGGCGGTAAAGCTCATGATCGGCGCCATCCAGCGTACCAGGGCCTCGACGATGTGGTAGAGGGCGGTCTGGCAGGAGCGGCGCGCCAGGCTGTCGGCCTTGGCGGTGTACTGCCGGTCCTTGATCACGTCCAGGTAGAAGGAGCCCATCTCCACCGAGCAGAACTGCATCAGCTTCTGGGTCACCAGGTGGAAGTTGTACTCGTCATAGGCCTTGGTGATGTCCTGCTGGATGGCCTTGGCCCGACCCACCGCCCAGCGGTCGATCACCACCATCTCTTCCGGCGCCACCATGTCGGTGGCCGGGTCGAAGCCGTTCAGGTTGGCCAGCAGGAAGCGGGCAGTGTTGCGGATCCGGCGGTAGGCATCGGCACTGCGCTTCAGGATCTCGTCGGACACCGTCATCTCGCCAGAGTAGTCGGTGCTCGCCACCCACAGCCGCAGTATGTCGGCGCCCAGCTTGTTCATCACTTCCTGGGGGCTGACCACGTTGCCGATGGACTTGGACATCTTGCGGCCCTGGCCGTCCACGGTGAAGCCGTGGGTCAGCACCTGGCGGTAGGGGGCGTGCCCCTTCATGGCGGTGGAGATCATCAGCGACGACATGAACCAGCCCCGGTGCTGATCCGACCCCTCCAGGTACATGTCGGCAGGATGGCCCTGGAACTCGGGCCGCACGTCCACCACCGAGGCGTGGGTGGAGCCGGAATCGAACCAGACGTCCAGGGTGTCCAGCACCTTCTCGTACTGAGCGGCCTCGTCACCCAACAGCTCGGCGGGATCCAGATCCCACCAGGCCTGGATGCCGGCCTGCTCGACCCGTTTGGCAACCTCTTCCATCAGCTCGGTGGCACGGGGATGCAGGGCCTGGGTGTCCTTGTGCACGAACAGGGCGATGGGCACGCCCCAGGTGCGCTGGCGGGAGATGCACCAGTCGGGGCGGTTTTCCACCATGGCCTCGATGCGGCTCTGGCCCCACTCCGGTACCCACTGCACCTTGCGGATCTCTTGCAGCGCCTGACCACGCAGCCCGGCCTGCTCCATGCTGATAAACCACTGGGGCGTGGCGCGGAAGATGATGGGGGTCTTGTGGCGCCAGCAGTGCGGGTAAGAGTGGTTGTAGGCCTCGTGGTGCAGCAGGGCGCCACGCTCCTTGAGCACTTCCACCACGGCGTCGTTGGCCTTGAACACGTGCTGGCCGGCGAACAGTTCGGTGTCGGGCAGGTAGACACCGTTGCCGCCCACCGGGTTGGCCACTTCCAGGCCGTACTTCTGCCCCACAACAAAGTCTTCCTGACCGTGGCCGGGGGCGGTGTGCACTGCACCGGTACCGGAGTCGGTGGTGACGTGCTCGCCCAGCACCACGGGTACGTCGTAGCCGTAGAAGGGATGACGGAAGCGCTTGAGCTCAAGCTGAGCGCCCTGGCAATAGCCCAGGTTGTGGTAATGGGCGATGCCGGCGCGGTCCATCACGTCCTTGACCAGATCGGCGGCCAGGATCAGCCGCTCGGGGGTATCGCCCTCCACCTGCACCAGGGCATAGTTGAGTTCGGCGTGCAGGGCCACGGCCCGGTTGGCGGGCAGGGTCCAGGGGGTGGTGGTCCAGATCACCACCGACACCGGTCCCTGGCCGGCATGGCCGTCGGCGCAGTCGAAACTGGCCACGGTAGCCGCCTCATCCACCGCCTGGAAGCGCACGTCGATGGCCGGGGAACGCTTGTCTTCGTATTCCACTTCCGCTTCCGCCAGGGCGGAGCCGCAGTCGGTACACCAGTGCACCGGCTTGGAGCCCTTGTGCAGGTGGCCGTTGTCGATGATTTTGGCCAGCGAGCGGATGATGTTGGCTTCGGTGTCAAAGTTCATGGTGAGATAGGGGTTGTCCCAGTCACCCAGCACGCCCAGGCGGATGAAGTCGGCCTTCTGCGCGGCTATCTGCTCCTTGGCGTAGGCGCGGCAGGCTTCGCGGAATTCGGCGGCGGAGACCTTGACCCCGGGCTTGCCGACCTTGCCTTCCACCTTCAGTTCGATGGGCAGGCCATGGCAGTCCCAACCGGGAATGTAGGGGGAGTCGTAGCCCAGCAGGCCCTTGGACTTGACGATGATATCCTTCAGGATCTTGTTGACCGAGTGACCGATGTGAATGTTGCCGTTGGCGTAGGGAGGGCCGTCGTGGAGGATGAAGGGCTTGTTGCCGGCCTTGGCACGACGAACAGCACCGTACAGGTCCTCTTTGAGCCAGCGCTTGAGCATCTCCGGCTCGCGCTGAGCCAGGTTGCCGCGCATGGGAAACTCCGTTTCGGGCAAATTCAGGGTATTTTTATAGTCGCTCATGAGTCCTACATTCCGTTCGGTTCTGATGGCGCCAGCCCCAGCCATTGGCGGGCGGCGGCGGCATCGCGTTGAATCTGCTCCTTTAACAGTGCAAAGGATGCGAATTTTTGTTCGTTCCGCAATTTGTGGCGGAGCTCGACTTCCACCTGCCTGCCGTAGATATCGCCGGCAAAGTCGAACAGATGGACTTCCAACAGGGCACGGGTGCCGCTGACGGTGGGCTTGTGGCCGATATTGGCCACCCCGGGATAATGCCGACCGCCGAGCAACAACTCCACCACATAGACCCCGGACACCGGTATCACCTGGCGCTTGAGCGCCACATTGGCGGTGGGAAAACCGATGGTCCGCCCCAGCTTGTTACCATGGGCTACCCGCCCGTACAGGCTGAAGGGCCGCCCCAGCATCTGGTTGGCGTCATCCACCCGGCCCGTCGCCAGGGCCTCGCGGATCAGGGTGCTGCTGACGCGCTGGCTGTTCATCCGCCAGCTCTGGGTGCTGACCACCTCGAAGTCGAAGGCACGGCCGGCCCGGGTGAGCAGCTCGAAATCCCCGCCCCGGTTACGGCCGAAGCGGAAATCGTCGCCCACCACCAAAAAACGCACTCCCAGCTTGTCGACCAGCAGGCCGCGGATGAAGTCGTCCGGCGACTGGGCGGCGAAGGCGGCGTTGAAGCGCACGCACAGCAGGCGATCGATGCCGAGCCGCGCCAGTTGCAGGTACTTCTCCCGCAACCGGGTCAGCCGGGGCGGCGCCTCGGCCCCGGCAAACAGCTCCTGCGGCTGGGGCTCGAACACCATGACGCAGGACGGCACACCGAGCCTCTGCGCCTGTTCGGTGAGGCGGCGCAACACCGCCTGGTGCCCCAGATGCACACCATCAAAGTTGCCGATGGTCAGTACACAACCATGATGCCACGGTTTGATGTTGTGAATGCCGCGAATAAGCTCCATAGATCCCGCTGCCGGCCCCTGCAAATCGGCGGATTATACCCCAGGCGGCCTTAAGGATCAGCCCTTGCTACCCGGTTTTGAAGTGCTTAATCCGTACTCCGGTCAGCCAAAGCAGCACGCCGTAGCCGAGAGCTCCCGCCGCTATGTAGCCGAGCAGGTGGAGGGTGCTCCGGGCCAGGCTCCACTCGACCCACACCGTCAGAGGCGGCGACAGATACCAGAGGGCCGCCGCCATGCCCGCCCCCGCCACGGCCACCTTGAGGGCGAACAGGCCGGTCTGGCGGCCGGGGCGGTATACCTCGCGCCGGTGCAGGCCCCAGGCCAGCAGGCCGGCGTTAAGCATGCCCGACAAGGCTGTGGCCAGGGCCAGGCCCACGTAACCGAGAGGAAAGATCAGGATGGCGTTGAACACCATGTTGGCCACCATGGCGATGATGCCGAAACGCACCGGGGTACGGGTGTCCTGGCGGGCGTAGTAGCCCGGTGCCAACACCTTGATCAACATAAAGGCCTGCAGCCCCAGGCCGTAGGCCACCAGGCTCTTGCCCGCCGCCGCCACTTCCTCCATGCCAAACTCACCGCGCATAAACAGCACCCGCAGCATGGGCTCGCTCAGTACGATGAGCCCCAGCATGGCGGGAAAGCCCATCAGCAGCACCATGCGGATGCCCCAATCCATGGTGGCGGCAAAGCCATCCCTGGCGTCATCCACATGGCGACTGGAGAGGGCCGGCAGGATCACCGTGGCGATGGCGATGCCGAACAGCCCGAGGGGGAACTCCAGCAGCCGGTCCGAATAATACAGATAACTGATGGAGCCGGTGGCCAGGAAGGAGGCCAGCATGGTATCGAACAGCAGGTTGACCTGGCTCACCGATACCCCGAACAGTGCCGGGATCATCAGGGTACGGATCCTGACCACGCCGGGGTGATGCCAGGCCCAGCGCGGTCGCACCAGCAGGTGCAGCCTGGCCAGAAAGGGAAACTGGAACAGGAACTGGATAAGACCACCGGCAAAGACGCCGATGGCCAGGCCCAGTTCGGGCTGCGCCAGCCGTGGCGACAGCCAGAGCGCCGCCGCGATCAGCGCCACGTTGAGGAACACCGGGGTGAAGGAGGACACCGCGAACTTGCCGAAGGTGTTGAGGATGGCCCCGGCCATGGCGGTGAAGCTGATGAACCACAGGTAAGGGAAAGTAATTTTCAGCAGCAGGGAAGCCAGCTCGAACTTGTGCGCCTCGGGGCCATCGTTGAGCCACTCCATGAACCAGCCGGCGCCGAACAGGGCGGTGACCGCACCGGAGCCAAGCATCCCCGCCAGGGTCACCCCGGTCACGATCAGCCCCAGGGTACCGGACACCGCCGCCAGCAGATCCTGGGTGTCCTTGAAACTGCGGGTCTGCTTGTATTCGGTCATCACCGGCACGAAGGCCTGGTTGAAGGCCCCCTCGGCGAACAGCCGGCGCAGGAAGTTGGGAATGCGGTTGGCGAAGAAGAAGACGTCGGCCGCCGCTCCGGCCCCCATCAGGTTGGCGATCACCACGTCGCGGACCAGGCCGAGCACCCGGGAAACCAGGGTCATGGCGGACACAACGATGCCCGATCGCAAAAGCGCCTTGCTCAAAATGAAAACCTCACGGTAAGAAAATTGCTGAACGCAGGGGAATGCTGCTAGAATCCGGGCGACAGTTTAACCCCCCGCCCTGTGCCTGACCACAGGGCGGTGTTTATTTGCACAAATCAATTGACAATCAGCGGTGAAAAAGGCATAGTCCTCGGCCTTTTAAGAACACTCGCTAAGACAGTTTTAGGAGTTTTACCTTGGCTAACATTAAATCTGCTAAGAAACGCGCGATTCAAGCAGAGAAACGCCGTAAGCACAACGCCAGCCGCCGCTCCATGGTGCGCACCTACGTCAAGAAAGTAGTTGCCGCCATCGCCACCGGTGACAAGGCAAACGCCCAGAAAGCCTTCGACGCAGCTCAGCCCCTGCTGGACCGCATGGCCACCAAAGGCCTGATCCACAAGAACAAGGCTGCTCGTCATAAGAGCCGCCTGAACGCCCAGATCAAGGCTCTGTAATCGAGACTTGTTCCAAGCGATAAAAAACCGGCTTTAGGCCGGTTTTTTGTTGCTTGCTCGATGGTGAAATGCCGGGGAGAGGCGGAACACTGGTCTCGTCACTCTTCCTCACGGCAGTAAAGCTTGTGCAGCAGGGCGATCACTTCCCGTACCTCTTCGCTTTTCAACGAATAAAAAACGGTTTGCGCCTCTTTCCTGGTTTGCACCAGATCGTCGTTGCGCAATATGGCCAGATGCTGGGACAGGGCCGACTGGCTCAGGCCCAGGTGCTGGTTCATCTCACCGACCGACAGCTCCTGGTCTAGCAAATGACACAAAATAAACAGCCGCCGCTCGTTGGCCAGGGCCTTGAGCAGCTTCACCGCCTGGCTGGCGTTGGCTTCCATCTCTTCGATATTCAATGCCGTCATGGTACCCAGGTTCCGATTCTCAACTCAGTTCACTGTCAAAGGTGGCGGGCGGCGTCACCGCTGAAAAATCGTCCAGCCCGGAAAACAGCGAGGCAAAATCGCTCTCACACAGCCGCTTCACCGCCGGGTGCTGGATCATGCGCTCGGCGAAAATGACATAATACTCTTCCTTCAGCTCTTCCACCCGACCAATTTCCACCACCGGCTGGTATTGCAGTATGGCGTCCCGGTAGATGGCCGGCGCCACGAAGATGCCCTGGTTGAAAAAGCCGAAGGCCTTCATCAGGGCGGCATCGTCGAACTCGCCCAGGATCTGGGGCTTGAGCCCCTGCACCTCCAGCCAGTGCCGCAACTGCCGGCCCATGGCGGTGCGCCTGCCCGGGATCAGCAACCGCCGCTCTTCCAGGCAGGCGGGAAAGGGCTTGCTCGGCAGCGGCTCACGACAGTAGAAACCGATGTCGCATTCCCCCAGCTTCTTGGACAGCAGCCCCGCGTGCTGGGCCGAATCCACCGGGCAGTCGGACAGTATCATGTCCAGTTTGTGTTGACTGAGCTGCTCCAACAGCATCTCGTGGGTCGACTCGTAACAACGCAGGTGGATGGAGCCGTCGTTGGGGATCACCGACAGCAGCACCCGGCTGGCCAAGCGTTTGGACAGGGCGTCGGCGATGCCTACCTCGAATACCAGGTGATCTTCCTTGCGGTAGTTGACAATATCCAGCATCTCGTAGGACAGGCTGAACATCCGATCCGCGTACTGGAACACCAGCTGACCCAGCTCGCTCGCCTCCAGCTGACGCCCCTTGCGTTTGAACAGCTTGCCACCCAGGCGCTGTTCAAGCTGGCGGATCTGGCCGGTGACCGTTTGCGGCGTCAAGAACAACGCCTCGGCGGCCTTGGTGACCGAGCCCTTCTTCTGGGTCATCCAGAAATAATACAGGTGGTTGTAATTCAGGTGTGACAAAGCACCATCTCCCATGGATACAGGCCCCATCATAATGAAAGCGGCCGGGTTTGAATACCCGGCCGGCATGGGACAGGCGACAATGCCTTAGACAGGCTGCGTGTGCGCCTGCTCCTCGTGCTCCGGCGCCTGCTGCGGCAGCACCAGTTTAAGCATCACGTAGCCGGCAACGGCCGACATGCTGGAGCCCATCAGAATGCCGAGCCGGGCCAGGTTGGCCAGCTGGGCCTGTTCGGCGAAGGCCAGTGACGAGATGAAGATGGACATGGTGAAACCGATGCCGCACAACACCGACACCGCGAAGATCTGCCTAAAACCGACACCAGCCGGTAACTGGGCGTAGCCCAGGCGCACCGCCAGCCAGCTGAACAGAAAGATGCCCATGGGCTTGCCCAGCAGCAGACCCGCCATGATGCCGAGGGGCAGGGGCGAGGACAGAGCGGCGAACGACAGTCCCTCCAATGACACGCCGGCATTCGCGAAGGCGAACAGCGGCAATACCATGAAGGCACACCAGGGAGTGAGAAACTGCTCCAGCTGCTTGGACGGCGAGAAACGGTGGCCGTAGAGCGGGATCAGGAAACCCAGTATCACCCCGGCCAGGGTGGCGTGGAGACCCGACTTCAGCACCGCCACCCAGACGATCCAGCCCAGCACCAGATAGGGCACCAGATTGCACACCCGGGCCCGGTTCAGCCACATCAGGCCGGCGATGCCCAGCCCGCCTGCCGCCAGCGCCGTCAGCTCCAGGCCATGGTTGTAAAACAGGGCGATAATAATGATGGCCCCCAGATCATCGATGATCGCCAGGGCCAGCAAAAACACCTTGAGACTGAGCGGTACCCGCTTGCCCAGCAGCGTCATCACCCCCAGGGCAAAGGCGATGTCGGTGGCGGTCGGAATGGCCCAGCCGCTCTGGTTGGCCGGTTCGCCGAGATTCAGCAGCATGTACCAGAGGGCGGGAAACAGCATGCCGCCGATGGCGGCCAGCGCCGGGAACAAGGCCTTTTCGCGGGTGCAAAGCGCCCCCTCCACCATCTCCCGTTTGACCTCGAGCCCCACCAGCAAAAAGAACACCGCCATCATGCCGTCGTTCACCCACAGCAGCATGGGCTTGTCCAGATCCAGCTCGCCGATACGCAGCTGGATGCGCGTATTGAGTAATTCCTGATAGAGGCCGGCCAGCGCGGTGTTGGCCATCAGCATGGCGATCAGGGCGGCGATGATCAGCAACACCCCACCGGCCGATTCCATGGCCAGAAAGCGTTTAAGCACACGAGACATATTCGAGCTCCTTCTCAAAGTGCAGGCCCGAGTGCAATCAGTTTGTTACAGAGGTAGCCATCGGTTTTTTCTGATCAACACCTCGGGAAAAACGAACCAAAGCGTAAAACGACTCACCAATGCCGATAAGATTGAAATATTAAACTTAAGTAGATCTTTATTTAGAAACAAAAATCTGTCAAATGGCCACAGGCGCTTTTATTTGATGGCGAGGACGGCAACAAATCAGGATAAAATACTAACAAGTATACTCAAACAGCGATGCCAAGCGGCGTGCCAGCCGCATTCTGGGCAAAGATCTTGGCTCGCAGCCGAGTTGCAGCCGGGCCTGCTCCAGCTGGTTGCAGACAAAGCACCGTCTCCAATAGATGCAACCCCGTCATCATGAAAGCGGCCGGTTTGAATACCCGGCCGCTCATGTTGTGCTGCAGGTCAGGAGCGGCTTAAATACGTTGCACCTGCAACACCGGGGACTTTTCGGCCCGAGGCAGGGCCAGGTGCAGCATGGTGTAACCGATCAGCGCCGCCAGGGTCGAGCCCAGCAAAATGCCTAGGCGAGACAGGTTGGCCAGCTCCGCGTGACCGCTGAAGGCCAGGGAGGTGATGAAGATGGACATGGTAAAACCGATACCGCACAGCACCGACACCGCAAAGATTTGTCTGAAGCAAACGCCCGCCGGCAGCTGGGCGATGCGCAGCTTGACCGCCAGCCAGCTGATCAGAAAGACACCCATCGGCTTGCCCACCAGCAGGCCCATCATCACCCCCAACGGCAGGGCGGAAGACAGATCGCCCAGCGACAGCCCGCGCAGCGAGACCCCGGCGTTGACGAAGGCAAACAGCGGCAGGATCAGGAAGGCACACCAGGGATGCAGGGCGTGCTCCAGCCGCTTGGAAGGTGAACCGCCGGCACCATACAGCGGCACCAGAAAGCCCAACAGCACGCCGGCCAGGGTGGCATGAATGCCCGACTTCAGCACCGCCACCCAGACCACCAACCCCAGCAGCAGGTAGGGCATCAGGCTGCCGACCCGGGCGCGGTTGAGCCAGATCAGCCCCATCACCCCGATCAGGGCGATCCCCAGCGGCGGCAGCGACAAGCCGTGGCTGTAGAACAGGGCGATGATCAGGATCACCCCCAGATCGTCGATGATCGCCAGAGCCAACAGGAAGATCTTGAGACTGAGCGGCACCCGTTTGCCCAACAGCGCCATCACCCCCAGGGCGAAGGCGATGTCGGTGGCGGCGGGAATGGCCCAACCGTTTTGGGTGACCGGATTGTCGGCATTGAACAGCAGGAACCACAGCGCAGGGAAGACCATGCCGCCCAAGGCGGCCAGGGCCGGAAATATCGCCTGTTCACGCCGGGACAGGGCTCCTTCCACCAGTTCGCGCTTGACCTCGAGGCCGATCAGCAGGAAAAACAGCGCCATCAGGCCGTCGTTGACCCACAGCAGTAAAGGCTTGTCCAGGTCCAGGGCACTGATGCGCACCTGGACCCGGGTATCGAGAAAGGCACTGTAGAGATTGGCCCAATCACTGTTGGCCATCAGGATGGCGCCGATAGCGGCCAGGATGAGCAGGATGCCACTGGCCGATTCCATGGCCATAAATCGTTTCAATACGCTTGACATAGATGAGTCTCCACACTTGGACTTCCCCGAGTGTAATCAGCTCATGCGATGGCGAGTAATCGGTTGTTTCTGCTTAATGGCTCGATAAAAACGAATATTTTTACAACTAGACGTTAGTATATCCGATACAAAAACAAAACTTACCACTAATATTTAACATTACTAACAATAAAAATACCGTTTAAATGGCTACAGGCGCCTTGATATGGGGATGTGGCCGGTAGTTTTCCAGGACAAAATCCTCGAAAGCATAATCGAACAGGGACCCGGGCTTGCGGGCCAGGCGCAGGGTCGGCAGCGGCCGGGGCTCACGACTCAGCTGCAGCCGGGCCTGCTCCAGGTGGTTGCTGTACAGGTGCACGTCGCCCCCGGTCCAGACGAAGTCGCCCACCTCCAGCCCCGCCTGCTGGGCCATCATATGGGTCAGCAGGGCGTAGCTGGCGATGTTAAACGGCAAGCCGAGGAACACATCGCAACTGCGCTGGTAGAGCTGGCAGGACAACCGGCCGCCCGCCACATAGAACTGGAACAGGGCGTGGCAAGGGGCCAGCGCCATCTTGTCCAGCTCCCCCACGTTCCAGGCCGAGACGATGATGCGGCGGCTGTCCGGATTGTGCCTGATGGTGTCCAGGGCCAGGCTTATCTGATCGATGACCCGGCCGTCGGCCCCTTGCCAGCTGCGCCACTGGTGGCCGTAGACGGGGCCCAGTTCACCATGCTCATCGGCCCATTCGTCCCAGATACTGACCCCCTTGTCCTTGAGATAGGCGATATTGGTGTCCCCGTTCAGAAACCACAGCAACTCATGGATGATGGACTTGAGGTGACATTTCTTGGTGGTCACCAGAGGGAAACCCTTGCTAAGGTCGAAACGCATCTGATGGCCGAACACCGACAGGGTGCCGGTGCCCGTCCTGTCTTCCTTCTGCTCGCCCTGCTCCAGTATGTGCTGCATCAGCTCCAGATAAGCCTTCATGCGGTTTTTTCTCCGTTGGCAAACCATTGCGGGCGCCGGCAGGCGGCCCATAACATAATCGTTCCCGCCACCATCATCGGCATGGACAACAGCTGCCCCATGCTGAACAGGTTGAGATAGACACCGAGGTGGGCATCCGGCTCGCGCACGAACTCGACCATAAAGCGGAACAGGCCGTAGCACAGCAGGAAAAGGCCGGACACCACGCCGCGCGGGGCCCGCAGCCGCCAGGCCAGGTTGAGGATGACCAGCAGCGCCACCCCTTCCAGGGCGAACTGGTAAAGCTGGGACGGATGGCGCGGCAATTCGCCCGCCGCCGGGAAGATGATGCCCCAGGGTACCTCGGTGACCCGCCCCCACAGCTCACCGTTGATGAAGTTGCCGATGCGCCCCGCGCCCAGGCCGAAGGGGATCAGCGGGGCGATAAAGTCGGAGACCGCGAAGAAGGTCTTCTTCTGCTTGCGGGCGAACAGCCAGAGGGCGACCAGGACCCCGACCAGGCCACCGTGGAAGGACATGCCGCCGGTCCATATCTTGATGAGGTAGAGGGGATCGGCCAGAAAGGTCTCGAGCTGGTAGAAGAACACATAGCCCAGGCGGCCACCGAGGATGACGCCGAGAAAACCGTAGAAGAGAACGTCGGAAACCTGATCCTTGCTCCAGCCCGAGCCCGGCTGCGCCGCCCGGCGGTTAGCCATCCACCAGGCGAAGACGAAGCCAAGCAGATACATAAGGCCGTACCAGTGGACCGCCAGCGGGCCCAGCTGGATGGCGATGGGATCGAATCCGGGAAATACCCAGTGGCTTGCAGACATGCACTTACCCCGTCAAAAATAAAACCGGTATTGTGCAGTCGTAACAGGGCAAATACCAGTGCTTAACGGCCGGGGCGCAACAGGCCGCCCAGCCCCCGCTCTTCCAGGTAGCGCCCGAAAACGCCCTTGAAGATACCCGCATGCTGGTGACTGAGGGCCTCCCGCAGCACCTTCTGCAATTCATCGGTACGGGACTGGCGCACTATGTACTTGATACGCATGATATTGCTGTTGTTCATACTGAAACGGCGGTAGCCCATGGCCAGCAGCACCAGCACCCCGACCGGATCGCCGGCCAGTTCACCGCAGATGGACACCGGCTTGGCATAGCGGCGGGCCGCGTCGATGATCTGCTGCAGCGCCCGCAGCACCGCCGGGTGCATGGCGTCGTAGATGTCCGCCACCCGGCCGTTGTTACGATCCACCGCCAGCAAGTACTGGGTGAGATCGTTGGTGCCCACCGACCAGAAATCCACCAATGGCGCCAGTTCCGGCAACTGGTAGAGCAGGGAAGGCACCTCTATCATCACTCCCAGGCTGGGATAGCGGATCACCCCCTGCTGCTCGGAGGTTTCGGCCGACACCTCGCGCCAGGCCCTGTCCAGCAGGCGGCGCGCCACCCGCACCTCGTCCAGGTTGCCCACCATGGGCAACATGATCGACAGGTTGTCCAGTCCCTGGCTGGCACGCAGCATGGCCTTGAGCTGGACCAGGAAGATCTCGGGATGATCCAGGGTCAGGCGGATACCTCGCCAGCCGAGGAAAGGGTTTTCTTCCACTATGGGGAAATAAGGCAACTGCTTGTCGCCGCCCACGTCCAGGGTACGCATGCATACCGGCTTGCCCACGTAGCTGGTCAGCACCCGTCGGTAATTGCTGGCCTGCTCCTGCTCGGAAGGAAAACGATCCCGCATCATGAAGGGGATCTCGGTACGGAACAGCCCAACGCCATCGGCGGCATCGTTCATGGCGATATCGGTATCGGCGCTCAGGCCCGCGTTGAGCAACAGCGACACCGTAACCCCGTCCTGGGTCACCGAACGCTCGTTGCGCACCGTGGCGAACAGCTCGTCCATCTGGGCCTCTTCGGCGATCAGCCGGCGGTACTCCGCCAACACTGAGGCGACCGGCTCCACCAGCAGTTCGCCACCGTAGCCGTCGACGATCAGGGTACGCTCCTCCAGCAATTCGAAGGAGTGATCGATCCCCATGACGGCGGGGATGCCCATGGCTCGCGCCAGGATGGCGGCGTGGGAGTTGATGGAACCCTTGGCAGAGACGATGCCCTTGAGCTTATCCCGGGGGATTTCGGCGATCAGGGTGGCGCTGATCTCGTCCGCCACCAATATAATGGGTTCGGCCAGGGTCAGGGGGTCTTCATCCTCATGGATCAGCCGGGTCAGCAACCGCTGCCCCAGATCCCGCACATCCGCCGCTCGTTCCCGCAGGTAGGGGTCGGACATGGTAGAAAACTGGGCTATCTGCTTCTCGCACACCCGCTTGACCGCGCTGCCGGCGGTCCAGCCCCGCTCAATCTCCTCGCGGATCAGGCCGATGAACACCGGATCTTTCAGGATATACTGATAGACCTCGAATACCGCCACCGACTCGCTGGCCTGGGATTCCTTGAAGCGCAACGCCATGGTGTCGAGCTCGTCCTCCACCTGGATCAGCACCTTGTCGAAGCGTTCGTGCTGTATGGCCACGTCGTCGCTCTTGCGGGCCTTGACCTGATTCAGCTCGACCTTGGGCCGCCATACCCAGGCCCTGCCGATGGCCACCCCGGGAGAACCGGCCAGGCCGCGCAGCATCCCGTGCCAATTGGGGGACTTGAGGTTACCCTTGGCCTCGGCGTGGGCGATCACCGTGGCCAGCTGGGAGGCCAGGGTCACCAGAAAGGACTCTTCCCCTTCCTCGAACAACCGGACCTGCTTCTGCTGCACCACCAATACCCCCAGCGCCTTGCGCTGGTGGATGATGGGCGCGCCGAGGAAAGATTTAAAGGCGTCTTCATGGGCTTCTGGCAGGTATTTGAACTTGGGATGGTGCTGGGCGTCGGCCAGGTTGATCAACTCTTCCTTTTCACCGATAAGGCCGACGATGCCCTCCCCCAGCGGGATCTTGGCACGGCCTACCGCCTCGGCCGCCAGGCCGTCGGTGGCGGCGAGCAGGTAGGCCTGCTCCAGGTCCCGGCGCAGGTAGATGGAGCAGCAATCCACCTGCATGGCTTCACGGGTCTTCCTGACCAGCTCGGACATGGCTTCGTTGAGATCGGAGCTGGCCGTCACCCGCTGAACGATTTCCCGCAATTCCTTTAACACAACCGCCTACTCCTTATGTCGATCGCCCTGCCGGTACCGCCTGCGCCCATCTTTGCGGCCCTGTTCCGCCATTACTATGGGCGCAAACTCCCTCAGCACCCGTCGATATACTTCCCGCTTGAAAGACACCACCTGTCGTACCGGGTACCAGTAGCTGACCCAACGCCAGTCGTCGAATTCCGGATGCCCGTGGCAACCGAACTCGATCTGTGATTCATGATCCGAATCCAATCGCAACAGAAACCATTTCTGTTTTTGACCTATGCACACGGGATTACTATCCCACCGCACCAAACGCTTGGGTAACTTGTACTTGAGCCAGTGGCGGGTCACCGCCAGCAGGGTGACGTTTTCGGGCCTGAGCCCTATCTCCTCGTACAACTCCCGGTACATGGACTGCTCCGGCGTTTCACCGTCGTCCACGCCACCCTGGGGAAACTGCCAGGAATGCTGCCCGTAGCGTCTGGCCCATAACACCTGGCCTTTGCGATTGCAGATCACTATGCCTACATTGGGACGAAAACCGTCGCCATCTATCACGCAATCACCAGACTAAAAAGCTAACATAAGGATGATTGTTCCATATTCCCTTATTTCCGGCAAATGATGCTGCAGCAGGGGCGACGGGGCGGGATGTTGAATAACTTGGATTTTTGTCAATAGTTATAAACAGAAAAAGGATCCTGTGGCGATCGCTTGCCCCCAAATCGTGTGGATAAGCTTGTGACAAAGGTTGTATAGCTTGGCCGTCATCGTAGCACCAACCTCTCTTTCTAGGGCAACACCTTCAAAAGAAGAAACAAAAAAAACTTAAAAATCAAAAACATAACCAATAAAAAAAGGATCGAACTGGATCTTTTAACAGTTCAAACCCTTCTCTACCCAGTGTTGATAAGTCAGATAGCTTAAAGATCAATCACAGGCAACTTATCCACAAGCTGCAAGTCACGCCCGGGTTAACGGCAGGAAAAAAAACCTGCTCTTGCACTTTTCCGCGACCGGAAAATTCCAGGCGGTAGCCGGAATGCAGTTATCCAGTATTTCTGTGGATAAGGCTGTGCAACAGCATGTTTATACCAGGGTAAAACCGGTATATCATCTCCTCCCCCGGCCAGAGACCGGGCAGGCAGTATTATTAATAGTATAATCAATTAGTTATAGAAACAGTCTGGATAGATAGCCTATCCGTAAACAACGCCGGAGTCAGACTAAAATTTGAGCAGCGCTATTCCCCGTCCCCCGAACATAGAAGTGCTACTGGCCCGGGCCGAGCGACTGTCCGGCTTGTCCCTCGGCGAGCTGGCCGGACAGTTGGCACTGCCGGTGCCCGCCCACTTGCGTCGAGACAAGGGCTGGGTAGGGCACCTGCTGGAACTGGCTCTGGGCGCCTCTGCCGGCTCCAAGCCCGAGCAGGACTTTCCCGAACTGGGCGTAGAGCTCAAAAGCATCCCCGTCGATGCCGGCGGCAGGCCGCTGGAAACGACCTTTGTGTGCGTGGCGCCGCTCACCGACGTCGCCGGACTGGATTGGCAGCACAGCAATGTGCGCAACAAGCTGGCCCGGGTGTTGTGGATTCCGGTCCTGGGCGAGCGGAACATTCCCCCCGGCGACAGGATCATCGGCCAGCCCCTGCTGTGGACCCCCGAGCAGGAGGAAGAGCGGCTGCTACGCCAGGACTGGGAAGAGCTGATGGAGCTGATAAGCCTGGGGCGGGTGCAGGAGATCAGCGCCCGCCACGGCCAGGTACTGCAACTGCGTCCCAAGGCCGCCAACGGCCGGGCCCTCACCGAAGCGGTGGGACCCCAGGGCCAGCCGATCATGACCCGACCCCGGGGTTTCTACCTCAAGACCGCCTTCACCGGCGCCCTGCTGGCGCGCCACTTTATGCTGTAACCGGGCCGCCGGCGAGGTGTCGTCGGCACCGCACCGGCGGCAAGACGGCTCCTCTGCCCTAGGCCGCCACCGGCTCACCTGCTTTGAGTCGCCAGATAAGCAGTGTCACCAGCAGTATCCAGGGAATGGCGATGAGGTTGAGCCAGGCCCAGCCCAGCAGGGCGACGCCCTGCCCGGCGAAGAGGCTGCACAAGGCGGCGGCGCCGAATACCAGAAATTCGTTCATGCCCTGCACCTTCGCCTTCTCCGCCGGCTGGTAGCTGAAGGTCAGCAAATGGGTGGCACCGATAAAGGTGAAGTTCCAGCCTATCCCGAGCCACAGCAGCCCCCACCAGTAATGCCAAAAGCCCTGGCCGGAAAGATTGATCGCCACGCTCAGCAGCAGTGCGGCGCAGCCCCAGAGGATCACCCGGCGGGTGGTGAAACGCCGGATCAGGTGGCCGGTAAAGAAGGAAGGCACGAACATGCCGAGCACGTGCCACTGGATCACCAGGGCGGTGTCGGCAAAGTCGTGCCGGTGATGATCCATCGCCAGTGGGGTCGCGGTCATCAGCAGCACCATGATGCCATAGCCGATCATGCCTGAGGCCACCGCCGCCAGCAGCAGCGGCTGGCGGCCCAGCTCGCCGTAGGTACGCACCCGCTCCGCCTGGCTCACCGGCCGGGCCCTGGGCAGGGGCAGCAACAGGATCAGCAGCAGCGCCACCACATAGAGGCCGAACAGGCCGTAAAAGGCGCCGCCGTAGAGATTGGCCGCATACCAATCCCGGGACCAGACCGCCAGGTTGGGGCCGATCACCGCCGCCAGCACACCGCCGGCCATCACCAGGCTGATGGCCCTGGGATGCAGCTTGCTGTCACAGGCTTCCAGGGCGGCGAAGCGGTATTGCTGGCCCACCCCGATGGCGATGCCGATAAGGAAGGTGCCCAGGGTGAAGCCGGCCAGGCTGGTCGCCGCCAGTCCCTGCAGGGCCACCCAGGTGCCGAGCAAGCCGATTACATTGCCGAGCACGAAGCCGGTCTTGCGCCCCAGGGCTTGCATCAGGTGGGCGGCGGGCAGGGTGGAGAGGATCAACCCCAGGAACTGGCAGGCCACCGGCAGGGTGATAAGCCAGGGATCCGCCGCCAGGTGCTGACCGATCAGCGCCGATACCGACACCAGCAGGATATTGCCCGATGCCAGCAAAGCTTGGGCGATAGATAGGCCCCAAACGGTAATAGGCATGGAAAGATCCTTGAAATTAACGGGAAAGCGTTATCCTAGCCAGTTTACCGGTAAATGGACAGCCCGCTCAGGCCATGAAAGATCCGGGATGGGTGAAAAACGAAAAGGCCCGCAATCGCGGGCCTTTTGTCGACAGCCGAACCGGCCTGGCTTATTTGCCGTTTTTGGCGGTAAGACGCTCTTTGATACGAGCAGACTTGCCGGCACGGTCGCGCAGGTAGTAAAGCTTGGCACGGCGGACGGCACCGCGACGCTTCACTTCCACGCTGCCGATCAGCGGGCTGTGAGTCTGGAAAGTACGCTCAACGCCTTCACCGTTAGAGATCTTGCGCACGGTGAAAGAAGAGTGCAGGCCGCGGTTACGCTTGGCAATGACCACGCCTTCGTAAGCCTGCAGACGCTCTTTGCCGCCTTCGGCAACGCGTACCTGTACGCGCACGGTATCACCCGGACCGAAGTCGGGGATATCTTTGCGCAATTGTTCGTCTTCAAGCTGCTTGATGATGTTGCTCATGATATTTCCTTACCTAGGGTAAACTGAAAACTCTACTGCTTGTCGCGACAGTCGCGGACAAATTCGGCAAGAAGCTGTTCTTGCTCGTCAGTCAGAGCTAGGTTGTTCAAGAGTTCCGGCCTTCTTAACCAGGTCCGGCCCAACGACTGCTGCATTCTCCAGCGCGCCACCTCGGCGTGGTTGCCACTCAGCAACACTTTGGGAACGGCCATTCCCGCCAGTTGCTCCGGGCGTGTGTAGTGGGGATGGTCCAGCAACCCTTCACTGAAGGAATCCTGCTCCGCACTCGCCATGTCGCCCAGGACGCCGGGCACCAGACGGGCCACCGCATCGATCAGCACCATGGCCGGCAATTCGCCGCCACTGAGCACGTAATCGCCGACCGACCACTCTTCGTCGATATCGGCCTGGATGACGCGCTCATCCACTCCTTCGTACCGCCCCGCCACCAGGATCAGCTTCTCCTGTCTGGCCAGTTCGCGCACGCCCTGCTGATCCAGCTTGCGGCCCTGAGGAGACAGGTAAATCACCCTGGCTCCCTCACCCGCCGCCGCCCGCGCCGCCGCTATGGCATCGCGCAGGGGCTGAACCATCATCAGCATACCGGGTCCGCCCCCGTAGGGTCTGTCGTCGACAGTGCGGTGTCTGTCCCGGGTGAAATCCCGTGGATTCCAGCATTCAAATGTCAGCAGACCGTCCTTGACGGCCCTACCGGTTACTCCATAGTCGGATACTGCCCGGAACATCTCCGGGAAGAGGCTGACCACCCCTATCCACATGATTCTCTCCGCGCGGTGCGACTGGAATTAAAAATCCGGATCCCAATCAATTTCGATGATTTTGTCCTGAAGCTTCACGGACTTGATCACCTGATCTTCCAAAAACGGAATCAACCGTTCCCGTTGGCCAAATGCATCGTTGGCATTGGCTTTGACCACCAGCACGTCGTTGGAACCGGTTTCCATCAACTGCTCCACCAGGCCAAAATCATAGCCCTTGGTGTTGAGCACCCGACAACCGATCAGATCGCGCCAGTAAAATTCATCTTCCGGCAGGGGCGGAAATGCATCCGCGCTTACCGCGATGTCGACACCGGTCAGTGTCTGGGCCTCTTCCCGCTGATCGATATCGGCCAGCTTGCAGATGAGCCCCTTGTTGTGACGCTTCCATCCAGTCACCTGGATTTCACGCCAGCCTTTGCCATCTCTCACCAACCAAGGTTGGTAATCGAAAATGCCTTCCGGCTGGTCGGTAAAGGAGTTGACCTTCAACCAACCTTTAATGCCGTAAACGGCGCCCAGTTGGCCTACTACTACAGGTTCGCTCACCTTAACTCCCTACCCGTCAAGACTTAGGCTGCGGCTTTGGCAGCGTCTTTGATCAGCTTGGCTACGCGCTCGGACACATTGGCGCCCTGGCCTACCCAGTGGTTGATACGCTCCAGGTCCAGGCGCAGTTTTTCTGCCTGACCGGAAGCGATCGGGTTGAAGAAGCCAACACGCTCGATGAAACGACCATCGCGGGCGTAGCGGCTGTCAGCAACTACTACTTGGTAGAACGGACGCTTTTTCGCGCCACCACGTTGTAAACGAATGGTTACCATACCGTCCTCTATTTACTTGAAACAAACAAGGTTCGCAGACAATGCGAACCCCGGCTTAAAATAAGCCGCGCAATTGTACTCCGATCCGGTGAGAATGCAACCGGATTGGGGCCTGCGCGCCTCCGTGTCCCGATGCGCTGGCTCAGAAGGGCCCGCGCCGGCCACCACCCAGCCCGCCCGGGCCCATCAGTCCCTGCATCTGGCTCATCATCTTGCGCATGCCGCCCTTGCCGGACATTTTCTTCATCATCTTCTGCATCTGGGCGAACTGCTTGAGCAGCTTGTTGACCTCCTGCACTTCGGTGCCGGAGCCCAGGGCGATGCGGCGCTTGCGCGCCCCCTTGATCAGGTCCGGGTGGCGGCGCTCCTTCGGCGTCATGGAGTTGATAATGGCCTCCATCCGCACCGTCAGCTTGTCATTGACCTGATCCTTGACGTTGTCCGGCAACTGGTTCATGCCTGGCAATTTGTCCATCAGGCTCATCATGCCGCCCATGTTGCGCATCTGCACCAGCTGGTCGCGGAAGTCCTCCAGGTCGAAGCCCTTGCCTTTCTTCAGCTTCTGGGCCATCTCGGCGGCCTTGCCCTTGTCCACCGAACGTTCCATCTGGTCGATCAGCGACAGCACATCCCCCATGCCGAGGATGCGCGAGGCGATACGGTCGGGGTGGAAGGGCTCCAGGGCGTCGGTTTTTTCACCCATCCCGATGAATTTGATCGGCTTGCCGGTAATGTGACGCACCGAGAGCGCTGCGCCACCCCGGGCATCACCGTCCGCCTTGGTGAGGATGACACCGGTCAGCGGCAGCGCCTCGCTGAAGGCTTTGGCGGTATTGGCCGCATCCTGGCCGGTCATGGCGTCCACCACGAACAGGGTCTCGACGGGATCGATGGCCGCGTGCAACTGCTGGATCTCGGCCATCATGTCTTCGTCTACGTGCAGGCGACCGGCGGTATCCACCAGCACCACGTCGAAGAACTTCTTGCGGGCATGGTCCACGGCGTTACGGCCGATGTCCACCGGCTTCTGGCCGGTGTGGCTGGGGAAGCATTCCACCTCCAGATCCGCTGCCAGGGTCTCCAATTGCTTGATGGCCGCCGGCCGGTAGACATCGGCACTGACCACCAGCACCTTTTTCTTGTGGCGCTCCTTCAGAAACTTGGCCAGCTTGCCCACCGAGGTGGTCTTACCGGCCCCCTGCAGACCCGCCATCAGGATCACCGCCGGCGGCGTGACCGCCAGGTTGAGCGCCTCGTTGGCCTCGCCCATCACCGCGACCAGTTCGGCGTTGACTATCTTGATAAAAGCCTGGCCCGGGCTCAGGGACTTTGAAACCTCCTGGCCCACCGCCCGCTCCTTGACCCGGTTGACGAAGTCCCGCACCACCGGCAGGGCTACGTCGGCCTCCAGCAGGGCCATACGCACCTCGCGCAGGGTCTCTTTGATATTTTCTTCGGTGAGGCGCCCACGCCCACTGATGTTCTTCAGCGTGCGCGACAACCGTTCGGTGAGATTTTCAAACATGACTGAGTCCGCTATTGGCGAAAATTGCGACCAGTATACCCAAGTTGCCGGCCGAACTTAAGCGACCGCAGGTAGCGACATGGCTTCCCTTGGGGGTATACTGGCCGTCCTTCTTTATTTTACCGGTTAATGGCTTACGTTCACTATGGAATTGCTTGCTGTATTGGCGATGGCCTTTTATCTGTTGGCGGCCTTCGCCTGTGTGCATAACTTGCTCACCCCCCACCACCAGGGGCGCCGCTACGGCTTGCTGGCCGCGTTGTTCGCGCTGGCCCTCCATGGGCTCTGGCTGTTCGATACCGTGGTGCTGGTCCCCGGCCAGAACCTGAGCATGCTCAACGTGGCTTCCATCGTCAGCCTGATCATCTGTGTGCTGATGACCATACTGGTCAGCCGATTCAATGTCTGGCTGCTGATGCCGCTGGTATACGGCTTTGCCGGCCTGCTGCTGGCGGCGGACCTGCTGTTGCCGAGCTACTACGGCATGTACCTGGAAACCCGCCCGGCGGTGCTGCTGCACATCGGCCTGGGACTGATCTCCTACTCTCTGCTGGTGATTGCCTGTCTGCTCGCCATCTTGCTGGGCTTTCTCGACAACCGGCTGAAAAAACACAAACTGTCCAATCTGCCGGCGATGCCACCACTGATGACCATAGAGCGCTACCTGTTCCGGCTTATCTTCATCGGGGTGGTGCTGCTGACCCTGTCCATCTCCAGCGGTCTTTTCTTCCTGCAGGAGATGTTCAGCCCCGGCAAGGTCCACAAGGCCATACTGACCATACTGGCCTGGTGCGTTTACGTCGGCCTGTTGTGGGGCCACCACCGCCTGGGCTGGCGCGGGCGCAAGGTGATCTGGACCAGCGTGGCCGGCAGCATACTGTTGACCCTGGCCTATTTCGGCAGCCGTTTCGTGCGCGAGGTGCTGCTGGGTTAGCCCTGAACCGGCTCTTGGCTTGACAGTGCCGGCACAAACCCTTAGAAATTGATCAGCGTTTTCACACAGGACGGTCTGCTTGGACGACATATCCACGGGTGCCCTTACCGGTATCCTGATAGCCTTACTCTTTATTTCCGCCTTTTTCTCCAGTTCCGAAACCGGCATGATGTCGCTCAACCGTTACCGGTTGCGCCATCTGGCTCAGAACAAACACAAGTCCGCCACCCGGGTCGAGAAGCTGCTGGCTCGTCCCGACCGGCTGATAGGCCTGATCCTTATCGGCAATAACCTGGTCAACATAATGGCGTCGGCCATCGCGACCCTGATCGCCATCCGCCTGTTCGGCGACTACGGCGTGGCCATCGCCACCATGGCGCTGACGGTGGTGGTGCTGATCTTCGCCGAGGTAACGCCAAAGACCCTGGCCGCCCTCTACCCGGAGCGGGTCGCCTTTCCCGCCTCCTTTATTTTACGGCCGCTGATGGTACTGCTCTATCCGGCGGTGTGGACCATCAATGCCATCTCCAACGGTCTGCTGACCCTGTTCCGCATCAACCCGCACAGCCGGGAAGACACCGCCATCAGTTCGGAGGAGCTGAGGACCATCGTCAACGAGGCCGGCGCCCTGATCCCCCGCCGCCACCAGGACATGCTGGTGTCCATCCTGGACCTGGAGAAAGTGACGGTGGACGACATCATGGTGCCGCGCAACGAGATCTACGGCATCGACGTGACCCAGGACTGGAAGACCATCAGCCGACGGCTGCTGCAGAGCCCGCACACCAAGGTGCTGCTGTACCGGGACAACATCGACGACGCCTTGGGTTTTATCCATGCCCGGGACGCCCTGCGCCTGCTGGCCAAGGAAGAGTTCAGCAAGTCGAGCCTGATGCGGGCGGTGCGTGAAATCTACTACATTCCCGAAGCCACACCACTCAACGTGCAATTGCTCAAGTTCCAGCGCAACAAGGAGCGCATCGGTCTTATCGTGGATGAGTACGGCGACATTCAGGGTCTGGTCACCCTGGACGATATCCTGGAGGAAATCGTTGGCGACTTCACCACCACCATCAGCCCGACCCTGAGCGACGAGATCAAGCCCCAGGAGGACGGCTCCTACCTGATCGAGGGCTCGGCCAGTATCAGGGATATCAACAAGGAACTGGGCTGGAAGCTGCCCACCGACGGTCCCCGCTCCTTCAACGGCCTGATCCTGGAATACCTGGAAGAGATCCCCCAGGCCAATATCGGCCTGCGGTTGGCGGGTTACCCCATCGAAATACTGGAAGTGGAAAACAACATGGTGAAACTGGCCCGGGTACTACCTCACTACTACCGGCCCTGAGGGGCTGCCGTCCGGGGTTCGAGCTGACTGAAGATCACCATCAGCTCTTCACTGTTGCCCACCAGATCGGCCAGGGTATAGCTTTCCATCACGCGCAGGAAGGCATCCATCGCAAGCTTGAGGGCATCCTTCAAACGGCAGGCGGGCACCAGATAGCATGCAGGGCTGCCGCAATCGATGCCCTTGAGGTTGTGCTCAAGGGTACGGATCACCTGGCCGATATTGATGTCTTCCGGCGCCCGGGCCAGCCGGATGCCGCCATTCTTGCCCCGCACCGCATGGATATAACCTTCCCGCGCGAGCTGATTGACCACTTTCACCATGTGATTGCGGGACACGTCGTACAGATTGGAAACATGGGCGACGCTGGTCAGCTCCCCCTTGGGCAGGGTGGCCAGGTACATCATGGTTCTCAGTCCGAAATCGGTATAGGTGGTCAGCTTCATTCAGCGAATATCCTGGGTCGGGGGCTAATATATATACATGATACACATTAGTGCACTAAGGTGACATGAAATGTCGGCGATGACAAGCCGCCACGCGCGGGACCCCGAGTCACCACGCCCCGCTGCGACAGCCCGGCTCAGAACAACAACCGCTGGTTCAGCTCCTTGACCTTGTGGGGCGGCATGCGCGCCGCCAGTCCCTTGCTCAGACGCTCCGCTTCCCGGTGCAGGGTCGGATCGGCAGTCACTATCTGCTTGAGCCACAGATAGGCCTGGGGATAATCCAGCGGGCTGCCGGCCCCCTCCAGCAGCCAGCGGGCCCAGGTGAATTGGGCCTTTTCGAAGCCCAGGCTGGCGGCTTCCTGCATCAGGGGCGCGGCCCGCTCCCGGTTCTGCTGTACCAGGGTACCGTTGTAGTAATAGCGCCCTAGCTGTTCCAGGGCCGCCGGCAAGCCCTGCTCCGCCGCTTTCCAGATCATCGCCATGCCCCGCCGCGGCTGCTCGGGCACGCAGACCCCCCAGGCCAGCATGTCGCCCCACAGGAACTGGTAGGAAGGCAGGCGCAGCACCTCGGCCCTGGCCTCGATATCCTGCACCAGCTGGCAGTTGTCCCTATCCCTCACCTGCTGCAAATGACGGTTGTCGTTGATCCAGCGGATCAGTTCGTGCTCCTCATACAGCGGCACGGCCCTGAGCTCTTCCGTCGTGACCGTGTCGGGGGCGGCCGGCTCCCCTTCCTGGGCAAAGGCCTGAAGGCTGCAGCACAGCAGTAGTAAGCGGATTATTAGCATCATCGGTCGTCCTCCCGGCCTATCTATCGGCGCCGCGTGGCAAAGGTTGAGCCTTGTGTAACGTTTTGTAAGAAACTGTTGCTTTGTTACCGATAAACGCCGGTGAAATGCGCACTCGCTCCCCCTTTTTCAAACTCCGGGTTGCGCAAGCTGAATCGATTCAATCAATATATGGCCAACAAGCTTCTATACTACCTGAAAATCCGTTACGTCCTTTGTCCTGGAGTGTTTTTTATGCTTAAAAACGCCTTTTCCAACCTGCAAAAGGTCGGCAAATCGCTGATGCTGCCGGTATCGGTGCTGCCGGTAGCCGGCCTGCTGCTCGGTATCGGTGCCGCCGACTTCAGCTGGTTGCCCCACATCGTGTCCATGTTGATGGCCCAGGCCGGTGGCGCCATCTTCGGCAACCTGCCGCTGATCTTCGCCGTCGGTGTCGCCCTCGGTTTCACCAACAACGACGGCGTGGCCGCCCTGGCCGCCGTGGTCGGCTACTTCGTGCTGACTGCCGCCATCGGGGTCATGGGCCCCATCGTCACCGGCCTGGATCCGGCCACCGACGCCACCCTGATCAAACAATTGACCGACACCGGTGTGCTCGGCGGCATCATCGCCGGCGGCATCGCCGCCTACCTGTTCAACCGCTTCTACCGCATCCAGTTGCCCGATTACCTGGGCTTCTTCGCGGGCAAGCGCTTCGTGCCCATCATCACCGGCATCACCGCCATTTTCACCGGCGTCGCCCTGTCCTTTATCTGGCCGCCCATCGGCAGCGCCATCAACAGCTTCTCCGACTGGGCCGCCTACCAGAATCCGGCCCTGGCCTTCGGCATCTACGGCGTGGTGGAGCGGGCGCTGATCCCCTTCGGCCTGCACCACATCTGGAACGTGCCCTTCTTCTTCGAGGCCGGCACCTACACCAACGCCGCCGGTGAAGTGTTCCGCGGCGAGATCGCCCGTTACATCGCCGGCGATCCCAGCGCCGGCAACATGGCCGGTGGCTACATGTTCAAGATGTATGGCCTGCCCGCCGCAGCCATTGCCATCTGGCACTCTGCCAAGCCGGAAAACCGCGCCAAGGTCGGCGGCATCATGCTCTCCGCCGCCCTGACCTCCTTCCTGACCGGCATCACCGAGCCCATCGAGTTCGCCTTCATGTTCGTGGCACCGGTGCTCTACGGCATCCACGCCCTGCTGGCCGGCTCCGCCTATGTGCTGACCATACTGCTGGGCATGAAGCATGGCATGACCTTCTCCCACGGCTTCATCGACTTCGTGGTGTTCTTCTCCCAGTCCACCAAGGGCTGGATGTTCCCCATCCTGGGCCTGGCCTACGGCGCCCTCTACTACACCCTGTTCCGGGTCGCCATCGTCAAGCTGGACCTGAAGACCCCGGGCCGGGAAGAGGCCAGCGAGGAAGGCGCCAAACAGGGCGGCTCCGAAATGGCCGAGCAACTGGTCACCGCCTTCGGCGGCAAGGGCAATATCGCCAGCCTGGATGCCTGCATCACCCGGCTGCGGGTGGGCGTGAAGGATGTGTCCCAGGTGGACCAGGCCCAACTGAAGAAGCTGGGCGCCGCCGGAGTGGTCGTGGCCGGCTCCGGGGTGCAGGCCATCTTCGGCACCCGTTCCGACAACCTGAAGACCGACATGGATCACTGGATCAAGGACAACTGATCCCGCCATTCCGCCGACAGCAAAACGCCACCCGCAGGGGTGGCGTTTTTTTTGTTTTCATCCGGGCCGGCGGCTCAGGACTCCTGCCGTTTTACCCGATTCCAGTAGCCGTCCAGCTCTTCCAGGCTGCAGGCCCGGCTGTCCTTGCCGTCGGCCCGCAGCGCCTGCTCCACCGCCCGGAAACGGCGCTCGAACTTGTCGTTGGCCCGGCGCAGCACCGCCTCCGGATCCTGCTTGAGGTGGCGTACCAGGTTGACGCAGGCGAACAGCAGATCGCCGAGTTCGTCCGCCACCTTGTCCTGATCCCGTTCCGGCTCGGCCAGCTCGGCCATGACTTCGTCGAGCTCTTCGCGGATCTTGTCCACCACCGGCGGCAGTTCACGCCAGTCGAAGCCGACCGCGGCGCAGCGCTTCTGGATCTTGTTGGCCCGGGACAGCGCCGGCAAGCTGCGGGGAATGTCGTCCAGGGCGCTGGTGGCCGCGGCGTCCTTGGCTCTTCGCTCCTCGGCCTTGGTGTTTTCCCAGTTGGCCTTGACCTGCTCCTCGCTGTCGAAGTCGGCGTTGCCGAACACATGGGGGTGTCGGGCCACCAGCTTGTGGCTGATGGACTGCACCACGTCGCCGAAGTTGAACAATGACTGCTCCTCACCCAGGCGGGCATAGAACACCACCTGGAACAGCAGGTCGCCCAGCTCCCCGGGCAGCTCCGCCAGCGCCCCCCGCTCTATGGTGTCGGCCACCTCGTAGGCTTCTTCCAGGGTGTAGGGCACTATGCTGGCGAAGTCCTGCTTCAGATCCCAGGGACAGCCGTTTTCCGGATCCCGCAGCGCCGCCATGATGGCCAGCAGATCGCCGAGCGAGTAGTTGTAATGTTCCATCCTTGCTCCCGTTACAGCCGCTTGGCTTCCAGTATGTCCGGCAACTGGCTGATCTTGGCCAGGGTCCGGCTCAGGGTGTCGATGTTGTAGACCTCGAGCTCCATGTCGATGATGGCGGTCTGCTGCTTGCGGTTGGAGCGGCTGTTGACGCCCATCACGTTGATCTTCTCGTTGGCGAGGATGGTGGTGATGTCCCGCAGCAGGCCGGATCTGTCGTTGGCCACCACCCGCATGGTGAGGTTGTAGCCGCCGGAATAGTTCTCGCCCCATACCGCGTCCACCATCCGCTCCGGGTGCTGGGCCGCCAGCTCCTTGAGCTGCTCGCAGTCGGCCCGGTGGATGGAGATGCCCCGCCCCTGGGTGATAAAGCCGATGATCTCGTCGCCCGGTATCGGCTGGCAGCAGCGGGCGGTGTTGGTGAGCAGGTTGCCCACCCCCTGCACCACTATATGGCCATGGGCCTTGTGATCCTGTGGCTTCTTCGCCGCCTTCTGCTCCAGCTGGCGCAGCACCTGCTCGTCCTGCTCGGCGCTGGTCGGCTTCTTGTGCTGCCCCTGCAGGTAGTTGAGCAGCTGGTTGATGCGCAGGTCGCCGCCGCCGATGCCGGCCAGCAGATCGTCCAGGGTGGCCACGTTGAAGCGCTCCAGCGCCTTCTTGTCGATCTGGGAGAAGGTCAGCCCCAGGCGGTCCAGCTCCTTGTCGAGCACCTCGCGGCCGGCGTGGATGTTCTTGTCCCTGTCCTGCTTCTTGAACCAGGTGGCCACCTTGGAGCGGGCCCGGCTGGTGCGCAAAAAACCCTGGTTGGGGTTCATCCAGTCCCGGCTGGGATTGGGCTGCTTCTGGGTGATGATCTCCACCTGGTCACCGGTCTGCAGCTGGTAGGTGAAGGGCACGATACGACCGTCGATCTTGGCGCCGATGCAGCGGTGACCGATCTGGCTGTGGATGTAGTAGGCGAAATCGAGCGGAGTGGCGCCGGCGGGCATGTCCACCACTTCCCCCTTGGGCGTGAACACATAGACCCTGTCCTCGAACACCTGGCTGCGCAGCTCGTCCACCAGGGAGCCGCTCTCGGCCATGTCTTCCTGCCAGGCCAGCAGCTTCCTGAGCCAGGCGATCTTCTCCTCGAAACCGCTCTGCCTGGCGGCGGCGGCGCCTTCCTTGTACTTCCAGTGGGCCGCCACCCCCAGCTCCGCATCCTGGTGCATCTGATCGGTGCGGATTTGGATCTCCACCGTCTTGCCCTCGGGCCCGATCACCACCGTATGGATGGACTGGTAGCCGTTGGGCTTGGGGTTGGCTACGTAGTCGTCGAACTCCCGTGGAATATGGCGCCACTGGGTGTGCACCACCCCCAGGGCCGCGTAGCAGTCCTGCAGATGCCGGGTCACCACCCGCACCGCTCGCACGTCGAACAACTCGTCGAAGTCCAGGTGTTTCTTCTGCATCTTGCGCCAGATGCTGTAGATATGCTTGGGCCGGCCGTACACCTCGGCCTCTATGCCCGCGTCGCGCAGCGCCGCCTTGAGCCCGGCGACGAAGTTGTCGATATAGGCTTCCCGCGCCAGCCGCTTCTCGTCCAGCAGCCGGGCGATACGTTTATAGGTTTCCGGATGCAGATAGCGGAACGACAGATCCTCCAGCTCCCACTTGAGCTGGCCGATGCCAAGGCGGTTGGCGAGCGGCGCGTAGATGTTGGCGATCTCCTTGGCCACCAGTACCCGGGTCTCCTCGTCGGCGCTTTTCACTTCGCGCAGGCAGGTGATCCGCTCGGCCAGCTTGATCACCACGGCCCGCACATCCTCCACCATGGCCAGCAGCATGCGACGGACCTTGTCGACCTGGGCCTCGGAACTCTTGTCACTGTGCACATGCTGCAACGAGCGGATGGCTTCCATGTCGGCCACCCCCTGCAGCAGGCGGGCGATATTGTCGCCGAAATCTTCCCGTGCCTGCTCCAGACTGAGGTAACCGCTTTCCAGGAAGGGATAGAGCAGGGCCGCCTTGTGGGTATCCAGATCCATGCTCAGGGTCAGCAGTATCCCCACCATCTCCACGCCCTGGGCGTGCAGCCGCTGCTCCACCTCCGCTGGCACCCCCAACCGTCGGCAATAGTCGTAGACCGCCGTCAGTTGCTCCCGCTCTTTCGCATCCAGCGGCAGGGTCGCCGCCCACTCCGCCAGGCTGAAGGTTGATCTGAGGTGGGTGTCGCGCACTGAAACCATAAGCGTCCCTTAGCTGAGTTCAAACAAGGCCATCGCTTCACAATGGGCCGTATGGGGAAACATATCAATGAGGCCGAGGCGGACGAGTCGGTATCCCCCCGCCAGCAGGACCTCGCTGTCCCGGGCCAGGGTGGCCGGGTTACAGGAGACGTAGAGCAACCGCTGCGGCGAGAGCTTCAGCAGATAGGGCATCACCTGCTCGGCCCCGGCCCTCCCCGGATCCAGCAGTACCCGGTCGAAGCCCTGCCTGGCCCAGGGTTCGGCGGTGAAGTCGGCAGCCAGGTCGGCCCGGTAGAAACGGGCCTGGACCAGGCCGCTGTCTTCCGCGTTGCCGCGGGCCTGCTCCACCATCTCCATCACCCCTTCCACCCCGATCACGGGATGCCCGGCCGAAGCCTGCGGCAGGGAAAAATTGCCCACGCCGCAGAACAGATCCAGTATCGCCTGCCCGGGCTCGGCCGCCAGCCAGGCCAGTGCCTGGCGCACCATCTGCTCGTTGAGCAGGCCATTGACCTGGATGAAATCCCCGGGAGTAAACGAAAGTCGGATATTATCTATTTGATAATAAATCGGAAAAGGAACATGTAAAGGACGACGGCCGGCATCGTCCTGTAAAAACAGCGCCAGGTTTCGCTCCTGGGCGAAAGCCAGCAGGCTATCCAGGTCCCGGTTGGAGAGTGCACCACCGTGGCGCAGCAGCAGGGCGACGCCTTCGGCCGCCAAATACAATTCCAGGTGCCCGAGCTGCCTGCCCCCCTGCAGCCGGTTCAGCAAGGCGCGCAGGTCGGGGATCAGGGCCGACAGGGTGGGTGCCAGCACACCACAATGCGCTATCTCCACCAGTTCGTGGGACTGGTGCCGGCGAAAACCCAGGGCCACCCCCTTGCCTTGGCGCCGGATCGCCAGCCGGGCCACCCGCCGGTAGCCCCGTCCCTCCCCCGTCAGCCACTCGGGTTCGGGCAGCGCCTCGACACCGTGGCGGGCGAACAGCCGGGCCACGGCACGGGCCTTGAGGGCCCGCTGGGCGGCCAGCGGCACGTGCTGCAGCGAGCAGCCGCCGCACTGGGCGGTATAAGGACAAAAGGGCTTCTGCCGTTCCGAGGACGCCTTCAGCACCTTGACCAGGCTGGCGGTCTGGTACTTGCTGTTCTGTCCGGTCAGCCGCACCCGTACCCGCTCGCCGGCCAGCACGCCGGGCACGAACAGGGGCTTGCCCTGATGGCGGGCCACCCCCACGCCGTGGGCGTTGAGCTCGAGGATCTCGACCTCGAGCGGCGCCAGGGTCTGGACATCGGGCTTTTTGACCTTGAAGAACTGAACCATAAAACGTGGAGCCCTCGAACCGGCTATGTCATCATAAGCCTCTGTTGATTTGAGCGCGTATTGTCCCACATTCACCCACTATGACCAAATACGGCCTGCGAGCCCGGGTACTGGCTTTCACCATCTTACCGACCCTGATCATCGGCATACTGCTGGCCGGCTATTTCTCCGTGAACCGCTACCAACAGCTGGAAGAAGCCCTGATCCGTCAGGGAGTCAACGTCATCGAACCCCTGGCCCTGGCCAGCGAGCTGGCGCTGACCGGCCGCAACCGGGAAGCGCTCAACCGCCTGCTCAGCAACATCCATCGCAACAACAGCCCCCTGGTCAAGTCCATCGCCCTGTTCGATCTGGAAGGCCGGCTGCTGGTCACCTCCAACTACCACCGCGACTTCAACATTATGCGCCTGCCCGAGGGACTGCCCCTGCCCAGGATCACCCTGGTGGAAACCGGTCCCGAGGGCATCATACTGCGCACCCCGGTGGTGACCGACAGCATCCGTGCCGATGCCCTCTGGGAGGAATCCTCCTCCACACCCATCGGCTATGTGTCCATGCAGCTGACCAACGACTCGGCCATGCTGGTGCATTACCGGGACAGCTTTTTCGCCGGCCTGATCGTACTGCTCGGGGTCTGTCTCAGCACCCTGTTCGGGGTGCGGCTGATCAAGGGGGTGTCCCAGCCGATCACCGACATGGTCAGCGCCGTGTACAAGATCCGCGAGGGCCGGCTGGATACCCGGGTCAGCGGCGAGTTCACCGGCGAGCTGGAAGTCCTGAAGAACGGCATCAACGCCATGGCCAAGTCCCTGTCGGAATACCATGACGAGATGCAGCAGAACATCGACCAGGCCACTTCGGATCTGCGCGAGACCCTGGAGCAGATCGAGATCCAGAATATCGAGCTGGACATGGCCAAGAAGCGGGCCCAGGAGGCAGCCCGGGTCAAGACCGAGTTCCTGGCCAACATGTCCCACGAACTGCGTACCCCCTTGAACGGCGTCATCGGCTTCGCCCGCCAGTTGCAGAAGACCAGGCTCACCTCCAACCAGCTGGATTACCTCAAAACCATAGAGAAATCGGCCCAGAACCTGCTCGGCATCATCAACGACATCCTCGACTTTTCCAAGCTGGAGGCCGGCAAGCTGAAGATGGAGCAAATCCCCTTCTCCCTGCGCGACACCCTGCAGGAGGTGATGACCCTGCTCGCTCCCAGCGCCCACGACAAGGGGCTGGAGCTGTCGCTGCGGGTGGACGCGGCGGTGCACGACAGCCTGGTGGGCGACCCGCTACGATTGCAGCAAGTGCTCACCAACCTGGTGGGCAACGCCATCAAGTTTACCGAGCAGGGCAACGTGGACGTGCGGGTCGACGCCCGTCCCGCCGGCCAGCCGGACAAGGCCGGCCTGTGCATCCATGTGCAGGACACCGGTATCGGCATCTCCGACAGCCAGCGCCGCCAGCTGTTCCAGGCTTTCAACCAGGCCGACTCCAGCATTTCCCGGCGCTACGGCGGCACCGGCCTGGGCCTGGTGATCACCCAGAAACTGGTGCACCAGATGGCCGGCGACATCGAGCTCTACTCCGAGCTGGGCTCGGGCTCGGTGTTCAGCTTTACCCTGGAGCTGGGCCGGGCCGCCCTGCCCCTGGCCGAACCTCTTCCCCTGAGCGAGCTCGCCGACAGGACGATACTCTACCTCGAGGAAGACAACTTCAGCCGCCGGGCCACCACCGCCCTGCTGCGGGAATGGGGAGTGCAGGTGCTGCACGAACCCTATCCAGGGGTCGCCATCGACTGCGCCTTGCTGGGTTTCGGCCCTCACACCCTGCCCAGCCAGATGGAGCAGAGTATCCTGCGGCAGAGGGACCACGACAACAAGGTGGTGGTGCTGCTCAGCTCCACCGATCCTACCCTGGTCGATGCCCTGCTCAAGACCGGTGCCAGCCACTGCCTGAGTAAACCGGTGCACTACCAGAAGCTGGCCCACGCCCTGGTGGAGCAGGACAGCCCGGCCCCCGAGGCCATGCTGCAGATCACCCTGGCGCCCCCTTCCCACAAGCAGGCGCTCCGGGTGCTGGCGGTGGACGACAACCCGGCCAACCTCAAACTGATCAGCGCCATGCTGAGTGAGCAGGTCAGCCAGGTAGAAAGCTGCACCAACGGCCGGGAGGCACTGAACCTGGCCACGGTCAACCGCTACGACATCATCTTTATGGATATCCAGATGCCGGTGATGGACGGCATCCAGGCCACTCGCGAGATCCGCGCCCGGGGAGGCCCCAACGCCAGCACCCCGATAGTGGCGGTGACCGCCCACGCCATAGAGGGAGAGCGGGACCGGCTGCTGCGCCAGGGCATGGACGACTACCTGGCCAAGCCCATCGATGAGGCCATACTGGCCCGCATCATAGAGCGTTTCAGCCACAGACCCCGGTCGCCGGGACAGATAGACTGGTCGCTGGCAGTCAAGCAGGCGGGGGGCAAGGAGCCACTGGCGAAGGAGATGCTCGCCCTGCTGCTGCAGAGCTTCGACGAGTTCGCTCCCCTGCTGGATGCCGCCCTGTCCGGGGAGCTGGAGGGCGATCGGCTCTACCCGCCCCTGCACAAGCTGCATGGCGGCACCGCCTATTGCGGCGTCCCCCAGTTGCAGGCGCTGGTGGCCCAGCTGGAGCGGGCCCTGCTGGCCAAGCAGCCGCTGGATGAGCTGGAGCCCGAACTGCTGGAACTGGAAGAGCGGATGGGACAGATCAGGGAAGAGGCGAAGGAATATTTATAATCCGGTGAGGGATGAGGGGTGAGGAGAAGCCTCACGTCGCTCCCCTCACGCCTCACCCTGACCGACGATCAAACGCCCTGGCGGGCTTCGCGCATCAGCCGCTTCATGTCGCGCACCGCCTTTTCCAGGCCGTCGAAGGCGGCGCGGGCGATGATGGCATGACCGATGTTGAGTTCCAGCATCTCGGGGATGGCGGCGATGGGCTTGACGTTGTGGTAGTGCAGGCCGTGGCCGCCGTTGACCTTGAGCCCCAGATCATGGGCGTGAGAGGCGGAGGCGGCGATGCGCTTGAGCTCCGCCAGTTGCTCCGCTTCGTTGGGAGCATCGGCGTAATGGCCGGTGTGGATCTCGATATAAGGCGCCCCGGTGGCCACCACGGCATCGATCTGGGTCTTGTCCGCGTCGATAAAGAGCGACACCTTGATGCCGGCCTCGGTCAGCCGGGTTACCGCCGCCTTCACCTTGTCGAGCTGGCCGGCCACGTCCAGGCCGCCTTCGGTGGTGACTTCTTCCCGCTTTTCCGGCACCAGGCAGACGAAGGCGGGCTTGATACGGCAGGCAATATCGAGCATCTCCTCGGTTACCGCCATCTCCAGGTTCATGCGGGTTTGAATGGTCTGAGCCAGGATCTCCACGTCTCTGTCGGTAATGTGGCGGCGATCCTCCCGCAGGTGCACGGTAATACCGTCGGCGCCGGCCTGTTCGGCCACCGCCGCCGCCTGCACCGGATCCGGGTAACTGGTGCCCCTGGCATTACGCAAGGTGGCGATATGATCGATGTTGACCCCTAAATACAATTCACTCACTGCGACTTCCTCTCTTTCCTTTGACAAACAGGGCCCGACTACGCAGGGCCCGGCCCCCCAAGTAGGGCCCCAGGGCCTGGCGACTGAAACGTTTGGCGGAAACCAGTACCTCGGCCCGCTCGAGATCCAACTCGGCCAGGGCATAAAGGTGCCCCCCCGGATAGGCACCCGGCTCGGGTCCTTCCAGGGCCACGAAACCGGCTTCCGGCTGGTAGCGGTACCAGCACTCCGGCAGCACCGCCTCGCCGGTCAGGGCATCCTGGGTAAAATCCACGCCGTAACCCAGTATATTTAGCATATAAAACTCAAAATAACGCAGGCATGGTTCTATTCTCTCGCCATTTGCCAGTTTTTTCAGCGTATCGTGATAGACATCGAACACTTCGTCGAATGGCGTCTGGGTTTCCAGCAGGTAATAGATCAGCTCGTTCAGGTAGAGGCCGCTGTAGAGGGCGCTGCCCGCCAGGGAGATGGCCGGGCCGCTGGCTTCGGCGCTGTGCAGGTTTTTCAGCTCGCCCTTGCCGGCGAAACCGAGCCGCAAGGGTACGAAGGGCTGTAACAGCCCCTTGAGGGGGGAGCGGGGCTGGCGGCTGCCTTTGGCCACCAGGCTCTGCCGGCCCAGCTCCCGGGTAAACACCTCGACCAGCTGGCTGGTTTCCCGGTAGGGCCGGCTATGGATGACAAAGGCGGCCTGGGCCATGCTCAGTCGTCACCATACCCCAGGCTGCGCAGGGCACGCTCGTCGTCGGCCCAGCCGGATTTGACCTTGACCCACAGCTCGAGGAAAACTTTCTGCTCCAGCATCTGCTCCAGCTCGATACGCGCCTCGGTGCCGATCACCTTGAGTTTCTCGCCCTTGTTGCCGATCACCATCTTCTTCTGGCCACTGCGCTCCACCAGGATCAGGCCGTTGATATGCACCATCCCCTTGTCGTTGACCTGGTAGCGCTCTATCTCCACCGTCACCGAGTAGGGCAGCTCCTCGCCCATGAAGCGCATCAGCTTCTCACGGATGATCTCCGCCGCCATGAAGCGGGAGGAACGGTCGGTGATGTAGTCTTCCGGGAAATAGTGCAGCGACGGCTTGAGCCGCGAACGCGCCAGCTTGGCGATGGTATCCACATTGGTGCCCTTCTCCGCGGAAATGGGCACAATGTCGGCGAACTCCATCTGCTGGGACAGCCACTGGATATGGGGCAGCAGCTCGTCCTTGCTCTTGACGTTGTCAATCTTGTTGATCGCCAGCACCACCGGGCAGTGGAGGTGGCGCAGCTTGTTCAGCACCATGTCGTCGTCGGCGGTCCACTTGGTACCCTCCACCACGAACACCACCATCTCCACGTCGCCCAGCGAGCTGGAGGCGGCCCGGTTCATCAGCCGGTTGATGGCCCGCTTTTCCTCGATGTGCAAGCCGGGCGTATCCACATAGATGGCCTGGTAGGCGCCTTCGGTGTGAATGCCCATGATGCGGTGGCGGGTGGTCTGCGCCTTGCGCGAGGTGATGCTCACCTTCTGTCCCAGCAGCTGGTTCAGCAGGGTGGATTTGCCCACATTGGGGCGGCCGACGATGGCGATAAAGCCACAGTAGCTCTGCTCTTGTTCGGTCATAGCAAGGTATCCAGGGCATGTTCGGCAGCAGCTTGCTCGGCCTTGCGACGACTGGTGCCAACACCAACCACCGGCTCGGGCAAACCGTCCACCAGGCAATGCACGGTAAATTTCTGATTATGTGCCTCGCCGATCACGTCCACCACGGTGTAAGTGGGCAAGGGCTTGCGCTTGGCCTGCAGCAATTCCTGCAGCCGGGTCTTGGGATCCTTCTGCTCGACCCCGGGCTGAATGTCGTTGAGCCGCTCGTCGTACCAGGACAACAGCAGCGCGTGGATCTGTGTTATGTCGGTATCCAGGTAGATGGCGCCGATCAGGGCCTCCACCGCATCCGCCAGGATCGACTCGCGCCGGTAGCCACCGCTTTTCAGCTCGCCCGGGCCCAGGATCAGGTAGTCGCCCAGCTCGAACTCCCGCGCCAGCTCGGCCAGGGTCTTCTCCCGCACCAGGGTTGCGCGCATGCGCGACATGTCGCCTTCATTCACCTTCGGAAAACGATGGTAGAGGGCGTCGGCGATCACCATGCTGAGGATGGAGTCGCCCAGGAACTCCAGCCGCTCGTTGTGACGGGAGCCGGCGCTCCTGTGGGTCAGGGCCCGCACCAGCAGGGTCTCGTCACCGAAGCTGTGACCCAGTTTTTTCTGCAGAATGTTCAGTTTTTTCATCAATGAATGGCGCCTATGCGGCTGAAGCGCACGTCGCTCGGCACCCAGGCGGGCAGCCAGCCGTCGGCGCTGCGTTCAAACTCAAAGCTTATCCAGATGGCCACCGCCCGGCCCACCAGGTTCTCTTCGGCCACGAAGCCCCAGAAGCGGCTGTCGGTGCTGTTGTCCCTGTTGTCACCCACCGCGAAGTAATGGCCTTCCGGCACCACCCATTCGTCCCGGGCGGTGCCCGGCTGACGGTGGTACATGGACACCCGATCCGGCAGCAGCGGGTTGACCAGGATGTCGTGGGGGCGCTCGGTCAGGTGCTCCCGGTAACGCTCCAGGGGGATGCCCATCTGGGTGAACTCGCCGCTCTGGACGAATTCCAGCGGCACGGGGGCGAAGTCGGGACAGTCGTTGCCGTCGCAGGCCGGCTTGATAAAGAGCTGCTTGTCCCGGTAGACGAGGCGATCCCCGGGCAGACCGACGATACGCTTGATGTAGTCGATGCGGGTGTCTTCCGGATACTTGAACACCGCCACGTCGCCCCGTTTGGGCTCGCCGGTGGGGAGCAGCCTGGTGTTGGTCACCGGCTCCTTCAGGCCGTAGGAGAACTTCTCCACCAGGATGAAGTCGCCTACCAGCAAGGTCGGCATCATGGAGCCGGAGGGGATCTGGAAGGGCTCGTAGATGAAGGAACGCAGCACCAGCACGGCGGCGATCACCGGGAAGATGGACTTGGCCTGCTCGATCCAGCCCGGTGCCGCGGCGGCCCTGGCCAGGGCCGATTTGTCCACCTTGTTGCCGTGCACCAGTTGATCATCGGCGATCTTGCGGGCCCGCTGGGGAGCCCAGATCCACTTGTCACAGGCCCAGATGATACCGGTGACCAGGGTCACCAGCACCAGGATCAGGGCAAAGGTACTCGCCATGGTTACTTATCCTTTCCGACATGCAGGATGGCCAGGAAGGCGTCCTGGGGGATATCCACCCGGCCCAGGGACTTCATTCGCTTCTTGCCTTCCTTCTGTTTGGCCAGCAGCTTTTTCTTGCGGCTGACGTCGCCGCCGTAACACTTGGCGGTCACATCCTTGCGCAGGGCCTTGACCGTGCTGCGGGCGATGATGTGGTTGCCGATGGCGGCCTGGATGGCGATGTCGAACATCTGGCGGGGAATAAGCTCACGCATCTTCTCCACCAGCTGGCGGCCCCTGAACTGGGCATTGTCCTTGTGGGTGATGATCGCCAGGGCATCGACCCTGTCACCGTTGATCATGATGTCCAGACGCACCATGTCGGCAGCCTCGAAGCGTTTGAAGCCGTAGTCCAGGGAAGCGTAACCGCGGCTGCAGGACTTGAGCCGGTCGAAGAAATCGAGCACCACTTCCGCCATGGGGATGTCGTAGCTCAGCGCCACCTGGTTGCCGTGATAGACCATATTGGTCTGCACGCCGCGCTTCTCGATGCACAGGGTGATGACGTTGCCCAGGTATTCCTGGGGCACCAGTATGTTGCACTCGGCGATGGGCTCGCGGATCTCCTCGATGTTGTTCACCGCCGGCAGTTGGGAGGGGCTGTCGATGTAGACGGTCTCGCCGTCGGTCTTGACCACCTCGTACACCACGGTCGGCGCCGTGGTGATCAGGTCCAGATCGTACTCCCGCTCCAGCCGCTCCTGGATGATCTCCATGTGCAGCATGCCGAGGAAGCCGCAGCGGAAGCCGAAGCCGAGGGCATTGGAGGTTTCCGGCTCGTAGAACAGGGAGGCGTCATTCAGGGACAGCTTATCCAGGGCGTCGCGGAAGGCCTCGTAGTCGTCACTGGAGATAGGGAACAGGCCGGCATAGACCTGGGGCTTGACCTTCTTGAAGCCGGGCAGGGGCTTGTCGGCGCCGTGCTTGGCCAGGGTCAGGGTATCGCCCACCGGGGCGCCGTGGATTTCCTTGATACCGCACACCACCCAGCCCACTTCGCCGCAGTTGAGGCCGTCGGTGTCCTTCTGTTTGGGGGTGAAGATGCCGATGCGATCCACGCCCCATACCTGGCCGGTGCTCATCACCTTGATCTTGTCGCCCTTCCTCAGGCTGCCATTCTTGATCCGCACCAGCGACACCACACCCAGGTAGGAATCGAACCAGGAGTCGATGATCAGCGCCTGCAGCGGCGCCTCCGGATCCCCTTCGGGGGCCGGGATCTTCTGCACTATGGTTTCCAGCACCTCGTCCACGCCCAGTCCGGTCTTGGCCGAGCAGCGCACCGCATCGATGGCGTCGATGCCGACGATGTCCTCTATCTCCTGGGCCACCCGCTCCGGCTCGGCCTGGGGCAGATCTATCTTGTTCAGCACCGGTACCACTTCCAGATCCATGTCCAGGGCGGTATAGCAGTTGGCCAGAGTCTGTGCCTCAACCCCCTGGCCCGCGTCCACCACCAGCAGCGCCCCTTCACAGGCGGCGAGGGAACGGGAGACCTCATAGGAAAAGTCCACGTGTCCCGGGGTATCGATAAAATTCAGCTGGTATTGGTTGCCGTCTTTGGCCTGGTAGTTCAGGGTCACACTCTGGGCTTTGATGGTAATGCCGCGCTCCCGCTCCAGGTCCATGGAGTCGAGCACCTGTTCCTGCATTTCCCGATCCGACAGGCCACCGCATACCTGGATCAGGCGGTCGGACAAGGTGGACTTGCCGTGGTCGATGTGGGCGATAACGGAGAAGTTACGAATATGCTTCATGATGCAATAAGGAGTCCGTATTCTGATAAAGCGAGAGTCAGGGGCGAGATTCTACTGGATTCGCGGGACCGTGGCCAATCCTTAGTCGATGTTGGCCAGCGGAAGCAGCGGGCCTATGAGCACCGGCTCGGACAACGCCCGGCCGCCCCGACGGGACAGCCGCGAGCTCAGCCAAAAGCCGGTGCCGCCACCCAAGGTGGCCCCCAGCAGGGTACCGCCGTCACCGGCTCCCAGGCCGATGCCGGCCAACAGCGCGCCGGCCAGCAGCAACAGCAGGGGCAACAGGTATAACAACAGGGCACTGGTGATGAGGCTTTGCTCGGGAATACCGATACGCACCCGCTCCCCAACCTTGAGCTCAAGTTCGGTGGCGATGAAGAAACGATGTTCGCGCCCCGGCAGGGCGTTGGATACCAGGCCGGTGCCGCACTGGCTGTTTTGCCGGCACTGGCCACAGGCGGACTTGCTGAAACTGGCGACTTCTACCCCCCCCTCGCCTACCGCCACCACGATTGCCACTTCTTCGATCATGGGTTGGCGACCTTGGGCTGGATCGACTCGGCGATACGGCGGGCAGTCTCGGCGGGAATGTCACCCACCACGGTGATCTCCACCCGCGCCGGATTGATCAGACTGACCAAATGGGTGGCGCCCTGGCGCACCAACTGCTGGTGGGGCTCGCTGCCGGCGGCCGCCTGGGCCACATAGACGGAAATATCCACCACCCCGTTGGAGGCCATCAGGTAGTCCACCGACTGTTCGGTCACCGGTAACTTGTGTTTGTCCTCGGATTTGACTTCGAACCCCTGGGGCAGCCAGCCGGCCTGCCAGGCCAGTGGCTGCTGATGAGAGGGATAGGCTTCAGACAGCGACATGGAAGGAGGCAGGTTGGCGCTCTTCAACTCACGCAGGAATGGCGCCGGCTCTTCGCTGATGTGCAAGGCCACGCCCATGACCTGTTCCACCAGATCGGCATTTTTGTCCAGCGTGTCCAGCTTCAGTAACAACCCGGAGTCTTGATCCAGCCACAACACATAGCCGTAGTAATGGTCCGCCTTGGGCACCAGACGCACCACCTGGGCCACTCTGCCCAGAACCCGGCTACGCCCGGCGATCACCGCATCGTAGTGGGCCGACAAGGACTCCAGCGACATCAGTTGCAACCGGTTGAACAGGCCGGGCAGGCGTGAATGCTTGAGCGTGTAGCCATCCTGAGTGGCATCGAAGAAGCTGATTTCATCATCCCGCTGCACGTACTCTCGCGGTCGCCCGTTGAGATGGGTGAGATGGGTCAGCACCAGGCCATCGAGGTGCCCCCGGGTGAGGCGCTTGGGCTCGAGTTGACCCTGACTGGATTCGACCAGGGTCAGTTCGAAGTTGAGCTGACGATAGGCCTGTTGCATTTGCTGCAACAGGGCCTCGGCCGGCCCCTCGGCCATTACCGCGGAGGACAGGGCCCAAGCGAACACCAGAACAACGGCACGCAGTCCGCTCATATTCAAATTCGATTACCCTTAATGCTGCCGAAGACGCTGTTGCAATTCGTGATCCAGCAACAAGGCATGGATCTTGCGCTGCTGTTCCAACAAGGCCTGCTCGTTCAACGCTTCCCGGCTGTCCATCTGGTAGTTAAGACTAACCGGAGACGCTCCGCCGCTCAAGGGAACGGTATTCAGCACGGGAGACGGCACATCGGATTGCTGACTGTACTGCTGCACTCCGAAGATCACCGCCGCCGATACCGAAGCGGCTACGGCAAACTGGCCGAGCTGACGCGTCAGGGGACCGACCCGTCCGAAGAGGGGTCGCAGTACCTGCGCCGGTCGCTCTCGAAGCTGACCGGGCCCTGTTGGCGCCACCATGACTGGCTCCTGCGCCAAGGCTTCCGCTATCCGCTCGCTCAAGTCAAGCTGCAGGTGCGTCGGCAAATCGTTGCGCATGGCATCGCCATAGAGATGGTACCGACCAAAGGTTTCAGACAGTTCGCTGTCGCGGCTGAGTTGTTCTAGCAGCACCTTATCCTGGATTTCTCCGTCCACCAGTGCCGAGATTTGTTCTTTGTGTTCCATAACTCTGCTTCCCCGTTTACCCATGCAGTAAAGGTTGGACCCGCTTGTCGATTGCCTCCCGCGCCCGGAAGATCCGGGAGCGAACGGTACCCACAGGGCAATCCATTACACTGGCAATTTCTTCATAGCTCATCCCTTCCAACTCTCGCAAGGTAATTGCCGTTTTTAAGTCCTCCGGAAGTGCATCAATGGTCTCGAATACCGCCCGCTTGATCTCGTCCGACAACATGAGGTTCTCCGGTGATGACAGCTCCTTCAGCGCCTCGCCACCGTCGTAGTATTCTGCGTCGTCTATCTCAACATCGGAGCCCGGGGGACGCCGTCGCTGAGAAACCAGATAATTCTTGGCTGTGTTTACCGCTATCCGGTACAGCCAGGTAAAGAACGCACTTTCGCCCCTGAAGCCGGGTAAAGCCCGGTAGGCCTTGATAAAGGCCTCCTGCGTCACATCTGGTACGTCTCCATGGTTGGACACGTATCGGGCCACCAGGTTCGCCACTTTATGTTGATATTTTCTGACCAGCAGGTTGTACGCATTTTTATCGCCACGCTGGACCCGTTCAACCAGCTGCTGGTCCGTTAAATGATCGCTCATGCGAGCCGCGTAACCTCCGATTATTCCAGCGCCTTGCCACCGGCCCGTGATAAGCGCACCTTAGTAGACTCCGGGTGCGGGGAAAAGTTCTGAACTCATTTGAGAAAGATGATTCCGGCTGCGCCTGCGCTCAGCTTGGGATAACATAGAGACATTCTCCATCCCCGGCCAATGATACTTTATGAAGGATCCCGTTGAATACCTCTGCGACGTACTCATCATTGGCAGCGGTGCCGCCGGCCTCTCCCTGGCGCTGAAGCTGGCCGACCATGCCAGAGTGCACGTGCTCAGTAAAGGCCCGCTTGCCGAAGGCGCGACCCTCTACGCCCAGGGCGGCATCGCCGCCGTGTTCGATGAAACCGACAGCATCGAATCCCATGTCACCGATACCCTGATCGCCGGCGCCGGCCTGTGCGACGAAGAAGTGGTGGAATTCACCGCCAGCAACGCCCCCGGCGCCATCCAGTGGCTGATCGGCCAGGGCGTCCCCTTCGATACAGAGGAGTCGGCCGGAGGCGAGCCCTCCTATCACCTCACCCGGGAAGGGGGCCACAGCCACAGGCGCATCTTCCACGCCGCCGACGCCACCGGCCGGGCGGTACAGATGACCCTGACCGAACAGGTGCAACGCCATCCCAACATCCACATCCTGGAGCGGGTCAACGCCCTGGATCTGATCACCACCGCCAAGCTGGGCCTGCCCGGCAACCGGGTGCTCGGCGCCTATGTCTGGAACCGCAACAAGGAACGGGTGGAAACGGTACGCGCCAAGTTCATCGCCATGGCCACCGGTGGCGCCTCCAAGGTCTACCAGTATACCTCCAACCCGGACGTCAGCTCCGGCGACGGCATCGCCATGGCCTGGCGTGCCGGTTGCCGGGTGGCCAACATGGAGTTCAACCAGTTTCATCCCACCAGCCTCTATCATCCGGCCGACAACAACTTCCTGCTGAGCGAGGCCCTGCGCGGCGAAGGAGCCCTGCTCAAGCGTCCCGACGGCAGCCGCTTCATGCCCGACTACGACGAGCGGGCCGAACTGGCGCCGCGGGACATCGTCGCCCGCGCCATCGACCATGAGATGAAGCGCCTGGGCGCCGACTGCATGTACCTGGACATCAGCCACCAGCCGGCCGACTTTATCGTCAAACACTTCCCCACCATCCATGAGCGCTGCCTCAAGGTGGGCATCGACATCACCAAGGAACCCATGCCGGTGGTACCCGCCGCCCACTACACCTGCGGCGGCGTCATGGTCGACCGACAGGGCCGCACCGACATCGAAGGCCTCTATGCCATCGGCGAAGTGTCCTACACCGGCCTGCACGGCGCCAACCGCATGGCCTCCAACTCGCTGCTGGAGTGCATCGTCTTCGCCCGCGCCGCTGGCGAAGACATGCTGTCCAAGCTGGCGGACACGCCGGAGCCGCCCCTGCTGCCCCTGTGGGACGAAAGCAAGGTGACCAACTCGGATGAAGAAGTGGTCATCCACCACAACTGGCACGAACTGCGACTGTTTATGTGGGACTATGTGGGCATAGTGCGCTCCAACAAGCGGTTGGAGCGGGCCAAGCGGCGCATCGACTTGCTCAAGCAGGAGATCCAGGAGTACTACGCCAACTTCCGGGTCAGCAACAACCTGCTGGAGCTGCGTAACCTGGTGCAGGTTGCGGAGCTGATCGTGTTGTCCGCCATGGAGCGCAAGGAGTCCCGCGGCCTGCACTTCACCCTGGACTATCCGGAGCAGTTGGACGATCCCAAGCCCACCATACTGACACCGGCCAACTACCCGGCCGACTGACCGCCGTTCAGCACCAGCCGGGACAGGCGCCGGAACACCTCGTCCGGCACCGCGTCCTGGAACAGCCAGAGCGGCGGCCAGGGGTCGCCTTCCAGTACCAACAGCAGAAAGCCGGGCCCGACCCGGCTGTGCTTCGACAGTGCGCCACTGCGCCCGTTCAGGGTGAGCCGACCCTGGTTGAATTCGCCTTCAAGCAGATAGGTTGCGGCCTGGCGCCACATCAGCAATACCGCCAGCGCCCAGCCGGGGGCGAACCACCACCAGCGCTCCGCCAGCAGCAGGATCGCCGGCACCCACATGGCCCCGGCGACCCCCAACAGGTAGCCGCGGTGGAGCAACGACGGCTCAGCGTTGATTGCGAATCTGGTTACGCTCAAGGATATAGCCCACCATGGCCTGCAGCTCGGCGTCCTTGGAGCGGTCGTGGCCCATGAACCAGGCGAACAGATCCGGATCGTCACACTCCAGCAGACGGCGGAACGTCGCCTGATGAGTCTGATCCAAGGCGTCGTATTCATGTTCGACAAAAGGCCCCAGGATCACGTCCAGCTCCAGCATGCCACGGCGGCAGGCCCAGATCAGGCGGGGTTTATCGGAGGTATTGAGCATGGTGGCTTCCAGAAAAGAAAACAAAGCCCATGTTATAAGGTCGAATGAGTACTGACAAATAAGTTGGCCATCTTTACCATGAGGGTCACACTTATTTATAGACAACAGAGGATGTACCCGTGTTGACTATCGCCACTTCCCCCGTGCTTTACCCCCTGAGCGACAGGGCCGTACTCCGTCTGACCGGTGACGACAGAACCAAATACCTGCAGGGCCAGGTCACCTGCGATGTGGCCGCACTCGAGGCCGGCGACGCCTGTCCCGGGGGCCACTGCGACAGCAAGGGCAAACTGTGGGCCCCCTTCTGGCTGGCCAACCTGGGCGAACAGCTGCTGCTGCTGCTCAATCATTCCCTGGTAGCACGCCAGTTGCCCGAGCTGAAAAAGTTCGCGGTGTTCTCCAAGGTGGAGGTCGAGGATGCCAGCGACCGCTGGCAGGTGTTCGGCCTGGCCGGCGAAGGCCTGTCCCACTGGCTCAACCACCACGTGGGCGACGGCAACCTGTGGCAGGGCGGCATCGTCATTCCGGTGGCGGCCGAACACGCCCTGCTGGTACTGCCCCTGGACGCCGAGCTGCCCGAGCTGCCGAGGGGCAGCGAGCAGGAATGGCAGGGCCTGATGATCCAGGCCGGGCTGCCCGACATGAGCGCCGAGCACCAGGGCGAATATATCCCGCAGATGCTCAACCTGCAGGCGCTCGGCGGCATCAGCTTCAACAAGGGCTGCTACATGGGCCAGGAAACCGTGGCCCGGGCCAAGTACCGGGGCGCCAACAAGAAGGCCATGTTCGTGCTGGCCGGCAAGGCGTCCGGCAAGATTGCCGTCAACCAGGATCTGGAGCTGCAACTGGGCGATAACTGGCGCCGGGCCGGCACCGTACTGAGCCACTGGCAGCGGGGCGAGGACTGCCTGCTGACCGCCGTGCTCAACAAGGATCTGGATGCGGACACCGTGCTCCGGCTTAAAGATCAGCCGGACAGCCGGTTGCAACTGCAGCCCCTGCCCTACGACCTGGTGGACTGAGCCGCGCCGATGGCCGCGTTCTTCAACCAGGACGCGGCCTTGCCCAGCGGCCGCTGCTTGTGCCAGATAAGCTCCAGCGCCACCTGCCAGTCGGTATCGTCGAACGCCAGCCGGGGCGACACCAGCAGCCCCTCGCCCAGGGCCCGGGCGACGATGTGTTCGGGCACGTAGGCCCAGCCCAGGTTGCGCTGCACCAGCTCCACGATGACCCAGTGGCTCTCCACCCACCACACCTCCGACGCCACCCGCAGCCGCACCTTCTCTTCGCTGTCGTTGCGGGTCGCCACCATCAGCTGGCGGTGGCGCTTGAGCTCCTCCCAGTCCACCCGCTGCCCGGCCAGCACATGGCAAGGCGCACAAACGATCTTCATCGGTACCCAGCCGAGGGCATGGAAGTTGAGCGCCGAAGGCAGGATCTCCTGCCGCCACATGATGCCGAGATCGACCCGCTCCTCCAGCACCATGCGGCTGACGTCCTCCATCAGCGGGAACAACAGCTCCAGTTCGACGCTGGGAAACTGGCGGGCGAACTCGTCCATTAGCCCGCCCAGCTGCTCCGAGGGATAGAGTTCGTCCACCGCCAACACCAGCCGGCTTTCCACCCCTTCCCCCAGGCTCCTGGCCAGGCCGCGAAAGTGCTCGCAGCGCTCCAGTATCACCCTCGCCTCCGCCAGTAGTCGCTCCCCGGCCGGGGTCAGCCGGGGATAACGGCCGTCCCGGTCGAACAGCGGGTTGCCGAGATCGATCTCCAGGTTGGCGACGGCGGTGCTCACCACCGACTGCACCTTGCCCAAGCGGCGGGCGGCCGCCGAGAAGGAGCCGGTTTCCACCGTGGCGACGAAGGCCTGCAATTGCTCGAGAGAGAAACTCATCTATCTGTATATCCGATACTAACTAACTTTTACTCTCGATATTAGCAGATAGAATCGGGAGCCATGAGCTTGATTGCCGAGGACATAACATGCGTACCACCAAAGACCGTATTCGCCATACCCTGGGATTTGAGATCATCGGCCTGCTGATCTTCGCGCCCCTGGCCAGCCTGCTGTTCGACCACCAGCTGTTCGACATGGGACTGATGGCCGTGGTCGGCTCCCTGATCGCCACCTTCTGGAACTATGCCTACAACCTGCTGTTCGATCATGCCATGGTGTTGCTGCGCGGCGACGTACGAAAGAGCACGCCGATCCGGGTGTGCCACGCCCTGCTGTTCGAAGGCGGCCTGCTGCTGCTGTTCATGCCGATGATCGCCTGGTACCTGGGGATCAGCCTGTGGGAAGCCTTCGTGATGGACATCGCCATGGCCAGCTTCTACCTGGTGTACGCCTTCGTCTACAACCTGGCCTACGACCGTGTCTTTCCCATCCCCTTCTCCGTCCGGGAGCAGGCCGCCGGCCAGGGATAAAAAAACCGCCGGACGGCGGTTTTTTATCTTTTATTTTTCCTGTACCGGTGCCAGCCCGGTGGCCTCTTCCAGGCTGTCCGGGTTGCCTTCCATCCTGGCCACTATGGTATTGACCGCGGTGTCGCCCACCACGTTGGAGGCGGTACAGAACATGTCGTTGATGCGGTCCACCGCCATGATGATGGCCATGGCTTCCACCGGCAGGCCCATCTGGTGCAGCAGCACCCCGGCCATCACCACGGCGCCGCCGGGCACGCCGCCGACCCCGATGGACATCAGCAGTACGGTCACCCCCACCGTCAGCAGATCGCCGGTGGCAATGGGCGTACCGGAGATATTGGCGGCGAAGATGGCCGCCAGGGTGATGTAGATGGCGGAGCCGGACATGTTGATGGTGGCGCCCAGTGGCACCCCGAAACCGGCGATGGCCAGATCCCGAAGCGTGTCGTCGGAGGTGACCCTGCCGCCTCTTTTTTCGGTGCAGCAGACAATCACCATCTGGTTAGACTTTAAACTGGTCGGAGCCCCAGGAAGCCACCGCCTGTCGTGCCAGGTGAAAATAGAAGCTGCTGCCCCAGGCCAGCAGGGGATCGGGGATGTCGAAACGGCTGTTGTGGTGCCCGCCCACCACCGGGCAGCCGAACAGCAAGTGGCAGGCCTGGCCGCCGCTCTCGTTCACCGCCCGGGTCATAAAGGTGGCGTCCTCGCTGGCCGGCACCTGGTAGCTGTCCTGGATATCCCCGGACCCGAGGCCGAAGGCAAGCGCCTGCTCCTTGATCCAGGCCGCCAGCACCGGGTGGTTGGGATGGCTCTCGAAGCGGGTGAGCGGGGTTGTCTCTACCATCACCTCCTGCATCGCCGCCGCCCCCTCGATCACCTGCCGGGCCCGCTCCGCCATGTAGTCTCGGATGCCGTTGTCGGCGCCGCGCACCTCAAAACGCAGCCGCGCCTCGTGGCAGATGATGTTGTTGGGGTTGTCCGCGTGCATGGCACCCACGTTGACTCGCGAGGCGCCGCCGCCGTGGCGAGCGATGCCGTACAGGCCGGTCACCGCCTGGCAGGCGGCCAGCAGGGCGTTGCGGCCGTAGTGGGGATTGTTGCCCGCATGGGCGGGCCGGCCGCGGAACACCACCTCGAACACGCTGCCGGCAATCCAGGTGGCGTCACACACCAGCACCGGCCGATCGACGATGCCCACATGCATCGAATAGAGCCGGTCCGCTCCCTGCAGCTGGGGCAGTTGGGCAAAGTGCACCCCGCCACCGGCGACTTCCTCCGCCGGCTGGAATAACAGAGTGAAGCGCCCCTTCAGCGCCGCCTTGTGCTCGGCCAGCAGCCGGCCCAGGCCCAGGCCGACCGCCATGTGGCCGTCGTGGCCGCAGGCGTGCATCCGGCCGTCCACCACGGAGGCGAAGCCGGCCCCGCAGGGCGAGTGGTCGCAGCCGCCGCTCTCCTGCACCGGCAGGGCATCGATATCGAAGCGGAAGGCCTGATGGGGCCCGGCACCGCAGTCGAGCTCGGCCACCAGGCCGGTAAAGCCGCCCGCCATCTCCGCCAGATAGGGATCCCCCTCCCCCAGCTCGGCACGGGCGGCGGCGAAGGCGGCGTCCAGCTGTTCCCGGGGCGGCAGGTTGTGGGGCCTGAGATCACCCCACAGCGAACGTCCCCAGCGGACGCTGAAGCCCATCTGCGCCAGTTCCCGGCACAGCACCGCCGTGGTACGGAACTCGCACCAGGACAACTCCGGATGGCGATGGAAGTCGTGCCGCCGGGCGCGCACATAGTCGAGCACCGCCAGGCCGTGCTCGTCCAGCCGATCGTAATAGGCCATGTTCAGTCCTCCAGGGCGGTGCCGTTGATGTTGAGCGAGTTCTTTCTGCTGAAGGCACGCAGCCCTTCCGGCGACAGCGCCAGGGAGCCGTTGCCGGAGTGACGGTGGCCGATCCAGCCCAGGCGGGCATCGACGAAGTTGCAGCGGTTCACGTAGAGGGTGCCGAAATCGAGCGCCTCGATAAAGGCATTGGCCCGGGCGCGCGAGCGGGTGAAGATGGAGGCGGTCAACCCGTAGCGGGTGTCGGCGACCAGACCGAAGGCCTCTTCGTCGCTGCGTACCTTCATCACCGGCAGCACGGGGCCGAAGGTTTCCTCCTTCATGATGCGCATGCCGTGATCCACCCCGGCCACCAGGGTCGGCTGGATGAAGTCGCAGCCCGCTAGGGTCTCTCGCGCCCCGCCGGTCACCAGGGTCGCGCCCCTGGCGGTGGCATCCGCCACCAGTTCCAGCAGGCCATCGATGGCCGCCCTGCCGCCGAACAGGGGGCCCAGGGTGGTCTCTGGCCGCAGCGGGTCGCCGTTGACCTCTGCGGCCATGATGGCCCTGGCGCCTTCCACCACGGCGTCGTACAGGGACTCGTGCACGTAGAGCCGTTTGACCGCGCAACAGGACTGACCGGAATTGTGCAGCCGGCCGATCTTCACCGCCCACAGCAGAGCCTGCTCCAGATCGGCGTCCTCGGCGATGTAGCAGGCGTCGTTGCTGCCGAGCTCCAGTGCGGCCTCGATAAAGGGGGAATCCAGTTGGTCGTTGAGCGCCCGCCGGGCGATGCTCTGCTGGATCACGCGCCCGCCCTGCACCGAGCCGGTAAACACCACCTGGTCGATGTCGCCCCGCTCGATGATCTCGGCGGACACCTCATAGTCGACGGTGATGTTGAACAGCAGATCCACCTGGTCGCCCAGGGTGTGGAAGGCCCGCTCGAACAGGCGCCCCACCGAGGGGGTGGTGGTGTGTTTGAGCAGCACGGCGCTGCCGCTCAGCAGGGCGCAGACCACGCCGTTGATGGCGGTGAACAGCGGGTAGTTCCAGGGGCTGATGATATAGACGATGCCCTTGCCCCGGTAGCGGATACGTCCCTGGAAGTCGGCGTCGTGATAGGCCGAGAGATCCAGATCCGCCAGCGCCCCGTCCTCGGCGAAGCGGCACATGTATTCCGCCCGCTCGATCATGTAGCGCAGCTCTTCGGCCGCCGCCGTTTTCGGCTTGCCCATCTCCCGGCCGATGGCGGTGCTGATCTCGTCCTCTGCCGCCCGGAACACCTCCAGGGCGGCGCGCACCCGGCGTGCCCGCTCCGCCGCCGGCACCCGCGACCAGCGCCGGTAGGCGGCCCGGGCCAGGGCCAGTTTTTCCGCCACCTCGCCGAAGCTGGCCGAGGCCTGTTCGAAGACGGTTTCTCCGGTGAAGGGGTTGTTCAGTCGTACCATCGCCATCGTTGTCTCTCCTTAGTCTCACTGGGTTCCCGCTCGGGCCGATGCCTGCGGGGTTACTGTTCCTGAGCGGCCAGTTGCCCCATCCGCGCCACAAAGGCGTCGACATGGGCACGCTCGATATCGAACGACATCACCAGCCGCGCTTCGGACCGACCGGGGCTGCTGTCGGCCCGCCAGACGTGGAAGTAGGCCTGCTGCTGCAGCGGCGTCAGCCAGTCATTGGGCAACTCCACGAACAGCATGTTGGTCTCCACCGGCGCCACCAGCCGGGCCTGGGGCACGGCCTTGAGCCGCTCGGCCAGATAGGCCGCCATGGCGTTGGCCTGGGCGGCGTTGTGCAGCCAGAGATCGTCCTCGAAGTAGGCCAGGAACTGGGCGGCAAGGAAGCGCATCTTGGACGCCAGGTGCATGCCGTGCTTGCGGATCACCGGGTACTGGGCCTGCAGGGCCGGGTTGAGCACCACCACCGCCTCGCCCATCATCAGGCCGTTCTTGGTGCCGCCGAAGGACACCACGTCCACCCCCAGCTCGGTAAAGAGCCGCTTGCAGTCGCCGCCCAGCGCCGCCACCGCGTTGTGAATGCGGGCGCCGTCGATATGCACGTAGAAGCCGTGGGTCCGGGCGAAGTCGCAGAAGGCCCCGAGCTCGTCCGGGCGATAGACGGAGCCGCGTTCGGTGCACTGGGCGAGGGAAATCACCCTGGGCTGGCTGCGGTGCTGGAAGCCGATGTCGCCCAGGCGCGGGCGCATGTCGTCGATGCGGATTTTGCCGTTGTGCGCCGGCAGGGTGATAAGCTTGGCGCCGAGGAACTGTTCGGGGGCGCCGGCCTCGTCGATCCACAGGTGGGACTCGGCGGAGCAGAACACCGCCTCGAAGGAACGCACCAGCCCCTTGAGGGCGATGACGTTGGCGCCGGTGCCGTTGTACACCAGGAAGCTTTCGGCCTGGTCGCCGAACAGCTGCTTGAACGCCCGGTTGGCACGGGCGGTCAGCTCGTCGGCGCCGTAGCCCAAGGCATGGCCCCGGTTGGCGTCGGCCAGCGCCGCCATGATGGCGGGATGCACACCGGAGGCGTTGTCGCTGGCAAACATGGGAGCTTGGGTCATGAATCCTCCAGTTGGCGCCGGCCGGGACCGGCGCCATTCGGTCAGTCGATGATAAAGAGCGCCCGCGGAGTATTGCACAGGCATTCCACCCCGGTCTTGGTGATGCGGATCGACTCGGTGATGGCCACGCCCCAGTCATCGAACCAGACCCCGGGCATGAAATGCATGGTGACGTTCTCGGTCAGCAGGGTGTTGTCGATGGGCCGGAAGCTGATGGTGCGCTCGCCCCAGTCGGGCGGGTACCCGATACCGATGCTGTAACCGCAGCGAGAATCCTTGACGATGCCGTGCCGGGAGATCACCGCGTCCCAAGCGGCGTGTACCTCGTGGGCATAGACCCCCTCCTTGGCAGTTTCGAGCACCGCCTCGATGCCTTCGAGTACGATCTGCACGGTGTCGTAGGCCTTGGGATTGGGCTTGCCGAGGAAGACGGTGCGGCTCTGGGGCGCGTGATAGCGAGCCTTGACCCCGGAGATCTCAAGGGTGGAGCAGTCACCCTGCTGGTAGACTTCGTCCCGCCACATCACATGGGGGCAGGAAGTACCCACTCCGGCCGGGATCAGCGGAGCGATGGCGGCATACTCGCCGGCGTACTCATCCAGCCCCGCAACCGAAGTGGCATACACTTCGGCGGCCACATCCGCCAGCCGGACTCCAGGCTTGATCTTGTCGATGGCCTTGGCCATGGTCAGTTCGGTCAGACGGGCGGCCTGGCGCATATAGCCGATCTCGGTCTCCGACTTGACGCTGCGTACCCAGTTGACCAGGGCATCGGCGTCCACCAGGGTAGCGTTGGGCAGGTGGTATTGCAGTTGGTTGAGACTGCGGCCACTGAAGAAGAAGCTGTCACCCTCATAGCCTACCCGTGCACTACCCTTGCCGCGTTCGATCAGCAACTGGGCGACGAATTCCATGCAATGGGCGGCCGGATTCTGAATATAGTGATCCGAGTAGCCAAGGATAAAGTCGTCGGTCAGGTAGCTGGTTAGCCGGGCGCCATTCACGTCCTGGCCGCGCACCACGCACAGCGGCCTGTCCCAGTCCTGGCTGACCAGAGCGTATTGGGGGGTGTAGAACGACCAGGCGTCATAGCCGGTCAGGTAATAGAGATTAGCGGGCTCGCTGACGATCAGCACGTCGATGCCCTGCTCCAGCATGCTCTGCTGGGTCTTGTGCAGACGGGCCTGATATTCTTCGAGACTGAATGGCTGTTGGTACTTCACAGACGGACACTCCAGGCACAAGGTTGCGGGTGCAACCGGGTATACCGGCAACCGCGGTTGCCGGTGGTTTGATTAAACAGGATTCGGAACAGGGTTACTTAGCGAAGGCCAGATCCCGCAGGAACAGGGCGATCTGTGGGAACAGGATCAACAAGCCCGCCACCAGGACCAGCAGCAGAACAAAGGGCAGTGAGCCTCGCACCACATCCATATAACGCCGGCGGAATACCGCCACGGCGGTGAAGATGTTGCAGCCGAAGGGCGGTGTGACCGCGCCGATGGCCACCTGCAGGGTAATGATGATCCCCACCAGTACCTTATCCAGCTCCAGCCGCTCGATCTCGGGCAGAAAGATGGGCACCATGATCAGGATGACCACAATGGAATCCACGAACATGCAGCCGACAAAGAAGGCGATGGAAATCGCCAGCAGCAGGCCGATTTCATTGGTCTCGTTCAGCCCCAGCCCGGCCATGATCGCCTGGGGGATCTGGGCGAAGGAAATAACCCAGGAAAACGCCGCGCCGGCGGCCACCAGGATAAACACCACGGCGGTGATAAGCCCGGTAGATTTGGCGATATCCAGCACATCCCTGACTTTCAACTCGCGAAAGATCACCACCTCGAGCAGCAGCGCATAGAGCACGCACACCGAGGCCGCTTCGGTCGGGCTGAAGATACCGCCGTAGATGCCGAACACCACTATGATAGGGAAGCCCAACGGCCAGATAGCATCACGAGTGGCCTGAAGCCGTTCAGCAAAGCTAGCCTTGGGCACTGTCGGTACTTCTTCCTTGATGGCGAAGAACACCGAGTAGATGGAAAACAGCACCAGGATCAACAGGCCCGGTACTATCCCCGCGATAAACAGCTCGGAGATCGAAGTCTGGGCGATGCCGCCGTAGATGATCATGCCGATGCTCGGCGGGATCAGCAGGGCAATGCCGCTGGAGCTGATGATCAACGACAGGGAGAAGGAGTCCTTATAACCGTTTTGCAGCAGTTTGGGGTGCAGCGGCGACCCCACCGCCACTACGGTGGCCTGGGTGGAGCCGGACACGGCGCCAAACATGGTGCAGGCGGTCGCGGTGCTCACCGCCAGCCCGCCCTTGTAGTGCCCGATATAGGCCATCACCATATCGATCAGCTTGGTGGCCGAGCGCCCCTTGGTCATGATGTCGGCGGCCAGGATAAACATGGGCACCGCAATCAAGGAAGCGGGACGGATACCGGCGAACATCTGCTGGACCATGAACTGGGAGTTGCCGAAACCGTCGAACTGTACATAAAAGCCAATCAGCGTCGCTACCATCATGGGCACCATCATCGGAAACCCAATCAGCAACAGCACCACCATGGCGATCAACATCAAAGAGGTCATATCCATTTTTCCAGCCCCTAAATTTCCGCCACATTTTCATATTCTTCGCTGGTCACTTCACTGGCCAGGAAAATCTCTTGACTGAACAGGTTCCTCACCCCGGCAATAAAGTACTCGAAACCGGTAATAAACAGGCTGATCGGCACCCACAGATAGATGGTGTAGACGGGGATCTGCAACGCCGGCAGTATTTGTCCGCGTGGTGCCACCCACAGGATGTATTTCACCGAAAAATAGCAGATGGTAAAAATGCACACCGCGGTCACGAAGGTGATGATGATAATCAGGAACTTCTGAAACCGGCGCGGCAAGGCGTCAAAAATTGCGGTCATACGGATATGGCTGCCATGCCGGGCAGCGAAACTGGTGCCGGCAAAGGTCACCAGGATAATCAAGATACTGTTCACCTCTTCCGCAAAGAACAGGCTTTGGTTGAAAATGACGCGACCGATAACGTTCGCAATATTATTGGTCGCCATCAACAGCACGCTGATAATAAGAATGGCGCCTTCCACCTTATTAACGATGCCAATAACACGATGGTAACCAGATTTAATGAGGCCGGGAGACGAGGTCATTCAGCAGCTCCTTGAGTCTGAAAACACAAGGTGGCGCAGGCACGGGGCCCGCACCACTTTCTTCGGTTTACTTGCCTTTTGCTGCCAGGAGGTCCGCTTCCATTTGTTCGAGTATGGCCTTGCCGGAATCACCGGTCATCTCCACAAACTTCGCCTTCACCGGCGCGGACGCCTCGCGGAAGGCGGCGCGCTTGTCTTCGGCGAGCGACACGAACTGGATGCCCGGCTTGGCTGCCTTGATCTTGGCGATGGACTCGTCCTCCAGCCCCTGCTGATAGTCGAGGATGAAGTCGGTGGCCTCGGCAATGGCTTTTTGGATCAGCGCCTGATCGTCATCGGACAGGCCGTCGTAGAAATCCTTGTTAGCCATCACCGCGGTGGTGAAAATGTTGTGGCCGATGTCGGTGACCACCTCGGTCACTTCGTACATCTTGGTGGATTCGATGAAGAACATGGGGTTCTCCTGCCCCTGGATCATCTTGGTCTGCAAGGCGCCGAACACTTCACCCCAGGGCAGCGGCGTGGGCACAGAGCCGAACGACTTGTAGGTTTCCACCAGCAGCGGCGAGGTCATTACCCGGATCTTGACCCCATTCAGGTCGGACGGGCTGTCGAAGGACTCCTGGGTGGTGATGTGCACGCGACCTTCCGGGAACATGCTCAGCAGCTCCAGCCCCTTGTCGGCATAGAGCTTGGGAAAGTGCTCGTTGATGACTTTGGAATTTTTGAAGAAATAGTTGATTTCACTTTGTTTTTCAGGAATCACATAAGGCATCAGAAAGACTTGGGCCTCGGGGATCAGGCTACCGGTAAAGCCTGGGGACTGATCCACAAACTGCAGGATGCCGGCTTGGGCCTGTTCCATTACGTCCACCGACTCCCCTAGAGTACCGAAGGGATAGATTTGTACCTTGTGATCCGAATTGGCCTCGATCACTTCCTTGAACTTGGTGGCGTACACCCCCTGTACTTCGGTCAGGCTTTCCTCGATCGCGTATTTCCAGTTGGCGGCGCTCACCTGCAGTGAGGCCAGGGCCAGGGCGGCGACGGACAGTTTGGCGGTCATCCCCAATGATTTCTTGCTCATTTCAGTAGTCCTTCTGACGGTTGGTTCCACATTACACAAGTGTAAAAAATGACTGAATGAAAGATAGCTTCCTCGAACGGCCTCAGCTTACTTTGTCATGACTTGATTTGATGACAATTTGATAACATTCATACTAACCGGAGCCTGCCACTGTTTTTTTTCGTGTCGGACCCGGCCAGCTTGCGACTTCTTCTGTAATTGCCCCTTACAACAGAAAATGTGTGGGCGGCGGCGGCGCGCTGAGCATATCCGCCAGTAACTGCAGTCCATGGCGCACCCGCTGGCGGCTGCTTTCACTGCCCAGGCTGAGCCTTACCCGACCGAGCCTGCGTTCGGGATCCACCACGAAAGGCTGGTAGCCGGTGATCAGTATGCTGGCCTGCATGGCAGAGCTCACCAGCTCATCGGCGCCCCAGCCCTCCGGCAGACGAAGCCAAAGGTGCATGCCGTGCTCATGGCAGTCGTACTCGAATCCGGCCAACAGTTCACGTGCCAGCTGCTGGCGGGCGGCAAACTCCTGTTGCTGGAAGGCGATCAGCCGATGCAGGGTGCCGTCCTGGATCCACTGGCTGGCGATTTCAAACACCAGCGGCGTGGCCATCCAGCTGGAAGCCGCCAGTCGGGCCACGCAGTGCTGCAGCAGGTGCCTCGGCACCACCATGAAACCGCAGCGCAGGCCGGGCGCCACCGTCTTGGCCAGGCTGGTTACGTAAAACGCCTGCTCCGGCAGCAGGCTGGACAGGGGCGGCATCCGGTCCGGCTCCAGGGCGCCATAGACATCGTCCTCGATCACCATCAGGTGATGACGCCGCACTATCTCGGCGATGGCCTGACGCCGCTCCGGCCCCATGTGACAGCTGGCCGGGTTGCTCATGCTGGGGGTGCAGCACAGTACCTTGATTTTCTTCTTGTGACAGGCCTCTTCCAACGCGGCGGGAATAATGCCCTCCCGGTCGGTGGGCAGGCCGCACAGGCGCACACCCAGCATGCGCGAGCGGGCGATCAGGCCGTGATCCACCAGTTCCTCGCAGGCCACCAGATCTCCCGGTTGCAGCAAGACGCCCATGGCCAGCATCAGGCCATGGGAGGCGCCGTTGCACAGCAGCACCCGCTCCGGCTCCGCCGGCAATTTCTGGCTCTCCAGCCACCTGGCCGCCGCCTCGATGTGAGACCACTGCCCCTGCACCGGACGGGCCGCCCGGATCAATGCCTCGGTGCTGCCCTGCCCGATCCGTACCAGCGTCTCACCAAACAACCGGGTCAGCTCGTCGGTGCAAATGGGGTGGGCGATGGACAGGTCTATCGCCCGCCCCTCGACGTCCTTGTCTTCGACCAGCATCAGCTCGTTTTCCTTGCCGGCGCCATAGTCGCTGACGAAGGTACCACTGCCCACGCAGGCGGTGATCAAGCCCTGTTTCTCTGCATAGGCATAGGCGTTGCTCACGGTCTGCACACTGACCTGCAACTGCTCTGCCAATACCCTGTGGGTGGGCAAGCGGGTGCCGGGCAGCAGTTCGCCCCGGGCGATAGCCTCTTCCAGGGTCTTGGCAATGGCCAGGTACTTGGGCATGCCGGCTTTCAATAAAGGTTGGATATCAATTGTCATAGTTCAATAAATTTATTGACAGGAATAAATGCACTGATATTAACTGGCGCCCGAAGCAACATACTAGGACAACAAGCGGTAACTCACCCAGTTTTTGACCGATTGTCATGATTGCAGGGACGAATTGTATCAGTTAGGCGCTATGGGCCCCGGCCCGACGAGGTAACACTCATGGACAGAAACAGCCTGAACCCCCTCCTGCTTCTCCCGGCCGAGGTCTCGCTGCGGCCACAGACATTTCCGGTTTCGCTCCCACGAACGAAAGGTCTGATCCAGGCCGATCGCTGATTAGCGGCCGTGCCGCGGCAATGGCCGCGGCACGGCCGCCATCTCCCAACACCAAAACAACACCCCAACCGACTGCTTGCCTCCGGGCCGGCAGGGGTTGGTGGTCCCGACTGCCAGACATGAGACAGTACTTATGCATAACCATATACCCAACTTCTCCCTCGAGGAGTATCAGACCCGGCTGGCCAAGGTGCGCGCCGCCATGGACCGGCACGAAATCCAGACCCTGATCGTGCACGATCCGTCCAACATCGCCTGGCTCACCGGCTACGACGGCTGGTCTTTCTACACCCCCCAGGTGGCGGTGGTGGGCCCGGCCGGCGAGCCGATCTGGTATGGCCGGCAAATGGACTCCAACGGTGCCAAACGCACCGTCTACCTGCAGGAGGAAAACATCACCTGGTATCCGGACTATTACGTGATGAACCCGCCGCTGCACGCCATGGAATACCTGGCCAACCAGATCCTCAAGCCGCGCGACTGGGCCCGGGGCAATATCGGTATCGAGATGGACAACTACTACTTCAGCCCCACCGCCTACCTGGCGCTGAAGGACAACCTGCCCGAAGCCGAGCTGGTGGACGCCACCGGCCTGGTCAACTGGTGCAGGGCAGTAAAATCCGAGACCGAACTGCGCTACATGCGCATCGCCGCCCGCATCGTGGAGAACATGCACCAGGCGGCCTTCGAGATGATCGAGCCCGGCCTGCCCAAAAACCGGCTGGTGGCCGAGATCTACCGGGTGGCGATGGAAGGCCACGAAGGGCACTTCGGCGACTACCCGGCCATAGTGCCCATGCTGCCCTCGGGCAAGGACGCCTCGGCCCCGCACCTGACCTGGGACGAGCGCCCCTTCAACCACAACGAAGGCACCTTCTTCGAAATCGCCGGCTGCCACCGTCGCTACCACTGCCCGCTGTCGCGCACCATCTACCTGGGCCAGCCCAGCAATGACTTCCTGCGCGGGGAGGAGGCGCTCAACGCCGCCCTTGAGGCCGGCCTGGCCGCCGCCAAACCCGGCAACCGCTGTGCCGACATCGCCGACGCCCTCAACGCCGTGCTGTCGGAGTACGGCTTCAACCGGGAAGGCGCCCGCTGCGGCTACCCCATCGGCCTGAGCTATCCGCCGGACTGGGGCGAGCGCACCATGAGCCTGCGCAACACCGACCAGACCATACTGGAGCCGGGGATGACCTTCCACTTCATGCCGGGGCTCTGGCTGGAGGACTGGGGCATAGAGACCACCGAAAGCATAGTGATAACCGAGACCGGGGTGGAAACCCTGTGCAACTATCCCCGTCAGCTGTTTGTAAAGAGGTAACCAGAATATGCAGGCAACCACCATCACTCCTACCGTCGACTTCGAGCGGGACGGCAAGCAGCACGGCTTCCTCAAGCTGCCCTACTCCAGCGATCAGTCCGCCTGGGGCTGCATCATGATCCCGATCACCGTGGTGAAGAATGGCGACGGCCCCACCGCCCTGCTCACCGGCGGCAACCATGGCGACGAATACGAGGGTATCACCGCCCTGCTCAAGCTGGCCAACAGCCTGGAGCCCGCGCAGGTAAGGGGCCGGGTGATCATAGTCCCGGCGATGAACTACCCGGCGGTGCGCAACGGCAGCCGCACCTCGCCGATCGACAAGGGCAACATGAACCGCAGCTTCCCGGGCAACCCGGCGGGCAGCATGACGGAGCGCATCGCCGACTACTTCAACCGCTACCTGGTGCCGATGTGCGACTACGCCCTGGACATCCATTCCGGCGGCAAGACCCTGGACTTCATCCCCTTCTCCGCCGCCCACCGGCTGCCGGACCCGGCCCAGGAGGCCGCCTGCATCGAGGGCGCCAGGCTGTTCGGTGCGCCCAACGTGGTGGTGATGTTCGAGCTGGACACCGCTTCCCTCTACGACACGGCGGTGGAATCCCAGGGCAAGGTGTTCGTCACCACCGAACTGTGTGGCGGCGGCACCAGCAGCCCCGAGACCATCGCCCTGGCGGACCAGGGGGTGCACAACTTCCTGATCTTCGCCGGCATCACCCGGGGAGATTACCGCCTGCCCGACACCCCGCCGCGCCTGCTCGACATGCCCGACGGCTCCTGCTACATGATGAGCGAGCACCAGGGCCTGCTGGAGCTGTGCGTTTCCCTGGGCGACCGGGTCAGGGCAGGCGATCTGGTGGCGCGCATCCACAGCCTGGAGCGCACCGGCCAACCGCCGGCGGAATACCGGGCCCAACGCGACGGCATTCTCGCCGGCCGCCGCCACCCGGCGCTGATCGACATCGGCGACACCTTCGCGGTGCTGGCGGTCGAGCTCGACGCCTGAACAGAACTTAAGGTAAGTGCTTGAGCGAAAAGGGCTGCTGGTTGCCACCGGCGGCCTTTTGTATACTCAAGCCATCAAGATTGCACAGCAACAAGCAGGAAGCCCCATGCGTCTGGATCGCTACGACATCAAAATTCTGCACATCCTGCACCAGCAGGGCCGCATCACCAAATCCGGCCTGGCCGAAGCCATCAACCTCTCGGTCAGCCCCTGCTGGGAGCGGGTCAAACGGCTGGAAGACGCCGGCATCATCCAGGGCTACGGCGCCCGCATCAACACCGAAGTGCTGTTCAGGCGCTCGCCGGTGCTGGTGGAAGTCAGCCTCAAGCAGCACAGCGCCGAAGCCTTTAATCGCTTCGAGCAGGCCATGCAGCAGTGCGACCAGGTAGTGGACTGCTACGCCACTGGCGGCGGCGTCGACTATATCCTCAAGGTGATGTGCGATGGCATCGACCAGTACCAGCGGCTGATCGACAGCTGGCTCACCTCCGGGCTCGGCATAGAACGCTACTTCACCTATATCGTCACCAAGACCATCAAGCAGCAGCAGCCCAGGCTGGAATTCGCGGCGGAATACAAGGAGTAGGACGGGGACCAAAAGTCTCCAGTTTGTGGACGACCTTGTCTGTTATAACCCAGTAAGCCGGCCAAAGGGCCAGCTCCGCCGACACGCCGTAAACACATCTATGTGGGCTCGAAATGCTATCCATGGCATTTCATGGTCGGCGGAGCCGTTCCCTTTGTCCGCCTGTTTTAACATGGGTGTTGCCTGTTTAAGTCGGCCCGGGCTTGGGCAGTAGTCCGTCATACCCCACCTTTCTCTCACCTCCAGAAAAAAACAATTTTTTAACCTCGGTTATCAGAAAAATCGCCCCGCCAATGCCGGGGCAACAAAAAGTATCTCCCCGCCATCGCTCCTAGAATGACCTCATAGCAACAACCTGTACCCAAACAACGAATTGGTGGTGTTTATGAGCCTTACCCTCAAGCATGTATCAGACAGCAAGGTCACCGAAGCCATTATGCCCTATCTCAAGGATCCCCGGCTGGTTCGCGAACTGGCCTATGTCAACGGCAAATGGGTCAACGGCAACGCCGATCTGGCCGTGATCAACCCGGCCACCGACGACATCATCGGTCACTGCACCCAGCTGCAACCGCTGCAGGTCAGCCAGGCCATCGACGCCGCCGAACGCGCCTTTCCGGCCTGGCGGGCGCTGCTGGCCGACGAGCGCGCCGCCATCCTGATGCGCTGGCACGATCTCATCCTCGACAACAAGGAGGACCTGGCGGTGCTGATGGTCCTGGAGCAGGGCAAGAGCCTGAGTGATGCCCGCGGCGAAATCGACTACGGTGCCTCCTTTATCCGCTGGTTCGCGGAAGAGGCCCGCCGCGCCTACGGCGAGACCATTCCCAGCCATATCCCCAACGCCCAGCTGGCCACCCTGCGCGAGCCCATCGGCGTGGCGGCGTTGATCACGCCCTGGAACTTTCCCAGCGCCATGATCACCCGCAAGGCGGCGGCGGCCCTGGCCATCGGCTGCACCGTGCTGGTCAAGCCGGCCAATGAAACCCCCTTCTCCGCCCTGGCGCTGGCCGAGCTGGCCGAGCGCGCCGGCTTTCCGGCCGGGGTCTACAACGTGATCACCGGCGACGGCGCCGAGGTGTGCGGCGTACTGTGCCGCTCCGACAAGGTCAAGGCACTCTCCTTCACCGGTTCCACCCGGGTCGGCAAGCTGCTGCTGGAGCAGGCCGCGGCCACCGTCAAGAAGTGCTCCATGGAGCTCGGCGGCAACGCCCCCTTCATCGTGCTGCCGGACATGGACATCACCGCGGCCGCCAGGGCGGCGGTGGACGCCAAGTTCCAGACCGCCGGGCAGGACTGCCTGGCCGCCAACCGCATTTTCGTGCCGCGCGCCAGGTATGAAGACTTCCTCGCCGCCTTCGCCGCCGAGATGGCCAAGATCCAGGTGGGCAACGGCTTCGACGAGGGCGTGACCATGGGCCCGCTGATCTTCCGCCAGGCGGTGGACAAGGCCCAGGCGATCGTCGACGACGCCCTCGCCAAGGGGGCACGTCTGGTTGCCGGCGACCAAAGCCGGGCGCCGGGCGCCAACTTCTTCATGCCGACCCTGCTGGCCGACGTGACCCCGGAGATGAAGGTATTCCGCGAGGAGAACTTCTGCCCGGTGGCCGGGGTGCTGCCCTACGACAGCATCGACGAGCTGATCCCCCTGGCCAACGACACCGAATACGGCCTGGCCGCCTATGTGTACGGCCACGACATCCGTCACATCTGGCAGCTGATGCGCGGCCTGGAGTTTGGCATGGTCTCGGTCAATTCAGTGAAGATGACCGGCCACCCCATCCCCTTCGGCGGCGTCAAGCAATCCGGCCTGGGCCGTGAGGGCAGCCGTCACGGCTTCGATGAGTACAGCCAGATCAAGTACTACTGCCTGGGGGCCATGCCGACCGTTAGCGGCAGCTGAGACCAGGACTGAACACCCAATACCAGATTGAACGCTATCAAGGGAGCGACCACCATGACCATAGATACCAAAAAGCTGCTCGAAATCGACCGCAACACCGTGTTCCACGCCTCCACCCACCTGAAGCAGTACGCTCAGGGTGAAGTGAGCGGCCGCATCATCACCGGCGCCCAGGGCATCCGCATCCAGGATTCCGAAGGGGTGGAGCTGATCGATGCCTTCGCCGGCCTGTACTGCGTGAACATCGGCTACGGCCGCACCGAAATGGCCGAGGCCATCTACGAGCAGGCCAAGAAGCTGGCCTACTACCATACCTATGTAGGCCACACCAACGAGGCGCTGATCGAGCTGTCCGACCGCATCATCAAAATGGCGCCCGCCGGCATGAGCAAGGTGTACTACGGCATGTCCGGCAGCGACGCCAACGAGACCCAGCTCAAGCTGGTGTGGTACTACAACAACGCCCGCGGCCTGCCTCAGAAGAAGAAGGTGATCTCCCGGGATCGCGGCTACCACGGCTCCAGCATCGCCTCCGGCTCCATGACCGGCCTGCCGCTGTTCCACGCCCACTTCGATCTGCCGCTGGAACGCATCAAGCACACCATAGCGCCGGTCTACTACCGCCGCCCCGACGACAACATGAGCGAGCTGGAATTCTCCAAGTACTGCGCCGCCAAGCTGGAAGAGATGATCCTGGCCGAGGGTCCGGACACCGTTGCCGCCATGATCGGCGAGCCGGTGCTGGGTACCGGTGGCATAGTACCGCCGCCCGAGGGCTACTGGGCCGAGATCCGCAAGGTGCTCGACAAGTACGACATCCTGCTGATCGCCGACGAAGTGGTGTGCGGTTTCGGTCGCCTGGGCGCCGAGTTCGGCTCCATCTACTACGACATGAAGCCGGATCTGATCACCGTGGCCAAGGGCCTGACCTCCGCCTACCAGCCGCTGTCCGGCGTGATCGTGGGCGAGAAGGTGTGGAAGGTGCTGGAGCAGGGCACCGATCAGTGGGGCGCCATCGGCCACGGCTACACCTATTCCGGCCACCCCATCGGTGCCGCCTCCGCCCTGTGCAACCTGGACATCATCGCCCGTGAAAACCTGGTCGGTAATGCCCGTGACACCGGTGCCTACCTGCAACAACGTATGCAGCAAACCTTTGCCGACCACCCGCTGGTAGGCGAAAGCCGCGGTGTGGGCCTGCTGCACGCCCTGGAGTTCTCCAGCAACAAGGCCAGGCGTGAGCACTTCGATCCCAACCTCAAGGTGGGCCCGCAGATCGCAGCCGCCTGCCTGGAGCAAGGCCTGATCGCCCGCGCCATGCCCCATGGCGACATCCTGGGCTTTGCCCCGCCGCTGGTGGTGACCAAAGGCGAAGTGGACGATATCGTCGAGCGCACCGCAAAGGCAGTGAACAAGGTCACCGACAAGCTGATCAGCAGCGGCGACTGGAACGCCCGGTAAATAGTCGGAAGCCGGAAGCTTCTAGCTTCGGCAAATATCACCCAGCCAGGTTCGCCCGTCGAACCTGGCTTTTGCGGTCATCACTACAAGAGAGACGACAAAGGATGCCAGCAACGGACGCACTCCCCGACCTGTCGCGGATCTATCAGGCCCGGCAGGCACTGCAAGGCCAGGTGGCGCGCACGCCCCTGATCCGCTCCGAAGCCCTGTCGCGCCGCTTCGGCTGCGAAGCCTGGCTCAAGCTCGAAACCCTCCAGCCCATCGGCGCCTTCAAACTGCGCGGCGCCACCTTCGCCATGAGCCGGCTCGGCCCGGAACAGCGCCGGGCCGGCGTGGTCACCTGCTCCACCGGCAACCATGGCCGCGCCATCGCCTACGCCGGCCGGCGGCTCGGCATTCACACCGTGATCTGCATGTCCCGGCTGGTCCCGGCCAACAAGGTCGAGGCCATCAGGGCCCTGGGCGCCGAGGTGCGCATCATCGGCAATTCCCAGGACGAGGCCGAGGTGGAAGCCCTGCGCCTGGTCGAGGAGCAGGGCATGGTCTACCTGCCGCCCTTCGATCACCCGGACATCATCACCGGCCAGGGCACCATCGGCCTGGAGATACTGGAGGATCTGCCGACCGTCGATACCGTCTTCGCCGGCCTGTCCGGGGGCGGACTGATAGGCGGCATCGGCATCGCCCTCAAGGGCATCAAGCCCACGGTGGAGCTAGTCGGCGTCACCATGGACAGGGGCGCGGCCATGGTGGCCAGCCTGGAAGCGGGCCAGCCGGTGCAGGTGACCGAATACGAATCCTTTGCCGACAGCCTGGGCGGCGGCATCGGCCTGCACAACCGCTACAGCCTCGAGGCAGTGCGACGGCACATGGACAGGGCTTATCTGGTCAATGAGGCCAGCATCGCCCGCGCCATGGTGCATTTCGTGGAGCACGAGAAGATGCTGGTGGAAGGCGCCGCCGTGGTGGGCGTGGCCGCCATCGAGCAGCACAGCCTGGACGTGCGCGGCAAGCAGGTGGTGTTCGTGGTCAGCGGCCACAACGTGGCGCTGGACACCTTCGACCGGGCCCGGGCGCTGGCGGCGGCGGCGTGCTGACCGGCCCCCATCAGGACATTTCGCTTTGGAGCAAAACATGAAGATTTATCATAAAGCGCAGATCACCGAAGTCACCGGCCTGACCGACGACGCCCTGGCGGCGGTGGAAGCCGGTTTCGCCGCCCTGGGCCGGGGCGAGGTCACCATGCCACCGGTGCTCAGCATGAACATCGGCGAGAGCAACGGCGAGGTGGACGTCAAGACCGCCCATATCCGCGGCCAAGAGCGGTTCGCCCTCAAGATAAGCTCCGGCTTTTTCGACAACCCCAAACTTGGCCTGCCCAGCCTCAACGGCCTGATGATACTGTTTTCGGCCAAAACCGGGGTGGTAGACTCGGTGCTGTTCGACGAAGGCTATCTCACCGACATCCGCACCGCCCTGGCCGGCGCCATCGCCGCCAAACACCTGTCGCGGCCGGACAGCGGCTCGGTGGCGGTGATCGGCGCCGGCCTGCAGGCCGAACTGCAGGTCGCGGCCCTGTGGCTGGTGCGCCCGATACGGGAAGTGCATGTATTCGCCCGCAACAGCGAAAGGATGCTCACCTACCAGGACACCATGGCACACAAATACGGCCTGCCGGTGACCCTGCACCAGAGCGCGGCCGCCGCCTGTGCCCGGGCCGACATCGTCGTGACCACCACGCCGGCCTCCAGCCCGGTGCTACACTGGGCAGACCTGCGCCCCGGCACCCACGTAACCGCCATGGGCTCGGACAACGGCCACAAGAACGAGCTGGAGCCGGCGATACTGGCCAACGCCGACACCCTGGTGGTGGACAGGCGCAGCCAGTCGGAGACCATCGGCGAGCTGCACCACTTCCCCGGTCCCTTTACCAAGCAGGTGTTTGAACTGGGCCAGGTGATTGCCGAGGGGCTTGGCCTGCGCACCGCACCCGAGCAGATCACCGTCTGCGACCTGAGCGGCACCGGGGTCCAGGACACCGCCATCGCCAACTACACCGCCGCCCGCCTGGGTGGTTGAAGGGTAACATTAGCGAAACAGAGTCAGAATGGGCAGGTGGCCGAAACCACCTGCAGCTGGCCGATCCCCTCGGCCCGGATTGCGCAAGGACACGCATCATGCCTCAAGCCCAAGACGCCTTTTCCGCCCTGGAAAGGCCCTATACCTTTACCACCCAGCTGCGCCAGGCCCGGGCCCGCATCGGCCTGGTACAGCTGGCCAGCGACTACACCCTGGAAAACGACTGGCGCCGTCTGGCGGAAGCAGGGATAGAGATCTACAGTACCCGCATGGCCTACAACAGCGTGATGACACCGGACTCCCTCAGGGCCACGGCAGGCAGCATTGCGGACGCCGCCGCCCTGGTGGCCCCGGGGCTGGAACTCGATGTCATGGCCTTCGGCTGCACCTCCGCCAGCATGCTGATCGGCAGCGACGGGGTAGCCGAACGCCTGACCCGGGATCGTCCCGGCCTGCCCGCCACCAACCCCTGGCAGGCCAGCCTCTGCGCCCTGCGCCACCTCGGCATCCGGCGACTGGCGGTGCTCACCCCCTATAATACCGAGGTCAACCATTCCCTGTACCGGGGCCTGCAGGACGCCGGCTTCGAGATAGTGGCCTTCGGCGCCTTCGGCCTGACCCTGGACACCGAGATCCCCGCCATCCATACCGACGCCATCATGGCCGCCACCGCCGATCTGCTGGGCCGCTGCCGGGCCGAGGGGGTCTTCTTCTCCTGCACCAACCTGCGGGCGGTGACGGTACTGGAAGAGATGGAACGGCGGTTCGGCCTGCCCATGGTGTCGTCCAACCAGGCGCTGTTCTGGCACGCCCTGCAGCTGGCCGGGCAGCAGCCGGAGATCGCCGGCTTCGGCCGGCTGTTGCGCACGCCATCCACGGAGGTGGTGCCATGAATCCGAGGCTCAACGGCATGCTGCTGTCCACCGCCGGGGTGGTGCTGCTGTCGCCGGATATTCTGGTGGTACGCTGGGTACCGCTGGATCACGGCTCCCTGCTGTTCTGGCGGGGGATATTGCTGTTTTTCGGCTTCGGCGCCGTGGCCCTGTACCGCTACCGCGGCCAGCTGGGGTCCAGGCTGCGGGAAGGCGGCCTGGCCGGTCTGGGCTGCGCGCTCAGCTTCGCCCTAACCACCTACTGCTTTACCCAGTCGATGAAGCTGACCAGCCCCACCGCCGCCATGATGATCATCAGCACGGCACCGGTGTTCGCCGCCGTACTGGCCTGGCTATGGCTGCGGGAAAGCGCCAGCCACCGCACCCTGATCACCATCGCCATCACCCTGGCCGGCATCGGCATCATAGTGGCGGACAAGGACGGCCACAACAGCCTGGCGGGCAATCTCTACGCCCTGGGCGCCGCCCTGTTCATGGCGCTCAACTTCAATATCGCGCGCCGGGCCGCCCCCCGGGATCTCAGCCCCATGCTGATCCTGGGCGGCCTCTTCGCCTCGGCGCTGGCGCTGCTGCACACGCCGGTTCCGGCCCTGCCTGGCGCCACCGAGCTGGGGGTGATGGCGCTGACCGCCGCCCTGCTGATGCCCATCGGCTTCACCCTGCTGCAGCTGGCGCCGCGCTATATCCAGGCCACCGAGGTCAGCCTGTTCCTGCTGCTGGAGGCAGTGCTGGGGCCTCTCTGGGTCTGGCTGGTGCTGGGCGAGGCACCGGGCGAGCGGACACTGCTGGGCAGCCTGGTGGTCTGCGCCGGCCTGTTGTTCCACTGCCTCGGCCAGTTGCCGAGAAACCGCGCCGGCCTGCCCCCCGCCGCCAGCCCGCCCATGGTTTGAAGACCAGTTATGACTGTTTAGGATCATTTGCAAAGCTTGCTCTGTCACCACTCAGCAAAGAGTCAACAGGGCCACCTCCACCGACACGCTGCGAGCACATCCCTGTGGCGCTCGGCACATGCCGTCCCTGGCATGTGACGGTCGGTGGGGGCCATCCCTGTTGCCTCTTCCAAGCTCCAGCGCTGTCTAACGCCCGAGTCAACAGGCGACAATGAAACGTTGGGGAGGACAAAAGTCCTCAAACCGGCTCTAAAAGCAAAAAAGCCGGTCGATGACCGGCTTTGAACTATCCTGGAGACAACCTGAATTTAGCGCTGTGGGCGCAGGGTCGGGAACAGGATAACGTCGCGGATGGTGTGGGAGTCGGTCAGCAGCATCACCAGGCGGTCGATGCCGATGCCCTGGCCGGCGGTGGGCGGCAGGCCGTGCTCCAGGGCGGTGACGTAGTCCTCGTCGTAGAACATGGCTTCGTCGTCGCCCGCTTCCTTCTGCTCCACCTGATCGCGGAAACGCTGGGCCTGATCCTCGGCGTCGTTCAGCTCGGAGAAGCCGTTGGCGATTTCGCGGCCGCCGATAAAGAACTCGAAGCGATCGGTGATGCTCGGATCGTTGTCGTTGCGGCGCGCCAGCGGGGACACTTCCGCCGGATACTCGGTGATGAAGGTCGGCTGGATCAGGCGGTGCTCGGCGGTCTCCTCGAAGATCTCGGTGATCACCCGGCCCAGGCCCCAGGACTTCTCGACCTTGATCTTGAGATCCTTGGCCACTTCGCAGGCGCCGTCATAGGTAGCCAGCTGCTCCAGAGTCACCTCGGGGTTGTACTTGAGGATGGCGTCCTTCATGCTCAGGCGCGCGAAGGGCTTGCCGAAGTCGAACACTTCCTCGCCGTATTTCACCTCGGCGGTGCCCAGCACCTGGGTCGCCACGGTGCGCAGCATCTCTTCGGTGAAGTCCATCAGGTCGCGGTAGTCGGCGTAGGCCCAGTAGAACTCCATCATGGTGAACTCGGGGTTGTGGCGCGGCGACAGGCCTTCGTTGCGGAAGTTGCGGTTGATCTCGAACACCTTCTCGAAACCGCCCACCACCAGCCGCTTGAGGTACAGCTCGGGGGCGATGCGCAGGTACATGTCCAGATCCAGCGCATTGTGGTGGGTGATGAAGGGGCGGGCCGAGGCGCCGCCGGGGATCACCTGCATCATGGGGGTTTCCACTTCCATAAAGCCGTGGCTGTTCATGAACTGGCGGATGGCCGCCATCACCTGGGAGCGCACCTGGAAGGTGCGGCGGGAGTCTTCGTTGGTGATCAGATCCAGGTAGCGCTGGCGGTAGCGGGTTTCCTGATCCGACAGGCCGTGGAACTTCTCGGGCAGGGGACGCAGCGCCTTGGTGAGCAGCTTGAATTCATCCAGGTTGACGTAGAGATCGCCCTTGCCGGACTTGTGCAGCACCCCCTTGACCCCGATGATGTCGCCGATGTCCAGGCCGCCGTACTGATCCTTGATGATCTGCTGGGCTTCCTTGGTGGCGTAGGCCTGGATGCGGCCGGACATGTCCTGCAGGGCCAGGAAGGGGCCGCGCTTGGCCATGATGCGGCCGGCCACGGACACCACCTTGCCCAGGGCTTCGAGGGCGTCCTTGTCGTGCTCGCCGAATTCGGCCTGCAGATCGCCGGCCAGGTGCTCGCGGCGGAAGTCGTTGGGGTGCGCGTTGGCCGGGCAGTCCTTGCGGATCTGCTCGAGCTTGGCACGGCGCTCGGCAATGAGTTTGTTCTCGTCTTGTAGCTGCTCTGTCATGATTAAGCCTTGTTTGAATCTTGTTAGTTAAATAACCGTTCCCAATCACGCCACACCGGCCGGAACCGCACGCAGACACGCCGTAAAAGGTATGACACTCGCGGTTTCGGCCTGCTGCGAACATTCACTGGATGTTCGGTCAGGCCGAAACCGCTCGTCACGGCGAGCAAGCTCGCCCCCTGGGGCTCCGCCGCGCCATCCCTGGCGCGAAGGGTCTGCTTAGCGGATCCGGCCGTTATGCCCAATGCACGGTTACTTAAAGCCCGGACTTGAGGCTGGCTTCGATAAACTTGTCCAGGTCGCCGTCCAGCACCGACTGGGTGTTGCGGGTTTCGACCCCGGTGCGCAAGTCCTTGATGCGGGCGTCGTCCAGCACGTAGGAGCGGATCTGGCTGCCCCAGCCGATGTCGGACTTGCTGTCTTCCAGTGCCTGCTTCTCGGCGTTCTGCTTCTGCAGCTCCAGCTCGTACAGCTTGGCCTTCAGCTGCTTCATCGCCTGATCCCGGTTCTTGTGCTGGGAGCGGTCGTTCTGGCACTGCACCACGATGCCGGTGGGCTCGTGGGTGATGCGCACCGCCGAGTCGGTTCTGTTGACGTGCTGGCCGCCGGCGCCGGAGGCGCGGTAGGTGTCGACCCGCAGATCCGCCGGGTTGATCTCGATTTCGATGTCTTCATCGATCTCGGGGTACACGAAGGCGGAGCAGAAGGAGGTGTGGCGCCGGCCGCCGGAGTCGAACGGCGACTTGCGCACCAGCCGGTGCACGCCGGATTCGGTACGCAGCCAGCCGTAGGCGTATTCGCCGCTAAACTTGACGGTGGCGGACTTGATGCCGGCCACTTCCCCTTCGGACAGTTCGATGATCTCGGTCTTGAAGCCGCGGGCCTCGCCCCAGCGCAGGTACATGCGCAGCACCATGTTGCACCAGTCCTGGGCCTCGGTGCCGCCGGAGCCGGCCTGCAGATCCAGGTAGCAGTCGGATCCGTCCTGTTCGCCGGAGAACATGCGGCGGAATTCCAGATCCGCCAGTTTCTTCTCCAGCGCCTCCAGGTCGGCCTTGGATTCCTCGAAGGTGTCTTCGTCTTCTTCTTCCACCGCCAGCTCGACCAGGCCACCGATATCCTCGATGCCCTGATCCAGCTCGTCCAGGGTGCCGACCACCCCTTCCAGGGCGGCCCTTTCCTTACCCAGTGCCTGGGCGCGCTCGGGCTGGTTCCACACATCCGGCTGTTCCAGCTCGGCGTTTACCTCTTCCAGACGCTCTTTCTTGGCATCGTAGTCAAAGGTACCCCCTAAGGAGCTGTGCCCGTTCAGACAGCTCCTTGAGTTTGTTGTACACAGGGTTTACTTCAAACATGGGTCGACTGACTCTCTGTTGTGCTGAGTGAGTGTGTTTGGCGGCTCGCCAAAATCAGGGCGCTTATTCTACCGAAAGCCGGCCCTGAACGCAGCAGGTCATGACCAGATTCCGGGCCACTATCAATATTTAGTTTCGATTAAGTTTTACCGGGCTGCCGTCGATATAATGAATCACTGCCACCAACCAGAACAAAAAAAGTGAACAACCTTAAATTAAAGCACAAGATTCTGTTAAGTTTTATCGCCGCCATTGTTATCACCGCCCTTATCCTCAGCGGCTTCGGCTTTCGGGACATGAAGGCCCAACTTTACCGGGGCAGCGAGGCGCTGGTGTCCGGCCTGGCGCAGAAGGAAGCCGAGAAGGTGGCCGACTGGCTGGGCAGCCGCCAGGCCATGCTGGGGGCCGCCGCCAGGCAGCTGGGAGACAGCCCCCTCTCGCCCCTGCAACTGATACAGGAGGCCGGTGATTTCCAGCTCGGCTTTTACGGCACGGCCGAAGGCGTCATGCACGACAGCGACCCCGGTATCGATCGTACCGGTTACGACCCGCGCAGCCGTCCCTGGTATCAACAGGCCCAGAGAGATAATGGAAACATCGTCACCGCCCCCTATCTGGACGCCGCCTACAAGGTGCTGGTGGTCACCCTCGCCCAGCCGGTGCAACACCACGGTCGTCTGGCCGGGGTGATCGGCGGCGATGTGGCCATCACCAGCCTGATCGAGGACATCAATGCCATCCGCCTGCCCGCCCGGGGCTACGCCATGATGCTCGACAACAACGGTACCCTGATCGCCCACCGGGATCAGGCCCGGGTACTGCAACCGGTCAGCAACCTGGATCCGAACCTGTCCGCTACCAACCTGGCTCGCTGGCAACAGGACCAGACCCTGCACCCGGTCACCCTCGCCGGCGAAAGCAAGTTGGTTTATGCCCAGCCGGTGCCGGGCAGCGACTGGCAACTGCTGTTCGTGCTCGATCGGGCGGCGCTGGAAGCGCCGCTCACTACCCTGCTGTGGCAACAGCTGGGCCTGACCGCCCTGGTCATCGTCGCCGCCGTGGTGCTGATCGGCCTGCTGGTGCAGGTGCTGCTCGCTCCCCTGATCAGGGTCTCCCGCGCCCTGGCCCAGATCGCCGACGGTCGGGGGGATCTCACCCAGCGCATCCACCTCAACAGCCAGGACGAAGTGGGCCAGTTGGCCGCCAACTTCAACCGTTTCGTCGGCAGCCAGGCGGAGCTGATCCGCCAGATCCGACACCAGGCCGGACACCTGGGAGCCAACGCCGAGCAGGCCTCGGTGCGCGCCAACCAGACGGTGACCGAGCTGGGCCGCCAGCAGCAGGAGGTGGCCATGGTGGCCACGGCGGTGACCGAAATGGCCTCCGCCACCCAGGAGATCGCCAACAACGCCGAGCACACCGCCACCGCCGCCCAGCAATCCTCCGTCAGCACCGAGCAGGGCAAGCAGCTGGTGCACAAAACCCGGGATTCCATCCAGTCCCTGGCCCGGGAAATGGAGCAGGCATCGTCGGTGATAGTGCGCCTGGATCAGCACGCCAAGGACATTTCCAGCGTGCTGGCCACCATCCAGGGCATCGCCGAACAGACCAACCTGCTGGCGCTCAACGCCGCCATCGAAGCGGCCCGGGCCGGCGAGCAGGGCCGCGGCTTCGCGGTGGTGGCGGACGAGGTGCGGGTATTGTCCCAGCGGACCCACGCCTCCACCGAGGAAATCCAGGACACCATCAGCACCCTGCAGCAGGCCACCAGCGAAGCGGTGAAGCTGATGGACAGCAGCCGCCACCTGGCGGATCTGAGCGTGGCGGATGCCCAGGACGCCGCCCGGGCACTGGCGGAGATCACCGCCGCCGTGGGGCTGATTTCGGACATGGCCAGCCAGATCGCCACGGCGGCGGAAGAGCAGAGCCAGGTGACCGGGGAGATCACCCAGAACACCACCGCCATCAAGGACGTGGCCGACGAGCTGGCCGAGGATGCGACCCAGTCCCTGCAGCAGTCGAAGGAGCTGCACAACCAGGCGGGCGAGCTGAACGGCCTGGTCAGCGCCTTTACCCTCTGAATCGTCACCGGTATTTACGGAATCATGCAAAAGGGCCCGAATGGGCCCTTTCAGACTGCTGACAAAGCTTCGTCGTTCTCTGTAGTCGCTCCCGCGAAGGCGGAAGTCCAGTGCAGTCCTTCATGGATCTCCGCCTTCGTGGAGATGACCAAGGCTAACCAGCAGTCATTAAAGAAGAGCGCTGGAAAAACAGACGATGGACGTTGTCATGACCGAAGAGATCGGCCAAAAAGCTCCATAAAAATCCCTTTCTGATATAACGGTGTCGGCCCTACAACGGAGCCAACTGCTCCACCAGCAGTTGCAGCTGGCGCCGCCCCTTCCATTCGTTCACGTCCAACTTGTAGACCAGCTCCACCTGCTGGATGGCGGCGTTGGGCCAGACTCCCAGATCCACGTTGAAGGCGATGGCGTCGAAAACGGTGCGCCCCTCGTCCGGGCTCAGCACCAGCTTGAGGTGCTTCTCCCCCACCAGCCGCTGCTGGATGATGCGGAACTCGCCGTCGAACAGGGGCTCGGGAAAGGCCTGGCCCCAGGGGCCGGCAAAGCGCAACTGCTCGGCCAGCTCCAGGGTCAGCTCATGGGCCGCCAGCTCGCCGTCGCTCAGGATTTCCCCGGTCAGCAGCTCGGGGCTGACCCACTCATCCACCATCCGCTCGAAGGCGTCCTTGAACGGGGCCAGCGCCGCCTTGGTCAGCGACAGCCCCGCCGCCATGGCATGGCCGCCGAACTTGGTGATGAGGCCCGGGTGGCGGCTGTTGATGGCCTCCAGCAGATCCCGCAGGTGTACCCCGGGAATGGAGCGGCCCGAGCCCTTGAGCTCGTCCTCTCCCGCCTCGGCGAAGGCGATCACCGGGCGGAAGTAGCGTTCCTTGATGCGCGAGGCCACCAGCCCCACCACCCCCTGGTGCCAGTCGTCCTGATGCAGTACCAGGCCCGCGGGCAACTCGCCGTCGCCGAGGCGCACCCGGGCCAGGCTGGCCAGCGCCTCCTGCTGCATGCTGGCCTCGATGGCCTTGCGCTCCCGGTTGAGTTCGTCCATCAGCGCCGCCAGTTTGCGGGCCTCGTCCAGGTTGTCGCTGAGCAGGCAGGCCACCCCCATCGACATGTCGTCGAGTCGGCCCACGGCGTTGAGCCGGGGGCCGAGGGCGAAGCCCAGATCCGAGGCCGCCAGCCGCGCCTGGTTGCGCCCGGAAATGTCGATCAACGCCTGGATGCCGGGCCGGAGCCGGCCGGCACGCATGCGCTGCAGGCCCTGGTGCACCAGCACCCGGTTGTTGCCGTCCAGCGCCACCACGTCCGCCACCGTGCCGAGCGCCACCAGATCCAGGTAGTCCGCCATGTTGGGCGCCCTGATCCCCTGTTGCTCGAACCAGCCCTGTTCGCTCAGCGCCGACCGCAGCGCCAGCAGCAGGTAGAAAGCCACCCCTACCCCGGCCAGGTTTTTGGAGGGAAAATCGCAACCGTGCTGGTTGGGGTTGACGATGGCGTCCGCCGCGGGAATCTCCTCGCCGGGCAGGTGGTGATCGGTGACGATGACCTGCATGCCCGCCGCCCTGGCCGCCGCCACTCCCTGGATGCTGGAAATGCCGTTGTCCACGGTGATCAGCAGCTCGGCGCCCAGGGCCGCCGCCTCGTCCACCACCTGGGGACTCAGGCCGTAGCCGTAGTCGAAGCGGTTGGGCACCAGGTAGCCGACCCGCCGCGCGCCCATGGCCCTCAGGCCGTGCACCATCAGCGCCGAGCTGGTAGCGCCGTCGCAGTCGAAATCGCCCACTATCAGTATGCTGCGCTGCTGCCCCAGGGCCTGCTCCAGCAGCCGCACCGATTCGGCCATGCCCTTGAAGCCGGGCTTGAGCAGGGCTCCGGCCTGCAGGTTGAGCTGCTCGGGCCGCACCACGCCACGGCTGGCATAGAGCCGCTGCAGTATGGGAGAGAGTTCGGCGGGCAACTGATGGAGCGCGACTTCACGCCGGCGGATGGGCAATCGGGAACGGACGGACATGGGCAAAACTTGTTTTTAAACGGGCCGACCACACTAACCGCGCCTGGGGGAATTTGCAACGCCCCGCCGTAGACAGAGCCGGAAGCGATAAGCTTGAAGCTATAAGAGGAGTGGAATGTCGATCCCGAATTGTGCCTGACGATTAGGCGACGTCCGCACTCGAACAAAATTTGCAGGCATAACGCTGCATCAATAAATCACGCCTGAACGGCTTCCAGCTTATCGCTTACGGCTTCCAGCTCCGCCGCAGGCGGTTATCCCCTGGGATGGTGTTGTTCATGCAGGGCGCTGAGCCGGTGGGTGGCCACGTGGGTGTAGATCTGGGTGGTGGACAGGTCCGAGTGGCCCAGCAACAGCTGCACCACCCGCAGATCGGCGCCGTGGTTGAGCAGGTGGGTGGCGAAGGCGTGGCGCAGGGTGTGGGGCGACAGCTCCATGGTGATGCCGGCGCGCAGGGCATAATGCTTGATCCGGTGCCAGAAGGTCTGGCGGGTCATCTGCCGGGCCCGGCGCGAGGGGAACACCACGTCCGACGGCTGCTCGCCCAGCAGCACAGGCCGCGCCTCCTTGAGATAGGTGGTCAGCCAGTACAGCGCCTCCTCGCCCATGGGCACCAGCCGCTCCTTGTTGCCCTTGCCGGTCACCCGTACCAGGCCCTGGCGCAGGCTGACGCTTTCCATCGACAGGCTCACCAGCTCGCTCACCCGCAAGCCGGTGGCATAGAGCAGCTCCAGCATGGCCTTGTCGCGCAGCTCCAGGGGGTCGCCCACCGCCGGCGCCTGCAGCAGATTGGACACCTGCTGCTCGCTCAGATCCTTGGGCAGCCGTTTGGGCAGCTTGGGGCCGGCGATCAGCACGCTGGGATCGTCGGCGCGCAACTGCTCCCGGTGCAGGTACTGGAAGAAGCGGCGCAGCACGCTCAGCATGCGCGCCGTGCTGCTGGCCTTGAAACCCAGATCCAGCCGGTGCGCCAGGTACTGCTGCAGGGTGAGGCCGTCCACCGCCAGCAGGCTGCCCCCCTCGCCGTCCAGCCAGGCGGCGAAGTGGGTCAGATCGCTGCGGTAGGAGGCCAGGGTGTTGTCGGAGAGCCCCTTCTCCAGCCAGAGGGCATCGACGAATTGTTCCACCAGGGGATGGCTCATGGTTACTCCGGGCTCTGCCCTGCGCGCGGGCTTCTGTTATGATAGGGCCATTGTCAGTTGAGATGACGGAACCCCATGAATATCGGTCTCTTTTACGGCTCCACCACCTGCTACACCGAGATGGCCGCCGAGAAAATCCGCGACCAGCTCGGCGCCGAGCTGGTCGATCTGCATAATATCAAGGATGTGCCGCTCAAGCGCGCCGAAGACTACCCCATACTGATCTTCGGCATCTCCACCTGGGATTTCGGCGAACTGCAGGAAGACTGGGAGTCCCACTGGGACGAGGTGGACCAGCTGGAGCTGGAAGGCCGGGTGGTGGCCCTGTTCGGCATGGGCGATCAGCTCGGCTACGGCGAATGGTTCCAGGACGCCCTCGGCCTGCTGCACGACAAGGTGGCCGCCCGCGGCGCCACCCTGGTGGGCTACTGGCCCAACCAGGGCTACGAGTTCGAGGCCTCCAAGGCGCTCACCGACGACGGCCGCTATTTTGTCGGCCTGTCGCTGGACGAGGCCAACCAGTACGACGACACCGACGCCCGCATCCAGGCCTGGGTGGCCCAGATAGTGGAAGAAATAGCGGCCTTGTGAGCTGCTGCTGAAGTAAAGTAAGCTCCCGCTAACCCACCCCAGGTTTTTCCACTAAAGCGGGAACCCGCCGACACGCTTCGGGACCTGTATCGCTCGGCACAGGCCGGATGTTGCGGAAACCGCCGTATCATCGCTTCGCGATGCTGGCGGCGCTGCAAGGCCTTCGGCCCCCTGGCGTGTGCCGGTCGGCGGAGGCAGTTCCTGTTGTCTCTTTCAAATCCTGATGCCGCCTGAATGGGGAAGTAACAGGCACCGCTCAGGGGACCAGGGTGCGGGATACTGCCAGATAGGCCTCGCCCCTGTCCTTGACCACCAGCGGCTGGTTGCTCTCGGAGGCGACATGCACTTCCTCCAGGGTCTGTGCCAGGGCCGCGGTTTCCTCATTGATTTTGGCCAGGGCGTTTTCCAGGGTATAGGTGAGCTGGTGCACCTCGTTCAGGGCCGCCGGCGTCAGCTCTCCCGTCAGCAGTTCGGCCAGCCTGGTGTTGTACTCGGAGAAGTTGGCCACCGCCTGCTCCAGGGTCTCGGCGGGCTCCCCCTTGTAATGATCCGGCCGCGCATCGGCCTGCACATGGGCCGCCAGCAGCAGGGACAGGGCGGAGAATAAAGACAGCGGAAGGGATTTCATCATGGTGTCCTCGCAGGGTGGGTGGAATCGCAGCTTCAATGAAAACAATGATAATTATTACCACCTTTATTCCCGAGTGCTTGATACAGATCAACCCAGGCCCATTCTCTTGCTTCGGTCGCCCTTGCCCTGCACCGTAAAATGCAAAAAGGGGCGGCCGATGGCCGCCCCTTGAGGACGAGGGTCTTCACCTGGCCACTCAGGCCAGGGCTTCTTCCCGGGCCTTGCCCCCCACCAGGCCGAGCAGGACGGCGCCGAGGGTAGGCAGCACCCAGGCCATGCCGATCTCGAACATCGGCAGGAAGGTAAAGGCGCTCATGTTCAGGCCGGCGGCCTGCATACCGTCGATCAGGCCGAAGGCGAAGGCCACGGCGAGGATCAGGCGGAAGGCGAAGACCGGCGACTTCATCATCGGCTTGAGGTAAGTGGCCAGCACCAGGGCCACCGCCACCGGGTAGCAGGCCACCAGCACCGGCACCGACACGGCAATCAGGGTGCTCAGGCCCACGTTGGCCACCAGCATGCAGGCGGCGGCGTTGATCACCACCCAACCGCGGTAGCTGCCCTTGCCGGTAAGGCGGTGGAAGTAGTCGGCGCAGGAAGACACCAGACCCACGGCGGTGGTCAGGCAGGCCAGGGTGACGATGCCGGCCAGTATCCACAGGCCAGGGGTGCCGAACAGAGCCATCACATAGGCGCTGATGATCTCGCCGCCGTTACTGGCGGACTCCACCACCCCCAGGCTGGTGCCGCCCAGGATAAACAGCGACACATACACGAAGCCCAGGCCGGCGGCGGCGATCAGCGCCGCTATCATCAGATAGCGAGACTGGGCCCTAGTATCGGTCACTCCCTTCTGGCGCAGTACGTCCAGGATCAGCATGCCGAACATCAGGGCGGCGAAGGTATCCATGGTGTTATAGCCTTCGATAAAGCCCTTGACGAACGGCTGGTGCAGGTAGGCTTCGGCCACCTCGGGCTGGCTGCCCTGGGGACTGACGAATACCGCCACCGCCAGCGCCACCAGCAGCAGCAGCAGGATCGGGGTCAGGATCTTGCCCACCGCATCCAGCAACCGGCCCTGGTTGAGGGAAAGCAGCAGCACCAGGGCGAAGAACCCGATGGTATACAGGGTCAGGGTCGCCTGGCCGGGCTCACCGAGGAAGGGCTTCAGGCCCATCTCGTAGGCCACCAGGCCGGTACGGGGGGCGGCAAAAGCCGGACCTATGATGATGAAGATGGCGGTGGCCATGATGGTCACCACGGCGGCGGGCAGGTAACGGCCCATGGTGGGCAGGCCGCCACCAGCCAGGGCGGCGGCAATCAGGGTCACCAGCGGCAGGCCCACGGCGGTCAGCAGAAAGCCGAGCATGGCACTGCCCAGGTGTTCACCGGCGAGAAAGCCGGCCAGCGGCGGGAAGATGATGTTCCCGGCCCCCAAAAAGAAGGCGAAGGTCATAAAACCCAAGCCCATGATATCGAAGGTGGATAAGGATCTGTTCACAGCAAACCTCATTGCGGCTGTCCGCGCAGTACTGGTTTCGTATGGAAACCAAACAGGGTGACGATACGACCTGCTGCCAGTAAAGAGTTGTAAAATACTAAAAACCGGCGCATGTCGAGCTGGCGAGTAGCATAATGATGTGAAAATCATATTCAAGACGAAATTTACATCTTCAAATAGAAGGGCGAGACCATCTTCTTGTATATGTCGCCATACCCACCATTGTCAGTATTAATGACAATGTCATTAACAAAACTGCAGTGTTTGATCCTGCAAAAGTGCAATAAAAAACGCCCTGGACTTTTTCCTTCCCGAGTGACGACATTCCGCCTTTCGGTCAAATAAAAGCCACTTGACTCTGCCATCAGCATTGCCTCATCCAACGCCTGTACCGGCAAAACCAGGGATAATCCGCCATCTTCACAGAGCAATCGTTTGGTATGGGCGAACAGCTCGGCCAGGCTCAGGCTGCCGGTATGGCGGGCACTGGCCCGGGCCTGGCAGTCGAAGCGCTGGCCATGGCCGAAATAGGGCGGGTTGGACACGATCAGGTCGAAGGGCGTGGACTCGAACGTCTGCAGGGCGCCATGGACAATCCCGACCCGTTCCGGCCAGGGCGAGGCCGCCACGTTTTCCGCCGCCTGCGCGGCGGCGTCCCGGTCCAGCTCAAGCCCGGTGATCGTCACTCCGGGCTCACCGCGCTGGGCCAGCATCAGTGCCACCAGGCCGGAGCCGGTGCCCACGTCCAGGATGCGGCGGGCCCGTCCCAGCGGAGCCCAGGCTCCGAGCAGGATACCGTCGGTGCCGACTTTCATGGCGCACCTGTCGTGATTGATATGAAATTGCTTGAAGGTGAAACCGCGGCTGCTCATGACTTATCCTGACAGGTTTTTTTATCCGAGTTCGCCTATAATACCCGCCTTTTAGGCTGACGAGATCGATCATGAGCAGTATGAGCTTCGAGCAACTGGAACTGGATCCCATTCTGGTCCGCGCCCTGGCACGCATGGGCTATGCCAGACCCACCACCATTCAGAGCCAGGTCATCCCCGAAGCCATGAACGGACGGGACATCATGGCCTCGGCCCCCACCGGCACCGGCAAGACTGCCGCCTTCCTGTTGCCGGTCTGCCAGCACCTGCTGGATTTTCCCCGTCGCCAGGCCGGCCCGGCCCGGGCCCTGATCCTCACCCCCACCCGCGAGCTGGCCAAACAGATCGCCGATGACGCCAAGGCCCTGCTCAAGGATACCGGTCTGCGGGTAGAAACCATCACCGGCGGGGTGGACAGCGAAAAGCACCTGCCCGCCCTGACCAAGACCACCGACATAGTGGTGGCCACGCCGGGCCGGCTGCTGCAATACATAGAAGAAGAGTCCTTCGACAGCCGGGATATCGAGATCCTGATCCTGGACGAGGCGGATCGCATGCTGGACATGGGCTTCATCAATGACGTGGACCGCATCGCCGCCGAGGCCCGCTGGCGCCGCCAGACCATGCTGTTTTCCGCCACCCTGGAAGGCCGCGGCCTGATGAAGTTCGCCGCCGACATCCTCAAGGAGCCGGTAGCGCTGTCCGCCGAGCCGCCGCGCAGCGAACGCAAGAAGATCAACCAGTGGCTGCACCTGGCGGACAACGCCGAGCACAAGTTCGCCCTGCTGGTTCACCTGCTGCGCCAGCCGGACGCGAGCCGCAGCATCGTCTTCGTCAAGACCCGGGAGCGGTTGATGGAGCTGGCCAGCCGGCTGCAGCAGGAAGGGCTGGACAACGCCTGGCTGCGTGGCGAAATGGATCAGGACAAACGCTTCGAAGCGCTGCGCCGCTTTCGCAACGGCAAGGTCAACATCCTGGTGGCCACCGACGTGGCGGCCCGGGGTATCGACCTGCCCGAGGTCAGCCACGTGATCAACTTTGACATGCCGCGCACCGCCGACGTCTACGTGCACCGCATCGGCCGCACCGGCCGGGCCGGCCGCAAGGGCACCGCCATCAGCCTGGTGGAAGCCCACGACATGCCGATGGTGGTCAAGGTGGAGCGCTACACCGACCAGAAGCTAAAGCGCCGGGTCATCGACGCGCTGCGTCCCAAGCACAAGGAGGCGGCCGTCACGCCGCGCAAGAAGAAGGAAACGGACGCCAAGGGCAAGCAGGCGGAGCCGAAGAAGAAGGTGCGGCTGCGCGACCAGAAGGCCAAGGGCAAGCCCAAGTGGGCCAGAGAGAAAAAAGCCGGGCAGTAATCCCGCCTTGGCTATGCTGAAAGGAAACCAAGGAGGCATGGCCATGAGCACTCCCTTTATCGGCCGCGAGCGGCGCCGGGGACAACGCAGGCGGATCCTGGATCGGCGTGATCTGATACGCCAGCCACCGGCAGACCGGGATCGTCGAACCCGCCCGGGTCGGCGCCACAGCGATGCGATTCCAGCGGACGACGGATAAAAAAACCGGCCCATCGGGCCGGTTGAAAATGACAGAAATGAAGAGAAGAGAAATCAAAAAATTCAGTAGACACACCTAGTAAGAAAGTGGCCGGAACAAAAGGTTCCGGCCTTTTTTTATTTTTTATTGCTCTTCCCGCTTGAACACCAGTTCGGTCGGGCCGGACTCGGCTTCCACGAAGTAATAGCCGGCGGAATTGAAGGCGGTGAGCTGGCTGACCTCGGTCAGCCGGTGCTCGATGATATAACGGGCCATCATGCCCCTCGCCTTCTTGGCGTAGAAGCTGATCACCTTGTACTGGCCATTCTTGCGGTCCTTGAACACCGGGGTGACGATCTGCCCCTCCAGCCTCTTCGGTCTCACCGCCTTGAAGTATTCGCTGGATGCCAGGTTGATCAGCACGTTATCACCCTGCTCCGCCAGGGCCTGATTGAGCTTGTCGGTGATGATGTCGCCCCAGAACTGGTACAGATCCCGCCCCCGCCCGTTGTCGAGCCGGGTGCCCATTTCCAGCCGGTAGGGCTGCATCAGATCCAATGGCCGCAGCACCCCGTAAAGGCCGGACAGCATGCGCAGGTGGCGCTGGGCGAAGGCGAAATCGTCCGCGCTCAGGGTGTCGGCGTCCAGCCCGGTATAGACGTCCCCCTTGAACGCCAGTATCGCCTGCTTGGCGTTGGCCGGGCTGAAGTCCGGTTGCCAGTCGGCGAAGCGGGCGGCGTTCAGGCCGGCCAGCTTGTCACTGATACTCATCAGCTTGCCGATCTCGGCCGGACTCAGCCGGCGCGCTCTGGTGATCAGTTCGGCGGCATGATCCAGCAGCTCGGGCAGGCTGTACTCGGCAAGTACCGGCGGGGTGTCGTAATCCAGGGTCTTGGCGGGGGAAACCACTATCAGCATGAGGGTCCTCTAAGATTCTATCGTCACATTGTCGAGCAGGCCCGCATCCAGCCCGCCGCCGCCGTGCAGCTTGATCATCAGCCGCAGATCGTTGGGCGAGTCGGCGTAGGCCAGGGCTTCGGTGTAGCCTATATGCTGCTGGGTATAGAGGTCAAACAAGGCCTGATCGAAGGTCTGCATGCCGAGCTCCCGGGATTTGGCCATGACCTCCTTCAACCGGTGCACCTCGCCCTTGCGGATCAGGTCCGCCACCAGGGGACTGTTGAGCAGTATCTCGAAAGCCCCCCTGCGGTGCGAGCCGTCCCGGGTGGGGATCAGTTGCTGGGCCACTATCGCCCTGAGGTTGAACGACAGATCGAACAACAGTTGACGGTGCTTGCTTTCCGGTACCAGGTGCATGATCCGGTCCAGCGCCTGGTTGGCGTTGTTGGCGTGCAGGGTGGCCATGCACAGGTGGCCGGTCTCGGCGAAGGACAGGGCGAAGCCCATGGTCTCCTCGGAGCGGATCTCGCCGATCAGGATGACGTCCGGCGCCTGGCGCAGCGAGCTTTTCAGGGCGGCATCGAAGGACTCGGTATCGATGCCCACCTCCCGCTGGGTGACGATCGACCGCCCATGCGCATGCAGATATTCCACCGGATCCTCTATGGTGAGGATATGGCCGTCCGCATGGCGGTTGCGGTGGCCTATCATGGCGGCCTGGGTGGTGGACTTGCCGGTGCCGGTGCCGCCCACGAACAGCACCAGGCCGCGCTTGGCCATGGCGACCTCCCGCAGTATCTCGGGCAGGTAGAGCTCCTCGAAGGTGGGGATGCGGCTTTCGATGCGCCGGATGACCATGCCCGCCTTTTCCTGCTGCCAGAAGGCGCTCACCCGGAAACGGCCGGACTGTTCGTCGCTGATGGCGAAGTTGGCCTCCCTGTGGCGATGAAAGCGCTGCCGCCAGTCGTCGTTCATGCAGGACTCCACCAGCGCCAGGGCCTGGGCCTCGGTCAACGGCGCCGTCCCCAGCGGCAACAACCGGCCCTGCACCTTGAGGGTGGGCGCTATGCCCGCCGAGATATACAGGTCCGAGGCTCGTTGCGACTGCATGGCCTCGAGAAAAGGAGTCAGCTCCATGTTCACCTCCGGTTATCAGATATTCTGGGGATCCACCGCCTTGGCACGGGCATCCACCGGCGCCACCATGCCGCGGCCGACCAACTGCTTGAGACACTGATCCATGGTCTGCATGCCATGGGCCATGCCGGTCTGGATCATCGAATACATCTGGGCCACCTTGTCCTCCCGGATCAGGTTGCGGATCGCCGGGGTCCCCAACATGATCTCATGGGCGGCGATGCGGCCACCGCTCACCTTCTTGAGCAGGTTTTGGGAGATCACCGCCCGCAGGGACTCGGACAGCATGGAGCGCACCATGTCCTTCTCGGCGCCGGGAAAAACGTCGATGATACGGTCTATGGTCTTGGCCGCCGAGGAAGTGTGCAGGGTGCCGAACACCAGGTGGCCGGTTTCGGCGGCGGTGAGCGCCAGGCGAATGGTCTCCAGATCCCGCAACTCGCCGACCAGGATGACATCGGGATCTTCCCGCAGCGCCGAGCGCAGGGCGTTGCTGAAGGAATGGGTATCACGGTGCACTTCCCGCTGGTTGACCAGGCACTTTTTGTTGCCGTGCACGAATTCGATGGGGTCCTCTATGGTGAGGATGTGCTTGTTGAAGCTCTCGTTGATGTGATCGATCATCGCCGCCAGGGTGGTGGATTTGCCCGAACCGGTGGGGCCGGTGACCAGCACCAGGCCGCGGGGATATTCGGCGATGCGTCGGAAGCTATCCGGCGCTCCCAACTGCTCCAGACTCCATACCTCACTCGGGATCACGCGAAAGGCCGCCGCCGCGCCGCGGGACTGATGGTAGGCGTTCACCCGGAAACGGGCCAGGCCCGGCAGTTCGAAGGAAAAATCGACTTCGAAGTTTTCTTCCAGCTCCTTGCGCTGGCGATCGTTCATGATGTCGTACACCAGACGATGCACATCACGGTGCTCCAACAGCGGCAGGTTGATCTTGCGGACATCACCGTCCACCCGGATCAGCGGCGGCACTCCCGCCGACAGGTGCAGATCCGAGGCATTATGCTTTACACTAAACGCCAATAATTCCGTAATATCCATAAGAAATCCCTGTCGCCCTTGGTTATATATATGAATACTATCGTACAGCACCTGCAACTGGTTCACGACAGAATTACCGCCGCCGCCACCGCCTGTGGCCGCCGAGAGCACGATATCCAGCTGTTGGCGGTCAGCAAGACCAAACCCGCCGCCGATGTGCAGGCCGCCTACGCCGCCGGCCAACGCCAGTTTGGCGAAAATTATGTGCAGGAAGCCGTCGATAAAATAAAGGCGCTGAAAACCACCTGTCCGGATATTTGCTGGCACCTGATCGGCCCGCTGCAGTCCAACAAGAGCCGGCTGGTAGCCGAGCATTTCGACTGGGTGCAGACGGTGGACCGCCTCAAAATAGCCCAGCGGCTCAGCGATCAACGCCCGGTCCATATGCGTCCTCTCAATATCTGCCTGCAGGTGAACGTCAGCGGCGAAGCCAGCAAGTCCGGCCTGCTCCCGGCGCAGGTGGAGGCCCTGGCGGAGCAGGTGACTGAGTTGCCGGGTCTGCGCCTGCGTGGTTTGATGGCGATTCCCGAAGCGACCGGAGATCGGGAAAAGCTCGGGGCACAATTGCTAGAGTTGAAGCAACTCTTTGATAGAATGGCGGAAAAGCACCCCCAACTGGACACCCTGTCGATGGGGATGAGCAACGATTTGGAACTCGCAGTGGCCTGTGGCAGTACCCTGGTAAGGGTTGGCACGGCTATATTTGGCTCTCGCAACCCTTGAGTGATCATTGATGGAACACAGAAAACTCGCCTTTATCGGCGCGGGCAACATGTCCCGCAGCCTGATCGCCGGACTGATCAAGTCGGGGTACCCGGCCGATCTGATCCTGGCCGCCAACCCTTCCCGTCCCAAGCTGGATGCCCTCGCTGCCGAATTCGGCATCCGCACCACTCAGGACAACCTGGAAGCCGCCGGCTGGGCCCAGGCCCTGGTGCTGGCGGTCAAACCCCAGATGATGGCCGCCATGCTGGCGGAGCTGGTGCAGGCGGGCGCCGACTTCAAAGGCAAACTGCTGATTTCCATTGCCGCCGGTCTCTGCGTGGCCCGGCTGGAGCAGATGGCCGGCGGGCATGACAACCTCATCCGTACCATGCCCAATACCCCCTCCCTGCTGGGCCTGGGGATGACCGGCCTCTACGCCAGGTCTCATGTAAGCCAGTCCGATCGGGACTACTGCAGCCAGATGATGGCGGCGGTGGGCAAGATCCTGTGGGTGGCCGAGGAAGACGGCATCAATCAGGTGATCGCCGCCGCGGGCAGCGCCCCGGCCTATTTCTTCCTCTTTATGGAGGCCATGGCGGCGGAGGCCGAAAAACAGGGTTTTTCCGCCGATGAAGCCCGTCTGCTGGTGCAGCAGACCGCCCTGGGTGCCGCCCAGATGGTCGCCGCCAACCCCGGGCTGTCCCTGGCCGAGCTCCGTGCCCAGGTTACCTCCAAGGGCGGCACCACCGCCGCGGCCATTCGCCATTTCCAGGAGCAGGGATTGGAGCAGTTGGTGGCCGAGGCCATGGCCGCCGCCGTGGCCCGTGCCCGGGAACTGGAAACCCTGCTCTAAGGAACAATAATGAACACAGCCTATTACCTGATTAATACCCTTTTCGATCTTTACCTCATGGTGGTGCTGTTGCGCATCTGGCTGCAGTGGGTACGGGCGGACTTCTACAATCCATTCAGCCAGTTCGTGGTCAAGGCCACCAATCCGGTACTGACCCCGTTGCGCCGGGCCGTGCCCGGTTTCTTCGGCATCGATTTCGCCGCCGTGGTGCTGGCGGTGCTGGTGGCCACCGCCAAGCTGATGTTGTTCAAGGCCATGAACCTGCTCTACGCCGACTGGAGCACAGTGGTGCTGGTGGGACTGATCACAGTGCTGAAGAAGGCCGGGGTCATGCTGTTCTGGATCCTGATCGTTCGCGCCTTGATGAGCTGGGTCAGCCAGGGCCGCAGCCAGATAGAATACGTGCTGCACCAACTGACCGAGCCGCTGCTCGCCCCGCTGCGCCGCATCATACCGCCCATGGGCGGTCTGGACCTGTCGATACTGGTGGCCTTTATCGCCCTGCAGGCGCTGAACTGGCTGCTGGGGGATCTGATTGGCCCGCTGTGGTGGCAACTGTGACCCAGGCGGTCCGGCTGGAGCAGGACAGGCTCTATCTCAGCCTGTACCTGCAACCCAAGGCCAGCCGGGATCAGTTCCTCGGCCTGCATGGCGACGAACTCCGGCTGGCCATCACGGCCCCGCCGGTGGATGGCCAGGCCAATGCTTACCTGCAGAGATGGCTGGCCAAACAGTGCCGGGTGCCCAAGTCCCGGGTGGTGCTGCTTTCCGGCGAGACCAGCCGCCACAAAAAGCTGATGGTCGAATCCCCCCGGGAAATCCCGCCGGCACTGGCGGAACTCCTGGCCAACCCGGCCTAAACTAACAATAACGTTCTTCGCCCATAAGGATCCGCCATGATCAAAGTCATCCTCTCAGCCCTGGCACTGATGTTCGCCTCCCAGCTCTCCGGTGCGGAAACCCGGGTCGGCAACTGGACGGTGCATTACAGCGCCTTCGCCTCCACCTTTCTCACGCCGGAAGTGGCGCGCAGCTACAACATCGAGCGCAGCCGCTTCAATGGCCTGGTCAACATAGCGGTGGCCGACGCCGCCGGCAACACCCAGGAGGTGAGCCTCAGCGGCGAAGGCAAGACCCTGCTCGGCACGGTGCGCAAGCTGAACTTCCAGACGGTGCGAGAAGGCGACTCCATCTACTACATCGCCGAATATCCCTACCGCAACGAAGACAATGTCCTGTTCACCATCGATATTCAGGGTGCGCAACAGGGCGGCCAGTTCTCCTTCCGCCATACCTTCTATACCGATTGACCCTCGGGAGGCCTGCGCCGCAGGCCTCCGCCACGGGATCGAACTCCCGTCCCCGTGTTATCATGGCCGCCCACGGTATCCTGACAGGAACACATAGGTGAGCAAACAGATTGTCCTGGCCTCCGGCAACGCCAAGAAAGTTGCCGAACTGCAAAGCCTGCTCGGTGGTCTGGGCATGAGGGTGGTGCCCCAGAATGAATTCGGCGTCATGGATGCCGAGGAAACCGGCACCACCTTCGTGGAAAACGCCATCATCAAGGCCAGGCACGCGGCACGCACAACCGGCCTGCCCGCCATCGCCGACGATTCCGGCCTGACGGTGGACGCCCTCGACGGCCGCCCCGGGGTCTATTCCGCCCGCTTCGCCGGCCCCGCCGCCACCGACGAGCAAAATGTGGTACGGCTGCTGGCCGATCTGGAAGGACTGCCCAGCGGCCTTCGCAAAGCCACCTTCTGGTGCGTGCTGGTCTACCTGCGCCACGCCGAGGATCCCACCCCCCTCATCTGTACCGGCCACTGGACCGGCGCCATCGCCGAGGCCCCCCGGGGTGACGGCGGCTTCGGCTACGATCCCGTCTTTCTGCTGCCCGAGGCCGGCAGGACCGCCGCCGAACTGAGTCCGGAAGAAAAGAACCGCCTGAGCCACCGAGGCCAGGCCCTGCGCCAGCTGCTGAGCCAGTTGCAAGAGGAAGCCTGATGCTGCAGCTGCCACCGCTCAGCCTTTATGTGCACATTCCCTGGTGCGTGCAGAAGTGCCCCTACTGCGACTTCAACTCCCACGCCCTGAAGGACACCATCCCCGAACAGGCCTATGTAGACGCCCTGCTCGACGACCTGGGCCAGGACCTGCACCTGGCCCAGGGGCGGCGGCTGCACAGCATCTTTATCGGCGGCGGTACCCCCAGCCTGCTCAGCCCCGAGGCCATCGCCCGGCTGCTGACCGGCATAGGGCGGCTCCTCCCCTTCGAGGAGGACATGGAAATCACCCTGGAAGCCAACCCGGGCACGGTAGAAGCCGGTCGCTTCCGGGGCTTTCGGGAAGCCGGTGTCAACCGCATCTCCATCGGCGTGCAGAGCTTCCAGCCGGACCAGCTCGCCCGTCTGGGCCGCATCCACGATCCGGAGCAGGCCCGCTTCGCCGCCCGTGAAGCGGCCGGAGTGGGACTCAGGACCTTCAACCTGGACCTGATGCACGGCCTGCCCGAACAGCGTCTGGAAGACGCCCTCCAGGATCTGGAGCAGGCGCTCTCGCTGGCGCCGCCGCACCTGTCCTGGTACCAGCTCACCATAGAGCCCAATACGCCCTTCGCCTCGCGCCCGCCGGCCCTGCCGGAAGACGAGGTGCTGGCCGATATCTACGAGCAAGGCCACGCCCTGTTGCTGGCCCGGGGCTACCGCCAGTACGAGGTGTCCGCCTATGCCAGGCCCGGCCATGAGGCCAGGCACAACCTCAACTACTGGCGCTTCGGCGACTACCTTGGCATCGGCTGCGGCGCCCACGGCAAGATCACCCTGCCGCTCGAGGGCAAGCTGGTGCGCACCGTCAAGGTCAAACATCCCAAAGGCTACCTGGAGCCGGGACGCCCTTATCTGGATCAGTACTGGCCCATAGCGCCGCAGGATCTGTCGCTGGAATACTTCATGAACCGGCTGCGTCTGTTCGAACCCATTCCCAGGGACGAATTCTGCCGGCTGACCGGCCTTGCCCCGGAGCGGCTCGCCGCCCCGCTGTCGGAGGCGATGCGGCTGGAATTGCTGATCGAAGACGAACAACATTGGCGGGTGACCCCGCTGGGGCGCCGCTTCCTGAACCGGCTGCTCGATTTGTTTATTGGCGACTGATGCGGGTAAACTTGCCGTTATTATCGCCGTCACTCTGCAGGCCGAAGCCTTATGTCATCACTGGTTTATGAATTTCCGCTCAACGAGAAGTGCCGCAATTACCTGCGCCTGAACGAACTCTTGCAGCAAATCCGCCTGTGCCGGGAGCTCTCGGCCAACGGCCAGGCCACCGCCCTGTTCAAGGCGCTGCTGGATATCATGGAACTCTTGGAACGCTGCGATATCCGCAGCGACCTGGCCAAGGATCTGGAAGCCCAACGGGGCAAGCTGGCCGCCTGGTCCCAGGTGCCGGGGGTGGACGCCGCCGCCCTGTCCCAACTGGAGAGCCAGCTGGAGCAATTCAGCCAGCAACTGCCCCGGGCGGCCCGCCTGGGCCAACTGCTGCGGGAGGACAAGCTGCTCGCCGCCGTGCGCAGCCGTTTCGCCATTCCCGGCGGCCTCTGCCCCTTCGACGTCCCCCAGCTGCACTACTGGCTGCACCTGCCGGCGGCGCGCCAGCAGCAGGATATCGACGGCTGGCTGGCCCAGTTGCAACTGCTGCAGCAAGGGCTGGAGCTGCTGCTGACCCTGTGGCGGGAAGCCGGCCAGTATCGCGCCCAGCAGGCGATGAGCGGCTTCTTCCAGGACAGCGCCGAGCTCACCGAAATGATCCGCCTGCGCCTGCCGGCCGAGCTCGCCGTCTATCCGGTGGTCAGCGGCAACAAATACCGCTTCACCATCCGCTTTATGCCGGTCGGCAACACCGAGATCGGCAATATCGACTTCGAACTGGCCAACATCAAATGAGCACCATCATCACAGTCCCCTGTCCCACCTGCGGTACCGCCGTGGAATGGGGCGAACAGAGCCCCTACCGCCCCTTCTGCAGCAAGCGCTGCCAGTTGATCGATCTCGGCGAATGGGCCGACGAGGAAAAGCGCATTCCCGGCGATCCCGCCTGGCTGCCGGAGCAGGACGATGAAAATGAATACTGAGGCCGGCCTGAAGAAAAGCGTGCTGGTGGCGGTGGGCGTGATCGAGAACGGCGCCGGCGACATCTTTATCTGTCGGCGTGGCGAGAGCCAACACCAGGCCTTCAAGTGGGAATTTCCCGGCGGCAAGGTGGAAGCCGGCGAGACCGTGCCCCAGGCCCTTGCCCGGGAGCTGGAAGAGGAGATCGGCATCCGGGTGGCGAGCTGCCAACCCTTTATGCGCATCGAGCACGACTACGGCGACAAGCAGGTGATCCTGGATATCCGCAAGGTCACCGCCTTCGAGGGCGAAGCCCACGGCCGCGAAGGCCAGCCCAGCCGCTGGGTGCCTATCCCTGAGCTGCACCGCTACGACTTTCCCGCCGCCAACGCCCCCATAGTGGAAAAACTGCAGGTACAAGCCGAAGGCTAGAAGCTGGAAGCTGGAAGCTGGAAGCAATATCCCCCCACTCCCGGGCCGGCCTGTTCAGCCCGGCATTTTCTCCCGGGTGGTGCTGTAGACGCTGGTCAGGTGGCCGAGCATGGCCTGCTCGGCGGCGTCTTCGTCCCCCCGGGCCAGGGCCTCGACGATCTGGCAGTGCTCGCCATAGCTGCGGGCGATGGCGCCCGGCTCCAGCATGACGCTGCGGCGGATATTGAGCCCGTAGGAATACAGCTCCTCCGAATACTTGAGCAGCAGCTCGTTGCCCGCGTATTCGGCGATCAGCTTGTGGAAGCTCTTGTCCGACAGCTGGAAGTGCACCGGGTTGTCGAACATCTCCGCCTGGGCGTCCAGCATCCTGCGCAGCTTGTCGAGCCCGGCCTGGTCGATGCGCACCGCCGCCTTGCGGGCGATGGCCGCCTCGATCAGGCTGCGGCTCTCGAACACGGTGTCGATATCGTAATTGTTGACGCCAATCGGGCTCATATGGGAATAGCTGTCGTGGAAACGCGCCAGTTGAGCCTCTCCCGCATTGATCCGGGTCTTGCTGCCGTGGGACACCGAGATCAGGCCGTAGGCCGCCACCAGCCGCAGCGCGCCACGCACCGTTTCCCGGCTCACCCCGAACAGCTGGGACAGCTCCCGCTCACTCGGCAACACGTCGTTGTCGCGCAGCAGACCGGTAACGATCATCTCGATGATCTTTTCCGCCAGAATGTCTTTCTTGGTCTTGTTTTCCAGGGTCTGCTCAAAGGCAAACACCGTCTCCTGTGCCGTACTCATGGGCGCCTCCAACAGCCAAACTGGACTAAATATTAGACCACTAGAATGGCCATAGCAAGATATCACAGATTTTCACAAACAAAATCAAAACATCACGACACAAAAGATTAACAAAGCAGCTTGACACTTCACCGCGCGGCTGACTAAATTAAACGCCAACTGGTACGGTAAACCAACCAGCATACCAGTTAAGCTTTTCAAGCGAACGAGAGTAGGACACGCCTCCCTGCCGGGCCGCCCCCGCAGGAACCACAAGGAACCATGCCATGTTTAAGAAACTGCTTACCGCCTCCGCCCTGACCCTGGCGCTGACCGCCCCCCAGGCCCACGCCGAGAAAATCGTCTTCGCCATCGGCGGCAGCCCGCAGAGCCTGCAGGGACAAACCGCCAAGCTGTTCGCCGACAAGCTGCAGGAACGGCTCGGCGACGCCCACCAGGTGGAGTACTACGACAGCGCCCAGCTCGGCGACGAGCGCCAGCTGGTACAGAAGATGCGCCTGGGCACCGTGAACCTGGCAGCCATCTCCTCCATCATGTCGTCCATCTCCGACGATTTCGCGCTGTTCGATCTGCCCTTCCTGGTACAGGACAGGGAGCACCTGCTGAAGATCGACGAGCAGATAGTGATGACCGAGCTGGCCGCCTCTGCCGAGGCCCGCGGCCTCAAGGTGCTGTCCACCTGGGAGAACGGCTTTCGCCAGATCACCAACAACGACAGACCCATCACCACCCCTGAGGATCTGAAAGGCCTCAAGATCCGTACCCCCCAGAGCGAATGGCGCACCATGATGTTCACCCAGTGGGGCTCCAACCCGACGCCCATGGCCTTCTCCGAAGTCTTTGTCGGCCTGCAGACCGGGGTGGTGGACGGCCAGGAAAACCCGCTCACCAACATCGAGGGCGCCAAGCTCAACGAGGTGCAGAAATACCTGTCGATGACCGACCACGTCTATTCCCCGATCTGGCTGATCGCGGGCATGGACGGCTGGAACAAGCTGCCGGCAGAGGTGCAGGCCGCCATTCGTGAGACCGCCCGGGAAGCCCAGCAGTGGTCGCTGGACGAAGGCGAGCGGATGGATAAGGACTTGATCGAGGCCTTTGCCGCCGCCGGCATGCAGGTGAACCACGCCGACAAGGCCGCCTTCATGGCCGCCAGCCAGCCGGTGTACGACCGCTTCGCCGAACAGGTCGGCAACGGCAAGCAACTGGTCGACAAGGCCATCGCCCTGGGGAACTAAACCATGCCACGAACCCTGACCCAAGGTGCCGCCCCGGCGGCACCCCATCAGCCCCAAGGCGCCGCCATGACCTCCTTGCTCCGTGCCCTGAAAACCTGGCTCGAACGGGGGCTGGAAGTGTTCACCATCGGCCTGCTGCTGGCCCTGACCACCATAGTGGTGGCGGCGGTGTTCTTCCGCGCCGTCGGCAGCTCCATCGTCTGGTATGACGAGGTGGCCTCCATCGGCCTGGCCTGGCTCAGCTTCTACGGCGCCAGCCTGGCCGCGCTCAAGCGGGCGCACATGGGCTTTCCCGGCCTGGTCACCGCCGCCCCCCTGGCGCTGCGCAGCCTGCTGTTCGTGCTGAGCGAAGTCATCGTGATCGGCTTTTTCGCCATCATGGGCTGGTTCGGCTACCAGGTACTGGAGGTCCTGGCCTGGGACAGCCTGGTGTCCCTGCCCGGCGTCGGCATGGACTTTACCCAGTCGGTCATTCCGGTCAGCGCCGTCCTCTTCATCCTGTGCGAGCTGGTCAGCCTGCCCGCCGCCTGGCAGAAGATGCGCAGCGGCATCGACCCCGAACACGAAGCCATCGACGAAGCCATTCGCCAGGCCGAGCAAGATCTGAAGGAGAGCAAGTCATGATGTTGCTGATTGTGATACTGGCGTTGTTCGCCCTGGTGCTGATCAACGTGCCCATCGCCGTGGCCATCGGCGTGGTGGCGGTGGTCGGCGTCTGGTTCACCATGGGCTGGGACGCCCTGGTCAACGCCCCCCTCACCCTGTTCAACGGCGCCACCAGCTTTCCGCTGATCGCCATTCCGCTGTTCATCTTCGCCGGCGCCCTGATGAACACCTCGGGCCTGTCCAAGCGGTTGATCAACCTGGTCAGTGCCGTGGTCGGCTTCGTGCGCGGCGGCCTGGCCATGGTCAACGTGGGGGTGTCCCTGTTCTTCGCCGAGATCTCCGGCTCGGCGGTGGCGGACGTGGCCGCGACCGGTTCCATCCTTATCCCCGAGATGAAGAAGCGCAAGTACAACAAGAACTTCGCCGCCGCCATCACCTCGTCTTCCGCCTCGCTGGCGATCATCATACCGCCCTCGATCCCGATGATCCTCTACGGCGCCATCTCCAACACCTCGGTGATCAAGCTGTTCGTGGCCGGCGTGGTACCGGGCCTGCTCGGCGCCGCCATGCTGGCCGGCTTCTGCTACTACTACGCGGTGAAGTACGACCTGCCCCGGGAAGAGGCCTTCTCCCTGAGCCGGCTGGGCAAGGCCTTCAGGGAAGCCTTCTGGGCGCTGCTGCTGCCGGTGATCATCCTCGGCGGCATCTTCGGCGGCTTCGTCACCGCCACCGAGGGCGCGGGCATCGCCGTGCTGGCGGCCATCGTCATCGGCGGCTGCATCTACCGGGAGTTCAACCTGCAACTGCTGTACCGGGCGGTACTCGACGGCGTGGTGCAGACCTCGGTGGTGATGCTGCTGGTGGCCACCTCCGCCATCCTCGGCCTCTTCCTCACCGAGATGCAGCTGCCGCAGCAGCTGGCCCGCCAGATCCTGGCCATCACCTCCGAGCCGGTGCTGGTCCTGGCCCTGCTCAACATGCTGCTGCTGCTGCTCGGCATGTTCCTGCACGGGGCCGCCGCCATCATACTGGTGGTGCCCATCGTGATGCCGCTGGTGCAGCAGATCGGCATCGACCCCATCCACTTCGGCATCATCGTCACCCTCAACCTGGCCATCGGCCAGCAGACCCCGCCGGTCGCCTCGGTGCTGGCCACCTCCTGCTCCATCGCCAAGGCGGACATGTGGGACGTGACCCGGGTCAACCTGCCGATGATCCTGGTGCTCTTCCTCATCCTGATGCTGGTGACCTATGTGCCCTTTATCCCCATGGGCCTGGTCGAATACATGTACGGAGCCTGAACATGACTGAACTGAAACCCGTAGTGGCCCTGACCCTGGGCGATGCCGCCGGCATCGGCGCCGAACTGATCGCCAGGCTGCTGGCCGAGCCCGGCGTCGGCGAGCAGGCCCGCATCGTGCTGGTGGCCGACGAATGGCAGTGGCAGCAGGGCCAGCAACTGGCCGGCACCGACCACCGGCTGCCGGTGGTGGCCCGCGTCGAGGAGGTCCACCAGCACCCGGGGCCGGTGCTGCTGAAGGTGGACACCCTGGCGCCGGCGCAGGCCCGTTACGCCGAGGTGAGCGGGGCCTGCGGCGCCTCCACCCTGGAGATACTGCGGCTGTGCCTGGACGCCGCCCAGGCCGGCGAGGTGGACGCCATCTGCTTCGCGCCGCTCAACAAGCACGCCATGAAGCTGGGCGGGCTCCAGCACGAGGACGAGCTGCACTTCTTCGCGGAATACCTGGGGGTGGAGGGCTACTTCTGCGAGTTCAACACCCTGGGGCACCTGTGGACCTCGCGCATCTCCTCCCATGTGCCGCTGAAGGACGCGGCACGGTATGTGACCAGGGAACGCATCGTCGCGGCCAGCAAGTTGATCCATGAAGCCCTGCTCCTCGCCGGCTTCGAATCGCCCCGGGTGGCGGTGGCCGCCTTCAACCCCCATGCCGGCGAAGGCGGCACCTGCGGCCGGGAGGAGATCGACGTCATCGCCCCGGCGGTGGCCCAGTGCCAGGCCGAGGGCTACCCGGTGAGCGGCCCCTACCCGGCGGACACCCTGTTCATCCGCGCCCGGGACGGCGACTTCGACGCCGTGGTCACCATGTACCACGACCAGGGCCAGATCGCCATCAAGCTGCTCGGCTTTTCCCAGGGGGTGACGGTGCAGGGCGGCCTGCCCATCCCCATCACCACCCCGGCCCACGGCACCGCCTTCGACATCGCCGGCCAGGGCAAGGCCCGGGTGGGGCCGACCCGCAACGCCTTCGACATCGCCTGCCGCATGGGGCTGGCCAGGCGGCAACGGACCCTGGCCGCCACCGGCTAAGGCACAGCACGGCTAACAAAGAGACGGCGCGGGCCCGGGAACGGACCCGTACGGGCAAGACTTGCCCGAACAAATTCGCAAAAAATATTCAAGCAATTGTTTTATAAGGAATTAACTATATGAAAATCACCAATGTACGCGCCCGGGTATTCGAATGGAAAGGCCACACCGTGCCGCCCCAGCCCCACTTCTGCTCCAACGCCATGGATCTGCTGTGGGACAAGGGCGACTCCATGGGCACCTTCCGCTTCCACGGCTGGACGGTGGTGGAAGTGGAGACCGACGACGGCCTGGTGGGCATCGGCAACGTGGCCCTGGCGCCGCGCATCGCCAAGACGATCATCGACCAGTACCTGACCCCCCTGGTGCTGGGCCACGACCCCTTCGACTACGAATACCTGTGGCAGCGCATGTACCGCTCCACCCACGCCTGGGGTCGCAAGGGCGTGGCCATGGCCGCCATTTCCGCCATCGACATCGCGCTCTGGGATCTGATGGGCAAGGCCACCGGCCGGCCGGTGTTCAAGCTGCTGGGCGGCCGCACCAAGGAGAAGATCCCCTGCTACGCCTCCAAGCTCTACCGCACCGACCTCGGCGAAATGCAGGCCGAGGCCCAGCGCTACCTGGACCAGGGCTTCACGTCCATGAAAATGCGCTTCGGCTACGGCCCCAAGGACGGCCCCGAGGGCATGCGCAAGAACCTGGACAGCGTGGCGGCGGTACGCGAGGTGATAGGGCCGGATGTGGACCTGATGCTGGAGTGCTACATGGGCTGGAACCTGGAGTACGCCAAACGCATGCTGCCGAAGCTGGAGCGGTTCGAGCCGCGCTGGCTGGAAGAGCCGGTACTCGCCGACGACATCGACGGCTACGCCGAGCTGAACCGGCTGACCTCCATTCCCATCTCAGGCGGCGAGCACGAGTTCACCAGCCACGGCTTCCGCCAGTTGCTCGACAAGCGGGCGGTGTCGGTGATCCAGTACGACACCAACCGGGTCGGTGGCATCACGGCGGCGCACAAGATCAACGCCCTGGCGGAAGTGTATGGGGTGCCGGTGATCCCCCACGCCGGCCAGATGCACAACTACCACCTGACCATGTCCACCCTGGCCTCGCCCATGTCCGAATACTTCCCGGTGCACGAGGTCGAGGTGGGCAACGAGCTGTTCTACTACATCTTCGAGGGCGACCCCACGCCGGAAAACGGCTTTATCGACCTCGACGAGCACAAGCCCGGCCTGGGACTCAGCCTGTCCCAGCGTTACCTCGACCAGTTCAACATCGTGGAGTGAAGGCCATGCGTTTGATCCAATTTGAGCACCAGGGCCGGCTGGCCGTCGGCCTGGTGGAAGACGAGCAACACATCCGCCTGATCGAGCTGGGCGGCGGCACCTACCAGCTGGCCCGGGACGCCCTGGCCCATGGCCGTTCCCTGGCGGAGGAAGCCCTGCTGCGCGCCGGCGACACCCGTCTCGACTACGAGCAGCTGGTGCGCGAAGGCCGGCTGCGGGTGCCCCTCTGCCACCCGGATCCGGCCCACTGCCTGGTTACCGGCACCGGCCTGACCCACCTGGGCAGCGCCGACACCCGCGCCGCCATGCACGCCAGGCTGGCGGCCGGGGAGGAGCCGCTCACCGACTCGATGAAGATGTTCAAGCTGGGGCTGGACGGCGGCAAGCCCGCCGCCGGCACCGAAGGGGCCCAGCCCGAGTGGTTCTACAAGGGCGACGGCGGCATCCTGGTACATCCGGAGGCGCCGCTGCCGGTGCCCGCCTTCGCCCGGGACGCGGGAGAAGAGCCGGAGCTGGTGGGGCTCTACCTTATCGACGAGCAGGGCCGGCCCTGGCGCCTGGGCTACGCGGTGGGCAACGAGTTCTCCGATCACGTCACCGAAAAGGCCAACTACCTGTGGCTGGCCCACTCCAAGCTGCGCGCCTGCAGCTTCGGTCCCGAGCTGCTGCTGGATCCGCTGCCCGCCCGGCTCGAGGGCGAGAGCCGGATCCTGCGCGACGGCGAGCTGTTGTGGCAGAAGCCCTTCGTCACCGGCGAGGAGAACATGGCCCACAGCTTCGCCAACCTGGAGCACCACCACTTCAAGTACGCCCAGTTCCGCCGCCCCGGCGACGTGCACGTGCACTTCTTCGGCACCTCGACCCTAAGCTTCGGCGACGGCATCCAGACCCGGGACGGCGATCGGTTCGAGATCCAGTTGCCCGCCTTCGGCCGCCCGCTGCGCAACCCCCTGGCCTGGCAGCGGGAAGCGCCGCTCGCCACCGTCCACCACTGGAACTGAGGAACAGACATGACCCTGACCGCACAACTGCTGCTGGCCGGCCACCCGGTGGCCGGCGAGGGCGAGCCCATTCACGGCATCAACCCGGCCACCAATGAACGGCTTTCACCCGGCTATGCCGGCGCCAGCCCGGCCCAGGTGGCCGAGGCCTGCGCCCTGGCCGAGGCCGCCTTCGAGCCCTACCGCCACCGCCCCCCGGCGGCCCGCGCCGCCTTTCTGGAGGCCATCGCCGCACAGATACTGGCGTTGGGCGATGCCCTTATCGACCGTGCCATGCTGGAGACCGGCCTGCCCAGGGCCCGGCTCGAAGGGGAGCGGGGCCGCACCATCGGCCAGTTGCGGCTGTTCGCCGAGGTGGTGCGCGCCGGCGACTGGCTGGGAATCCGCATCGACCCCGCCCAGCCGCAGCGTTCGCCCCTGTCCCGCGCCGATCTGCGGTTGCAGCACCTTCCCCTGGGACCGGTGGCGGTGTTCGGCGCCAGCAACTTCCCGCTGGCGTTTTCGGTGGCCGGCGGCGACACCGCCTCGGCCCTGGCCGCCGGCTGTCCGGTGGTGGTCAAGGCCCACTCGGCCCACCCGGGCACCTCCGAGTTGGTGGGCCGGGCGGTGGCGGCGGCGGCCCGGGAGAGCGGCATGCCGGCAGGGGTATTCTCCCTGCTCTACGGCAGCGGCAACAGTGTCGGCCAGGCGTTGGTGGCGAGTCCGCGCATCAAGGCGGTGGGCTTCACCGGCTCCCGCCAGGGCGGCCAGGCGCTGCTCGCCACCGCCCAGGCCAGGCCCGAGCCCATCCCCGTCTATGCGGAGATGAGCAGCATCAACCCGGTGCTGCTGCTGCCCGCCGCCCTGGCCGCCCGCCCCGAGGCCCTGGCCGCGGGCTTTGCCGGCTCGCTTCAGCTCGGCGCCGGCCAGTTCTGCACCAACCCCGGCCTGCTGCTGGGCCTGGAAGGCCCGGCGCTGGAGCGCTTCGCCGGGCTGGCCGCCGAGGCGCTGGCCCGGGCCGAGCCCCAGACCATGCTGACCCCCGGCATCCACCAGGCCTACGAGGAGGGTGTAGCGGCCCTGGCCCGGGCCGAAGGGGTCGACACCCTGGCCACCGGCCTGGCCGCCCGGGGCCCCCACGGCTGCCGGCCACGGCTGTTCCGCACCAGCGCCACGCACTTCCTGGCGGATAAGCAACTGCAACAGGAGGTGTTCGGCGCCAGCGCCCTGCTGGTGAGCTGCCGGGACGAAACCGAGCTGGTGGCGGTGCTCGATGCGCTGGAAGGACAGCTCACCGCCACGGTACAGATGGACGACCGGGACGGCGCCCTGGCCCGGCGGCTGCTGCCGCGGCTGGAGCGCAAGGCCGGTCGGGTGCTGTTCAATGGTTTTCCCACCGGGGTCGAGGTGTGCCACGCCATGGTGCACGGCGGCCCCTGGCCGGCCACCTCCGACGGCCGCACCACCTCGGTCGGCTCGGCGGCGATACAGCGCTTCCTGCGCCCGGTCTGCTACCAGGACTGCCCGCCCGCCCTGCTGCCCGAGGCGCTGCAGGACGACAACCCCTGGCACCTGCGCCGCCTGCAGGACGGACGCTACTCCTCCTGAAACAACAAGGCCCGATTGCTCGGGCCTTCAGACTGACTTAAACAGGCAACGCTGATGCCAGAACAGGCGGACAAAGGGAGCGGCTCAGCCGACCGTCACAGGGGCGAGCTTGCCTCGCCTTGACGAGGTATTTCAGCCTGACCGAACATCCAGTGAATGTTCGCAGCAGGCTGAAACGGCGAGTGTCAGTTCCTGAAGCATGAAGCGGGGGCAACATAAGCCTCCCGCTTCCAGCCTCAAGCTTCGGGCTTAAGTCAGGCTTCCAGCTCGATGCCGTCCACCCGTTGCAGGCCCCTGGGCAGCAGGGCGCCGCGGCGGCCGCGCTCGCCCTGGTAGTGCTCGAGATCGGCGGGCTTGAGGGTCAGCTTGCGCTTGCCGGCGTGCAGGGTGACGCTGGCGCCTTGCGGCACCACCACCAGTTGCTTGATGAAATCCTCCCGGGCCTGCACCTTGGCGGAAGGGATGCCGATCAGCTTGTTGCCCTTGCCCTTGGCCAGCAGCGGCAGGTCTTTCAGCGGGAACAGCAGCATGCGCCCCTCGTTGGTGATGGCCATGCACAGGTCGCTGTCCAGGCTGCCGATGGCGGCGGGCTTGAGCACCCGGCCGCCCTCCGGCACCGAGAGCAGGGCCTTGCCGTTCTTGTTGCGGCTGACCATGTCGCCATAGCGGCAGACGAAGCCGTAGCCGGCGTCGGAGGCCAGCAGGAAGAGGCTGTCGTCCTCCCCCATCAGCACGAAGCTGGCCTGCTCGCCCGGGCTCAGGCTGCAGCGGCCGGTCAGCGGCTCGCCCTGGCCCCGGGCCGAGGGCAGGCTGTGGGCATCCAGGCCGTAGGCCCGGCCGATATTGGACAGGAACACCGCCATCTGGTTGCTGCGTCCCGGGGCGGCATCGAGGAAGCCGTCACCGGCCTTGTAGCTCAAGGCCCCGCCATCCACCTCGTGCCCCTTGGCGGCACGGATCCAGCCCTTCTCGGACAGCACCACGGTCACCGGCTCGCTCGGCACCAGCTCCTTCTCGCTCAGGGCCCTGGCCTCTTCCCGCTCCACCAGCGGCGAGAGCCGTTCGTCGCCGTATTTCTCGGCGTCGGCCAGGATTTCCTTCTTCAGCAGGGTGCTGAGCCGGCGTTCGGAGCCCAGGATCTGGGCCAGCCGGTCGCGTTCGGCGGCCAGTTCGTCCTGTTCGCCGCGGATCTTCATTTCTTCCAGTCTGGCCAGGTGGCGCAGCTTCAGCTCGAGGATGGCTTCGGCCTGGGTCTCGGTCAGATCGAAGCGCGCCATCAGTACCGGCTTGGGCTCGTCCTCGGTGCGGATGATGTGGATCACCTCGTCGATATTGAGGAAGGCGACCAGCAGGCCGGCCAGGATGTGCAGCCGGGCCTCGACCTTGTCCAGCCGGTATTGCAGCCGGTTGCGCACCGTTTCGCGGCGAAAGCGCAGCCATTCGCCCAGGATCAGATCCAGGCTCTTCACCTGGGGACGGTTGTCCAGGCCCAGCATGTTGAGGTTGACCCGGTAGTTCTTCTCCAGATCCGTGCTGGCGAACAGGTGCTGCATCAGCTGCTCCACGTCCACCCGGTTGGAGCGGGGGATGATCACCAGCCGGGTCGGGTTTTCATGATCCGACTCGTCGCGCAGATCCGCCACCATGGGCAGCTTCTTGGCCTGCATCTGGCCAGCGATCTGCTCCAGGATCTTGCCGCCGCTGGCCTGGTGCGGCAGGGCGGTGATGACGATGTCGCCCTGCTCCAGCTGGTAGACGGCGCGCATTTTGATGCTGCCCTTGCCGGTTTCGTAGATCTTCCGGATCTCGGCCCTGGGGGTGATGATCTCGGCCCGGGTGGGGTAATCGGGCCCGGCCACATGCTCCATCAGCTCACTCACCGTCGCCTGGGGGTGGTCCAGCAGGTGCACGCAGGCGTTGGCCACTTCCCGCACGTTGTGGGGCGGGATGTCGGTGGCCATGCCCACGGCGATGCCGGTGACCCCGTTCAGCAGGATGTGCGGCAGCCGGGCCGGCAGCATGCGCGGCTCCTTCAGGGTGCCGTCGAAGTTGGGGATCCACTCCACCGTGCCCTGGCCCAGCTCGGACAGCAGCAACTCGGAAAAGCGCGACAGCCGCGCCTCGGTATAGCGCATGGCGGCGAAAGACTTGGGATCGTCCGGCGCGCCCCAGTTGCCCTGGCCGTCCACCAGCGGGTAGCGGTAGGAGAAGGGCTGGGCCATCAGCACCATGGCCTCGTAACAGGCGGAGTCGCCATGGGGGTGGTATTTACCCAGCACGTCGCCCACGGTACGGGCGGATTTCTTGTGCTTGGACAGGGCCGACAGGCCCAGCTCGCTCATGGCGTAGATGATGCGGCGCTGCACCGGCTTGAGGCCGTCGCCGATATGGGGCAGGGCCCGGTCCATGATCACGTACATGGAGTAGTTGAGGTAGGCCTGCTCGGTGAAGGTGTGCAGCGGCAGGCGCTCCACCCCTTCCATGGTAAAGTCGTTGTTGCTCATTCTCTCGTCCTCAGGCCAGGGGGTCGACCAGGTTGCCCTTGGTTTCCAGCCATTCCCGGCGATCGCCGGAACGCTTCTTGGCCAGCAGCATGTCCATCAGTTGCTCCGTGGCCTCGGCATCCTCCACCGTCAGCTGCACCAGCCGGCGGGTGTTGGGATCCAGGGTGGTTTCGCGCAACTGCTTGGGGTTCATCTCGCCCAGGCCCTTGAAGCGGGTGACCTGCACCTTGCCCTTTTTCTTCTCGGCGGCGATCCGCTCCAGCACCCCGTCGCGCTCGTCCTCGTCGAGGGCGTAGAACACCTCCTTGCCCACGTCGATGCGGTACAGGGGCGGCATGGCCACGTACACATGGCCCCGCTCCACCAGGGTGCGGAAGTGGCGCACGAACAGGGCGCACAGCAGGGTGGCGATGTGCAGGCCGTCCGAGTCGGCGTCGGCCAGGATGCACACCTTGCCGTAGCGCAGGTCGGACAGGTCGTCCGAGTCCGGATCCAGGCCGATGGCCACCGAGATGTCGTGCACTTCCTGGGAGGCCAGCACCTGGCCGGACTCCACTTCCCAGGTATTAAGAATTTTCCCACGCAGCGGCATAATGGCCTGGAACTCCCGATCCCGCGCCTGCTTGGCGCTGCCGCCGGCCGAGTCCCCTTCCACCAGGAACAGCTCGCCCTGCATGGGATCCGAGCAGGCGCAGTCGGTCAGCTTGCCGGGCAGGGCCGGGCCCTGGGTCACCTTCTTGCGCACCACCTTCTTGGCCTGGCGCAGCCGGCGCTGGGCGCTGCTGATGCACAGCTCGGCGATCTGTTCGGCCAGCTCGATATGCTGGTTCAGCCACAGGCTGAAGGCGTCCTTCACCACCCCGGAGACGAAGGCCGCGCTCTGGCGCGACGACAGCCGCTCCTTGGTCTGGCCGGCGAACTGGGGATCCTGCATCTTCACCGACAGGATGTAGGCACAGCGTTCCCAGATGTCGTCCGGGGTCAGCTTGACCCCGCGCGGCAGCAGGTTGCGGAACTCGCAGAACTCGCGCATGGCGTCCAGCAGGCCCTGGCGCAGGCCGTTGACGTGGGTGCCGCCCTGGGCGGTGGGGATCAGGTTGACGTAGCTCTCGCCCAGCCCTTCGCCACCGTCCGGCAGCCAGGTCAGGGCCCATTCCACCGCCGAGTGCTCGGCGGTGAAGTTGCCGGTAAACGGCTGCTCAGGCAGGCAGGTGAACTCCTTCACCGCTTCCACCAGGTAATCCTTGAGACCGTCCTGGTAGCACCATTCCAGGGTCTCGTTGTTGACCCTGTCCTCGAAGCGGATGGCGAGCCCGGGGCAGAGCACCGCCTTGGCCTTGAGCAGGTGCTTCAGGCGGGTAGCGGAGAATTTGGGCGAGTCGAAATAGCCGGCATCGGGCCAGAAGCGCACCCGGGTGCCGGTGTTGCGCTGGCCGCAGGTGCCGGTCACGGTGAGTTCGCTCACCTTGTTGCCGTGCTCGAAGGCCATCTCGAACACCTGGCCGCCGCGGCGCACGGTGACGTCGACCCGGCTGCTCAAGGCGTTGACCACGGAAATGCCCACCCCGTGCAGGCCGCCGGAAAACTGGTAGTTCTTGTTGGAGAACTTGCCGCCGGCGTGCAGCTTGCAGAAGATCAGCTCCACCCCGGAAATGCCTTCCTCCGGGTGGATGTCCACCGGCATGCCCCGGCCGTCGTCGATCACCTCGAGCGACTGGTCGTCGTGCAGTATCACCTCGACCTTGCTGGCGTGGCCGGCCAGGGCCTCGTCCACGCTGTTGTCGATGACCTCCTGGCCCAGGTGGTTGGGACGGGCGGTGTCCGTATACATGCCGGGGCGACGCCGCACCGGCTCCAGGCCATTGAGCACCTCAATGGCGTCGGCAGTATATTGACTCGATGTCATATTGACCTTCGGTAATCAGGGGTATTGGCGGGCATCTTACTACCGGAAGCCAGCAGCTGGAAGCTGGAAGCCTGAAGGACAGGAACACCTCCGGCTTCCGGCTTACGGCTTAAAGCTTGAGAAAACGGATGATCTGGGCGCAGTAGTGCTCGAAGCCGATGAAGGAATGGTCGCCGCCCTTCTGGATGCAGACCCGGGCGAAGCGGTAGTAGTCCAGCGCTTCCCGGTAGTCGAGCACCTCGTCGCCCTGCTGTTGCAGCAGCCAGATGCGGTCCAGGCAGCTCGGCGCGTCCACCCGCAGGGCGGCCAGCTCGGCCATGTGTCCGGCGGTCAGGACATAGCGCTCGCCGGTATAGGGGTTGAGCTGCTCGCCCAGCCAGTCGCCGAGCAGAATATGGGGATTGACCGCCGGGTTGATGACCACGGCGCGTACCCCGTACCACTGGGCCACCCGGGTGGCCCAGAAGCCGCCGAGGGAGCTGCCCGCCACCCCGAAAGCCCCCTCCAGCCCATCGCAGATCGCCGTTATCTGGGCCCAGGCCGCCGCCGGGGTAGCCGCCAGTTGCGGGCAAATCAGACGGATATCGGGCCGGTGCCGGGCGAGATGTTCTCCCATCAGCCGGGCCTTGAACGACTGGGGGGAAGAATTGAAGCCGTGCAGATAAAGCAGCGTGGCCGTCATGCTGTGCACTCCTGCGGAAAAAAACTGCCTGCGAGCTTACCCGCCCGCCCCGGCAACCACAACGACATTCACTGCCTTAATGCGGTGCAATACGCACCACAACGGCACTTTTTCCTGCCCTCCGAGTGCGGCGCCAACCACCCCCAATGGGTTAACCCTTAGGGGATAACCCTTCAGAGGCAATCTGGAGACCTCTGGCACGCTTTCTGCTTAGGTCATGGCAAGATGGGTTCAATGGCGGACCCACTCATTCAGGCAACGTTGCCCACCGCAGGCTGCATGCAGATGCAGCGGCGAGTGGGCTTTTTTTTTTTGGCAAATCGAAGGAATGAACCATGACCAAGAAAATGTCCGTCCCCGTGGACGCCGCCGGACGCAGGCACTTCCTCAAAGCCTCCCTGGCCGCCGCCGGCGGGGCCGCCCTGTGGAGCAGCCTGCCGAGCCTGGGCTGGACGGCGGAAAGTACGGGTCCGCTCGAAACCAGGTCTGCCAAGCTGGGCTTTATCGCCCTCACCGACGCGGCGCCGCTGTTCGTGGCCGACGAGAAGGGCTTCTTCGCCAGGCACGGCATGACCGAAGTTCAGGTGCTCAAGCAGTCCTCCTGGGGCACCACCCGCGACAACCTGGTGCTGGGCTCGGCCAGCAACGGCATCGACGGCGCCCATATCCTCTCCTCCATGCCCTACCTCATCAGTTCCGGCGCCATGACCGCCAACAACGTGCCCACCCCCATGTACACCCTGGCCCGGCTCAACCTGGCCGGCCAGTGCATCTCGGTGGGCAAGGAGTACCAGGAACTCAAGGTCGGGCTGGATCTGGCCGAGTTCCGGCAGGCGCTGGCCGCCAAGCAGGCCGGCGGCCAGCAGGTGAAGGCGGCCATGACCTTTCCCGGCGGTACCCACGATCTCTGGATCCGTTACTGGATGGCGGCCGGCGGCATCGATCCCAACCAGGACATCGCCACCATAGTGGTGCCGCCGGCACAGATGGTGGCCAACATGAAGGTGGGCAGCATGGATACCTTCTGCGTATGCGAGCCCTGGAACGAGCAGTTGATCCACCAGGGCATCGGCTACACCGCCAACACCACCGGCGAGTTGTGGCACAACCACCCGGAAAAGGCCTTCGCCATGCGCGCCGACTACGTGGACCAGCACCCCAACGCCACCAAGGCGCTGCTCAAGGCGATCATGGAAGCACAGATCTTCTGCGAACAACCGGAAAACCGCGAGGAAGTAGCGCAGATCTGCGCCAAGCGCCGCTGGATCAACGCCCCCTTCAAGGACATTATCAACCGTATGCAGGGCCACTTCGACTACGGCACCGGCCGTATCGTGGAGAACAGCCCGCACCAGATGCGCTACTGGAAGGACCAGGCCTCCTATCCCTTCCAGAGCCACGATCTGTGGTTCCTGGTGGAAAACATGCGCTGGGGCTACCTGCCCACCGACCTCGACACCCAGGCGCTGATCGCCCGGGTCAACCGGGAAGACCTGTGGCGCACCGCCGCCGCCGAGCTGGGGGTGGACAAGGCCGACATTCCCGCCTCCCGCTCCCGCGGCATCGAAACCTTCTTCGACGGCAAGCGGTTCGATCCCGAGAACCCCATGGCCTACCTGGACAGCCTGGCCATCAAGACGCTGGCCTGACCCAAGGAGCATTATCATGCGTACCGACAGCACTTCTTCCCCGACTCCTGCACTCACCCGGCGGGCGCCCCGCCCGGCTCCCCTCGGCCCCGTGCTGCGCTACGGCCTGAACCACCTGGTCCCGCCGCTGGTGATCCTGGCCGGGCTGCTGCTGCTGTGGCAGCTGCTGTGCTCCGGCAGCGATGCCGCCCTGCCACCGCCCAGCCAGGTGCTGAGCGATACCTGGGAGCTGATCACCGATCCCTTCTACAACAACGGCGGCAACGACGTGGGCATGGCCTGGCAGATCCTGGCCAGCCTGGAACGGGTGGCCTACGGCTACTGCCTGGCGGTGGTGGCGGGCGTGAGCCTGGGAGTCCTGGTGGGCCAGTCCACCTGGGCCATGCGTGGCCTGGACCCCATCTTCCAGGTGCTGCGCACCGTGCCGCCCCTGGCCTGGCTGCCGATCTCCCTGGCCGGCTTCCAGGACAGCAACCCGTCCGCCATCTTCGTGATCTTCATCACCTCGATCTGGCCCATCATCATCAACACCTCGGTGGGGGTGCGCAACATCCCCGAAGACTACCGCAACGTGGCCCGGGTGCTGCGGCTCAACGGCCTGGAATACTTCAGCCGCATCATGCTGCCCGCCGCCGCCCCCTATATCTTCTCCGGGCTGCGCATCGGGGTCGGCCTGTCGTGGCTGGCCATCGTCGCCGCCGAGATGCTGATCGGCGGCGTGGGCATCGGTTTCTTTATCTGGGACGCCTGGAACGCCTCGCTGATCAGCGACATCGTGCTGGCCCTGATCTATGTGGGCCTGGTGGGCTTCATTCTCGACCGCATCGTGGCGGTCTTCGGCCAATGGATTAGCCGCGGCACCAGCGCCGCCTGAGGAACATCATCATGAGTAGCCATTACCTGACCATCGAAAACGTCGACAAGGTTTACCCCACCGCCGGCGGTGCCAGCACCGTGCTGCAAGGCGTCAACCTCAGGGTGAACAAGGGGGAATACATTTCCATCATCGGCCACTCCGGCTGCGGCAAGAGCACGGTGCTCAACATCGTCGCCGGCCTGACCGGCGCCAGCGGCGGCGGCGTCATCCTGGACGGGGCCGAGGTCACGACCCCGGGCCCGGAGCGGGCCCTGGTGTTCCAGAACCACTCCCTGCTGCCCTGGCTGACCGTCTATGAAAACGTGGCCCTGGCGGTGGACAAGACCTTCCGCCACAGCAAGACCAGGGCGGAGCGCCAGGACTGGATACTGCACAACCTGGCGCTGGTGAACATGAGCCACGCCCTGCACAAGCGGCCGAGCGAGATCTCCGGCGGCATGAAACAGCGGGTGGGCATCGCCCGGGCCCTGGCGATGGAGCCCAAGGTGCTGCTGCTGGACGAGCCCTTCGGCGCCCTCGACGCCCTGACCCGGGCCCACCTGCAGGACGAGGTGATGCGCATCCAGCACGAGCTGCGCAATACGGTACTGATGATCACCCACGACGTGGACGAGGCGGTGCTGCTCTCCGACCGCATCGTGATGATGACCAACGGCCCGGCCGCCACCATCGGCGAGGTGCTGACCATCGACCTGCCCCGGCCCCGGGACAGGATCGCCCTGGCCGACAATCCGCGCTACAACCACTACCGCCACGAGGTGCTGCGCTTCCTCTACGAGAAACAGCGCAAGCTGGAGCCGCTGCGCCCCCGGCGGGAAACCACCCCGGCGGCGGCCCGGGCCGCCAAGGCCTGAGTCAGGTCCACACCTCGGCCAGGGCGATCAGCTCCCTGGCCACATCCAGCTGGCGCCGCCCCTGCTCCATGGAGGTGCGGCGCAGCAGCTGGTGGGCTTCCTCTTCCGACAGCTGGCGATGAGCCATCAGCAGCCCCTTGGCCCGCTCCACCACCTTGCGTTCTTCCAGCGCCGTCCGGGCGTTGTTGAGCTCGTCCTGCATCTGCTGCAGCCGGCGGGACTGGGACTGCAGCAGCTCGATCAGCGAGCGGCCCAGCTGCGGGCTCAGGCCATGGTAGCCGTCGCTGCCGGCCAGCCCGCCTTGTGCCGCGCAGAACACCACGAAGGCATCGTCCTGGCCCTGCTGGAAGCGGGGCAGCAGATCGACCACCGAACAGTGCTGGGCCAGGCTGTCCCGGGCCGCGGAAAGCTTGCCGGCGCACAGCACCTCGAGCCGGGCGGCCAGGCACAGCTCCACCTGCTGCATGGTGTCGATGCGGGCGCTCATCACTTCGAACCAGCGCTGTCCCAGCCGGGGGTCGAAGGCGGTACGCTCATTGCTGGTGCACAGCAGCCGGCGCAGGCGCTCCACCTCGATCAGGCCGGTATCCTGCTGGCACTGGCGCCATACCGCCCAGGAGGCCGGATCCACGAAGCCGGCGAACACCTCGAAGCAGCGTTCCTCGCCCTCGATCAGGTGCTGGATACGGGACGAAATATCGCCGCCGCCCTGGCCCGAGGCGAGGGCCGCCGCTCCCGCCGCCCGCTCCTGACCGGTGAGCTCCTTGCCCTGCATGAAATGGAACATGGCCACCAGCAGCCGGGCGATATCCGGATCCACCGCCGCGTCGGCGGCCTCGAACACCACCGCCAGCAGCCCCTGCAGCAGTTCGGTATAGACCCGGGTGGCGGCCTCCGCCGGGATGGCCAGGCGACCGACCTCGTCCCGCAGCCGGTCGATGTCCGACAGTATGTGCACCGCGTAGCCGATGCGGTTGAGCAGCCGGCTGCCGGCCTGCACCGTGTTCTGCCGCAGGTTGAGCGCCGCCAGGGCCTGATGGAACTGTTCCCGCTGCCGCTCACTGTCGCGCCGGATGGCCTGCAGCTCGGGGCCGAAGCGTTCCCCCCGGGAGCCCAGGTACATGTTGGACGCCCCCCGCTCCCGCTGCAGGGCGTGCACCAGGTGGCTGATGCAGACCACCAGTTGTCCCATGCGCAGTAACTGCTCCAGGATCTGGATCTCGCATTCCTTGGAGGCGATCAGGTAATCGGTGGCGTCGGCTCGCCAGGCTGAAGTCTCTGCCATGGTCTTGCTCCGTTGGACTAAAGGGCTTGACCCAACGGAAGCAAGAAATACGCCAGTTGCTTAGTAACCGGTGGCGCTGAAGTCGGGCACGAAGGCGTTCGGCGGCAGCCGCCATACCTGGGTGCTGAGCCGGCCGTCGGGATAGAGGGAGAGGGCGCGCCAGCCCGGGGCCGTGCTGTCGAGGGCAAAATCGTCGGACAGGGGCTTGAACTGGATGCAGGTAGAGGGGCTGGCCAGGTAACGTACCCCGTCGTGTATCTCGTCGAAGCCCTGGTGGACGTGGCCGAACAGCACCACCCGGGCGGCCCGGTGCCGTGCCAGCCGCCGCTTGAGCTCGTCGGCGTTGCGCAGGTTGTGCTGATCCAGCCAGGCGCAGCCCACCGGCACCGCCTGGTGGTGCACCGCCACCAGCAGGTGGTGGCGGGGGTAGTCGGTGACCGCCCGCTCCAGCAGCTCGAGCTGCTCCGGCGCCAGCTCGCCGTGTACGGCGCCGCGCAGCTGGGTGTCGAGCAACAGTATCTGCCAGTTGCCACACAGCAGGTGCTTGGCGTTGCTGATTCCGGCCGCATCCAGCTCGGCCTGCATCACCGGGGCATCGTCGTGGTTGCCCGGCAGCCAGAACACCGGCGGCGCCAGCCGCGCCATCAACCGGCTAAAGTGCCGGTAGGACTCGGGGCTGTGATCCTGGGACAGATCGCCGGTGGCCAGGATCAGATCCCGGGGGCTGTCGTCTTCCAGTATGGCGTCGACCACCGCCCGGCAGCTGTGCCAGGAGGCGATGCCCAGCAGGTCGGTGTCGGTACCGGCAAAAAGATGGGTATCGGTGATCTGCAGCAGCTCGATCACGCCATCGGTACGATGAGGGTGGAGCCGGGTAGGTACTGGTTGTGTCGTTGCCCTGTTCAAAGCTGTTTGACCGTGCTGAATCCGTGGTAAAGGCAACATCTCAGCCATTCGGCCAGGAAGAGGTTAACCTGTTCTTTTTCATTGGGATGATGCATGTTTTTATTAGGGTAATCATAACTCGGTTGCAGTGCAAAAATCTGCTGACTGGCACACACTTCGGCCATGCGCACGTCATGATAAAGCCGAACCCGGACCTTCATGCGCATGAAACAGGGCAACCCGGGAGTGCACTGTTCGATGGACACATGCCAGGTGTAGGGGGCGATTTCCAGCACCCGCAGCACGAACAGCAGCTGGTCGCTGATGCCGACCGACACGCTCTCACCCGCCGAAGCCCCCTTGGGCAGCAGCTTCATCAGCGCCAGGTAGTTGGTGTCGCAGGTACGCTGCAACGCCTTCAGATCCGGAACATGTTTGCGGGCAGTGCTCACCGAAACCAACAGCTTCTCCTCATCTTCGATTCAGGCACCGGCGCGCCCATGCGCGCGGTGCAGTTCCAACCATTGTAGTGCGATCACGCTGGCGGCATTATCTATTTTTCCTTCCGCCAGCCACCGCATCGCCTGGGCCCGGGGCAGACGATGCACCCGGATGTCCTCGCCCTCGTGAACCAGGCCGGCATGCTCGGCCGCTTCGGCGGCATCCACCTCGCCGATAAAGACGGTGATACGCTCACTGCAGCCGCCGGGACTGGAGTAGTAACTGAGTGCCCGGGTCAGGGTTTTCAGGGTCAGGCCCGCCTCTTCCTGCGCCTCGCGCCGCACCACCTCCTCCTCCGACTCGCCCTCTTCCACTATGCCTGCCACTATCTCCAGCAGCCAGGGACTGTGCTGGTTGTGAATGGCTCCCACCCGGAACTGTTCCACCATCACCACTTCGTCGCGCACCGGATCATAGGGCAGCACGGCGGCGGCATGGCCCCGGTCGAACAACTCACGGGTAAGCGTTGGCCCCCAGCCACCGGCAAAGAGCCGGTGCCGCAGGCGCACCTTCAGCAACCGAAAAAAGCCGTTGTAGCCTACCTCTTCGGCCAATAGCTGCATATCCTCCCGGCCGAAGGCGGTACGGTTTTTGGTGGTCATATCGACTCCTGTCTTGACATTTAACCGGCAGATTTTAGACTAACGCCATCATGAATGAACGTTCATTCACAAGTGAGCCACCCATGAGGGCTCACACTATCCCCATATTACTGCAACGAAAAACGGTCACGCTACCGTTATACTGAACGACGAAAACAAGATGCCTGCCCCCAGCACGGCGATAATTGGTCCATCCGTTATTAAAGGCTACATAATGAAGAAAACGCTGTTGTCGACCCTGGTGCTACTTTGCACGGCGGGCCCGGTTCACGCCGAGGACTTGCTGGATATCTACCGGCAGGCGACCCAGAACGATCCCCAGGTGCGCGAAGCCAAGGCACGCCGCGATGCCGCCTTCGAACAAATCAACGAGTCCCGGGCTCCTTTATTGCCCCAGGTGAATCTCGGTGCCGGCGCCAGCCAGGTGCAGAGCAATCACGACGACCGCAGTACCCGCTCCACCGCTAACCTGGGTGCCACCCTGGGCCAGGCGCTCTATCGCCGGGCCAGCTGGATCGGCCTGGACATCACCGAAAAAGCCGCCGCCCAAAGCGAAGTCGTCTATAAACAGGTACAGCAGAACCTGATCCTCAGGGCCACCCAGGCCTATTTCGACGTGCTGGCCGCGCAAGACAACCTCAGCTTTGTCCAGGCCAACAAAGAGGCGGTCAGCCGCCAGCTGGATCAGACCCGGCAGCGTTTCGAAGTGGGGCTGAGTGCCATGACCGACGTGCACGAAGCCCAGGCCCAGTACGACCAGGCCCTGGCCGAGGAAATCAGCGCGGAAAACGCGGTCAACAACGCCAAGGAAGGACTGCGCGAACTCACCGGCATCAGCTATGCGCGCCTCAACGAACTCGATACCGACGCCTTCAGCCCGGTGCAGCCCGGTGCCGCCGCCGATGCCTGGCTGGAGATCGCCCTGGAGCAGAACCTGGAGCTGCACAGCCAGCGCATCAGCAAGGACATCGCCAACGAGCAGATCGGCCTGGCCCAGTCGGGGCGTCTGCCGACCCTGGATCTGAACGCCGGCCTGACCAGCAGCTACAGCGACTTCAAGAATCCGAACCAGAATAATGACGGCACCCTGAACGAAGGCAGCATAGGCCTGAGCTTCAACCTGCCGGTCTATTCCGGCGGCGCCGTCAGCTCCCAGATCAAGCAGTCGCAGCACAACTACGTGGCGGCCAGCGAACAACTGGAGCGCAGCTTCCGCTCGGTGCAGAGCCAGCTGTACTCCTCCTACAACGACGTCACCGGCGCCATCGGCTCCATTAGAGCCTTCGAGCAGTTCGTGGTGTCGGCAGAAAGCGCGCTCAGCGCCACCGAAGCCGGTTACGAAGTGGGCACCCGCACCATAGTGGACGTACTCAACGCCACCCGCCAGCTGTACGAAGCCAAGCGCCAGCTGTCCGAGGCCCGCTACAACTACATCCTGAGCCAGCTGCGGCTGAAGCTGGCCGCCGGCAACCTGACCGAGCAGGATCTGGTGGACATCAACAACGGGTTGAAACGCTGAGCCCGGAAGCACCTTCCCAGGCGGCCCGGGCCGCCTTCCTTGCCCAAAGCGTTGCACCATCATATGGTCCCTGCCTTATGATGGTGCATTCCCCCCTCCCCCGCCTTCTGTTAATTTATTGATAACAAAGAAAATGGCATCATGGCACAGGCCTTGCTTCATGACTGACAGAGTCACTGATTATTTACAAGGCCACTATGACAGCTTCGATCCATACCACCTGCCCCTATTGCGGCGTTGGCTGCGGCGTTAAGGTCGACAGCCAGGGCATTCCCAGCGGCGATGCCCAGCATCCCGCCAACCTCGGTGCGCTGTGCGTCAAAGGCATGGCCCTGGGCGAAAGCCAGACCCTGCCGAACCGCCTGCTCTATCCGCGGGTGAACGACGAGCAGGTGGACTGGCCCCAGGCCGTCGAGCATATCGCCCATCGCCTGGGCGACATCATCGAGCGCCACGGCCCCGGGGCGGTGGCCTTCTACGGCTCGGGCCAGATGCTGACCGAAGACTACTACGTGGCCAACAAGCTGATGAAGGGCTTTATCGGCTCCGCCAATATCGACACCAACTCCCGGCTGTGCATGTCCTCCGCCGTGGCCGCCCACCAGCGCGCCTTCGGCGAGGACGCGGTGCCGGCCAGCTACGACGATATCGACGACGCCGAACTGGTGGTGATCGTCGGCGCCAACACCGCATGGACCCATCCGGTGCTGTTCCGCCGGCTGGAAGCCGCCAAGGCCGCCAACCCGAAGCAGCGGTGGGTGGTGATCGACCCCCGCGCCACCGCCACCAGCCAACAGGCGGATCTGCACCTGGCCGTCACCCCCGGCACCGACCTGATGCTGTTCAACGGCCTGGCCCGCCGTATCCTCGACAGCGACCGCCTGGATCGCCACTTCGTGGAGCAACATGTCTCAGGCGCTGACGAGCTGTACCGACAGCTGTCCGGCCCCGAATACGCTCCCGAGCGGGTGGCCGAAACCACCGGCCTGTCCGTCGCCCAGCTCAACCGCTTCTATCAGTTGTTCCTGGACAACCCCAAGACCCTGACCCTGTTCTGCATGGGCATCAACCAGTCGTTGCAGGGCACCTTCAACGCCGGCGCCATCATCAACTGCCACCTGCTCACCGGCCGCATCGGCAAGCCCGGCGCCGCGCCCTTCTCCCTCACCGGCCAGCCCAACGCCATGGGCGGGCGGGAAGTGGGCGGCCTGGCCAACCAGCTGGCGGCCCACATGGACTTCGCCCCGGCCAACCGGGACAAGGTAGCCCGCTTCTGGGGTTCCGACCGCCTGGCCCAGGCCCCCGGCCACAAGGCGATGGAGATGATCGATGCCATCGAGCGCGGCGAGATCAAGGCGCTGTGGGTGATGGGCTCCAACCCGGCGGTGTCGCTGCCCGACAGCGCCCGCGCCCGGCGCGCCCTGGCCAAGTGCGAGCTGCTGATCGTCTCCGACATCAGCCCCAACACCGACACCGCCAAACTGGCCCAGGTGCTGCTGCCCGCCGCCGGCTGGGGCGAGAAGGACGGCACCGTCACCAACTCCGCGCGCATCATCTCCCGCCAGCGCCCCTTCAAGCCGGCCCCCGGCGCCGCCCGGCCGGACTGGTGGGCCCTGTGCCAGGTGGCCCGGGCCATGGGCTTCGAGCAGGCCTTCGGCTTCGCCTCCGCCGCCGACGTGTTCCGCGAGCACGCCGCCCTCACCGGCTTCGAGAACGGCGGCGAGCGGCTGTTCGACATCTCCGCGCTCAGCACTCTGAGCGACGACGAATTCAACACCCTGACCCCGCGCAGCTGGCCCCTGGCCGGCAAAGACGGCGGCCCGGCCCGGCTGTTCACCGAGGGCCGCTTCCCCACCGCCGACGGCAAGGCCCGGCTGCAGTTGAGCGCACCGCTCGCCCCCGCCGGCGAGGGTGCCGAGCTGCTGCTCAACACCGGCCGGTTGCGCGATCAGTGGCACACCATGAGCCGCACCGGCCACGTGGCCCGGCTGATGGCGGCGGCCACCGAGCCCCAGGCCCAGCTCCACCCGGACACCCTGGCCCGCCACGGGCTGAACAAGGCCGAGCTGATCGAACTGCGCAACGAGCACGGCGCCACCCTGGTGCGGCCGGTGGCCGACGACGGCATGGCCCCCGGCCAGGTGTTCGTGCCCATGCACTGGAGCGAGGAATTCAGCGCCGGCGGCCGGGTCAACGATCTGGTCGAGGCCCGCGGCTGCGCCCTCTCCGGCCAGCCCGCGTTCAAGCAGAACCCGGTGCAGGTGAGCGCCGTGGAGCACCGGTGGCAGGCCAGCTGGATTGCCACCGAGGCGCCGGCCTGGCTGCCGCAATGGTGGAGCCGGCGTCCGCTGGCCCAGGGCGAGTGCTGGAGCCTGATCGACAGCCGATCCGATGCCGAGGAGGCCAGGACCCGGCTGACCGCCGAAGGCAGCTGGCTGGACTGGCCCCTGCCCCAGGGACGGCTGCTGGTCAACCTGGAGCAGGGCAAGATCGCCGGCCTGCTGCTGCTGGGCCTGTCGCCCTGGCACATCAACCCGGATCCGCTGGCAGCCCTGCTCGGCACCGCCCTGCAGCCCAGCCTGTTGCTCGGCCAACTGAGCCAGGCCCTGGCCGGCAACAGCAAGCTGGTATGCAGCTGCTGGAGCGTGAGCGAGGCGCAGATCCGCCGCGCCGTCGAGCAGCACGAGATCACCGAACTGCCGCAATTGCAGCAGTTGCTCAAGTGCGGCACCCGCTGCGGCTCCTGCGTGCCGGAACTGAAACAGATACTGGCGGTGTGCCAGACCCGGCTTCAGGGAGAGAAAATCTGATCGGGCCCTGGCCCGGCTTCCCGTACCGATGTTCTCGTTATCTCGGGCCCGGCCCGAGCCGTTTCCTCCAAACTCTGCCATTTGGCTGACTCCCTTGTTCGCAAGGGAGTTTTTTTTATCGCCGCCGCCTTGCCCCAAACTGGTGAACGCCTGCCCCGAAAACCATCACTTCGGACCGGAACCAATAAAAAAATCATTAACTATCAAAAATTAACATGTGGCGCGTTTTTTGAATCCCCAATGGCCAAGCCCGGCGACTCCCGTCCTCTCCAGGAGAACTGAACATGAAAATCATCCCCCTCACCCGCCTCGCCTCCCGCTGGCGCCTGCTCGGAGCCCTGCTCGTCCTGGTGCTATGGCAATGGCTGGCCAGCCTGCCGTCCCATCCCCCCGGCCCGCTGCAGCTGGGCGAACAACTGATACAACTGCTGAGGGAGCACGGTGCCGAGCAAGACAGGGAACGCGCCTTTTACCAGGGCGTGCTCCGACACCGGCTGCAGCAGGATGAGGATATCTCCTCCCCGCTCCGGCCCCCCGCCTTCGAGCGCACCCCCACCTTCTTCGATCAACTCCTGCTCAGCCTGCAGCGGGTCCTGGCCGGCTTCGCCCTGGCCGCCCTGCTGGCGGTGCCCGCCGGCCTGCTGCTGGGGAAAGGTCGACCTGGGATCGGCACCGGCTCGGGAATGTCGTTGTCCTGGCTGCTGCCGGCCCCCCTGGTGCTGGCCGCCCTGGTGCTGAGCCCCTTGCCCGGCGGCACCATCACGCTGCTGGGCTGCCTCCTGCTGGCCTGCCTGGCGCCAATCCTGCGTAACGTGGCCAGGGCCGTACGGGATCAGGCCAACGCCGGCAGGCTGGCCCCGGCCGTGCTCCAGGGCTTGCGCCTGCCCCTGGCCCTGGCCTGGTCGGTATTGCTCCTGGCCGAAATGGCGCTCCAGTCCCAGGGGCTGGGTCATTTCATCCTGTCCGAGCTGGACCGGGACGGCCAGGATGCCCAGGCCCGGGCCCTGCTGGGCATGGGCTGCGCCCTTCTGACCGCGGTGCTGCTGGATCGCCTGCTGCTCGGGCTGGGCCAGGCGGCCCCCCGCTCTTAGTGCAACATTTGCACCAGCCTGAGGCCAACGCCTTGTCATGGTGCAAGGCCACCATCCAGCCGGACGCAAGGCGCTGATTTATCCCGCAATTCAAAATGGCACCGCTTTTGCTTAATTCTGTACAGCACCGTCTTGTCCGGCGGGAACAGAATCACAGCCCCGTGGCGCCGCCTCGCGGTATTAAGGAGAGAAGCAATGAGCCAAAGCATGAATGTCACCCTGGTCGGCGCCGGCCCCGGCGATCCCGAGCTGCTCACCCTCAAGGCCCTGCGCGCCATCGAGCAGGCCCAGGTGGTGGTCTACGACAGCCTGGTCAGCCCCGACATACTGGCGCTGATCCCGGCCGGCGTAAAACGCATCGAAATGGGCAAGCGCTGCGGCAAGGCCAGCGCCCGCCAGGAAGACATCTGCGCCGTGCTGGTGCGGCTGGCCAAGGCCGGCAACCGGGTGGTACGGCTGAAGGGCGGCGACCCTTTCATCTTCGGTCGCGGCGGCGAAGAGGCGCTCTACCTCAAGCAGCACGGCATCCCCTTCAGCGTGGTGCCGGGCATCACCGCCGCCCTGGGCTGCGCCGCGGCCAGCCTGATCCCGCTGACCCACAGGGGGATGTCCCGCGCCGTCACCCTGGTTACCGGCCACCTGCAGCAGGGCGGAGAGTTCCGGGGCTGGTCCGCCCTGGCCCAGGCCGGCCAGACCCTGGTGTTCTACATGGGGCTGGAGCAGGCCACCGTGATCCAGCAGCAGCTGCTGGCCGAAGGCTGCCCCGCCTCGCTGCCGGTGGCATTGATTGAATCCGGCACCACCGCAGGGCAGCGGATCACCACCACCGAACTGGGCCGGCTGATCCACACCGCCGAACAGCTGACGCCCCGGGGACCGGTGCTGATGATGATCGGCGAAGTGGTCCGGCTGCGGGCCGAACTGACCGCCACCCTGGACTCCCTGGCCGTGGCCTGAGCCGCTTCCCGCCAGACCGCGGCCGCTTCATCCCTGTGGTGAAGCGGCCGCGGTTTTATCTGGCCCCGGGCACGATTGATGCCGGGGCATCGCTGAAAAGCCGCTTGCCTTCTTCCGCAAATACCCCTAAAGTAGTATCCAGCATCAATCCGTTCATTTCTGTTGCATCATCCTGGTGAAGCCTGCCCCGCCAGGGAGCATGCCATTATCCCCCTCACCCATAAAAACCCTTTAATATCAAACAGATAAAGTTTGGCACGCATTTTGATACCTATGGTTTAAGCGCTCGTCGCACAACTAATGGGGCCCGCACCAAGAAGGTCGCCAACAGTATCAACCCGCAAGCAAGTCCAGGGTGGCTTAAGGATAGCAATGATGAAACAGAAACTGATTGTCATCGGTAACGGCATGGTAGGTCATCACCTGCTGCAACAGCTGGTCGACCAGAACGGATTGGCGCAGTACGAGGTGACCGTGTTCGGCGCCGAGAAGCACGCCGCCTACGACCGGGTGCATCTGTCCGAGGTGTTCGGCGGCAAGGAGCCGGAAGAGCTGCTGATGGCCGCCCCCGACTGGTACCGGGAAAGCGGCCTGGAGTTGCGCCTGAACGAGGCGGTCACCGCCATCGACCGCCAGGCCAAGACCCTGACCACCGCCCTCGGCGAGGTACTGGAATACGACCGCCTGGTACTGGCCACCGGTTCCACTCCCTTCGTGCCGCCCATTCCGGGCCGTGATCGCAAGAAATGTTTCGTCTACCGCACCCTGGAAGATCTGGCCGACATCAAGGCCGCCTGCCAGAACGCCAAGACCGGCGTGGTCATCGGCGGCGGCCTGCTCGGCCTGGAAGCCGCCAACGCCCTGCGCCTGCTCGGCCTGGAGACCCATGTGGTGGAATTCGCCCCCCGGCTGATGCCGGTGCAGCTGGACCCCCAGGGCGGCACCCTGCTCAGGGAGAAGATCGAGCGCCTGGGGCTGCATGTGCACACCCAGAAAGCCACCCACCATATCATCGACGGCGAAAGCGCCACCCACCGCCTCAAGTTCGACGACGGCGGCATACTGGAAACCGACGTGCTGGTGTTCAGCGCCGGTATCCGCCCCCAGGATGCCCTGGGCAAGGCCGCCGGCCTCACCCTGGGTGAGCGGGGCGGCATCTGCATCAACGATCAGTGCCAGACCTCGGATCCGGACATCTACGCCATCGGCGAATGCGCCCTGTGGCAAGGCAAGCTGTTCGGCCTGGTCGCCCCCGGCTACCAGATGGCCCGCACCGTAGCCGCCAACCTGCTCGGCGGTGAAGGCGCCTTCCAGGGCGCCGACATGAGCACCAAGCTCAAGCTGCTGGGCGTGGAAGTCGGCGCCATCGGCGACGCCCACGGCCAGACCCCGGGCAGCCAGGAAGTGCTGCTGCTGGATCGCAGCAAGGATCTGTACAAGAAACTGGTGCTGAACGAAGCCGGCGATCGCCTGCTGGGCGCCGTGCTGGTGGGCGACACCGGCGACTACGACACCCTGCTGCAGACCTATCTCAACGACATGCCGCTGCCGGATCACCCGCTGGCCCTGCTGGTGCCGGAAGACGCCGCCGGCGGCGCGCCCAAGGCGGCCCTGCCGGCCACCGCCACCGTCTGCTCCTGCCACAACGTGAGCAAGGGCGCCATCATCGAGGCGGTGCAGGGCGGCGCCTGCGACGTGGCGGCGGTCAAGGCCTGCACCAAGGCCGGCACCGGCTGCGGCGGCTGTTCCGGCCTGCTCACCCAGGTGGTCAACCAGGCGCTGGAAGATCAGGGCATCAGCGCCGACAAGAGCCTGTGCGAGCACTTCGCCTACAGCCGCCAGGAGCTGTTCCACCTGATCAAGGTGGGCCAGATCAAGAGCTTCGACGAGCTGCTGCACCAGCACGGCACCGGCCTCGGCTGCGACGTCTGCAAGCCGGCGGCGGCGTCCATCTTCGCCTCCCTGTGGAACGAGCACGTACTGGCGCCCAAGCACCAGCCGCTGCAGGACACCAACGACACCTTCCTCGCCAACATGCAGAAGAACGGCACCTACTCGGTGGTGCCCCGGGTCCCGGGCGGCGAGATCACCCCGGAGCAGCTGATCGTGCTGGGCCAGGTGGCCAAGCGCTACGACCTCTACACCAAGGTCACCGGCGGCCAGCGCATCGACCTGTTCGGCGCCCGCCTGGAGCAGTTGCCGCTGATCTGGGAGGAACTGATCGACGCCGGCTTCGAAACCGGCCACGCCTACGGCAAGTCGCTGCGCACCGTCAAGTCCTGTGTCGGCTCCACCTGGTGCCGCTACGGGGTGCAGGACTCCCTGGATCTGGCGGTGGCCCTGGAGCACCGCTACAAGGGCCTGCGCTCGCCCCACAAACTGAAGTTCGCGGTATCCGGCTGCACCCGTGAGTGCGCCGAGGCCCAGGGCAAGGACGTGGGCGTGATCGCCACCGAGAAGGGCTGGAACCTGTACTTCGCCGGCAACGGCGGCATGCGCCCGCGCCACGCCGACCTGTTCGCCACCGATCTGGATACCGACACCCTGATCCGCTACATCGACCGGCTGCTGATGTTCTACGTGGCCACCGCCGACAAGCTGCAGCGCACCTCGGTGTGGATGGAAAACCTGGAAGGCGGCCTGGACTACCTGCGCGAGGTCATCATCGACGACTCCTTAGGCTTGGCCGAGGAGCTGGAAGGACGCATGGCGCATGTGATCGGCACCTACGAGTGCGAGTGGAAAGCCACCCTGCAGGATCCGGAAAAACTCAAGCGCTTCAAGAGCTTCGTCAATACCGACGAGGCCGACGACAGCATCGTATTCGAACGCAAGCGCGGCCAGATCCGCCCGGTAGAACTGATTGAAATCAAGGAGGTATCATGAGTCTTGTTCGTCTTTGCCAGCAGAGCGACATTCCCGAGTACAGCGGCATGGCCGCTCTGGTGGAGGGCCGGCAGCTGGCCCTGTTCAACCTGCCCGGGCTCGGTTACGTCGCCCTCGACAACTGGGATCCCATGGGCAAGGCCCAGGTGCTGGCCCGGGGCATCGTCGGCGACATCAAGGGCGAGCCCTGCGTGGCCTCGCCCCTGTACAAGCATCATTATTCATTGAAAGACGGCCGCTGCCTGGAGCAGGAGGACGTCAAGGTCAAGGTCTGGCCCCTGATCGCCAAGGACGGTCAGCTGTGGCTTGAGCAGTAATCCCTGACGGGATACGGAAGCGGGTTGGGCCAACGGGAATAGGGGAGCCGGAAACCCGCCTCGCTTCCACCTTAAATAATCAAACGGGGCCAATGCGGCCCCGTTTTTGTTTGACGACAACGTCGTCCGTTTTACTGGCATGAGCCGACCAAAGGGCCGACCTCACCGATATGTTATCAGTCAGCGGGTGCGGATGGCCTGGATGATGGCGGTGGTGGAGCAGCCGTCCTCGAAGTTGAGCACCTTCACCTCGCCGCCGTTGGCGGTCACTTCCTCGAAGCCGGCGATATCCTCGGGCTTATAGTCGCCGCCCTTGACCAGGATGTCGGGCAGCACCTCGGCGATCAGCCGGCGCGGGGTGTCCTCACTGAAGGGCACCACCCAGTCCACCGCGCCCAGGCCGGCCAGCACCGCCATGCGCCTGTCCACCGAGTTCACCGGCCGGCCCTCTCCCTTGAGGGCGCGTACCGAGGCGTCGGTGTTCACCGCCACGATCAGCCGGTCGCCCAGCTTGCGGGCGTTGTTGAGGTAGGACACATGGCCGGCGTGGAGGATGTCGAAGCAGCCGTTGGTCATCACGATTTTTTCGCCCCGGCGGCGGGCGGCGTCCACCACGTACTTGAGCTGCTGCTCGGTGACCACCCCCATGCCCGACTCGGGACCGCCGTAGAGCACGTTGGCCAGCTCGATGGCGGAGACGGTGGAGGTCCCCAGCTTGCCGACCACTATGCCGGCGGCCACGTTGGCCAGGGCGCAGGCTTCGTCCAGCGGCAGGCCGGCGGCCAGGGCCGAGGCCAAGGTGGCGATGACGGTGTCGCCGGCACCGGTAACGTCGTACACCTCGTGGGCCTGGGCCGGCAGGTGCAGTTCGTCCTCGCCCGGGCGGATCAGGGTCATGCCGTGCTCGGAGCGGGTCACCAGCAGGGCCTTGAACTCGAACCGTGCCACCAGCTCCAGGCCGCGGGCCACCAGCTCCTGCTCGTCCTTCACCTTGCCCACCACCGCCTCGAACTCGCTCATGTTGGGGGTGAGCAGGGTGGCGCCCCGGTACTTCTCGAAGTCCGAGCCCTTGGGATCCACCAGCACCGGCACCCCGGCCTGGTTGGCGGCGTGGATAAGCTGCTGCACCTGGGCCAGGGCCCCCTTGGCGTAGTCGGACAGCACCAGCACCCCGGCCTCGGCCAGGGCGGCCCGGGTCTTGTCGGTGAGGGGAGCGGCGTCCCCGGCCGCGAAGCCTTCCTCGAAGTCCAGCCGCAGCAGCTGCTGGTTGCGGCTCATCACCCTGAGTTTGGTGATGGTGGGGTGGCTCTTGAGGCGCACGAAGTCGCACTCCACCCCCACCCCCTTCATCTTGTCCTGCAGGGAGCTGGCCGCCTCGTCGTCGCCGGTCAGGCCCAGCAGCCGGGCGCCGGCGCCCAGGGCGGCGGCGTTCAGGGCCACGTTGGCGGCGCCGCCGGGGCGTTCTTCAATGTGCTCGACCTTGACCACAGGCACCGGAGCCTCGGGGGAGATGCGCCCGGTGGGGCCGGACCAGTAGCGGTCCAGCATCACATCCCCGACCACCAGCACCCTGGCGTTATCGAATTCCGGCAACTTGATCTTCATAGGTTCCGACCCCTGTCGATATGGAAAGGCGAAATCTTATCACAGCCACGGCCGATCGCACCCGTCGGCCGGCCTTGGGTGGCCATTACCGCCATTGTTATTTAGAATTCGGCCATTCGACGACGATGGCGACTCCCTGATGCAAGACTCCCGGCTTCCTCCCTTTCACGCGGCGCTGCTGCACCCGCGCTATGCCCTGAACTGGCTCGGCCTTTGCCTGCTGTGGCTGCTGGTCACCCTGCTGCCCTGGCGCGCCCAGATGGCCCTGGGCCGCGGGCTGGGCCGGCTGTCGATGAAAGTATTGAAGTCCCGGGTCAAGGTGGCCCGGCGCAACCTGGAGCTGGCCCTGCCGGAGCTGACCCTGGCCGAGCGCGAGCACCTGCTCAGGGGCAACTTCGAGAGCGTGGGCTGCGCCCTGTTCGAAACCGGCATGGCCTGGTTCTGGCCGGACTGGCGCATGCGGGCCCTCACCCGCATGGAGGGCACCGAGCAGGTGGATGCCGCCGCGGCCAAAAGCCAGGGCATGCTGTTGCTGTCGGCCCACTTCCTGACGCTCGAGCTCAACGCCCGCCAGTTCGGCCTGTACCGGCCGGGCGTGGGCGTCTACCGGCCCAACACCAACCCGGTGCTGGAATATGCCCAGGTGCACGGCCGCTGCCGCTCCAACAAGTACCTGGTGGATCGGCTCGACATCAAGGGCATGCTCAAGGCGCTGCGGGCCGGCGATGCGCTCTGGTATGCGCCGGATCACGACTACGGCAGCCACGCCAGCGTGTTCGTGCCCTTTTTCGCGGTGGAGCAGGCCGCCACCATCACCGGCACCGCCACCCTGGCGCGGGTGAAGAACAGCGTCACCCTGCCCTGCTTCACCCTGCGGGAGAGAGACGGCTACCGGCTGATCGTCCAGCCGCCCCTGGCCGGCTTTCCCACCGGCGACGACGAGGCGGACGCCATCACCGGCAACCGGGTGCTCGAGGCCGCCATCCGCCAAGCGCCGGAGCAGTACATGTGGCTGCACCGGCGTTTCAAGACCACCCCGCAAGGCGTGGCTTACCGGTACTGAAGCCCGTCGCTACAGACTCTCCCCCAGCTTCAGTTCGAAACCCAGATCCAGGGTGCGCTCACCGATGGGCTCGCCGCGCAGCCGGGCCAGCAGCCGCTCGGCGGCGACCTGCCCCATGGCCTTGCGCGGGGTGATCACACTGGCCAGTTTCGGCACTATCGCCTGCCCGATATCATGGCCGTGGAAGCCGGCCACGCCGATCCGCCCCGGCACCGCTATGCCCCGGCGCTGGCATTCGAAGATGGCGCCCACCGCCAGGTCGTCGTTGGTACAGAAGATGCCGTCCAGCTCCGGGTATTTGTCCAGTGCCTCAGCCAGCAGATCCGCCCCCAGGGAATAGGAAGAGGAACGTTCGGTCAGCAGCGAACGCGGCATCAGGCCGTGCAGCTGCATGGCGGCGGCGTAGCCCTGCTGGCGCTGCAGGGTGCGCACGTCCTGGCGGGCGCCGAAGTAGACGATATGGCGATAGCCGCGTGCTATCATCGCCTCTACCATGGCCCTGGCGGCGGCGATGTTGTCGATGCCTACCGCCTGCTCGATGCAGGAAGAGCACACATCCATGATCTCCACCACCGGCACCCCGGCGGTCTGGATCATCTTGAGGGTGCGGGCGGTATGGTAGCTCTCGGACAGGATAAGGCCGTCCACGTTGTAGGACAGCAGCGAGGCGATGCGTTCTTCCTCCACCTTGGCGCTGTAGCCGTAGTGGGCCAGCATGGTCTGGTAGCCGGCTGCCTCGGTCACCTGCTCGATGCCGCGCAGCACCTCGGCGAACACCTGGTTGGTCAGCGAGGGCAGCAGCACGCCGATGGCGTGGCTCTTGGCGTTGGAAAGGATGTCCGGGGCCCGGTTGCGGATATAGCCGAGCTCGTCCAGGGCCTGGGCTATCTTCTCGCCGGCGGCGGAAGACACCTGGGACGGATCCTTGAGGTAGCGGCTGACCGTCATCTTGGTCAGCCCGACCCGATCGGCCACGTCCTGCAGTGTGGGTCTTTTCTTCTTGGTCATGGAAATGCAAAAAGCCTGTTATGTTACAGGTAACATAACAGGCTTTGCGCGGAGAAGGAAGCTAGAAGCTAGAAGCCGTCTATTCTTCCCGCTTCCGGCTTCAAGCCTCCAGCTAACCTCAGGCCCAGTCTTTCAGCTGGGCCAGCAGGCTGCGAGTGGAGGCATCCAGGCTGCTGGTGTCGCCGTCGCCGGTGATGCAGGGCAGCAGCACGCTGGCCTGCTTTTTGCCGAGCTCCACGCCCCACTGGTCGAAGCTGAAGATATTCCAGATCGCGCCCTGCACAAAGATCTTGTGTTCGTAGAGGGCGATCAGCGCCCCCAGGGTGTGGGGCGTTACCTTGGGCAACAGCAGGGTGTTGGAGGGCGAGTTGCCCTTGTGCACCTTGAAGGGGATCAGCTCCGGCTGCTCGCCCTGCTCGCGCAGTTCCTGCTCGGACTGACCGAAGGCCAGGGCCCGGCTCTGGGCCAGGCAGTTGGCGACAAGCTTGGCATGGTGATCGCCCAGGGGGTAATGGCTCTGGGCCGGCATGATGAAGTCCGCCGGGATCAGGTGGGTGCCCTGGTGCAGCAACTGGTAGAAGGAATGCTGGCCGTTGGTGCCCGGCTCGCCCCAGACGATGGGCGAGGTGTGGTAGGAGACCGGTTGGCCGTTGCGATCCACCGATTTGCCGTTGGACTCCATCACCGCCTGCTGCAGGTAGGCGGGCAGCCGGTGCAGACACTGATCGTAGGGCAATATCGCCTCGGACGGAGCGTTGAGGAAGTTGCGATACCAGATGCCGAGCAGCCCCAGCAGCACCGGCATGTTGGCCTCCAGCGGCGCCGTTTTAAAGTGCTGATCCATCTCCCAGGCGCCGGACAGCAGTTGTTCGAAGCCCTCGAAGCCGATGGCCAGGGCGATCGGCAGGCCGATGGCGGACCACAGGGAGAAGCGGCCGCCCACCCATTCCCAGAAGGCGAACATGTTGGCGGTGTCGATGCCGAACTCGGCCACCTTGGCGGCGTTGGTGGACAGGGCCACGAAGTGCTTGGCGGTGGCGGACGGGTCCCCGGCCGCCGCCAGCAGCCATTCCCGGGCGCTGAAGGCGTTGGTCATGGTCTCCTGGGTGGTGAAGGTCTTGGAGGCAACGATGAACAGGGTGGTGGCCGGGTCCAGCCCTTTCAGGGTCTGGGCCAGGTGGGCACCGTCCACGTTGGACACAAAGTGCAGCCGCAGCTCGCCATGGTAGGGCTTGAGCGCCTCGCTCACCATGTAGGGGCCGAGATCCGAGCCGCCGATGCCGATGTTGACCACGTCACGAATGGGCCGGCCGTCGAAACCGGTCCAGCCGCCGCCGCGCACCGAGGCGCAAAACGCCTTCATCTGCGCCAGCACCGCCCGCACCTGGGGCATGACGTCGGTGCCGTCGGCCAGGGGCATGGGTTGGTCGGCCCGGTTGCGCAGCGCCATATGGAATACCGCCCGGTTTTCGGTGCGGTTGATGGTCTCGCCGGCGAACAGCGCCTTGATGTTGTCGCGCAGCCCGGTCTCCTCGGCCAGGGCCAGCAGGGCGCCCAGCACCTTATCGTCGATCAGGTTCTTGGAGAAGTCGAGTTTGAGGCACTGTGCCAGCTCCAGGCTGTAGCGGCGCGCCCGCTCCGGATCCTGGGCGAACAGGGTGGAAAGGGTGCGCTCGGTTTGCGCCAACTCGCCAAGCTGCTGCCAGGCCCGGGTATCGAGGGGGTTCACTGAGTTCATAGCATTACCTGCGGAAAGTGGAGTCATAAAGTTAGAAGAAGAAAAAGCGGTTACCCAAACCGGCGGCGCTGCACTGTCGGCATGGGTAACGGCTCGGTGCTCGGCCCGAAGGCTGAATCGAGTCAGCTACAATAAGAAGCAAAGCGCCAGATTGCAATTGCCTTGCGTCGATTACTTGCTTCGACACGCAAAAAAAGAGAGAGAGGGATAGTGCCGCCGTTCAAATCAGGTTGCCCTGAACGCAAAAAGGGAGCCGAAGCTCCCTTTTGGTGTCAGACGGCATCGTCGCCTTACTGGTTGACGAACTCGACGCCTTTCTCGATGTCGCCGCGCAGGGTTTCCAGCATGCCGTCCATCGCGGCCTGCTCGTAGGCGCTGACCGCGCCGTAGGACAGTACCTTCTCCACACCGTTCTTGCCGAGCAGCACCGGCTGGGCGAAGAACTGGGCGTGCTCGCTGCCGCCGTCCACATAGGTGCATTCCACCACGTTGGCTTCACCCTGCATGGCCTTGACCAGGGACAAGGCGAAACGGCAGGCGGCCTGGCCCATGGACAGGGTGGCGGAACCGCCACCGGCCTTGGCTTCCACCACTTCGGTACCGGCGTTCTGGATGCGGTAGGTCAGCTTTTCGATTTCCTCGTCGGAGAAGGACACGCCTTCCACCTGGGACAGCAGCGGCAATATGGTCACGCCGCTGTGGCCGCCGATCACCGGCACCTTGACCTGGGTCACGTCCAGGCCCTTGGCCTCGGCCACGAAGGTCTCGGCGCGGATCACGTCCAGGGTGGTGATGCCGAACAGCTTGTTCTTGTCGTACACGCCGGCCTTCTTCAGCACTTCGGCGGCAATCGGCACCGTGGTGTTCACCGGGTTGGTGATGATACCGATGCAGGCCTGGGGACAGGCGGCAGCGCATTTTTCGATCAGGTTCTTGACGATGCCGGCGTTCACGTTGAACAGGTCGGCACGGTCCATGCCCGGCTTACGGGCCACACCGGCGGAGATCAGCACGATATCGGCGCCTTCCAGGGCGGGGGTGGGATCTTCACCACCGAAACCGACGATGCTCACCGGCGTGGGGATGTGGCTCAGGTCGGCGGCAACGCCGGGTGTCACGGGAGCGATATCGTACAGGCTTAATTCAGAACCGGCGGGCAGGTGGTTTTTCAACAGCAGGGCCAGAGCCTGGCCGATACCACCGGCGGCTCCGAGTACGGCAACTTTCATAGCTGAACTCCGTTTATTATAGGGTTGTTATACGTTTCCTTGGGCCTTAGCAACATAACGAAACCCTCGTGGAAAGACAATGCCCAAGGCCCACCGAATATTATGTTCTGTGAGCCAGGGCGAGTCACCCCTGAGCCTGGAACAGCAGCGCCCGTTTCTCCAGCAAACGGAACAAGAAGGTCAGAATGCCGTTCAGGGTCAGATAAATGGCCCCGGCCATGCCGAACACCACCAGGGTATCGTAGGTCTGGCCGTTGAGACGCTGGGCCAGGCCCATGATTTCCATGATACTGATGGTGCTGGCCAGGGAGCTGCCCTTGAGCACCAGCACCACCTCGTTGGAATAGGCCGGGATCACCCTCCGGCCGGCGTGGCGCAGCTTGACGCCGAGCGTCTGCCAGGCATTCATGCCGAGCGCCTGGCAGGCCAGGGTTTCCCCCCTGGGCACCGCGTCCAGCGCGCCTTTGAACAGCCGGCAGGTATAGGCGCCGGCGTTCATGCCGAGCGCCAGTATGGCGCAGAACATCGGCTCGCGCAGGTAGTGCCAGGCCCAGCTGCTCTTCACCCAGTCGAACTGGGCCGGACCGTAATAGACCAGGAAGATCTGTACCAGCAGCGGGGTGCCGGTCAGCAGCAGCAGGTAGCCTTCCGCCAGTTGCGCCAGCACCGGCACCTTGCGATCCAGGATCCAGGTCAGGACCAGGGCGATGGCCAGCCCCAGCAGCAGTCCGGAGCAGGTGATGGTGAGGGTCACCTCCACCCCCTGCAGCAGGGTCGGCAGGTAGTCGAGCCACTTAGTCATAGCGGGTTACCCTCCCCTGCAGCCGCCTCAGTCCCTGCTGGCTGAGCACGGTGATCGCCAGGTAGATCAGGGCCGCGATGCCATACCAGGTAAAGGGCTGATAGGTACTGGCCGCCACCGACTTGGCCTGGTACATGAGATCATGCACCCCGATAAGCGACACCAGGGCGGTGTCCTTCAGCAGGATCAGCCACTGGTTGCCCAGCCCCGGCAGCGCGTGGCGCCAGGTCTGGGGCAGCACGATGCGAAAGAAGGTATACAGCGGCGGCAGCCCCAGCGCCTGGGCCGCCTGGCGCTGGCCACGGGACACCGCGTGCAGCGCCCCGCGCAGGGTCTGGGCGGCGTAGGCCGCGAACAGCAACGACAGCGCCGTTACCCCGCACCAGAAGGGGCTGAATTCCAGGTATTCCCCGGTCAGCAAAAACAGCAGGTGGGTGGAGCCGAAATAGATGAAAAACACCACCAGGATCTCGGGCAGGCCGCGCAGCACAGTGGTGAGCACGGACGCCGGCCAGCGCAGCAGCCGGTAGCGGCTCATTTCGGCACCGCACAGCAGCATGGCCAACAGCAGGCCCGCCGCCAGCGATACCAATGCCAGCCCCAGGGTCATCAGGGCGGCATTAAACAGATGGATCATCATCTCAGTGCGGGAAGTACTTGCCGTACAGGCTGTCGTAGGTGCCGTTGGCCCTGAGTTCGGCCAGGCCCTGGTTCAGCTTGTCGAGCAGTTCCTGGTTGCCCTTGGTGACGGCGATGCCGAAGCCGGTGCCGAAGTAGTTGTCATCGGTAATGGCCTCGCCCACCACCTCATAGCCTTCGGTCTTGGCCAGCCACTCGCCCACCACGGCGGTATCGGCGAACACCGCATCCAGCCGGCCGTTGGTCATGTCCAGCAGCGCATCCTGCACGCTCTGGTAGGGACGGGACTGGAGCCCTTCGCCTTCCAGCTTGTCCTGGATGTATTTCTGGTGGGAAGTGCCGTTCTGCACGCCCACGGTCTGGCTCAGCAGCTCGTCCAGACTGCCGAACTTGCCTTGTGGAGCCACGAACACCGCGGAGTTTTCATAGTAGATGTCGCTGAAATCCACCTGCTCGGCCCGCTCCGGAGTCACGTCCATGGCGGCGATAGCCGCATGGTAGCGACGGAACTTGAGGCTGGGGATCAGGCTGTCGAAGGCCTGGTTGTGGAAGCTGCATTCCAGGGCCGCCACGTCGCACAGGGCCTTGGCCAGGTCAATGTCGAAGCCCTGCATCTCGTTGTTTTCATCAACGAACTCGAACGGCGGGTAGGCGGCGTTGGTCACGAACTTCACTTCTTCCGCCTGAACGGCGGTCGCGCCCAGGCTGGTCAGCAGGGCCAGGGACAACAGGGATTTCTTCATGGTCATATCCTTATCTGAGATTAATGGGTCAGAAATTCCGCCAGACGCCGGGTCTGGGGATGCTCGAGCAGGGAAGCATCGCCGTATTCCACCAGCCGGCCCTGTTCGAGGTAGGCCACCCGGGTGGCCACCCGACGGGCGAAACCGACTTCGTGGGTCACGATCACCTGGGTAATGCCGGTTTTTCCCAATTGCAGGATGATCTCCGCCACTTCCTTGGTGATCTCCGGATCCAACGCCGCCGTCGGCTCGTCAAACAGCAGCACCTCGGGGTTCATCATCAGGGCACGGGCGATGGCCACCCGCTGCTGCTGGCCGCCGGAAAGGGCGCCGGGCCAGGCCTGGCGCTTGTCGGCCAGCTTGAGCTGGCCCAGCAGCTCGCCCACCTTGTCCTGGGCCTCTGCCCTGTTCATGCCCAACACCTTGAGGGGGGCCTCCAGCAGGTTCTGCTCCACCGTCAGGTGCGGCCATAGATGATACTGCTGGAACACCATGCCCACCTTGCAGCGCAATCGTTGTGCCCGCTGCTGCAATTTGCCCGGTTGCGGATCGGGAAAGGAAAAATGTTCACCGGCGATGGTCAGGGTACCGGCATCCGGAATATCCAGCAGGTTCAGCAGCCGCAGCAGCGAACTTTTTCCTGCACCACTGGGCCCGAGCAGAACTAATGTCTCTCCGGCATCGCATTTAAGCGAAACCTGGCTTAAAATTTCCTGACCAGCCCAGGACTTGCAAATGCCGCTGAATTCAATGCCCATGCGCTATGTTCACATCCTCTGTCAGAGTGTTCGGCTGATTTTATTTTACGGTACTGTTAATGCAAGCTGATTTTGCATCTTTATGCAAAATAAATGACTATTCCTTGATAAAAACCGGCCACGGATAGACAATATGTCCTACTCAACCACGCTCAGTCGATTGCAAAAAATGAACGAAAAGCAAGAACAACTGATCAAGGCCTTCAAGGCCCTGCTCAAGGAAGAACGCTTCGGCTCCCAAGCGGAAATCGTGAGCGCACTGCAGGACCTGGGGTTCGACAATATCAACCAGTCCAAGGTCTCCCGCATGCTGAGCAAGTTCGGGGCCGTGCGCACCCGCAACGCCAAGATGGAAATGGTGTACTGTCTGCCGGTCGAGCTGGGGGTCCCCACCAGCAGCAGCCAGCTGAAGAACCTGGTGCTGGACGTGGACCACAACAGCGCGCTGATCGTCATTCATACCAGCCCCGGGGCCGCCCAGCTGATCGCCCGCATGCTCGACTCCCTGGGCAAGGCAGAAGGCATTCTCGGCACTATCGCCGGCGACGATACCATCTTCATCACCCCCACCAAGGACACCCCCATAGAAACCCTGTTTCAGAGTGTGCTGGACCTGTTCGAACAGTACGTCTGACGCCTGCGGCGAACTGGACGCTGGACGTAAATGGTAAAGGCTGCGGACTCCTTGCCAAGGGTCAGCAGCCTTTTTATTTGGTTGATTCCTTCACTGCATCAACCAACGGCTCGATCGGCTTAAAGCTTATAGCTTACCGCCTCCGGCGCCGGTTATTCCCCTTGCCTTTCCAGCCACTCTTCCGACGGGGCGAAAAACGCCGAGCCGGTCTCGGTCTGGGTGAACAGCGTCAGGTGATCGAAGTGGCCGGCCGGGTCGGCCCGGAACATGCTGTCCAGCATGAGGGTGAAGTGTCGCGGGGTATTGCAGCAGGAGATGAACACTAATCCCTGCTCCGCGGCCGTGCCCCAGGGCATGCTCTGGCGCAGTATCTCCATGCTGTTGCCCGCCTCGTCCTTCAGGTTGGTGCGCCTGGTGTGGGCGGTGGGCGGCTTCTTGTCCGAGTCGTACTCGATGTTTTCGACCTTGGTGCGGCCATATACGTCTTCCTGGGACGTCACCGACAGCCGCTGCCACTTGGCCAGGTTATGCCTGTAGTGCTGCACATGAACATAGCTGCCCCCAGCAAAGGGGCCTTCCGCCACCAACGCCACCTCGGCCCTGTGCTCCCCTTGGGGATTCTCGGTACCGTCCACGAAGCCGGTAAAGTCACGGCTATCCAGATAGCGGAACCCCTGGCGCTCGTACTTGAGCACCGCCTTGTCGGCCAGCAGGGCCATCAGCCGCTGCACGGCGATATGGGCTACGTCCAGCCGATCGGCGCGCAATTGAAAGAAGAGATCGAAGGGGGTTTCGGGTGCGATCCGCTTGCCTTCCTGCTGGGCCGGGAAGGGCGCCAGCTCGCTCGGCCGGGCCCGGGGATAGAGCCCGTCCCAGGCCCGCTCGCCCACCGCCACCAGGCCGGAAAAGGCGGCGTCCGGATATGCCTGGGCCAGTTCACGCCACAGGGTCGGCACCTCGGCCAGGGCGGCACGCACCGCCGCCTGACAACCGGGCAGGATGTCGAACATCAGGTAATAAGCATGGAGGTTGGGTTCGGCGCAAATGCCGGCTTGTGCTGTCATCGCCTGCTCTCTCGGTCATTCATGATGACCCAGTATAACGCGAGCCATATGGCGACAGGCAAGCGCTTAGCGGGCCGAGACTCGGTCCCCCTGTCCCGAGCCTCGTCAGGCTACGGCGCGCTGGCCCCGGGTATCGGGGAAAAAGGTCAAGGCATGGGACTCCACGCTCACGTTGACCTGGCTCACCGCCGGCAGGGGTTCGTTGATGCTCACATCCAGCTGCAATCCTGCACATTCCACCAGGCAGCGGGTATGGGCACCGAGAAACTGTTGCTCCAGCACCCGGCCGTTACCCTGCTCGGTGGGGGATAGCTGGATCTGGCGGGGCCGCAGCAGCAGCTGCCCGCGGGTGCCGGGCTCGGCGTTGAGCACCGCCTGGCTGGCGATGACGCCTATGGCGGTCATCAGGGTGCGGCTGTCGAGTACGGTGGCGGGCACATAGTTGGCCTGCCCCAGAAAATCGGCCACGAAACGATTCTGGGGGTGCTGGTACAAGGTCTGGGGCCGCCCCACCTGCTCGATATGGCCGGCCCGGAACAGGGCCAGCTTGTCGGAAAAGGCAAAGGCCTCTTCCTTGCTGTGGGTGACGAAGATGGCGCTGATCCCCTGCCCCTTGAGCAGGGAGCGGATCTCGCCAATCAGCCGCATCCGCACCTGGGTGTCGATATTGGAAAAGGGCTCGTCCAGCAGCATCAGGCCGGGCTGGCAGATAAGCGCACGGGCGATGGCCACCCGTTGTTGCTGACCGCCGGAGAGCTGGTGTGGATAACGGCTACCCAGCTCCGCCAGGTTGACCAGCTCCAGGGCCTCTTCTACCCGGCTCTGGATACGCGCCTTGTTCTTCTCCTTGCTCTGCAGGCCGAAGGCCACGTTCTGGGCCACGTTCAGGTGCGGGAACAGGGCATAGTCCTGGAAAATCATGCCGATGTTGCGCCGCTCCGGTACCACTGCCACGCCCGCACCGTTCATCTGCCGGCCATGGATATAAATCTCCCCCCGGGTCACCGGCAGCAGCCCGGCCACCGCCTTCAACAGGGTGGTCTTGCCACAACCGCTGGCTCCCAGCAGGCACATGATTTCATTCTCGGCCACCGACAGGCAGAGGTTATCCAGTACGGGCTTACCGTTGTAGCTACAGCGAATGCCGTTTACTTCCAATGCCGCCATCAGTGATGCTGCTCCAATGATCGGTTCAAGAAAATCAGCGGGATCAGGCCAACCAGCACTATCACGATGGCCGGCAAGGCGCCCCGTTCAAGCTGCTCATCGGACACGAACTGATATACGTAGGTCGCCAGGGTCTGGAAATTGAAGGGCCTGAGCAGGAGTGCCGCCGGCAGTTCCTTCATGCACTCGATAAACACCAGCAGGGCGCCCGCCAGCATCCCCTTGCGAATAAGCGGCATGTGCACCTTCAGGATCATGGTGCCGGGGCCGTAGCCCATGGTCTGGGTCACCATATCGAGGGACGGCGACACCTTGTTGATGCTGCTTTCCACCGCCCCCACCGCCATGGCGCCGAAGCGTACCAGGTAGCCGAAGGCGATGGCAGTCATGGTGCCGGTCAGCATCAGGCCGGGTTCGGTCAGCCCCAACCACAGAGCGAGGTCGTTGATGGCAAAGTCGAGGGTGGTCAGCGGCACCAGTACCCCTATCGCCAGCACCGTACCAGGCAAGGCATAGCCCATGGATGCCAGTCGCATGGGCAGCACCGTATAGGCCTTGCCTTTCAGACGGTGGGTCATGCCCAGCAGCAGCGCCATCATCAGCGCAATAGCCGCCACCAGGGTCGACAGCAGCAGGCTGTTGAGGCTGTACTCGAAGAAACGGGCGTTCCAGGCCTGCTCAAAATATTGCACCGCATGGTAGCAAAGGATCAGGAAGGGCAACAGAAAACCGAGCAGCACCAGCCCCCAACAGAACAGCAGAGCCGCCAGGCGGGCCACCCCGGTCAGCCGATAGCCGGTTTCCTGCTCATGGCCCATGTTTTTCTGGAACACCTGCTGGCGCTTCCGACTGATGCGTTCCAGGCTCAACAGCAACATCACCACCAGCAACATCATAGCGGCTATCTTGGCGGCGGCATTGAGACTGCCGTAGCCCAGCCAGGTATCGTATACCGCCGTGGTCAGGGTATTGATCGCAAAGAAGTGTACGGTACCGAAATCGGCCAGGGTTTCCATCGCCACCAGCGACAACCCCACGGCGATGGAGGGGCGTGCCAGGGGCAGACTGATCCGTTTGAAACTTTGCCAGGGGGTGCAGCCCAGCAACCGGCTGGACTGGATCAGGCTGGTGGATTGCTCCAGAAAAGCGGTACGGGCCAGCAGGTAGACATAAGGGTAGAGCACCAGGCCCAATACCAGAGCGGCGCCGCCCAGGGTGCGAATGGGCGGAAAATAATAGTCGGCGGCGGACTGCCAGCCGAACCAGGCACGCAGGCTCTGTTGCACCGGGCCGGAAAAATCGAGCAAATCGGTATAGACGAAGGCCACGATATAGGATGGCATGGCCAGGGGCAGGATAAGCGCCCACTGCAGCCAGCGCTTGCCGGGGAGCTCACACATGGCCATCAGCCAGGCGGCAGGCACCCCGCAGAGCAGGCTGAAGCCCAACACCAGCAGCACCAGCCAGAAGGTATTGTTGATATAGACGGGCAGCACGGTGCGCCACAGGTGCCGGAAAATATCCTCCGCGGGCAACAGTGCTTCCACGATTAACGCCAAAATAGGCAAGGTCAGCAACAGGGCGATGCCCCAGCTGCCGACCGTCCAACCAAGTCTTTTCATCTACCACTCAAACGGGGGAACGGGCCCCCGTCTTTTTACAGATCGTATTGGACTTCGTCCATCAGTTGGATGGCTTCTTTTGCATGTTTTGCGACTTCGGTCAGCGGCAGCTCATCCGCCTTGAAATCCCCCCAGCTCTTAACCAGTTCGGACGGCTCCACGCCCGGCTTGACCGGATACTCGTGATTGGCGGAGGCGTACAGATGCTGGGCCTGATCACCGGCCAGGTATTCCATCAGCTTGACCGCGGCTTCCTTGTTCTTGGCGTGCTTGGTCAGGGCCACGGCGGAAATGTTCACGTGAGTGCCCCTGTCTCCCTGGTTGGGGAAATTGACCACGGCCGCTTCGGCCCAGTCACGCTGGCTGTCGTCGTTAAGCATGGCGCCGTAGTAGTAGCTGTTGCCCAGGGCGTAGTCGCACACACCGTCACGGATGGCCTTGACCTGATCCCGGTCGCCGCCCTGGGGTTTCTGTGCCAGATTGGCCTTGAGGCCTTCCAGCCATTGCTTGGTGTATTCGGTGCCGTGCTCGGCAATCATGGAAGCGGTCAGGGCCACGTTGTAGGCGTGCTTGCCGCTGCGGGTACAAACCTTGCCCTTGTACTTGGGATCGGCCAGCTCTTCATAGGTGATGTCGGTCTTGCCCACGCGCTCGGCGGAGCTGTAGATCACACGGGCACGGCTGGTCAGGGCGAACCACTTGCCATCCGGATCCCGGTACTGGGCCGGGATATTCTGCTCCAGCACTTCGCTCTGCACCGGCTGGGTCAGATCCTTGTCCACCACGTCCATCAGGCGGCTGATGTCCACGGTCAGCACCAGATCCGCCGGTGACAGGCGACCCTCCCGCTCCAGACGCTCGCCCATGCCGTCGGGGATGTTGACCAGGTTGACCTGGATGCCGGTTTCCTTGGTGAACTCGTCGACGATGGGCTTGATCAGGAAGTCCTGACGATTGGAGTAAACGTTGACTTCTTCGGCGAAGGCCTGAGCGGCAACGCTGGACACAAGCAGGGCGGCGGCAGACAGGAACAACTTGTTAGACATCATCCAGATTCCCTTTGGTTGAGTGAGAATAATTAACGTTTAGGAGTATAACCGGGTTCGCATGGGAATCAACAGCTAAGCCGCATCTAAATAATAAAAATTGTTATCTGCAATAAGGTTCGCCATCCTCCCGGTTTTTCCTTGCGCCAGATCAAGGCGGCATAACAAAAAAAGGGAGACCCAACGGGTCTCCCAAAACCAGGCTCGGCAGCCTCGTCAAGTCATGGAATTCAGTTCTGCTTCACGGTAACGAACTCGGGGTAGGCATCGATACCGCAGTCGATCATGTCCATGCCGGACATTTCTTCCTCTTCGGTCACGCGGATACCCATCACCTGCTTCAGCACATACCATACCAGCAGGCTGGCGCAGAAGACCCAGGCACCGATGACCACTATGCCGGCCAGCTGGGCCCACAGGGTGGCGCCCTCATTGGCCACCGGCACCAACAGCAGGCCGAAGATGCCACACACACCGTGCACGGAGATGGCACCGACGGGATCATCGATACGCAGCTTGTCCAGGCTCACGATGGCATAGACCACCAGCACGCCGGCCAGCAAACCGATACAGGCGGCCCACAGGTGGCCAGGCGACAGCGGATCGGCGGTAATGGCCACCAGACCGGCCAGGGCGCCGTTGAGGATCATGGTCAGATCCGCCTTGCCCCAGGTCATCTTGGTGACGAAGAGGGCGCCGATGGCACCGGCGGCGGCGGCGGCGTTGGTGTTGACGAAAATCTTGGCCACGGCGGTGGAGTTTTCCATATCGGACACCAGCAGCTGGGAACCGCCGTTGAAACCGAACCAACCCATCCACAGGATAAAGGTGCCCAGGGTCGCCAGCGGCATGTTGGAGCCGGGGATCGGGTGGATTTCACCGTTCTTGCCGTACTTGCCTTTACGGGCACCCAGCAGCAGCACCCCTGCCAGGGCGGCGGCGGCACCGGCCATGTGCACTATGCCGGAACCGGCGAAATCGGTGAAGCCCCACGCGGACAGGAAGCCGCCGCCCCAGGTCCAGTAACCTTCCAGCGGGTAGATAAAACCGGTCAGCACCACACAGAAGGCGAGGAAGGCCCACAGCTTCATGCGCTCGGCCACGGCACCGGAGACGATGGACATGGCGGTGGCCACAAACACCACCTGGAAGAAGAAGTCGGATTCCAGGGCGTGGTCGGCATCATCAGCCTGAGCGCCGATCAGACCGCCCAGGCTCGGCAGCCAGCCGCCTTCGGCGTTGTCCACGTACATGATGTGGTAGCCGACCAACAGGTACATGGTACAGGCGATGGCGAACAGCAGAATGTTCTTGGTCAGGATTTCGGTGGTGTTCTTGGCGCGGACCAGGCCCGCTTCCAGCATGGCAAAGCCCGCCGCCATCCACATCACCAGCACACCGGACATCAGGAAATAAAAGGTGTCCAGGGCAAACTTCATTTCGGTCAATGCATCCATCATGCGTTCCCTCGCTTAAATCGCTTCTACGTCGCGCTCACCGGTGCGGATCCGCACGGTTTGCAGCAGGTCAAATACAAAAATCTTGCCGTCGCCGATCTTGCCGGTGTAGGCGGTTTCCGAGATGGCCTCGATTACCCGCTCCACCTGATCGGACTGGGTCGCGATTTCCAGCTTGATCTTGGGCAGGAAATCCACGGTATACTCGGCGCCCCGATAGAGTTCGGTGTGCCCTTTCTGGCGGCCAAATCCCTTCACTTCCGACACCGTCATGCCGTCGATGCCCACCTCGGCCAGGGCCGAACGCACGTCGTCGAGTTTGAACGGTTTGATAATGGCGCAGATCATCTTCATGGCTAGCTCCGTGTTTTAAGCCTGTGACCCTTGGCTATAAACAATCTCTGTGCCAACTTTTTTATTATTTATTTTTCATATAGTTAGAATATGCAGGCTGGCCCCAACCAAGGACGGAATGTTATCTTGGTGCAGACTTGAACAGGAAGGCACCAAAATGGTGCGTCGGAGAAAGGCATGTTGGAAATATCGGCCCGGGTGCATATCCCCGAGCGGGAACTGGAATTCCTGACCATGAGGGCCGGCGGCCCCGGCGGCCAGCACGTCAACAAGACCGACTCGGCGGTGCAGCTGCGCTTCGACTACGCCAATAGTCCAAGTTTGCCCGACAGTTACAAGACGGCCCTGGGCGAGATGAAGGACAGCCGAATACTGCCGTCCGGCTGGATACTGATCCGCTGCGAATCCGATCGCAGCCAGTTGATGAACAAGGAAACCGCCAAGGCCGCCCTGGTGGCCCTGCTGCAGCAGGCCGGCCGCCCCATCAAGGTGCGCCGGGCCACCAAACCGGGCAAGGCCGCCAGGGCCCGCCGGATGGACAGCAAGACCCACAGGGGTAAAATCAAGAGCGGCCGGGGGAAGATCAAGCTGTAAGCGGGAAGCCTGATGCGGGAAGCTGCCCGAGCCGGCTGAGGTTTATATGTTGTGCCTGTGGCCTGGGCAGGCAGAAAAAGATCCGATCGAGACCAAATCCACAGCCAACATCGGGCAGCTTTATCCGTCCAGCCTACCGCGTCAAGCTTGAATAAACGCCCGCCATTGCTCCAGCACCCGGGCCAGATCGTCCAGGCCGCAGCCGGCAAACAGCTCGTCGTCGTAATAGGCCATGCCTTCTTCCAGTTGGTCGCCCTCGAACGCCAGGCTATGGGCCGCGAGCTCGGCATCGTCCCGGCTCAGCAACAACGTGAACTCGGCGTAAACTCTCCTGAACTCCTCGTCCTGGCGCGCCTCGAGCCGCCGGATCTGCGCCAGCAGAGCGCTCGCCTCCGCCGGCGTCACCTCATCGGTCAGCCACTGTCCGAAGGCCTCATGGCCCATGGAAAAACGCGCCCGGCACACCCCGGTCAGATCCCGGAAAAACTCAAAATCCATCGCTGCCCCCAGTAAAAAGAACGCTATTCTACCCGCCGGCGCGCGGACCGAACAGCCGGGATCGGTCCTTGCAGGGCGCGCCACAGCTTGAGGCCGGTCACCCAGAAGGGACGCAGGATCAGAGTGCTCATCCGCTGATAGCGCTCGTTGTCCCTGGGGCCGACACCGAACTGCAACGGCTCGGGCCGGGCCGTCGTCACGTACAGGGTGCCGAACAGCCAGTCCCAGACCGACAGATTGGTGCCGAAGTTATGGTTGAAATGGCGTGGATCACGGCTGTGGTGGATCTGATGCTGGGCCGGGCTGTTGATCAGATGTTCGATCCGCGGACCAAAGGACAGCCAGACATGCGTGTGTCGGAGATTGGCCGCCAGCGAATTGAAGATCAGCACCAGGTAGCTGGCACCAAACAGGGTGTATTTGCCGACCTTGCCTCCGCTCAGGTAGAAGAACAGTCCCGCAAACAGCGCCAGGGCGGTCCCCTTGCACAGTTTCTCGGCCAGCTTCTCCACGATGTGCACTCGACTGGCGGTAAAGGGCACCATGACGGTGGCGGAATGGTGCACCTTGTGAAACTCCCACAGCCAGCGGCAGTGAAAGGCCCTGTGCACCCAGTAATGCACGCAGTCGGCTACCAGAAAGGCGCCCAGTCCATAGCCCAGCATCAGGCCGGTGCTGTCCCCCGCCCAGGGCCTGGCTCCCCACAACTCGTCCAGCAGCCCCCGGACGTCGGCGGAACGCAACAGGTAGGGATCCAGCCAGGCCAGCACCGGCAACACCAGGGCCAGGTGCAGCAGGGCGCGAACAAAATAATACTGATAGTCGAGGCGGGCAGAGGGGTGCCACCACACCTCGCTGCCCCCCAGATAGTGCCAGAAGCCGTTCGCCTGGGTATAACCCAGGCACCGCTGCCGGCGGTACAGCCCGTAGGCCACCAGCGTGGAGATAGCAAAGAAGAAAAGCCCCATGCGCCCATTCAGATCGAACAGGCCGGTGAACTTGTGCCAGAGTGGTAGCCAGAGCAGGCCATAGAGGGCGTCGGCCAGGGCCGAAAACTGTTCCATACAACGATATCGTCCATCAAGCGAACACCCTCGTGGCGTCGCATCCGACGTATTCTAAAAAAAACTTACTCTCAATTCCATTCTGCTTTCACCACGATGTACCCCGTTGTCATGCCCCCAGGATGCAGCAAGGGGACCGGCGGTCCGGCACGAACGGACATCATTAAAACGCAAAAAGCCAGCCCGGAGGCTGGCTTTTTCTTCAAGGTATTCTAACTGGCGCTCAGATGGCCTGTTGGAAGATCACGGTATCGGCCTTCTCCAGGTAGCTGTCCAGCTCGTCGAAGTTCAGGTAACGGTAGGTGTCCGCCGCCGTGGCGTTCAGCTCCTTGGCGTACTCCAGGTACTCCGCCACCGTCGGCAGCTTGCCGTGGATCGCCGCCACCGCCGCCAGCTCGGCCGACGCCAGGTAGACGTTGGCGCCCTTGCCCAGGCGGTTGGGGAAGTTGCGGGTGGAGGTGGACACCACCGTGCTGTTGTCCGCCACCCGCGCCTGGTTGCCCATGCACAGGGAGCAGCCCGGGATCTCGATGCGGGCACCGACCCGGCCGAAGATGCCGTAGTAGCCCTCGGCGGTCAGCTGGTCCTTGTCCATCTTGGTCGGCGGCGCCACCCACAGCCGGGTCGGCAGCTGGCCCTTGTACTTGTCCAGCAGCTTGCCGGCGGCACGGAAGTGGCCGATGTTGGTCATGCAGGAGCCGATGAACACCTCTTCAATCTGCTCGCCCTGCACCTCGGACAGCAGGCGGGCGTCATCCGGATCGTTGGGCGCGCACAGGATGGGCTCCTTGATCTCGCTCATGTCGATTTCCAGCACGTGGGCGTATTCGGCGTCGGCGTCCGCAGCCATCAGCTCCGGGTTGGCCAGCCACTCCTCCATGCCCTTGATGCGCCGCTCCAGGGTGCGCCGGTCGCCATAGCCTTCGGCGATCATCCACTTCAGCATCACGATGTTGGAGTTCAGGTACTCGGCGATCGGCTCCTGGTCCAGCTTGATGGTACAGCCGGCGGCGGAGCGCTCGGCGGTGGCATCGGCCAGCTCGAACGCCTGCTCCACCTTCAGTTGGGGCAGCCCTTCGATTTCCAGCACCCGGCCGGAGAATTCGTTGATCTTGCCTTCCTTGGCCACGGTCAGCAGGCCGTGCTTGATGCCGTAGTAGGGAATGGCGTGCACCAGGTCGCGCAGGGTGATGCCGGGCTGCATCTCGCCCTTGAAGCGCACCAGCACCGACTCGGGCATGTCCAGCGGCATCACGCCGGTGGCGGCGGCGAAGGCCACCAGGCCGGAGCCCGCCGGGAAGGAGATACCGATGGGGAAACGGGTGTGGGAGTCACCGCCGGTGCCGACGGTGTCGGGCAGCAGCATGCGGTTCAGCCAGGAGTGGATGACGCCGTCGCCCGGGCGCAGGGACACGCCGCCCCGGTTCATGATGAAGTCGGGCAGGGTGTGGTGGGTCACCACGTCCACCGGCTTGGGATAGGCGGCGGTGTGGCAGAAGGACTGCATGGTCAGGTCGGCGGAGAAGCCCAGACAGGCCAGGTCTTTCAGCTCGTCCCGGGTCATGGGGCCGGTGGTGTCCTGGGAGCCCACGGTCGTCATCCTGGGCTCGCAGTACTGGCCGGGACGCACGCCCGCCACGCCGCAGGCCTTGCCCACCATCTTCTGGGCCAGGGTGTAGCCCTTGCCGGAGTCGGCCACGTCGGCCGGGCGCTTGAACACCTCGGAGTGGCCCAGGCCCAGTTCGGCGCGGGCCTTGTCGGTCAGGCCGCGGCCGATGATCAGCGGGATGCGGCCGCCGGCGCGCACTTCGTCGAGCAGCACCTCGGTCTTGAGTCTGAACTCGGCCAGCACCTCGTCGCTGCCGTGGCGGCAGACCTTGCCCTCATAGGGGTAGATGTCGATGACGTCGCCGGTATTGAGCTTGGTCACGTCGCACTCGATGGGCAGGGCGCCGGCATCTTCCATGGTGTTGAAGAAGATGGGGGCGATCTTGCCGCCGATGCACACGCCGCCGGCGCGCTTGTTGGGCACGAAGGGGATGTCGTCGCCCATGTGCCAGAGCACGGAGTTGGTGGCGGACTTGCGGCTGGAGCCGGTGCCGACCACGTCGCCCACGTAGGCCAGGGGGAAGCCTTTTTCCTTGAGCGCATCGATGGCGGTGATCGGGCCGACCACGCCGTCTTCGTCGGGGGCGATGCCGGGACGGGCGTTCTTCAGCATGGCCAGGGCATGCAGCGGGATGTCGGGACGGGACCAGGCGTCCTGGGCCGGGGACAGGTCGTCGGTGTTGGTTTCACCGGGCACCTTGAACACGGTCAGGGTGATCTTGTCGGCCAGGGCGGGACGGCCCAGGAACCACTCGGCGTCGGCCCAGGACTGCAGCACCTGCTTGGCGTGGGCGTTGCCGGCCTTGGCCTTGTCGGCCACGTCGTGGAAGGCGTCGAACATCAGCAGGGTGTGGGACAGGGCCTTGGCGGCAATGGGCGCCAGGGCGGCGACATCGAGCAGCTCGATCAGCGGCTGGATGTTGTAGCCGCCCTGCATGGTGCCCAGCAGCTCGGTGGCCTGCTCGGGCGAGACCACCGGCGAGCTCACGTCACCCTTGGCCACGGCGGCGAGGAAACCGGCCTTGACATAGGCGGCTTCGTCGACACCGGGGGGGATGCGGGTGGAAAGGAGTTCATAAAGGAAGGATTCTTCGCCGGCGGGTGGGTTCTTGAGTAATTCAACCAGGGCGGCAACTTGCTCTGCATCGAGTGGCTTGGCGACCACTCCCTCTGCGGCACGTTCTTCGACGTGTTTACGATAGGCTTCAAGCACGACTGTATCCTCTTATTATCATTCGCCACCGTGGGCGGGAAATCCTTGTTGGGGGCTGGCGTCCCGTCCGGACGCCGCAGCAGTATATAAGTTTTAACCGCAAATTAAAATCCGGCCCCCCTACCCTTTGGTCGAATGATGAATTAACCCCATGTTTTTTATATGTTTTTGCACGTCCAACCCGATACCTGTCACCAACAAGCCATTAACATCAAAAACTGAACAGATTACCAAAATAGAGATAAAAACTGTTTTTATCCCCTTCGCCATGGCCATAAGCCAGATATAACGGCCCCCAGTTGGTATCCACACCGATAAAAACACTACCGGCAGTCAGCGAGGAGTCCCAGCCGACTTCCGCCCCCGAGTTCCATACCCCCCCCCGCTCCAGGGAGCCGCCCAGGTATACCGGCGAGCGGAAGGCGCCGAAGTCGTTGTCGAACCAGCGGTAATGGTAGAGCAGGCCACCGAAGCCGCTGTAACGGCCGCTGAGCTGGTCGCTCTGGTAGCCGGACAGGTTGAACAGGCCGCCCAGGCTGCGGGCGAAGGTGGGCACAGGCTGCTCGGCGCTGGAGCCGCCGAAGGCCAGCTTGCCGATCAGGGTGTGGCGACCGTAGGCATAGGGCCGCAGCCACTCCAGATCGTAATCCAGGCCGGTCGCGCTCTCCTTGCCGCCATTGAGATCCAGGCTGTTGCGATAGTAACCGAGGCGAAGCTCCCACGCCTGGCCCCGGGTGGGGAAGAAAACGTTGTCCAGGGTATCGTGGCTGAAGCGCACATAGGGCCCGAGCGAGTCGATATCCAGCCGTTCGTCGATATTGCGCGCTTCGATGTCACCGACCAGGCCCTGGAAGCCCAGGGCCAGTTCGCTCCAGGGATGGAGGTTGTAGCCCAGTTCACTCAGCAGGCTCCAGGTGGCGTAGTCGAAGTCCAGGGTGGTCAGCGGCCGGAACAGCTCGGCCTGGGGATCCGAGGCGTCGAAGAAAAAGGTACGCCGGCGCTTTTCATATTCGCCCCGCACCTTCCAGAAGAAGTCGTAGTCGGTATCGAGCGGGGTATAGAACTCGGAGGCCAGCTGCTTGTTGCTGCCGAAGGTCGCCTCCGCCAGCCACTCCCCTCCCAGCATGTTGATATTGGTGCGGCGGAACTGGGCGCCAATCTCGTAGTTGGAGCGGCTGGAAAAATCGTCCTCCAGGGCGAACTTGAAATCGACGAAGCCGGGCCCCCAGCCTTTTTCGCTGGTCTGCACCGTCAACACCTGCTCCCCCTCCCGCTCTTCGATGCGGTAGCTGACCCGCTCGAAGGCATCCAGGGCATAGAGGCGGCGCACGCCCTCCTCCAGATCCCGGGTCTGGTGAAACTGGCCCGGCACCACCCCCAGCACGTCGCGGATCACCGCCTCGCTCAGGCCGGAGTCGTTCTCCACCAGGATGCGATCCAGGTAGACGGCGTCCGAGCGCTGCAGCTGGGCCCGGCGGTCCAGCTTGTGGCTCTGGTAAGCCAGGTAATCCTCTTCGCTCAGGGCCAGGGCCTGCAGTTGGGGCAGCATGACGGTGGCCGCCGCCTCGCCGCGGGCGATGGCATCCCGCATCAGATTGAAATCCCCCACCCCGATACCGCCGATATTGGGGGAGATCAGGACATCCTGATCGGTCATCAGCGCCAGCTGCCGCTCGGTGCTCGAACGGGTCAGGTAGTTGGTGAGCTGGCCTATCATTGCCAGGGCACTGTCGAGCCGGTCCCGGGGCAGCATGGCATCGCCGATATCCACCGCGATCACGATATCCGCCCCCAACTCCCGGGCCACGTCCACCGGCATGTTGTTGACCACGCCGCCGTCGGCCAGCAGCCGGTTGCCGACCTCCACCGGCTGCAGCACCCCGGGCACCGACATCGAGGCCTGCATAGCGGTCGCCAGGTGACCATCACTCAGCACCACCGGGGTGACGGTTTCCATGTCGGTGGCCACCGCACGAAAGGGAATGGGCAGGTCGTCGAAACTCTTCAGCCCCGGCAGGTTCAGGGTGCTCTGGCGCAACAGGGCCCCCATGGCCTGCCCCTGGAAGAAGCCGCCGGGCAGGCTCAAACGCCACTCCGGGTCGATGCCGATATCGGTGCGCAGCAGGTATTCGTCGTTCTGCCGCTTGCGCCGCAGCGAGAGCTCATCCCGCCCCACCTTGTCCTGGTAGCCCTGGTTCCAGTCCAGTCCCAGTACCTGCCGCTCCAGCTCCTCCGCATCCAGCCCCAGGGCGTACATGCCCGCCACATAGGCGCCCATACTGGTGCCGGTGACGATGTCCACCGGAATACGGTTGGCTTCCAGCACCCTGATCACCCCCACATGGGCGGCGCCCTTGGCACCACCGCCGCTGAGCACCAGGGCGACCCTGGGGCGCTCGGCCAGGGCCGGCAGGCTGGCGGCCACTAACAATATCGACAGCAGGAGATGGCGGATCATGAGGGGAGGCCCGACGGACAAGAATATCCGCATTGTAGGAGCTAAACCGGACGCCGGGAAGCGAGAAGCCGCCCTCCCCGCCGAGCAACGGGCGGACGCCGACCGGTGCTGCGACGAACGACGTCAGGGCGTAACCGGAAGGTTACCGTCTCCGGGCGGTGGCCAGGGTAGAATGGCGCACCGAATCAAAGGGAGCAAAACATGAAAAATCTGTGCATAGCGGTGTTGCTGATGGTCGGGCTCAGCGCCTGCTCCACCAGCCTGGGGGTTCGGGATGCCGAAATCCGTACCCGGGACGCCAGCATCCGCATCAGCGACGGCGACCACCACAGGGGCGGCGGCTTCTGCCCGCCCGGACAGGCGATGAAGGGACGCTGCTAAGACGCCGAGGAGTAAGGGGTGGGGTGAAGCGGGTAACCCCTCCCCCTAACACAGCATCAGGCCGGCAGGCGGAAGCGGCCGACCAGTTGCTGCAGCTCGTTACCCAGACGAGCCAGCTCCGAACTGCTGGACGCGGTCTGTTCCGTGGCCGCCGCCGAATGCTCCGACACCTCGCGAATGCTGAACACCGAACGGTTGATCTCCTCCGCCACCGAACTTTGCTGCTCCGAGGCGGTGGCGATCTGGCTGTTCATCTGCTGGATATCGGACACCGAGCGGGTAATGGCGTGGATGGAGTCACCGGCCTCGTTGGCGATGGTCACGGTTTCCTCAGCCATGGACGCACTCTTGCCCATCATGGTCACCGACTCCTGGGCCTTGCTCTGCAGGCCCTGGATCAGGGTTTCGATCTGGGAAGTGGCCTGCTGGGTACGGCTCGCCAGGGCACGCACCTCGTCGGCCACCACCGCAAAGCCGCGACCGTGCTCGCCGGCCCGGGCCGCCTCGATGGCGGCGTTCAGCGCCAGCAGGTTGGTCTGCTCGGCCACCCCCTTGATCACATCGAGGATACTGCCGATATTCAGGCTCTCGCTTTCCAGCTGGTTGATGGTGGCCAGGGAACGACGCACCTCTTCGGCCAGTTCGTTGATATGGGCGATGGTCAGGGTCACCTTCTGATCCCCGGCGCTGGCGTCGGAGTCGGCGGTTCGGGCCGAGCCGAAGGCGGTTTCCGCATGGCGTGCCACCTCCTGCACGGTCGCGGCCATCTGGTTCATGGCGGTGGACACCTGCTCCAGCTCCATCCGCTGCTGGTTGACCCCGGTGCGGGTCTGCTCCGATACCGCCGACAGCTCTTCCGCCGAGGTGGCGATATGGGAGGCGCTGTTGTTGAGCTCGCCCACCAGTTGGCGCAGGTTGAGGGTCATGGTCTGCATGCGATCCATCAGCCGGCCCAGTTCATCCTTGCGATGGTGGCGGATATCCTGGCTCAGATCCCCTTCGGCGATACGGTTGGCCTGGGACACCAGCAGCTTGAGCGGATTGATGATGCCGAGGGTGATCAGCCAGGCGAACAGCACCCCCATCACCAGCGCGGCCGCCGTCACCGCCAGTATGATGAGGCGCGACCAGTTGCTCTCCCGGGCCATGGCCGCCTGCTGATTGGCCAGCAGGGCGGTGGTGCCCTCGGCGATGGTCCCCGCCAGGGCACCGATGCGCTCTTCCACCGCCACCAGGCCGTTGATGGCCTCGATAAAGCGTTCCTGCTGCTGCTGGAACTGCTTGAGCAGTTCATGCAGCTCTTTCACGTCCTCGTCTGCACGCATGTTGAGACGGTTCTCCAGGGTCACCAGCAGGCCGCGCAGGCGGGAAGAGAGCTGCATGGCATCGATCTCGTCCCGGCTCAGGGCGAAGTCCTTCTGGGTCAGGCGGATACCCACCAGCCGCACCAGCCAGCTCATGGCGCTGGAGTCGCTGGCGCTGAGGTATTCGGCCCGTTGCTGGGCGGAAAAACCGAGGCCGTTCAGATCGAAGATCTGGCGCTGGGCGTCTTCGTTCAGTGTAGCCATTTGGGTCAGCTCCTCCTCGTAGGCCAGGGTACCCTCGAGGATCTGATTGATCAGCGCCTGATCCTCGGGCTCCAGCAGGGCATCCTTGAGCGCCTCTGTCTGGGCCCGGGCCTGCAGCACCGTCTCTTTGGCCAGGTTCAGCTGTTCGGGATCGTCCTGCAGCAGGTAGTTTTTCTCGAACTGGCGGGCCTTGCTGAACAACAGGTCGATGGCCCCCGCCTCCTCCAGCTTATGGGCTCGCTCGAGGACGGAAGAAAGGGTGTAGAAGCTGATGGCGGCGGTGGTGAGGGTCGCCAGCAGCACCAGTGCGAAGCCCAGGGTCAGTTTCACCCTGACGCTCAAGTGGCCTAATTTAGAGAGCATCTCGTATTCCTTTACTTGGTCGGACATCGTTCTTGTTGTTGTGACTGCTAACCATATCGGCTAATTGACAAAGATGTGAAGTCTTTCGTCGCAAAAGGTGATCTTTGACACAAATGGGGTCGGAAGCCGGAAGCCGATAATGCCACCTCACCAAATGCCAGTGCGAGTGCGAGTGCGAGTGCGAGTGCCAGTCTGGCATTCCCGTGTTCGGGGGAGGGAGCATCGGCTCGAACCGCCCCTCCCTGGCAGCGGCGCCACACCGGGGACAAACTCGGGGAAGGGAGCAAACAGAACAGCGGCGCGATCAAAAACGCCCGGCGTCAAGCCGGGCGCTGAGGCGAACCGAAGGCGGAAGAAGGCTTATTTCTTCTTCTTGGCCTTGGGGTTCGGCAGGTCGGTGATGGAGCCTTCGAACATCTCGGCCGCCATGCCCACGGACTCGTGCAGGGTCGGGTGGGCGTGGATGGTCAGGGCGATGTCTTCGGCGTCGGCACCCATTTCGATGGCCAGACAGATCTCGCCCAACAGTTCACCGGCGTTGGTGCCCACGGTGGCGCCACCCAGGACACGATGGGTGTCCTTGTCGAAGATCATCTTGGTCATGCCATAGGACGAGTCGGAGGCGATGGCCCGGCCGGAGGCGGCCCAGGGAAAGCTGGCCACTTCGTAGTTCAGGCCTTTTTCCTTGGCTTCCTTCTCGGTCACGCCCACCCAGGCCACTTCCGGCTCGGTGTAGGCGATGGACGGAATCACTTTCGGGTCGAAGTAGTGCTTCATGCCGGCGATGACTTCGGCGGCCACATGGCCTTCGTGCACGCCCTTGTGCGCCAGCATCGGCTGGCCCACGATGTCGCCGATGGCGTAGATGTGCGGCACATTGGTGCGCAGCTGCTTGTCGACATTGATGAAGCCGCGCTCGTCCACGTTGACGCCGGCCTTCTCCGCGTCCAGCAGTTTGCCGTTGGGGGTACGGCCGATGGCCACCAGCACGGCGTCATAGGCGATGGTCTTGCTTTCGCCCTTCTTGTCTTCCATGGTCACGTGGATGCCGTCGTCCTTGGCTTCCACCTTGGTGACCTTGGTTTCCAGCATCAGGTTGAACTTGTCCTTGATCTGCTTGGTGAAGATCTTGATCAGGTCCTTGTCGGCGGCCGGGATCACCTGGTCGAACATCTCGACCACGTCGATCTTGGAGCCCAGGGCGTGGTAGACGGTACCCATTTCCAGGCCGATGATGCCGCCGCCCATGACCAGCAGCTTCCCGGGGACTTCCTTCAGCTCCAGCGCGTCGGTGCTGTCCCAGATACGCGGATCTTCGTGGGGGATGAAGGGCAGCTTGATCGGACGGGAGCCGGCCGCGATGATGGCGTTGTCAAAGGTCACGGTGGTGTTGCCGCCCTCGCCTTCCACCACCAGGGTGTTGGCGCCGGTGAACTTGGCAAAACCGTTGACGACCTTGACCTTACGCATCTTGGCCATGCCGCCCAGACCCTGGGTCAGCTGGCCGATGACTTTTTCCTTGTGGCCGCGGATCTTGTCCAGATCGATTTGGGGCTCGCCAAAGGTCACGCCGTGGCTGGCCATCATCTTGGATTCTTCGATGACCTTGGCGATATGCAGCAATGCCTTGGAAGGAATACAGCCGACGTTCAGACAAACGCCGCCCAGGGTGGAATAACGCTCGACCAGTACGGTTTCCAAACCCAGATCGGCGGCACGGAAGGCGGCGGAATAGCCGGCAGGACCCGCGCCCAGTACCACGACCTGAGCTTTGACTTCTTGACTCATGGTGACCTCTATTATGATTTTTTGCCCCGTTCAAGCAGCGGCTGCTGGTTCGACCAGACTCATTACGACCACTACTAAATAAACGGGCCAAAGTTTACTGTTCTGCCTGTAAAAAGAAAGTAAAAAGGCAGGCGAATGCCTGCCTTGTCACATTAAAGGGCCAAGCGGCGAAGGTCGCTCAGCACCCCACTCAGCATGGTGATGAAGCGGGCACCGTCGGCACCGTCGATCACCCTGTGGTCGTAGGACAGCGCCAGCGGCTGCATCAGCCTGGGCACGAATTCCTTGCCGTTCCACACCGGCTTGAAGTCGGACTTGGACACGCCCAGGATGGCCACTTCCGGCGCATTCACGATGGGGGTGAACTGGGTGCCGCCGATACCACCCAGCGACGAGATGGTGAAGCAGCCGCCCTGCATGTCGGCGGCGGTCAGCTTGCCGGCCCGGGCCTTCTTGGAGATTTCACCCAGCTCCAGGGCCAGCTCGCGAATGCCTTTCTTGTTGACATCGCGTACCACCGGCACCACCAGGCCGTTGGGGGTATCCACCGCCACGCCGATGTGCACGTACTTCTTCATCACCAGGCTCTGGCCGTCTTCCGACAGGGAAGAGCAGAACTTGGGGAAGGCTTCCAGTGCCTTGGCGGCGGCCTTCATGATGAAGATCAGCGGGGAGATCTTGTAACCCAGCTTCTGCTTGTCGGCGATGGCGTTCTCTTCCTTGCGGAAGGCTTCCAGATCGGTGATGTCCGCCTCGTCGAACTGGGTGACGTGGGGGATCTTGACCCAGTTGCGATGCAGGTTGGGGCCGGAGATCTTCTGGATGCGGGTCAGCGCCACTTCCTCGATTTCACCGAACTTGGCGAAGTCGACCTTGGGCCAGGCCAGCACTTCCAGGCCGTTGCCGGCCACCGCCACACCCGCGGGCTGGCTGGCGACCTGCTTGATGATGGCCTTGACGTAGTTCTGCACGTCTTCCTTCAGGATGCGCTGTTTCGGGCCGGTCGGGCTGACCTTGGACAGATCCACGCCGAATTCCCGGGCCAGGCGGCGCACCACCGGGGTGGCGTGCACATAGGCGTTGTTCTCGACGAAATCGCCCTTGGCGGGAGCGGCAGCAGGCGCGGCGGCTTTCGGTGCGGCAGCGGCAGGTGCGGCTTCGGCCTTGGGAGCGACGGCAGGCGCGGCAGCCGGGGCGGCGCCTTCCACTTCGAACACCATCACCAGGGAGCCGGTGGATACCTTGTCGCCGGCGGCGACCTTGATTTCCTTGACCACGCCGGCGAAGGGCGCGGGCACCTCCATCGAGGCCTTGTCGCCTTCCACGGTGAGGATGGATTGATCGGCGGCCACCTTGTCACCCACCACCACCATCACCTCGGTGACTTCCACTTCGTCACCGCCGATATCGGGCACGTTGACGTCCTTGGCGGCGGAGCCGGTCACGGCCGGGGCCGCGGCGGGCGCTTCCGCCTGAGTCTGAGACTGGGACTGGGACTGCGCGGCGGCCGGGGCGGCGCCACCGGCGACCTCGAAGACCATGATCAGAGAACCGGTGCTGACCTTGTCACCCACGGCGATCTTGATCTCGGCCACCTTGCCGGCGAAGGGCGCGGGCACTTCCATCGAGGCCTTGTCGCCTTCCACGGTGAGCAGGGTCTGCTCTTCGCCCACGCTGTCGCCAACCTTGACGGCGATGTCGGTGACTTCCACCTCGTCACCGCCGATGTCCGGCACCTGCACTTCTTTCAGGGCCACGCCGGCGGCGGCCGGAGCGGCTTCGACCTTGGCTTGTGTCACCGGGGCAGCGACGGAGGCGCCCTCTGCGTCGAACACCATGATCAGCGAACCGGTGGCGACCTTGTCGCCCACCGCTATCTTGATTTCCTTCACCACGCCGGCGGCGGGGGCCGGTACTTCCATGGAGGCCTTGTCGCCTTCCACGGTCAGCAGTGACTGCTCTTCACTCACCTTATCGCCCACGGCCACCAGGATCTCGGTGACTTCAACCTCGTCCGCGCCGATATCCGGCACCAGAATATCTTTAGACATGTGTTACCCCTTATGCGTACAGCGGGTTGATCTTGTCGGCGTCGATGCCGTATTTGGCGATGGCGTCGGCGACCACCTGCTTGTCCAGTTCGCCCAGCTTGGCCAGTTCGTTGAGCGCGGCCACCACCACGTAGTGCTTGTTCACCTCGAAGTGACGACGCAGGTTCTCGCGGCTGTCGGAACGGCCGAAACCGTCGGTACCCAGCACCTTGTAGCTGACGGACGGCATGAAGGCACGGACCTGTTCGGCGTAGTTCTTCATGTAGTCGGTGGCGGCGATGGCCGGCGCCTTGCCCATCACCTGGGCGATATAGGGCACGCGCGGCTCGGCAGTGGGGTGCAGCATGTTCCAACGCTCGGCGTCCTGACCGTCGCGGGTCACTTCGTTGAACGAAGGTACGCTGTACACGTCGGAGCCGATGCCGTATTCCTCGGCCAGGATCCGCGCCGCTTCGCGCACGCCCACCAGGATGGAGCCGGAGCCCATCAGCTGCACCTTGCCCTTGCTGCCGTCGACGGTTTCGAGCTTGTAGATACCCTTGCGGATACCGTCCTCCACCCCCTCGGGCATGGCCGGCTGCTGATAGTTCTCGTTCAGGGTGGTGATGTAGTAGTAGACGTTTTCCGGGTTGTCGCCGTACATGCGGCGCAGGCCGTCCTGCACGATCACCGCCACTTCATAGGCGTAGGTCGGATCGTAGGTGATGCAGTTGGGGATGGTGCCCGCCTGGATGTGGCTGTGACCGTCCTCGTGCTGCAGCCCCTCGCCGTTGAGGGTGGTCCGGCCGGAGGTACCGCCGATCAGGAAACCGCGCGCCTGCTGGTCGCCCGCCGCCCAGCACAGGTCGCCGACCCGCTGGAACCCGAACATCGAGTAGTAGATGTAGAAGGGGATCATGGGGCAGTCGTTGGTGCTGTAGGAAGTGGCGGCCGCCAGCCAGGAGGACATGGCGCCCAGCTCGTTGATGCCTTCCTGCAGGATCTGACCCTTCTTGTCTTCCTTGTAGTAAGCCACCTGCTCCCGGTCCTGGGGCACGTACTGCTGGCCGTAGGGGTTGTAGATACCGATCTGGCGGAACAGGCCTTCCATACCGAAGGTACGGGCCTCGTCGGCCAGGATGGGCACGATGCGCTCGCCGATGGACTTGTCCTTCAGCATGATATTGAGTGAACGCACGAACGCCATGGTGGTGGAAATTTCCCGCTTCTGCTCTTCCAGCAGGGGCGCGAACTCGCTCAGGGCCGGGATGTCCAGCTTGACGGTGGTCTGCGGCAGGCGAGTCGGCACATAGCCCTTCAGCGCCTGGCGGCGGGTGTGCAGGTACTCGTGCTCGCGGCTGCCTTCCTCGATCTTGAGGTAGGGCAGCTTGGGCAGCTCTTCGTCGCTCACTTCGATATTGAAGCGGTCACGCATGTGCTTGAGCGAGGTCATGTCCATCTTCTTCACCTGGTGGGCAATGTTCTTGCCCTCGGCGGACTCGCCCATGCCGTAGCCCTTGATGGTCTTGGCCAGGATGACGGTCGGCTTGCCCTTGGTGTCGGCGGCGTTCTTGTAGGCGGCGAACATCTTGGCCGGATCGTGACCACCCCGGTTGAGGGCGAAGATTTCCTCGTCGGTCATGTCCTTCACCAGCTCGCGGGTCTCCGGGTACTTGCCGAAGAAGTGCTCGCGCACATAGGCGCCGTCCTTGGACTTGAGGGTCTGGTAGTCGCCGTCCAGGGTTTCGTTCATCAGTTGGATCAGCTTGCCGGTCTTGTCCTTGGCGATCAGATCGTCCCAGCGGCGGCCCCAGATCACCTTGACCACGTTCCAGCCGGCGCCGGTGAACAGGCCGTCCAGTTCGTTGATGATCTTGCCGTTGCCCACCACGGGGCCGTCCAGGCGCTGCAGGTTACAGTTGATGATGAAGCACAGGTTGTCCAGCTTCTCGCGAGCGGCGATGGTGATGGCCCCCTTGGATTCCGGCTCGTCCATCTCGCCGTCGCCCAGGTAGGCGTACACGCGCTGTTCGGAACAGTCCTTCAGGCCACGGTCGGTCAGGTACTTGAGGAAGCGCGCCTGGTAGATGGCATTGATCGGGCCCAGGCCCATAGACACGGTGGGGAACTGCCAGAAGTCCGGCATCAGCTTGGGGTGCGGATAGGACGGAATGCCCTTGCCGTCCACTTCCTGGCGGAACATGTCGAGCTGGGCTTCGGTCAGGCGTCCTTCGGCGAAGGCGCGGGCGTAGATACCGGGGGAGATATGGCCCTGGAAGAACACCAGGTCGCCGCCGTCCTTCTCGTTGCGGGCACGGAAGAAGTGGTTGAACGCCACTTCGTACATGGTGGCACTGGAGGCGAAGGAAGACATGTGGCCGCCCAGATCCAGGTCTTTCTTGGAGCCGCGCAGTACTATCATGACGGAGTTCCAACGGATGATGGCGCGGATCCGCCGCTCCAGATCCCAGTTGCCCGGGTATTCAGGCTCTTCGTCGGTGGAGATGCTGTTGACGTAGTCTGAGTGGGCATTTCTGGCCACGGCCACACCGGACTGGATGGCCTTGGTGGTGAGACGCTCGTAGATGTACTGCGCGCGCTCAGGTCCTTCTTGACGGATCAAAGACTCGAGGGCGTCGAGCCACTCAAGAGTCTCTACTGAATCCACATCATTTTTCAGGATATCAGACATGGCTGTTTCCTATCTCGTTTGGGGCTCCTGCCCATGGGTTTCGTCGTTGCCGAAGGCGTTGTTATTCCTGCTGACGGGTCCGGCGCAGGGACCGCTGGATGCGGCTTTCCTCGCGCTGGATGTCGAGCAGGGTTTCTTCGATAAAGGCCAGGTGCTCATGACAAGCATCCCGGGCCTGCTCCGGCTCGCGAGCGAGGATGGTCTGGATCAGATTGGCGCGATGAACGCGGATCTTTTCCACCATGCCGGCGCGCCGGTTAAGAATCTTGATATTGCGCAGGATGCTGGACTCCAGCATCGGTTGTATGGCGCGCAACAGGTGCAGCAGCACCACGTTGTGCGCCGCCGCCGCCACCGCCAGATAGAACTCGGCGGCGGCCTTGGCCTCGGCCGGCAGATCGCCCTTTTCCTGTGCCTTCACGATGGCCTGCTGGGCCTCGCGGATGGCGTCGAAATCCGCTTCTGTACCGCGCAGAGCCGCATAGTAGGCGGAAATGCCTTCCATGGTGTGGCGGAACTCCAGCAGGTCGTATTGTGACTCGGGGTGCTCGGCCAGCAGTTGGAACAGCGGATCGGCCAGGCCCTTGCTCAGGGCATTCTGCACATAGGTGCCGCCGCCCTGGCGGCGCGATACCAGCCCCCGGGCTTCCAATTGCTGGATGGCCTCCCGCACCGAGGGTCGAGATACCGCGAACTGCTCCGCCAGCTCCCGCTCCGGCGGCAGTCGCTGACCGGGTTGCAGGCTGCCTTCCACTATCATCTGCTCCAGTTTGGCGGCGATGGTGTCGGCGAGTTTCGGCTGTTTGATGCGCTGATATGACATTCGGTCCGGCTTAAAATTGGTAAGACCAATTAACACTGTTAAAAAAAGGTATCAGAGCGGAGGATAAATGTCCAACTATTTGATCGGGATTGCATACAAAAAAGTCGGAAAATACCGAAAAAGGGCGGCGGGTCCTTTAGGCTAGCCCAAAATCTCGGGAACACAAGGTGAAACAATTGGTAAGACCAAAGAAGGCGAGCGCCTACGTATAGGCATTTTGAGGTAAAAACAGATACTGCGGCGCATTATCGGCACCCGAGTCCCGGGTCGACGAAAGCGCACCCGCCCCACCGGAGCGGGCCGGAAGCCGTGACAGGACTGACGATTAGAGCATGGCCCTGAACCTGGCCCAGTCGAAACCAGGGCCGGGATCCGTCTTGCGCCCGGGGGCGATGTCGCTGTGTCCGGTGAGGCGCCCGGAGGTAATGGCCGGGTAACTTGCCATCAGCAGGCGGCTCAGTTCGGCCAGCACTTGATACTGGGCATCGGTATAGGTGCCGGTATCGGTTCCCTCCAGCTCGATGCCCACCGAAAAATCATTGCACCTGTCCCTGCCCTCGAAGCAGGACAGGCCCGCGTGCCAGGCCCGCTTGTCGAAGGGTACATACTGTACCAGTTCGCCGTCCCGCCGGATCAGGCAATGGGCCGACACCCGCAACTGATGAATACCGGCAAAATAGGGATCCCGGGAGGGATCCAAGCGTCCCATAAAGAGATCATCGATATAAGGGCCGCCAAACTGGCCGGGCGGTAGGCTGATGCAGTGCACCACCAGCAGCGAAACCTCGCCCTCGGGGCGCTCATCCCAGTGGGGGGAGGAACAATGCCGGGCCGGCGTGAGCCAGCCCTGGGCCGTTAACTGATAAGGCATAGGGATCCCAAAGCAAACATCACCGGGGGTATACTAACAGTTTATCGTCCCGGTGCGACCAGCAGGCTTGCGAGGAGTGAACGCATGAGCGACAACGACGGCCCGCGTAAAACCGGACGCATCATGTGGCTGCTGGCCTGGGTGCTGGTCCTGGTACTGATGACCTGGTTCTTCCAGCAAAAACTGGAGCAGGACTACAACCCCAACCAGCAGGTACAACTGCTCGACAACCACACCATAGTGCTGGAGCAGAACCGCCAGGGCCACTACCTGCTGAGCGGCACCATCAACGGCGAACCGGTGGTCTTCCTGCTGGATACCGGCGCCACCCAGGTGGCCCTGTCCAGGCCGGTGGCCGACCGCCTGGCCCTGCCCCTGGGGCGGCCACTGCTGTTGAATACCGCCGCCGGCCAGGTGACCGGCTACCGCACCCACATTAAAACATTGTCGATGGGGCCGCTCACCCTGTACGATCTGGACGCCGTTGTCATGCCCGGCCGGAACAGTGAAGTGCTGCTCGGCATGAACGCCCTGCGCCAGTTCGAACTGATCCAGCGGGGCTCCCAGTTAACCATAAAATATCTGGCGCCCTGACGCGGGCAGCCTCCGCCACACCACGTGAACTTAAGGTAAGGCTCTGATGCAAAACACCATGCTGGCTCAAGAAATCCGTTTCAATGTTACCGCGGCGCTCACCGAGGATCTGGGGGGCACCCTGGACCCCAGGCAGGACATCACCGCCCAGCTGCTGCCCGAGGGACAGCAGGTCACCGCCCACCTGATCACCCGGGAAGACGGCATTTTCTGCGGCCGGGCCTTTGCCGATGAAACCTTCCAGCAACTGGGCGGCGAAGTACGGCTGAACTGGCAGGTGGCGGACGGCGACGCGGTCAAGGCCGGCCAGCGCCTGCTGACCCTCACCGGTCCGGCCCGGGCCCTGATGACCGGCGAGCGCACCGCACTGAACTTTATCCAGACGCTGTCGGGCGTGGCCACCGTCACCCGCCGCTACGTGGACCGCCTCGCCGGCACCCGCTGCCGCCTGCTGGACACCCGCAAGACCCTTCCCGGCCTGCGCCATGCCCTCAAGTACGCGGTGACCTGCGGGGGCGGCCACAACCACCGCATGGGCCTCTATGACGCCTACCTGATCAAGGAAAACCATATCTTCGCCTGCGGCGGTATCGCCCCGGCCATCGCAGAAGCCCGCCGGCTGCAGCCGGAAAAACCGGTGGAAGTGGAAGTGGAATCCCTGACCGAGCTGGAGCAGGCCCTGACGGCCGGCGCCGATATCGTCATGCTGGACAACTTCAGTGTGGCCGACATGCGCGCCGCCGTCGGTACCACCGCCGGCCGTGCCAAACTGGAAGTCTCCGGCAACGTCACCCTGGACACCATCGCCGACTTCGCCGCCACCGGCGTGGACTATATCTCGGTGGGCGCCCTGACCAAGCATATCCACGCCCTGGATCTGTCCATGCGGGTCGAAAGCTGAACAGGGTACTCGGGCGGCCTGAGCCGGCCGCCGGCTCTTCAGGGCAATCCCTCATCAGCGACTCGGGATCTGCTCTCTCATCACCTCCCGTTCAACCCGGTGTCGTTTCTCCGGCGGGCTCCCGCGATTAACATCGCCGCCGGGTGCCACCTCTCCACGCCTGGCCGCGCCGACATTCCCCCCTTCCCGCCCGGGTCGGGAGCCCGCTCGATACAGTGGCGCTGCCTGGTGGCGGGGCCTGTTTACCACCCGCTAACAGTGCAAAACCCCCACGCCTTGGCTATAAATCTTTAGGTGGTTTCTCCGCCCCCCTTCGAGGGCTTTCAAATCAAGGATGATGAAATGAAAACCCCTTTCCTTCACCGCCAGGGCGGTTTCACCCTGATCGAATTAATGATTGTGGTGGCGATAGTGGCCATCTTGGCAACGGTGGCCTTACCGGCTTATCAAACCTATACCCTGAGGGCTCAATATAGCGAGGTCATTGCCGCCAGTGGCCCAGGTAAGACAGCGTTCGAAGTCTGTATCCAAACCGCGCCGGCGACGGGTGCCAACATAGACATTACCGATGGCGAGCCCAACGCAGGCTGCGTCACGGCGACACGCAACGCCATTCTTGCCGGTATCACCGCGGATGGCACCGTGGATACCCTGCTGAACCCGAATATGTTCGATGAGACCAATCCTGTCGGGGTAGCAGCCCTCGATGCCCGGGCCGTCGCCATCACACTCACCAGCGGCGATGACTTTGCCAACCTGAACCCGACCCACCCGACTTTCGTCATGGTGGGAACCGTACTGGCGAACAAGCAAGTCACCTGGACCAGAGACACCGGCTCCTGCCTGGCTGCGAGCATGTGTTGAGTCAGACATGGCCATCCCAAATGGATTGCTCACAAACCTGATCACCCACTCGTTGCTGTCGCCCGGCGACCTGGCACGGCTCCAGGGGCTTGCCCGACAAGAAAACAGGCCACTCAGCACCTTGCTGGTGGAACAACGGCTGCTTTCCAGTCGCGAGTTAGCACGTTTTTGCGAGCGTCAGTATGGCCTGCCCCTGGTGGATCTGAACGCGATCGAACTGGCGCAAATACCGCCACAATACCTGAGCATGGATTTGATCGAGCGCCACCATGCCATTCCCGTCGAGGTTAAAGACAGGGTGCTCTACCTGGCCATGTCCGATCCGACCAACATGGCGGCGCTGGAAGATTTCGGCTTTCGATTCAACCTGGCAACCGATGCCCGGCTGGTTGAAGAGGAGCAATTGCAACAGCTGCTGGCCCGGTTGCAACAGAGCGGCGGCATCGATGTCCCCGAATTGGAACATATCGAGGAGTCGGACATCGCCGGACTGGAACTGGACGAGCCCGCCGGGGAGCGGCATCAGGCATCCAGTAACCTGGAAGATGATACCCCTGTAGTACGCTATATCGACAAGATCATTCTGGACGCGGTACACAGGGAGGCCTCCGACCTGCACTTCGAGCCATACGAGCACTTTTACCGGATCCGCTTTCGCATCGACGGCATACTGCATGAAATCGCTTCGCCACCGGTCAAGCTGGCAGCCCGCTTTGCCGCCCGGCTCAAGGTGATGGCCAATCTGGACATTGCCGAGCGCAGGCTGCCCCAAGATGGTCGCATCAAGCTCAGGCGGGCTCAGAGCGCAGCGGTAGACATAAGGGTGAACAGCCTGCCCACCCAATGGGGGGAGAAAATCGTTCTCCGTATCCTGAACGGCTCCGATGCCAAACTCAATATCGATCAGCTCGGCTATGACGAACGGCAAAAGCAGCAATACCTGGAGGCCCTGCACCAACCCCAGGGCATGATACTGGTCACCGGCCCCACCGGCTCGGGCAAGACGGTGTCGCTCTACACGGGCTTGAGCATCCTGAACGAGGTCACCACCAATATCTCCACCGCAGAGGATCCGATAGAAATCAACCTGCCCGGCATCAATCAGGTGCAGATCAATCCCAGGGCCGGGCTGACCTTCGCCCAGGCGCTGCGCGCCTTCCTGCGCCAGGATCCGGACATCATCATGGTGGGAGAAATACGCGACCAGGAGACCGCCGAAATCGCGACCAAGGCGGCACAAACCGGCCACCTGGTGCTGTCCACCCTGCACACCAACTCCGCCGCCGAAACCCTGACCCGGCTCGGCCACATGGGCCTCGCTCCCTACAATATCGCCTCCTCGGTCATCCTCATCGTCGCTCAGCGGCTGGCACGACGGCTGTGTCCGCACTGCAAGGTTCCGGAACAGGTGCCGGAAGCCCAACTGCCGGCGCTCGGCTTCAGTAGCGGACAGTTGGCCCGGGGGATGACCCTGTACAAGGCGGTTGGCTGCTCCCACTGCAATGCTGGTTATAAGGGCCGCACCGGCATTTACGAGGTACTGCCGATGAGCGAGCGGCTGGCAAACCTGATCATGGCAGGGGCCAACTCCCTGGCCCTGGCCAAGGCAGCGGAAGAAGACGGCATGATCAGCCTGCACCGCGCCGCCCTGGAAAAGGCCCGGCTCGGCATCATCAGCCTGGCCGAGGTACATCGCGTCAGCAGCGCCCCCCGCGGCCGCGGCCCCTGCCGACGATAACCATCCCACCACCACGCCCGGGGATTAGGAGCGACACCCGAAAGGGAAGGAGGCGCCATGACGACGGCAAAGAGTAGCAGGCTTTCCCCCTACCGCTGGACGGGGATAAACCGACGCGGACAGAAGATCTCCGGCCTGCTCCAGGCGGTGAATAGCCAGGCGGTAAGGCGCGAATTGCTACGCCAGGGGATCAGCGCCACCAGCATACGCCGCCGGGACCCGGGTATGTTTGCTCGCCACCGAGATGCCATCAAGCCGATGGATATTGCCGTGATCACCCGTCAGCTCGCGACCATGCTGGGAGCCGGCGTCCCTCTGGTGAAAAGCCTGCAAATCATTTCCCGCTCCTACGACAAGCATCACATCCGCGAGCTGGCGGGACAGCTTGCGGCCGATGTGGAGAGCGGCACCCTCCTCTCCGCTGCCCTGAGAAAGTTCCCCCGCCAGTTTGGCGAGCTCTACTGTGATCTCGTGCACTCGGGTGAACAAACAGGGGCGCTGGCGCATATTTTTGACCAAATAGCCGGCTACCGGGAAAAAGCCGAGGCACTCAAATCCAAGATCAAAAAAGCCATGTTCTACCCGGCGATGGTGATACTGGTAGCCATGGTGGTCACCGCCATACTGCTGCTGTTCGTGATCCCCCAGTTCGAGGATATCTTTGCCGGTTTCGGCGCCCCCCTGCCGGCCTTTACCCAACTGGTGATCAAGCTGTCGCGCTGGCTGCAGGATACCTGGCTCTACCTGCTGGCCGGCCTGGCCGCCTCGGTGCTTATCTACGTGCGCGCCTGGCGCCTGTCCCGGAAGGTCCGCGCCGCCACCGACCGCATTATTCTTCATATCCCGGTGGTGGGCGCCATCCTGCACAAGGCGGCCCTGGCCCGCTTCTCCCGCACCCTCGCCACCACCTTTTCCGCAGGTCTTCCCCTGGTGGAAGGCCTGCTCTCCTCGGCCGGCGCCGCCGGCAACGAGGTCTATCGCAGGGCCATCATGCAGATGCGCAACGAGGTGGTCGCCGGCGTGCAGATGAACCTGGCCATGCGCGCCACCCGGCTGTTCCCCGACATGGTGGTACAAATGGTGATGATAGGCGAGGAGTCGGGCGCCATCGACGACATGATGAACAAGGTGGCCGCCATCTACGAGCGGGAAGTCGACGACGCCGTGGACGGCCTTGCCAGCCTGATCGAACCCATCCTCATGGTGGTACTGGGGATACTGGTTGGCGGCCTGGTCATTGCCATGTATCTTCCCATCTTTAATTTGGGTACTGTTATCCGCTAAAGCTGGAAGCTGGAAGCTGGAAGCTGGAAGCTGGAAGCTGGAAGCTGGGCAAAATGATGAATGCACGGCTTCCGGCATCAAGCTCAATCCCCTTAGGAATAACGATGGTACAACTGCTCGACAATCCCGTTTTGCTGTATCCCCTGCTCCTGCTGCTGGGCCTGCTGCTCGGCAGTTTCCTCAACGTGGTGATCCACCGTCTGCCATTGATGCTGAAGCGGGAATGGCGGCGGGAATGTGCCGAACTCCAGGGCCAGCCGGTAGCGGAAGAGGCCCCCTTCAACCTGTGCCGGCCCCGCTCCCGCTGCCCCCACTGCCACCACCAGTTGGGGGCGCTCGACAATATTCCCCTACTCAGTTGGCTCTGGCTCAGGGGCCGTTGCCGCTATTGCCGCGCGCCCATCGCCAAACGCTATCCGCTGGTGGAACTGGCTTCGGCGGTCCTGGCCGGATTGGCGCTGTGGCGCTTCGGCGCCAGCCCGCAACTGCTGGCGGCCCTGCTGTTCAGCTGGACCCTGCTGTGCATGACCCTGATAGACATGGATCACCTGCTGCTGCCCGACAACCTGACCCTGCCGCTGCTGTGGCTGGGGCTGCTGTTCAATATCAACGCCCTGTTCATCCCCCTGAGCAGCGCCGTGCTGGGGGCGGCCTTCGGCTACGGCATATTGTGGAGCCTGTACTGGCTGTTCCGGCTCGCCACCGGCAAGGAAGGCATGGGCTATGGCGATTTCAAGCTGCTGGCGGCCATCGGCGCCTGGTTCGGCTGGCAGAGCCTGCTGCCGGTACTGCTGCTCGCTTCCTTTACCGGCGCCGTCCTGGGGCTCAGCCTGATGGCGCTGCGCCGCCTGGGCGAAGACAGGGTACTTCCCTTCGGACCGGCACTGGCATTGGGCGGCTGGCTCTATTTGCTGTGGGGACAACAGCTGATGACGATTTACTGGGAGGTGGTGCTGTGAGCTATGTGGTAGGACTGACCGGCGGTATCGGCAGCGGTAAGAGCACGGTAGCCAATCTCTTTGCCGAGCTGGGGGTGGAGGTGATAGACGCGGATCTCATCGCCCGAGAGGTGGTCGAACCCGGAGAGCCGGCCCTGGCGGCCATTGCCGAGCACTTCGGGCCTGACGTCATCGATGGCGGCGGCCGCCTCGACCGCCGCGCCCTGCGTGAGCGGGTCTTCGCCGCCCCCGCGCAGAAAGACTGGCTCAACGCCCTGTTGCATCCCCTGATCCGGGAACGCATGATCGCCGCCTGCACCGCCGCCCGTTCTCCCTACTGCCTGCTGGTGGTGCCGCTGCTGGTGGAAAACCGGCTCACCACCCTGACCGACCGGGTGCTGGTGGTGGACGTCAGCCCCGAGCAACAGCTGGCCCGGACCATGAAACGCGACCGGTCCGACGAACAACAGATCCGCGCCATCATGGCCGCCCAGGCCAGCCGGGAACAGCGCCTGGCCGCCGCCGACGACGTGGTGGACAACAACGACCCCGACCTGGCCGGCATCAAGGCGGCGGTCACCGCCCTGCATCAAAAGTACCTGGCCCTGGCCATGCAAGGATAAGGACCTCGGCGGATACCCCGGGGCCGACGGCCATGGTTGCCCCGGCACCACCCGGTCAAGGTTCTGGCCGCGGAACCCGGGCCGCTCACTTCAGGGCGGCTATCTGCCGGCGCAGCTCTTCCAGCTTGGCCTTCATGACCCGCTCCATATGTTCCAGATCCGCGAGCAGTTGTTGCTGGCTGTCCCGGGTGCCGTCCTCTTCGGCCGGCTCTGCGGGTTTCAGCAACCGGTGCAATTCCACCAGCGCCTGGCGTAGTACCGGGCTGGTATCCTCCAGCTCGTGCCACTGGGCGGTTTTCTGGAACTCGACCGGCACCCCGGACTTGGGGCGGGCAAAGGTGAATTTCTTGCTGCGTGACAACAGGGAGCCGGTTGGCCGGTGGTAATAAACCTTGAGCACGTCGGCCCGGACCTCGCGGCGCAGGCTGTATGTGCTGATGTTGTCGAAGGAGGTGATGCCCATCTGTTCCAGGGTGGGGTACTGTGCTGTCATCTGTATGCGCCCAAAACTCTCATGCTGCGGTAACCGGGGCCGGCCCGGAAGGCCGGCGATTGCACTAGGGCGTCGGTTCCCTGACCGTCGAGCTACCACTCCGGGCAAACCAGGCAATGCGTGGGTGCAGTATAGCCGGCCGCCGCCACCACCGGACAGGGCCAGATCCGGCCACCGGCTGGATCCAGGGGTTATACCGAGATCCTGAGCGACTTCATCCGGCAGAACGCCTTGATGTTGAAATGCTCCTCCATCGCCGTCCCCGGCGGATAGGCACGCCCCGGACCCGGGTTCACCAGGCAGCGATCGAAGGGCAGCCGGCGCGCCAGCTGCTCGCCCCGGGCCAGTTCCCGGGTCCAGATCCGGGCCGAGCCGTCCGGTCCCAGCGCCCGGCACAGGGAAGCGATGTCCTCCTCATTCCGCACCCGCACCACCGCGGCCAGGGGGCCGGGCGACGGACGGCGGAATACCGCCATGGCCGGGGTCACCCCGTCCAGCAGCGAGGCCGGGTAGTACCACCCTTCGCTGTCCGGCAGTTCGCCGCCCGCCACCAGGCGGGCGCCCCCGTCCACCGCCGCCGCCAGTTGCCGGTGCAGTGCCTCCCGCTGCCACCCGCAGGCCAGGGGCGCCAGCCGGCTGTCCAGCTCTTCCGGATGACCGGGCCGCCACTCGGCCAGGCGCGCCGCCAGCAGGGCCACGAAGTCGTCGGCGATGGCCGGCGTCACCACCAGACCCCGCGCCCCCAGCCCCTGTTGACCGGCATTGCACAGCCGTGCCTGCAGCACCGCGTCCACCGCCAGCTCCAGATCCGCATCATCCAGCACCAGGTGCAACTCGGGCTCGTCCAACTCCAGCTCCACCTTCTTCAGTTGTTGCCCGGCCAGGGCCGCCAGCCTGGCGCCGTCTTCCCGGTTGCCACCGAAGGCCAGGGCCCGTACCCGGGGATCCCGGATCAGTTCGGCTACCCGGGGCTTGTCGACAGCCAGACTGGTCACCAGCCCCGCCGGTGCTTGCGCCGCCCGTACCAGGACCTCGATTTCCCGGGCGCAACCGGGCAGGTTTTCGGCCAGCTTCAGCAGCACGGCGTTGCCGGCCATCAGGGTCGGCGCCAGCACGCGGAACAGTTGCCACAGGGGAAAGCGCCAGGAGCCGAGCAGCAGCACCACCCCCAGGGGGGCGAAGGTGACCGGGCTGCGCGCCAGCGGCAGCATGGCCTGGCCGTGGGCGGCGAAGTAGGCGCATTCCCGGGCACAGCGATCCACTTCGGCCAGGGACTCGCTCAGCAGCTTGCCCATCTCCCGGGTGATGCACAGGGCCAGTCGCTCGCGATTGGCCGAGAGCTGCGCGGCCAGCTGGTTGAGCAGGGCGGCACGTTCGGCGAAAGGGCTCTGCCGCCAAGATTCTGCCGCCTCGGCGCTTTGTTGCAGCCGGCGTTCCAGCTGGTTCCCATCCAGCGCCTCGAACACACCATTCTGCCGGCCGGTGGCCGGATTGAAGGAAATAAATGTCATGCTGCCGTCCTCTTGTCCTTGCCGCCGCCCGGCGGGCGGTTCCGTCCTGGGTCGACGTTACCGGGCACCAGGGCGACCAACAAAGGCCAGTTATCATCCCGGGATAGAGCCAGCCATCCCGATCGGCGGGAGCCAGGACAAGGCTCCGCCCCACACGAAACTGCCATCCGGTCGCAGACATGTTTTAATAAGCAGTATCCGGTGGGACTGGTTCCCACCCTGGCCGCAGCAAGGGGGATTGGGCATGAACAACAGGGGCAAGGACAAAACGGCCTGGATGCGGCTCCTGCCTTTTCTGCAATGGGCACCCATGGTGAATGGCCGTACCCTGCACGCCGATGCCCTGGCCGGGCTGACCAATGCGATCATTGTGCTGCCCCAGGGGGTGGCCTATGCGCTGATCGCCGGCCTGCCACCGGAGTTCGGCCTTTATGCCGCCATCATACCGGCCATCGTCGCCGCCCTGTTCGGCTCTTCCTGGCATTTGATCTCCGGACCGACCGCCGCCATGTCGGTGGTGGTGTTCACCTCCGTCAGCCCGCTGGCCGAGCCTGGCAGCGACATGTTCATCAAGCTGGCGCTGACGCTGACCCTGATGAAGGGCATTTTCCAGCTGGTGCTGGCCTCGGCCAGGCTGGGGGTGCTGGTCAACTTCGTCTCCCATTCCGTGGTCATCGGTTTTACCGCCGGCGCGGCGGTGATCATCGCGGTCAGCCAGTTGCAAAGTCTGCTCGGCATTCACCTGGATAGCGGCGGCTCCGTCCTCGATACCCTGACCGGGCTGGTACTGCATGTGACCGAGATCGACCTCTACAGCCTGGGCATCGGCCTGCTGACCCTGCTGAGCTGCATCCTGATCCGCAAATACCGCCCCCGCTGGCCGAACATGCTACTGGCGCTGATCATCGCCGCGCTGGCCACCGCCCTGGTCGATCCCGGCCGGCAACACATCGCCCTGCTCGGCGCCATCCCCGCCGGGCTTCCCCCGTTCAGCCTGCCCGACTTCAGCCTGAACAGCATCAGCGCCCTGGCGCCCGGCGCCCTGGCCATCAGCCTGCTCGGATTGGTCGAAGCCGCGTCCATCGCCCGGGCCGTGGCCAGCCGCTCCCATCAGCGGCTGGACGGCAACCAGGAGTTTGTCGGCCAGGGGCTGTCGAATGTGGTCGGCGCCTTTTTCTCCTGTTATGCCTCTTCCGGCTCCTTTACCCGCACCGGCGTCAACTATACCTCCGGTGCCAGAACTCCGCTGGCGGCGGTATTTGCATCCCTGTTCCTGCTGCTCATCCTGCTGCTGTTCTCCGATCTCACCGCCTGGCTGCCCATGCCCGCCATGGCCGGCCTGCTGCTGGTGGTGGCCTGGAACCTGGTCGACTTCCACCATATCCGGCTGATCATCAGGGCCGCGCGTTCCGAAGCCACGGTGCTGCTGGTGACCTTTGCGGCCACCCTGCTGGTGGCGCTGGAGTTCGCCATCTACGCCGGGGTGCTGCTGTCCCTGGTGTTCTACCTCAAGCGGACATCCCAGCCGCGCATCGTTTCCATACTGCCGGATCCGGACGCCAAGCATCCCGTCTTCGTCAGTGCCGAGCACCGCCGCCTGCCCTACTGCCCCCAGTTGCGCATCATCCGCATCGAAGGCTCCCTGTTCTTCGGGGCGGTCAACCATGTGCAGGAGTACCTGCAGAGCATCCGCGAACCCCGGCTGCTGATCGTGGGCAGCGGCATCAACTTCGTGGACATCGTCGGCGCCGAGATGCTGGTACAGGAGGTCCGGCGTCGCCGGGCCGAGGGCGGCGATCTGTACTTTTCCAACCTCAAGGAGGGGGTCAGCCGCTTTCTGGCCCGCAACAACCTGCTCGAGGAGATAGGCGAGGATCATGTCTTTCCCAACAAGGGCCGGGCCATCCACCGCATCTACGACCGGCTGGATCCGGCGGTGTGCAAGACCTGCACCGCCCGCATCTTCCGGGAGTGCCATATCGCCCCGCCCGGCGAGTTGCCCTCCCCCGAGGAGGTGATTGCCCGGCAGCCGGCCTGAATGGCTGCTTCGAATAGCAGATCACTCGAGACAGCGAACGGGCCTCGCTAAGCAGACCCTCCGCGCCAGGGATGGCGCGGCGGAGCCCCCAAGGACGGGTTTACGGCGTGTCTGTGTGCGATGCCCGTTCGATGTAGCAGAATGAGGATCCGTTATCTAAGCCCCTGGCCGCATCCTCCGGGGGCAACTGGCCCTGTGCGGGCGAGGACCGCCGGTTACACTGGTTACATCTTGTTTACCACCCAGTTTCAGCCAGCGAGGCCAAGCCCCATGACAGATCTGATCCACGAGCGACCCAGCCGGCGGGTGTCGGTACGCGAGCTGTTCCAAATCGACGCCGACCTCGAGGTGCCGGTGTTCGAGCACCGGGACGAGCACGTGCCCGAGGCGGATCCCGCCTACTGCTTCAACCCGGACGTGACCCTGGCCATCCTCGCCGGCTTCACCCGCAACCGGCGGGTGCTGATCCAGGGACTGCACGGCACCGGCAAGTCCACCCATATCGAGCAGGTGGCCGCCCGGCTCAACTGGCCCTGCGTGCGCATCAACCTGGACGGCCACATCAGCCGGCTGGACCTGGTGGGCAAGGACACCATAGTGCTGGAGGACGGCAAGCAGATCACCCGTTTCCAGGAAGGCATGGTGCCCTGGGCCCTGCGCCGGCCGGTGGCGCTGATCTTCGACGAGTTCGACGCCGGCCGCCCGGACGTGATGTTCGTGATCCAGCGCATTCTCGAGCAGGACGGCAAGTTCACCCTGCTCGACCAGAACCAGGTGATCAGCCCCCATCCCTATTTCCGGCTGTTCGCCACCGCCAACACCGTGGGCCTGGGCAACGCCAACGGCCTCTACCACGGCACCCAGCAGGTCAACCAGGCCCAGATGGACCGCTGGAACATCGTCGCCAGCCTCGACTACCTGCCCCGGGAGGACGAGATCCGCATCGTGCAGGGCAAGGTGCCCCGTTATGCGGATGAACGTGGCCGCCAGTTGATCAGCAGCATGGTGGCGGTGGCCGAGCTGACCCGGGCCGGCTTCGCCGCCGGGGATCTGTCCACCCTGATGTCGCCGCGCACCCTGATCGCCTGGGCGGAAAACACCGAGATCTTCGGCGATCCGGCACTGGCCTTCCGGCTTTCCTTCCTCAACAAGTGCGACGAGGCGGAGCGCGGGCTGGTGGCGGAATATTACCAGCGCTGCTTCGATCAGGAACTGGCCGAATCCCGGACACTGCGGCTGGCGATGATATAAGCGCCGGTTTGCGATCTGTAACACTCGGCCAAAGCGCACTGCTCCGCCGACACGCCGTAAATCCATCCATGGAGGCTCCGCCGCGCCATCCCTGGCGCGGAGGGTCGGCGGAGCAGCACCCTTTGTCCTCCTCAACGTTCAGCGTCGCCGGTTGGCGCGATCATCAGCCCACGGCGGGGCTTGGAAGAGGCAATAGGGATTGCCTCCACCGACCGTCACATGCCAGGGGGCGCGAAGCGCCTAGCACCGCCGTAGCATCGCGAAGCGAGGATACGGCGGTTTCCGCGACATCCGGCATGTGCCGAGCGTCACAGGGATGTGCTTGCAGCGTGTCGGTGGAGGTAGCCCTTTTGCCTCTTCTTCAGGGCAACAGCGAACACGGCCCGAGCCCAGCCGCATCATCAACGGGATGGAAATCATGACCACCACCTCCAATGCACCCCAGGATCCGGCCTCCGCCGCCCGTCGCCAGCAGCGGCTGGAAGAACTCTGCGCCGCCCTGATCCGCGCCCAGTCGGCCCAGCCGGCGGTGCGCTACCGGGGCCACCAGCTGGAATGGCAGGGCCGCCCCTATCCCCTGCGCGCGCCCCATTTGCACCCGGAGCCGGGCCTGGACGATCTGGGCTCCTTTCGCGGCGTCGCCGACGCCATCGCCCTGCGCCTGCGCCACCAGGATCCCGCCCTGCACTTGCACTGGCTGCCGGCCCCGCCGGTCGCCCGGCTGGTGTTCGAGCTGCTGGAACAGCTCAGGGTGGAATCCCTGGTCGAGGACCATCACCCGGGCAGCCGCCGCAACCTGCACCACCGCTTCAGCGCCTGGAGCAACCAGTTCCTGGCCTCGGGCCAGACCGAAAGTCATGTGGGCCTGCTGCTGTTCACCCTGGCCATGATGAGCTGGGTCCAGCTCGGCGGCGGCCCGCTCGATGAGCCGACCGAGATGCTGATCGAGTCCACCCGCATGTTCCTGCTGCGGGAAATCGGCCCCGCCTTCGGCCTGCTGCGCCGCCATCGCCAGGATCAGGGTGCCTTCGCCAAGCCCGCCCTCGACATCGCCCTCTGCCTGCACGAACTGGTGGACGGGCTGCAGCAGCGGCTGGCGGCGGACGGCAAGGGCGAGCCCTTGAGTGAAGACACCAGGAAGGCCTTCGGCCTCTTGCTGGAGCTGGAGGGAGAGGGCGACCAGGGGCCGGGCAGCAGCCCGGCGGAGCAGCAGGCCCGCCTGCACCAGGCGGCCGAACACCTCGCCTACCGCATCTACAGCGACCGCTTCGACCGGGAGTGGCCCGCCCACCGGCGGGTGCGCCCCGAGCTGCTCGGCCGGCTGCGCGACAGCCTGGACCAACGCATCCGCGAGCAGGGCCTCAACCTCAACCTGCTCACCAAGAAGCTGCGCCGGCTGCTGGCCAGCCCCGTCGAGCAGGGCTGGCGCTTCGGCGAGGAGGAAGGCCGGCTCGACGGCCGGCGGCTGCCGACCCTGGTCACCTCCCTGGCCGACCGGCGGGTGTTCAAGCAGGAGCGCCGGCAGCCCCGGGCAGAGGCGGCGGTGACCTTTCTGATCGACAACTCCGGCTCCATGCGCCCGCACATGGAGAGCATCGCCATGCTGGTGGACAGCCTGGCCCGGGCCCTGGAGCGGGTCGGTGCCCGGGTGGAGATACTGGGTTTTACCACCGGCCACTGGAACGGCGGCCAGTCGCTGCGCCAGTGGCTGCGCGACGGGCGCCCGCCGGAGCCGGGCCGGCTCAACGAACGCTGCCATGTCGTCTACAAGGCGGCACAGCTGCCCTGGCGTCGGGCCAAGAAGGACATCGCCGCCCTGCTCAAGGGCGATCTGTTCCGCGAGGGGCTGGACGGCGAGGCCCTGCTGTGGGCCGAACAGCGGCTGCTGGCGCTGCCGGCGCGGGAGCGGCTGCTGCTGGTGATCTCCGACGGCTGCCCCATGGACACCGCCACCCGCCAGGCCAACCGCCAGGACATCCTCGACCTGCACCTGCGCCAGGTCGCCAGCCGGCTGGAGCGGGAGGGGCGGCTCGCGCTCTGCGCCCTGGGGGTGGGGCTGGATCTGAGCGGCTATTACCGCCACAGCCAGTTGCTGGATCTGGACCAGGCCCTCGATAACAGGGTATTCGATGAGGTCCTGTCCCTGCTGGCCAAAGCGCGCGCGTCAGGCCGCCGCAATTAACAAAATATTTACAAAATCGTTTTTTAATTTATTGATTTTAATGTACTTTTCACCTGGCCCCAGCATGAAAAGGGAAGTGGTCCTAACCATTTCGGCGGCCTCATTTCAAGATGAACCTCAAGCCCGCTTCGGCGGGCCCGAATCAACCAGACGCCATTGACCCGCAAGGGGATGGCGGACATCGAGCCAGCAGTGGGCAACCCCGGTTGCCCGGTATCACGGAAGGTCAGCGCCCCGCCCTCGGCCGGGCCATTGCAACTGGAGCAAGTAGCCATGATATTCAAGCAACGTTTTGTGAAATCCCTGTCCTTCGCCCTCTGCCTGGGCGCCGCCGCGGCCACCAGCAGCCTGGCTCAGGCCAAAACCTTCAGGGTGGCGGTAGGCGACGGGGCCGGCGGCACCCAGCATGAGCTGGGGCTGAAATTCTCGGAAGAGCTGAAAGCGCGCACCAACGGCCAGCACGATACCCAAATGTTCCTCAACGGCCAGCTCGGCGACGAGCAGGCCACGGTCAACGACGCCGCCATGGGGCTGCTCGACTTCTCCATCCTGGCCATCAACAACGTCACCCCCTTCTCCCCCTCGGTGGGCGTGCTGACCCTGCCCTACATGGTGCAGAGCCTGGACGACGCCGTGGCCCTGACCCAAGGCGAGGTGGGCCAGCAACTGGTGGACAACACGGTGCGCGACGCCGGGGTGCGCATCGTCGGCTGGGCCTATTCCGGTTTCCGGGTGCTGACCAACTCCAAGCAGCCGGTGCAGAGCCTGAGTGACCTCAAGGCGCTCAAGGTACGGGTGCCCAACAACGAGATCATGATCGACACCTACCGCGCCTGGGGCATCAACCCCACCCCCATGGCCTGGTCCGAAACCTTTACCGGCCTGCAGCTGGGCGTGGTCGACGGGCAGGACAACCCCTACATCACCGTCTACGCCATGAAGTTCGACGAGGTGCAGAAGTACATCACCAATATCCGCTACCTGTTCTCCATTGAGCCGCTGATCATGTCCGAGGCGGTGTTCCAGTCCCAGCCGGACGAGGTGCAGCAGGCCATACTGGCGGCGGGCAAGGCGGCCACCGAGCACAGCGCCCGCTGGCTGGTGGAGCAGGAAGACAAGATCAAGGCCGAGCTGACCGGCCGCGGCATGGTCATCACCGAGCCCGCCAACGGCGAACGGGAATGGATGGACAACGCCATCAGCAAGGTCTGGCCCAAGTACTACGACAAGCTGGGCGGCAAGGACAACCTGAACCGCATCCTGCAGTCCCTGGGCCGCGACGCCATCTAAGCCGCCGGCTCAGCAAAAATGCACTCGGGCCGCGCCCGGGTGCATTTTTCTCAGGGAGGAAACGCCATGACCATCGGCAAACTGATCTTCAAGATCCTCGATAACATAGAAAGGGTGATTTGCAGCACCCTGCTCGCCACCTTTGTGGTGATCCTGTTCATCCAGATTATTTCGCGGCAGCTGTTCAACCACTCCCTGTCCTGGAGTGAGGAATTGTCTACCTACATGTTCGTCTGGTTCGTCTATTTCGGCGCCAGCTATGCCACCAAGCTGGCGGCCCACAACAGGGTGACCTTTCAGTTCAAGCTCTTCCCGCCCAAAGTGGCGGTGATCTCGGAGGCCCTGGCGGACCTGATCTGGGTCTGTTTCAACAGCTACTTCGTCTGGCTGAGCTACGACTTCGTGTTCAACAAGATGAACCTGTTCTGGAAATCCCAGACCCTGGGTTTTCCTATGAAGTACGTCTACATGATATTGCCCATCGCCTTCGCGCTGATGACGCTGCGCATCCTGCAGGTCAACTACTACAAGCTGGTCAGGGGCATCGACATCCGGGATCCCGAGTCCCTGGAGGTCGAGAAGTTGATCGAATCCTCGGGCCAACCCAAGTCGAGTTAAGGCAGGAGCACCCCCATGGTTGAATCATCCGTCGTCATGATACTGTTCGGGAGCTTCCTGGCCCTGCTGCTGCTCGGGGCGCCCATCAGCGTCTCGCTGGGCGTCTCGGCGCTGGCCTCCTTTCTCTACCTGGGCGAAAACCCGATCAAGTTCGTGCAGATCGCCTTTACCTCGGTCGGTTCCTTTCCGCTGATGGCCCTGCCCGCCTTTATCCTGGCCGGGGCCCTGATGGAGGCCGCCGGCATTTCCAAACGGCTGGTGGACCTGGCCGAAAGTTTCGCCGGCCCCTTCACCGGCGGCATGTCCGCCGCCACCGTCATGGCCTGCATGTTCTTCGGCGCCATCTCCGGCTCGGGCCCGGCCACCACCGCCGCCGTGGGCATGCTGATGATCCCGGCCATGGTGCAGCGCGGCTACGGCAAGGGCTACGCCTCGGCCATCACCGCCTCCTCCGGCGGCCTGGGGGTGGTGATACCGCCCTCCATTCCCATGGTGATCTTCGGCATCTCGGCCATGGGGCTGATGGCGCCACCCGAGGCCATTGCCCAGCACGGCCAGTTCCAGTCGGTGTCCATTCCCAAGCTGTTTATCGCCGGCTTCCTGCCTGGCCTGGTGCTGTCCTGCGGCCTGCTGATCATGAACTATTTCCTGTGCCGCAAGCACGGCTACAAGGGCACCACCGAGGGCTGGTCCGCCAGCAACACCCTGGCCGCCCTGCGCAAGGGCATCTGGTCGGTGCTGGCGCCCATCGTCATCCTGGGCGGCATCTACAGCGGCCTGTTCACTCCCACCGAGTCCGCCATCGTCGCCATCTTCTACACCCTGGTGATCGGCTTTCTCGTGCACAAGGAGCTGAAGTTCAAGGACGTGCTGCGCTCGCTGGAAACCACCACCTGGCTGACCGGACGGGTGCTGCTGATCCTGTTTACCGCCACCGTGTTCGGCCGCCTGCTGGTGGAAAACCAGATCCCGGCCATCGTCGCCGCCTCCATGCTGGAGATGACCACCAACATCTACCTGATCTGGGCGCTGATCATCTTCTTTCTGCTGTTCGTGGGCATGTTCATGGAGACCCTGGCCGCCATCATGATACTGACACCGGTGCTGCTGCCGGTGGCCTACAACCTGGGAATAGACCCCATCCACTTCGGCATAGTGGTGGTGTGCTGCCTGTCCATCGGCTTCCAGACCCCGCCGCTCGGCGAGAACCTGTTCATCGCCTCCGGGGTGTCGGGCACCTCCATCGAGGAGATTTCGGTACGAGCCCTGCCCTTCGCCCTGACGTCGGTGATCGCCGTCTTCATCATCGCCTATGTGCCGCAGATAGCCCTGTTCCTGCCCGGCTTGCTGGGCTATTAGCGCAAGCCGCCGCCGGGCTGACCCAGGTCAAGGACAAGCCCCGGCGGCGGCACCATACTGTTACCCAGAGGCCGCCATGCCGAAGCCTGATCACCGAAAAGGAGTGTCCAGATGCTGCCCCAAGTGAACAAGATCCTCTACTGCACCGATCTCTCCAAGAACGCCTCCTACGCCTTCCAGTACGCCGTCTACCTGGCCAGGCAGACCGGCGCCGACATCCATGTGCTGAACGTGGTGGAGCAACTGTCCGGTGACGAGAAGCTGACCCTGCAGTCCTACATCCTCAACCAGAGCAGCCGGGAGGAATTCCTGCACCAGCGGCTCAACCACGCCAGGGCCCAGTTGCAGCAACGGCAGGATTATTTCTGGGAGGTGATCGCCCCCACCGAAAAGGCGCTGCGCGCCAAGATCGTCGGCTGCGAAGTGGTGGAGGGCTACCCGGTGCAGACCATACTCCGCCGCTCCCGGGAGCTGGGTTGCGATCTTATCGTGATGGGCGCCCACGAAAAGGGCTGGCTGCACACCCTGCTCGGCAGCGTGGCCAAGAACGTGCTGCGCGAGTCGCGCATCCCCACCCTGATCGTGCCCCGGCCGGAGAAAAAGAGCGCCGGCTGAATGATGCCATTCTGCCGGGAGCCAGTTTAGGATATTCACAGAGCTTGTCTGTCATGCCCCAGTGAAGAGGCAACAGGGCTACCTCCGCCGACACGCTTCAAAATATGACACTCGCCGTTTCGGCCTGCTGCGAACATTCACTGGATGTTCGGTCAGACCGAAACCGCTCGTCGCGGCGAGAAAGCTCGCCCCCTGTACGCTCGCACATGCCGGATGTCGCGGAAACCGCCGTATCATCGCTTCGCGATGCTGGCGGCGGTGCAAGGCGCTTCGCGCCCCCTGGCATGTGACGGTCGGCGGAGGCAATCCCTGTTGCCTCTTTCAGGCCCTTACGCCGTCTGATGGTGGTGCCAGCAGGCGGCTGCGGTGCGATAGGGAGGAATTTCAAACTATATGATGCTCCAGAAAGTGACTCCGGATTCCCCATCCCGGCGCTTGCGGTTACCATCAAGGGTCTCCTTTTTCGTCGGCGCAGAGCATGGAACTGATCTTCCTCGGCACCTCCTCCGGTACCCCCACCAAGAGCCGTAACGTGTCCGGCCTGGCCCTGCGCAGGGCCGGCGCCCGCGCCTGGTGCCTGATCGACTGCGGCGAAGGCACCCAGCACCGGCTGCTGCATACCCGGCTGTCGCCGATGCAGCTCGACACCCTGCTGATCACCCATGTGCACGGCGACCACTGCTACGGCCTGCCCGGGCTGCTGGCCAGCGCCGCCCTGGCCGGTCGCACGGCGCCGCTGCGCATCATCGCCCCCACGCCCATCGCGGCTTTTATCGAGTGCGTGGCCCGGCTGAGCGATCTCCGGCTCGACTTCCCCATCGATTTCGTGCCGGTCGAATCGCTGCAGGCCCCCCTGGCGGTGCAGGATTTCATACTGGAACCGGTGGCCCTGTCCCACCGGGTACCGAGTTATGCCTATGTGTTTACCGAAACCCGGGTGGAAGCCAAGCTGGATGTGGCCCGGCTGACCGCCGAGGGCATTCCCGCCGGCCCGCTGTGGGGCCGGCTGCACCGGGGGGAGGAGCTGGAGTTCGAGGGACGGCGCCTCAGGGGGCGGGACTACCGGCTGCCCGAACGGGCGCCGCGCAAGGTGATCATCGCCGGCGACAACGACAGCCCCGCCCTGCTGGCGGAGGCCGCCCGGGGCGCCTGCCTGCTGGTGCACGAGGCCACCTACACCCGGGAAGTGGCCGAGCGCCTGGGACCGGCGCCCCAACACAGCGACGCCGAGCGGGTAGCCCGCTTCGCCGAACAGGCCGGCCTGCCCAACCTGATCCTCACCCACTTCAGCCCCCGCTACCAGGACGGTGCCGGCTCGCCTCATATCGACGAGATAGCGGCGGAAGCCCGCGCCCATTACGGGGGCAGGCTGGTGCTTGCACGGGATCTGGATCACTACCGGCTGAGCCGGCAGGGGGAGCTGGAAACGGCCGGTCCTCGCCGGGCCGGCCGTCAGCCATAAAGCTGCCTCGACGGGATCAGGGCCAGTCGACCCGCCCCTGGTCTTCGGGCCGGTAGCTTACCCGCCCCAGGGGCACGTGATCCTGGATCGCCGCGCGGATCTGCGCTTCCTCCTCGGCGCTGAAGCCGCCGCACAGCTCGATAAGCTCGATGCGCCGGGTCAGCATTTCCTGCGCGGCCATGACCGCCTCCTCCAGGGTACGCACCCCGGCCACGGCGATGTCGAAGCCGTCGCTCTTGATGCGGCCGTGGTGCTTGAACAGCTCCAGATCCGGCCCCTTGACGATAAAACCATAACGACTGAGTGACATGGACAGCTCCTTTCGGGTCGAGGCTCAGGCCACCGCGGCGCGGCTGGCCTGGTGGGCACAATGGAGGGCGGCCAGGGCGCAGGACGCCAGCCGGGCCTCGGGCGGATCGGCGCGGGAGGTGAGGATGATCGGCACCCTGGCGCCCAGCACCAGGCCGGCGGCGGTGGCGCCCATAAAGTACACCATCTGCTTGAACAGGAAGTTGCCCGACTCCAGGTTGGGCACCAGCAGGATGTCCGCCTGCCCCGGCACCCGGCCGTGGATGCCCTTGATGGCCGCCGCCTCCGCCGAGACCGCATTGTCGAAGGCCAGCGGTCCCTCCACCAGGGCCCCGGGCAGGGCCCCCATGGCCGCCAGCTTGACCAGCTCGGCGGCGTCCAGGCTGGAAGGCATGCTCTTGCTCACCTCCTCGGTGCCCGACAGCACCGCCACCTTGGGCTCGGGGTTGCCCAGGGCGTGCATCAGGCCGATGGCGTTGCGGGCGATGTGCAGCTTGTCGAGCACTGTCGGCTGGACGTTGATCACCGCGTCGGTGATGCACAGGGCCTTGCAGCTGCCCGGCACCGTCATGTGGAACAGGTGGCTCAGCCGGCTGTCGGTACGCAGCCCGGCGGACTTGTTCAGCACCGCCCGCAGCAGGATATCGGTATGCACATGGCCCTTCATGATGGCGCCGGCCTCGCCCTGGCTGACCAGGGCGACGCCCAGCCGGGCGGCCTCGGTTTCGTCGGCGGCCGGCACCAGGCGCAGGCCGTCCAGCGTCCAGCCCATGGCCTGGGCCTGATGCCGCATGACGGCCACATCCCCCACCAGTATCGGCTCGATCAGCCCCTGCTCCCGGGCCAGCCGGGCGCTGGCCAGGGAAACGGCGTTGACCGGGTTGATCACCACAGTGGTGACCCTGGGGTGCTGGCGGGCCTGGGCCAGCAAGCGGGGCGGGCATTCCTTGGGCGCGGTATTGAGCATGATTCCCTTCCTGTTCGACAGAAGACCACCGGAGGCCACTGACACAATGGCATCGGGTTGTGTTCCGGTATCGGCAGACTGGCATAAACAGGCGACACCCATGTCAGAAGAGACGGACAAAGGGAACCGCTCCGCCGACCGTCACATGCCAGGGATGGCATGTGCGAGCCTACATGGACGTACTTGCGGCGTGTCGGAGGAGTGGGCCCTTTGGCCGGCTCATGCCAGTAAAACAGACGGCTTGATGATAAAGCCGAGCTGCCCGCCGTGGCGGGCAGCCTCCTTTATCAGCAATAGTCCTTGTACTTGTCCAGGTGGCGCACCGGCTTGGACAGGGCGTCGCGGCGGAAGGGGTCGCCCAGCTCGCGGGTGCACATGATCTCGATGACGGTGGTCTTGCCCTCCTCCATCTGGCGCGCGATGGCGGCCTTCAGGGCCGGGCCCACGTCTTCCAGCTTGTCCACCGTCACCCCTTCGGCACCCATGGCGCGGGCGATGTCGGCGAAGCTGGGGTTTTCCAGATCGCCGGCCACGAAGCGGCGGTTGTAGAAGTCGACCTGGTTCTTCTTCTCCGCGCCCCACTGGCGGTTGTGGAACACTATGGAGGTCACCGGAATGTGTTCGCGTACACAGGTCATGATCTCCATCATCGACATGCCCCAGGCACCGTCACCGGCGTAGGAGATGGCCGGGCGATGAGGCGCGGCGGTCTTGGCGCCGATGATGGTCGGCAGGGCGTAACCGCAGTTGCCGAAGCTCATGGCGGCGAAGAAGGAGCGCGGCTTCTCGAAGCGCAGGTAGCTGTTGGCCACCGAGTTGATGTTGCCGATGTCGGTGGACACCATCACGTCCTCGGGCATGGCCTTTTCCAGCTCGCGCAGTACCTGGCGCGGATGCAGGTAGCTGCCCTGCTCTTCCGCCTGCTCGGCGATCATGTCCAGGGAATAGTCGTCCTTTTCGTGGATCCACTGATCCAGCTCGGCTTCCCAGGCCGCTTTTTCGGCGGCGATCTCGCCGGCGCGGGCGCCCTTGTTCTCCAGGCAGGCGACGTTGAGGTTCTGCAGCCGCTCCAGGATGGAGACGGCGGCGGCCTTGGCGTCACCGCACACGCCGACGGAAATCTTCTTCACCAGGCCCAGCATCTTGGCGTCGCAGTCCACCTGGATGATCTTGGCTTGCTTCGGCCAGTAGTCCAGGCCGTGCTGGGGTAGGGTTCCGAACGGACCCAGTCGGGTGCCCAGCGCCAGCACCACGTCGGCACGGGAGAGAAGCTTCATGCCGGCCTTGGAGCCCTGGTAGCCCAGCGGGCCGCACCACAGCGGGTGGCTGGCCGGGAAGGAGTCGTTATGCAGGTAGCTGTTGACCACGGGGGCACCCAGGAACTCGGCCAGGGCCTTGCACTCCTCCACCGCATCGGCCATCACCACGCCGCCGCCGGAGATGATCACCGGGTTCCTGGCTTCGGCCAGCAGGGCGGCCGCCTGCTGCAGGCTCTGCTCGCCGCCGGCGCCGCGCTCGATACGGATCGGCTGGGGGATCTCCACGTTGATGTCGCCGTAGAAGAAGTCCCGCGGAATGTTGAGCTGGGTGGGGCCGTTTTCCAGCATGGCCCGGTCGAAGCAGCGGGCGGTGAACTCGGCCATCCGCGCCGGGTTGGCCACGTGGCCCTGGTACTTGGTGATGGTCTCGAAGAAGGGCAGCTGCTGCGCCTCCTGGAAGCCGCCCAGGCCCTGGGTCATGGAGCCGGTTTCCGGGGTGATGCACACCACCGGGCTGTGGGCCCAGTAGGCGGCGGCGATGGCGGTCACGAAATTGGTGATGCCGGGGCCGTTCTGGGCGATACAGACGCCGTGCCGGCCGCTGACCCGGGCGTAGCCGTCGGCCATGTGGCCGGCGCCCTGCTCGTGCACCGTGGGGATCAGGCGGATGCCCGCCGGGGCGAAGATGTCCATGGCGTCCATGAAGGCGGAGCCCATGATGCCGAAGATATCGGTTACACCGTTGGCCGCCAGGGTTTCGACCATGGCTTCACTGGGAGTCATACGTGGCATAGCTGTCTTCCTTTTTGCTGGTTCCTGTCGGTGACGGTGGTGGCCGTCACCCCGGAGGGTTCAATCCAATGTTTCGGTTCAAGCAGGTTTTCATTTGTTTGTTATTGGTTCTGTGGTGAATCGGCCACCGCCGGCCGCCTCGTTCCGGGCTTCCCCTCCCGGATGTCGGCGGGGCGAATGGCGCCTGCTGGCTGCGATGTGATTCACTGGAGCTAGATTAGGAAGTGGGGGGGGAAGAGAGTAGGACCAGTTTCATCCGCCCTGTTACGCCAGTGTTAAAGGACCATTGCCCGGACATGAAAAAACGGCAGGACGCCTGTCGACGTCCTGCCGTCCGTATCAATCCCCCCTCAGGCCGTAACCTGTTGCCCTGCCCGGTAGGAGCCGACCTCGGCCCCCAGCGCTACCGCAAAGCGGTTCCAGCCATTGATGGCGACGATGGCCAGGGTCAGATCGGCCAGTTGACGCTCGCTGAACTGCTGCCGGGTACGGCGGAACAGCGCCTCAGTGACCCCGTTCTGAGCCTGCAGGGTCAAGCCCTCGGCCCAGGCCAGCGCCGCCTTTTCCCGGGGATCGAAACAGGGCGCCTCCTCCCAGGTGCCGAGCAGATACAGCCGTTGCTCGCTCTCGCCCGCGGCTCGGGCATCCTTGGTATGCATATCGAGGCAGTAGGCACAGCCGTTCAGCTGCGATACCCGGATCTTGACCAGCTCCAGCAGCGAAGGGGGCAGGCCTTCCTCTCCTTTCTGGCCGGCCAGATACTGCTCCAGCCCCAGCATGGCCCGAACGGCGCCGGGGGCGACCTGGTGATAGTCGATTCGTACAGACATGGCGGTACTCCTGCTTGTGATGGATGTCTGCGCCAGTGTAGGGGGCCCGGGAAGGTGGAAATTGTAGATTTTCGACATTCGCCTTGGGGGCCGACTCTGCTAGGCTGGTTCCCGGACCAGACCAACGCACCCGATTCCGATGAGCCGACTCGATTTTTTGCGCTATCCGCCCAGCGCCGGGCTGAGCCCCTTCATTCAGTGTTACTGGCGATTGCAGGGAAGCCTGCCCGCAGGACAGAGCACCACCGAATGGCTGCATCCCGAAGGTGGCAGCGGCATCATTTTCAACCTGGGCGATCCCCTGATCTTCAATGGGCGGCATACGCCGGCTTCCTGCCTGATAGGCGGCCCCATGCGGCACAGTCTGAGGCTGACCCTGTCCGGCCGGATCGATGCCTGGGGAGTCAGGTTCCGGCCCGGCAGCGCCTATGGCTTCTTCACCCGCCCTTTGCGCGACCTGCTCGGACAACAGGCATCGGCCGAGGAGTTGGCACTGTACTTTTCGGGCGGCGCCCTGGCGGAACAGCTTTATCAACAGGCGGACGCCGGTCGATGCCTGGCCCTGCTGGAACGGGAACTGGCTCCCCGGCTGCTGTCCTCGCCGGATTCCCCGGGGGGATTGCGTCGCGCCCTCCAGTGGCTGCAGCTCCACCAGGGCCGCCTTCCCATCGCCCGGCTGCCATCAGCCGTCGGCCTGAGCCAGCGCCAGCTGGAGCGGCAGTTCGCCCTCTGGCTTGGTCTGTCGCCCAAGGAATACGGGCGTTTGCTGCGGGTCGCCCATGTCAGGGAGCGCCTCAAGGCCGGGGACGGCCGGCGGCTGACCGAGCTGGCCCACGACGCCGGTTATTACGATCAGGCTCACTTTATCCACGACTTTCGGCGGGTGGTCGGCATGACACCGGGCCAGTATCGTCAGCGGCCCAGGGCGCAACCGCTTTATCGCTAGCGCCAGGCCATCGCCGAGCGAGGTATCGCACTTCAGACCATATCCTGGATCAGCTCCACCAGTGCCTTGATGCCGGGGCGGATCCTGGCGGCGGGGATGGAAGAGTAGCCCAGGCGGAAGTAGTTTAGCGGCACCGGCTCGGCCAGGAAATGGATGTCGCCGGGTTCGATCAGGATCCCCCTGTCCGCCGCCTCCTTGCGCAGTAGGCGGCTGTCCAGCCCCTCGGGGCCGCGCACCCAGTAGCAGGAGCCGCCGAAGCTGGGCTGGCGGCTGGAAGACGGCAGGTATTCATCCAGCGCCGCGCCCATTTCCTGCCAGCGCTCCTCGTAGGCCTTGGCGATGTTCATGATCAGGGCGTCGTGGTAGCCCCGCTCCAGGAACAGCGCCACCGAACGCTGGTTGTTGGCCGCCGGGTGGCGCAGCATCAGCCGGCGCAGGGCGCGCGCCTCGCGGATAAGCTCGGCCGGCCCCACCAGGTAGCCCAGGCGCAGTCCCGGCGCCAGGGTCTTGGACAGGCTGCCCACATAGAGCACCCTGTCGTTCTTGTCCAGGCTCTTCAGGGCCGGAATGGGGTTGGTCCTGAAGTTGCTCTCGCTCTCGTAGTCGTCCTCGATGATCAAAAAGTCCTGCTCGCTGGCCTTGTCCAGCAGCGCATAGCGCCGCTCCAGCGGCATGGTCACCGTGGTGGGGCACTGGTGGCTGGGGGTGCTGTAGACGAGATCACAGCCATCGAGCCGTTCGTCGACGATCAGTCCCTGTTCGTCCACCGGCAGCGGGCGCACCTTGGCCGGGTTCATGGTGGCGATATTGCGGATATCCACATAGCCCGGATCCTCGATGCCGATGGTGCTGGCACCGTCCAGCAGCAGCCGGGCCAGCATGTACAGCGCCTGCTGGGCACCCACCGTCACCAGTATCTGGTCCGCCGAGGCCCAGACTCCGCGCCGGGGCAGCAGCCGGGTACGGATCTGCTCGATCAGCAGGGGATCGTCGTTGTCGAAGCGGTCCGAGGCCCAGTCCCGGATCGCCGGCACGCTCACCGCGTCCCGGCAGCATTCGCGCCAGTTGTTGCTGGGGAACAGGCTGGGGTCGAACTGGCCGTAGATAAAGGGATAGGGATACTTCTGCCAATCCTTGGGCTTGGTGATGTTTTGCTGGCTGCCCGGGCGGATCTTGAGCTTGCGGGCCCAGTCGGGCGCATGGCCGCCCTCGAGCGGGTTTTCCTTGGCCGGCACCTCGGGCTGGCGCGACAGTATCTCGGGGTTGACGAAATAGCCGCTGCGCTCGCGGGCGATGAGATAACCGTCGTCCAGCAGGTGCTCGTAGGCCAGCACCACCGTATTGCGGGCGATGCACAGCTGCTTGGCCAGCTTGCGGCTGGAGGGCAGCGGGCTGTCCTGGGGGATGTTGCCGTTGAGGATGGCGGCGGCGATCTGCTCGCGCAGCTGCTGCTGCAGGCTGGTGCTTTTTTCCGTGGAGAGGTGAAACAGCTGGAACATGGTGACTCAACTTACCTGTCGATGCATGGCCCCGCGGGCCGGAACAGCCCAGTTTGACCCTTTTTGCTGCCGCTTGTAAACCACATGGCAACATATTGAAAACAAAATAGAAACGCCGGGGCATCGGCTCCCGGCGTGGTTCTGGCGAACTAGAGCACCGAACAATTCATAAAACGACCAATTAGCTATTTGTTGTCTGTTGCAACCTAGAGAGAGTCAACAGAGCCACCTCCGCCGACACGCCGCAAAATATGACACTCGCTGTTTCGGCCTGCTGCGAACATTCACTGGATGTTCGGTCAGGCCGAAACCGCTCGTCGCGGCGAGCAAGCTCGCCCCCTGTAGGCTCGCACCTGCCGGATGTCGCGGCAACCGCCGTATCATCGCTTCGCGATGCTGGCGGCGGTGCCAACAGGCAGCAGCGGGGGCGATAGGGAGGACAAAGAGCGCTGCTCCGCCGGCCCTCCGCGCCAGGGAGGGCGCAGCGGAGCCCCCAGGGATGGGTTTACGGCGTGCCGGAGGAGTAGCACCCTTTGGCCGACGGCCTCTGCCTCGCCAGAATCAACAATGCCTTCGACCAAAAGCGTATCAGAGCCGCCTCAGTTTTAAACTATATGATGCTCTATACCATTACAGGTGTTCGTCGCGCAGGTGGTACCAGTGGTAGAGCATGCGCTGGCCCAGGCGGCGGAAGGGCGCGAACAGGTGTCCCGGCAGCGGCGAGTTGTAGATGGGCAGCTCGAACCCCTCGCGGATACCCGCGATGCGCTGGGCCATGCGCCGGCCGGCATGGGCCGAGAACATGACGCCGTTGCCGCCGTAGCCCAGGGCGTAGAAGATCTGCTCCCTTTCATCCGGCTGGGCGATGCGCGGCATCATGTCGTGGCTGACGTCCACCCAGCCCCACCAGGAGTAGTCGATCTTGATGCCCTTGAGTGCCGGAAACTTGCGGTGCATGCCGTCGATCAGCACCTGCAGGTGCTTGGGATTGTGGGCATCGGCGCCGGTGATGGAACTGCGGCTGCCGATCTGCAGCCGGTTGTCGGGCAGCTTGCGGTAGTAATAGCGCAGGGTACGGGTGTCGGTGATCACCTCGTTGGTGATGAAATTGCACTGGGCAATCTCGCTGTCGGTCATCGGCCGGGTCACCAGGGAGTTGGACAGTATCGGCATGATCTTGCTGCGCAGGCTCTGGTGCAGCCCCTGGGAGGTATAGCCGCCGGTAGCCACCCCCACCGCCCGGGCCCGCACCACCCCGCCCGGGGTCTGCAGGTAGTGCACGCCGTTGCGGGTCTCCCAGCCCAGCACCGGGCTGGAGGGATGGATGGTGGCGCCCAGCTCCCGCGCCATGCGGTGATAGCCCTGGGCCAGCTTGAGCGGATGCACGCCGATGCCGTCCGGCTCGTGCATGGCGCCCACCGCCTCCGCCTCGTTCACGTAGTTGCGGCTGAGGGTGGCCTTGTCCAGCAGCTCGGTGTGGTAGTTGAACTGCTCCCGCAGCACCTTGGCCTCGGCCTCCAGCTTGCGCATGGCCTTGTCCCGGTGGGCGATGTAGAGGTGGCCGCCGTCCTGGGGGTTGCAGTCGATGTTGCCGTCCCGGATCAGCCCCCTGAAGGTGTCGAAGCCCTCGCGCACCTCCTCGTGCATGCGCCGGGCGGTGTCCAGGCCCCAGCGCTGGATCCACTGGGAGCGGCTGAGCCGGCCCGAGGCGTTCTGGGCCTGGCCGCCGTTGCGGCTGGTGCAGCCCCAGCTGACCTGGTTGGCTTCCAGCACCGTGGCCTTGATGCCGTGCTCCTTCGCCAAGAAGACGGCGCAGGACAGGCCGGTAAATCCGCTGCCGATGATGACCACGTCCACGTCCATGTCGGCGGTGACCGGGCCGTCGTCTTCCGGCGGGGTGCCGGCGGTGGCCACCCAGTAGGTCGGTGCGTACTGCTGGCCCCGTCCCGGGGTGGCGGCCACCAGGGGATCGTAGCTGGGATCGTAACGGTCCAGCACGGTTTTGGCCTGGGCCGGCTGGCGGAGTTCCGCCTGGGTGTTGTTGGCAATATCCATATTCGTGTTCCCCGAGATCAGGTGGTGGCGGTTACTGGGGATCCAGCAAGGGGCGGTCCTTGCGGAACGCTTGCTTCAGGACCAGTTTGCCGTCCTTGAGGGTGAAGACATCGACCCCGTCGGCTTCGATGCGGCGGCCGTCCGGACAGGTGGCGCAGAAGGTCCACTGGGACACGGCCCGGTCGCCGGCGGCGAAGTGGCTGGTGCCTTGCCAGCTGACGTCGGGATAGGTGGTCCAGACCTTGACGAAGGCGGCGGCCACGGCCTCGGCACCGCTGAAGCGGGTCCCGAAGGCCTCGCTGCCGGCGGCGCCCTCGAACACGCAGTCGTCGGCCATGCAGGCCATGACGCCCTCGATATCGTGGCGGTTAAAGGCGGCGAACAACTGCTCGAGCAGGGCGACGGTTTTCTGGTTTTCGGCTGACATCAGATTCTCCCTTGGCCACCGGAGGTGGCGGTGAACGGACACCGGCAGCGGGACTGCCGTTTACATGTTCACAACATTAGGAGCCGGGCCTCGATACCGGTAGCGCCAGTTGGCGGCATCGACTTGGACCACAAAATAAGTATTTGGAAATCAGATGGATAGGTGAAAGGAAGAGAGAGGAAACGGCGTGGGCGGCCAGGCCGCCCCACGCGTTGGGGAGTATCAGCGGCGGCGGCCACTCTGTTTTTTCACCACACCGGAGAACACCACGTGCAGATCGGTGGAGGCGGACTCGTTATCCAGGTTCAGCTTGGCCTCGATATGATCCAGGTGCTCCTTCATCATGGTCACGGCCTTGTCCTTGTCGCCCGACTCGATGGCCTTGAGCAGCTCTTCGTGCTCGTTGAAGGAACAGTGGGCCTTGTGGCCGACCTCGTACTGGGCGATGATCAGCGAGGTCTGGGACACCACGCTGCGCTGGAAATTGAGCAGCGGCGTGTTGTTGGCCATATGGGCCAACTCCAGGTGGAACTCGCCGGACAGACGGATGCCGGTGCCCCGATCGCCCCGGGCGAAGGCGTCCTGCTCTTCCTGCACCATGGTGCGCATGCGGGCCAGGCTCTCGGGCGTGGCGTGCTCGACCGCCAGTTCGGTCACCGCCAGCTCCACCACCCGGCGGGCGGCGAAGATCTGCCGGGCTTCTTCCACGCTGGGGGCCGCCACCACCGCGCCGCGGTTGGGCCGGATGCTGACCACCTGCTCGTGGGACAGCCGCAGCAGGGCGCGGCGGATAATGGTCCGACTGACGCCGAAGATCTCGCCCAGGGCTTCCTCGCTGAGCTTGGTGCCCGGCGCCAGCCGCTGTTCGAGAATGGCGTCGAAGATATGTTCGTAAACGATATCGTCCTGAGTGTTTGAGCTCGACTTGACAGGTCTTGGCTCCAGTTGACTGAGTGAACTCATGTTTAGGTTTCCAGTTACGGCCTGTATCTACGGCGGAGTACCGCATTCCTTGCCGGTTAATAAATTGTTATTGCTCTCGTATACAATCTTACTGGGTTTTTGCCGATTCGACAGCCGGAATATCAAAGTCTGTGACTGAACACAAAAAACGCCCTTGACGGGCGTTTATCGGATATTCTGCAATGCAGGACGTCGCCGGCTAGTGATCACGCCGATAACGGCACTCGCCGTAAATATACGTTTGTGCGATGGCCCTGTCATCTCCGAGCATCATCAGCACGAAGAGTTGCTCGAACAGATTGTGTGCATTGTTCATCCGCGCCTGCATCAGCGGGGTGGCGTGCAGGTCCAGCACCAGGAAGTCCGCCTCCTTGCCCACCGCCAGGTTGCCCACCTTGTCTTCCAGCCGCAGCGAGCGGGCGCCGCCCAGGGTGGCGAGATAGAGCGCCTTGAGCGGATGCAGCTTGTGCCGGCGCAGTTGCTGGATCTTGTAGGCCTCGTTGATGGTCTGCAGCATGGAAAAGCTGGTACCGGCCCCCACGTCGGTGCCCAGGCCGACCCGGATCCCCCGCTGCTCGGCACCGGGCAGGTCGAACAGGCCGGAACCCAGGAAGAGGTTGGAGGTGGGGCAGAAGGAGATCACCGAATCGGTTTCCCCCATGCGTGCCGCTTCCTCCTGCTCCAGGTGCACCGCATGGGCGAACACGGAGCGATCCCCCAGCAGGCCGAAGTGATCGTACACGTCCAGGTAGCCTTTCTGCTCCGGGAACAGGGACTTGACCCATTCGATCTCCTGCTGGTTCTCGGACAGGTGGGTCTGCATATAGACGTCGTCGTATTCCGCCAGCAGCTTGCCGGCCAGCGCCAGCTGTTCGGCGGTGCTGGTGGGGGCGAAGCGCGGCGTCACCGCATAGAGCTGGCGGCCTTTTTTATGCCAGCGCTCGATCAGCTCCTTGCTGTCGGCGTAACCGGACTCAGGCGTGTCGAGCAGGTAGTCGGGGGCGTGCCGATCCATCATCACCTTGCCGGCGATCATGCGCATGTTACGCGCGTGGGAGGCGGTGAAGAAGGCATCCACCGACGCCTTGTGCACGGTGCCGAACACCATGGCGGTGGTGGTGCCGTTGCGCAGCAGCTCGTCCAGGAACAGCTCGGCCACCCGGGCGCCGTGGGCCTGGTCGACGAACTTGCGCTCTTCCGGGAAGGTGTAGTTGTTGAGCCAGTCGAGCAGTTGCTCGCCATAGGAGGCGATCATCTCGGTCTGGGGAAAGTGGATATGGGTGTCGATAAAACCCGAGGTGATCAGCCGGTTTTCAAACCGGGTGATGTCGAGCCCGGCGGGCTGGCGCGCCAGCACCTCGTCGGCCGGGCCTATATCCCGGACGCGACCGTCGGCCACCACCAGGACGCCGTCCGGGTAGTAGGCGTAACTGGCCTCCAGACCGACCTGGGCCGGATCGCCCAGGCTGTGCAAAATCGCGGCACGATACGCCTTTGGCTGCGTCATGGTCGTGCGTCTCCTTCAATCAATAAAACTTAAAGCGGGTGGATTTCGGCGGCTTCCGCCGCCCCTGTCATGGGTACCGGTACGGCCTGGTAGGCGGCGATCAACTGTCCCGCCACCGACACCGCGATTTCCGCCGGGTGCTTGCCGGTCACTTCGGCCAGGCCGATGGGGCAGATCATCCGGGCCAGGGCCGCGTCGTCGAAGCCCCGCTCCCGCAGCCGGTAATCGAAGCGCTTGCGCTTGGTGCGCGAGCCGATCACCCCGAAGTAGCGGGCGTCGTTGCGTTTGAGAATACGGGCGCACAGTTCCAGATCGAGCTGGTGGTTGTGGGTCATCACCAGGTAGAAGCTGCCGGCGGGCTGGTCGTCGACCTCGTCCACCGGATCCTCGCTCACCACCCGGGTGACACCGGCGGGCAGCTCGGCGGGAAATTCCTCGGCCCGCTCGTCTATCCAGGTAATGCGAAACGGCAGGGTCGCCAGCAGGTGCACCAGCGCCTTGGCCACATGGCCGGCGCCGAACAGCACCAGGTGATGGCGGGGCCGTACCACCGGCTCCAGCATGATGGTGGCCATGCCGCCGCAACACTGCCCCAGGCTGGCGCCCAGGTTGAAGCGCTCGACCTTCATCTGTTGCTCGCCCCGGGCCAGCATGTCCCGGGCCAGTTCCAGCGCCTTGTATTCGAGGTGGCCGCCACCTATGGTGGCATAGCAGCCCTGCTCGGTCACCAGCATCTTGGTGCCGCTGTCCCGCGGGGTGGAGCCCTTGTGCTCCACCACCGTCACCAGCACACAGGGTTCCCCCTTTTGTTCCAGCTCGGCCAGCGCCTGAATCCAGTTATCCTTGAACATAGCTTACTCCTCGAAGACGATGGTTCCGTCTCAAACACCTGGGGTTCCTGGCAAGTAGGCCAAAGGGCACCTCTCCGCCGACACGCCGTAAACCCATCCCTGGGGGCTCCGCTGCACCATCCCTGGCGCAGAGGGTCGGCTGAGCGGCGTCCTTTGTCCTCCTCCCTGTCCCGGCATCGCCCGCAGGCAAACCACCAGCAATATCGAGTCCTGAAAAAGGCATCCCCGCACGCAGCTGACAGCCATAGTAGTGGCTGCCCCTGCCCTTACTTGATCAACACATCCTCGACCCGGGTGGCGATCTCGTCCTGCTCCACCAGCGCCTGCATCTGCTCCACGCCCCACAGCACCCGTTCCGGGGTGGCCGGCGCGTCGATGTGCGGGTAGCGGCGGTAGCCGGACACGCTGGCCACGGCGTCTTTCAACGCACACCACACCGACATGCCGAGCATAAAGGGCGGCTCGCCCACGGCCTTGGAGTGGAATACCGTGTCTTCCGGGTTCTTGCGGTTTTCCACCAGCTTGACCCGGAAGTCGATGGGCATGTCCGCCACCGCCGGGATCTTGTAGCCTGCCGGACCGTTGGTCATCAGCCGGCCCTGGTCGTTCCACACCAGCTCCTCGGTAGTCAGCCAGCCCACGCCCTGGATAAAGGCGCCTTCTACCTGGCCGATGTCGATGGCCGGGTTGAGGGAGTCACCCACATCGTGCAGTATGTCGGTACGCAGTATCTTGTACTCACCGGTCAGGGTGTCCACCACCACTTCGGCACAGGCGGCGCCGTAGGCGAAGTAGTAGAAGGGGCGACCGGAGCCGGTGGCGTGGTCGTAGTAGATCTTCGGCGTCTTGTAGAAGCCGGTGCTGGAGAGCGACACCTGGTTGAAATAGGCCAGTTGCACGAACTCCGGAAACGACAGCAACTGCTGGCGGATCTGCACGAAGTTGTTCTTGAACACCACGTCCTCGGGGCTGACCTTGAAGTGGCCCGCCGCCCAGTCGATCAGGCGCTGCTTGATGGTCTGGGCCGCGTTCTGGGCTGCCTTACCGTTCAGGTCGGTGCCGCTCGAGGCCGCCGTCGGCGAGGTGTTGGGCACCTTGTCGGTGTTGGTGGCGGTGATCTGGATGCGATCCACGTCCACCTGGAACTCTTCCGCCACTATCTGGGCCACCTTGGTGTTGAGGCCCTGGCCCATTTCGGTGCCGCCGTGGTTGAGGTGGATGCTGCCGTCGGTATAGATGTGGATCAACGCCCCCGCCTGGTTGAGGAAGGTGGCGGTGAAGGAAATACCGAACTTCACCGGAGTGATGGCGATGCCCTTCTTGAGGATCGGGCTGCGGGCGTTGAACGCCTTGATTTCCTCGCGCCGCTTGCCGTACTCGGCCGACTGCTCCAGATCCGCCACCATCTCGTTGATGATGTTGTGCTCCACGGTCTGGTGGTAGTGGGTGACGTTGCGATCATCCTTGCCGTAGAAGTTGACCTTGCGGATCTCCAGGGGATCCTTGCCCAGCACGGAGGCGATCTCGTCCATCACGTGCTCTATGGTCATCATGCCCTGGGGGCCGCCAAACCCGCGGTAGGCGGTGTTGGAGGCGGTATTGGTCTTGCAGCGGTGGCCGATGACGGTGGCGTCGCCCAGGTAGTAGGCGTTGTCCGAGTGGAACATGGCCCTGTCCACGATGGACGAGGACAGGTCCGGCGAGTAGCCGCAGTTGCCGGCCACCACGATTTCCGCCGCCTCGATACGGCCGTTGTCGTCAAAGCCTACCTTGTACTGGTTGAAGAAGGGGTGGCGTTTGCCGGTCATCATCATGTCTTCGACCCGCGGCAGACGCATCTTGGCCGGGCGGCCGGTGAGCCGGGCCACCACGGCGGCCATGCAGGCCGGGCCCGCGGCCTGGGTTTCCTTGCCGCCGAAGCCGCCGCCCATACGGCGCATGTCGATGACGACCTTGTTCATGGACACGCCCAGGACGCTGGCCACCAGCTTCTGCACCTCGGTCGGGTTCTGGCTGGAGGTGAACACCAGCATGCCGCCGTCTTCGGTAGGCACCACCGAGCTGATTTGGGTTTCCAGGTAGAAGTGTTCCTGGCCGCCGATGTGCAGGCTGCCCTCGATCACGTGCTTGGCCTTTTTCAGGGCGGCGGCAGAGTCGCCCCGCTGCTGCTTGTGGCTCTCGGTCACGAACAGCTCTTTTTCCAGCGCCTCTTCCACCGACAGTACCGCCGGCAACTCTTCATATTCCACTATGGCGGCCATGGCCGCCTTGCGGGCGGTCTCGAGATCGTTGGCAGCCACCGCCAGCACCGGCTGGCCGTAGTATTCCACCTTGCCATCGGCCAGCAGGGGATCCCCCGCCAGCACCGGGCCGATGTCCAGCTCGCCGGGCACGTCCTCGGCGGTGATGGCGATGGCCACGCCGGGAAACTGGTAGCAGGGGCTTACATCCAGTTTGGTGATGCGGGCGTGGGCCTTGTCGGACAGCCGGGCATACACGTGCAACTGGTTGGGGAACTCCAGCCGGTCGTCGATGTACTGGGCCTCGCCGGCCACCTGCTTGGCGGCGCTGTCGTGGGGCACGCTCTTGCCCACGCCGGTCTGCAGGTCCTGTTTGATCCTTTCCATCATTTCGTCGATGGTGAGCGTGTTCAGCGGTTTGTTAGACATAAGACGTCACCCTGGTTTCCAGTTTCAGATCCTGTTGCTCGATAAAGAACTTGTAGAGCAGGTTTGCCGCCGTCTTGGCGCGGTATTCCTTGCTGGCGCGGAAGTCGGACAGGGGCTGGAAGTCGCCGTCCAGGGCCTTCATCGCCGCCTTGACGGTGGCGTGGTTCCAGTCCTGGCCCACCAGCGCCTGCTCACAGGCCGCAGCCCGCTTGGGCGTGGCCGCCATGCCGCCGAAGCCGATACGGGCCTCGGTCACCTTGCCGTTTTCTATGGTCAGGTTGAAGGCGCCGCACACCGCGGAAATATCGTCGTCTATCCGTTTGGACAGCTTGTACACCTTGAAGTGCTGGTTGGCCGCGGGCTTGGGCACTATCACCTTCTCGATGAACTCGCCTTCTTCCTGGGCGGTCACCTTGTAGCTCAGGAAGTACTCCTCGATGGGCAGCTCGCGTACCCGCTCACCCTTGCGCAACACCAGGCGGGCATTGAGCGCGATCAGCACCGGCGGTGCGTCGCCGATGGGCGAGGCGTTGCCGATGTTGCCGCCCAGGGTGCCCTGGTTGCGGATCTGCAGGGAGGCGAAACGGTGCAGCAGTTCGCCGAAGTCCGGGTAGCTGCGGCTGAGCGCGTCGTAACTGTCGCTCAAGGTGCGGGCGGCGCCGATCACCAGAGCCTGATCGGTTTCTTCCAGCTGCTTCATGTCGGCCACGTTGCCCACATAGATCATCTTGGGCAGTTCCCGGTGGAACTGGGTCACTTCCAGCGCCAGATCGGTGCCGCCGGCCAGCAGCCGGGCATCCGGATGCTGTTCCAGCAGGGTCGCCAGTTCGGCGCTGGAGGTGGGCGAGAAGCATACCTTGTCGTCCCCTTCCAGGGTCACCAGGGTATCGGTCTCGATCTGGGCCAGCCTGGCCACCACCTCGGCCTCGTAGCGGGAAAAGTCATCGGCCAGCTGCGGCTGATCGGCGATGGCCTTGGCCGCATCGACGATGGGGCGATAGCCGGTGCAGCGACACAGGTTGCCGGCCAGGGCCTCGAGAATGTCGTGCTTATCGGCCGCGGGCTTGTTCTTGCTCAGGGCGAACATCGACATGATGAAACCCGGGGTGCAGAAACCGCACTGGGAGCCGTGGAAGTCCACCATGGCCTGCTGCACCGGGTGCAGGCGGCCATCCTTCGATTTGAGATCCTCCACGGTGATCAACTGCTTGCCGTGCAGCGCCGACACGAAGGTCAGGCAGGAGTTGACCGAACGATAGCTGATCCGATCTCCTTCGCGCTCACCCAGCACCACGGTACAGGCGCCGCAGTCACCGGACGCGCATCCTTCCTTGGTGCCGGTCTTAGCCGCGCGGGTACGCAGATAATTCAACACCGTCATATTTGGCGAAAGGTCCTTCTCCTCCCGCAACTCCTGGTTAAGTAAGAACTTAATCAAGGCTTGCCTCCTTCAGCGAGTACACTGCACACATTGCCGACCAACAGAATGGTAGTATCTTTACCTGTAATTAAAATAAAAAACTGACCCATGAGTCAACAAATATTTCACAGCCGGGTAACCATTTTGTTGCCACCGGGTGTTAAGTGGTTGCCGGGACAAGCAATTAACTAAATAGTTGTGTACGTTAGTGACAGCAGTTTTTCTGGCCTTTTGTGTTAAGTGTAGCGGGAGCGGAAAGAACATGATTCAAGCAACGGCGCCAACCGAACGACGGCGGATACAGCGGGTGTTCATGGGGGTGGCCCTGGCCATCATGCTGGGGGCACTGGAGATCACCCTGCTGATGCCGGCGCTCTCCACCCTGGGCCGGGCCTTCTCGGCCCCGGAGCTGGCTCCCTTGCTGGTAAGCAGTTACCTCTTCGCCATGACCCTCAGCATGCCCATCTACGGCCGGTTAAGCGATCGCTTCGGCCGCCGTCCCTGCCTGGCCATGGCCATTTCGCTCTTTACCCTGGGCTCGCTCGCCAGCAGCCTGGTCGACGCCCTGCCGCTCCTGCTCGCCACCCGGCTGCTGACCGGGGCCGGCGGCGGCGGCCTGATCGCCCTGTCTTTCGCGGTGATCGCCGATGTGATACCGCCACGCCAGGTGGGCCGTTACCAGGGTTATATCTCCGCCCTCTTCGCCATTTCCAGCGTGGCCGGCCCTCTGCTCGGTGCCTTTATCATCGGCCTGTTCGACTGGCGCTGGCTGTTTATCTTCAAGGTGCCGCTGGGGCTGCTGGCGCTGGGGCTCAACCACTGGGCGCTGAAGGATCTGGGTCACAAGGGCGCCAAAGGACGGCCGGACGGCGTCGGCATCCTGCTGCTGCTGCTGACGGGGAGTGGTTGGGGGCTGGCGACCAATGTCACCCTGGTCGCCCCGGTGCTGGCCCCCTACCAAGCGTCCTTACTGGGGCTTTCTGCCCTGCTCAGCCTGCTGCTGATCTGGCACCAATGGCGGCATCCGGGGCCGGTGCTGCCGCTGCGTTTCCTGAAGGAGCGGCTGTTCGGCACCGCCGTGCTGTTGTTGGCCCTGTCGGAGGCCATCCGGCTGGCGCTGCTGGTCTATGTGCCCCTCGGGCTGGAGCAGCGACTGGCGATGGCGCCCTCCCAGACCAGCCTGGTGTTGCTGTGGTTTATCCTGAGCGTGACCCTGGGCACCTTTGTCAGCGGCAAGCGCATCGCCCGCCAGGGGTTCTGCCGGCCTTTTCCCTGGCTGGGTGGCATCGCCCTGGGCCTGGGTTGTGGTGGCTTGTGCTGGGTGTTCCAGCGGCAGGAGCCGGGGTTATGGCTTTATCCGACGCTGATCGCGGCCGGGGTGGGCATCGGCTTTCTGATCGTCGCCTGCTCCATCGCGGTGCAGAACGCCCTGCCCGCCCGTCAGCTGGGATCGGGACTGGCGCTGATGAACTTTATCCGCTCACTGGGCGGAACCCTGGGGGTGGCCCTGTTAGGCTGGCAGTACCAGGGCAACGGCGGCGGCGACTGGATCATGCCGGTATTCCTGGCCCTGTCCGGTTATGCCCTGCTCTGCCTGGTGCTGGGGTGGTGGATGCCCGACGCCAGCCTGGCGGACACCGCCAAGAACGATCCCGCCCGTCCCTAAATAACCGTTCCGAATGGTAGATCACCGCCGGCAGCGACAGGGTTTCGCTAAGCAGACCCTCCGCGCCAGGGATGGGTTCACGGCGTGTCTGTGTGCGGGACCCGGTTGATGTAGCACTATTAGGATCAGTTATTTAGTCCGCCGCCAGGGATTTCACCCGGCAACCGTCGATCACCAGCCGGGTGATCACCTCCGCCGCCTGGTCGAAATCGCCGTCATCCAGTTCTTCTTTGCCCAGCGCCATGGTGATCTGCCAGTTGAAGTCGGCATAGGTCTGGGTGGAGGCCCAGATGGCGAACAGCAAGTGATGGGCATTGACGGGCGCCATCAATCCCAGTCCCACCCAGTCGTTCAGCTTGGCACTGAGCGTGCGGGTCTGCTCGCTCAGGCGGGCGATGATGTCCTCCGGCAGATGGGGGGCACCGTGCATGATTTCGTTGGCAAAGACCTTGGAAGCATAGGGATAATCGCGGGAAATCAACAACTTGGCCTTGATGTAGGCGGTCAGGGCCTTCACCGGATCCCGGTATTCGATAAAGGGGACGGACGCCGCCAGCAAGGGCTCGGTCACGCTTTCCAGCACCGCCCGGTAGAGTTTTTCCTTGCTGCCGAAATAGTAGTAGATGTTGGGCTTGGGTAATTGGGCCAGTTCGGCGATATCGGCGGTTTTGGTGGCGGCATAGCCGTTCTCGGCAAAAATCCGGCTGGCGGCACGGATGATCTTTTCTTCGTTCTTGACTCTGATCCGGGACATACGGGGTTTCAGGCTCCAGGCCATTAGATTGAAAATTTATTTTTGCTAACCATACCGGAATCCCGTAAAAATTAATAAAAAAAAGCGCCCACCGAAGCGGGCGCGTAAAAATGAGTAACCAAGGTTACCCCTCGACCAAAACAACGCGTTACTGCACAAAGCTGCCGAACTAGCCGCAATCCGCGACCAGTTCGGCCAATTTTATTCCTGCAACCGCACAGGCCTCATCCACGTCCGACTGATCACCGCTGATGCCGACGGCACCCAGCAGACGGTTGGCCTCGTCACGGATCAGCACTCCGCCGGGCACCGGTACTATGTTGCCCTGGGCCAGCACGTTGACCGCCGACATGAAGGCCGGCCGGGCCGCGGCCATCTCTGCCAGACCACGGGAGCTGCGCCCCAGGGCGATGGCACCCCAGGCCTTGCCGATGGCGATGTCCGGCCGCAGCAGGCTGGAGCCGTCCTGGCGTTGCAAGGACACCAGCCTGCCGGCATTATCCAGCACGGCGACGGTCAGCGGCGCCGCACCCACCTCTAGCCCGTACTGTAAGGCACCGCGCGTAATCGTCAGTGCCTGCTCAAGTGTAACTGTACTCATTACCTGGACTCCCTGTCAGCTGTAACACTGGCTCTAAATTGAGTACTAATAAAACACATAAAAGACACAATGTTAAGATCATTTGTATACATTTAATGTAAAAATAAATTTTCCGTTACCTCTTCGGCCTCTTGATAATGGCCGAATGGGTCTTAATACCCATTCACCCATAGATGGCACATCAATTGCTTAAATGAGAGACAGATCGGCCCGTGGCCCGGTATTGTGGAGACAAGCATGTTGGATTTAAGAGAGGTTTCGCCGCTTAACTGGTTTATGTGCTGGTTACTGCTGAGCTGTACCCTGGTGACCCTGTTACCGGATAGCCTCTTTGCCGGTAGCTTCGGCCTCTGGCTGGCCGATTACCGCTTGCTGTTCGTGCTGGGCATGGTGGTGTCCGCTTCCTATTTCCTCGCCCATGCTGCCATACTGCTGTTTCAACACGTGTTTTATCGCAAGCAACGACTGGTAAGGCAAAAACTGCTGAAGGAAGTGCTGGATTATCTGGATGCGGGTGAAAAGGCGGTACTGCGGGAATTCGTGATCCAACGCAAGAGCGTCATAAAACTGCCGGTCACCGAGCCAGCCGTCAAAAATTTGTTGGAGCAGGGCATACTGACCTATGCCTATGGCGAGCCCGTTGAGCCAGGTCTCAACGCCATCAAGCCACTGATGATTACTCTGGAAGCTCGTCCCCTGCTCACCTTCAAGGCACTGGGCCTCAATCCCGCCAACATGACCGAGGAGCAGAAAAACCTGATCCTCAACACCAGGCCAAAATACGCCTACAAGCAGCTGGGCCGGAACTGAATACCCCGGCCTGGGCCGGGGCGCCACCGGCTCAGCCGGAGGTTCTTTCCTTCAGGTAACCTTCGTAATCCGGGATACGGATGCTGAAATCCCGACTCATCTGAGAGCTGTCCATCAACATGTCGGCGGTGGCGATATTGGTCGCCACCGGGATATTCCACACCGTGGCCAGGCGCAGCAGGGCCTTGACGTCGGGGTCGTGAGGCACGGCGTTGAGTGGGTCCCAGAAAAAGATCAGCACGTCTATTTTGCCCTCGGCGATCATGGCGCCCAGTTGCTGATCACCCCCCATGGGGCCGGACAGCAGGCAGCGCACCGGCAACCCGACCTTGCGGCTGAGCATGGTACCCGTGGTACCGGTGGCGTAGAGGTGGTGCAGCTTCAGCTGTTCGGCCCGGCTGGCCACCCACTCCAGGAGTTGCTCTTTCATATGGTCGTGAGCCACCAGCGCGACATTCTTGTGGGGCGGCAGGGTTCTTTGAGTATTTTTCATCGCTATCGACATCCTTGCTAAAGTCTGGGTCCATAGTATCCAAAGCCGGGGCGGATGAGCAGCCCCCAAACGGAAAAAGCCCCGGCCGGGCTGTGGGTTCCTGTGCGCGATCCGAGCTCAGCCGTCGTCGACAACCCGGGCCTGCCGGTAGCGCTGAATACCAGCCCGGTCGATAAGTCCGAGCAGGGTTACGAACCCGCCCATCCACTCCTCGTTTCCAGGCGGTTAACTAACTGATCCCAATGGTGCTTCAGCGAGCGTCCCCCACCGACGCCACATCGGCGATGGCCTTCTTGAGGCCGGGGATACCCTCCATTTCCAAGGATGGGGTTGCCTTGATCATCTCTTCGGTATCTTCTCCGATGCACAGCCGGCCAAGCCCTGCAGGTTGGGGATGCCTTGAAGGAACAGGATGAATTCGAGCAGGTCATCGGCTCGTTACCCAGCACCTCATTGAGGTGGGAAATGATCTTGGGCTCCCTGTCATCGAGCAGGGCGCCTGGCAGTGAAAAGTCTTCTAAAAACGGAGCAGGGGAGAATGGAGCAGCGGGGTTTCAGGCAACTTCGTAGTAAAGCTGGGTCTTGGCGTTTTCTTCCGCCAGTATGGCCATGGCCACCGGGATGCACTTGCCACACTGGGAACCTGTGCCCAGCTCACGCTTCAGTTGCTTGAACTCGGTGCTGCCTTCGGCAATAGCCTGTTTAAGCTGACGTTCGGTAATGCCTTTACACAGACACACGTACATAAGAGAAATCCTCCGCCTCGATGGAATAAATCTAAATGATAGTGGTTATCAATGCAAGCCATTATTTGCCGAAAAAAACCGCTCAGATCACATACTCGGGCTGGGCCGTCAGCTCCTCCCAAGCCTGGTACATGGTCAGAAACACCCGGCCATTCAGCCGCTCGAGCAGGGCGCTTTGCCGCAGCCGGTCCATCACCGGCCCCTTGACCTCGGCCAGGTGAAAACCGATGCCGGCCAGACGCAGTCGCTCGTTGATCATCTGCAGACTATCCAGGGCGGAAGCATCGATGCGGTTGATGGCACTGCACTGCAACACCAGGTGCCGCACCTCGGGACGCAGGCTCACCAGGGTGGCGACGATGTTTTCCAACTGGCCGGCATTGGCGAAGTAGAGGCTCTCGTCCACCCGCAGGCAGAGCAGGCTTCGGTCCAACTCCACCCGGTGACGCAGCCGGTTGCGGAAATGCTCGGTACCGGCGATGAGGCCGACCTCGGCCCAGTGCGGTTTATAGCTGTGGTAAAGGTGCAGCAGCAGGGAAGCAGCAATGCCGGCCAGCAGTCCCAACTCGACGTTCACCACCAGAGTCACCAGGAAGGTCAGGCCGAGGGCGGCAAAGTCGGTGCGGGAGTAGCGCCAGATGTGGCGAAACTGGCGCCAGTCCAACAGCCCCAGCACGGCCACCACTATGGTCGCGGCCAGCACCGCCTTGGGCAGGACACTGAGCCAGGGAGCGAGCCAGAGGCCGGCCAGCGCTATCCCAACGGCGGTGTAGATGCCGGCCGCCGGGGTCTGGGCCCCGGCATCGAAATTGACCACGGAGCGGGCGAAGCCGCCGGTCACCGGCATGCCGCCGGACAGGCCGGCGGCGATATTGGAAACCCCCAGGCCGATCAGCTCCTGGTTGGCGGAAATCCGCTGGCGGCGTTTGGCCGCCAAGGTCTGCCCCACCGAGACCGACTCCACAAAACCCACCAAGGCCAACAGCAGCGACGGCACGATCAGGGCCTGCCAGGGCAGTCCGGACCACTGCGGCCAGCTCCAGGCAGGCAGCCCTGATGGCACCTCGCCCACCAGGGCGACGCCCAGCACGCCCAAATCGAGCCCCCACGACAACAGCATGCCGGCTATCACCAGCAAGGCCGGCGTCAAGCGCACCAGGGCAGTGGCCAGCCCCTCGCCCAACCCCAGACGCAACAGCACGCCCTGCAGTCGGTAGCGGGACCAGAGCAGCAGCGTCAGGCTGGCCGCCGACATCACCACCGTGGCCAGGGTAATGGCATCCCACTGCCGCACCAGGGAGCCCAGGGCCAGCAACTGATGCCCCTCCAGCCCCACCCCCAGCAGCGGGCCCAACTGGCTGAGGGTGATCAGCAGGGCCGAGGCGCTGATAAAGCCCGACATCACCGGATGGCTGATAAAATGGGCGACAAAGCCCAGCCGCAACAGCCCGAACAACAGCAGCCAACCGCCACTCATCAGGGCCAGAACCAGGGCGCCATTCAGGTAATGCACCCCGTCGAGTTGCAGTTGCCCCAGGGTGGAGGCCGTCATCAGCGACAGCACCGCCACCGGCCCGACCGAGAGGGTGCGGCTCGAGCCGAAGACCCCATAGGCCAGCAACGGCAATATGCTGGCGTAGAGCCCCGCTTCCGGCGGCAATCCGGCCAGCATGGCATAGGCCAGCGACTGGGGGATCAGCATCAGGGTGACGATCAGCGCCGCCCCCAGATCCTGGACCAGGGTCGGCCTGTCGTAGTGACGACACCAGTCGAACAGCGGCAACGGCACGGCTCAGCCCTTGAAGCGGGCGTCGAGCAACGGGGCCATCGGTGACAGGTCATAACCGGCCCGGGCGGCGGTGGTAAGCAGCTCCGCCGCCGTCTGCCGGGAGGACTGAGCCAGGGCCCAGAGGGTGATGGAGCGGGTACCGCTGCGGCAAAAGGCCAGCACCGGCTGCTCGGTAGCGGCCAAGGCCTGCTCGAAGGCCTGGATGGCCTCAGGAGTGAAGTTGCCGGAGGCGATAGGGATCCAGAGCCACTCAAAGCCCTGCTCCCGAGCCTGGGCAGCCAGCACCTCGGCCGCCGGCTGCCCCTCCACCTCACCATCGGGCCTGTTGCAGATCAGGGTCCCGAAGCCTCTGGCCCTCAACAGGGGCAAATCTTCCTCGGTGATTTGATCCGCCACCGCGAAGGTGGCGGTCACTTGCCTGATATCCATGGTAGCGCCTCGCTCTGAAATGACGACGGCGTCCTGAGCTTGCCAGCTTCGGGACAACAGTCTAATTAAATTAGACTATTCTAATAATAAATCGGCATGCAAGCCCTGAAACGCAAAAAGGAGGCCGAAGCCTCCTTTTTTTAGCGATTGCCGGATCTCGATTACTCGATGATCTTGGCAACAACGCCGGCGCCAACGGTGCGGCCGCCTTCACGGATAGCGAAGCGCAGGCCGTCTTCCATCGCGATCGGGGCGATCAGGGTCACCACCATCTTGATGTTGTCGCCCGGCATTACCATCTCAACGCCTTCCGGCAGTTCGATGGTGCCGGTCACGTCGGTGGTACGGAAGTAGAACTGCGGACGGTAGCCCTTGAAGAACGGGGTGTGACGACCACCTTCTTCCTTGGACAGCACGTACACTTCGGATTCGAACTTGGTGTGCGGCTTGATGGAGCCGGGCTTGGCCAGAACCTGGCCACGCTCAACTTCTTCACGCTTGGTACCACGCAGCAGGGCACCGATGTTCTCACCGGCACGGCCTTCGTCCAGCAGCTTACGGAACATCTCGACGCCGGTACAGGTGGTGGTGACGGTGTCTTTGATACCGACGATTTCGATGGTATCACCCACTTTCACGATACCGCGCTCAACACGACCGGTTACCACGGTACCACGGCCCTGGATGGAGAACACGTCTTCGATCGGCATCAGGAAGGCACCGTCGATGGCACGCTCGGGCTCGGGGATGTAGGTATCCAGGGCGTTGGCCAGCTCCAGGATCTTCTCTTCCCACTGGGGGTCGCCTTCCAGGCCTTTCAGGGCGGAACCCTGGATGACCGGAATGTCGTCGCCCGGGAAGTCGTACTCGGACAGCAGCTCGCGCACTTCCATTTCTACCAGCTCGAGCAGCTCTTCGTCGTCGACCATGTCACACTTGTTCATGAACACGACGATGTAGGGTACGCCTACCTGGCGGGCCAGCAGGATGTGCTCACGGGTTTGCGGCATGGGGCCGTCGGTAGCGGCAACCACCAGGATGGCGCCGTCCATCTGGGCCGCACCGGTGATCATGTTTTTCACGTAGTCGGCGTGGCCGGGGCAGTCAACGTGAGCGTAGTGACGGCTTTCGGTGTCGTACTCAACGTGAGAAGCGGCGATGGTGATACCACGGGCTTTTTCTTCCGGCGCGTTGTCGATTTGGTCGAATGCGCGGGCAGCACCACCGAATTTCTTGGCCAGCACGTTGGTGATGGCGGCGGTCAGAGTGGTTTTGCCATGGTCAACGTGGCCGATGGTACCGACGTTAACGTGCGGTTTTTTACGTTCAAATTTTTCTTTAGACACGACCTAGTCCTTCCTAGTTTGATCCCACCCGCAACACGGGTGGGGAGTTAAAACAAAGATTAATTAACCTTTACGAGAAGCGATAACCGCCTCTGCCATGTTCGCAGGCACTTCGGCATACTTGGCAAACTCCATGGAGTAAGAAGCACGCCCCTGGGTCTGGGAACGCAGGTCGGTGGCGTAGCCGAACATTTCGGACAGCGGAACCAAAGCATTGACAATCTTGCCGGTAGGACCGTCTTCCATGCCTTCGATGATGCCGCGACGGCGGTTAACATCACCGATCACATCACCCATGTACTCTTCCGGCGTTTCTACTTCAACCTTCATCATCGGCTCAAGCAGCGCAGGGTTGCACTTCATGAAACCGGCTTTGAACGCCATGGAACCGGCGATCTTAAAGGCCATTTCTGAAGAGTCAACATCGTGGTAGGAACCATCGTACAGAGTGATCTTGATGTCTTCGATCGGATAACCGGCCAGCACGCCCTGCTTCATCTGCTCCTGAATGCCCTTGTCAACGGCGGGGATGTATTCCTTCGGAATCACACCACCGACAACGGCGTTCTCGAACTTGTAGCCGGCACCGGCTTCTTGTGGCTCGATCTTGATCCAGACGTGACCGAACTGACCACGGCCACCGGACTGACGCACGAACTTGCCTTCCTGCTCCACGGAGCCACGGATGGTTTCGCGGTAGGCCACCTGGGGTTTACCCACGTTGGCTTCTACCTTGAACTCGCGCTTCATCCGGTCGACGATGATGTCCAGGTGCAGCTCGCCCATACCGGCGATGATGGTCTGACCGGATTCTTCGTCGGTCCACACGCGGAAAGACGGGTCTTCCTGCGCCAGACGGCCCAGGGCCAGGCCCATCTTCTCCTGGTCGGCCTTGGTTCTCGGCTCGACGGCCACGGAGATAACCGGCTCAGGGAACTCCATCCGCTCGAGAATGATAGGCGCGTCCTGGGCACACAGGGTGTCACCGGTGGTCACGTCTTTCAGACCGATGGCGGCGGCGATGTCACCGGCGCGTACTTCCTTGATCTCTTCCCGTTTGTTGGCGTGCATCTGTACGATACGGCCGAAACGCTCGCGCTTGCCCTTGACGGAGTTGAGCACGGTGTCGCCGGAGTTGATCACGCCGGAGTAGACACGGAAGAAGGTCAGGTTGCCCACGAAGGGGTCGGTCGCTATCTTGAACGCCAGGGCGGCGAAAGGTGCGGCATCGTCGGCGGTACGGCTGTCCGGCGTTTCACCGTCTTCCTTCACACCGGCGATGGCAGGTACTTCCACCGGCGACGGCAGGTAGTCGACCACCACGTCCAGCATGGCCTGTACGCCCTTGTTCTTGAACGCGGAACCACAGGTCACCAGGATGACTTCGTTGTTCAGTACCCGGCTGCGCAGCGCGGACTTGATCTCTTCCTCGCTCAGTGCGCCTTCTTCCAGGTACTTCTCCATCAGCTCTTCATTGGCTTCGGCGGCGGCTTCCACCAGGTTCTGGTGCCACTCTTCGGCCAGCTCCTGCATCTCTGCAGGGATGTCGTGGTATTCAAAGCTGGTGCCGTTGTCTTCGTCGTTCCAGTCGATGGCTTTCATCTTGACCAGGTCGACCACGCCACGGAAGCCCTCTTCGGCGCCGATCGGCAGCTGTACCGGTACCGGTACACCCTTCAGGCGGCTCTGGATCTGAGACACCACGCGCAGGAAGTTGGCACCGGTACGGTCCATCTTGTTGACGAAGGCAATACGCGGTACGTGATACTTATTGGCCTGACGCCATACGGTCTCGGACTGGGGCTGCACGCCACCCACCGCACAGTACACCATGACGGCACCGTCGAGCACCCGCATGGAACGTTCTACTTCGATGGTGAAGTCAACGTGTCCGGGGGTGTCGATGATGTTGATACGGTGCTGGGGATACTGGTGCGCCATACCGTCCCAGAAACAGGTGGTAGCAGCAGAGGTAATGGTAATACCACGCTCCTGCTCCTGCTCCATCCAGTCCATGGTAGCTGCGCCATCATGCACTTCACCGATCTTATGGTTTACACCGGTGTAGAACAGAATACGCTCGGTAGTCGTCGTCTTACCGGCGTCGATGTGAGCACTGATACCGATGTTACGATAGCGCTCAATTGGGGTTGTACGAGCCACAATGATATCCTCTTGCTAAGGTCAGCTGTCCTTAGTCAGCAACCGAAGGGGCGCGGCCTTGACCGCGCCCATCCAATTACCAGCGATAGTGTGCGAACGCTTTGTTTGCTTCGGCCATACGGTGCACGTCTTCACGCTTCTTAACCGCGGAGCCTTTGTTTTCAGCCGCATCCAGCAGCTCGCCAGCCAGACGCTGAGCCATGGATTTTTCACCACGCTTACGGGCGGCGTCGACCAACCAGCGCATGGCCAGGGCATTACGACGCACGGGGCGTACTTCAACCGGAACCTGGTAGGTAGAACCACCCACCCGGCGGGATTTCACTTCAACAGTAGGACGAACGTTGTCCAGGGCCTCTTCGAACAGAGCCAGTTGCTCCTTGCTGGTTTTGGCAGCAACGATGTCCAAAGCACCATAAACAATCTTTTCAGAGGTAGATTTCTTACCGTCTACCATTACTACGTTTACGAACTTCGCCAGCAGTTCGGATCCGAACTTGGGATCCGGCAGGATTTTACGCTGGCCGATTACGCGACGTCTTGGCATTGCAAACTCTCCGTAACTTCAGGGATAACCCAAAACACAGGTTAAAAAATAAAATGTTTGGCCTTACTTAACGGAGAACCATTAAGCCTTGGGCTTCTTGGCGCCGTACTTGGAACGGCCTTGGCGACGAGCGGAAACACCAGAGGTGTCCAGTGCGCCACGCACGGTGTGGTAACGAACACCGGGCAAATCTTTAACACGGCCACCGCGGATCAGCACCACGGAGTGCTCTTGCAGGTTGTGACCTTCACCACCGATGTAAGAGTTCACCTCGAAACCGTTGGTCAGACGAACACGGCACACCTTACGCAGTGCGGAGTTCGGCTTCTTCGGGGTGGTGGTGTACACGCGGGTGCATACGCCGCGTTTCTGCGGGCAAGCTTCCAGCGCCGGAACGTTGCTCTTGGCTACGTTCTTTTGACGCGGTTTGCGCACCAGCTGGTTAATTGTTGCCATTAACAGCTCCTGAAAAATATCGTTCTACAGTTGTGAAAAATCCATCCCCGAAAGCGGGGACGCAAAATTCTATGCTTGCCTCGATTTTGAGTCAAGATTTATACAATTCCCGTCGGTGATTTCTCCCCCGCCTCACCAGGCCTGGGGGCTGCCCAGCTCCGCCACCAGCGTGACCAGCCCCGCCATGGTCAGGGGCTGCCCCAGGGCGGCGTGCAGCCCCCTGGCTTGCAGATCCTCCTGCATCACATATAGACCACCGGCCTCGGCCAAAGGTTGCAGCCGTGCCTGCCAGGCCGGCGCCGCCACCGCGATGACGGCATCCTGCCATAACAATAGCCGATCTCCGACCTGCATATAACACAGGGCCTGGGCCAGGGTGTGATGGTTCAGTGGGGAGTCCTTGACCGTATGCAGCATAGTCACCTCAAAAACTCAGTCGCACGTCGTAACCGGCCAGGTGCAGCTGCAGCTCGGGCAGCGTCAGCGCGCTGGCCTCGATGACCAGTTCGGTTCCGTTCAGTCCGCGCTCCGCCAGCGACTCGGCGCAGACGTAAACCGCCTCGATATCGTACAGCTCGAGCAGACCGAAGGTCGGCGCATGGTGGCGGCCCAGCACGGCGGCGGGATCCTGCCCCGCCAGCAGCTGGTAGACACCATCGCCGATAAAGAACACCGCGATGTCCTCGCTCAGGGCCGAGGTGGCCAGGACCGCATCCAGCCCTTCCCGGCCGGAGGCCGAGCCATGGGGCGGGGTACGAAAAATAAAGGCGATTCGGTTCATCAGAATTGCACCACTCTGTCGGCGCTCAAGGAAGCCTGCGCCAGTGCCCCCAGGCCGCTGAGGCGAAAGGGCACCGCCACGTTCCACTGCGCCAGCCCGGCCTGCTGCGAGGAGGCCTGGTCGCTGAGTCCGCGGCGCAACGCCGCCGCCACGCAAAGGTCGAGTGCCAGCCCCTGCTCTTCGGCCAGCTCGACCCAGGCCCGGTACAGGTCGACCTCATCCCCGGCCGGCTGGATCAGCAGATTGCCGTTGTGCACCCCGTCCTGATAGAAGAAGACATTGTCGATAACATGTCCCTGCCGCAGCAGGGCCCGGGCGAAACGATAGGCGTCGGCGGCGGACTGGGTACCGTAGCAGGGCCCGGTAACCAGCAGGGCAAAACGAAGAGGAGAAGGGTTCATCGGCGGATCCGGACAAAAACGGGGCGACGTGAACCGCCCCGGAAAGACTTACTCGACGTAGGCCACGGCCTCGACTTCGACCAACACATCCTTGGGCAGACGGGCCACCTCCACGCAGGAACGGGCCGGGGCGCCGGCCAGGAAATAACTGGCATATACCTCGTTGAAGGCCAGGAAGTTGTTCATGTCGGACAGGAAACAGGTGGTTTTCAGCACGGTGGACGCACCGGCACCGGCTTCTTCCAGCACCGCCATCAGGTTGTCCATCACCTGCTTGGTCTGGGCTTCAATGCCGCCTTCGACGATATCCATGGTGGCCGGGTCCAGGGGGATCTGGCCGGAGGTGTAGACCATGTTGCCGATACGGGTGGCCTGAACATAGGGACCGATGGCGGCGGGCGCCTTGTCGGTGGCAATTACGGTTTTAGTCATGGGTACTCCTGGTTAGGCGATGGTTCTTCGTCATCGCGTTTTTTTTGCCGAATATAAAGATAGACGGTGTGTTTGGATATATTCAGTTTGTTCGACACCATGGCGATAGCGTCCTTGATGTCGAAAATACCTTTCTCATAGAGCGTGGTGACAATCTGCTTGTTCTTGGCGTTGTTGGCCACTTCCGGATCGGCATTGATCTCCTCGATGGTCCGCTCCACCGTCAGGGTCACCAACTCTTCCACGTTGTTGCTGAAGTTTTCCGGCGAGACTTCCGTCAGTTCGGTGGCCTTGGGCAGGAAGTCGGCCATGAATTCATGGAAAGGCGCCCCCAGGTGCAGATTGATGCACAGCAGGCCGATGATGTCGCCCTGCAGATTGCGCAAGGCCAGGGTCGAGGATTTCATCGGCGAGCCCAGCCGGCTCTGGGTGAAATAGGCCTGGCTATGGCTCAGACCCTGCTGCTCCAGCTCCGGCAGCAGGCGCAGTGCCAGATCGGTGATGGGCGCACCCAGGGTACGGCCGGTGTTGAAGCCATTGGCAATCTTGATCACCGAGCACTCCAGGTCTTCCAGCGAGTGCAGCACCACTTCGCAATGCTTGCCGAACATCTCGGCCAGACCGTCCACCATGGCGGCGTACCCGGCCAGCAGTTGCCGATCCTGCTGACTGAACACGCGCTTGGTCGCACTCTTCTTGAGGGAACGGGCTGTCCCACTTTCCGCTGGCATCTCTGGCTCCCACCCAAACATCTGGCTCCGATTTTCAACCGATGATGCCAGATGTCAACTTTTTTTGAAGACGTAAAAAAACCGCCCGCAGGCGGTTCTCCATATTTGCTTCAGGCCCGCAGCGATTTTTCACCGCGAGACACCCCGCAGACCCCGCTGCGCACCACTTCCACCACCTCGGTGGTATCGCTCATGTTGCGGATAAAGGCGTCCAGCTTGTCGCTGGTGCCCACCAACTGCACCGTATAGAGGTGCGGGGTGACATCGACGATCTGCCCCCGGAAGATATCGGCGGTGCGTTTGACTTCGTCCCGGTTGGCGCCGTCGGCCCGTACCTTGACCAGCACGATTTCCCGCTCGATATGGTCGCCGTCGGTCAGATCGCTCACCTTGAGCACATCCACCAGCTTGTTCAGCTGCTTGGTGATCTGTTCGATGACCCTGTCGTCCCCCGTGGTGACTATGGTCATGCGCGACAGGGTGGGATCCTCGGTGGGGGCCACCGTCAGGGTCTCGATGTTGTAGGCGCGCTGGGAGAACAGCCCTACCACCCGGCTCAGGGCCCCGGATTCGTTCTCCAGCAACAGGGATATAATACGCCGCATCAGGTTCTCTCCGTTTTGCTTAACCACATTTCATCCATGGCGCCGGTCTTGATCTGCATGGGGTAGACATGCTCTTCCGGATCGATCTGGATATCCATAAACACCAGCTTGTCGGTGAGGGAGAAGCATTTCTCCAGCGCCGCATCCAGCTCGGCCGGATCGGTCACCCGCATCCCCACATGGCCATAGGCCTCGGCCAGCTTGACGAAATCGGGCAGTGAGTCCATGTAGGAGTGGCTCTGACGCCCTTCATAGAACATCTTCTGCCATTGCTTCACCATGCCGAGGGCCTGGTTGTTCATGGAAATGATCTTCACCGGAATGTTGTACTGCATGCAGGTGGAGAGTTCCTGAATGTTCATCTGGATGGAGCCGTCACCGGTCACGCAGACGGAAACGGCATCCGGACGCGCCATCTTGGCCCCCATGGCCGCCGGCAGGCCGAAGCCCATGGTGCCGAGGCCACCGGAGTTGATCCACTGACGCGGCTTGTCGAAGGGATAGTAGAGGGCGGCAAACATCTGGTGCTGGCCCACGTCGGAGCTGACCATGGCCTCGCCCTTGGTGATGCGGTACACCGATTCGATCACCTGCTGGGGCTTGATGTACTTGTCGCTCTTCTCGTAGCGCAGGCAGTGCCGGGCCCGCCATTGCTCGATCTGCGTCCACCAGTCGCTCATGGCCTGGCTGTCGGGCTTGAGTCCCAGCTCGCGGATGGCGTCCAGCATCTGCGCCAGCACCGTATCGGCCGAACCCACGATGGGAATATGGGCCTGGATGGTCTTGGAAATGGAGGTCGGATCCACGTCCACATGCACTATGGTGGCATGGGGGCAGAACTTGGCCACGTTGTTGGTCACCCGATCATCGAAGCGGGCACCGATGGCCAGGATCAGATCCGAGTTATGCATGGTCTTGTTGGCTTCAAAAGTACCATGCATGCCCAGCATGCCGATGAACTGCTTGTGGGTACCGGGCATGCTGCCCAGGCCCATCAAGGTGTTGGTCACCGGCAGGTTGAACAGCTCCGCCAGTTGGACCACCAGGGCGCTGGCTTCGGCGGTGACGGCACCGCCCCCCACGTACATGACCGGCCGCTTGGCCTCGGCCAGGGCCTTCATGGCCTTCTTGATCTGGCCCTTGTGACCGACGCCGGTGGGGTTGTAGGAGCGCATTTCCACCGAGCTGGGATACGCATAGGGGTGCTTCTCTCTCGGATTCTGCACGTCTTTCGGCAGGTCGACCACCACGGGGCCGGGACGGCCGGTCGCCGCTATGTAATAGGCCTTCTTGATGGCCAGCGGGATGTCGGTGGCTTTCTTGCACAGGAAGCTGTGCTTTACGATGGGCCGGGAAATACCGATCATGTCGGTCTCCTGGAAGGCATCGTCACCGATGTAGTTGGTCGGTACCTGGCCGGACAGGATCACCATGGGGATCGAATCCATGTAGGCGGTGGCTATGCCGGTAATGCAGTTGGTCGCTCCCGGGCCCGAGGTGACCAGCACTGTGCCGACCTTGCCGGTGGCGCGGGTATAACCGTCGGCCATGTGCACGGCCGCCTGCTCGTGGCGCACCAGCACATGCTCAATCTTGCTGTTTTCGAATAAGGCGTCATAGATATCCAGTACTGAACCACCGGGATAACCGAAGATATGCTCAATCCCCTGGTCTTCCAGCGCTCGTACCACCATTTCCGCGCCTGATAACATCTCCATGGTAAGCCCTCCAGGCTCTGCTCCGTTCACGTTTGCCGCTCTCCCCTGTCGATATTTACAGCCTGGCCCGGCTGGCATATCGCAATATGACAAAGCGAGCAGCTTTTTATCTTTATAAAACAAACACTTCCGCTAGCTAGACTACAAATAAGCAGAAAAGGGATGAAAAATCACCTTAACCTGCTTTAAATCGCTTGTCTATGGCTTTGTACAACGCCCCGCCCAGCCGGCAGAAGAGTATTTTATAGCAGCATTCACGATGAAAAAACGGAACCAGTTCCCACCATGCGACCAGGCCACCACACTTCCCGCCCTCGGTCGGCTACCGTCGCATTCCCCCTTCCCGGTAACCGGCCTTCGCCGGTGTGGGCCAAGCCTCTCTCCAGACTCAAAAAAGCACAATAAAAGGCATGTATTGATTTGATCGACAAAACGCCGCCCATGCAGAGCTTGAATTCACACAATGAGACATGAACAATACAAAACACCAATAATCATAAAAACAGCAGCCTTATAAACCAATTCCATTTATCGCATCATAACAAGCGGCGATTGACATCGGCATCGATTCCCGTTATTGGTATAGCGTTGTTAACGGATTCTTCTTCGGTGATGAGTGATATGCAAAAGCGTGTTCAGCTACTACTACTAACTCTAGAGGTGCACAAGCGCACGGGTTGGGCGTAGCTGGAATTCATCATCCACATATTCAAGTTAAAACCCGTGCCATCCGCACGGGTTTTTTATATCTGTCGCGGGCGGCACGGATCAACAGAGGGGAAGCGACATGTCGAGCCAAGTCATTATATTCGATACCACCTTGCGGGACGGCGAACAGGCGCTTTCCGCCAGCCTGACGGTCAAGGAGAAACTGCAGATCGCCCTGGCCCTCGAGCGCCTCGGGGTGGACGTGATGGAAGTAGGCTTCCCCATCTCCTCCCCCGGTGACTTCGAGTCGGTGCAGACCATCGCCCGCCATATCAAGAACAGCCGGGTCTGCGCCCTCTCCCGCGCCCTCAAGGCCGATATCGACGCCGCCGGTGAAGCCCTGCGGGTGGCGGATCAGTTCCGTATCCACACCTTTATCTCCACCTCCGACATCCATGTGCAGAGCAAGCTGCGCAAGGATTTCGACTCCGTGGTGGAAATGAGTGTCGCCGCGGTCAAGCACGCCCGTGGCTATACGGACGATGTGGAATTTTCCTGTGAAGATGCCGGCCGTACCCCCATCGACAACCTGTGCCGCATGGTCGAGGCCGTCATCAAGGCCGGCGCCCGCACCGTCAATATCCCCGACACCGTGGGTTACACCGTGCCCAGCGAGTTTGGCGGCATTATCAAAACCCTGTTTGAACGGGTGCCCAACATTCATCAGGCGGTGATTTCCGTACACTGCCACGACGACCTCGGCATGTCGGTGGCCAACTCCATCGCCGCGGTGCAGCAGGGTGCGCGCCAGATCGAATGCACCATCAACGGCATCGGCGAACGGGCCGGCAACTGCTCGCTGGAAGAAGTGGCCATGGTCATGAAGACCCGGGGCGAGTTGCTCGGGGTGCACACCAACATCAAGCATCAGGAAATCTACCGGACCAGCCAGCTGGTACGCAACCTGTGCAACATGCCGGTACAGCCCAACAAGGCCATCGTCGGCGCCAACGCCTTCGCCCACTCTTCCGGCATCCATCAGGACGGGGTACTGAAGAACAAGAACACCTACGAGATCATCACCCCCGAGAGCATCGGCCTGCCCACCAACCACCTCAACCTGACTTCCCGCTCCGGCCGCCACGTGATCAAGCACCGCATGAGCGAGATGGGCTATACCGAGCAGGACTATGATCTCGACAGCCTGTACCAGAGCTTCCTCGCCCTGGCGGATCGCAAGGGCCGGGTGTTCGACTACGACCTCGAAGCGCTGGTATTCTTCAGCCAGATCCACGAAGAGCCGGAGCAGTTCAAGCTCAAATACCTGAGCGTGCAGTCCGGCAGCAACGTGATGTCCACCGCCAGCGTACGCATGTTGGTGGGTGGTGAAACCGTCGACGAGGCCGCCGTCGGCAACGGCCCGGTGGACGCGGTGTACCAGTGCATCAATCGCGTCACCGGCTACGACATCCGCATCGACAAGTACGAGCTCAAGAGCAAGGGCGAAGGCAAGGATGCGCTGGGCCAGGTGGACATCGTGGCCGAATACAAGGGCCGCAAGTTCCACGGCATGGGCCTGGCCACCGATATTGTCGAGTCCTCCGCCCAGGCGCTGGTGCACGTGATCAACAGCATCTACCGGGCCGAGCAGGTGGCCGAGAAGAAAGAAGAAATCCAAAAGAAAATTCGTATGGAGACAGTGTGAGTATGAGTGCAAGCTACAAGGTCGCCGTCTTGCCGGGCGACGGCATCGGTCCCGAGGTGATGGCGCAAGCCCTCAAGGTGCTGGACAAGGTACAGGCCGAGTTCGGTTTCAGCCTGGAGCTGAGTCACCATGACGTGGGCGGCATCGCCATCGACAACCACGGCACTCCGCTGCCGGCGGCGACCCTGGCCGGCTGTGAAGCCGCCGACGCCATCCTGTTCGGCTCGGTCGGCGGTCCCAAATGGGAAAAGCTGCCCCCCAACGAGCAGCCCGAGCGCGGTGCCCTGCTGCCCCTGCGCGGCCACTTCAAGCTGTTCTGCAATATGCGCCCCGCCAAGATCTACCAGGGTCTGGAAGGCTTCTCGCCGCTGCGCGCCGACATCAGCGCCCGCGGCTTCGATATCCTGTGCATGCGCGAGCTGACCGGCGGCATCTACTTCGGCCAGCCCAAGGGCAGGGAAGGCTCGGGCCCCGAAGAGAAGGCGTTCGACACCGAAGTCTATCACCGTTACGAGATCGAGCGCATCGCCCGGCTGGCATTCGAGGCGGCCCGCGGCCGTCGCGGCCTGGTCACCTCGGTGGACAAGGCCAACGTGCTGCAGGCCTCCATCCTGTGGCGGGAAGTGGTGATCGAAGTGGCCAGGGAATACCCGGACGTGACCCTGAACCACATCTACATCGACAACGCCACCATGCAGCTGATCAAGGATCCGTCCCAGTTCGACGTGCTGCTGTGCTCCAACCTGTTCGGCGACATCATCTCCGACGAGATGGCGATGATCACCGGCTCCATGGGCCTGCTGCCCTCGGTCAGCCTGAACGACAAAGGCTTCGGCCTGTACGAGCCGGCCGGCGGCACCGCCCCGGATATCGCCGGCAAGAATATCGCCAACCCCATCGCCCAGATCCTCTCCGCTGCTCTGATGCTGCGTTACAGCTTCAAACAGGAAGAGGCCGCCCAGGCCATCGAGCGGGCCGTGAGCGAAACCCTGGCCGCCGGCTACTTCACCGGTGATCTTTACAGTGCCGCTGCCGAACATCCGGTACAGAGCACCAGTCAAATGGGTGAGCAGATAGTCGCGCGCATCAGGAGAGCAAGCTAATGGCCAAAACCCTCTATCAGAAAGTTTTCGACGCCCACCTGGTGCGCGATGAAGCCGGCGAAACCCCGCTGCTCTATATCGACCGCCACCTGGTGCACGAAGTCACCTCGCCCCAGGCCTTCGACGGCCTGCGCGAAAAGGGCCGCAAGCTGCGCCGCCCGGACCGCACCTGGGCGACCATGGATCACAACGTCTCCACCCAGACCAACGACATCGCCGCCTCCGGCGAGATGGCCCGCATCCAGATGGAGACCCTGGCCAAGAACTGCGAAGAGTTCGGCGTTCCGCTCTATGACCTGCACCACAAGTATCAGGGCATAGTGCACGTGATCGGCCCCGAGTTGGGACTGACCCTGCCCGGCACCACCATCGTGTGCGGCGACTCCCACACTGCCACCCACGGCGCCTTCGGTGCCCTGGCCTTCGGCATCGGCACCTCCGAGGTGGAACACGTCATGGCCACCCAGACCCTGAAGCAGGGCCGGGCCAGAACCATGAAAATCCAGGTCAACGGCGCACTCAAGCCGGGCATCAGCGCCAAGGACGTGGTGCTGGCCATCATCGGCAAGGTCGGCCACGCCGGCGGCACCGGCTACGTGGTGGAATTCTGCGGCCCGGTGATCGAGTCCCTGTCGATGGAAGCGCGCATGACCATCTGCAACATGGCCATCGAGCTCGGCGCCAAGGCCGGCCTGGTGGCCCCCGACCAGACCACCTTCGACTACCTGAAGGGCCGTCCCTTCGCGCCCGAGGGCGAGCAGTGGGAAGCGGCGGTTGCCTACTGGCAGACCCTGAAATCCGACGCGGACGCCGTCTTCGACGCCGTGGTCGAGCTGGAGGGCGCCGAGATCGCGCCCCAGGTCACCTGGGGCACCAACCCGGGCCAGGTGATGCCGGTGGATGGCACCATTCCCTCCCCGGATGAATTCGCGGATCCCATCGAGCGCCAGTCCGCCGCCAAGGCGCTGCAATACATGGATATCCAGGCCGGTGGCAAGCTGACCGACGTACAAATCGACAAGGTGTTTATCGGCTCCTGCACCAACAGCCGCATCGAGGATCTGCGCGCCGCCGCCGCCGTGGCCCGTGGCCGCAAGGTGGCCGCCGGGGTACAGGCGCTGGTGGTACCCGGCTCCCAGCAGGTGAAGGCCCAGGCCGAAGCGGAAGGGCTGGATAAAATCTTTATCGACGCTGGCTTCGAGTGGCGCCTTCCCGGCTGCTCCATGTGCCTGGCCATGAACAACGACCGGCTGGCGCCGGGCGAGCGTTGTGCCGCCACCAGCAACCGCAACTTCGAAGGCCGCCAGGGCCGCGGTGGCCGCACCCATCTGGTGAGCCCGGCCATGGCCGCCGCCGCCGCCGTGTTCGGTCACTTCGTCGACATCCGGGATTTATAAGGGGTAAACCATGAGCGGATTCAAGCAATTAACCGGTATCGCCGCCCCCCTGGACGCGGCCAACGTAGACACCGATCAGATCATCCCCAAGCAGTTCCTGCAGAAGGTGACCCGGTCCGGCTTCGGCAAGCACCTGTTCCACGACTCGCGGTTTCTGGATGACGCCGGCGAGCAGCCCAACCCGGAGTTCGTGCTCAACCAGGCGCCCTACGACCGGGCGGTGATCCTGCTGGCCCGGGAAAACTTCGGTTGCGGCTCCAGCCGCGAGCACGCCCCCTGGGCCCTGGCCGACTTCGGCCTCAGGGCCATCATAGCGCCGAGCTTCGCCGACATCTTCTACGGCAATGCCATCAACAACGGCATGGTGCCGGTGCGGCTGAGCGAAGAGCAGGTGGAAGCCCTGTTCCAGTACGTCAATGCCGACAAGGGTGCCGAGATCACCGTGGATCTGGAAGCCCAGCAGGTGCGCGCCGGCGAGCACGCCTTCCCGTTCGAGATCGACGAGTTCCGCCGCTACTGCCTGCTCAACGGCCTGGACAATATCGGCCTGACCCTGCAGCACGCGGATCAGATCGACGCCTACGAGGCCAGGCAGCCGGGCTGGCTGTAATCACTGCAACGCCGGCGCAAGCCGGCGTTGTTTTATCCTTCCAGCTGCAGCACCCGCTGCTTCAGCGCCTCGCCGAGCGGCGCCTTGCGCCCGGTCCCGAAATCCACCATCACCACCCGCGCCGTGCCTTCGGTGGTCACCGTCTGCTGGGCCTGACTGAGGATACGGTATTCCATGGTAAAACCGTGCTCGTCCAACTGGCTGACCCTGGCCTCGGCCCTCAGGGTGTCGGGAAAGGTCACCGGCCGGCGGTAACGGGCGGAGGTTTCCGCCAGCACCGGCCCCACGCCCGCCGTACTCAGTACATCCAGCATGCCGATGCGGCGCAGGTACTCGATGCGTACGGTTTCGAAGTAACGGAAATAGACCACGTTGTTGACGTGGTTGAGCGCATCCATCTCGCCCCAGGCGACGGGGATCTCGATGCTGACCGGAAAACGGGCTTCGTCCTTGGGCATGGTGATACTTCCTGAATGAGTTTAGAGTTTTTAACCTAACCCTGATTCAGGAAACATGCAACTAACATCCGCCGGTCAGTGGACTTCACTCAGCACCAGGGCCACCTGGTCGGTCTGTTCACCTGCTTCCACCCGGATCACCCTGGCCGTGGCGGTCAAGGGCTCCACGCCGGCGTCGGCCGACGGCAGCACCAGGCGCCATTCCTGCCCCAGCTGGCACTTGCCGGCGGCGACTTCCATCAGGACCCCCTCGGCGCTGAGGTTGCGGCAGATCCCTTCCACCCTTTCCTTGGTGGTGGCCAGGATCACCTTGGCATCCAGTTGCATGCGGCTATACAGCCGTTGTTCTTCATGGGCGGGTATCATAGGCCTTCTTCCTTATAGAACTGGTTTAGCAAAACGAATGGCCCTACAATAGCGGCCATTCTCGAACGGGGTGCGGCCAGCCGCTGAGATCATACTCGTACACCTGATCCGGGTCGTGCCGGCGTAGGAATTTGAGCACTCGGCCCTACCCTATCCACAAGGAGTGGCCCTGTGAAAAAAGCCCTGATTGCCCTGCCCCTGCTCGCCGCCGGCCAGGCCGTGGCGCAAGATCCGACCCTGACCATCTATACCTATAGCTCATTTGCGTCCGATTGGGGCCCAGGCCCAGCCATTGAGCAGGCCTTTGAGGCGGAATGTGACTGTAATCTCGAGTTCGTGGCCCTGGACGATGGAGTATCCATCCTCAACCGGCTGCGACTCGAAGGCGCCAACACCAAGGCCGATATCGTGCTGGGACTGGACAACAACCTGCTGCAGGCCGCCAAGGACACCGGCCTACTGGCCGAGCATGGCCAATCTCCCGAGGGGCTCAAGGTCCCCGGCGGCTGGAATGATCCGGTGTTCCTGCCCTTCGACTACGGCTACTTCTCCTTTATCTACGACACCGAGCGTCTCGCCAATCCCCCCGCCAGCTTCGCCGAGCTGCTGGAACGCCCCGAGCTGACCCTGCTGTATCAGGATCCGCGCACCAGCACCCCGGGGCAGGGCCTGATGCTGTGGGTGCAGAAACTCTATGGCGACCAGGCTCCCGAAGTCTGGCAGAACCTGGCCAAGCGTACCGTCTCCGTCACCAAGGGCTGGAGCGAATCCTACGGTATGTTCCTCAAGGGCGAGGCGGATCTGGTGCTGTCTTACACCACCTCTCCCGCCTACCATATCGAGGCGGAGCAGAAGACCCAGTATCGGGCCGCCGGCTTCGAGGAAGGCCACTACCTGCAGGTGGAGGTGGCCGCCAGGCTCAATACCAGTCAACAGCCCGAACTGGCCGATCGTTTCCTGCGGTTCATGGTGGGACCCGGCTTTCAGCAACACATTCCCGCCGGCAACTGGATGTACCCGGTGATCGAGGTTGCGCTCCCCGCAGGCTTCGACGCCCTGGTGATCCCTGAACAAACCCTCAGCTTCAGTGCCGAGGAAATCGCCGAACAGCGCCAGGGCTGGCTGCGCCAGTGGCTGGGTGCCGTGACTCGCTGATGCCGAACCGGTACTGGTGGCTGCCGGGCAGCCTCAGCCTGCTCGGTATACTGCTGCTCACCGCGGGGCCCATAGGGGCCCTGCTGCTGCAAGGCGGCCAGATGTCTCTGGGACAGCTGTTCGCGGACTCCTATCTGCGCCACGTCATCTGGTTCAGTTTCTATCAGGCCTTGTTGTCCACCCTGCTCAGCCTGCTGCTGGCCATCCCCCTGGCCCAGGCCCTGTCCCGCCGCCACTTTCCGGGACGAACCCTGTTGCTGCGCCTGTTCGGGCTCTCGCTGGTGCTGCCGGTGATCCTGGTGGTATTCGGTATCGTCGCCGTCCATGGCCGCCAGGGCTGGGTCAACCAGTTGCTGGGGCTGTTCGGCCTGGAGCCCGTCAGCTACCTCTATGGTCTCCCCGGCATACTGCTGGCCCATGTGTTCTTCAATATGCCCCTGGCGGCCCGGATCCTGCTGCAGGCCATCGAAGGCATTCCCCCCAGCCAGTGGCGAATGGCCAGCCAGCTCGCCTTCACCGGCTGGCAGCTGTTCCGCTGGCTGGAGTGGCCGGCCATGCGCGGTGCCCTGCCCGCCCTGGCCAGCATGATATTCATGCTCTGCTTCACCAGCTTTGCTACCGTCATGGCGCTGGGTGGCGGGCCCAGGTCCACCACCCTGGAGGTGGCCATCTACCAGGCCCTGCGTTTCGATTTCGACCTGCCCCTGGCGGGCATGCTGGCCCTGCTGCAGTTGCTGTTCTGCAGCGGCTTCCTGCTGTTGCAGTACTGGCTGAGCAGGCCGGCGCTCCATTCTCAGGAGAGACAGCTCCGGTCCGCCCGGCCGGACCGGAACAGGAGCGGCGTCTTTCTTTGGGATCTGCTGGTACTGAGCCTCTGTCTCGGCCTCTTTCTGCCGCCCCTGCTGGCCATTGTCGTCAGTGGCCTCAACCCCAGCCTGTGGACGACCCTGAGTTCTTCCCTGCTGTGGCGGGCCACGGCCAGTTCCCTGCTTATCGCCGGCGGCGCCGGCCTGCTGTCGGTGCTGCTCACCCTGGGCCTGCTGAGCAGCAGCCGTCATCTGAGGCTGCGGCTGTATCACAGGACTGGAGCGGCGCTGATGGAAGCCACCGGCTCGGTGATCCTGGTGTTGCCGGCGGTGGTGCTCTCCACCGGGCTTTTTATCCTGCTGCGCGGCTCGTTCGATGTGTTCACCCTGGGTCCCTTGCTGGTGTTGCTGGTCAATGCCCTGATGGCGCTGCCCTATGGGCTGCGTGCCCTGCAGCAACCCATGGAGCGGATTGCCCGCCAGTATGACCGTCTCTGTACCAGCCTCGATATAGGGGGGCTGAACCGGCTTCGACAGCTGGAGTGGCCCCTGCTGCGCAAGCCGGCCGCCCTGGCCCTGGCCCTGGCGATGATGCTGTCGTTGGGCGATCTCAGCGCCATCGCCATGTTCGGCAGCCAGCATCTGCAAACTCTGCCCTGGCTGCTGTATCAACAGCTGGGCAATTATCAGATGACGGAAGCGGCGGCCACCTCGCTGATCCTGCTGTTGCTGAGCCTGGGGCTTTTCATCCTGATCGAAGGCGTGCTGGGGGGTAAAGATGCTGGTACTCGATGATCTTCGCTCCCACTATCCGGAGCAGAAGCTGTGCTTTTCTCTCCGTGCAGAGGCGGGGGAAATCACCGCCCTGATCGGCCCCAGTGGTGCCGGCAAGTCGACCCTGCTGGCCATGGTCGCCGGCTTTGCCAGGGTCGACTCGGGACAACTGCACCTCGACGGCCGGGATCTGCTGCCTCTGGCACCCGCCCAAAGGCCGGTGACCACCCTGTTCCAGGACAACAACCTGTTCTGGCATATGACGGTCTACCAGAATATCGCCATCGGCCTGTCTCCCTCCCTGCGGCTGACACCGGCACAACGGGCAGAAGTGGAACAAGTCGCCCGGCAGGTGGGCATAGGCCCCCTGCTCCAGCGTAAGCCGGCGAGCCTGTCGGGGGGGCAACAGCAGAGGGTGGGGTTGGCCCGGTGCCTGGTACGCCAGACACCGGTACTCTTGCTGGACGAGCCCTTTTCCGCCTTGGATCCGGCCCTGCGCTTCGAACTGCTGGATTTGTTGCGGACACAGACCGATCGGCTCGGCCTGACGGTATTGCTGGTCACCCACCATCCGGATGAGGCGGCCAGGGTCGCCGACCGCATCGCCTTTGTTTACGACGGCCGCATCATGGAGCAGGGCGACAGGGGGCTGTTGTCAGCCCCCCGTACCCCTGCGTTGCAGGCCTATCTGGGTCGTTAAAGGTTCTCCTCGGCGAAGGAAGCCAGCCGGCTGCGCACCACGCCGTTGAGATAGATGTTGGCGCTGCCTTCAAAATCCTTGAAGCGTTCCACTATGTAGGTCAGCCCGGAGGTCACCGGGGTCAGGTAGTTGGAGTCGATCTGCGCCAGGTTGCCCGAACACACCAGCTTGGTGCCTTCGCCACAGCGGGTAATGATGGTCTTGAGCTGGGACGCAGTCAGGTTCTGGCACTCGTCCAGCAGCACGAAGGTATTCTGGATACTGCGTCCACGCATGAAGTTGACCGACTTGAACTGGATATTGGCCTTGCCCATGATGTAGCTGAGCGAGCCATCCATGCATTCATCCTGCTTGTGCAGCACCTCCAGGGTATCGGTGATGGCGCCCAGCCAGGGAGCCATTTTTTCCTCTTCGGTACCGGGCAGGAAGCCGATGCTCTCGGCGATTTCGGGGGTGTTGCGGGTGACGATCACCCTGTCGTAAATACCCTTTTCTATGGTCATTTCCAAGGCGGTGGCCATGGCCAGCAAGGTCTTGCCGCAACCGGCGGGACCGGTCAGGATCACCAGATCAATATGAGGATCCAGCAGCGCGTCCAGCGCCATCGCCTGATAGATATTCTTGGGATGAATGCCCCAGGCCTTGCGTCCCATCATCCGCTCCCGCCCCAGATCGACAAAGCGCACCTTGCCGTTCTCCTTGCTCAGGACCCGGCCGGCAAAGTCGTCGGTATCGTCAAGCAAGTACTGGTTGATATGCGCCGCCGGCAGCACTTCATCGGCAACCGTATGGATAACCTCCCGGCCATGGGTTTCGCTTTCACACTCGCCCACCCTGTCCCAGAAGCTGTCCTCCAGCTGATAGAATCCCTTGGACAGCAAACGGATATCGTCTACCAACTGGTCCGAACGATAGTCCTCCACATGTTGCAGGCCGGCTCCCTTGGCCTTGAGCCGCATGTTGATGTCCTTGGTCACCAGCACCGCCATGCCCTCGGTATGGTGTTTCTGCAGATAAAGGGCGGTATTGATGATACGGTTGTCGGCCTCGTCGTCGGTGAAGATGGCGTATCCTTCCGGTAAATGCCGGTCCGAGATGATGGCAATGGTGCCGCTGGCATCGTCATCCTTCAATCCCAAGGGCACACCGGCGACGATCTGCTCAGGGGTTGCGTCGTGAAAGATATCTTCCAGGGTCCTGATGGCGATACGGGCATCACGGCTGACATCCTTCTGCCGGTCCTTGATCCGATCCAGCTCTTCGAGCACCGTCATGGGTATAACGACATTGTGTTCCTTGAAGGAATAGATGGAGAGGGGTTCGTGCAGGAGTACGTTGGTATCCAGAATAAAGCGTTTACGGTCGTTGCCGTCCATAGGCATGCTCCCCGGGCTTGGCCCTTGTCATGGTCATTGCTCAGTTAAAACACCGTGCAATGACAGCTTTATTACACTTTAACGCTATGACGTTTTATAACACTCGGCAAGTGATTGTTTATGATGATTACCATCCGTGAGGCTTTTCTCACTAAATCATAAGGGCACTAGCTAAGCCAGCACTATTTGGAATTCGGATCACGGTAGATATGAAAAAACATCGGCATAAACAGAGTCTTGCCAGACAATGCTCAGCACCCAGGTGCGACCGGGAGGCCAGCGGCACCGGCGCGCACGCCCTCTGAGGCAGAGCAGTTTGTCGCGGCAACAGAAAAGCAAAAGCCCTGGCCAACGGTCAGGGCTTTGATGTGATGGCGGAGCGGCAAAGGCACCGCCTTTGAGGCGGAGGCGCAGCGCGCCGACATCCTCCCGCCGTCCGGCGCAGCCAATACGAAAAAGCCCTTAGCTATCAACTAGCTAAGGGCTTCTTAAAAGTGGCGGAGCGGACGGGGCTCGAACCCGCGACCCCCGGCGTGACAGGCCGGTATTCTAACCAACTGAACTACCGCTCCGCAAAAGCGGTTTGTAGGGTCCACTTCAGTGGACCGGTCGAATTTAATCGACGCTACAAATTTGGGTGCCTGGCAGTGACCTACTTTCACATGGCAGCTGCCACACTATCATCGGCGCGGGTGCGTTTCACTTCTGAGTTCGGCATGGGGTCAGGTGGGACCACAACGCTATCGCCGCCAGGCATAAACTGGTAATCCGGAAAAGCTGTCTTTTGATGAATTCGTTCTCGACCTGCAAGGTCTCACACTTCTTGGGTGTTGTATGGTTAAGCCGCACGGGTCATTAGTACAGGTTAGCTGCACGTATCGCTACGCTTCCACACCCTGCCTATCTACGTCCTAGTCTCGGACGGCCCTTTAGAGAGCTCGAAGCTCTAGGGATGACTCATCTCGGGGCTCGCTTCCCGCTTAGATGCTTTCAGCGGTTATCGATTCCGAACTTAGCTACCGGGCAGTGCCATTGGCATGACAACCCGAACACCAGCGGTTCGTTCACTCCGGTCCTCTCGTACTAGGAGCAACCCCCCTCAATCATCCAACGCCCACGGCAGATAGGGACCGAACTGTCTCACGACGTTCTGAACCCAGCTCGCGTACCACTTTAAATGGCGAACAGCCATACCCTTGGGACCGACTTCAGCCCCAGGATGTGATGAGCCGACATCGAGGTGCCAAACACCGCCGTCGATATGAACTCTTGGGCGGTATCAGCCTGTTATCCCCGGAGTACCTTTTATCCGTTGAGCGATGGCCCTTCCATTCAGAACCACCGGATCACTATGACCTGCTTTCGCACCTGCTCGACCTGTCCGTCTCGCAGTTAAGCTGGCTTATGCCATTGCACTAACCGTACGATGTCCGACCGTACTTAGCCAACCTTCGTGCTCCTCCGTTACGCTTTGGGAGGAGACCGCCCCAGTCAAACTACCCACCAGGCACTGTCCGCAACCCCGATTAGGGGCCAACGTTAGAACATCAAACATACAAGGGTGGTATTTCAAGGTCGGCTCCACGGCAACTGGCGTCACCGCTTCACAGCCTCCCACCTATCCTACACATGTAGGGTCAATGTTCAGTGCCAAGCTATAGTAAAGGTTCACGGGGTCTTTCCGTCTAGCCGCGGGTACACCGCATCTTCACGGCGATTTCAATTTCACTGAGTCTCGGGTGGAGACAGCGTGGCCATGGTTACACCATTCGTGCAGGTCG
>NZ_CP199259.1:55000-597500 GCF_052487945.1 Zobellella sp. An-6 | reverse complement strand
TGCGGCTGAAAGAGGAATACCTGCACCAACAGGGTAAATACCGCGGCTAGAGATAGAGGCCGCCGTCGGGGGCGAAGGCTTCCTCTTCCACCAGGGCACTGACCTTTTCCTCGATATCAAAGCGTACCGCCTCGAAGGCCAGCATGATGTTGGCCTCGTCGCTCAGGCTCTGGCCGGTCATGTGTTCCAGCCGATGCAAGCTGATAAAACAGGGGATCAGCCTCCCTTGCCAGTAAGTACTGAAGGTCAGCCTCTGCTCCTGCGGCTGCCAGCACAGATCGTCGCCGACGATAATGTCCTGATTCATGTTGCGGACTCCAGTTTGGCTCTGAGGGCGGTCAGCACCGACATCATGTCCGGCCGCACCTTCCGCCAGAGGTAGAAACTTTCGGCAGCCTGACCGACCAGCATGCCCAGACCATCGTAGCGGTATCTCAGCCCAAGGGCTCTGGCCCAGCTCAGGAACACCGTTTCCTCTCGACCATACATCATATCGTAGACCCGGGTCTCGGAATGGCAAACACCGGCCTTAAGCGCCAGTTGCTCGCCCTGCAGGCTGGCGGAGGTACTGTTGATGATCACATCAAAACCGCTGCCCGGCGCTTTCAGAGGAGCACTGATGATATTGCCGTGTGAAGAGAAGCGTGCCGCCAGCTCACCGGCCCGGGCCCGGGTCCGGTTCGCCACCACCAGCTCGGCTGGCCGCTCGGCCAACAGGGGCCCGAGCGCACCACGGGCCGCGCCACCCGCTCCCAGCAGCAATATCCTGGCCCCATTCAGGGGCACCTCCAGGCGCTGGAGATCGAGCACCAGCCCGGCGCCGTCGGTATTGTCTCCCAGCCAGCGGCCATCGGGCAGCAGCTGCAGGGTATTTACCGCTCCGGCCAGTTCGGCCCGTTCGGTCAACTGCCCGGCCAAAGCCAACGCCTCCGTCTTGAAAGGGACAGTGATATTGCAGCCTTTCCCTCCTTCCTGCCGGAACCGGGACAATGTGCCGGCAAAATCATCGAGAGGAGCGAGCAGGCGCTCGTAACTGATATCCTGCGCCGTCTGCTCGGCAAAACGGCCATGGATAAAGGGCGACTGGCTGTGACTGACGGGATTACCAATTACTGCATATCTGTCCATGAACTGTTCTCATACATTGGCATAACGCCGGTAGTGAATAGACCTTGACCCCCTCGTAAGGGAATGGAAACCATTATATTGTCTTCCCCGACGCTTTTTTTGTTGCATTAGCCGCTAAAATGAATAGATTTTGCGCTAACGAACAAAATATTTATGGTCAATCTTGGATACTGAACTCTTAAAGACCTTCCTGGAAGTGTCCCGCACCCGCCATTTCGGCAAGGCGGCTGAACATCTTTACCTGACGCCGTCGGCGGTCAGTTTCAGGATCCGCCAGCTCGAAAGCCAGTTAGGGGTTACCCTCTTCACCCGGTTACGCAACAATATCCAGCTGACCTCTTCCGGCGAGGCCCTGATCCCCCATGCCGAGTCCATGCTGCTGGCCTGGGCCCGGGCTCAGCATGAAGTGGCCCTGAGCGAGCGCCAGACCCAGCAACTGGCGGTGGCCGGCACCGCCAACCTGTGGGACGCCTACCTGCAGGCGGGACTGCACCGGCTCTATTGCGAGTTGCCGGCACTGTCGCTAAGGGCCGATATCCGGACGCCCGAACAGATGACCCGGGCCCTGCTCGGCCGGACCCTGGATCTGGCCTTCCTGACCGATCCGGCCCGTATCGAGGGAGTACGCCACATTGCCATGCACACCATGGAGCTGCAACTGGTGTCCACCTATCCCAACCTCGACGCGGCCCGGGCCATGGCCCAGGACTATATCCGCATCGACTGGGGCACCGCCTTCAATACCCAGCACGCCAAACTGTTCAACACCGCCACGCCGCCGCTGTTGCACACCGGCTCGGTGCGCATCGCCCTGGAATACCTGCTGCACCACGGCGGCAGCGCCTTCCTGCCCAGCTCGATGATAAAGAGCTATCAGGAGCAGGAACAATTGTTCGTGGTGGCCGATACCCCATCCATCAACCGGGAAGTCTATGCCGCCTACCTGCCCGGCGGTGAGCGGCAGGGGTTGATCGATCGGGTCATCGAGCTGTTCGGCCCCAAGGCGGAGCCGGTCAGTTAAAACCAGTCCCTGGGTACCAGGAACGCCTGCAGCCGGGCTTCGGCCGAGCCCGGAGCCGGCTGCCAGTCGTATTCCCAACGCGCCAATGGCGGCATCGACATCAGGATGGATTCGGTCCGCCCACCGGTCTGCAAACCGAACAGGGTGCCCCTGTCGTACACCAGGTTGAATTCCACATAACGTCCGCGCCGATACAGCTGGAACTGCCGCTCCTGCTCGCCATAAGGCATGTCCTTGCGTCTTGCCACTATCGGCAGGTAGGCGTCGAGGTAGCCCCGTCCCACCGCCTGCATAAAGGCGAAGCACTGCTCGAAGGGCCAGTGGTTGAGATCGTCGAAGAAGAGCCCGCCCACTCCCCGGGTTTCATTGCGGTGCTTAAGGTAGAAGTAGCGGTCGCACCAGGTCTTGTATTCCGGATACACCTGTTCACCGAAGGGGGCGCAAAGCTCATGGGCCACCCGGTGCCAGTGCCGGCAGTCTTCCTCCACCGGGTAGAAGGGCGTGAGATCGAAGCCGCCACCGAACCACCAGACCGGCTCGGCCCCTTCCTTCTCGGCAATGAAAAAACGCACATTGGCATGACTGGTGGGCACATGGGGATTGTGGGGATGGATCACCAGGGAAACGCCCATGGCCTCGAAGGAGCGACCGGCCAGCTCGGGCCTGTGAGCCGTGGCCGAGGCCGGCATGGCAGCCCCGTGCACATGGGAAAAGTTGACCCCGCCCTGCTCGATCACCGCACCGTTGCGCAACACCCGACTGCGGCCTCCGCCCCCTTCTTCCCGGATCCAGCTGTCCTCCGCAAAACGGCCGCGGCCGTCCGCCCGCTCCAGGCCCGCGCAAATCTCGTCCTGCAACTGCAGCAGAAAGGCCTTGACTGCCGATGTGTCCGGTTTACCGCTCATGTCTCTTCCTTAATTCGTTGATGTTCAAGCCGGGCGCAGGGTCACGCCGGTGATGCCGTCCCGGATCAGGGAGGGATTGGCCAGGCCATCGGTGGTGCCGGACAGTATGTAGTCCAGCTCCCCGCCCAGTTGCCTTGACAGTGCTTGTGCCGTTCTTGCCGGCTCTTCGCCCGTCTTGTTGGCACTGGTCGACACCAGCGGCTTGCCGAAGGCCAGACAGAGATCATGGACCTGCCGATGGGCGCTCACCCGCACCGCCAGGGAGTCGAACCGGCCGCGCAGCCACATCGGCACCTCCGGTTTGGCCGGGATCACCCAGGTATAAGGGCCGGGCCAGCTGTCCAGGATGATCTCGAGGCGCCCCGGGGGCAAGGCTTCCAGATCCAGGTAGGGCCGCAACTGGCTGAAGTCGGCGGCGATCAGCACCAGTCCTTTATCAACCGGGCGTTGCTTGATCTCAAGCAACCGTTGCACCGCCTCGCCATTGTCCGGGTCGCAGCCCAGGCCAAACACGGCTTCGGTGGCATAACCGATGACGGCGCCATTATTGAGGTGCTCAACCGCGGTGAGCAAATCTTGCGGGTTCATTGACAATACAGCTTCCTTGGTATTCAGCGATGGTAATCACAGCCCTTGTTGGGACAATACAGTTGTCCCTTGCGCTCGGCCAGGATGCCGAAGCCGCATTCGGGACAGGACTCGGCCCTGGGCTTATCGTTAATGACATAGCGGCAGGTCGGATAACGGGAACAACCGTAAAACCGCTTGCCGTAACGGGAGGTCCTGGCCAGCAGATGGCCCTTGCCACAAGCGGGGCACGGAGGCTCCTCGTCGCCCTGATCGTTGATATCGGCCACATGATGGCAGCGCGGGTAGTGGGTGCAGCCGATAAAGAGGCCGTAGCGGCCCTTCTTCAAGGCGAGAGCATGGCCACAAAGCGGGCACCGGCTCCCCTCGAGCACCTTTTCCACATCCTCGTCGTGTTCCACTACCTTGGAAGGGCGCAGGTAATCGCAGCGGGGATAGGCGGAGCAACCGATGAAGGCACCGTGTTTGCCATGGCGCAGCTCCAGCCTCTCTCCGCACTGGGGACAAGGCTCATCGGCCCAGCGCGGGGCATGCTCGTGGGTATTGAACAGACTGGGATCGATTTTCGACATGCCGCGCCTCCGAATTCATTGATGGAATTCTACCAGCGCGGCCGTCCTCAGTGAACCGCTCCCTCGGGTTGCTCGAAGATGAGCTCTTCCAACTGGTGGTAGGCGGACTCGCTGCCGGGTACGTTGAACAGCACCATCAGCACCACCCACTTGAGGTCGTCGAGCTCGATCACCGAGGAGTCCAGCTCCATCAGTCTGTCGATGACGATCTCGCGGGTCTCCGCGTTGAGCACCTTGATCTGCTCGAGGAACAGCAGGAAGCCACGGCCTTCGGCGTCGATCTTGTAGAGCTCTTCCGGGGTATAGATGCGAAATGAATCGGGCGCCGAACGGGCCCAGATCGGTGTTTCTTCCGCCTCCTGCAGCTCGGCCAGGCGTTCCAGCCAGGCCAGGGCCTTGAGGATCTCTTCCTTGTGAAAGCCCGCCTGGGTCAACTCGTCGGCGAGTTCTTCCTGATCCACCATGGTGTCCACATCCGCATGGATGTAGGTTTCGAACAAGTACATAAGTACATCGAACATGATCAGCCCCTCCTCGCTCTGACATAACCCCCGGGTACGGATTCCACCCAGCCAGCCAATTCCAGCTCGACCAACCGGGTAACCACCTCCTGCACCGGCTGTTGACAACGGGACGCGATCAAGTCCACTGCCGTTGCCTCTAAACCTACGTTATCCAACAAGTCCGGATAAGGCAATAATTCCTCCGTGACCGGTGGATGAATTTTTATCGCCGCGTCGGAGAAAGCCGACAACTCCTCGAGGATATCCTGGACATCACAGACAAGCTTGGCTCCCTGCTGGATCAGCCGGTTGCAGCCCACGGCCTGGGGATTCTGCCAGGCACCGGGAATGGCGAAGACGTCCCGTCCCTGCTCCAGGGCAAAACGGGCGGTGATCAGCGAGCCGCTGCGTTCCGCCGCCTCCACCACCAGCACGCCCAGACTCAGCCCGCTGATGATGCGATTGCGGCGGGGAAAATGATGGGCCAAAGGCCCCTCCCAAGGATAGCACTCGGACAGCAGGACCCCACCCCGCGCGACGATCTCCCCCGCCAGCCGCCGATGGCGCCGGGGATAGCATTGCGCCAGTCCCGAGCCCAACACCGCCAGGGTGATCCCTCCCTTGTCCAACGCCGCCTGATGGCTCAGACCGTCGACGCCGATGGCCAACCCCGAGGTGATGGCCGCCCCCGCCTCCACCAGCAAGGGCACCAGCGTCCTGGTATTTTCCCGGCCGACGTAGGAAGGATGGCGGGTGCCCACCACCGCCAGCTGCTCCTGCCGCAACGCCGCCAGCTCGCCCTCGACGAACAGCAGGATAGGCGCACCGGTCGCCGATTTGAGCTGCGCGGGATAGTCGGGATGATCCCACGACAGGATATGGCGACCGGGGCCAGCCCCTTGCCAGGCCAGGAGTCGTTCCAGCACCGACCACTGGGGACTGAGCAGTTGCCGCCGTTGCTCTTCGTTCAGGCCACTGCCGGCCAGCGCCGGCGAGTCGAACCAGGCCGGACCCAGTTTGTCGTAGAGCCTGACGGCCCCGACCGGCCCTATACCGGCGGTGTGGCGCAGCGCCAGCCAGGGCAGCAGCGGATGCTGCTCAAGGCCAGAGGCCGGCATCATGGACCGAATCCAGTGGGAAATGAGGACGCACCGGTTCGTCGCTGTCCAGCACCAGGGCGGCACTGACACGCGGGTGAACACTGAACACCAGCAGCCGGGCAATGGGGATGGCCGGCAATGGGACGGCCGGCCCGGTGTTGCGCAGGTAGCGGCTCGCGGAGTCCGCGTAACTCAGCCGGGCCAGAGCACTGTCTCCGTAGTCGTAGACACCGGGCCCCGGTCTCAGCACCCGGTAGAGATCGCCGGCACCGAGCCCATCCTCACTGCCCTTGTTGATGAAGACCACGCCGTGGCGCCCGGTCATGGCACCCTCCTGGCCCATGGCCAGGATATAGGCCTTGTCGAGCGCCGGCCCCGGCCGGGGATAGTGGAAGGCGGCGATAGCCCCGTCGGCGGCCAGCGGCAGCAGCCGATCGCCCTGGCGCATTTCCTGCCTGAGGCTGCTTACCGTTGCCCTTGCCAGCCCTTCCTCGAGCTGTTCCCGGGCCAGCACTGTCCCCACCTGAACCGCCTTCAGCCCCAGCTCGGCCCGGCTGAACTTGTCGGTCAGTTCCCCCTGCGAACGATAGACGCCATAGGTCTCACCGGGATTCAGCTGGCCACGAACATAGAGGCTTTCATCTTTATTCATGATCACCCTGCCCTGCGACTCACCCAGGATATAGGGCGCCCGCACCAACTGCTCCGGTGCCAGTACGCGGTGGCTGTCGGTAAAACTCATGATGGCGGCCAGGGGAATGGTGGCCACCGCCGGCGCCACCCGTACCCGGGGTGACAGCCGGACCACCCCGGCCGGCTCGGCGCGCACCAGCCGGGGCTGACCGTCTACCCAGGTCAGCCTGAGTTCGTCGCCTGGATAGATAGCATGGGGGTCGGACAGCTGAGGATTGGCCCGCCACAGCCTGGGCCACTGCCAGGGAGATCTCAGGAAACGGGCGGAGATGTCCCACAGAGTATCACCCTGGCGAACGAGGTAATGGCTGGGATAAGCGTCGTTAAGTTCCAGCGGCCGGGCCTGGGCACCGAGAGAGGATGCCAGCAGCAACCCGAGCCACAGCCTTCCTTGCGGTTTCATCACATCCTGGTCCTTCAGCCAACTCTTGCTGTTTTTTGTGTGGTTACGCGGCTAAAATACTGGCAGTAACGATATTGGAATAAGCATAGTCACCATGGCAAAAGTATTAGAAGTATTACGTTTTCCCGACGAACGGCTGCGCACCCTGGCCAAACCCGTCACCGAGTTCACCCCTGCCCTGCAGCACATTGTAGATGATATGTTTGAGACCATGTACGCCGAGGAAGGCATCGGCCTGGCGGCGACCCAGGTCGATATCCACCAGCGGCTGATCGTGATCGACGTGTCCGAAAACCGGGACCAACGACTGGTGCTGATCAACCCGGAGATCCTCGAGCAGTCAGGCAACACCGGCATAGAGGAAGGCTGCCTGTCGGTGCCGGGCGCCCGAGCCCTGGTGCCCCGGGCCGAGCGGGTGAAAGTCCGCGCCCAGAACGTCAGCGGCCAGCACTTCGAACTGGAGGCGGACGATCTGCTGGCCATCTGCATCCAGCACGAGATGGATCACCTCATCGGCAAACTGTTCGTCGATTACCTGTCGCCGCTCAAGCGCCAGCGCATCCGCCAGAAGCTGGAAAAACTCGCCAAGCAAGAACAACGCTAATCCCGACAAAGGACGCCCCTTGAGCAAGCTCAATATCATCTTCGCCGGCACCCCGGACTTCGCCGCCCGCCACCTGCAGGCCCTGCTCGGCTCGGAGCACAACATCGTCGCCGTCTACACCCAGCCGGACCGGCCCGCCGGCCGCGGCAAGAAACTGACTCCCAGCCCGGTCAAGGTGCTCGCCGAACAGGCCGGCGTCGCCGTCTTCCAACCCGAAAGCCTGCGCCAAGAGGCCGCCCAGCAGCAACTGGCCGCCCTGGGCGCCGACATCATGGTGGTGGTCGCCTACGGGCTGATCCTGCCCCAGGCGGTGCTGGATATCCCGCGCCTGGGCTGCATCAATGTGCACGGCTCCCTGCTGCCGCGCTGGCGCGGTGCGGCGCCCATCCAGCGCGCCATCTGGGCCGGCGACAGCGAGACCGGCGTCACCATCATGCAGATGGACAAGGGACTGGATACCGGCGCCATGCTGCACAAGGCCAGCCTGCCGATCACCCCGCACGACAGCTCCGCCAGCCTCTACGAGAAGCTGGCGGCGATAGGCCCCGACGCCCTGTTGCATACCCTGGCCCGGTTGGCCGCGGGCACGGCGGTGGCCGAGCCCCAGGACGACAGCCAGGCCAGCTACGCGGACAAGCTCAGCAAGGAAGAAGCGCGGATCGACTGGCGCCAGCCCGCCGCCCATATAGAGCGCTGCGTGCGCGCCTTCAACCCCTGGCCGGTCAGCTATTTCATGGTGGCCGAGCACAATATCAAGGCCTGGCAGGCCGAGGTGCTGGCTGAAGACACCGGGCAACCGCCCGGCACCCTGCTCAGGGCCGGCAAGGCCGGCATCGACGTGGCCACGGGCGACGGCGTGTTGCGCCTGCTCAGCCTGCAACCGCCGGGCAAGAAGGCCATGAGCTGCCAGGATCTGCTCAACGCCCGCAAGGACTGGTTCGAGCCCGGCACCCGCCTGGTTTGAACACTCTCAACTCAGTGGACATCATATGAAAACCCGTGCCGCCGCGGCCAATATCCTGCATCAGGTGATCAATCAGGGCCAGTCGCTCTCGGCCCTGCTGCCCCGTTATCAGCAGGAGATCGCCGCCAAGGACAGGGCGCTGCTGCAGGAGCTGTGCTTCGGCAGCCTGCGCTGGTACAGCCGGCTCGACGCCATCGCCAAGCAGTTGCTGGAAAAGCCGCTCAAGGGCAAATACCAGCCGGTACACGCCCTGCTGCTGGTGGGCATCTACCAGCTGCTCTACACCCGGATCCCGCCTCATGCCGCCCTGGCCGAGACCGTCAATGCCTGCAAACTGCTCAAGGCCGAGCCCTTCAGGGGTATGGTCAACGGCGTGCTGCGCAACGTGCAGCGCCGGCAGGACGAGCTGATCGCCAGGGTCGATGCCCTGCCCCAGTTGCGCCTGGCCCATCCCAACTGGCTGCTGAAGCGGCTGCAGCTGGCTTACCCGGAGCGGTGGGAAAGCCTCCTCGAGGCCAACAACCAGCACCCGCCCATGTGGATCCGGGTCAACGCCCGCCACCACGACCGCAGCCAATACCAGACCCTGCTGCAGCAGGCTGGCCTGGAGGCCGAGCCCGACACCCTGGCCGATGCGGCCCTGCGCCTGGCCCGGCCGGTGGACGTCACCAGCCTGCCCGGCTTCGAGCTGGGCCACTGCTCGGTGCAGGATGCCGCGGCCCAGATGGCGGCCCAGCTGCTCGAAGCGGCGCCCGGCGAGCTGGTGCTCGACGCCTGTGCCGCCCCCGGCGGCAAGACCGCCCATATCCTGGAGCGCCAGCCCGACCTCGGCCAGTTGGTGGCGCTGGACCTGGATGCCGAGCGCCTGCAGCGGGTGCGGCAGAACCTGGAACGCATCGATCTTGCGGCCACCGTGCTGCAGGGCGATGCCGCCCGGCCGGCAGACTGGTGGCAGGGACCGCGATTCGACCGCATCCTGCTGGACGCGCCCTGCTCCGCCACCGGCGTGATCCGCCGCCACCCGGACATCAAGTGGCTGCGCCGCCCGGAAGACATCGCCCAACTGGCCCTGCTGCAGGCACAGATCCTCGATGCCCTCTGGCAACAGCTCAAACCGGGCGGGGTGCTGCTGTACGCCACCTGCTCCATACTGCCGGACGAGAACCGCGAGCAGATCCGGGCCTTCCTGCAACGGACCCCGGATGCCCGGCACCTGCCGCTGCACGAGCACGACACCCCGCAACAACCGGGCTGGCAGCTGCTGCCGGGCGCCGAGCAACGGGACGGCTTCTACTACGCCAAACTGAGTAAAAGCGCATGAAGATCATCATACTGGGCGCGGGACAGGTGGGCGGCACCCTGGCGGAAAATCTGGTGGGCGAGAACAACGACATCACCATAGTGGACACCGACGGCGAGCGGCTGCGCGAGCTGCAGGACAAGTACGACCTGCGGGTGGTCAACGGTCACGGCGCCCACCCCCGGGTGTTGCGCGAAGCCGGCGCCCAGGATGCGGACATGCTGGTGGCGGTGACCAACAGCGACGAGACCAACATGATCGCCTGCCAGGTGGCCTACTCCCTGTTCAACACCCCCAACAAGGTGGCGCGGATCCGCTCCCCCGAGTTCCTGGCGGAGCGGGACCGATTGTTCCTCAACGAAGCGGTACCGGTGGACAACCTGATCGCCCCCGAGCAACTGGTCACCGAATACATCTACCGGCTGATCCAGTACCCCGGCGCCCTGCAGGTGGTGGACTTCGCCGAGGGCAAGGTCGGCCTGGTGGCGATCAAGGCCTATTACGGCGGCCCCCTGGTGGGCAACGCCCTGTCCACCCTGCGCGATCACATGCCCAACATCGACACCCGGGTGGCGGCCATCTTCCGCCAGGACAGGCCGATCCGGCCCCAGGGCACCACCATCATCGAGGCCGACGACGAGGTGTTCTTCGTCGCCGCCAGCGGCCATATCCGGGCGGTGATGTCCGAGCTGCAGCGGCTTGAAAGCGACTACAAGCGCATCATGATAGTGGGCGGCGGCAATATCGGCGCCGGCCTGGCCCGGCGGCTGGAAAAGCGCTACTCGGTGAAGCTTATCGAGCACAACCCCAGGCGCGCGGAACAGCTATCCGAGATCCTGGAGCACACCATCGTCTTCTGCGGCGACGCCGCCGATCAGGAGCTGCTGGTGGAGGAGCATATCGATCAGGTGGACGTCTTCATCGCCGTCACCAACAAGGACGAGGCCAACATCATGTCGGCCATGCTCGCCAAGAAGATGGGCGCCAAGAAGGTGATGGTGCTGATCCAGCGCGGCGCCTACGTGGATCTGGTACAGGGTGGCACCATAGATGTGGCCATCTCGCCCCAGCAGGCCACCATCTCCGCCCTGCTCACCCATGTGCGCCGGGCCGACATCGTCAACGTCTATTCCCTGCGCCGGGGCGCGGCCGAGGCCATCGAGGCCATCGCCCACGGCGACAGCACCACCTCCAAGGTGGTGGGCCGCCAGGTGGGCGAGCTCAAGCTGCCGCCGGGCACCACCATCGGCGCCATCGTACGCGGCGACGAGGTGCTGATCGCCCACGACAAGACGGTGATCGAGCAGAACGACCACGTGGTGCTGTTCCTGGTGGACAAGAAATTCATCCCGGAAGTCGAACGGCTGTTCCAGCCCAGCCCCTTCTTCCTGTAAGGAGACCCCATGTTCAACCTCCGCCCCATCGCCTTCGTACTGAGCATGGCGTTGTCGAAGCTGGCGTTGTTCATGTGGCTGCCTACCCTGCAGGCCCTGTTCAGCAAGGGGGGTGGCTTCCAGGAGTTTTTACTGGCCACCCTGTTGACCCATGGCACCGCCTTCGGCCTGCTGGCTTACGGCCAGAAGGCGGAAATCCGTCTGCGGGTCCGGGAGATGTTTCTGCTGACCACCCTGGTGTGGTCCACCGTCTGCGTCTTTTCTGCCCTGCCTTTTGTCTTTATCACCCATATCAGTTTTTCCGACGCCTTCTTCGAGGCCATGTCCGGGGTGACCACCACCGGCTCCACCGTGCTCAGCGGCCTGGACGCGCTGTCCAAGCCCATACTACTGTGGCGATCCATCCTGCAATGGCTGGGCGGCCTCGGCTTTATCGTGGCGGCGGTGGCGATACTGCCCTACCTCAACGTGGGCGGGATGAAATTGTTCCAGACCGAGTCCTCCGACTGGTCCGACAAAAGTGCGCCCCGCGCCGCCACCATGGCCAAGCGCATCGTGCTGCTGTACCTCGCGCTCACTGTCCTGTGCACCGGCTGCTACTACCTGTTGTCGGACATGAACGCCTTCGAGGCGATCAACCACGCCATGACCACCCTGAGCACCGGCGGCTACTCCACCTCGGATGGCTCCATGAGCCACTTCTCGCCGGCGGCCCACTGGATCGGCACCCTGTTCATGTTCATCGGCGGCCTGCCCTTCCTTCTGATGATCTACAGCCTGCAGCACCGCAACCTGAGCCTGTTCAGGGACGCCCAGGTGCGCGGCTTCTTCTGGCTGATCCTGAGCACCGGCGTGGCTCTCAGCCTCTACCTGTGGAGCACGGACCAGTATCCCTTGACCGATGCCATCCGCATCAGTCTGTTCAACCTGGTGTCCGTGGTCACCACCACGGGCTACGGCCTGGGCGACTTCGGTACCTGGGGTGGATTCCCGCTGGTGCTGTTCGCACTGCTGATGGTATGCGGCGCCTGCTCAGGCTCCACCGCCGGCGGCTTCAAGATATTCCGCTTCCAGGTCGCCATGGCCCTGTTCCGCAAACAACTGCACCAGCTGATGCATCCGCGGGCAGTATTTCCCCAGAAATACAACGGCCGACCGGTGAATGACGACATCATCCGCTCCCTGGTCACCTTTATCATGGGTTACTTCGCCACCATGACGCTGCTGGCCCTGGTGCTTGCCTTGATGGGGCTGGAGCCGATGATCGCCATTACCGCCGCCATGACCGCCGTGGCCAACGTGGGGCCCGGCATCGGCGAAACGATAGGCCCGAGCGGCAACTTCGCCACCCTGCCGGATACGGCCAAGTGGCTATTGGCGGTCGGCATGCTGATGGGCCGGTTGGAAATACTGACGGTGGCCGTACTGTTTTTCCCTAGCTTCTGGCGCGGTTGATCAAGGGCGGCGCCTCTGACCCCGCGTCCCGCAGGTGTTCGGGCAGGGGCTTGGCCACTTCCACCCCGAGCTCGCGGAATGCCTCGGCCTGGCGGATCAGGTTGCCCCGGCCGGTGGTCAGCTTCTTCATCGCCTTCTGGTAGCTGTCGTCGGCCCGCTGCAGCGACTGGCCCACCGCCTCCATGTCTTCCGTGAACAGGCGCAGCTTTTCGTAGATCTTGGCCGCCGATTCGGCGATCTTGCGCGCGTTCTGGTTCTGCCGTTCCACCCGCCACAGGTTCTCTATGGTGCGCAGGGCCACCAGCAGGTTGGTGGGGCTGACCAGCAGGATGTTGTGGTCCAGGGCGTACTTCACCAGCCCGGGCTCCGCTTCCACCGCCACCAGGAAGGCCGGCTCCACCGCCACGAACATCAGCACATAGTCGAGGGTGCGCACTCCCTGCAGCTGCTGGTAGTCCTTGCGCCCCAGCTCGCGGATATGGCCGCGCACCGAGGCCACATGCTCGCGCAGCGCCTGCTCCCGCTCGATCTCGTCCTCGCCGTTGAAATAGCGCTCGTAGGCGGTGAGCGACACCTTGGCGTCGATGATGATGTCCTTGTCCTGGGGCAGGTGCACCACCACGTCCGGCTGGTAACGCTTGCCGTCGGCATTGGTGAGGCTCTGCTGGGCGCTGTATTCGTGCCCCTCGCGCAGCCCCGACTCGGACAGCACCCGGGCCAGCACCACCTCGCCCCAGTTGCCCTGCTGCTTGCTGTCCCCCTTCAGGGCCCGGGTCAGGGCGGCGGTGTCGGCGCTCATCTGCCGGTTGAGCTCGGCCAGCCGCTCGATTTCAAACTTCAGGCTGTGGCGCTGGCGGCTCTCGTCGGCATAGGTTTCCTGCATGCTGCGGCGAAAGCCCTCCAGCTGCTCGCGCAGGGGGCCGAGCAGGCCGTCCAGGCTGTGCTGGTTCAGCTCCCGGAAGTTATGGGTCTTCTGCTCGAAGATGCGCTGGGCCAGGTTTTCAAACTGCTGGGCCAGACGCTGCTCGCTGGCTTCGAACTGGGCCTGCTTTTCCGCCGCCCACTGACGTTCCTGGCGCAGCAGGGTCTCGTATTCCTTGAGCCGCCCGTTCATCTTCAGCACCAGTTGCTGCTGCTGCTCCAGCCGCTGGCGGCTGTCCTGCAGCTCACGGCCGCGCTCGTCCAGCCGGGCTTGCAGTTGTTCGGCACGCTGGGCCAGCAGTTGCAGCCGGGTGCCCAGGGTAAGTCGGGTCAGCCCCCAGCCGGCCAGGGCCGCCGCCGCCAGCCCGACAGGCCAGTAACCGAGCCACAGTTCCGGCATCATTTCCTCCGCTGCTCCAGCAGCGCCGTCACCCGCCGGTTGAACCGCAGCCAGAGCAGGACGTACAGCAGATACAGCAGGGTGATCAGCCATTTGTGGTGATTGACGCCGTTGTCGAACTCGGCCAGGGGCAGATCCAGCAACTGGCTGTACAGCAGCACCAGCAGCGGAAACATCAGGAATACCGACCAGCGCCAGCACTGGGTGAGAAAAGAGATAAAGAGGCCGTTATCCAATGGCTTGGTCCCAAACGCCGAGAATCAGCCTGCAGCTTACCAGTGCACGGGCCCGAATTCAGCCCGCACGACGCAGATAGCTCTTCAGCTGCTCGGAGGGAATGGAGGTGGTCGACGACAGGGTGTAGGCCGCCCACTGGCCGCCCTGCGCCAGCGCCAACCGCATGTCCTGGCCCGACACCAGGGCATGGATGAGGCCGCCGGCGAAGGCATCGCCGGCCCCGGTGGCATCCACCACCGACACCGGCCGGGCCGGCACCCGGATATGCCGGTCGGCCGAAAACGCCTCGGCGCCCTGCTCCCCGAGGGTCACCACCAGCCACTGCAGCCGCTCCCCGGCCAGCTCCCGGGCATGGGCCCACAGATCCTGCTGCCGGACCAGGTCGGCGGCCGAGGCGATCAGCACCTGACAGGGCCGAGGCCAGCGCCCGCCCTTGGGATACTGGCCGACCACCAGACTGTGCTCGGCCATCCGCGCCATATAGCCGGCCGCCTCGGCCCCGTCCAGGTTGACGTAGAGGCAATCCACCGGCCCCTCGGGCAGCCGCCCGGGCAGTGCCGGACGACGGGCCTGGCGCAGTATGGTGCGCTCCCCCAGGCTGTCCACCAGCACCAGCAGCTCGCCGGTTTCGCCGTCGAACTGCTCCACATACTCGATGCCAAGTCCCTGTTCCCGGGCTTCCTGACAGAGCCAGTCACCGGTGTCATCCCGCCCGACCCGGGAGGCGATGGCCACTTGGTGCCCGGCCCACAGCAGCCCCACCCCGGTGTTGGCGGCGCCACCACCGAGCCGGCGGCCCTGATCCCGGTACAGCAGCCGGCCGCCGGCGCGCAGCGGCTCGTCCAGCAGCAGCACATGGTCGCAGTTCAGGTTGGCCAGCAGCACTATCTTCGCCATCGACGGACTCCTTCGATAAAAAATGGCGCCGCAGCGGCGCCAGGCAACAGCATGGCCAAGTGGCCGGCCCTATTCTTCCACCCGGATATGGATGGGCTCGGATATCACCGGCGGCTGATGGGGGGCATGCAAATGATCCCCCAGCACCAGCTGCAACCGGTAATCCCCGGGCGGCAGGCTGAGCCGGGTCTCGGTCTGGCCGCCGCCGAAGTGCCGCACCTGATCGCTGGCCGGCAGCGGCGCGGCCAGATCCGGCATGGGATCGGCGTTGATCAGCAGATGGTGGTGGCCGGTGTTGGCCATCTCCACCCCGGCCGGGGCCACCCCCATGCCTTCCAGCCCGAAGCGGACCGTGAATTCCGCTCCCAGCACCTCGCCGTCGGCCGGCGTAATAAAATAGACCCGGGCGCCTTCCGGCGCCGGGGTGGCGCTGACGCTGACGGCGGCCAGCACGGTTGCCGCTGCCAGTATGCTTGCTGTTTTCATCCCTCGTCTCCCTGCTGGTGAACTCAGCTGCAAGCATAGCACTCGGACGGTGTCCTCAGTCGGCCCGGCTCATGTAACGCCGCTCTGTGGTATGGATGCGCACCTTGTCGCCTATCTTCAGGTATTCCGGCACCTGTATGGTGAGGCCGGTGGCGAAGCTGGCCGGTTTGGTGCGGGCCGAGGCCGAGGCGCCCTTGATTTCGGGCGTGGTGTCCACGATTTCCATCTCCACCACCTGGGGCGGCTCCAGGCCGATCACCTGGCCGTCCACCAGCATCACCTGGATGCCCTGGGTGCTTTCGTCGAGGAACTGCAACTCCTCGGCGATATCGGCGGAGCGGATCGGGTACTGGCTGTAATCCTCGGTGTCCATGAAGATATGGTCGTCGCCGTCCACGTAGGACAGCACCACGGTGCGCCGCTGCAGCTCCACTGTGGTGAGCAGATCATCACCCTTGAAGCGCTCCTCCACCTTGAGGCCGCTCTTGAGATCGGTAAAGCGCATCTTGTACAGGGTGGTGGCACCCCGGGCGCTCGGGCTCTGCACCTCGATGTCTCGCACCATCAGCAGCTTGCCGTCCAGCTCGACCACCATTCCCTTTTTGACTTCATTTGCCCTTGGCATGGGTATTCTCCGAAAAATCAGACGGCGCATCTTAGCCAAGGCCGACGAAGCGCGCCATCCCCCCAAGCCGGGATTTGAGAGCCCGGCGACAGAAGCGGGCGGCCCGGCGCCCTTGCCATGATAAGCGTCAATAAAACCACTACTTTGGCAATACCTCTTTAGCGATAAGGCTGATAGCATGGGACTCGTTGTTAACCTAAGCGTTTCAACCGACACCAAAACTCATTACAAACAACACAAGCACGGGACGCTTCCGTCCGCCATGGGCTCCGCCGCAAGGCTCCGGTGCCGGGGTGGCATCGTCCATGGTCAAAGCCCTGTCCGGATCCAACGCCTCGGATGGACGGGGCTGCCGCTATCGGGAGGACAGACATGCAATTTTTCAATCATCTCCGGCTACGTTACAAACTGCTGGCCATGGTGGCCAGCCTCTTTATCGGCATACTGCTGGTGCAGGCCTCGGCCATGACCGGCCTGCGCCAGGAACTGCTGGATGCCCGCAAGGAAAAGGTGCGGGAGCAGGTGGAAACCGCCGTTTCACTGATCAATCACTACTATGAACGCCGCCAGGAGCTGGGCGAGGCGGAAAGCCGTCGCCGGGCCAAAGAGGCGGTGGGCAGCCTGCGCTATGGCGGCGAAGGCTACATGTGGATCAACGATATGCAGCAGCGCCTGGTGCTGCACCCGATGAAGCCCGGGGAAGAAGGCCGGGACATGACCCAGGTGACCGACGCCGACGGCCAGTATCACTGGCAGGCCATGGTACGTCGGGTGCGCGAGCAACAGGCGGGCTTCGTGGAATACAGCTACATCGGTCCCCAGTTCGACCGCCCCCAGCAGAAGGTATCCTATGTGCAGGGCTTCGCCCCCTGGGGCTGGGTGGTCGGCAGCGGCGTCTACCTGAGCGACATCAATGCCCTGTTCTGGCAACAGGCCGGCAAATCCCTGCTGCTGATGGTGCTGGTGATGGTGCTGGCCCTGGCGATCAGTCTTGTCATCAGCCGTTCGCTCACCTTTTCGGTGGAGCGGGTGCTGGAGGTGGTGCGGCAGTTCGGTGCCGGCAACCTGGCGGTGCGTACCGGCGCCACCCGCCGGGACGAGATTGGTCAGCTGTCCCGCGGGGTCGACGCCATGGGCGAGCAGCTCTGCCGGTTGCTGGCGCAAGTACGCAGCGCCGCCCATACCCTGGATGGCGAGGCCCAGGGCCTGAGCGTAAAAAGCCAGCAGACCCGGGCCGGCATGGAGGCCCAGTTTGCAGAGGTGGATCAAGTGGCCACCGCCATGGACGAGATGAACGCCACCGTGCATGAGGTGGCCCGTTACGCCAACGACGCCTCCGGTGCCGCCGACCACGCCAACAGCCAGGCCCGCATGGGCCACGACGATGTGGCGCGCAGTATCGACGCCATGGGCCAGTTGGCGGCCTCCGTCGACCAGGCCCACACCGCCATGCGCGAGCTGGAGACCCAGCAAATCGGCTCGGTGGTGGAGGTGATCCGCACCATCTCCGAGCAGACCAACCTGCTCGCCCTCAACGCCGCCATCGAAGCGGCCCGGGCCGGGGAGTCGGGGCGGGGCTTCGCGGTGGTGGCCGACGAGGTGCGTTCCCTGGCCCAGCGCACCCAGGAATCGACCGGCGAAATCCAGCAGATGATCCAGCAGTTACAGAGCCATGCCGGCTCCGTGGTAGACCACATGAACCACAGTCAGGAGCAGGCCTCCCTCAGCATGGAGGTGGTGCGGGCCGCCGGCCAGGATCTGGAGCAGATTCTGCAGGAGGTACAGCGGATCAACGACATGAATGCCCAGATCGCCACCGCTTCCGAGGAGCAGTCCGCCGTGGCCGAGGAGATCAACAAGAACCTGCTGCACATCAACGAAGGAGCCCTCGAGGCGCTGCAGGTGGCCGAACTGATTTCTGTGACCAGCCAGACGGTGTATTCCGCCTCACAGGAATTGAGTCAGCAGATCGCCCACTTCACCCTGAGCGGGGAAGCGGCCAAAGAGCCCAGTCCGGAGTACGCCCCCACCGCCTCGACGGCCCAGGCCGCCTGAACCCAACAAGCCGCCCACGGGCGGCTTTATTGTCGGCGGAGGCCATCAGCCTCGCAGTACCTGGTCCAGGGCCCGCTCGAGGGTAGCGACGGTGCGGTCCACATCCTGCAGCTTGTCCAGCCCGAACAGGCCGAGGCGGAAGGTCTGGAAATCCGCCGGCTCGTCGCACTGCAGCGGTACCCCGGCGGCGATCTGCAGGCCCTCGGCGGCGAACTTGCTGCCGTTCTTGATGGCCGCATCCGTGGTGTAGCACACCACCACGCCAGGGGCGGCGAAGCCGTCGGCGGCCACGCTTTTTATTCCCCGGGCCGCCAGCATGCTGCGTACCCGTTCACCCAGTTGCTGCTGGCGTTCCTTGAGCAGGCCGAAGCCCAGCGCCTCGGTTTCCCTGATGGTGTCCCGGAAACGGGTCAGGGCGTCGGTGGGCATGGTGGCATGGTAGGCATGGCCGCCCTGCTCGTAGGCCTCCATGATCTGCAGCCATTTCTTCAGGTCGCAGGCAAAGCTGGTGCTTTGAGTATGTTCGATGCGTTCCCGGGCAAGCTTGCTCAGCATCACCAGGCCGCAACAGGGGGAACTGCTCCAGCCTTTCTGGGGCGCGCTCAGGAGCACGTCCACCCCGCAGGCCTCCATGTCCACCCAGAGGGTGCCGGAGGCGATGCAGTCGAGCACGAAGAGGCCGCCTGCCTCGTGTACCGCCTCGGCCACCGCCTTGAGATAGTGGTCCGGCAGCAGCATGCCGGCGGCGGTTTCCACATGGGCGGCGAACACCAGATCCGGCTTGTCCGCCCGGATGGCGGCCACCACCTCCTCAATGGGCGCCGGGCCGAAGGCCGCCTGGGAACCCGGTGCCACCGGCCGGGCCTTGAGCACCCTTTCCGCCGCAGGAATGGCGCCGGCCTCGAAGATCTGGCTCCAGCGGTAGCTGAACCAGCCGTTGCGGATCACCAGGCAGCGCTTGCCGGTGGCGAACTGGCGGGCCACCGCCTCCATGCCGAAGGTGCCGCTGCCCGGCACCACCACCACCGCTTCGGCCCGGTACAGCCCCTTGAGGCCGGCGGAAATGTCCCGCATCACCTGCTGGAAGCGTTGCGACATATGGTTGAGGGAACGGTCGGTGTACACCACCGAATACTCCAGCAGGCCATCGGGGTCGACATGGGGCAATAATCCGGACATAGGCACCTCTTGGTCAGAGAATAGAGACGACAACGGCGCAGAGGACGGCGGCCGAACGCCACCGTCCAAGCATGAGTCCTTAATACTGCCCAATCTGTTTACAAATAACAAAGAGCAGGTACACAAAAATCCGTTGCTCCGCCCATTGCCAGTCCGGCCGCCGGCGGTGCTACCATGGATGCCCTGTTCTCAACGAGGTAAAGCCGAGCAATGACCGAACAATTCAGCCTGGAAGGCCATCCCTTCATTCCCCTGCACAACCTGCTCAAGGTGTTGGGCTGGTGCGATACCGGCGCCATGGCCAAAATGGTGATCGACGACGGCCTGGTGCGGGTGAACGGCGAGGTGGAAGTACGCAAGCGCTGCAAGATAACGGCCGGCCAGACCGTCGGCTTCAACGGCCAGGAAGTGGTGGTGACGGAATAGCAAAAAAGCCCCGCATTTCTGCGGGGCTTTTTCGGAATCTGGTCGGCATGAGAGGATTCGAACCTCCGACCCCTTCGTCCCGAACGAAGTGCGCTACCAGGCTGCGCTACATGCCGTCAACGGGGCGTGAATGTACATAAACGGCGAAATCCTTGCAAGCTCTTTTTATGCAAAAACCTTATTTTGGCCCCAACAATCGCCCGGTCCAGTCATCCACCCGCCCCGCGGCCAGGTAATCTGCCGCTTTTTTACGCCAACTGATTGATAAACAATCTAATCCCGCCAACTCCCGCAAACCGCTCTCGTCGAAGGCATGATTGAACACTATGTCGCCGGCACGCTTCACCGGCATCTGCGGACAGGGGCGCTCCACCAGGGTCAATTCCGACTCGGGCGTCACCTCTCCTTCCTCCAGTACCCGCAGCAGCCAGCCGGCCCGGCCGTTGGCCTGCACCAGCACCGAGAAGAAGTCGTAACCGAAGCGGGCGTTGAGCTTGTAGCAGGGGGAGCGGGGCTGGCTGATCTGCACCAGGGCTCGCCCCAACCGGTAGCGGTCGCCGATACAGGCCTCCTGCTCCAGCAATCCGGTGCCGGAGAGGTTTTCGCCGAAGGCACCCGGCCCCAGCAACGGCAGGGCTCCGCTCAGGCCCATGCCGTTGAACCAGCTGTGCCAGAAGGCATAGTGCTCCCGGGGATAGTAGTGCAGCGCCCGCTCCGGCCCGCCGTGATAGCGGGTGGACACCTGGACGTCGTCGCTCAGGCCGGTGAAACCGCAGTACTGGGGGCGCGCGACCGGCTGCTTGTCGATGGCGCTTTCGATCCGCGGGTTCAGCATTTTCGGCCGGCCGGCCAGAATAGTCACTTGCATCAAAGCCTCCCTGGCGTTGAAAAAGGCATTGCCGGTAAGACAAACCCCGCCAATCAGGGTAAATTGAGTCTATAACAAGGTGTAATGCCGCCTCCCCGTCGTGCTTATCAAGGAACCGGGCGTTATGTACAAACTGCTGTTCTTGCTGCTGGCCCTGACCGGCCTGCCCTCTCAGGCTAAACTGGTGGTCAACATTCCGCAAGCGGACCCGGCACCGCCCCACCATGACTACTACCGCCAGGTGCTGGAACTGGCCCTGGAGAAGAGCGGCGAGCCCTTTACCCTCAATCCGGTGCCCCTGAACGAATCCCAGTTCCGCATCGCCCAGATGCTGTTCCGGGGCACCCCGGTCAACCTGGCCTGGATGGGCACCTCCTCCGAATACGAGCAGAAGCTGCTGCCGGTGCGGGTGCCGCTGATGCGCGGCCTGTCCGGCTTGCGGGTGCTGATCATCAACCGCTCGCGCCAGCAGGAATTCAGCCAGGTGCAGAGCCTGGCAGATCTGGCCGCCTTCACCGGGGTGCAGGGCATCGGCTGGAGCGACATCGAGGTGCTGAAGGGCGCCGGGCTGAACATCAGTGCCGCCCGCCGGAGCACCATACTCGACATGCTCAACCGCAACCAGCATGTGGATTACTATCCGCGCAGCCCGGTGGAGGCCTTCGGCGAGCTGGCAGCCCAGGGAGAGCAGTATCCGCAGTTGATGGTCGAACCCCGATTGCTGTTGCATTACCCCTTCGCCGTCTATTTCTTCGTCAGCCCCGAGGCGCCCGGGTTGGCCGAGGCGCTCACGCGGGGGTTGGAGCGGGCCTATGCGGACGGCAGCTTTATGACCCTGTTCGAGCAGCACCCGCTGATCCGAGCCAGCCTGCGGCAACTGCAGCCTGAACATCGCCTGCGCCTGGAGCTGGTCAATCCGGATCTGACCGAAACGACCCGCAGGCTGCCGGCCCATTACTGGCACGCCGCCGCCCAGCCTTGAAAAAACGGCGGCGACCACACAGTATCCTTATATCGACCCTGCAGCACGGAGTCCCCATCCGGTGAACATCGCCTTTTTCAGCAGCCAGCCTTATATGCAGCGGCCCTTCGCCGAGCAGAATGCCGATTACGGCTTCGACATCACCTGGTTCGAGGCCCGACTCGAACCCCATACCGCCGCCCTCGGCAAAGGCTTTGACGCGGTCTGCGTATTCGTCAACGACAAGCTCGACGCCGGGGTGATCCAGGTGCTGGCCGCCGGCGGGGTGCGCTACATCGCCCTGCGCTGTGCCGGTTACAACAACGTGGATCTGGACGCGGCCCGGGCGGCGGGCATGACGGTGGTGCGGGTACCCGCCTATTCGCCGGAGGCGGTGGCCGAACATACCGTCGGGCTGATGCTCAGCCTCAACCGCCATATCCACAAGGCCTACCAGCGCACCCGGGACGCCAATTTCTCCCTCAACGGCCTGGTCGGCTTCAACATGCACGGCAAGACCGCCGGCATCATCGGCACCGGCAAGATAGGCGTCGCGACCCTGCGCATCCTCAAAGGCCTGGGCATGGAGCTGCTGGCGCACGATCCGGTCGAGAGCCCGGACGCCCTGGCCCTGGGCGCCCGTTACGTGCCCCTGGCGCAGTTGTTCGCCGAGTCCGACGTCATCAGCCTGCACTGTCCCCTGCTCGAGGAAAACTACCACCTGCTCAACCGGGACAGCTTCGCCCAAATGAAGGATGGCGTCATGATCATCAACACCAGCCGGGGCGGCCTGCTCGACGCCGAACACGCCATCGAGGCCATCAACGGCGGCAAGATAGGCAGCCTGGGACTGGACGTGTACGAGGAGGAGGAAAACCTGTTCTTCACCGACAAGTCCAGCGAAATCATTCGCGACGACACCTTCCACCTGCTCTCCGCCTACCCCAACGTGATCATGACCGGACACCAGGCCTTTCTCACCCGGGAGGCCCTGGCCGCCATCGCCCATACCACCCTCGACAACCTGCAACGGCTTGCCCGCGGGAAACCCTGTGATAATAAAATCAACTAAGGAGCACAGCATGAAACTCGTCCTTGCCGCCACCACCACCCTGCTGCTCGCCGCCTGTGCCGGCGGCGGCCTGGCCACCACCGAATCCGAACTGCAGCACCACCGCTGGACCCTGGCCAGCGTCAACGGCGAGCCGGTCGATGCCGTCATCGGCTCCGAGCTGGCCATCGGCGAACACATGGCCATCAGCGGCCTGGCCGGCTGCAACCGCTTCTTCGGCAGTGCCAAACTCGAGCAGGGCAGGCTCAGGGCCGATCCCCTGGCCAGCACCAAGATGGCCTGCCTGTCCGATCAGATCCAGCAGGTCGAAACCGCGGTGCTGGCCACCCTCACCCAGGGCGCCGCCGTCCGCCACGACGGCCCGCAACTGACCCTGACCGGCAGCGACTACGTCCTGGGCTATCGCCTGGCCGACGAGGACTGAGGCCATGAGCGAGCACTTCCTGATCTGTCCGTCCTGCGGGGCCAAGAACCGGGTGCCGGCAACCCGGCTGCAACAGGGGCCCCAGTGCGGCAAATGCAAGACCGCCCTGCTGCCCGCCAGCCCGCTTACCCTCGACGGCCCCCGGCTCGAGCGCCTGCTGGCGCACGAGACCCTGCCGCTGGTGGTGGACTTCTGGGCGCCCTGGTGCGGCCCCTGCAAGATGATGGCGCCGGTGTTCGAGGCCGCCGCCGGCGAGCTGCAGGGCAGGCTGCGCCTGGCCAAACTGGACACCGAAGCCCACCCGCAGGCGGCGGCGCGCTTCGGCATCCGCTCCATCCCCACCCTGATCGTCTTCTCCGGCGGCAAGGAGCTGGCACGCCAGTCCGGCGCCCTGCCCGCCGGCCAGCTGCGCCAGTGGTTGAGCCGGTTTTATTGAGCAGGACCGGCGATGGCATCGGGAAGGGAATCCTGTTGCCAGCCCTGCAAAAAACATCAATTTTTTTGAATAAAAGACTCTAATATCCCCGCTGGTCATCCTCGCCCGCTCGGCCACAATAGGGCTGTCACCATTCAACGAGGAGCAGGACCATGGGCAAGCTGGTAGAGGGCGTCTGGCACGACGTCTGGTACGACACCAAGGCCACCGAGGGCCGCTTCGAGCGCAGCCGGAGCCAGTTTCGCCACTGGATCACGCCGACCGGCGAAGCGGGTCCCAGTGGCCAAGGAGGCTTCGAGGCCGAGGCGGGCCGTTATCACCTCTATGTATCCCTGGCCTGTCCCTGGGCCCACCGCACCCTGATCATGCGCAGCCTGAAGGGGCTGGAGGAGATGATTTCCGTGTCCGTGGTGCATCCGGTGATGCTGGAGCACGGCTGGACCTTCGCCACCGACTTCGCGGGCGCCACCGGCGACGACCTCTACGGCCTCGACTACCTGTACCAGCTCTACCTCAAGGCCGACGCCCGTTACTCCGGCCGGGTCACGGTGCCGGTACTGTGGGACAGGCAGCGGCAGACCATCGTCAGCAACGAGTCCGCCGACATCATCCGCATGCTGAACGGCGCCTTCGACGGCATCGGCGCCACACCGGGCGACTACTACCCGCAGGAGCTGCGCAAGGACATCGACGAGCTCAACGCCTGGGTCTACGACCAGGTCAACAACGGCGTCTACCAGGCCGGTTTCGCCACCCGCCAGGCCGCCTACGACGAGGCGGTCGCCACCCTGTTCGAGGGGCTGGAGCGGCTCGAGCAACGGCTGTCCGGCCGGCGCTACCTGCTGGGCGAGCGGCTCACCGAGGCGGATATCCGGCTGTGGACCACCCTGGCGCGCTTCGACGCCGTCTATCACACCCACTTCAAGTGCGACCGGTGCAAGATAGCGGAATACCCGGCGCTCTACGGCTACCTGCGCGACCTCTACCAGACCGCGAACATCGCCGCCACCACGGACCTGCTGCACATCCGCCACCACTACTTCCGCAGCCATCCGACCATCAACCCCCACGGCGTGGTGTCGGTGGGGCCGGTACAGGACTGGACGACGCCCCACGGGCGCGGGCCGGCTGACGGGGCCGGGCAGGCGTAGGCGGCCGTTGCCGGATGGAACATCGCAGGGAAGCCGGCCGGGGACAGATAGCGGCCGGCTCCCGGCCATCCATTCCATTGCCGAAATTGCGCAGGCAGCCATGGATTAGCGGGCGGGCAAGCTGGTATAAAGAGGTTTTTATTCCACTAGGTATGCCCCATGGACGCGCTTGAGCAAGATCGCTTAAAACGTATTCTTTCCAACACCCGCAGCATCGCCCTGGTCGGCGCCTCCAACCGCCCGGATCGCGCCAGCTACCAGGTGATGGAATATCTGCTGCAACACGGCTACCAGGTTTATCCGGTCAACCCGCAGCTGGCCGGCGCCGTCATCCTCGGCCAGACCTGCGTGGCCGGCCTGGAGGATCTGGATCAGCCGGTGCAGCTGGTCAACGTGTTCCGCCGCGGCGAGTTCGCCGCCGACATCGCCCTGGAAGCGATCGAGCACGAAACCCTGTGCCTGTGGCTGCAGGAAGGCATCACCAGCGAGCAGGCCGCCGAGTCCGCCGCCGAGGCCGAACTGGAATACGTGGAAGACCGCTGTATCAAGGTGGTGCACCAGCAGTTACTGGGATAATCTGAGTCAAAAGGGGCCCTCGGCCCCTTTTTCGTTTATCGGGCGTCCGCCTCCGCCCTGGTCGGCACGTCCGCTTCCTGCTCCGGCGCCTCCGCCCGCCGGCCCAGCAGCCGCAGGCCCAGGGCCATCGCTCCGGCACAGGCGGCCAGCCCCAGCCACCAGGGCAGGCCGTAGGCCACCGGCAGTATGCCGAACAGGATGGCGATCACCCCCACGAACAGGGCGTAGGGCAACTGGGTGCGCACATGCTCCACCAGGCCGCAGCCGGAGGCCATGGCCGCCAGCAGGGTGGTCTCGGCCAGGGGCGAGCAGTGATCGCCCCACACCGCGCCGGCCAGCACCGCCGCCACCGCGGCGTAGAACAGGTGCATGGCTTGCGGATCGCCGGCCAGGCCGTGGTGCTGCAGCACCGCCCAGGCCAGGGGCACCACCAGCGGCATCATGATGCCCATCACCCCCCAGGAGGAGCCGGTGGCGAAGGCGGTAAAGGCCGACAGCAGGAAGACGCTCACCGGAATAAGCTCCGGGCTCAGGCTGTCGCTCAGCACGCTCACCAGGTAGTCGCTGGTATTGAGCGCCTCGTTCACCGACGACAGCGCCCAGGCCATCATCAGTATGGTGATGGGCAGCAGCATGGACTTGACCCCCTCGAACCAGTAATGGGCGGTCTCGTCCATGCTGAGCAGGCCCTGCAGCCGGGTCATCACCAGCGCCACCAGGGTGCTGAGCAACGAGCCCCACATCATGGCGGTGAAGGAGTCGCCGTTGCCGAACACGTCGCGCAGGCGGGCCCCGGCGGGAAAGCCCAGCTCGCTCATGCCGGTGTACCAGATGCCGCCCAGGGTGGTCAGCACCAGCACCGTCATCGGGATGATGGCGTTCAATGCCCGGTGGGGAATGCCCGGCTTGGCGTCGATGCTGGCTTCCTCGGCGATGGCCTCCCGGTCGCTGAGGCCTTCATCCTGCCCGCCGCCTTGCCGCACCGCCCGGATTTCCGCCTGCAGCATGGGGCCGAAGTCGCAGCCGCTGAGGCTTATCATAAACACGAACAGCAGCGCCAGTATCGGATAGAAGCTGTAGCTGATGGCAGCCAGGAAGACGCCGTAGGCGGAGCCCTCGAACCCGGCCAGGGGACGCAGCGCCTCGTCGATCAGCCCCACCTGAAAGCCTATCCAGGTGGTCACCAGCAGGATGGCCGACACCGGCGCGGCGGTGGAGTCGACGATATAGGCCAGCTTTTCCCGGGAGATGTGCAGCTTGTCGGTGATGTTGCGCATGGTGTTGCCGACGATCAGGGCGTTGGCGTAGTCGTCGAAGAAGATGGCGGTGCCCAGCAGGCCGGTGGTGGTCTGGGCGCTGCGCCGGCCGCGCACGAAGCGGGTGATGTGGCGGGCGATACCGACGGTGCCGCCGTTGCGGGAGATGATGCCCACCATGCCGCCGATCAGCAGGCAGAACAACACCACCGACATGTGCTCCGAGTCGCTGGCGGCGGTCAGCACATGCACATTGACCGAGTCGAGCACGCTGGCCAGCAGCCGCTCCCCGGCCAGGCCGTAGCCCAGCCAGCCGCCGACGCAGATGGCAACGAACAGCGCCAGTATCACCTGGCGGAACACCAGCGCCAGCAGGATGGCGAGCAGAGCCGGCAGCACCGACAGCCAGGCGGCGATGGCCGGACTTTGAGCCTCGGCCAGCACCCGGCCGGTGGCGTCCACCAGGGTCAGGGCGGCGTGGTCGGCGCCGGTGACCAGGCCCTCCACCAGCGCCTCGCCGCCGTCGAACGCCAGGGCGTGGCGCTGGCCGTCCAGCACCAGCCACAGGGGCTGCGCCGAGGTGCCGCTCACCGTCACCTCGAAGGGGATCCCCTTCAGCACCAGGTCCGGCGGGCTCAGCGCCAGCGCCGGTTCCGTCTCCCCGGCCCTAAGGCCGCCCGGCCACAACAACACCAGGGCCAGCAGAGCGGTCAGCAGCGGCCCGAATGACTTTTGATATCCTTCCATGGTTGTTCCTCGTTTAGAACCAGTTTGAAATCTGTTGCACTCGGCCAAAGGGCACTACTCCTCCGGCACGCCGTGGGACCTGATACTCGCCATTTCGGCCTGCTGCGAACATTCACTGGATGTTCGGTCAGGCCGAAATGGCTCGTTACGGCGAGCAAGCTCGCCCCATGGGGGCTCCGCCGCGCCCTCCCTGGTGCGGAGGGCGCGGCTTCGCTGTCCCCCTTGTCCTCCCTATCGCACCGCAGCTGCCACCATCCTCAGGCGGCGTCAGAGCCTGAAAGAGGCAACAGGGATGGCCTCCGCCGACCGTCACCTGCCAGGGGGCGCGAAGCGCCTTGCACCGCCGCCAGCATCGCGAAGCGATGATACGGCGGTTTCCGCGACATCCGGCAGGTGCGAGCGTACAGGGATGTATTTACAGCGTGTCGGCGGAGGTGGCCCTGTTGACTCTTCGCTGAGTCGTTACCGACGAGCGTCGCAAAGCGCGTACACAGGTGCTTACACCGAACGCAGATACCAGTCGTACTCCTGGGAGCTGACATGGCGCATAAACAGCTGCCGCTCGCCGTAGCGGTTGGCGTGGTAGACCCGGCAGAACTCCGCCCCCAGGTAGGACGGCAGCACCTCGTTGCGCTGCCACTGATCCAGCGCCTGGATCCAGCTGTTGGGCAGGCTGGGCGGATGGCTGGCGTAGGCGTTGCCGGTCACCGGCGCCGGCGGACTCAGCCGCTGGCTGATGCCGAGGTGGATGCCCGCCAGTATGCTGGCCACCAGCAGGTAGGGGTTGGCGTCGGCGCCGGCCACCCGGTGCTCCAGCCGGCGCGCCTCGGCGCTTCCGCCGGGAATGCGCACCGCCACGGTGCGGTTGTCGGCGCCCCAGGTCTGGCTCATGGGTACGTAGAAGCCGGGCTGGAAACGGCGGTAGCTGTTGGCGTTGGGGGCGAATACCACCATCGACTCGGGCATCAGCGCCAGCACCCCCGCCACCGCCTGGCGCAGCAGCGCGCTGCCCAGGCCCTGGTCGTCCTCGCTGGCGAACAGGTTGCGCCCCTGCCGGTCGACAAGGCTCACATGGATATGAGTGCCGCTGCCCGCCTCCTGGTTGTAGGGCTTGGCCATAAAGGTGGCCTCCATGCCGTGGCGGGCCGCCACCCCCTTGATCAAGCGCTTGAGCAGCACCGCCTCGTCGCAGGCCTGCATGGCGTCGGCCCTGTGCTTGAGGTTGATCTCGAACTGGCCCGGGGCGCATTCGGCGATGGCGGTATCCACCGGCAGTTGCTGGGTCAGGGCCGCCTGATGGATGCTTTCGATAAAGTCGCAGTAGTCGTCCAGATCCGACAGGGAATACACCTGGCACTGCTTGTCCCGCTTGCCGGTGACCGGCGACAGGGGCGGCTGCAGCTGGTGCTGGCCGTCCCGCTCCCGGTCCACCACGTAAAACTCGGTTTCCACCGCCACCACCGGCGTCAGCCCCAGCTCGGCGAAACGGTCCAGCACCCGTCGCAGCACATGGCGGGGATCGTAGACGAAGGGACGGCCGTCGTTTTCAAACATGCTCATCAGCACCTGGGCGCAGGGCCTGTCCTGCCAGGGCACCCGGCTCAGGGTGCCCGACACCGGAAAGCACAGCCGATCCCCCTCCCCCTGATCCAGTCCCAGCCCGGTTTCTTCGATGGTATTGCCGTTGATGTCCAGCGCGAACAGGGACGCCGGCAGGCAGACCCCCTCTTCGTAGGCCTTGAGCAGGCTGTCCCGTGGGATGCGTTTGCCGCGCACCACCCCGTTGATGTCGCCGATCATCAGGTCGATGGAATTGATATCCGGGTTCTGCTCCAGAAACGCCCGGGCCTCTTGCATGCCCCTGTCACCCATAGTGAACTCCATGTTGCTTTTTAATAACCACACCAAAAGATAACTCGTTATAAAATAATGAACACAACAGAGCAAGAAGGCCGCCAATACAAAGGTTAACATTTTGTAAAAAATAGTTAAGCACATCACAAATTACGCAGAAAAAACGCTTACTTTACGCTTTAAGATCTGGATCAAATGATGGAGTCATGCTCTTATTTCACTCATTAAAGATATCGCGACCCGTTGAATATATAAACCAACATGTTTTATCAGGTGAAAGAATGGAAACAAAAATGAACAAGCCTGTGGTGGGCGTCAGCGCCTGCCAACGCCAGATTGAGGGACATGGCTGCCATATGGTGGTCAACAAATACGTCGAGGCCCTGCACCGCTCGGCCGGGGTGGAGGTGGTACTGCTGCCGGCCCTGGACGAGGGCCTGGATCCGGCCATCCTGGCCCGGCTCGACGGCCTCTGCCTCACCGGCAGCTACAGCAATGTGGAGCCCCGCCATTTCGGCCAGGCCCCCTGGCCCGGCGACTGCCGCTACGATCCGGCCCGGGACGGCTCGGCCCTGTCGCTCGTCCGCGCCGCCCGCCGCCTGCAACTGCCCCTGCTCGGCATCTGCCGGGGGCTGCAGGAAATGAACGTGGCCTACGGCGGCAGCCTGCGCCAGCCGCTGCAGGAACTGCCCGGCCTGCTCGATCACCGGGAGCCGGCGGCCGACCACATGGACGAGCACTACCAGCCCGCCCACGGTATCCGCCTCAATCCGGACGGCCTGCTCGCCCGGCTCGGCGGCGCGCCGGAATTCGAGGTCAATTCCCTGCACCAGCAGGGCATCGACCGGCTGGGCGAGGGCCTGATCGCCGAGGCCCTGGCCCCGGACGGCCTGATCGAGGCCATCAGCGATCCGGCCCATCCCTTCGCCCTGGGCGTGCAGTGGCACCCGGAATGGCGCAGCGACGAGCATCCGCTCTACCGGGCCATCTTTACCGCCTTCGGCGCTGCCTGCGCCCGATACCGGGAAGCCGTCAAGGCCTGACAGAGCGCTCACCCGATAAACACATGAACGATAAGGACACCATCATGCATCAGTACAATACTCAAGATCTGCGCGAACAGGACGGCCGCCACCACCTGCACCCCTTCACCGACACCAAGGCGCTGGGCAGCGGCAGCCGCATCATCACCGGCGCCGACGGCATCTACATCCACGACTCCGAAGGCAACCGCATCCTCGACGCCATGGCCGGCCTCTGGTGCGTCAACCTGGGCTACGGCCGCCGCGAGCTGGTGGAGGCCGCCGCCGCCCAGATGACCGAGCTGCCCTACTACAACAACTTCTTCAAGACCGCCCACCCGCCGGCGATCAAACTTGCCAAAAAACTGACCGAGCTGGCGCCCGAACACATCAACCACGTGTTCTTCACCGGCTCCGGCTCCGAGTCCAACGACACCGTGGTGCGCATGGTGCGCCGCTACTGGCAACTCAAGGGCCAGCCGCAAAAAACCGTGATCATCGGCCGGCGCAACGGCTACCACGGCTCCACCCTGGCCGGCGCCAGCCTGGGCGGCATGGCGCCCATGCACGAGCAGGGCGGCCCCATGCTGCCGGACGTGGCGCACATCGCCCAGCCCTACTGGTTCGGCGAGGGCCGGGAAATGAGCCCGCAGGCATTCGGCCTGCTGGCGGCTCAGTCTCTTGAGCAGAAGATCAAGGAATTGGGGGTGGAGCGGGTGGCCGCCTTTATCGCCGAGCCGGTGCAGGGCGCGGGCGGCGTCATCATCCCCCCCGACAGCTACTGGCCCGAGATCCAGCGCATCTGCGACCACTACGGCATCCTGCTGGTGGCCGACGAGGTGATCTGCGGCTTCGGCCGGCTGGGCCAGTGGTTCGGCAGCCAGCACTTCAACATCAAACCCGATCTCATGCCCATCGCCAAGGGGCTGTCCTCCGGCTACCTGCCCATCGGCGGTGTGCTGGTGGGCGACCGGGTGGCCGAGGTGCTGATCGAGCAGGGCGGCGAGTTCTACCACGGCTTCACCTACTCCGGCCACCCGGCCTGCGCCGCCGTGGCCCTGCGCAACCTGGAGCTGATGGAAGAAGAAGGCATCCTCGAGCGGGTGCGCGAGGTCACCGGCCCCTACTTTGCCAAACAGTGGGCCACCCTGGCCGATCACCCCCTGGTGGGCGAGGTGCGCAGCCTGGGATTGCTCGGCGCCCTGGAGCTGGTGGCCGACAAAACCACCCTGGCCCGCTTCGCGCCGGGCATCGGCGGCCAGTGCCGGGACAACTGCTTCGCGACCGGCATCGTCATGCGCTCGGTGGGCGAGACCATGGTGGCGTCCCCGCCCCTGGTGATCACCGAGACCCAGATAGACGAGCTGGTGTGCCTGGCCCGCCGGAGCCTGGATCTGACCGCCCGCCAGCTGGGCCTGATGGACTGAGGTGATCCCATGAGCGCACACACCTTTGCCGACTGGCGCGCCCTGAGCGAGGGCCTGCAACCCGAGGGCCGGGCCTTTATCCGCGGCCGCTACTGCGAGGCGGCAAGCGGCGACCGCTTCGCCACCCTCAATCCGGCCAACGGCCTGCCCCTGGCCCTGGTGGCCAGCTGCGACGAGCAGGACGCGGAGCTGGCGGTGGGCCACGCCCGCGCCGCCTTCCGCCGGGGCGACTGGTCCGCCCTGGCCCCGGCCGGGCGCAAGGCCGTGCTGCTGCGGCTGGCCGGGCTGGTGGAGCGGCACGCCGAGGAGCTGGCCCTGCTCGACAGCCTGGATATGGGCAAGCCCATCTCGAACAGCCTTAACGTGGATCTGCCCGCCGCCGTGCTCTGCCTGCGCTGGAACGCCGAGGCCATCGACAAGGTCTACGGCGAGGTGGCCCCCACCGGCCCCGACAGCCTGGGGCTGGTCACCCGGGAGCCGCTCGGGGTGGTGGCGGCCCTGGTGCCCTGGAACTTTCCGCTGATGATGGCCTGCTGGAAAATCGCCCCGGCGCTGGCCGCCGGCAACGCGGTGATCCTCAAGCCCTCGGAGAAGTCGCCGCTCAGCGCCATCCGGCTGGCGGCCCTGGCCCGGGAAGCGGGCCTGCCCGACGGCATCCTGCAGGTGCTGCCGGGCTACGGCCACACCCTGGGCAAGGCCCTGGCCCTGCACCCGGAGGTGGACGCCCTGGCCTTTACCGGCTCCACCCGGGTGGGCAAGCTGCTCACCCGGTATGCGGGCGAGTCCAACCTCAAGCGCACCTTTATGGAATGCGGCGGCAAGAGCGCCAATATCGTCTTCGCCGACGCCGGCGATCTGGATCGGGTGGCGCGGGAGGCGGCCCAGGCCATCTTCTACAACCAGGGCGAGGTGTGTATCGCCGGCTCCCGGCTGCTGGTGGAAAACACCGTCAAGGAGGAGCTGGTCGAACGCATCCTGCACCACGCCCGGGCCTGGCAACCGGGCCACCCGCTGGATCCCCAAAGCCCCATGGGCGCCATCGTGGATGCCGCCCAGCTCGACGGCATCTGCGGCCATGTGCACAAGGCCCTGGCCCAGGGTGCCCGGCTGCGCCTGGGCGGCGAGCCGGTGCTTGCCGACGGCGGCGGCTGTTATTTTCCGCCCACGGTGTTCGACCAGGTGCACAACGGCATGGCCCTGGCCCGGGAGGAAGTGTTCGGTCCGGTGCTGGCGGTGATCGGCTTCGACGGCGCGGACGAGGCGGTGGCCATCGCCAACGACTCCCCCTACGGCCTGGCGGCGGCGGTGTGGACCCAGAACCTGGACCGGGCGCTGACCACGGCACGGCGGCTGGAGTCGGGCCAGGTGTTCGTCAACAACTACGCCGGCGGCGACATGACGGTGCCCTTCGGCGGGGTCAAGCAGTCGGGCAACGGCCGGGACAAGTCGCTGCATTCCCTGGCGGAATACAGCCAGCTGAAGACCACCTGGATAGCCCTGCACGGGCAATGAGGTTTCCCTTACCAAAACGGAGGGCTCCATCATGGAGCCCTCCGCTTGATGAAACAGTCCAACCCCTGTTTTTTCTCCAGGTATTTCCCTTTGTCGCAGCCGTTTAACCATGGTCATCTCCGCGAAGGCGGAGATCCATGACATAGAGCACTGGACTCCCGCCTTCGCGGGAGTGACCACAGAGTAATACGAAGGTTTGTCAGCAGTCTGTGGGCCCCGTCATGGAGCCCTGAGTATGATGGCCGGGTTGCCTGCCATGCCCGAGGAGGCCGACCAAAGACACTTCATGCAGGTCCGGCCATCTTGCCGATTAACCCGCAGAGCGCCTGCAGCTCCCGTTGCACCGGCTCCTCGAAGGGAAAGCCGATATTGATGCGCAGGCAGTCCCGATAGCGGTCGGAGGCGGTGAACAGCGTGCCGGTGCGGATATCCAGCTCCGCCCGTTCCGCCGCCCGGCCGAGGGCGTCGCCGTCCAGCCCCGGCACCTGGATCCACAGCACCAGGCCGCCATCGGGCTGGCTGATGCGGCACCCTTCGGGCAGGTGGCGGACCAGGTAGTCGAGATACAGCGGCTTGTGCCGGGCCAGCCGGTCACGAGTACGCCTGAGATGGCGGGCGTAGGCGCCGCTGTCGATAAAATCGGCCAGCGCCAGCTGCATCAGGGTCGGCACCCCCAGCGCCCGCTGCACATAGGGCCGGAAATAGCGGCCCGGCCGGCACCAGCCCAGGCGATAGCTGGGCGACAATGTCTTGGACAGGGAGCCGCACCAGATCACGAAGCCGCCCTCGTCATGGTAGGCGGCCGGCAGCGGCACATGCGGGTGGTGCGCCAGCTCGAGGTAGACATCGTCCTCGATCACCGGCACCCGGTAGCGGTTGGCCAGCTGCGCCAGCCGCCGCTTCTGCGCCACCGACATGGTGATGCCCTGGGGATTCATGTGGGTGGTACAGAACAGCCCCGCCTGCACGGTGCCGAGCCGCAGGTGGTGTTCCAGCTGCGCCAGGTCGATGCCGTCTTCCAGCGACGGAATTTCCACGATGCGCAATGACAGCTGCGCCAGCACCTCCAGCAGGCCGTTGTAACAGGGCGAGCTGATGGCGACGGCGTCGCCGGGCCGGGTACAGACCTCGAGCGCGGTCTTCACCGCGTCCATGCAGCCGTGGCCGATCACCAGCTCGTCCGCATCCATCGCGAAGCCGCACTGGCCGAAGTGGCCGGCCAGGGCCTCGCGCAGCGCCGCCTCCCCCTGCGGCGCCGGATAGCGATCGAGGCGTTCGCCGGCCGCCCGCATGGCCCGGCGGAAGCTGCGCTCCAAGGCGGCCCGGCTGGCCTCTTCCAAGGACAGGCGCGAGGTGCCCAGGGGGCCGCTCAGGGTGGCGGGGTGGCGATAGGGTACCACGGGGGTGGCGAGCCGGCTTTCGAACGACGTCCATTCGGGCCCTTGGGTGGCGGGGCGGCGCGGCGCGACGAAGAAACCCGCCTTGGGCCTTGCCTCCAGCCAGCCGAGGGACTCCAGCTCGGCGTAACAACTGACGGCGGTAGACAGGCTGACCCCCTGCTGCCGGGCGAACTGCCGCAGCGACAGCAGGCGATCGCCGGCAGCGAGCCTGCCCGCCCGGATGTCGCCGATGAATTTCTCCGCCAGCTCCCGGTATTTCGCCATGCCCACCTCATCTGTACCCATTAAATTTCCAAAAATTGTATCTGTACCGATTTCTGCCCGCAAGCGACACTGGCTCCGTCACATATCAACAGGGGGAACGGGAGCTATGCAGGGTCGGGATTTATTGCTTATCGTATCGGTGATGGCGATTTGGGGATTCAACTTTTCGATGATCAAGCTCGGGGTCACCGGGATGGATCCGCTGTTGATCGCGGCGGCGCGCTTCGCCTGCGCCACCTTTCCCATCATTTTCTTTATTCGCCGGCCCAAGGTGCCCTGGCGCTACCTGATGGGCTACGGCCTGCTGTTCGGCACCGGCATCTGGGGCATGGCCTCGTGCGCCATCACCTTCGGCCTGTCGTCGGGCATGGCGTCGGTGCTGCTGCAGCTCGACGTGCTGACCACTGTGCTGGTGGGGGTGCTGCTCTACAAGGAGATCATCTCCCCGCGCATGTGGTTCGGCATGGGGATGGCGCTGGTGGGCCTGGTGGTGTCCATCCTCTACACCAACGGCAACGTGACCCCGGCGGGGGTGGCCTTTATCCTGATCTCCGCGATTTGCTGGCCGCTGGCCGGGGTCATGGTGCGCCAGTCGGGCACCCGCTCGCCCTTCGCCTTCAACATCTGGGGCATGCTGTTCGCGCCGCTGCCGCTGATCGGCCTGAGTGTGCTGTTCAACGGGGTGGAGGTGCTTGAGATCACCTACCGGCAGTGGAACGCCGAGGCCTGGATCTCGGTGCTGTTCCAGGCCTACCCCACCACCCTGTTCGGCTACTGGGTGTGGAACAAGATGCTGCTCAAATATCCGATGAGCCAGATGGCGCCGCTTACCCTGCTGGTGTCGGTATTCGCGCTGGCCGGCGGCTACCTCATCTACGGCGAGCGGCTGTCCGCCGCCCAGTGGGTGTCGTGCAGCGCCTTCCTGCTGGGCGTCGGCCTGGTGCTCTACCGGGGGCCCTTGCCCGGCGCGGCCAGGGCGGTGAAGGAGCAGAAAGCGGTGTCTTAGAGCCTGTTCAACGTCTCGCGAGCTAGAGCCATGCAAGGCAAAAACAGGCGAGGAAGCGGAGTTTACGAGCTGTAAATGAGCATTCCGAGCCTGTTTTTAACGCAGCAGGGCCGACGCGCAGCAGACTTTGAACAGGTTCTTAAGGTTGAGGGCGCCCGGGCGGCGCCCTCTTGGCAGTCAGAAATGCTTGGCCGGGGTGGAGCAGCTGACGATCCGGCAGGGCTGGTCGCTGATATTGCGGAAACGGTGGGGCTGGGTGGTGGAGAAATAGTAGCTGTCCCCTTCCTTCAGCAGCCGGCACTGGGCGCCGACGATCAGCTCCACTTCGCCCTCGATCACCACCCCGGCTTCCTCACCCCGGTAGGCCATCATGTCGTGGCCGGTATCCACCCCGGGCGGATAGGTTTCGATGATAAAGGACATGGCCCTGTTCTTGCGATTGTAGCCCACCAGCTTGAGCGACAGACTGCCGGTGCCCACGTCCTGCAGCTCGTCGGCGGTATAGAAGATCTGATCGGTGTTCTGCAAGTCCAGGGTGAAGAACTCGCCCACCGTGATGGGAATGCCGTCGAGGATCTTCTTCAGCGAACTGACCGAGGGGCTGACCTTGCCCTGCTCGATCAGCGACAGGCTGGAGTGGGTCACACCGGTGCGCTTGGCCAGCTCCCGCTGGGAGATATTGCGCAGCAGGCGGACCGCCTTGAGCCGGGTGCCCACATCGTTGGCATCATCTGAACCTTGGTCCGCTGTCGTCATATCACCACGCAAGAAGAGGAAAAATTGTGCGAGCCGGATTCTACAGGAAGCCGGAAGAGGCTGTAAATTGATTCCAACCGGCCATCCCGCGAAACATTTTTCCCGCCACCGTCCCCATTCTCAGGCCGGAACCAGCAGCTCACGCAGTCGTTCGATACTCATCGGCCGGTGGTATTTGAACCCCTGCAGGTAATCGCAGCCCTGCTCCTGCAGCCAGGCTTCCTGCTCCCGGTTCTCCACCCCTTCGGCCACCACCTCCAGCCCCAGCCCCCGGGCCAGGCCGAGGATGGACAGGGTGATGGCGCAGTCGTCCACATCCCGGGGCAGGTCGTTGATGAAGGAGCGATCGATTTTCAGCTTGGTAAAGGGCAGGCTCTTGAGCCGGAACAACGAGGAGTAACCGGTACCGAAGTCGTCGATGGACAGCTTGATACCCATGCGCACCAGCTCTTCCAGGGTCTGGCGCAGGACCTTGGAGTCGCCCTTGATGGCGTCCTCGATCACCTCCAGCTCCAGTTGTTCCCCCATCACCTGGTATCGTTCGAGCATATCCCAGACCCTGTCGGGCAGGGAGGGATCCATGATGGCATCCGCCGACAGGTTGACCGCCACCGGCGGCAACGCCGCCTCAAGCCGACGGGACTCCTGAATGTCCCTGCATACCCGTTCCAGCACCCACTGATCCAGTGCCGCAATGAGGCCCGCCTCGTAGGCCAGGGGCAGGAACTCCGCCGGCGACATAAAGCCCAGACTCTCGTGCCGCCAGCGTACCAGGGCTTCGGCCCCCACCAGGCGCCGGCCGTCGTTGGCCATTATCGGCTGGTAGAGCACGCTCAGGCCGTCGTTGGCGATGGCCTCGGCCAACTGTCCTTCCAGCAGGAAGCGGGCCTTGGCCGAGGCGGAAATATCCTGGTTGAAATACTGGGCCTGGCGCCGGCCACTGGCCTTGGCATGGTACATGGCCGATTCGCTGTGGCGGATCAGGGTGGCGGTATCGTCCCCGTCGTAGGGAAAGAAGGAAATGCCGATGCTGGCGCTGACCTGGATCTTCTGTTCGCCCACCCGGATGGGATGGGCGATGGTGTCCAGGATGGCATCCACCGCCTCGTGCATGGTGCCCACGTCCTTGGGGAAGCGGTACAGCATGGCGAACTCGTCTCCCCCCACCCGCGCCACCAGTTCCTTGCCCGGCAGCAGCATGCCCCGCAGCCGGGCCGCGATCTCGCTCACCACCTCGTTGCCCACGTGCAGCCCCATGCCGTTGTTGATGGCATTGAGCCGGTCGATATCGATCCACAGCAGGGCGAAAGGCTCGGGAAAGACCTTACCGCCCTGCTCGATCAGCCGCTTGATATGGTTGCGCAGGGCACGCTGGTTCAACAGACCGGTGAAGTCGTCATGGTGGGTCACATAATCGAGCTCTTTGCGGCTGTTCAGCCAGGCCTCGTGGGAGTTGATCAGGCTGATGCTGTCGGCGATGGCGGTGACGAAGGCGATGTCGGCCAGGCTCCAGCGACGCCGCTGCCCGGCCGCCAGGGAGATCACGCCACCGAGCCGGCAACCGTCGAAGATGGGCGCATCCAGCAGGGAGGCGACGCCACCGCCGTCCGCCTCACAGTGACTGAAGCTGCGGGTACGCGGATCCGAGGAGACCTCCTCGACGCTGATGATTTCGGCGGCGGACAGGGCGGAAAAATAGTCGCCCAGCTGCTCCCGGCTCAGGTTGCGGGGGCTGCTGTCGAGCCCTCCTCCCCGACGATAGGACAAGACCCGGTTCAGGCTGTTGCCGCTGATACAGGTGGTCCAGACACTGACCTCGTCCACGCCGAGCAACTCGCCGCAGAGGGCGCTCAGGGCTTCCAGTTTGCCACGCTTGTCCCGTCCGCCGAAGTCCCGGCCTTGCTGCAGCCGCATCAAGGCCTGGTGATAGCCGAAAAAGGTCTGAATTTGATCCACAGATAGTCCGTTAGCTGTTTTTATCCCCGCCTATAATGGCAAAGCCATTCGGCACTGTCCACGCGCTTTCCGTCCCGGCAGGAAAAGGGAGCCGCCCCGAGCTGTTTAATAACATCTTGTTTTGTATAATGTTGCGCCCGCGAGGCCAGCCCTTGCCGGCCGGCGGTATAACAACAAGGTTCAAACAACCACGGGAACAACAAGATGCGCCTTTCTTCAGTATGTGTATATTGCGGCTCCAGCCAGGGGAGCAGCCCCCTCTACCGACAGCAGGCCGAAGCCCTGGGTGCCCTGCTGGCCGACCGGGATCTCGCCCTGGTCTACGGCGGCGGCGCCGTCGGCCTGATGGGCACGGTGGCCGATGCCGCCCTGGCGGCCAAGGGGCGGGTGCACGGGGTCATCCCCGAGAGCCTGGTCGACGCCGAGCTGGGTCATCCCGGCCTGACCAGCCTGGAAGTGGTGCCGGACATGCACAGCCGCAAGGCGCGTATGGCCGAGCTGGCGGACGCCTTTGTCGCCCTGCCCGGCGGCTTCGGCACCTTCGAGGAATTGTTCGAGGCCCTGACCTGGGCCCAACTCGGCTTCCACCAGAAACCCGTGGGACTGCTCAATATCGACGGTTTTTACGATCCCCTGCTGACCTTCGTGGATCACGCCATCGCCCAGGGCTTCGTGCACCCGGACTACCGCCGCCTGCTGCTGGTGGCGGACAGCCCCGAGGCGCTGCTGCACGCCCTGGAGCAGGCCCCCCGGGATATCAAGGCCAAATGGGCCAAATAGTGTAGCCCGCGGCTGGCCTTTATTCTTCGCGGAAAATGGTGACCTGGCTGAAGCCGAGCTTGCGGAAGTATTCCTCGCGAAATTCCTTCAGGGTCTTCTTGTCGTTGCGGCTGATATTGGCGAGCTGGGCTTCCATGCGGTGGAATTCGGCCAGGTTGAGTCCTTCGGCCGCGGCGATGGCGTCGTAGAGGCTGTGATGCTTGTCGTTGGCGTAGCCGATTTCTTTCTGTTGCTTGCGGTAGTGGTAGCGGATGCGAAATGCCATGGGTACGGTTCCCGGGGAAAAGGCCATTGTCGCCCCAATGGCGGCCCCGACTCAAGTCCGGCCACGGGACGGATTCCCATCCGTCTTCCCTGGGCGCATAATGGTCGGGAATGAAACGAACCTATGCCACCCTCTCCGCTGCCGGCACCGGCAGGCGAAACCTGTTGCTACTGCTGCTCTTGCTGGGCATGGCCCTGCTCGCCCACCTGCTGTACAACACCGCCCGCCAGCAGGCCATGGCCCAGATCCGTGAGCAGGCCGACGCCAACCTCAACCGCTATATCCTGAGCCTGCAGCACCAGCTCGACCGGCACAAGGATTTGCCCCGGCTGCTGGCCAGCCAGCAGCAGCTGATCGCCCTGCTGCAGGATCCGGACAATCCGCACAAAACCGACCAGGCCAATCGTTACCTGGCCTGGGTCAACAACACCATGGGCGCCACCGACAGTTACCTGATCGCCACCAACGGCATCACCCTGGCCGCCAGCAACTGGGACCAGCCCCGTCCCTTCACCGGCAACGACTACAGCTTCCGTCCCTACTTCCAGCAGGCGATGGAAGGCGGACCCGGCCGTTATTTCGCCCTGGGCAACACCTCCCGGGTGCGGGGTTACTTCTTCTCCCACCCGGTGATGCAGGGCGAAGAGATCATCGGGGTGACCGTGGTCAAGGTGGACCTGGAAGACGTGGAGGAAGACTGGAGCGACCCGCTGCAGGACATACTGGTGATGGACGAGGACGGGGTCATCTTCATCTCCACCCGCGCCCACTGGCGCTTCCGCACCCTGGGCCAGTTGCCGGAGCCCGAACAGATCCTGGCCAGCCGCCAGTACGGCAACCACACCCTGCGCCCGGTGCCGGCCCTGGCAGCAGGCCGGCCACCGGCGCTGACCGGCCTGCTGTCCGAGGAGGATGTCGCCCGCATCAGAGTCAGCCAGCGCTACGGCAGCGCGCCCCTGCTGCCCCTCGACATAGTGCGGCGGGAGGCCTCGGACCAGGGCGACCTGCTGCTCACCCTGATCGATCAGCCGCCCCAGTCCGATGGCCTGGATCCACGGCCGACCGGCCACTACCTGCTGGTCAGCCGGCTGCTGCCCGAGGCGGGCATGAGGGTGGCGGTGCTGGCCAGCCTGCGCCCGCTGGAGGCCAGCGTTTTCCGCACCCTGGCGGTGGGGCTCACCTTCTACCTGGTGGTCGCCGCCCTGGCGCTGTTCCTGGTGGCCCGGCACCGACTGAAGAAACGCTACGAGGCCGAACTGCAACGGGCCCACGGGGCCCTGGAGCTGCGGGTCGAACAGCGCACTCGCGAGCTGACCGAAGCCAACCGGCGGCTGCAGCAGGAGATGGAGCAGCACCACCAGACCCAGAACCAGCTGATCCAGACCGCGAAGCTGGCGGTGCTGGGGCAGCTTTCCGCCGGCATCAACCATGAGCTGAGCCAGCCGCTCACCGCCATCCGTCACTATGCGGACAACGGTCGCAAGCTGCTGGAGCGGGGCAAGGCCGGGTCGGTAGCCACCAACCTGGAGGAGATCGCCGGCCTGGCCGGGCGCATGGCCACCATACTGCAGCCGCTACGGGAATTCGCCCGCCAGAACGGCGATCTCAGACAGAGCGTCAACCTGCAGCACCTGCGCCAGGGAGTCATGGTGATCATGGGCAGCCAGTTGGAGCAGCAGGGCGCCCGCATCGACTGGCCCCGGGATCTGGAGCGGGTCTGGGTGTGCGGCGATATCGGCCGGCTGGAGCAGGTGCTGGTGAACCTGATCAGCAACGCCCTGCAGGCCATGGCCGGTCAGCCGTCCCCCCGCATCGAGGTGGGCCTGAGCGCCACCGACGAGGAGGTGCAGCTGACCCTGCGGGATCGTGGCCCCGGCCTGGCGGAGCACACCCTGGAACACATCTTCGAGCCGTTCTACACCACCAAGTCCGCCGGCCTGGGGCTGGGGCTGTCCATCTCCCACCGCATCGTCCAGAGCCTGGGCGGCCGGCTGGAAGCACGCAACCACCCCGACGGCGGCGCCCTCTTCACCCTGACCCTGAAACGGACCCGAGAGCACGAACAGGAGCCCCGATGAACAGCGAACACACCGTCATCCTGGTGGACGACGATCCCCATGTCCGGCTGTCGGCCGGCCAGACCCTGGAGCTGGAAGACTACCAAGTCATCGCCCTGGCCAATGCCGGGCAGGCCCTGGCCCTGATCGACCGGGATTTTGCCGGGGTGCTGATCACCGACATCAACATGCCGGGCATGACCGGGCTGGAGCTGCTGCAGCAGGTCCGGCAGGTGGACGCGGACATTCCGGTGATCCTGATCACCGGCTTCGGCGACATCTCCATGGCGGTCAGCGCCATCCGCAACGGCGCCTACGACTTTATCGAAAAACCCTTCTCCGCCGACCTGCTGCTGGACGTGGTGCACCGTGCCCAGGAGAAGCGGGCCCTGACCCTGGAAAACCGCCAGCTGCGCCAGGAGCTGCAGGCCCAGAGCGCCCCCGGCCCGCGCATCATCGGCAACACCCAGGCCATCAAGCAGCTGCGCCGGCTGGTGCAGGCGGTGGCGGAAACCCCGGCCGACGTGCTGCTGATGGGCGAAACCGGCACCGGCAAGGATCTGCTGGCCCGCTATATCCACGAGCACAGCCCGCGCCGGGAGCGCAACTTCGTGGCCATCAACTGCGGCGGCATGCCCGAGAGCCTGATCGAGTCGGAACTGTTTGGCCACGAGAAGGGTGCCTTTACCGATGCCAAGGAGCGGCGCATCGGCAAGTTCGAGCACGCCCAGGGCGGCACCCTCTTCCTCGACGAGATCGAGAGCATGCCCATCAGCCTGCAGATCAAGCTGCTGCGGGTGCTGGAAGAGCGCGCCATCGAACGGCTCGGCTCCAATACCCTGATCCCGCTCGATATTCGCATCATCGCCGCCACCAAGGCGGACCTGCGGGTGCAGGCGGAAGCCGGGGAATTCCGGGAAGACCTCTACTACCGGCTGAACGTGGTGCGCATCGACATCCCGCCGCTGCGGGCCCGGGCCCAGGACATCCCCATGCTGTTCCAGCACTTCGCCCTGCTCGCCTCCGCCCTCTACGAGCGGGAAATTCCCCCGCTCTCCGCGGAGCGAATCCACAGCCTGATGAGCCACGACTGGCCGGGCAACGTGCGCGAGCTGCGCAACCTGGCGGAACGCTACGTGCTGCTGGGCGAGGCCTGCACCTTCGACTTCGACGACAAGCCGATCCTCGACGAAGAGCCCAGCACCACCCTGGGGCTGGCCGCCCGGGTCGATCACTTCGAAAAGACCCTGATCCAGGCCGAGCTGGCCCGCCACGGCGGCTCCATCAAGGACACCCTTGAGAGTCTGCGGCTGCCGCGCAAGACCCTGTACGACAAGATGAAAAAGCACGGCCTGGACAAGAACGACTATAAGGCCGAGCAGGGCTGATCGATAATGCCCGTTACTATACCCGGCACCATTTCGTTTGCTCCCGGGCCCATGGGTGGAAATCCGCCCATGGATGCATGCCTTGCGGAATAATGGTGTCACCTCACCCGACGAGACCGCATTGAGCGAGTCGCCTTGCGCTTGCCCAGCTCCGTCTCCAGACAAACCAAGACACCATTTCCCCGGCTAATCTCCCTTTTTTCCTGCCATCTGAACGATATTTTCCCGGTTCAATCATGCGGCGATCGTGACATGGGGGGAAAAGCACCCACCATCATTCGACAAATGGCGGATTTCCACCCATTTTCATCCTATGGAAAGGGTAAAAGTTAACCACCATGTCTGCTCTTGTAGTGTGAATGTAACGCCATGGCACCATTTCAGGGCAATCACATAAAGTTGGTCTCTTTTTTGCAAATCACATGTTAACAGCAACGCCAGCCTGATCACCTTCCGGTTACAGAACGTGAACAGTGGCAGGGAAAGCCGACCGGTCCGCCAGGGCCGGAGCAAAAACAGAGGTAAACCATGTCAAACGAAGAACAGCAGCTCGACAGCCTCAGCCCCGAAGAGCGCAAGAAGCTCAAGGAGCTGATGGAAAAAGACGCCAAGACCGAGCGCAAGCTCACCGGGCCCTGGGCCTGGCTGGTGGCCGCCCTGGCCGCCGCCATGGTCGCCATTTACTTCTACGGCGCCGGGGTGGCCGCCCTCAGCACCGAGTACCACCTGGGCGTGTACGTCCTGATCACCTTCGTCCTGGTGTTCCTGCTCTACCCCGCCGGCAGCCGCACCGCCCACGGCGGCCTGTCGCTGATCAGCGCGGCCCTGCTGTCGGTGTTGGTCAGTTGCTTCCTGATCTACGACTCGCCCACCGCCTTCTACCAGCAGCTCACCCTGTTCCGGGAAACCTGGGAATACGACGGCCTGGCCACGGCCATCGCCCAGGATCTGGACAAGCTGCACTACAGCCTGTGGCTGGTGCTGCCCTTCGCCGCCGTGCTGCTGCCGCTGGATCAGTGGCTGAACAAGCGCAACCACAACAGCCCCACCGCCAGCGATGTGATACTGGCGCTGATGGTGGCCGGCACCGTCATCTACTGGATCAGCCAGTTCGAGGCACTCAACTACCGGGCCGGGGCCGAGAATGAGGTGGACATGCTGATCAGCATCGTCGGCCTGCTGCTGTCGCTCGAGATCTGCCGCCGGGTGCTGGGCTGGTCCATCACCCTGATCGGGGTGGGCATGATCGCCTTCGCCCTGTTCGGGCCCTACCTGCCGGAGCTGTTCGCCCACCGGGGCTTCCGCTTCGAGCGCCTGGCCACCGCCCTGTTCCTCACCACCAACGGGGTGTTCGGGGTCATGGCCAGCGTACTGGCCACCTACGTCATCCTGTTCATCTTCTTCGGCGCCTTCCTGCAGAAGTCCGGCGCCGGCAAGTTCTTCATCGACCTGCCCCTGGCCCTGGCCGGCCGCTCCACCGGCGGCCCGGCCAAGGTGGCGGTGATCTCCTCCGCCCTGTTCGGCTCGGTGTCCGGCTCCGCCATCGCCAACACCGTGTCCTCCGGCGCCTTCACCATCCCGATGATGAAGCGGGCGGGCTTCAAGCCCCACGTGGCCGGCGCCATCGAGCCCGCCGCCTCCATCGGCGGCATGTTCCTGCCCCCCATCATGGGTGCGGGCGGCTTCCTGATGGCCGAACTCACCGGCACCCCCTATTCCACCATCATGATCCTGTCCATCGGGCCCGCCATCCTCTACTTCCTGGCGGTGTACTGCATGGTGCACTTCGAGGCCAAGAAGCACGGCCTGGTGGGCATCCAGGGCGAGGAAATCCCCCACTGGAAGACGGTGTTCAAGGCCGGCTGGTACTACGCCCTGCCGCTGGTGATCATCACGGTGCTGCTGCTCACCGGCCGCTCCGCCGGCAACTCCGCCTTCTGGGCCACCCTGTCCTGCATCGCGGTGAGCTGGGTCAACAAGGAAACCCGCATGGGACCCAGGGAGATCTGGGATGCCATCCAGGTGGGCGCGCGCAACACCCTGATCGTGGGCGCCACCATCGGCGTGATCGGCGTCATCGTCGGCACCATCTCGCTCACCGGCATGGGCCTCAAGTTCTCCGACCTCATCATCTCCATGGCCGGTGACAGCCTGTTCCTGGCCCTGGTGCTGGTGGCCATCGCCTCCCTGGTGCTGGGCATGGGCGTGCCGGTCACCGCCGCCTACCTGATCGTCGCCGTGCTGGCGGTGCCGGCCCTGGGCGAGTTCGGGGTCTCGGCCATCGCCGCCCACATGATCGTCTACTGGCTGTCCCAGGACTCCAACATCACCCCGCCGGTGTGCGTGGCCGCCTATGCGGGCGCCGCCATCGCCGGCTCGGACCCCTGGAAGACCGGCTGGACCTCGTTCAAGTTCGCCAAGATGCTGTACGTGATGCCGCTGCTGTTCGCCTATGTGCCGGCCATGCTGCTCGACGGCACCACCCTGGAGATCATCACCGCCTTCGTCTCCGCCACCCTGGGCACCATCGCCTTCGGCGCCTTCTCCATGGGCTACCTGCGCCGCAGGACCAAGCTGTATGAATGGCTGCTGCTGGGCGCGGGCACCCTGCTGCTGTACTGGCCGACCTTCCTCTCCGATATCGCCGGCCTGGCGGTGATCGCCCTGGTGTGGTGGCTGCAGCGGGAAGGCAGCACCGCCCCAGCGGTCAAGGTCAACCACTCCAATATCAGCTGAGGAGGCCACCATGGCCCAGATTAATCTGATCGTTTACGCCACCGACTTCTCCCAAGGCTCGGCCCACGCCGCCGAGCTGGCCGGCCAGCTGACCGGGCTACACGGTGCCCGCCTGCACCTGCTGCACGTGATCACCGAGCTGCAGGACCGGCACTGGCGCGGTATTCCCGTCGGCCTGATGGAGGAGTTCGCCCGGGAGGTCAAGACCCAGGCGATGGCCGACATGCACGACTTCGTGCAGCGCTTCTTCGCCGATTTCGAAGGCGAGCTGACCACGGACGTGGTGCTGGGTCCGGCCGCCGAGGAGATCCTGGCCCAGGCCACGGCCCTCGGCGCCGACCTCATCGTGATGGGCACCCACGGCCGCAGCGGGGTGGAAAAGCTGCTGGTCGGCTCCACCACCGAGCGGCTGATCCGCAGGTCCACGATTCCCGTATTAACCGTACCCGAGCGCGGCTGAGAGGCCCGCTCCCCCTTCTCGCAGGAAGATCCCGAGAAACCATAACAAAGAGGAAACAACCATGATGTTGAAGCAACTGTTCAAACCCTCCAAGGCGCTGGCCTCCCTGACCCTGGCCGCCGTGGCCACCTTCGGCATGAACGCCGCGGCCCAGGCCCAGACCGAGCGCCTGGCCTTCTCCGGCGGCCCGGATGGCGGCACCTTCCAGTACTTCTCCAACGGCATCGCCACCCGGCTGTCGCGCACCATGGAAGGAGTGGAAGTATCCAACATGGCGTCCGCCGGCTCGGTGGAAAACCTGCGCCGGGTCAACTCCCGTGACGCCGACTTCGGCATCGTCTATTCCGGCGACATGTACCTGGGCCTGCAGGGCAAGCTGACCAACGACACCCGCCAGTACCGCAACGCCCAGGCCATCTCCTACCTGTACGGCGCCCCGGCCCACCTGATCGTGCTGGACGGCTCCGGCATCACCGACGTTTCCCAGCTGGCCGGCAAGAACGTGGCCGTGGGCCCGGCCGGCTCCGGCGCCGCCGCTTCCGCCCAGCGCTTCTTCGAAGGAGTGGGGCTGTGGGACAAGATCACGCCCCAGTACATCGGTTACAACCAGGGCGCCTCCGCCCTGGGGGATCGCCAGATCGACGCCCTCTGGGTATTCGCCGGCTTCCCCAACGCCTCGGTGATCCAGGCCGCCTCCAGCAACAAGGTGCGCCTGCTGCAGGTGAACGAGGCCGCCGAGAAGGGCACCCTGTTCAATGATCACCCCTACTACGCCACCGTCACCATTCCCGCCGGCACCTACCCGGGCGTGGACTACGACGTGGTTACCATTCAGGACTCCGCCCTCTGGGTGGCCGGCCGTCACCTGTCCGAAGACCGGGTCTACGACAGCCTGAAGGAGATCTATTCCGAAGAAGGGCTGCAGTTTATGTACTCCGTGTCCCAGGCCGCCGAGGCCATGACGGTGGAAGACGGCATCCTCGGCATCGTGACCCCGCTGCACGACGGCGCCAAGAAGTTCTGGACCGAGCAGGGCAAGACCCTGAGCAGCACCCAGCAATAACCCTTTTCAGGCTCCGTTAGCCTTTTCCACCCCGCCGCCAGGCGGGGTTTTTTATGGTGACGTGAGCAAGCTCCCGCTTTGCCCTCCCCGCTATTGGTCCGACCATCGCCCAGGCGTTATAACAATCATTCAACATCGAACCAGTTATCCAGGGGCAGGGGCACCGTGCATCCATTCAGACTCGGCATCGGCGGACGGCTGCTGCTGGCCTTTCTGCTGCTGGCGGCCATTACCCTACTGGCGGCGGGGCTCTCCTGGCGCAGCAACGGCGAGCTGGAAGCCCGTCTGCAACAGCTGCGGGAAACCAGCATAGGGGGGCTCTATGCCGCCTCCCGCCTCAACGACCAGAGCCGGCAGGTGGTGGCCATGGTGCCGCAGCTGGTCAGCGCCGAGTCCCGCGCGGAGCGGGAGCGGGCCCGCCAGGGGCTGGAACTGGCGCTGAACGGCATGGAAGACTGGATGCGCCACCTGCCGGATTACAACCGCTACTTCATCGAGATCACCGGCCAGATCCGCAACAGTATCGCCCTGCTCGACGCCACCGTGGCCCGGCGGGAACAGCTGGCCGGGGAAAGCCAGCGGCAACGCCAGCTGATCCACCCGCTCTACCGCCGGCTCGGCGACAGCCTGCTCGCCCGCCAGGCGGCCTCGCCCTCGCCGGAGCTGGCCGCCATGCTGCCCATCATCAACTACCTGGCCGCCCTGGCGGAAAAGATCGCCAACGACACCAGTTTCAACGAGCTGGACTACACCTTCCTGCGGCTGGAGCAGATGGCCGGCGAGCTGGACGGCCTGGGCCGGGATCTGCCCGACGACGAACGCCGCTCCCTGGCCCTGCTGCGGGAACTGGTGTCCCGGGAAGGGCCGCTGTTCCGGCTAAAGAACGAAGAGCTGGACCTGCGTTACCAGGAGCAGTTCCTGGTGGCCAACAGTCAGCGCCACGTGCGTCAGCTCGCCACCCAGATAGCCCACTACAGCGAGACGGCCAACCGCCAGGTGGACGACGATATCGCCCGCTCGGCCCACACCCTGGCCCGCACCAGCCACGCCACCCTGCTGTTGTCCCTGCTCAGCCTGCTGCTGGTGGCCGCTATCTCCTGGCTCTACGTCAGCCGCAACGTGCTGGCCCGCATCATCCGGCTGCAGCACGACATGCGCGCCATCGCCAGCGGCCGGCTGGACACGCCCGTCAGCACTCGCGGCCGGGATGAAGTGGCCGACATGGCCAGGGATCTGCGCCACTTCCAGCAGACGGCACTGGCGGCCGAGCAGGCCCGCCGCCGGCTGGCCCGGGAAATCGAGGACCGGCTCCATGCCGAGCGCCAGCTGCGCCTGACCCAGGAAGAGCTGATCCAGGCCGGCAAGCTCGCCGCCCTGGGCCAGCTCAGCGTGGCCATCACCCACGAGATCAACCAGCCGCTCAACGCCATGAGCATCCAGTTGCATTCGGTGGGCCGCTACCTGGCCCGCAACGAAGCGGACAAGGCCGAACAGGGCCTGGGCAAACTGCGTCAGTTGCTGGACAAGGCCGGTACCATCACCCGCCACCTGCGCAGCTTCGCCCGCAAGGCCGACGGCCAGCTGTCGCCGGTGGCCTTGGCGGCGGTGGTGGAAGCGGCGGTCGAGCTGCTGCAGCCCCGGTGGCGCGGGGTGACCCTAAGCATCGCAGGAGATGCCGACACCCTGGTGCAGGCCGAGGCCATCCGCCTGGAGCAGGTGCTGGTCAACCTGCTCGGCAACGCCCTCGACGCGTTGGAGGGGCGGCCGTCTCCCGAAGTGCGCATCCACTGGCGGCAGTACCGGGATCAGGTGCAGCTCTGCCTGGAGGACAACGGCTGCGGCATTCCCCCCGAACGGCTGGAGCAGATCTTCGACCCCTACTACACCACCAAGGCCCCGGGCAAGGGCCTGGGGCTGGGCCTGGCCATCAGCTACAACATCATGCAGGACCTGGGTGGCCAGATCCGCCTGAGCTCCATCCCCGACCGGGGCACCACCTTCAACCTGCGTTTCAACAGGGCATAACATGGAAATACTGCTGATCGACGATGAAGCCATGGTCAGGGACAGCCTGACCGAAATGCTGGAGCTCGAGGGCTTCCGGGTGCGGGCCTACGCCGATCCCCGCCGCGCCCTGGCCGAGCTGAGGCCGGGGCGCGAGGCGGTGCTGCTCACCGACGTGCGCATGCCGGGGCTGGACGGCCTCGAGCTGCTGCAACGGGTGCAGGCCAGGGACAGGGAGCTGCCGGTGATCCTGATGAGCGGCCACGGCGACATCCCCATGGCGATCCAGGCGATGAAGGAGGGCGCCTATGACTTCCTGGAAAAACCCCTGCAACCCGAGGCGCTGCTGGAGCGGTTGCACAGCGCCATGGCGCAGCGCCGACTGAGCCTGCAACCGCAGTCGTTGCCCGAGGGCGAGGATCCCCTGGCCCGCACCCTGCTCGGCCAGTCGGCCCCCATGCAGCGGCTGCGGGAGCAGATCCGGGTGCTGGCCGCGGCCCAGGTCGATACCCTGATCTACGGCGAGACCGGCACCGGCAAGGACGTGTCGGCCCGCGCCCTGCACGACGCCAGCCCGCGCCGGGACCAGCGCTTCGTGGCCATCAACTGCGGTGCCATGCCCGAACACCTGCTGGAGAGCGAGCTGTTCGGCCACGAGGCCGGGGCCTTCACCGGTGCCCAGCGCCGCCACATCGGCAAGATAGAGGTGGCCCACGGCGGCACCCTGTTCCTGGACGAGATCGAAAGCATGCCCCTGGCGGCGCAGATCCGCCTGCTGCGGGTGCTGCAGGAGCGGACCATAGAGCGGGTCGGCGGCACCACACCCATACCGGTACGGATCACGGTGATCGCCGCCAGCAAGGCGGATCTGGCCGAACTCAGCGAACAGGGCCGCTTTCGCGCCGACCTTTACTACCGGCTCAACGTGGCCTGCCTGCACCTGCCGCCGCTGCGCGAACGCAAGGAGGATCTGGCCGAGCTGTTCCGGTTCCACACCCGGCAGGCGGCGGACAAATACCAGCGGCCCCTGCCCGGCCTCAGGCCCAGCCAGCTCGCCCGCCTGGAGCAACACGACTGGCCCGGCAACGTGCGCGAGCTGCGCAACGTGGCCGAGCGCTTCGTGCTGGGGGTGGCCGGCGAAGGGCTGAACCTGGACCAGCCCGAGCCGACCTCCGACGGTGACGGCGACGCCGACTTCGAACAACAGCTCGAAGGCTACGAGCGCCGGCTGATCATGGACAGCCTGCGCCGCCACCAGGGCCAGATCAACAAGGCGGCCGAACACCTCAACCTGACCCGCAAGACCCTTTACCGCAAAATGAAGAAGTACCAGTTGGACAAATGGGACTACCGCGGCTGAGCCTCCCCGGACTTTGGGACAACCCTGTCCCAAAGTCCTCCTCGCCTGTCATCACGATTTAATAACATAATGAAATATAAAAAGAAAAAATCGTGGCATCGATTTTGCCATAGGGAGTGGGCCCAAACGGGCATTCACCTATGGACTCAATCAACGATGAAGGACTGACCTCATGACCAAACCCCTGCTGAGCGGCCTGCTGGCCACCACCCTGCTGTGCTCCCCCTGGCTGCAGGCCGAGCAGATCGTCGTGGCCCACCGGGGCGCCTCCGGCTACCTGCCGGAGCATACCCTGGCGGCCAAGGCCCTGGCCTACGCCATGAAGCCCCATTACCTGGAGCAGGACCTGGTGATGACCAAGGATGATCGCCTGGTGGTACTGCACGATCACTACCTGGACCGGGTCAGCGACGTGGCCGAACGCTTCCCCGGCCGCGCCCGGGAAGACGGCCGCTACTACGCCATCGACTTCACCCTGGACGAGATCCGTCAGCTGCAGGCCACCGAGGTGTTCAACCAGGACGAAGACGGCAAACAGAGCGCCGTCTATCCCGGGCGTTTCCCCCTGTGGCAGTCCAGCTTTCGCATTCCCACCTTCGAGGAGGAAATCGAGCTGATCCAGGGCCTCAACAAGAGCCTCGGCTACGACATCGGCATCTACCCGGAGATCAAGGCGCCCTGGCTGCACCACCAGCACGGCAAGGACATCGCCCGCGCCACCCTGGAGGTGCTCAAGCGCTACGGCTACACCGGGCGGGACAGCAAGGTCTACCTGCAGACCTTCGACTACAACGAACTCAAGCGCATCAAGGAGCAGTTGCTGCCGGAATACGGCATGGACATCAAGCTGGTGATGCTGCTGGCCCATACCGACTGGAACGAAACCTTCGAGCAGGACGACCAGGGCCAGTGGATCCCCTATGACTACGACTGGCTGTTCAAGCCCGACGCCATGGCCACCCTGGCCCGCCACGCGGACGGTATCGGCCCCTGGATGCCGATGGTGGTGGCCGACGGCTCCACCCCCGGCAACATCGAGCTGACCGGCCTGGCGGCCCGGGCCCGGGAAGCCGGTCTGGAAGTACATCCCTACACCCTGCGCCTGGACCAAGGCCGGCTGCCCGCCTACGCCGAAAACTTCGAGCAGTTGCTCGACGTCTTCTACAACCAGGCCAGGGTGGACGGGGTCTTTACCGACTTCCCCGACAGGGCCGTCGCCTTTTTGGAACGGCAGGCGAAGTGACCCCTGTGATAGTTGTTGTCCATCACACGATTGACAACTCGCCTGCCACGGCATTGGGGGGCTGCGTTGTCTGTCACTCCCGCGAAGGCGGGAGCCCAGTGCCGTCTGACATGGACCTCCGCCTTCGCGGAGGTGACGGGGATTGATGGCCGCGACTCGTAGCGGGATCCCGGTCGCGGCAAGGGACAGCCCTGTCCCTTTTTAACAAAACCGGCGGGACAGGGATGTCCCAAAGCCGGTTATCAAACCAAAAATGAAAAGTTAATTCATTGAAAATAAAAGATTAAAAACATTGGCACCCATATTGCCTTAAGGAAAGGGCAACACCGGGCACCGCCCATACGGAATAATCGACAAGATAAGGACGAAAACCATGACCAAAAACCTGCTCACCGGCCTGCTGGCCTCCGCCCTGCTCGGCTTCGGCGTCGCCGCCCAGGCCCAGGACTGCCCCCGCGGCGTGCTCGACGACATGTACTGCGACAGCAACGGCGACATGGTGGCCGACACCCCCGCCGATCCCAAGCAGTGGAAGGATCCGGGCACCCTGGTGTTCACCTATACCCCGGTGGAGGATCCCGCCGTCTACCGCGATGCCTTCGCCGACTTCCAGAACTACCTGGCGGAAAAAACCGGCAAGAAGGTGATCTACTACTCGGTGCACTCCAACTCGGCCCAGGTCGAGGCCATGCGCTCCGGCCGGCTGCATATCGCCGGCTTCTCCACCGGCCCCACCGGCTACGCGGTCAACCTGGCCGGCTATGTGCCCATCGCCGTCAAGGGCACCGAGGAAGCCTTCCAGGGCTACAACCTGGTGATGCTGGTACGCGCCGACAGCGACATCCAGACCATGGACGACGTGAAAGGCAAGACAGTGGCCCACACCGCCGTGTCCTCCAACTCCGGCAACCTGGCGCCCCGCGCCCTGTTCCCGCTGATCGGCCTGACCCCGGACGAAGACTACAAGGTGGTCTATTCCGGCAAACACGACCAGTCGGTAATGGGCGTGCTGTCCGGCGACTACGACGCCGCCCCCGTGGCCTCCGACGTCTACGACCGCATGGTCGAGGCCGGCCGGGTCAAGGGCGAGGACTTCCGCACCATCTACACCAGCGCCCGTTTCCCCACCTCCGCCTTCGGCTATGCCCACGATCTGCACCCGGATCTGGTGGCCAGGATCAAGGACGCCTTCGACAGCTACCGCTTCCCGGCCGAGATGCAGGAGACCTTCGGCGGCGCCGATCGCTTCTACCCCATCACCTACAAGGAAGACTGGCAGATCATCCGCGACATCGCCCACGCCACCGGCACCGCCTACACCAAGAACGGCCTGCAGCAACTGGCGGAGAAGGAAGCCGCCGAAGCCGCCAAGCAACGGGCCGAAGCCCTGGCGCAACAGGCCCAACAGTAACCGCCATCCCGTTTAACCCATAACGGCGTTACCACGGCTGTGCCTGCGGGCACAGCCTGCGGACAGCCATTGCCCGAACAACCCGATAATCAGCAAGGAAGAACGCGATGACCACCTCCTATCTGCAGATCAAGCAGCTCAGCCACGCCTACACCCCGGGCAAGCCGATACTGCGCCAGATCGACATCGACATCACCGAACCCGGCATCATCGCCATCATAGGTCCCTCCGGCACCGGCAAGAGCACCCTGCTGCGCTGCATCAACCGGCTGATCACCCCGAGCCAGGGCCAGATCCTGTTCCGGCAGGCGGATCTGGCGGCAGCTAGGGGCAAGGAGCTGCGCCGGCTGCGCCGCCATATCGGCATGGTGTTCCAGGAATACAACCTGGTGGAGCGGCTGACGGTACTGGAAAACGTGCTCACCGGCCGACTCGGCTACATGAGCGCCTGGCAGGCCTGGCGCAGAAACTTCGCCCGGGAGGATCTGGCGCGGGCCTTCGAGCTGCTGGAGCAAGTGGGCCTGGCCGACTTCGCCATGCAGCGGGCCGACAGCCTGTCCGGCGGCCAGCGCCAGCGGGTGGGCATCGCCCGCGCCCTGATGCAGGCCCCCTATATCCTGCTGGCGGACGAGCCCACCTCGTCGCTCGATCCCAAGACGGCGGTGGAGATCATGGAGCTGATGGACACCCTGGCCGCCAGCCAGGGCATTCCCACCCTGGTCAATATCCACGACGTCAAGCTGGCCCAGCGCTTCGCCCGGCGCATGATCGGCATGAGCGGCGGCCAGGTGGTGTACGACGGCGATCCCGCCGGTATCACCGACGCCCATCTCAAGCAGATCTACGGGGGGGAATCATGGCTGGTGTAACCCGATCCAACCCCTTCCGGCAAAGCTGGGCCCTCCGCTTCGGCTGGCTGGCCCTGGCCGCCTACGTGGTGTACGGTGTCGGCGCCATGGATCTCAACTGGGCCCGTTTCCTCGAGGGGCTGGGCCACGGCAGCCGCCTGCTGGGCCGCATGTTCCCGCCCAACTTCGACCGCTGGGAAATCCTGCTGCACGATCTGCTCGAAAGCCTGCAAATCGCGGTGATCGCCAGCGTGGCCGGCATCTTCATTTCCCTGTTCGTGGGCCTGTTCGCCGCCCGCAACCTGATGCCCGCCCTGGTAAGCTCGCCGGCACGGATACTGATCGCCGTGTGCCGCACCTTCCACCCGGTGATCATCGCCATCCTCTTCGTCAAGGCGGTGGGTTTCGGCGCCCTGGCCGGCATCCTCACCCTGGTGGTGGCCTCGGTGGGCTTTATCGCCAAGCTGTTCGCCGAGGCCATAGAGGAGATCTCGCTCAAACAGGTGGAAGCCATCCGCGCCACCGGCGCCGGCTTCGTCAGCGTCATCCTGTTCGCGGTACTGCCCCAGGTGTTTTCCCGCTTTATCGGCTTTTCCACTTACCAGCTCGACTCCAACCTGCGCAACTCCACCATGGTCGGCCTGGTCGGCGCCGGCGGCCTGGGCGGCACCCTGTTCGCCGCCTTCCAGCGCTTCGACTACGACTTCGTCACCGCCATCCTGCTCACCATCATCGCCCTGATCCTGGTGGGCGAGGCCCTGTCCAACGCGGTTCGGAGGATCTTCCAATGAGCAGCCACACCCCGTCGATGGAGCAATCGCCCATGTCCCAGTCCCAACGTCACTGGCAGCGCTTCACCCCGCTGCAGCGCCTTAGCCGCTATCTGGTCTACCTGGTGGTGGTGGCCGCCTTCCTGGTGTCGGTGCGCACCGTGGAGGTGATCCCCGAGTTCCTGTTCGACGCCCCGGCCCAGATGGCGGACATGTTCGCCCGCATGTGGCCGCTGGAATGGGCCGCCTACCCGACCACCATCCATGCGGCCCTGATGGAGACCCTGCACATCGCCACCCTGGGCACCCTGCTGTGCCTGCTGCTGGCGGTGCCGCTGGCGCTGCTCAACGCCCGCAACGTGGTGGCCTCGCCCTGGCTGAACTGGCTGGCCCGCTTCTTCCTGGTCTCTTCCCGCTCGGTCAACTCCCTGGTATGGGCGCTGCTGTTCGTGGCGGTGTTCGGCCCTGGGGTGATCGCCGGGGTGCTGGCGGTGGCCCTGCGCTCGGTGGGCTTCGTCGGCAAGCTGCTGGCCGAGGCCATCGAGGAGATCAACATGGGCTCCATCGAGGCGCTGCGCGCCACCGGCGCCTCCACCGCCAGCGTGCTGCTCAAGGGCTACTGGCCCCAGGTGATGCCGGCCTTCTTCAGCATAGTGCTGTTCCGCTGGGACATTAACGTGCGCGAGTCGGCGGTGCTGGGGCTGGTGGGCGCCGGCGGCATAGGGGTGGTGCTGAGCGACGCCATGAACCTGTTCATGTGGGAACGAGTGGCAACGGTACTGGTGAGCATACTGGTGGTGGTGCTGCTGGCCGAATGGCTGGTGGTACAGATTCGCAAGAGGTTGCTGTAATGACCCTGAACAATCGCTATCTGGTGCTGCGCCACGGCCACAGCCTGGCCAACCAGGCCCATCTCATCATCAGCCATCCCAGGCAGGGCGAGGCCGGCTACGGCCTCTCCCCCCAGGGTCGGCAACAGGTGGCCTGCACCCTGGCGAACTGGCCCTTTCCCCGGCCGGATCGCATCCTCAGCTCGCCCTTCGCCCGCGCCCGGGAAACCGCCGAGTTGGCCGCCGCCCGCTTCCTCTGTCCCCTGAACGAGGACGCCGCCCTGCGCGAGCGCTTCTTCGGCGCGCTGGACGGCGGCCCGGACCTGCGCTACCCGGACGTGTGGCAGCAGGACGAGCTGAGCCCGGATCACCATTACGCCGGGGTCGAAAGCCTGAACCAGGTGGCCGAACGCGGCTGGCGGCTGATCGCGCAGCTGGAGCAGCAACACCGGGACCAGACCCTGCTGCTGGTGAGCCACGGCGATACCCTGCAAATCCTGCTGAGCCTGGCCCAGGGGCTGCCCCTGGGCCGCCACCGGGAGCTCAAGCCCCTGGCCACCGCCGAGGTGCGGGAGCTCAACCTGGATCCGCAGGCCGCCCTGCCCTGAGCCCCATCGGCCGCTCCGTTGTCCTCCCAAAGAGGACGTGCCGGGCGGCTATACTGTAGGCAGTTGCCACCCTAACGCGGACACGCCCATGTCGACCTTTTCCGCCGAGCACGACGCCATTCTCGACGCCGCCCTGCACCTCGCCCTGCACGGCTCCTGGGAAGCCTTCAGCCTGCAGGCGCTGGCCGACGCCAGGGAACTGAGCCTGGCCGAGATCGCCCGCCATTTCCGCTCCAAGGACGACCTGGCCGAGGCCCTGTTCGACCGGGCCGACGCCGCCATGCTGGGCCTGCCCCCGGACGAGGACGAAGCCCTGGCGGAGCGGTTGCTGATCCGCATCATGGCCTGGCTGGACTACCTGGCGCCCTACCGGCCGCTGGTAAGGGACATGCTGGCCTACAAGCTGGAGCCGGGCCACTTCCACCTGCAGGCCCACGGCATCACCCGGGTCAGCCGCACCGTGCAGTGGTTCATCGAGGCCGCCCAGTGGCGGCCGACCGGCCTCGGCCGCATCCTGGGGGAGCTCACCCTCACCTCCATCTACCTCACCGCCGTCGCCAGCTTCCTGGTGGACGGCAGCGACAACCTCAACACCACCCGCACCCTGCTGCGCGGCCTGCTCGAACGGTTTACCCGGCTCTGCCCCCGGTGCTGAGCGGCCATGGACGGCCTGACCCACGCCCTGCTCGGCGCCACCCTGGCACAACTGCCCTCACCGCGTCGCTGCCCCCTGGGCCCTGGCCAGCGGCTGGGAGTGGGCGCCCTGGGCGGCCTCTTCCCCGACATCGACTACGCGCTCTTCCCCCGGTGGCCGCTGGAGTTCCTCGCCTACTGGCACCAGGGGCCGACCCACTCCCTGCTGCTGGCGCCGCTCTGGGCCGGCCTGCTGGCCCTGGTGCTGCGGCTGCACCCGGCCCTGCGTGCCCGGTGCCGCGAGCTGTTCCTGCTCCTGTTTATCGGCATCCTCTCCCACGACCTGCTCGATGCCCTCACCGGTTACGGCACCCAGTTGCTCTCCCCCCTGAGCGCGGTCCGCTTCAGCGCCGACCTGCTGTTCGTGATCGACGGCTACTTCACCCTGCTGCTGGGCCTTTGCCTGGCGGTGCTGTACCGGCGGCCGGGGCGGCGAGTCGTCCTGCTGCCGCCACTCGCCTACCTGGGCCTGCTGTTCGGACTCAAGCAACTGGCCCTCTACCAGGGCGGCGCGCCCGTGGCCATTCCCCAGCCCTTTTCCCCCCTGTACTGGCAGTTGATCGACCCCCACCGGCAACGGTCGCTCTACCTGCGGCTGGCGCCGGATCCCGTCGCCGTCCTGGTCTCCTCCCGGCTCGGCTACCCCGGCTGGCAACAGGGCTACCAGGCCGGACCCGGAGCCCGCTGGCAGCCCTATGGCCCGAGCAGCGCCGACCCGGACTGGCAGGCGGAGGTGGCGCAGGCCTGGCGGCACCCGGCGTTGCGGCCCTTTCGCGACTTCGCCCGCTATCCCTACCTGTACCGGCTGGAACGGCATGAGGCCGAACGCTGTGTCTGGTTCAGCGATCTGCGCTACGACTGGCCCGCCCTGCCGGCCAGCTTCCGCTACGGCCTGTGTCACCGGGCCGGCGGCGACTGGCGGCTGTACCGGATGCGCTACCTGAGCGAGCGGCGCCAGCGGCTGTAGGCGTTGCGGGTCAGAAGCTGGCGGTGGCGATCCTCCCCCGGCCTCTTCCCGGTGAAAGCGGCCCCCGCCGCCATGGACAAGGGGGCCGGTTTGGGACTAGATTTTAACGGTCAAACAGATACGCGACGCCCAGGGAAGGAGCCCGCCCACCGTCATGGTCCGGCAGGAGCGTCCTTTTTCAACACGGGAACACCATATGTACACCTTACGCCTGGCGCCCCTGGCGCTGTTGTTTGCCCTCGCCCTGACCGGCTGCTCGGAAGAGCAGGCCACCGATCCCCAGGCCGACACGGCCAGCCTCTCCGGCAACCTCGTCTATCTGCCGCGCATCGCCCTGCCGGACGATGCCCGGGTCACCGTCATGCTGCAGGACGTCAGCCTGGCCGACGCCCCCGCCGAGACCCTGGCGGAGCAGAGCTTCGCCACCGAAGGCAAACAGGTGCCGCTGCCCTTCCGCCTGGAATACGATGCCGCCGCCATCGACGAGGCCCACCGCTACGCGGTGCGCGGCGAGATCCGCGATGCCGGCGGCACCCTGCTGTGGACCACCACCGAGCACCACGGCGTGCTGACCCAGGACCAGCCGGACGACAACATCGAGCTCCGCCTGGAACGGGTGGAAGCGCCCCCGGCCGGCCCCGCCACCATGGTGTACCGCTGCACCCCGGCACAGGGCGAACCCTTCGAGTTCGTGGTCCAGTACCATGACGGCCGGCTCGGCCTCTGGCTGCCGGACAGCTTCGAACTGCCCTACCAGGAGCTGCCCCAGGTCGTTTCCGCCAGCGGTGCCCGCTTCGAGAACGAGCAGGCGCGGGTGTGGAACAAGGGCGACACCGCGCTGCTGGAAGTGGGCGGGCGGAGCTACCCGGATTGCCTCGAGGACAGGGCCGCCGGCCTGCGCGAAGACGCCCGCCTGCGCGGCGTGACCCTGCGGGCCACCGGCAACGAGCCCGGCTGGCTGCTGGAAGTGAGCGCCGGCCAGCAGATCCGCTTCAGCTACAACTACGGCGAGAACCAGCTGCTGCTGCCGACACCCGAAGCCCTGCCGAACGACGCCGGCTACCGGGCGGCCAGCGCCGACCACCGGATCGAGGTCAGCGTCAGCCAGGAAGACTGCCAGGACGACATGAGCGGCGAGGCATTCCCCTACCGGGTGCTGGTCACCCTCGACGGCCAGCCATACCGCGGCTGCGGCAGCCGGCTGGACTGATGTCCCGCCCGGGCCGTCCGGCACGGCCCGGGCAAGCCTCGTCAAAATAAGTTAACATCTTGTCATTACTCGCCTTTCTGGTAGCCCCGTGATCACCGTTGAGCGCAAAGACGGCTTTTCCCTGAAGATTTCCCGCATCCTGCGGGAGGCCACCGAGCACAGGCTGGATCTCTACCTCTTCATTCCCGGCGAGCTCGGGCTCAACAGCCATGTGGTGCCGGAAGAGGAGTTCTATCACGGCGCCATCCACGTCAAGCGCACCTACTTCAGCGATCGCCAGCACCTGCCCCTGGTGCACAGCCGCCTGGCCCGCCGGGGCAGGCTCACCGCCGAGCAGTACCGGCTCAGCCTCAGCCTCTACGCCTACCAGTACGTGGTGGGTCTGGAGCAGTCCTGCCACGAGCTGCGCAACGGCAAGGACGCGGCCGGCCGGGAAGAGGTGGAGGAGGTCATCGCCCTGGCCGAAGACATACTGCGGCGGCTGCGGCGCAACGTGCCGGCGGACGAGAGCCTGCTCAAGTATTACGCCAACATCGACAACTACCTGTCCTGGTTCACCGAGCAGCGGCTGCTGTCGCTGGTGGCCCACCTGCCCCGCAACGACGACTACAAGCTGCTCAAGCCCCGCCTGCTGGATGCCTGCGGCGCCGAGCGGCGCCACCGGGACGCCCGGCAGTACAATGCCAGCCACGACAGCGAGGCGCTGTCGCGCCTGTCCAACAAGATGCGGTTGCTGCGAAGGCTGATCGAATACCCGGTGACCCTCAAGGAGCAGACCCGGGAGCTGGGCGGCGGCGAGCAGAAGCTGCTCAAGGCCGCGGTCACCGCCGTGGTGATGACCTCGGTATCGCTCGCCGCCTATGAGGTGCGCGAAACCCTGGGCGGCATCTCGCTGATGGTGATCTTCGTCCTGGCCCTGCTCTACGCCCTGCGGGAGATCTTCAAGGAGGATCTGCGCGCCACCCTCTGGCGCTGGCTGCGCAAGGGCCGGCCCAAGTGGCGGCGACGGTACTTCGACGTGCACAGTAATCAACTGGTCGGGCGCCAGCTGGAATGGTTCGACTACCAGTCTCCCTCCCGCCTCGACGCCGCCATCAAGGCCGCCCGCCGGGCCAACATCAGCCAGCGGGAGGAGGTGATCATGCACTACGGCAGCCACTCGCGCATGCTGCCCACCCGCTTCCTCAGCGGCTACGAGCAGACCCGGGAAGTGCTGCAACTCGACCTGGCCCTGCTCGCCCGGCTGATGGAAAAGGGCGCCCATCACGTCTACCAACTCAAGGACAACCAGGTCAGTCGCCAGCCGGTGGAGAAACGCTACCTGATCAACCTGGTCACACGCGAGGTGCAGGGCCAGAATCCGCCGCTGATCCAGCGCTGGAAGGTGGTGATGAGCCGCTCGAAAATCGTGGAAGTCGAAGAAATCCCCCAGCCCGGCCACGCGCCCGCCCAATAATTTCCGATATTTTTGTAAGAACCCCGTCTCCGCTTGCGTCTACTCTTCAGATGACGGCAATCACGCCACATCTTTTTGCCATACACCGACCGTTCAGAAGGAAGCGCAACATGAACAAAGCAACCACCGCCACCGCCCTCGCCTTTGCCCTGGGTACCGCCCTCTCCGCCGCCAGCGTGCCGGCACTGGCCCAGGACGGCGCCGAAACCGAAAAATGCTACGGCGTCGCCCTCAAGGGCCAGAACGACTGCGCCGCCGGACCCGGCACCACCTGCGCCGGCACCTCCAAGGTGGATTACCAGGGCAATGCCTGGAAACTGGTGCCCGCCGGCACCTGCCTGGAAACCGCCTCGCCCACCTCGCCCACCGGCTACGGCCAGCTCGAGGCCTTCGAAGAAACCAAGGCCTGAGCCAATGGGAGGCACCATGACACCGACATCGCCTCGGGGCCGGGATGCCGGTGCCTCCCGCCTGCCGGCCGGCGTCGGGCTGGGACTCAAGCTCCAGCACGCCGACACCATACTGGCCGAGCGCCCTCCCCTGGCCTTTTTCGAGGTTCACGCCGAAAACTACATGGTGGCCGGCGGCCCGCGCCACCATTACCTGGAACGGATCCGCGCCCGCTACCCGCTCTCCATCCACGGCGTGGGCATGTCGATCGGCGGGGAAGAGGCCCTCGACCGTGAGCACCTGGCCCGGCTGGCGCGGCTGGTGGCGCGCTACCAGCCCGAGGCGGTGTCGGAGCACCTGGCCTGGACCGGCCACGGCGGCCACTTCGCCAACGACCTGCTGCCCCTGGCCTACACCCCGGCCTCGCTGCAACGGGTGTGCGACCATATCGGGCAGATCCAGGACTGCCTGCGACGCCCCATCCTGCTGGAAAACCCCGCCACCTACCTGACCCTTGCCGACTCCAGCCTGGAGGAGGCCGATTTTATTAACCAGGCGGTGCGCATCAGCGGCTGCGGCCTGCTGCTGGACCTGAACAACGTCTACGTGTCGGCGGTCAACCACGGCCACGACGCCCTCGCCTATATCGCGGCCCTGCCGCTGGAGCGGGTCGGCGAACTGCACCTGGCCGGCTTCGACGAACAATGGGACGACGCCGGCGCCCGGCTGCTGATCGACAGCCACGGCGCCCCCATCGCCGAACCGGTGTGGGCGCTCTATCGCCGTCTGCTCGCGCGCACGGGGCCGCTGCCCACCCTGATCGAGCGGGACAACCAGATCCCCGCCTTCGCGGAGCTGCTGGTCGAAGCCCGCCGGGCCGAGGCCCTGCTGACCGCCCCCATGGAGTCCTGAAGATGCACCACAGCTTCGTCAAGGCGCTGTTCGATCCCGGGCTGCCCGTGCCCGCCGAGGTGGCCGACCGGCCCGGCCGGCAGGCGCGCTTCGCGGTCTATCGCAACAACGTGCGGGCCTCGCTCACCGAGGCCCTGGCCGCCACCTTCCCGGTGTGCCGGCAACTGGTCGGCGAGGACTTCTTCCGCGCCCTGGCCGGGGTCTATATCGGCGAGCAGCCGCCGGCCTCGCCGCTGCTCACCGACTACGGCCGCACCCTGCCGGCCTTTATCGAGCGGTTTCCCCCCGCCGCGCCGGTGCCCTACCTGGCCGACATGGCCCGGCTGGAGCTGGCCTGGCTGGACGCCCTGCACGCCGCCGATCCGGCCCCGCTCGACAGGGCGGCACTGGCCGCCCTGCTGACCGATGAGCAGCGGCTGCCCGGCCAGTGCCTGCGGCTGCAACCCTCGGTCCGGCTGCTGCGCTCCGGCTACGGGGTCGTCTCCCTGTGGCGGGCGCACCAGGGCCAGCTGCCCATCGCCTCGGTCGACCCCTGCCGGCCGGAAAATGCCCTGCTGCTGCGCCCCGGGCTCTCGGTCCGGGTGATATCGCCGAGTGATGCGGACACCGCCTTTGTCGACGCCCTGCTGCGGCGACTGCCACTCGGCGCGGCCCTGGAGCAGACCCTGCACCGGCATCCGGATTTCGAGCCGGGCCCCATCCTGGCGCTCCTGCTGGAGCACCAGGCCGTCGCCGCCTTTTACCCCGCCGGAGCCTCGTCATGAACCCCGTACAGCGCTGCAACCTGTGGCTGGGCCGCATTCCCCATTCCCTGGTGGCCCTGCTCGGCCGCTTCGCCATCGCCGCCGTGTTCTGGCAATCGGGCCAGACCAAGATCGAAGGCCTGGCCATCGACCTCGTCGCCGGTGAGTTCCAGCTGGGCTGGCCCCGGATGAGGCCTCTCGCGGTGATCCTGTTCCGCGACGAATACCGGCTGCCGCTGCTGCCGCCGGAGCTGGCCGCCACCCTGGCCGCCCTGGCCGAACACCTGTTCCCGACGCTGCTGCTGCTCGGCCTCGCCACCCGGCTCTCGGCCCTGGCGCTGCTGGTGATGACGGCGGTGATCCAGCTGCTGGTCTACCCGGGGGCCTACCCGACCCACGGCGTCTGGGCCACGGTGCTGCTGCTGCTGATGGCGCGGGGGGCCGGCGTCGTCTCCCTCGACCACTGGCTGGCCCGCCGCCGGTCCGGCGGCTAAGGGACCCGCCGGATCCGCCACTGTTTGGCATGGTTCATGCTAAATCCTGTGCGTCACGGGGCCCAACAACGGGGCCCCGCACCAAGATGGTGCCAACGGTAAAATTTTTACTTTTATATCAGTATGTTGCTCAAGGCGGCCCGTAATAGGGACGACCGGTAACGGCGACGTGCCGGACCAGCATGCACCACTTTGGATAGCTCGCATCAATATCGCACCACCAAGGTGCACGGGTTGCCCCACGGCAACCGGGTTGCAGGAGACAGGAACCAATGGACCATATCAGCAGCGCCATCGACAGCCTGGCGCAGAGCGCCAACACCCTCTTCATCCTGATGGGGGCCGTGATGGTGTTCGCCATGCACGCCGGCTTCGCCTTCCTCGAGGTGGGCACGGTGCGCCACAAAAACCAGGTCAACGCCCTGGCCAAGATCATGACCGACTTCGGCTTTTCCGCCGTGGCCTACTTCTTCGTCGGCTACTGGGTCGCCTACGGCGTCACCTTCTTCCAGGACGCCGCAACCCTGTCCGCCGGCCAGGGCTACGAGCTGGTGAAGTTCTTCTTCCTGATGACCTTCGCCGCCGCCATCCCGGCCATCGTCTCCGGCGGCATCGCCGAGCGCGCCCGGTTCTGGCCCCTGCTCACCGCCTCGGCGCTGACCGTGGCCTTCGTCTATCCCTTCTTCGAAGGCCTGATCTGGAACGGCAACTTCGGCTTCCAGGCCTGGCTGGAGGCGAGCTTCGGCGCCGCCTTCCACGACTTCGCCGGCTCGGTGGTGGTGCACGGGGTGGGCGGCTGGATCGGCCTGGTGGCGGTGCTGCTGCTCGGCGTGCGGCAGGGCCGCTACAAGGGCGGCCGGCTGGTGGCCTTTCCGCCCTCCAACATCCCCTTCCTGGCCCTGGGCGCCTGGATACTGTCGATCGGCTGGTTCGGCTTCAACGTGATGTCGGCCCAGACCCTGGACGGCATCTCCGGCCTGGTGGCGATCAACTCGCTGATGGCCATGGTCGGCGGCATCATCGCCGCGCTGATCCTGGGCAGGAACGACCCGGGCTTTATCCATAACGGCCCCCTGGCCGGGCTTGTGGCGGTGTGCGCCGGCTCCGACATCATGCACCCCATCGGCGCCCTGGCGGTGGGCGCCGTGGCCGGCGCCCTGTTCGTGTGGCTGTTCACCCTGCAGCAGAACAAATGGAAGATCGACGACGTGCTCGGGGTCTGGCCATTGCACGGCCTGTGCGGCGCCTGGGGCGGCATTGCCGCCGGCATCTTCGGCCAGTCCGCCCTCGGCGGCCTGGGCGGGGTCAGCCTGGTGTCCCAGCTGATCGGCACCCTGGCCGGCATCGCCGTGGCGCTGATCGGGGCCCTGCTGGTGTACGGCGGCATCAAGGCCGTGACCGGCCTGCGGCTCAGCAAGGAGCAGGAATTCAACGGCGCCGACCTCAGCATCCACAAGATTGCCGCCACCAGCGACGACTGAGCCCCCGGCCAGTTCCGCCCGAGTGATGGTATACTGTCGCCTTTGTAGCAGCGGGCGGACGGCATGAACGAAACGGGACTTGAACAGGGTCAGAAAACCAGGGCCGGCCTGCTCCGGCCGGCCGGCCCCTGGACCGCCCTGCTCTGGCTGGTCATGGCCTGGCCGGCCGCCGCCCAGGACGGGGTCATACGGGTAGGTGGCGACCTCAACTATCCGCCTTATGAATTCATCAACGAGCAGGGGGAGCCCGACGGTTACAATACCGAGCTGACCCTGGCCATCGCCGAGGTGATGGGGATGAAGGTGGAGATCGAGCTCGGCCACTGGCAGCAGGTGCGCCGGCGCCTGCTCGACGGCGAGCTGGACGTGCTGCAGGGCGCCGTCTTTTCCCCGGAGCGGGCCCGCTGGTTCGCCTTCTCCCCGCCCCATGCGCTGATCAACCACTCCCTGTTCGCCCGCCGGGGCGAGGCGGCGAATATCACCCTGGCCGACCTGGCCGGGCGGGAGGTGATAGTGCAGCGCGACAGCATCATGCACGAGCAACTCAGCCAGCTCGCGCCCGACGCCCTGGCCGTGCCGGTCGATACCCATTCCGACGCCCTGCGCCTGCTGGCCTCCGGCCGGCACGACTTCGCCCTGGTGGCCAACCTGCCCGGCCTCTATCTCGGCCGGGAGCTGGAGCTGTCCAACCTGGCGCCGGTCGGCCATCCCTTCCCGCCCCACCGCTACGGCTACATGGTGACCAAGGGCAACGAGGCGCTGCTGGCCCGTTTCAGCGAGGGGCTGGCCATCCTCAAGAACACCGGCCGCCAGCAGGCCCTGTACGACAAGTGGCTGGGTCCGCTGGAAAGCCCCGGCCTGCCCTGGAAGAAGATCGGCCTGGCCGCCGCCCTGGTTTCCCTGCTGCTGCTGCTGGGGCTGGCCGCCATCATGATCTGGAACCGGACCCTGCGCCGGGAAGTGGACCGCCGCAGCCGGGAGCTGGAGCGCCAGCAGCAGCAGTTGCTGCAGGCCGACAAGATGGCCTCCCTCGGCATACTGGTGTCGGGGGTGGCCCACGAGATCAACAATCCCAGCGGCCTGCTGCTGCTCAACCTGCCGGTGCTGAAGGAGGCCTACCTGGACGCGGAGGAGATCCTGGAAGCGCACTACCACCACCACGGCGATTTCTACCTCGGCGGCCTGCCCTACAGCCGCATGCGCGACGAGATCCCGGCCATGCTGGAGGACATGCTCACCAGTGCCGATCGCATCCGCCGCATCGTCGATGATCTGCGCGACTTCGCCCGCCAGGGACCGGGCGAGCTCAACGAAACCGTGGATCTCAACGCCGTGGTGGCCACCGCCATCCGCCTGGTCGACACCAGCATCCGCCAGGCCAGCCACCACTTCGAGGTGAGCTACGGCGAGGGGCTGCCGCCCTTTCGCGGCAACGGCCAGCGCATCGAGCAGGTGGTGATCAACCTGATCGTCAATGCCTGCCAGGCGCTCACCGGCCCGGATCAGGCCATCAGGGTGAGCACCCGCTACCTCGCCGGCTCCCATGAACTCGTCCTGGAAGTCAGCGACCAGGGCCGGGGCATCGCCCCGGAGCACCTGTCCCGGCTGCGGGATCCCTTTTTCACCACCAAACGCGAGCAGGGCGGCATCGGCCTGGGCCTGGCGGTGTCCACCGGCATAGTGCAGGAGCACGGCGGCCGGCTGGAATACGACTCCACCCCCGGCCAGGGCACCACCGCCACCCTTACCCTGCCCGCGCTCAAAGGAAACCAGAGTGATCACCAATAACCGCTATCCCAGCTTCGGGGTGCTGCTGGTGGACGACGAAGCCCCCTTCCTGCGCAGCCTGAGCATCGCCCTGGAGCGCCAGGGCATCAACCACCTCTACCGCTGCACCGACAGCCGCGAGGTGATGGCCACCATCGCCCGGGAGCCCATCGGCCTGGTGCTGCTCGACCTGACCATGCCGCACCTGTCCGGCGAGGAGCTGCTGGCGCGCATCAAGGAAGAGCATCCCGACCTCGGCGCCATCATCATCAGCGGCCTGAATCAGCTGGAAACGGCGGTGAGCTGCATCCGCCTAGGCGCCTACGACTACTTCGTGAAAACCATGGAGGAAGACCGGCTGATCGGCGGTATCCAGCGCGCCATCCAGGCCCAGGAAATGCGCCTGGAGAACCAGGAGATGCGCCGCCGCTTCCTCACCGACACCCTGGAAAAACCCGAGGCCTTCGCCGACATCGTCACCCAGGACAAGAGCATGAGATCCGTGTTTCAGTACCTGGAGGCCATTGCCGCCAGCCGCCAGCCGGTGCTGATCTGCGGCGAGAGCGGGGTCGGCAAGGAGCTGATCGCCCGGGCCATCCACCGCCTCGGCGGGGCGGCGGGGCCCATGGTCAGCGTCAACGTCGCCGGACTGGACGACAACGTCTTCGCCGACACCCTGTTCGGCCATCATCGCGGCGCCTTTACCGGTGCCGACCGGGCCCGGGCCGGCATGATAGAGCAGGCCGCCGGCGGTACCCTGTTCCTGGACGAGATCGGCGACCTCAGCCAGGCCTCCCAGGTCAAGCTGCTGCGCCTGCTGCAGGAAGGCGAGTACTACCCCCTCGGCAGCGACAGGCCCAAGCGGCTGCGAGCCCGCATCGTGGTCGCCACCCATCAGGATCTGGCCAAAAAGCAGCTGGACGGCGGCTTCCGCAAGGATCTCTACTACCGGCTGCGCATCCACCAGGTGGAGATACCGCCCCTGCGCCGGCGCAAGGACGACCTGCCCCTGCTGCTGGCCCACTTCCTGGCCGAAGCCGCCGAGGAGCTGGGCAAGGAGGTGCCCACCGTGCCCAGGGAGCTGGCGGTGCTGCTGGCCAACTACGCCTTTCCCGGCAACGTGCGCGAGCTGCGCGCCCTGGTGTTCGACGCCATGAGCCGGCACCGCAGCCATATGCTGTCGATGGAGGTGTTTCGCCAGGCCCTGGCCCAGGACAGCCCCACTCCGGCGGCGGACACGGCCGAACAGCCGCTGTTCGCCCAGGTACAGCCCCTGCCCACCCTGCAGGAGGCGGGCGAGCTGCTGGTGGCCGAGGCCATGCGCCGGGCCCAGGGCAACCAGTCCCTGGCCGCCCGCCTGCTCGGCATCTCCCAGCCGGCCCTGAGCAAGCGGCTGAAGAAAAGCGGCGGGGAGGACTGACCCCGCCCAAACCCCTATAACCAGGGTTAAGACTATAACCAGGGAATGGCACCCATCTTATTGATAACAAAGATATTTGATAAAAACCCCCGGTAACGCATAACCCTGGTTATACCCCCTCCCACCCCGCCCCCGGACCGGACTTCCGCCATTTAATCCTTTAGTAACAGACAGTTAAACAGAAAATACAAACTTGGCATCCTACTTGCTCATACCCGGGATGCGGTACCGACCGCCCGCCGCCGGGTTTTCCGGTCATGGCGGCCCCAGTTCGGGCATCGACGCCGATGCCGTTTTTGCTGTTCCACATCGGATATGGAGAATCCACCTGATGACAACCGACAAGAAAAGACTGTCCCTCACCGGCCGCGTCCTGCTGGGCATGGGCCTGGGCATACTGGCCGGCTTTATCTTCCGCACCCTGCTGGCGGATGTCGCCCTGGTGCACGACTACCTGGTCAACGGCCTGCTGCAGGTGGGCGGCCAGATCTTTATCGCCAGCCTTAAGATGCTGGTGGTACCGCTGATCTTCGTGTCCCTGGTGTGCGGCACCAGCTCGCTGAAGGATCTGTCCACCCTGGGCCGCCTGGGCGGCAAGACCCTGGCCTTCTACCTGGCCACCACCGCCATCGCCATCACCCTGGCGCTGCTGCTGGGCAACCTGTTCCAGCCGGGCCAGGGCGTGGATCTGACCACCGCCAGCACCTTCGCCGCCAAGGAAGCCCCGTCCCTGGGCGAGGTGATCATCGGCATGTTCCCCACCAACCCCATCAACTCCATGGCCCAGGGCAACACCCTGCAGATCATCGTGTTCGCGGTGCTGTTCGGCATCGCCATCAGCCTGGCGGGCAAGCCAGGCGAGCGTATCACCGCCCTGTTCAACGACTTCAACGAAGTGATCATGAAGCTGGTGACCCTGCTGATGAACATCGCCCCCTACGGCGTGTTCTGCCTGATGGCCCAGCTGTTCACCAGCCTGGGACTGGATGCCATCGTCAACCTGGCCGAGTACTTCCTGGTGGTGGCCGGCACCCTGCTGCTGCACGCCCTGGTGACCTACGGCCTGCTGCTCAAGGCCTTTACCGGCCTGAGCCCGGTGACCTTCCTGAAGAAGATGGAAGACGCCATCATGTTCGCCTTCTCCACCGCCTCGTCCAACGCCACCATACCGGTGACCATGGAAACCGCCACCCGCCGCATGGGCGTGGACAACAAGGTCGCCTCCTTCACCATCCCCCTGGGCGCCACCATCAACATGGACGGCACCGCCATCATGCAGGGGGTGGCCACCGCCTTTATCGCCCAGGCGTTCAACATCGACCTGACCTTCGGCGACTACCTGATGGTGATCCTGACCGCCACCCTGGCTTCCGTCGGCACCGCCGGCGTGCCCGGCGTGGGCCTGGTGATGCTGGCCATGGTGCTGAACCAGGTCGGCCTGCCGGTCGAAGGCATCGCCCTGATCATCGGGGTGGATCGCCTGCTCGACATGATCCGCACCGCGGTCAACATCACCGGCGACTCGGTGGTGACCTGCATCGTGGGCAAGAGCGAAGGCGCCATGGACGTGGCCCGCTTCAACGACCCCCACTCCGGCGAGAAGGAAGAGGAAATCCGCTTCCCCCGCCGCGACCGCGACACCGCCAGCGAGGCCTCGGCCAGCAAGGCCTGATCGAGCTCACCGCACAACACCGGCGCCCCAGGGCGCCGGTGTTGTTTTTACACCTCCCTCATTCCTCGTCCATGGCGGCGAAGCCCTCGGCCAGGTGGTCGAGCAGGGCCCGCACCGAGGGCAGCAGGCAGCGGCGGGAAGGGTAGACCGCGTGGATGATCTCCCGCCGCGGCTGCCAGGCCGGCAGCAGCCGGACCAGGGCACCGGCGGCCAGGGGCTCGCGCACCATCATCACCGGCAGCTGCACCACCCCCACCCCGGCCAGGGCCGCCGCGCGCAGGGCGAGCATGTCGGTGGTCACGAAGCGGGGCCGGTGCAGGATCTGGGCCTGGATCTCGTCCGGGCCGTACAGCTCCCAGCCGTACAGCTCCTGGGGTGCGCCCAGGGCAAGGCTCGGCAAGCGGCCCAGCTCCGCCGGTACCCGCGGCTCGCCCCGCTCCGCCAGCAGCGCCGGGCTGGCCACCAGGCACTGGGCCCGGTCGGCCAGGGTACGCAGCACCAGCTCGGAGTCTTCCAGCGGCGGCGGCCGCACCCGGATGGCCACGTCGATGGCCTCGCCCACCGGATCGACCCGCCGGTTGGTGGCGTCCAGGTGCAGGGTCACCTGGGGATAACGCCCCATGAAACCGGCCAGCATCTGGCCCACATGGGCATGAAGCAGGGCGATGGGGCAGCTCAGGCGCACCACGCCCCTCGGCTCCGCCTGGGTCGAGGCCACCAGATCCCGGGCCGCTTCCGCCTCCACCAGCATGGCCTTGCAGTGGCCGTAAAAGCGCTGCCCCACCTCGGTCACCGAGAAGTGGCGGGTGGAGCGCTGCAGCAGCCGCGCCCCCAGCCGCTCTTCCAGCAGGGCGATGCGCCGGCTCAGCTTGGACTTGGGGATCCCCAGGGCCCGCCCCGCCGGGGAGAAGCCGCCGTGATCGACCACGGCGGCGAAGTAATAAAGATCGTTGAGATCCTGCATGGGTCTCTCCCTCCTTCTTCTGCCCTATCGTTCCTTATATAGAACACTGATTCTCAAATCCACCGTCTACCGCTTTTTCGTCCCACGACTAGAATTTCCTACATCATCCATTTGCGGGAGAGCATCATGAAACGCATCGCCGGCATCTACAGCGCGCCGCGCGCCCACTGGGTGGGCGACGGTTTCCCCGTCCGCTCGCTGTTTTCCTACCACAGCCATGGCGCCGAACTGAGCCCCTTCCTGCTGCTGGACTACGCCGGGCCGGCCCATTTTCCCGCGGCCGAGCGGCCCAGGGGGGTGGGCGAACACCCGCACCGGGGCTTCGAGACCGTCACCATCGTCTATCAAGGCGAGGTCGCCCACCGGGACTCCACCGGCAAGGGCGGCGTCATCGGCCCCGGCGACGTGCAGTGGATGACGGCGGGGGCCGGCATACTGCACGAGGAGTTCCACTCCGAGGCCTTCACCCGCAGCGGCGGCGATCTGGAGATGGTGCAGCTGTGGGTCAACCTGCCCGCCAGGGACAAGATGACCCCGCCCGGCTACCAGGCCATCGCAAGCGGGGCCATTCCCGATATCGCTCTGGACCACGGCGCCGGCCGGCTGAGGCTGATCGCCGGCGACTTCGCCGGCCGCCAGGGGCCCGCCCGGACCTTCAGCCCCATGCAGGTGTGGGATCTGCGCCTGAAGCGGGACGGCTACCAGGAATTCAGCCTGCCCGCCGGCTGGACCACGGCCCTGGTGGTGCTGAAGGGTGCCGTGCTGATCAACGGCCAGAGCCTGGCCCGGGAAGCGCAATTGGTGCTGTTCGAACCCGACGGCGAGCAGATCAGCCTGGAGGCCAACGACGAGGCGACCCTGCTGCTGCTCAGCGGCAAGCCCCTGGGCGACCCCGTGGTCGGCTACGGCCCCTTCGTGATGACCAGCGAGGCCGAGATCCGCCAGGCCATCGACGACTTCAACAGCGGCCGCTTCGGCGCCATGAGCTGAATCCGCCCGGCGGCGGCCAGACGCCGCCGCCGGGCCACCGTGCCATCAGGCACACCACCATCGAGGAGCAAAACCATGAGCAAGCCCTACGTTCGTCTGGACAAGAACAACGCCGCCGTGCTGCTGGTCGACCACCAGGCCGGCCTGCTGTCCCTGGTGCGGGACATGGATCCGGACAGGTTCAAGAACAACGTGCTGGCCCTGGCCGATTCGGCCAAGTACTTCGGGCTGCCGACCATACTCACCACCAGCTTCGAGCAGGGTCCGAACGGCCCCCTGGTGCCCGAGCTGAAGGAAGCCTTCCCCGACGCGCCCTATATCGCCCGCCCGGGGCAGATCAATGCCTGGGACAACGAGGACTTCGTGGCCGCGGTCAGGGCCACCGGCAAGAAGCAGCTGATCATCGCCGGCGTGGTCACCGAGGTGTGCGTGGCCTTCCCCGCCCTGTCGGCGCTGGAGGAAGGCTTTGAAGTGTTCGTGGTGACCGACGCCTCGGGTACCTTCAACGCGCTGACCCGCGACGCCGCCTGGGAGCGGATGGCCGCCGCCGGCGCCCAGCTGATGACCTGGTTCGGCGTGGCCTGCGAGCTGCACCGGGACTGGCGCAACGACATCGAGGGGCTGGGCGCCCTGTTCTCCAACCACATCCCCGACTACCGCAACCTGATCACCAGCTACAGCACCCTGACCTCGGGCAAGTAAGCCGGTGCCAACTCCCTACATATTGGGATAACGGGGGCCGCCGCCCCCTTCCGGCGCCGTCCAGTGGATGTTGCCGGCCGGATCCTTGATGTCGCAGCTCTTGCAGTGCAGGCAATTCTGGCCGTTGATCTGCAGCCGCTCGCCGGCGGGCCCGGCGACGATTTCATAGACGCCGGCGGGGCAGTAGCGCTGGGCCGGCTCGGCGTAGCGGGGCAGGTGGTCGCGCACCGGCAGGGCGGGATCCGCCAGCCGCAGGTGGCAGGGCTGATCCTCCCGGTGACCGACGTTGGCCAGGTGGACGGACGACAGCCTATCGAAGGACAGCACCCCGTCCGGTCTGGGATAGTCGATTTTGCGGCTGGCGGCGGCCGGCTGCAGCCCCTCGGCGTCGTGCCGGCGGCAGTGCAGGGTAAAGGGCAGCCGACCGCCGAACAGCCTCTGCTCCACCCAGTTGAAGGCCCCGCCCGCCCAGGGCCCCAGCCGGCGCAGCGCCGGACCGGCATTGCGGCCTCGGTACAGCTCGTCGAACAGCCAGGAGTCCCGGTAGCGGCGCTCGAAATCGGCCAGCTCCCGGCCGCCCTCATCGCCCTGCGCCAGCGCCCGCCCCACCGCTTCCGCCGCCAGCAGGCCCGACTTCATCGCCGTATGGCTGCCCTTGATGCGGGCCACGTCCAGGGTGCCCGCGTCGCAGCCGATCAGCAGGGCCCCCGGCATCGTCATCTTCACCAGTGAATTGAAGCCGCCCTTGGCGATGGCCCGGGCACCGTAGGCCACCCGCCGGCCGCCCTCCAGCTGCGCCGCCAGCAGCGGGTGGGTCTTGAGCCGCTGAAATTCCTCGAAGGGACTCAGCCAGGGATTGCGGTAGTCGAGGTCGACGATCAGGCCCACCACCGCCTGCCCGCCCTCGCCGTGGTAGAGGAAAAAGCCGCCGCCGGCCTCGCCGCCGAGCGGCCAGCCCGCGCCGTGGATCACCCGGCCGGGCCGGTATTTGGCCGGGTCCAGATCCCACAGCTCCTTCAGCCCCAGGCCGTAGTGCTGGGGATCCCGGCCCCGGTCCAGGCCGAAGCGGGCGATCAGCTGCCTGCCCAGGTGGCCCCGGCAGCCCTCGGCGAACAGGGTATAGCGGGCGCGCAGCTCCATGCCCGGCATAAAGCCGGGCCCGGGCTCGCCGTCCCGGCCCCGGCCCATGTCGCCGGTGACGATGCCGGCCACGGCGCCGTCCTCCCGGTAGAGCACCTCGGCGGCGGCAAAGCCGGGATAGACTTCCACCCCCAGCGCCTGGGCCTGCTCCGCCAGCCAGCGGCAGAGGTTGCCCAGGCTGACGATATAGTGCCCGCCGTTGTGCATGGACTCCGGCACCAGGGCGGCGGGCAGCCGCCGCGCCCGGCGCGCGTCGCGCAGCAGGTAGAGATCGTCTTCCGCCACCCGGGTGTGCAGCGGCGCCCCCCGCTCGCGCCAGTCCGGGAACAGCTCGTCCAGCGCCCGGCTGTCGAATACCGCCCCCGACAGGATATGGGCGCCCACCTCGGCCCCCTTCTCCACCACGCAGACGCTGATGGCGCGGCCCTCGGCCCTGGCGTCCAGCGCCAGCCGGCAGGCCGCCGCCAGCCCCGCCGGCCCGGCCCCCACCACGACCACATCGAATTCCATAAACTCCCGTTGCATACCGCTCTCCCTGTTGTTCTGTGCCGTCTTAACAGCTGCTCATGATCTTCACGGGTTCAGAGCCCGGCGAAGACAGAGCAGGCGACATTAATGTGTTGAGGAGGACAAAGGGTGCAGCTCCGCCGGCCCTCCGCGCCAGGGAGGGCGCGGCGGAGCCTCCATGGATGGATTTACGGCGTGCCGGCGGAGTTGTGCGCTTTGGCCGATGGCATCCGGCTCGTCGTGTTACAGCCCCCTACAGCAGCCGCTCCAGCTCGGGCAGGAGCTCGAACAGATCGCCCACCAGGCCGTAGTCCGCCACCTGGAAGATGGGCGCCTCCTCGTCCTTGTTGATGGCGACGATCACGCCCGAGTCCTTCATGCCCGCCAGGTGCTGGATGGCACCGGAAATGCCCACCGCGATATACAGCCGGGGCGCCACTATCTTGCCGGTCTGGCCCACCTGCAGATCGTTGGCCACCATGCCCGCGTCCACCGCCGCGCGGGAGGCGCCGACCGCGGCCCCCAGCTTGTCGGCCAGGCGATACAGCAGCTCGAAATGGTCGCGGCTCTGCAGGCCGCGCCCGCCCGCCACCACCACCCGGGCCGCGCCCAGCTCCGGCCGTTCGGACCGGCTCAGCGCCTCGCCGATCACCCGCGACAGGCCGCTGTCGGCGGGGCTGTCGATGGCCGTGATGGCGGCGTCGCCCCCCTGTGCCGCCACCGGCTCGAAGGCCGAGGCGCGCACCGTGATCACCTTGACGGCGGCGTTAGAGCGCACGGTGGCGATGGCGTTGCCCGCATAGATGGGTCGCTGATAGGTCTCGGCGTCGAGCACGGCGGTGATGTCGGACACGGGATCCACCCCCAGCAGCGCCGCCACCCGCGGCATCAGGTTCTTGCCGTTGGCGCTGGCCGGCGCCAGCAGGTGGGAATAGTCCCCGGCCAGCCCGGCGACGAGCGGCGCCAGGTTTTCGGGCAGCGGATGCCGGTACCAGGGCGCGTCCGCCAGCAGCACCCGGGCCACCCCCGGGATCCCGGCGGCGGCCTCGGCCGCCTCCCGGCAGTCGGCCCCGGCCACCAGCACCTGGAGGTCGTCGCCCAGTTGGCGGGCGGCCGCCAGGGTGTTGAGGGTCGCCTCGCCCAGCCGGCGATGGTTGTGTTCGGCAATAACCAGAATAGCCATCAGATCACCTTTGCTTCGTGTTTGAGTTTGTCGACCAGCTCGGCCACGCTGCCTACCCGGACTCCGGCCCGGCGCGGCGCCGGCGGCTCCACCCTGAGGGTGGTCAGGCCGGATGCCGGCTCGACGCCGAGCCCGGCGGCGGCGAGCACCTCCAGGGGCTTGCTCCTGGCCTTCATGATGTTGGGCAGGGAGGCGTAGCGCGGCTGGTTGAGCCGCAGGTCGGTGGTGATCACCGCCGGCAGGGCCAGCTCCAGGGTCTGCAGGCCGCCGTCCACCTCCCGGGTCACCCGCACCTTGCCGTCGGCGAAGGCCAGGGCCGAGGCGAAGGTGCCCTGGGGCAGGCCGGCCAGGGCGGCGAGCATCTGGCCGGTCTGGTTGTTGTCGGAGTCGATGGCCTGCTTGCCCAGCAGCACCAGATCGGGCCGCTCGCGGTCGACCACCGCCTTGAGCAGCCGGGCCAGGGCGAGGGCGCCGGGCTCGGCGTCCGCCTCCACCAGCAGGGCCCGGTCGGCGCCCAGCGCCAGGGCCGCGCGCAGCTGCTCCTGGGCCTGGGCCGGACCCACCGATACCACCACCACTTCCCGGGCCAGGCCCTGCTCCTTGAGCCGCACCGCCTCTTCCACCGCGATCTCGCAGAAGGGGTTCATGCCCATCTTGACGTTGGCCAGCTCCACGCCCCTGTGATCGGGCCTGACCCGGACCCTGACGTTGTAATCGACGACCCGCTTAACGGTTACCAGTACTTTCATCGCAATACCTCGGTTTCAATCCCAAAAACGGCGGCCGGCCATGCCGGCCCGCGCCATGCCTCAAATCACCGCCTCCGCCCGCAGGCGGCGGATTTCGGCCTCGTCCAGTCCGAGCCGCTCCGCCAGCACCCGGCCGGTGTCGGCCCCGAGCCGGGGCGGCGCGCGCCGGCAGGCCAGCGGGGTGCCGGACAGGCGGATGGGGTTGCCCAGCAGCCGCAGGCCCGGGGCGAGGGGGTGGTCCAGCTCCAGCACCATGCCCCGGTGGCGGAGCTGGGGATCGGCGAACACCTGGTCGACGGTGTTGATGGGGCCGCAGGGCACGCCCGCCGCCTCCAGCCGGTGCAGCCAGTCGGCCGTGGTCCGGCCGCGCAGCACTGTCGCCAGCAGGGCGATCAGTTCCTCCCGGTGCGCCACCCGGGCGCGGTTGCCGGCGTAGCGTTCGTCGCTCGCCAGACCGGGGCAGGCCGCCGCCTCGCAGAAGGCACTGAACTGGCCGTCGTTGCCCACCGCCAGCAGCAGGTGGCCGTCGGCGGTGGCGAACACCTGATAGGGCACTATGCTCGGGTGGGCGTTGCCCATGCGCGCCGGCACCCGGCCCCCGACCAGGTAGTTGTTGGCCTGGTAGGACAGCAGGGAGGTGGCCACGTCGAGCAGCGCCAGGTCGATGTGCTGCCCCTCGCCGCTGCGCTCCCGGTGGGCCAGGGCCGCCAGTATGGCCAGGGCGGCGTAGAGGCCGGTGCACAGATCGGTGATCGCCACCCCCGTCTTCATGGGCTCGCCGTCCGCCTCGCCGGTGATGCTCATCAGGCCGCTCATGCCCTGCACCAGCAGGTCGTAGCCGGGCCGGTCGGCGTAGGGGCCGTCCTGGCCGAAGCCGGTGATGGAGCAGTAGACGAGCCGGGGATTGAGCGCCTTCAGGGCCGGGTAGTCCAGGCCGTAGCGGGCCAGGCCGCCGCGCTTGAAGTTTTCGATGACCACGTCGGAGCCGGCCGCCAGCCGGCGCACCAGCGCCTGGCCCTCGGGCCGGGTGAGGTCGATGGTGACCGACGCCTTGCCCCGGTTGGCGCTCAGGTAGTAGGCGCTCTCCGGGGTGGCGGCGCCGTCTTCATCGGAGAGAAAGGGCGGGCCCCAGCGGCGGGTGTCGTCCCCCTCCCCCGGCCGTTCCACCTTGGTCACCTCGGCGCCCAGGTCGGCCAGCAGCTGGCCGGCCAGGGGCCCCGCCAGCACCCGGCTCAAGTCCAGTACCTTCAGTCCGTGCAATGCGTTCATCACGCCTCCTTGCCGCCGGCGCTAGAACGCCGCCAGTCCGGTCTGTGCCCGGCCCAGGATCAGGCCGTGAATGTCGTGGGTGCCCTCATAGGTGTTCACCGTTTCCAGGTTGATCATGTGGCGGATCACCTGGAACTCCTCCGAGATGCCGTTGCCCCCGTGCATGTCCCGGGCCACCCGGGCGATGTCCAGCGCCTTGCCGCAGTTGTTGCGCTTGATCAGGGACACCACCTCCGGCGACCAGCTGTTTTCGTCCATCATGCGCCCCACCCGCAGGGCGGCCTGCAGCCCCAGGGCGATCTCGGTCTGCATGTTGGCAAGCTTCAGCTGCACCAGCTGGGTCGCGGCCAGGGGGCGGCCGAACTGCTTGCGGTCCAGGGTATAGCGGCGCGCCGCCTGCCAGCAGAACTCGGCGGCGCCCATCACTCCCCAGGCGATGCCGTAGCGGGCCTTGTTCAGGCAGCTGAAGGGCCCGCCCAGGCCGCTGGCCCCGGGCAGCAGGTTGGCGTCCGGCACAAAGGCGTCGTCGAGCACCAGCTCGCCGGTGATCGAGGCCCGCAGCGACAACTTGCCCTTGATCGCGGGCGCGCTGAAGCCCTTGGTGCCGCGCTCCACGATAAAGCCCTTGATCTTGCCCTCGTGGGCGTCGGAGCGGGCCCAGACGATCGCCAGGTCGGCGATGGGGCTGTTGGTTATCCACATCTTCTGGCCGCTCAGCAGGTAGCCGCCGTCCACCTGGCGGGCCCGGGTCAGCATGGATCCCGGATCCGAGCCCGCGTCCGGCTCGGTCAGCCCGAAGCAGCCGATGAGTTCGCCGCTCGCCAGCCGGGGCAGGAAGCGCTGCTTCTGCTCCTCGCTGCCGAAGGTGAAGATGGGGTGCATCACCAGGGAGGACTGCACGCTCATGGCGGAGCGATAGCCGGAGTCGATCCGCTCCACTTCCCGGGCCACCAGGCCGTAGGCCACGTGGCTGGCGCCGGCGCAGCCGTATTCCACCGGCAGGGTGGCGCCGAGCAGGCCCATCTCGCCCATTTCCCGCAGGATCTCGGGGTCGAAACTCTCCTCGGCGTAGCCGGCGATCACCCGGGACGCCAGCCGCTCCTCGCAGTAGTGCCGGGCCGCGTCGCGGATCATCCGCTCCTCGTCGGTCAGCTGTTCATCCAGTAAAAAGGGGTCTTCCCATGTCATGGGTCGCATTGCCGTTCTCCTTGTCTGTCCCTGTTCTGCCCAGCTTGTCGCATTTATCGCCAGACTAAAAAGATATAATTGGTATACGAGAGTTAACAATTTGATCTGGCTCGCCATGGATTTGAGGCAACTGCGTTATTTCGTGACCATAGTGGAATCGGGCTCCTTCTCCCGGGCGGCGGAGCTGCTGTACGTGGCCCAGCCGGCCCTGAGCCGGCATGTGCGGGAGCTGGAGGAGGAGTTCGGCTGCGCCCTGCTGGTCCGCTCGGCCCGGGGCATCTGCCCCACCGACAGCGGCCGGCACCTGGTGCGGCGCGCCAAGGCGCTGCTGGCCGAGGCCGCCGGGCTGCGCGACGAGGTGCGCGGCATCGAGGCCAGCCCCTCCGGGCCCGTGGTGGTCGGCATTCCCACCTCGCTCGGGCCCCTGCTCAGCGTGCCGCTGGCGCTGCAGGTGCGCCAGCGGTTGCCCGAGGTACAGCTGCGGCTGACCGAAGGGCTCTCGGGCCACATGCAGGAATGGCTGCAGGACGACAAGCTGGATCTCGGCCTGCTGTTCGACTGCGAGGGGCACCCGGGCCTGGCCGCCGAGGAGGTCGCCCGGGAGCGGCTGCGGCTGATCTTCCCGCCCGGCGACGACCGCTTCGCCGGGCGCGACCGCCTGCCCCTGGCCGAGCTGCTGGCGCTGCCGCTGATCCTGCCGGGCCGCCCCCACCGCCTGCGGGAAGAGCTGGAAAGCGCGGCCCTGCTGCTGCACCGCCCGCTGCGGGTGGTGCTGGAAATGGACGCCCTGGACCAGATCAAGGCCCTGGTCGAGGCCGGCGCCGGCTACTCGGTGCTGTCCCGGCGGGTGGCCGACGCACCCCAGCCCCTGCCCTCGCTGCCGATCACCGAGCCGGAAATAGAACGCCGCATCTACCTGGCCCATGCCCGCCACAAGCCCCTGAGCGTGGCGGCCCGGGCGGTGCGGGCGCGGCTGCTGGCGCTGATTGGCGAGATCCGGGACAGCGGCGACTGGTATTAGCCGCGGCGACACGGCCATAATCGGTCATGGGCCCGATAAGGCGCTAACCTTATCGGACCGGTGACAACGCACCCTGACCAACCCCTTTCCGGAGGTCCCATGAGCAACATCCAATGGTCGGCGAGCTTCGGCTCTTCCCGCGACTGCCCGCTGCTGGAGGGCGAGCGCCAGATACAGCGCATCGCGCCGCGCCTCGCCGACGTGGGCGGCATCCCCGTGGCCCGCGCCGTCCCGTCCAAACAACGGCGGCTGATCGGCGCCTGGTGCTTCCTCGATCACGCCGGCCCCGCCGACTTCGCCCCGGGCGAGCCCGGCATGCGGGTGGGGCCCCATCCGCACATCGGCCTGCAGACCTTTACCTGGATGCTGGCAGGCGAGGTGCTGCACCGGGACAGCCTGGGCCACCGGCAGGTGATCCGCCCCGGCCAGGTCAACCTGATGACCGCCGGCCACGGCATCGCCCATACCGAGGAGTCGGTGCCCGGCCAGGGCCGGCTGCACGCCGCCCAGTTGTGGATTGCCCTGCCCGAGGCCGACAAGGACACCCCGCCCCGTTTCGACCACTACCCCAGGCTGCCCGCCTGGTCGCAGGACGGCGTCGACTTCACCCTGCTGGTGGGCGACTACCTGAGCCACAAGGCCCCCACCCTCAGCTTCTCGCCCCTGCTGGGCATGGATCTGCACAGCCCCCGGGGGGCGGAGCTGAGCCTCCCCCTGCGCCCGGAGTTCGAATACGGCCTCTTCGTGCTGGAAGGCCAGCTGGCGCTCGGCGCAGAAAACTTTGCGGAGAACGAGCTGGCCTACCTGGGCCTGCACCGGGAACAGGTCACCCTGACCCTGGCCCCCGGCGCCCGGGTGCTGCTGGTGGGCGGCGAGCCGCTGGACGAGGACATCTACATCTGGTGGAACTTCGTCGGCCACAGCAGGGACGACATCGCCCGGGCCCTGGCCGACTGGAACACGGGCGCTGAACGCTTCGGCAAGGTCGAGGGCTACGACGGAGAGCCATTGCAGGCACCCGAGCTGCCCTGAAGAAGGAGCACGGCATGACGGAACAACCCCATACCATACCGGCCGGCGTGTCGGTCCTGATCCGCCACCGGGTGCGCCCGCAGGCGCTGGGTGACTACGAGCACTGGCTGAGAAAGACCATCGACGTGGCCGCCGGCTTTTCCGGCCACCAGGGCGTCAATATCTTCAAGCCGACCTGCGGCCATACCCAGTACGATATCGCGGTGCGCTTCGCCAGCCGGGCGGAGGCCGAGGCCTGGGTGCAGTCCCGCGAGCGCCAGGCCCTGCTCGAGGAAGCGGAGCACTATCTGGAGCTGCCGGACCAGGTGGAGATCTCCTCCGGCATCGACAACTGGTTCCAGCCCCTCAACCCGCCGCCCAAACAGCCGACCCGCTGGAAGCAATGGCTGGTCACCAGCCTGGTGATCTGGGTGCTGACCATGGTGGTGCCGCCGGTGCTGTCGCCCCTGTTCGAGCAGGTGCCGCCCCTGGGCCTGTGGGGCATCCGCCACGCCATCAGCGCCGGCGTCATCGTCGGCCTGGTGATCTACCTGGTCATGCCCCGGCTGGTGCCGCGCATCGCCCACTGGCTGTACCGCTGATCCCGGTGGGCCGTTCAGCCGGCCCGCCGTTTCGGCTCCTGATGGCAGCAGGCCCGGTTGCGGCCATGGCGCTTGGCCTGGTAAAGCGCCCTGTCCGCCAGCTCGACCAGGGTGTCCATCGCCACCTCCTGTCCGGGCGCCAGGGTGACGGCGCCCACGCTCAGGGTCTGGCGGTCGGAGATGGGGGAAAAGGCGTGGGGAATCGCCAAAGTGCGGCAGCGGGCCAGGATCTCCTGGCCCAGCTTGTGCTCTTCCCCCGGGATCAGGTTGGCGAACAACAGCATGAACTCGTCGCCGCCGTAGCGCCCGACCACCCCCTGGTACTCCCCGGCCAGCTCCGCCAGCATGCCGGCGACCGCCTGCAACATGCGGTCACCGGCCGGATGGCCGTAGTTGTCGTTGTATTCCTTGAAGTAATCCACGTCCACCAGCAGCAGGGTCACGCCGTGATGGTGCGCCCGCGCCAGCCGCCACTGCCGCTCCAGCAGCCGCCAGATCCCGCGCCGGTTCCAGATGCCGGTCAGGGTATCCCTGTAGGCCTGGAGGGCCTCTCCCCGGGCCTGTTTTTCGGCCCTGATGCTGCTTTTCAACTGGAACAACTGGAACAGCAGCACGCCACCGCTCAGCAGCAGGGGCAGCAGCAGCACCGACTCGTACAGCAGCAGGGTCCGGTTGTAGCTGCCGTAGTCGTAGTCCACCCCCAGCATGCCCAGGAAATCGCCGTCACTCAGGTGCAGGGGCACATAGGCGGTGATGTACTTGCCCCAGCGATCCTCGCTGACGAGCCAGCCGGGCTTGCGCCCGGCAAACAGCGATCTGTTCCGCTCGCCGAGCAGGCCGTACCTCTCCTTCTCCGGGAAAGGCCGCTCCTGCCGCACCGCCTCTTCCTCGGTCACGGCATCGAGCAGATAGAGGATATCGAGCGGGGTGCCGGCGGCGGCATTGAATACCGCCTCCTCGCCCGGCTCCACCCGGAACGGTGTCGCAGCCCCCAGCGCCACTTCCACATAGATGTAACGGATATCGGCCAGCGCCATCAGCTCGCGGGCATCCCGCTCGAATGCCCGGTTCAGCGGATGCTGCTGCAGCGCGGCATAATCCAGGGGCAGCAGCTCCGCCACCTGTTCCCGGCCGAGCACCAGCTGGCGTGCCATGCCCGCCGCCAGTGCCATCATGCTCTCCCCCAGGCTGCGCTCGAACTCGTGCCGCACCAGCGGCCGGCCCCACACCAGGATCAGGAGTACGCACAGCAGCCACAGCCAGAGCGGCCACCAGGTTTTTCTCATCGGCTCCGCCTTTATCACCCTGAACAACATCCCCAATTCCGCATCTTGCCCCCTCCCCTCAAGGAGCCCCCGGCCCTATTGCCGTCCGGCGCCATGACGAGGCGGGGGATGATAATACGAACCCCAGAGCAGAACCTTGCCCTACCTCAGATAAATCGCACCACCGGGGCCGGTACCGCCGAACCGACGGACGGCGTCGCAGCCCTGCTGCAAAGGATCGATGCCGCCCTCTGCCCGGCCAGGGCCGAGGGAAGGGAGCGGGTCTGCCTGGCCGCGACGGAAGGCACGGAGCCGGCGCGGAGCAGCGTGATACCCCCGCAAGGGGTGCATAAAAATGCCTTTATATTGCTTAAGCAACCATCAATTAGTCGAACAAGTCGACAGAATTCACGCAACCCCCTTAAGTCTTGTGCGCGAACGTCATACAATGCCGGTCGGAAATTCAATCCAGCGGCGTTGGCCGGCGCCCGGTGCCCACCACAAGTGGGTGCCCGCGCCGAGCCGTTGATCCCCCACCTATCAAGCAGGGAAATAGCGAAATAATGACAACGAAAGAATCGACCATCGTCTACACCTTGACCGACGAAGCCCCGGCCCTGGCAACCTACTCCTTGTTGCCGATCGTGCGCGCCTTCACCAGCGCCGCCGGCATCAAGGTCACCCTGAGCGACATCTCCCTGGCCGGCCGTGTCCTGGCCGCCTTCCCCGAGCGCCTGAGCCCGGAGCAGCGCGTGGTCGACGGCCTGGCCGAACTGGGCCAACTGACCCAGGATCCGCATGCCAACATCATCAAGCTGCCCAACATCAGCGCCTCGGTACCCCAGCTGCGCGCCTGCATCAAGGAGCTGCAGTCCCAGGGGTATGCGGTGCCCGACTTCCCCGAGGCCCCCGAGACCGACGAAGAAAAAGCCATCCGCGACGCCTACTCCAAGATCCTCGGCAGCGCGGTCAACCCGGTGCTGCGCCAGGGCAACTCCGACCGTCGCGCCCCGGCCGCGGTCAAGGCCTTCGCCCGCAAGTATCCCCACTCCATGGGCGCCTGGAGCAAGGCCTCCCGCTCCCACGCCGACTACATGAACGGCGGTGACTTCTTCTCCAGCGAACAGTCCGTGACCATGGACAAGGCCCAGACCGTGCGCATCGAATTCGTCAACCAGGCCGGCCAGGTCGAGCTGAAGAAAGAACTGGCCCTGCAGGAAGGCGAAGTGCTGGACAGCATGTTCATGAGCAGCAGCAAGCTGCGCGACTTCTTCGAGCAGACCCTGCAGGACTGCAAGGAAAGCGGCGTGATGTGGTCCCTGCACGTCAAGGCCACCATGATGAAGGTGTCCCACCCCATCGTATTCGGCCACGCGGTCAAGGTGTTCTACCGCGAGGTATTCGAGAAGTACGGCGAGCTGTTCGACGAGCTGGGCGTCAACCCCAACAACGGCATGAACAGCGTGCTGGAAAAGATCAAGACCCTGCCCCAGTCCACCCAGGACGAGATTGAGCAGGCCATCCACGACTGCTACGAGCACCGCCCCGAAATGGCCATGGTGGACTCCGTCAAGGGCATCACCAACCTGCACGTGCCGAGCGATGTCATCGTCGATGCCTCCATGCCGGCGATGATCCGCAACTCCGGCCAGATGTGGGGCCGCGACGGCAAGCAGAAAGACACCAAGGCGGTGATGCCCGAGAGCACCTACGCCCGCATCTACCAGGAAGTGATCAACTTCTGCAAGACCAACGGCGCCTTCGATCCGCGCACCATGGGCTCGGTGCCCAACGTGGGCCTGATGGCGATGAAGGCCGAGGAATACGGCTCCCACGACAAGACCTTCGAACTGGCCGAAGACGGCACCATGCGCGTGGTGGATGAAAACGGCCAGGTGCTGATGCAGCACCAGGTGGAGAAGGGCGACATCTGGCGTGCCTGCCAGACCAAGGACGCGGCCATCCGCGACTGGGTCAAGCTGGCCGTCACCCGCGCCCGCAACTCCAATACCCCGGCCGTGTTCTGGCTGGACGAGGAGCGCGCCCACGACAACGAGCTGCGCAAGAAGGTGGAAGCCTACCTGCAGGAGCACGATCTGAACGGCCTGGACATTCGCCTGATGTCCTACAACGAAGCCATCCGCTTCTCCATGGAGCGCATGAAGCGCGGCCAGGACACCATCTCCGTCACCGGCAACGTGCTGCGCGACTACCTGACCGACCTGTTCCCGATCATGGAACTGGGCACTTCCGCCAAGATGCTGTCCATCGTGCCCATGCTGGCCGGCGGCGGCATGTACGAGACCGGTGCCGGCGGCTCCGCGCCCAAGCACGTGCAGCAGCTGATGGAAGAAAACCACCTGCGCTGGGACTCCCTGGGTGAATTCCTGGCCCTGGCCGTGTCGCTGGAAGAGCTGGGCATCAAGGAGGGCAACGCGCGCGCCAAGATCCTGGCCAAGTGCCTGGACAAGGCCACCGAGCTACTGCTGGACAACGGCAAGTCGCCGTCCCGCCGCGCCGGCGAGCTGGACAACCGCGGCAGCCACTTCTACCTCGGCCTGTACTGGGCCCAGCAACTGGCCGCCCAGACCGACGACGCCGAACTGGCCGCCCACTTCGCGCCCCTGGCCAAGGCCCTGGGCGAGCACGAAGCCAAGATCCTGGAAGAGCTGAACGCGGTCCAGGGCAAGCCCGCCGGGCTGGAAGGCTACTATCATGTGGACCCGGCCGCGGTAGAGAAGGTGATGCGCCCCAGCGCCACCCTGAACCAGGACCTGGCCGCCCTGAACGGCTAAGACGCCGCCGTTAACGCCAAGAACACGCCCGGCACCGCAAGGTGCCGGGCGTTTTTACTCTCTGCTTGCTGGCAGACCCGGGGCATCGCCCAGGCGAGACAAGAGAGCAAGCGAGACACCAGCATTTCCAGATCCCGCTTGAACCCGCTTCTCCCTGAAAATGCTATGGTTATATCTAGCTTCCCCGGGCGCCGGCCACGCCCCACGGCACCACCGGACAGGAAATCCCGACCATGCGCCAGCGCCTTGCCCCCGGCGAACTCCTCGCCCTCGCCCTGATACTGCTGCCCCTGGCCGTTGCCCTGCCCCGGCTGTGGAGCGGCTATACCGGCGGCTGGGCCGGTGGCCTGGCCCTGGCGGGGCGGATCTGCGGCATACTGGGGCTGGCCATGATGCTGGTGGCCGCCGCCCTCAGCGTCCGCCTGCCCGCCCTGGACACCGGGTTCGGCGGCCTGCCCCGGCTGTGGCGGCTGCACCGCCGGCTGGGCTTCGGCGCCTTTATGCTGATCCTGCTGCACGTGCTGCTGCTCGCCTTCGCCGCCCTGCCCCATTCCCTCGCCATGGCGGTGGCCCTGCTGTTTCCGCCCCCGGCCGACTGGCTCACCTGGACCGGCTGGCTGGCCCTGCTCGCTCTGGTGATCTTCCTGGCCCCCACCTTCCAGTTTTTCGGGCCCATCCGCTACCAGAGCTGGAAGCGGTTGCATCTGCTGTCCGTCCCCACCCTGGCGCTGGCCCTGGCGCACACCCTGCCCCCGTTGGCCAGCCCCTGGCCCTGGTGGCTGCTCGCCGCCCTGGCGGCCCTGGCCCTGCTCTGGCGCAAGGGGCTCTCGCCCCGGCTGGCGAGAAGGCCCTACCGGGTCACCGAGGTCAGATCCCTGGCGCCCGACGTGGTGGAGCTCGCCCTCAGCCCCGAGCGCCGCCCGCTCCGCCACCGGGCCGGGCAGTTCGTCTACCTCAGCCCCCTGGATGACGGCCTCACCGCAGGCCGGGGCGAGGAACATCCCTATACCCTGTCCTCGGCCCCGGGAGCACCGGCACTGAAGCTGGGCATCAAGGCCCTGGGGGATGCCAGCCGGGCGCTGCAGTCCGTCGCCCTGGGCAGCCGGGTGCTGCTGGAAGGCCCCTACGGCGCCTTCTTCGAGCAGGCCGCCCCCGGACGGAAACAGCTCTGGCTGGGGGGCGGCATCGGCATCACCCCCTTCGTGTCCGCCGCCCGGGAACTGGCCGCCGACCCCGGCAAAGAAGAAGAGGTGGTGCTCTGCTACCTGGCCAACCGCCCCGAGCGCGCCTACTACCTGGAGGAGCTGGCCGGGATCGCCGCCCGGCATCCCGCCCTGCGCCTGGTGCCCCACTATTTTTCCGAGCAGGGCCCGCTCGAGCTCGGCTTTCTGGCGCAACAGTGCCCCGATTTCCGGGAGCGGGAGCTGCTGATCTGCGGCCCGCCGCCCATGATCCACCACCTGCTCCGGCTGCTTGCCGGGGCCGGGGTGCCGCGCGCCCACATCCATACGGAGGCCTTCGATTTCCTATGAACCTCAACAAGATAGCCTACACCGCCCTGGTCGCCTTCTGCGCCGCCATCGCCACCCTGGTGATCAGCCACGCCCTGAGCGGCACCCGGGCCGGCGCCAGCGAGCCGCCCCGCGCCGCGCCCATCAGCCGGGAAGAGCTGGCCCGGCACAACAGCCGCGACAGCTGCTGGAAGGCCATCGACGGCAAGGTGTACGACATCACCGCCTATATCCCCGACCATCCCAGCCGGGAGGAGGTGGTGCTGGCCTGGTGCGGCAAGGACGCCAGCGAAGGCTGGCACAACAAGCGGCCCGGAGTGGCCCACAGCGGCGCCGCCTCCCGGCTGCTGGCCGGCTACCTGATCGGCGAGCTGCAAGGCATGGCGGCTCCCCAGCCCGGCATGCCGCCGGCCCCCATCGATACGGCCGCCCTCCCGGACGGCAGGCTGCTGCTCGGACTGGCGCCCGGCACCTACCTGGACGGACGCTACCGGGGCAGCTTCCTGGACAGGGGGGAAATGCAGGTGGCGGTGCAGTTCGAGCTGCGCGACGGCCACCTGGCCGCCCTGGAATACCGTCACCTGGCCTACGGCGGCGTCGACTACCTGGCCCTGGCCGAAGACGCCCCCCTCTATCCGGTGACCCGCCAGTACCGGCAGGTGGCCGACTACCTGACCGGCAAACCGCTGCACCAGTTCTTCGATCTCTACCAGCCGGAGCGGGTGGTGACGGACCTCGACGGTTACACCGGCGCCACCCTGCACACCGGCAAGGTGATCTCGGCCATCCGCGACGGCCTCAACCGGGGGGTTTATCAGTGGCCCGGGGAATGACAGGCACGAACAATGGGGCCTAAAGCCCCATTCCAGACGGCTGACACAGTCGTCCCCTGCTTATTCGCCGGCCATTCCCCTGGACCACCGGTGCTTCACTGCCGCCATCGCCGACGGCGGAGATCCAGGACATAGTGCACCGGGCTCCGCCATGGCGGGAGTGACTACGGAGAACCACGAGGATTTGTCGGTCGATGGCCCCATGTTTGCGCCCCAAACCGGCTGGCCTGCGGCCCGGCCGATACCCATCCCGTTCCATTTTTGCAACATCATGTACCACCGGCAGCCGGCGCCGCCTCCGGCGATCCATGAGATAATGAGAATCGTTATTGATTGTTCGATAACGCAAGATCAACGCAAAGGAGAACGAAATGGATCTGATAAAAGTACTGTCGGCAACCGGCCTGCTGCTGGCCGGGCAGATGGCGCTGGCCGCCGAGCGGGTGGCGAGCTTCGATCACGGCAGCCTGGATACCCTGGACGCCCTTGGCCTGGGTGAGCAAGTGGTGGCGGTGCCCAAGCAGGCCCTGCCCGGCTATCTCGCACGCTATGCCGCGGACGGCTACGTCGACATCGGCGGCCTGCGCTCCCCGGACTTCGCGGCGCTGACGGCGGCCGCCCCCTCCCTCATCCTGATCACCGGCCGCCAGGGCGACCTGCAGGCACGGCTCGAGGCGGTGGCCCCGGTGCGGGACATGAGCCTGGCCGGCGAGGGCTACTGGGAGGGCTTCAGCCACAAGGTGCGCACCCTGGCCGGTGAGTTCGAGGCCTCGGCCGCCGCCGACCAGGCGCTGGCGGAGCTGGAGCGGGATATCGCCGAGCTGCGCAACGGCATGGACACCGACTCCCGGGTGCTGGTGGTGACCCACAACGACGGCAGGTACTCGCTGCGCAACGATCCCGTGGTGAGCGGGCTGCTCGGGCTCGAGGCCCCCGCGCTGCCCGCCGGGGTGGAGAGCCGCAGCAGCGGCAACCGTACCTTCACCCCCCTGACCCCGGCCCAGATCGCCCAGGCCGCGCCGGATGTGCTGCTGGTGGTGGATCGCAGCGCGGCCATCGGCACCGGGGCGCTCGACCCGGCCGCCCTGCGCGGGGAGCTGGACGCCGCGGGCGGCGAGTCGGTCAAGCTGGGTTACCTGTCGCCGGCCCTGTGGTACCTGTCCGGCGGCGGCCTGCAGAGCCTGCGCCTGCAGCTGGAGGAAGTGGCCGAGGCGCTCTGACGCCGGTGACGGTCAGCGTCGGGCTCGGCGCACATTGACCAGCATGGGGCTGCCGTTGGCCGGATCCTGGATGATGTCGCACTCCACCCCGTACAGCTCGCGCACCAGGGCCGGGGTGAGGATGTCCCGGGGATGGCCGTGGGCGACGATGCGGCCGTCGCGCATGGCCACCAGTTGGTCCGCATAGCGGCAGGCGCTGGCCAGATCGTGCACCACCATGGCGACCGTCTTGCCCCGGCCCGCCAGGGCGCGGATCAGCTCGAACACCTCTATCTGGTGGCCCAGATCCAGCGCCGAGGTGGGCTCGTCCAGCAACAGCAGCGGGGTGGACTGGGCGATGGCCATGGCGATCCAGGCCCGCTGGCGCTGGCCGCCGGAGAGCTGATCCAGCACCCGCTGCTCCAGCCCCGCCAGATCCGCCGCCGCCAGCGCCTCGGCCACTATGTGCTGGTCTTCCTCCGACCACTGGCTGAGCCAGCCCTGGTGTGGCTGGCGGCCGAAGCGCACCAGATCCAGCACCGTCATGCCCTCGGGCGCCGAGGTGTGCTGGGGCAGCAGCGCCAGCCGGCGGGCGATCTCCCGGCCGGGCCGGCGATGGATGTCGGCCCCGTCCAGCAAGATGCTGCCGCCGCGCGGGCGCAGCACCCGGGCCAGGGCGCCGAGCAGGGTCGACTTGCCGCAGCCGTTGGGCCCCACTATGGCGGTGACCTGGCCCGGCGCCAGCCGCAGCGCCAGGCCGTCGATGATCACCTGGCGATCGTGGGCCACCACCAGCTCATGGGCCGACAGGGTGGCCTGCTGTTGATGGCCAAGCAGGGTTTGCAGGGGGACGGCAGCATTCATCAAGAACGACTCCTGAAGGAAGGACTCAACAACATCCACAACAGATAGGGGCTGCCCACCACGGCGGTGACGATGCCGACCGGGATCTCGAGCGGCGCCAGCAGCAGCCGCCCGGCCAGGTCGGCCAGCAGCATCAGCAGCGCCCCGGCCAGGGCCGAGGCCAGCAGGGGCACGCCCCGGTGGCGGCACAGCATGCGCGCGATTTCGGGGCCGAGCAGCGACACCAGCCCCACCGGGCCGGCCACCGCCACCGCCAGGCCGGTGAGCCCCACCGACAGCGCCAGGCACTGGCCGCGCACCACCTTGAGCCTGAGCCCGAGGCCGATGCCCACCGGCTCGGACAGCTGCAGCACCTGCAGCGCCCGCGCCAGCCGCAGCGCCAGCACCAGGCCCAGCAGCAGGCCGGCGCCGAGCAGGGCCGTGGCCTCGGGGGAGCGGGCGTTGAGGCTGCCCACCGTCCAGGGAAAGGCGACGTTGGCCTGGTCGATGGCCACCCGGCTCAGCATCAGCTGGGTGACGGCGCCAGCGATGGCGCCCACCCCCAACCCGACGATGATAAAGCGATAGCCCCGGGTGCCGCTGCCGCCGGCCAGGCCGAACACCAGCACGGTGGCGGTCACGGCGCCCACCAGGGACATGGCGGAGGGCGCCAGCGAGCCGGCCACCCCCACCACCGAGGCCACCGCGAAGGCGGTGGCCGCGTTGTCGATGCCGATGATGCCGGGCGTGGCCAGGCGGTTGCCCGCCAGGGTCTGCATCAGGCAGCCCGCCAGGGCGAAGGCCGCGCCCGTGGCCATGCCCGCCAGCACCCGTAGCAGGCGCAGTTCCTGCACCACCAGCCGGTGCAGGGGCGGCGCCTCGCCCCGGAGGGCGGCCCAGACCTCGGCCGGGCTCAGGCTGACGTTGCCGAGGCCGAGCGCCGCCGTGGCGGCGGCGGCCAGCAACGCCAGCAGCACCAGGTTGACCCAGAGGCCGCGGCGGGACAGCAGCAGGCTGAACTCGCGCCCGCCCAGCCGCCCGCGGAGCGGCCAGTGATCATGGAGCGGCAGGGGCCGGGATGGCAGGGTCATGGAACACCTCGATCACAAAGAAGGCCGGCGCCGGCCGCGCACCACCGCCAGCAGCACGGGGGCGCCGATCAGCGCGGTGAGCACGCCGATGGGCAGCTCCGCCGGCGCCACCAGCAGCCGCGACAGGGTGTCGGCGGCGATGACGATAATGGGGCCGAGCGGCAGGCAGAGCCAGAGGGTGCGGCGGATATCGGGCCCGGCCAGGGCCCGGGCCACAAAGGGCACCACCAGGCCCACGAACAGGATGGGCCCGGCCACGGCGGTGGCCGAACCCACCAGCAGCGCCACGATCAGCACCGCCAGCAGGCGCACCCGCCCCGGCTTGTGGCCCAGGCCCCGGGCCACGTTCTCCCCCAGGGCCAGCGCCGCCAGCGGGCGCACCACCACCAGGGTGAGCGCCAGGGCCAGGGCCAGGGACGGCAGTATCTGCCACAGATGATCCAGGCTGCGCCCGGCCACGCTGCCGATGACCCAGAAGCGGATCTCGTCGGCGGTGCGCTGGTCGAACAGCAGCAGCAGGGAGGTGAGCGCCAGCAGCAGGCTGGACAAGGTGGCGCCGGCCAGCACCAGGCGGACGGGGTCGTTGCCCACCCCCTGCAGCCGGGCGGCGCCCAGCACCAGCAGGCAGCCGGCCAGGGCGCCCAGCTGCGCCACGTGCACCGTCAGGGTGGCGGCGCCGGCTCCCAGCATCAGCGCTAGGGTCACGGCAAAGCCGCTGCCGGCGCTCACCCCCAGCAGGCCGGGCTCGGCCAGGGGGTTGCGGGCCAGGGTCTGCATCAGGGCGCCGGCACAGCCCAGCGCCATGCCCACCACCAGGCCGACCAGGGTGCGCGGCGCGCGCAGCTCGGTCACCACGAAGCGGGCCTCGTCGGTGCCGCCCCCGAACAGCACGGCCAGGGCCTGGCCCGGGCCGATATGACCGGCGCCGAGCAGCAGGCTGGCCAGGCAAACCAGCCCCAACAGCAGGCCCGCCGCCAGCATCACCGCAAACAGCGGGCGCCGGGAAACGGCGACAGCAGCCATGGAGGTCAGCGCGCCGCGTGTTCGAGCACGCACTCAACATCGTCGAGGATGGCGTTGGCCGCCAGGGGGCCGGTGGCGCTGGTCCAGAGCTGGCCGTCGACCGGGAACACCCGCTGCTGCCGCACCACTCTCAGGCGGGCGAAGGCGGGCGATTTCTCGGCGGCGGCCAGGGCCTCGCGGCCGTCGTGGTTCAGGGTGGCCATAAACAGCCAGTCGCCGTCCACCAGCGCCAGGTTTTCCTGGCTCAGGGGCGAGCTGTGGGGCCGGCCTTCCTTGACGATGCCGCCGTCCCGCACCTCGAAACCCACCGCCTTCAGCAGGCCGGGGGTAAACAGCCGGGACGACATCATCATGGCGCCCTGGGGCATCCAGCGGGCCAGGGCGGCCTTGCGCCCGTCGGCCGGCACCGCCTGCCCGAACCGTTCCGCCAGCGCCGCGGTGCGCTGGTCCAGCTCGGCCAGCACCTGGTCCAGCTCGGCTTCCCTGTCCAGGGCCCGGGCGAACAGGCGGGCCTCCTCCTTCCAGGCGCCGTCCTCAAACATGTCGATGTCCGGCACCACGGTCGGGGCCACTGCCGCCAGCAGGCGGTACTGCTCTTCCGGCAGGGAGGACGAGGCCAGGATCAGATCGGGCTGCAGGGCGATCACCGCCTCCAGGTTGGTCTCGCGGGCGGTACCCACTATGGCGACCTCGCCCGCCTTGTCCTGCATGTAGCCGGCCACGCCCTCGCCTCCCCGAGTGGCCACGGCCCCCAGGGGAGCCACGCCCACCGCGAAGCTGGTGTCCAGGGCGCCTTCGTACAGGGTCACCACCCGCGCCGGCTCGCCGTCGATGCTGAGCTCGCCGAAGCGGGTATCCAGGACGCGCGGCTCGGCCAGGGCCTGGCCGGACAACAGGGTCCCCAGCATCAGGGCGGCGGCCGTGAGCCGGCGGGCAGAAGGCGCGGGAAGAATTCCTGACATAACGTATCTCCAACAACAGAGGGTGAGCAAAGGTGGCCGCCGGAACAGGCGCGGCGCTCGGTGGCTTTCCGACGAAATATGCCGCAGCGCGGCGAGACCGGGCATTTCAGGCTGCCAATGATAATGGTTTGCGTTAACACTTCAAAGGCGCGGGAGCAGGAACAAAGGGTTCCAGATATGGAACGGGGAAGCGTGGCGCACCGCGCCCTCTGCTCCCCCCGCCCGGGACAGGATCGCTACCCGGCCCGGCCGGCGACACGGGCGAATGCGACCTGAGCCAGCCTTCGCCGGTGCCTAAAAAACCAACCGGCACTGGCACACCGGCCGGTTTTTGATACTCTTCTTAATTCCATATGGAGCCCAAAACAACACGGAGCTGACGCCCCAGAGGCGCAGACAGCATAATGAAGAGAGCACTTGTTTCCACGGTAGCGGTCGCCGCCATGGCCGCGGCCGGCCTGTATGCCGGCACCCAGTATTACATCGGCGCCCGCATCGGCGCCCAGGTGGACGAATGGCGGCAGCGGGCCGCCGCCCACGAGCAAGTCCGGGTGACCCGGCTGGACTACGACGCGGGCCTCGGCGGCGGCACCCTGCATTACGACCTGAGCTATCGCCCCCTGCCCACCCATCCGCTGCACGCACTGCTGGCCGAGTGGCAACCCACGCCCGAGCTGCGCCTGCAGGGCAGCCTGCCGGTTGAACACGGCCCCTGGCTCGGCGCCGAGGGCCCGGGGCTGGCCCGGCTCGAACACCAACTGCCCCTGCCCGACGCGGCCCGCGCCTGGCTGCCCAATTACCCGGGCCAGGCCCCCCTGCTGACCCTGACCGGCGTGCAGCAATGGGATGGCAGCGGCAGCCTCAGCCTGCAACTCATCGACTATCGCGGCCACCTGGCCCAACCCGGCGCCGACGGGCGACTGGAGCTGGCCCTGGCCGACAGCCACCTCGACGCCCGCTGGCAGCCGCGGCGGCAGCGCCTGCAGCTGCAGGGCCGGATCGGCGAGTTCAGCCTCGGCCTGCCGGCCAGCGCCGAGCGCTTCAGCCTGCAGCAGCTCGGCCTGAGCCTGGATGCCACCGCGGCAGGCCGGCACCTCTGGCTGGGCGACGGTACCCTGGCCCTACAGCAACTCAGGTTCAGCAGCCAGGAAAAACGCTTCGGCCTGCAAGACGCCCTGATCAGCGCCCGCACCGAGCAGGAGCAACAGCACCTGAACAGCCATACCGACATCTTGCTGGGCGGCATCAGCCTGCCCGCCCAGCAGTTGGGCCCCAGCCGCCTGCGCCTCACGCTCAACCGGCTGGAGCTGGCCCCCTACCAGGCCTTGCTGCAGCGCCTGGCGCGGCTCGATGCCCGCCAGGACGCGGCAGCCGAATGGCGGCAGATCCGCCCGCTGCTGGAGCAATTGCTGGCCTACCGGCCGGAGCTGGACATAGAAGAGCTCAGCCTGTCGCTGGCGGATCCCCACGACACCGCCGCCAGCGCCACCCTGAGCTACACCGGCTCCGGCAAACTGGATCCGGAGCAACTGCCCCGGCAGTTGCAGTTTGCCGCCCGGGCCCAGGCCAGCGACGCCGCCTTCCAGCAGTTGCTGAGCTTTATGCTCGCCGAAGAATCCCCCGGCCTCTCCATCCAGGAGCAGCAACGGCTGCTGGCGGCCAGCGCCCCGCAGATGAAGGCCCTGCTGCTGCAAATCCCCTTCGTGACGCAGCAGGGCGGGCAGCTGCAGGCGGACATAGTGGTGGAACACGGCGAGGTCAGCAGCCACGGCCAGGCCGTGATGAGCGCCGAAGAGCTGCTGATCGCCTCCGGCCTGGGCAAGGGTTAGGCCTCCGGGCCCCGGCCGGGGCATTCATTTCCCGGCCATGCCGCCTGCCACATCGACCCGGCAGGCGGCATGGCTGGGGATTCAGCCTTGCCGGTAGGCACCGGCCGAGTAGGTCAGCTCGTAGCTGTGGCTGTAGATCTCCAGGATGTTGCCGAACGGGTCTTCCATATAGACCATGCGGTAGGGCTTTTCGCCGGGAAAGTACTCGCGTACCGGCATGCGCTGTTTGCCGCCGGCGGCGACGATACGCGCAGCCAGTCCTTCCACGTCCGGATCCTGCACGCAGAAATGGAACACCCCGCTCTTCCAGTATTCGAAGTTGTTGTCGGGCCGCTCGGCGTGGCGGAACTCGAAGATCTCCACCCCGATGCGGTCACCGGTGGACAGGTGGGCGATGCGGAAAGCGCCCCAGCCGGCGCCGAACACATCGGTACACATCACGCCGATGGCGCTGTCGTCCTCGCCGATGGTGGTGGGCGGCATGATCAGGTACCAGCCCAGCACCTCGGTATAAAAAGCAACGGCGGCGTCGAGGTCGGTCACCGACAGGCCGATATGGGAAAAACTGCGGGGATAAGTTGCACTCATTATCATCATCTCTGGGTGGCTTGAACAGGCCACCAGACTAGAGAGACCACGCTATAATATGAACCGCACTTTCATTATGGCGTTGATAAGAATTCATTATGGTTAACCCCCAATGGCTGAGATCCTTCGCCACCCTGGCCGAACTGGGCAACTTCACCCGTACCGCGGAGCGGCTGGGGCTGACCCAGGCCGCTGTCAGCCAGCACCTGCGTCACCTGGAAGAGCAGCTGGGCCCCCTGCTGCTCCGCCGCCCGCGCCGGGTGGAGCTGACCCCGGCGGGACTGGCCCTGCTGGACTACTGCGCCGAAGTGGAGCGGGCCGGCCGGCGACTGCAGCTGCGCCTGGGCGAAGCGGACGCCGAGCAGGGCGAGCTCAGCCTGATCAGCCCCGGCAGCATAGGGCTGGCCCTTTACCCGCTGCTGCTCGGGCTGCAGCAGTCCAACCCCGGGCTAAGGGTGCGACACCGTTTCGCCCCGGACAGCGAGGTGCTGGAGGCGGTACTGCACAACCGCTACGAGCTGGGCCTGGTGACCCTGAAGCCGGACGATCCGCGCCTGCACGCCCGCCACTTTGCCGAAGAGCCGCTGGAGCTGGTGGTGCCGGTCCGGGCCGAGGTAACGGCCTGGAACGACCTGGCCCGGCTCGGCTTTATCGACCACCCGGACGGCCAGGCCATGGCCGGCCGGCTGCTGAGCCGGCGCTTTCCCGGCAGCCCGGGGGTTCGCCACCTGCCCTGCCACGGCTTCAGCAACCAGGTGGGCCTGCTGCTGGAGCCGGTAGCCCGCGGCCTGGGCTTTACCGTGCTGCCCCGCTACGCCCGCCAGGCCTTTGGCCGGCAGGACGCCATCCGGGTGTTGGAGGGCGACCCGCCGGTGGTGGATACCCTCTGGCTTATCCACAGGGCCGAATGGCCGCTCTCGGCCCGGGCCCGGCGCGCGGTGGAGCACCTCGCGGCCCGGCTAGAACATCGTTCAGTTTAAAAGTTGGCCAGCATGATGTTTCTTGGGGCGCGGGCGGGCCGCCTGCGCTCCACCAACAAGGCGCCCTTTCCTTTGCGCCTTCGCTCGTTTATTTTACTAAACACTTTAGCGACAGCGACAACAAGGAGCCGTTATGTCCAAAAGCCTCGCGGATGTGATCGTCATGGGCCGCCACCCGGTGCCGGCCGAAACCATGGCCCCCAACCCCGATACCCTGGTCGCCGGTAACCCGGTGCAGAGCCTGGCCAACCACTACAGCAGCGCCGACGACCGTTTTCACGTGGGCACCTGGGGCAGCGAGCCGGGCCGCTGGCGGGTGAACTACACCGAGCACGAATACTGCAAGCTGCTCCGGGGCAAGGTGATCCTGCACGACCTGGCCGGCAACCGCCTGACGCTCGCCCCCGGCGACGACTTCATCATCCCCGCCGGCTTCCGGGGCGAGTGGGAAACGGTGGAGGCCTGCGAAAAGCTCTATGTGATCTACCAGCCCTGATCCCCGCCGGGACGCACCGGGCGGGCTTGTCCCACCGCCGGAATGCGTTCACACTAGATCCATCCGGCAGCGCCAGCTGCCGGCGGCGGTATGACGGAGGAGCTCCATGCCACGGACGGCACACCCACTGAATGGCCTTTGATATGGATCTGTTACCTGAGCTTGCTCTCGGCAATGTGACCGATCTGCTGCTCGATGCCATCTGCATCGTGGACCGGCAGGGCAACTTTCTTTACGTGAGTTCGGCCGGCGAGCGGATCTTCGGCTATCGGCCCGAGGAAATGATCGGCCGCAACATGTTCGACTTCATCCATCCCGGCGACCATGACCGAACGCGCAACGCCGTGACCGAAATCATGGCCGGCCAGCCCAAGCCGCATTTTGAAAACCGCTATGTGCGCAAGGACGGCAGCACCGTCCACATCATGTGGTCCGCCCGCTGGTCGGAGCCCCACCAGTTCCGTATTGCCGTGGCCCGGGACATTACCCAGCGCAAGCAGGCCGAGTATCGCCAGGCGGCCATCTACGCGATTGCCGACGCCGCCAACATACTGGGAGACCTGGACCGGCTGTTCGGGCGCATCCACCGGGTGGTGGACGACCTGCTCGGCGCCAGCGACTTTATCGTTGCCGTTTGCCACACGGCAACGGGCCGGCTGGATTTTCCCTACCGGGCCCGGCCCGAATGCTGCACGCCCGAAACGCGGGCCCGGCTCTCGCGCCTGCTGACGGAGCGGGTGATCCGCCGCGGCGAAAGCCTGCTGCTCGGCGCCGGCGAGTTGCAGGAGGCGGAAGGCAACGGGCTGGCCGCGCCCATCAAGTCGCAGGAAGGCGTCATCGGCGCCCTGCTGGTACTGAGCCCGGCCGGGCACCTACCCTACGGCGAGCAGGACAGGGAGCTGCTGCAGTTTGTGGCGGCGCAGCTGGCCACGGCGATGGAGCGCAAGCGCATGCTGCTGCGGCTGGAGCACATGGCCCGGTACGACCCGCTGACCGACCTGCCCAACCGCACCCTGTTCATGGACCGCCTGCAAACGGCGCTGAAAAGGGCGCACCGGGAGCAGGGCCGGCTGGCGCTGCTGTACCTGGATCTCGACAAGTTCAAGCAGGTGAACGACAGGTACGGCCACCTGGCCGGCGACCGGCTGCTGCAGGAGGTGGCCGTCCGCCTGAGCGGCTGCGTGCGCGAATCGGACACCGTGGCCCGGCTGGGGGGTGATGAATTCGTGGTGTTGCTGGAAGACGTGGCGCACCCAGCGGCGGTGGAACAGGTGGCCGACAAGATCCACCGGGCGCTGGCCGCCGGCTACCACCTGCCCGAAGCGGTGCTGCACATCCGGCCCAGCCTGGGCGTGGCCCTGTATCCGGACCACGGCGGCAGCGAGCAGGAGCTGATGGCCCACGCCGACGGCGCCATGTACCGGACCAAGAAAGGGACGGCGGCCGGCAGCCGCCCGGCAGCGGGCAACTGAGCCGCGGATGGGCGGGGGCACGGCGGGGGTGGCCCCCCGCCGGGTATCAGAAGATGCCGGCCGGCGGCCAGTTGGGATTATCGGTTTCGTCCTCCCCCACGTCCGTGTCGAGATGGGCCGCGATCGCCGCCGGCACATCGGTTTTCGCCAGCGTCACCTCAACCACGTAGTTCTGCGCCGGGTTGGCCCGGATCTCCGCCATCACCGAGGCCAGCTGATCCAGGCTGCCGACCCTGTGCCCCTTGCCGCCGAACACCTCGGGCAGCTTGCTGTAGTCCCAGGCGGGCAGCTCGTTGTAGGGATAGACCTTGTTCTGCAGCGGATCCGGATAGTCCCGCCGACCGTCGCCCTGGCGGAACGGGTTCGGGTTCACCAGCTTCTGCTCGATGCCGTAGATACCGTTGGCCAGCACGAACACCACGGTGTTCTGGCCATAGGCATGGTGATCCGACACCGCCTGGCAGGTTTCGTGAAAGGCGCCGTCGCCCACCACCACCACGGCCCTTTTGTCCGGACAGGCACACTTCACCCCGGTGGCGGCGGCCACCGAATAGCCGATGGCCAGCCAGGCCGCCTGGGCGACGAAGCCGCTCTGGGCGGCGATGGGGACGCTTTGCGCGCCGATCAGCGGAAAACCGGCATCCACCACCAGCACGTCGTCTTCGGTCAGCCAGCCGCCCAGGGCGTCGAAAAAGCTGTCGTAACCCAGTTGCACCGGGCCCGCCTGCATGCTCGCCTGCACCCTCCGGCCCAGCCGCAACCCCTTGAGGTGACGGCTGGCGGCCCGTTGCTCCAGGGCCTGGATCAGCCGCTCCATGTAGGCGCCCAGCAGCACGCTCGGATAATACTCGGCGCCGACGAAGAGGCTGTTCTGGCAGGCCAGCAGCGTCCGGTCACCGCGGATATTCTGGTTCCCGGTATCCTTGCCGATGGTACTGGCGCCCACCCCGAGCAGGATGCCGTCGCTGCCGACCAGGCTGTCGATCTGCGCCATGGTCAGGGTATAGCAGCCCTCGAAATAGGGGTGCCGCTCCGACAGCACCGACTTGCTCCAGGCGCTGGTCACGAAATGGATGGGCTGTCCCGGGGTGGCCAGGGTCCGGTTGAGGACCTCCATCAGCCGGGCGAAGCTGTCCTGCAGGCCGTAACGCTGCAGCTCTATCCCCGCCCAGACAATGGCCTTGTCGGCCTTGACCAGTTTGTCCAGGGTCGCCGCCACGGCGGCGTCGACCTCGCTGACCGTGACGATGTCTTCCCGCCCGGAGCCCAGCCGGCCGACCGGTGCCCGGCAGGGCGCGCGCCAGACATCCTCGCAGATTTCCAGGTAGCCGGGGCGGTGCTCCGTCAGCATGGCGGTCAGCACCGAGTCTATCTGGTAGATGGCCTGCCGGGCGTTGGTGATCCGCTCCGCCGCCACCGTGATGGGGCGGAACATGTTGATGTCGACAAACTCGTAGCCCGTGGTATGGGAATAGAGCAGCCCCGTGTTCTTTTCCGTGCTGTCCTCCTTGTTGGTCGGCGCGCCGTTGATCAGCAGCACCGGCACCTGCTCCACGAACGAGCCGGCCAGGGTGTTGAGCATGCTGAAGGCGCCCACGCTGTAGGTGACGTAGGCGGCGGCGAACCCCGTCAGCCGGCCATAGGCATCGGCGGCATAGCCGGCGCACAACTCGTTGGCATTGCCCGAAATGCGTATCGGCGAATTGTCGTCGGCCAGTATGGTATCCAGCAGGGGGGCGGTGTAATTACCCGCCACCCCGAACATCTGCCTCAGCCCCAATTGTTCCAGCCTGAGCTTGAGGTACTGGGCGACCGTGATCTCCTGTTCCATTCCCGCCTCCTATTGCTTGACCATGGTGTTGATGGTGACGTGGGGCCAGGTGATCAGGTTATTCGGATCCGTCTGGCCAAACTTGAGGTGGAAGACGAGATCGATGATCTGGGTGTACTGCAGCTGATCGAATTCCTGCCCCGTTTTGGTGTTGCGGACCTTCTCGAGCCAGAACACCGCCTGCATCCGGGTGGCATTGGCATGCTGGACGATAAAGGGGATATTGTTGATGCCGCCGGCCTGGGCCGAGTCCAGCACCAGGGTCTTTGTTTCCAGGATCTCGAAGCCCTCGCCGGCCTGGATTTCCAGATCATGGCGCAGGGTGGCGTTCGGGTTGCCGACATTGATGCCCGGCTGCGGCGTAAGGTAGGGATCGAGATAACCGAGCGGCGCGCCCTGGCCGATATCCGGGGGCAGGGTGGAGATATCCGGGATCGCCGGTGCCCCCGGGTCGACGAAGGGCGGCTTGCCGAGCAGCATGATGGCATCGCCGTGGGGAATGGTGCCGCTGCGCGCGACGTTGAATTCCGGCGGCGGCTGGGTCTGGCTGCCGTTGTCGACGATCTCGGACAGGTTCATGAACATGCCGTTTTCAACATGCAGGGCTTCGCCCGTGTCCTTGTTGAACACCCGCTGCCGGTATTCCGCCGCCGCGATGAACTGGTCGACGCTGCCGCCCCGGTTGCGGGCGGGCGCCCCCGCATTGCGCACCTCCAGGGTCTCCGCATAGGGGAGGACCAGCAGCCGGAAGGCCCCCTGGCTTTGCGGGGTGGAGCCTCTGGACGGCAGCGCGATGATGTTCCAGCCCTTGTTGCCGAACCAGCTGCCTTCGAGGTCGTTGAAAAACTGCGTGGTGAGCTGGGACGGCGTCAGGCTGGCGGCCGGCGCCTGGGCCAGCAGCTGCTGGCCCGGATCCTGGCTCAGCAGCCGGCTGGAGGCGCCGCCGAGGCGCTGGAACTCGTTGGTATCGAATGGTTTCATGGCGACCCCCTTATTGCTGATCGAAATAGCTGAGGGTGACCGCCCCCACCAGATTTTCGGCACCGGCCGGCCGCTCGCTGCGTGCACGGGCCTGGCCCGGAGTAAAGCCGGGATCGATATATTCCCTGATCAGGGCCGTGGCCCGTTGCTGATACGCCTCCCGCACGGCGCAGGATGGCGACTGGCCGTGTTGCTCTTCAAACACCTGGCTGATGGGGGCCAGGCCGAAGGCCTTTTCCAGCACCAGGTTGGCCGAACGCAGCGCGCCTTCCACCCAGCCCTGGTAGTCCGAAAAGGCTTCGCCGCAGGTATAGATGTTTTCGATGGGCTCGCAGAGGAAGGCCATCACCTCCCGATCGTCGGCCCCCACCGCCCACTGGTGCACACCAAAGCCGAACGCCTGGCTCGCGTTCACATTGAAACGGGTGGTGCCGTTCCAGATCCGGGCGCTGGTCAGGATGGGCGTGGGCACGTAGTGGGTGTTGAAGAGCTTGCCGAACAGGCGGGTGGCCTGCTCCACCACCGCCTGCGAGGCGGCGTACAGGGTTTGCGGCCGGCGCTCGGTGAATTCCCGCTGCAGCGGTGAGTCGAACAGGGTCCCGTTGCCCTGCAGCGTTTGCCAGTAGTTGATGTTCAGGTAGTCGCAGTAAATGGTGAGCGCCGCCGGCCGCTGGTAGCGCGACTGGGTGATTTTTTCGAGTTTCTCGGCCACCTCGGGCGACGGCTGTTCACCCTGCTGTTGCAGCCAGTCGCTGTATTCCAGCGCGGCGAAGCTGGCCTGATCGATGGCGTAGAAGGGGTACACCGAGCCCAGCGGGGTGTCCGAGAAGTTGGGGCCGAACGCCACCTCGGGCTGGCCGCTCATCTTGTTGCCCCACCAGGCCTTGTCGTAGTAGAGGTTGATCTTGAGCAGGGGCTGGTTGCTGCTCGTCTGCAGGGTGTTCCACAGCTTTTCCGACTGTTCCGGCGGCAGTTCGTTAAGCAGGTTGGAGCCCACGAAGAGTTTTTCCAGGGCGAGCCGGGGCAGGCCCAGAATGACCTTGTTGGCCGTCATCTCGCCGAACCTGACCCGGTTGAACTCGTCGGTGGTCTGGTACTTCAGCCGGTAGCCCTGCCCCGACGCCGACTTGCCAATGCTCAGCAACTGGGTTTTGAGGTAGATGCGTTCCTTGCCTATCTGCTCCACCAGGGCATTGGGCAGGGTACTGAAACCGTTCGCCAGGGTTCTGAACTGGGGATCCGCCGGAAACTCTTCCAGCAGCTGGTAGGCGACGCCGGCGTTCATCTCGGAGAGAAAGGTGCCGTTGAAGCCGGCCGCCCGGTAGAGCATGGTGATGCATTCGTTGGAATAGCCCATGTCGCTGAACAGGTTCCACAGGGTCCAGTCCTTCATTTTGATGCCCTTCCACTGGCAATCCAGGCGGAACTGCTGCCAGAACTCGGGGCCCCGCTGTTCGGGCCTGGCGCTGAAGTCCGGGTTGGCTTCCAGGATACGGTTGAACACCGTATTGATGATGGCGCCGGGGCTGGTGCCCTGCTCGGCCGGCTCCAGGTTATACAGCTGCGACCAGATGGCAAAATCGTCCTCGGCCGACTCGGCGTTGTTGAAGCTGTGGCCGCGGAACAGCAGCCGGTTATTGCCGCCGCTGTTCATGGGAAAGGGGACAATCTGGTCATCGATATTCAACATCATGAACAGGCTCATCAGGTTGTCCATTTGGTCGAAGGTAAAGCGCATGCCCCCTTCTTCTTCCTTCACTTCGGCATTACCAATTTTCACCACGTCGGAATCCAGCCGCCCTCCCGTGCGGTTGGCACTGTCGATAATAAAGACATCGGCCTGGGGATCGGAGTCCAGAATACGCCAGGTGGTATAGAGGCCGGCCATGCCGGCGCCGACGACCAGCGTATCGGCATGGGTGGGCATGGGGTTGCCGTGCAGAAGATCACGCAGGGTAAAATGTGTCATAAGATAGCTCCCGGCTTTTTTTATTGGATGAAACGGACGGACAGAGCCTGGCCAACAAAAAACGCGGGCCATGCCCGTTCGTCCGGAATATTCCGAAAAAACTCACCATGGTTGGATTACGGCTTACTTCCGGCGACTTGACGGAAACGTATGAAAAGACAGCCTGCAAACCCGTTTTCACGGCCGCATAAAAACAGCAGACTGTATTTTATCAGGGGGAAATACAGGCAATTCGCAGAACGATAAGGCGGCCTCTCCCTGTACATGACCTACCTGTATAGGAAGGATTTTCGAATAGCGCAAATGACTCCTTATATTAAAAAGATATATAACAACCAGGAAACTACTCCGACCAGATATGAGCCCTTTTAGCGGGAGCCGGCCATGTTCAACCCCGGCGGATTCGGGTACCTTGGGAGCCTGCTGGGGCGCCGGCTTTCCCCTCCCCCGTTACACACCATGAGGCCCTTGCTTGCCGAGCCGCGACACCCTTGAAAAATACCAGCTGCTGGCTTACCTGGCGGCCATTGCCACCGGCCTGCTGGCCGGCCATCTGCTGCCCACGGCGGCGGCCCTGGGCGAACAAGTGCTGTGGCCGCTGCTGGCCCTGCTGCTGTACAGCACCTTTACCCAGGTGCCGCTGGTGGAGCTGCGCCATGCCCTGGCCGACCGCCGCTTTATCGGCGCCGCCGTGCTGGGCAACTTTGTACTGCTGCCGCTGATGCTGTGGGCGGGGTTGCCGCTGTTGCCGGACGAACCGGCGCTGCGGCTGGGCATTTTGCTGGTGCTGCTGGTGCCCTGCACCGACTGGTTTATCACCTTCAGCCAGCTGGGCGGCGGCGACGCCCGCCGGGCGCTGGCCTTTTCGCCGGTGAGCCTGCTGCTGCAACTGGCCCTGCTGCCGCCCTACCTCTGGCTGCTGCTGGGCGAGCCGGTGGCCACCGCCGCCGCCCGGCAGGAGATGCTGCTGGCCTTTGGCGGGCTGATTTTGCTGCCGCTGCTGGCCGCCGTTGTCACCGAACGGCGAGTGGCCGGGGCCGCGCCCCGCCGGAAGCTCATCGACCGCCTGGCCTGGTGCCCCATTCCCCTGCTGGCCCTGGTGCTGCTGGTGATCGCCGCCGGCCAGGTGCAGCTGGTAAGCGCCTCGCTCGGCCTGCTGCCGCCGCTGGCGGGCATTTACATCGCCTTTCTGCTGCTGGCGGCCGGGCTGGCCCGCGCCCTGGCCCGCGCCCTGGCCGGCGCCTTCCGGCTGCCCGTGCCCCAGGGCCGGACCCTGGCCTTCAGCCTGGGCACCCGCAACTCCTTTGTGGTGCTGCCGCTGGCCCTGGCCCTGCCCCCCGGCCAGGAGCTGGCGGTGGTCGCCATCGTGTTCCAGTCCCTGATCGAACTGCTGGGCATGGTCGCCTTTCTATGGTGGATACCGAAGAAGCTGTTTCCCGCATCGGCTGGGCGGTGATCTTGCCGGTGGAGCGCAGGCGGCCCGCCTGCCTTTGCGCGCAGCGCGAACCCTCATGCGGGCGGGCCGCCCGCGCCCCAAGAAGCGTCTCTGCCTAAGTTTTAAACTTTATGGCGTTCTAGTCCTTCACCTTCCAATACCCCCGAGTGCCGCCAATACGTTCGATAACGTTGGCTTCTTTCAGTTTTTCGAGGTGTTTTTTAACAGCGGAATCATTGATGCCCAGCTCACTGGCCATCTGACGGTACGGCATGCGGGGGTTTTGCTTGATCAGCTCCAGCACCGCTTGCTGGCGTTCAGTCAACACCGCTTGAGCCACCTCTGAGCCACCGATTGAGCCACCTATTGCGTCAAGTCCGGCTCGGTGAAACTCGATATCAAAAAAATCGCCGGTTTCGGCAAAAGTGGGCTCCGGGTTGCCCGCCTGGGTGCACAAGGCGCGGATACGGGCGATGCCGCTGCCCCACTGTTCGATGTAGCCCAGCTCCTTGAAAACTCGGGCGATAACCTTGTTGCGGAGCTCCGAGCGGCCCTGCAGGGCTTCATCCAGCGTCAGGCCATTGGGCAGGCCGCCGGGAGACACGATGTTCACGGCATCGTCGTAGATGCCCAGTTTGATGTCCCGGCCGGCATTGCTGTAATCCCGGTGCACCACGGCGTTGACCAGGGCTTCGCGGATGGCGGCAATGGGAATTTCGTAGGTTTCGGTGCGCTGCAGGCCGAGGATTTCCGCTTTCAGGTGCAGGTGGTTCTTGATAAAGCCTTCCGCCTGGGCCAACTGGCCGAACAGGTCGCCGGTGTATTCCTTCTTGTCCAGAAACACCGTCATGTCGGTGCCCTTGAACCGGCTGCACTTGATTTCCACCTGTTCGTACCGGCCGAGCAGGATCATCAGCCCGTGGGTCGGGTACTCCCGGCCCTGCTCGGTCTTGATCAGCTTAAGGCCATGCATCTTTTGCCGGTCCAGCGGCTTACCGATCTGCCGGAAGGCCTGCTGCAAGGGGCCCAGGTCCAGTTGTTCCAGGGTGCTATCCCAGGCTGGCTGCTCGTCGAAGCTCTGGTGCAGGCGCTGGCGTTCCAGCTCGTGGATCATCTCCTGGCTGGCCTGGCGGTTGGTGGCGCCCAGCCGCACAAAAACGCCCTTTTCGCGCCCCTGGCGTTTCAGGTAGTAAGGCAACTGGCTGCCCCGGTGAACCTGCACCACCAGCAGGGTTTGGCCTTGCAGGGTTTCCAGGTAGATATTGGGCAGCAGCGTGGGCTGGCAAAGGTCGTGCACCAGGGAAGCGATCTGATCCATCAGCTCGAATTCATCCGCCTGCAGGCCGACGATCTGGCGTTGATCGTCCACGCCCAGCACCAGTTTACCGCCGGCGGTATTGGCAAAGGCCACCATGGTTTTGGCCAACTGCTCGCCCTTGGGCAACTGCCGCTTGAACTCCAGGGTTTTGCCTTCACCCTGCTGGATATCGAGCCAGAGGGGGTGTTCAGCGCTCATGTTCCAACCCTCCCGGATACGGTTCGATCCCGGCGTCCGGCTCGCCCGGAAATGGCTGCTCGGTGTGATTCATGTTGTCCCCCAAGGTGCACCGCAAAGCACGGAAGCTGTCCGACCCCGGACATCCTACCCCGAGCCGGACAGGGCTGGAACATCAAAAAGCGGCTCCGCTGAACAGCCGCCCCGGATAACCGCCGGCAAGGTCGTTGTTTGGCATGGCCTTTTGCCATCATAATTACATCACTTGAGCATTGGCTTTCACTTCAACGAGCACCCTTACCCCGTGGACAACTTGGTTCAAATATTCGGCAATCCGTCCCTGATCTGGACTCTGGGCATTGTCAGCCTGGTGTGCTTTATCGGCTCCCTGCTGGTGATCCCCTGGCTGGTGCGGCGGATCCCGGTGGATTATTTTTCCGGCGAGTACCGCCACCCGGTGCCCTGGGCCGAGCAGCACCCGGTGATCCGCTGGCTGCTGCTGATCCTGAAGAACCTGCTGGGCCTGGTGTTTTTGCTGGTCGGCATCGCCATGCTGGTATTACCCGGGCAGGGCTTGCTGACCATACTGATCGCCCTGGTGTTATTGAACTTTCCGGGCAAGTACCGGCTGGAGCGCCGGATCTTTATGATCCCCTCCGTGCGCCAGGGCGTGGACTGGCTGCGCCGCCGGGCCGGACGCCCGCCGTTGATCTTTAAAGATTAGGTATCAGCGACCGTCGCTTTAACCTCCACGCCCCTCATTTGCTCCCCCAGCCTTGCGCCGGTTTGTGCCAGCCGGCACGCCTCTCAAGGGCGGATACCGAGCAACTGTCTCGCTGATCACAGTCCCACCACCACCCAAGGCAAAGGGACTATTTTGCATTGCCTTTTGCAGCACGGGCGGTTAACAATAAGAGCCAAACGGGGAAGCAGGGATGCGCTTATGCCAGGATCAGCGACGGGCGGTAGCGTCGAAAATTTTAACAACTTATACAGTGTTAATGGCATAAAGTGCTGTACACGTCTCGATAGCGCTCATCGGATGTCTCGTTTTCTCCATCGAAACGTATAAAAACCTTTTTATATTAATCACTTAAACTTTAACTGCAGGCACAAACGCGCTTGATGCAGGAGTTATTGAGCCGTCCCGATTCTTGCAGCGGTCTGGATACGAACCATTTATATTTCTCTTTTAATATCAAATCGTTAGTAATATTTAGGAAAACTGGAACGATGAGTGAAATCGAGCCAGGTCAATATACAATTTTTAGCTGCTGACCAATTTCTGCTCCAGAGATACAGATATGGTGCACCGGTTGCTGAGATTCAGGGTGAATTAGGCGATTAATAAGATACACGTCTACAATGGCATTGGGATTTTTGGATGCCCTGACGAATTAGGACTGTCCTATGGAAAGAATTATAGAAGTTCTCCACGAAAGTCGTTTGGCGAATGTTTTTGAAATAGTTGGAGAAGGGTGCACGGCATCGACCCTGCTAGTGTCAGTTGTCTGGGGTGATGGAAAACCTCGGCGCACATACTTCAAAATGTTTCATAAGTCGTTGCCCCTTGGTGTGCTGAATGAGATTACTGGTTATCTGTTGGCCAAATCATGCGAATTACCTCTTCCTACCCATGCGGGGGTCATTAGGGTTCCAAAAGGGCTATTAGAAAATCAAGATGATTTCCTTCCTCATGCATTTGTCGTGAGCGAAGCGCCCGGGAGAACACCAACAACTATCTGCCAGATCACTGATCCCATTACGAACCAACAGCTGGACGCTGTTATAGGGATGCTGCGAGGTTGGTCGAAGCTAAACGATACTATTGCGTTTGATGATTGGACTGCTAACACTGATCGTAATCTCCAAAATATTGTGGTGGATGGGCCAGGTAAGATCTACTTGATTGATCACTCAAATCTGCCTGTAAAACCAAATTGGTCGGCATCTGATCTACAACCATATGAAAAATATAGAAATATTCTTATTGATATTCTCCAGATAGCTCAAGGTGGCACATTGCCACAAAAGCGTGCGATTGCGGTCGCTGCAACCCAGCACTCTGATGCCTATAATGACATTATTCATGAGCTTGGATATTGGTGGGAGCAGTTTCTATCTAGTGACCCATCTAGGCACAAGGCCATTGAAGACTTTTTACGTATAAGGGCTGCGGAAGGTCATAGCAGGCTCAGCTCAAATTTCTATCTCATGGCGGTGTAAAATGAACGGTCTCGAAGAACTCTTTGAGAAAGCAGCCCCAAAGGCTGGTATTCAAGGAACTTGGTTCGCCGCTCGCTGGCAACCCGATATAGCGACAGGAGAGGTGCTAAATATCGGTGTTGGGTTTGTTTCGAGCGAAGGCGACTTGACTCTTAGGCTATTAAATGATTTCTGTCGATTGGAGTGTCTATTCGATTCTAGAAATGCAGCATTTCACGCCGAGCTTGCATGCCAAGTAGTTGAGGAGTGCCTGCGTGCAAACCCTTACCGTCGTGGTAATTTACTGGCTGGTATCACTATCGACGATCGGGGCTTCGCGCAAGGGTCTGACAATCAGAGTATTGTTGGACGCCTTTACTCCGAAGTTGTCACCTTGGGCAAACCTCGTCCCGTAAAAGGGAAGAAAAAACCGTTTTCTCCAGTTTCTCGTGATGTCGCTTATGAGTCTTTGAAGGTACACCTAAAGAAATCATTAAAGTTGGATTATGAGCGGCATGTTCCGAATAATCCATATACGGAAGTCAATGATTCTTTCGGGCGCGAAAAGCTTTATTTACCATTTCAAAAAGAAAAAGGTGTTGCGACTCTGGCTTCTGCAGCTTATGCAGACCCCTATAGAGTAAAGAGTCAACTATATGAAGGATTTCGCTCTGTCGAGACAGCACTAAAGAACAAAATTAGTGAAGATGCCGCTCTTTTCGTTGTACTTCCCGGGGAAGGCTTATCAAAGGAAGCATTCGAGTCATTAGAAAAAGAGTTTGAAGAGTTTTATGCATTTGTGCGGCGTCATGACATCCATATGGAATCCCACGAGCACTTGATAGAGTTGGGCGATTCTGTCCTACAGTGGTGTCAGAGCCAAGCTGCCTAGCCTCCAGATTTTCCCTATGAATCCGTAAGTTATTAACCCAGCTATCCAGGCTAATCACAGCGACAAGCTTTTCCAGTGAACCTTCGGCTCCATTCCAAAGCTGCGCATGTTGGGGCGTTATACAGCAAGTCGAGAGACGTAGATCAATATCCACAAGGAAAGAGGACTAAATATGCAAAACTTTATAATTAAAAAAAATCAGCAATCGAATGGCGATTTCGAAGTGCATAACGCAACCACTGGCTGCAGCTTCATGCCGTACCCAAATAATCAGGTTCCCTTGGGTTATCACTTGGATTGTCGTGGAGCTGTTGCTGCTGCTAAGTAAGCTAACCCTAAGAATCAACGGCTGCTACTACTGCTGTAAGCCATGCCACACTAGTTAACAGCTTTCACCGTATAACAAACCGCTCAAATTTTTTCACTTCGTTCGCTGGACAGCCAAAATCTGCGCTTTTGTCTGCTAGTTAGCTTATTTGTTATGTTTGTACCTTTTCATCATCTAACTTATTAACTTAAAAGGAAGTCTGAAATGGCCGGAATTAATAGAGCCAAACCCACCCCAATGTTTGAAAGTTATTCTTTCAACAAGTCTGCAAGTAGAGGAGTTGATAGGCCTTGTATTTTCTTGTCTCACATATCTGTCGACAAAACATCTGCTATAGAAATAGGTAACTACATCATGAATTATGCTGATATAGATATTTATCTAGACATATACGATGAAGGGTTACAACAAGCAGCAGGCGCTCAGGATGCAAAAAAAATAACAGAATTTATAGAAAGTGGGATAACGAAGTCAACACATACTATGTGTTTAGTTAGTAAAGATACTGTTAATTCTTGGTGGGTTCCTTTTGAATTAGGATATGCTAAAAAATCAGGAAAGGAACTTAGCAGTCTAAAATTAAAAGGTGATGTGAGCTTGCCTGAATACCTGGCCATTGGCTCAATAATCAGAGGGACTAGAAGTCTTAATGAATACATCGAAAAAATAGTGAGGGATTGGAAGGAAGATCGTTCGTATAGCGACAATTTAGAGGTTGCTCTAGAATCCCACAGCAAATCAGGACACCCACTAGATAATTACTTAGACTGGAGCGCGTAGGGGGGATAATCATGAAAATGAAGAAATGGTTAGAAAACTGGGGCATGACATCTTTAAAAATAAAAGCCCCTTTTCTAGAAATGGATTGGAGCCCCAAAGATGAAGACAAAGAAGCTGCGTGGGAGCTCTATATTGAACTATTAACTAGAATTACAACTCAAAGTTTACCTACAGATGTTGGTAATGAGAGTTCTGCCTTGGACAGTATATACAGTTTGTTTCGAATCACTAGAGAAGTGATAAAAAAGAACGGTCGTCATTGTATTGAGTTTACGAAAATCGCCGTGGTGGTATTAAACCAAGTTATTCGGCCATTTACAGCGAAATGGCATAAAGAGTCACTAAGTGGCAGTTTTGACAACCCTGTTAAGTGCGCAGAGTTCAGAAAAGAGCTTGAGGAACTTCAGATGATGTTAACTAAGTACACTCAAATGCTGGCTGATATGGCCGATGTTGAGGACTTGACTTCTCTAGAGGAGTCGTAAACATACAAGTGGTTCAAATCGTTCGCTTCGCTCACTGGGACGGGCTAAAGCCCGCCCCTTAACCAAACGTTAGGCATCCGAGTTACCCACGAACAGTAGCCCTTTCACACCAAAAAACCTACCCGTTCCTTCCCCCACCCCGCTCCCGCAGCGGGGCTCTCTTCCACCCCCCTCACTTCATCCCCAACCGTTTCGCCAGTTTATGCAGGTTGCTGGGGTCTATTTCCAGCAGGCGGGCGGCGGCGGCCCAGTTGCGGTTGCTGGCGTTTAGCGCCTGATCTATGGCCTGGCGCTGGGCCTGGTTGGTCGCTTCCTGCAGGCTGGCCGGGGGCCGGGTCGGCGCCTGGCCGGTCGGGGCCGCCGTTGCGGTGATGGCGTTGCTCTCCGGCCGGTGCAGGTCGCCGGAAAGGTCCAGCAGCTCCGGCTCCAGGGTGATGATGTCTTCCCGCGCCGCACCCCGGCCCAGGGCCTTGATGGCGGCGCGGCTGATCACATGTTCCAGCTCGCGCACGTTGCCGGGCCAGCCGTACTGGCACAGGGCCTGCTCGGCGGCGGGCGAAAGGCGCAAACTGCGCACCCCCAGCCGGCCCCGGTTCAGCTCCAGGAAGTGGCCGGCCAGCACCAGCACGTCACTGCCCCGCTCGCGCAGCGGCGGTATCGGCACCGGATACACCGACAGCCGGTGATACAGGTCGGCACGAAAATGGCCGTCGCGCACGCTGTCGTGCAGCTGGCGGTTGGTGGCGGCAATCACCCGCACATTCACCTTGCGCGGCTCGTCCTCCCCCAGCCGCTGGATCTCGCCGTTCTGCAGGGTGCGCAGCAGCTTGGCCTGGATGCCGAGCGGCAGCTCGCCCACCTCGTCCAGGAACAGGGTGCCGCCGTCGGCGGCCTCGAACCGGCCGGGCCGGGCGTTGCCGGCGCCGGAAAAGGCGCCCTTCACATGGCCGAACAGCTCGCTCTCGGCCAAGGACTCGGGCAGGGCGGCGCAGTTCACCTGTACCAGCGGCCGGTCGCGGCGGCGGGAGCGCTGGTGCAGCCGGCGGGCGAACAGATCCTTGCCCACCCCGGTTTCACCGGTCAGCAGCACCGGCAGCTCCGAGTCCGCCACCAGATCCAGCTCCTGCAACAGCCGCTTGAGCTGGGCGCTCTGGCCCAAGATCTCCCCTTCCATCCGCTCGCTCTGCAACGCCGGGGCGTCCTGCCGCGCCAGCCGCAGGCCGCGGATGTCCTGCTCCAGCCGGGTCACCCGCACCGCCGCCTCCACCGTCAGCGCCAGCCGCTGCAACTGCTCGCGGGCGTCCCGGTCGAAGGTGCCCGCCTCCAGGGCGTCCAGGGTCAGGGCGCCCCATAAATCCCCTTCCAGATACAGGCTGATGCCCATGCAGTCGTGCACCGGCAGCGCCTCGCCCACATGGTGCTCCAGCAGGCCGTCGTAAGGGTCCGGCAGGGTCGAGTCGGGCGGAAAGGCCACGGTGCTGCGGCTGGCGAGGATGGCCGCCAGCCGGGGGTGCTGGGCCACCACAAAGCGCCGGCCCAGGGCCTCGCGCACCAGGCCCTCCACCGCCACCGGACTCAGCACCTCTTCCTGCAGCTTGAGCAGGCACACGGCGCCGCAGCGGAAATGTTCGCGCAGGGTGCGCACCAGGCTTTGCAGTCGCACCGCGCTGGGCAGTTCGGTGGTGAGGTCGGCGAGCAGGATCTCGTAGAGCATGGGTATTTTTTACCTTAACAGGGTTTTATTTACCCTAATCGACCAGGGTATTTTTTACCACAAAAATATTAATTACTTAAAAATCAATAGATTAAAAACTGGCACAGGCATTGCTAAATAGGCAACCATAATACCCCAATCAAGGAGCAATACCATGAGCCTGCTTGACCATTCCCTCGGCTCAATCGCCAGGGACATTCCCGGCGCCAGCCGCATCTTTCACCAGTACCGGCTGGACTTCTGTTGCGGCGGCCAGACCCTGCTGCGCGACGCCCTGGCCGAGCGCGGCCTGAACGCCGCCGAGCTGCTGGCCCGGCTGGAGGCGCTGCCGGCGCACCAGGCCGGCGAGTGCAACTGGGCCGAGGCCGACACCGAGGCGCTGATCGACCACATTCTGGCCCGCTACCACGACGTGCACCGGGAGCAGCTGGTGGAGCTGCTGCGCCTGGCCCGCCGGGTGGAAGCGGTGCACGGCGACAGCCCCGACTGCCCCAACGGCCTGGCCGATCACCTGGATACCATGCGCCAGGAGCTGGAAAGCCACATGCAGAAGGAAGAGCAGATCCTGTTCCCCATGCTGCGCCGGGGCCTGTTCGATCCGGCCCGCGGCCCCATCACCGTGATGCGCATGGAGCACGACGACCACGGCCAGGCCCTGGCCCGGCTGCTGGAACTGACCGATAACCTCACCCTGCCGGCGGAGGCCTGCGCCACCTGGGAGGCGCTCTACACCGGCCTGGAAGAGCTGCACACCGATTTGATGCAACACATCCATCTGGAAAACAACATCCTGTTCCAACCATCCCCGCGCCAGGAGGTGCACCATGGCTAACTATCGTCGCCTGTGGACGATACTGCTCGTCGTTCTCGGCATTACCTTTGCTGTGCTCGGCTATTTCGGCCGAGAAGTTTACCGGGTGGCGCCGCCCATCCCCGCCCAGGTGGTCACCGAAAGCGGCACCCTGCTCACCACCAAGGACGGCATCCTCGACGGCCAGACCGCCTGGCAATCGGTCGGCGGCATGCAGTTGGGCTCGGTCTGGGGCCACGGCGCCTACCAGGCACCGGACTGGACCGCCGACTGGCTGCACCGTGAACTGCTGGCCTGGCTGGAGCTGGCCGCGCAGGACGAGTTCGGCACCGCCTACGGCAACCTGGAGGAAGAGCAACAGGCCGTGCTGCAACACCGGCTGAAGCAGGAATACCGCTTCAACAGCTACGATGCCGACGCCGACGTGCTGGTGATCTCCGAGCGCCGGGCCCAGGCCATGGCCGACACCGCCGCCTATTACGACCAGCTGTTCGGCGACGCGCCGTCCATGCAGGGCACCCGCCAGAGTTTCGCCATGAAGGAGAACACCCTGCCGAGCGCCGAGCGCCGTGCCGACCTAAGCAACTTCTTCTTCTGGACCGCCTGGGCCGCCGCCACCGAACGCCCCGGCGGAGAGGCTACCTACACCAACAACTGGCCCCATGAGCCGCTGATCGACAACAGGCCCACCGCCGAGAACATCATCTGGTCCATCGTCAGCGTGGTGCTGCTGATCGCCGGCGTGGGCGGGCTGATCTGGGCCTGGGCCTTCCTGCGCAAGGAAGAGGAGCACGAGCCGGCCGCCCCGGCCCGGGATCCGCTCACCAGCTTCAAACTCACTCCCTCGCAGAAGGCGCTGGGCAAGTACGTGTTCCTGGTGGTCGCCCTGTTCACCTTCCAGGTGCTGATGGGCGGCGCCACCGCCCACTACACGGTGGAAGGCCAGCATTTCTACGGCATCGAGCTGTCCAAGTGGCTGCCCTATTCCCTGGTGCGTACCTGGCACCTGCAGAGCGCCCTGTTCTGGATTGCCACCGGCTTCCTCGCCGCCGGCCTGTTCCTCGCCCCCATCATCAACGGCGGCAAGGATCCCAAGTTCCAGAAACTGGGGGTAGACGTGCTGTTCTGGGCGCTGATCGCCGTGGTGGTGGGCAGCTTCGCCGGCAACTACCTGGCCATCGCCCAGGTCATGCCCGCCAACCTCAACTTCTGGCTGGGTCACCAGGGCTATGAATACGTGGATCTGGGCCGCCTGTGGCAAATTGGCAAGTTCATCGGCATCGTGCTGTGGCTGGTGCTGATGCTGCGCGGCGTGGTGCCCGCCCTGCGCCAGCCCGGCGACAAGCACCTGCTGGCCCTGCTCACCGCCTCCTGCGCCGCCATCGGCCTGTTCTACGGCGCCGGCTTCTTCTACGGCGAGCGTACCCACATTTCGGTGATGGAATACTGGCGCTGGTGGATAGTGCACCTGTGGGTGGAAGGCTTCTTCGAGGTGTTCGCCACCACCGCCCTGGCCTTTATCTTCTGCAGCATGGGCCTGGTGTCCAAAAAGATGGCCACCACCGCCAGCCTGGCCTCGGCCTCGCTGTTCATGCTGGGCGGCATTCCCGGTACCTTCCACCACCTGTACTTCTCCGGTACCACCACCCCCATCATGGCGGTCGGCGCCACCTTCAGCGCGCTGGAAGTGGTACCCCTGGTGGTGCTGGGTTATGAAGCCTGGGAAAACTGGAGCCTGAAAAACCGCGCCCCCTGGATGGCCAACATTAAATGGCCGCTGATGTTCTTTGTGGCCGTGGCCTTCTGGAACATGCTGGGCGCCGGCGTACTGGGCTTTATGATCAACCCGCCCATCGCGCTCTACTACATCCAGGGCCTGAACACCACGCCCACCCACGCCCACGCGGCGCTGTTCGGGGTGTACGGCTTCCTGGCCCTGGGCTTCAGCCTGCTGGTGCTGCGCTACATCCGCCCCAACCTGGTGTTCAACGAGTCGCTGATGAAAACCGCCTTCTGGTGGCTGAACGGCGGCCTGGTGCTGATGCTGTTCACCAGCGTGCTGCCGGTGGGGGTCATCCAGTTCGTGGCCAGCGCCAGCGAGGGCCTGTGGTATGCCCGCAGCGAGAGCTTTATGCAGCAGGGCCTGCTGCAAACCCTGCGCTGGGTGCGCACCTTCGGTGACATCGTATTCATCATCGGCGCCCTGGCGGTCAGCTGGCAGGTGGTCATCGGCCTCTGGCCGCGCAAGGCCCAAGCCGAAGGCGTGACCGAGCTGGCCAAGTAAACGGCGGCGGCCGACCGACGCCGCCCCTGCAACAGGCATAAGCCTCAAAACCAAGCCCCGGCGCCAATGGCGCCGGGGCTTTAGTTTGTTGACAAAGCCCAGCGCCCGATGGCGGCGGGATCACCGACCAAATGGTTAGCATCGAAATTATAAACGCCGTTATTCTCGCCATCAAAATCCAGCAAAATCGCCGCCACAGCCCCATTCGGCAACGGCTTACGGCCTATCTCCACATCGTTATCACGCCCCCCAAAAAACAACAAACACACCATAAATTCAATCAATTGAAACGAGAAAAACCATTAAAACCCGGTCTTTTCATGGCGATATCTGCTTGCGCCTAGCCTTTTATTTTGTCAGTCTTTAATGACATCCGGAAAGTTACAACTCGAAAAGATGGAGATCACGCGATGAACGGTTTCAGCAAACTCGTCAACGGGGCCGGCCTGCCGACGCTGGCCCTGGCGGCCATCACCGCCGCCGGTTCGGTGAGCGCCGCCAACTGGCGCTACGCCCACGAAGAGTACGAAGGCGACGTTCAGGACGTTTACGCCTACAAGTTCAAGGAATACATCGAAGAAAACTCGGATCACACCCTGCAGGTTTACCGCTTCGGCGAGCTGGGCGAATCCGACGACATCATGGAGCAAACCCAGGACGGCATCCTCAACTTCGTCAACCAGTCGCCCGGCTTTACCGGCGCCCTGATCCCCGAAGCCCAGATCTTCTTCATCCCCTACCTGATGCCCACCGACATGGACACGGTGATCAGCTTTTTCCGCAACAGCGAAGCCATCAACGAAGACTTCCCCGCGCTGTACGCCGAGAAGGGGCTGGAGCTGCTGAAGATGTATCCGGAAGGGGAAATGGTGATCACCCTCGACGAGCCGATCACCTCGCCCGAGCAGCTCAGCAACAAGAAAGTCCGGGTCATGACCAACCCGCTGCTGTCGGAAACCTACTCCGCCTTCGGCGCCACCCCGACCCCGCTGCCCTGGGGCGAAGTGTACGGCGCCCTGCAAACCAACATGATCCAGGGCCAGGAAAACCCGATTTTCTGGATTGAATCCGGCGGCCTGTACGAGGTGTCCCCCAACCTGATCTTCACCGGCCACGGCTGGTTCACCACCGCCATGATGGCCAACCAGGACTTCTACAACGGCCTGTCCGACGAAGACAAACAGCTGGTGCGGGACGCCGCCGACTACGCCTTTGAAGAGATCATCGAGCATATCGACGGCCTGGCCGATCGGGCGCTGGAGAAGATCACCGACAACAGCGACAAGGTCACCGTGACCCGCCTCGACGACCAGCAGATAGCGGCCTTCAAGGCACGCGCCCCGCAGGTGGAAGAGAAATTCATCGAGATGACCGGCGAGCGCGGCCAGCAGCTGCTGGCCAAGTTCAAGCAAGACCTGCAAGAGATACAGCAAGACTGAGGTTGAGCAGGCTCCCGCCCCGGGAGCCTGCTGTTCTGGAGCAAACCCCCTATGCCCGAGCATTCCCCCGAAATAGAAGACGACACCGCCGCCTACCGGTCGGGCCTGCCCGGCTGGCTGGGCCTTGTCGATGAATGGATGGCCAGGATGGAGGCCGTGGTGCTGGCCGCCGGGGTGATCCTGATGGCAGTCAACACCTGTGTCAGCGTGGTGGCCCGCTTCGTATTCGGAGAGGGCCTGTTTTTCTCCGGTGAGATCAACCGGATACTCATCATCTTCATCACCTTCGCCGGCCTCGGTTACGCGGCCCGCCACGGCCGCCATATCCGCATGTCGGCCCTGTACGATGCGTTTCCCCCGCCGGTGCGCAAGGTGCTGATGATCTGCATCGCCCTCTTTACCTCGGTGGTGATGTTTTTCCTCTGCTATCACTCCTTGGGCTACATCGAAACCCTGTACGGCCGCAGCCGCATCCTGCCGGCGCTGGGTATTGAAATCTGGTGGATCTATGTCTGGGCCCCGGTCGGCTTCGCCGTGACCGGCATCCAGTATCTGCTGACGGCCATCAAGAATTTCACCGGTGACCAGGTGTACCTCTCCACCCAGGTGGTGGACGACTACGCCGACACCGACGCGAAGCGCTAGCCCCGGGCGCTTTCAGACCAGACGACACAAGGCATTCATCATGGCAACGATATTGATGTTCATCATGATCGGGCTCCTGCTGCTGGGCTTTCCGATGATGATCCCGTTGACGACGGCCGCCGTCGTCGGCTTTGTAATGATGTTCGACGGCTTCGGCCAGATGGGCACCTTCATCCAGCAGATGATGGCCGGCATCCGCCCCGCCTCCCTGATCGCCGTGCCCATGTTCATCCTGGCCGCGGACATCATGACCCGCGGCCACTCGGCGGACCGGCTGATCAACATGGTGATGGCCTTTATCGGCCACATCAAGGGCGGGCTGGCGATCAGTACCGCCACCTCCTGCACCCTGTTCGGGGCCGTGTCGGGCTCCACCCAGGCCACGGTGGTGGCGGTCGGCTCCCCGTTGCGCCCGAAAATGCTCAAGGCCGGTTATTCCGACTCCTTTACCCTGGCGCTGATCATCAACGCCAGCGACATCGCCTTCCTGATCCCGCCGAGCATCGGCATGATCATCTACGGCGTCATCTCCGAAACCTCCATTGCCGAGCTGTTTATCGCCGGCATCGGCCCGGGCCTGCTGATCCTGGTGCTGTTTTCGCTCTACTGCCTGTATTACGCCCATAGACACCGGGTGCCCACCGAGCCCAGGGCCAGCTGGAGCGTGCGTGCCCGCTCGGTACGGGATGCCCTGTGGCCGCTGTTCTTCCCGGTGATCATCGTGGGCGGTATCTACGGCGGCATCTTCAGCCCCACCGAGGCGGCGGCGGTGTGCGTGCTCTACGCGTTCGTGCTGGAGTTTCTGATCTTCCGTTCGCTCCGCCTCCCCGACATCTACCGCATCGCCAAGTCCACCGGGCTGATCACCGCCGTGGTGTTTATCCTGGTGGCCGTGGGCAACGGCTTTTCCTGGATCATCTCCTTCGCCCAGATCCCCCAGACCATCCTGGAGGCGGTGGGCATCAGCCAGGCCGGCCCGGTGGGCGTGCTGATCGCCATCTGCGTGGCCTTCTTTATCGCCTGCATGTTCGTCGACCCCATAGTGGTGATCCTGGTGCTCACCCCCATCTTCGCCCCGGCGATCCAGGCCACGGGGCTGGATCCGGTGCTGGTCGGCGTGCTGATCACCCTGCAGGTGGCCATCGGCTCGGCCACCCCGCCCTTCGGCTGCGACATCTTCACCGCCATCGCCATCTTCAGGCGGCCCTATATGGAGGTGATCCGCGGCACCCCGCCCTTTATCTTCATCCTGGTTGTCGCCGCCGGGCTGATCATCGCCTTCCCGCAGATTGCCCTGTTCCTGCGGGACCTGGCCTTTGCCGAGTGACGGCGGGGCCCGTGTTTTGACCCATCGAAAACAAAGCCCCGGCGCCGTTGGCGCCGGGGCTTTTTCATGTTTCCGCTCAAGCAGCAGGCCTGGAATTCAACCCTGCCCAAAGCTCGTCACGGCATCAGTCGACTCTATCTTCAAAAATGCTCATTGCCCGCACCCGTTCTTCGTCTATCCGGATACCCAATCCGGGGGCGTCGGACAACTCTATATGGGTCTCACTGCCGGGCATGTCGGCAACATCACGGGAGATCATCGCCGGTCCCACCAGATCGTTGGCCACGATGTTGCTGTGGGCCAGCGCCAGGTGTGCTCCCGCCAGGGTCGCCACCGACGATTCCACCATGGAGCCAATCTGGCAAGGTATGTCGGCGGCAAGGCCGAGTTCGGCCATGGCCCGGGCGGCATGCAGGCCCCCTGATTTCATCAGCTTGATATTAACCATGTCCGCCGCCCGGCGCCGGACCACCTCCAGCATGTCACGCACACCGTGGATGGGCTCGTCGGCCATGATCAACGCCTCGGTCTCCTGGGTAACCCGGGCCAGCGCATCCAGGTTTTCAATAGAAACCGGTTGCTCGAACCACTCTACCCGGTAGGGTGCGGCCTGCCGGATCACCTGTAGGGCCTGCTTGGCACTCCAACCCTGGTTGGCATCCACCCGCAGGGCCACACCCGGCGCCATCGCCTCCCGGACGCGGGCGATGCGCTCTACATCTTGCTCCGGCGCATCGCCGAGCTTGATCTTGATGGAGCCATAACCGCGAGCACAGGCTTCCCGCGCCTGGCGCGCCATTTCCTCCGGTGCCAGCATGCTGATCACGCAGGGCAGCTCGAGGCGGACATGACTGCGCCCGCCAAGCAGGCTATAGAGCGGCACCTTGCAGTGCCGGGCCAGCAAATCGTGCAGGGCAATATCCAGGGCGGCCTTGGCGGAAGGGCTGTGGCGGATGCGCGCCTCCGCCGCCCTGTGGAAAGGGCCGATACCGTCGAAGGTGCGTCCCAGCAGCAGCGGGGCCAATTCCCTGGTCATGATCTGGCGGGCGGACTGCCAGGTTTCCCCGGATACATGCTGATCGACGACCGCCTCTCCCCAACCGGTTTCGCCCGAGGTGGAGTCAATCCTCACCAGGATGCTTTCGATATCCTCGTAGGTATCGTAGGCAATCTTGAAGGGCTGTTTGAGTGGCAAGCGCACGCCATAGACGGTGATCTGTTTAATCTGCATAAGAGAACTTCCTTTCAAGACCAGGAGAGATAATAGGCAAGGGTGACCATGCCCGCGGCCAGCGTCAGCTGAATAATAAACAGCGGCAGGATCCACCTGATCCATTTGCTCCAGGACACCCCGGCCACCGACAGCCCGGCCATGAAATAGCCGGAAGTCGGCGTGATGATATTGGTGATACCGTCGCCCAGCTGGAAGGCCAGCACCGCGGTCTGGCGGGTCACGCCCACCAGATCGGCCAGCGGCACCATCAGTGGCATGGTCAGGGCAGCCTGTCCGCTGCCGGAAGGCACCAGGCAGTTGAGCAGCAACTGCACCAGGAACATGCCGACGGCCGTCAGCACCGGTGGCATGCCGCCAAGCAACCGCTCGAGGTGGTAGAGAATGGTATCGAGAATGCTGCCATTCTTGAGCACGATCAGGATGCCGAAAGCAAACCCCACCACCAGCGCACCCATGGCGATTTCCTTTAGCCCGTTGACGAAATGCTCGGCGATCTCGTTGGGGCTCATGCGGGCAAAAGCGCCGACCAGCATGCACATCAGCAGGAATACCCCGGACATCTCACCGATATACCAGCCATGTCGGATCACGCCGTAGGCAATAAGCAGTATGGCGCCGGCGAAAGTCGACAGGATCAAACGATCGGCATGGGTCAGCGGGTTTTCGCTGAGTGCGTCCCGGCTCCCTGAGGTCCCCGGCACCGGAGGCGATTTCACCTTGGCGGCATAACAGGTCACGAAGCCGATGCTCACGCTGACAAATACCAACCAATAAACGACCCGCAGGCCCATGCCCGAAAACATGGGTAACTGGGCGATATCCTGGGCCACCCCGACGGTAAAAGGATTCATGAAGGCAGCGGAGAATCCGGCACCGGCTCCCACCAGCGGAACGGCGGCGGCCACCATGGCGTTATAGCCCAGCATCCTCATCATGGGGGCCAGGATGATAATGAACGCTATGGTTTCCTCGGCCAGACCGAAGGTGGCGCCCCCAATGGCGAACAACAGCATCAGCAGCGGGATCAGGATGATGTCGTGGCCCGACAGGCTGCGGCTGATGCTGGCCACCAGCTTTTGCAACACCCCCGTTGCCTTGAGCACACCAAAGGCGCCACCGGAGATAAAAATGAAGAAAATGATGCTGCTGCCTTCTTTCATGCCCTCGAAAACGGCAATAAAAGGGGTGAGCAACGCGGCCTTCTGGCCGTCAATGGCGCCGTAGCTGCCGGGTACCACCACGGTTTTACCTTGTTCGGAGAGCACTCGCTCATAGCTTCCCGCATCGATGAGATGGGTCATTACGGCCGCGACGCAGATAAAGAAGAACAAGACCACGAAGATATGTGGAAACCCAAGCTGCCAGCGTGCTGTGGTATCGAACGCAGTGGTTCTGTCTGAATGATTCATATTATCCCCCTGACTCACCGGTTGCCGTCGAGAAAACGTCGAGCGGCGTGGGAAAGAAAGCGGCTTCCTTTCTCCAGTATGTCGTCGTTGAAGTCATAATCCGGCTGGTGCAGCTGAGGAGCCGAACCGCCGCAACCATTACCAATCCAGGCGTAGGCGCCTGGCACTTGTTCAAGGAAAGCGCCCATATCGTCGGCACCCATGCTGATCGGATGATCCACCAGCGAGGACTTGCCCCACAGTTCTTCAATTACGCTCCGAGACAAAGCCACACAAGCGGGATCATTGGCCACCGGCGGGGTCGAAGGTCGGTAATCAAGGATCGGAGAGCAGCCCGTTACCAGACCGATCCCTTCCACGATCTCGCGGATACGTTTCTCGATCCGCTGCCTTACGCCGGGTTTGAAGCTGCGAGCGGTGCCCTTGAGCCTGGCCGTGGCGGGAATAATGTTGCTGGCATGACCGCTCTGGAGGCTGCCGACACTAACGACGGCGATATCTTCGGGATTGGTATTACGGCTGACGATTTGTTGCAACGCGGTCACAAACAGCCCGGATGCAAAGACCGGATCCGTCGCCAGGTGGGGCATGCCGCCGTGGCCGCCTTCGGAATTGAACAACACCTCGAAGTCGTCGCTCGAGGCCATGTGCGGCCGGTCATGAACCACAAAACAGCCGGCCTCCACACCGGGCCAGTTATGCAGCCCGAAAACCGCCTCGATGGGAAAGCGCTCCAGCAAGCCGTCTTCCAGCATGGCCGGCGCCCCGGTGCCGAGTTCTTCGGCCGGTTGGAAGATAAGCACTACGCGTCCGAAGGCGGGCCGTTGTTGTACCAGATCCAGCGCGGCCCCCATCAGCATCGCGGTGTGTCCATCGTGACCGCAGGCGTGCATCACCCCCCGATGGCTGGAGCAATACGCCATGCTGTTCTCTTCCACCAACGGCAGGGCATCCATGTCGGCCCTCAACCCTACGCTGCGCCCGGCGGACAGGCCGTTGATAATGCCGACCACACCGTGACCACCGATCCCCTGATGAACTTCGTCGACACCGATTTCCCGCAGCATGCCAACCACCCGCTCTGCGGTCTGATGCTCGTGGCAGGAGAGTTCAGGAAAGCGGTGAAGCTCTCGCCGAAAGGCAATCATGCGCTCTACATCACGCTCTTTCATTGGGTAGATCCCTCTGTTGTCGTTGCCAGATACTGGCTTTCTCCCCCGAGAGCGGCGCTCGCACTTCCGACGAGCCTCGCTTCCCCAGGGGAAAGAGTCCATTCAACTGCCGTCCCGTGATATTGCACTGGAAGGCGTTTTTCATCATATTCAACGGGTTAGTGGCCGGAAAATACTTCTTCTCGATAGGGACATGCCTTTTTGATATGCCACAAGCGGCTCAGGGCGGGATAACACCATGGATATAAGAAAACTGAAGTACTTTCTGTCGGTCGTCGATGAGGGCTCCATTACCTCGGCGGCGAAAAAAATTCACATTGCCCAGCCGGCATTAACCCGACAAATCCGACTGCTCGAAGAAGCTCTGGGGACCCGGTTGCTCGACAGAAATCACAAGGGAGTAGTCCTTACCCGGGCGGGAGCATATCTGTATGACCATGCCGTGCGCCTGGTGGCCGACTTTGATAACGTAGCCAGGAAGACGAAAGCCATGTCGGATGGTTACATCGACAGCCTGTCCATCGGCATCACCACCATACATCCGTATATTCCCAGCATTTCAGGATTGATCACTCGATTCCGTACGCAGTATCCAGACATTCGGCTCTCACTCGAATCCATGCTGTCCGGCCCCCAGACCACGGCGCTCCTGCAGGGAAACATCGATGCCGGTATCCTGTTCATCGAACCGGATGATGAACCACTCCTGGATACGCTGCCGATTGGCAATTTCCGTATGGCGGTGATAACTCGCCGTCACCCCAGCCTGTTGGATAAGACTCCGACCTCACTGCGCGATTTTGCCGGGGCTCCCTTTATCTGCTTTAACCGCAACTCGACTCCGGGTAGCTACGATCGTATTGACCAATATTTTCGTCACGCAGGCATCACGCCACATATCGTGCAGGAGTGTCATGACGACATCACTATTCGAGGGCTGGTGGCCACGGGCATGGGCTACGCCATCATGCCCAGCATACTGGCAAAGGGAGATGACAACCTGGTTGCCTATGAACTCGATGACCTCCCCATTTATTCGCCGCTGATGCTGGCATGGCGCAAGGGCGACAAATCACCCGAAGTGGAATCGCTGCGCCATGTAGCCATGAGCATGAGCACCTTGATGAACGACCAGGCTTAAAAGGTGGTCATGATGTTGCTGGGTCACGCGAATATTCGCGTCTACGAAACAGGCCAGTACGGCGATTGTTGCCAGCCGTTGATCTCGTCCCGGCCGGCCAGGTGTTCCAGGGCCGGGCGGGCGAACAGGTAGCCCTGCAGGTAGCGCACCCCGGCGTTCACTAGGAAATCCCGTTCCTCTTCCGCTTCGATGCCTTCGGCCAGGATGATGGCGCCCAGTTCGTGGCAGATCCGCTGCACCTCGGCCAGCCGTTGCTGCCTGGCCGGGTCCCGGTGGATGTCGCGGATCAGGCTCATATCGAGCTTGAGGATGGCGGGCTTGAGGCCGTGCAGCCAGTCCAGCCCGGCAAAGCCGGCGCCGAAGTCGTCGATGGCGGTCAGAAAGCCGTGGCTGGCGTAGGACTCGAAAATGCGCCTGAGCTTGTCCTGGCTCAGGATCTGCTCGCCTTCGGTCACCTCGAAGATGATCTTGCGCAGATCGAAGTCGAACAGGGTGGCCGCCTCTATGGTGGCGCGGATGCAGGTTTCCGGGTTGTACACCGCGTTGGGCAGGAAGTTGATGCTGAGCAGCTTGTCGCAGCCCAGGCGGCTGGCGGTTTCTATCGCCTTGACCCGGCAGGACTGGTCGAAATAATACTTGTTGTCGTCGGTGATGCGCTCGAACACCCAGCCGGCACCCTGGCCGTCGGGGCCGCGCACCAGGGCCTCGTAGGCGAACACTTCCTGCCGCTGCCAGTCGATGATGGGCTGGAACGCCATCCTGATGTCAAACCCCAGCGACTGGCCGCTCAGGCAATCCATGCAGCTCTGCTGCTTCACTCGTGCGGGAAAATCCATCCTGTTGCCCTAATGCCGGTACGCGCCCTTCACTTGTAACAGATAACCCGGCCCGGCAACAAGCCGGGCCGGCCATTCACCGGTCCCAGTAGGCCTCTTCCAGCGAGTCTTCCCGCTCCGGCAGGCCGCGGGACAGCCGGGGCGAGTGCTGCACCAGCACCTCGAAGCTCACCCGGTTGGCGTACTTGCTCACCTGGGACAGGGAGGAGTAGGTCAGGTGGCGGGCCCGGTGCTTGGCGCTGCCGGGCACGTTGTGGCGATGGTAGTCGTTGGCGGCCAGGTCGTGCAGCAGGGCGGCCAGGGCCGCGTCGCCGGCGCCGTTGGTGTTTTTGATGCGCTCGGGGCCGCCCATGTAGGGCGAGATATGGGTGTAGATCTTCCGCGGCGCGGCGCAGTCGGCCCGCCGCATGGGGCGGGAGTATTCGTAGCGGTTGAATTCGGGAATGGCGCCGGGCAGCAGGGTGCGGCTGGTCTCCCGCTTGTGCGCTTCGTCCACATGGCCGGCCAGGTAGAGCCCGGCAGGGCCGGCGGTGCACAACACCAGATCGGCCCACTCCAGCACCCGCTCGCAGGCCAGCAGCGGATCGGCGATGCCGGTCAGGGCCAGGGCCTCTTCCTCGTTCATCGCCACCAGGGTGACATGGTCGCGGATAAACTGCTGCCACCAGTCTTTACGGTCTTCCACGATAAAGCGGGTGCCCATGGTCAGCACCACCGGCACCCCCGCCTGGCGTGCCCACTCGGCCGCCTGCAGGGCGCTTTGCTTCATGGGCTCGTGCTCTTCGCAGCGCATCAGGTAGGCGGTCAGCACCAGGGCCGAGGCGCTCTGGATCTGGCCCTGGTCGAGGTGGGCGGGCGCCAGGTGGTCCATCATGCCCTTGTTGATGGCGAAGCTGCGCTCGCCGTCGGGGCTTATCAGGGTGATGCACTGGCCGATGGAGCCGGCCACCGGCTGCAGGTAGTTCAGATCCACCCGCGAGGAGGTGGTGCACAGGTAGCGGTAGGGCGAGCTGCCCACCCGGATGTTCTCGCTCATCACCCCGAACAGCACGGATCTGTCATCGGCCAGCACCGAGTAGTTGTGCAGGGTGTTGCCGATGGTGCCGCCGGCGAACTCGGACACGATCAGTGCCCGCTCCAGCAGCTCCCGGTAGAGGGCCTGCGCCTTGTCTTCCGGCAGCAGCATGGAGTGCCCTTTCGAGAGGCCGTGCCGGGCCAGGAAGGCGTCGTCCACCTGGGCTTCGATGTCCACCAGCACCTGGTCGATGCCGCAGATGTGGCCGGACAGCGGCTTGTTCTGGGGCAGCAGTTCGCTCAGGCGCGGATCGCGGGCCTCCACCGGAAAGAAATGCTTGTGCTTGCGCTGGCCGGGAAACTTCATTTGTCTTTACCTCAAAGCAATGGTCGGCGGAGTCTAGCAAAAAGCCGCGCCCGGCTCACCGGTACAAAAAACGCGCAAACGTTTGAGCATTAAAAAATCCGCCGGCCCCCCCCCCCTCTTTCAATAAAAGCCCCGGGATCCGCTCAAGACAAGGGGCCGGGAGTGGCAACCACGGCAGCATATGACAACCCGCAAGCCCCTTGCCGGCGCCGGCCATAGCCCAGCAAGATGACAATTGGATGAAACCGGCGTTGACAGACGGCAGTCCGAATATATGATGTTGCCATCTTTCAGGATACAGATTCCGCCATGACTCGTGTGCTTTTTGTCTGCCACAGCAACGCCATCTGCTCTCCTATCGCCGAGGCCCTGCTCAGACACCTTGCGGCCGACCGCTACGAGGCGACGAGCGCAGGCCTCCAGCCCTCTGATATAGAGCCCAATGCGCTGGCCGCCCTGCACCGGCTTGGCGTGAACACCGAGGGGCTCCATAGCAAAGGGCTGGATAGGGTTGCGGATCAGTATTTCGATATCGTGATCAGCCTGTGCGAACAGGTCGAGACCGCCGCCCAGGCGGTGCCGGCGGCCCGCTTCATGGCCTGGCACTTCGAAGACGCCTCCTGCTGCTCCCAACCCGAGGCCACCAAGGTGGTGCATGAAATCTACGAGCGCATCAAGCTGCTGGTGCTGGTGCAGGATCGCCAGGAGAAAACCCTGTGGTAACCGAACGACAGCCCCTCGGCCTGTTCAAGGCCCTGTCCGACGACACCCGGCTGCAGCTGGTGCTGATGATCATGGCCGAGCAGGAGATGTGCGTCTGTGAACTGACCCACGCCCTGGAGGAGAGCCAGCCCAAGATCTCCCGCCACCTGGCCCTGCTGCGCCAGAGCGGCCTGCTGGCCGACCGGCGCGAGGGCCAGTGGGTGTACTACCGTCTGTCGCCGGCGCTGGATGCGGGCGCCCTGGCCATCCTGCAGCACACCTTCGGCCACTATCAGGACTACATCGCCCCCGCCCGCACCCGGCTGGCGCACATGGGCAACAGGCCCGAACGCCAGCGGCTGTGCTGCTGAGACCGCTGACAACCTTCGTATTACCCGGTCACTCCCGCGATTTTTCCGGTCATTCCCGCGATTTTTCCGGTCACTCCCGCGATTTTTCCGGTCACTCCCGCGAAGGCGGGAGTCCAGTGCAAGCGATCGTGGATCTCCGCCTTCGCGGAGATGACGGGTATTAAATACGGAGATGACGGGTATTAAATACGGAGATGACGGGTATTAAATACGGCGATGACGGGTATTGAATCGAAGCATCCTTGGCGAGGTCTCTTGGTGGGGCGCAGGCGTGCCGCCCTCCCTGCGGAGGACAAGACCTGCGCTCCAAGAACCGGCGCTCTAGCAGGCCTGCTCTTCCTGGTAGCGCCAGGCGTCCGGCATCGACTTGCGGATATGCGCCAGCAGCGCCCCCACCTTGCGCGGCTGGCGCCCGAACGAATACAGCAGGCCTACCGGCCGTGACGGCAGCCGCCAGTCGGGCAGGCAGCGCATGAGGTTGCCCGGATGGGCCGCCATATAGCCCTCGGCGAACTGCACCGGCAGTATGCCGATGCCCTGGCCCCGGGTGATGGCATCCATCTGCAGCACCAGGTTGTCCACCATCAGGCGGGAAGGCGGCGGCTGGAAGCCGTATTCCCCTTCGGACTCGTGCCGCAGCACCAGCCCTTCACCCGCCTCGCCCAGCCAGTCGACCCAGGCGTGGGCCGGCAGCTCGCGGGGATGGCCCGGCAGGCCACGGGTGGCGATGTAGCCCGGGCTGGCATAGAGGCCGCAAGGCCAGTAGCTCAGCACTTCGTGACGCAGGCCGCATTCCGGATCCTTGCCCACCCACAGCCAGATCTCGCCCTGGCCCTCGCCCGGCCGCGGCGGCCGGGTTTCGGTGTGCAGCGAGATGCGCATGCCCGGATAGCTGGCGAGAAACGCCTCCAGCGCCAGGGGAAACCAGCTCCGGCTACAGCTGCTGTGCACCCGCACCACCAGTTCGCCGCTCACTTCCTCGCGCAGATCGTCCATCGCCTGCCGGCTCTGCTCGGCCAGCCGCAATATCTGCCGGCTGTAGCGTTCGAACAGCAGCCCGGCCTCGGTGGCCTGCAGCCGGTTGCCCCGACGGTTGAGCAGGGGCTGCCCCAGCCGCTCCTCCAGCTGGCTCAGGCGCCGGCTCAGGGTCGACTTGGGCACCCCCAGCCGCGCGGCCGCCTTGGTCAGGCTGCCGCAGGCCATGACGGTGGTAAACCCTTCCAGTTCCAGTAAATCGTGCATCTGCACACCATGGGTTGAAACGCGCGTGCCGGCTGCGATCCTTATGGCAGAGCGCGGTTGCTGCTGGGTGATGGCCGCCCCGTTCAATGTTCCATATTTCGGAACAGCCTGTCTGGGGCCATCCTAAACGATTCGGGAGTGTATTTTAAGAGATAAAGTAATGCATTTACGACGCATTCTTATTCTTAAGTAGGTCGAGAGGGCGCCGTCGGGAAGGGAGGGGCGCCCGGCGGGGGATCCGGACGCCCGATAAGGGCGCCCGGCCGGGCGCCAGGCACCGCAAACGCGTCAGAAGTCGATGGTCAGGCCCAGGTTGAGGCTGCGACCGTCCAGCACCGCCTCGTAGTCCTCGCTGGTGACTTTCTTGTTGGTGATGTTGTAGAGACCGGCCTTGACCCTGGTGTTGTCGGCCAGCCGATACACCAGCCCCAGATCGACAAAGGTGTAGCCCGGCGTCCCCTCGGACATGGTGGTGCGGCTCAGGTAATCGCTGGTCTCGCCCCGGTAATTGCCCTGCAGCCAGACGTCCAGGGTATCGGTGGCCTGCCAGTCCAGGCTGGCGTTGGCCATGTGCCTGGGCACCTTGTTCAGCGGCTGGCCCTGGAATTCCCCGCTCTGCTGTTCGGAGTCGGTAAAGGTGTAGCTGGAGCTCAGGCGCAGATCCCGGGTGAAGTCGTAATCCAGGGTCAGTTCCACCCCCTGCATCATGGCCTCGCCGATGTTCTTGCGGGTGCTCAGGAACAGATAATTGTTGCCCCCGAACGGGCAGCTCCAGGTGCCGGGATCGTTGCGATCGCCGGCGGGGGATTCGCACAGGCGATCTTCCGCGATCTTGTCCTTGAAGTCGGTGCGGAACAGCATCAGGCTGCTGTTCAGGCCGAGCCGGTGGCTGTGGTAGACGAAGCCGGCCTCGTAGCTGGTGCTCTTTTCCGGCTCCAGTTCCGGGTTGCCGATGATCAGGGCGCGGGGATGGGGCGCGGGGGAGCCGCCGCCGCCGGTGCCGCGGCCGAAGCCTTCGGTGGCCTCGGCCAGCCCCGGCTGCTTGTAGCCGGTGGACACGCCGCCCTTGAAGGTCCATTCGGGGGTGAGGTGGTAGGCGGCGTAGACCCGGGGCGACAGGTGGCCGCCGAACAGCTCGTCGTCGTTGTAGCGCAGCCCGGTGGTCAGGTTGAGCTCGTCGGTGAGGGACCATTCGGCCTCGGCGTAGAGGGCGGCGATCCAACGGTCCACCTGGGCCACGGCGCCAGGCACATTGCTGGTGAGCAGGCCGTTGGTTTCGTCGGTGAAATCTTCGAACTTGTACTGACCGCCGAAGGTCAGCACATGCTCCCGCCAGAAATAGCTGGCCTGGGTGTTGAAGATGCTGACCTCCTCTTTCTTGGTGCTGTCCTGCACCCGCTCGGAGACGTCGTGCTGCAGGTAGCTGCTCAGTTGCAGGTCGCCGTAGTGGCCGTCGTGGGACAGCACGTAAACGTCCTTGTGGAAGGTCGTGTCGGAGCCGGTGGCGGTCGCGGCCACGCTCTTGCCCGGGGTGCTGCTTTCGTCCAGGGCGGCGGTGTCGTAGGACAGGCCGATCTCGTTGCTTTCGTCCGGGGTCAGCATCAGCTTGACGCCGCCCTTCTTGCGCCGGCCTTCCGGGGTGCTGGCCGCCGAGTCGTCGGCGCCGACGAAGTCGCTTTCATCCGTGCCCTGCCAGCTGCCGTTGACCTGGGCGCCGAGCAGCCCCGGGATCAGGGCGCCGCCGGCGAACAGGCTGACCTGCTGGGCGTCGTTGTTGATGTCGTTGAACGATTTGGTGTACTCGGTGCCGATGCTGCCGCTCCAGGCATCGCCGGTTTTGCGGGTGATGATGTTGATCACCCCGCCCATCGCCTCCGAGCCGTAGAGGGAGGACATGGGGCCGCGGATCACCTCTATCCGCTCGATCATGGCGATGGGCGGCAGGGCGATCTGCTTGCCGCCGTCGGAGCCGTTGGTGTTGACCGCGCGCCCGGCGGACACCGGCTTGCCGTCGATCAGGTAGAGGGTGTAGCTCGGCGCCATGCCGCGAATGCTGATGTCCTGCATCTTGCCGCCACCGGTCACGTAGACGCCGGGAATGTTCTTCACCGCGTCGGTGATATCGGTGTAGGACTGCTTCTCCAGCTCCTCCCGGCTGATCACCGAAATGCTGGCGGGGGCATCGGCGATGTTCTGCTCGAAGCCCGCGGCGGTGACCACCACCGTATCCAGGGCGGTGTAATCCTCGGCCACGGCGGCGGGGCCCGCGGTGAGCAGTGCCAGGCCCAGCGCGTTGGCCAGGGCATGCTTCGCGAAAGGCAGGGGAGCGTTGGAAGGCTCGGACATGGTGTTGACTCCTTGATGACAAAGTGATCTGCTGTTCCGTTTTCGATACCGGATGCTCCCGGGCCGCGCGGCAAGGCCGCGGCGGCGGATGAGTGCAAACGGGCAAGCGGCTGCCCGCGCTTCGGCCGCCGGGCGGAGGAAGCGATGCGTGCGATAAGCGGAGCGGGGTGACCGGCATACCTGAGGGGACAATGATAATCGTTATCATTTTCCTTTTGTAGCCGCGTTGCTGAGACAGGCTGTTGCAGGAAATGGAACCCGGACCTTGCCGTGCCCGGCGGTTATGGTGAATAATTAAACGCTCCGAACGAACCCCATGCGAGGTCCGATGAACATCCAGTCCGCCTTTTCCGCCGGTTTGCAGGGCTACCAGCGCGCCGCCGACGGCGTGACCGAGGCCTCGGTCAATATCAGCCGGCAGCACCTCAACCGGGTCGCCAACCAGTCCGACACCGCGCCCGAGGTCAACCCGGATCGGTTCGTCGATGCGGGCCGGAAAACCGCAACCGACGGCCTGGTTCAGCTCAAACAGGGCGAGCTGCAGGCCCGGGCCAACGTCAACAGCATCAGGACCGCCGGCGACATGCTGGGCACCCTGATCGACATCCGGGTCTAGCCATGCAGATCGGCACCGCCTTCCACGACGCCGCCTTTACCCCGGCGCCGCCCGCCTCCACTCAGGCCCGCCAGGACAACCAGCAGCGCGAGCGCGTCCCGCCCGCCGACCAGGCCGACGCCTTTGCCGGCTCCGACCCGCGCCGGGAGCAGGCCGGCAGCCCGGGGGAAATCGAGCTGTACGATGCCCGTGGCCGCAAAACCGGCGACACGGCCGATGCCAAGGACAACGGCGCCACCGGGCAGGCGGCGGATGACGCCGCCGAAGGCGAAGCAACCGAGGCCGGCGGTGAGCCCGCCCGGCCGACCAAGCCGTCCGGCGAGGAAATGAGCGCCGAGGAAGTGCAGCAACTGCAGGAGCTGCAGCAGCGCGACCGGGAAGTACGCATTCACGAACAATTGCACGCCAGCGTGGGCGGCCAGTACGCCGGCGCCCCCAGTTATGAGTTCGAAACCGGCCCCGACGGCAAGCAGTATGCCGTGGGCGGCGAGGTACAGATCGACATCGCCCCCATCCCCGGCGATCCCCGGGCCACCATCGACAAGATGCAGCAGGTCAAGGCCGCGGCCCTGGCCCCGGCCGAGCCTTCCCAGGCCGACAAGGCCGCCGCCGCCCGGGCCGATCAGCACATCAGGGAGGCCCAGGCCGAACTGCAGCAACCGGAATCCGCCTCTTCCCCCACGGCGGGGCCCGACTCTGGCCGGCGGGAAAAGGACGACGACGCCCCGGATGCCAACGAGATGGCGGACGGCAGCCGAATGGCGCTCAGAAGCCGGGTGATCGCCGGGGTCTACGGCCAGGCCGCCCAGGCTGACGCCCGCAACCTGCTGGGCCTGGCCTGATCAGTCGCTGGCCAGGGCCCGGCCGAGCAGCAGCTCCAGGTCGCAGCCCGGCGCCAGGGTGCCGAAGGTCAGCCCCCCCTCCCCCAGCCGGCTGTCGATAAAGGCCTGGGCCACGCCCTCGGGTGCGCCCCGGGCCAGGATGGCACCCTGCCACAGCAACACCAGCCGCTCGGCGACATGGCGGGCCTGCTCCGGCGCCGGATCCTTCAGCAGCGGCGCCAGGCTCCGCCAGGCCTGGGCCAGGCGGGGAAAGGCCGCCAGCGCCGGGGTCAGTTCGCCACGCAGCGCCGCCAGGGCATCGGGATTTTTGTCCAGCACCCGCAACACGTCCAGCGCCTGGATATTGCCCGAGCCTTCCCAGATGGCGTTGATCGGCGCCTCCCGGTACAGCCGGGCGGTGATAAAGTCCTCCATGGCGCCGTTGCCGCCCAGGCACTCCATGGCCTCGGCCGCGTGCTGTGGGCTGCGCTTGCACACCCAGTATTTGCCGAGCGCCGTGCCCAGGCGCACCAGTGCTGCCTCGCCGGGCACCGTGCTGTCGTCCAGCGCCCGCGCCAGGCGCAGCCCCAATGCCAGGCTGCCCTCCACCTCCAGCTGCAGGTCCGCCAGCACCCGGCGCATCAGCGGCTGGCGGATCAGCCGCTCGCCGAAGGCCTTGCGATGGCGGGCGTGGTGCACCGCCTGCACCACCGCCTGGCGCTGGCCCGCCGCCGAGCCCAGGATGCAGTCGAAGCGGGTGAGCGCCACCATCTCGATGATGGTGGGCAGGCCCCGGCCTTCCTCCCCCAGCAACCAGCCTTTCGCCCCCGCCAGGGTCACCTCGGCGGAGGCGTTGGATCGGTTGCCCATCTTGTCCTTCAGCCGCTGCAGCTCCAGGCCGTTGCGCCGCCCCTGCCACCAGCGCGGCACCAGGAAGCAACCGAGCCCGGCCGGCGCCTGGGCCAGCACCAGGAAAGCGTCGGACATGGGCGCCGACATAAACCACTTGTGGCCGCGCAACAGGTAGCTGCCGTCCCGCTGCGGCTCGGCCCGGCTGGTGTTGGCGCGCAGGTCCGAGCCGCCCTGCTTCTCGGTCATGGCCATGCCCAGGGTCAGGCAGCGCTTTTGCTCGTGGGGTTTGTCGTCGCCGTCATAGCCCAGGGCCAGCACCTTGCCCAGCCAGTCGGGCCGGTAGCGCTGCAGCACCGGCACGGCGGCGAAGGTCATGGTCACCGGGCAGCCGTGGCCGGCCTCCACCTGGCTGTGCAGGTAATAGCGCGCCGCCCGGGCCACCTGGGCACCGGTACCGGGCTCGCGCCAGGGCGCCGCGTGCAGGCCCGCCTCCAGGGCATGGGCCATCAGCTGATGGTAGGCCGGGTGGTAGCTCACCCGGTCCTGCCGCCGCCCCTGCCGGTCCAGGCCGTGCAGCACCGGCGGCCAGCGGTTGGCGGCAAAGCCGGCGGCGATGATCTCGGGGCGGGTGATCCAGCGGCCGTACTGCTCCAGCCCGGGCCGGGCCCAGGCGGCGCCTTCGCGCATCACCCCCTCCACCAGCGCCTGGTCCAGGGTGAAGGCATCCTGGTCGACGAAATCGGGAGTCTGATTGTCCATGGCGGCCTCCTCGCTCAGCCTGTTCAGCCCCAGTATAGAAAGCGGTGGCACTTTGTGAGGCGCTGACAAACTTTGGTGACATTTAAGCGTTTGAATAGCCGCATCTCATCCATCAACCATGGTCCAACACCGCCGATGTTCACCCGGGATCGCACAAGATGAAAAAGACCACCTCCCTCTGGCTGGGGCTGCCCCTGCTGGTCATCGCCCTCGGCACCTATCTGTTCTCCGACCGCCTGTTCGGCGGCGACGCCGCCGCGGCCCCGGTCACGGTGGCGGTGCGAGAAGGCGAACTGATCAACCAGGTGACCGCCACCGGCATACTGCAGCCCAGCGACTACGTGGACCTGGGCGCCCAGGTCTCGGGCCAGCTCAAGGTGATCCACGTGGAAGTGGGCGACAAGGTCCGCGCCGGCGATCTGCTGGCGGAGATAGACCCCACCGTCTACCTGGCCCAGGTGGATGCCAGCCGCGCCCAGCTGCGCAACCAGCGGGCCCAGCTCAAGGACCGGGAAGCCCAGCTCACCCTGGCCCGGCTCCAGCACCGGCGCCAGCAGAACCTGATGGCGGAAAACGCCACCTCCCGCGAGGCGCTGCAAACCGCCGCGGCCGCCCTGCGCTCGGCCGAGGCCCAGGTGGAAGCGCTCGGGGCCCAGATCAGCCAGACCGAGTCCAGCCTGCGCGCCGACGAGGCCAACCTGGACTACGCCCGCATCTATGCCCCCATGGACGGCACAGTGGTGAGCATAGAGGCGCGCCAGGGCCAGACCCTGAACACCAACCAGCAGGCGCCGACCCTGATGCGCATCGCCGACCTGGCCACCATGACGGTGCAGGCCAAGGTGTCCGAGGCCGACGTGGGCAAATTGAGCCCCGGGATGAAGGTCTACTTCACCACCCTGGGCGACCCCGGCCGGCGCTGGTACAGCAGCTTGCGCAAGGTGGAACCGAGCCCGGTGGTGGAGAACAACGTGGTGCTCTACAACGCCCTGTTCGACATCGACAATCCCCGGGGCCGGCTGATGTCGCAGATGACCACCCAGGTGTTCTTCGTGCTGGCCGAGGCCCAGGACGTGCTGCTGGTACCCATGTCGGCGCTGACCTTTCCGGATCGGCGCGACCGCAGCCAGGCGGAGGTGCAGGTGCTTACTGCGGCGGGAAGCCTTGAAACCAGGAGGGTCGAGGTGGGCGTGAGCAACCGTATCCAGGCCGAGGTCCGGTCCGGGCTGGACTCCGGCGAGCAGGTGGTGCTGAAGGTGGCGCCGGCCGCCGCCGACGGCGATGAACGCCGGTCCGGCATGAGGATGCGTTTCTGATGAACACACCACTGATCGAACTCAGGGGCATCACCAAAGAGTACGGCGAGGGCGAGCTGGCCACCCGGGTGCTGCACGGCATCGATCTGGTGATCAACAGGGGCGAGTTCGTCGCCATCATGGGCAGCTCCGGCTCGGGCAAGTCGACCCTGATGCATATCCTCGGCTGCCTGGACCAGCCCAGCGGCGGCGCATACCGGCTGCTGGGCCGGGACGTGGCCAGCCTGAGCGACGATGAACTGGCGGCGCTTCGCCGGGACACCTTCGGCTTCGTGTTCCAGAGCTACCACCTGCTGGGGGGGCTGAGCGCCCGGGAGAACGTCGAGGTGCCGGCCATCTACTCGGGGCTGTCCCGTGCCGAGCGCCGGGACCGGGCGGAGCAACTGCTCACTACCCTGGGGCTGGCGAACCGCCTGGAAAACCGGCCCAGCCAGCTGTCCGGCGGCCAGCAGCAGCGGGTGTCCATCGCCCGGGCGCTGATGAACGGCGGCGACATCATCCTCGCCGACGAGCCCACCGGCGCGCTGGACAGCCACAGCGGCGCCGAGGTGATGGCCCTGCTCACCGGCCTGGCCCGCCGGGGCCACACCGTCATCCTGATCACCCACGATGCCAAGGTGGCGGCCCGGGCCGATCGCATCATCGAGATCGGCGACGGCCGTATTCTCGCCGATCCGGGGCCGGCGACGGCAACGGGCAACGCCGCCCCCGCCCGCCCCCGCGCCGGTTCGCTGGCCACCGAACTGCTGGAGGCGGTGCGCACCGCCCTGCGCTCCCTGCGCAGTAACCTGTTCCGCGCCGCCCTCACCCTGCTCGGCATCGTCATCGGGGTGGCCTCGGTGATCACCATGCTGGCCATCGGCAACGGCTCCCAGCAGCAGGTGGTGCAGAGCATCAGCGCCATGGGCAGCAACCTGCTGCTGGTGCGTCCCGGCGCCCCCAACCAGTGGGGCCGGCGCGCCACCTCCACCCTGGTGGCGGCGGACATGGAGGCTATCAAGGAAGTGGCCAACGTGGCGGCGGCGGTGCCGGAGATCGGCGGCTCCGCCACCCTGCGTGTCGGCAACCTGGATCACAGCCCCGAGATCAACGCCACCTCCGCCGACTTCCCCGCCGCCCGTCAGTGGGCCCTGAGCGCCGGCACCTTCTTCACCGAGGACGACGAGCAGCGCTACGCCACGGTGGCGGTGCTGGGCCAGTCGGTGGTGGACGCCCTCTTCCCGGAGGCGGATCCCCTGGGCCAGTACGTGATGGTCAACAACATCCTGTTCCAGGTGATAGGGGTGATGGCGCCCAGGGGCGCCTCGCCCTGGGGCCAGGATCAGGACGACGTGGTGTTCGTGCCCTACACCACCGGCGGCCTGCGGCTGTTCGGCCAGCAGTTCCTGCGCACCATCACGGTGTCGGTGGACGAGGTGGCCCGCATCGATGACACCGAAACCGAGATCCACCGGTTGCTGCTGGCCCGCCACGGGGTGGAGGACTTTCAGATCCGCAACATGTCCTCCATCATCGACACCGTCTCCGCCACCACCCGGACCTTCACCTGGCTGCTCGGCTCCATCGCCGCCATCTCGCTGCTGGTGGGCGGTATCGGGGTGATGAACATCATGCTGGTGAGCGTGACCGAACGCACCCGGGAGATCGGCATCCGCATGGCCACCGGCGCCCGCACCCGCCACATACTGCAGCAGTTCCTCACCGAGGCGCTGGTGGTCTCGGCCCTGGGCGGCGCCATCGGCGTGGTGCTGGGACTGGGCGCCGCCGCCCTGCTGTCCCGCTTCGATCTCCCCGTGTATTTCTCCCTGTCGCCGGTGCTGCTCGCCTTCGGCTGCGCCTTCGCCACCGGCCTGGTGTTCGGCTGGCTGCCGGCGCGCAAGGCGGCCCGGCTCGACCCCGTTATCGCCCTGGCTTCGGAGTAACCTCGATGATTGCCACCCCCTTGCGTCCCCTGTCCCTGCTGTTGCTGCTGAGCCTGACCGGCTGCGCCCTGCCCGACGGCGGCGCACCGCCGACGCCGCCCCTGGCGGAGCGATGGCTGAGCCCGGTCGAGGGCGGCGCCGAGCTGGACCGCCAGTGGTGGCGGGGCTTCGGCTCGCCCACCCTGGACGCCCTGATCGAGCAGGCCCTGGCCGGGGCGCCGGACCTGCGCATCGCCGCCGAGCGCATCACCCAGGCCGAGGCCCAGCTGACCGCCGCCGGCGCCTCGCTCTTCCCCAGCCTCAACGCCAGCGGCGCCAGCAGCCGCAACGACTCAAACCCGGGCGAAGTGGGCGAACGCAGCAGCCTGGGGCTGAGCCTGGGCTACGAGCTGGATCTCTGGGGCAAGAACCGGGCCGAACGGCTGGCCGCCGACGCCGGCCTCGACGCCCGCCGCCACGACTACGAGAGCGCCCGCCTGACCCTGACCGCCGCCGTGGCCAGCGCCTGGTTCCAGTGGCTGGCCACCGGAGAGCGGATCCGCATCAACGAACACAACCTGGCCCTGGCCCGGGACAACCTGGCGATAGTGGACGCCAAGTACCGCTACGGCGCCGCCGCCCTGAGCGACCTGCGCCGCCAGCGCACCCTGGTGCTGAGCCAGGAAGCGGCCCTGCTGCCGTTGCGGGAGCAGGCCAGACAGAGCCGTTCGGCCCTGGCCATACTGCTGGGCCGCACGCCCCAGTCGTTCGAACTCGGCGCCGGCGCGCTGATGGCGCTGGCGGTGCCGGCGGTCGGCCCCGGCCTGCCGTCGGAGCTGCTGAGCCGCCGCCCCGATCTGGCCAGCGCCGAGGCGGCGCTGCTGGCGGCCGACGCCAACCTGGCGGCGGCCCGCGCCGCCCTGCTGCCCGCGATCAGCCTCACTGGCAGCGCCGGCCTGGCAAGCTCCGCCCTGCTGTCGCTGGCGGATCCCACCCGCACCCTGAGCCTGGGCGCCTCGCTCGGCCAGGTGCTGTTCGACGGCGGCCGGCTGCGCGCCCAGGTGCGGCTGACCGAGTCCCGCCGGCGGGAGCTGGCCGAGGGCTACCGCCAGGCCGCCCTCACCGCCCTGAAGGAGGTGGAAGACGCCCTCGGCAACGCCGCCCTGTTCCGGGACCAGGAAGCCCAGCAGCAGTTGATCGTCGACGAAGCCCGGGAAACCCTGCGTCTGGTCGAGGCCCGCTACCGGGAAGGCGCCGACGAACTGCTGGCCCTGCTCGACGCCCAGCGCACCCTGTTCAGCGCCGAAGAGCAGCTGGCCGTCCTGCGCCAGAACCGGCTGGACGGAGCCCTCAACCTGTTCAAGGCCCTCGGCGGCGGCTGGCGGGCCGGCTGAGCACCGGCAATTCATTGCTGGCCCCCCGGCTGCCCGGCAAGGCGGCATGTGGCCAGCCGGTATCCTCCTCCGCCACTCGCTCCCATGGCCGTCACCTTAGCCGCCGGGAAATACTCCATCTCCTCCACTGAACGGCATTAAATAACCAATCCTAATAGTGCTACATCGACTGGGCCCCGCACGCAGACACGCCGTGTAAGGTATGACACTCGCGGTTTCGACCTGCTGTGAACATTCACTGGATGTTCGGTCAGGCCGAAACCGCTCGTCACGGCGAGCAAGCTCGCCCCCTGGCGCGGAGGGTCTGCTTAGCGAAAGCCGGTCGCTGCCGGTAGTGTTCTACTATTCGGACCAGCCATTTAAGCAAACCACCGCTCATGCCTTTCTTCTCTTCAATGGCGAAGATTCCTGTCGCAACAACAAAAACACAATAAAAATGATGTTGATAGTGATTATCATTTGTGTACTATGGGAGCCACTTTTCAGGAGGCTCAACGATGATCTGCAAAAACATTACGGACTGTGTAGGTAATACTCCGCTCGTCAGCCTGTCGCGGCTTTTCCCTCGGGAGAGGGTCACCGTATTGGCAAAAATGGAAATGATGAATCCCGGCGGCAGCATCAAGGACAGGCCGGCCAAGTATATGCTCGAGGCCGGTATTCAGGCCGGCACCATTAACAGCGGCAGCCATATCATCGAAAGCTCCTCCGGCAACCTGGCTATCGCCCTGGCCATGGCCTGCAAGCTGAAAGGGTTGCCCTTCACCGCCGTGGTGGACCCCAAGATATCCCCCACCAATTTGAAAATGCTCAGGCTGTATGGCGCCAATATCGTCTCGGTGACAGAAAAAGATCAAAACGATGGCTATCTGCTTACCCGGATCAACACCGTCAAACAACTGCTACTGTCAATCCCCAACTCGGTCTGGGTAAATCAGTATGCCAATCCCGACAACTGGCGCAGCCATTACCATGGAGAAGCGGATGAAATTCTGAGACAGACGGATAGAGATATTGACTATCTGGTGATAGGGGCGAGCACATCCGGAACCTTGATGGGAGTCTCCCGCCGTCTCAGGGAGCATTTTCCGGCCATGAAAGTCATCGCCGTCGATATCGTAGGCTCCGTCCTATTTGGCGGGAAATCCTCCCCGAGGGAAATACCGGGAATAGGGGCGAGCCGCGTCCCCGAGTTGCTGTCTCCCGAGGAAGTGGACAACGTCATCTATGTCGACGATTACGAATCAGCCCTGGGCTGCAGGGAACTGCTTGCAAAAGAAGGGATCCTCGCCGGCGGATCCAGCGGTTCGTCGGTTTCCGCCATCGGCAAGCTGCTGCCAGACATCCCCGACGGCAAGTGCGTCCTGACCCTGTTGCCGGACCGTGGCGAGCGCTACCTCGATCTGGTTTACGACGAAGACTGGTTCGATATGGTCAGACAGCGTCATTTTGATAACACCCCTCCTCTCCAAAGAAAGATTGCCTAATAAAAAGGAAATATGATCATGAACCACGTCAAACTCCGCTACCTCAGCCAATCGGATCTGCTCGGCCTGGGCGCAGACCACAGCAACGCCTTTATCGAAGCGATAGAGGAAGGCTTGAAGCTTCACGCCGGGGGGCATTTCATTCAGCCGTTGAAACCCTATTTACGCTGGCCGGGTGCCGACCATATTGCCGATCGTATCATCGCCATGCCCTGCTACCTGGGAGGGGATAATCCGATCGCCGGCATCAAGTGGATCGGCTCCAGACAACACAATCCCACTCGTTTCCATCTGCCACGCGCCAGCGCCCTCATTATCCTGAACGACGCGCAAACAAATTACCCGGTGGCGATAATGGAAGGCAGCCTGATCAGCGCCATGCGTACCGCTGCCATTACCGGGGTGGCGACAAAGTATCTGGCCAGAAGCGGTTTCTCCGATATCTCCATCATCGGATGCGGCCCCATAGCACAAATGCAGGTGAAGACGTTGCTCGAACAATATGAGCAGATTAACACCGTACATCTGTTCGATATCAATAAGGCCGCCGCCGACAACCTGATCAGCCAGTTTGCCACCAAATACCCAGACGTCGGCTTCATCATTCATGACTCGGCCCGTTCCGCGGTGGAGCAGGCCGATGTGCTGGTGACCTGCACCGTTTCCGACAAACCCTATATCCCCTTCGAATGGATAAAAAAAGGCTGCTTTATTTCCAATATCTCGATCATGGATATAGAGCGGGATGTTTTCCTGAAAGCGGACAAAGTCATCGTCGACGACTGGGATCAATCAAACCGCGAGAAAAAAGTGATCAACCAATTGGTCGAAGAGGGATTGTTCAGCCGTGAACAGCTGTATGCCGAGCTGGGCGAGATCGTCCTCGGTCAGGTAACAGGCCGGCACAGCGATGATGAAATCATACTGCTCAACCCCATGGGCATGGCCATCGACGACATTGTCTGCGCCCGTTGGTTCTATCTGGCGGCAGAAAGCAAAAACGCGGGTACCGAACTGCCCTTGTTCTAGGAAACGCTTATGTTACGGCAACTCTATACGGACCAACTACAAAAGCTGGTCGACGCGCTTTACATGGAGAGCTTCGACGGTTTTTGCGACAGCTTGCGCTTTTCCGGCGCCGTGCTGACCGTCCGGCTCGACGACACGATGAGCCTTGGCTTCTCTTGCCGGATGCAAGAGGGGCTGAGGCCCTATCAGGTACAGGATGACGATGTCCGCCTGCAAGACGAAAGGCAGGGTACGCGGTGCCGGATATCCCCCCGAGAGGTCATGCCCTATCTGGTGAAGGCGACCTGGTGGCCCGAGGCGGGCCGGGAACGGGCGGTGCAATGGTGGAAGGAGTGCTTCGATTTTCTCGAGCACCTGCCCGCCCGGCTCCAAGTGGCCCGCGATGCCGCCACCTCGCCCCTGGCGGCCAGCGAATGCTTCGCCATGATGGCCGATCGCCCCTTCCATCCCTTTGCTCACGCGAAAGGCGCGCTCGCCCGGCTGGTCACCGATTCGCCACGGCTTCACTGGTGGGCTTTGCCCCCCGGCAGCCTGTTGAGCAAACAGTCCCGGCAGCCGGCCGAGCTGCTGCTGAGTGAAGCGGAGCAGGCGGCGCTGAGTGTCCGCCTTCGGCACCTGGCGCCCGGTTACGTCGCCTTGCCCCTGCTCCCCACCCAGCATCGGCTCCTGTTGTCGGAAAGCAATACCTTCGGCGCCGTGGATCTGATCTTCACCACCGCGACCGGCTCTCCCACTTCCTCCCTGCGCACCCTGGCGAGTGCCCGGAACGAAAGGATGCATATCAAGCTTTCCACCAGCGCAAGCACCCTGGGGGCTATCCGTTCCATGCCGCCCCGCTACCTGGTCAATGGCGATGAGGCTTGCCGCCTGCTGACGCAGATCCTGGAGCGGGACAGTGCCCTGACTTCGGCCATCACCCTGTGTGACGAGAACCACTGGTGGGTTGCCGGACGGGAACAGGTGCTGGTCAGGAATCCGGGCCTCCTGGGTTGCCAGATCCGTTTTCTGCCGCCGTTCGACGAGGCCCCTTCAAGCCGCCTGCTCGCCATGTCGGCGTTGAGTTATCCGCACGAGCCGGTCTGGCGGCGGCTCCTGGATGGAGATGCCGACCCCTGGCAGGCCCTCCAGGACCTGAGCCACTGTTTTATCAACACCTTCCTGAACCTGTGGTGTCAGGGCGTGATGCCGGAGTGCCATGGCCAGAACGTACTTGCACGCTATCGACACCGGCAGTTGCACGGCTTTGTTCTCCGGGATCATGACACCCTCCGCATCTGTCCCGCCCGGCTCACCCGGTTGGGATTGCCACTGCCGGATTATCAGATCGACTGGACGACACCCAATTCGCTGGTGCTGGCCTCCATGGAGGAACTGCTCGCCTATTTCACGACACTGGGACTGCAGGTCAACCTGTACCCTATCGCCTTGGCCACACTCCGGCACAGCAACAGGACCGAAGCGGACTTCTGGCGCTGGGTACGGACCTGTATCGAAGATTACGCGGCAGCCCTGCAGGACGAGGAGCTCGGGCGTATCTTGTCCGACAGCCTGCTGAACGCAAAGGCCTGGCCTTTCAAGCAGGTGCTCGGCCCCCTGTTGACGCAGCCCGGCGCCTCGACAGGCATGCCGAGCGCCATGGGCAGGATCTGCAACCCCCTGTTGCCGCTCCCGGCACCCCGGCCCCTGACGGCGGAACCCGTGCATGAAGCATCCTAACGCTATCCATGTCCTCTTGTGCTGCCAGTTCCTGGCGACATTCGGGGTCATGGTGCTGATCCCGGTCATGCCGTTGTATCTGGAAAAACTGGCGGACGACATGAGCACCGCGATGCTCTGGTCCGGTATCGCCCTGGCCGCTCCCGCCATCGGCGGCATGGTGTCTGCGCCCTTGCTCGGGCGCCTGGCCGACCGCTGGGGATACCGCCCCATCCTGTTCCTGGCCTTGGGCGGGTTTTGCGGTTCGCTGCTGTTGATGTCCTTTGCCGGCACCCTGGCCCAGTTCCTTGCCGCCCGGCTGTTGCTTGGCTTTTGTGGCATATCCCTCGTCATCACGGCCTATACCGCCCATATGGCGGAACCTTCCGGCAAGGGCATGCTGCTGGGACGCTTGCAAAGCGCCATGGCACTGGCCTGTCTGAGCGGTCCCCTGCTCGGAGGGCTGTTCATGGACCGCTGGGGAATGGAACTCTTGCTCAATATGACTGCGGCCATGACCTGCGTCGCCCTCATTGCCGCCGCGCTTTGTCTTCATGACGCCTCGCCCCGTTCCTGCCATCGGGACCAACCCGAGCCGCCGTTGCTCAAACGCTGGTTCTGCCGGTGGCCCACCTTGTCCTGGCTGGCGGCGGGGGCGCTGGCCCAAGGCGGCGCCTTTGCCCTGGTCACCTGCTTTGCCCTCTATGTCAGCGAGCTCGGCGACCCGCGCTTTCCCGCCGCCACCCTCACGGGAGGACTCCATGCACTGGCCTGGGCCGCGACTTTCCTGGCCGGAAGCTACTGGGGGAAGCGTAACGACCGGGGCAGTGCCCGGGGCAGCTTTATCATGGCCTCGGCCGGATGCGGCAGCGCCATCCTGGCCATGATCTTTGCAAACAGCCTATGGCAGCTCGCCCTGCTTCGGCTGGTGCAGGGCTTCTGCCTGGCCGCCCTCACCCAAACGGTCGTTTATATCGTCAGCAACCGGGTCAACCCCCGCCACCAGGGACAGGCGATCGGAACCGCCAACAGCGCCCTGGTCTCGGGTCAGCTGATAGGGCCGCTGGCGGTGGCGGCCGTCTATCCGTTCTTTCACGCCAGTGGCGCCATGGCGGCCAGCGCGGCTCTTTTTATTGCCGCCGGTCTCCTGCTGCTCACCAACAAACACCCCGCTTATTCAACCTGTACAGAGGCAACCAGACCATGACGTCAACAATGGACAGCCGTTGGCACCACAAACTGTTCGAACAATACCTGAACACCTTTTTCCGAGAGACCGGCCTCGATATCCATCGGCATCTGGTTTCATACCAGGACCACCCTTATGCCGATCAACTGGCGATGAGCGATGACGAGCTTGGCTTTGCCTATCACTTTACCGCCTCGGACAAGATCCTTTACGGCACCATCAGCCATCTCTCCCTGACCGGTTATCACCGCTACGGCACCACCTTCCTGCTGCAGCAAAACGGCGCCGGCATGGCCGAGACGCTGGACGAGATCCGGCCCTTGCTGAGGCTTATCTGCGAGCAGCTGGCCCTGAACGCCGGCCAGGGGCCCGAGCAGCGGCAAAAGGCCGCAGACCTGTACGAAAAGATGTGCAACAGCGTCGAGAAGTCCGGCTTTTTCCTGAATGCCCGAAAAGAGAAGGTCGCGGCGTTGTCGGTAACCGAGGACTTCACCGCCGCGGAACAGGGCATGCTGCTCGGGCATCCCTTCCATGTCACTTCGAAGGCCAGCATGGGGTTTTCGGAAGAAGACATGAAACGCTACAGCCCCGAACTGGGCGCTTCGTTCAGGCTCCACTACTTCGCCGTGGCGCCAGAACTGGTACGAACCCTGTCCAGCGGTGCCGATGTTTCCCAACTGCTCGATCCGGCGGCGCGCGAGGAGGCGGCCAGGCTGCTGGGAGCCAGTGCCGACCAGTACCAGCTTATCCCCTGTCATCCCTGGCAGGCCAATTTCCTGCTGGAGCAACCCGAAGTCCGTCAAAAGCTCGAACAGGATCTCATTATTTCGCTCGGCCCATTGGGACAGGTGGTCTGGCCGACCTCTTCGGTCCGTACCGTATGGATGCCGGAAAGCAGGCTGTTCCTCAAACTTTCCCTGGATGTGCGTATCACCAACTTCATCCGCAACAATCCCCCCGAGCAGATGGTGCGGGCGATCGACGCCAGCCGCCTGCTGCACCAACTGGCGCCGGGGGAAACCGACGACGCCCTGCGCCTGTTGCCCGAACTGGCCGCCCAGACCCTGGAGCTGGCAGGGCTGGAGGCCGCTTTCGGCATCATTTACCGGGCCGGCCTGGAAGATGAGGCGCTTGAGCAGACCCGGATCCTGGGAAGCCTGGTGGAGGAGTGCCCGATGACCGGAGCTCTGCCGCTGGGTCATTATGTGCGACAAGCCGCCGAGCTTGCCGGTAAAGGCATCACCGCTGCATTCGTCGCCGACTGGTGGCGCCAATATACCAACGTCTCGCTGTTACCAGCCCTGAAGTTGTTTGCCACCACCGGGATCAGCCTCGAAGCCCACCTGCAGAACAGCCTGATGCGGTTTAGCCAGGGCACCCCCGTCCAGCTCGTGGTGCGCGACATGGAGGGGGTGAGCGTCGCCAGCGACTCCATGCTGGCGCCACGCTGCACCGCCGTCGGCCCGGAAAGCTCGGTATGGTACTCCGCCGACGAAGCCTGGTTCCGCTTCAAGTACTATCTCGTGGTCAACCACATCGCCCACCTAATCGGCGCCCTGGCCAGGTCGTTTCCGGTCAGTGAGGCCCGGCTCTGGCAGACGACCGGGCAGGCACTGGTCGACGCGAACCTCGGTGGCCGGGCCCAAAGCTACGCCCAGGAATTGCTGCTGGCCCGGTCTCTGCCGGCAAAAGCCAACATGCTGAGCACCTTTAACGGCACCGGGGAAAACCCCGCCTGGGTCAATATTCCCAACCCCCTCAGTGCCTATCGTTATCGTGGCCTCACCCCCTTGGCCGAAACGGATGATGCCACCGCCTACCGGCAGGCGGAGCAGCGTGTCGTCCATCAGTTGCTCGAAGCCCTGTTGTACGAGCAGGCCCTCCCCTGCCGGCATGAACAGGACGAGTTGCTCATTCCCGTGTCGGCGACCCTGAGCTACCGGTGCCAGGCCAGGATCAGCGCCAGTTTTTCCCGGGTCCGGATCCGGCCAGGCTCCGTGCAGCGGTTAGAATCCGGGCAGGCCGGCCCGGTATCGCTCAGGCAACTCATGACGGATATCGGCCGGATAGTGGAGGCCGATGCCGAACGCTGGCAGCAATTCCACCAGGAACTCACGGAGACCCTGGTCAAGCATGCCCAGACGCTGCAGCACAGCACCGTCGCCCCCCTGCGCGAGCTGCCTTATTTCGAGCAGGAAGCGCGCATCAACAACGGCCACCTGTACCACCCCAGCTTCAAATCCCGGGTGGGTTTCGATCTGGATGAAAACAAGCGCTACGGCCCGGAGCTGTCGGCCGGCTTCCCCCTCGTCTGGCTGGCCGTCGACAGAGCACTGGCCCATCTGGGAGTCAGCCGCTCCACCAGCCTGGAGGCCCTGTACCGCCAGCATTTTTCGTGCGAGGAATACGGCGCCATTCACCGCCAGATCCGCGCCGCGGGCAACAAACCGGAAGACATGGTGCTGCTTGCCGTTCATCCCTGGCAGTGGCGCAAGGTCATCCGGATTTTTTACCAGGACATGCTCACCCGGGCCAGGATCATCAAGCTGGATGTCACCGGCCCGGACTACCTGCCACAGCAGTCCATTCGGACCCTGTCCGACATCAGCGACCTGGGCGCACCCTCGCTGAAACTGGCCATGAGCCTGCTGAATACATCCACATCCCGGGTGCTCGCGCCCCATACCGTCAGCAATGCCGCCAGGATCAGCGATTGGCTGTGGCACCTGGTGCAGACCGACGATCGCCTGCCGGAGGACAGAAAGCCCATCATACTGCGCGAGATCGCCGGCATCGGCATCACGCCTCCCGCCCCGCTGCAAAAGCAGTACGGCGCTCTCGCCTGCATCTGGCGTGAAAGCGTCTACCGCCATCTGTCGGAGCGGCAGTCGGCCACCCCGGTGACCGCCCTGGTGCAGCTCGACATCGACCAACGACCGCTTATCGATCCCTGGATCCGGCAATACGGCATCGGCGCCTGGCTGACCGCCCTGCTCGAACGCGTTTATCTGCCGGTCATGCACATGCTCTGGTATCACGGCACGGCGCTGGAGTCCCATGCCCAGAATATGCTGCTGGTGCATGAGCAGGGCATGCCGGTCAGGGTGGCGCTGAAGGATTTCCACGACGGCGTGCGTTACAGCAAATCGTTGCTCCGCGATGCCGTCCGGCTTCCCGCGCTCACCGACGCGCCACAGGCCCACGCCCGGGTGAACCCGAATTCGTTTCTGGAAACGGACGACGCCAACGAGTTACGGGACTTTACCCAGGACGCCCTGTGCTTCGTCAACCTTGCCGAACTGGCCTGGTTTCTGACCCAGCACTACCACTTTGCCGAGCAGGAGTTCTGGGCCCTGGCAAGGCATGTGGTACGGCAATACCAGTCGGACCACCCGGATCTCGCCCCGCGTTTCCGGCTGTTCGACTTTTTTGCCGACCGTATCGATGTCGAGCAACTGGCCAGCCGCCGTTTCCTGCCGGAAGTCCGGCTGCGGGTGATGCCGGTCGCCAATCCGCTATGCGAGGAGGAGCACCATCATGGCCACTAGTTCCCTCAAGAGCCGCCTCCTTGCCGGCGAGGCATGTTTCGGCCTGTTCTGCTCCATCCCCTCTGCCGTCGCATTGGAGCAACTGGCGGTGGCGGGGTACGATTTCGTCATCATCGATCTGGAACACACCCTGATCAGCCCCGAACAGCTGGAAACGATGCTGCTGGCGGCACGGGCGCAACGCCTGGATGTCCTGGTGCGGGTGCCGCCCCGGGCGCCGCACCTGGTGGTGCCCCTGCTCGACGCCGGGGCGGCGGGCATCGTCTTCGCCCGCGTCGAGGATGCCGACCAGGCAAGGCAGGCCGTCGAGCTCTGCCACTATGCCCCGCGAGGGCTGAGGGGACTGAACTCGACCAGGGCCAGCCGTTACGGCGCCGACGACCTGGCAGAATACACCCGGGGTGCGGCGGCCGACACCCTGGTGGTGGTAATGATCGAAAGCCGGCAAGGGCTCGACCATCTTGCAGCCATCGCCGGGGTCGACGGCGTCGACGTCGTCCTGGAAGGCGCGGCGGATCTGTCCCAGTCCCTGGGCCTGCACTGGCAAACCCAGCACCCCGAGGTGCACACGGCCATCGAGCGGATGTTCGTCATCACCCGGTCGGCCGGCAAGGCATTCTGTGCCTTGCCGCGCGACCCGCAAGCCATCCGGCACTGGCGTCGGCAAGGCGTCGCCATGTTCGTGCTCGGTGACGACAGGGGCATCCTGCGCCGGGCTCACCAGGCTCATCTTCAAACTCACAAGGAAATATCATGACCCTGCCATTTTCCATCGAACCGCTCCGGCGCTACCTGGCGGGGCAGAACGCGCCGGCCTGCGCCTATTATTACGATCTCGATCACCTGGAGCAGCGAATCGAATCGATCGTCGGCGAACTGCCGGATAACGTCCGCTTCTACTACGCCATCAAGGCCAACTCCGACACCCCGGTGCTGCAGACCCTGGCCCCGCACATCCATGGTTTTGAAGTCGCCTCGCTGGGAGAGGTCCACAAGGCCCGCCGCGCCGCGCCCGCCAGCCCCATCGCCTTCGGCGGTCCGGGCAAGACCGGGCCGGAACTGGAAGGCGCCCTGGCCGCGGATGTCGAGCTCTACCATATCGAGAGCCGCCTCCAACTGGTCCGGCTGAATACCCTGGCCGCCAGGGCGGGAAAAACGGTGAAGGTGTTGCTGCGGGTCAATCCCCGTTTCACCCTGCCCGACGCCACCCTGCAGATGGCCGGCAAGCCCACCCAGTTCGGCATCGATCAGCACGAGATCGAGGAAATCCTGGACACCCTGGGCCGGTATCCACAGCTCCGCTGTGTCGGCTTCCATTTCCATGCGATATCCAACAACCTGGATGCCCACAGCCACCTGATGCTGGTCCGCCGCTATATCGAGCTGACCCTGTCCTGGCAGCGGCGGTATGGCCTGCCGGTCGAAGTCCTCAATATCGGCGGCGGCATCGGCATCGACTACGCCCCCGACGGCCGTCAGTTCGACTGGCCGCACTACTGCCGCGGGCTGGCAATGCTGCTGGAGAGCGGTGACATCGCCTTCAGTCTGGCGATGGAATGCGGACGTTTCGTCACGGCGACATGCGGCTGCTACGTGACCGAAGTGACGGACATCAAGCGCAGCCACGGCGAACATTTCGCCATTCTTCGCGGCGGCAGCCACCAGTTCCGCCTGCCCTCCTCCTGGCAACACAACCATCCCTTCCAGGTATTGCCGACCGAGTCATGGCCATGGCCCTGCCCCCGTCCCGGCGTGACCCGGCAGAACATCACCCTGTGCGGGGAGCTGTGCACCCCCAAGGATGTGCTTGCCCGCCGGGTCGAGGTCGAGCAGCTGCGCGTGGCGGATCTCGTCCTGTTCGAACAGACGGGAGCCTATGGCTGGCACATCTCGCATCACGACTTCCTGAGCCACCCGCATCCCGCACGCATTTACCACCGCAACGGGCAACTGTTTTTCACCGAGGAACACTGATCATGCTTTGTGCAAAGCCGATAACTCTGGTCGACATCGACGCCATCCGTCCCAACGAGGAGGTCTATGCCGAGCAGGTCGACTGGCTGGTCGACAAAATAGCGGACGAAAAGATCTGGCGCATCCCCCTGACCCTGGACAAGGACAGCCTGTCCATCATGGATGGTCATCACCGGAGAACGGCGGCGTTACGCCTGCAGTTGAAGCGTATCCCTTGCCTGTTGCTGGACTACCACGAGGTGGATTTCATCAGCACCCACCCATCGATGCAGGTCACCCCCCTGCTGGTACGGGAGTTTTCCCTCCAAGGGCGCTTGTTTCCTCCCAAGAGCACTAGGCATGTCTTTTATGGCCCCCTGCCCACCTGCAATATCTCCTTGAGCCTGCTACAAAGCTGAGTTCTGAAAAAAACAGGCAACCCGGTGCCCCCCGGGTTGCCCGCCGGTAAGCGGCGCCTCCACCCTTTGCTTGCCGCTCCTCCGTCGGCTACGGGGGCTGCCGCCATCCCGCTACACCGGCTCCAGCCAGGTCGACTGGAAGTCGAACCAGCCAAGGTTGTTCAGGTGGATCCCCTGGGCCTGCACGGGGCCTTTCAGCCGCATCCAGTGATGGAACAGCGGCTGCAGCCAGCCCGAGCGAAGCACCTGCCACGCCAGGCGCTCCGAGTCGAGCCGTTCACCGCGCCAGTCCTGTTGCCATTGTGCCAGCAGGGCGGCGTCGCCACCGGCAAGGCCGTGGTGCAACAAGGGGGAGCCCAGCAGCCAGGCCCCCACATGCCAAGTGACCGGCACCGGGAAGTTGACCGTGCCCAGCCAGAGATCCACCTCTGCGTCCCCGGCGGCCCAGCGACCATAGTCCAGCTCCACGAGCTCCAGCGCTATCCGCTCGGCCGCCAGCAGGGTGCTCATCGCCTCGGCCAGCATCGGGAATTCCGGATGTTGCTCATGATAGGCCAGCCGCAATACCGGCCAGTCCTGCCTGCCGGGGTCGCCCGGTTGCGTGGCAAAGGGGCCGGTGGCCGGGCTCGCGTCCATGGGGTGGCACCAATGGGGCAGCATGCTGGTGGCGGGCACCCAGAGATGACGGATCGGCTCACTCAACTGCCGGGCCAGCAGATAGGGGTTGAGGGTCTGCCGCAGCCAGCGCCGCCGTTCGAGCCCGTGCCAGTGGGGCGAGCGGCTGTCGCAGAGCAGAAAATAGCCCCCCTGTTCGAGAAACATTTCCTTGCAGGGATCGGCGGGGCTGCCACTCAGGTCCACCGCCACCCCGGCGGCATATTCGGCGTCACTGAGGCTGGAGCTCAGCCAGGCGGCCGTCTCGCTGGAAACCCCGCCCTGCCGTCCGGAGCCGGCGGATGGCACCGCCGCCTCGTTCTCCTGCCGAGCCACCGCATGCGGACCCGCCAGGGCGGATTCGGCCAGTTCCGGCCACATCAGGATGTCCACCTCATCCAGCAACGCTCGCAGTCCGAAATAGCCATCGAAGGCCCTGAGCCGGAGATGCCATTCGTCGTTGTCGGCCACCCGATAGGGGCCGGTGCCGACCGGATGGGAGGCGAAATCGGGACGCGCAGCATGATCGGCCGGCAGGATCAGCGCCCAGGTGCTGGCCAGCAGCACCGGCAGGCGTGGATCCGGCTCGGCGAGCCGGATGACGACGCTCAGCGGCCCGGCCTCGCGCACCTCCCTGAGGTGGGAAAACAGCGGCAGGGCTGCGGCGCGGGTCAAGGAGGCGACCACGTCCGCCGCCCGTAGCTCACGACCATCATGAAATTGCACCGCGGGCCGGAGGTAAAAGCACCAGTGCAGCGGATCCTGCATGCGCCAATGGTGGGCCAGATCGGGCTCCACTTCCCCGTTTTCCTCTTTTATCCGGGTCAGGCCATTGAACAGCTGCCGGATCAGATGCCATTCCGAGCGGCGCAACGCCGTCCCCGGGTACAGGTTCAACATGGTGCGGTAATAGGGCACCCGCAGGCACTGCTGATCCGAACGGACGCTGAACCCCAGCCTCGCCCCGAGCAAGGGGACGATCAGCTGTTTTTCCTCGCCCAGCAGGCCGAGCGCTTCGTCGAACCGGCCCGACTCCAGCAATCCTTGCGCCTTGTCACTCAGCAGTTGCCGCTCATCGCGCAGCAACGCCAGCCGCGAGCGGCGCCCCCTCCCCGCTTCCGCCTGCCAGGCAATCCAGCCCCGTTGTTGCATCTGCAGCAGCAGGTTGCGCATGTGGCGCCTGGTACAACAGAGCCGATCCGCCAGCTCCTGCAGGGTGACGGCGACCGGCTCGGCCCCGAAGCAACGACGCAGTTTGAGGTAGTGCTGCTCCAGGCGACGAGTGGGCATAAAAGAGGAACTCATTTTTCTCAAATCCAGCAATTTTTGATTACCTCAATTTAGGCCACCCTTGGCTCACCGACAAAGGTTATTGCTCTGCAAATTAACCGGATGAGTGCTGCGGCAACCCGTCACCTTGCCACCGGCGCGCCGCTGCCGTTGAAGATTGTTTACCCCATGGAGTCAAACCGATGACCAGACAGCTCAATAAAGAGACCACCCTGTGCATATCCCTCGCCGCCAGGCCAAGCAATTTCGGCACCCGTTTTCATAACTTCCTGTATGACGCGCTGGATCTCGATTATCTCTACAAGGCCTTCACCACCCGGGATCTGGCCGCGGCCATCCAGGGGGTCCGGGCCCTGGGCATACGGGGTTGCGCCATCTCCATGCCGTTCAAGGAGGAGGTCATCCCGATGGTGGATGAGCTGGCCCCCTCGGCGCAGGCGATCCACTCCGTCAACACCATCGTCAACACCGACGGTTACCTGAAGGCCTACAACACCGACTACATCGCGATCGCCGCCTTGCTGGCACGGTACCGGGTGCCAGCCGATCGGACCTTCGCCCTGCGCGGCAGCGGTGGCATGGCCAAGGCCGTGGCCTGCGCCCTCAGGGATGCCGGTTTCACCCGCGGCCATATCGTCGCCACCAATGCGACGACCGGCAAGGCGCTGGCGGCGCAGTATGGCTTTGAGTGGGTTCCGAATATGGAAGGGGTGCGGGCCGACGTGCTGATCAACGCGACCCCGATCGGCATGGCCGGTGGCCCCGAGGAAGACACGCTGGCCTTTACCCGAGCCGAGGTCGACCACGCCAGCGTGGTCTTCGACGTGGTGGCGCTGCCAGCGGTCACCCCCCTGATCCACTACGCGCGCGCCCGGGACAAGACCGTCATTACCGGCAGCGACGTGTTCGCCATCCAGGCTGTCGAGCAATTTGCGCTCTATACCGGCATCCGCCCCGGCGACGAATTGTTCCGGCAGGCGGCCCGCCATGCGAGAGGCTGACGGGCGAGTCCGCCTCGTCATCCCAGGCCGTCGCGACGGCGGCCTTGCAAACCCAACAAGAAAACGCAGGACCCTATTATGAGTGAACGTATCGTTGCTGTTACCGCCTGTCCCACCGGCGTCGCCCATACCTTTATGGCGGCCGAAGCCCTGGAGCTGGAGGCCCGGAAACGGGGAAACTGGATCAAGGTCGAAACCCGCGGCTCGGTCGGCGCCAACAATGCCCTGACAGAGGAAGAGATTGCCCGGGCGGATGTCGTGATCATCGCGGCGGATATCGAGCTTGACCTGAGCCGTTTCGCCGGAAAGAGGCTGTATAAAACCAGCACCGGCGCCGCCCTGAAAAAAACGGCCCAGGTCATGGAACAAGCGCTGACGACACCGGATCCGACGCCAGGGCAGGGCTCCACATACGGCAAGGAAGAGCTTCCCGGCATCTACAAGCATCTGATGACCGGCGTATCCCATATGCTGCCGTTGGTGGTGGCGGGAGGGCTGTGCATCGCGCTCTCTTTCGTTTTCGGCATCGAGGCATTCAGGGAAGAAGGCAGCCTGGCGGCGGCCCTGATGCAGATCGGCGGAACATCGGCGTTTGCGCTGATGGTGCCGATGCTGGCCGGCTTTATCGCCTTCTCCATCGCCGACCGCCCCGGACTGGCGCCGGGCCTGATCGGCGGTATGCTGGCCAGTACCAGCGGAGCCGGTTTTCTGGGCGGTATTGTCGCCGGTTTTCTGGCGGGCTACACGGCGAAATGGCTAGTGCAGCGCATCCGGCTGCCACACGCCATGGAAGCCCTGAAGCCCATCCTGCTCATTCCCCTGCTCTCCAGCGCGATCACCGGCCTGGCCATGATCTACCTGATTGGAGGCCCGGTGGCGGCGGTCATGGCGAGCCTGACCGAATTCCTCTCCGGCATGACTTCCGCCAATGCCATTCTGCTGGGCGTGCTGCTTGGCGCCATGCAGTGCTTCGATCTTGGCGGCCCGGTGAACAAGGCGGCATATACCTTCGGGGTGGGATTGCTGGCCTCCCAGTCCTACCTGCCGATGGCCGCCATCATGGCGGCCGGTATGGTACCGGCGCTGGGAATGGGACTGGCCACCTGTGTGGCCCGCAACAAGTTCACGGCCGCGGAGCAGGAAGCGGGCAAGGCCTCGTTCATTCTGGGGTTGTGCTTCATCTCCGAAGGGGCCATCCCCTTCGCCGCCCGCGACCCCATGCGCGTCATCCCCGCGACTCTGGCGGGAGGCGCCGTGGCCGGCGCCCTGTCCATGTTGTTCGGATGCACCCTGATGGCGCCACACGGCGGACTGTTCGTCCTGGCCATCCCGAACGCGGTCGGCAACGTTGGAATGTACCTGGTGGCTATCGCCGCCGGCACCATCGTTACCGGACTGATATACGCCGTCCTGAAACCGGCGATGGTGCTCCGGCAAGCCTGAGTCCCTTCCCCGGCTTGGGCCACGGACCCGGTGACAATGGAGCCGGCTAGCGGCACCCCGCCAGGGGGATCAGCAGCGGGCAGCCAGCCCGGGGATGGGGTCGGATGTCGCAGTGCAGGCCGAAGATGGTGTCGACCAGTGCGGGGGTGGCGGTCTCGGCCGGCGAGCCTTCGGCGACCAGCCTACCCTGTTTCATGTAGATGAGGTGGTCGGCGAACTCGAAGGCCTGGTTCAGATCGTGCAGCACCAGCACCAGGGTCTTGCCCTGCTCCCGGTTCAGCCGCCGGAGCAGGTTGAGCAGTTCGTACTGGTGGCTGAGATCCAGGTAGCTGGTCGGCTCGTCCAGCATCAGGATGTCGGTCTGCTGGGCCAGCACCATGGCCAGCCAGGCCCGCTGCCGCTGTCCGCCGGAGAGGGCGGAAAGGCGGCGCTCCGCCAGGGGTGCCATGTCCGTCTGCCGCAGCGCCTCGGCCACCGCCCCATGGTCCGCCGGAGCCGGCGGCAACAGGGGACGGCGGTAAGGGTAACGGCCCATCATCACCAGCTCCGCCACCGTCAGGGTATCGGGCGCGGCGGGATGCTGGGGCAAAAACGCCAGCCGGCGGGCCAGCCGGCGCCCCGGGATGGCGGCGAGCTCTTCCTGCCCGATCCGGATGCGCCCTTCCCGGGCGGGCTGCAAACCGGCCAGGGTCTTGAGCAGGGTCGACTTGCCGCAACCGTTGGCCCCCAGCAGCACCGAGATGCGGCCCGCCGGTATCGCCACGTCCTGCCGCTCGATCAGCGGCTGGCCACGGTAGCCGACGCTCAGGCCCTCGGCCCTGATGGCATCCTCGTTCATCTCTTATTTTCCTCGCAAACGTTGTTGCCAGAGCAGCAACAGCACAAACACCGGTACCCCCAGCAAGGCCAGCAGCAGGCCGGCCGGCAGTTGCACCGGCGCGAACAGGCTGCGGCCGAGCCAGTCGGCCAGCAGGGTCAGCAGGGCGCCGTAGCCCATCACCGGCAGCGCCAGTTTGCCGGGCTGGGGCGGATGCAGGGCCCGGGCGAGATGGGGCGCCAGCAGGCCGACGAAGCCGAGGGTACCGGCCGCCGCCACCGCCATGGCGCTCAGGCCGCAGGCCAGCAGCAGGCACAGGCTTTCCAGCAGGGCGACGGGGGTGCCCAGCATGCGGCTGCTCAGGGGATCGAGCAGCAGCGGCGCCAGTTGCCGGCACAGCAGCCAGCCGGCGGGCAGCAGCAGCGCCGCCCAGCCCAGGGTGGTAAGCGCCGGGTCGCCGTGGCTGCCGGCGAAACTGCCCGCCAGCCAGGTCATCACCATGGCGATCTGCTGGCTGTCGGCCAGGATCAGCAGGCAGCCGATCAGGGCGCTCAGCAGGCTGCTCAAGCCGATTCCCATCAGGATCAGGGCCACCGCCGCCGTGCCCCGGCTCAGCCACCACAGCAGGGCCGTGCTGGCCAGGCCGCCCAGCAGCCCGAGCAACGGCAGCCACTGGGGGGAAAGGCCGGGTATCAGCAGCAACGCCAGCACCACCGCCAGCGCCGCGCCCTGGTTGATGCCGATGATGCCGGGATCGGCCAGCGGGTTGCGGGACAGGGTCTGCAGCAGCAGCCCCGCCAGCCCGAGCCCGGCCCCCACCAGCGCCGCGGTCAGTACCCGCGGCAGGCGCAGCTCGCCGATCAGTTGCAACGTCAGGCCGCGATGCTCCGGCGCCAGCAGCAACGACAGGGTGTCGACGCTGCCGTTGAGCAGGCACCAGGCCAGCACCGGCGGCAGCAGCCACAGATAACCGTAATGACGCAGATGTCGCTTCACCGCTCGAGGTACCTCCGTCGTACCAGCCACAGGAACCAGGGCACCCCCAGCAGGGCCAGCGCCATGCCCGGCGGCAGCCGGTCCTGTTCGTCGACGGCCAACACCAGGCCATCCGCCGCCGCCAGCAGGCCGGCGCCCAGCACCATGCTGCCGATCAGTTGCCGGTGCAACCGCTCGCCCAACCAGAAGCGGGCCATGTGCGGCACCACCAGGCCCACGAACAGGATGGGGCCGCTCACCGCCACCGAGGCCGCCGTCAGCAGCAGCACCACGGCCGACACCGCCAGCAGCACCAGCACCGGGTTCAGTCCCAGGCTGCGGGCGGTGTCGCCCCCGGTTTCCAGTATTTCCAGTGGCCGGCCGCACAGCAGCGCCAGCAGCAGGGCGGGAAAGACCAGGGCGGCCAGGGGGGGAAGCTGGGCCGGCACCACCAGCGACAGGGAGCCCGCCAACCAGAAGCGGATCACGTCCAGCGCGTGCTGATCCAGCAGCAGCAGCATGGTTCCCAGGCCGCCGAGCAGGGTGCTGAGCAGGGCGCCGAACAGCAGCAGGCTGTCGGCCGCCAGCCGGCCGGTGGCCAGCCTGACCACGCCGAACACCAGCACCATGGCCAGGGCGGCCCCGCCCAGGGCGGCCAGGCAGGCATGCCACAGGGTAAAGGGCAAGGGCGAGATCAGCAGGCACACCAGCCCCAGGGCCGCGCCCTGGTTCAGCCCGAGCAGGCCGGGGCTGGCCAGGGGGTTGTGGGTCAGCCGCTGCAGCAGGCAACCGGCGGTGCCCAGGGCCGCGCCGATCAGCAGAGCCGCCAGCAGCCGGGGCAGCCGCAGTTCGGTCAGCACCAGGTAATCGACGGGCGACATCGCCTCGCCGCCACCCAACAGCCAGCGCCAGCCGGACCCGGCCAGGTTATCCCCGCCGAGCAGCAGGGCCAGCGGCAACAGCAGCAACACGGCCAGCGGCAGCCAACGCCGCCAGGGACTAACGGGGCGAGTAGTCATCGATAATCCGCTCCAGATCCATCAGCACCTTTTCCGCCGCCAGCGGGCCTATGCCCAGCATCCAGTAGCCGTCGTCCACCTCGTAGAGCCGCCCGCCGAGCAGTGGCCAGAAGGCGGAATCCCGCCAGCGCCGGATCAGGGACCCCTTCTCGGGGGCGTATTCGCTCAGCAGTATGATGTCGCCGTCCAGGGCCGCGATATGGCGCGGCGACGCCAGTTGCCGGGCGAAGCCGCCCCCCGCCTGGAACGCAGGCCGGTCCAGCCCGCAACGCGCCAGCAGGCTGCCGACGAAGGAGTCGCGCAGGTACAGCCGGACGTGGGTCTGCATGGAGCGCACCAGCGACAGGGTGGGATAGCCCTTGCGGGCATGGAGGGCGGCGATGCGCCGGCAGCGGGCATCGATGGCCGCGAGCCGCCGCTCCGCTTGCGGCTCGCGGCCAAGGGCCCTGGCAAAAAGGAGGAAGTTCTCCGCCCAGCCGGCGCCGACGTTCTCGCTGAAGACGGTGGGCGCCATGCCGGACAACAGGGGATAAAGCCGGCCATGGCGCAGCCGGCTGCCCAGGATCAGATCGGGCTGCAGTTGCATCAGCCGTTCCAGATCCGGCTCCTGCACCACCCCCAAGGATACCGGCGGCACCGCCGGCGCCAGATAGGCGGGGAACTGCCCGACCTGATAGGGGGTGGTGGCAGCGATGGGCGTCACCCCCAGCGCCAGGGCCATGTCCAGCTCGCCGGTATCCAGCACCGCCACCCGCCGGGGCTGTGCGGGCACGCAGCTCTCGCCCATGGCATGTGGCAAAAGGCGGCACTCGGCCGCCTTTTCGCCCCAGGCCGGCGGGTGCAGCAGCACCAGCAGCGGCAGGAAGAGCCATGTTACCACCGGTACTGGTAGCCCAGCTTCAGGGTCGCGCCGCTGGCGGGGATATGGCTGGTGTTCTTGCCGTCCCGCAGCAACTGGCCATAGACGTGGTAGTAATCCTTGTTCAGCAGGTTTTCCACGCCCAGGTTGAAGCCGTGCCGGCCCAGGTCGTAGCGGGTGCTGTAATCCAGGGTGGTATAGCTGTCGACCTGGCGGCTGCCGAAGCCCACCTGATCCTTGAAGGCGTCGTCCCGGGAGCCGCTGTAGTTGGCCTGCAACCGGTGCAGCCACTGATCATGGGGGTGGTACTCCACATAGGCGCGCACCTGCAGCGGCGGGATACGGTAGCCGTTGAGCGCCTTCCACTCGCCCGCCGCCTCGTCGTAGCTCTCGCCTTCCATCCAGGTCAGCAGGCCGCCCAGTTGCCACTGTTCGTTGAGCCGGTGATCCAGGGTCGCTTCCACCCCGTAGATCCGTTCTTTGGCCCGGCGCTGGGCAAAGGCGAAGTCCTGAATCACCACAGGGCCCAGATCCGAGGTGCTGTAGAACAGGGCCAGGCTGCCCTGGGTATAGCCCCAGTCGCCCCGCCAGCCCAGCTCGTAGTTGTCGGTCTTGATCGGCTTGAGTTCGGAGTCGTTCACGTTGAAGCCGGCGGGAGCGACGCGTAGCTGCAGACCCAGATCCGGCAGCTCGAAGCCCTGGGAGAAGTTGCCGTAGAGCTCAGTGCTGTCGGTCAGGCTGTACACCAGGCCGGCATTGAACAGGAAGTCGTCGAAGCTGACGTCGCCGCCCTCGATGGCGTTGCCGCCCAGGGTGGTGAAGTCGCCGAAGGAGGCCTTGGCGTGCTCGTAGCGGGTGCCGGCCTCGCCGCGCAGGCGTTCGCTGAAGTCGTATTCCAGCTGGGCGAAGACGCCGATATTGCGCTGGGTCAGCGGCGGCATGAACAACTGGTCTCCGGTATCGACGAACACCAGGCCGCCGCTGTTGTCGTAGGCCGCGATATCATAGGTGGTCACCGGCATTTCCGATTTTTCCCGGCTCAGATCCAGCCCCCAGCGCAGCAGGCTGTTGTCGTTCAGCGCCGAGTTGATGGTCAGGCGGCTGCCGAGGGTTTCGCTGTCCAGGTAGGTCTGTGCCAGGTTATTGCCCCAGCTGGCGATGTTGCGGGCATCGAAGGGGGTGAAACGGGCGTGGTAGTCGCGGTAGTACAGCTGGGCGTCCACCATCCCCAGCGGGGTCTGGTCGGCATTCCAGGCCAGGTTCACCAGGCTGTTGCGGGTACGGTTCTGCTCGTCCAGCTGCAACCCGGAAATGGCCCTGGCCCGGACATCTCCCGGCGCCGCGGCATTGACCGCCGGATCCGAGGCGTAATCGGTGTCCTGCTTGGCGTCGAGATGGTTGGCGGACAGGGTCAGGGTGCCGGCGTCGAGGTGCCAGCTGGCCTTGCCGGCCAGGTTGAGGCTGTCGGTATCCGACAGGTCACCCTGGCTGGGCTCGGGCGCGATGCGATCGCCATTGCCGTCGAAGGCCGCGCCCTGGTGCTCCCAGGCCAGGTTGAACCCGTAATCGAAGGTCTCGTTGCCGCCCCCCAGGGACTGTTCGCCGCGATAGCCCAGGCCGTCACCCGTCACCCGGGACAGGGAACTCTGCACCCCGACCTTGGTCACGGCTTCGTCCTGGTTGCGCCGGGTGATGATATTGACCACGCCACCGGCGGCGCCGCTGCCGTAGACGGCGCTGCCGCCGCGCAGCACCTCGATGCGCTCGATATTGGCGGGGTCGATGTTCATCAGGTCGCGGCTGATGTTACGGCTGGTGTTCTGCGGAATACCGTCGATCAATACCAGCAGGTTGCGCCCGCGCAGGGTCTGGTTGAAGTTGGTCAGGGTCTGGCTGGCCGGTGCCATGCCCGGCACCGTTTTCGCCAGCACTTCCCCCAGGTTGCGGGCGGTTTGCAGCTGGGTATCCAGCTGTTCGCGGTCGATCACCGTCACCGCATGGGCCAGCTCGCTCGCCTCCATCCCCTGGCGGGTGGCACTGACCACCACCGTTTCCAGCTCGTAGGGCTCTGCCGCCTGGGCCTCCACCGCCAGCGGGGCCGCCACCATCATCGCCAGCACCGGCGATACCTTGCTTATCTTGCTCATATAATCCTTGCTCTGTGCTGAAGGCCGATATCCATGGGCAGGCGAAGAGCGACCTTCCTCCTCTTCCGCCCGTCCTTTGCGATGGGTCAGAACGTCAAAAAGCCTTCCGGCATACGGGTGCGGCCGGGCAACAGAGCCCGGTCGATGAGGACACCAAGGCGGCGACGATGACGGAAGGGGGATGAAGGCGCGCTGTTCCCTGGCATATAAAAGTAACCTTAAATCAAATGAGAATAATTTTTGTTTGGGCATTATTTTGCATTTGACTTGTTATTGCAATATGCAAGGGAACTTTTTTCTGGTTTTGTGGACGCCAAGCCACGGTGCCGCCATCCCCGAGTTTTCCGTACGGGGCAGTCGTCCGGTAATGAGAGCCGCAACCCACCCGATGCGGGAGCCGCATGCATTACCCTGGTAAATCCGGCGGTGGTAGGTTTTATGGAGATATTCAGATTTCCCGCCTAGGATTTAATTGCGACCGAACCACACCTTCACCCCAGTTGCCACGAGAGGCTTCCCATGAAAGGCGACAAAAAAATCATCGAGTATCTGAACCAGGTCCTGACGACGGAACTGACCTCCATCAACCAGTATTTTCTCCATGCCCGTATGTACAAAAACTGGGGGCTGAATGCACTGGATGAAAAAGAATACAAGAAATCGATCAAGGATATGAAGCAGGCGGATGCGGTGATCGAGCGGGTACTGTTCCTCGAGGGCTTGCCGAACCTCCAGAAGCTCGACCTGCTGAGGATTGGAGAGCACGCCGAAGAGATGCTGCAATGCGATCTGGCCCTGGAGATGGAACAGCTGACCCTGCTGCGCGAGGCCATTGCCTACTGCGAGTCCAAGGGGGACTTCGTCAGCCGGGAAATACTGGAGGATATCCTCGAAGACGAGGAAGAGTATGTCGACTGGCTGGAAACCCAGCAGGGGCTGATACGGGACATAGGCATCGAAAACTATCTGCAGGCACAGATGTAGGGAGACTTGGGTATGAAAGGCAACAAGAAGGTCATCGACACCCTGAATGAACTGCTGGCCGGAGAGTTAACGGCCATGGATCAGTATTTTATCCATTCCCGCATGTATCAGGACTGGGGCTTGAACAAGCTGTATGAACGTATCGATCACGAATTCGACGACGAAAAAGGCCATGCGGCGGCGCTGATCGAACGCATTCTGTTTCTGGAAGGCATACCGGACATGACCCAGCGCGCCGGCCTGAAGGTAGGCAAGGATGTTCCGCAGATGCTCAAGAACGACCTGCAACTCGAATACGACGTCGACAAGGCACTGAAAAGCGCGATCAAGCTCTGCGAGGACCAGAAGGATTACCAGAGCAGGGAAATCCTCGAACAGATGCTGGCCGATACGGAACAAGACCATGCCTACTGGCTGGAAAAACAGTTGGGCTTGATCGACAAGGTCGGGCTGCAGAATTACCTGCAGTCACAGATGGGGTGATTGACCTCTGACAGGCAGGGACAGGCCTCGGCCTGGTTCGCAGCCCCCCCGGCGCGAACAGCGCCGCATGGTTTTGTCCAGCCGCCAGGGCGGTGAATGCGTTGCGGAACACCCACCACAACGTCGGCACCGCCTCGCCCCACCATCTACCCATCCCTGCTCCCCAGGTGCGGCCCGGAACGACCGGCAAGGCACCCGCCAAGCTCCGTCATCATCCCTGCCAAAGCTACCATTGAAATAAAAACAATTATCGTTAATATTTGTTGCCGGATTCAGGCCGCCCCGGCCGCCCTTTTCTCCCGACGAGGACCCCATGCAGGCAAGCCCATCCCTCCGGATCCCCCTGGCACTCCCTTCCCTGGCCGAGGAGCTGGCCGAGCTGTCGGCCCGGCTGGGGGAAAGCGGCTGGTCGTGCGGCGCCGCCGGCCCGGACTGGACCCCGGCCGAGGCGTTGATGACGCCCGGCTCCGAGCTGCTGGAGGCCTGGCTGGAACACGAGGGCAGCCATTACCCCGACACCGATCTCAAGACCCGCTGCTCTTTCCTGCTCGGCCGCTATGCCTGGTACCTGGCCCTGCCCCTGGCCGGGTTGCTACTGCTGGGCGGGCGACTGCCCGGCTTCGGCCCGGCGCAGCTGGCGCTGAAAATGGAGGAGTACCAATGGCGGCATGAAGGCCAGGAAGGCACCGCCCGCCGCCTGCTGCTGCGCTTTGCCGCCGGCTACCCGGCCGACGCCGGGGAAGAGACGGAACGGCGGCTGCGACTCGGGCTTGAGGCGCATATGACACCGCTGGTGAGCCTGCTGCACCGGCGCTGCGGCCTGCCCGAGCGCGGGCTCTGGTGCCTGGTGGCGGATTCGGTAGCACAGGCCTTCCTGCACGCGGGTCAGCGGCTCGGCTGCGAGGAGCGGGCCAAGGCCCTCGCCCTGACCGTGCTCAAGGATCCCGACTCCCCGCTGTACAACCGCAAGACCGGCTTCATCGACATCGTCCTGCCGGACCCGGACCACCCCGGCCGCGAGCCGGCCCGGCGCAGCTTCCGCACCCGCGCCGGCTGCTGCCGCTTCTACACCACCCAGGGCGGCCGTTACTGCACCACCTGCGTCCGGGAGCACCCGGAAAACCGGGACCGGCGCCTGCGCGAGCTGGTGCGGGCTCAGCTGGCCGCGGACTGAGCGGCCTGCTCCAGTGCCAGCTCCAGCCTGCACCAGACTTCTTCATGCTGGCACTGGGCGATATTGATGCGCATATGGCTGTCCGCGTCGGGCTGTCGGCTGAAGTGGCCGCCCGGCGCCAGCAGCAGATCCTGCTCGGCAGCGTAGCGACTGAGCCGGCCGGCGCCGATGCCGTCCGGCAGCCGCAGCCAGCAGATAAAACCGCCGGCGGGCCGGTGGCCGATGCCGAATCCCAGGCTTTCGAAACGTTCCAGCACCGGGTTGCGCACCTCGTCCAGCCGCCGCCGCAGCTGCTCCAGGTGGCGGCGGTAGCGGCCGCCGGTGAGCAGCCGGTAGACGACGTTTTCCACCGACGGTGACGTCGACATGCCGGAGATCAGCTTGATATCGGTGAGTTCGGCGATCATCGCCGGGTTGCCGGCGATAAAGCCGACCCTAAAGTCCGCCGACAGGGTCTTGGACAGGCTGCCCAGGTAGAGGGTACGCTCGAAGCCGGCCAGGCTGGTGTAGCGCAGGCTCTGCTGGGGGTCGAAGTCGGCGTAGATGTCGTCTTCCAGCAGCCAGCAGCGGTGCTCGGCGAGCAGGCTCAGCACCTTGTAGGCCCGGCCGCGGCCGACGCTGGTTCCCACCGGATTGCTCAGCACCGAGTTGGTGATATAGAGCACCGGCTGGTGTTCGGCCAGGGCCTGGCGCAACACCGCCAGATCCGGCCCCTCCAGCCGCCGCGGTACCGGCACCGGCACCGCCCCCGCCAGGCGCAGGGCGGCGAGGAAGTTGTAGAAGCCGGGATCGTCCACCAGCACCCGATCGCCGGGTCGCACCAGGGCACGCAGCACCAGGTCCACGCCGTGGGAGGCGCTGGCGGTCATCAGGATCTGGGACGGCTCGGCCTGGATATTGTGCTGATCCAGCCGCAGCGCCAGCTGGCTGCGCAGGGCGGGATGGCCCTGGGCGCTGCCGTATTCGGTGAGCGGCGCCGGCTGCCGGGCCAGTTCGCGCAGGGCGGAGCGGATGTCCTGATCCCCCAGCCAGTCCGCCGGCAGGCAACCGCTGCCGGGCTTGTAGCGGAAGCGCTCGGTATCCATCACCAGCCGCAGCAGCGCCACCTCCTGGGCCATGGCGCTGGCGGAGGCATCCACCTCCAGCACCAGCCGCCGGGTTTGCGGGCTGCGCGCCACGTAAACGCCGCTGCCCTGGCGGCTGACCACCAGGCCGGCCGCCACCAGCCGCTCGTAGGCGTCGGCCACGGTGAAGCGGCTCACTGCAATCTGCTCGGCCAGGGCGCGGATGGAGGGCAGGCGCTCGCCCGGCTTCCAGCGTCCCTCGCCGATGGCCTGGGTGGCGTGGCGCACCAGTTGCTCCACGAAGGGCTGGCTGTCGGCCTTGTCGAAGGCCCAGTCGGCGGCGGTAATTGTCATGGTGTTGCTACCTGTACACTTGGGTCAGTTTCAATGGAAGTGTCCTGATTGTCTGGTAGTAAAGCGACTAAACTGGCCAAAAGCAAGCAACCGGAGCCCGCCATGAAGACCACCAGCCCGCCGTCCCTCGATACCCGCCCCCTGCTCGGCATGGCCTGGGGCCTGCTCGGGGTCATGACCTTTTCCGCCGGCCTGCCCGCCACCCGCATCGCGGTGCAGGAAATGCCGGCGCTGTTCGTGGGTGCCGGCCGCGCCGGCCTGGGCGGGGTTCTGGCCCTGCTGCTGCTGGCGGCCACGCGCCAGTCCCTGCCCAGCGGCCGCCAGTGGGCCCGGCTGGCGGTGGTGGCCGCGGGGGTGGTGTTCGGCTTTCCCATCCTCTCCTCCCTCGCCCTGGAGACGGTGTCGGCCACCCACAGCGTGCTGGTGACCGCCCTGCTGCCCCTGTGCACCGCCCTGGCCGGCGCCTGGCTGCACCGCCACCGGCCGAAGCCCGTCTTCTGGCTGTGCGCCCTGGCGGGCACGGCGCTGGTGCTGCTCTACGCCGGCCAACAGGCCGAGGGCCACTGGCAGCTGGCGGATCTGTGGCTGTTGCTGGCCTGCGTGCTGTGTGGCCTGGGCTATGCGGAAGGGGCGCGGCTGACCCGGGAGCTGGGCAGCTGGCAGGTGATCTGCTGGGCGCTGGTGCTGTCGTTGCCGCTGCTGACGCCGCTGATCTGGCTGAGCCGCCCCGAGCCGGCCCTCACCAGCCCGGCGGGCTGGCTGAGCTTCCTCTACCTCGGCAGCTGCAGCATGTTCCTGGGCTTTTTCTTCTGGTACAAGGGGCTGGCCCTGGGCGGCGTGACCCAGGTCAGCCAGGTGCAATTGCTGCAGCCCTTCGGCGCCCTCTGGTTCGCCGCCCTGCTGCTCGGCGAGCCGATCTCGGCCCAGGCCATCTGGATCTGCCTGGCCGTGGTGGCCTGCGTGGCCCTGGGCCGGCGTTACGCCTGAGCCACCGGCGTGGCCAGCAGCCCGATGAAGCGGGCCAGGGCCGCGCCGTCCAGCCCGGCCACCGCCAAGGCCTGCCGACGCAGTTGCTCGCCGACCCCGGCCGGCAGCCGACCCCGGGTCATACGCTCGAACTTGGCCGACAACTCCGCCGTGCTCAGGGGATTTTCGGGGTTGCCCCGGGCCACGGCCGGCTCCGACACCAGCTCCCGGCCATCGTCCAGCAGGATGCGGGCATGGGCCCAGCGCTGGCCCGGGAACAGCCGGCTGTAGCCGGCCGTTTCATGGAGCCGCACCTTTTCGCTCAGGGCGCGCCGCAGCGGGTGCCGGAGGCCGTGATCGTCCTCGGCGATGGCCTCGGGGCCGATGTCGTCGTCCAGCAGGGCGCTGGCCACCGAAAACGGCAGGCTGTACTGGGCCTGCTCGGTGGTGGCCGGCTGCCGCGTATGCAGGCGGGTGGCCTCGAGAAAGGTATGGATATGGACTTCCCGGATCCGGCCGACATCGGCGTCCAGCCGGGGCCGCAACTCACGCACCGCCTCCACCGCCGGCTGGGCCCAGCGGCAGACCGGATAGGCCTTGAAGTACTGCTCCTCGATATACCAGCGCCGCCCCAGATCCGCCCAGATCCCGGCGGGATCCCGCGCCAGGGTGACGGCCGGGGCACCGGTAAAGCCGGCTTGCGCCAGCAGCCCGGCGCTGACCCCGGCCAGGGCGCCCCAGCCGGAGCCGTCCTTGAGCATGGTCGGATATTCGATGCAGCGCATCATCTGGCTGCGCGGCCCGTAAAACTCGGCGATGCCGAGCGCCTCCCGGCTCTGCTGCCGGTCCAGGCCATGCAGCCGGGCCAGCACCGCCGCCGCGCCCAGGCCGTTCCAGGCGCCGGAGGTGTGGTAATCGCAGGCGCTGGCATGGAGGGCGATGCCGGCCCGGGTGGCGATCTCGTAGCCCACCACCAGGCTGGTGATCAGCTCCCGCCCGTCCAGCGACCGGCCATGGGCCGCCGCCAGCAGGGCCGGCAGCACCGCCACGCCCACATGACCCTTGGTCAACACCTGGCCGTCGTGGGCGTCGACGCTGTCGATCAGCATGGCGCCGTACAGGGCGGCCCCGCAGGTGCTGGCCCGGCGCCCGTCGAACAGCAGCGGCACCTCGCCCGGATACTGGCCGCAGACGAAGTCGCCCATGATCCGGCTGAGCCGGGTGGCGCGGCCGGCGACGGCCACCCCGATCAGGTCGAGCAGGCAGCGGGAGGCCTGCCCGGCCACGGTGGCCGGCAGCGCCTCGAAGCGCAGTTCGTGTATAAAGTCGAGAATGGAGTCCATGGAGGTTCCGACAGAAACAATGAAAAGGGGCTTCATGCCCCCCTGGTACAGGATGATCAGCCTTCCAGCAGCTTGCGGATCAGCGGGCTGTCCGCGTCGCGGATGGCCGGATGATCGAAGCGTGCCCGGGCGATGGCGTCCCGTGCCAGCACGGCGTCGATCAGGCATTCCTGGTCGTCCGCCTGCGCCAGCACCTCGCCCCGCGGGCCCAGGATGCGGCTGCCGCCCCAGAACCAGGCGTCCCGCTCGGCGCCGTAACGGTTGGCCATCAGCACCGGCACACCGTAGAGCATGGCGTAGAAGGTCACGTTGGTCAGCCAGTTGCGCTCGTTGGAAAACTCGTCGCTGACGATGGCCGAGGCCGAGTTGATCGGGCTCAGCAGCAGCTCGGGCCGGCGCAGCATGGCGCAGTGCACCAGGGCCGGGTTCCACATGTCGGCGCAGATCTGGGTCACCGCCCGCCAGCCGGGCTTGCACTCGGCCAGCGGGATGCGGTCGCCGCGGTGGAACCACTTGCCTTCTTCCAGGCCGCCATAGGTCGGCAGGTTGAGCTTGCGGTGCACCGCCACCACCCGGCCGCCTTGCAGGTAGGCGGCGGCGTTGTAGTATTCGCCCGGCCCGGCCTCTTCCACAAAGCCCGCCACCACCAGCAGCTCCGGCGCCTGGCCGGCCAGCTCCCGCAGCCGGGGATCGTCCGCCGCCATCGCCGCCGCCGGCGTGTCCCTTCCCAGCTGGTAGCCGGTCAGGGACAGCTCGGGGAAGAGCAGCAACTCGGCGCCCAGGCGGCGGGCCCGGCCGATATAGTCGGCATGCAGGGCCAGGTTGGCGTCTATCTGCAGCAGGCCGGGGTTGATTTGCGCCACCGCGACCCTGAGGTTGTCGTCTCTCATGATGTTACTCCCACGGCGCCGGGGCGGATGGCCCCGGCGCCGTGCCGCGTTCAGATAAGATCCCGTTCCTTCAGGAACTGCTCGGCCACCGCCTCGATGGCGACCCGCTCCACATCGACCCTGGCGTTCAGCCCGGCCATCACCTGGTCATCCAGCTGGGCGGACAACCGGTTGAGCTGATCCGCCAGCTCGGGATTGGCCGCCAGGGTTTCCTCGCGCACCACCGGGGTCAGGGCATAGGCCGGGAAATAGTGGCGATCGTCTTCCAGCACCATGAAGTCGAAGGCGGGGATACGGCCGTCGGTGGCGAACACCAGGGCCACATCCACCTGGCCCTCCTTCAGGGCCACATAGGTCAGGCCGGTGTCCATGCGCTTGACGTCGCGGCGCGCGAACTCGAAGCCGTACGCCTCCTGCAGGGGGCGCAGGCCGTCGGGCCGGGCGTACCATTCGGCGTTGACCGCCAGGCGCAGCTCCTCTCCATTATTGATGGCCGCCGCCAGCTCGGACAGGGAGCCGATGCCCCGCTGCTCGGCATCCGCCCGGCGCATCGCCAGGGCATAGGTGTTGTTGGCCTTGGAAGGGTTGAGCCAGACCAGGCCGATATTGGCATCCAGCTCCTTGACCCTGCTGTAGGTCTCTTCCGGGCTCAGCCGCTCTTCCACCTTGTTGTAGGTGATGAGCGAGGTGCCGGTGTATTCCCAGTACAGGTCCACCTGGCCGTTTTCCTGGGCGGAGCGCAGCACCGAGCTGCCCATGCCGGCCCGCTCCTGCACGCTGTAGCCCTTGGCCTTGAGATACTGGGAGGTGATGGCGGTCAGCAACTGCTGCTCGGTGAAGTTCTTGCCCCCTACCACCACCTGGTTGGCCAGGGCGGTGGTGGTGGACAGGCCCAGGGCCAGCGCCCCCAACAGGCAGTGACGAAGATGTTTCAACATAAGGTTTTCCTCTCGATTTCCTTTTCAGTTTTCCAAAAGTCAGGCCGTGCGCAAACGCAGCGGATTGACACCCTTAGGTACAAAGACAAAGGCCAGGGCCGCCACCGCCATGTCCACCAGTATCGCCAGCAGCGAGGTGGGGATGGCGCCGGCCAGCATCATCATGGGTTCGTTCAGGTCGATGCCGGTGAAGATCAGCTCGCCCAGCCCGCCCCCGCCGATCAGAAAGGCCAGCGGCACGGTACCGACGTTCACCGCCAGGGCGGTGCGGATGCCGGCGAAGATCACGTAGAGGGCGTTGGGCAGCTCCACCCGCCGCAGCATCTGCCCCGGCGTCATGCCGATGCCGGCCGCGGCCTCCTTCAGGTGGGCCGGCACTTCCAGCAGGCCGGTATAGGTATTGCGCACTATCGGCAGCAGGGTGGCGATGGTCAGGCCGAACACCGCCGGTACAGTGCCGATGCCGAGAAAACTCATCGCCAGCGCCAGTATCGCCAGGGTGGGAATGGTGGTGCCCACGTTGAGCAGCTGCATCAGCCCCTCGGCGCGGCGGCGCATGGCCGGCCGGCTGAGCCAGACCCCCAGCGGCAGGGCGATAAGGATGGCGATGCCGCCGGAGATCAGGGTCAGCTCCAGGTGCTGCCCGGTCAGGAACAGGATATCGTCCTGGTAGTACAGCAGCTCGTCGATAAACCCCTTGCCCCCGGTGACGGCGCCCAGCAGGAACATGGCCGCCAGCAGCGCCAGCAGCAGGGTGCGGGTGACAGACCATTTGCTCATAATACGCTCCGCAGGTTGCACACCATCCCCTCGGCGGCCTCGCGGCTCCCGCCGGCGTGTCCGGGCTTGTAGGTCGCGCTCAGGTAATGGGTCACGCCGCGCTGGGTCACGTCGCCCACATAGCGGCCCTGCTCGTCCACGCAGGGCAGCCAGGTGGTGTCGTGGGTGAACATCAGCGACGCCACCTTGCGCAGGTCGTCCCGGATGCCGGCGGTGCCCTTGAGCCCCACATAGTGGTCGCCGCAGTAGCCCTTGACGGTGCCGGCGATGCCCTTGGGCACATAGCCTATGGGCTGGCCGGCGTCGTTGACCATGACGATGGCGTCGCTGTAGCCGTGCTCCTCGATCAGCCGCAGCGCCTGCTGCAGCGAGTCCCGGGCCTTGACCCTGGGGGTATCGGTCACCAGCACCTGATCCACCTTCACCAGCCGCAACCGCTTCAGGGCCCGGTCATCGCCGACGAAACTCTCGACGAAGTCGTCCTTGGGGTGGGCCAGCAGATCGTCCGGGGTGTCGTACTGCACCAGCTTGCCGCCGCGGAAGATGGCGATGCGGTTGGCCATCTTCACCGCCTCGTCGATGTCGTGGCTGACGAACATGATGGTCTTGTTGAGCTCCTGCTGCATCTTCAGGAACTCGTCCTGGATCACCTCCCGGTTGATGGGATCGATGGCGCCGAAGGGCTCGTCCATCAGCATCACGGGCGGATCCGCCGCCAGGGCGCGGGCCACGCCGACCCGCTGCTGCTGGCCGCCGGACAGCTCGCCCGGATAGCGCCGGAGGAAGACGCCCGGATCCAGCGCCACCATCTCCAGCAGCTCCTTGGCCCGGCGCTGGTAGGCCTCGGGCTTCCAGCCCAGCAGCTTGGGCACCACGGCGATGTTTTCCGCTATGGTCATGTTGGGGAACAGGCCGATCTGCTGGATGACGTAGCCGATGTTGCGCCGCAGGCTGACCGTATCCATCCCGGTGGTGTCTTCCCCGTTGATGAACACCCGCCCGGAAGTGGGCGCGATGATGCGGTTGATCATCTTGAGGGTGGTGGTCTTGCCGCAGCCGGAGGGGCCGAGCAGGACGCAGATTTCCCCCGTCGGCACCTCCATGCTGATATGGTCGGCGGCGGTGACGGCACCGTTGGCGGTCTCGAAAATCTTGGTGAGGTTGTCGATCTTGATCATGATGTCATCTCTTCTTCGGCAACGAGGACCGGCCCAGTCAGGCCCGGCTCAGGCCCTTGGGGGTGAGTTTCTTCTGCGCCCACAGCAACAGGTAGTCGGCGATGATGGCCAGCACGCTGACCGCGATGGCACCGACGATCAGCTGGCGGTGATCGCTCTGGGAGATGCCGCGGCTGATGAAGGTGCCCAGGCCACCGGCCCCGATGTAGGCGGCGATGGCCATGACCCCGATGTTCATCACCACGGCGGTGCGCACCCCGGCCATGATGACGGGAATGGCCAGGGGGATTTCCACCATCCGCAGCCGCTGCAGCGGACTCATGCCGATGCCCCGGGCCGCCTCGCGCAGGGCGGGGCTGACGTTGTTGATGGCGGTATAGGTGTTGCGGATGATCGGCAACTGGGAATAAAGCAGCACCGCGATCACCGCCGGCAGGTAGCCGATGCCCTGGCCGATCACCGAGAGGATGGGGATCATGATGCCGAACAGGGCGATGGACGGTATGGTGATGATGATGGAGGCGACGTAGAGCACGGCGCTCGCCACCTTCTCGTTCTGGGTGATGGCGATGCCGAGCGGCACGCCGGTGAGGATCGCCAGGCCCACCGCCACCCCCACCAGGGAAAGGTGCTCCAGGGTCAGGCGCAGCACCTGCCCCCAGTTGTCCAGGAAAAACGCGAGAACGTCCAAAACCACCTCCTGATCATTTCCGGCATGTCCATGCCATCGGACGGCTGCCGCAGCGGCAGGGTTAACATTAAGTTAACAGCACTCTAACCCTTAACCCCAACGGCAAATCGCAATAATCCGACATATTAACCGACAAAAGCGACTCTGCAGACCGCGTGAAGGGCCCGGTCAGGACCTGGGCTGTCGCTTGGCCTGCCGTTCCTGGCGCGGGCTGCAGCCGTACTTCTGCTGGTAGCAGCGGGAAAAGTAGGAGGAGGAGGCAAAGCCGCAGGCCATGCCCACCTGCAGGGTGGACAGGCTGGACTGGAGCAGCAGGTGGCGCGCCTTTTCCAGCCGCAGCTCCAGGTAGAAACTGGCGGGCGAGGTGCCGAGCTGCTGCTTGAACAGTCGCTCCAGCTGCCGGCTGGACAGGCCGACCCGATCCGCCACCTGGTGGCAGCTCAGCAGCTCCTCCAGGTGGCTGCGCATCACTTCGATGGCCCGGATCAGGCGGGGGTGGTGGATGTTGAGGCGGGTCTGGATGGCCATGCGCTGGCTGTCGTGGGCGGGCCTGATGCTGGGGTGGATGCACTGCTCCGCCACCGCGTTGGCCAGGGCTTCGCCATGCTTGAGGGCGATCAGCTGCAGCATCATGTCCAGCCCGGCCAGGCCGCCGGAGCAGGTGATGATCCTGTCGTCCATCTCGTACAGCTCGCCGGTGACCCGCAGATCGGGAAACTCTTCCTGCAGGCTCTCCTGGTTCTCCCAGTGGATGGTGCAGGAGTGCTGCCGCAGCACCCCGGCCCGGGCCAGCAGCAGGCTGCCGGTGGAGGTGGAGCCCAGGGTGATCTGCTTGCGGGACAGCTGCCGCAGCCAGCGGTTGAGGCCCTCGTCCTTCACCATGTCGGCGCCGATGCCCGCCACCACTATCATGGTGCCGATGCCGTCGGTGTCCTCGAAGCGGCGGGTCGGCGCGAAGGGCATGCCGTTGCTGGCCGGCACCGGCTGGTCGTCCCGGCTGAACAGGTGCCAGCAATACAGGGACTCGTCCCGGATGCGGTTGGCCATGCGCAGCGGCTCCACCGCCGCGGCGAAGGACAGCATGGAAAATTCCGGCACCAGGAAAAAACCGATGTGCTCCACGTCCTGAGGTTCTGTCACCCTGTACTCCTTACGCATTATGCCCAAATCACCGATGTCGCTTTTTTTGGCAACATTGTCGGATATTAACAGTTAATTAACCTGGGTGTTACCGCATCATGCATCTCGACCCTACCACTCTCACTTGGGATAGAGACCATGATCGAGCAAAAAGTTAAGTTTTACAGCGATGGTTTGGTGCTGGACGGCGCCTTCTTCACCGACGAGCACAACAGCAACCCGGCCCTGCCCATCGTCATCGTCTGCTCCGGCTTCACCGGCCAGAAGAACATCCACCCCGAACGCTATGCCCGTGCCTTCACCCCGCGCGGCTTCACCGTGTTCGGCTTCGACTACCGCGGCTTCGGCGAGTCGGAGGGGACCCGGGAGAAGGTGCTGCTGGAAGAGCAGGTGCGGGATATCGCCGCCGCCGTGGCGGTGGTGCGCCAGCGGGCCGACGCGGAAGGCCGCAAGGTGGTGCTGGCCGGCTGGGGCATGGCGGGCGGCCTGATCCTCGACGCCTATCGCCTGGTCGAAGGCCAGGTGGACGCACTGGTGGCGATGAACGGCTTCTTCGACGCGGTGCGGGTACAGAAGGCCCTGCGCGGCGAGCACGGCTGGAAAGCCTTCAAGCAGTTCATGGCCGAAGAGCGCCAGCGCCTGGCCCTGGGCGGCGAGCCGAAAGGCATAGATCCCTTCGACATCTATCCGCTGGATCCGGTCAGCCGCGAGTACGTCTTCACCGAACTGGTCAAGGCCCCGGGCTACGGCGTGACCTCCAACTTCGATTTCGCCGACTCGCTGATCAGCTTCAAGCCCGAAGCCCACCTGGACGAGCGCTTCGCCAGCGTGCCGCTGCTCATCGCCCACGGCGCCGAAAACGATCTGCACCCGGTGACCGAGCCCAAGTCCCTCTATGCCGCCTACCCGGGGCCGAAGGAACTGTTCCTGCTCGAAGGCGGCGGCCACACCGAGTGGATGCTGGACGACAACCCCCTGTTCATCCGGTTCTCCGGCCATATCGCCGACTGGATGCTGCGCCGGGTATAAACCGCGGCCATCGCGCCGGGAAGGGCCGGATGCCGGTCCTTCCCCTTTGTTCCACGGCCAGCAGGAGGCTGTATGAGCCCGTCTGATGTGATTCCCCTGTGCGCGGCGGCGGATCCCTTCCCCCGCCCGGCGTCCTTCGCGCCCCCGGCGGGCAGCTGCGACACCCATGCCCATGTGTTCGGCCCCGCCGAACGCTATCCCTATGTTTCTCACCGCACCTATACCCCGCCCGATGCACCGCCCGGCGCCTACCTGCAGCTGCATCGCACCCTCGGCATCGAGCGGGGCGTGCTGGTCCAGCCCAGCGTCTACGGCACCGACAACCGCCTGATGGTGGACAGCCTGCATTACCTGCGGGAGCAGGGACGGCACTACAAGGGGGTGGCGGTGGTGGACGCGGCCGTGTCCGACACCGAGCTGGACGAACTGGCCCGCGCCGGGGTGTGCGGCGTGCGCATGAACCTGCTGTTCAAGGGCGGCATCGCCTGGTCCGATGTGGAGGCCCTGGCCCGCCGCCTGGCCGAACGCCGCTGGCACCTGCAGTTTTTGATCGACGTGTCCGGGTTCGAGCAGCTGGTTCCCCGGATCCGTCGCCTGCCGGTGCCGGTGGTGGTCGACCACATGGGCCATATGAACGTCGGCAAGGGCCTGGACGACCCGGGCTTTTGCGGCCTGCTCGAACTGGTGCGGGAGGGACAGGCCTGGGTCAAGCTCTCGGGCAGCTACCGCATCACCAACCAGCCCCTGCCGCCCTATGACGACGTCATCCCCTTCGCCAGCGCCCTGATAGCGGCGAACCCGGAGCGGATGCTGTGGGGCTCCGACTGGCCGCATCCCCACTTCGGCCGGGCCATGCCCACCGATGCCGCCCTGCTCGGCCTGCTGGCCGACTGGGCGCCGGACGACCACATCCGGCGGCAGATCCTGGTCGACAACCCGGCCCGGCTCTACGGTTTTCCACCGCGCTGACGCAACGGGGACAAGCCGCCCGGCTTCGGCGTATAATGGGCCTCGGTTTATGCGGTACGGGGCTTCTCTGGTGAATACCCTCAAATATTTGGCCGGTTATCCGGAAAGCATCCAACTCCAGGCCGGCGAGCTGCTCGACAGCGGCCGCCTCGGCGGCTACCTGCAGCGCAAGTACCCGGCCCGCCATCAGATCCAGAGCGACAGGGCGCTGTACGACTACATCAACGGCCTCAGGAGCCAGTACTTGCGCAAGAGCCCGCCGCTCAGCCAGGTGCGCTACGACAGCAAGCTCAACGTGCTCAAGCAGGCGCTCGGCATGCACACCTACCAGTCGCGGGTGCAGGGCAGCAAGCTCAAGGCCCACAACAGCATCACCGTCGCCGCCCTGTTCAAGGAGGCGCCGCCGGAATTCCTGCGCATGATCGTGGTCCACGAACTGGCCCACTTCAAAGAGAAGGAGCACAACAAGGCCTTCTACCAGCTGTGCTGCCATATGGAACCAACCTATCACCAGCTGGAGCTGGACACCCGGCTCTGGCTGCTGTGGCGGGACCGGCAGAAGAGCGCTTAGGGCTGCGTTGCCGGCCACGCGACTGAAGCCGCGGAGGTAATCGGTAGGGTCCATTTCAATGGACCATTTCCGCAACCAGCCCTGATTTGGTCGAATAAATTCGACCCTACAACCCTGGCCAGGGCCCCGTGCCGTCGATTTCAATCAACCTCTCGCACGCCAGGCACAGCACCTTCATGGCGCAAAACTACCACTTTATGGGTACTACTTTGGTGCAATAAGCCTTTTTCTGCACAGAGATCGTGCATTTCGATGCCGGGGCGCCTTGATTTGGTGCTACCGGCTCGCCCCTTCCCCCTGTCCTTAAAGCACAATCATCAAGAAAAACAAGGCATTGCCAGCTTGGCATGATTCCGGCTTAAGTGCGTACAACATTGTTGTAACGGGCTTAGCGAGAACACCTACATGTCTGCTTCCAAACTTAAATTACTCTCCTTCAGCGGCAACAGCCGCATCCTGCATCTGACCTGGCTGGCGTTTTTCATCAGCTTCGTGGTCTGGTTTAACCACGCCCCCCTGCTGGTGTTCATCCGCGACAGCATGGGACTGACCAGCCAGCAGGTGTCCACCCTGCTGATCCTCAACGTGGCCCTGACCATACCGGCCCGCATCGTGGTGGGCATGCTGGTGGACAAGTTCGGTCCCAGGGTGATGTACTCACTGCTGCTGGGGCTGTCCAGCCTGATCTGCTTCTTCTTCGCCCTGGCCCAGAGCTTCGAGCAGATGGCCCTGGCCCGCTTCATGCTGGGCTTTGTCGGCGCCGGTTTCGTCATCGGCATCCGCATGATCTCCGAGTGGTTCCCCGCCAAGCAGGTGGGCCTGGCCGAAGGCATCTACGGCGGCTGGGGCAACTTCGGCTCCGCCGCCGCCGCCATGGTGCTGCCGGCCATCGCCCTGCTGTTCGGCGGCGATAACGGCTGGCGCTACGCCCTGGGCCTGACCGGCGCCATCGCCCTGGTGTATTCCTTCATCTACTACTTCAGCGTGTCCGACACCCCCAAGGGCTCCACCTACTTCAAGCCCAAGAAGACCGGCGCCATGGAAGTGACCAGCAAGGGCGACTTCGTGCTCTACATCCTGATGAGCATCCCCCTGTACGCCGCCCTGGCCCTGCTCACCTGGAAGCTGTCGCCGGCCGGCGTGTCCCTGCTGTCCGCCACCGCCAGTCAGCTGATCTACGCCCTGCTGGCCGCGCTGTTCGCCTGGCAGCTGTATCACATCGTCAAGGTCAACAAGGACGTCTTCCACAAGCCGGTGCCGGCCATCCACCGCTACAAGTTCAAGCAGGTGGCGGTGCTCAACCTGGGCTACCTGGCCACCTTCGGCGCCGAACTGGCGGTGGTGTCCATGCTGCCGCTGTTCTTCAGCGACACCTTCGGCATCAGCGCGGTGCAGGCGGGCATCCTGGCCTCGGCCTTCGCCTTTATGAACCTGGTATCTCGCCCCTGCGGCGGCCTGTTCAGCGACCGGCTCGGCCGCAAGAAGACCCTGACCCTGAGCCTGGCCGGGGCCGCCATGGGCTTTTTCCTGATGGGACTGATGGACAGCAGCTGGTCGCTGGTGCTGGCGGTGCTGGTCACCATGGCCTGCTCCTTCTTCGTGCAGGCCGGCCAGGGTGCCGTGTTCGCCGTGGTGCCGCTGATCCAGCGCCGTCTCACCGGCCAGATCGCCGGCATGACCGGCGCCTACGGCAACGTGGGCGGGGTGGTGTTCCTGACCGTGCTGTCCTTCGTCTCGCCCCAGGTGTTCTTCTGGGTGATCTGCACCGTGGCCGCCTTCACCATGGTGGCGGTGCAGCTGATGGACGAGCCGCGCGGCCAGATGGCGGAAGTGCTGCCCGACGGCACCGTGCAGATGATAGATGTACACTAAAACACCGCCCAGCAACCCAACCGGGGATACCCTTTGACCAACAGCCTCAAGGTGCGCTGCGGCCAGCACTCGCTGGCCGGGCGCAAGGCCGAAAACCAGGACGCCCTGGGCTTCTACGCCCCGGACAACCCCCGGCTGCTCGACGCCAAGGGCCTGGCCTGCGTGCTGGCCGACGGCATCAGCAGCAGTGACCAGGCCGCCCTGGCCAGCCAGTCGGCGGTGCGCGGCTTTCTCTCCGACTACTTCAGCACCCCGGACAGCTGGTCGGTCAAGCAGTCCGGCGCCAAGGTGCTCACCGCCATCAACCTCTGGCTGTGCAGCCAGGGCAGCCAGTTCCTGAACGAATCCCGCTCCGCCGCCACCACCTTCTCGGCCCTGGTGCTCAAGTCCACCACCGCCCACCTGTTCCACGTGGGCGACAGCCGCATCTACCTGTGGCGCAACGGCGACCTGGAACCCCTGACCCAGGATCACCGCATCCGCCTGGGCCCGGACCGGGAATACCTGGCCCGGGCCCTGGGCGTGGACTACGGCCTGGAGATCGACTACAAGTCGCTGCCGGCCGAGCCCGGCGACCGCTTCCTGCTGCTGACCGACGGCGTCTACGAGCACCTGGCCGACGCCGAGATCAGGCGGTTGCTGCACCGGCACCCGGACCCGGAGGCCTGCGCCGCCGCCATCTGCGAGGCGGCCCTGGCCGGCGGCAGCGACGACAACCTCAGCTGCCAGCTGCTGTACATCGACGCCCTGCCGCAGCCGGAGATGGACGAGGTGGTCGCCCGCCTCACCGACCTGCCCTTTCCGCCGGAGCTGGAGCCGGGCATGGTGCTCGACGGCTACCGCATCCTGCGCGAGCTGCACGCCAGCTCCACCAGCCAGCTCTACCTGGCAGTGGATACCGAGAGCGGCGAGCAGGTGGTGCTCAAGACTCCTTCGATCAACTTCGAGGACGACCCGGCCTACCTGGAGCGGTTCCAGCTGGAGGAGTGGGTGGGCCGGCGCATCAACCACCCCCATGTGGTGCGGGTGCTGGAGCAGCGCCGGCCCCGGCACTTTCTCTACTATGTCCTGGAGTACCTGGAGGGCCGCACCCTGGAGCAGATGCTGGACGACGAGGGTCCCCTGCCGCTGGAGCAGGTGCGCCGGCTGCTGCCCCAGCTGGTGGCCGGGCTGCGCGCCTTTCATCGGCTGGACATGCTGCACCAGGACCTCAAGCCCGGCAACATACTGGTGACGGCGGAAGGGGTGGCCAAGATCATCGACTTCGGCTCCGCCCGCATCGCCGGCATCGCCGATATCGCCACCCCCATCGCCCGCAAGGCCCTGCTCGGCACCAAGCAGTACACCGCCCCCGAATACCTGCTGGGCGAGCCGGTCGACGCCCGCGCCGACCAGTTCGCCCTGGGCTGCATCCTTTACCAGTTGCTCAGCGGCCGGCTGCCCTACGGCGAGCGGCTGGCCGCCGCCAGCGGCCGGGGCCAGCTCAACCGGCTGCGCTACACCTCCCTGCGCCAGTACCAGCCCCAGTTGCCCCACTGGGTCGATCGGGCCCTGGCCCGGGCGGTGGCGCTGCCGCCCGGCCAGCGCTACCCGGCCCTGTCCGAGCTGGAGGCCGACCTCAGGAAACCCAACCCGGCCTACCTGCGCGAGGAGCAGCTGCCGCTGGTGGAACGCCACCCCCTCGCCTTCTGGCGGGGGCTGTCGCTGTTGCTGCTGCTCGGCAATATCCTGCTGCTGGCATTGCTGCTGGGCGGGGCCTGAGCCGCGGGAATCCGCCGGCAACACAGGAACGGCGTCGTTCGCCACTCTTCCTGTCACTCCCGCGAAGGCGGGAGTCCATCAACCCCTGCCGGGAGCAAGACCTGTGCTGGCCGCTCCTGGATGCCCGCCTTCGCGGGCATGACGGATTTTGGGAACCGGCGCCGTTCGCCGCGAGCTTAAGGCACCACCAGCCGGTAGCCGATGCCCGGCTCGGTAAGCAGGATGCGGGGATGGGCGGGCTGGGCTTCCAGCTTCTGGCGCAGCTGGGACATGTGCACCCGTACGTATTCGTGGTGCTCCACGTGGGCGGGGCCCCAGACCGCGCTCAGGATCTGGCGGTGGGTCACCACCTTCTCGGCGTGGCGCAACAGGAACAGCAGCAGCTTGTATTCGGTGGGGGTCAGGTGCAGCGGTTCGCCGCCCTTGCAGACCCGCCGCGCCACCGGATCGACGGTGATGTCCCCCAGCTGCAGGGGCAGCTCGGCGTCCCGCCCCGGGCGACGCAGGGCCACCCGGATCCGCGCCAGCAGCTCCTGGGCGCCGAACGGCTTGGTCAGGTAGTCGTCGGCGCCGGCGTCCAGCGCCTCCACCTTTTCCGCCTCCCGCTCCCGCGCCGAGATCACGATCACCGGCATCGCGGACCAGGCTCTCAGCTCGCGCAGCAGCGCCACTCCGTCCATGTCGCCCAGGCCCAGGTCGAGCAGCACCAGATCCGGGGTACGGCCACTCAGGCAGCGCAACCCCTCGGCGCCGCCGGCCGCCGCCTCCACCCCGTACTGGTGGCTGCGCAGCAGGGTATGCAGAAAACGGGCCATGGAGGCGTCGTCTTCGATGATCAGGATATGGGGCTGGTTGGCCGTCATGCTGCTTTTCTCCAGGCCGGCCACACCAGGCGGGCCGTCATCGTGTGTCCGTCATCACTCTCGGTCAGGTAGAAGGCGCCCTGGTGCAGGTCCGCCACCGCCCGGCAGATGGGTACCCCCAGGCCGGCGCCGCCGTCCCGCTGCGGCCGGGGCGCCCGGCCACCGCAACCGTTGCTCAGGGTAAAGGCGTAAAGCTCGCCGTGCCAGTGCCCTTCCAGCCGGAAGGGCGCCCGGCCGTGGCGCACCGCGTTCTCCAGCATGTTGGCCAGGGCGATCTCCAGCAGGGTGGCGTCGCCCTGCACCGGGGTGCCGTCGTCGATGGCGAAGTCGAAGCGCACCGCGTCGAACAGGTTGCCGCGCCGGCGCAGGGCGGCGCTGACCACCTCCTCCGGCATCACCACCTGCAGGCTCGGCTGCTCCTGGCGCTGCACCCGGTTGAGTTCCATCACCTTGTCGAAATGGCTGCTCAGTACCCGGCTTTGCTGGTAGATGGCCTCGGCAATCTCCCGGTATTCCGCCTCGCCCAGGCGCACCTGGGGGTCCGCCAGCATGCTGGCATTGCCCATGATGCTGGCCAGCGGGGTACGCAGATCGTGGGACAGGGAACGCAGCAGGGCGTTGCGGCCGCTGGCCAGCTCCGCCTCCAGCCGCGCTTCCTGCTCGGCCCGGGCCAGGCGGGCCCGGGTCAGGGACTGGCCCAGCAACGAGGCCGCCACCCGCAGCAGGGTACGGTTGGCCTTGTAGGGGCCGGCGGCACAGCAGAGGTAGGCCACCAGCCGCTGCTTGTCGAACACCGGCAGCGCCTCGCCCGCTGCCGGCGGCTCGGGGCGGACGCTGACCGGGCAGCCCAGCCGGCGGCCCAGCAACTGGGTCACGAACTCGTACATGGCTTCGGGCCGGCCGTGACCGGGCAGGCCCCGGGCCAGCAGGAACATCCCCCTGAGCTGGCGCAGCAGCTGGCGCACCCGCTCCAGCCGGCCCCGCAACTGGCCGCTGAGCCGGCTGATCAGCAGGCCCACCGCCAGCATGACGGCGAAGGTGACCAGGTAGTCCAGGTTGTGCACGTGCAGGGTGTAGTAGGGCTCGACGAAGAGCACATCGAACAGCAGCACGCTCAGCACCGTGGCCAGGCTGGCAAAACGGCTGCCCTGGCGCACCGCGATCACCGCCACCACCAGCAGCAGCGCCATGGCGATGTCGGTGGTGGTGAGCCAGCCCCGCAGCGGCAGCAACAGCAACGCCGCCAGCAAGGGGCCGCCCAGGCTCGGCAGCCAGGGCGGCAGGCGTGGATTATCCCAGGGCAATACGGCCTCCCGCGTAGCGCAGCGGACGCTCCGGGCTGCCCGCCAGGGCGGTAAACAGGTACACCGGGCTCAGCTTGCCAATCATCATGACTGCCATGATGAGCACTTTGCCCCCCGGACTCAACTCCCCGGTCATGCCCGTCGACAGTCCTACCGTGCCCAGGGCCGAGATCAGCTCGAAGATCATCGCAAAGGGATCCGCCGCGGGCATCAGATAGAAGGCCAGCAGGGTCACCAGCAGCAGCAGGCTCAGGGTGATCACCAGGATGCCGGCGGCCCGCAGCATGAACTCCACCCCCAGCATGCGCCCCAGCATGCGGGTTTCGGTGCGGCCCTGCAGGGCCGCCACCACCCCGGTGATCAGCAGCACGAAGGTGGTGACGCGGATGCCGCCGGCGGTGGAGCCGGGGCCGGCGCCGATCACCATGTTGAGCATCAGCCAGCTCTGCCCGGCCGGGCTCATGGCGGCGATGTCCAGGCTGTTGAAGCCGGCGGTGCGGGCGGAGGCGTTCTGGAAGAAGGCGTGCAGCAGGCGCTCCCGCCAGCCCAGCCCGGCCAGGCTGTGGTCGTGCTCGAACAGCAGCAGCAGCAGGGTGCCCACCGCCAGCAGGGTCAGGGTGGCCCACAGCACCAGCCGGGTATGCACGCTGCGGCAACGGCGCAGCACCAGCAGCTCGAACAGCACCGCGAAGCCCAGTCCGCCGACGATAAAGCCCGCCGCATGGGCCAGTACCATCCAGCCCGGCGACACCGACATCAGCGAGTCGCCGAACAGGGCGAAACCGGCGTTGTTGAAGGCCGACACCGCGTGAAACAGGCTGGTGCCCAGGCCCCGTTGCCAGCCCAGCAGCGGCACCCAGTGCAGGGCGAACAGCACCGTCAGCACCAATTCCACCCCCAGGCTGAACAGCAGGGAGAAGCGGAGCACGTCCGACAGCCGCAGATCCGGCCCCAGCTGCCAGAAGGAGCTGAGCATGGCCTGGTTGCGCAGGCCCACGCTGGCGTTGAACGACAGCATGGCCGCCGCCCCCAGGGTCATGTAGCCCAGGCCGCCGAGCTGGATCAGCAGGCCGATGATGGCCTGGCCCAGAACCGAATAGGCACTGCCGGTATCCACCACCACCAGGCCGGTGACGGTGACCGCCGACACCGAGGTAAAGAGGGTGTCGAGCCAGCCCACGGGGGTGACCCGGGCCGCGGGCAGCAGCAACAGCAGGCTGCCGGCCAGGGCCAGCGCCAGGTAGCCCTGCAACAACAGCAGCGCCGGCGAGCCCAGCCGTTTGTGGGTCAGGACAAGCTGCGCAGACATGTTTCCAGTTGCTCCACGTCGGCCAGCAGCAGCAGCTTGTCGCCCGGCTGCAGGCGGGCACTCTGGATCAGCTGCTCGGGCTGGTAGTCCTTGTAGCGGGTCATGCCCAACAGCCGGACATGATGGCGGCCGAGCAGGCCCACCAGGTTGCGTTCGAGGTGGCTGGCATTGACTTCCAGCTCCGCCATCACCTGGCCGGTGGACAGCACCTGGCGGGTCAGCAGCTCGGGGTGGCCCAGCCAGGCCGCCACCATCTCGCCCATGGCCTGCTCCGGGTTGATGGCCCGGCTCACGCCCATCTTCTGCGCCAGCTTGTGGTGATAGCTGTCGCGGGTCTTGCACCAGATCGTCTCCACCCCCGCCTCCTTCAGGTTGAGGATGGTGATCAGGCTGCTCTGCAGATCGGTCCCGATGGCCACCACCACCGCGAAGAACTGCCGCCAGTCGATGCTGGCGGTCACCTTGGGATCGGTGCCGTCGGCGATGATGGCCTCGGCCACGTCATCGGCGATGGCGTGCACCCGCTCCTGATCCGAGTCCATCGCCATCACCTCCAGGCCGGCGCCCCGCGCCGCCCGGCAGAAGGCGGAGCCGAACCGGCCCAGGCCGATCACCGCAATACGTTTTTTTGCCATGGTTTGAAGTCTCCGTAAGCCATGCCCCAAGCCTACGAAAACGCGCATAAGAAGGGTGTTTAGATTGCGGGGGCGGGTATAAAGAAACTGTAAAGAAGGCCGCGGACGCCGGTACAGGGCCGAACCGGAGTTCTTCTGAAATCACACCTGTACTGAAAAAAACTCATGATCTGTCTATCTCTTCGTTAGCCCCCATCACGCATATTGATTCGGCCTGCCCCGGGGAATCCTGTCTGGCAGTGATTTTTACCGGGTCAAATTCCAACAGAATGAAAATTTCTGTGTAAATCCACAATAACTTTGGGTCCGAGTCAATGAAGCTTCTGTACCAAACACACTCCCCCTATGCCCGCAAGGTGCTGGTCTTCGCCCATGAAACCGGCCAGGCCGCCGGGCTGGACGTTATTCACCACGAGACCAGCCCCGTTCGTCGCAACGAAACAGTCTACCGGATGAATCCGCTCGGCAAGGTGCCGGTTCTCATACTGCCGGATGACTCGTCGCTATTCGACTCCTTGGTGATCTGCGATTATCTCGACAGCCTGCATGCCGGACCCCGGCTCATCCCGGAGCAAGGCTCCGCACGCTGGGCGGCGCTACGCCTCGAGGCTCTGGCGCAGGGCATCTGTGATGCGGGCATCCGGCTGCGCTCCGAGACAGAACGCCGGCCGGAAGCGTTTCGCTATGCGCTTTACGCCGAGGGGCAGGCGGGAAAGCTCATGACGACCTATGACTTCATCGAAAAAAGGGTTCCCCTGGACGGTCCCATGACCATCGGCCATATCGCCCTGGCTACGGCGATCGATTGGATCCTGTTCCGCAAACTGCCGGATTTTTCCGGCTGCCCGCGTCTGACCGACTGGTACCGGGAATTCCGGAAACGTCCTTCCATGCTGGCCACGGTGTATTCCGGGCAAACCCAGGACTAAGGAGACACTCATGGCAACGACACTGCTTCTCCAGATGTCCCCCATCGGCATGGTGGTGGCACTGATCCTGGCTTTCCGCCGACCGCCCGTACAGGCAGCACTCATCGGCGTGGTCCTCGTTCTACTCTTGTGGGGATTGGGGGTCGCGGCTCCCTTATCCCGGGCCGTAGCCCTGGCCATCGCCACGGATACGGGAGTCCTGTTTCTCAGCACCGCTGGCGTCATAGTGCCGGGGCTGGCCTTTGTCATCCTGGTGGAAAAACAGGGAGCGCCACAAGCCATCGGCGCCTGGGTGAAAGAGCTGGGGTGGCCGCCCGCCGCACAAGTTATTTTTATTGTGCTTGGTCTGGCTCCGCTGCTTGAAGCCATGACGGGCTTCGGTGTTTCCCTGATCGCCACCGTCCCGCTCTTCATGGGACTGTTTTCCCGGCAGCTTGGTCTGCGCATTGCCCTGTCCGGTATGGTCATCATGCCTTGGGGGACCCTGGGCCTGGCAACCCTGATAGGGGCTCTCCTCGCCGCCCAGCCATCCGAGGTACTGGCAAGCCACTCCGCTCTGATCAGCGCCCCCGTCTTCCTGGTATTGGCCGCCATCGCCTTATGGCTGGCCGGTATCCGTACCCTTGGTCCCTGGCTCGCCCTCTTTGTTGTCACAGCCCTTTTTGTTGCCGTGCTTTATATGACAAGCCGGTGGACAGGACCGGAAATCGCTGGAGTCATGGCCGGCCTTGCTGTCTCTTGCGTGGGATTGGTCTTCTCCTTCCTGAGCACCAGGCGCCTGGTTGCCTGGCCAGGTGCGGCATGGCCCTACCTGGCTCTTCTGGCCATCATCGTTGCCCTGCGAGGGCTCTTCCTCGCCACTGGCTGGGACAGCTACTGGGAAATCAACGGCGACAGCGTGGCCTGGAAACCGCTGGCGTCGCCGGGAGTAGCGCTAGCATTGGTGGCACTGATGATGTCCATACGGCAACGCGAGCAAGCTGAACTCCATGTTAAATTCCCCTGGAGCCAGCTATTTGCCCGTGCCAAACGTCCGGTGGCCACCATCCTTTTCTTCTTGTTGATGTCACAGATCATGGTCAAGGCCGGTTTTCTGCTGCAAGCCCAACAGGGGTTACAATCGCTGACCGGCATCGCACTGGGCCCCATGGTCGCCGCCATTGCCGGTATTGCCGGCTACGTCACGGGCTCCAATGTGGGAGGAAACACCTTGATCATGCCTTCCATTGCAGGTCTGGAGACGACACAGGGTCCCTGGCTTGCCGCCATGGTCAACAGTGCGGCCGGGCATGGCGCCCTGGGTTCGCTTTCGATCCTGTCCCTTATCACCGGCCTGGCTGCCGCCAGTCGAGAGGAGGAACACAGCCTGATCCGATTTGCCTTCGGCCTGGTGGTGCTCAGCATAGTGATCGTTGCCGCGGCCGGAAGCATTTTGTTATACATGTCATAGTTCTTAATGGCTATGACAAAACATGTATTGTATTGAACAACGGAACGAACCCCGCTGGAAAACGATAAGGCACTGGATCGTTCGCCAAATAAATAGTGGCGAATGGCCGGAAACAATGAAGTTGCCGTCCATTCGCGCACTTTCCCGGATGTTCGATACCAGTGTAACCACGGTACAGCGTGCGCTGGGGGATCTGGAATCCAGCTGCTATATCCGTGCCGAGCCCAGAACCGGCTACTTTGTCGCCGCCAAAACCCAGGCCGTACCAGCAGATGAAACGGGGTTTGCCAGTGTCGCGGTCAATGTCAATCACGCCGTCGTGGCCATGCTCTCACGCGCCGGGCGGCTCAAGTCCGCCTCCCTGAGCTCTGCGGTCCTGCATGATGATCTGATCCCCCATACCCTGTTGAAAAAGTGCCTTTCCGCCGTAGCCGACAGGTATGACAGCCTGCTCACCGGTTTCATACCGCCCCCGGGCCTGCCGGATCTGCGGCGGCGGCTCGCCGCGCTTATGCTCACCCGCGGCGTGGTCTGCGGACCGGATGACATTCTGATCACCTCCGGCGATACCATCGGCCTGGAGCTGGCCCTGGAAGCCGTGGCGCCCCAAGGTGGCGTGGTCGCCATCGAAATGCCGACCTACTACGGCATGTTGCAAATCATCGAGCGGCTCGGCATGCGCGCCCTACCGATCCGTACCCATCCTCGTACCGGCATGGATGTAGATCATCTGGAAGAGGCGCTGAAGCACCAACAGATTGCGGCCATCTACCTCAACCCCACCCTGCAGAACCCGCAGGGCTTTATCATGCCGGACGACGCCCGTGCCCGCCTGTCCCGGCTGGCCCACACCGCCGGCATTCCCATTATCGAGGATGATATTTTCTTCGACCTGGCACCGGGGAAGACACGTCCACGCGCCCTGAAAAGCCTGGCGGCAGGCTCCCGGACCCTCTATTGCTCCTCCTTTTCCAAAACCATAGCTCCCGGCTACCGGGTCGGCTGGTGTGTGCCGGGAGACTACCGGGACGCCATCCTCGCACAGATGTTCGCGCGCAATCTGTCGGTTTCCAGCCTTGCCCAACAGGTTCTGAACGTCTTTCTGGAGCGCGGCTATCTGGAACGGCACAGCGCAAGGTTGCAGGACAAGCTCGCCGCGGTAAGGGATTATCTCGATATTCTGGTACGCACGGAGTTTCCGGAAGGATCCAGCTATATCCCGCCCGCAGGCGGTTTCATCCACTGGGTGCTGCTGCCAGCCAACACGGATATGTCCACCCTGGCATCCCTGGCGGAACAGCAGGGGTGCCATATCGCCGGCAGTGGTATTTTCTTTCCCGATGACAGGCAGAATACGGCCGTACGCTTGTGCCTGGGCTCGGCACTGTCTCCCGGCATGAAGCTCAACCTGAAGATCCTCTGTGCCTGCGCACATCAGGCCACAGGTAGTGTGGCGAGCGGTGCCGATCCCATGCCGTCTGTGGGATCCCGCGGCTGAAGCCGTGTGACGAACGGCGCCAATCCTTCCGTCGCTCCCGCGAAGGCGGGAGTCCGGTGCGGGTTTTCATGGATCCCCGCCTTCGCGGGGATGACGAGAGTGGGTGTCGCGGGGTTGACGAGACCGTAATATCGGCATTGTCTGTAACAAGATTAAAACCTCAGCTTGCCGGGTTACCCCTTAACGCCGACGATCAAGGCAGACGTATCCATCCGGCCCAGTCCATTTTTCTGCAGTCCGGCATAGATGTTATCGACCCGCTTCACCATGGATAACTCGAGCCCGTATTTACCGGCCTCCGCCAGACAAATGGCAAGGTCTTTTCTCATCCAGTCGATGGCGAAACCAAAATCGAATCGATCATCCGACATGGTGACCGCCCGGTTTTCCATTTGCCATGATCCGGCCGCACCATGCTTCAGGGTTTCAACCACAAGCCGGGCATCCAGCCCCGCACTTTGTGCCAGCAGTAATGCTTCGCTCAACCCCTGCAATACCCCGGCAATGCAGATCTGATTCACCATCTTGCAGCGTTGTCCCTGGCCGTGCTCTCCCATCCATTGCACCTGCCTGGAATAACTCTCGAGCACCGGCAATACGCTTTCAAATGTGCTCTTTTCACCCCCGCACATCACCGTCAGACAGCCATTCTCGGCTCCGGCCTGTCCGCCGGACACGGGGGCGTCCATAAAGCAGACACCCGCAGCCAGGCAGGCGTCTCTCAGCTCGATAGCCAGATCGGCGGAGGTCGTGGTGTGGTCGACGATGGTCGTGCCTTTTTCCATGCCGGCCAGCACACCGTCATCGCCATGGATCACACTGCGCACGTCATCATCGTTGCCTACACAGATAAAGACGATATCCGCGCTTTTGGCAGCCTCTCTTGGAGTAGACGCCATACGGCCCCGATATTCCTCCACCCACTTGATGGCCTTGTCTGCCGTTCTGTTATAAACCACGGTGGTATGCCCATGTTCTTGCAAATACCCCGCCATCGGATAGCCCATAACTCCAAGACCGATAAAGGCAACATTAGCCATTATATTTTCCCCTTTAAAACCGGTGGATTGATGAAAAAAGAACGAACCAGAGATGGGTCCAAACTACAACCACCAATTGACATATGTCAATTGAGTCAATCTCACGATTGAGCCATAAGTCAATGATTGAATTGACATAGAAGGGCTGGTGCAGAAGCGGTATGATTGCCGTTGCCGTCAGACAGCAGGGCATCACCATGAGTGACACCAAGTATCTTGATATCGTAAACACTATCAGGGCTCGCATTACATCCGGGGACTATTCCAAAGGGAGCAAACTCCCTACTCATCGCGCCTTGGCACTAGAACTGGCAACCACCCCGGCGACAGTGGCGAAGGCCTACAAGGTATTGATAGCACAAGAGGAAATTGAATCTTTTGTCGGGAAGGGGACTTTTGTCTGCAGCGATACCAGGCTGGAACAGGTGATCCATTCCAGGCAGGATGCCCAGGTGCTGAACCTGTCGATCCTGCAACCCTGCATTGCATACAATATCGACAAACTGACCAGTAAAATATCATCCTGCCTTAGCAATATCACGGAGCCCGATCTCTTCGGCTACACCGAGAATACGGGCCTGCGGCGTCATCGAGAAAGCGGCATGGCGTGGGCACGCCACTACGGACTCGAGACCGCCTCTACGGACCAGGTGCTGCTTGCCAATGGTGCCCAACATGCCCTTTCCTCCTTGATACAGCTGTATACCAAACCCGGGGACACCATCGCCGTAGAGGCCCAGACCTACCCCGGCATCTTGTCCATCGCCCATCTGCTCGGCAGGCGGCTGGCCGGCGTAACAATGGACGACCAGGGGATGCTCCCGGAAGCACTCGAAGCCTTGTGCCGACAGCAAAAAATCGCCATGGTCATCGTGCTCCCCTCCCACCAGAATCCGACCGGCGCCACCATGTCCGAACGGCGCAGGACCTCGCTGGCAACCGTTATCGAGCGGTTCCGGCTGTGGCTGGTTGAAGACGATATCTACGGCTTCCTTAACGAAAACCGGATGGAAGCCATCACCAACCGGGTACCGCAACAGGGATTTCATATCAGTGGCCTGTCCAAGGCCATCAGTCCGGGCCTCCGTTGCGCCTTTATCAGGGCGCCCGCCTCCCAGGCAGGGCACCTGGCCGCCTTTATCCGCGCCACGGTCTGGTTACCTCCGCCCCTGATGTTCGAGGTAGCCAGTGGCCTGATCCGTTCCGGCGATGCCTACCAGATGGCCAAGGCGCAACAGGATATCGCCCGCCGCCGGCAGCGGATCGCCGGAAGCATCCTGCAGGGTTGCCACATGAGCCGCCAGCCCACCAGCTACCACCTCTGGCTGCAGCTGCCCGATAGCTGGCAGGCCGACAGCCTGGCCCTGGCGGCACGAGAGCAAAACATGCTGGTCAGCAGCGCCTCCTTTTTCCGGGTCGGGCCCCGGTCGGACAACGCGATCCGCCTGTCCTTGATGTCGATCGCCGAGGAAAGCCAGTATCGGCATGCGCTGGAGAAGCTCGCCGCCCTGCTGGCGGCGGGAAGCGCCGTTTACGGCCATTTCTAATGCTTGCGCAGGCACCCCGACGGCTTCGCGACAAAGGCCGCCAAGCCGGCCGTTCAGACAGTTGGCAAACCATTGAGTGACTCTGCGGTCACTCCCGCGAAGGCGGGAGTCCAGTGCAATATTTCATGGATCTCCGCCTTCGCGGAGATGACCACTATTAAACAGCGGTGATAAAGGGAAGTCCCTGGCGAAAAACAGGTGATGAGCTTTGTCATCAGTTGCTTTGTTCAGTCCGCCGGACCCAGCAGGTGCTTGACCTCGAGGAAGGCGTTCAGCCCCCAGGGGCCCAGCTCGCGGCCGATGCCGCTGCGTTTGAAGCCGCCCCAGCTGGTTTCGCACGGCACCACCTGGACGCTGTTGTACCAGATGGTGCCGGCCCGCAGCCGGCGACCCAGCCGCCGGGCCCGTTCCGGATCCCCGCTCACCACCGTCGCCGCCAGGCCGAAGTCGCTGTCGTTGGCCAGGCGCACCGCCTCTTCCTCGTCGTCGAAACTGCGGCCGCAGAGCACGGGGCCGAAGATCTCCTCCCGCCACAGCCGGCTGGCGGCGGGCACGTCCCGGAACAGCACCGGGGCCAAGAAGAAGCCGTGCGCCGGCAGGGCGCGGTGGCGACCGTCGCGCACCACCGCCAGGCCTTCCGCCTCGGCCACGGCCAGGTAGTCCAGCACCGCCCGGCGCTGGCGGGCGCTGGCCAGCGGCCCCATGTCGGTGCCCTCGGCCAGGGGATCCCCCAGCCGCAGGGCGTCGATGCGCCCGGCCAGGGCCCGGTACAGGGGCTCCGCCAGGGAACGGTGCACCAGCAGGCGGGACGTGGCCGAGCAGATCTGGCCGGCGTTGAAGTAGATGCCCGCCATCACCAGCTCGGCGGCCCGTTCCGGGTCGGCGTCCTCCAGCACCAGGATCGGCGACTTGCCGCCCAGCTCCAGGGCCACCGCCCGGCTGGCCGGGGCGGCGGCGGCCATGATCGCCTCCCCCACCCGGTTGCTGCCGGTGAAGGACACCTTGTCGATGTCCGGGTGGGAGGAGAGCGCCGCCCCCACGCCCTCGCCGTCGCCCAGCACCAGGTTGAACACCCCGGCGGGCAGCCCCGCCTCGAGGGCGAGTTCGGCCAGGGCCAGCTCCGGCAGCGGTGTCACCTCCGAGGGTTTGAACACCACGGCGCAGCCCGCCGCCAGCGCCGGCGCCAGCTTCCAGGCGCTGGTCACCAGCGGGAAGTTCCAGGGGGTGATCAGCGCCACCACCCCCACCGGATCCAGGTAGCCCAGGGCCTGCAGCCCGGGCTGGGCCAGGGCCACTTCCTGCCCCTGCCGTTGGTCCAGCGCCCGCGCCTGGCCGGCGTAGTAGCGGTAGCAGGCGATGGCATCGTCCAGATCGAGCCGGGCCTCGGCCAGGGGCTTGCCGTTGTTGCGGCTGGACAAGTGCGCCAGTTCCTGCCGCCGCCGGGCCAGGCCGTCGGCCATCGCCTCCAAATAAGGCGCCCGCCCGACGCCGCCCAGGGCCTGCCAGCCGGGCTGGGCGCGCCGCGCCGCCGCCACCGCCGCGTCCACGTCGTCCGGGTGGCCGCCGGTCAGCTCGGCGATCACCTCCTCGGTATAGGGGTTGACCACCGCCAGCCGGCGCTCGCCCCGGCTCGGTTGCCAACGGTTGTCGATAAACTGCCGGTCCAGAGTCTGCATGCGTCCTCCTTACTCCGCCACCGCCCGGCTCCAGCCGGCGGCGTCTATCTCCACCAGCAGGGGGCCGTCGAGGGGCCGCGTGGCCAGGGCCCGGGCCAGCGCCGCCGGGTTGTCCACCCGGGTCGCACGGCAGCCGAAGCCGGAGGCCAGCTGCTGGAAGTCCGGCGCCCAGATGTCCACCCCTACCCGGTTCACGCCGTGGTGGTCCATGTAGCGGCGGATCTCTTCGTAGCCCTGGTTGTGCCACAGCAGTATCACCACCGGAATGCCCGCCTCCACCGCCGTGGCCAGCTCGCTCAGGGTGAACATGATGCCGCCGTCGCCCACCAGCGCCACCACCGGCAGCTCGGGTTTGGCCAGGGCCGCGCCCAGCGCCGCCGGCAGGCCGTAGCCCAGGGTGCCGTAGCCGGTGGAGGCGTTGAAGTAGCGCCGGGGCTCGGGCTGGCTCACCAGATGGTTGCCGGCGTAGACGGTGGCGGTGGAATCCCCCACCAGTATCGCCTCGGGCAGTAGTTCGCGCAGGGTGTCGAACAGCGGCACATAGGGGGCGAAGGCCGGCTCCGCCGCCAGCGCCAGTTCCTGGTGCACGGCCCGCACCCGCTCGGCCCCGCCCCGGTGCAGGGGCGCGGGAAAGTGCTCGAGCAGCAGTTCCAGGCTGCGGCCGGCGTCGGCCACCAGCCCCAGCGCCAGGCGCTGGTTGCGCACCAGTTGCTCGGGATCGATATCGATACGGATCAGCCGGCCGTCCAGCTGGAAGCCGTCGTCGAACACCACGTCGTAGTCGGTCTCGCCCAGTTCGGTGCCCACCGCCAGGATCACGTCCGCCTCCCGGGCCAGGGTGCGCACCGCCGGCAGGGCGGTGTTGGCGCCCAGATCCAGCGGATGGTCCCGCCCCAGCAGGCCCTTGGCGTTGATGGTGGTCGCCGCCGGCGCATCCAGCCGCGTCACCAGGGCCCGGGCCGCTTCCGGCGCCTCGACGCAGCCGCCACCGAGCAGCAGCAGCGGCCGCTGCGCCTCGCCGAGCCAGGCCGCCGCCTGGGCCAGCCCGCGGGGGTCCGGCGCCGCCCGGAACAGGACGGGCGCGGGCCGGGGCACGGCGGCCCGCACCGGCGCCGGCAGCAGATCGATGGGGATCTCGATGTGCACCGGCCCCGGCCGGGCGCCGTTGAACACCGCGAAGGCCCGGTCCAGCACCTCGGGCAGGGTGGCCGGGTCGAGCAGGGTGTGGCTGAAGCGGGCCACCCCGGCCATCAGCTGTTGCTGGCCGGGCAGCTCGTGCAGCCGGCCCTGGCCCAGCCCCAGGGTGTCGCGCCGGTTGACGCTGGAGATCACCAGCATGGGGACGGAGTCCGCCAGGGCCTGGCCCATGGCGGTGGCGATGTTGGTCATGCCCGGGCCGGTGATGATCAGGCAGACCCCGGGCTTGCCGCTGCCGCGGGCGTAGCCGTCGGCCATAAAGCCCGCTCCCTGCTCGTGGCGGGGCGTCAGGTGGCGCAGGCCGCTCTCCGCCAGACCCCGGTACAGCTCTATGGTGTGCACGCCGGGGATGCCGAACAGGGTGTCCACCCCGTAACGGTCGCGCAGCAGCCGGATCAGCAGGTCGGCGCAGGTGGTGTCGATTTGGGTCATGGTCACTCCCTCAGAAGAAGAACAGGTGGGCCATCAGGGCGATGATGGGCAGGGTGATCAGGGTGCGCAGCAGGAAGATCACCAGCAGCTCCCACAGTTTGAGCGGTATCCTGGACTTCAGCAGCAGGGCGCCCACTTCCGACATGTACACCAGCTGGGTCAGCGACAGGCAGGCCACCACGAAGCGGGTCAGCTCGCTCTCGATGCCCTTGGCCAGCACCGCCGGCAGGAACATGTCGGCGAAGCCCACCAGGGTGGCCGGCGCCGCGGCCGCCGCCTCGGGCAGGCGCAGCCACTCCAGCAGCGGGATCATGGGGTAGGACAGCCAGGTGAACAACGGGGTGTATTCCGCCAGCACCAGGGAAACGGTGCCGATGGCCATCACCAGCGGCAGCAGCGCCAGGAAGATGTCCACCACGTTGAACAGGGCGCTCCGGGCCAGCCGGACCGGCCCCGGGGCCTGCTCGGCGCGGGCCACCGCCAGCTCCAGGCTGTAGCGCAGCACGCCCTTGCCGCCGGGCGCGGTTTCGGCGATCTGGCAGCCCGCCGGCTCGTAGTAGGTGTCGGGCTTGCGCGACAGGGGCGGCAGCCGGGGGATGATCACCGCCGCGGCCAGGCCGGCCACCACCACGGTGAAGTAGAACTGGATGAACATGTGGTTCAGGCCGACGAAGGTGGTGATCAGCAGGCTGAAGGCGATGGAGGCGACCGAGAAGTTGGTGGCGATCACCGCCGCCTCCCGCCGGGTGTAGAAGCCCTTCTCGTACTGCTGGGCGGTGATCAGCACCCCGACGGTGCCCGAGCCCAGCCAGGAGGCGGTGGCGTCGATGGCGCTGCGGCCGGGCAGGCGGAAGATAAAACGGAACGGCTTGCTCACCAGGGCGCCGATGAACTCCATCAGCCCGAAGTCCACCAGGAAGGGCAGCAGCAGGGCGGCGAAGAAGAAAAAGGTGAGCAGCACCGGCGCCAGATCCAGCAGCACCACGCCGCCGGTATTGCGGTTCCAGATAAACTCCGGCCCGAACTGGAACAGGGCCATCAGCCCGAACAGGGCACCCAGCACCCGCAGGCCGAACCAGACCGGCCCCACGTCGAAGACCTCATGCCAGACCCCGTCCCGGGCCCAGCCGGGCTTGGCCAGCTTGACCAGGGCGGTGAGCAGCACCGACAGGCAGAGGATGGCCACCGCCACCGTCGGCAGACTGTCGTCCAGGGCCGCCTTGAGCCAGTCGGCCATCAGTCCCAGGCCGATGGTGACCTGGTCCCCCTGGCTGATGGGCACCAGGAACATGCCGACCCCGAGCAGCGAGGGCAGCAGGAATTTGAGCAGTCCACGGCGGCTCACACCGCCGCCCTTGGTCGTTGCACGGCCGCCGGCGGCCTCCAGAGAAGAAGAAGACATCAGATTACACTCCTTTGTTTATAGTGGTTGCCGCCGGGCGCGGCGGCAACATCCTTCAGCGCCGCTCGACCCCGGGCAGCACGCACAGCATTTCGTACAGCAGGTTGGCCGCCAGCAGGGCGGTGTTGCCGCTGGGATCATAGGGCGGCGACACCTCGACCAGATCGCCGCCGACGATGTCCAGCCCCCAGCAGCCGCGGATGATTTCCAGCGCCTGGGGCACGGTCAGGCCGGCGATCTCCACGGTGCCGGTGCCCGGCGCGTAGGCGGGATCGATGCCGTCGATGTCGAAGCTGATGTAGACGGGGCCGCCGCCCACCTTGGCGCGCACCTCCTCCATCAGCCCGACCAGGGAGCGGTGCCAGCATTCCTCGGCGGGCACCACCCGAAAGCCCTGCTCCCGGCTCCAGTCGAAGTCGTCCGCCGCGTAGCCGGTGCCGCGCAGGCCTACCTGCACCACCCGCTCGCCGTCGAGCAGCCCCTCTTCCACCGCCCGCCGGAAGGGGGTGCCGTGGGCGATTTTCTCGCCGAACATGTGATCGTTGATGTCGGCGTGGGCGTCCACGTGGATCAATCCCACCGGGCCGTATTTCTTCTTCATGGCACGCAGTATCGGCAGGGCGATGGTGTGGTCGCCGCCCAGGGTCAGCGGCCGGCAGCCGTGCTCCAGCACCTGATCGTAGAAGGATTCGATGATGCCCATGCTCTTCTGCAGGTTGAAGGTATTGATGGGCACGTCGCCGATGTCCGCCACCTGCAGGCTGTCGAAGGGCGCGGCGCGGGTGGCCATGTTGTAGGGCCTGAGCATGCGCGACTCGTCGCGGATCTGGCGCGGCGCCAGCCGGGCGCCGGGCCGGTTGGAAGTACCGATGTCGAAGGGCACCCCGACGAAGGCGGCGTCCAGGCCGGCCGCATCCGGCTGGGTGGGCAGCCGCATCATGGTGGCGGGGCCGCCGAAGCGGGGCATCTCGTTGCCGCCCAGGGGCTGGTTGAAGGGGGGTTCACGCTTGCTCATGGGATTCTCCTGCAGCGGGCCGGGCACTGTGCCTGAGGCCGTGGTTTCCTTTCCCCTGATACAGCAGTTAGCGTGCCAATTTTTATTTTATTGATTTTAAAGGAATTAAAAATTTAATGATGCAATATTGAATCGACAGCTCGCCCGTTTCGATACATATTTGTATCATTAATTCATTCATGCATCACCCGCAGGACGTCACCATGTCGCAAACCGACCGCCTGGTGCTCGACACCATCATCGCCACCGCCCAGGACCACCTGTTCCTGACCGACGCCGGAGGCCGGGTGCTCAAGGTCAGCCCCGGCAGCACCGCCGTCTACGGCCTGAGCCCGGAGGAGCTGTGCGCCACCACGGTACAGGAGCTGGAGCGCCGGGGTGTGCTCTCGCCCTCGGTCACCCTGGAGGTGATCCGCACCGGTCGCCCGGCCCAGCTGATGCAGCACACCGCCACCGGCCGGCGGGTGATCGCCGAGGCCTACCCCATCTTCGAGCAGGGCCGGCTGAGTCGCGTCGTCAGCCGCTCCCGGGATCTCACCGACTTGCAACTGCTGCAGGACGAATACGCCCTGCTGCAGCGCCGCTTCAGCGAACACCTCAAGCGGGGCAACGCCCCCTCCCTGGGGGAAGAGCTGGAGCTGGACGAGTTGGAGGCCCAGAGCCAGCTGTTGCGGGAGGTGGCGCAACTGCTGAAGAGGGTGGCGCCGACCGACGCCACCGTGCTGATGCTGGGCGAATCGGGGGTGGGCAAGACCGCCTTCGCCCGCCAGCTGCACCGCTGGAGCCAACGCCGCCAGGGGCCCTTTATCGACGTCAACTGCGCCGCCATTCCCGAGTCCCTGTTCGAGTCGGAGATGTTCGGCTACCAGCCCGGCGCCTTCAGCGGCGCCGCCCGCCAGGGCAAGGCCGGGCTGCTGGAGCAGGCCGAGGGCGGCACCCTCTTTCTCGACGAGATCGGCGAACTACCCCTGGCCATGCAGACCAAGCTGCTCAAGGTGATCCAGGACGGCACCATCACCCGGCTGGGCGACACCAGGCCCCGGCGGGTGGACTTCCGGCTGGTGGTGGCCACCAACCGGGACCTGGCCCGGCAGGTGGAGGAAGGCTCCTTCCGCCTGGATCTCTACTACCGGCTCAATGTGATACCGGTGACCATCCCCCCCCTGCGCGAGCGGCGGGAGGACATCCCCGCCCTGGTAGAGCTGCAGCTGCAACGGCTCAACCACCGCTACGGTGGCCACAAGATGCTGCACGCCGGCGTCTGGCCGGTGCTGATGGGCAACGACTGGCCCGGCAACGTGCGCGAGCTGGAAAACTGGGTGGAGCGGGCTTGGCTGTCGGCCTCGGGCGAGCTGATCGGCGCCCCGGCGGAGAGCGCGCGGGAGCCGGGCCCTGTTCCGGCACCCCAGCCGTCGGCCCCCGCCCCCGCCCTGCCGCCGGGACAGGGCCTGAAGGCGGCACTGGAGGAATGCGAAAGGGCCATACTGACCGAGCTGTGCACTCAGTTGCCCAGCACCTACGCCATCGCCGAGCGGCTGGCCATCAGCCAGCCGAGCGTGGTGCGCAAGTTGCAGAAATACCGCCTGCGCATCGGCAATAAGCCTTCAATGAATACAAAAAATAATCGATAAGGGCGATGCGATGATTAGCGGGGCAAGACCGAGCCACAATACTCCATCTCCCCCTCCCCCCAAGTTACGAAACAATTATTCAACATTCGGCCGCATTCCATTAAGAAACCGGCTTTATATCCAAGGCGTGATGATGCGGCCATGAGCGAGACGACTGCAGCCTTCATAGTTTATTGACTCTACTATTTTTATTTACATTTCAATAGGATAGGCAAGATACCTTGCGATCTCCCGACTAGCATCACATTCTGTTCTATAGTGATAGGCATCATTTGGATGATGTGTACATGGAGGTACGGAATGGCCTCGGAAAGGGAAGTCTTGGTCCTGCAACTCTCCCCCGAGTCTTCGGGTCTGCGGATATGGAACAACCAGCGCCCAGACTGGCTCATCGTGCGGCATAGCAGCCTGGAAACGGCCGGCTTGTATCTGAATGGTTCGGGAACATCGGTAGGCATCGTCGATTGCAGGAATTTAAAAACGCCCAACACCAAGCTGAAACGTTGGCTGGACAATTACCAGGGCGTATTTTGGATAGCCATAGTATCCCAGGGCCAGTTGTTGCAACCGGCATGGCAACTCTTCGTTGCCATGCATTGTTATGACTACCATACCGCCCCCGTGCTGGAAGAGTTATTGTCTATCACCATAGGGCGGGCCTATGGCATGTCCAGGATTAGAAACAACCTGAGCCTGTCGTTCAAGAAGTTCAACGTGGTCGGACACCATGAAGAATTTCAAAACATCCTGATATATCTTCAAAATCATCAGGGCGAGCATTTAACGATATCGGGGGAGCCAGGAACAGGGAAAAGCCTCTTGGCTAAATGCCTGTCTGAGATGAAAGGATTTCAATTCCTGGAAATAGACATCTCCCAAACCGATCAAGATAACTGTATCTCTCATTTCGACGCCGCGGTATCCAACAGCCTTTCCAAGCCAACCTGCCTGTACTTGAGGAATATAGACTTCATTTCCGAAAAGCTTCAGAAACACATTACCAAAAGCGGCATCACCGAAAACCTCAAACTTATCTTCAGTTGTAGCCTGGATCCGGATTCACTGGACAACAGCTACCACTTCACCCCTGAATTCTCAATCCTGCTGAGGAAAAGCTGGATCAAGGTACCCGCACTGAGAGAACGGGGACAGGACAAAACCGTGTTGGCAAAACATTATCTGTACAAAATAAGCAGGACGCACGGTAAATATATTCTTGGCTTCACCAACGAGGCGGAAAGTGCCATCGACAGACACTCCTGGCCGGGCAACATCACCGAGCTGGTAGAACGAATCAAGAAAGGCGTCGCTGACTGCAATACAGACTATCTGAGCGCCGAGCTCATCGGCCTGGAAGGAAGCCTGGTTGTCAACCATCATAACTTGAGCTTACGAAAGGCAAGGGAAGAAGCCGACGCCCTTGCCATAGAGAGAGTGCTCGACCTCGTCTCCGGCAGTACTGGTAGAGCTGCAGAATTGCTGTGTATTTCCAGAGCATCGCTACACCGTCTTATCGCTAGGTATGGAATCAGGAGATAACGATGAAAAAAAGGATTATTTTTGCCAGCCTACTGCTCTCTGCAGCAAGCACAGTACATGCCCAGGACAGGCAAGTGGTGGAGGCCGTAGCCAGCTCCCTCGACAGTCAAGGGCTGCTGACACCTCAAGGAAAATTTGAACTTGAACCCTCGTTCAGCTACGGACAGAATACCTCGACCCGCGTCTCTATCCTGGGTTACAGCGTATTGCCGGCCATTGTGGTGGGGCTGATCCAGGCAGAGGACCAGGACCTGGCCACCTTTACCTTTGGCCTGGCCGGCCGGTACGGCTTAACCGAAAGAATAGAGCTGGAGTTGAGAGCCCCTTGGGTTTACCGATATGACAGCTACCGCTTCAGGGAAGCCGAGCCGACCAACACCCCAAGAACGGTCACCTCATCGGGCGGTGCCCTTGGTGATATTGAAGGCTCAGTAAGGTATCAGTTCAACCTCGACACGGCGCCATTCTGGATTGGCGGGCTAAGGTTGAAGTCCGACACGGGTCGCTCCCCATTTGATGAAGAGCTGGATGCCGATGATATCTTCAAACGCCCGCCAACCGGAACCGGTACCTGGGCAATTGAACCCAGCATGACCTTGATCTACCCGAGCGATCCCGCCGTTATCTTTGGTACCGCCGGCTACACTCATAACCTCAAGGTCACGGCCGGCAGGGATCTTAACGGAGACGACCTGGCGAATGACGAAGTGCGCCTGGGGGACAGCTTCTTTTTGGGCATGGGGATGGGCTTCGCCGTTAACAACAGGCTGTCGTTTAGTCTGGGGGTAAACCACAGAACGGTGTTCACCTCGAAAATAAACGGCAGGAAGGCGGAAGGCAGCAAGATGTTGCAGCTGGACAGCCTGACCATGGGTTTTTCATTGGCGCTGACCGAAAGAACCACTCTCAACATGAATGCCCAGGCCGGCCTGACCGAGGATGCACCCGATGTTCAGGTAAACTTCAGTATGCCCATTATGTTTTAACCAATCCTTACCACTCAGCCTATATTCCTGTTGAAGGGAATATAGGCTGTTTTTATTGATGTCAGACACGCCGCAAATCCAGCCTCACTCTCAAGCTTGATCCATTTGACCATTCATAACGGCATTAACCATTGCCGGCAGTGAGCTACCATTCGGAACAGATAAATAACTGCTCCGAATGTCCGAATGGTAGATCACTGCCGGTAGCGACTGGGTTCCGCTAAGCAGACCCTTCGCGCCAGGGATGACGCGGCGGAGCCTCCAGGGACGGGTTAACGGCGTGTCTGCGTGCGGAATCCGGTCGATGTAGCACTATTTGGATCAGTTATTTATTTAGTCATTGGAGATAATGAACCGGGCTGCTAAGCAGTTCGCGCCAGGGGAGCGAAGCGCCTGGCACAGCTACCGAGTGGCCAGATACTCGCCGTTTCGGTCTGCTGCGAGCATTCGCTAGCTCAATCAGGCCGAAACCGCTTGTCACGGCGCAAGCTCGGCCACCGCACCGATGTCGGGGAAACGCTCTTGTCGCCGCTACTGCGACTTGCCACTGGTCTCACGGCGTGTCTGCGTGCGGAATCCGGTCGATGCGGCACTATCAGGATCAGGGAAGGGGAGACATGATAAAGGAGAAAGGACTTAACAGCTGCCGAGCTCAGCCCTTATATGAACATGGGGTAAGGTTCATATGGGCTGAGCCAAGCTATAAGATTTCGACATATTCAATAGCCTTGCCGTTGTATGGCCGAATGGATACGGCTGGCCGCACCTTGATTCACCTTGAATGTTTCCATCGCCCGTGGTGTGACGATATCGATATTAAGATTAACATCCGTCCTTATCCCATTTGCCGAGTTTTTAATTATGTAGCCTATCTGTCCTTTATCTGCCAGGGGGGTGATATTAAGCCCTGCCGGCAAACCAGTGACCGCAGGCAACACCAGTCTGTTATCCCGCATGTCGAAGACATTACTAAAGAAAACACTCTTGTTATTGACCAACGCCTCTATCCTAAGTCCTATTGAATAGTTAAGGCCAGGTAACAAAAAGCCCCCTCTTTGCTGTGCCAGTTCACTTTCCGGTACAACAGCCATGTTATCAAGATGATACTCTTCATAACTCTTCGAAAAGGCTATAGCAGGTAACATTAGAGCAAGCACCATAAGCCATTTCATAATCATTCCCTCGTTTAATAAAGCTTATCCGCCGGCAACATCAGATCGGTCAGGTGTGGCAATCGCTGCCTTAACGCCATGCTTGTCGGGGCATTGGGTAAGGAATGCTCCCAATTTTCTTTTTTATTAAAGCTGGCCTTGGCAAGCTCCACCTTGTCTTTTATCAGGAGAAAAACGCCATTACTGCTTTTATCGAAACTTTCTCCGTCTATGATGTGCATTCCCAAGGAGGGATCACCAATCAAGACTTTATCTTCGTCAATGCCCTTGACCACTACGAAATGGTTATATCCCTCGTAGTTCACCAAAGCGATTGCCGGTATGCCCATGCTTATAATGTCATCCCGGTTCATCCTATAGCCTTCCGAATCCAAGCCTCTTCTCGCCAGAAATTTTTTCATATCCAGCATGGAAAACCCTTGTGTTTCAATTTTATCCTTATCACCCAAACGATACATTTCTTCGAATATCTGTTCCTCCGTGAACTGAAGATCGTAGTGGTGAGACAACAGCGAAGCCAGGGCGGCAGAGCCACAACTAAAGTCATACTGCTGCCTGACTACCTCACCGAACTGTATTTCCGAATAGCTTTTTACCGGAACCTTAAAACCGGGCAAGCTTAGCGCAAAGCTTGCCGCCGGAAAAAGAGCTACTAGCAGTAGTATTTTTTTATTCATAGTTTATTTCGCCGTAATAACGTTAACCGAGGCGCTCATATTGGTGATATTGGCGTTGCCACTATTCAGGTTAATCAGCATTATCCCTTTGGCTCCGACAAAAGCACCAGGCGCTATGGCATTAAAACCCGTCAGGCTGTTATTAACACCGTTACCGGCCACAATACCGCCCTGGGCGGTGTCGTTTTCCTGATCATAGAGCTGCATCATGCCTCGGCTTTCACTCAGCACCTCGGTTTCTATCACCGGCAGCATATCAAACTCCTGACCGGCAAAAGAAGATGAGGCGAGAAAAACCGACGCTATTATTATCTTCTTCATGGTTCCCTCCGGCAATAAACCGGCCCCGAAGGGCCGGCCCAAGGGTTAGAACTGCAGACTGGCGTTCACGTTCACGCTTTGGTTACCCATAGCGCTTTGACCGGAGATGGCCTGCTGGACGTTGATACCGTGGGTAGCAGCGGTGTTACCGACGGTATTATTGCCAGACTTAACCATGGATACGGAGTAGACGTTCACCCAGGAAGAAGAGGCGGACTTCTGATCCAGATCCTGGTCGGGCTTCAGCATGGCAAAGCCCGCACCATTACCCGCACCGGCACCCAAACCAGTACCAGTACCGGTCCCGATGCCGATACCCACGCCATCGCCGTCACCCAGGCCCAGACCCAGACCCAGCAGGCCCAGACCTACACCGGTACCGGTACCTGCACCGGCACCCGCACCGGCACCGGCACCGAAGCCAACGCCCAAGCCGAGGCCGAGGCCGAGGCCGAGGCCGAGGTTGGTGCTGTCTTGATCAGCCTTGCCGAAGTTGGCGCTGGAGGAAAAGGCAGCGGCCTTCACGTCAGAGTCGGCCTTGACGTCACCGGTTTTTCCGCTTTGGAAGGTGATGTTTTTTTGCTCTGCTTTCTGGATATCGAATTTGTAGGTATAGTCGTATACATAGGTCTTATCGATATCGATTTTGGTGACATTGGTTTTCTTGACGTGAACATTTTTATCGATGTCCACAATTACGCTCTTATCGACAGCTTGGTTACCATCATCATTCTTTATTTCAGTGTCGCCGCCGCCACCTTTTTTACCGCCACGATGGTCGTCATAACCGGCTACGGCACCGAAGGAGGCACCCACAGAGATGGCAATCAAGGCAGCTAAGGTTTTCTTTTGAATAGACATGGTAAAATCCCTCTTTCTTCATTTAGTGTCTAGTTTGTTTCGCCACTGCATACATCCGGTATCCTGGGCGATCTCAGGGTCTTTCTGTCTAACCCTGCTTCAAAGGTTAGCGGAGCAAAATAAATGGTGATGTACCAAATCTGAGTATCAACCAACCAATTGGTAATATGATTTGTTTAATAAAGAGGGCAGTCGCATAAGATGTCTTATTTTTGATACATATCGCCTGAAATGCCGATATCGCTCATGGCGTCTCTTAAGAGAATCCGGTAACAGCATGAAAAATATATAAATTAAATAACTGTTCCGAATGGTAGATCACTACCGACAGCGACTGGGTTCCGCTAAGCAGACCCTCCGCGCCAGGGATGCCGCGGCGGAGCCCCCAGGGATCGGTTCACGGCGTGTCTGCGTACGGAGCCCGGTTGATGTAGCACTATTAGGATCAGTTATTTAGGCTAAGGGTATGACGCCCGCCGTCAAGGGCGGGCCGGGCTCAGCCCGTCGCCGCCGGACCGTAGGCGTAAGGGCCGCCGGCCTCGAGTGCACGCAGGTAGGCGGGCCTGGCCTGCAACTGCGTCACATAGGCCCGGATGCGGGGATAGCGCTCGCCCATGCCGGTCCGGCTCAGGGCCGCCTCCAGCGGAAAGCTCAGCTGGATGTCGGCGGCGCCGAAACGGCCGTCCACCAGCCAGTCGTGGCAGGACAGGTGATCTTCCACAAAGTCGAGATGGGTCTTGATCTGTTGCCGCAGGAAGGCCTTGTCCACCTCCGCCACTATCCGGTTGACCACGGGCCGGACGAAGAAGGGCACCGGCGCCGCCTTGACCCTGTCGAACACGTAGCGCATCAAGAGCGGCGGCATCAGCGAGCCCTCGGCGTAATGCAGCCAGTACACATAGTCCCACCAGGCGGGGGAGTCCGCCGCCGGCAGCAGCAGCTCACGGCCATAGGTCTGGGCCAGGTAGTCGACGATGGCGCCGGACTCGGCCAGGGTCAGGTCGCCGTCGGTGATCACCGGCGCCTTGCCCAGCGGATGGATCCGCTTCAGACTATCTGGTGCCAGTTGTGTCTTTTGGTCCCGCTCATGATGCTGGACCCGGTACTCCAGTCCCAGTTCCTCCAGCAGCCAGAGGATGCGCTGAGAACGGGAGTTGTTCAGATGATGTACTGTTATCACCTTAGATCCCCTCTGATAATCCATTGTCGTGAACGCAGGTTCCGATACTGGCACAGGGCGGGGACGGCTTCATCCGCTTTCTGCCTCTTCCCCGCCCCGCTTCGACCATGATGAGTGCCGACGGTACGGTTTCGCCTGTGACCTGGCAGCCGGCGCTTGCTCACCCGTCCCGACACCGGCTGTTTCTTGACCAAGATGGGGCTGACGGACATTTCCATGTCGTTTTTAAGCAACCACCCGGCACCAAACTCCTCAAGAATGCGGCAATCAAGGACAAAACGGGGATCCCTCCCGAAGACGCGGGTCCGTTCACGCCGGGGGCATAAGGGATGCGTCCGGCGGATGGCCATCGACGATCATCGCGGACAGGGCTTGTTGTCAATCCGGTGATGAAGCAAAATATTTTCGGTTTCGAGCAACACGCGTTACCACGTCATAGCTGTCACCTCGCCGTTGGAACGGCAGCCAGGGAAGGAGCCCTGACTCAACACCGCAGTGAATCATTCACAGGGAGAAATGCGCATGAACGGCTTCGCAACATCCATCGGCGGCCCATTGCCGGGCTCGCCACCCGGGCTTCCCCTGCCAGCCTCGTTTCGCCGCAAACGAGGGTCCAAATAAAGCCCAATCAATCCCCACAATAGGCACGATAATTGCTCAAGAGAAAAAAGATCCGCTCGGGCACGCAGGCGCCCCGCCGCTCCCGCCGTTCTATTTACGGAGTTCGATTCCATGACCAGCATTAAAACCAAACTGCTCGCGGCTTTTCTCTGCACCACCCTGTTGCCGGTGATCGTGGTCGTGGCGCTGACGCTGCGCAACGTCAACCTGGACGCCAAGCAGCGCTTCGCAGAAGCCAGCAGCCTCGACATCGCCATCGTCGATCAGGCCTTCGGCAACTTCTTCGACACCATGGGCCACGTGGTGTCGATGATGGCGGACTATCCGATCCTGAGCCAGACGCGCGAAGGCGCCATCAGCACCTATTTCAACGAGGGCCGCAAGCCCGCCGAGGTCGCCATGGCCAACGGCGGCCGCGAGCAGCGGCTGTTCGAACTGTTCAGCGCCATCGGCAACAACAACCCGACCCTGGGGTACGTCTATATGGGCGACCGGCACGGCGGCTATCTGGAATGGCCCGGCAGCGACAACTACGGCAACTGGGATCCGCGCAAGCGCCCCTGGTTCGACCTGGGTCGCGACGGCAACTACCAGCTGGTACGGCGCGACGGCTATTACTGGGAGGGTGACGATTCGGTCTATGTCTCCCTGCTGAAAGGCTTCCAGGACGAGCGCGGCGACTTCGAGGGGGTGGTGGCGATCGACGTTTCGCTGAAGGCGCTCACCGACATGGTGCAGCGGATCCGTTTCGGCGAGACCGGCTTTATCATGATCGTCGAAGGCAACGGCAATGTCCTGGTCGATGGCGGCAATCCGGCCAACAACTTCAAGCCCCTGGCCGAACTCGAAAACTTCAAGGCGCTCGGGGCGCAGCAAGCCGGCCTGGCCGAAGTCTCCATCGACGGGGTCGACTATATGGCCAATGTCTACCAATCACCCGGACTGGGCTGGAAGTTCGTCGGTTTTATGCAGCGCGACGAAGTGTACGCCGGCGCGCAGCAACTGACGCGGACCACCCTGATCGTCAGCCTGGTGCTGGTGCTGCTGTTCGGGGTTCTGGGACTGGTGATCGCCGGCCGTATCGTCAATCCGATCAATGCGGTCAAGGGCCGTTTGAAAACCATCGCCGAGGGCGAAGGCGACCTCACCACCCGGCTCGATGTCGACAGCCGGGACGAAACCGGCGAGCTGGCGCGCTGGTTCAACCAGTTCGTGGCCTCGACCCAGCACCTGGTGAGCGCCATCAAGGAAACCTCGACCAGCATGGACCGGGTTTCGGCGCGCACCAACGCCAGCGCCAGCCAGATGGCCGACGCGATCGGGCACCAACGCGACTCCCTGGAGCAGATCGCCACCGCCGTGACCGAAATGGCCTCGACCGCCAACGAGGTCGCCCGCAACTGCAACGACACCGCCGACGTGTCTAATCGGAGCCTCGACGCGACCCGCGACGGCAAGGAGATCATCGACCGCAGCGCCACCGGCGTCGGCCGGCTGGGTGAAAGCATCCGCCAGGCGAACACCGTTATCCTCGAACTGGAGAAGGAGACCGGGAACATCAACGATATCATCTCCACCATTCAGGATATCGCCGGTCAGACCAACCTGCTGGCCCTGAATGCCGCCATAGAGGCGGCCCGCGCCGGAGAGCAGGGCCGCGGCTTCGCGGTGGTCGCCGACGAAGTCCGGACCCTGGCCAACCGCACCCAACAGTCGACCGAGGAGATCAACAACATCCTCGGCCTGCTGGTCAGCCGTACCCGGACGGTTTCCGTGACCATGGAACGCAGCCTCGGCGAGTCCGACGCCGCCATCGCCCTGTCCGATGAGACGAGGCAGGCGTTCGAAGCCATAGAGGCGTCGGTCGAGCAGATCCGGGACATGACGACCCAGATCGCCAGCGCCGCCGAAGAGCAGCAACTGGTGACCGAAGACATCAACCGGAACATCCTCGCGATCAGCGAGTCGGCCAACCGGCTGCAGGAAATGTCCACCGACGTCGAAGGCGCCTACGGCGAGCAGACCGGCCTCAGCCGCCAGCTGACGCAACTGGTGTCGAGCTTCAGAACCTGATGGCGCCGGTGTCGCGTCCGGGCCCGATATTGACTATGCCACACCGCCCAGCCGCGCCAGCAGATCCTGCAGCGCCGCGCTGGGCGGCATGTCCCTGCGGCGGATAAAGCAGGTGTTGATCCGGGCCAGGCGCTCCGGTACCGGCAGTTGCCGCACTCCCCGGCCATAGTCCCGGTGCTCCACCACCGCCCTGGGCATCAGGCTCACCCCCATGCCGGCGGCCACGCAGCCGAGGATGGCCTCGAGCGAGCCGAACTCCATCAGCCGCAGCGGCGGCCGCCCCAGCTCCCTCATCCAGGCGTCGAGCCGGGCCTGGTAGGAGCAACCCTGGCGAAAGCCGAGCAGGGCGCGGATGCGCTCGTCCTCCAGCCCGCAACAGCCTTCCGGCGCCACCAGCACCATCTCCTCGGCGAACAGCACCTGCTGCACCAGCTCAGGGTGATCCAGCTCGCCCCCCACCAGGGCCCCTTCCAGCCGGTATTCCAGCACGCCGCTGCGCAGTTCGGCGCTGGTGCCGGTGTGCAGCCGGATCTCCACTCCGGGATAGGCCCGGTGGAAGTCCGCCAGCACCGGCGGCAGGCGGATGGCCGCCGTGGTTTCCATCGAGCCCAGCACCAGGCTGCCTTCCGGCTGCGCCGCCGGTTGCACCGCCTGGTGCGCCAGCTCCGCCAGGTGCAGCAGGCGCCGGGCATAGCCCTGCAGTTTTTCCGCCGCCGGCGTCGGCACCATGCCCCTGGCCCGGCGGTAGAACAGCGGCGTGCCCAGGCTGCTCTCCAGCGCCTGCAGCCGGGCGGTTACGTTCGACTGCACGCAGTGCAGCTGACGGGCCGCCGCCGTCACCCCGCCCTGCTCCCACACCGCCAGGAACACCCTGAGTTCACGCAAATCCATCGCCATCGCCTTACCCATCACTTTTTATGAAAGCCGCATCATAACTAATCATTAGACTGGATGGCGTACAAGGGCAATGATGGTGCAGGAACGAGCAGACTGTGGGAAAACCAACAGACAAGCACAAACAGGCAGCGCTCACGCCAGGCAGGCGGACAAAGGGAACGGCTCCGCCGACCCTCCGCGCCAGGGAGGGCGCGGCGAAGCCCCATGGAGCGAGCTTGCTCGCCGTGACGAGCCATTTCGGCCTGACCGAACATCCAGTGAATGTTCGCAGCAGGCCGAAATGGCGAGTACCAGATCCCACGGCGTGTCGGCGGAGTAGGCCCTTTGACCGACTTTTCCGGGGTTATCAAACTTTTTCAATAGACCGAGGAACCACAGTGACATCCCACGCCTCCTGGCACCTGAGCCTGGCCGCCGGTATCGCCCTGCTGGCCATCGTCATGGGCATAGGCCGCTTCGCCTATACCCCGCTGCTGCCGCTGATGCAGGCCGACCAGCCCCTGTCGGACCTGCTGGCCGGCTGGCTGGCCTCGGGCAACTACCTGGGCTACCTGCTCGGCGCCCTCTGGCTGGCCGGCGCCCGCCCCGGCAGCCAGCCGCTGCCACGCCTGCGCCGCCAGCTGCTGCTGAACCTGGCCTGCGTGGCTGCCATGGGCCTGACCAGCTCCCCCTGGCTCTGGCTGCTGTGGCGTTTTCTGGCCGGCTGGAGCAGCGCCGCCGCCTTCGTGCTGGCCTCGGGGCTGGTGCTGGAGGAGCTGGCCCGCCGGGGCCGGGCGGCCAAGAGTGGCTGGCTGTACAGCGGCGTGGGACTGGGCATCGCCCTCAGCGCCCTGGCGGTGCCCTGGCTGGACGGCCTGGCCGGCTGGCGGGGTGGCTGGCTGGGGCTGGCGGCACTGGGCGGACTGCTGGCACTGCTGCCCTGGTTCGGCCTGCCCGGCGCCGCCGCGTCCATCCCGGCGGCACCCTCGGCGCAGATGCCGGCGCCGCGTAGGCCCGGCCTGCTGCCCTGGCTGCTGCTGGCCTATTTCTGCGAGGGGCTGGGCTACATCATCACCGGCACCTTTATGGTGGCCATGCTGCACCAGCAACCGGCGCTGGCCGGGCTCGGCCACCTGAGCTGGCTGCTGGTGGGGCTGGCGGCCATCCCCTCCTGCGGCCTCTGGCTGGGGCTGGGCCACCGCCTGGGCCTGGCCGGCACCCTGGTCGCCGCCCACCTGGCGCAGGCCCTGGGCATAGTGCTGCCCCTGCTCTGGCCAGGCCCGGCCGGGGCCCTGCTCGGCGCCCTGCTGTTCGGCGGCACCTTTATGGGCATCACCGCCCTGACCCTGTCGCTGGGCCGGAAACTGGCCCCAATCCGGGTCCAGGCTACCCTGGCCGGGCTCACCGCCGCCTTCGGCCTGGGCCAGATCATCGGCCCGGTGCTGGCGGGGCTGAGCCTCAGTCACCAATACAATTACGATCAGGCCCTGCTGGGCGGCGCCCTGGCGGTGCTGCTCGGCGCCCTGGCCCTGCTCTGGGGCCGCTACCGATACCCGTTGTCAACCACCCAAGGAGAACCCTCATGCCCTACGTCAACATCAAGCTCACCCGGGAACAAGAGCCCATCACCCGGGAGCAGAAGGCCGAACTGATCGCCGGCGTCACCGAGCTGCTGGTGCAGGTGGTGGGCCGCGGCCCCGGCACCACTGTGGTGGTGATCGACGAGGTCGACACCGACAACTACGGCGTGGGTGGCGCCACCATCACCGAGCGCAGAAAGCAGGGGAAATAGCACGCCGCCGATCAGCCCGGCGAGGTGCCGCGCAGATCCAGGGGATCGACCAGGCCGGCGGCGATGGCCAGGCCCACCAGTTCGGGCAGGTTGTTCGCCGCCAGCCGCTTCATGATGCGTGAGCGGTACAGGTCCACCGTCTTGACGCTGATGCCCAGTTGCTCGGCAATCTCCCTGTTGCCGTAGCCCTGTGCCAGGGGCAGGAAGATATCCTGCTCCCGTGGGGTCAGCTCCGCCAGCCGGGCGCGCACCAACTGTCTGGCCACATCGTCGCAGGCCTCCTGCCGGCCCCGACTCAGGGCCTGTTGCACGCTGTCGAGCAGCAGCTGCTCGTTGTAGGGTTTTTCGATAAAATCCACCGCCCCGGCACGGAAGGCCCGCACCACTATGGGCACGTCGGCATGGCCGCTGACGAAGATCACTGGCAGCGCTATGCCGCGCGCGCGCATCTCCTCCTGCACATGCAGGCCACCCATGCCCGGCATGCGGATATCGAGCAGCACACAGGCATTGGCACCGGCGTCGCAGGCGGCGAGAAAGGCCTGGCCGCTGGTAAAGGGCTCGGCTTTCAGGCCCACCGACTCGAACAGCCAGACGGTGGAATCCAGCATGCCCTGGTCGTCGTCCACCACATACACGATTTGCTCCCGGGTCGGCATCATTGTCCTCCTGTCCGTTGTTCACCGGCGATGGCATTCCCCGCCCCGTCCTCGGGCCGGCGCGGCAGCCAGCAATAGAAGGTGGCGCCTTCACTGCCGTTTGGCTCCAGATCCAGGCCGCCGCCAAAGCCCTCTACGATACTGCGGCTCATGGACAAACCCAAGCCCAGGCCATCCGCCTTGCTGGTATAAAAGGGGGTGAACAGCCGCGCCCGCTGCTCGGGCCCCACCCCCGGCCCCTGATCGCTGACCCGCAGCAGCAGCCGCTCCGGCTCGGCCTCCACCCGCAGCCGGATGCGGGAGTCGGCATCCGGGTGCCGCTCCCGGTTTGCCTCTATGGCGTTGCGCAGCAGGTTGAGCAGCACCTGCTCCAGCAGCACCGGATCCCCGTACACCACCGGCAGGGCCGGCGCCAGCTGCGGCACTATGGTGATCCTGTGCCGGGCCGCCTCCCAGGCGCAGAAGTCGATGGCCTCGCGCACCACCTCCTCCATGTCCAGCGCCTGCATGCGCCGCTGCCCCTTGCGCAGGAAGCCCCGCAGCCGACTGATCACCTCGGCGGCATGGCGGGCATGGCCGGTAATACGGTGCAACCCCTCCGCCACCTTGTCCAGGGCGCCGGGGTTGTCGGCCATGCCGTTCAGGTAGCGCAGGCTGGCACCGGCGTAATTGACCACGGCGGCCAGGGGCTGGTTGATCTCGTGGGCGATGCCCGAGGCCAGCTCTCCCAGGGTGACCAGCCGGGCGGTATGGGCCAGCTCGTCCTGATGCCGGCGTTGCTGGGCCTCCCGCAGTTCCCGCTCGGTCATGTCCCGCGCCACCAGCGAAAAGTAGTACTGGCCGCCGGCGCCCTTGTGCGCCAGCAACACCAGCGACACCGTCAAGGCGGCGCCCCCGCCCCGGGGCAGCAGACGGGCTTCGGCGGTCCAGGCGCCGTCCCGCTCGGCCGCCGCCCAGCCCTGCCGCTGCAGGCGGGCGAAGTCCTCCCCGCTCATCAGCGCGGCCAGGGCCGGCAGCGCCCCTCCTTCCTCGAGCCCCAGCGCCCGCCGGCCCGAGGGGTTGACCGAGGTCAGCCGCCCTTCGGGATCGATAAAGAGCACCAGATCGGTGTTGGCCTTCACCACCTCCGCCAGGCGACGGTTGTTCTCTTCCGCCTGCACCCGGGCGGTGATGTCCCGGGACACGCACACCACCTCCACCACGGCGCCGGTGTAGGTTTCCCGGATGGCTCGGCAGGCGGTTTCGAACCACAGATAATGCCCCTGGCTGTGCCGTACCCGGTAGGTCAGGGTCAGGTAGCCGTCCCGCGCCAGCGCCTCGCCCGCCCGGCGCAGTTGCAGCGCCCTGTCCCGCGGGTGCAGCAGCGGCTGCACCGGCTGGCCGCGCAACTGCTCCGGCCAGTAGCCGAGCAGCACCCAGGAGGCGGGCGAGGCATCGAGGAAGCGGCCGTCGGGGGTATGGCGGGAGATAAGGTCGGTGGTGTTCTCGGTGATCAGCCGGTACAGGCGGGTGGCCACCGCCGCCTCGCGGCTGGCGGTCAGCTCCTCGGTCGCGTCCCGGCAGCGGGCCAGCACCCGCCGTTCGGCCGGCTCGGGAATGAACTGCCACAGCAGGATGCGCTCGCCCACCTGGGCTTCCACCTCGCCGATGGCACGGCCCTGACCCAGGCAGGCGGACACCAGCTGGCGGTAGTTGACCGGCAGCAGGGCAGCCACCTCGGTCAGGGGCCGCTCCCCCAGCAGCCGTTGCATGGCGGCATTGAGCGCCCGCGGCGTGGCGTCGGGCTCGAACTCGATGGCGGCCTGGGGATCGGCGTTGAGCAGGGGGCTACTGGCCGCCATCCGGGGCAGCTGAGCCAGCAGGCTGTGCAACAGCACCCCCAGCTCGGGCAGCCAGGCCGGGTCGGCCCCGGGCACCATGGCCACCAGCAGTATCCCCGGCCGGGGCTGGGCCAGGGGCAGCAGGCCGCCATGGGCCAGCCCGGCCCGCCGCAGCCGGCCCGCCAGCCAGCAAGGCTGTTCCCTTGCCTGTTCCAGGCTCAGGTAGCGCCGTCGCTGCAAGGCCCGGTACAGCGCCAGATCGCTGGCCTGCAGCGGATCGCCCTGCCCCGGCGGCAGATCCGGCCCCCGGCCTTCATGGGCATAGATCCGCCCCCGCTCCTGCCAGCCCAGCCAGTAGGCCTGCTGTACGCCGGGGCAAGCCCGCACGTAGCGGCACAGGGCATCGGCGCTTTCCCCCGCCGGGCCTCCTTCCCGCAGCAGCCGTAGCCAGGCCTGCAATCGGATGCCCTGCTGTTGCTCCTCAATCATGGGTGCCACCATATAGTAAAAACACTATAAGACTACAGAATATTTCCATAAACCATATCCCGTTGCTATAAAGTATCGCATGTTAATAAAAGATTACCTAAATGAAACAACAGTGATACGGAAGCCAACGTTCGCAAGAGGGAAAGACGATGTCCATATTTGAAACCGGCCTGGCCCCCACCGCCGTCAATCACCTGGCCCTGTCGCCGCTGAGCTTTATCGAGCGCACCGCCGCCGTTTACCCCGAATATCCGGCGGTGATCCACGGCGCCATCCGCCGGACCTGGGCCGACACCTACCAACGCTGCCGCCGCCTGGGCTCGGCCCTGGCCGGGCGGGGCATAGGCCGGGGCGACACCGTGGCGGTGATGCTGCCCAATATCCCGGCCATGCTGGAAGCCCATTTCGGCGTGCCCATGATCGGCGCCGTGCTCAACACCCTCAACGTGCGCCTGGATGCCGAGGCCATCGCCTTTATGCTGCGCCACGGCGAGGCCAAGGTGCTGATCACCGACCGGGAGTTCCACCAGGTGATCCGCGACGCCCTGGCCCTGCTGCCGGTGCCGCCGCTGGTGGTCGACGTCAACGACCCGGAATACGGCGAGGGCGAGCCGGTGAGCGAACTGGACTACGAGGCCTTGCTGGCGGAAGGGGATCCGGCCTTCGACTGGCAGTGGCCGGAGGACGAATGGCAGGCCATTTCCCTCAACTACACCTCGGGCACCACCGGCAACCCCAAGGGGGTGGTCTATCACCACAGGGGCGCCTACCTCAACGCCCTGGGCAACCAGATGACCTGGGCCATGGGCCAGCACCCCGTCTACCTGTGGACCCTGCCCATGTTCCACTGCAACGGCTGGTGCTACCCCTGGACGGTGACCGCCCTGGCCGGCACCCATGTGTTCCTGCGCCGGGTGGATCCCCAGAAGATCCTCACCCTGATCCGCGAGCACGGGGTCAGCCATTTATGCGGCGCCCCCATCATCCTCAACGCCCTGATCAACATGCCCGAGGCCGCCAAGGCGGCCATCGACCACCCGGTCCACGCCATGGTGGCGGGGGCGGCGCCACCCGCCAAGGTGATCGGCGCCATCGAGGAAATGGGCATCAGGGTCACCCACGTCTACGGCCTGACCGAAGTCTATGGCCCGGTCACCGTCTGCGCCTGGCACCGGGAGTGGGATCAATGCAGCCTGGAGGAAAGGGCCCGGCTCAAGGCCCGCCAGGGGGTGCGCTACCCCACCCTGGAGGGCGTCATGGTGGCGGATCCCAAGACCCTGGCGCCGGTCAGCAAGGACGGCCAGACCATCGGCGAGATCTTTATGCGCGGCAATACGGTGATGAAGGGCTACCTGAAAAACCCGGACGCCACCGCCGAGGCCTTCGAAGGAGGCTGGTTCCACACCGGCGATCTGGCGGTGTGCCACCCCAACGGTTACATCGAGATCAAGGACAGGCTGAAGGACATCATCATCTCCGGCGGCGAGAACATCTCCACCATCGAAGTGGAAGACGTGCTCTACAAACACCCGGCGGTGCTGGAAGTGTCGGTGGTGGCCCGGCCGGACGAGAAATGGGGCGAAACGCCCTGCGCCTTCGTGACCCTGAAAAGCGGCGAGTACGCCAGCGAAAACGACATCATCGGCTATTGCCGCCAGCACCTGGCCGGCTTCAAGGTGCCGAAGACGGTGGTGTTCACCAACCTGCCCAAGACCTCGACCGGCAAGGTGCAGAAATACGTGCTGCGCGACTGGGCCAGGGAGCTCTGACCGCGCCGCCGACGACAAGCCGGGTGCAGGGAGCCGTCGCACCCCTTTGATCACTCAACGCCATGATCCGCGCCCCCTTGGGCGCGCCTGGAGGGAACCATGCAAGTATTCAAACGTCAACACGGGGCCGAACAGCCCCACTGGCCACTCGGCCCGTTCAAGATCCGCCTGCCTTTCGTGCATTACCGCTGGGAAACGGCGGAGATGATGCAGGCGCTGATCATGTTCGTGGTCAGCCTGGCCATGATCCCGCTGCTGGAAAAATACCTGGGCCTGCCCTACGAGGTGGCCCTGGCCTATGTGGTGGTGTGCGGCATCGGCTTTATGCTGCCGGCCCTGCTCGGGGTGCCCTTCGTGCCCGGCTGGATCACCCCCGGCATTCCGGTGGTGCTGCTGTTCCTCGGCGACTTCGAGCCGGGACCGGCCGCCATCCAGGCGCTGTTCGCGCTGCAGCTGCTGGTGTTCCTGATCTTCCTGGTGCTGGGCCTGACCCGGCTGGGCTCGGTGATGGTGCGGCTGGTGCCCAACTCGCTCAAGGGCGGCATCATCATCGGCGCCGGCATCGCCGCCCTGATGGGCGAAATCTCCAGCGGCGGCCGCCTGGCCAACACCCCCGTCTCCCTGGTGTTGGGCAGCCTGATCTGCCTGTACCTGATGTTCTCGGTGTCCTTCAAGGGGCTGCTGGAGCGGGTACCCATGGCGCGCAAGATCGTCAACTACGGCATGGTGCCGGGCATGATCATCGCCATACTGGTGGGCATCGCCGTGGGCGAATATTCCATGCCCGACGTCAGGTGGGGCATCACCCAGCCCGACTTCGCCGCCATGTGGCAGTACCTGCCGTTCAGCGTCGGCTTTCCCGAGCCCCGGGTCTTTATGCTGGCGGTGCCCACCGCGCTGATCGCCTACATCATCGCCTTCGGCGACATCATCGTCGGCCAGTCGCTGATGCAGCGGGCCGACGAGCTGCGCACCGACGAGTTGATCGAAAACAACATCGACCGGGTGCACCTGGTCACCGCCCTGCGCAACGCCCTGCACGCCTGCTTCGCTCCCTACCCGGGCCTGGCCGGCCCCCTGTGGACCGCCGTGGCGGCGACCATGGCCGAACGCTACAAGCACGGCCGCGAGGCCATGGAGTCCATCTACAGCGGCACCGGCACCTTCTGGATCACCGGCTTCCTCGCCCTGTTCATGCTGCCCCTGGTCAGCTTCTTCCAGCCGGTGCTGCCCATCGCCCTGTCGCTGACCCTGATCCTCACCGGCTACATCTGCCTGATGGTGGGCTTCGAGCAGCTCAATAACAACACCGAGCGGGGCATCGCCGGCACCATGGGCGTGGTGCTGGCGGTGTACGGCGCCAGTTGGGGCCTGGCCACCGGGGTCATCCTCTATATCCTGGTGGAGCGCACCCATCTGCTGCGCTTCAGCACCAAGGCGCCGGACAATGGCTGAGTCAGGCGGGGCCCGTCGGGCCCCTTTCAAGGAGCACCCATGAGAACCTTTACCACCCTGGCCGGCAACAGCCAGCAACTGGATGGCGGCGCCATGTTCGGCAACGCCCCCAAGGCCCTGTGGAGCCGCTGGATGCCGGCTGACGAACACAACCGCATCCGCCTCGGCTGCCGGGCCCTGCTGGTGCAGGAACCGGGCCGCAACATACTGATCGAAACCGGCATCGGCGCCTTCTTCTCGCCCGAGCTGAAAAGCCGCTTCGGGGTGCAGGAAGAGCACCATGTGCTGCTCGACAGCCTGGCCGCCGTCGGCCTCGGCCATGACGACATCGACATCGTCATCCTCACCCACCTGCATTTCGACCACGCCGGCGGCCTGCTCTCGGCCTGGCGCCCGGACGCCCCCTGCCAGCTGCTGTTCCCCCGGGCCCGCTTTATCACCGGCCGGCGTCACTGGCAGCGAGCCCAAAAGCCCCATGCCCGCGACCGGGCTTCCTTTATTCCCGAGCTCGTGGCACGGCTGGAAGACAGCGGACGGCTGCTGCTGGCAGATGAGGGGGACGGCCCGCCCCTGCTCGGCCCCGGCTGGCGCTTTCATGTCAGCGACGGCCACACCCCGGGCCAGCTGCTGCCGGAATTCGCCATGCCCGGAGGCCCGGTGGTGTTCGCCGGCGATCTCATTCCCGGCGCCCCCTGGGTGCACCTGCCGATCACCATGGGCTACGACCGCTTCCCGGAAGGGCTGATCGAGGAGAAGGAGCAACTGCTGGCCGACCTGGTCGAGCGGGGCGGCCGCATCGTGCTGACCCACGATCCGGAGATCGCCCTGGGCCGGGTCGGCCGGGACGAGCGGGGCCGCTTTATCCTGAGCGAGACCCGCGCCGAGGCCAGACGGCAGGCCGCCTGAAAGCCCGCCGAAAGGGTGGCAGAAAGCCCTGCCGCCGCTACCGTTCCAGAAACGCCAGGGCGCCGGTGACCAGGGCGGCGATGCCGGTTTCCAGGGAGGGCTGGCGGTCGGGCGCATAGTAGGGCGAGTGGGGCATGGGCAGCTGGCGCATGCGATCATAGACCCGCTCGCCGCGGGTGCCGGCCCAACTCTCGGCGGTGGCGGCGCCGATAAACCAGTAGGCGTAGGGGATGTCCCCGCCCTCGAAGCCGCCGGCGGCGGCGTTGCCGAAGTAGGGGAAGTCCTCGCTGCCGCCGAGCCGGCCCATCTCGAACAGCTGCGGCTCGCCGAAGTAGTCGCCGTGGGCCCGGCGCAGCCGTTCCACGGTGGCGGCGTCGTTGTCCAGGGTGATGGTTTCGCTCAGCACCCGGTATTCCGCCGGCTTCGGCGAGCGCCCCGCCAGGCACTCGGCGTCGATGATGCGCCGGATAGCATCCAGCACCTGTTGCAGCAGCGCGTCGCTGAAGCAGCGCACGTTGATCTCCAGCTCGGCGCTGTGGGGGATGATGTTGCCCTGGGTGCCCGCCTGCAGCTTGCCCACCGTCACCACCACCTGCTCGCTGGGCTCCACCTCCCGGGAGACGATGGTCTGCAGCCGCACCACGGCGTGGGCGGCGATCACCACCGGATCCACCGCCTGGGCCGGCATGGAGCCGTGGCCGCCGTTGCCGTGGATGGTCACCCCCAGGGTGGTGGCCGCGGCCATGGCCCGGCCGGCGATGTGGCCCACCATGCCGGCCAGCGCCGGCATGTTGTGCTGGCCCAGGATGACGTCGGGCCGGGCGATGCGCTCGTAGAGGCCGTCCCTGAGCATGGCGCGGGCGCCGCCGAACACCTCCTCCGCCGGCTGGTGCACCACCATCAGGGTGCCCCGCCAGTGCTCGCGCAGGGCATGGAGCACGGCGGCGGCGCCGGTCAGGCAGCTGGCGTGCAGGTCGTGGCCGCAGGCGTGCATCACCGCCGGGCCCTCCCCGTCGTGGCGGCAGCTGGCGTAATCGAGCCCGGTCTGCTCGCGGATGGGCAGGGCGTCCATGTCGCCGCGCAGCATCACGCAGGGCCCTTCGCCGTTTTGCAGCAGGCCCACCACCCCGGTCTTGCCGAGGCCGGTGGTCACCTCATAGCCGATGGCGTCCAGCCGGGCGGCCAGCTTGCGGCCGGTCTCGACCTCTTCGAACGGCAGCTCCGGATGCCGGTGCAGGTCCTGGTAGAGGTGGTCGATATCGTCGTAGACACGCGCCAGGGCGCCCTTGATCAGCTCATGTATCTGCATGGGGTTACCTTATACCTTGGACGCCACGGCGTCGGTCTTGTTGTTGAACAGCCACTGCCACAGGGCCACCACCAGCAGGTTGAGCAAAAAGCCCCAGAAGCCGGGATGGAACTGCAGCGGCGACGGCAGGTAGAACTGGTACAGCAGGGTCAGGCCGCCGCCCAGCAGGGTGCCGGCGATCACCGCCTGCTTGGTGAGGGCGGGCAGGAAGAGGGCGCCGACCACCATGGGCATCAGCTGCACTATGATGCCGAAGGCGCCCAGCAGCACCGCCACCAGCGACGCCGGGTTGTAGAGCGCGAACAGGTAGCCGAGCAGCGACACCACCAGCACCCCCAGCTGGATGGCCCGCACCACGGCCCGTTCGGACGCCTTGCGCATCACCGAGATGCAGAGGATATCGCGCACCGCTATGGTGGCGGCGGTATGGGCCAGGTTGGCGCCGGTGGACATGGCCGCCGCCAGGGCGCCGGACAGCATGATGCCGGTCACCCAGGGCGAGAAGCTGGCCACGTCCATCACCAGCTTGAGCAGCACCTCGTCGGGCCGGGCCAGGGGCTGGTCGGCGAACACCAGGATGCCGGCGAAGCCGATCAGCAGCAGGGGCACCAGCAGGTAGGCGAACAGCGGGTAGAACACGGCCACCTGGCGCAGGGTACGGTCGTTTTCGGCGGTGTAGAACTTCATGAACAGGTGCGGCCACATGGCGCCGCCGAAGGCGCTGACCAGGATGGCGGTGCTGAAGGCGCCCCAGCCCATGACCCCGGTGGCGCCCGGCATCACCAGGTATTCCGGCATCTGCAGCTGGATCTGCTCGAACATGGGACCCACGCCGCCGAACAGGCGATCGGTCACCGCCCAGCCGAGGAACCAGGCGATGGCCACCATCATCACCCCCTGCAGCAGGTTGGTCCAGCCGATGCCGCCCAGGCCGCTGCAGTACACATAGGCCGCCACCACCAGGAAGGCGAGCAGCGCCCCCAGCCAGAAGGGCACCAGGCCGCCGGTGGCCGCCTGGAACAGCAGGCCGGCGCCGGCGATCTGGATGGCCAGGTAGGGGATCAGCGCGACCACGCTGATGATGCCGGCGAAGGCGCCCAGGCCCGGGCTGCGATAGTGATGGGCGATCAGGTCGGCCTGGGTCAGGTAGCCGTGGGCCTTGCCCAGCTCGCGCACCCGCGGCCCCATCACCCAGATGATGATGGGAATAAGACTCAGGTAAGCCAGGATGTAGAGGGCGGGGGCGCCGTGCTTGTAGGCCCAGCCCGGGGTGCCGAGAAAGGCGAAGGCGGAGAAGATTTCCGCCCCCAGGATAAAGAACAGGATCAGCACCCCCACGTGGCGGCCGCCGGCCACGTACTGCTCCAGGCTGGAGCCGGTGCCCTTGCCGCGGGCGCGCACCCCCACCCACAGCACCAGCAGCAGGTAGGACAGGGTAATGCCGGTAACGATGACGGCGTCAGACATGGCGCTGGCCTCCATACTGCTTGATAAAGGCCGCCAGCAGGCCGGCGAACAGCAGGAACATCCACAGGATGTACCAGAAGAACAGGAACGGCAGGCCCAGTATCATGGGCTCCACCCGGTTGGCGATCAGGGCCCCGGGCCAGATCATGGCCAGGGTGCAGAGCACGAAGTGCAGCCCTATCCAGCGGTTGGTATTCATCAAGCATCTCCTTCGCAATGGCGTTCCTCGACTCGCCGACAGGGCAAGTGTTAATGATCAAGATAGGACTTGTTACGGCAATATAAAAAATAGTAAATATCTATACCCGCAATGCCATTAAGGTATGGAGACCGGTGTGAAACCACCGGAATGTTGAGATGGATTTTCGCCAGTTGCATTATTTCGTCGCCGTGGTGGAGGAAGGCTCCCTGTCGGCGGCCAGCCGCAAGGTGCATATCGCCCAGCCGGCCCTGACCCGCCAGATCCACGCCCTGGAAGAAAAACTGCAGGTCAGCCTGTTCGAGCGCCATACCCGGGGCATGACGCTGACCGTGGCCGGCCAGGCGCTCTACGAAGAAGCCGGCAAGATGCTGGAAAACCGGGAGCAGGTGATGGCGCGCATCCGCGCCCTGGGCCAGGGGCTGACCGGCAAGGTCACCCTGGGGGTAACGGTGTCCCACCTCTGGGTGCCGGATATCCGGCGGCTGCTGGCCCGGTTCCGGGACGACTACCCCCAGGTGGCGCTGGAGGTCTATCCGCTGCTCTCGGGGCCCCAGGGCGAGAGGCTGAAGGAGGGCAGCATAGACGCGGGTTTCCTGTATCTGGAGGACAGGGTCCCCGACTTCCTGCAGAGCCATCTGTTCCACCGGGATCACCTGGTGCTGGCGGTACCCGCCGACTCCCCGCTGGTGGCCTCGCCGCCCGCCCGGGTGCGGGCGCTGAACGGGCTTGACTTCGTCTGGGGCCCCCGCCACAGCTCCCCCCTCTACTACGATCGGCTGAGCGCCTACTTCACCCGGCTCGGCCTGGTGCCCAGGGTGGTGCAGCAGGGGGCCGACAACATCACCATCCTCAGCCTGGTCGCCGCCGGCCTGGGCATTTCCATCGTGCCCGGCGACTGCCGCTGGAGCTCGCCGCCCGGGGTGCACTTTATCGACATGGCCGAGCTGCGGGAGTGCGACATGTCTATCCACTTCGCCTGGAACCGCCACAACCACTCCCCGGCCCTGCAGAATTTCATCCATATCGTGCGGGGCAGCCCTGCCCCCGCCGACGGCTGAGGGCCTGCGCCAGCCCGTTCGCTGTTAAAAAAATATTTCACAGAATGGCATTTTGTTAAGACTTAGGTCGCATGGCACAAAGCGGTAACAGGCCATACCATGGGCGCCAACATGACACCATAGTGATGAGCATCATCAAGGAGAGTCCCGTGTCAGAGGCCCAGTCCCCCCGTTACCGCGATTTGCGCAAGCCCCGGCGCGAGTTCGACAGCCGCGCCGCCTACCTGGAGCACGAGTTGTCGATCATGGCTCCCCGCCGCTGGCGCATCAACCTGCCGTTCCGCGACTACAGTTTCGAACTGGAAGATCTGGTACCGGCCCTGGCCGCGACCATCGGCAAGATAGTGATGGTGGCCGCGGTGGTGGCCGCCTTCGCCGGGCCGCTCGGCCTCGGCAGCGGCTTCGTGGTGGAGAACGTCCGCTTCGAGATGCTGATCGCCGCCCTGCTGTTCGTGATCCTGTTCTCGGGGCTGATCAACCCCAACGCCAACCTGGCCGGCACCCATGGCCCCATGATCCCGCTGATCCCGCTGATCGTCGCCTCCGGCGGCCACCCGCTGGCATTGGGGCTGATGGTGGGCCTGTTCGGCCTGCTGCTCAGCATCAGCAAGGGCGGCAGCAAGCTGATGGCGCTCACCAGCGACGGGGTGCGCGGCGGCCTGCTGATCTACCTGGGCGCCATGGGCCTGCTCAGCCAGATCAAGGCGCTCAACGCCTGGGCCACGGGCATCGACATGGGCCATATCGCCTTCGCGGTGATCCTCGCCACCATCATCATGTATGCCCTGCTGGCCCGGCTGGAAATGCGCTGGCTGTCGATCCCGCTCGGCTCCGGCCTGGCCTTCCTGCTCGCCATCGTCCTGGGCGCGCCCTTCGAGTTCGTGACCGAGCCGGGCATTCCCCACCTGAGCCCGGGCTACTGGTGGGGCGAAAGCACCGGCTGGCAGATGGGCTGGCCCGAGCTGCACCACTTTGTGAGCGTGATCCCCTTCGCGGTGCTGGCGGTGGCCATGTGGTCGCCGGACTTCATGGGCCACCGGGTGTTCCAGGAGCTGAACTACCCGAAGAAGGCCGACAAGGTGCTGATGAACGTGGACGACACCATGGGCGTGGCCTCGGTACGCCAGGCGGTGGGCAGCCTGCTCGGCGGCGGCAACCTGGCCTCCTCCTGGGGCACCTACATGATCCCCGCCGCCATCGCCAAGCGCCCCATCCCCGCCGGCGCCGTGCTCACCGGCCTGTTCTGCGTCATCGCCGCCCTCTGGGGCTACCCCATGGATCTGGCGGTGTGGGATCCGGTACTGCGGGTGGCGCTGCTCGTCGGCGTCTTCATGCCTTTGCTGGAAGCCGGCATGCAGATGACCCGCAACACCACCAGCAGCCAGTCCGCCGGCATAGTGGTGTTCGCCTCCGCCTTCGTCAACCCGGTGTTCGGCTGGTCCATGACCATGCTGCTCGACAACCTGGGACTCATCGGTGACAAGGAGCGCGGCAAGAAGCTGCGCCTGATGGACCGCTGGGTGATCCCCGGCATCACCTTCGCGGTGTTGCTGGTGATCATGGCCATGGTGGGCATGCTGCCCGGCATACCGGCGCTGATGAAGATCTCCTGAAAGACCTCAAGTTAAGTTCACCTTTCCAGCCGGGGCCCAGCCCCGGCTTTTTTTGGTTCGGCGCCGCAAAGGCCCTAGTCTCCGATGGCGAGAAACAGCGGCTCGTCTACAGCTCGCCGGTTGTCGATGGCGGCCCGGATACGGCCGTCGACCTCGGCTTCCTCATACAGGCCGCACACCCTGAACTGTTTCTTGAAATCGATGCTGTCGCCCAGGTAGTCATAGAGCACCCGGGTACAGGCCGGGGTGCGGTGGCTGTTGGACGACACGCCGATTTTCACGCCAAGCAGGTGCCTGAGCTGGCTCTTGTAGGAGGGGAACAGCACCGTTTGGGTGATTTCGTTTTCCGTCAACGCCTCGTAGTCCATCAGGAAGATACGGTCGCACAGGTTGACGGCGATGCCATGGTAACGGCAGTGAGTCACTTTTTCGCCGCGCGCCCCCGCGCCGATCAGCCGTTCGTACCTGGCGTAGGCGATGCCCTGTTTGCTGGTACCGACCTGGATCAGCGAGCGGAAAATCCGCCCCGGGTAGCCCAGGGAATAGTAGTATTCGTGATACCAGCCCAGGTAGCGCTCCAGGCTCGGCCGGGACCGAGCGCGCAGCTCGGCCATTTTCCGGGAGTAGCCGTCCTGGGGAGCATTCTCGGCGCGGGCCGCGATCACCTGCTTGGTGAACTGCTCATGGGGCATCAGGATCTCGAACTCCTCCACCCCGAAAAAGTCGCAGATCAGGCGCAGGTTCGCCTTGGAGGGATGCACCTTGCCGCTCAGGTACTTGTTGAACTGGGTCCGGTTGATGCCCATTTTCTGGCACACCCGGGCCATCGACGGGTAGTGGCCGCAGAGCAGCTTCAGGTTGTCCGTAAAATCCACCCGGCTCACTCCCTGCCTTCCAGGCACATCATGCTTTTCCTCCCGGCCCGGAAGCCATCACCTTGCTTCCCGGCCGGCACCCTGCTCCCGAAAGATGCGGCCGCTGCCGGCTCCCTTCTTCGTTTTCCCCTGATCATCGTCGTCTCTCCAAGGACTTGGCCGCCCGGCCGGGCGGCCATGGCTGTGGCCAATTGTGCCACCGGGACGGCCCCCATGCCATTTACGGAAGGCCCCGACTGGCACCTTTTCGACCGGGCGCACAGATTGCGCCAGGGGTGACGCACCCGGTGCGCCGGGCTGTGCCGGCTGCGAACTGCTCGCCGACGGCGGCCCCTGCTCTAATGGATATCCAGGAGGCGCCTGCGGGGCGCCATCTCCTCCGTCCCAACCACAAGGAAGTCGGCCATGAAACTCTTGCATCGCATCCCCACCTTTTCCGCTGTCGCTCTGGCCAGCGCCCTGGCGCTGAGCCCCCTTGCCGCCCTCTCCGCCGAGACCCTGCGGCTGTCGGCGATCGAGCCCCCCACCTCCACCGTGGTGGCGTTCGCCAATGCCTTCTCGGAGCGGGTCAGGCAATACAGCCAGGACAGCATCGACATTAAGGTCTATCCCTCCAGCCAGCTCGGCGACTGGGTCGAGGTACATGAACAGGTGATGGAAGGCACCATCGATCTCGCCCTGCAGCCTCTGTCCAACAGCTTCAACGAAGTGCTTGCCCTGCAGTGGTTCCCCTATGCGGCCCTCGATTTCGAATCCGGCCGGGATGCCTTCTCGGAAGGCGGTGTCGTCCATGAAATCATCAACGAGGCCCTGGCCGAGCAGGACATCAAGATACTGGGCGCCTTCGTGTCCGGCATGGGCGGTATCGTCTATACCAAGCCGGCGCCCGCGCCCCGGGATCCGAACGCCAGCCAGGGCCTCAAGATCCGGGTCTGGCCGGGGGGCACCACCCACCAGGAGCTGCTCAAGCGGCTGGGCTATCAGACCGCCCCCATTCCCTGGTCGGATCTTTATACCGCCATGCAGACCGGGGTGGTGGATGGCGCCATCGGGGCGACACCCGAGCTGGTCATGAACAACTTCGCCGACATCGCCAAGATGTGGGTACAGAACAACGACCATTTCGAGGTGTCTTTCCTGGCGGTGAACAAGGGCCGTTTCGACAGCCTCTCCCGGGAGCAGCAGCGGGCCATCCACCGGGCCGCCACCGAGCTGTCCGCCGAGCGCTTCGCCACGGCCGAGCAGGAGCACGAGAAATTCCTGCAACAGATGCGCGACAAGGGGATTGAGGTGGTGGTGCTGGACAAGCCCGAACTCGAGTCCGTCGCCCAGGTGGTGCGTGCCGATGTCTGGCCGAAGATAGAGGATGAAATAGGCTCTATCAACATGGCCCGCCTGAAGCTCAGCCTGGGCATCAGGTAGCCCTTGGTTCCCAGGCCGGCATCCGCCGGCACCATCGGCCATGCCCACTCCGGCATGAAACCGTTCTCCCTGCCCTTCCCCGCCCTGCGGCGGCCGGAAGGGCCCCAACACAGGGGATCGTCATGGACACGACCGTTTTATCCCTGCTGCATAACAGGCTGTTGTGGCTGCAGCGCCTGGTGATGGGCCTGACCACCATCGCCTTTTCCGTCCTGATCTTCGTTCAGGTGTTTATTCGCTACTTCCTGGATTTGCCCCTCTATGGAGTGGAAGAGATCGCGGTCTACCTGGCGGTCTGGCTCTATTTCATCGGCTCCGGTTACGGTGTTTACCGCGGCAACCATATCTCGGCCGGCGTCATGGACATCGCCCTGTCCTCCCCGGCGGCGAAGGCGGCTCTCCAGGCCCTGGTGTCGCTGGTTTCACTGGCCATCATCGGCTGGATCTGCTGGCTTTGCCTCGGCTATTTCCAGTGGAGCCTGGCACGGGTGCCCAAGTCGCCGGAGCTGAGAATACCGCTCTACTACGTGCATGCCGCCATGCTGGCGGGAGCGGGACTCATGTTTCTGTACACCCTTATCGAGCTGGTCGGCCGACTCCACTGCCTGGCCACAGGCCGCCCTTATCATTCCCTGGCGGACATCGACGATAACGACACCGCCCGCAAGGCGGAAGGAAGATCCTGATGAATATCGATATTCTGATTGATGCCATCATCCTCGTCGGCCTGCTGCTGCTGGGCGTGCCCGCCCCCCTGTGCTTTGCGGCCGCCGCCCTGTTCCTGTTTGCGACGGGTGATTTTCACAACGCCAACTTCCTGGTGTCGTCGGGCTTTAGCAAGCTGTCATCGCTGATCCTGCTGGCCATTCCCCTCTACATCTTCGCCGGCGGGCTGATGACCCAGGGCGGCATCGCCGGCCGCCTCATCGATCTGGCCGAAAGCCTGATCGCCCGGGTCAAGGGCGGGCTCGGCATAGTGGTGGTGTTTTCCACCGCCATCTTTGGCGCCATCTCCGGCATGTCCACCGCGGCGGTCGCCTCCATCGGCTCCATCATGATCCCCAAGATGGTCGAGCGCGGTTATAACCGGGGCTACGCCACCACGCTGGTGGCGGCCTCTTCCGTGCTGGCGTTGCTGATCCCGCCCAGCTCCTCGATGATCCTCTACGGCTGGGTGACCAACACCTCGATCACCGCCATGTTCCTGGCCCCGGTGCTGCCGGCCCTGCTGTTGATCGGCAGCTTCACCCTGCTGAACCTGGTGCTGACCCGGAACATGGAGGTGGTCGAGCCCCCGCGCCGCTCGCTGCGGGAGACGGGCACCGATGTCTGGCTCAAGACCAAGCGTGCCGCCTTCGGACTGACCATGCCGATCGTCATTCTGGGCTGCATCTACGGCGGCATCACCACCCCCACCGAAGCCGCCGCCATCGCCGTGATCTACGCCATTCCCGTCGCCGTCTTCATCTACCGGGGACTGAGCTTCCGCTCCCTTTCCGATGTGGCCTGGAAGACCGGCCAGATAGCGGCGGTATTGATGATACTGGTGTTCTTCTCGTCGATGCTGGCGCGGATCTGGACCATGGGCAACGTGCCGCAAACCGTGATGGAGTTCATTCTGGGTCTCAGCGACAACAAGATACTGCTGCTGTTGCTCATCAACCTGTTCCTGCTGCTGATCGGCATGTTCCTGGACGACATCAGCGGCGTCCTGCTGGCCTCCCCCATGCTGCTGCCGGTTGCCGTCAGCCTGGGCATGGATCCGGTGCATTTCGGCGCCATTGTCGGCGTCAACCTGGGGATGGGGCTGATCACCCCGCCCACGGCACCCATCCTCTATTTCTCCGGGCTGATCGGCAACACCACCCTGCCCCGGATGATCGGGTACACCATGGCGTTCATCCTGTTCGGCTATCTGCCGGTGCTCTTGCTGACCACCTTTATTCCGGCGCTGTCGCTGCTGCTGCCCGAGGTGATCCTGGGATACCAGCCGATGGGGCGATAACCCTCGCGGGTAGCAGGGAACACGAAACCACCGCCGACGACGCACGATCAAACATTAAAGAAGCCTTCATCACAGTCACAGAGGTACGCATCATGTCTTCCATGCCGGTCATCGGAATCACACTGGATATCGAACACACCCCGGGCTATGCCCTGGAGCCCTGGTACGCGCTGCGGGAAAACTACTGCTCCGCCATAGCGGCGGCGGGCGGACTGCCGCTGGCCCTGCCCCACGAGCAGGAAGCGGCGGAGCACTATCTCGACCTGGTCGACGGCCTGGTGATCAGCGGCGGCATGTATGACATCCCGCCCGAACTCTACGGAGAAACCCTGCGCCAGGGAGAGCTGGTGACCAAGGAAGGCCGCACCCGGTTCGAGCGCAAGCTGATCGAAGGGGCGCTGGCCCGCGACATTCCCCTGATCGGCATCTGCGGAGGCATGCAGCTGTTGGCGGTGCTCAAGGGTGCCAAACTGATCCAGGATATTCCCAGCGAAGTGAAGGACAGCCTGAACCATATGCAACCCCCGCCCCACCACCTGGCCGGACACCGGGTGCACCTCACCCCCGGCACCCGTCTGTTCCGGCTGTTCCGGCAGGAATGGCTGGAGGTAAACAGCGTGCATCATCAGGCGGTGCGGGATCTGCCGCCGGAGATCATCGTCAGCGCCGTCGCCGACGACGGCATCGTCGAGGCGATCGAAATTCCCGGCCAGCACTTCTGCCTGGGCTTTCAGTGGCACCCCGAATACCTGATCAACCAGGGGGAGCGGCGGCTGTTCGAGGAGCTGGTCGCGGCGGCGACCCAGTACCGCCGGCACGCGGCCGCCCTTCCCCTGGCCAACTAGGACGAGGTGTACCATGAAGACAGCGTCCATCGCCATCATCGGCGCCGGCATCATCGGCGTCACCTCGGCCTACCTGCTCGCCCGTGCCGGCCACAGGGTCATGCTGCTGGATGCGGACGAGGGGCCGGCCCTGGGCACCAGTTTCGCCAACGGGGCCCAGCTCAGCTACTCCTATACCGACGCCATGGCCTCGCCGGGCCTGGTGGCCAAGATGCCCCGGATATTGCTGGGCCGGGATCCCGCCTTCCGGGTACGGATGTCGGCGGACAGACAACTGCTGCATTGGGGCGGCCGCTTCCTGCTGCACGCCCGGGCGAGCCGGGAGGAACGCAATACCCACAATATACTGCGGCTGTCGCTGCACTCCCGGGAGGTGATGCACGCCACTCAGGCCGAGACCAAGATCGAATTCCAGCACCGCGCTTCGGGCAAGCTGCATCTCTACGGCAGCCGCCAGGATCTGGAGCAGGCCGCCGCCAGGGTCCGGCTGAAAGGGGAATGGGGCTGCCCGCAGCGGGTGCTGGACTGGCGGCAGTGCCTGGAACTCGAACCCGACCTGGCCCAGCTGGCCGGCCCCATGGCCGGCGGGGTGTATTCTCCCCTCGACGAGGTGGGGGACTGCCACCGGTTCGCCCTCGCCCTGCTGGACCGACTGCGCCAGGAGCATCGGCTGGAGGAGCGCTACCACTGCCGGGTTCACCGCCTGCACAAAGAAGGGAACCGCATCACCGGGCTGGACACCAGCCAGGGCAGCATCACCGCCGATGCCTACCTGCTCGCCACCGGCCCCGACAGCCTGGCGCTGGCCCGCGGCATCGGCCTTCATATTCCCATCTACCCGATCAAGGGCTACAGCATCACGGTGCCCGCCACCGAGCGGGCCCCCGATGTCTGCATCACCGACGTGGACAACAAGGTGGTGTTCGCCCGCGTTGGCGACCGGCTGCGGGTGGCCGGCTGCGCCGATATCGTCGGTGACGACCGGGTGCTGGACGAACGGCGTATCGACCACCTGCTGCGGGTCTGCCGGCAACGTCTCCCCGAGGCCGGCGACTACGATCGCCTGCTCGACCGCTGGACCGGTTTCCGCCCGGTCACCCCCAGCAGCGCCCCCATCATCGGCCGGGCCGGGGCCGACAACCTCTACCTTAACCTGGGCCACGGCATGCTGGGCTGGACCCTGGCCATGGGCTCGGCCTCGCTGCTGGCGGCCCGGATAGGCGGTGACCCCGCCCCCATCGACGACAGCGGGCTGCGCCCTATCGACCACGGCCTGCGCTGAACCGGCGCGGCCCCACCATCCGGAGAAAAACACCCATGAATACCATAGAACACCGGCTCACCGAGCTGGGTATCAGCCTGCCCGAAGCCGGCACTCCCGCCGGGAACTACCAGGCCTTCCTGCAACTGGGCGATCGCCTGCTGCTGAGCGGGCAAACCTGCCGGGTAAACGGCGTCCTGGCCTACGCCGGCCAGGTGGGCGGAACCCTCTCCATCGAAGAAGGACAGGCCGCCGCCCGCCTCTGCGCCCTGAACCTGCTGGCCCAACTGAAGACAGCCTGCGGCGGCGAACTGGACCGGGTTGCCCGCTGTGTCAGACTGACCGTATTCGTCAACAGTCCCCCCGAATTCAGTGCCCAGCCGTTGGTGGCCAACGGCGCCTCGGACCTGATGGTCGAGATTTTCGGCGAACGCGGCGCCCATGTGCGCTCCGCCGTCGGCGTCAGCGCCCTGCCCGGCAATGCGGCGGTGGAGATCGACGCCGAGTTTCTGCTCGGTCGCTGAATCGAAGGCCTGCTTATTTCACCGCGAATTCCGGCGCCAGCCGGCTCAGGCCCAGGCCCTGGCTCTTGCTCAGCCGGATCTGCACCGGCACCCGCTCCTTCAGCGCCTCGATATGGCTGATGATGCCGATCATCTTGCCGCTGGCGTTGAGGGCGTCGAGGGCGTCGAGGGCCACCTCCAGGGTCTCGGCGTCCAGGGTGCCGAAGCCCTCGTCGAGGAAGAGGGAGTCGATGCGGGTCTTGCTGCTGACCAGATCCGACAGCGCCAGCGCCAGCGCCAGGCTGACCAGGAAGCTCTCGCCGCCGGACAGGGTCTGGGTATCCCGGGCCGCGTCAGCCTGCCAGCCATCGATCACCGCCAGCTCCAGCTCGCCGCCATCCTTGCGGGCCAGCCGGTAGCGGCCGTGCAACCGTGCCAGCCGGCGGTTGGCCAGGTGCACCAGGTGTTCCAGGGTCAGGCCCTGGGCGAAGCGGCGGTAGCGGGCCCCGTCGGCGGAGCCGATCAGGCCGTTGAGTTGCTCCCAGTGACGCAACTGCCGGCGCCCCCGCTCGATCTCGTCCAGCAGGGCCTGCTGCTGCCGGCGCAGGATCGCGTCGTGCTCCAGCCGGCCGTCGAGCCGGCCCAGCTGTTGCTGCAGCAGGTTGACGGCATCCTGCTGTTGCCGCTCCCGGGCCTCCAGCTCCGCCAGCGGTGCCGGGTCCTGCGGCCCCAGCTGCTGCCAGGCCTGCTCGGCCTGAGCCAGCCGGTCCGCGGCCAGTACCTGCGCCTGTTGCAGGGCCTGCAGCCGCGCCTGCAGTTGCTGGCGCTCGTCCTCCTCCAGCCGGGCGGCAATGAAGGCGGCCTCGTCGGCGAAGGGACTGTCGGCCAGGGCCTGCTGCCAGCCGGCCTGCGCGTCGCTCAGCTCCCGTTGCAACACCGCCAGTTGCTGTTGCTCCTGTTCCTGAATGGCCCCCTGGCGCTGCAGTTCGTCATTCAGGCCAACAAGCCGTGTTTCCGCCTCATGGGCAGCAGCCAGCGGAGCCGCCGCCGTGACCGGCTCGCCATCGGGCAATGCCAGTGCCTGCCAGCGCTGCTGCCAGCGCAGGAACAGGCTGGTCGCCTCGCTCAGGCTGACGGCCAGTTGCTGGCGTTCTTCTTGCAGCCGGGTGACGGCGGCCTGCTGCTGTCGCCAGTGCTGCCATTGCTGCTCGGTCTGCTGCAACCAGTCCTGCCAGCTTTCTGGCTTTTGGCCGACGCTGGCGGTCAGCCGTTGTTCCAGCTCATTCCGTTGCTGCGCAATGGCCTGGCATTCTTCGTTCAGCTGTTGCTGTGCCCGCAGCAGGGTTTGCTGCTGCTGCTCCAGCAGCTGTTGCCGGTGCTTAAACTTGTCGGCCTGGGCAGTGGCGGCCTGTTTGGCCTGCTCCCCGTGGTTCAGTGCGGTTTTGGCCGCATCCAGCTGCTCGGCCAACTGCTCGAGCCGTGCCAGCTGCTGCCGGCGCTCGTCAAGTTGTGCTGGCCAGTGATTCGCATCCAGAGCCAGGGCCAGCAGCAGGGCGGCTTGCCGTGCGCCGTGCTCCGCCATGGCCCTGTCCAGGTGCTGCAGCCGAAGCCCGGTTTGCTCCAGCACCGCCTTGCGCTCCGCCTGCAGAGCGTTCAGTCTCTGACCCTGCTGCTCCACCTTTTCCAGCTCGGCGCTCTTTTGCTGCAGTTCGGTTGCCGTATCGTTATCCAGGTTCCGATACGCCTCGATGGCCGGATGAGACTCGCTGCCGCACAGCGGGCAGGCTTCGCCGGGCTGCAACTGCGCCCGGTGTTGTTCCAGGGAGCGGATCAGCTTTTCCTGCTCCAGCAGGCGGGTTTTGTCCTTCACCTGCTCCTGGAGCACACGGTACTGCTCACGGGCCTGTTCCAGTTGCTGCTCGCCCCGTTGCCATTCCGGCTCCATCCGGACCTGCTTTTGCTGCTCCTGTTGCCACTCGTGCTGCAGCTCCCGCAGTCGGTCGACACTTTGCTGCAGCGTCAGCCAGTCTGGCTGCTGCCCGCGCAATTGCTGAAGGCGCGCCTTCAGCTCCTGCTCGGTGAGCGCACCCAGAATGCCGGCCAGTGCCTGCTGTTGTTGCCGGTATTGTGCTTCCGCCTGTTGCTCGGCCTGCCTCGCCTGCTGGTGTTGCTGTGCCAGCACTTGCCGCTCACGCTCAAGCCGCTGTTGTTCATCGCCCTGTTGCTGCTGCCGCAGCCGCGCCTGGTGAGCCTGCTGCTGCAGCCGGTCGAGCTGCTCCACACCGGCACGCCAGCCCGCCAGCTGCTCGCCCAAGCGTTCACCGGCGGCGTTGCCGGCCATGGCCTCGGTCAGCCCTTGCTGCTGCCGTTCCAGTTCGGCATCCCGGGCCTGCAAGGCCTGATGGTGCTGGCGGCTGAACGACAGCCCCTGCCAGCTGTGCCGGTGGCGCCCTGCCGTCAGGGTGGCCAGCCCGGCCTCGCGCCGCTCCAGCTGTGCCGCCAGGGTGCCGAGCCGCGCCTGGTGCTGCCGCAGCTGTTGCCATTGCGGATACAACCAGGCGGCCGGCTCGCTCTGCCGTAGCCGCTGTTGTTCGCCTGCCGCGTCGTTCAGGGCGGCCAGGGCCTGTTGCTGCTCCCGGCGGGCGGCAACCCGCTGTTGCTCGCAGTGATCCCACTGGCGGCGGCGCTGCAGCTCGGCCCGGGTTTGCCGCAGGCCCTCTTGCTGCCCGGCCAGCTCGGTGCCTATCCCGGCCCGCTCCTGTTCGATGCTCCGTCGTTCCTCCCCGCTCAGCAGCGCCACCCCCTGGGCCCTGGCCTCCTGTTGCGCCAGGGCGGCCCTGTGTTCCCGGGCCTGCTCGAACACCCGCTGGGAAATGCGGGCGTAGATGTCGGTGCCGGTCAGCTCCTCCAGCAGTTCCGCCCGCTCGTTGGCGTCCGCGTGCAAAAAGGCGGCGAAGCCGCCCTGGGCCAGCAGCATGGACTTGGTGAAGCGGCCGAAGTCGAGCCCGGTCAGCTGCTCGGTAAGTTTCAACTTGTCGTTGACCTTGTCGGTCAGGATCTCGCCGGCCCGCTTCGCCAGCTCCACCCGGGGCGCCTGCAGCTTGCCGTCGCTCTTGTCCCGGGCCCGGCGCTGGCTCCAGAAGGCGCGGTAGCCTTCTCCTTTCACCTCGAACTCCACCTCCGCCAGGCAGTCGGCGGTATGGCGGGTCATCAGCTCGTTGCCGCCGGCGGAGATCACCTTCATCCGCGGCGTCTGGTGATAGAGCGCCAGGCAGATGGCGTCCAGCAGGGTGGTCTTGCCGGCCCCGGTGGGCCCGGTGATGGCGAACAGGCCGCTGTCCAGGAAGGGTTCCCGGGTAAAGTCGATTTTCCATTCGCCCTTGAGGGAGTTGAGGTTTTTCAGCCTGAGGGTCAGGATTCTCATGCCTCCTCCCCCAGCGCCGCCAGCACCTCGGCATGCAGCCCGTTCAGCGCGGCCAGATCCGCCTCCGCCAGCGTCTCCGCCGCCAGCCGCCGTGCGAACACCTGCTCCGGCGTCAGCTCGCTCAGGGTCTCGCGCTGTTCGGCCACCAGGGCCGCGGCCTGCTCCCGCCGTCCCCGCCGCACCAGCAGCACCTCCACCGCCAGCCCCTCGGCCAGGGCCTGCACCCGGGGCTGCAGATCGCTCAGGTAGTCGTCGCCGGTGACCGTCACTTCCAGCCAGACGGGCCGGTTTTCGCTGCCGTTCGCCGCCACGTCGGCCATGGCTGCGCCCAGCTCCTGCAGGTTGCCGCCAATCCGGGCCAGCGGCTGGAACAGGGGCACCGGCAGCGGGGTCACCCGTTCCAGGCCCCCTCCGGCGAACTCCGCCAGCAGCACCTCCTTCTGCCGGCCAGCTTCGTCGAAACTGAGGGGGATGGGCGAGCCGCAGTAGCGAACGTGCTCCAGCCCGGCCACCTTCTGGGGCCGGTGGATATGACCCAGGGCAATATAGTCGGCGGCGGGAAAGGCGGCGGCGGGAAACGCCTCCAGGGTGCCGATGTAGATCTCCCGCACCGAATCGCTGCTGCTGGCCCCCACCGTGGCGAGATGGCCGGTGGCGAGGATGGGCAGGGCGGCAGCCAGTTGCGCGCGCCGCCGCTCGGCCAGCTCGAACAGGGCCCGGTAGTGGTCGGCGATGGCCTGCTGCAGGGCCTGCTGCTTGTCCCGGCCGCTCTGGCCGGCCTGGCTTTCCAGCACCTCCCGGCTGCGGATAAAGGGCACGGCGCACAGCAGGGCGCCGGGCTCGCCGTTTCGCCGGTGCAGGGTCAGCAGTTGCCGTTCCGGCTCGGCCAGCACCCCGGCGATCACCGACACGTTCAGGCAGCCGAGCAGCTCCCGGGACTCGTTGAGCATGGCCACCGAGTCGTGATTGCCGCCCAGTACCACCAGATGGGCGCCGGTTCGCTGCAGTTCGACCACAAACTGGTTGTACAGCTCGCGCGCATAGCTCGGCGGCGTGCCGGTGTCGAAGACGTCGCCGGCCAGGATCACCGCATCGACCCCCTGCCCTTCGACCTGCTCCACCAGCCAGCTCAGGAAGGCCCGGTGTTCGTCATAACGGTTCTTGCCCAGAAAATGCTGGCCCAGGTGCCAGTCGGAGGTGTGCAGTATGCGCATGGCGGCTCTTGTGATTCTTGTGGTAACGGCTCAGCCGCTATTAAACCCGCTAAGGAGGCCGGGCGCAAATGCCCTTGGCGGGCGCAGAAAACTTGCTAGACTGGGCCTTTCTCCCGACATTCCGCCCGAAGATGCCTTTTTCCTACGATTTTCTCGCCCTGGCGGCGGCCGCCTGCTGGGCGGTGGCCAGCCTGCTCTCGGCCAATGCCGCCCGCCACCTGGGCGCCTTCGCCTTTTCCCGCTGGCGGATGTTCTGCGTCAGCCTGATGCTGTGGTCGCTGGCCCTGCTCGGCGGTGGCTGGGCCAGCCTGAGCCCCCACAGTTTAGGAGTCATGGCCATTTCAGGGCTGATCGGGATCTTTATCGGCGATACCGCGCTGTTCGCCGCCATGAACCGGCTCGGCCCCCGCCGGGCCGGGGTGCTGTTCGCCACCCACGCCCTGTTTTCGGCCCTGCTCGGCTACCTGGTGTTCGGCGAGACCATCACCGGCCTCACCCTGCTCGGCTGCCTGCTGTTGGTGGGCGGGGTCATGACCGCCATCTTCTTCGGCAAGCGCGGCAACGACACCCATGCCTGGGAGCAGGATGACGGCAGCCCCTGGCCCGGCATCGGCCTGGGGCTGTTGTCGGCCCTGTGCCAGTCGGTGGCCACCCTGATGGTCAAGCCGGTGATGATGGGCGACATCGACCCGGTCTCCGCCTCGGCGGTGCGCATGAGCACCGCCTTTCTCGCCCACCTGGCCCTGCTCTGGTGCGGCCTGACGGTGGCCAAACCGCTGCGCGCCATCAGCTGGCCGGTGTTCGGCATGGTGGCGCTCAATGCCTTCCTGGCGATGGGGGTGGGCATGACACTGATCCTGCTGGCCCTGCGTTACGGCGAAGTGGGCATGGTGGCCATGCTGAGCTCGGTCAGCCCGGTGCTGGTGCTGCCCTTGCTGTGGCTTATCATGAAACGGCGACCGGCCAGTGGCGCCTGGTTGGGCGCCCTGGCCACCGTGGTGGGAACCGGGTTAATCGTCGCCCGGCATTAGAGTTTAAGGCCTTCCTCGTCGAGGGCCTTGCACACCCCCGGATCCTCCTTCAGATCCTGGAAATGGCGGGCCAGGTGGGGATAGGGGCCGAGGCCGTCGGGCAGCGCCAGGGTCGCCCAGTATTCAAGCGGAAAGGCGCAGGCGTCCACTATGCTCTTGTGCTCGTCCATGTACCAGGTGCGGCTGGCGAGGTGATTGTCCATGCGCTGCAGAAAGCGGGCGACCCGCTCGGGCACGGCGGCCTTGATGGCGTCGTGGGCGGCAAAGCTGCGATCCTTGGTGTATTTCTGCGGGGCGAAGTAGGGAGCGAAGGCACTGTAGACGTCGGTATTGAGAAAACTGAGCCAGTAGTCGCACTGGTATTGCAACACAGGATCCGTACCCGGCCCCAGGTGTTCACCTTCAGGCAGGCGGGACAGGTAACGCAGTATGGCGCTGTTCTGGTACAGGGGCCCCATCTCCTCGGTAAAGAGCACCGGTACCGTGGCCATGTAGTTGATCTTGAGAAACTCGGGATCCCGCGTATCGGCCAGTTCCAGCTCATAGGGCAGGCCCAGCCAGGACAAGACGATGTGGGGAGCAAGCGAGCTGGCGCCCGGCTTGTAGTATAACTTCATTCGATGACCTCCTCGGGCGGTACGGCGACCGCTGCCTGTCTGAATCGGGTGAGATCGTCCGGCCCTGGGCGAGTTTCACCGCCCAGGGCCGGCCTTTACTAATTATCAGCAGGAAATCGGGAAATGGCGATGTCATCAAACTGTCATCGCCATCCGCAGGTCAAAAAGGTGAGGTGGCCCTCAGTCCTCCACCGCCAGCAGCATTTTTTTCAGCAGGGCGGAGAATTGTTGCTGCTCCTCGGCAGACAGGGCAGAAGCCAGCTCGGCCTCGGCAGCGAGGTGGTATCTGACCGCATCTTCCACCACCTTGAAGCCTTCGTCGGTGAGGGTGACGATCACGCCCCGACGGTCGTGGTCCGCCTGGGCCCGGGTCACCAGGCCCCGGCTCTCGAGCCGGTTGATACGGTTGGTCAGGGCCCCGGAGGAGATCAGCACCATGGACTGCAACTGGTTGGGAGACAGCTGGAAATAGGGCGGATGACGGCGCAGGGCCGCCAGGACGTCGAACTCCCCCACGTTGAGGTCGTAGCGGGCCAGATCCTGCAGCACCCGGCGGGTAATAAAGTACTCCAGCCGCACCACCCGGCCGATCACTTCGGTACTCTCAAAGGCCAGATCGGGGCGGGCCCGCCGCCACAGGGTGACGATACGGTCGATCTGATCCATAACCCGGGTGCCGTCCGGGCCGGTATTCTGCGTGTTGTTGTCGTTCATTGTTGTCGGGTGCTCCGTGATGATCGCAGCCATTTTCATATCAAGAGAATATTGATAATAACATAAAGGATCCCGTCGCGGCGCGGGCATAATGCCCGGGCCCCGCCTTCAAGCCGCTGTTTTCACAAGCCGCCACTCTTTTAGCCAGACCGTTTAATGACCGCCGTACTTGGGGTATACTCCGCGGGTTTAACGGAAACAAATAAGCCAACTGGGAGAATAAAAAGGTGAGCCTGTTAAGAAACCTGTTGCTTGCCGGTGTTGCCGCTGCCTCGCTGAGTGGCATGGCCTACGCCGCCAATGATATGTCGCCGGAAGCCATCGCCGAGCGCACCAAACCGGTGGGCAGCGTCTATACCGCCGCCGATCTGGAAGGAATCGTGGACACCGCCGCCGCCGGTAACAGCGGCGAACCGGCCGCCCCGCGCAGTGGTGAAGCGGTTTATACCGCAGCCTGCGCCGCCTGCCATGGCACCGGCGCCGCCGGCGCTCCCGTCAAGGGTGACGCCGCCGCCTGGGGTCCGCGCGCCGAGCAAGGCCGCGAGACCCTGCTGAGCCACGCCCTCAACGGCTTCAATGCCATGCCGCCCCGCGGCGCCTGTGGCAACTGCTCCGACGAAGAGATCGCCAACGCCGTCGACTATATGCTCGAAGCTCTCTGAGGCACCGCAGCCCATAAAAAAGCCGCAGCGATGCGGCTTTTTTATTGAAGACAATGAGGCGTGAAAGGTGAGGTGTGAGGAGAAAAAACATCGGACACGCTCCCCCTTCTCACACCTTACTCCTCACGCCTGCATCACGACTTCCGGCCCAGCATGGCCCTCAGGCTGGCCACCCCGGCCTGGCCCTTTTGCATCCGCTCCCCTTCGCTCGGCGGCTTGCGGTTGTGCTCCCAGTCCAGATCCTGCTGGGGCAGCTCGAGCAGGAAGCGGCTCGGCTCGGGCCGCACCATTTCACCGAACTGGCGCCGCTCCCGGCATAGGGTGAAGGTGAGCGCCTGCTGGGCGCGGGTGATGCCCACATAGGCCAGGCGCCGCTCTTCCTCGATATTGTCCTCGTCGATGCTGCTCTGGTGCGGCAGCAGCCCTTCCTCCATGCCCACCATAAACACGAAGGGGAACTCCAGGCCCTTGGAGGCATGCAGCGTCATCAGCTGTACCTGCTCGCCGTCGTCCTCCTCCTCGCCCCGCTCCATCATGTCGCGCAGGGTCAGGCGGGTGACCACCTGGGGCAGGGTCATGGCGTCGTCCAGTTCCGAGCCTTCCAGCATCTGGCTGACCCACTTGAACAGGGTGGACACGTTCTGCATGCGCATCTCCGCCGCCCGCGGGCTGGGGGAGCTCTCGTACAACCACTCCTCGTAGTGGATGTCCTTGATCATGTCGCGCACCGCCTCCACCGCGTTGCCGCGCGCCGCCTCGTCGCCCCGGCGCACCAGCCAGTCGCAGAAGGCGCGCACCGCCACCAGCCCCCGGCCACCGAGGTGCTGCTCCAGGCCCAGTTCGAAGCTGGCGGCGAACAGGCTTTTTCCCCGCTGATTGGCGTAGGTGCCCAGCTTTTCGAGGGTAGTGGGCCCGATTTCCCGCCGCGGCGTGTTCACCACCCGCAGGAAGGCGTTGTCGTCGTCCGGGTTCACCAACAGCCGCAGGTAGGCCATGATGTCCTTGATCTCGGTGCGGGAGAAGAAAGAGGTGCCGCCGCTGATCTTGTAGGGGATGCGGTTGGTCATCAGCGCCTTTTCCAGCATCCGGGACTGATGGTTGCCCCGGTAGAGGATGGCGTAGTCGCCGAACTTGCTGCCATTCATAAACTTGTGGCCCATGATCTCGGCCACCACCCGCTCCGCCTCGTGCTCCTCGTGCTTGGCGAACAGCACCCGCACCGGCGCCTCGTATTCCATCTCCGAGAACAGCTGCTTGTCGAACACATGGGGGTTGTTGGCGATCAGGATGTTGGCGCACTGCAGGATGCGCCCCCGGGAGCGGTAATTCTGCTCCAGCTTGATCACCTTGAGGCTGGGGTAGTCCTCCTTCAGCAGCACCAGGTTCTGGGGCCGCGCCCCGCGCCAGGAATAGATGGACTGATCATCGTCCCCCACCACGGTGAAGCGGGCCCGCTCGCCGGCAATCAGCTTGACCAGCTCGTACTGGCTGGTGTTGGTGTCCTGGTATTCGTCCACCAAGAGGTAACGGATCTTGCTCTGCCAGTAAGCGCGCACCTCGGCGTTGGTCTTGAGCAGCAGGGTCGGCATCAGGATCAGATCGTCGAAGTCCAGGGCGTTATAGGCCTTCATCTGCCGCTGGTAGCGCTCGTAGCACTGGGCGAACAGCACGGTTTCCGGATCCGTGGCCAGCCGGGCCGCCCGCGCCGGCAGCACCAGATCGTTCTTCCAGTTGGAGATGGTGGACAGCAGGCGGGAAATTTTGTCCTTGTCGTTGTCCAGTTCCTGCTCGGTCAGCTCCCGGATCAGCGCCAGCTGATCCTGGTCGTCGAACAGGGAGAAGCCGGCCTTCAGCCCCAGGGTCTTGTGCTCGCGGCGGATGATCTCCAGCCCCAGGGTATGGAAGGTGGACACCATCAGCCCCCGGGCCTCGTGCTTGCCCAGGGTCTGGGCCACCCGCTCCTTCATCTCCCGCGCCGCCTTGTTGGTGAAGGTGACGGCGGCGATATGGCGCGCCTTGTAGTCGCACTGGCGCACCAGGTAGGCGATCTTGTTGGTGATCACCCGGGTCTTGCCGCTGCCGGCGCCGGCCAGCACCAGGCAGGGCCCGGCAATATAGCGCACGGCGTCATCTTGGGCTGGGTTGAGTTTCATCAAAGCTCCGCGGGGCTGAACAGGGCCGGCTATTTTAACGACAGACCGCCTCCGGGTGAAGGCCGCCTTGTCATGGGCCCGGCTTTGGCTCATGATCCGCTCAGTTTTTTCTTTTTCCGGCAACATCATGGCGACCGACATCAAGGCACTCAGACGCGACTTTCCCACCCTGGCCCAAATCGTCAACGGCCACCCCCTGGTGTATCTGGACAACGCCGCCACCACCCAGAAGCCGCAGCCGGTGCTGGACGCCCTCAACCACTACTACCGGGATACCAACGCCAACGTGCACCGGGCCTCCCACGCCCTGAGCGGCCAGGCCACCCGCGCCTTCGAGCAGGCGCGGGAAAAGGTAGCGCGCTTTATCCACGCCCCCTCGGCCCGTGAAATCATCTGGACCCGGGGCACCACCGAAGCCATCAACCTGGTGGCCTTCAGCCTTGGCCGCCACTTCCTCCAGCCCGGGGACGAGATCCTGCTCAGCACCCTGGAGCACCACGCCAATATCGTGCCCTGGCAGCAGGCGGCGGCGGCCACCGGCGCCGTGCTGAAAGTCATTCCGCTTAGCGAAAGCGCCGAGCTGGACCTGGACGCCGCCGGGGCCCTTATCAGCGAGCGCACCAAACTGCTGGCCATCGGCCATGTCTCCAACGCCCTCGGCCAGGTCAATCCGGTGGCGGAGCTTGTCCGCCTGGCCAAGGCCGTGGGCGCCGTTACCCTGGTGGACGGCGCCCAGGCGGTGGGCCACTTCCCGGTGGACGTGCAGGTGCTCGGCTGCGACTTCTACGCCTTTTCCGGCCACAAGATGTTCGCCCCCACCGGCATCGGCGTGCTCTACGGGCGGAGCGAATGGCTGGAGCGGATGCCGCCCTGGCAGACCGGCGGCGAGATGATAAAAACGGTGAGCTTCGAGGCCACTACCTTCAACGCGCCGCCGTTCAAGTTCGAGGCGGGCACCCCCAATATCGCCGGCGCCATCGCCCTGGGAGCGGCGGTGGATTACCTGGCCGCGCAGGACAGGGCCGCCCTGCTGCGCCACGAAGACGCCCTGCTGCGCCGGCTGGTGGACGGGCTAAGCGCCATGGCCGATATCCGGGTGATCGGTCGGCCCCGGGCCGGTGCCGTTTCCTTCGTGATGGACGACGTTCACCCCCAGGATCTGGCCACCCTGCTCGACATGCAGGGCATAGCGGTGCGCACCGGCCACCACTGCGCCATGCCGCTGATGCAGGCGCTGGCCCTGCCCCAGGGCACGGTGCGCGCCTCCCTCGCCTTTTACAACACCGACGACGATATCGCCGCCCTGCTGGCCGGCATCGACAAAGCCCGGGAGCTGCTGTGATGAACCACCCCTTCGGCACCGCCATCACCGACCAGGATATCCGCACCCTCTTCGCCGCCGCCCCCGGCTGGGAAGCCCGCTACAAACAATTGATAAAGCTGGCCAAACAACTGCCGCCGCTGCCGCCGGAGGCCAGAGCCGAGGCCAACGCCATCCACGGCTGCGAAAGCCAGGCCTGGTTGATGGCCGGACAGGACGCCCTGGGCCGCTGGCAGCTGCACTGCGACTCGGACGCCCGCATCGTCAAGGGGTTGATGGCGGTGGTGCTGGCGGCGCTCAACAACAAGACCGCCGCCGACATCGCGGCCTTCGACATGGAGGCCTACTTCGAGGAGCTGCAACTGTTGTCCCACCTGAGCCCCTCTCGGGGCAACGGCCTGCGGGCCGTGGTGGAGGCGATTAAAACCAAGGCCGGAAGCTAGAAGCTAGAAGCTAGAAGCTAGAAGCTAGAAGCTGGAATATGCCCTTTGGCCGATGGTCCACATCTCATCAAAAGCCAACAAAAGCTGGTGACCAGGGGATGAGCCGCCGGAGGCGCCCTTAACTTCCAGCTTCCGGCTTCTCACTTACGACTGCTTGCGAAGCAAGCCTGGCCAGTATCCGGCCGACCATAAAGAAGCCGAAGGTGGCGGTGATATGGGTGACGGCGCCGAAACCGGAGGCACAGTCCATCTTCATGGTGCCGTCCGACTGCTGCTTGCTGCGGCAGATGCCGCCGCTTCCGTCGGGGTAACGGGGCTGCTCGGTGGAGAAGACGCAGTCCACCCCGAACTTGCGCTTGGGGTTCTTGCTGAACTGGTAATTGCGGCGCAACTCGCCACGTACCTTGGCGGCCAGGGGATCCTGGATGGTCTTGCTGAGATCACTCAGCTGGATCTGGCTGGGATCGATCTGGCCGCCGGCGCCACCGGCGGTGATCACCGGGATCTTGTTGCGCTTGCAGAAGGCGATCAGCGCCGCCTTGGCCCTGACCGAGTCGATGGCGTCCAGCACATAGTCGAATCCCGCCAGCAGGTGCTGTTCCAGGTTGTCCGGGCCGATAAAGTCGTCCACCACCCTCACCTCGCAGTCCGGGTTGATCAGGGCGATCCGCTCGGCCATGGCGGCGGTCTTCTCGGCCCCGACCCGGTTGGACAGGGCATGGATCTGGCGATTGGTGTTGGTGATGCAGATATCGTCCATGTCGATCAGGGTGAGCCCGCCGATGCCGGAGCGCGCCAGCGCCTCCGCCGCCCAGGACCCCACGCCGCCGATGCCGATCACGCATACCCGGGCCGCCGCGAAACGGGCCAGGCTCTCGGCGCCGTACAGTCGGGCGATACCACCAAAACGCTCGTCAAAACTCATCTTCTGCTCCCCTTGGTTAAGCGGGCATTATATCAAGCCCGCTCTCCGTGAGGAGTGAAAGGTGAGGGATGAGGAGAGCTGCGCCGGTGCATAATGGATCCCCTCACGCCTGCCCCCTCACTCCTCACCATTGTGCAAACAAAAAGGGAGGCCGAAGCCTCCCGTTGTTACCGCTCTGTTTATTATCCGGTTCAGCCGCCGACGGCGATGTTCTTCATGTCGGTCATGTAGGAACGCAGGGTCTTGCCGATGATCTCGACCGGGTGGTGACGGATGGCCTCGTTGACCTCGATCAGGCGACGGTTGTCGACGGAGTTGGACTCAACCTGGATGGTCTTGCCGATGACGTCGGTACCCACCTTGGGCATGAACTTCTCGCGCAGCAACGGTACCGCGGCGTTGGCAAACAGGTAGTTGCCGTACTCGGCGGTGTCGGAGATCACCACGTTCATCTCGTACAGACGCTTGCGCGCCACGGTGTTGGCGATCAGCGGCAGCTCGTGCAGTGACTCGTAGTAGGCGGACTCGTCGATGATGCCGGAAGCGGTCATGGCTTCGAACGCCAGCTCGACGCCGGCCTTGACCATGGCTACCAGCAGGATGCCGTTGTCGAAGTATTCCTGCTCGCCGATCACCACGTCGGTGGCCGGGTACTGCTCGAAGCTGGTACCGGCGGTTTCTTCACGCCAGGTCAGCAGATCGTGATCGTCGTTGGCCCAGTCGGCCATCATGCCGGCGGAGAAATGGCCTTCGATGATGTCGTCCATGTGCTTGTTGAACAGCGGGCGCATCAGCTCCTTCAGCTCGTCGGCCAGATCGAAGGCCTTGATCTTGGCCGGGTTGGACAGACGATCCATCATGTTGGTGATGCCGCCCTGCTTCAGGGCTTCGGTGATGGTTTCCCAGCCGAACTGGATCAGCTTGCCGGCGTAACCGGCGTCGATGCCCTCGGCCACCATCTTCTCGTGGCAGACGATGGCGCCGGCCTGCAGCATGCCGCACAGGATGGTCTGCTCGCCCATCAGGTCGGATTTTACTTCGGCAACGAAGGAAGACTCGAGCACACCGGCACGGTCACCGCCGGTGGCCGAGGCCCAGGCCTTGGCGATGGCCAGGCCTTCACCCTGGGGATCGTTCTCAGGGTGAACGGCGATCAGGGTGGGTACGCCGAAACCGCGCTTGTATTCTTCGCGAACTTCGGTACCCGGGCACTTGGGTGCGACCATCACCACCGTGATGTCCTTGCGGATCTGCATGCCTTCTTCCACGATGTTGAAGCCGTGGGAGTAGCCCAGGGCGGCACCGTCTTTCATCAGCGGCATCACGGCGTTGACGGCGGAGGTGTGCTGCTTGTCCGGAGTCAGGTTCATCACCAGATCGGCGGTGGGGATCAGCTCTTCATAGGTGCCCACCTTGAAACCGTTTTCGGTGGCCTGCTGGAAAGACTTGCGTTTTTCGGCGATGGCTTCGGCACGCAGGGCGTAGGACACGTCCAGGCCGGAGTCGCGCATGTTCAGACCCTGGTTCAGGCCCTGGGCGCCACAACCGACGATGACCACTTTCTTGCCTTTCAGGTAGTTGCAACCATCGGCGAATTCTTCGCGGTTCATGAAACGGCACTTGCCCAGCTGCTCGAGCTGCTGACGCAGGTTCAGGGTGTTGAAATAGTTAGCCATGACCTTTTGCTCCAATTAATCCGTTTAACTTGAATTCCTGCACCGCCCGGCGGTGACGACGGCAGTCACTATACCCCAGGCTTTTCATTGCTTGAAATGATATATTCGAAACAGAGTATTTCATTTGGTGCAATGTGATGGATATCCGCAACCTGGAACTGTTCCTCCACCTGAGCCAGAGCCTGCACTTCGGCCGTACCGCCGACGCCATGGCGGTCAGCCCCTCCACCCTGAGCCGGGCGATACAACGGCTGGAGCAGGAGCTGGGCTGCGAGCTGCTGGACCGGGACAACCGCAGCGTCACCCTGACTCCCGCCGGCCAGCAGCTGCAGCAGTTCGCCCAGGGCTGGTTGTCCGACTGGCAGAGCATGCGGGAGCAGCTCAGGCACAGTGAGAGCCCCTTGCAGGGGCGGTTGCGGCTGTTCTGCTCGGTCACCGCCAGCTACTTCCTGCTGCCCGACATATTGGCGCGCTTTCGCACCCGCTACCCCCAGCTGGAACTGCGGCTGGAAACCGGGGACCCGGCGCTGGCCATCGACAAGGTACTGCACGACGAGTCGGATCTGGCCATCGGCGCCCGCCCCGACGCCCTGCCCGCCAAGCTCGACTTCATCAAGCTGCAGACGGTGCCCCTGGTGTTCATCGCCCCGCGCATCCCCTGCCGAGCCAACGATCTGCTGCAGCAGGCCAGCGCCGACTGGAGCCAGATCCCGGTAATTCTGCCGGAGCAGGGAGTGGCCCGCAAACGTACCAACCAATGGTTTCGCAACAAGGGCATCAGCCCCCACATCTACGCGGAAGTGGCCGGCAACGAGGCCATCGTCGGCATGGTAGCCCTGGGCTGCGGCATCGCCCTGGTGCCCACGGCGGTAATAGAGCACAGCCCCATGGCCGACAAGATCCGCCGGCTGGAGGTGACGCCGGATTTCAAGCCCTTCGAGGTGGGGGTCTGCCTGCTGAAGAAGCGGCTGGAGGATCCGCTGATCCAGGCCTTCCGCCAGATTGCCCTGCAGTTGGCCAATCCCTGATCCCCATTGCCCCGGTGATTGGGTTACAATAGCGTCAATACCTTAAGGAGAGCGACCATGCTGGACCCGAAAAAACTGGAAGAGATCGCCAAACAGATCCAAAGCAACCTGCCCGCCGGGCTGAAGAACATGGGCGAGGAAGCGGAAAAACGCATCCGCACCGTACTGCAGGCGCAACTGGGCAAGCTGGACATGGTGACCCGGGAGGAATTCGACGTGCAGACCAAGGTGCTGTTGCGCACCCGGGAAAAACTGAACGAAATGGAAGCCAAGCTGGCCCAGCTCGAGCGTCAGCTGGCCGAAGGCCGGGATGAACAGCTCTGAGGCGGAGCACATCCGCCAGGCCTGCCTGCAGGCCGCCCTCGCGGCCTATGAACAGGGCGGCCTGCTGGGCCTGTGCCAGGAGGGCCGGTTCGAGCTGGCGATGGATGCCATCCGCAACCTGAACTTGGCCCCTTGCTGTGACGAAGACCGGGAATCCCCTGCCCGGTCCTGAACATCAGATAAACTCGTAGGCGTCCCCGAACAGCCGCTCGGCGTCCACCCCTTTTTCCTTGAAGGCTTCCCGTGCCACCCCCGCCATCTCGAAGCGGCCCGCCACATAGATGTCGTAACCGGTCAGGCTGGGAAAGTCCTCCATGATGGCTTCGTGCACCAGGCCACTGCGGCCCTGCCAGTGTTCGTTGCCGTTCTGCACCACGGGCACATAGGTCAGCTCCTTGTGCTCGGCGGCCCAGGTCTTCATTTCCGCGTCGGCATAGAGATGATCCTCGAAACGCACGCCCCAGTACAGGAACACCGGCTTGTGCAGCCCATTCGCCAGCATCTTCTGCAGAATGGCGCGGGTATAGGCGAAACCGGTGCCGCCCGCCATCAGGATCACCGGATGGCGGGACTCGGCGCGCAGGTAGGCCTTGCCCGCCGGCAGTTGCACTTCGATCTGGCCCTGCTCCTGCATCCGCTTCAATACCTGCATGGCATAGCTGTTGTCGGGGGAGGCGCCGATATGCAGCTCCAGGGTCCCTTGCTCATTGGGCATGTTGGCGATGGAAAAGGGGCGCTTGTCGTCGTCCGCCATCACCACCAGCAGGTACTGGCCGGGTTGAAAATCGACGGTATGTGCGGGTTTAAGCCGCACATACCAGAGGGTGTCGGCCATTTCTTCCAGGGCTTCTACACTACATGTTACTTTCTGCATGACTATCCTTTGGTCTCACTCTGTTCGGCACTCGCATCCAGGATCCCGAGTTGATCCCATAGCGCATCGACCCTTTGTTTTACGTCGTCCGTCATCACTATGGGCTCACCCCATTCCCGGTCGGTTTCACCCGGCCACTTGTTGGTGGCATCCAGGCCCATCTTGGAACCCAGGCCGGAGACCGGCGAGGCGAAGTCCAGATAGTCGATGGGGGTGTGCTCGATCAATGTGGTATCCCGCGCCGGGTCCATTCGGGTCGTAATGGCCCAGATCACGTCTTTCCAGTCTCTGGCATTGATGTCATCGTCGCACACGATAACGAACTTGGTATACATGAATTGTCGTAAAAACGACCAAACGCCCAGCATGACACGTTTGGCATGGCCGGGGTAGCGTTTTTTCATGGTCACCACCGCCATGCGGTAGGAGCAGCCTTCCGGCGGCAGGTAGAAGTCCACGATCTCCGGAAACTGCTTCTGCAGTATGGGCACGAACACCTCGTTCAGTGCCACGCCCAGCACCGCCGGCTCATCGGGCGGGCGACCGGTATAGGTGGAGTGGTAGATGGCGTCGCTGCGCCGAGTGATGCGCTCCACCGTGAACACCGGAAACTCGTCGATTTCGTTGTAATAGCCGGTGTGGTCGCCGTAGGGCCCTTCCGGGGCGTTCTCGTCCGGATAGATATGGCCTTCGAGCACGATCTCGGCGCTGGCGGGGACTTCCAGATCGCTGCCGATGCATTTCACCACCTCGGTACGGCTGCCCCGCAGCAGGCCCGCGAAGGCGTATTCCGACAGGGTATCGGGCACCGGGGTCACGGCGCCGAGGATGGTGGCCGGATCGGCCCCCAGGGCCACCGCCACCGGGTAGGGCCGGCCCGGGTTGGCCTCTTGCCACTCGCGGAAATCCAGCGCCCCGCCGCGATGGCTGAGCCAGCGCATGATCACCTTGTTCCTGCCCAGCAGTTGCTGGCGATAGATGCCTAAATTCTGGCGTTTCTTGTAGGGGCCGCGGGTGATGGTCAGGCCCCAGGTGATCAGGGGCGCCGCGTCGCCGGGCCAGCAGTGCTGGATCGGCAGCCGGGTCAGGTCGACCTGGTCGCCTTCCTGGATCACTTCCTGGCAAGGTGCCTGTTTCAGCCGCTTGACCGGCATGTTCAGTACCTGCTTGAAGATGGGCAGCTTTTCCATCAGCTCCTTCAGCCCCTTCGGCGGCTCCGGCTCCTTCAGGTAGGACAGCCAGCGGCCCACATCGCGCAGGGCGGCCACGTCCTGCTGGCCCATGCCCATGGCCACTCGCCTGGGTGTGCCGAACAGGTTGCCCAATACCGGCATGTCGAAACCCTTGGGGTTTTCGAACAGCAGCGCCGGACCGCCGGCCTTGAGGGTGCGGTCGCAGATCTCGGTCATCTCCAGATAGGGATCGATTTCGTGCCGGATGCGCTTGAGTTCGCCCTGGGCTTCGAGTTGCGCGATAAAGTCTCGCAAATCCTTATATTTCATGGGTTTGTTCCGAGTGTATCGAGTGGCGGCGGGGATTATACCCGGTTAGGGCGGGCTTGTATCGCCCACAAAAAACCGCGGTCGGGCCGCGGTTTTTTCAGGGGACAAGGGCTTACTTCTGCTGCCGTTTCATGGCTTCGAAGAACTCGTCGTTGGTCTTGGTCATGGCCAGCTTGTCGATGAGGAACTCGATGCCATCGATCTCGCCCATGGGATGCACGATCTTGCGCAGTATCCACATCTTCTGCAGCTCGTCCGGAGTGGTGAGCAGCTCTTCCCGGCGGGTACCTGAACGGGTGATGTCGATGGCCGGATAGACCCGCTTCTCGGCGATCTTGCGCGACAGGTGCAGCTCCATGTTGCCGGTGCCCTTGAACTCCTCGTAGATGACGTCGTCCATCTTGGAGCCGGTTTCCACCAGGGCGGTGGCGATGATGGTCAGGCTGCCGCCTTCCTCTACGTTACGGGCGGCGCCGAAGAAGCGCTTGGGTCGGTGCAGGGCGTTGGCGTCCACGCCGCCGGTCAACACCTTGCCGGAGGAAGGCACCACAGTGTTGTAGGCCCGGGCCAGGCGGGTGATGGAGTCGAGCAGGATCACCACGTCCTTCTTGTGTTCGACCAGGCGTTTGGCCTTTTCGATCACCATGTCGGCTACCTGCACGTGACGGGCCGCCGGCTCGTCGAAGGTGGAAGCGATCACTTCGCCCTTCACCATCCGCTGCATCTCGGTCACCTCTTCCGGCCGCTCGTCGATCAGCAGCACGATCAGGGTACACTCCGGGTGGTTGTAGGTGATGCTCTGGGCGATGTTCTGCAGCAGCATGGTCTTACCGGCCTTGGGCGGCGCCACTATCAGGCCCCGCTGGCCCTTGCCGATGGGAGAGGCCAGATCCAGTACCCGGGCGGTGATGTCTTCGGTGGAGCCGTTGCCCCGCTCCATCTTCATGCGCTCATTGGCATGCAGGGGAGTCAGGTTTTCGAACAGGATCTTGTTGCGGGAGTTTTCGGGCCTGTCGTAGTTGACTTCACCAATCTTGAGCAGGGCGAAATAGCGTTCTCCTTCCTTCGGCGGCCGGATCTTGCCGGAGATGGTGTCGCCGGTGCGCAGGTTGAAGCGACGGATCTGGCTGGGAGAAACATAGATATCGTCGGGACCGGCCAGGTAGGAAGAATCGGCGCTGCGCAAAAAGCCGAAGCCGTCCTGCAGGATTTCCAGCACGCCGTCGCCGTAGATGTCCTCACCACTTTTGGCATGGGCCTTGAGGATGGCAAAGATGATGTCCTGCTTGCGCAGCCGGGCGAGGTTTTCCAGCCCCATGTCTTCCCCAAGCTTTATCAGCTCAGATACAGGGGTATTCTTGAGTTCAGTAAGATTCATAGTGGTGAGTTTCTATCAACCAGGAATGTTAAACGGACAGAAAAGTCTGCTGGATTGATGCTTGAATTCGGAGAGCCCTAGGGCACAAATAGGCTAGCAAACGACCAATAAACTAGCACCAAAACGGGGAAGCGTCTAGCAAAAACCACAAGGGGCGCCTTGCGCACCCCTTGCATTCACCATTACAGGTTGGCGTCCAGAAACTCTTTCAATTGAGTCTTGGACAAGGCGCCTACCTTGGTCGCCGCCACTTCGCCATTCTTGAACAGCAGCAGGGTGGGAATGCCACGAATACCGAACTTGGGCGGAGTATCTGCATTCTGGTCGATATTCAGCTTGGCCACGGTGACCTTGCCTTCGTATTCACCGGCCACCTCATCCAGGATGGGGGCGATCATCTTGCAGGGACCACACCATTCAGCCCAGAAATCTACCAGGACCGGGCCATCGGCCTTGATCACATCAGCATCGAAGCTGGCATCGGTCAGCTGAACAATTTTGTCACTCATCTCCAACTCCAGTCAGTTGTTCGGCCCCGCCACAGAAAACGCCGGGGCAATTTAGTTGCCCTATTTCAAATGATCCTGTTTATTATTGCAAGCCTAACCTGATATTCTGAGCGCTATGAGCAAAACACACTTAACAGACGTCAAATTCGCCCAGTTGGGCCTGCTACCCGAGGTGCTGGCCGGACTGGAAGCAAAGGGATTTCATCACTGCACGCCCATCCAGGCGTTGTCGCTCCCCTATTTACTGGCAGGCAAGGATATCGCCGGACAAGCCCAGACGGGTACCGGAAAAACCATCGCCTTCCTCGCCGCCACCTTCAACCATCTGCTTACCACCCCCGCCCCCGAGGCGCGCCAGCAGAACCAGCCCAGGGCCATCATCATGGCTCCCACCCGCGAGTTGGCGGTGCAGATCTACAACGACGCCGACACCCTGAGCGACAGTACCGGTCTCAAGCTGGGACTGGCCTACGGTGGCGAGGGCTACGAGAAGCAGGTGCAGGTGCTGGAAGCCGGTGTCGACATTCTGATCGGTACCACGGGCCGCATCATCGACTTCCTCAAGCAGCGGGTGATCGATCTGGGTGCCATCCAGGTGGTGGTGCTGGACGAAGCGGACCGCATGTTCGATCTGGGTTTTATCAAGGACATCCGCTACCTGTTCCGCCGCATGCCATCGGCCTCCCAGCGCCAGAACATGCTGTTTTCCGCCACCCTGTCGCTGCGGGTACAGGAGCTGGCCTATGAACACATGAACAGCCCCGAGCATGTGCAGATCGAGCCGGAGCGCAAGACCGGCATCCGTATTCAGGAAGAGCTGTTCTACCCGGCCCAGGAAGACAAGATGCTGCTGCTGCTCAGCCTGATGGAGGAGGAGTGGCCCGACAAGGCCATCGTCTTCGCCAACACCAAGCACAGCTGCGAGGAAGTCTATGCCTGGCTGAAGGCCGACGGCCACCGGGTAGGCCTGCTCACCGGTGACGTACCCCAGAAGAAGCGGCTGAAGATACTGGAAGAATTCACTACTGGCGTACTCGACGTCCTGGTGGCCACCGATGTGGCGGCCCGCGGCCTGCACATTCCCGACGTCACCCATGTGTTCAACTACGACCTGCCCGACGACGCGGAAGACTACGTACACCGTATCGGCCGCACCGGTCGGGCCGGCGCCAGCGGCCACTCCATCAGCTTTGCCTGCGAGGAATACGTATTCAACCTGCCGGCGGTGGAGGCCTATATCGAGCACGAGATCCCGGTCAGCAAGTATGATCAGGAAGCCCTGCTCGATGACGTCACCCCGCCCAAGCGAATTCATCACCACAGGGCGGCGGCCAACCGCAGCCTGCGTGAGCGCCAGGGCAGTGGCGGTGGCCAACGCCGCCCCGGCGGCAATAACCGGCGCCGGCGCCCTCAGGGTGCCCGGAGCTGAGCACCGGTGAAAAACCCCGCTCTGTACGCCGCCATTGATCTGGGTTCCAACAGCTTCCACATGCTGGTGGTGCACGACGTGAAAGGCGCCAGCCGCACCCTGGCCAAGGTCAAGCGCAAGGTGCGGCTGGCCGCCGGCCTGCAGCCGGATGGCAGCCTCGACGCCGCCGCCATGCAGCGAGGCTGGGACTGCCTTCGGCTGTTCGCCGAGCAGTTGCAGGATATTCCCCCCGAGCACATCCGTATCGTCGGCACCGCCACTCTGCGTCTTGCCCGCAATATCGCCGTCTTTATCGAGCGGGCCGAGGCTATCCTCGGCCATCCCATCAACATCATCTCCGGCGAGGAAGAGGCGGCCACCATCTATCAGGGCGTGGCCTGGACGTCTTCCGGCACCGGTCGGCGGCTGGTGATCGATATCGGCGGCGCCAGCACCGAGCTGATCATCGGGGAAAGTACCAGCCCGCAGCTGCTGCACAGCCTGGACATGGGCTGTGTCACCTGGCTCAAGCATCACTTTGCCGATGGTGAGCTGTCCGCCCACCACTTCGACCAGGCCATCACCGCCGCCCAGCAGACGCTGGCGCCGGTGGCCGCCGCCTACCTCAAGCTGGGCTGGCAGGGCTGCATCGGCGCTTCCGGCACGGTGCAGGCCATTCAGGAGATCATGGTCAGCCAGGGGGAAAACGAGCAGATCACCCTGGCCAAGCTGCGCCAACTACAGCAACAGGTGATGGCCTGCGGCCATCTCAAACGACTGCAACTGCCCGGGCTGCAGCCGGAGCGGATACCGGTGTTCCCCTCGGGGCTCGCCATACTGATCGCCCTGTTCGACACCCTGGCGATAGAGACCATGGTGCTGGCCGGCGGTGCCCTGCGCGAAGGCCTGGTTTACGGCATGCTGGGCCGGCGCCAGGAGTGCGACGCCCAGGAAAGAACCGCCGACAGCCTGATCGCCCGCTACCAGCTGGATCGCCCCCAGGGTGAGCGGGTCAGGAAGACGGCGCTTCGTGCCCTGGAGCAGGTTTCCCCTGAGCCGGCATTGCTGGCCCCCATGCTGGGCTGGGCCGCCCTGCTCTACGAGCTGGGACTGTGCATCGAATACAAGCGGGCGCCCGAACATGCCGCCTATATCATCAGCCATATCGACCTGCCCGGCTTCACCCCGGCGCAGAAACAGCTGCTGGCCGCCCTGTTGCTCAACCAGCGGGACGAATTCAAGCCGGAACCCTTGGCCCAGCAGAGCGCCGTCGACACCGACCAGGCCATACTGCTGGCCCGGCTGCTGCGACTGGCCATCATCCTCTGCCTGCGCCGCACCCGGGGCACAGTGCCCGAGTTTCGGCTGGAAGGGAACGGCTCCCGTATGACTCTCACCCTGCCGTCCGGCTGGAGCCGCCGACACCACCTGCGCGCCAGCGAGCTGCGCCAGGAAGCCAGGCGTCAGACTGAACAAGGCTGGCCACTGGAGATTATCGAAGCATAAAAAAGGCGCCGAATGGCGCCTTCATTTTATTTCTCGTCTTTCAGCCAGGTGGCGACCCGCTTGGCGAAGTAGGTGAGGATGCCGTCGGCCCCGGCGCGTTTGAAGCACAGCAGGGATTCCATGATGGTTTCCCGCTCCTTCAGCCAACCATTCTGGATGGCGGCCATGTGCATGGCATATTCGCCGCTGACCTGGTAGGCGAAGGTGGGCACCCCGAACTGATCCTTGACCCGGCGAACCACGTCCAGGTAAGGCATGCCCGGCTTCACCATCACCATGTCGGCGCCTTCCCGGATGTCCAGCGCCACTTCCTGCAGGGCTTCGTCGCCGTTGGCCGGATCCATCTGGTAGGTGGCCTTGTTGCCGCCCTTGAGGTTGGCCGCCGAACCGACCGCGTCACGGAAGGGGCCATAATAGCTGGAGGCGTACTTGGCGGAGTAGGCCATGATCTGGGTATTGATAAAACCGGTCTCTTCCAGCGCCTGGCGGATGGCGCCGATGCGGCCGTCCATCATGTCGGACGGCGCCACTATGTCGGCACCGGCTTCGGCATGGCTCAGGGCCTGCTTGACCAGCACCTCGGTGGTGATGTCGTTGAGGACGTAGCCCTGTTCATCGATGATGCCGTCCTGGCCATGGGTGGTGAAGGGATCCAGGGCCACGTCGGTCATCACCCCCAGCTCCGGGAAGGCTTCCTTCAGCGCCCGCACCGCCTCCTGGGCCAGGCCGTCCGGATTGTAGGCCTCTTCCGCCAGCAGGGATTTCTGGCTGGCATTGACCACCGGAAACAGGGCGATCAGTGGAATCCCGAGTTGCACCAGTTCGGCCGCCTCCTCCAGCAACAGGTCGATGGACAGGCGCTCCACCCCCGGCATGGAAGGCACCGCCTCGCGGCGCTGGAAGCCGGGCAGCACGAACACCGGGTAGATCAGATCGTCCACGGTCAGGCGATGCTCGCGCACCAGCCGGCGGCTGAAGTCGTGCTTGCGCACGCGACGCAGGCGACGGTTGGGAAAACCGCCAAAAACTTGTTCGGTCATGACTGCTCCTCTATGCGGAAAAAGGCGCGGCTGGTCGCCGTGACGGCGGCGATCAGGGCATGGGGGTCGTCGCCCCGGCACTCGGCGATGCGCCGGACGATATGGGGCAAATAGGCGGGCTCGTTGCGCCGGGAAGCCGGCCTGGGCAACAGGTCCCGCGGGATCAGGTAGGGACTGTCGGTTTCCACCATCAGCCGTTCGGCCGGGATCTGGCGCACCAGTTGCTGCAGTTCCCGGCCACGGCGCTCGTCGCAGATCCAGCCGGTGATGCCGATATGCAGATCCAGCGCCAGGCAGTCGTGCAGCTCCGCCTCGGTGCCGGTAAAGCAGTGCAGCACCGCGGCAGGCAGGCGATCGCGCCAGGGGGCCAGTATCTCGATAAAACGTTGATGAGCATCCCGGCAATGCATGAACACCGGCAGCTGCAGCTCGGCGGCCAGGGACAACTGGGCTTCGAAGGCCGCATCCTGTTGGGGACGGGGCGAGAAATCCCGGTTGTAGTCGAGACCGCACTCGCCGATGGCCACCACCTGGGGCAGGGCTGCCAGCCGCTCCAGTTCGCGCAGGCTCTGGTCATCGAAAGTGTTGGCGTCGTGGGGATGAATGCCGGCGGTGGCATGACAGAAGCCGGGCTGACCGGCGGCATAGTCGGCCACGGCCCGGCTTTCCTCCAGATTGGTACCGGTGAGGATCAGCGCCGTGACGCCCGCCGCTCTGGCGCGGGCCACGACCTCAGGTCGGTCCACATCGAACTGACTGCTGGTCAGGTTGACCCCGATGTCGATCATGGCGCCTGATCCTGCTCCTCGTCACCGTCCTCCTGCCGGACATAGAAGCGGGCAAAGAAAACCCCCACTTCAAACAGCAGCCACATGGGAATGGCCAGCAGGGTCTGGGAGATCACATCCGGCGGTGTCAGCAGCATGCCGACGATAAACACGATGACGATCACATAGGGCCGCTTGGCCACCAGATCCTTCGGCGTGGTCACCCCGGTCCAGCACAGCAGTATGGTGGCGATGGGGATTTCGAAGGCGATGCCGAAGGCCACGAAGAGGCCGAGCACGAAATCCAGGTAGCTGGCGATATCGGTCGCTATGGTCACCCCTTCGGGCGCCATCTTGGTGAAGAAGCCGAAAGCCAGGGGAAACACCACGAAATAGGCGAAGGCGGCGCCGGCATAAAACAGCAGGGCGCTGGAAAACACCAGGGGGGCGATCAGCCGTTTTTCGTGCTTGTACAAGCCCGGGGCGACAAAGGCCCAAACCTGGTACAGCACATAGGGAATGGCCGCGAAGAATGACACGATCAGGGTCAGCTTCAGCGGGGTCAGAAAGGGGGTCGCCACGCCGGTGGCAATCATGCTGGCACCTTCCGGCAACTGCTTCAACAGCGGCTCGGCCAGTATGCTGTAAATATCGTTGGCAAAATAGACCAGGGCCAGAAATACCAGCAGGATGGCAGCAAAAGCGCGGAGTAGGCGGCCTCTCAGCTCCACCAGGTGGCTGATCAGCGGCTGCTGTGCTTGACTCATTTAGGTTTTATCCTGGGGCTCGTTTGATGCCGGCTTTGCCGGCTCCGCGTGGGGACTGTTGCCGCCAGTCTTGTCGTAGGGGCGATTGACCGAGGCGGCGGCATCTTTCAGTTGATCGATGGACTGCTTGAGCTCGGGGCTCAGATCCTTCATGCCGAGCTGCTCGGCCTTTTTCAGATCCCGGTGCAGCTCTTCCATCTTCAGTTCCTGGGCCAGTTCGGTCTTGACCGCGTTGGCCGTATCACGCACGGTTTTAAACAGCCGGGATACGGTCCTGATGGCCACCGGCAAACGCTCTGGCCCCAGCACCAGCAACCCGACCACGGAAATCACAACCAGCTCCCAGAAACCGATGTCGAACATGATTACACCCGATCTTTGTCTTTGGCTTTATCCTGGTCTTTCTGATTAAGGGAGTCATCCGACTCTTTCTTGTCGGCCAGTTTCTGCTGCTCAAAGTCGGCATCCTTCTTGCCCTGCTCTTCGTCGGTCATCGCCTTCTTGAAGCCTTTTACCGCCGAGCCCAGATCCGAACCCAGGCCACGCAGTTTTTTGGTACCAAACAGCAGCACCACGATCAACACCACGATAAGCAATTGCCAAATACTGATTCCGCCCATAACGCACTTTCCTATACAGAATGAAAACAATAAAAACGATTATATCTCTGCTTGATGACAAAGAATCGAGTCCAGATCAAACTAACGTATGCTGATCCGCCGCCATCCCAGCAACCATACAACCAAAGTCAGCACGAGACCAGACATGGCCCATTGGGTTTTCTCCATCCCCAGCAGCAAGGTGCTGGCCAACAGCAGAGAGGCCCCCATCGCCAACAGGAAGCGCCCCTGCCCCTGCCCCTTGTCGTGACGGGCATACTGATCGTAGATCCCCTGCACCTGCCGTTGCTGCAGCTTGGCCTGGCGCAGGGCGTCGTAGACCAGCTCCGGCAGATCGGGCAGCTTCTCGGCCCAGAAGGGCGCCTTCTCCCTCACCGCGTTAATCACCGCCTTGTAGCCCACCTGCTGCTGCATCCAGTCTTCCAGGAAAGGCTTGGCCGTTTTCCACAGGTCCAGCTGCGGATAGAGCTGGCGGCCAACCCCTTCCACATAGAGCAACGTCTTCTGCAACAGTACCAGTTGCGGCTGTACCGCCATGTTGAAACGACGGGCGGTATTGAACAGGTTAACCAGCACATGGCCGAAGGAGATCTCTGACAGGGGCTTTTCGAAGATAGGCTCCAGCACGGTACGGATGGCCGACTCGAATTCCTCCACCTTGGTGTCTGCCGGCACCCAACCCGACTCCACGTGCAGCTCGGCCACCTTGCGATAGTCCCGGTTGAAGAAGGCCAGGAAGTTTTCCGCCAGGTAACGCTTGTCGTCCCGGTTCAGGGTACCCACTATGCCGCAGTCGATGCCTATCCACTGTGGGTCTTCCGGGTGCTCGTAGGAAACGAAGATATTGCCCGGATGCATGTCCGCATGGAAGAAGCTGTCGCGGAACACCTGGGTGAAGAACACTTCGACCCCTCGCTCGGCCAGCAGCTTCATGTCGGTGCCGTTGGCTTCCAGCGCCTCGATATCGGACACGGGAATCCCGTAGATCCGCTCCATCACCAGCACGTTTTCATGACAATAACTGGGATAGATCTCCGGCACATAGAGGGTCCGGGAACCTTCGAAGTTGCGGCGCAGCTGGATGGCGTTGGCCGCTTCACGCAGCAGATTCAGCTCATCAAGCAGCGTCTTACGGTACTCTTCCACCACCTCGACCGGCCGTAACCGGTTACTGCGCTCAGGTACCAGCCGGGCAATCAGGGTCGCCATGGAATGCATCAGGCTGACATCCGCTTCGATGACCTTCTCTATGCTCGGGCGGATCACCTTGATCACGATTTCCTGCCCCGTCTTCAGTCGGGCGGTGTGCACCTGGGCGATGGAGGCGGATGCCAGGGGCCTTTCATCAAAGTCATCGAACAGCGCTTCTATGGGGTGCTGCAGGCTCGCCTCGATCTGCCGCCGGGCCAGGACGCCATCGAAGGGCGGCACCCGATCCTGTAGCAGGGCGAGCTCTTCGGCGATATCCGGCGGCAGCAGATCCCGACGGGTGGAGAGCATCTGCCCGAACTTGATGAACACCGGTCCCAGACTTTCCAAGGCCAGGCGGATGCGTTTACCCCGGGACAGATCCGGATGCCGGTTCTTCAGCCAGAACAGGCTCCGACGGGCAAGCCGTGCCGGCCAGACCTGCAGCCGAACCGGGATCAGTTCGTCCAGTCCGTAGTCGAACAGGGTCTTGCCTATCTGATAGAGGCGGAGCAGTTCCCGCAGCTTTCTCATGAATGGACCACCTTGTCTGCCAGTGTCGCCAGCCGTCCCTGCAGGCGGATTAGCCGCTTGTTCAGTTCCGCCACTTCGTCATTAAAATCGGCCAGCTCAAGGGGCCCCACCGCCAGGCGGGCTTCCTCGCGCAGGTAGTCCCCCAGGTAGCCCCGGGCCCCCGTCAGGCGCTGCTCGACGCCGGCTCTCAGCTCCCTGCCATGCCGGCACAGCAAATGTGCCAGAACATCTCCGGTATAGGGCACCAGCATGGACTCCAGATCGATGGCCGGCTCCTTGAGCAGGGCAGCCAGATCCTGCCAGGGTTGGGGATCACCTTCCAGATCCAGGCGCCCGTCCCGGATATATTGCATCAGCAGGCCCTTGTCTTTCAGCAGTCCAAGGGCATTGAGGGACAGGCTCAGGTGGCTGTCCGGCTGTCCTTCGTAGTGTCCTAATATTTCCAGGCGATCCCCGGAGAACAGCAGAAAACCACTGGCAATCTCGTGCACCGTCAGTTGCAGCACCTTGCCCTGCAGCGGCAGCATCTTTCGACGCCGCTCGGCATCCTGCAGGATAACGCGGTTAAACACCTTCTCCAGAGAACCATTCAACAGGGGGAGCAGCAGATCCTTCATCAGAACTTGAACCCGCGATGCAGTGCCACTATGCCGTCGGTCAGGTTGAAATACTCGACCTGCTCGAAGCCGGCCTGTTCCATCATGGCTTTCAGGGTTTCCTGATCCGGATGCATGCGGATGGACTCGGCCAGGTACTGGTAGCTGTCGCTGTCTTTCGCCACCAGGGCACCCATCTTCGGCAGAATGTTAAAGGAATAGAAATCGTACAGCTTGTTCATCACTTCGTGCTGGGGCTTGGAAAACTCCAGCACCAACAGGCGACCGCCAGGCTTGAGCACCCGCTGCATGGAGGCCAGCGCCTTGTCCTTGTCGGTGACATTGCGCAGACCGAAGGCGATGGTGATCAGATCGAAATGGTTATCGGGGAAAGGCAGTTGTTCGGCATTGGCCTGTACATAGGCGATGTTACTGCCCAGGCCCATATTACGCAGCTTGTCCCGTCCCACCTTGAGCATGGAATCGTTGATGTCGGCCAGCACTACCTGGCCGGTTTCCCCCACGATACGGGAAAACTTGGCAGTCAAATCGCCGGTGCCACCGGCCAAATCCAATACCTTCTGTCCCTTGCGCACCCCAGAGCAGTCGATAGCAAAACGCTTCCACAGGCGATGGATGCCGAACGACATCAGATCGTTCATCAGATCATACTTGGCGGCCACAGAGTGGAACACACTGGCGACCATCTGCTCCTTTTCACCGGCATCCACGGTTTTATAACCAAAATGGGTCGTCGATTTGTGCTGTTCTGACATTCTGAAGACACCTGTAACAATCAAAGGGGAAGTAGTGTACTGCAAATGCGCGAACCGGACTAACGGGAAGCGATCAGGCTGCCGGTCAGCTGCATGCCCAAATAGGTAAATATGATACAGCAAACCACATTGAGAGACACATTCAATGCCGCCTTGAGCCAGTGTCCCTGTTCTAGCAGCAGTACCGTATCGAGGGAAAAGGATGAAAAGGTCGTCAGGGCACCGAGCATGCCCACCACGAAGAAAGGTCGCCAGGAGTGTCCCCCGACTACCCCCTGCTGGATCAGCACGAACACCACGCCGATCAGCAGTGAACCGGCCAGGTTGACCGAGAGAGTTCCGAAGGGAAAACCCTTACCGAACAGACGAGCCATCAAATCGGTCACACTGAAGCGCAGGATAGCCCCGATGGCACCGCCCATACCGATAAAAAGCAGCGTTTTCATCCCGAATCACCCGCAAGCAAAGAGGGCTTCATTGTACTCAGATGGTAATGCCAATGGTAGGAATGCTGGCAGGCACAAGAGATGAATGGATACGAAAAAGCCCTTCACATCGGTGAAGGGCTTCTCTAATTTGGGTGCCTGGCAGTGACCTACTTTCACATGGCAGCTGCCACACTATCATCGGCGCGGGTGCGTTTCACTTCTGAGTTCGGCATGGGGTCAGGTGGGACCACAACGCTATCGCCGCCAGGCAATAAACTTTAATCCGGAAAAGCGACCGCCAGGGAGGGCGGACATGCAGAACATGCAGGAGCAATGTTCTGCCTGATGAATAATCCGTTCTCGAAACCGCAAGGTCTCACACTTCTTGGGTGTTGTATGGTTAAGCCGCACGGGTCATTAGTACAGGTTAGCTGCACGTATCGCTACGCTTCCACACCCTGCCTATCTACGTCCTAGTCTCGGACGGCCCTTTAGAGAGCTCGAAGCTCTAGGGATGACTCATCTCGGGGCTCGCTTCCCGCTTAGATGCTTTCAGCGGTTATCGATTCCGAACTTAGCTACCGGGCAGTGCCATTGGCATGACAACCCGAACACCAGCGGTTCGTTCACTCCGGTCCTCTCGTACTAGGAGCAACCCCCCTCAATCATCCAACGCCCACGGCAGATAGGGACCGAACTGTCTCACGACGTTCTGAACCCAGCTCGCGTACCACTTTAAATGGCGAACAGCCATACCCTTGGGACCGACTTCAGCCCCAGGATGTGATGAGCCGACATCGAGGTGCCAAACACCGCCGTCGATATGAACTCTTGGGCGGTATCAGCCTGTTATCCCCGGAGTACCTTTTATCCGTTGAGCGATGGCCCTTCCATTCAGAACCACCGGATCACTATGACCTGCTTTCGCACCTGCTCGACCTGTCCGTCTCGCAGTTAAGCTGGCTTATGCCATTGCACTAACCGTACGATGTCCGACCGTACTTAGCCAACCTTCGTGCTCCTCCGTTACGCTTTGGGAGGAGACCGCCCCAGTCAAACTACCCACCAGGCACTGTCCGCAACCCCGATTAGGGGCCTACGTTAGAACATCAAACATACAAGGGTGGTATTTCAAGGTCGGCTCCACGGCAACTGGCGTCACCGCTTCACAGCCTCCCACCTATCCTACACATGTAGGGTCAATGTTCAGTGCCAAGCTATAGTAAAGGTTCACGGGGTCTTTCCGTCTAGCCGCGGGTACACCGCATCTTCACGGCGATTTCAATTTCACTGAGTCTCGGGTGGAGACAGCGTGGCCATGGTTACACCATTCGTGCAGGTCGGAACTTACCCGACAAGGAATTTCGCTACCTTAGGACCGTTATAGTTACGGCCGCCGTTTACCGGGGCTTCGATCAAGAGCTTCACCTTGCGGCTAACCCCATCAATTAACCTTCCGGCACCGGGCAGGTGTCACACCGTATACGTCCTCTTACGAGTTTGCACAGTGCTGTGTTTTTGATAAACAGTCCCAGCCACCTGGTCACTGCGACTGGCTCAGGCTCCATCCGCAAGGGACTTCACCCGCTCCAGCGTACCTTCTCCCGAAGTTACGGTACTATTTTGCCTAGTTCCTTCACCCGAGTTCTCTCAAGCGCCTTGGTATTCTCTACCCGACCACCTGTGTCGGTTTGGGGTACGGTTCACACACATCTGAAGCTTAGAGGCTTTTCCTGGAAGCCGGGCATCAATGACTTCGTCACCGTGGTGACTTCGTCTCGGGTCTCAGTGTTGTGCGTCCGGATTTGCCTAAACGCACCACCTACTCCCTTTCACCAGGACTACCAACGCCTGGCCCATCTAGCCTTCTCCGTCCCCCCATCGCAATGTGTGTCAGTACGGGAATATTAACCCGTTTCCCATCGACTACGGCTTTCGCCCTCGCCTTAGGGGCCGACTCACCCTGCCCCGATTAACGTTGGACAGGAACCCTTGGTCTTCCGGCGAGGAGGTTTTTCACCCCCTTTATCGTTACTCATGTCAGCATTCGCACTTCTGATATCTCCAGCATGCCTCACGACACACCTTCGCAGACTTACAGAACGCTCCCCTACCACTCAGAATAAATTCTGAATCCGCGGCTTCGGTGCCTGGTTTAGCCCCGTTACATCTTCCGCGCAGGCCGACTCGACCAGTGAGCTATTACGCTTTCTTTAAATGATGGCTGCTTCTAAGCCAACATCCTGGCTGTCTGAGCCTTCCCACCTCGTTTCCCACTTAACCAGAACTTGGGGACCTTAGCCGGCGGTCTGGGTTGTTTCCCTCTTCACGACGGACGTTAGCACCCGCCGTGTGTCTCCCGGATAGTACTTACTGGTATTCGGAGTTTGCATGGGGTTGGTAAGTCGGGATGACCCCCTAGCCCAAACAGTGCTCTACCCCCAGTAGTATAAGTCCGAGGCGCTACCTAAATAGCTTTCGGGGAGAACCAGCTATCTCCCGGTTTGATTGGCCTTTCACCCCCAGCCACAGGTCATCCCCTAACTTTGCAACGTTAGTGGGTTCGGTCCTCCAGTTGATGTTACTCAACCTTCAACCTGCCCATGGCTAGATCACCGGGTTTCGGGTCTACTCCTAGCAACTCATCGCCCAGTTAAGACTCGGTTTCCCTACGGCTCCCCTATACGGTTAACCTTGCTACTAAAAGTAAGTCGCTGACCCATTATACAAAAGGTACGCAGTCACCGAACAAGTCGGCTTCCACTGCTTGTACGTGCACGGTTTCAGGTTCTATTTCACTCCCCTCACAGGGGTTCTTTTCGCCTTTCCCTCACGGTACTGGTTCACTATCGGTCAGTCAGGAGTATTTAGCCTTGGAGGATGGTCCCCCCATGTTCAGACAGGATAACACGTGTCCCGTCCTACTCGATTTCACAACAAGGGCGGTTTGGTGTACGGGGCTATCACCCACTATGGCCGGCCTTTCCAGGGCCGTTCCACTACCGCCAATGCTGCTTAAGGGCTGGCCCCCGTTCGCTCGCCGCTACTAAGGGGATCTCGGTTGATTTCTTTTCCTCGGGGTACTTAGATGTTTCAGTTCTCCCGGTTCGCCTCGCAACGCTATGTATTCACGTTGCGATACCGCACTGAATGCGGTGGGTTTCCCCATTCGGACATCACGGGCTCAAGCGCTTCTTACCAGCTCACCCGTGCTTAACGCAGGTTAGCACGTCCTTCATCGCCTCTGACTGCCAAGGCATCCACCGTGCACGCTTAGTCACTTAACCATACAACCCCAAGAAGTGTGTCAGTCCGAAGACCGGTGCACTCACTGAAGGCGGTACGCATCGTGTGACTGATGCTTACAACATTGTTTCGCCAAGAAGTTCCAAGACACTTGCAGTATCAAGAACTACTTTTATTCATCAGCTTTTCCGAATTGTTAAAGAGCGTGACGCAAAACGTCAAAGTGATAAGCTACCGATGGCAACCCATGACTTTGTCGTCTTTATTGTGCGGTCAAGTAATGGTGGAGCTAAGCGGGATCGAACCGCTGACCTCCTGCGTGCAAAGCAGGCGCTCTCCCAGCTGAGCTATAGCCCCAGTTAGCTGACCGTCATTACCAATTCCCACAGGAAATTGGTGGGTCTGAGTAGACTCGAACTACCGACCTCACCCTTATCAGGGGTGCGCTCTAACCACCTGAGCTACAGACCCAAAACTTGTGCTGCATTCAACCGGCCTCACCCGCTCATTCCCAAGGGAAGGGGCGCGAACCAGCTGAGCTACAGACCCAAAGACGTCACTCTTTTATATCAAGCAAACTGTGTGAACACTCAACAGACGTTGAGATTAAGGTAAGGAGGTGATCCAACCGCAGGTTCCCCTACGGTTACCTTGTTACGACTTCACCCCAGTCATGAATCACTCCGTGGTAAACGCCCTCCCGAAGGTTAAGCTATCTACTTCTGGAGCAACCCACTCCCATGGTGTGACGGGCGGTGTGTACAAGGCCCGGGAACGTATTCACCGCAACATTCTGATTTGCGATTACTAGCGATTCCGACTTCACGGAGTCGAGTTGCAGACTCCGATCCGGACTACGACGCGCTTTTTGGGATTCGCTTACCATCGCTGGTTCGCCGCCCTCTGTACGCGCCATTGTAGCACGTGTGTAGCCCTACCCGTAAGGGCCATGATGACTTGACGTCGTCCCCACCTTCCTCCGGTTTATCACCGGCAGTCTCCTTTGAGTTCCCGACCGAATCGCTGGCAACAAAGGACAAGGGTTGCGCTCGTTGCGGGACTTAACCCAACATCTCACGACACGAGCTGACGACAGCCATGCAGCACCTGTATGTAAGTTCCCGAAGGCACCAAGGCATCTCTGCCAAGTTCTTACTATGTCAAGGGTAGGTAAGGTTCTTCGCGTTGCATCGAATTAAACCACATGCTCCACCGCTTGTGCGGGCCCCCGTCAATTCATTTGAGTTTTAACCTTGCGGCCGTACTCCCCAGGCGGTCAACTTAACGCGTTAGCTCCGGAACCCGCGCTCAAATGGCACAGACTCCAAGTTGACATCGTTTACAGCGTGGACTACCAGGGTATCTAATCCTGTTTGCTCCCCACGCTTTCGCACCTGAGCGTCAGTCTTTGGCCAGGGGGCCGCCTTCGCCACTGGTATTCCTTCCGATCTCTACGCATTTCACCGCTACACCGGAAATTCTACCCCCCTCTCCAAGACTCTAGCCTGCCAGTTCCAAATGCAGTTCCCAGGTTGAGCCCGGGGCTTTCACATCTGGCTTAGCAGACCGCCTGCGTGCGCTTTACGCCCAGTCATTCCGATTAACGCTTGCACCCTCCGTATTACCGCGGCTGCTGGCACGGAGTTAGCCGGTGCTTCTTCTGTGGGTAACGTCACAGTAAGTGGGTATTCGCCACTCACCTTTCCTCCCCACTGAAAGTGCTTTACAACCCGAAGGCCTTCTTCACACACGCGGCATGGCTGCATCAGGGTTTCCCCCATTGTGCAATATTCCCCACTGCTGCCTCCCGTAGGAGTCTGGGCCGTGTCTCAGTCCCAGTGTGGCTGGTCATCCTCTCAGACCAGCTAGAGATCGTCGCCTTGGTAGGCCATTACCCTACCAACTAGCTAATCTCACTTGGGCTCATCCAATCGCGCAAGGCCCGAAGGTCCCCTGCTTTCCCCCGTAGGGCGTATGCGGTATTAGCCGTCGTTTCCAACGGTTATCCCCCTCGACTGGGCAGATACCCAAGCCTTACTCACCCGTCCGCCGCTCGTCAGCAGAGTAGCAAGCTACCCCCTGTTACCGCTCGACTTGCATGTGTTAGGCCTGCCGCCAGCGTTCAATCTGAGCCATGATCAAACTCTTCAATTTAAGTTTGATGCTCAATGAATTACTGAAGTGTTTGTGCACTTCGACAATCATTGAAAAACAATATCTTTTTGTTTCCCAACCACTGCGAGTGCCCACACAGTTTGCTTGATAAGTTGTTAAAGAGCGTTGACCGTTAGCGGGTCAGGGCTGCGTATTCTACGCCGTCCGTTTGATTCGTCAAGCAGTTTTCACCGAAGTTCCCGCTGCCTGTTGACCGTGGCGCGTTGCGCCGTGTCAGTGGATGCGCATTATAGGCAGCCGCGGTTTTTGCGCAAGGGCTTTTTTGTGAAAAACATCACTTTCGCCACCAATCGCTGATTAACCCAGCAAAAACACAACTTAACCACAGGGTTATGCACATCTGGCTACGCCGGGGCCTCACTAACTGATGCTATTTTGTTCGACCACACCGACCTTCATCTTGAGAGAGCACATTTCTACCTCCTTTTCTGTGGCGCCGTTGGCCGCTGAACTCCAATTGAGACTATGCTGTTTAGTAATGGCGTAGACTTCGTTGCCCCGATTTTCGATACGCCGTATCCGTTCATCCAGCTTGAGATTAGATTGCCGATGAAGCTATTCCAGTATCCCATTTATGTTCAGTCTGCCCTTTTCGCTCTTGTGCTGGCCCTGCTCGGCTACCTGGCCGTCAGTTGGACAGCATCGAATCTTTCCCCTTCCCTTCTTTTTTCGCTCGGCCTGCTGCTCGGCGGCCTGATAGTTCCTTTGCTGGTCCGAGCCCCGGCGCCGGAGGTCATACCGACCATTACCCTTTATGTGGGTAATCTGCCCTACAGGGCCAATGAAGCCTCTGTCAGGACCTTGTTCGAAAACTACGGCCAGGTGCTGTCGGTACGGCTGATGAAGGACAAGCACACCGGCAAACGGCGTGGTTTCGGCTTTGTCGAAATGCCGAAAGAAGCGGCGCTGGCAGCCCAACAGGCGCTGAATGATTCGGAGTTTCAGCAACGCACCCTGAAAGTCAGAGAGGCGAATGAACGCAAGGACGACGAGGAAGACGGCGAGCAGACACCGTCCTGAGTTTGCTCCCCCTAGGGAAGGAAGCATTGCAGTTCACCAAACCCTTCCCTGGCAAAAGCCGGGGCCTGCAGCCGGGCCTGGGTTGTCCATTCGGTGCAAAACAGCTTGGCACTCTCTTCCTGCCCGGGGGGGGCTTCTGGTGACAGCAGGCTGGCCACCCGACGGGCGATAGCCTCTCCCGAGTCGATCAGCTTGGCATCGGGCAGCCAGAGGCGCAACTCTTCGGCCAGCAGCGGAAAGTGGGTACAGCCCAGCACCACCGTATCCGGCTGCCACTCGCCCAGCCAGGGCGCCAATACCTGTCCCAGCCGTTGCCGGTCAACCACCTGACCGGAGAGCTTGTCTTCGGCCATTTTGACCAGTTCGGTGGTGCCGATAGCGGAAACATCGAGCCCGGCGGCGAAGTTGCGGATAAGGTCGGCGGTATATTGCCGGGAAACGGTACCGGGAGTGGCCAGCAAGCCGACCCGGCCACGCCCGTGGGCACGACTGTGCTCGGCAGCCGGTTTGATGGCGGGCACCACCCCTACCACGGGGATCTGCAATCGCTGACGCAACGCCGGCAACACATAGGTGCTGGCGGTGTTGCAGGCGATGACCACGATATCGACATGATGGCGGCTCACGAAGGCGTCGAACAGCTCTACTACCCGGCTGACCAGTCGCTGTTCGCTCAGCTCACCGTAGGGAAAGCAGGCATTGTCGAACAGGTACAGGTAGCGATGACGGGGCAAGGCCCGCCGTACCTCGCGGTAGACGGACAGGCCGCCCATGCCGGAGTCGAAGAGAAGAATGGATGCCACTGACTGCCCTCGCTATGCAAGGCCGCCATGATAACGCCAAAAGCGGGGATGAAAAAGCCGGCGCAGAGGCCGGCTTGAGGGTCAGAAGCGGTAGTCGGCGCCGACATAGAACTCCATGCCGGGGGCGTCGTAGCCGGAGACCACCTGGTAGTCCTTGTCGAACAGGTTGTTGATCTTGCCGTTCAGGGTCAGCTGTTCGGTCAGCGGATAGCGAGCTCCGATATTCCAGATGGTGTAGGAAGGCATGACCACATCAGAAAAGTCACTGTCATTACGCTTACCAACATACAATACCTGAGCAAACAGGTTTACATTAGCTACATCAATGTCACTGGTCCAACTCACCTTGTGCTTCGCCCGTCGCGCCAATTGCCGGCCTTCGTTATTTTCATTTACCGCATCTGTATAGTCGTAACTCAGAGTATGGCCCAAAGGACCTGTATTAACTTTGGTCAAGAACTCGATACCTTTAATCAGGGCATCAGTATTCCTCGCTGAGTTAATAAAACCACCTTCGAAGACAATCAGGTTATCCACTTTGTTGCGGTACAGGTTCAGTTGCCAATCCAGCAGTGAGTAATCCCCGGCCAGGCCCAGCTCCCAGTTTTCGGATTCTTCTGGCTTCAACATGGCATTGCCACCAAAACCATAAAGATGGTTAAAAGCCGGCGCTTTGAAAGCGGTACCGTAGCTCAAGGTAACTTTATGCTGTTGTGGCAACGCCAGAGAAAGGGCACTTTGCCAAGTATCCTGTGTGCCAAACTGCTCGTTATCATCGATACGCGCAGCAAACTCGAAAGACAGTGGTGACCAAGTATGGAACACTGAGGCGTACACACCGGTGTTGTCTCTGTCTGGTGCAGATATACCTGTTGACTTAGCCAACAGCCGATCCCGCTGCCAGTCCATTCCCATCTGTACATAGCCCTGTTCGGAGTAGTGGTACTGGGTCAAGCCATCGAGACGGGTAGTGACAGTGCTGGTATTGGAAGCAGTCTGGCGACCAGACCTTTTATTCCAGTCTTCCGCTTCGTATTCACCATAGCTGGCATTCAGTTGGCCAACCAGTTGCTCATCCTGATAGCGCAATCCCGTATCAATCTGATAAACCTCTGTATTGTTGGTGTCAGTACCGGGAGAAAACCATACCGGCTCGAAATAATCATACTCAAGGTTGTTCTCCCAAGCATTCAAGTTAGCATCCCAGCTCCAGGCCTGGCTGAGCCGCTGCTCTATCCCCAGTGTCAGGTTTTTGCTGTCGAAGCCATCCCGGTCTGTCTGTGTATTACCCGGCTGCACATCATAACCGCGGGTTTCCCGGTAGCCGGTGGCCAGTTGCAGCCGGGTCGCATCGGTCACCCACTGGTTGATGGACAGATCGGCGGCATAGTAATCGTTGCTGCCGGTGGTGGCACCAACCTGAGTAGTGTTCACTTCAGATGTAGTGATGATATTGACCACGCCACCGAGGGCCTTGGAGCCATAGATGGCGGCACGGGGACCGCGGATATACTCAATGCGCTCCACATTGGAGACCGGCAACTGGCTGAAATCTACGTTACTGGTGACCATCTGTGCCATAGGGCGACCGTTGAGCAATACCAGCACATGATCCGAGTTGGTGCCACGTAAAAACAAACTGGACTGTTGGCCGATCCCCCCGGTCTGAGTGCCAAACTGCATGCCCGGCAGGGTTTCCAGCAGATCGACCAGGGAGCGGGGCTGTCGCCGCTCGATCTCGGCCTTGGTAATGACTTCGACGGGGGCCAGCACCGAGGTGGCGGGCTGTTTGACCCTGTTGTAGATGGTGATATCGGTGGTATCGGAGGAATTCTGGGCGAAGGCCGCCCACGGCAGCAAGGCGGCTGCCAGCCATTGTTTAGACATCTTGTGCTTCCCTAGAACGCGTAGCATCGGCTGCCAGGCCCTTCCTGGACAGCCGCCTTGGCAGGTATTCGGGCTTAAAGGCACAGATGCATGGCATCCACCTAGACGACAGCTTCCCGCCCATGCCGGGCAGTGCTCGGGGCGTTCCCCCTCGTCGCTTTCGTTCCTTATTACCGCTGCGCGCCAGCTCCGGATTTACACCGGATTCCCGTTTACGCCTGTTCGGCACCAAAGCGGTGGGCATTATAGGGAAAGCCCCCCCGGCTGTATATCAAAAACAGCCATAAAGAATGCTGGATGGCTACAACGGAGCGCCCGCCCGCGCTTCCATCGGCCACAAACTGGACAAATGAGCCAGAGTCCTTAGAATCGGCGGCTCGCTGCACAGGAGCCCGCTCATGACCCACCTCGATACCACCCATTACCCCCGCCAGCTGGACGAAAAGGCCGAGCGCCTGCGGCAGGAGTTTGCCGGCTTTGCCCCGCCGGCGCTGGAGGTGTTCGCCTCCGCCCCGGAGCATTACCGGATGCGGGCCGAGTTTCGGGTGTGGCATCAGGGGGACGATCTCTACTACATCATGTTCGATCAGGCCAGCAGGCAGAAATACCGGGTCGAACAGTTCCCCGCCGCCTCGCTGCTGATCAACAGGGCCATGCCACTGTTGCTGGAAGCCCTGCGCCCCTCTCCGGTACTGCGCCGCAAGCTGTTCCAGGTGGACTTTCTGTCGTCGCTCAGCGGTGAGCTGGTGATCAGCCTGCTCTACCACCGCCAGCTGGATGAAGGCTGGCACCAGGCGGCGCGGGACTTGCGCACGCAGTTGCGTGAACTGGGTCTCGAGGCCGACATCATCGGCCGGGCCAAGAAGCAGAAGTGGGTGGTGGAGCGCGACTATGTGGTCGAGAAACTGCAGGTGGCGGGCCGGGAGCTGGTCTACCAGCAGGTGGAAAACAGCTTCACCCAGCCCAACGGCCGGATGAACGAGCAGATGCTGGCCTGGGCCCTGGATGTCACCCGGGGTGCCGCGGGTGATCTGCTCGAGCTCTACTGCGGCAACGGCAACTTCTCCCTGGCCCTGGCGGCCAACTTCCGCCGGGTGCTGGCCACCGAGATCTCCAGCTCCTCGGTCAAATCGGCCCAATACAACATCGCCGCCAACGGCATCGACAACGTCACCATACTGCGGATGTCGGCGGAAGAATTCACCCAGGCCATGCGCGGTGTGCGCGAGTTCCGCCGCCTGCAGGGCATCGACCTGCAAGGGTACCACTGCAACACCATACTGGTGGACCCGCCCCGGGCCGGCCTGGACGAGGATACCGTACGCCTGGTGCAGGAATACGACAATATCGTCTATATTTCCTGCAACCCGGAGACCCTGCGGCAGAACCTGGATACCCTGGCCGACACGCACAGGATCAGCCGCTTCGCCCTGTTCGACCAGTTCCCCTACACCCACCATATGGAAGCGGGGGTTTACCTGACCCGCAAGCCGTAATGCAGAAGGGGAGCCGAAGTCCCTTTCAGATTGCTGACAAACCTTCAGGCTGGCTTACGCAAGCAACGGTTATGCCAAAACAGGCGGACAAAGGGAACTGCTCCGCCGACCGTCACCCGCCAGGGGGCGCGGAGCGCCTTGCACCGGAGGTATCGCCGCGACCGAGTTGCCAGTGACAAGTCGCAGCGCGGCGATACCGACGGTTTCCGCGACATTCGGCATGTGCGAGCCTACATGGACGTACTTGCGGCATGTAGGCGGAGTTGGCCCTTTGGCCGGCTCATATCAGTGAAACAGACGACTTTGTCATCAAGCAAAAAGGGGAGCCGAAGCTCCCCTTTTTCTGTTACCGGACCAGTGCTCAGTCCAGCATATAGTTGGCAGGCAGCTCGATGCCGGCCACGCCGGACTCGACCGCAGCCACGGCCACGGCGCGGGCCACGCGCGGCAGCAGGCGCGGATCCATCGGCTTCGGGATCACGTAGTCCTTGCCGAATTCCAGGGCTTCCACGCCGGCGGCGGCCAGCACTTCCTGGGGCACCGGCTCTTTGGCCAGACTGCGGATGGCTTCCACCGCCGCCACTTTCATCTCGTCGTTGATGCGGGACGCACGCACGTCCAGGGCACCGCGGAAGATGAAGGGGAAGCACAGCACGTTGTTGACCTGGTTGGGATAGTCGGAACGGCCGGTCCCCATCACCAGATCCTGGCGCACGGAATGAGCCAGCTCGGGCTTGATTTCCGGATCCGGGTTGGAGCAGGCGAAGATCACCGGCTTTTCCGCCATCATGGCCACCGCTTCCGCCGGCAGCACGTCCGGACCGGACACGCCCACAAATACGTCGGCGTCGGTGATCACGTCTTCCAGGGTACGCTTGTCGGTGTTGTTGGCGAACAACTCCTTGTACTCATTCAGGTCATCGCGGCGGGTGTGGATCACACCCTTGCGGTCCAGCATGTAGATGTTCTCGCGCTGGGCGCCGCACTTGATCAGCAACTCCATACAGGCCACGGCGGCGGCACCGGCGCCCATGCAGACGATGCGCACGTCGTGGATGTCTTTGCCCTGGATCTCGAGGGCGTTGAGCATACCGGCGGCGGTGACGATGGCGGTCCCGTGCTGATCATCGTGGAACACGGGCACGTTGCAGCGCTCGATCAGCGCCTTTTCGATCTCGAAGCACTCGGGCGCCTTGATGTCTTCCAGGTTGATGCCGCCGAAGGTATCGGCGATGGCCGCCACTGTCTGGATGAACTCTTCGGTGGTGCGGTGCTTGACTTCAATGTCGATGGAGTCGAGGCCGGCGAACCGCTTGAACAGCAGGGCCTTGCCTTCCATCACCGGCTTGGAGGCCAGCGGGCCCAGGTTGCCCAGGCCGAGGATGGCGGTACCGTTACTGATCACCGCCACCAGGTTGCCCTTGGCAGTGTACTTGTAAGCGTTCTCGGGATCGGCGGCGATTTCGCGCACCGGCTCGGCCACACCCGGGCTGTAGGCGAGGGCGAGATCCTTGGCGGTTTCTGCCGGTTTACTGATTTCGACGGAGATCTTGCCCGGCTTGGGGAAGGCATGATAGTCGAGCGCTTTTTGACGAAAGTCGGTCATTCTGCGATTACCCTGATGCGATTGTTGACATTTGTGCTTTAAAAGTGTGAACAAGTTTACCACAATGTTTATACAATGTGATAGTAGTCAACTTATTCAACACTGCCCAGCACAATCACTAACTTGTTCCTGGTAAAACTGCCAGGAATGATTTAGCCACAGCTGCCAACCATTCCCGGCGGGCCTGACCCATCCCCGGACGAACAAGCGGTCCCCTGGCCCGAGCGCCGCCAATCGACGGCGGGCTTCGGACGGCAGCCGCTTGCCAGCCCTGACCCTGAGCCCGCCCTCCAGCACGAGTTCCAACCTTCCTCGTCCCGAAATGCCCCGGACCACAAGGCCTGAAAGCTGCTGCCAGCCGGCCGTGACGGGCGTCGCGGCAAGCGGTATCGACCAGATACCCCGGCGGTCGTGTCGAGCCTGCCGCTCCGCCTCCAGCCAGCAGGGCCAGTAGTCGTGATTGGGCGGAAACAGCATCAGCCGGCCCAGCCCCTGGTTCAGCATCTGCGTGACCAGTAGGTCGCCCTCGGACGTGAGCGGATGGACCAGCCAACGGCCATAATCATCACGTCTTTTGACCCCAAAAACCAGTTTCAAATGACTCCGTTTTATAATTTTATTTACAAGCCAGTCCCGCGCCGCCTCGGCGCCGAATTCCGGCAAACCGTTGTTGCGTTTGTTTAATTCTGGAGTGTCTACGCCAATAAAGCGAATGACCCTGCCGTCATGCAATATTACAGTGTCACCATCTATAACATAGCGAACGGACACCATTTCCTCCGGCTGCAGTCGCGGGCAGCCGGCCACGACCACGAGCGGCCAATACAGCAGGACAAGGATGTATTTCCAGCGGGACATGGCGCTTCCTCCCGGGTATCAGGAGTAACCATGGAAAGAAGAGGGCTCCGGCGCAAGCCAGGAGGTACAAAAAAAGGCGCCCGGGGCGCCTTTTTTGAGCAGGAAGTGCTTACTTCTTGCTGGACAGGGCGCCGAAGCGCTTGTTGAAGCGATCAACACGGCCGCCGGTGTCAACGATCTTCTGCTTGCCGGTGTAGAAGGGGTGGCAGGCGGAGCAAACGTCCAGGTTCAGATCATGGCCCAGGGTGGAGCGGGTCTTGATCTCGTTACCGCAAGAACATTTGGCAACAATTTCTTTGTATTCCGGGTGGATACCTTGTTTCATGGACAACCTCTGTCTGTAGGCCGTGTCGCTATCTGATCCTGAGCCAGACACCACACGAGTGATACACGTTTTGTGAAGGGTGCGAATAATATAGGATCGCCTTTTTACAGGCAAGGGTAACAGGGGGAAAAATCACCAATGGCGACACCGGCCCAGCACGGCTTGCTCAGGGTTGTCCTGCCCGTTCCGCTGCGGCGGGAATTCGACTACCTCTGCCCCCTCCCCCTGCCGGCCAGGGGTTGTCGGGTAAGGGTTCCGTTCGGCAATCGAACCATGGTGGCCCTGGTACTCGATCACCCTTCCAAGTCGGAGGTGCCCCCCGACAAGCTCAAGGCCCTGGTGTCGGTACTGGATGAGGAACCGGTGCTGGCCGGCGCCGAGCTCCGGCTGCTGGCCTGGGCAACCCAGTATTACCTGCATGCACCCGGCGAGGTCTACTTCCAGGCCCTGCCCACCCTGCTGCGCAAGGGGGAGGCGGCCGGCTACCGCCACATGGACTACTGGCACCTGCTCGAGCCGGACGCCCGGGTTTCCGCCCAGGCGGTAAAACAGCGGCAGGCGCTGGCCCTGCTGCGCCAGGGCCCCTTGACCAGCGGCGAGCTGGACGCCAGGGGCATCGGCAGCGCCATCCTCCAGGCCCTGACCAGGAAGGGAGTGATAGAAAAGCGGGAAGAATTGCCGGCACGGGACGACTGGCGGCCTGCTCTGGCCATCAACCAGGACGACAAGCCCCAACTGAACCGTGAGCAGGCCCTGGCGGTCGGCCTGCTGCACCAGGCCGAGGGGTTCGCACCTTTTCTGTTGGAAGGGATCACCGGCTCCGGCAAGACCGAGGTCTACCTGCAGGCGATGGAGCCGGTGCTCGCAGCCGGCCGGCAGGTGCTGGTGCTGGTGCCGGAGATCGGCCTGACCCCCCAGACCATAGCGCGTTTTCAGCACCGGTTCCGGGTGCCGGTCAGCACCCTGCATTCGGGCATGAGCGAACGGGAGCGGCTGGATACCTGGCTGTCCTGCCGGGACGGCGGCACCGCCATCCTGATAGGGACCCGATCGGCGCTGCTCACCCCCTTCCGGCAACTGGGCCTCATCATCATCGACGAAGAGCACGACACCTCGTTCAAGCAGCAGGATGGCTTTCGCTATCATGCCAGGGACCTGGCCCTGCTGCGCGCCCGCCAGCTGGACATCCCCATCCTGCTCGGCTCGGCCACCCCCAGCTTCGAAAGCCTGCATAACGCTGCCACCGGCAAGTACCGCCATCTGACCCTGAGCCAACGTCCCGGCACCGCCACCGTCGCCCGACACCTGCTGCTGGACAGCAAGCACGTACAGCTGCAGGCCGGCCTCTCTCCCCAGCTGCTGCAATTGATGGAGCAGGAACTGGCCCAGGGCAACCAGGTGATGCTGTTCCTCAACCGCCGCGGTTATGCCCCGGCACTGCTCTGCCACGACTGCGGCTGGCTGGCCGACTGCGAGCGCTGCGACGCCCACTACACCTGGCACCGGCAGCAGGCCCGTCTGCACTGCCACCACTGCGATCACCAGCGCCCGCTGCCCCCCCGCTGCCCCCAGTGCGGCAGCCAGCAGTTGATGGGCACCGGGCTGGGCACCGAGCAGGTGGAACAGGCCCTGGCCGGGCTTTTTCCCCAGTACACCAGCATCCGTATCGACCGGGACAACACCCGCCGCAAGGGCAGTTTCCAGCAGCACCTGGACGGCATCCGCGCCGGCAAGTACCAGATCCTGATCGGCACCCAGATGCTGGCCAAAGGACATCATTTTCCCGATGTTACCCTGGTGGCCATGCTGGACGTGGACGGTGCCCTGTTCGCCAGCGACTTCCGTGCCACCGAGCGCTTCGCCCAGCTCTATATCCAGGTGGCGGGCCGGGCCGGACGGGCCAGCAAGCCGGGCCGGGTAGTGCTGCAAAGCCACCACCCTGAACATGCCCTGCTGCAGGACCTGGCCAACCAGGGCTATCGCCATTTTGCCCACGGCGCCCTGCGGGAACGCCAGGCCGCAGCCTTGCCACCCTTCAGTTTCCAGGCCCTGTTCCGGGTGCAGGCCACCCGCGCCCAGTATTGCCAGGAGTTCCTGCAGCAACTGGCCGGACAGCTGGCCCCCGGCCTGCCGCCGGAGGTGCTCTGTCTGGGGCCCATGAGTGCGCAGATGGAACGAAAGGCCGGCCAGTACCGCTACCAGATGCTGTTGCAGGCCGTCGGCCGACGCGAGCTGGCCGGCGCCTGCCGGCAGGCATTGGCCTTGATCGATACCCTGACCTCGGCCCGCAAGGTGCGCTGGTCGCTGGATATCGATCCGGTGGAGTTGTGGTAGCGCTCAGTGCCGACGGCCCGGCTTGGGCTCGGGCTTGAGCATCGACATTAAAAAGGCCAGGGCCCGGCGGCAGCTGTCTTCCGCCATCAGCAACTGCGCCAACTGGCCTTTGAGCGGCAGCACCTCCAGCCAGCGCTGGGTCACCCAGGCCGCATCCCGCCAGCGGGGCGCCGGATGCAGATCGGCCAGTTCGGGGTATTCGGCGAAGACTTCCTGCAACTTGTCGGACAACACCAACTCGAAGGGCGACAGGGCGCAGGACTGCCAGTTGTCGAGCAAGTCGACCTCGGCCCGCAGCAGTCCATCCGACTCCCGTTCCAGGTTGCGGATGCAGAACCGCTCCGTCGCCTCGGCGGTAATGCCCAGCAGGCCATCCGCCAGGGTATAGAAATCGACGATCTGCACCCGGGTACCCAGCATAAAGAGGTCGCTGCTGCCATCTTCGTCCAGCTCATCGAGCATGCCGATGCCGAAGCCGGCACCACTGCGGCTCGCTTCGCTGACCATCCTTATGTACCTGGACTCGAAGATGCGCAAGGGCAACTTGCCGCCGGGCATAAGGTGGAGGGTCAGCGGTAATAACGCCAGTTTCATACATTCTCCCCCACCTTTAAACCTTGAATGCCTGCTCCTGCCACCTCGGGGCGGTCACCGTACGCCGACAGGCCGTGGGTGGTCCCGTTGTTGCCAACGAACAATCACTCGGAGCAACTATCAACAAGTAGCCATAAAGACCCTTTTTTACCGCTCCCGCTTTCAGGGAGCCTCATCCCACGCCCTGGACGGTAGTTTTCTGTGACCGTTATGAGTAGAATTTCTCCCCCCAGGTTTCTTCCGACCTTGTCTTAATTTTGGTGAACTGATAATGAAAGAACATATTCAAGCGCTGCTTGAGCAGACGGTCTCAATCCTGAAACAGCAGGGCAAGCTGCCCGCCGAGCTGGAACCCCGCATCCAGGTAGACCGAACCAAAGACAAGGCCCACGGAGACCTCGCCACTAACCTGGCCCTGCTGCTGGCCAAGCCTGCCGGGCAGAATCCTCGCGCCCTGGCCCAGCTGCTGGTGGACCACCTGCCCGCCTCCGAACTGGTGGCCAAAACCGAACTGGCCGGCCCCGGCTTCATCAACTTCTTCCTCGACAGCGGCTGGCTGGCCCGGCAGGTGGACGCCATGGTGGCCGACGCTCGTGCCAACGTGCCCTTGGCCGAACAGTGCCAGACGGTGGTGGTGGACTACTCCGCCCCCAACGTGGCCAAGGAGATGCACGTGGGCCACCTGCGCTCCACCATCATCGGCGACGCCGTGGTGCGCACCCTGGAATTCCTCGGTCACAAGGTGATCCGCGCCAACCATATCGGCGACTGGGGTACCCAGTTCGGCATGCTGATAGCCCACCTGGAAGAGCTGGAAAAACAAAACCCCGAAGTGCTGTCCTCCGGCCTGTCCGACCTGGAGCAGTTCTACCGGGAGTCCAAACAGCAGTACGACGCAGATGCAGACTTTGCCGAGCGCGCCCGCAGCTACGTGGTACGGCTGCAGGGTGGCGATGACTACTGCCTGAACATGTGGCAAAAGCTGGTGGACATCACCCTGCAGCACAACCAGCAGGTCTACGACCGGCTCAAGGTATCGCTGAGCCCGGCGGACGTGATGGGCGAGAGCATGTACAACCCCATGCTGGCGGACATCGTGGCCGATCTGCAGCAGCAGGGCCTGGCGGTGGAAGACGACGGCGCCATCGTCGTCTACCTGGACGAGTATAAGAACAAGGACGGCGATCCCATGGGGGTCATCATCCGCAAGAAGGATGGCGGCTATCTCTACACCACTACCGACATCGCCTGCGCCAAGTACCGCTACGAGCGGCTGGGCGCCGATCGGGTGCTCTATTTCATCGACTCCCGCCAACACCAGCACCTGATGCAGGCCTGGAGCATAGTGCGCAAGGCCGGCTATGTGCCGGAGTCGGTCAGCCTGGAGCATCACGCCTTCGGCATGATGCTGGGCAAGGACGGCCGCCCCTTCAAAACCCGCTCCGGCGGCACCATCAAGCTGGTGGAGTTGCTCGAGGAGGCGGAGGAGCGCGCCGCAGCCCTGCTGGAGCAGAAGCAGACCGAACTCAGCGCCGAGGAAAAGACCCAGGTGGTCAGCCGGGTCGCGATGGGGGCGGTGAAATACGCCGATCTCTCCAAGAGCCGTACCACCGACTACATCTTCGACTGGGACAACATGCTGTCCTTCGAAGGCAACACCGCCCCCTACCTGCAGTATGCCTACACCCGGGTGCAGTCCATCTTCCGCAAGGCCGGGATCACCCCGAGCCAGTTGGACGGCGCCATTCTTATCCAGGCCCCGGCGGAAGAGGCCCTGGCCCAGAAACTGGTGCAGTTCAACGACACCGTCAGGTCGGTGGCTGACAAGGGCATGCCGCACCTGCTGTGTCTCTACCTTTTCGAGCTGGCCGGTGCCTTCATGAGCTTCTACGAGGCCTGCCCCGTCAACAAAGAGGGAGTGTCCGCCGCAGAGCGCGCCAGCCGGCTGCGCCTCTGTGCCGCTACCGCCAAGGTCCTGCAGCAGGGTCTGTCGCTGCTCGGCATCGACACCATGGAGCGCATGTAACCCATGCCCAGGGACTACGTCCGGCGCAGCAAACCCAAGAGAAACAGCCGCAGTCCCCGCTCCGGCGGGCGCGGTCGTGCGCCGGAGCGGCGGATCCCCTGGCTGGCCTTGACTCTGGTGGTATTGCTCGCCGCCAGCCTGGGCTACCTGATCTACCTGGTCAAGGGCTCGGCCGATGCCCGCACGGCCACCAAGGCCGCCCAGAGCACCCAAAGCCCGCCGCCGGCACCGGTCAATCCCATCGACCAGCGTCCGGTAGAAAAATGGCGCTATATCGAGCAGCTGGAAAACAAGGAAGTGGTCGTGGACGTACCCCAGGTGGAGGAGTCCAGCCAACGCTACCTGATGCAGTGCGGATCCTTCCGTTCCGCCGCCCAGGCCGAGCAGCTCAAGGCCCGCATCGCCTTTCAGGGCATGGTGGCCCAGGTGCGTCGTTCCGAAGGCAGCAACGGGGTGTGGTACCGGGTCATCCTCGGCCCTTACGAGCGCAAACGCCAGGCCGAACAGGACAAGCACAAGCTGCTGCGGACCAACGTCAATCATTGCGCTATCTGGAACTGGGAGGGTTGAACTCTCTCCCTGCCGCCCCCATTACTGTGAGCATGACATTTCCGCCAGTCCGGCTGGCCATACCGTCAAGTGAGGTTCACAGTGACAACAATCGTTTCAGTTCGCCGTAACGGCAAGGTGGTCATCGGGGGCGATGGCCAGGTTTCCCTCGGCAATACGGTGATGAAAGGCAACGCCCGCAAGGTACACCGCCTGTTCAATGGCAAGGTACTGGCCGGCTTCGCCGGCGGCACCGCCGACGCCTTCACCCTGCTGGAACGTTTCGAGGCCAAGCTGCAGGCCCATCAGGGCAATCTGGAGCGCGCCGCTGTGGCCCTGGCCAAGGACTGGCGTACCGACCGCACCTTGCGCCGGCTCGAAGCGCTGCTGGCGGTGGCCGACGACAAACATTCCTTCATCATCACCGGCAACGGCGACGTGGTGCAGCCCGAGCAGGATCTGATCGCCATCGGCTCCGGCGGCGCCTTCGCCCAATCCGCCGCCCGAGCCCTGCTGGAAAATACCGAGCTGGAAGCCCGCGACATCGTCGAAAAGGCACTGACCATCGCCGGCGACATCTGCGTCTATACCAACAGCAACCAGACCATTGAAGAGCTCGACTACAGCCACTGATTTTGGCCCGGGCCGGCCGGCCCCCGTGCCCGTACTACAGGAATAGATTATGTCCGAAATGACCCCGAGAGAAATCGTCCACGAACTGGACCGCCATATCGTCGGCCAGTCCGAGGCCAAGCGCGCCGTGGCCATCGCCCTGCGCAACCGCTGGCGCCGCATGCAGCTCCCCCCGGAGCTGCGCGTGGAGGTCACCCCCAAGAACATCCTGATGATAGGTCCGACCGGGGTGGGCAAGACCGAAATCGCCCGCCGCCTGGCCAAGCTGGCCAATGCGCCCTTCATCAAGGTAGAGGCGACCAAATTCACCGAAGTGGGCTATGTCGGCAAGGAAGTGGACACCATCATCCGTGATCTCACCGACATCGCGATGAAGATGACCCGCGAGCAGCAGCTGGAGAAGTTCCGTCACCGGGCCGAAGAAGCGGCGGAAGAGCGGGTGCTGGATGCCCTGCTGCCCAACCCGCGCAATACCTGGGGCGAAGAAGAAAAGGCCGACAACAGCAACAGCCGGCAGATCTTCCGCAAGAAGCTGCGCGAAGGTCGGCTCGACGACAAGGAGATTGAAATCAACGTCTCCACCCCGCAGATGGGGGTGGAGATCATGGCGCCGCCCGGCATGGAAGAGATGACCAGCCAGTTGCAGAGCATGTTCCAGAACCTGTCCGGCAACACCAGCAAGCAACGCAAGATGAAGATCAAGGATGCACTCAAGCTGCTGGTAGAGGAAGAAGCCGCCAAGCTGCTGAACCCGGAAGAGCTGAAGGAGCAGGCCATCGCCGCGGTGGAAAACCAGGGCATCGTGTTCATCGACGAGATCGACAAGATCTGCAAGCGCGGTGAAAGCTCGGGTCCGGACGTGTCCCGGGAAGGGGTGCAGCGGGATCTGCTGCCGCTGGTGGAGGGCTGCACCGTCAACACCAAGCACGGCATGGTGCGCACCGATCACATGCTGTTCATCGCCTCCGGCGCTTTCCAGGTGGCCAGACCCTCGGATCTGATCCCCGAGCTGCAGGGCCGGCTGCCGATCCGGGTGGAACTGAATTCCCTGACCACCGACGACTTCGAACGCATCCTCACCGAGCCCAGCGCCTCGCTCACCGAGCAGTACAAGGCACTGCTGGCCACCGAGAGCGTCACCGTCGACTTTACCAAGGAAGGCATCCGCCGGCTGGCGGAAGCGGCCTGGCGGGTCAATGAAACTACCGAGAACATCGGCGCCCGTCGTCTGCATACGGTGATGGAGCGACTGCTCGACGAGCTGTCCTTTGAGGCGTCCGACAAACCCGGCGAAACCATCACCATAGACGCAGACTATGTGGATCGTTACCTCAAAAACCTGGTCGAAGACGAAGACCTGAGCCGTTTTATCCTCTGATCCCACCAATAACGGGAGCGGTCACATTATTGTGATTGAAAACCGCTCCCGCCTCTTTATACTGAAGTTACCTTGTTTCCAGATGTGGCTGATTCCATGGAATACAATACTTCTGAATTGTGCGATACCTACATGGACATGGTCGACGTGGTCGAGCCCATGTTTTCCAGTTTCGGCGGCCGGAGTTCCTTCGGCGGCACCGTTTCCACCATCAAGTGCTTCGAGGCCAACGGCCTGATCATGGAAGCGGTCAAGGCGAGCGGCGTGGGCCGGGTATTGCTGATCGACGGTGGTGGCTCCCTGCGCCGGGCGTTGATCGATGCCGAAATCGCCGAGATAGCGGCGGAAAACGGCTGGGAAGGCATTGTCTGCTATGGCTGCGTGCGGGAAGTCGACGCCCTGGAAGAGCTGGACATCGGCATTCAGGCGCTGGCCTCCATTCCGGTGGGCGCCGACGACAGCGACATCGGCGAGCAGGACGTCCCGGTCAATTTCGGCGGAGTCACCTTTCTGCCCGAGGATCACCTCTATGCCGATACCACCGGCATCATCCTCTCGCCCGAGCCCCTGGATATAGAATAAAGCCCATCTCCTTTCAGAAGCCTGTCTCCGGACAGGCTTTTTCGTTTTATTACCTAAAAATTGATAGACGACAAGACCACCAAGCTAAAAACGGAGTAAAAATACATCATTTCTAAGGAGGTGGTGTTATGCAGGACAGGCTCGCTCCCGCAACCGACGCAGCGCAGCGTCAGGTTTCACGGCAGGTCATCCAGGCCGGCCAGTTGCTGATGCAGCACGGCGCCGAAAGCGCCCTGATCGAAAGCCTGACCCGGCGTCTCGGCCTGGCCCTGGGACTGGACGGGGTCGAGGTCAGCCTGGCCAACGATGCACTGATCGTCACCACCCTGCTCCAGGGCCATTGCCTCACCACCTGTCGACGCTGTCCCGACAAGGGCATCAACATGCAGATGGTGTCGGAGGTGCAGCGGCTCTGCATCATGGCCGAGAAAGGGTTGCTCGACGGCCGGACTGCGGCTCGCCGTCTGGCCCGGCTCAAGCCGCTGCGCTATCCCCGCCCCCTGGTGATCCTGATGGTGGGACTCTCCTGCGCTTCCTTTGCCCGCCTGGCCGGCGCCGACTGGCCGGTATTCGCCCTGACCCTGGCGGCCTCGACCAGCGGCCTCTGGGTGCGCCAGGAGCTGGCCCTGCGTCACTTCAATCCCCTGCTCAACTTTGCCCTGACCGCCTTCATCACCACCCTGATTGCCAGCCAGGGGCTGCTGCACCGCTGGGGCGAGCAACCCTTCCTGGCCATCCCTTGCTCGGTGCTGATGCTGGTGCCGGGCTTTCCGCTGATCAATGCCGCCGCCGACATGGTCCAGGGCTACATCAACACCGGCCTGGCGCGCTGGACCATGGCCACCCTGCTGACTCTGGCCACCAGCATCGGCATTATCTCGGCAATGAACCTGCTTGGACTACGGGGGTGGTGATGGAACTGTTGACAGGACTGGCCAACGACATGCTGTTCGCCACGATACCGGCGCTGGGCTTCGCCCTGCTGTTCAACGTGCCGTCCAGGGCACTCAAATACTGCGCCCAGGGCGGTGCCTTGGGCCATGGTAGCCGCTACCTGCTGCTGGCGGCCGGCATGCCGATAGAATGGGCCAGCTTTCTCGCCGCCACATTGGTGGGCATGCTGGGGGTCTACTGGGCCCGCCGCTTCCTGGCCCACCCCAAGGTGTTCACGGTGGCGGCGGTGATCCCCATGATACCGGGGGTCTATGCCTACAAGGCAATGATCGCCCTGGTGGAGATCAGCCAGCACGGCTACACCCCGGAGCTGTGGGGCAGCCTGGTGGCCAACTTTCTCAAGGCGATGTTCATCGTGGCCGGGCTGGCCATCGGACTGGCGATGCCGGGACTGCTGCTCTACCGGCGCCGTCCTTTGGTGTGATAAAGACAACGCCGGCGTAGCCGGCGTTCGGTACTCAGGCGCTTTCTTCCACCTGGTCGATCTTGCCCAGCAACACCCGCAGGCGTTCCTGCCAGGCATCGTGCTGCTGTTTCAGCTGCTGGTTCTCTTCGCCCAGGCGGCCGTTCTGCTCTTTCAGCTCGTCCACTTCCATCTGCAACAGGGAAATGGTGTCTACCGCCGCCTGGATTTTGGCTTCCAGTTTTTCCAATACATCAAAAGACATGCACTAACCCCTAATCATCGTTATCCGGCCCGCAGGCCCCTCACGCCCGAGCATACCCCGGCCAACCCAAGACAACAAGCGGCCCCGAGCATAAGGATGCCGTTTGCGGTTAATTTGTGCCGGCCGCGTCAACGGCGGTCTCAGATATTCTGGCTCATGTCCAGTGACGGCTTGTCGGAGCCGGGCCGACCCACGATCCGGGCCGGCACCCCGGCGACGGTGGTATGGGCCGGCACCGGCTCCAGCACTACGCTGCCGGCACCGATCTTGGCCCCCTCGCCCACCTCGATATTGCCCAGTATCTTGGCCCCGGCACCGATCATCACGCCTTCCCGGATCTTGGGATGGCGATCGCCCCCCTCCTTGCCGGTGCCGCCCAGGGTCACGTTCTGCAGTATGGACACATCGTCCTCGATCACCGCCGTCTCCCCCACCACTATGCCGGTGGCGTGGTCGAACATGATGCCCTTGCCGATGCGGGCCGCCGGGTGCACATCGACCCCGAACACCACCGAAATCTGGTTCTGCAGATAGGTGGCCAGGGAGCGGCGGCCGTGGCGCCACAACCAGTTGGAAATACGATAGCCCTGCAGCGCATGGAAGCCCTTGAGATACAGCAAGGGGGTGGAAAACAGCGATACCGCCGGATCCCGTTCCTGCACCGCACAGATGTCCGTGGCCACCATGTCCAGGATGGCCGGCTCTTCGTCCAGTGCCACCTCTATCACTTCCCGCAGGCTGATGGCCGGCATCACCGAGCTTTCCAGCTTGTTGGCCAGAATAAAACTCAGGGCACACTTCAGCGTGTCGTGATTGAGGATAGTGGAATAAAAAAAGCTGCCGAGCATCGGCTCTTCCGCGATCATCCGCTGGGCTTCTTCGCGGATACACAGCCAGGTTCGGGATTGAATGCCGTCTTCCATGGATTAGACCTTGTTTTCTATAAATTGATGTTCACTCATATCCTGGGAATGGGCCTCACGGGGCAAGACCGAGATAGGGTCCATATGAATGATGACGTCGGTATCGGGAAACAGGGTGCGCAGTTCCCGCTCTGCCCTGTCGGCGATACGATGGGCCCGGACCAGGGGCAGTTGATCGTCCAGCTCCAGGTGCAACTGGATAAACCGGGTCTGGCCCGACTGCCGGGTGCGCAGCTCATGCAGGCCATGCACCCCTTCCACCGCCAAACAGGTATCAATAATGCGCTTTTGCTCCTCTTCCGGCAACCGTCTGTCGAGCAGCATCTGCACCGAGTCGTAGCCTATCTTCAGCGCCCCCCGCAGTATGTAGCCACCGATCAACACCGCGAAGACACCATCGGTCCAGTGCCAGCCGTACCAGGCCAGGGCGATGGCCAGCAGCACCCCGACATTGAGCAGTATGTCCGAGCGGTAATGCAGCTGATCGGCGCGGATGGCCACGGAGCCGGTGCGCCGGATCACATAGCCCTGGAACAACACCAGGCCGATGGTCAGCGCCAATGAAAACAGCATCACCCCAAGTCCAAGCTCCGCATGGGTCACCTCCTGGGCATTCAGCAACCGGGAAACGCCGTTGATGATCAAAAAGATGGCCGAGCCGCTGATAAAGGCCGACTGGGCCAGCCCCGCCAGGGATTCGGCCTTGCCGTGGCCGAAGCGGTGGTCCTGATCCGGCGGCACCAGGGCATAGCGGATGGCCATCAGGTTGATGAGTGAAGCGCTGATGTCCAGCAGGGAGTCGGTCAGGGAGGCGAGCATGCTGGCGGAGCCGGTATAGAACCAGGCCAGCAACTTGGCCAGTATCATGACGCCGGCCACCACCGCGGCGGCAATGGCGGCCGTGGTCACCAGGCGGGAATAGGAGGTGGAGTGCTTCATCGTTCAGCCGGACAAGGGGATTTGGTTTAGTATACCCCCGCCGACCGCCGAACGTGACCCCGAAGAGCCCGGCCTAAAGTAAGATGCCCCGCGAATGCGGGGCATGAGGGTATTGATAGAACCGTTTGTCGTCGTGTGGGACTGCTACAAATCACATAGCAGGCATTCCAGCTCCTGCTTGGCATCATCAATCATCTGATACAACTCGAAGGCATCCTGCCGCTGCAAAGTAAGGCTGACCTGCTGTTGCGGGGCTTCTTCGCACTGTTCGCAGACCAGTTCCATGCCCTGTTCGCCCCGCTTGAAGTAAACGTGTTCAAACTCGCTGGTAAAATGCTGATTGTGCTCGATAATATCAACTTCCAGCAAGCCGGTCGGATTGACCACTATATGGGCATGAAGTGGTTCTGTGCCCTGTAGGGTATAGCTACATTGCCTTGCCAACATCTCCGTCTCCTTCTGCCTGAAAAATTGCTCCACTATTGTAGAACAGGCGTGGAATGATCGATAAATAATCAATGGAGTTCCATGGTTATGCCTTAATAACCAGGCAGTCTAAATGGTTTCATACCGCACCGGCAAAGCCCTGCTGGCGCCAGGCCTCGTAGCTGATCACCGCCACCGCGTTGGACAGGTTCAGGCTGCGGCTGTCGGGCTGCATGGGGATGCGGATACGGAACTCGGGCGCCACCGCCGCCAGCACGGCATCCGGCAGGCCCCGGGTCTCGGGCCCGAACAGCAGTACGTCGCCGGGCTGGTAGGCCGGCTCGTGGTGATGCCGGCTGCCCTTGGTAGAACAGGCGAACAGGCGCCGCCCGGCCATGGCCGCCAGAAACGCCGCGTAGTTGGAATGCAGTTGGATCCGGCCAAAATCCGCATAATCCAGCCCGGCCCGACGCAGTTTCTTCTCTTCCAGGTTGAAGCCGAGCGGCTCTATCAGGTGCAGCCGGCAGCCGTTGTTGCGCACCAGGCGCATGATGTTGCCGGTATTGGGGGCGATTTCCGGCTCATAGAGGGCAATCTCAAACATCTTTCGTTTCTCTCATCTATACGGCCTCGCCGGTAAACCCCTGCCGACGGTCGAGCCGCCACCAGGCCCAGGCCAGGGTCAGGCCCCGGGCCAACATAAAACAGAACATGGCCAGCCAGAGGCCATGGTTGCCCAGCTCCCGGGCCAACCACCACACCGGGAAGAACACGACCAGGGTGGAGACCAGCATCATGTCGCGCATTTCCCGACCGCGGGTCGTGCCGATAAAGATGCCGTCGAGGATAAAGCACCAGCAGGCGGCCAGCGGCATCAGCACCAGCCAGGGCAGGTAGAGCTCCGCCTGGGCCCGGACCTCCGGAATGCTGGTGATCAGACCGACCAGGCATTCGCCGGCCAGGGCGAACACCAGGGTGAACACCACCGCCACCAGGGCGCCCCAGAACAGGTTGAGGGCGCAGGCCTGGCGGAATCGCTCCCGGCTGCGCTCTCCCACCGCCTTGCCCACCATGGCCTCCACCGCGTAGGCGAAGCCATCGAGGCCGTAGGAGATGAACATCAGGAAATTCATCAGCACGGCATTGGCCGCCACCACCCCATCCCCCAGCCGGGCGCCCTGGAAGGTCATAAAGGCAAAGGTCAATTGCAGGCAGAGGGCACGGATAAAAATGTCCCGGTTCAGCCCCAGCAGACGGCCGAAGGCCACGCGGTTCAGACAGCACCGCCAGAAGCCGGCGGCGGGCCTGAGCCCGCGGACGCGCAGGGTACGCCAGACCAGCCAGGCCCCCAGTCCCATGGTCAGATAATCGGCCAGCACCGAGGCTGCCGCCGCCCCCTTCACCTGCCAGCCCAGGTCCAGCACGAACCAGAGGTCGAGCAGGATATTGGCACTGTTGCCCAGGATCAGCAGCCACATGGGCGCCTGGGCGTTCTGGTTGCCCAGCAACCAGCCCAGCAGCACCAGGTTGGTCAAGGCCGCCGGTGCACTCCAGATGCGCACACTGACGTATTCACGGCCGTAGTGCTGCACCTCGGCACTGCCGCCGGCCAACCAGAAGGCCAACTCGATCAAGGGGTGCTGCAGCGCCAATATCAGCAGTGCCAGGCCCCAGGCCAACACCAGGGCCCGTACCAGCACCTGCAACAGAAGCTCGCCATTGCCGGCACCGACGGCCTGGGCGCTGAGCCCAGTGGTCGACATGCGCAGAAAACCGAGCAGCCAGAAGATCAGGCTGATGACGGTGGCGCCCACCGCCACCCCACCCAGGTAGTAGGCCTGCTCCAGGTGACCGATGACGAGGGTGTCCACCAGGCCGAGCAGGGGCACGGTAATGTTGGACAGCACCATGGGCAGGGCCAGGGCGAACACCTGGCGGTGTCTGGTCCCATTCAGGCAGGAAGACCCCATCAATAACTCGGATGGCAACTGGAAAGAGGGTCGGCCTAGCCGCCCCATTGCCTGCGGATACGGGCCAGATCCCGGACCAGTTCATCCCCGTCGACCAGCGGCATCATGCTCTGCTCGTCGAAACCGGGGCGGAAAGAAGCGTGCAACTCTCCCCTGGGGTTGACCAGGGCGATGGAGGCGGAATGATCCACCAAGTAATCCCGCTCTTCCCGCTCGTGGATACCGTAGATCAGCCCCAGCTGCTGCACCGCCGGCATCAGCAGCTCGTGGTCGGCGGTCGCCGCCACGAAGTCGGGATTGAAATAGGCGGTGTAGGCCTTGAGCCGCTCGGGGGTATCCCGCTCGGGATCCACCGACACAAACACCACCTGCACCGGCTCGTTCGGCTGTTGCAGCTCGGGATAGATGCGCGCCAGATCCGCCAGGGTGGTGGGACAGATATCGGGGCAGAAGGTATAGCCGACAAACACCAGGCTCCAGCGGCCGGCAAACCGCTGCTCGGTGAAGGGCTCGCCGTCGGCATCGAGCAGGCTGATGCCCTTGAGCGGCCGAGGCTCGGGGTAGACCACCACCGCCTCGGTCAGGCTGTTCTCCCTGTTGTTGTACCAGGCAACGCCGCTCAGGCTGCCCGCTATCAGTAAGGTGATCGCCACTACCCATATCAGCTTGCTCGTATTAGCCATAGTCTATCCAGTGATCCGCCAGTATCAGCACGAACAGCCACATCAGGTGGCTGATTGAAAAGCGGAAACATTGTAGTGCGGTTTGTGGCTCAGGTCTAAATTTCAGCCGCCAGGCCCATTGGATGAAGCGCAGGTTGAGCAGCAGCGCCCCCAGCAGGTAGAGCGGACCCGACATGCCGACGACCCAGGGCAGCAGGCATACCAGGGTGAGCAACAGGGTATAAAGCAGCACGCAGGTCTTGGTGAACTCGATACCATGGGTGACCGGCAGCATGGGAATGGCGGCCTTGGCGTAGTCATCCCGGCGGTGGATGGCCAGCGCCCAGAAATGGGGGGGAGTCCAGGCGAAGATGATCATCACCAACAACAGGGCATGGCCGTGGAAGTCCCCGGTCACCGCGGTCCAGCCCAGCAGCGGCGGCATGGCCCCGGCCAGGCCGCCGATGACGATGTTCTGGGGCGTGGCCCGCTTCAGCCAGACGGTATAGACCACCGCATAACCGAGCAGGGATGCCAGGGTCAACCAGGCGGTCAGGGCATTGACCCACAGCAGCAGCACCGCCAGCCCGGCCACCGACAAGGCGAAGGCAAAGGCCAGGGCGGGTGCCGTCTGTACCCGCCCCTGGGCCACCGGCCGGTGGTAGGTGCGGGCCATCTTGATGTCGATGCGCCTGTCCAGCACATGGTTGATGGCCGCCGCCCCGCCCGCCATCAACCCTATCCCCAGGGTCGCGGCCACCACCAGCTGCGGACTCGGCAGCATGCCGGTGAGAAACATCCCCACCACGGCGGTCAGCAGGATCAGCAGCACCACCTTGGGTTTGGTGAGGGCGAAATAATCCCGCCAGGTCAATTCCCAGCGTCTGGGCAATAATGCGCTTCGTGCCATGCTTCCTCCCTGTAACGCCAGAGGCGTTCACCCGTTCCCGTTAAAATCAGCAATAGCGCCGCCGCCCCGGCATTGTGGGCCACTGCCACCGCCAGCGGCAGGTGCAGCACCACATTGGCCACGCCCAGGGCCAGTTGGCCAGCCACCCCCAGTGCCAGGCAGGCCCCCCAGCCCTTCATGCCGCGCCGCAGCCACAGCCGCCAGGCCAGTGCCAGCAGCAGCAGCGCGGTCACCAGGGCCCACAGCCGGTGGGCGGCATGGATGGTGACCCTTTCCTCCTGGCTGAGCACCCCGTATTGATAGGTTTCGGCCGGCACGCCATGGGGGTGAAAGGCGCTCCATTGCCACTGGCCCAACCAGTCTCCCTGGCACACCGGCAGCTCCAGGCAGGCCAGGGCGGCATAGTTGGCCGCGGTCCAGCCGCCCAGGGCGATCTGCAGCACCAGGGCCCCCAGCCCCGCCAGGTACCAGCCGCCCAGGCCGACAACCCGGGGCGGCTCGGGCGCCGTTCGCCGCCCCCGGCAGACGGCCAGGAACAACAGCGCCAGTATGGTAAAACCGCCCAGCAGGTGGCCCATCACCACGAAAGGCAGCAGGTTGAGGGTCACCGTCAGCATGCCCAGGGTCGCCTGGCCGGCCACCAGCGCCAGCAGCAGCCAGGCGGGCAGCCGATAGGCCCGGTGCGCCGCCTTGAGCGACCACAGCGCCATCAGCAGTATGGTCACCCCCAGCAAGCCCGCCGCGTAACGATGCACCATTTCGTTGCGCGCCTTGACCGGCTCCAGCGGGCGGTCGGGAAAGCGCTCCGCCGCCAGCCGCTGGGCCTGCTCCGAGCTGGGAACGCCGTGGAAGCCGTAGCAGCCGGGCCAGTCGGGACAACCCAGGCCGGCATCGGTGAGACGGGTATAGGCACCCAGCACCACCACCACCAGGGTCAGGGCAAAGGCAAAAATACCGAGTTTGCGCATGCGGCCTCCTATCCGGCCCGGGAAAACTTGAGCAGACGACGCAAATCGCCGAGCAGCGCCTTGCCGGTCAGTCGGTCCCGCTGCACGTCGCCGCTCAGGGCATAACGCATGACAAGCTGGCCGGGCGGATCCGCGATATAGACAAAACCGGCCTCCAGTCCGGGCCCGGCCGGCACTCGAACCACCGCCACCCGCTCTTCATCCCGTCCCAGGGCGAGGTCGATGTTGTGCAGCAAGGGGCCAGCATCGGCGCAGTGGCTGCACTCCGGCGCCAGTGGCAGCACCAGCCGCCACTGGCGCGCCCCGTCGATCCGTCCTTCCACCCACTCACCCTGGCCCTTGACCCCGGGGGCGAACCAGCCCTGCTGCAGGGTGAGCCAGGCCAGGGCCACCGGCAGCAGGAATACCCCCACCAGCGCCAACACAGGTTTATGTTTCATGCCGCCTCCGATAGAACACCAACGCCGTCACCCCCACCGCCAGGGCCATGGCAAACCACTGTACCGCATAGCCCAGGTGCCGCTCCGGCCCCATCGCCACCGGTTGCCAGTCGGATCCCTCTTCCAGCCGTAACACGAACGGCAGCACCCGCTGACCCCAACGGACCTGCAGCAGGGTGGGATCCAGCCCGCTGATGCGCCGTGCCTGGGGGGTCGGGGCGCCGCCCAGGGACAGGGGCGGCCGATAGGGCCGGACCAGGGACCCGCTCAACCGCACCGGCCCTTCCGGTAACGTCACCACCGGCAGCCGGCGCCGGTCCGGATCAGCCGGCCACCAACCGGTATCCACCGCCAGCAGGCCATAGGGGGTCTGCAGCGGGCGGATCAGGCGGTAGCCCGCCCGCCCCTCGTGGATTTGGTTGTCGAGGAAGAGATCGCCGCCGGCCAGGTAGACACCGCCCAGTTCCAGGCGGTAGCCGAAAGGAGCATCGATAACCAAGGCTTCATCCAGATCCAGGACAATGTCGCGCCGTTGCTGCCATTCCTGCAACAATTGGCGCTTGTCATCGGCACGGGACAGCTGCCAGACGCCCATGGTGACCATCAGCATGGTCATCAGCAGGGTCAGCGCCAGCAATCCCCAACTTTTTCCTATACTCAAGAGTCGCCCTCTCCAGGAAACGATTAATGCTGCTCAAACTGTTGATTGTGCTGTTGTTGCTGATGATGATCGGCAACCTGTTGCTGGGCCTGAAAGCCATGCTCTCCAACCGGGACCCGGTGCTGATGAGCCGTTACATCGGCCGCCGGCTGCTGTTTGCCGCCATTATCCTGCTGCTGCTGATCCTGGCGATGGCCACCGGCCTGCTGGTGCCCAACCCCACCCCTGGATAGAGCACCAAACGAAACCCACTATAAAATATAGACAAAGACGAACAGGCAGAGCCAGACCACATCCACGAAGTGCCAATACCAGCTGCTGGCCTGAAAGCCGAAATGCTGGGCCGGGGTGAAATGCCCCTTGTTGACCCGCAGCCACATGATGAGCAGCATCAGGGTACCCAGGGTGACGTGGGCCCCGTGAAAACCGGTGAGCAGGAAGAAGGTGTTGCCGTAGATGCCGGAGTCCAGCCGCAGGCCCAGATCCCGGTAGGCATGCACGTATTCCCAGGCCTGCAGCGCCAGGAACAGCATCCCCAACAGCACGGTCAGTCCCAACCACTGCTTCAGCCGGGTGCGCCGCTCCCGCAGCAACGCCAGATGGGCGAGATGGGCGGTCACGGAAGAACTCAGCAGGATGACGGTGTTGACCAGCGGCAGGCCGAACCAGCCCATGGCGGTGGTTTCCATCCCGCCCGGGGTCAGCAGCAGGGGCCAGCTGGCGGTAAAGTCGGGCCACAGCACCTCATTGGTCATGGCGTTGTTGCCGGCCCCACCCAGCCAGGGCACCGCCAGCACCCGGGCGTAAAACAGAGCACCGAAGAAGGCACCGAAGAACATCACCTCCGAAAAGATGAACCAGCTCATACCCTGGCGGAAAGAGCGGTCCATCTGTTCGCTGTACAGCCCGGAATGGGACTCATCGATCACGTTGCCGAACCAACCGAACAGCATAAAGGTCATCACCAGGGTGCCGGCGGTAAACACCAGGGGGCCGGTGATGCCGGCGATACCCGCGGCCCACATGCCGGCTCCCGAGGCCAGCAGAAACAAACCGATGGCGCCGACTATCGGCCATGGGCTCTGGGCCGGCACATAATACTGTTGGGTCTTGACCTCCATGACTGCCTCCTTGCTAGCTGCGCGTGGCAACCTGCTCGCTGATGTCGTAAAGGGTATAGGACAGGGTGAATACCTCGATATTGCCGGGCAAGGCCTCATCCACATAGAAGCGCATCGGCATCACCGCCTGCTCTCGTGCCGCCAGGGGCTGCTCCTGAAAACAGAAGCACTCGGTCTTGCGCAGATAGCCCGCCGCCACTCCTGGCGAGACCGACGGAATGGCCCGCAGCACCCTGTCCTCCGCCGCATGACTGGTCACGGTGAAGTCTACCTGGTGCATCTCGCCCGGATGCACCTGCAGCCGCCGCACCGAGGATTCGAAATCGCCGTTAAGGCCCTTGGCCTTGTAGGTGACGAACTCCACCGTCACCAGCCGCTGCTCGTCCATGGCCCTGGACTCCGCCGCCGCCGTGGTGGCGGTTTTGCCGTTCAGGCCGGTAAGATCGCAGAACACGTCATACAGCGGTACCAGGGCGAAGCCGAAGCCGAACATGACGACCGCCATCAGGCCGAGTCTGAGTGCTTTTTTACCGTGATCCATTGCCTTCGATCTCCGGGGGGGTGCTGAACGTGTGGTAGGGCGCCGGCGAGGGCACCGTCCACTCCAGACCGTGAGCCCCTTCCCAGGGGCTGGCCGCCGCCTTTTCGCCGCCGCGGATGCATTTCACCAGCACCGCCACGAAGATCAGCTGGGACAGGCCGAAGGCAAAGCCGCCGATACTGACCAAGCCGTTGATGTCGGCAAACTGCAGCGAATAGTCGGGGATGCGCCGGGGCATGCCGGCCAGCCCGAGGAAGTGCATGGGGAAGAAGAGGATGTTGACCGAAATCACCGAGCACCAGAAATGCCACTTGGCCAGTCGCTCGTCGAACATGTGGCCGGTCCATTTTGGCATCCAGTAGTAGGCCGCCGCCATGATCGAGAAGATGGCGCCGGACACCAGCACGTAGTGGAAGTGGGCCACCACGAAATAGGTGTCGTGGTACTGGAAGTCGGCCGGGGTGATGGCCAGCATCAGGCCGCTGAAGCCGCCGATGGTGAACAGCACGATAAAGGCCAGGGCGAACAGCATGGGCACCTCGAAACTGATGGCGCCGCGCCACATGGTGGCCACCCAGTTGAACACCTTGACCCCGGTGGGCACCGAGATCAGCATGGTGCAGTACATGAAGAACAGCTCCGCCGCCACCGGCATGCCCACGGTAAACATATGGTGCGCCCACACCAGGAAGCTCAGCCCGGCGATGGAGGCGGTGGCATACACCATGGAGGCATAACCGAACAGCCGCTTGCGACTGAAGGTGGGCACGATGGCCGAAATGATGCCGAAACTCGGCAAGATCATGATGTACACCTCGGGGTGGCCGAAGAACCAGAAGATATGCTGGAACAGCACGGGGTCGCCGCCGCCGGCCGCCTCGAAGAAGCTGGTGCCGAAATACTTGTCGGTGAGCACCATGGTCACCGCCCCCGCCAGCACCGGCATCACCGCGATCAGCAGGAAGGCGGTGATCAGCCAGGTCCAGCAGAACAGGGGCAGTTTCATCCAGGTCATGCCTGGCGCTCTCAGGTTCCAGATGGTAACGATGACGTTGATCGCCCCCATGATCGAGCTGATGCCCATGATATGGATGGCGAACACGAACAGAGCGGTGCTGTCCGGGGCATAGGTGGTGGACAGGGGGGCGTAGAAGGTCCAGCCGAAGTTGGGGCCGCCGCCGGGCATGAACAACGAGCTCAGCATCAGCAGGAAGGCGAAGGGCAGGATCCAGAAGCTCCAGTTGTTCATGCGCGGCAGCGCCATGTCGGGAGCGCCTATCATCATCGGGATCATCCAGTTGGCCAGGCCGACAAAGGCGGGCATGACGGCACCGAACACCATGATGAGGCCGTGCATGGTGGTCATCTGGTTGAAGAAATTGGGATCCACCAGCTGCAGGCCGGGCTGGAACAGCTCGGCGCGGATGACCATGGCCATGCTGCCGCCCAGCAGGAACATGGCCAGGCTGAACAGCAGGTAGAGGCTGCCGATGTCCTTGTGGTTGGTGGTCAACAGCCAGCGCATGATGCCCCTGGCCGGGCCCTGGTGGTGATGGTCATCCGCCACGTCCAGCTGGTCGTCCGCGGTTTGTGTCCGGTCTAACTGCGTCATCCCTGCCCCCTATTGTCCCTGCCTGGCTTGATGGATGTCCTTGGGCTGCACCAGATCACCGGTGTCGTTGCCCCAGGCGTTGCGCTCGTAAGTGATCACGGCGGCCAGCTCCTTCAGCGCCAGCTGCCGGTCGAAGCTCTGCATGGCGGTGCCCTCCTTGCCGTAGAGCACGATATCGATATGGGACGCCCTGTCGTTCAGCACCATGTTGCTGCCCCTGAGCGCGGGGAAGGCGCCGGGTATACCCTCGCCATTGGCCTGGTGGCAGGCGGCGCAGCTGCGCTGATACACCTGCTCGCCCAGGGTCATCATCTCTTCCATGGTCATTTCCATCGCCAGCAATTCCTGCTCGGCGGCCCGGGCCTCGGCCTGCTCCGCCTTCACCCGGGCCAGCCAGCCGTCGAACTCGCCGGGCGGGCGGACATCCACCACTATCGGCATAAAGGCGTGATCCTTGCCGCACAGCTCGGCGCACTGGCCGCGGTAGAGACCGGGCTGGTTGATGCGGGTCCAGGCCTCGTTGATAAAGCCGGGAATGGCGTCCTTCTTGACCGCGAAGGCCGGCACCCACCAGGAATGGATGACGTCATCGGCGGTGATCAGGAAGCGCACCTTGCGATCCGTGGGCAACACCAGGGGCCGGTCCACTTCCAGCAGGTAGTTGTCGCGCTTACGCAGGCTGCCGTCGATTTCCTGGGGCAGGGTGGCGAGCAGGCTGAAGAATTCGACGTCCTCATCGAAGTAGCGGTAGTGCCATTTCCACTGGGAGGCGGTGATCTGCACCGTCAGATCCGACTGGCTGGCGTCCTCCATGGCGATCAGGGTACGGGTGGCGGGAATGGCCATGGCCACCAGGATCAGGAAGGGGATGATGGTCCAGAGGATTTCCACCTTGGTGCTTTCATGGAACTGGGCGGCCTTGGCCCCCTTGGACTTGCGGTGATGGAGCAGGGCCCAGAACATGGCCCCGAACACCACCAGGCCGATCAGCGCGCAGATGATGAGTATGGTCATGTGCAGGCCATACACCTTCTGGCTGATATCGGTGACCCCCTGGGTCATATTGAGACGGCTTTGCGCCCACACGGGCAGCGGTGCCACTAGCGACAGCAGCAGAAAAATCGGCTTCACACGCACCCCCAAAAGTCTTAGTCCTTTATTTTGGCGCACTCGAAAGAGAGTCAGTGCTTACCGAACCACCGCGTCCATCGGTCCGGCACACACTAAGTAAAGCATTGATTATGAAAAAGTAAAAAAATGAAAAAGAAGCGGGAAGCGGGAAGCGGGAAGCGGGAAGCGGGAAGCGGGAAGCGGGAAGCGGGAAGCGGGAAGCGGGAAGCGGGAAGCGGGAAGCGGGAAGCGGGAAGCGGGAAGCGGGAAGCGGGAAGCGGGAAGCGGGAAGCGCATCTTAGGCCCCCATCCCCAGGGAAGCAAGTGGCTTAAAACCTGTTTATGATTTTTGTTAGGCGGCCTGTGGCCACCCAGCGAAGAGGCAATAGGCGCCGCTGAGCTTTGGGGGACAAAGGCTGCGGCTGCACCGACCCACCGCGCCAGGGAAGGCGCGGTGGAGCCCCCATGGGGCGAGCTTGTCCGCCGTGACGAGCCATTTCGGCCTGACCGAACATCCAGTGAATGTTCGCAGCAGGTCGAAGTGATGAGTATCGGATCCCACGGCGTGTCGGCGGAGTAGTGCCCGTTGGCCTAGAACAAAAGATTGCCAACAGGTTCTTAAAAATCGCTGTTGCGGATCACGCCCACCGCCAGGCCTTCGATGATCAGCTCCTGGCTCCGCAGGTCAACCTCGATGGGCGACAGCTCCTCGTTCTCCGGCAGCAGGCTGACCCTGCTGCCCTGACGCCGGAAGCGCTTGACCGTGACCTCGTCGTCGAGCCGGGCCACCACCACCTGGCCGTTGCGCACCTCACCGGTCTTGTGCACCGCCAGCAGGTCGCCGTCCATGATGCCGATGTCCTTCATACTCATTCCCTTGACCCGTAGCAGGAAATCTGCCGGCGGATGGAACAGGGCCGGATCCAACCGGTAATGGCTCTCTATATGCTGCTGTGCCAGGATGGGCTCACCGGCGGCTACCCGCCCGATCAGCGGCAGACCCGGCTCTTCTCCCGCTTCCTCCTCTTGCGCCAGGCGGATCCCCCGGGAGGTGCCGGGCATCATCTCGATCACCCCCTTCTTGGCCAGGGCCTTCAAATGTTCCTCGGCGGCATTGGCGGACTTGAAGCCCAGGGACTGGGCGATCTCGGCACGGGTGGGCGGCATACCGGTCTGCTGGATATGCTCCTTGATGATCTCCAGCACCTGGGACTGGCGAGGGGTTAGCGCTTTCATAGGAAACCTGTTTTTTTATACAGCTAACTGTCAGTATATCCAGTAAATCCCGCAGGGCAAGCACAATAAACCACGGTGTCGCTCCTCCCGGCCGGCCTTTCCTTGTAGCCAAGGGCGGCGATAGGGTTACCACTGCGCCAAGGCCAGGCCGGCAAACACCGCCATGCCCGCATGGTTATTGTTGAGGAAAGCCTGGAAGCAGGCCGCCCGCTCCCGGTCCCGGATCAGTCGCTGCTGGTACACGAACAACGCGGCGGCGGCCAACAGCCCCCAGTAGAAAGACGCAGCCAGGGCGAACACCTGACCGGCCGCCACCAGCAGCAGCAGGGTGGCCAGTTGCAGCAGGCCGACGATCAGCTTGTCACGCCGGCCGAACAGGATGGCGGTGGACTTGACCCCAATCCTGAGATCGTCATCCCTGTCCACCATGGCGTACATGGTGTCGTAGGCTACCGTCCAACACAGGTTGGCGGCAAACAACAACCAGAGCCCGGCCGGCAGGCTGTCTGCCTGGGCGGAGAAGGCCATGGGAATGGCCCAGGAGAAGGCGATACCCAGAAACAGCTGGGGCAGATGGGTAAACCGCTTCATAAAGGGATAGAGCGCGGCCCAGAACAGGCCGGCAAAGGCCAGGCCGATGGTGAGGGCGTTGGTGGTCAGCACCAGCACAAAGGAAAGGCCCACCAGCAGGGCGAAAAAGCCCAGCGCCTGGCGTTCGGTCAGCTCGCCGGCGGGCAACGGCCGGGCCTGGGTGCGCTTGACGTGGCCGTCGATATGGCGGTCCGCATAGTCGTTAATCACGCAGCCGGCGGAGCGCATGAAAAACACCCCGGCGACGAACACCAGCAGCACCCAGGGGGAAGGCAGGCCGTCGGCAGCGATCCACAGGGCCCAGAGGGTGGGCCAGAGCAGCAGCAGGCTGCCGATGGGCTTGTCCATGCGGGCCAGCGCCATGTAGGCACGCCAGCGCGGGCGGGAAGGCGAAGTCAGGGTGGTCATGTTACAGGCTCCTGATAGGCGGGCACGGCGGGAAGGAACAGCTCGGTCACCAGCACCCGGGCTCGCCCGGTGGCCAGCACGGACCGCCGGCCCCAGAGGGTGCCAGTCGCCCCTGCCCGCGCCACCAGCCGTTCATAGTCGACGGGCGCCAGTTCGGTGAACTCGAAGGAGGAACGCTGCAGGTCCGGGGCATCGAACAACAGCTCCCCCAGGGCACGCCGTCCCAGGCCGGTCAGCTCCGGCATGGCGGCCCGGGTGGCCGGGGAATAGAGGGAACTGGCATAGACCCAAGGCCGGCCGTCGCAATACAACAAGACTTCCCGGCAATAGGCCAGTTCGGTGTCCAGCAGGGCCATCTGTTCCGGGCTCAGGGGTAACAGGACATCGCTGGCCAGCACCTCCACCCGGAAGTCACGACTGTGCCGGCGCAAACGCTCGGTCAGGGAACCGGGATCCCGCAGCCAATCGCACAGGGTGGGCCGCCGCTGCGGCAGCGCCGCCGTCCAGTGCCAGAGATGATCGACAGAGGGCGTCACGGCTGATTCCTGAAATAACGGATACACATATAAAAAGACACGACTCAGTTGCTTTAAAAATCACGTATTTACTTGACCGGCCCGGTATTTGTTTAAACAATGCGCTCCAGAAACCAAGGCTGGAGACATTGTTTATGCTACGCATCGCTGCGCTGTGCATCTTGCTGGCGGCGACGGGCCGCGCCCAGGCACAGGAAGCACCCCCGACTTCCGAAGGGCCCCTATACTACACCATGACGCCGGACATTATTACCAACTACCAGAACTCCGGCCAGACCCTGGGCTATATCCGCGTGTCCATCGAGCTGATGCTGGAGCAGGCCGACCAGATGCCGCTGGTGGAGCAGCATATGCCGCTGCTGCGGGACGCCGTCAACAACCTGCTGGCAGAAAAGAACCAGCAGGAGATCCGCTCCCTGGCCGCCCGCACCGAATTGGCCAGCGAAGGCCTGCGCCGACTGAACGACCTGCTGCTGAAGGAAACCGGCCAGGCACCCATCCGCCGCCTGCTGTTCACCAACTTCCTCTATCAGTAACGCCGGGAGCTGTTGTCTAGCCGGGCCTGCGCCAGGCCGATCAGGCCGCCGCCAAGGTGGGCCAGATTGGCCACCGGTCCCAGCACGCCGGCAAAGCCCAGCACCAGCCACACCACCATGAACACCGCCATGCCATCCGGCAGGCCGATGCCCCGCAGCGGGTTGAGCCGCCCGCTGAGCCAGACATAGGCCAACAGGGCGTAGACCACCCCGGACAGGCCGCCGAAGCGGGGGCCGCTGGCCCAGTATTGCATCAGGTTGGGCAACACCGCCGCCACCAGCAAGAGGGACAACAGTTTGCCGTGTCCCAGGCGCCGTTCCACCATGCCCCCCAGATACCACCACCAGAACAGGTTGAACACCAGGTGCATCAGGGAGAAATGCAGCAGCGCCGGGGTGAAGGCGCGCCAGAACTCCAGCCCCAGCAGTTGTTCCCAGCGGGGCGGAAAGGACAGCAAGCCGAACATCGGCAGTCCCAGCCAGCTCAGGCCGTAGACCAGCAGGCAGGCCAGCAGCACCAGCAGGTTCACCGGTCCGGTCTGGCGCAGCAGATCGCTCAGCCAACCCGCCGCCTGGCGATCATGGCTAAAGCGGACATGGGTGTCGCCCTGACGCCAGGAGGCGTCCTGGTAACGAGGATGCAGGGGCTCGGCCAGAAAGCGTTTCACCTCCTGCAGCGCCTCCTGGTAGCGGGACTCGTTGACCAGCCAGATGCTGACGTTGTTGTCGTCGTCCAGGGTCAGTTCGCATTTGAGCCCGATATCGGCCAAATAATCCACAAAGGCCTGGGCCCGGCGCGGATCATCGAGCACCAGCAGCAGCTTCATCCGGCCCCGACCACCGCCTGGGTGCGGCGCCAGGCCTCGAAGCCGCCATCCAGGCTATAGACTTCCTCGAAGCCCTGGTGGATCAGGTATTGGGCCGCGCCCTGGCTGCTGATGCCGTGGTAGCACATCACGATGACCGGAGTGTCGAAGTCCACCTCGTTGGTGAACCGCACCAGGCTGTCGTTGGTCAGGTGGAAGGCCCCTTCGGCGTGCGCCAGGGCAAAAGACTGGGGATCGCGGATATCGACCAGCCGGGCGCGACCCTCGGCCAGCAGGGTGTGCGCTTCCGCCACCGAAATATGGGCAAACTGCTCCATCACTCACTCCTCGCATGAATTTAGGGCAGTTTACCCAATAGCGGCGGCCTTGGCATCACCCGCCCAGGTAGGCCCGCTGCACCTGCTCGTTGACCAGCAGGGCGGCACCGGTGTCGGCCAGCACGATACGGCCGTTTTCCAGCACATAGCCGCGGTCCGCCAACTTCAGTGCCTGGTTGGCATTCTGCTCCACCAGGAAGATGGTCATGCCCCGCTCCTCGCGTAGACGGGCGATGATGTCGAAGATCTGAGCGATGATGATGGGAGCCAGACCCAGCGACGGCTCATCCAGCAGCAGCAGCCGCGGCTTGCTCATCAGTGCCCTGCCGATGGCCAGCATTTGCTGCTCGCCACCGGACATGGTCCCGGCCCGCTGGTGCATGCGCTCCTTGAGCCGGGGGAACATCTGGTACACCTCCGCCAGCAGGCCCTCGTGCTCGTGCTTGTCCACGAAGAAGGCACCCATGTGCAGGTTTTCCTCCACCGTCAGCCGGGAAAAGATCCGCCGCCCCTCGGGTACGATGGCGATGTCCTTGCGCATGATGGTGGCAGTGTCCAGGGCGCTCATGTCCTGCCCCTCGAACAGCACCCGCCCCTGGGTCGGCTTGGGGTCGCCACAGATGGCCATCATCAGGGTGGTCTTGCCCGCCCCGTTGGCGCCGATCAGCGTGACTATCTCCCCCTTGTCGATATGGACGGACACCTCCTCCAGCGCCTGGATCTTGCCGTAGCTGGCGCTCACATTCTCCACTTGCAGCATGGTCAGGCTTCTCCCAGGTAGGCTTTGATCACGTCGGGGTTGTTGCGCACCCGCTCCGGGGTGCCGTCGGCCAGGGGCCGGCCCTGGTTGACCACGTAGATATGGTCGGAGATGCCCATCACCAGTTTCATGTCGTGCTCGATCAACAGTATGCTGACCCCCTCGTTGTCGCGCAGATCGCAGATCAGTCGATCCAGCTCATGGGTCTCGTTCGGATTAAGCCCCGCCGCCGGCTCGTCCAGCATCAGCAGTTGCGGCCGGGCCGCCATGCAGCGGGCGATCTCCAGCCGGCGCTGCTGGCCGTAGGCCAGGTTGCCGGCGGTACGGTTGGCAAACTCGGTCAGCCTCACCTTTTCCAGCCAGTAGTGGGCCCGCTCCAGCCCTTCCCGCTCCGCCCGGCGGAAGCCGGGGGTCTTGAACAGGCCAGAGAGGAAGTTGGTATTGAGATGACGATGCTGGGCCACCAGCAGGTTTTCCAGCACCGTCATCTCCTTGAACAGGCGTACGTGCTGGAAGGTACGCACCATGCCGAGGCGGGCGATTTTGTGGCCGGGCATGCCCTGGATCTCCTGCCCCTTGAAATTGACGGTACCGCCGCTCGGCCGGTAGAAGCCGGACAGGCAGTTGAACACCGTGGTCTTGCCGGCCCCGTTGGGGCCGATCACCGAGACGATCTGCCGCTCTCCCAGGGACAGCGCCACCCCGTCCACGGCCACCAGGCCGCCGAAGCGCATGGTCAGGCCGGATACCCTTAACAGCTCGGTCATGATTTCAGCTCCATGTGGGGTCTGTGCATCGGCAGCAGGCCCTGGGGTCGCCAGATCATCATCAATACCATCAGCAGGCCGAACAACAGCATGCGGTATTCGTTAAACTCCCGGGTCAGCTCCGGCAGTATGGTCATGACGATGGCCGCCAGCACCACCCCAATCTGCGAGCCCATGCCGCCCAGCACCACGATGGCAAGGATGATGGCCGACTCGATGAACACGAAGGACTCGGGGCTGATAAAGCCCTGGCGGGCGGCGAAGAAGCTGCCGGCAAAACCGGCGAAGGCGGCCCCGATGGTGAAGGCGCTCAGCTTGATAAGCGTCGGGTTGAGGCCGAGCGAGCGGCAGGCGATTTCGTCCTCGCGCAGCGCCTCCCAGGCCCGGCCGAGCGGCATGCGCAGCAGCCGGTTGATGATGAAGATGGTGAACACCACCAGCACCAGTGCCAGCAGGTAGAGGAAGATCACCTTGTGCCCCGAGTTGTAGGCAATGCCGAAGAACTCGTGGAAAAGGTTCTCGCCCCGGCGTTCGAACTCCAGCCCGAACAGGGTCGGCTTGGGAATACCGGCGATGCCGTTGGGACCACCGGTCAATTCCGTCATGTTGTTGAGCAGGATGCGGATGATCTCGCCGAAGCCAAGGGTGACGATGGCCAGGTAGTCCCCGCGCAGGCGCAGCACCGGAAAACCGAGCAGAAAGCCGAACAGGGCCGCCATGCCGCCGGCGATCAACAGGCAGGTCCAGAAATCCAGTCCCAGGTAGGCGTTGAGCAGGGCATAGGTATAGGCACCCACCGCGTAGAAGCCGACATAGCCCAGGTCCAGCAGGCCGGCCAGGCCTACCACCACGTTCAGCCCCAGCCCCAGCATCACGTAGATCAGGGTCAGGGTGGCCAGGTCGACGGCGCCGCGGGAGCCGACGAAGGGCCAGATGATGAGGGCGCTCAGCACCAGCACGGTGACGATGCGGTACAGCCAGGGCTGCTCTTCCGGGGCCGGCAGGGCAAAGTGGCCCTTGCGGTCGGACAGGTAGCGGAAAGGCTGGCGCAGTTGGGTCTGGAACAGCTGCGCCAGCAACACCAGGGCCGCGCCCAGGGCCAGCCATTCCCAGGCCGCATCCAGGCGGTTGGTGACCACCAGCCGGGTACCGGCGGTTTCCAGCCGGAAGCCGAGCAGCCAGCCGGCCAGCACCAGGAACAGGACGGCAGCGATGAGGGCGGGTTTGAGCTTGTTCATACTTTTTCCACCTCCGGTTTGCCCAGTATGCCGGTGGGCATGAACAGCAGCACCGCGATCAGCAGGCCGAAGGACACCACGTCCTTGTATTCGGTGCTGAAGTAGGCGCCGGTCATGGCCTCGGTCACGCCCAGCAGCAGGCCGCCGAGCACGGCGCCGGGAATGCTGCCGATGCCGCCGAGCACCGCGGCGGTAAAGGCCTTGAGCCCCGCCATAAAGCCGATGTAAGGGTTGATGACGCCGTAGTAGGAGCCCAGCAGCACCCCGGCCACCGCCGCCAGGGCGGCGCCGATCACGAAGGTGAGCGCGATGATGGTGTTGCTGTTGATGCCGAGCAGGTTGGCCATCTTCAGGTCCTCGGCGCAGGCGCGGCAGGCGCGGCCCATGCGCGAGCGGGAGATGAACAGGGACAACAGCGTCATGGCGACGAAGGTCACCAGGAAGATGATCAGTTGCATGTAGGACAGGGAGGCCTGGAACCCTCCCTCGCCGAAGCTCCAGCCGCCGGGGATCAGGCTGGGCATGGCGACGTCCCGCGAGCCCTGGCTGAGGCGCATCATGTTCTGCAGAAAGATGGACATCCCGATGGCGGAGATCAGGGCGATCAGCCGCTTGCTGTTGCGCAGCGGCCGGTAGGCCACCCGCTCGATGGAATAGCCGTAGACGCTGGTCAGGGTGATGCTCACCAGGAAGGCGGAAGTCAGCAGCAGGAAGCTGCTGTCGATGCCCGCCATCATCAGGCCGGTCATCACCATGAAGGCGGCATAGGCGCCGATCATGTAGACCTCGCCGTGGGCGAAGTTGATCATGCCGATGATGCCGTACACCATGGTGTAGCCGATGGCGATCAGGGCATAGGTGCTGCCGATGGTCAGGCCATTGAGCAGCTGCTGGACGAAATAAAGCACGGGCTCAGACATACAACCTTGTCCTTGTCGTAAGAGCGGTCGGGAAAATCGGGGTGATACCAAAGCGGGGCCGGCAGGCCCCGCTTGCGTCAGGAGGTGCTCCCCTTACAGCTGGGTGGAGGAGCCGTCCTTGTGCCATTCGAATACGCCGAACTCGAAACCGAGCAGGTCGCCCTTGTCATCCCAGGACAGGGGGCCCATCACGGTATTCACCGGCTCGGCACGCAGCGCCTCGGCCACCGCTTCCGGCTCGGTACCGGCCCGCTTGAGCCCCTCGGCGATGGCTTCCACCGCCGCATAGGTGGTCCATACAAAAGGTCCGGTGGGATCCTCGCCCTTGGCCTTGATCGCCTCCACCACGGCGGCGTTGGCCGGATCCAGGTCGTATTTCTTGGGCAGGGTGACCAGCAGGCCTTCGGAGGCGTCGCCGGCGATGGAGGTGATGTCCTTGTGGCCGACCCCTTCCGGTCCCATAAAGCGGGCCTTGAAGCCTTTCTCGGCGGATTGCCGCAGGATCAGCCCCAACTCCGGGTGATAGCCGCCGTAATAGACGAAGTCCACCTGCTCCCGCTGCAGCTTGGCGATCAGTGCCGAGAAGTCCTTGTCACCCGAGGTGATCCCCTCGTAGGCGACCACCTCGACGCCGGCACTCTTCAGCGCGTCACGCACGCTGGAGGCCAGGCCTTCGCCGTACTGCTTCTTGTCGTGGATCACCGCGATCCGCTCGGGCTTGGCATGCTCCAGGATATAACGGGCGGCGGTCGGCCCCTGGTCACTGTCGAGACCGATGGTACGCATCACGAATTCGAGGTCGCGTTCGGTAATGGCGGGGTTGGTGGAGGCCGGGGTCACCATCAGTATGCCTTCGTCGTCGTAAACGTCCGACGCCGGCAGGGTGCTGTCGGAGCACAGGTGACCCACCACAAACTGGACACCGTCGTTGACGATGCGGTTGGCCACCGCCACCGCCTGCTTGGGATCGCAGGCATCGTCGTATTCCACCGCCTCCAGGCTGTACTCACCCAGAGTACCGGACTGGTTGAGCAGCTCGACCGCCATGCGTCCACCGGTGAACTGCATGTCGCCGTATTGGGCCACGGCACCGGTTACCGGACCGGCGATGGCAATCTTTACGGTTTCCGCCGAGGTGGAAAAGGCCGCCCCATAACCCAGGGCGGCGAACACCGCGGCCGCTACCGCCTTCTTGTTCCATATGACCATGTAAATTCCCTCTGTCCTGATATTGGTCTTGCCGGAGATGATCCGGTCTGCCCTTTTTTCTAACCCTAGTGCGCCATTTCCACAAGAGAAAAATGCTTCAGATGGGGCTGGTTACAAAATAAAAACAAAGATTGTGAAGCCGGATCCCATCTGGACGGCAGCCATCACATGGCTTTGTATAAAAAACGGGCAGAACGACGGCATCTCCCCGGCATGTACCCGTTTGCAGCGGTACCTCCCTCCGGGCAGTGAGTACAAAAACACCATGTGGCGACGACATTTGTTACTATGTGGCCTTTCTCAGCTCGAGGTGTCAGCATGGCGACCATCAAAGATGTGGCAGCACAGGCGGGAGTGTCCATCTCCACCGTCTCCCATGTCCTCAACCGGACTCGCAAGGTAAGCGAGGCCGCCCGGGCCCGGGTGGAGCAGGCGGTACGGGAGCTCAACTACGCCCCCAACTCGGTGGCGCGCAGCCTCAAGGTCAACAACACCCGCACCATCGGCATGCTGGTGACCACCAGCGTCCACCCCTTCTTCGCGGAAGTGGTGCAGGCGGTGGAAGACCTCTGCTTCGAACTGGGTTACAGCCTGATCCTGTGTAATACCGAGAACCAGCCCGAGCGGCAGTTGATGCACCTGCGCATGCTGCTCGAGAAACGGGTGGACGGCCTGCTGGTGATCTGCACCGATACCCCCCCGTCCCTCACCGAGCTGTTGCAGCAGCACCCCAACCTGCCGCTGGTGATGCTGGACTGGAGCCGGGACAATGATTTCGCCGACATCATCCATGATAACGCCGACATTGGCGGCTATCTTGCTGCCAAATACCTTATAGAACAAGGACACCGGGATTTCGCCTGCATCACCGGCCATCTGCACAAGGGCACCAGCCAGCTGCGGCTGGACGGCTTCACCCGGGCGTTGACCGAAGCCGGCCTTGGCTTACCGCCCGAACAGATTATCGAGGGAGATTTCGAGAGCGAAAGCGGCTACCGAGCCATGCAGCGGTTGCTGCAGCAGGGGAGCAGGGCCTCGGCCATATTCGCCTTCTGCGACACCATGGCCTTCGGCGCCATCTGCGCCATCACCCAGGCCGGGCTCAGGGTGCCCCAGGATATCTCGGTGATCGGCTATGACGATGTCAATATGGCGCGCTTTACCAGTCCGCCGCTGACCACCATCTCCCATCCCAAACGCACCCTGGGCCGCTGGGCCCTGGAGCTGCTGCTGAAGCGGATCAAGGGGAAGGATCACCGGCCCGAGCAGCTGGAGCTCCAGCCCCGGCTGGTGGTGCGGGAATCGGTATGCCCGCCCGGGAGCAGGGAGTAGGAACTGAAAGCCGGAAGCCGGAAGCCGGAAGCCGGAAGCCGACAGAGGATGCCATATCCCCGGATTTCCCAAAGAACAGGGCCCGCCGAGGCGGGCCCTTGTTTAGCCAGGTGGGGCGGCTTACTGCCAGTCCAGTATCACCTTGCCGGACTGGCCCGAGCGCATCACGTCGAAGCCCTGCTGGAAGTCGTCCACCTTGAAATGGTGGGTGATGATGGGGGTCAGATCCAGGCCGGACTGGATCAGGCTGGCCATCTTGTACCAGGTTTCGAACATCTCTCGGCCATAGATGCCCTTAAGCACCAGGCCCTTGAAGATCACCTTGTTCCAGTCGATGGCCATGTCGGAGGGCGGTATGCCCAGCATGGCCACCTTGCCGCCGTGGTTCAGCTTGTCCAGCATGTCGCGGAAGGCCGCCGGCACCCCGGACATTTCCAGGCCCACGTCGAAGCCCTCGGTCATGCCCAGCTCGGCCATGACGTCGTCCAGTTTCTCCTTGGCCACGTTGACCGCCCGGGTCACGCCCATCTTGCGGGCCAGCTCGAGCCGGTATTCGTTGACGTCGGTGATCACCACGTGACGGGCACCCACATGGCGGGCCACGGCGGCGGCCATGATGCCGATGGGGCCGGCGCCGGTGATCAGCACGTCCTCGCCCACCAGATCGAAGGACAGGGCGGTGTGCACCGCATTGCCGAAGGGGTCGAAGATGGAGGCCAGGTCGTCGGAAATCTCGTCCGGCAGCTTGAAGGCGTTGAAGGCCGGGATCACCAGGTACTCGGCGAAGGCCCCCTCCCGGTTCACCCCCACCCCCACGGTGTTGCGGCACAGGTGGGTGCGGCCGGCGCGGCAGTTGCGGCAGTGGCCGCAGGTGATATGGCCCTCGCCGGACACCCGGTCGCCAATGTCAAAGCCACGTACTTCCTGGCCGATGGCCACCACCTCGCCCACGTATTCGTGGCCGACCACCATGGGTACGGGGATGGTCTTCCGGGACCAGTCGTCCCAGTTGTAGATGTGGATATCGGTGCCGCAAATGGCGGTCTTGCGGATCTTGATCAACAGATCGTTGTGACCCAGCTCGGGTTCGGGCACTTCCGTCATCCAGATGCCGGGTTCCGCTTTGAGTTTTGCCAGTGCTTTCATCGTCATGCCCCCTTAGATCACGCCCAGTTCCCGACCGACTTCGGTGAAGGCGGCGATGGCCCGGTCCAGCTGTTCGCGGCTGTGGGCCGCCGACATCTGGGTGCGGATGCGGGCCTGGCCCTTGGGTACCACCGGGAAGGAGAAGCCGATGACGTAGATGCCCCGCTCCAGCAGCCTGTCGGCCATGTTGGCGGCCAGGGCGGCGTCGCCCAGCATCACCGGAATAATGGCGTGATCCTTGCCTGCCAGGGTAAAGCCGGCGGCAGTCATCTTCTCCCGGAAGTAGTCGCTGTTTTCCCGCACCTTACGACGCAGCCCATCCCCGTCTTTCAGCATTTCCAGCACCTTGATGGAGGCGGCGACGATGGCCGGCGCCACCGAGTTGGAAAACAGGTAGGGACGGGAGCGCTGGCGCAGCCAGTCGATCATTTCTTTCTTGCCGGAGGTATAACCACCGGAAGCACCACCCAGGGCCTTGCCCAGGGTGCCGGTGATGATGTCGATCCGGCCCATCACCTCGCAGTATTCGGGGGTGCCCCGTCCCTGCTCGCCGACGAAGCCCACGGCGTGGGAGTCGTCCACCATCACCAGGGCGTCGTACTTGTCCGCCAGGTCGCAGATGGCCTTGAGGTTGGCGATGACGCCATCCATGGAGAAGACACCGTCGGTGGCGATCAGCTTGAAGCGGGCACCGTCGGCAGAGGCCTGTTGCAGGCAGGCCTCCAGCTCGGCCATGTCGTTGTTGGCATAGCGGTAGCGCTTGGCCTTGCACAGCCGCACCCCGTCGATGATGGAGGCGTGGTTGAGGGCATCGGAGATGATGGCATCTTCCGGCCCCAGCAGGGTTTCGAACAGGCCGGCATTGGCGTCGAAGCAGGAGGTGTAGAGGATGGTGTCTTCCATGCCGAGGAAGGCGGACAGCTCCGCTTCCAGCTGCTTATGCAGATCCTGGGTGCCGCAGATAAAGCGCACCGAGGCCATGCCGAAACCGTGGCTGTCCAGTCCCTGCTGGGCCGCCTTGATCAATGCGGGATGGTTGGCGAGTCCCAGGTAGTTGTTGGCACAGAAGTTAATCACTTCCCGCTGACCAACCTCGATGGCCGCACTCTGGGGCGAGGTGATCACCCGCTCCTGCTTGTAGAGCCCTTCGGCCTTGGTTTGCGCCAATTGCTCGCTGATATGAGCATAAAATGCCAACGACATACTGAACTCCCGTTATCAATCTGGCTGACTGGGTTGATTTCAGGTCATTTTACTGCCAGCAACCCACTTTGACACAATATATTCTGATCAAACTGGCTATTTGTGAAAGGGATCACTGGGCGTACGGGCCAGGGCCTGATAATGCCCCGACAACGTGGCCAGCTCGGCTCCCTTCTCCGGGTGAAAATAAGGCTTGAGCAGCAGCAACACCCGGGCCACGCCTTCATAGAGCACCGCCTGACTGATGCGGGGGTTGAGCGACTGGGCCGACTGATAGCTGACCCAGAAGGAAACGACCATCTTCAGGGTCTGGCTCAGGGGCTCTATCTCCTCGTCGGGGATGGCCAGCACCTGCTGCGCATTCAGCTCCCGCAGCAGGGCCTGCAGGTTGACTTCCAACTCCCGCTGCACCGCCAGGTACTTCTTGTGCAGTTCCGGGTCCCGGTGGAGGATATCGTTGAGGTTGGCGTAGAAGAAACGGAACTCCCACATCACATAGAAGATGGCGTCCAGGTAGTGAAACCACACCGCCGGGCTGGCGCTGGCCGGGCCGGTGACCGGAGTGAAGCTCTTGCGTAAATGCTCGGCATATTGCTGAAAAATACGATGAATAATGTCGTTTTTATTGCGAAAGTGATAGTAAAGATTGCCTGGACTGATGCCCAAATGGGCGGCGATATGGTTGGTGGTAACATTCGCCTCCCCCTGTTCGTTGAACAACTGCAGGGCGGCGGCAACAATACGGTCCTTGGTTTTCATCCTGTTAACCAATACTTACTGACATGACTGAATAGTAACACAGGCGGGCGAGTTAGTTTTCTACCGCCGAACCGTGATAAACTTCTGCCCTACTTTTCCCGTTTTGCCGGACAGGTTTCCGGCCAGCAAGAGGCAGACAGCGATGATCATTGTGACTGGCGGCGCCGGCTTTATCGGCAGTAACCTGGTGAAGGCCCTGAACGCGCAGGGGCGGACCGACGTGGTGGTGATCGATGATCTGACCGACGGCACCAAGTTCGTGAACCTGGTCGACCTGACCATCGCCGATTACCTGGACAAGGACGAATTCCTGCACCGCATCGTCTCCGGCGACGAATTCGAGGAGTGGGGCGGCATCGAAGTGATCTTCCACCAGGGCGCCTGCTCCGCCACCACCGAGTGGAACGGCAAGTTCATGATGGAGAACAATTACGAGTACTCCAAGGATCTGCTGCACTACTGCCTGGAGCGGGAAATCCCCTTTATCTACGCCTCCTCCGCCGCCACCTATGGTGGCCGCAACGACAACTTCATCGAAGAGCCCCGCTACGAGCAGCCGCTCAACGTTTACGGCTATTCCAAGCAGCTGTTCGACCAGTACGTGCGTCGTCTGCTGCCGGACATCCGCTCCCAGGTGGTCGGCCTCAAGTACTTCAACGTCTACGGCCCGCGTGAGCAGCACAAGGGCAGCATGTCGAGCGTGGCCTTCCACCTCAACACCCAGTTGCACAAGGGGGAAAACCCCAAGTTGTTCAGGGGCTGCGACGGCTACCCGGACGGTGGCCAGATGCGCGACTTCATCTACGTGGACGATGTCTGCAAGGTCAACTTCTGGTTCTGGCAGAACTCGCAGGTTTCCGGCATTTTCAACTGCGGCACCGGCCGCGCCGAACCCTTCCGGAACGTGGCCGAGGCGGTGATCAAATATCATGGCAAAGGCCAGATTGAATTCATCCCCTTCCCCGACCAGCTGAAGGGCCGCTACCAGAGCTTTACCCAGGCCGATCTGACCAAGCTGCGTGCCGCCGGCTACCCCCACGAATTCAGGACGGTGGCCGAAGGGGTAACGGAATACATGGCCTGGCTGAACAAATAACACCCGGGCCTCTCATGAATATACTGATGGCGTTGTCCCAGTTGGAGGTGACCGGAGCCGAGGTCTATGCCACCACTCTGGGCGACGAGTTGAGCCGACGTGGGCACAGGGTGTTTTATGTATCCGACACCCTGACCAAGCCTCACCAGGGTAAATACTTCCGGCTGCGCTTCAACAAGCGCAGCATCCCCCGCCGCTTCTGGCATGTCGGCTACCTGATCTGCCTCATCCGCAAGCACCGCATCCAGCTGGTGCATGCCCACAGCCGTGCCTCCAGCTGGAGCTGTTACCTGGCCTGCAAGCTGACCGGCACACCCATGATCACCTCGGTGCACGGCCGTCAGCCTGTACACGCCTCGCGCAAGAAGTTCCACGCCATGGGCGACCGTGCCCTGGCGGTATGCGAGGCGGTGCGGGACCAGTTGATCAGCGCCCTTGGCGTCGATCCCGGATTGATCGCCATCGGCCGCAACGGTATCGATACCCGCCATTACCAGCAGGTAGCCCCACCGGCCAACGAGCGCCCGGTGATCAGCATCGTCGGCCGGCTCACCGGCCCCAAGGGCGAGCTCTGCTACCGGCTGCTGGATCAGTGCCTGGATGCCGACCGCTACCGGGTGCAGGTGGCCTCCGGCTCCGAGCTTCCCGAACGCTTCCTGCGCTTCAAGGACAAGGTGGAGTTTCTCGGCTATGTGCAGGACGTGCCGGCACTGATGGCCCAATCCGATCTGGTGGTCGGCGCCGGCCGGGTGGCCATGGAGTCCATCCTGATGGGGCGGCCTACCTTCGCCATCGGCGAGGCCAGCGCCCCTGGGCTGGTGACCCAACACAATATCGACGCCGCCATGGCCAGCAACTTCGGCGATATCGGACCCAAGGATCTGGATATCGACTTCGCCACCCTGCCGGGCCAGATAGCGGCATCGCTGGCGTACAGGGGCACGGCTCCCGAGGTCATGGAGAAGGTGCGGAGCAGCTATGATCTCGTCGCCGTGGCCGACGAGCTGGAGCAACACTACCAGAGCGTCTATGTGCACCGGCTGCAGCGGGAAGTGCCCATCGTCATGTATCACCGCTTTATCCGTGATGACAGTGAAAAAGGCGTACATGGTACCTATCTGCACGTTGCCATGCTGGAAAAGCACTTCAAGTTACTCAAACGCCTCGGCTACCAGACCCTCACCTTTGCCGAGCTGGCCAACAAGGGCCTGGCCAGCCGACTGGAACCGGGCAAAAAGTACATCATCATCACGGTGGACGACGGCTACCGGGACAACTACGAGTTGCTGTTCCCCCTGCTGAAAAAATACGGTTTCAAAGCGGTGATCTACCTGGTGACCGGCGAGCGTTTCAATCGCTGGGACGTGGAACACCCCGACAACCCGGAAAAGCGGGTGGAGCTGATGACGCCGGAGCAGATCCGGGAAATGGCCGATTCCGGCCTGGTGGAATTCGGTGGCCATACCCTGACCCATCCGCACCTGAACCGACTGGGGCGGGATGCACAACACCGGGAAATCGCCGATAACAAGGCACAGCTGGAACAGCTGCTGGGCCGCCCCCTCGCCTCCTTTGCCTACCCCTTCGGCAGCCATAACGAAGACAGCAAGGCACTGGCCCAAGCACTGGGTTATCCCTTTGCCGTGGCCACCAACAGCGGCCCCCTGGCCATGCACGAAGACCCCTACCAGATCCGACGCATCGCCATCTTTCCCCGCACCGACGTGTTCGGATTGTGGCGGAAGATCAAAGGCGATTATGTTTTCCGAAAACACAACCATTAACGGATCATCCTGTTGGGCTTAATATTCCATGACAACGAGACTGACACTGAGGCTGCTGAACATCATAAAAAGCAAGGGTGGTGAAATCAGCACCACCCGCAACACCTATCTCATCTGGAACAAAATAAAAATTTCCGGCAAAAACAACAGAATAAACATCCTTGGCAATGGGAAACTACGGCGAAATACCATCAGCATTAAAGGCAGCAATAATATTATCGAGATCGAAGACGGCGCCAATATCAGCTTCAGCAACCTTGAGATTGTTGGCAACAACTGCTCGATAAAGATCGGTAGGCATACCGATATTGGTGGTGCCTACCTTTCCTCCAAAGGAGAAGGAACCTCATTGACCATAGGCGATCATTGCATGCTCTCACGCAACATCAATGTGATGACCTACGATGGCCACCCTATTTTCGATGCAGACACAAAGGTCATTCTGAACGCACCAAAAGATATTGTGATCGGGAACAAAGTCTGGGTTGCCGCCAATGCCACTATTTTGAAAGGTGTTACCGTGCATGATGGCAGCATAGTTGCTTTTGGCTCCATTGTAACCAGAGAAGTTTCCCCCGGAACCATCGTTGCCGGCTCCCCCGCCAAATCAATAAAAGAAAATATCGCATGGGAGCATTAGGCATGAAGGAAGGAATGAAAAACCTACATTATTTGGTCCGGCTCCCCCAGCATACCTATGCACATCCGAAGGATCGTTCATTTAACCATGCGCTACGGTTACCCATAACGCTCTCGTACCACACTAAGTTGAGCAGTCTTGCCGGACATGACACATGTGGGCGAATCAAAGCCAGGTTGGTCAGGGGTCGTTTAGCCTTGTCGGGACCTGCAAGTACCATTGTCAGCGCACCCTACCGCAGATTACCGACACCGTTCATTTCAGAGGAAGAAGCTCAACCATATCCACAGAAGGAAACGCCGAATTCGGTGAGCATTTTCACACCGCCATTGGCAAAGACGATGGCCGTTACTGGCTGTGCTGACCGGTGGTGCAATGAACCACTCTCTTTCAGGGGCAGAGCATAGATGAAAATATTGACGATTGGTCCCTCCTGGGTGGGCGACATGGTGATGTCCCAGAGCCTCTATATCACCCTGAAACGACGGCATCCCGACGCCGAGCTGCATGTGATGGCGCCGGCCTGGTGCTGTGCCCTGCTGGAGCGGATGCCGGAGGTGGACAAGGCCATAGTGATGCCGTTGGGCCATGGCGACTTCCGGCTGGCCGAGCGCTATCGTCTCGGTCGGGAGCTGGCGCAAGAAGGGTATGACTGGGCCATCGTCCAGCCCAACTCGCTCAAGTCGGCCCTGATACCGTTGTTTGCCGGTATCAAGCGGCGTACCGGCTGGAAGGGCGAGTCCCGCTACGGCCTGCTGAACGATTTGCGCAGCAACAAGGTCGATTTTCCGCTGATGGTGGAACGCTATGTGTCGCTGGCCTACCCCAGGGCACAGATGAAGGATAACCACTGTATCCCGGAATTGCCCTGGCCTGCGTTACAGGTTGACTTGCCCAACCAGCAACAAGCCCTGACCGAACTGGGCCTGAATACCGGCAGGCCGGTCCTGAGCCTCTGCCCCGGCGCCGAGTTCGGGCCGGCCAAGCGCTGGCCGGAGCAGCACTACGCCGAGGTTGCCCGACACCAGATCGAACAGGGCCAGCAGGTGTGGATTTTCGGTTCGGCCAAGGATATAGCGGTGGCGGAAGCCATCAGGCATTCTCTGCCGCAGAGATTACAGGAACACTGCCAGATACTGGCGGGCAGGACCTCGCTGCACCAGGCCATCGACCTGATGGCGCTCAGCACCGCCGTAATTTCCAACGACTCGGGGCTGATGCATATCGCCGCGGCCCTGCAACGCCCCCTGGTCGGCATCTACGGCTCCACCTCGCCCCAATACACCCCGCCGCTGGCCGAGCGGGTCGCCGTGGTCCATACCGATATCGAATGCCGTCCCTGCTTCAAGCGGGAATGCCCGCTGGGACACCTGAAGTGCCTGAAGGAACTGCCCGCCGAACGGGTGATTACCGCGCTTGAGCAATTGCTCGGCAACGAACTCATCCCCACCGTGGCCCGGTAGCCCCATGCTCTATCGCCTTATCTACAACCTGCTTATCCATCTGTTCAGCCCCGCCCTGCTGGCCGTGCTCTACTGGCCCAAACGGGGCAAACCGGGGTTCGGCCGGCGCTGGCCGGAACATCTGGGACGGGTCAGACCCACGTCAACCGAGGCGCCGCTCTGGCTGCATGCGGTCAGCGTAGGCGAAGTAGTGGCCGCCACCCCCCTGATCAAGGTGCTGAAGGCCGCGCATCCCACACTCCCCATAGTGGTGACCACCACCACCCGCACCGGGGCCGATCAGGTGGCCAAACTCGGCGTCCTGGTGGAGCACCGCTATGCGCCGCTGGATTTTCCCTGGGCGGTGGGCCTCTTTCTGCGCCGGATCCGGCCCAGGGCCCTGCTGATCATGGAAACCGAGCTCTGGCCCAACCTGCTCCACGCCTGTGGCCGGCGCCGGTTGCCGGTGCTGGTGCTCAATGCCCGGTTGTCGGCCCGTTCGGCCGCCAGATACCGGCGTTTTCACGGCATATTCCGGCTGCTGTCCGCCGATATCGCTCATCTCGCCTGCCAGCACCGGGACGACGCCGAGCGCTTCGCCGGGCTGGGCATTCCCCGCGATCGACTCAGCGTCACCGGCTCTGTGAAGTTCGATATCGAGTACGGCGAGGGTATCATCGAGCAGGGCCGGCAGTTAAGGCAACAGCTGGGCGCCCAACGCCCGCTCTGGATTGCCGCCTCCACTCATGAAGGCGAAGATGAGCAGCTACTCGCCGCCCATCGCCGGTTGCTGCAACGGCATCCCGATGCCCTGTTGCTGTTGGTGCCGCGCCATCCCCAGCGATTTGATCAGGTAGCGGAGCTGGTGACGCGGCAGAACTTCGCGCTCTGTCGCCGTACCGATGACAATCCCGGCCCGCAGACCCAGGTCTATCTGGGTGATACCATGGGCGAGCTGCCCGTCATGCTGGCGGCGGCCGACATCGCCTTTGTCGGCGGCAGCCTGATCGAGCGGGGCGGGCACAACCTGCTGGAGCCCGCCGCCCTGGGCAAGCCGGTGCTGACCGGCCCTTCCACCTTCAATTTCAGCGATATCACCCGTCAGTTGGTGGCGGCCGGTGGTACCCGCATCGTCGCCGATGGCAACGAACTGGCCACCACCCTGGAGTCATTGTTCGCCGAAACGGAACGGGCCCGGGCCATGGGCCGACAGGCCCTGGCGGTGGTCGGCGCCAACCGGGGCGCCCTGGCCAGGACCCAGGCCCTGATCAAGTCTCAACTGGATCTGTAACCGCTCAGCAGCGCCTGCCAGTCCTGCTCACTCCAGTTAAAATCGGGATGCAGGCCCTGCTCCTTGCGGAAGGAGCGCAGCAGCCGCTCCATGTTCTCCCGGGACCAGCTACCGGGCTGGCGGAAGTGGCACTTGTCGAAGTCGATCAGCCAGCTCTTGCCGCCCTCGTCCAGCAGCACATTGTGGCTGTTGAGATCCGCATGGTAGAGGCCGGCATCGTGGAACTGGCGGATGGTCCTGCCGATACCCTGCCATTCCTGCTTGTTCAATGCCTGTTCCTTGAGGATAGCCACCAGATCACGGGCGTTGTTGATACGGGTAAGGATGATGTCGGCCCGGTACACCAGGTTGGAGCGCACCATGCGGGCGGCGCAGGGCCGGGGCACCGGCAGGCCGCGGCGGTGCAGCTTGGCCAGCACGGTGAATTCCGCCATGGCCCGGCTCTTGGACTCGGCCACGTGCAGGAAGGTATCCTCCATCACCCGACCTATCATGCCGCCTCTGTAGTAATGGCGCAGCACCTTGTGGCCCACTTCGTCCTCCACGAACCAGGTGGTGTTGCGCCCTACCGCCTTGCCGCGGATGGCGTTCTGCTCGCGCCAGTAGTCAATCTCAAAAAAGTCCCGGTTAAAGTCCCCAAAACACTCCGGGTCGTACCAAATAATCTCGGAGCCGTGCTCAATTCGTTCCATTGCCATCCCCCCAGCGAAAACACGGATTTTACATGGCCCGAAAGCCTTTGCATAATGCCGGACTCAGTTTAACGAGAGTTCACCTATGGCACTGTTCTCCACGGCTCCCGAGTCCCTTTGTGTATTGCGCTTATCCGCCATCGGCGACTGCTGCCATGCGGTGGCTTTGGTGCAGGCCATCCAGCGCCAGTGGCCCCAGACCCGCATCACCTGGGTCACCGGCAGGGTGGAAGCCGGCCTGCTGCAACTGCTGCCCGGGGTGGAGGTGATCCCCTTCGACAAGAACGCCGGCTGGAAAGGCTACCTCGCCCTGTGGCGGCAACTGCGGGGACGCCGCTTCGACGCCCTGCTGCATATGCAGGCGGCCCTGCGCGCCAGCCTGGCCAGCATGGGGATCCGGGCCCGATACCGGCTGGGTTTCGAGCGGGAGCGGGCCAAGGACGGGCAGTGGCTGTTCACTAACCTCAGGGTGGCCGCCACCGGCGACCATGTGGTGGACGGCTTTATGGGCTTCGGCCGGGCACTGGGGCTGGACGATGTCTCCCCGAGCTGGTCCCTGCCCCTGCCGGCAGCCGAGCTGGAGTGGGCCCGCCCGCACCGGGACCAACGTCCACTGCTGCTGATCTGCCCCGCCGCCAGCAAGGCATACAAAAACTGGACCGCCGACGGTTACGCCGCCCTCGCCGATCATGCCCACGAGCGCGGCATGAAGGTGATCCTGATTGGCAGCCCCGCCAAGATGGAGCGGGATCTGGCGGAGAAAATCTGCAATATTAGCGACAACATCGATGAAAACCTGGTGGGCAAGACCAGCCTGCCGCAACTGCTGGCGCTGATCGAAACCGCCAGCCTGGTGGTCGCGCCGGATACCGGTCCCACCCACATGGCGACCCTGGTCGGCACCCCCGTCATCGGCCTCTACGCCCACCACAACCCCCGACGTACCGGCCCTTACCGCTGCCGGGACTACGTGGTCAGCGTCTACGAAAAGGCCTTGCTGGCGGAAACCGGCAAGACCCCCGAGCAGTTGCCCTGGCGTACCCGGGTCAGGGATCCGCACGCCATGCAGCGCATCACCCTCGAGCAGGTGATTATCCAGTTCGACCGCATCACCCGGGATTTCAATCTGTTGCAGGAGCCTTCATGAGCCAGCGCCCCACCCTCGCCGCCGTCCTGATCGTCAAGAACGAGGCGGACAACCTGGCCGACTGCCTGGCCACCCTGGACTGGGTGGACGAAATCGTGGTTCTGGACTCGGGCAGCACCGACCGCACCCGGGAGGTGGCCGAGGCCGCCGGTGCCCGCTTCTTCGAAAACACCGATTGGCCCGGCTTCGGCCGCCAGCGGCAACTGGCCCAGGGCAGGGTGCAATCCGACTGGGTGCTGTGGGTGGACGCGGACGAGCGGGTCACCCCCGAACTCAGGGCCAGCATCGAGGCGGTGCTGGCCCGGCCCACCGATGACACCGTCTACGCGATTTCCCGCCTGTCCTGGGTGTTCGGCCGCTTTATCCGCCATTGCGGCTGGTACCCGGATCGGGTGCTGCGGCTCTACCCCAGGGCCCTCACCGGCTACAACGACGCCCTGGTACACGAAAAGGTGGAGCTGAAGCCGGGCATCAGAACCGCCCGCCTGCGGGGGGATCTGCTGCACTACACCTACCGGGATCTGGAGCACTACCTGGTCAAGTCGGCCGGCTACGCCGCCGCCTGGGCCCGGCAGCGGGCCGAGCGGGGCAAAAAGGGTTCCCTGGCCCAGGGGCTGCTGCACGGGGTGGGCTGCTTCCTCAAGATGTACCTGCTGAAGGCGGGCTTCCTGGACGGCCGGCCGGGCCTGCTGCTGTGCCTGCTGTCGGCCCATTCCACCTTCGTGAAGTATGCCGACCTCTGGGTCAGGACAGAAACGTCCGGGCCCAGGGAGTAACCGCCGCCGCTACCGCAGTCACGTCCACCCGGCTCATGTCCTCCACCTGCTCCCCGGCCTCGCCGGGAGGATGAAAGGCCAGGTGCCGCCCCTCGCTGTTCAGCGGCCGCCAGCGCAGCGGCGTGGCCGAGCGGCGCAACGGGAAAAAGCCCACCGTGGGGACGTCCAGGGCGGCGGCGATATGCAGGGGGCCGGTGCTGCCGGCCACGAACAGGCTGCCGCAGGCCAGCAGCCGGCAGAAGGCCGGCAGGGGCAGATCCCGGGCCACCACCGCCCCCACCCCGGCCTCGGCCGCGACCTGCTCCGCCAGCGCCGACTCCCCGGGTCCGGCGGTGAGCACCGGCTGGACGGCGGGGAACTGGCTGCATAGTGCCTGCATCAGTTGTGCATACTGGCCGGCCGAGAGGTTGTTGGCCGAACCGCCGCTGCCCGCGTGCACCAGCAGCCAGGGTCGGTCGGCCACCAGCCCCAACGCCGCCGCCAGCTCCGCCCGGAAAGGGGCCAGCTCGGCGGCCTCGAAACCCAGGTAGGGCGGCGCGGGCTCGACCGGCGTCACCCCATGATGACGCAGGAAGGCCCGCACCAGATCCAGGTTGTACTCGTACTCGGGCTTGGCGGAGCGGGAACGGCGCTGGGTCACCCTGTGGTTGTAGAGCAACTGGGCCAGCTTGGTGGCCGGCGCCCAGCGTTGTGGGATGCCCGCCTGCCACATCAGCCTGGCGTTGCGAAAGTTGGAGAACAGGCAGATAACCGCATCGAACCGGCCGCTTCTCAGCTGATCCAGCAGGGCCTGTTGCGCGGCCGGTGCCCCGTCCTTGCCCGGATCCAGCAGCACCCGGTCGATGCTCGGGCAAAGTTCGGCCAGCTCTCGGGTATAGGCGGGGACTAGGGCGACCACCTCGCAGCCGAGCGAGGCCTTGAGCATGGCAAAGGCCGGCCAGGCCAGCATAAAGTCGCCTATCTTGTCGTTGCGAACCACCAGTACCCGTTTCATATCGCGCTCCACCTTGTTCCTGTGCTGCGGTATTCTACCCCAAACTCTTCAGCTGCGTTTGCCAATAAGGACATCCCATGAGCATCAGGGTCATCTACCCCGGCACCTTCGATCCCATCACCAACGGTCATCTGGATCTGATAGAGCGCGCCTCCCGACTGTTCAACGAAGTGGTCGTGGGGGTGGCCTTCAGCCCCAGCAAGCGGCCCATGTTCTCGCTGGACGAGCGGGTTGAACTGGTGAAGGAGGTCACCGGCCAACTGGGCAACGTCACGGTAGTGGGCTTTTCCGGCCTGCTGGTGGACTTCGCCCGGGCACACCGGGCCAATGTGCTGATCCGCGGCCTGCGCGCCGTATCCGATTTCGAGTACGAGTTCCAGCTCGCCAACATGAACCGGCGGCTGATGCCGGAGCTGGAAAGCGTCTTCCTCACCCCGGCGGAGGAGAACTCCTTTATCTCCTCCACCCTGGTGAAGGAAGTGGCGATCCACGGCGGTGATATCAGCCAGTTCGTGCCCGCCGCCGTGGCCGAGGCGGTGGCCACCAAACTGGGCTGAAGGCGTGAGGCGTGAGGCGTGAGGCGTGAGGCGTGAGGCGTGAGGCGTCAGTATGATACCTCTCTCGCCTTACCCCTTACGCTTCCCCCCTTACCACCGGGTAGTCACCGCTGGCAGAGCGGGCAGAACACGGTGCTGCGGCCGTTCATGCGTACCTCGCGCAGCAGGGTGCCGCAGCGGGTGCAGGGCTGCCCGGCCCGGCCGTACACCTGCAGTTCCTGCACGAAGTAGCCGGGCTTGCCGTCGCTGCCGGTAAAGTCCTTCAGGGTGGTGCCGCCCTGGCCGATGGCCCGCGCCAGCACCGCCTTGATCTCCCCGGCCAGTGTCAGGTAGCGCTCCCGGCCGATGTTGCCCGCCTCCCGTTTGGGGCTGATGCCGGCGCCGAACAGCGACTCGTTGGCGTAGATATTGCCCACCCCCACCACGATATGGTTGTCCATGATGAACTGCTTGATGGCCGTCTTGCGGCCCCGGCTGCGCTGGTAGAGGTAGTCGCCGTCGAAGGCCTCGGTGAGCGGCTCGGGCCCCAGCCCGGCCAGCAGCGGGTGCTGCTCCGCCGGCGCCCGGGTCCACAGCAGGCAGCCGAAGCGGCGCGGATCGTTGAGCCGCAGCAGCTTGCCGTTGGCCAGCTCGATATCCACATGATCGTGCTTGCCCGCCGGCGTGCCCTGGGGCAGCACCTTGAGGTTGCCGGACATGCCCAGGTGCAGAATGGCGGTGCCCCAGTCGGTTTCCAGCAGCAGGTACTTGGCCCGGCGGCGGATGCCGACGATGGTGAGCCCCGCCAGCTCCTGGATTTCCGCCGGCACCGGCCAGCGCAGGCTGGGGTTGCGCACCACCACCCGCATCACCGACTCCCCCAGCAGATGAGGGGTTATGCCCAAACGGCTGACTTCGACTTCTGGTAACTCCGGCATCTCGCCCTCCTGCTACAGTGAGGCGGCAGTATAGCCAAGGTGGCGGCCATAAAAAAACCCGGCCGGGGCCGGGTTTTTTCGAGGGCAGGACCTTACTTGATCTTGCCTTCTTTGTAGATCACATGCTGACGGATCACGGGATCAAACTTTTTGATCTCCATTTTCTCGGGCATGTTGCGCTTGTTCTTGGTAGTGGTGTAGAAGTGACCAGTACCAGCGCTGGAGTTCAGGCGGATCTTCTCGCGAATACCTTTAGCCATGGGTTATCTCCTTAGACCTTTTCGCCACGGGCACGCAGGTCAGCCAGGACACTGTCGATACCTTTTTTGTCGATGATACGCATACCCTTGGTGGTGATGCGCAGTTTTACAAAACGCTTCTCGCTTTCAACCCAGAAACGGTGGGTCTGCAGGTTGGGCAGGAAGCGACGCTTGGTGGCGTTGTTGGCGTGAGAGCGGTTGTTACCAACGGCTGGCCGCTTACCAGTTACTTGGCATACTTTAGACATGTCAGTCTTCTCCAAAACTTACTTTTGCTCGAGCAATCAATCACCCCGTTGGCCGTCTGTCGGGGCAAAATAAGGCGGCAATTTATACAGCATACCGCGCCCGAGATCAACTAAAAGCCGAGCGTCCGGCACTAAAGCCAGCCACGCTCGGCAAAAGATACGGTTTCACCGTCACCAACCACCAGATGATCCAACACCCGGATATCCAGCAGCCCCAGGGCGGCCTGAATGCGTTCGGTGATCATGCGATCCGCCCGGCTGGGCTCGGCCACTCCGGACGGATGATTATGCACCAAAATGACCGCGGCGGCACCCAGTTTCAGGGCCAGGGCCACGATTTCCCGCGGGTACACCGCCGCCGCGTCCAGGGTGCCGAAAAACAGCTCGTGGAAGCGGATCACCCGGTGCTGGTTGTCGAGCAGCAGCAGGGCGAACACCTCCCGGCCCCGGTCCCGCAGTTGCGCCTGCAAATACTGCCGGGTCAGCTCGGGGCTGGTGAGGGCATGCTCGCGCACCAGCTTTTCGTCGAGAAAGCGGCGCATCAGCTCCAGGCTGGCCTGCAACTGCACGAACTTGGCCAACCCCAGGCCGGGCCCCTCGCAGAAACGGTGCTGATCCGCCAGCAGCAACTGGCGCAGGGAGCCGAACTGGCTCAGCAGGGTACGCGCCAGGGTCACCGCGTCCATGCCCCGGCTGCCGGTGCGCAGAAAAATCGCCAGCAGTTCCGCATCCGACAGGCTGGCCGGCCCCCGGCTCAGCAGTTTTTCCCGGGGGCGCTCCCCCTCCGGCCAGTCCTTGATGCTCATTGACGCTCCCCCCTGCCCAACCGTTAAAGCCTAGCCCAGACTCCGCCCGGGCCGCACAATTCACCCGTTTGTGGTAATCTTGCCGGCCTGTCCAGTTAGGGAACGCAGCCATGTCATTAACGGGAAAACGCATAGTTATCGGCATCACCGGCGGGATCGCGGCCTACAAGAGCGCCGAGCTGGTGCGCCGCCTCAAGGAGCGGGGTGCCGAGGTCCGGGTGGTGATGACCGAGTCCGCCAAGGCCTTTATCACCCCGCTCACCCTGCAGGCGGTGTCGGGCGAGCCAGTATCCGACTCCCTGCTGGACCCGGCCGCCGAAGCCGGCATGGGCCATATCGAGCTGGCCCGCTGGGCCGAGCTGCTGCTGATCGCCCCGGCCAGCGCCAACACTCTGGCCCGGCTGGCCGCCGGCCTGGCCGATGATCTGCTCACCACCCTCTGCCTGGCCACCCCGGCCGCGGTGGCGGTGGCCCCGGCCATGAACCAGCAGATGTACCGCCACGCCGCCACCCAGGCCAACCTGGCGACCCTGGCCGGCCGCGGACTGGCCATCTGGGGTCCGGCCCGCGGCGAGCAGGCCTGCGGCGACGTGGGACCGGGCCGGATGCTGGAGCCGATGGCGCTGGTGGCCGAGGTGGAGCATCATTTCGCTCCCCAAGCCCGGCCCCTGGCGAGCATCAAACTGATGCTCACCGCCGGTCCCACCCGCGAGGCGCTGGACCCGGTGCGGTTCATCTCCAACCACAGCTCCGGCAAGATGGGCTTCGCCCTGGCGGCGGCGGCACGGGAGCTGGGTGCCGAGGTAACCCTGGTGAGCGGCCCCGTCGGCCTGGCCACCCCGACCGGCGTGACCCGCATCGAGGTGGAAAGCGCCCGCCAGATGCACCAGGCGGTGATGGCGCGCATCGCCGAGCAGCAGATCTTCATCGCCTGCGCCGCCGTCGCCGACTATGCCCCCAGGACGGTGGCCGAGCAGAAAATCAAGAAAACCGCCAGCGACACCCTGGTCATCGAACTGACCAAAAACCCCGATATCGTCGCCGAGGTGGCGGCCTTGCCGAGCAAGCCCTTTACCGTGGGATTTGCGGCGGAAACCCGGGATGTGGAAAAATACGCCCGGGACAAGCTCAGCCGCAAGGGGCTGGACATGATCGCGGCCAACGACGTGGCCAAGGCCGGACAAGGCTTTAACAGCGACGACAATGCCCTCACCGTGTTCTGGCCGCAAGGCCGGGCCGATTTACCCCTGGCCGGCAAGACCCAGCTCGCCAGGCACCTGATGACCCTGATTGCAGACCGATACCATGAACACCATTGAACTGAAGATCCTCGACCCCCGCGTGGGCACCGACTTCCCGCTGCCGGCCTACGCCACCCCGGGTTCCGCCGGCCTGGACCTGCGCGCCTGCCTGGACGCGCCCCTGGAGCTGGCCCCGGGCGACACCACCCTGCTCCCCACCGGCATCGCCATCCATATCCAGGATCCCGGCCTGTGCGCCACCATACTGCCCCGCTCCGGCCTGGGCCATAAGCACGGCATCGTGCTGGGCAACCTGGTTGGCCTGATTGACTCTGACTACCAGGGCCAGTTAATGGTATCCTGCTGGAACCGCGGAAAGGATCATTTCACCATCCAGCCGGGGGAGCGCATCGCCCAGTTGGTGATCCTGCCCGTGGTACAGGCCCAATTTACGGTAGTTGACGAATTTGACCAAAGCGAGCGGGGAGAAGGCGGTTTCGGCTCTTCCGGTCGCCACTAACCAAGTTGAGTGCGCCTATGGCCAATACCCAGAACAAGAAAAACCGTCGTGAACAAATCCTGCAGGCCCTGGCCCACATGCTGGAAACCAGTCCGGGGCAGCGGATCACCACCGCCAAGCTGGCGGCGGCGGTGGGCGTGTCGGAAGCGGCGCTTTACCGCCACTTTCCGAGCAAGGCCCGGATGTTTGAGGGATTGATCGACTTCATTGAGGAAACCCTGTTTTCCCGGATCAATCTCATTCTTCAGGATGAAAAGGACAGCGCCCTGCGCCTGCGCTACATACTGCAACTGGTACTGGGCTTTTGTGAACGCAACCCCGGCATCACCCGCCTGCTCAACGGCGACGCCCTGCAGGGCGAGCATGAGCGGCTGCTGGTGCGCATCAACCAGTTGTTCGATCGGCTGGAAACCCAGCTCAAGCAGGTGATGCGCGAGCGCCGGCTGTACGAGGGCGAAGGCTTCGCCGAAAACGAGACGGTGCTGGCCAACCTGCTGCTGGCCTATGCGGAAGGTCGCATCAACCAGTATGTTCGCAGCCAGTTCCGCGTCAAACCCACCCACAACTTCGACAGTCACTGGCAATTGCTGCACCGGCAGCTGGCCGTGGCCGCCTGACGCCCGCCGTCACTGCTCCCCCGCCCTTGCCGCCACCATCACCGGCAAGGGCGCGACCACAGCAACAATAACGAGAGAGGCACGTTTATGGATACAGAATTGCTCAATACCGACATGCTGAACGAGGCCCAGAGCTGGATCGTCAACAACCAGGGGCTGATCATCGAGTATTCGGTGAATATCGCCGCCGCCCTGCTCACCCTGCTCATCGGTTTCATGGCGGTCGGCATGCTGACCGGCGGCCTGAACAGGGTACTCAAGGCGCGCAAGGTCGACAGCACCATCTCCGACTTCGTCACCAGCCTGCTCAAGTACGGCCTGCTCGCCTTCGTGATCATCGCCGCCATGAGCCGGGTGGGAGTGCAGACCGCCTCCTTCGTGGCCATCGTCGGTGCCGCCGGTCTGGCCGTGGGCCTGGCGCTGCAGGGTTCGCTGTCCAACTTCGCCGCCGGCGTGCTGCTGATCGGCTTCCGCTTCTTCAAGGCCGGCGACTACGTGGAGGCGGCCGGCACCGCCGGCACCGTGCACTCGGTACAGATCTTCACCACCATACTGCTGACCCCGGACAACCGCATGATAGTGGTGCCCAACTCCAAGATCCTCAACGACAACATCATCAACTATTCCAAGGAAAAAACCCGCCGCATCGACCTGGTGATCGGCGTCTCCTACAGCGCCGACCTGAAGAAGACCAAGGAAGTGCTCACCCGCATCGTCAACGAGGACAGCCGTATCCTGAAAGAGCCCGAGTGCCGCATCGCGGTGAACAACCTGGGCGCCTCCTCCGTCGACTTTATCGTGCGCCCCTGGGTGCAGGCGGAGGATTACTGGAACACCCGCTTCGATCTGCTGGAAAAGATCAAGAACGAGCTGGACGCCAACGACATCGGCATCCCCTTCCCGCAGATGGACGTGCACCTGCACCAGAAGGAACCCCAGCGGCTGAAGCGGGAAGTTGCCTGACTCCGCCGCCTTCAGCCACAAAAAAGCCGCTTTTCAGCGGCTTTTTTATTAGATCCCGTACTGCTCCCGGTAGGCCCGGACCCGCTCCAGGTGCTCCGCCATCTCCGGCTTTTCACCCAGGTAGTCGATCAGATCCGCCAGGGTGATGATGGCGGTGACCCGGGCCTGGTAGTCCCGCTCCACTTCCTGGATGGCGGACAGCTCGCCCTTGCCCTTTTCCTGGCGGTCCAGGGCGATCAGCACCCCGGCCAGGGTGGCGCCGTTGGCCTGGATGATGTCCATGGACTCGCGGATGGCGGTGCCGGCGGTGATCACGTCGTCCACCAGCATGATGCGCCCGGCAAGCGGGCTGCCCACCAGGTTGCCGCCTTCGCCGTGATCCTTGGCTTCCTTGCGGTTGAAGCAATAGGGCACGTCCAGGTCGTGCACCTCCGCCAGTTGCACCGCGGTGGCGCTGGCGATGGGAATGCCCTTGTAGGCGGGACCGAACAAGACGTCGAATTCCACCCCCGCATCCACCAGGGCCGCGGCGTAGAAACGGCCCAGCCGGGCCAGATCCCGGCCGCTGTTGAACAGGCCGGCATTGAAGAAATAGGGGCTCTTGCGCCCGGACTTGAGGGTGAATTCGCCGAACTTGAGCACGGACTTGCTCATGGCGAACTCGATAAACTCACGCTGGTAGGCTTTCATTCTGCTCTCCGCAATATGGGTTGTTTACAGAGGGTCTGCTTATCGAGCCCGCCCCCCTGACATCAGTGTCGTAAAGACCCGCGGTTTAACCGGCAATGGCCCGGCGCTGGTGCTCCACCAGCTCGTCAATGCTCTGTCGGGCCAGGGCCAGCATGGCCAGCAGCTCTTCGTGGCTGAAGGGCTCGCCTTCCGCCGTGCCCTGCACCTCTATCATCTTGCCCTCGGCGGTCATCACCACGTTCATGTCGGTTTCCGCCGCCGCGTCCTCGGTGTATTCCAGATCCGTCACCGCCAGACCGTCGACGATGCCCACCGACACGGCGGCCACCAGGGTCTTGAGGGGATGGGTGGCGATCATGCCCTTTTCCTGCATCCATTGCAGGGCGTTGGCCAGGGCCACGCAGGCGCCGGTGATGGAGGCAGTACGGGTGCCGCCGTCGGCCTGGAGCACGTCGCAGTCCACGGTGATGGTGTACTCGCCCAGGGCCTTGAGATCCACCGCCGCCCGCAGGGAGCGGGCGATCAGCCGCTGGATTTCCATGGTGCGTCCCCCCTGCTTGCCCTTGGCCGCCTCCCGCTGCATCCGGCTGTGGGTAGAGCGGGGCAGCATGCCGTATTCCGCCGTCACCCAGCCCTGGCCCTTGCCCTTGAGGAAGCGGGGCACCCCGGTTTCCACGGTGGCGGTGCACAGCACCTTGGTATGGCCGAACTCCACCAGCACAGAGCCTTCCGCGTGACGGGTATAGTTGGTGGTGATGGTGACCGGCCGGATTTGATCGGGCGCGCGTCCGCAGGCTCGTGTTGACATGGGATCCTCCAAGTGGGGTGAAAAGCGGGCCTCGCCCGGCGGGCGAAGTGGCGCCATTATAGAGAAAGCGGGCGGCCATTGCATGCCGTCCGCCATTGGCGCCGGCCCCACCCTGTGTCACACTCTGGGTATGAGGCCCAATTACCAGATGAGAACCCCATGATCCACAGCATGACCGCCTATGCCCGTCAGGAATTCAAGCAAGACTGGGGCACCGCCGTGTGGGAAATCCGCTCGGTCAACCAGCGCTACCTGGAAACCTACACCCGCCTGCCCGAGCAGTTCCGCGGCCTGGAGCCCCTGGTGCGGGAAAAACTGCGGGCCCGGCTGCAACGGGGCAAGGTGGAATGCGGCCTGCGCTTCGAATCCAACCTGGCCAACCAGGGCCAGTTGCAGATGAACAAGGCCCTGGCCGAGCAGTTGATCGAAGGCGCCACCTGGGTGATGGAAAAAGCCGGCCACGGCAGCATGAACCCCTTGGACATACTGCGCTGGCCCGGGGTGATGGAAGCTCAGGCCCAGGACATGGACGCGCTCAGCAACGCCCTGCTCGCCTGCCTTGACCAGGTCATCGACGACTTCCTCGCCGCCCGGGCCAGCGAAGGCGACAAGCTGAGAGCGCTGATCGAGCAGCGGCTTGACGGCATCGAGCAGGAAGTGGCCAAGGTGAAGACCCATATGCCCGACGTGCTCGCCTGGCAACGCCAGCGCCTGCAGGAGCGCTTCGAAGAGGCCAGACTCGAGCTGGATCCGCAGCGGCTGGAGCAGGAAATGGTGCTGCTGGCGCAGAAGGTGGACGTGGCCGAAGAGCTGGACCGCCTCGGCGCCCACATCGCCGAAACCCGCAAGATCCTCAAGAAAGGCGGCGCCTGCGGCCGGCGGCTGGACTTTATGATGCAGGAGTTCAACCGAGAGTCCAACACCCTGGGCTCCAAGTCGATCAACGCCGACATCACCGCCTCGGCGGTAGAATTGAAGGTGCTTATCGAGCAGATGCGGGAGCAGATCCAGAATATCGAGTGATGCCTCGCCAAGCGTTATCTGCTCAATCCGGCCCTTGTTTTACAAGGGCTTTTTATTGCTACTCTCTTGGTTTCCCATTGAGTTTCCCCCAGTCATCATCCGACTGCCATGCTCTTTACCTTCAAACACAATGAGGGCAATAATCCCCCTCGAATACCACTACTGCCTCAGTTCGGCGGAGCCGGACTACACAGGAACAAGGCTATTAACATGACATTGCAGCAATCCGACCTACATAAAAAACGCTCCCGTCGCCTGCGCAAAAAACTGCGCGTGGGTGAGTTTCGGGAGCTTGGCTTTGCCATCACCTTCCGCTTCGATAGTCAGCGTTACACCCTGGATGAAGCCCTTGATCGTTGGATTGAATTTGTCGAGTCCCGGGACTGGGGTTTTGGCGGGGGCGGGGGCGAAGGCTCCGATATCCTGTCGGGATATCTCTCCCGCTTTGCGCGGGGTACGCTCGGTGAGGCAGATCGCGAATGCGCCCGCGAGTGGCTCGAGAGCCAGCCGGGGTTTACCTGCATCCGTTGTGGCGAGCTGAGCGATGTCTGGCACGGCCCGTGGGAAGATTGAATCGTGACCAGCGTGCCGATGAGCCGGCGGGTCACCCATCAAATGAGGACAAGGTCTGCTTTCCCCATGAGGTGGTGGGACCGCGAACCGGACCAGGCTTGTCACCGCAGGCCGCCCGGCGCAGCTACCGCGGTCTGAGTCAGGCCGCGCGGACGGCGCCGGCGGGTGTTGCGGTATAGCCGTCGAGCGGCGGCTCAGCCGTTACTCCAACCCCGGATCCCCGCCTGTCACCGGCTCGTTCCGCCGGACGGAGCACCTAACGCCAGTCGGCGTAGGGCGTGGCGGGCTCTACCGGCAGCGGCAGGCCGCCCTGCCAGGGGGTGAAGCTGTAGCGCAGGTAGAGAAAGGCCTGGCCCGGCGCATAGTTGCGGCTGTGCTGCCAGCTGATGCCGCCCCCCAGTATCCAGTGGTCGCTCAACCTGCGCTCCGCCCGCCCCTGCAGCCGCACTCCCAGGCCACTGCTGCTGGCGGCGTCATTGAACTGATCCGCCTGCGGATCGGGGCTGGCGCCGGCCTGCAGTATCCGGGCGGCGGTATCGCCCAGATAGAGCGCATCCCCGCCGTCGGACTTGGCATACGACCAGCTCAGGGTGCCTTCCAGCGCCACCGACCAGTCATCGCCACGCCGGGCATACCCGAGCGGCAGGCCGAATGACAGATACTGCTGGGGGCTGTAGTAGCCACCCTGTCCCAGGGTGTCTTCGCTCAAGTCCTTGTCATAATGCCAATACATCAGGGAGGCGCCGGCCCTCAGCCGTTCGTCCGCCTTGTCGACCAGGCGGTAATAATAGCCGCCCATGGCGCTCAGCCGATAATTGGAGTCCACGTTCTGGCCACGCAGGCTGTGGGCACCCAGGCTGGACCAGATGCCGTCGGCCTCGCCCTTATCCCGGCTGAGCCCCAGCGTCACGCCGTTGGCGGTCACCCCCCCCCAGGCGGTGCCGGTCACGGGATCCACCGCCCCCGCATAGGAAACGAGCGAATTGCTCATGGGCCGGCGCGACAGGGTCCAGCGGTATCCCCAGTCGCGCCAGTCGCCCTGGTAATTCACCCCGCCCAGCCAGCTGGCGAGCTCAAAGCCAAAGGGGGTATGGCCGATGTCCCAGGACCAGCGCTCCCCTTCCCACCCCACCGCCAGCCCGGCGCCGGTCGTGTCGAGTCCGTCGAATCGACAGCCGGCCAGGCTGTAGTTGCAGCTGCCGAACTTGTCGCGCGCCTCCGGACGGCCCGGCTCCAGCTGGACCCGCTCGGCCTGCATCAACCAGCGCCCCGTCCCCCGGGGGACTTCGATACGCAGCATGCTGGTCTGCAGACGCAGATCGGACACCCCGGAGGGATTGTTGTCGGTGCGCCAGCCCAGGTTGTGCTGCAGTTGGACGGTCGGGGACTGCTGCAGGTATAACCGCTCCACGTCCGCCCTCAGGCTGGATTCGAGCCAACCGTCCTGGTCCCGGGGCCGGCTTGCCCGGGTCAAGGCCCGATCGTCACGGGAATCGGCCTGCGTCGGCGCCAACAGCCCGGCGGCGACCAGGCCGCGCGCATACATATCGAGGGCCTGCTGCGGATCCCGGCTCGCCCGCCAGCGGGCCGCGTCCCGATACAGCAGGGGCTCGTCCGGCTCGGTGGCAAGCAGTTGCGCAAATACCTGCTCCGCTTGCTCCCCGTCTCCGGTCGCCGCCAGCAGGTTGGCATGGCGGCGACGGGCGTTAAGGCCGGCATCGGCCGGCCATTCCAGCCGCGCCAGCAGCAGCCGGGCCGCGTCGGTCTGGCCCTGCGCCCAGTGGGTTTCGGCCTGTCCCAGAACCGCCTCCACGCTGCCGGGCGCCAGTTGCTGGGCTTCCCGATAGTGCCGCATGGCGTCCGGGTAGCGGCGATCCTGGTAAGCCCAGTCGGCCAGCATGAGCCGCTCTTCCGACCCCGGCTGCGCCAGCAGCAACGCCTCGGCCGCCTCGCCGTCGCCGGCATCGCGCAGGGCCTGGGCCCGGGTACGGCGCTGCCGGCCTTCCAGCCGTGCGGCCAGATCCCGCATGGCCTGATCCCATTCTTCCCCGGGAACCGCCCGCAGCGTCGCCAGCGCCTCCGGATCCCGCTCCTGTGCGGAGAGGTAGAGGCCATGCGCATAGCGCACCTCCGGTCCGCCGCCCGACCAGGTCAGCAACCGGACAAACTGATCGTCGGCGCTGCTCACCCGACCCTGCTCCACCAGCAGATTCGCCAGGCGATAGGTCAGCCAGGGGTCGGACGGGGCCCGTGCCACCGCCTGTTGCAGCAAGGCGATGGCCGCTTTCCGGTCATCACCGGCCAGCGCGGCCGCTATCTGCCGCTCCAGCCAGTCCAGCTGTACGCGATTGCGTAACTCGGCAAAATCCTGGCGCCGTGCCGGCGGCAAGGCATCGAGCACCGCCAGCGCCTGCTCGGGCGCTCGTTCCCGGTAAAAGTCGACCAGGGCATAAAGCAGCTTGTCATGGTCGGGCCGCTCCCGCCGCGCCTGCTGCAGCCATCGCTCCGCCGCCCGGTCGTCGCCCTGGGCCAGGGCGATATCGGCCAGGCCGAGCAGGCCCTCGATATCCCCGGGCCTGAGTCCACGGGCCCGCTGGTAGGCCTGCCGGGCCTCCTCATGCTGGCCCGCGGCCAGCGCCGCATCCCCCCGCTGCAGCCAGATCAGGCTCTGGCTATAGTTGTGCAGATCCTGCCATTTGCTGATCAGAGAGCCGTCCTGTTCCAGCCGCAGCGCCTCGGCCAGGGCGCTGGCGGCCGCCTGATAGTCGCCTTGCTGGATCAGCACCTGTCCCAGGACGCCGTGCAGACCGGCCTCCTCGGGGTAGCGACGCAGGGCCTGGCGCAACGGCGCCTCGGCCTGGGCATGGCGCCCGGCCTCCACCAGTGTCCTTCCCCGCAGGCCAGCCTGCCAGGCCGGATCGGCCAGCAGGCGTTGTTGCTGCTGCAGCCGCTCGCTGGCCGAGGACACCAGGGGGGAATCGGGATAACGCCGCAGAAAGCGTTCCCACCCCTGCACGCTTTCCTGGCCGATCGGTAACTCTTGCAGGTAACCGAACTCGGTTTCCGCCGCACTGTCGCGGGCATCCGGATTCGTCGCCAGTTTCCCCAGCAGGGCCAGGGCCTCGTCGGGTCGCTCTTCAGAAAAAAGAAGTCTGACCAACAACTTACGCAGCTCTATGTTGCCCGGATAACGCTGCTCCAGTGCCTGCAACTCGGCCACGGCAGCGGACCGCCGACCTTCCACGGCGCTCCATACCCCCCAATACTCCAGCGCTAGCGCAAAGTCGGGCGGCTCGCCCCCGAACAAGGCCTGATACTGTGCCACGGCCTTGTCCGTCTGGCCGCTGGCCGCCAGCAGGCGCGCCTGCTGCAACTGGAGCTGGCCATCCCGGTCGTGCAGCGTCAGGAGCGCCTCGCCCCGGCTCAGCAGGCGGCCATCCGCGCCCCTCCGGCGCAGATCATGCAGCAGTTGCTCGGCTTCCTGCCGGTTTCCGGCCTGCAACAGCATCGACAGCCGGGTCAGCACCACGTCGGGATGGTCCGGGGCAATCAGCTCGAGCCGCCCGAGGGCATCGCGCACTATGTCGTCCCGATAGATCGCCTGGCCGGTGCGCAGCCGCTCAAGCAGCCAGTCCCGCTGCTGTTCCGGTGAAACGGGCTGCGCCACCGCCAGGGTGTTGAGCAGTACCAAACAAGCGGGGAATAGGGCTATTGTTCGCATAGGCTGTCCCACGCCGGCTGCAGCCGGCCCTCCTGGTCGAAACGGTAACGTCCTTGGTACCAGCCCAGGCCGAACAGCAGCAACGACTGGTTATAGTAGGCATCGGCTTCCGGCGGTGCGGTACGCAGCCGCTCGAGTTGGCGTTGCAATACCGACTCGAAACGCCCGTCGCGGCTGAGCATCGGCAACAGGGCGGCGGAAAACCCCGCCGGGCCGGTACCGCTGGCCCGGCCGCTCAGCCGGTCCACCCGCTCGGGTGGCCACCCGGCGGCGGTGGTGTGCTCCAGCATCGGCGTGAAATGCGCCAGCAACTCGCTCGCGCCGCGGGTGCGTTCATCCAGCATGCCCAGCCACAGGTAAACCCGGATGGCATCATAGCTGCCGACGGCCAGATCGGCGGCCTCCGCCACTCCCCCGCCGGCCTGCCACCGCAGCCAGTCCGGCGCCAGGCCCCGGGGAGCCCCCTCCAGCAGCAGCCGGCGGCTGGTCTCTGCCAGTTCCGCCCAGATCCGGGACTGGGCGGCAAAGCGCTGTAGCAACTGCGGAGGAAGGTAGCTGGGATTGAGCCGCCAGCCCTCCGCCGACTCGAAGCCGAGGGTGCCGGGCAGCAATGCCAGGCCCAGTCCGGGCAGCATGCGCAGGCTCTGGGCGGCCGAACGCCACAACAACTCGGTGCCCAACCGGCTGTATTCCGGCTCCTGCCAGAGGCGACCGGCTTCCAGCAGGTTGTAGGCTATCCACAGATCGGAGTCGCTGGCATTGTTGTCATCCAGCACCCTCCACCGTCCCGCTTCGTCCCGGCCCCACAGCCAGGCCGGTAATCGCCGGCTCAAGTTGCCGCCGGCCAGGTTGTCGATGGTCCAGTCAAGCAACCGCCGGAAGCTGTGCCGGTCATCGGCCACCAGGGCAAAGAACATGGCATAGCTCTGCCCTTCGGAAGTGGTGATGGCCCGAGGTGAGGAATGGTCGATGATGCGGCCATCCTCGGTCATCATGGCCGCCTTGTACCGCTCCCAGGCCGGCCAGACGCATCGCGGCTCCTGTGCCGAGACCGGCATCGCCAGCAGCATGAGCAGGAGCAGCGCCGCTTTCATGACTTACGCCTCATGCCGACGGCGGTGCGCCGCCCAGCGCAGGGCTCGCCACAGCAGGAAGGCCGCCAGCAGGGTGCACAGCACCGTCAAACCGGCCAACAGCACCGGGTGATTGGACAGCAGGAACCAGATCTTAAGCCACCAGGGCAGATAGCCCACATAGTACTGCCCCCCCACCAGCTGGCTCTCCACCCCACTCGCGCGGATCAGCGCCACCGAGCCCGACACCGCCGCCAGGCGGCTGCTGTCGCCCAGGGTGGCACGCAACAACCGGAAATCCGCTTCGTCGTTGGCCAGCAGGGCCACTATGCTGCGCTGCGCCGCATAGGGGGATTGCATACCGACGATGGCCGCCAGGGGCCCCCGGGCGCTGACCTCCACTCGGGCTTCGGGCGGAAACCCATCCTGCTCCAGGCGTCCCCTTCCCTGCTGTCTTGCCTGCGGGGCCGATGTCGCGCCCTGCAACAGCCAGGCACCGGGCTTTTGCAGCACGTCGGCCAGCTCGACGTCGGCCCCCTGCGCCTCCGGCAGGGCCCCGAATACCAGCAGGTCCGCATCGGCTTCCCGCGCCTCGTTCCAGTCGTCGCTGAGCCTGAGCGCCAGGGCCGGGTAGCCGGTTTCGGCGGCGATCCCGGCCAGGGTCTCCAGCAAGGTACCGAGCCGGGTCGCGGTCGTTGTTGCCGGCATCAGCACCAGGGTCTCCGACAGATCCGCCATGCGGCTGAACGGAAAGCCGCCACGGGCGAAGGCCGCCAGATCCGGCATGGCGATAAAATGATGGTAACCGGACAGATCGATGGTCGAGCTTTCGTCGATCAGCACCCGGGTATCGACCGCCAGCACCGTCTGGCAGCGATCCGGCTGGGCGCCGCCGAAGGTGCTGGCAAAGCTGAAGTCGTAACGGAGTCGATTCTTCGCCCCCATGTTCTGCGCCGGCACCAGCAGCTTGTTGCTGGCATTGGCCGTTTCCCGGGCGGCGACCGCCAGGCCCAGGCTCTCCAGCCGGCCGTGGCTGTTGTCCGACAGCGGCAGGCTGGTGATGAATTGTTCATTGAGGCTGATGCTCAGGCGTGACTCGTCCTCCACCGTAGGCGGGGTGTAACGATATTTGGTCTCCAGCGGTATCCCCTGGTTGCGCCAGACGAACAGATCCGGCGGCAAGTTGACCTCCAGGGTGATCGGCCGGGGCCGAGGGCCATGGGCCTGCAATTGCTCCGGATAGGAAATCAGCTCGGCAAAGCTCACCGGCCGGTCGGTGGCTATCCAGTTCGGCGCGTCATAAGGCCGGCGAGGCTGCAACGGCTGGGCTTCATGCACCCTCACCCGGTCACCGCGCAACAGCTTGCCGCCCAGCGCCAGGGCCCTGGCCGCCACGGCCAGATCCTCGTCGTGGCGGCCCAGTACCAGCAATACCTTGCTGAAGGGATCGGCCGGATGATCGATCAGTGCCACTTCCGGCGCCGTCACCGGCAGGAAGCGCTCCAGCACCGCCACCGCGGCGGGTCGCCGGTCGTTGGTCGCAAACACCACCGAAGGGGTCACCCCGGGCTCCGGGCCGGCGCCCGGCAGATCATCGAACCACACCGGGAACTCGGTCCCCCGCCAGCCCGCCAGGCTGCCGAAGTAGGAGGCCAGGATCCCGGCCGCCCGTTGCTCCCCCAGGCTGGGATCGGCGGCAAACACCATATTGACCCTGGTCTTGTCGCCGTCCCATTCATCGAAGAAGGGCCGCGGGAAGAACGCCAGATCGTTGCTCAATACCAGGGCCTGCTCACGCAGGCTGATGTGGCTGTCCTGCGCCAGGTTCAACCACAGGGCACTGTGTCCCGGATCTTCACAGAGGTCCTGATAATGGCCGACAAACTCTATCCGCACCCGGTTGAAATCACTGATCAGCCGGGGATCCAGCGCCATCTGGTGACGGTTCCGGGTTCCCAGCTGCTCGCTTTCAATCGTCACCGTTCCCATCAGCACCTCGTTCAGGTAAACGCGCAGGTGCGACAGGTTCGGCAGCAAGGCGGGGGACGGAGTATAATCGAGTGTCAACTGGGCCTCGCTGGCGATGCGATCCCGGCGCAGGGTGAACTCTATCTGCCGGCTGTTCTGGTGCCCGAACAGCAGTTGGTCTTTCGGTTGATCCAACTGCCCGAAGGTGCGCGATACCGTCCAGCTGGGTACCGTTCCCGGGGCCGGCGGCTCGACGCCGGCGGAAGTGTCACTGGCATTCAGGCGGCCCATGGCCAGCAGGCCAAGGAGCAGGAGCGAAGCGTGACGATATCGGCTCATGAGTGGCTTTCCCTTGATGAGGTGGATGATGACGGCATGGGCACGGGCCAGCGCGGCAGGTAGCTCCCCAGCCAGGCCAACAGCCGCAGCAACGGGCTGAGCAGCAGGTGCAGCCAGGACGGCATGAACTGGTAGAGACGGCAGTAGCCTTGGCCACCGACCCGGATCATCGCCATAAAGCTCTGCAGCGGGCGTTCCGGCCCCCTGTCGTCCAGCCAGTTAAGCCAGGCATCGGCCCGGGCGAAGGTACACTGGACGAAATCGATCTTCTGTTGTCGGCTCAGGCTTCCCAGGCTGATCCCGGCCACCCCGCCCCGCTCCCGGCTCACCACGCCGGGAAACTGGAATTCCTGCTCGCCCCGATACAGCAGCAGCGACACCACCGAGCCCACCGGCAACAGCAGGGCGGAAGGGAGTTCCACGGCCACGCCACCGTCGGAGTAATCGAGCAGCACCCCGGGATAAAGGTGGCCACTGGTCAGCCTTATCCCGGCGGGCAGCCTGATCTGCACCCTGTGGCTTTGCCTGACTTGCTTGACCTCGGCGGCAATGGCCATGGCCGCGCCGATGATCAGCAGGTTATACAGCACCCAGAGCGAGGCGAGCAGCACCGTTCCCTGTTCGTTCTGGGGTCCGCTATAGAATCGCCAGACGGCGAATCCCAGGCCGAACAGGTTGAGCATCGCCAGTACCAGATAAGGCCGGGCAATCACCCAGTCGAACTGGTTGTGTTCCATCAGCCCGCCCTTGGCGGTGACGTTGAACTTGCCTTTGGATGGGTTGAACAGGGCCACCGTGGTCGGCCGGGCGATGTACCAGGCCAGCACCGTCTCGTAGACCTCGCCCCAGAAGGTCCGGCGGTACTGGCCCTGCATCCGGGCGCTGGTCAGACTGGAGTGGAGCATGTGCGGCAATACGTAGAGCACTATCATCCACGCCGGAGCGTAGATGATGTAGGAGTGCAGCAGCAGGAACGCCAAGGGGGCGAGCAGAAACACCAGGCGCGGCAGGCCCGCCAAAAAATGCAGCATGGCATTGGCATAGCACAGTCGCTGGAACAGGCTCAGGCCCCGCCCCAGCAACGGGTTGTCGATCCGGAAAATCTGGGCCATGCCGCGGGCCCAGCGGATGCGCTGGCCCACATGGGCAGAGAGGCTCTCGGTCGCCAGTCCCGCTGCCTGGGGGATGCGGATATAGGCCGAATTCCAGCCCCGCCGATGCATGCGCAGGGCGGTATGGGCATCCTCGGTCACGGTTTCCACCGCCACCCCGCCGACCTCCTCCAGGGCGGTACGGCGCAACACGGCGCAGGAGCCACAGAAAAAGGTGGCGTTCCACATGTCATTGCCGTCCTGTACCAGACCGTAAAACAGCTCCCCTTCGTTGGGCGACCGCCGGAACAGCCCGAGGTTGCGCTCGAAGGGGTCCGGCGACAGAAAATGGTGGGGCGTCTGCACCAGCGCCAACCGAGGATCACGCAAAAACCAGCCCACCGTCAGCTGGAGAAAGGAGCGTACCGGCACGTGATCACAGTCGAATATCGCCACCAGTTCACCGTCGGTACAGCCCAGGGCATGGTTGAGGTTACCCGCCTTGGCATGACGGTTGTCGGGCCGGGTGATGTAGCCCACGCCGACCTCGGCGGCGAAACGGCGGAATTCCTCACGCCGGCCATCATCCAGGATGTGGATGCGCAGCTTGTCCCCGGGCCAGTCGATCCCCAGCGCGGCGTACACCGTGGTACGCACCACCGCCAGAGGCTCGTTGTAGGTCGGGATCATCACGTCGACGCTGGGCCAGCGGCGGGTATCACTCGGCAGCGGCGCCGGTTTGCGCCGCAACGGCCAGCAGGTCTGCACATAGCCGAGCACCAGCAACAGCCAGGAATAGGTTTCCGCCGCCAGCAGGATCAGACCCAGCGTCAAGTCCAGGGAGCTGTTCCAGTTCAGGGTCGAGCTGTAGCGCCACCACAGGTAGCGGCAGGAGATCAGCGTCGACAGCACTATCATCAGCAGAGTCGGGAAACGACCGGGCAGATGCCGTACCAGCATGGCCATCCCCCACAACAGCACCACGAAGAGCAACTGGGCGGCATAACCGAGCGGCTGGGTCACGCAGAGCCCGGCCAGCAGCACGGCGACCATGCCCAGAGCGCCGTAAAGCCAGGGCCGCATCCTGGGGGGTAACTCGGGCCATCCGTACCGGTCACCTCGCCGCGGCAGATGGCCGGCGGCAGGCGTAGGAATGGATGTCATCCCTGTGCGCACGGCCGTCGCCAGGCGCCCGTACAGCGCCGTCAGCCGACGCCAGCCGGGGCGGAACGGCCAGTGGCGCCGCTCCGGCCCCGGCGCCACCAGCAGCAACCAGATCCCCTGGATCAGATAGCGCAGGGGATCGCCCGGCCGGGGCCGCTGCCGGCTCAGATGCGGAAACCACAGGCTCATTTGCTCCCTCACCTGGCGCCACCCCGGTTGTTCCAGGCGCAAAAACAGCCAGGCCAAGGCATGACAGCCGGCCAATAACAGGGCCGTGGCGGGCCCGGCGCCCCGCTGCCGTCGCAAATCGCCATAAGGGAAATACCGGGCTAACATGCCACCTCCCGCCGTCGGCTCAGGCACCAGGTAGCCAGGCTGATGGCATCTTCCGTCACCAGGCTCTGGGGCGCATAGCCGATGACGCTTTGCTTGCAGGCCAGGGCTTCCCCCATGGCTTCATCCTGGTGTACCACCACGGGCACCACCCGTTCACCATGATGCCGCCGCCACACCAACAGCAGATCCTGCTGCAAACGGCTGGCGGAGTCGTAACCATTCACCAACAGGAAGCCCTCTCTCCCTTGCCGCTGCAGCAGAACATGGCAGGCCATATCGGGAGCCAGCACCCGGATCGAGAAATCGCCCCGAATGCTGCCGACATGCCCGGGCAGGCGCTGGGGCAGGTCGAACAGCACCCAGTCGAACTGGCCGGCCAGCTGCGCCTGTCGCTTGTTCCACTCCCACGGGTTGGCCAACAACCGTTGCTCCACCCTCAGCTGTTCGGCCTCATCCAGCCGGCCATAGGGCAACAGGCACAAGCCCGGCGACAGCTGCCAGGCCTGCCGGTGCCAGTCCTGCCCATCCAGCATGGCTCGGGCCCAGCCTTCGGTCTCGCGGGCGGCCAGATTGAAATGCAGGCCCAGCACGTTTTCGGGGCACAACTCCACCAGCAGTACCCGCTGGTTCAGGCGGTTGAGCGCATGCCCCATGGCCGCCAGCAAGGAGGTAGTGCCCACTCCGCCCCGTATTCCGCACAGGCTCAGCGAAATCAAGATACCCTCCCCAGCATCCCGGGCTCCTCGGCAGCCGGCTGCTCCAGTTCGGCCAGCAAGGGCCAGCGGTTCAACGCCTGCAGCCACTGCCGCTCCCGGGCGGTATCGACATAGGCCAGCCCTTGCAATTCGAGGCTCAGCAGGGTGGTATCATCCACATCTCGAGCCCGCGCACGGCTGCGCGGGGTTACTTGAAACGGGCCGGATAGGGTAGCCATATTCCTTTCTCCTTCAGGCGGACATAGGGTGTGCCGTCATAGTCGAGGACCACGGTACCGGCGTTCTCCGCCACCCAGGGCGTCACGGGCAGGTCGGCGAGCAATACGGGCAGCGCGGGGTCGTCGGCGACGCCATGCGGCCGTTCATGCAGCCGGGCAATAAAGGCCGACAGGGCCAGGTAGCTGCTGGGCTCGCTCACCCGCAGCGGCGCAGGGCCACGTTCTACACCCATGCCAAACAGCCTGATGCCAACGGGAACATGGGTAATGGAGGGACTGGGAATTTCACGCATGCCGGCTATCTGCATCCGGTCGCCGTGCAGACCGGCACCGTGTTCGGGCACCACCACCACCACCACCCGGCGCTGGCTGCGCTCCAGTTGCTCGAAGAAGGCCGTCAAGTCATCGATGAGCCGGCTCGCCAGTTCCCCGTAATCACCCCGGCGAGTGCCGCCGTCCGGCAATACGGTGCGGTTGCCATCGTGCAGGGTGGTGGTGTTGTAGAACATGGCTACCCTGGCATCTTCCCTGTCGAGCCGTCGTTGCCACCAGCCACCGAGCACGTCTCGATCACGCCAGATCGGCGAGCTGTCGAATCCTATCACCGAACGTTGCAGTCCCCTGGTATCGAGCGCCGCCACCGGCAGCCGGCCCTGAGACCGAATATCGCCGATGAAGTTGTCGAACTGCCCGTTATGATTGAGCAGCGCCTCGCTGCTATAGCCCAGGCTCTGCAGCTGATCCATCAGCAGGCACTGGGCGGGGGCCTCTTTATACAGGCTGTCGTGCGCGCCTTGTCCACAGCTGGCACGCAACAGGCGAATGGCGGCCGGGCCGCTGTAAGAGGTCGCCGAGTTGAAATTATCGAACACCACGTCCATCTGCTGCAGCAAACGGTTATCCCTGAGCCCCACGGCCTCGAGATCGTCCCAGGCCATGGAGCAGATATTGATAATCACCAGATCAAAAGGGGCTTGCGGTGCCGTTGTCGTCCCCAAATCCACGCTCCGTTCCGCTTCCCGGCGATAGAAGTCCTGCAGGTAGCCGTCGAGCATCGGGCTGTCCGGCTCGGCATTCGCCCGCACCACGGGCTCGGACGCCTCTGTACCCACCTGCGCCACGGCCACCGGTTGCGCCATCTCCAGTACCGGCTGGATCCCCAGCCAGGCCAGGCCGAGCAGGCTGAGGGTGGTCAGCCGCAGCCACTGTCGGAGGTAGATATAGGCCAGCAGCAGCAACAACAGCAGGCCGCACAGCTGCCAGTTGATAAAACGCCCCAGCAGCTCCAGCAGATAGAGGCCGCTGAAATCGAGCACTCCGGGCTGGTTAAGCAGCCGGGTGAAGGGGGGGAACCAGGTGTCCTGGTAGAGCAGGGCTATCGCGACGGGGATGGCGATCAGATTGCGCAGCATCCGCAGCGACCGAGGGCCCAGGGGGAACAACAACACGGCGGCAAGCACCAGGTTGGGAAGCGGCTGCAGATTCAGGTAACCCAGCCAGAACAGCGCCAGCTTGAGCAAGAAATAGAGATTCCAGGCGCCGAGACCGCTCCAGCCACCTGGCCGGCCCGGTGCCGCAGCGGGCTCACCGTGGTGCATCCTGCCCCCCTTTCACTGCCGTGCCGCCGCGAGTCACCCTGACGCCGCGCGCCTTCAGGTAGCGGGGGGAGAGGCGGCGGCGGCACCAGTTCAGGAGCCGCCTCCCCCCCCACCACAGCACCACAACCAGTGCCAGGGTCAGCAGGCTACTGAGGGCGGCGACTTGGATGATTTCCTGGTACATCATGCTGTTAGATCGCTCTTTTGAGGGTGACGCGCTTGGGAGTGAGCTTCGTTACCGGACTGTATGCAAAGGATGCGGATTCATTCGCATCGCCATTGTCATCGAAAACGGGCACCGCCGTGGCCTGCTCCAGGGCGGCCCTCGGCAAGGCATCGGGACTCTCCAGCGACCGGCGATCGCTGAACAGATCCTGCCAGGGCAGCCGGCAGATGTGCGCCAGCGCCGCGTCCAGCCCGTCGCTCCGGCAGGTAAACAGGAGCAGGTAGAGATGGTCGTCCAGGACACAGGCCATGTCCCCAAAACGGCTCAGGCTCAACTGCCCCAGGCACTGCTCCACGGTCAGCATGCGCCGGATGGGCAGCTCGAGCAGCTGGTGGCAGATTTCCGTCACCCGGGTCTGGTACAACTCGTCGACCTGGCGCAGGAAATCCCGCGGGCTGAGCAGACCACGAACCCGGGGGGTTCGCAGGCGCCCCACCAGGCTCTCGACGTCGGCAGCGCTCGTCCTGAACCAGAGCTGGCCTTGTAGGCCGTCGATCAAAATAAGGAAGTGCTCCGCGGGCGTCCGGCTGGGAATGATCATATTGGCGCCGCAGGCCAGCAGCAGCTGCCGCTCGTTATGGCGCAAACAGGCACTCAGCTCGCGGACCGCGATTTTCAGGGCCTTGCCGCAGCTGGAGCGCGCGGCATGGAGCTGCCGTGCCAGCGCCTCGACCTGCCGGTTGTCGTCGATGGCCAGGACCAGCGTGGCTGCCCTGGCATCGGCCGCCGCCGACCATAGCGCCGCCGGGGTATCGAATATCGACCAGTTAGGGGACAGCCGCGGCAGTCCCTCCAGGGCGGTGCGCAGGATCAGGCAGCGCTCCCTGTCCTCGGCCTGGACGAATTCGGGAACGAACGGGGAAGCATCGTCCACGGCAAAAGCCCTCTGCCGGAGATCGAGCTTATGACACTGGGCAAGGTGCATGCCCAGCGCATTGTGCAGATGGTAGAGATGAAAGAAGACATCGCCCTCCCGGCGGTAGAGACGGCTCAGGCCGGTGACGTGTCGAGCCATCGCCGGCAGCGCGGCGTGCTGCTCTTCCCAGCCGGGTCCGTGGCTGAGCAGGAGCAGCTTGGCATGCTGTTTGCGCAGCCACTCGTTGAGCTCCGTGGCCCAGCGGATCACCGCATCGGGGCCGAACACACGCCAGGCCGAGGCGGGCAGCATGAACAGGATAACCCCGTCGCGCACGCCGCCCAGCCGCTTGAGCTCGGAGACAAAGTGCCGCAGTGCCAGGGTGATCTGGCCCGTTTCCAGCTCAAACAACCGCAGTTGTGCCGGGCCCGCGTCCGACGCCAGCGGCGCCAGCAGCCCCGCTACCGGCATATCGGCACAGATCAGGGTGCTGGGCTGGCCGGCAGGCAGCGCTTCCAAGCACTGCCTGGCCAGCATTTCGGCATCGGCGGTATGTTCAACCGCCAGCCAGTACAGGCCACCATGGCTGAGCAGCCGGAGCTCCCGAGGCAGGTGGCGGATGGCCAAGGTTATATTGTTCATTCAAGTCGAAATCCTTATCGAACTTGTGTAAAACTAGTCTAGTAGAGTCGGCAAGAAAGTGGGGCTTGGCCGTCGATACAATTTAATCCGTGCTTTCTTCGCACTTTGTGCTAGCGGCTCTTTTTTGCGCCGCAACAAACAAGAATGCACAAACGGCAGAGAACTGGACAAAAAACCTATAAACCAGGAAGAAAAAGGAATGTAAATTCAGGAATTAAAAATAAAAAAGGATATTCAACCAAGAGAAACAAATGAGTCTAACGTCTTTAATAAATGATAATTAATATCGTCCAACTCTCTGATCTAGCAGCAGAAGCCTCCTGATAACCCGCCTTGGCTCCGCTATGCAGCCCACCGCCCGAACTGGCGGCAACTCAACCAAAATTGGCTGCGCCGAATATGGCGCTCTCCACCGCCACTCATCGGCTTCGGTCCGCTCATCAAGCCATGCTACTATGGGTTCGGCACTCTACCCGATCCACTAAAGGAGTCTCCGTGAAGGCCCATATCCTGCTGACCAGCCGCCTGATCAAGCTGTTCGCCAACATCACCAAGGTGCTGTGCTACGGCTTCCATGCCCTTTTCCCCGACCAACGCTTTACCCTGCCGGAGCGCGCCGGTGCCCTGCTGAAGGGCAAGGACAGGCCGATACCGCGCATCATCTGGCAGACCAACTTCACCAACAAGGTGACCCTGCCGGTCTACCTCAACTACCTGTTCAACCGGCTGATCTCGCCCACCTTCGAGTACCGCTTCATGATCACCGAAGCCCGGGCCGACTTTATCAGGGCCAATTACCCGGAAGAGATTTTTGAGCAGTATTCCAGGCTGCAGATCGGGGCCGCCCAGGCCGACTTCTGGCGGCTGTTGGTACTGCAAAAACACGGTGGCGTCTACCTGGATATCGACGCCCACGCGGTGTGGCCGCTCGGTTTTATCATCAAGCCGGATCATCAGGAGCTGTACATCATCCGCAAGGGTGACGAACTGACCAATTACTTTATCGCCAGCCGGCCGGACAACCCCAACATGGAAAGGCTGATCGCCCGAGTGCTGCAAAACATTCGGGAAAACACCATCGAAGGGGTCTACAACCTGACCGGACCGGGGGTATTCAACCAAGTACTGGATCACCGTCAGGTGCCCACCACCTTCTATCGCTACACCTGCAGCCAGGGCAGTTTCACCAACGAGTATTTCCAGTACATCGACAAGCCCCAGGGCAAGTGGACCAAGGAGCAGCACAAGGTGAGCGTGGTCCGCCAGGAGCCCCCGCAACAGTAACCCCCCGCTCCGGTCGCCCGGAGCGGCTTATTCCAGTCCGACCCAAAGGGTGCTGAAACCGCTGCCCGGGTAGCGGGCCCTGACCGGCTCTCGTCCGGAAGGCAAAAACCACCCGTCGCTCGCCTGCAGCAGCGCCTCCAGTACCAGCCGCAATTCCAGCCTGGCCAGGGGCGCCCCCGGGCAGACGTGGATGCCGGCGCCATAGAGCAGGTTGTCCGCCGGATCCCGATCCAGGCGGAACTCGTCCGGATCGCCGAACACCGCCTCATCCCGGTTGGCCGACGCCCAGATGATGGAAATCCGCTCGCCCGCCGCCAGCGTTCGGCCCCCCACCTCGACTTCCCTGGTGGTCACCCGGCGGTTGCTGATCAAGGGTGCATGAATGCGCAGGATCTCGTCGATGGCGGCGGGCAGCAGCGAGGCATCCTGGCGCAATTGCCGCTGCACCTCGCCATGCTCGGCCAGATAGTGGATCAGGATGCCGATGCTGGCGGTGATGGTGCCGAGTTCGCCCACCGTCCAGTTACGCAGCAGGCTGACCAGTTCCTCGTCGGTCAGCGGCCGCCCCGATACCCGCTCCCGCAGCAGGGCGGTGGTCAGATCGTCCGGGGCCTCGGCGCCCAGCGCTCTGCGCTCCGCCAGCAGGGTGCGGATATAACCGTCGAACTCGGTTGCCACCGCCGCCAGTTGGGCCCGGTCGCCGGCCAGGGTCGCCCGCTGGTGGTTCAGGGTCCACTGACGCAGCGGCTCGTGCAACGAGGTCGGCCAGCCGAGAAAGGCGCATTGTACCTGCAGCGAGAACGGCTGGGCCAGGCCTGCTACCATCTCGCACTCCCCCCAGGGCAGGGCAGCGACCAGACGACGGGCCAGTGCCCGGCAGGCCGGCTCGAAGGCCGCCATGCGGTTTTCATCGAAGTAAGGCTCGATCAGCCGCCGGTACCGGCCATGCTCCGGCGGATCCATGCCGTTTGGCACGGACAGATGGCGGGATACGGCATTGCTGAAACCGTGGTGCTCCTCGAGGATGCGACGCACCTCCCGGTGGCCGAACACCGACCATTGCAGATAGTCGCTGTAGGCAACGGGACATCGCCGGCGCAACTCATCATAGGCGGCGATCTGATCCTGCAGCACGGCTTCGGCCCTGGGATCCCAGTCACTTTGGGGTTTATCGGCCATTGTGGCTCCTTCTTGTCACCACCGGCGGCAGCATGCCGGTATCAAGCGCCAGACAGGCATCCATTGCCGCATAAAGCCCCGGGTTCGCCCTTGATCGGGATCACGGATAAGGTGCATTTAAAATATCACGGCCCCTCGCGCCCGCCATTCGCCATGATATTTTCCATATATCCCGCGATTTATTGGTGTACGACACAATATCTTCAACATTTCCTGCTATTTATCGGTGAAGGCCTCGCCGACGCTGGCAAAGGGACTCAAAACGGCATTAAGCTGATTCCATCCCAGTCTCGCCGGAGCACGACGCCCTTACCCGAACCGTCACCGCACGCACCAAAAAAAAACTAACAACCAATAACGTAGAGCACCGCCGGCAACGAACGCAGGCCGGCGCATCTTAGGGAGAAGAATATGAACCGCTGGCATCGCCTCGGCATGCGCACCCGCCTGTTTATCGCCACGGCCCTGCTGCTGGCCGTTCTCGTCCTGCTGGTGGTGATACTGCAGTCCACCCTCAACGGCCGGGACCGGCTGTCCCGGCTGCAGCACGACGAACTGCCCACCGCGCTCTCGGCCATCGCGGCCCAGGTTCAGGCCCGGCTGAATACCGTCATCGCCGGCTCCGAAGCCCTGGCCAAAAGCCCCTTTGTCCTGGACTGGATTGCCGCCGGCGCCCCTGTGGAGCAACTGCCGCAGATGCAGGCGGTCCTGGCCCAGGTGCAGGACTCGCTGCAGGCCACGGCGGTGTTCATGGCCACCAACGACGGCCGGGAGGTGCGTTACCACCACTACGAAGACGGCAAGCTCGACTGGCGACGGATGTCCGCCGACAATCCCGACGACGCCTGGTACTTCAGTTACCTGAACGGCGGTCGGCCCTTCGAGCTGAACCTGGATACCAACGCCTTCAGCGACGAGCAATTGCTGATGTTCGTCAACTTGCGCAGCCGCCGCACCAATTCGGCGGGACAACCGCTGAACGTGGCCGGCGGCGCCATGAACATGAGTCAGCTCGGCGCCCTTATCCGGGAGTTTCGCATCGGGGCCGGCGGCCAGGTGATGCTGGTGCAGCCTTCCGGTCTGGTCGACATCCATCCGGACATGAGCCAGGCCGGAAGGCTCGACCTGGGCAGCCAGCCCGAGTTGGCCGGGCTGCTGTCCGGCAAGAGCGAGCAGGGCCGTATCCTCCGCCTGCACTGGCAAGGGGAAGAAAAATTCATCGGCGCCATCTGGATGCCCGCCCTGCAACGTTTCCTGGTGGCCGAAGTGCCCACCGCCGACATCCTGGGCGAAATCCGCCGCAACCAGCTGACCACCCTGGGCATCGCCGGCCTGCTGCTGTGCCTCGGGCTGGTGCTGCTCTATCCCATGGCCGGTGCCCTGATTGCCCCCCTGGCCTCGTTGCGCCGCCAGATCAGCGACACCGCCGACAGCCTGGACCTGCGGGTACGCTTCGAAACCCGGGATCAGGCCGAAATCGGCCACCTGTGCCGGCAGCTGAACCTGCTGATGGACAAGCTGCGCCAGACCCTGAGCGAAGTCCGCCATGTCAGCGACGAAACCGAAGTGGTGGTGGAGCAGTTGCACGGCGGGGCCCGGGAAGCGAGTGACTCCTTCCATCAGCAGCAGTCGGCACTCGAGCAGATCACCCGGGTCATGCACGGCATCACCACCCAGGTGGCCGACATCGCCGCCAACGCCGGCGAGGCCGGCCGTTACTCGGAAGAAGGCAGCGCCGTGCTGGATGCGGCGGAGCGGCAGCTGGAGCAGAGCTACGGCGCCATCGGCCGGCTGGAGCAGGACATGCTGGATGCCAAGGCACGGATGGAAGCCCTGCGCCGCCACAGCGACGACATACTGCACGTGCTGGAGGTGATCCGCAGCATCTCGGATCAGACCAACCTGCTGGCGCTCAACGCCGCCATCGAGGCGGCGCGGGCCGGCGAGCACGGCCGGGGCTTCGCCGTGGTCGCCGACGAGGTGCGCCAGCTGGCCCAGCGCACCCAGAGCTCCACCACCGAGATCCAGAACATGATCGACAACCTGCGCAACGCCGGCGCCCAGGTGGCCGAGCAGATGGAGATCAGCGCCGGCAGCAGCCAGCACGGCCTGGCCAGCCTGACCAGCACCCGGGAGCAGTTGCGGCAGATGAGCCGGCGCCTGGAGGAAGTGTTCGCCATCAACAGCAGCATGAGCACCGGCACCCGGGCCCAGCAGGACGCCATCGGCCAGATCCACGAGGGGCTGCAGCACCTGGCCGAACAGGGCGCCCGGGCCAGCACCATGGCGCAGCAGGCCGCCGTCGCCAGCCAGCACCTGAGCCAACAGGTCGGCCGGCTGCGGGACAAGGTAATGGTGTTCCAGTGCTGAGTCCGGGTGCCGGTCAAGCAGCGGCAACAGCCGAGCCCCGGCCCCGGCTGGCACGCATAATAATTCGGTATTTACGATGTTTTTGGCAGGTAAAAACTGATAGAGCCGAAGCGGTCACCTGATCATAATGAAATCTGCGTGGAGGGCACTTCCGCAGCAAGCTATAGTTATTTTTGACTGGCCGTTGTGTTTACAACGGCCATTTTTTTATCCGCCGGCTTCTGGTAAGCTTTGCCGCCCCTGATTCCAGCCGCCATGCTCGGCGCTGGCAGACAACCTCGAACGGGCAGAGACTATGGCGCACATCGGTACCCTCTTTATCATTTCCTCCCCTAGCGGCGCGGGCAAGTCCAGCCTGATCAAGGCCCTGCTCGAGCGCCCCAGCGCCGACGGCCGGCTGCAGGTATCGGTCTCCCACACCACCAGAACCATGCGCCCGGGCGAAGAAGACGGAGTGCACTACCACTTCGTGGACAGGGTCAGGTTCGAACAGCTGATCGCCCGGGGCGCCTTCTACGAATGGGCCGAAGTGTTCGGCAACTACTACGGCACCTCCCGCGAGTGGATAGATCAGCAACTGGCCCAGGGCATCGATATCCTGCTCGACATCGACTGGCAGGGCGCCCGCCAGATCCGGGAGCAGTCCCCCAGCGCCAAGTCCATCTTCATCCTGCCGCCCAGCCGGGAAGAGCTGGAGCGCCGGCTCAACGCCCGCCAGCAGGACAGCGCCGAGGTGATCCAGGCGCGCATGGCCAAGGCGGTATCGGAAATGTCCCATTACGACGAATACGACTACCTGCTGGTCAACGACACCTTCGAGCACGCCCTGAACCAGCTCAGTGCCATCATCGAGGCCGAGCGCGCCAACACCGGCAAGCAGGCGGCCCGTTACCAGGACTTGCTTTCCCGGCTACTGGCGGAATAAGCTAAGATCCATTAGAATTTTGCACCTTTTTTAATCATTGGAGTCCGTTATGGCCCGCGTTACTGTTGAAGATGCTGTAGAACAGATTGGCAACCGCTTCGATCTGGTCCTGGTTGCCGCCCGCCGCGCCCGCCAACTGGCCACCCAGGGCAAGGAGCCGCTGGTCGATGAAGAGAACGACAAGCCTACCGTGATCGCCCTGCGCGAAATCGAAGACGGCCTGGTCAACCACGCCGTGATGGACGTGCAGGACCGCCAGGAGCAGCAGGAGCTGGAAGCCGCCGAACTGGCCGCCGTGGCTGCCATCGCCGAAGGCCGCAGCTAACACGCAGCTTTGCCTTTCAGGCCCGCGCCGCGGGCCCGTTCCCGGCCTGAGCGGGCCTCATCTCTGGACTGCGTAAACGGCGTTGACTGTCGGGGTATAGATAGATTGTATCTGTTTGAATCACTCAAGGAGTTGGCCTCCAGCTACCTGCCGGCCGAGCAGGTTGAACAGCTGAAGGCCGCCTATATCCTGGCCCGGGATGCCCACCAGGGCCAGACCCGTTCCAGCGGCGAGCCCTATATCACCCACCCGGTGGCGGTGGCCCGCATCCTGGGCGAGATGCACCTGGACCACGAAACCCTGATGGCCGCCCTGCTGCACGACGTGATCGAAGACACCCCGGTCACCAAGGAGCTGCTCGAACACCAGTTCGGCAAGCCGGTGGCGGACCTGGTGGAAGGGGTCTCCAAGCTCGACAAGCTCAAGTTCCGGGATCGCAAGGAAGCCCAGACCGAGAACTTCCGCAAGATGGTGCTGGCCATGACCCAGGACATCAGGGTCATCCTGATCAAGCTGGCCGACCGCACCCACAACATGCGCACCCTGGGCGCCCTGCGCCCGGACAAGCGCCGCCGCATCGCGCGGGAAACCCTCGAGATCTACGCCCCCATCGCCAACCGTCTCGGCATCCACAGCATCAAGAACGAGCTGGAAGAGCTGGGCCTGGAAGCCCTCTATCCCATGCGCACCCGGGTGCTGCGCGAGTCGGTGCGCCGGGCCAGGGGCAACCGGCGCGAGATCATCCAGTCCATTCTGGAGGAGATCAAGGGCCGGCTGGACGACGCCCGCATCGAGGCCCTGGTCAAGGGCCGGGAGAAAAACCTGTTCTCCATCTACAACAAGATGGTGAAGAAGGAGCTGCAGTTCCACGAGGTGATGGACATCTACGCCTTCCGGGTGATCGTCAAGGACATCGACACCTGCTACCGGGTGCTGGGCCAGATGCACACCCTGTACAAGCCCCGTCCCGGCCGGTTCAAGGACTACATCGCCATTCCCAAGACCAACGGCTACCAGTCGCTGCACACTTCCCTGGTGGGGCCGCACGGGGTGCCGGTAGAAGTGCAGATCCGCACCGAGTACATGGATCAGATGGCCGACAAGGGGGTGGCGGCCCACTGGGCCTACAAGCAGGACGGCGAGATCTCCGGCACCACCGCCCAGGTGCGGGCCCAGCGCTGGATGCAGAGCCTGCTGGAGCTGCAGCAGAGCGCCGGCTCCTCCTTCGAGTTTATCGAAGGGGTCAAGACCGATCTCTTCCCCGAGGAGATCTACGTGTTCACCCCGGAAGGGCGCATCCTGGAGCTGCCCTCCGGCGCCACCCCGGTCGACTTCGCCTACGCGGTGCACACCGACATCGGCCACGCCTGCGTCGGCGCCCGGGTGGACCGCCAGCCCTTTCCGCTCAGCCAGCCGCTGCATTCGGGCCAGAGCGTGGAGATCATCACCGCCCCCAGCGCCCGTCCCAACGCCGCCTGGCTCAACTTCGTGGTCACCTCCCGCGCCCGCACCAAGATCCGCCAGTTCCTCAAGAACCTGCGCACCGAAGAATCGGTGCTGCTGGGCAAGCGGCTGCTCAACCACGCCCTGGGCGCCAAAAACCTGGAAGACATTCCGGTCGAACGCGTCGAACAGGTGCTGAAAGACACCAAGCACGGTTCCCTCAACAACCTGCTGGCCGACATCGGCCTGGGCAACGCCATGAGCGTGGTGGTGGCCCGCCGGTTGCTGGGCAAGTTGGACGAGATCCCCGCCGAACGCAACAGGGCGGTGAAGAAGATGCCGATCCGCGGCGCCGACGACATGCTGCTCAACTTCGCCAACTGCTGCCGTCCCATCCCCGGCGATCCCATCGTCGCCCACATCAGCCCGGGCAAGGGCCTGGTGGTGCACCTGGAGTCGTGCAAGAACATCCGCGGCTACGCCAAGGAGCCGGACAAGTACCTGCCGGTGCAGTGGGATCTGGAGCAGGACTTCGATTTCGAGTTCAAGACCGAGATCGGCATCGAGATCGTCAACCACCAAGGGGCCCTGGCCGAGCTGGCCAACGTGATCGCCGCCACCGGCGCCAATATCCACAGCATCAGCACCGAGGAGAAGGACGGCCGGGTCTATGTGGTAGAGCTGCTGATCACCACCAAGAGTCGGATCCACCTGGCCAACATCATGCGCAAGATCCGGGTCACCCCCAATGTGCTCAAGGTTCACCGCCAGCGCAAATGAATACCGTGCGGGGCTTGGGGGCGGCCTGCCGCCACGCCTCACGCCAGAGATGTTATCTGCCCGGCTTTCACGATAAACTGGGCGGCATTCCATCCACCCGGAAACTGCCCTCAACCACCATGCTCGCTCGTCTGCTCTTGCTCGGGATCTGCCTCGTTATGAATGTCGCCACCGCCGCCTCGCCGCACCTGACCACCGAAGCCGAACTGAACCGGCTGGGGCTGGCCGGCCTGCAGGCCTTCTGGCGGACACACGCGAGCGAAGGCCACTTCCGCACCGACGACGGCCTGCGCCTGCCCTACGCCAAGCTGGTAAAGGCGGAGCACGGCAAGGCGGTGATCCTGGTCAACGGCCGTACCGAGGCCTACCTCAAATACCAGGAGCTGGCGCGGGATCTGTTCGGCAACGGCTACAATGTCTACCTCTACGATCACCGGGGCCAGGGCCTGGCGCCGCGGCTGCTGACCGACAGGCACATGGGCCATGTAGGCGATTTCAACGACTATGTGCAGGATCTGGAGCAGTTCGTGCAGCAACAGGTGCTGCCGGAGCAACCGCAGCGCCTCTACCTGCTGGCCCACTCCATGGGCGGCACCGTCTCCGCCCTCTGGCTGGCGGAAACCCGGGTGCAGCTGGAGGCGGCAGTGCTCTCCTCCCCCATGATGGGCATCTTCCTCGGCCCCCTGCCGCGCTGGCTGGCCGACGCCCTGGTGGCGGTGCTGCAGACCGGCTGCCGCTGGCTGGGCAAGGCGGTCTGCTACGCGCCGGGCCAGGGGGATTACATGGAGGTGGCCTTCGCCGACAACGATCTGACCCACAGCAAAATCCGTTACCGGCTGTTCCGCGAGCTGTACCGGCAACAACCGGCCCTGCAGCTGGGCGGGGCCAGCCTGCAATGGCTGCGGCAGGGACTGATGGCGGGAGACGACGCCATTGCCAAGGCCGATCGCATCACCACGCCGCTGCTGGTCCTGCAGGCCGGCGCCGACGTGGTGGTCGACAACGAGGCGCAGCGGGCCTTCTGCCAGGCCCTGGGATCCTGCCGGGACGACCATCCCCTGGTGATCGAGGGCGCGTCCCACGAGCTCTTTATCGAGCAGGACCCGCTGCGCCGGCAAGCACTGGAAGCGGCATTGTCGTTCTTCGAACAACATTCCTGAACGGGTCGCCCGTTCCCAGCCAACAGGACAGTCCTATGTACAACGTGATAGTGTCGGATCTCGACGGCACCCTGCTCAACAGCCATCACCAGGTTTCCGACTACACCCGGGAGGTGCTGCACCAGCTGGTGGCCCGGGATATCGAATTCATCGTCGCCACCGGCCGCCATTACGTGGACGTACGCTCCATCCGCGACAAGCTGGGGCTGAACGTCAGCCTGATCACCAGCAACGGCGCCATGGTGCACAACCCGGACGACAAGCTTATCTACAACCAGACCATTCCCGCCGAAATGGTGGAGGATCTGGTCGGCCGCTTCCGCCTGCCCGGGGTACACCTCAACGTGTACCGGGGCGAGCACTGGCTGGTGGAGGAAGAAATGCCGGGCATGCTCGACTTCAGCCCCGACAGCGACTTCCGCTACCGGCTCACCGATCTGCGCGCCACCGCCAAGCAGGGGGTGGAAAAGGTGTTCTACGCCGGCGATCACCAGCAGTTGCTGAAAATGGAAGAACTGCTGCTGGACCACTTCGGCGACCGGCTCAACATCACCTTTTCCCTGCCCCAATGCCTGGAGGTGATGCACGGCGAGGTCAACAAGGGCTCGGCGGTGGCCTCGCTGATGGGCCTCAAGGGCATGCCACTACAGCGGGTGATCGCCTTCGGCGACGGCATGAACGACTACGAGATGCTGTCCGGCGTGGGCCGCGGCGTGGTCATGGCCAACGCCCATTCCCGGCTGCAGGACGCCCTGCCCCGCCACGAACGCACCCTGAGCGCCGACGAAGACGGCGTGGCCCGTTACCTGGCCGGGGTGTTCGGACTCTGACTCAGGCCATCGCCAGTATCGCCCGCCACTGCGCCGGGGTGACCGGCATCACCGACAGCCGGCTGCCCTTCTGCACCAGCGGCATCCCGGCCAGGGCCGGGTTGGCCTTCAGCGCCGCCAGCGGCAGCAGCGGCAGGCGGCGTTCGAAGGTCAGCTCCACCGCATACCAGGTAGGCTGGTCCGGGCTCGACTTGGGGTCGAAATAGGCGCTGTCGGGATCGAAGGCGAAGGGGTCGGGAAAGCCGGCCCGCACCACCCGGCCGATGCCGGCGATGCCCACCTGCTTGCAGCTGGAATGGTAGATGAACACTTCGTCACCTTCCTGTACCTCGTCACGCAGGAAGTTGCGCGCCTGGTAATTGCGCACCCCCTCCCAGATGGTATTGGCCCGGGCCAGATCGTCGATGGAAAAGGTGTCGGGCTCGGTCTTGAACAGCCAGTAGGCCATGGTGCTCCCTCGTCATTTATTTGTGCCGCCCGCTGGCGGCTATTGCAGGTCTATGGCAACCTTGTGGGTTGAAAATAGTGGCCTTTCACGGAGAAATACGCAATGCACAAACCGCTGTGGCTCGGCCTGGCGCTGCTGCTTACCGCCTGTGGCGGCAGTCCCACGCCCCCGCCTCCCGCCCCCGAACCCACCCCGGTGGTGGAAGCCGAGCCCGAGCCGCAACCCTTTGAAAACGGGGTGATCAGCGTACCGGTCAGCCCGGTGCAAGAGCTTCCCGGCACCTGGTGATCATGGACAACTACATCGGCATCATGTCCGGCACCAGCCTGGACGGCATCGACGCCGTGCTGGTCGAGACCGACGGCGAACGAGTCCGCCTGCTTGAACGCACCACGGCCCCCTTCGATCCCGGGCTGCGCGACCGGCTGCTGGCCCTGGCCGGCGGTGGCGCCGTCACCGCCCGGCAATGGGGCGAGCTCGATGCCGAACTGGGCCGGGCCTATGCCGGCGTGGTGCTGCAACTGCTGGCGTCATCCGGCCGGCAGGCCGCCGACATCCGCGCCATCGGCTGCCACGGCCAGACCGTCTGGCACCAGCCCGGCGGCCCCCTGCCCTTCTCCCTGCAGCTGGGCGACGGCAACCGGCTGGCGGCCGAAACCGGCATCACCACCGTCAACGACTTTCGCCGCAAGGACATGGCCCTGGGCGGCCAGGGCGCGCCCCTGGTGCCCGCCTTCCATCAGAAGGTGCTGGGCGGCACCGACAAGGTGCGGCTGGTGGTGAACATCGGCGGCATCGCCAATATCACGGTGCTGGCGCCCGAGGCGCCGGTGCTGGGCTACGATGTCGGCCCCGGCAACATGCTGATGGATCTCTGGTGCCGGCGCCACACCGGCGCCCCCTTCGACCGGGACGCCGCCCTCGCCCGCCGCGGCCGGGTCTTGCCCGAGCTGTTGTCGCGCTTTATGGCCGAGCCCTGGCTGGCCCTGCCCGCCCCCAAGAGCACCGGGCGGGAGCTGTTCAACCAAGCCTGGCTGGACCGGCACCTCGCCGGCGACGAGGCGGTGGCCGACGTGCAGGCCACCCTGGCCGAGTTCACCGCCACCGCCATCGCCCGCGAGGCACAACGGTGGCCTGCAGGCGAGCTGCTGGTGTGCGGCGGCGGCGGCCACAATCCCCTGCTGCTGGAACGGCTGGCCTCCCAGCTGCCCGGCTGGCGGGTGGACACCACCAACGCCGCCGGGGTGGACATGGACGCCATGGAAGCCATGGCCTTCGCCTGGCTGGCCCACCAGACCCTGCACGGCCTGGCCGGCAACCTGCCGGCGGTGACCGGCGCCCGCCGGCCCGCCATACTGGGCGCCATCCATCTGCCCGGCTGAACCCGAAGGTATCCCCATGCAACACCACGACCTGCTCAACGATCTGGCCCGGCTGGCCTCGGAAGGGCGCAACCCGGACACCCTGGATATCGATCTGAAGAGCACCCTCGACATCGTCACCACCATCAACGCCCAGGACCAACGGGTGCCGGAGGCGGTGGCCCGGGTGCTGCCCGAGATCGCCGCCGCCGTGGATCTCATCGTCGCGGCCTTGCGCCGGGGCGGCCGCCTGGTCTACCTGGGCGCCGGCACCAGCGGCCGGCTGGGGGTGCTGGATGCGTCCGAATGCCCACCCACCTTCAGCGTGCCGGCGGGCATGGTGGTGGGGCTCATCGCCGGCGGCGAGGCGGCCATGTTCCGCGCCCAGGAGGGGGCGGAGGACGACGCCGCCCGGGGCGAGCAGGATCTGCGGGACATCGACCTGTCCGATAAAGACGTGGTGGTGGGCATCGCCGCCAGCGGCCGCACCCCCTATGTGCTCGGCGGCCTGCGCTACGCCCGTGCCCTGGGTGCCGGCACCGTCGCGCTGGCGTGCAATCCGGGCTCCCTCATCGGCCGGGAGGCGGCCATCGCCATCGAGCCCGAGGTAGGGCCCGAGGTGATCACCGGCTCCACCCGGCTCAAGTCCGGCACCGCCCAGAAGCTGGTGCTCAACATGCTGAGCACCGCCAGCATGATCCGCCTGGGCAAGGTGTACCAGAACCTGATGGTGGATTTGAACGCCAGCAACAAGAAGCTTGAGGCCAGGGCCATCCGCATCGTGATGCAGGCCACCGGCACGGACGAAAGTACCGCCGCCCGGGCGCTGGACGACGCCGAACGTGAGGTCAAGCTGGCGATACTGATGCTGCTGTCGGGGCTGGGCAAGGCCGAGGCCCGGGCCCGGCTGCAACGGGGCCAGGGCGTGCTGCGCCGGGCGCTGGAGGATTAGGGTTCACCGGAGGACGACTCGTCGTCCTGGGCCAGACGGGCGCGCAGCTTCTCTTCCCGGCGGCGATACCAGTGGGCCTTGAATGCCGTCCACCAGTCGTGGGACAGCTCGCCGCCGTGAGCCTCCAGCAGGGCGATCACCCGATCCAGGGTCAGCACGGCGGCGTCGTAGTCGATATCCAGCCAGTGCTTGCGCACCACCACCTTGACCACGCCCGGCTCGGCGCCGAACACCTCCGCCAGCCGCTCTATCTGCAGCTGGTTCATATGGTCGAGTTTAAGGTGCCGTCGGACCAGGGCGCGCTCGTCCTGGGCCGGTGAGGTCGGTGATGTCATGGCCTGCTCCTGTGCTCTGCTCTTATTCTAGTCGTTCCGTTCCTGACCGAGTTAAGAGCAAAGGACCGCCAAAAGCAAGCCTTGCCGCCACCGGCCAGGGCCAGCGACAACCGTTGCAAAGCCCGGCCCGCTGCGCCACCATAATGCGGAATTAATTTCCAAAAAGTGAGAGGTACAGATGGACGCCACCGTCACACTCAAGGCCATGGCCGGCCAGCCGGCCATCGAGCTGCCCGCCATCGGCCAGGGCACCTGGTACATGGGCGAAGGACTGGCCCCGCGGCAGGACGAGGTCCGGGCCCTGCAACAGGGGCTGGAGCTGGGGCTGCGGCTTATCGACACCGCCGAGATGTACGCCGACGGCGGTGCCGAGGAAGTGGTGGGCCAGGCACTGAAGGGCCGCCGGGAGCAGGCGTTCCTGGTGTCCAAGGTCTACCCCTGGAACGCCGGCCGGCAGAGCGCGATCCAGGCCTGCGAGCGCAGCCTCAAACGCCTGGGCACCGACTACCTGGATCTCTACCTGCTGCACTGGCCGGGCAGCGTGCCCCTGGACGAAACCCTCGAGGCCTTCGAGCGGCTGCAAGCGCAGGGCAAGATCCGGCGCTTCGGGGTGTCCAACTTCGATATCGACGAGATGCAGGAACTGGCGTCCCTGCCCGGCGGCGAGCGCTGCGCGGTCAACCAGGTGCTCTACCACCTGGACTCCCGGGGCATTGAACATTCGCTGCTGCCCTGGCAGCGCCAACAGCGCATGCCGACCATGGCCTACTGCCCCCTGGCCCAGGGCGGCCGGCTGCGCCGGGAGCTGCTCGGCCATCCGGAGCTGCAGGCCATCGCCGCCGAGCTCGGCGCCACCCCGGCCCAGGTGCTGCTGGCCTGGGCCATCCGCCCGATAAACGGCCGGCGCGACGTCATCGCCATCCCCAAGGCGGTGCAGCCCGAACATGTGCAACAGAACGCCGGGGCGCTGTACTTGCGGCTGGACGACGAGGTCCTGGCCCGGCTGGACGCCGCCTTCCCGCCGCCCCGGCGCAAGGAACCGCTGGATATCGTGTAACGCTACACCAGCAGCAGGATGGGGAAGGCGATCACCGCCAGCAGCACCAGGATGATCACCGAGATATAGGGCAGTACCGAGCTGAACGACCTGTTCAGCGGCAAACCTCCTATGGTGCCGGCGATCAGCAGGCACAGGCCGTAGGGTGGCGTGATCAGGCCGATGGACAGGGTGATGATGACGATGATCCCCATCTGCACCGGCTCCACCCCAAGCAGCAGGGCGGTCGGGTAGACCACCGGCACGAACAGCACCATGGCCGGTATCGCGTCCATGAAAGTGCCGATGAACAGGAAGAGCAGCACCACCACAAACATGAACAGGTACTTGTTGCCGCCCAGCCCGGCGAAAAACTCGGCCACCAGACTGTTGATCTGGTAGTAACCGAGGAACTCGCCCAGGGCCGAGGCCGCCGCCAGGGCGAACAGCGACAGGCAGCTCAGCTTGAGGGTGTCGATAAAGATCTCGGGCAGATCGCTCAACCTGATGGTCTTGTAGTAGAAGGCGCTGATCAGGTAGGCGTACACCGCCGAGAACGCCGCTGCCTCGGTGGGGGTATAGATGCCCCCGACGATGCCGCCGATGATGATCAGCGGGGTGATCATCGCCGGAAGGGCGTCCTTCAGCAGCGCCATGAATTCGCCGCGCGATACCTTGTCCGCCACCGGCAGCCCGTCTTTCCTGGCGAAGTAGCTGATCATCGCCATCATGCCGAAGCCGATCAGCAGCCCGGGGAGCAGGCCGCCGATAAACAGCTGGCCGACGGAAGTGTTGGTCAGTCCGCCGTAGATCACCATGGTGATGCTGGGCGGTATAATGCTGCCGATGGTGGACGAGGCCGCCGTCACCCCCACCGACATCTCAGGGCTGTAGCCCTTCTTGGTCATGCTGGGGATCAGGATCTTGCCCACCCCGGCGGTGTCGGCGGTGGACGAGCCGCTGACCCCGGCGAACATCATCGACACCATCACGTTGGCATGGGCCAGGCCGCCCGGCTTGCGCCCGACCAGGGCGATGGAAAAGTCGATCAGCTTGCGTGAAATCCTGCCGCTGTTCATCAGGTTGGCGGTCAAAATGAACAAGGGGACCGCCAGCAGCACATAGGAGTTCAGCCCGTAGAACATCTTCATCGGTATCATGGTATTGGGAATACCACCGATGCTGGCCACCCCGGCCAGGGCGGCGATGCCGATGGCGAAGGCAATCGGAATGCCGAGAATAATCAAGGCGACGAACAGTACCACTATCAGCCCTAGCTCCATGCCGGCTTCTCCCTTTTAATGCAGACCCGGATCTCCTTCAACATGCCCTCGAGCAGGTAAAGCGAAGAAGTCGCAAACGTAATCGGCAGTACCAGCCAGACATAACCCTGCTGCAACGACGGCAGGGTGACCCACTTGGAATGCCAGAAGGTGTCGGTAATCTCCACGCTGTAGAAGGTGCACAGCACGCAGAACACCAGCATGACCGACTGTTCGAACAGCACCAGCGCCAGGCGGGCCCGACCGCTCAGTTTCATCGCCAGGGCGTTGAAGCTGAAGTGCTTTTTCTCCCGCACCATGACGGCGGCGCCGGAAAATATCGCCCAGATAAAGGCGTTGACCGCCACTTCCTCGGTCCACAGCACCGAGATGTTCATGTAGCGCGCCAACACCTGCAGCAGGGTGGCGGCCACAAAGATGACCAGCGCCAGGGTCCCGATCGCGAGCTGGAGCCTGGCCAGCCAGGTGATAAATCGTTCCATCGTCACTACCCGTTGTATGGGGCTGCACCCGGAGTGCAGCCGATTCCTTGAAGTTTCACGCCCCGGCGGCCGTTACCGGGCCTGCCGGATCTGCTCGACCAGCTCGCTCATGCCGTGCTGTTCGGCCCATTGCTGCTGGATTCGCTGTGCCACCGCCATGAACGGCTGGCGGTCCGGGGTGTTGACGATGGCGCCGCCCTCGATGGCCTGCTGCTTGTACTGGCTTTCCTCGGTATAGATGGCCTGGCGCTCGGCCCGGGTCGCCTGGTGCACCGCCGCCATAAAGCGTTCGCGCTGCTCGTCGCCCAGCTTTTCCCAGGTGGTGTTGCGCAGCAGCAGCAGCCGGGTGGTGTAGTCGTGGCCGGTTTCCGAGATGTACTTGCCGTTGGCGGTCCTGTGATGCTCCATCGGCACCAGGTAGGGGTAGGCGTTCTCGGAGGCATCGACCACGTTGCTGGACAGTGCCTGATACAGCTCGGCCCAGGCCACGGAGGTGGGAACCGCCCCCGCGTCGAGCCAGAACTGGGACACCACCCCGGCGGTCTGGGTGCGGATCTTCATCTGCTTCAGGTCCTCCAGGCTGTTGACCGGCTTTTTACCATACCAGTGGCGCACCCCGGCCGACCAATAACCGACGACGCGATATTTTTCGCCGGACTTGGCGAAGATGATGTCCGCCATCTTGTCGCCGACCTCGCCATCGACCACCGCTTCCCAGTGCTCGTAGTCGTCGAACAGATACAGCAGGGAGAAGAGGTCCACCTCATCGATGCCGGCGGAAGTCATGAAGCCCGGCGACACCAGCACCAGGTCGGCCCCTCCCAGCACCAGTTTTTCCATCAGTTCGTTTTCGTTGGTGCCGATGGTGCCCGCATGCACCTCCACGCTGAACTCCCCGCCCTGCTCGGCCACCTCTTTCAGCTTCAACATCCCTGTCTGATAGGGGCTGGAGATGTTGGTCTGGTTGTGCGCGGCGATGATGCTGATGGCGCCGGAGTCCGCCTCCTGCTCGCCACATCCCGCCAATGCCGCCGCTACCAATAACGCCAATACCTTTTTCATTCCGTCCTCCAATATCCTGAGTCATGTTCCGTGTGCAAGGCACCGCCATGTGGCACGAAAGAATAATGGAACCGGTTCCCAAAAAAAGAAATGGGATCTCGTGGTTTTTGTGATGCTGCCTGCATATTGGTAAACGACATGTGACAAAGATCATAAAAAAGGGGGAGGTTGAATAAAAAATCGCCTCGCGGCGATTTTTTATGCTTTGGGGCTGAGGACTCTCGCCACTACATGCCAGTAGAGCCGCGGATCACCAGTTCGGCGGGATACCGGTGATGCCGGGGCGCATCGCTGTCGCCCTCAATGCGCCGGAGCAGGATGCGGCAGGCGGTCTCGCCGATAAGCAGGCTGGGTTGGCGCACCGAGGTAATGCCCGAACCCGGCAGTTCCGCCCAGTCCGGGTCGTCCACGCTGAGCAGGCCGATCTGGGCGCCCCAGTCGATGCGCAGCCGCTTCAGCGCCTTGGCGGTGCTCATGGTGACCACCCCGTTCCCCGTGACGATCGCCTTCTTGAGGCCACGGTGGCTGGCCACAAAGTCAGTAATCGCCTGTTCCAGGCTCTGTTCATCCCGGGTCAGTTCAAAGAAATCACAGCTCATGCCCGCCACCTCGCCCACGTATTCCTGCAGCGCCCGCAACCGCTCGAGCCGCGTATCGATGGCCAGCGACTGGGTGAGGAACAGGATGGACTCATACCCCTGTTCAACCAGGTGCCGCGCGGCGATGTTCATGGCCTGGCGGTTGTCCAGGCCGACCACGTCGCACTCGATGCCGGCCCCCTTCCGGTCCACGAAGACGAAGGGGCAATCGATGTCGGCGAAGGCCCCCAGCGACTCGTCGGACATGCCCACGGAATTGATGATCACACCGTCGACCCGGTGGCTGCTCAGCAGGGCAAGATAGCGGTTCTGCTGCTCGGGCTCGTTGTTGGTGTTGCACACCATCAGCATATAGCCGGCCTCGTTGCAGACCCTTTCCACCCCCCGCAACACGCTGATGGAGTAGGGATTGGTGATGTCCGCCAGCACCAGGCCGATCAGCCTGGAACGGCCGGCCTTGAGCGCCCGGGCGGACTGGCTGGGACGATAATCCAGCGCCTTGATCGCCGCGCCGATGCGGGTGCGCAGATCCTCCGACAGCAGGCCCAGCTCGCCGTTGAGGTAGCGGGACACGCTGGTCTTGCCGGCCCCGGCCTGCCGGGCCACGTCGGATATAGTTGCATGAGATTGTTTTTTAATGCTTTTTTTCAAATCAATACCATCCTGTTCGGGCACGGCAACCATAGTGACGGAGGCCTTGCGCCGTGCTTGCCCCCGGCTTCGGCAGTCCCCGCCGTGACACTGTCATATTATGCTTTTTTTCTGCGCCGTTTCACAAAATTGGGCCAAGCGACTTTAACACGTTATGGAACCGGTCCCATAATCATTTCCCGTCGACCGGCTGACCGGCCGGACGCGAACTTCAACCTCACAAGCGAGAGGATGCCATGACATCGGTACAGAATCTGGATGTGGTGACCATCGGCGAAGCCATGGCCATGTTCACGGCCCAGCAGCGCGGCGCCCTGGCGGATGCCAGCAGCTACATCCGCCGCCTGGCGGGGGCCGAGCTGAACGTGGCCATCGGCCTGGCCCGGCTCGGCTTCGGCGTGGGCTACGTCACCAAGGTTGGGGCCGACGCCTTCGGCGAGTACATTCGTCGCGAGATCGCCGGGGAAGGGATCAATACCGACAAGGTGATCACGGATCCACGCTTTCCCAGCGGCTTTCAACTGAAGGCCAGAACGGACGACGGCAGCGATCCCCGGGTGGAGTATTTTCGCCGGGGCTCGGCGGCCAGCACCCTGTCAACCGGCGACTACGACGCCGGCTTCTTCACCGCCGGCCGGCACCTGCACCTGAGCGGGGTGGCGGCGGCGGTGTCCGACAGCCTGCGCGCCCTGTGCCATACCGCGCTCGACGGCATGAAGCAGGCCGGACGCACCGTATCGTTCGACACCAACCTGCGCCCCGGCCTGTGGCCGGATCCGCAGACCATGGTGGGCGAAGTGAACGCCCTGGCCGGCAAGGCCGACTGGGTGCTGCCGGGCATCGAGGAAGGCGAAATTCTCACCGGTCAGCGGGAGCCGGCGCGCATCGCCGACTTCTACCTGGAGCGCGGGGTCGGCGTCGTGGTGATCAAGCTGGGCCCCGCAGGCGCCTACTACAAGACCGCTCGCGGCGAGCAGGGCACGGCGGCGCCCTTCCCGGTGGCCAGGGTGGTCGACACCGTCGGTGCCGGCGACAGCTTCGCCGTGGGCGTGATCTCCGCCCTGCTGGAAGGCTTGCCCCTGGCCCGGGCTGCGCGGCGGGGCAACCTGCTGGGCTCGCTGGCGGTCCAGGTGGCCGGCGACAGCGAAGGCCTGCCCGACCGTTCCACCCTCGACCGGCTGCTCGCCGACAAGGAAAGCGCATGAAACCGAAAATCGTGTTGTACAAAGCCCTTCCCGAGGCGGAGCTGGCCCGCTTGCGGGACCGGTTCGAGGTCAGCGCCTTCGACGGCATCGGCCCCCACAACAGGGCCGACTTTATGGCAGCCCTTACCGAGGCAGAGGGGCTGATCGGCGCCAGCGCCCCGGTCACCACTGAAATGCTGGCGCAGGCGCCCCGGCTGCGGGCGGTGTCCACCATTTCGGTGGGCATCGATCAGTTCGATCTCGCCACCCTCAACCAACGCCGCATCGCGCTGATGCATACCCCCTCGGTGCTGACCGAAACCACGGCAGACACCCTCTTCGCCCTGGTCATCGCCACCGCCCGACGGGTGGTGGAGCTGTCGAACCTGGTGCGTGACGGCCGCTGGCAGGGCAGCATAGGGCCCGAGCATTTCGGCGTGGACGTGCACGGCAAGACCATGGGCATCATCGGCATGGGCCGCATCGGCTACGCCCTGGCGAAGCGCGCCCGACTCGGCTTCGACATGAAGATCAACTACTACAACCGCAGCCCGCACCAACAGGCGGAAGCGCAGCTGGACGCCACCCGGATGTCGCTGGACGCCCTGCTGGCCGAGGCCGACTTCGTCTGCCTGGTGCTGCCGCTCACGCCCGGGACCGAGCGCTTCATCGGCCGGGAGCAGTTCGCGCTGATGAAGCCCGACGCCATCTTTATCAACGGCTCGCGCGGCAAGGTGGTCGACGAACCGGCGCTGATCCAGGCCCTGCAGGAGCGCCGCATCCGCGCCGCCGGCCTGGACGTGTTCGAGGTCGAGCCGCTGCCGGGCAGCTCGCCCCTGTGCCGGCTGGACAATGCCGTGCTGCTGCCACATATCGGCTCCGCCACCCACGAAACCCGGCTGGCCATGGTGCGCTGCGCCGTCGACAACCTGATCGCCGCCCTCGACGGGGATCTCGGCCGCAACTGCGCCAATGCGGCGGCCGTGTTCCCCCCACAGGGCTGACAGCCGGGGACCTTTTTCGTCCGACAACGGCACCGATACCACTTTTATCCCGGATACGGCTGCCGTATCCGACTACAGGAATCACCACATGCAAGCAGAGGTTATCGTCGTTACTTCCGCCTACGGCTACGACACCGTGCGCGCCATGGGCGGCCAGGCGGCATTGCTGCCGATCATCGCCGCCAGCGGCGCGGACGGCGTGGAAATACGCCGCGAACTGCTCAACCGGGACGAATCGCTCCCCGGCCTGGCGGAGCAGATCCGCGCATGCCACCTGAGCTGTGTCTATTCCTCTCCCACGCCCCTGTTCGACCCCACCGGCACGCCGGATCTGCACGGGCTGACGGAACGGCTGGACGAGGCCGCCCAGCTGGGCGCCCGGCTGCTCAAGCTGCCCCTCGGCCATGCTCCGGACAACCCCGGACTGGCCGGCCTCGAGGGCCTGCTGCGCGCCGGCGACATCCGGCTGTTAATTGAAAACGACCAGACCTCCGAGGGTGGTACCCCGGCCCCCCTGCTCCGTTTCTTCCAGGCGGTACAGCAGCAAGGCGCCCCCATCGGCATGACCTTCGACATGGCCAACTGGCACTGGCTGGGGGAGGACAAGGCCCAGGCCGCCGCGCAGTTGGCGTCTTTTGTCGAATATATCCACGTCAAAGCCAGCCGGGAGCGCGACGGCAAGGTGCATGCCGTGGCCCTCGACGAGGCGCCGGATACCTGGGCCCCGCTGCTGCCCCTGTTGCCGACGACGGTGCCGCGCGGCATCGAGTCGCCGCTGCTGGGGGACGATCTGGCTGCAGTTACCCGCGGCTATGTGAACCGACTGCGCATCCCGACCGCCTGAGTTGCGTAATCACCCATCACTAAAAACAGAACGGCAACCAAAACAACCGAACAGGAAGTCAGCCATGCATCATACCCTTGAACACGTCACTGCGCGGATCCTGGCCCGCAGCCGCGCCAGCCGGGCCGCCTACCTGCAGCGTATGGAACACCAAGCCGCACAGGGCAAGGCCAGGGCCGGCCTGGCCTGCGGCAACCTGGCCCATGTGGTGGCCGCCGCCTGCTCGGCGCAGAAGGCACGGCTGCTGGACATGACCCGGGCCAACCTGGCCATCGTTACCGCCTACAACGACATGCTGAGCGCACATCAGCCCTACGATGCCTACCCCGCCGCCATCAAGGCGGCGCTGGCCGAGCACGGCCACAGCGCTCAGGTGGCCGGCGGCGTGCCGGCCATGTGCGATGGCATCACTCAGGGCCAGCCGGGAATGGAGCTATCCCTGTTTTCACGGGATCTGATCGCCCAGGCCACCGCCGTGTCGCTCAGCCACAACGCCTTCGATGCCACCCTGCTGCTCGGCATCTGCGACAAAATCGCCCCCGGCCAACTGATCGGCGCGCTCAGCTTCGGCCAACTGCCCACCGCCTTTATCCCCGCCGGCCCCATGCCCACCGGCATCGGCAACGAGGAGAAGGTCCGCGTCCGCCAGCAATATGCCGCCGGCCAGGTCGGGCGCGAGGCACTGCAGGAAATGGAAAACCGGGCCTACCACGCCCCCGGCACCTGCACCTTCTACGGCACCGCCAACAGCAACCAGCTGGTCTTTGAAGCCATGGGCCTGATGCTGCCGGGCGCCTCCTTTATCGCCCCGGGCACCCCGCTGCGCCAAGCGCTGACGGCGGAGGCGACGCTGCGCCTGGCGGCCCAGGCGACGGGGGTGGCGAGCCGCCCCCTGTATCGGGTGCTGGATGAAAAAGCGGTGGTCAACGGGGTGGTGGCTCTGCTCGCCTCCGGCGGCAGCAGCAACCACACCCTGCATCTGGTAGCCATCGCCCGGGCAGCGGGCTGGATACTGAACTGGGACGACTTCAGTGAACTCTCGGCAGTGGTACCCCTGCTGGCGCGGATCTATCCCAACGGACCGGCCGATATCAATGCCTTCCAGGAGGCGGGCGGCGTGCCGCTGCTGCTGCGCCTGTTGGCCGAACGGGGGCTGCTGCACACCAACGCCCTGCCGGTCTACGGCGACTACCGGGACTACCTCAGCGCCCCCGCCCTGGATGCGGACGGCCGCCTGCTATGGCGACCCCGTACCGAGACCCGGGATCCGACGGTGATCGCCCCCCGCGGCCAGGCCTTCAGCGCCAGCGGCGGCCTCAGGGTACTCGATGGTAATCTGGGCCGCGCTGTCATCAAGGTCAGTGCCGTGGCGCCGGAACATCGCCTGATCCAGGCGCCGGCCCGGATATTCGACAGCCAGCAGGCGGTGGTCGAGGCTTACCAGGCGGGCGAACTGCATCAGAATGGGGTGATAGTGGTGCGCTTCAACGGTCCGGCGGCCAACGGCATGCCCGAACTGCACCAGCTGATGCCGCTGCTCGGCAACCTGCAACAGGCCGGCCACCGGGTGGCCCTGGTCACCGACGGGCGCCTGTCGGGCGCCTCGGGCAAGATACCGGCAGCCCTGCACCTTACCCCGGAAGCCGCCCGGGGCGGCCCCCTGGCCCGGCTGCGCGACGGGGATCTGATCACCCTGGACGCGGAGCGCGGCACCCTGACGGTGGACGCCCCCCTCCAGGAGCGCCCGTCCGCCACCCCGGACCTGAGCGACAACGACGCCGGCTGTGGCCGGGAGCTGTTCGCCCCCCTGCGGGCGCTGGTGTCCGACGCGGAGCACGGCGCCAGCCTGTTTTCACCCCCGGCGCCGGCACGACCGGCCCGCTCACAAGAGGAAGAACCAAGATGACGTGGCAACTCCAACCCGACGCGGTCTTCGCCGCTTCCCCCCTGATGCCGGTGATGGTCGTCGACCGGCCCGAGCAGGCGGTGCCCCTGGCCCGCGCCCTGTTGGCCGGCGGTATCGACGTGTTCGAGGTAACCCTGCGCACCGATGCGGCCCTGGCCGCCATCACCGCTATCGCCGAAGCCCTGCCCGAGGCGTTAGTGGGGGCCGGTACCGTGCTGACCCCCGAGCAATACGATACCGCTGTGGCCGCCGGCGCCCGTTTCGTGATCTCGCCGGGCTGCACTCCCCGCCTGCTGCAGCACGCCGCCCGGGGCAGCGCCCCCCTGATCCCCGGGGTCAGTACCCCCTCGGAGATCATGCAGGCACTCGAGCTCGGCTACAGCAGGCTCAAGTTCTTTCCCGCCGAAGCCAACGGCGGGGCGGCGGCGCTCAAGGCCATGTCCGCCCCCCTGCCCCAGATACGCTTCTGCCCCACCGGCGGCATCAGCCCGGACAACCTGGCCGGCTACGCCCGCCTCGGCTGCGTGGCCACGGTGGGCGGCAGCTGGATGCTGCCCGCCGACGCCATCGCGGCCGGCGACTGGGAACGGGTGACCCGCCTCAGCCGGGAGGCGGTCACCCTGCTCGGGGAGCTGCACCGTCAGGCTGCCGGCACCACCATCAGGCGGCGCCGGGACTTGTAAAGAGACAACAGGGATTGCCTCCGCCGACCGTCACATGCCAAGGATGGCATGTGACGAGCATCACAGGGATGTACTTGAAGCGTGTCGGCGGAGGCGGCCCTGTTGCCTCTTCATCTAGGTTGCAACAGACAAGCCACCGGTTGGTTAACTTCCAAACTGATCGGTGCTCTGGCCCTCCCATTTAACCATTTGAAAACAGATGGTTATCATTATTTGTGGTTGCCATCCCGCCCCTTCCGGCCCTATGGTGGAAGGGGTAGCGGCTGGCGGAGCCGACCACGGGAGGGAACACCATCATGCAGACACCGGCACCACGCTGGCACCGGTTGACCACGGAGCAAACCGCCTCGGCGCTGGGCACCGACGCCAGCCGTGGCCTGAGCGACCGGGCCGCCCGGCAACGGCTGGCCGAGCACGGTGAGAACCGCCTGGCCGAAACGGCGCCCCGCCCCCCCTGGCTCCGGTTCCTGGACCAGTTCAAGGCCGTCCTGGTGCTGGTGCTGCTGTTCGCCGCCGGGCTGGCCTGGGCCATCGGCGATCTGAAGGATGCGGTGGTCATCCTGCTGGTGGTGCTGTTCAACGCCGCCCTCGGCTTTTACCAGGAGCACCGGGCGGAACGCACCCTGGCCGCGCTCAAGGGCATGCTGGTGCCCAGGGCCAGGGTCAGGCGCAACGGCCAGGTACAGGAACTGGCCGCCGCCGAGCTGGTGCCCGGCGACCTGGTGTTGCTGGAGGCGGGCGACCAGGTGCCGGCCGACGGCCGGGTGCTGGCCGCCCACGCCCTGGAAGTGCAGGAGGCGGCGCTGACCGGGGAGTCCCAGCCGGTCGGCAAGCTCGCCCCGCCGCTGGCGGAGGACGAGCTGCCTCTGGGCGAACGCTGCAACATGCTGTACATGAACACCACCGTCACCCGGGGACGGGGCGAAATGCTGGTGGTGGCCACCGGCATGAACACCGAAATGGGCGGCATAGCGACGCTGATCGCCCAAGCCCCGGAAGGGGAAACCCCGCTGCAGCGGCAGCTGGATCGGCTGGGCAAGCGGCTGGCGGCCATCGCCGGGGTGGTGGTGGTGGCCATCTTCGCCATGACCCTGCTGCGCGGCACGCCCTGGGCCGAAGCGGCGATGACCTCGGTCGCCCTGGCGGTGGCCGCCGTGCCCGAAGGCCTGCCCGCCGTGGTCACCGTGACCCTGGCCATCGGCATGTGGCGCATGGCGCGCAAGAAGGCCATCCTGAAGAAACTGGCGGCGGTGGAAACCCTCGGCGCCACCACGGTGATCTGCACCGACAAGACCGGTACCCTCACCCTCAACCAGATGACCGCCCGGGCCGGCTGGCACGCGGGCCACCGCTTCAGCGCCAGCGGCCAGGGCTATGGCAGCGACGGCCGGATCCACAGCGAGGGCGGCCCCGGGCCGGCGGCCATGCTGCCGCCCATGGCGCTGTGCACCGAATCGCGGGTGCGCGACGGCAAGCTCATCGGCGATCCGACCGAGGGTGCCCTCTATGTGCTGGCCCAGAAGGGCGGCCTGGATCCCCAGCGGGAGCAGGAGCGCGCACCTCGCCTCGCCGAGATCCCCTTCGATTCGGCCCACAAGTTCATGGCCACCTTCCACCACCGGGGCGACCGGGTGCTGATGTACATCAAGGGGGCGCCGGACATCCTGCTCGGCCACGCCGGCCACTGGCAGCACGGCGACGGCCCCCGCCCGCTGGACGCCGCCGCCGCCCGCGCCATCTCCCGGGAAAACGACCACCTCGCCGGCCAGGCGCTGCGGGTGCTGGCCGTGGCCCAGCGGGAGATCCCCGCCCGCGATTTCGATCCGGGCGAGGATCTCTGGCGCTGGGTCGGCGACTGGACCTTCCTGGGACTGGTGGGGCTGATGGATCCGCCGCGCCCCGAGGCGGCCGAGGCCATCGCCCACTGCCGGGCCGCGGGCATCCAGGTGAAGATGATCACCGGCGATCACAAGACCACGGCGGCGGCCATCGCCCGGGAGCTGGGGCTGCCGGGCGGGGTACTGTCCGGTGCCGAGCTGGAACGCATGGACGACGCCGAGCTGGCCCGCCGCATCGACGACATCACGGTATTCGCCCGGGTCTCTCCCCAGCACAAGGTCAAGATCGTCCGGGCGCTGCGGGCCGACGGCCATGTCACCGCCATGACCGGCGACGGGGTCAACGACGCCCCCGCCCTCAAGGCGGCGGACATCGGCGTCGCCATGGGCATCACCGGCACCGCCGTGACCCGGGAGGCGGCGACCCTGGTGCTGACCGACGACAACTTCGCCACCATAGTGCAGGCGGTGGAGGAAGGCCGCACCATCTACGACAACATCGTCAAGTTCGTGCGCTTCCAGCTGTCCACCAACATCGCCGCCATCCTCACCGTGCTCACCGCCACCCTGCTGAGCCTGCCGATGCCCTTTACCGCCATCCAGCTGCTGTGGATCAACATCATCATGGACGGCCCGCCCGCCATGACCCTGGGGGTGGAGCCGCCCCGGCCCGGCCTGATGCGGGAGCCACCGCGCCCGCCCGGGGCGCAGATCCTGTCCGGCCGGCGCCTGGGCCGGCTGGCGCTGTATGGCCTGACCATGACGGCGGGCACCCTGGCGATGTTCGTCTACGGCCTGGTGCAGGACGCGCCGGAGCGGGCCGGTACCCTGGCCTTCACCACCTTCGTGCTGTACCAGTTCTTCAACGTGTTCAACGCCCGGGCGGAGCAGGGTTCGGCCTTCAACCGCCATTTCCTGGCCAACGGCAAGCTGTGGCTGGCGCTGGCGGCCGTGCTGCTGCTGCAACTGCTGGTGGTGCACTGGCCGCCGCTGCAGCAGGTGTTCGCCACCGTCGCCCTCGGCCCGGGCGACTGGCTGCGCTGCGCCCTGGTGGCGTCCAGCGTGCTGCTGCTGGACGAGGCAGCCAAGCTGATCCTGCGGCTCTGGGCCCGCTACCGTTCTTCCACCGCCGGCTGAGCCGGAACGCCGAGGAGGCCGTATGGAGCTCGTTCTGTTAATCGTCCTGATCCTGTGCAACGGCCTCTTCGCCATGGCGGAGATCGCCCTGGTCACCGCCCGCAAGAGCCGCCTGCAACGGCTGGCCGACGAGGGCGACCGGGCGGCGGCGGTGGCGGTCCGCCTCGGCCGGGAGCCGACCCAGTTTCTGTCCACCGTGCAGATCGGCATCACCGCCATCGGCCTGCTCAACGGCATAGTGGGGGAAGCGGTCCTGGCCGGTCCCCTCGCCGGGCTGTTGCGGGAGTCCGGCCTGAGCCCGGGCGCCAGCGCCATCGCGGCCACCGTGATGGTGGTGGCCGGCATCACCTATGTCTCCATCGTCGTCGGCGAACTGGTGCCCAAGCGGCTCGCCCAGTTCAATGCCGAGGGCATCGCCCGGCGCGTGGCCCGGCCCGTGTCCTGGCTGGCGCAGCTGTCGCGTCCCTTCGTCTGGCTGCTGTCCGTCTCGACCGACGGCCTGCTGCGGCTGATCGGCCAGCAGGCGCCGAGCGGCAGCCACCTGACCGAGGAGGACATCGACGCCATGCTGGTGGAAGGCTCCCTCAGCGGGGTGATCGAACCCTATGAACACGACATGGTGCGCAAGATTTTCCGCCTCGACGACCGACGGATCCTCTCGCTGATGACGCCGCGCAGCGACATCGTCTTCCTGGACATCGACCATCCCCGGGAGCTCATGCTGGCGCGGGTCAACGACTCCGAGCATTCCTGCTTCCCGGTGTGCCGGGGCGGCATCCAGGAGGTGCTGGGCGTGGTCACCGCCAAGCAGTTGCTGCGCCAGCAGCTCAGTACCTCGCCACCGGCGCTGGACGAGCTGCTGCAACCCGCGGTGTTCGTGCCCGAGTCCCAGACCGGCATGCAGCTGCTGGCGCAGTTCCGCCGCTCCGGCATCCGCATGGTGTTCGTGGTGGATGAATACGGCGACGTCCTGGGGCTGGTGACCCAGCAGGATCTGCTGGAAGCCCTGGCGGGGGAATTCCACTCGCCGGAGCCCGGGGAGTTCTGGGCCGTGCAACGGGAAGACGGCTCCTGGCTGCTGGACGGCCTGCTTCCTGTGCACGAGCTGCAGGACCGGCTCGGCCTCAAGCGGCTGCCGGGAGACGGACGCGGCCGCTACCACACCCTGGGCGGCATGCTGCTGTGGCTGTGGGGGCGCATTCCCGACACCGGTGAATACCTGGACTGGGAGGGCTGGCGGCTGGAAGTGGTGGATCTCGACGGCAACCGCATCGACAAGGTGCTGGCCAGTCCGCTGGCCGACGCCACCGGGCAGGCACCGGCCGGCGACGAGTCCCTCTGAGCCGGGGAGCCGCTGCCGCCGGGAGGCCGGCTCAATCGCGAGCACGCCGTTGAAAAAGCCGGTCTGAAACGCCCCGCTTCATCATCCTGGTCGCTCGGGAAGCGCCTTGCTCCTCATGGCTGCGCGACCGGGTCCAGGCTGTGCAGCCATTCACGCCAGATCGCCACCAGCAACGCCATCAGCACCGGACCGACAAAAAGTCCGACAATGCCCATGGTGGTCACCCCGCCGACAAGGCCGAAGAAGGTCGGCAGAAAAGGCAGCTTGATGGGCCCGCCCACCAGCCGCGGCCTGATGGTCTTGTCGACGATGAACAGCTCGATCGCCCCCCACAGGAACAGGCCCGTCGCCATCACCATCTCTCCGGTGCCGGCCAGGTAGAGCGAAACCAGGGTAAAGGACAGCGGCGCGCCGCCGGGGATCAGGGCCATAAAACCGGTCAACACCCCCAGCGCTACCGGGGACGGCACGCCGGCAACCCAGTAGGCGATGCCCAGCACCACCCCCTCGCCCAGGGCGATCAGCCCCATGCCGGTGACGGTGGAGCTGACGGTGGCCGGCACCATGCGGGAAAACCGGGCCCAATGCCCGCCCAGCACGGACTCCCCCACCCGATCCAGCTGGACGGCAAGGGCATGACCGTCCTTGTACACGAAGAACAGGGTGATCAGCAGGAAGACCAGGATCAGAAACAGATGGAAGGCCCTGCTGCCCAGCGCCAGCAACCAGCGGTAGATATTGCCCAGCTGCTCGCCGCTGAATAACTGTACCAGTTCGCTCAGGGCATGGGGTTCGGCCACATACTGCTGCCAGTAAGGCTCCAGCCATTCTCCCAGCGCGGGCAGCGAGTGCAGCCAGCCCGGCATGGCTGCCCCTTCCCGGTTCACCTCGATCAACCACTCCACCCAGTGCTTGATTTCACCGAAGGCATAGGTGAAGGCGAACGACAGGGGTACGACCAGCACCGTCATCACCGTCAGCACGGCAATGCTGGCGGCCAGTAGCTCCCGTTCGCCGCACAGCCGCAGCAACCGGCGATAGAAGGGCCAGCTCGCAAAACCGATGATCAGGGCGCCGAGCACAGGGACCAGGAAGTCATGGAAAAAATAGACCGCCACCAGCAGCAGGAAGATCAACAGCCAGCGGGAAATCAGGTTGTCGGGCAAGGTTCTCAAGGGTATCGACTCAACAGCCTCGGGTGTCCGGCAGCATAGCCACGGGCGGGCCAAGACGCCAGCCCGCCCGCCTCATTTACTTCTGGTGATCTTGTCCAGGTAGCCCATGGCGAAGGCCGACAGCACGAAGGTGATGTGGATCAGCAGGTACCACTTGAGCTTGTCGTTGGGGATATTCTCGGTGTTCATGAAAATTTTCAGCAGGTGGATGGAGGAAATCGCCACTATGGAGGCCGCCACCTTGTTTTTCAGCGAACCGGCGTCGAGCTTGCCCAGCCAGCCCAGCTTGTCGTCGCTCTCCTCCACGTCCAGCCGGGACACGAAGTTTTCGTAGCCGGAGAACATCACCATCACGATCAGGCCGCCCACCAGGGCGATGTCGATCAGCGACAGGGTCACCAGGATCAGATCCACTTCCTTCATCGCCAGGATATTGGGCAGGATATGCAGGATTTCCTGGAAGAACTTGATGCCCAGTGCCACCAGCACCAGGCTCAGCCCCAGGTAGATCGGCGCCATGATCCAGCGCGACGAATACATCAGTTTTTCAATCAGTCTTTCCATTGTTCATGTTTCTCAAGATTAATCGGTTCTGGCGGAGATATGACCGAATCGGCCGGGCAAGGAGCCCGCCCGATGACCGGACCTGCTAGCTCAGTCTTCCGCCAGGTTCTTCAGGCGGTGTTTCCAGCGCCGCTTGGCGTACCGGCGCATATTCGGAATATCGTCGGTCTCGTCCATGATCGGCTTACCGATGATGGTCTCGATCACGTCCTCCATGGTCACCAGGCCCAGCCAGCTGCCATATTCGTCATACACCAGGAACATGTGCTGACGCTCGTGCATGAACTGGCTCATCAGGTTCTCGGCGTTGAGCTTGTCCGACACTATGGTGACCGGCTTGATCAGCGAAGTGACCGGCTGTTCCGGGTCGGCGTGGATGATATCGTAGCGGAACAGCAGTCCCAGCGGGGTTTCATCCTTGTCGATCACCGGGTAACGGGAAAATTGTCCGGATTTCACCTGCTCGGCAAAGTCGGCCACCCTGGCGCCGGGTGCGACCACTTCACACACCGTCCTGGGGGTCATGATGCTGCGGACGGTGATATCGTGCAGATCCAGGATATTGGCGATGACCCGCTGCTCGTCTTCGTCCAGCTTGTTCAGTTCACGGCCCAGCACCGAGAGGGCCTTGATCTCCTGCCGCAAGTCATGCTCGGGTGCATGGCCGCCGAACAGCTTCATGATCTGGTCCGAGACCCAGATAAAGGGCTTCAGGACAAAGATCATGCCGTTCAGCAACCGCGGCAGTACGGGCGCCAGCGTGCGCCAGTAGCGGGCACCGATCGATTTCGGCAGTATCTCCGACAACACCAGGATCAACACCGTCATGATCGCCGAGGCCGCCCCAAGATAGCCGTCGCCAAAGACGACTGTGACCTGGGCACCGACCCCGGTGGCGCCCACGGTGTGCGCGACGGTGTTGAGGGTCAGGATGGCCGCCAGGGGCTGGTCGATCCTGTCCTTGAGCACCTTCATGCTCTCGTGCAGCTTCGGATTGGAGAGCTTGAGCTGGGCGATGTAACTGGGGGTTATCGACAGGAGCGCGGCTTCAAGGATGGAACAGAGGAAGGAAACACCGATTGAAAGTATAGCAAAAGCTATCAATAAACTCATAAAGCGAGTTAAAACCTATGGTTATGGACTGCCTATATCATAGGGGCGAGCGGGGCAGGGATGCAATCAAAAGCATAATGAATGAACAGCACCACGCCCCGAATCCAGGCGGCATCGGGGTCGGCATGGGCTGGAAGGGCCTGGTCGACCACCTGATCGAGGGCGGCATGCTGGTCGGGCTGGAGTCACTGAGCCTGCGGACGCAGCGGGGCTACGGCCTGATCGACGTCCGGCCCGATACCACTCACATGTGCACTGACAATAAAGTTTGTACACTAATGACGATTGTGACAATAAAGTTTGCACACTAAATCATAAGCCACTGAAATTTAAACAGATAGTTCAGTGGCTTAGCTGAAACCTACTATGATTCTATCAAGTCAGGTAGCAATGAAGCAGGATCACATTCCAGCGTCTGAGCAAGCTGATACAGCTTTTCCACGGTAATGTTAACCTCTCCCCGGCGCTGTTGATCAAATCAGAGCTGGGGCAGCCTGTTCCTACAGGATTTTGTGCCCTTAACTGACCGGTTGGCGAACAGGCATACCGAGCCCGATGACTTTGTTCATAACCTTCACCCCGGCAAGGATTTCGCCGACCTGACCGTTGTATTTACGCAGGCTGAGCTTGGGGCTCACCAGCTGCTTGTAACGGGACATCGCCGTTTCTGCCAGCGAACGCTGATGGTAGCCTGATGTGCTTTTCCATTCGGACAGACTCCCTGATTTCAGTGCCGTGACCACCTCGTTTCTTGGATGTCCTTCTTCCCAGTAGCCCGCATTTTTGCGCGGTGGGATGGTCGCTTTGCTGCCTTTTTTGAGCAGGAGTTGATGACATTCCCGAGTATCGTAAGCGCCGTCGCCCGACACATGATGTAACTGACGCCGCAACGGGTTGAGCAAGGCAAGACCTCGTTATCGGCCACATTCTCCAGGCTGACCTCGGCGGCGATGACTTCGTGAGTCCGGGCATCCACGGCTAGGTGCAACTTGCGCCAGACCCGGCGTTTATCCTTGCCATGCTTGCGTTGTTTCCATTCGCCTTCACCGAACACCTTCAGTCCGGTGGCTGCCGGTCAGCGCCTGCAGACGCGCGTTGAGCTGCTCATCCACCTCGATGCCCAGCGCCGGACGGATGTACTTGCCGGTCTTTATGAGTTGCGGCACCACGCGCATGACGGTATCGACCGGCACCGCAAAGCCGATGCCGGCCGAGGCGCCAGACGGACTGTAGATGGCGGTATTGATGCCGATCAGCCGCCCAGCCGAATCGAGCAACGGGCCACCGGAATTGCCGGGGTTGATAGCGGCGTCGGTCTGGATCAGGTGGTCAATGGCCGGGCCACTGGCGTCGCCGGAAAGGGTGCGGTCAAGCGCCGAGACGATGCCGGTGGTGAGCGTCCAGTCGAGCCCGAAGGGATTGCCAATGGCAAAGACCTTTTGCCCCACCTTGAGATCGGCACTGGTGCCCACCGGCACCGCCGGCGGGCGCTTGAAGCCGACGCCAATCTTGAGTACCGCGATGTCGTGCGCAGGACTGGCGCCAACGAGCGCAGCCTGATAATCGCGACCGTCGGCCAGTTTGACCGTGGCAGACGATGCCCCCTGGATCACGTGGAAGTTGGTCACCACGTGGCCGGCATCGTCCCAGATGAAGCCGGAGCCGGTGCCGCGCGGCACGGAAAAGACATTGCGCGACCAGACGTCACGCACTAGTTGTGCCGTGGTGATGTAAACCACCGACCCGCGCGATTTCTCGAACAGTTCGATGGTGGCCTGTTCGTCAGCGGCCAGATCGCCACGCGGCGTGACGGTGCGCTCAGCGGCTTGGCGCGGGCTGAACCAGGCTTCGATGGCGGGCAGGAACTGCCAGAACAGCATGAGTGCTGCAACGCACGCAGTGATGACGAGCCAGCGCCGGATGAAGGGATCCGGTGCGGGGCGTGGGTACGGGTCAGGGTAGGCCATGAGAAGTCTCCTGGTGATAGACAATCAGCGCCATAGCCCGCTCGGGCGCCAGCGCGGCGGGCGCGGCGTCACAGCGGATTCCGGCAAGAAATGGGGCGCGTGAAACGGCAAGGCTGTTGCTGGTCCAGGCGCCAACGCCAGCAGGCGTGAGATACGATCTTGCGTTGCCGGATGGGTGCGCAACCAGGAAGGCTCGGGATTGCCCCATCCCGGCCGCAGCCAGGCACGCCAGGAGCGACTGACCCGCTCGATTTTCGCCAGCGCGGACGCCAGCCCTTGCGGGTCGCCGGTCAGTTCCGCCGCGAGGCGATCAGCGTCGAACTCACGCACGCGAGACAGGCCGAGCTGTGCGAGCAAGGCCAACTGGGGCGAGGCGATCAGCAGAAGCAGTCCAGGCCAATTGACCGCCACCGCGCCGGCCAGCAGTGCGGGCAAGCTGAACACAATAGCGATCTGTCCGACCATCGCCAGCAGGCTCGTGAGGCGACTGACGGAATCCGCCAGCCCCATGACACGCAGATCCTCATTAGCGATGTGCGCGACCTCGTGCGCGAGCACACCCGCCAGTTCGCGCGAACTCAGGTTGCGCAGCAGGCCATCGGTGAGGGCGATCGATGCATGCTGCTTGGAGCCGGTGGCGAAGGCGTTGACGACGGCACTGGGCACGTAGTGCGGCACCGGCGTGGCGGGCAAACCGGCACGGGCGGACAGCTCGCGCAACAGAGCCCAAATTTCCGGGGCTTCGTGCGGGCGCAAAGCCCGTGCGCGGTACAGGCGCAAGGTCAGCGCCGACGCGGCTGTCGGCTCCAGCAGCAGCGCGCCAGCAACGGCAAGCAGCGCGAGCCACAGGCCGCTTTCCCCGAACAACAGACTCCCCGCAGCGGCTGCGATCCCGACCAGGGTCAGGACCAACAGCCCGGTCTGCAGGCGGTTGCGCCAGCGGTGTTGCAACAACGCCGCGCGCGGGTCACTGGGATGATGATGGGTCATGCTCAGAGGTCTCGGCGGCACGGTCATCGCGCATGCGCAGCAGCCAGTAGGTCGCACCCAGAGCCAGCGTAGCGCCTGCCAGCGCGGCGATCTTTGCGGGGCTCACCTCGGGGTCAAGGATCACGAACTTGCGCGCCAGCGCGATCAGAGCGATGAGGATCACGGTCTTGACCTGGATGATGCTGTCCCGACGCAGCGCCACGCGCACGATGGAATGCTTGAACTCCATCGCGATCAAAAGCGTCATGATCATGCCAAACACGCTCTGGAATACCTTGTGGTCCATGGGATTGAAGGCATCGAGGACCAGCAGCGTGAAGACGATGGCGATGAGCTGGAACAGCGACACCACGATGATGACGGCAATGACCGCCGACAGAGCGAGGGCGATAACCTGCTCGAAGCGCTCGTAAAACGTCATCAACCGCCACTGGGAGCGCATCTCTTCAAGGGTCGTGTGGCCAGGTTCTTTATGCATAAGCGTTGCTCTCTCTTTCAATGAAACGTTAATGGAACGGGGAGTGCGAGAAGACGACCCGATTACACCTGGATTGCCGAGGCAATTGCGAAGCCACCCAGCGAATAATGTCCTGCGCGCCCGTGGCACCACCGATGGGTGGATCAGCCTCTTGCACGTCAACCCTTTGTCCCGTGCATGGCATCAAGCCGGCTTCTGGTCTGGCGGCAGCAATCCCAGCAGCTCCGCCTGCAAATGTTGCAACTTGTCGATGCCAGCCCTCAATGCCTCGACACGGCCGGCATTTTTCATTTCACTCAGGGTGTGCGCTAACTGCTGGATGCTCTGATGCAGGACATCGACCTGGTCATCAGGATCCTTGCCGAAGAACGTAGGGCGGCCACTTTGATCCCGCCAGTATTGGAGTGCTTCGGGTTGAGGCGGCACTTGGGTCTTACCTGACAGATAGTCGATCATCTGGGAAATCCAGACCCGGTGGTCGGCGTATGTGAACGGCACGGGCAGCGCGGAGCGACTGTCAGGCTTGAATCCCTTCCAGGATAAGGGTACCTGCCAGGTGTGTAGCCATTGCTCGAATTCATGCGCCGGCATCGGATGCCCGATGGCATAACCCTGGCCCCACTCGCATCCCATACGCAGCAGCATTTCACCATGCCGAATGGATTCGACTCCCTCCGCGATGCAGTTCCTGCCAAACGACCTTGCCAGTGCCAGTAGCGCATCCAGGATGGCGATATCGTCCGGATCCTCGAGCATGTCGCGTATAAAACCCTGGTCGATCTTGAGCAGGTGCGCGGGCAGGCGCTTCAGATAGGCCAGCGATGAATAGCCGCTGCCGAAATCGTCGAGGGCAAAACGCAACCCCATCCTCTCGCACTGTGCCATCAACTGAGACACTTGAACGAAGTCCTCCACGGCGCTGGTTTCGAGGATTTCCAGTTCAAGGTCTTGCGGCTGGGCGCCGGGATGTCGTGACAACATACCCCGTAGATGCATGATGAAGTCCGGTTGCAGCAAGTGCCGCGCACCGATATTCACGCTGATCGGGACATGAAGGCCGGCCTTGCGCCAAACTTCGATCTGGGTCAGCGCGGCCTCGATGGTCCATTCCCCCACGTCAATCCCGAGCGGATGGTTCTCAATGATGGGTATGAAGGAGGCAGGAGATAACAAACCACGCGTCGGATGTTGCCAGCGGATCAAGGCTTCGGCGCCCAGCACCTCACCGGTGCGCATGTTGACCTTGGGTTGGAAATAAAGCAGAAACTGCCCATTGGCAAGTGCCTTCTCTATGCTGTCCAATCCTTCGTGACGGGTGCGCAGCGTACGATCCTTCTCCGTATCGAAAACGTGATATCGATTCTTGCCGGTTTGCTTGGCACGATACATAGCCTGATTTGCCTGCCGCAGCAGTTGGTCGGCGTCGATATCTTCGCCTTGCGGGTAGTAGCTCACACCGATACTCGCGCTCACCTCGCACAGTGCGTCACCAATCGGTACGGGCTGTACAGCCACCTCGATCAGGCGCTCGAGAATCGGTACGCTGACGGAAATATCCGGCAGGTCGACCAGAATAGCGACAAACTCATCACCACCAAGACGGGCCAAGGTATCGTCTTCGCGCAACACCTGCGTCATACGCCTGGACAGGACGGACAGCAATTTGTCGCCGACTGCGTGGCCGTGCTGGTCGTTGACCTTCTTGAATCCATCCAGATCGATGAAGACAACCGCCAGGTGCATGCCACGCCGACGTGTCTGACGAATGGCCTGCTTAAGGCGGTCTCCAAGTAATAGTCGATTGGGCAAGCCGGTGAGCAGGTCGTAATGAGCAACGCGTTCAAGCTGTTGCTGGTTCTCCTTCAGCGCCGTGATGTCGGAGAACATGGCTGCGTAATGCTCGATATTGCCCCGCATATCCGGCACTGCACTGATTGTCAGCAGCGCGGCAAACTGACTGCCGTTCTTGCGTCGGCACCAGAGCTCTCCGTGCCAATAGTCGTGCTCACGCAGAGCCTGCCAAACGGTCTGATAGAACTCATCGTCATAGCGATCGGACTCGAGCAGACGAGGTGTCTGACCCATTACTTCCTCACGCGCATAACCAGTGATCACGGAAAACGCCCGATTGACGTTGACAATGTGGCCTTGAGCGTCCGTAACGAGGATGCCCTCTCCTGCGTGCTCAAAAACTTTAGCCGCAAGGCGAAGCTCTTCCGCGGATCTTCTGCGTGAGGTGACATCATGGACATAGCCGTGCCAGAGGATGCTCCCATCAGGCATGGTTTCAGGCGACGCCTCGCCTTCGACCCAGATCACCCGACCGTCTGGAAACTGCACCCGGTACTCGTCATGCCAAAGCGCGAGTGACTGCCCCGACACCTGTATGGTTTCATGCACACGGTCGCGGTCTTCAGGATGGAGCGCCGCTAACACCGGAGTGGCATCTTCGACAACATCCTCCGGTGCAACCCCGTATATTTCCTGTATCTTCGCGCTGGCATAAGGGAAGTGCGAGCTGCCGTCCGGACGAAGACGGTATTGGTAAAGCATACCGGGAACGTGGCTGGCCAACTCTTCTCGCTGTCGGCGCATAGCGTTCAGCGCCTGCTCGACCCTCTTGAGATCGGTGATGTCCTCTACCGTCGCTGTGGTCAGCTCGATGGGTTCTCCGGTGAACAGCGGGTGCTGGCACCGCCCGCAATTGGGCTTCTCCGCCAACTTGTTGGCTGGCACGCGACTGATGGATTGGCAGCGTGGGCAGACGATATGAATGCTGTCACTCATGAGGTGGCTCCTTGGGACACAGAGGAAGTAATGGCTCCGGCAGCTGGGCCGCTGTGACATGGGGATTCGAGCTGTAGCCCTTGCGTCAGCTGCCGGATGCTGTATTCATCCAGCGTTTCCCGTGCGAGCAGTTCGCGCGCGCACCGCTCCAGCACTTCTCGGTTAATTTCGAGAATTCGGTATGCACGATCAAACACATCCATCACGATGTCACGGATGGCTTGGCTGTCGAAGATGTACGAGGCCAAGGCGACGCTGTACCGCTTGTCGATGGCGCGTTCCACCAGGTGGGCCAGACCGGCAAGCGGCAACAAGGCGATCAGCAGTACCCACAGCGTGGCCGATCGAGGGTCACGCTTGTAGATGACCGCGTGCCCCGCCGTGGGGACAGCGACCGCGAGCGACACGAGGGTGGCTGCCCATGTCAGCCCGCTGGGGTCGGGCACGACAGCCTCCTCATGACTCAAGATTCGCCGCCCGCCGGCTTCTTCTTGCGCGCAGGCTTGCTCGTGTCGCCAGGCGACGTCTCGGCCACGTTCGCGGCATCGGGCTTTTCAGGTTCGGCCGGCTTCGCGGGTGGCTCCTGGCGCTCGAAGACCACCCGTTCGGCCTTGTCGTCCCAGCGGGCGCTGGCGTGATCGCCCTTGCCGATACCGCCACCCAGCATCTCGCGCGCCAGTGCCGTCTCCAGCTCGCTGCGGATCAGCCGCTTGAGCTCACGCGCGCCGAACTCGGGCTTGTAGCCTTCCTCCGCGAAGTGATCGATCAAGGTCTGATCGAAGGTCAGCGTCACGCCCTGGCTGGCGGCGTTGCGGGCCACACGATCGAGCTGCAGGCCGACGATATGGCGGATCTCCTCCTTGCCCAGCGCATGGAAGACGATGATCTCGTCGATGCGGTTGAGGAACTCGGGGCGGAAGTGTCCGCGCAGCACGTCCATCACCTCGGACTTGGTCTTCTCGTATTCCTCGCCGGCGGCGCCACGGGCCTTCAGCCGACGCTGGATGATGTCCGAGCCCAGGTTCGAGGTGGCGATGATGATGGTATTGGTGAAATCCACCACCCGGCCCTTGCCGTCGGTGAGCCGCCCGTCGTCGAATACCTGCAGCAGGATGTTGTAGACGTCGGGGTGCGCTTTTTCGATCTCATCGAGCAACAACACGCTGTAGGGTTTGCGCCGCACTTTCTCGGTGAGCTGCCCCCCCTCGTCATAGCCCACATAACCCGGAGGCGCGCCCACCAGGCGTGCCACGGTATGGCGTTCCCCGTACTCGGACATGTCGATGCGCAGCAGCGCACCTTCATCACCATAGATCGACTCGGCCAGCGCCTTGGCGAGTTCGGTCTTGCCCACGCCGGTCGGCCCAAGGAACAGGAAAGTAGCAACCGGCTTGCTGCCCTCGCGCAGCCCCGCGCGCGACAACCGCACGGCATCGGCCACCGCGCGCACCGCTTCGTCCTGGCCCACCAGGCGCTCGTGCAGCCGCTGCTCCAGATGCAGCAGCTTCTCGCGTTCTTCCACCGTCAGCTCGTTGACCGGAATGCCGGTCAGGCGCGAGACGATCTGCGCGACATGCTCGGCCTTGACTTCGGCGCTGCCCGAGGCGCGCTCGCGTTCCCATTCCTCGACGAGCTTCTTGAGCTCAGTCTCCTTGGCCTCGATGCGCTTGCCCAGCTCGGCGGCCTTGTCGTACTGCTTGCGCGAGGCCACATAGTCCTGCTCACGCCGCAGCTGGTGCAGTTCGGCCTCCAGCTCTTGCACCGCCACCGGGCGGGCCGTGGCCGACAGCTTCACGCGTGCGGCCGCCTGGTCGAGCAGGTCGATGGCCTTGTCAGGCAAAAAGCGCGCGGTGATGTAGCGGTCGGACAACTCGGCGGCGGCGATGATCGCATCCTCGGTGATGCTGACCTTGTGGTGCGCCTCGAAGGTGTCGCGCAGGCCGCGCAAAATCATCATGGTCTGCGCTACCGTCGGCTCGGGCACCATCACCGGCTGGAAGCGGCGCTCCAGCGCGGCGTCCTTCTCGATGTACTTCTGATACTCGTTGAGCGTGGTGGCGCCGATCAGGTTCAGTTCGCCGCGCGCCATCATCGGCTTGAACACGTTGGCGACGTCCAGCCCGCCTTCACCGCCACCCTGGCCTGCACCGACGATGGTGTGCACCTCGTCGATGAAGAGAATCAGCTCGCCCTGGTGCTCGGTCACTTCCTTGAGCACCTTCTGCACGCGCTCCTCGAACTCGCCGCGGTACTTGGCGCCTGCCACCATGGCGTTGATGTTGAGTTCGACCAGACGCTTGTCGCGCAGCGTCTCGGGCACTTCGCCGGCGACCATCCGCTGCGCCAGTCCTTCGACAATGGCGGTCTTGCCGACGCCGGGCTCACCGATCAACACCGGGTTGTTTTTCTTGCGCCGGGCCAGCACCTCGATGGTGGTCTCGATCTCCTGCGCACGGCCGATGACCGGATCGAGCTTGCCCTCGCGCGCCATTTTGGTGAGGTCACGCGAGTACTTGTCGAGCTCAGGTGTGTTGGTCGGCGCCTCAGCGCGACCGTCCTCGGCCCCCTTACCGACCACCTTGCTCACCTGTTGACGCAGCGCCTGCGGCGTGAGGCCGTAACGGCGCAGCAGGTTGGCGGCCAAGCCTTCGCCTTCCTCGGCCAGCCCGATCAGGAAATGCTCCGGGCCGACATAGGAGTGGCTGAGTTCGTTGGATGCCACGAAAGCGCGGCTGAGCGCGTCCTTGACGCGGGGCGCCACGCCGATTTCGCCCTCGAACGGCTTGTCGCCACGCTTGGCTTCGGATTCGATCTGCCGCTTGAGGTCATCGACCTTGATCTTGAACTGCCCCAGGATGGTCTTCACCACGTCGCTGTCGACGAGCGCCAACAGCAGGTGTTCGGTATCGACTTCAGGGCGGCCAAATTCGGCGGCATGTTTGGCGGCCTCCTGCAACAAAGCCTCGGACTGTTCGCTGATACGGCTGGCGAGCCCACTGCCGCGGCGGCGCGCCGTGCCCGCCGTTGCGGGAGCGGATTCGCCGAAAGACGCATCGACCACTTCGTCGGCATCAGCCGCCATGGACGGTGCGACGTCACCGATGCGGAAGAAGTCGCTGCCAAGGAAGTCTTCGAACAGCCCGCTGCGCGAGCCGAACAAGGCTTCCAGCGGTGAGACGGTGCGCTTTTGCTGGCGCACCAGTTGGCGATAGTGATCGTCACACAACAGCATGGTGCTGTGGCGACCATTGAGATTGGCCTCCACTCGCACCGTGGCGGGCTGGCCGCAGACTTGGCATTGTTTTCTGGCCATGCTGATACTCCTTGAGAGGACTGATTTGACGAGACGCCGAAGGTCACGGCGCCTCGACCTTCATCTGGTTTTTTCGGAGGACGAGCCGATCGACGTCAGCCGTTGATCGGGATCGAGCGGCCCTGCTTGGGGGCACTGGCCTCGCGCTTGTCCATCGTGATCGTGAGCACGCCGTTCTTGAAAGCGGCCTTGATCGTGTCCTGGTTGGCATCGGCCGGCAGGTTCAGAGCGCGCTGAAAGCTGCCGTAGGAGCGCTCCACCCGGTGGAAACCGCCGTCTTTGCTTTCCTGCTCCTGACGCTTTTCACCGCGCACCAGCAACACATCGTTATCGAGCGTGATCTGAATGTCCTTTTCCTCGACGCCGGGTACTTCCAGGGCGATCGTGTACTGCTTGTCGGTTTCCTGAATGTCCAGCGCCGGCTTCAGCATGCCTGGCCAGTCCGACGGCCAGCGTGGCATGGCCAGTGCCGGGAAACCGAAACCCCGGAACGCATCATCGAACAGGCGATCGATTTCGCGATGCAATTGCAGGATGGGGCTGACGGGCCCACCCGCCGCCGGCAGGTCATTGCGCTGCACCGAGAGTGAGGCGGTGCTCTGTTGTTCTTCCTGCTCCTTCTTGAACCAGTTCCAGGGAGCCAATTTCTTGAAATCAATGTCCATGTCACACCTCCAGAAGAAAAATTGAAGACTCTCGCTCACTCCGTTTGCCTGCGGCGACGGACAGCGCGCCCAGACGAAACGGAGTGTTCCGCTGACTTTGGCTGCTCATCTGTGCGTATCACCTCCTTCTTTCTGCCTGCCTGGATCTGATCATTGATCCATCGATCGATTTCACTTTGACGAAACCGCCACGTCCCGCCGACCTTGAAGGCCGGAATCTCCCCGTGCGCGGCGAGCCGGTAAAGCGTCCGCTTGCCGACTTTCAAGTAGGCAGCCAACTCGTCGAGTGTGAAGATCGCCTGCTGGCGCGCTGTCATAACACCCCCCACAAGTTCCGTCGTCACGCGGCCTCGCTCGAGGAAATTCTTGCAAGACTTTGCAAGGTATTGCGCCTAACATGCCGAAAGTCAAGAGTCAATATCCAGCGACCTGCTGGCCGATTGATGTGACTCAAATTTCCAGAGAGGGTGTGCTGGGGCAGTCCGATCCGGCGATAGGCAAAGGTTTGATCGGGAACCTGCAAGTGCTGCGGGCAGCCGCAGATCAAACACCGATCCTCACGTTGTAGCCGAGTGCCCGCAGCCCCTTGTCGTCTGCATGTTCCTTGGCGGAAACTCGTCTGGGCGCGCCCAGCCGACGATTTCCCCGAGGCTGCTCAGGCCAACGTGCGGAATTGCCCAGTCGTCGCTGCGGATCGCGTTCCAGAGTCGGGCCGAAACACTTCCGTTGCCCCAGACAAACGTAGTTCAACAGTATCCGTCCGGCCAACACACCTTCCCGACACCGCCGCCGAAGGCCATGGCCCATCAAGCGGATTTTCCATGCCCCCTCAGCGCCGTACCTACAGCAAATCTTTCAAGGCCCAGGTCATTCAGGAGTGTTCTGAACCCGGTGCCTCCATCGCAAACATCGCCTTGGGATACAGCCTCAATGCCAACCTCGTCCACAAATGGATTCGGCTGCATACCCAGAAAACCACGGCTATCCAGCCAGCGTTCATCCCGTTGCCTTCTCAAATGCTCGGCGCGGGATCGCATGCTCAAGTGCGCTGCTGCGATCATGAGTTTGATCCAGTCGGCCCGTAATAATGTGAAGTGGCTATAGTTCCCCGGACACACAGACGCAGGTAAGATCACCTGCCCAGAGAAGGTGTGTATCATGAGTCAGAAGAAAGCCTATACCGCTGAGTTTAAAGAAGCCGCAGTCAAGCTGGCGGTGGAGTCCGAGCAATCCGTCAACCAGACCGCCAGGGAGCTGGAGGTTAACGTTAATACGTTACATACCTGGATCGCCAAGTACCACCGCCAGCAGAGCACCAAGGGCGATGGTAAAGTGGGCGAGCAGCACCTCTATGAAGAGTTGAAGCAGCTCCGCCGGGAGAACGCCCGACTCAAGGAAGAGCGAGAGCTGTTAAAAAAGGCGGCCGCCTTCTTCGCCAAAGAATCTCGCTAAGGTATGCCTTCATCGACGCCAATCAGGGTCAGTTCAGCACTGCCCTGATGTGCCGTGTGTTTGAAGTATCTCGCAGTGGCTATTATGAGTGGCGGTCCAGGCCGCCCAGCCCGCGAAAACAGCAGGAGAAGGCGTTGAAGGCGAAGATCCGTAAACACCATGAAGAAGGCCGAGCAACCTATGGGACGCGGCGCATTCAGAAGAAGCTGACGGGAGACGGTGAGGCCGTCAGTCGCCGCCGGGTTGCCCGACTGATGAAAGAAGAAGGGCTGGCATGCAAGACGCAGCGGAAGTTCAAGGCCACCACCAACTCGAAGCATGACAAGCCGGTCGCGCCGAACCTTCTGGCACGACATTTCTCGGCAGAAAAGCCGGATCAGGCCTATGTGGGGGATATCACTTATATCCCGACACGGGAGGGATGGCTCTATCTGGCGGTCTTTATCGACCTCTGCTCACGGGCGGTGGTGGGCTGGTCGATGGGTAGCCGAATGCCGGCGTCTCTGGTGAGCGATGCGCTGAGCATGGCGATCTGGAAACGCAGACCAGCTGCCGGGTTACTGGTTCATAGCGACCGGGGCAGTCAGTATGCTTCAGATAGCTTCCAGCGCTTGCTCAAGCAGCATGACTTCAAATGCAGCATGAGCCGGAAGGGAAACTGTTGGGATAACGCCCCGTCAGAGAGCTTCTTCCACACGCTGAAGACCGAGCTGATCTATCACGAGGACTTTACGACGCGGGAAGAAACGAAGCAGGCCATCTTCGAGTATATCGAAGTGTTTTATAACCGGGTGCGGCTGCATTCCAGCAATGACTACATGAGTCCATTGGGCTATGAATCAGAGCTGCGAGCAGTTGCTTGAGAATGTGTCCGGAAAACTGTTGCCAGATCACTTTCCTGGAGCTAAGTATAGAACAGTGTACGAACTTTATTGTCACAAATAGAGCTTGTGTACAAACTTTTTGTCTAGTGTACAAACTTTATTGTCAGTGCACACATCACACCACCTGGCCGGCCACCCAGCCGGAGCTCCAGGCCCACTGGAAGTTGTAGCCGCCCAGCCAGCCGGTGACGTCCATCACCTCGCCCACGAAATAGAGGTTGGGCACCTTGTTGGCCATCATGGTCTTGGAGGAGAGCTCGTGGGTGTCCACCCCGCCCAGGGTCACCTCGGCGGTGCGGTAGCCCTCGGTGCCGCCGGGCTTCAGCGACCAGGCCGTCAGCCTTTCCTCTATCGCCGCCAGCTCCCTCGGGGTGTATTGCTTGAGCGGCTTGTTCACCAGCCCTTCCCGCGCCAGCAGCGCCTCCACCAGCCGTTTGGGCAGTTGGCGGCCGAGCCAGGTCTTCAGTTCCTGGTTGGGGCTGTCCGCCACTCCCTCGGCCAGCCGGCCGGCGGGCAGCAGCTCGAAGCAGACCCGCTCGCCGGGTTGCCAGTAGGAGGAGATCTGCAGCACCGCCGGGCCGGACAGGCCCCTGTGGGTGAACAGCAGGCTTTCGGCGAAGCGGGTGCCGTCCTCGCTCTCGGCCACCACCGGCAGGCTCACCCCGGCCAGGGGCTCCAGGCTTTGCTTGTCTTCCGGCTGCAGGGTAAAGGGCACCAGGCCGGCCCGGGTGGGCAGTACGCGCAAGCCGAACTGCTCCGCCAGCTTGTAGCCGAAGGGGGAGGCGCCGATCTTGGGCATGGACAGGCCGCCGGTGGCCACCACCAGGGAATGGCAGCTGTAGGCTTCGTCGTGGGTGGCGACCGTAAAGCCCTCGCCCAGCCGGTCCACCTCCAGGATCTCGGCCCGCAGGCGGATGCTGACGCCAGCCTGATCGCACTCTTTCACCAGTATATCGACGATGTTCTGTGCCGAATCGTCGCAGAACAGCTGGCCCAGGGTCTTTTCGTGGTAGCCGATACGGTGCTTGTCCACCAGGGCGATAAAGTCCCACTGGGTATAGCGGGCCAGGGCCGACTTGACAAAATGGGGGTTGGCGCAGAGGAACGCCTTGGGCTCTACATGGTAGTTGGTGAAGTTGCAACGGCCACCGCCGGACATCAGTATCTTGCGGCCGATACGCTTGCCGTGATCCAGTACCAGCACCCGGCGCCCCCGCTTGCCCGCCTCGGCGGCACACATCAGGCCGGCGGCACCGGCGCCGATCACAATCACATCCCAGGCCTGCATGGGCTTCCCCTCTCGTCGACACAAAGGCGCTATTCTAGCGCCCCGGTCCCGCCCCCGCTATCACGGCGCCGGGCTCGGCGCTATAATCCGCAACCATGAGCGACCTGGCCGGCCTTTTCGACACCCTGAGCACCCTGCTGCACCGCACCCGCGGCGACTGGCAGCGCTATCCCTTTGCCTGCGATTCCCTGCCCTGGCCGGAACTCACTCCCCTGCTCGAAGCGATGGACGAGGCCCGGCTGGAGGCGCTGGAAGCCGATCCGGCCACCGCCCTGGCCTGCCTGGCCGAGTGGCGGCCGGACGCCGTCGCCCTCAACCGGCCGCGGCTCCCGGCGCTGGAGCGGGCCGCCGACTACGCCACCCCGCGCTGGAGCAACGGTATCCCCGGGCGGAAATGGACGCAGATCAAGGATTTTGCCGCCAATATCAGTGGAAATCATCCCATACTGGAGTGGTGCGCCGGCAAGGGCCACCTCGGCCGGCTGCTGGCCCAGCAGTCGGCGCGGCCGGTCACCAGCCTCGAATGGAACCCGGATCTGTGCTGCCAGGGCGAGCAACTGGCCGACCGGCTCGGGCTCGATCACCGCTTTATCTGCGCCGATGCCCTGGCCGAAACCGCCGCCGGGCTCTTCGCTGCCGAGCAGCAGGCCCTGGCCCTGCACGCCTGCGGTGAGCTGCACCTGCGCTTTTTGCGCCATGCGGCCGCCGCCGGCACCCGGACGCTGGCGCTCTCTCCCTGCTGCTACCACCTGATCGAGGGCGAGCGCTACCGGCCGCTGTCCGCCGCCGGCCGGGCCCGGGATCTCGGGCTGGACCGCCAGGATCTGCGGCTGCCGCTGCAGCAGCAGGTGACCGGCGGCGAACGGGTGCGCCGGCTGCGCCGCATCGAGCTGAGCTGGCGGCTGGCCTTCGACGAGCTGCAACGGGCGCTGAGGGGGCAAAATGAATACCTGCCGCTGCCCTCCTTCCCCAAGCAGCTGCTGAGCGGCGATTTCGCCGACTTCGTCCGCTGGGCCTGCGGGCAGAAGGGGATCCGCGCCCCCGCCCACCTTAACGGCGAGCACTGGCTGACCCGGGCCGAGCCGCGCCGGCTGATGGTCCAGCGCATCGAGCTGGTGCGCCACCTCTACCGCTACCCGCTGGAGCTGTGGCTGCTGCTGGACCGGGCCCTGTTCCTCGAAGAGCAGGGCTACCGGGTGCGCCTGGGCACCTTTACCGAACCGGCCAACAGCCCCCGCCGTTATTTGATCCAGGCCAGCCGGGGCTGAAATAGCGCCCCGGCCACCTTGTCCCGGCCGCCCGTCCTGGCCTATGCTGCTGGCATCAGGCGCGATGCTAAACTTCCGCCCGGCTCACGGTTTAACGGCTAATGGATTGATAGACTTGGGAAAAAGGAGAAATGCCATGACAGAACCCTATCAGTACAAACACATACTGGCGGCGGTCGACATGACCGAGAAAAACCGCAAGGTGATCGCCAAGGCGGTGGATCGGGCCCGCGCCAACCAGGCCAAGCTGTCCGTCATCCATGTGGATGTGGATCTCAAGGATCTCTACACCGAGATGATCGACATCGATATCGACAATATCCAGGATCAGGTGGTGGCCGACGCCAAGCAGCGGCTGGAGGAATACCTGGGCGATCTGGGCTACCCCATCGAGAAAAAGCTGGTGATCTGCGGCGATCTGGCGCTGAAAGTGAACGAGGCGGTGGAGCAGAACCAGATCGACCTGCTGGTCTGCGGCCACGAACAGAGCTTCTGGAGCCTGCTCACCTCCTCCGCCCGCCAACTGATGAACACCGTGCCCTGCGACATGCTGGTGGTGCCCCTGCCCAAGGAATAAGCCCCAAGAGCGGTTGGCTGCTGACAAACCTTCGGCTTACCTAAACAGGCAACACCTGAACCAGTACAGGCGGACAAAGGGAACGGCTCCGCCGACCGTCACATGCCAGGGGGTGCGAAGCGCCTTGCACCGAAGGTATCGGCGCGACCGAGTTGCCAGTGGCAAGTCGCAGCGCGGCGATACCGACGGTTTCCGCGACATTTGGCATGTGCGAGCCTACAGGGGGCGAGCTTGCTCGCCGTGACGAGCGGTTCCGGCCTGACCGAACATCCAGTGAATGTTCGCAGCAGGCCGAAACAGCGAGTGTCATATTTTGTCGCGTGTCGGCGGAGTTGGCCCTTTGGCCGACTCCTGCCAGTGCAACAGGCGAGGTTGTCATCAAGCCGAGGCCCTCACGCCACCCGGCACAAGCTCTCTCCCACCTCCCGCAGCAGTTGCCGGAACCAGACCAGCGCCGGATCGAACTCGGTCAGCGGATGCTGGGCCAGCACATAGGTGCTGTACAACGGCTGGTCCAGGCGGTGGCTCTGCAACGGGTAGTAATGGCAGAAATCCCGGGCGATCAGCTCGGGCACCATGGCCAGGTAGCGACCGGTGGCCAGCAGCTTGGGCAGCGCCTCGAAGCTCGGCACCCAGACGGCGATATGGCGTTCCAGCCCCTGCTCCTTCAGCCAGTGCTCCACCAGGGTCTGGTTGTGTCCCCAGGTGGAGGTGGACACATGGCTCCAGGCCACCAGTTCGGCGGCCGACAGCACCCCGGGCAGGCCACTGCCCCGCGCCGACAGGCACACCATGGGGTTGTCGAACCAGGGTTCGCGCAACAGCCGCGGGGACAGGTGGCCGGCGCCGGCAAAGCCCACCACCAGATCCAGGCCGCCCCGGGCCAGGCTGTCTTCGTAGTCGGAGTCGACCAGCTCGCTGATGGCCAGCCGGCAGGCCGGCGCCCGCCGGTGCAGCAGCTCCACCAGCTGGGGCACGGCACCGTGCTCGATGGAGGACGGCACCGCCAGGCGGAAGGTACGGGTGGAGGAGTCGGGCTCGAATCCCGCCGACTGGCGTACCCCCTGCTCCAGCAGGGCCAGGGCCTGCCGCACCGGCGCCGCCAGCGCCAGGGCCCGCCCCGTGGGGCGCATCTCCTTGCGGGCCATCACGAACAGGGGGTCGTCCAGGGCCAGGCGCAGCCGCGCCAGGGCGTGGCTGACGGTGGACTGGGACAGGTTCAGCTGCTCCGCCGCCCGGGTAACGTTGCGGCTCTGCATCAACACGTCGAACACCCGCAACAGGTTCAGATCCAAGCGCTGGTAAAGGTTATCCATCGATATTGACCATACATTCATGGTGATAATTCATTTCTTACATGGATTATCTGACCATAGAATGTGCGCCACAGACAAGTTAATCGTCGGCGTGGTGGAGTTGTTTCATCCGGCGGCCTGGCCGAACAGGGTTCTGGGCATGGTGGCATCATGGGGGGTACTGCCTGTCTGTCGTGATACCGGGGTTATTCGAGGTAATGCCGGTATGGCGACAAAAACGGAATGTTCGGGGTCGGGCGGCACGGGTTGCCACGCTGACAACCTTTTCGGGCGCTATGCCCAAGAGTTCTGCGTGTGGTGTTGAACCACTTTGTTTGGGGACGTCATTCTCTCCTTTATGACAAACCTGATGTTGGTCCCGGGCCGGTGCATTGCGCCGGCTTTTTTTATGGGCCCGCGGCTGGATCGGCCCCCGGCTTTGCGCCATCATAGCGCCCCATCTTTACCAATGACGAAAATTCACCCATGTCCTATCTGGTCTTTGTCACCCTGCTGTGGGCCTTTTCCTTCAGCCTGATCGGCGTTTACCTGGCCGGCGCCGTGGACAGCTACTTCTCGGTGCTGAGCCGCGTGGCCCTGGCCGCCCTGCTGTTCCTGCCCTTCCTCTCCCGGCGCCTGCCGGCGCGGCTGGCGCTGGGGCTGATGGGTTGCGGCGCCGTGCAGCTCGGCATCATGTACCTCTTCTATTACCAGTCGTTCCTGTTGCTGACGGTGCCCGAGGTGCTGATCTTCACCGTGCTCACGCCCATCTACGTCACCCTGATCTACGATCTGCTCAACCGGCGCTTCAACCCCGGCTACCTGCTCACCGCCGCCCTGGCGGTGCTGGGCGCCCTGGTGATCCGCTTCGACGGCATCACCAACGCCTATCTGCTCGGTTTCGCGGTGGTGCAGGGCGCCAACCTCTGCTTCGCCCTCGGCCAGGTCGGCTACAAGGTACTGATGGAGCGCCATCCGCAACACCCGCCCCAGCACCGGCTGTTCGGCTATTTCTACCTGGGCGCCCTGCTGGTGGCGGTGCCGGCCTGGCTGTGGCTCGGCAGCGGCCGCTACCCCGCCACCGGCCTGCAGTGGGGCATACTGCTGTGGCTGGGCCTGGGCGCCTCGGGCCTGGGCTATTTCCTGTGGAACAAGGGCGCCACCCTGGTCAATGCCGGCGCCCTGGCGATCATGAACAACGCCCTGGTGCCCGCCGGCCTGCTGGTCAACCTGCTGATCTGGAACCGGGAGGCGGACCTGCTGCGGCTCGGCCTGGGCGGAGTCATCATCATCGCCTCGCTCTGGCTCAACGAAGCCTGGATCAAAACCCCGGAGGCCGCCCGGGCCTGATGGCGCCGGGGTCACAAAATCGCAATTTAGCCGGTGCCGGCCATGGCAATCCGCACCGGCCTCCTTACACTGGGTCATAGGAAACAGTGCCGAGGAGAACACCATGTTTACCGCCCTACTATTAGAAGAATCCGGCAAACAAACCCAAGCCCGCCTGCAACGGCTGAACGAGCACCAGCTCACCACCGGCGACGTGCTGGTGAAGGTCGACTACTCCACCCTCAACTACAAGGACGCCCTGGCCATCACCGGCAAGGGCAAGATAGTGCGCCAGTGGCCCATGGTGCCCGGCATCGACTACGCCGGCACCGTGCTGGCCTCGGATCACCCGGACTACCGCATCGGCGACGAGGTGCTGCTCACCGGCTGGGGCGTGGGCGAACAGTACTGGGGCGGCCTGGCGGAGAAGGCCAGCGCCAAGGGGGACTGGCTGATCCCCCTGCCGCCGGGCATGAGCGCCAAGCGGGCCATGGCCATCGGCACCGCCGGCTTTACCGCCATGCTCAGCCTGATGGCGCTGGAGCATGCGGGCATCACCCCCGATCAGGGTCCGGTGCTGGTCACCGGCGCCACCGGCGGCGTGGGCTCGGTGGCGGTGCGGCTGCTGGCCGGTGCCGGCTTCGAGGTGCATGCCTCCACCGGCCGGCCCGAGCACGGCGACTGGCTGACCTCCCTGGGCGCGGCCGCCATCATCCCCCGTGCCGAGCTGGACGCCGAGCCGGCGCCGCTGGAAACCCAGCGCTGGGCCGGCGCCGTGGACACCGTGGGCGGCCGCACCCTGGCCAGGATCCTGAGCCAGACCAGGATGGACGGCGCCGTGGCCGCCTGCGGCCTGGCCGGCGGCGTGGCCCTCAACACCACCGTCATGCCCTTTATCCTGCGCGGGGTGCAGCTGCTCGGCATCAACTCGGTCTATATGCCCAAGGCCAGGCGCATCGAAGCCTGGCAGCGGCTGCAGGAACGCCTGCCGCTCGACTTCGAAGACCAGGCCCAGGTGCTGACCCTGGAGCAGAGTATAGCGGCGGCCCGGGATCTGCTGGCCGGCAAGCTCAGGGGCCGGGTGGTGATCCAGCCCTGAGGCATTTGTTCCCACGGCGGGCACGCCCGCCGTTCAGTTTATTGACATCGTCGTCTGAACACCTTAATAAGTCAGCCAAAGGGCCCACTCCGCCGACACGCTGTAAATACATCCCTGTTCGCTCGCACATACCGTCCCTGGCATGTGACGGTCGGCCGGAGCGGACCCTTTGTCTTCCTTTCTGGTATAGACGTTGCCTGTTTAGTTCAGCCTGAAGTTTTCCGCCGTCTGTACGACGCGCCTATCCACCGTTGTGCCAAGGCGGTTGGTTTAAGGAAGGCACCGGCCCTTACCCGCCCTTGCCAATATATGTTATAAGATAACAAAACCTTTTCCCGGACCCACTCATGAGCACTCCCGTCACCACCCACCTCGTCATGGGCTTTCTCGGCAGCGGCAAGACCACCCTGCTGCGCCACCTGCTGGCCCACAAGCCGGAGCAGGAGCGCTGGGCCATCCTGGTCAACGAGTTCGGCGAGGTGGGCATAGACGGCGCCCTGCTCAGCGATCAGGGCGCCACCATCAAGGAAGTGCCCGGCGGCTGCCTGTGCTGCGTGTCCGGCCTGCCCTTCCAGATCGGGCTCAACGCCCTGCTGCACAAGGCCAGGCCCGATCGCCTGCTGATCGAGCCGAGCGGCCTGGGCCACCCCAGCCGCATCCTCGACATCCTCACCAACGAGCACTACCGGGAGGCACTACGATTGGGCCCCGCCTTCTGCCTGGTGGACCCGCGCCAGTGGGCCGATCCACGCTACCGGGAGCACGACACCTACCAGGACCAGCTGGCCCTGGCGGACATACTGGTGGCCAACAAGACGGACCTGTGCAGCACGGCCGAGCTCGAGGCCCTGCGCCGGGGCCTGGACGGCTACCGGCCGCCCAAGCAGGCGCTGGTGGAGGTCTGCCAGGGCCAACTGGACCCGGCCTGGCTGCAGGGCGAACACAACCCGGACCGCCGGGCGGCCCATCCCCGGGCCCATGAAGACAACGCCCCCCGGCCGCTGATCGCCGACCAGGGCCCCCGCCTCAGCCGCGGCCAGCCCTGGCGCCGCTACAGCAACCACGGCCAGGACCATTTCTCCATCGGCTGGCGCTTTCTCGACGAGGTGGTGTTCGACCAGGCGGCGGTCGAGGCGTTTTGCGCCGAACTCGAGGTGGCGCGGCTGAAGGCGGTGCTGCGGGGGGAAGACGGCTGGCGCGCCTTCAACAAGGTGGACGGCCGGCTCAGCGTCTATCGCATCGCCCCCCAGCGGGAAGGCCGCCTGGAGCTGATCGACCCCGCTCCCCTGGCGGCCCAGCCGCTGCACCAGCGGCTGATGCAGACGGTACTATCTCTGCCCTCGTCATAAAACTGTCACGAGATTGTCTTAGTCTGCCGGCCACAAGGATACGTTGGGGTCTGGCCGATGAAAGTTTCGCTGTTTTCGATGTTGTCTTCGCTGCTGCTGATCGCCCTGGCGCTGCTGCTGGCTGGCGCCTTCTACCTGGGGGACCTGCGCCTGCAGCAGGGGGAAGCGACCCGCGCCAGCCTGGAGCAGCTGCGACGGGATGCCAATATCTCCCTCTACCGCACCATCTCCGCCTACCTGGCGAGCGGTGACACCAGCCTGATGACCGAGGCCGAGCACCAGCTGCAGGCGATGGAAACCGCCCTCGGCCACCATGCCGGCGGCGAGCCGGCGCAACAGGCGGTGGCTCGCCTCTATCAGCAACTGACCCACGACTTCCGCGAGGCGGGCAAGCTCTCCGGCAACAGCCAGCACCTGCTGCAACACGCCGAGCAGGAGCTGGCCGACCAGCTCCGGGCCCTGGCCCGCTACGCCGACAGCCCCCACAGCCTGGCCCCCCGCTACCAGGCCCTGGTGGGGGAAATGCTGGCCGCCCTGCCCCGCCTTATCCACCTGCGCCAGGGCTATATCGGCGACAACAACCCCCAGCTTCGTGAGGCCCTGGACTTCCAGCTGAACGAGCTGACCAAACTGTCCGCCCGGCTCCAGGCACTGCCCCTGCTGGGCATCTACCAGGAGCAGGAAGTCGACGAATTCGCCCTGCGCAAACCCAAGCCGGTGGAGCTGGGCGACGCCCCCCGCCGGGAAGTGCACAGCCTGCTCGGCCGCTATCCCAAGGAGCTGGGCAACACCCAGGATACCCTGGCGCTGCGCGGCCAGGCCTCGGACGCCCTGGGCGCCAGCCTGAACGACATTGAGCAACAACTGGATTTGCTGGTGGCCAGGCAGGAAGCGGCCCGCGTGCAGGAATACCGGCAACTGGCCCTGTTGCTGCTGGCCCTGTGCGCCACCCTGCTGCTGTTCGCCCTGCTCAGCTACCTGTTCCAGCGAGTGCTGGTGGTCAACCGCCTGCGCCTGCTGCGCAACGCCTTCCGCCAGCTGGTACAGGACGGCCAGCTCGCCACCCTGCCGGTGACCCACCCCAACAGCGAGCTGGGCCAGATCGCCACCAGCTTCAACGGCCTGATCGAAAGCCTGCAGCAACAGCAGCACGGCCGGGCCGAGCAGCTGCAGCACGTGTCCCAGGCCCTGGAGCAGATGATCGAAGAGGTGCTGGATATCCAGCGCCATACCCAGACCACCGACCAGACCATGAGCGGCAGCGTCGACATGGTCAACGAGCTCAACCACCTTGCCCAGCAGATGCGCCAGGCCACCGACGACATCGCTGCCACCGCCCGCGACAACCTGCAGGCCATGGGGGTCAGCCGGGAAAGGGTAGAGCAATTGGTGTACACCGCCGAGCAGAGCCAGCAGGCCGCCGAAACCGGCCGCCAGGCCCTGGACAGCCTGGTCCGCTCGGTCGGCGACGCCTCCGCCATCATCGGAGTGATCCAGCAGATCGCCGAGCAGACCAACCTGCTGGCGCTCAATGCGGCCATCGAGGCGGCCCGGGCCGGGGAGCACGGACGGGGATTCGCGGTGGTGGCGGACGAGGTGCGCAAGCTGTCCGGCAATACCCAGGGCTCGCTCACCGAGATCGGCGGCATCATGGAGCGGCTGCGCCTGGCCAGCGACGAACTCAACCTGACCATCAGCAAGATGATGCAGGCCGCCGCCACCCAGCACGATCAGGCCCAGACCCTGATGGAGGTGACCGAGCAGGTGCGCGCCACCTCCCAGGCCACCACCACGGTGGCGGAGCGGGGCGCCGGCCATGCCGACAGCCAGGCCGCCGAACTGGGCCGCTTCATGGGGCTGATGGACGAACTGAAAGGCCAGTCCACCGAGGTGTCGGCCCGGGCCGGCCAGGTGGTGACGCGCATCCGCAACCAGGCCGGCACCATCACCGCCATGCTGCAGCAGGCCTGAACCGCCCCCAGGCGGCTACAGCTGGTTGATGGGAATCTTCAGGTAGACCTTGCCCCGCTCGTCCGGCGGCGGCAGGCGGCCGGCGCGGATATTGACCTGGATGGCCGGCAGGATCAGCCGGGGCATGGCCAGGGTGGCGTCCCGCTCATCGCGCATCGTCACGAACTCCGCCTCCCCGACGCCGTCGTGCACATGGATATTGTGCCGGCGCTGCGCGCCGACCGTGGTCAGGCACTGGTGCTCCCGCCCCGGCCTGGGGTAATCGTGGCAGATGTAGATGGCGGTCTCCTCGGGCAGCGCCAGCAGCCGATGGATGGAGCGGTACAGCCGGCTCGCGCTGCCGCCGGGAAAGTCGCAACGGGCGGTGCCCACGTCCGGCATAAACAGGGTATCGCCGACGAAGACCGCCTGTTCGTTGATGATATAGGCCAGATCCGCCGGGGTGTGGCCGGGGGTGTGCATCACCCGAAAGCGGAGTCCACCCACCTCGAAGGCGTCGCCGTCGGCAAACAGACGATCGAACTGGCTGCCATCGGGCAGGAATTCCTGCTCCAGATCGAACACCTGGCGGAAGATCGCCTGCACCTCCCGGATATGTTCGCCGATGCCGATCCTGCCGCCCAGCTGCTCGCGGATAAAGGGGGCCGCCGACAGGTGGTCCGCGTGGGCGTGGGTTTCCAGTATCCAGTGCAGGGTCAGCCCCTGCTCCCGGACGAAGTCCACCAGTTGTTGCGCCGTGTCGGTACGGGTGCGGCCCGACTTGTAGTCGAAGTCCAGCACCGGATCGATCACCACCGCCTGGCCGCCGGGGCGGTCGTACACCACATAGCTGAAGGTTTCGCTGTCCTGGTCCAGGAAGGCCTTGACGAGCGGGGCGCCGTGCTGAGTCATGCTGTTGTCCTCCGATGGCGGGAGCCGATTTAAATTAGTATAAACTAATTTAATGCATACTTCCTCGCGCATCGTCATCGACGCCGGCCCGCCCGGCAGCCGGCTTACAGCGCTTCTTTTACATAGAGGTCGAAGCGGTTGTTTTTGCTCTCGATCTGCGCCGAAGGCGTGACCCCGTCGAGGAAGCCGGCGTAATCGGGCCGTTTCACCACCACCCGGGCGCGGGCCAGGTTCAGCGCCCGGGGCAGCAGGGCATCGGCGTCTTCGTCCGGGCCCACCAGGGAGTGGAACACCCGCATCTCCTTCTTCACCAGCGCCGACTTTCTCTTGTGGGGGAACATGGGATCCAGGTAGACCACATCCGGGGCGTCGGTGATGTCCGCCAGGCCCCGGCCGAAGGGCAGCAGCCGCAGCCGCTCGGCGACCCAGCCGCCGATTTCCGGATCCTGTGCCGCCCGGCGCAGGCCGTCGGCGAGCAGGGCGTGCACCACCGGATGGCGTTCGCACAGGGTCACCACACAGCCCAGCGAGGCCAGCACGAAGGCGTCCCGCCCCAGGCCGGCGGTGCCGTCCACCACGCTCGGGTTGTGGCCGTGCTTGAGCCCCACCGCCTTGGCGATGCTCTGGCCCCGGCCGCCGCCGAACTTGCGCCGGTGCGCCACGGCTCCTTCCACAAAATCCACATGGATGGCGCCGAGCCTGGGCTCATCCAGCTTGCGAAGCTCCAGCCGGCCCCGGGTGAACACCAGGGCGAAGGGCGCCGGCGCCGTTACCCCGGCCAGGCGCCGGGCCAGCTGTCCGGCCTCGTCCGCCAGGGCGGGGTCTTCCACTTCAATCTGTATCGGGTACTGAGTGTCCGCCATAGGACTCCAAAAAAGGCAGCAATTCACGAATGGCCAGGGGCCGGGCGATCAGGTAGCCCTGCAGGTAATGACAGGGCTGGGCGGCAAGATACGCCGCCTGGGCCTCGGTTTCCATCCCTTCGATCACCACCGACATGCCCAGGTCGCCGATGATCCGCAGTATGCCCTCCAGCAGCAGGCCGTCACGCCGGTTGCCGGGCAGGTGGTCGATAAAGCTCTTGTCGATCTTGACCAGGTCGATGGGAAAGGCGCGCAGGTAGTTGAGCGCCGAATAGCCGGTGCCGAAATCGTCGATGGCGATGCGGCAACCCGCCTCGCGCAGGGCGCGGATCCGCTCCAGGTGCTGCTCGTTGCCCTGCATGAACAGGGACTCGGTGATCTCGAAGATGATGTGCCGGGGCGACAGGCCGTGCTGCTGGATCACCGACAGCCATTCGCCGCCGTCCAGCCCCAGGCTCTGGAACTCCAGGCTGGAACGATTGATGGCCATGTCCAGGGCATAGCCGGCCTGGTGCAACCGGCGCAGGTCGGCACAGGCCCGGTTCAGCACCCAGTCGCCCAGGGCCTGCACCATGCCGCACTCCTCCGCCACCGGCACGAACTCCGCCGGGGAGATGTAGCCCAGGCCGGGGTGTTGCCAGCGTACCAGCGCCTCCAGCTTGGTGATGCCGCCGGTCTCGGCGGCGACGATGGGCTGGTAGTGCAGGCTGAGGCCGCCCTGCTTGATGGCCTCCACCAGCTCGTGCTGCAGCCGCAGCCGGCGGCTCTGGAAGCGGTTGAGCTGGCTGTCGTACAGGGCCAGCGGCTGCTTCTTCTGCTTGGCGTCGAACAGCGCCTGCTCCGCCTGCTGCAGCAGGCTCTCGGCGTCCTCCTCCTCGGTACCGGGCCAGAGCGCCCCGCCCAGGGTGGCGTCCACGTAGAGGTGCTGTTCGGCCAGGTGCAGCGGCCGCTTGAGTGCGCCCAGCAGGTGCTTGCCGAAGATGCGCGCCTGGCGGTGCTGCACTATGCCGGGCACCAGCACCGCGAACTCGTCGCTGCCGATACGGGCCAGGAAGTCGCCGCCGCGCAGCCGGCTCTGCAGCCTGACCGCCACCTCGCGCAGCACCCGATCCCCCACCCTGTGGTTCATGGCGTTGTTGAACAGCCGGAAGTTGTTGATATCCAGGATCATCAGCGCGAAGGGCTCCCGCCGCCGGCAGTACTGGCTCAGACGGCGGTGGAAGCTGGCCCGGTTGGCCAGGCCGGTCAGGCCGTCCTCCTCCGCCAGTTGCCGCTGCTCAGCCGGCTTGACGTGGCTGATATCACTGAACACCGCCAGGTACTGGCGGACGCGCCCCCGCTGCCGCAGGGTGCTGATTCTGAGGAACTCCGGATACACCTGACCGTTCTTGCGCCGGTTCCACACCTCGCCCTGCCAGCAGCCCCGCTCCCGCAGTGCAGCGTTCATGGCCTGGTAGAATTCCCTGTCGTGCATGCCCGACTTCAGCATCGACGGGAAACGGCCGATCACCTCGCAGGCGGTGTAGCCGGTGATGCGCTCGAAGGCCGGGTTCACCGCCAGGATGCGGGTGCTGGCATCACAGATCATCAGCCCTTCCGGACGAAACTGCTCCAGGATCTGGCTGGTTTGAAACCCGATCTCGTCCTGGCGTTGCGGCTCCAGGCCCGCCAGCAGGCCGATGAGATGGTCGGGCCTGCCCTGCTCATCGGGCACCAGGGCCAGGTGCATGCACCCCCAGAACACCTGGCCGCTCTTGTGCAGGTAACGTTTTTCCAGGGTGGCCATGCCCTGGCCCGGCTCCTGACCCAGGCGCTGGTAAAGGCGCAGGGTGTCGGGCCAGTCGGCGGCATGGGTCAGGCAGCTGACCGACCGGCCCTCCAGCTCGGCGGGGGTAAAGCCCAGGCTCTGCTGCAGCCGGTGGTTGCTCCAGAGGATGGTGCCGGTCGGACTCAGCTTGAGCAGCGGCAGCGGCAGGTGGTTGAGCAGGGCCGGTGAGCGGGTGGCGATACGGGCCCGGTCGTGCTGGCTGAAGATGGCGCGAAACAGCCGGAGCCAGGAGGTTGCCGGCAGCCGGCGGTCCCGGCGCTGCCACAGGAGCAAGAGGCCATAGCCCGGATAACAGGGAGCCAGGGACAGGAAGTAGCCCGACCCCGCCTGCAGGGCGCGGCATTGGCGATGGCGCAGCGGCTGCCGCTCCTTGCGCAGTCCCTGCAGGGCCGCCTCGGGCAGGGCGATGCCGGCGGCCAGCACCGGCTGCCACACCTCCCCCTGCAACCGGCACAACAGGGCGCCGTCGGCCACCTGTTGTTCAACCAGTTGATCCAGGCACCAGAGGTTAAACCATGATGCGACCTTGCTTTCCATATTGTCGATGTTATCCGAGAGCCCGTGCCAGCCCCGTGTATACCTTATCCGGCCGGGGCCTGGCCAGCGGCGGGCACAAAAAAGGTGGCCTCGGCCACCTTTTATTCCGCACCACCCTAGGCGGCGATGCCCGAGTGGCGCAGCAGGGCATCGATGTTCGGCTCCCGGCCGCGGAACTGCTTGAACAGCTCCATCGGCTCTTTCGAGCCGCCCTGCTCCAGCACCGCGTGCAGGAAGTCGCGGCCCACCCTGGCCGAAAACACCCCTTCCTCCTCGAAGCGGGCGAAGGCGTCGCTGGACAGCACCTCGGCCCACTTGTAGCTGTAGTAACCCGCCGCGTAACCGCCGGCGAAGATGTGGGAGAAGCTGTGCTGGAAGCGGTTGAACTCGGGCGGCGGCAGCACCGATACCGTGCTGCGCACCTGGTTCAGTATTTCCTGCACCCGCCCGGGGCGGGCGCCGTCCCTGGCCATATGCAGGCGGAAGTCGAACAGGGCGAACTCCAGCTGGCGCAGCATCATCAGCGCCGAGTGGAAGTTGCGCGCCGCCAGCATCCGCTCCAGCATGTCCGCCGGCAGCGGTTCGCCGCTCTGGTAGTGACCGGAGATAAAGGCCAGCGCCTCGGGCTGCCAGCACCAGTTTTCCAGGAACTGGCTGGGCAGTTCTACCGCGTCCCAGGCCACGCCGTTGATGCCGGCCACCCCGGCCACGTCCACCCGGGTCAGCATATGGTGGATGCCGTGGCCGAACTCGTGGAACAGGGTCAGCACCTCGTTGTGGGTGAACAGGGCTGGCGCATCGCCCACCGGGCCGTTGAAGTTGCAGGTGAGGTAGGCCACCGGCTTCTGCAGGCTGCCGTCCTCCCGGTAGCGGCGGCCGATGCAGTCGTCCATCCAGGCGCCGCCGCGCTTGTTGGCGCGGGCGTACAGATCCAGGTAGAAGCTGCCGCGCAGCTCGCCGGCGTCGTCGTAGATATCGAAGAAGCGCACGTCCGGGTGCCATACCTCCACCCCGAAGCGCTCCTTGACCTTGATGCCGAACAGCCGTTTCACGGTCTCGAACAGGCCGTGCACCACCCGATGTTCGGGGAAGTAGGGACGCAGCTCTTCGTCGGAGATGGTGTATTTGTGCTGCTTGAGCTTTTCGGCGTAGTAGCTGATGTCCCAGGCGTTGAGCCGGTCCACCCCGTGCTGTTCGCGGGCGAAGGCGGTGAGCTCGGCCAGCTCGGCCTCGCCCTGGGGACGGGAGCGGCTGGCCAGCTGGTCGAGGAACTCCAGCACCTGCTGCTCGCTCCGGGCCATCTTGGTGGCCAGGGAGACCTGGGCATAGTTGTCGTAACCCAGCAGCTCGGCCAGCTCCTGCTTGAGCGCCAGGATTTCCTCGATCACCGCGGTGTTGTCAAACTCGCCGGCCTTGGGGCCCTGATCCGAGGCCCGGGTGCAATAGGCCCGGTACAGCTCCTCGCGCAGGGCGGCATCGTCGGCGTACATCATCACCGGCAGGTAGGAGGGAATGTCGAGGGTGAATACCCAGCCGTCCAGCTCCCGGGCCTTGGCCTGGGCCTCGGCCGCCGCCAGGGCGGACTCGGGCAGGCCGGCCAGCCGTGCCTTGTCGGTGATGTGCTTGATCCAGGCCTGGGTGGCGTCCAGCACCCGGTTGGAGAAGGTGGAAGCCAGCTCCGACAGCCGGGACTGGATGGCCCCGAAGCGCTGTTTCTGCTCCGCTTCCAGGGCGATGCCCGACAGCCGGAAGTCGCGCAGGGTGTTGTCCACTTCCTTCTGCTGGGCCAGGCTCAGCTTCTTGAAATCGTCCCGGTCGGCCAGGCTCCGGTAGGCGTCGAACAGCCCCTCATGCTGGCCCATCCAGGTGTGGTACTCGGACAGCAGCGGCAGGCAGGACTCATAGGCCTGGCGCAGCGCCTCGCTGTTCATCACCCCGTTCAGGTGGCCGATGGGCGACCAGATCCGGCTCAGGTGATCGTTCACTTCCTCCAGCGGCGCCACCAGGTTGTCCCAGGTGAACTCCTCGTGGCGCGCCAGCACCGTTTCCACCCGCTTCTTGCAATCCGCAATGGCATGCTCCACCGCCGGCCTGATGTGCTCCGGCTTGATCTGGCTGAACGGCGGCAGGCCGTCCATGGTAAGTAGCGGATTCGTCATGGTCCTGTACCTCTTGATTGTTTTGGCCGTCGCCCCGCCCGCGGGCGGTGAGGGAATACCCCTAACATGATGACGGCGGCGCCAATGTTCAAGCTTTTCCTGATCCTGTCTCCTGATTGACCGCCGGAGTGCTCAACTACTGACCAGATAACCGGTCAAAACTTGGTGTACAATCGGCCAACAGTGTTAATTGACCCCCATTCCACCACGGAGCAGACATATGGCACAACACTTCGACTATATCGCCATCGGCGGCGGCAGCGGCGGCATCGCCTCCGCCAACCGGGCCGCCATGTACGGCAAGAAAGTGGCGCTGATTGAAGCCAAGGATCTGGGTGGCACCTGCGTCAACGTCGGCTGCGTACCGAAGAAGGTGATGTGGCACGGCGCCCAGGTCGCCGAGGCAGTCAAGCTCTACGCCGCCGATTACGGCTTCGACCTGGAGCTCAAGGGCCACGACTGGGCCCGGCTGGTGGAAAGCCGCCAGGCCTATATCGGCCGCATCCACCAGTCCTACGACCGGGTACTGGGCAATAACAAGGTGACGGTGATCAAGGGCTTCGCCCGCTTCAGGGACGCCCACACCGTCGAGGTGAACGGCGAGCACTACAGCGCCGACCATATCCTGATCGCCACCGGCGGCGAACCCATCATCCCCCATATTCCGGGGGCCGAGCACGGCATCGACTCCAACGGCTTCTTCGCACTGACCGAGCAGCCCAGACGGGTGGCGGTGGTCGGTGCCGGCTACATCGCGGTGGAGCTGGCCGGGGTGCTGAACGCACTCGGTTCCGAGACCCACCTGCTGGTGCGCAAGCAGGCGCCGTTGCGCAGCTTCGACCCCCTGCTCACCGACACCCTGGTGGAGGTGATGGCCGCCGACGGCCCCACCCTGCACACCCATTCCATTCCGAAAAGCGTGGAAAAACAGGCCGACGGCAGCCTGACCCTGCACCTGGAAAACGGCGGGTCGCTCACCGTGGACTGCCTGATCTGGGCCATCGGCCGCCGCCCGCTGACCAAGGGCTTGAACCTGGAGGCCGCCGGCGTGTCGGTGGACCAGCACGGCTACATCAAGGTGGACGAGTACCAGAACACCACGGCCCCGGGCGTGTACGCGGTGGGCGACAACATCGGCTATGTGGAGCTGACGCCGGTGGCGGTGAAGGCCGGACGGCAGTTGTCCGAGCGGCTGTTCAACAACAAGCCCGAGGCCAGGATGGATTACGATCTGGTGCCCACCGTGGTGTTCAGCCACCCGCCCATCGGCACCATGGGCCTGACCGAGCCCCAGGCCCGGGCCCAGTACGGCGACGATCGGGTCAAGGTGTATACCTCCTCCTTCACCGCCATGTACACCGCCGTGACCCGGCACCGCCAGCCCTGCAAGATGAAGCTGGTGTGCGCGGGCGAAGATGAAAAAGTGGTGGGCATTCACGGCATCGGCTTTGGCATGGACGAGATCCTGCAGGGCTTCGCGGTGGCGGTGAAGATGGGCGCCACCAAGGCCGACTTCGACGCCTGCGTGGCCATCCACCCGACGGCGGCGGAAGAGTTCGTCACCATGCGCTGAGCGAGGTTGCAGTGAACCAGGCCGGAGTTCAATCCGGCCTTATTTTTGTCGTGAACACCACCCATCCCTCCAGACCCAGCCACCACTCCCCGCATCCGCCTTCGTGACTTAGGGCCCGGCCGCTGTTTACCAATCCGAAGAAAACAATATAATCGATAACCATTCGTATTTTCTTTCCTGGTTTACTGCCCATGCTCAGCGCCGCCCGCATACTGATCATCGAAGACGACGTCGCCCTCAACGACCAGCTCGCCGAATTGCTGCACCACCGGGGCTATGACATCAGCCAGTGCCACGATGGCGAACAGGGACTGCTCACCGCCCTGGCCGCGCCCTTCGATCTGATCCTGCTGGACGTGCTGCTGCCCGGGCGCAGCGGCCTGTCGTTGCTCAAACTGTTGCGCCAGCGCCAGCAGACACCGGTGATCATGCTGACCGCCTGCGGAGCGGAAGAAGAGCGGATCCAGGGCTTCAGCCAGGGCGCCGACGACTACCTGGCCAAGCCGTTCAGCTTTACCGAACTGGCGCTGCGCATCGAGGCCCTGCTGCGCCGGGCCATGGGCAAGATGGCACCCCCGGCGGATCCCCCCGAGATACAGCATCAGGGGCTGCTCCTGAACCGGATGCGGCAGCAGGCCAGCTTCCGGCAGCAGCCCATCACCCTGACCCCCCTCCAGTTCAAGCTGCTGTGGATGCTGGTCCGGCACAGAGGCGAGGTGTTGAGCAAACCCCTGCTCTACCAGCAGGTGCTGGAGCGCGAGTTCAGCCGCTACGACCGCAGCCTCGACATGCACCTGAGCCGGGTGCGGCGCAAGCTGACGGAGGCCGGCATGGCGAGCGATCACCTGCAGACGGTCCACGGCACCGGATACCTGTTCCGATGAACCGCCGCCTGCTGTGGAAGCTGTGCGCCACCATCGCCTTCGGCACCGTGGCCCTGTTCTGGCTGCTCGGCTACCTGGTGGACCACACCGAGCACAGCATGAGCTTCATCGCCCCCAAACACCGGAAGACGCTGCTGGACTACGGCGCCGAGGCCGAGCGCCTCTACCTGGCCGGCGACGCACAGGCCCTGGCGACCTGGCTCGAACAACTGCAGCAACGGGAGCACACCTGGGCGGCGGTGGTGCGCTCCCGGCTGGAGCCGGTGGCCGGCATCATCGGCCAACGGTTCTGGGAGGGGTTTGGGCTGGGCCGCAGCGTGGAGTGGAAAATCCACCTCTATTTCGCCGAAAACCCCATCATGGAAATCCCCTTCCATGACCGCCACGTCCACTTTCTGATCCAGTTGCCCCAGCACATGCGTCCGGGCGGCTACCAGCCCCACACCCGGGTGCTGCTGCAAATCGCCCTGCCGCTGTTGCTGCTGGTGCTGCTGAGCCTGGTGCTCTACCGCCACCTGATGTCGCCGCTGCGCCAGCTGGAGAAGGCCACCCGCCGCTTCAGCGAGGGCGATCACCAGGTACGGGTGCGGGCCGCTCTCGGCAAGCGCAACGACGAACTGGCGCGCCTGGCCGACACCTTCGACCGTATGGCCGAGCGCACCGGCCGTCTGCTCCAGAATCAGCGCCACCTCATCGCCGATCTGTCCCACGAACTGCGCACGCCCCTGACCCGCATCGAGATGGCGGTGGACTGGGCCGAACAGGCACCGGACAAGGCCGAGGCGCTGGCGCGCATCCGCCGCGACGGCGAGCTGATGCGCCGGCTGGTGGAGGATACCCTGACCCTAGCCTGGTTGGAGAACGAGCGCCCCCGGCTGAACGGCGACGACCTGGATCTGATCGACCTGCTCGACAGCCTGATCGACGACGCCCGCTTCGAGTTTCCCGGGCACGACATCTGCGCCAGCCTGCCCAGGCAGGCACCACTGACGGGCAGCAGCCAGCGGGCCCTGGGTCAGGCCATCGAGAACATGCTGCGCAACGCCCTGCACCACACGCCGCCGGGAGGCCGGGTCTCCCTGGCGTTGACGCCGGACGGAACCGGCTACCGGCTCCATATCGACGACCAGGGACCCGGGGTGCCCGAGGCACATCTGAACGACATCTTCCTGCCCTTCTTCCGGCTCGATGGCGCCCGCCAGGGCCAGGCCGGCGGCTTCGGCCTGGGATTGGCCCTGGCCCGGCGCCAGTTGGAAGCGGCCGGCGGCCGGGTGCATGCCAGCAACAGACCCGAGGGAGGCCTGCGCATGACGCTCTGGCTGCCACGCGACGGCAAGACGTAACAAATGTAAAACCGCTTCACTTTGTCGAAAGCCCAAACAAGAATACGAACCCTAATCATTTGATAATAATTCTTATTTGAAGAGGTTGACGACGTGCATAGCAGTAATACCCCCGCCCGCCGGCCCGCCCTGCTGGCCCTGGCCATCTCCGGCATAGTCTCCACTCCCCTGGCTGCCGCGCCAATCACGCAGCTGGATACGGTGAACGTCACCGACAGCCGCACCGCTCCGGACACCGATGTGCTGATCGGCCAGGATACCCTGGAGAAAACCCAGGCCACCGACGCCGCCGACATCTTCTCCAAGACCCCCGAAGTGGCGGTGGGCGGCGGCTCATCGCCGGTAACCCAGAAAATTTACGTGCGCGGCATCGAGGACACCCTGCTCAACGTGACCGTGGACGGTGCTACCCAGTCCGGTAATATCTTCCATCACCAGAGTCGCCTGTCCATTTCTCCCGAGCTGCTCAAACAGGTGGAAGTCTCCGCCGGTGCCGGCGAGGCCACCAATGGTCCGGGCGCCCTGGGCGGCGCCATTCGCTTTGTCACCAAGGATCCTTCCGATCTGCTGCGTCCCGGCCAGCGCGTGGGCGCCATGCTGCAGGCCGGCTACTTCAGCAATACCGACGGCTACAGAACTTCCGGCAGCGTCTACGGCCACCTGACCGACGACTGGAGCGCCCTGGCCACCCTGACCAAGACCGAGCTGGGCGACTACAAGGACGGCGACGGCAACACTCAGCCCTTCACCGAATCCGATGTACTGACCGGCTTTGCCAAGGTGGTGGGCCAGCTCACCGAAGAGCAAAAACTGACCCTGAGCTATGAGCGCAACCAGGACGAGGCTTTCCGCAAGCACCGCCCGCACTGGATACCCAGCGTCCGCAACCCGGTGTTTGACCAGGAAATGATCCGGGAAACCATCACCGGCAAATACGGCTTTGACGCCACCAGCAACGACCTGGTCGATCTGGAAGTGACCCTGTACAACACGGAGGCCTCGCTCGAGCATATCGAAGGCCCCTTTGGCACCGTGCTCGGTTCACAGGAAAGCTACGGCGGCGATCTGCGCAACACCAGTCAGTTGGGCGACCACAGCCTGACCTACGGCGTGGACCATCGTCATGACGAAGGCAAGTTGGTTACCACCGGTACAGCCCGTGAAACCGGCAGCGTCACCGGCTTTTACCTGCAGGAACACTTCCAGGCCACCGACCGCCTGCTGCTGAGCGCCGGCGCCCGTTACGACTGGTATGAACTGGACGATGAACAGCTCAACCAGCAATTCAGCGAATCCGGCTTCAGCCCCAACCTGGGCTTCAGCCTGGATATCACCGACGAGCTGACCCTGCACGGCGGCTGGGCCCGCGCCATGCGCGGCACTCAGGTCAAGGAGCTGTTCGTACTCGACTACTATACCAACGCCGCCGATCGCACCAAGGAAGTTGCCGACAACTACGAGCTGGGTGTGAACTACCGCAACGGCGGCCTGCATATGAGCGCCGAGGCCTTTGTCACCGAGATAGAAGGCGTGGTGGGCCAGGTTTCCCGCGCCGTACTCGGCAACGTCGGCGATCTGAAAACCAAGGGCTTCAATGTCGGCATTGGTTACGACTGGAGCCAGGTCAGCGCCGGCGTGAATTACAGCCAGAGCCGCCCCGAGCTCGACGGCGTACCGCTGAACGACGACAACTGGACCCTCGGCACCAGCGTGGGCGACACCTGGGTGGCCTACCTGGACTTCCGCCCGATCGACAGCGTGGATCTGGGCTGGAGCGGCACCTTCCGGGAGCGCCTGACCGATCTGGCTCCCGGATATACCGAGAAGCCCGGCTACGGCGTGCATGACATCTACGCCCGCTGGCGTCCGCTGGCCGGCGATCAGTTGACCCTGGCCGTGACCGTGCAGAACCTGCTCGACAGGCAGTATCAGGATCATGCCAGCTATGCGGTTTACGGTGACGTGGCGGCCGGCCTGCCCGAGGCCGGCCGGGATATTCGCCTCAGTGCGAGCTACAAGTTCTGATGGTTCAGGGGGGAGCTAAAGCTCCCCCCTGTCACGATTACATAAACGGGAAAAGCAATGATTATCCCTCTTATTAAAAAACTTTCCTGCGTGCGCCGCCTTGCCGGCGCCTTGCTGTTTCTGCTGCCGGCCCTGCCGGCCCTGGCCGGGACCCTGACCGACCTGGCCGGACGCCAGGTCACGCTGCCCGAACGGGTGACCGGCATCATCCTCGGCGAAGGTCGCTACCTGCCGGCACTGGCCATACTGGAAGGCGAACGGCTCACCACACGGCTGGCGGGGATCATGCCCGACTTCGAACTGGCCGATCCGGCCGGCTACCGTCAGTACCTGCAGGCCTTTCCCGAGCTGGCAAAGATCCCCCGCCTCGGTCGCAGCAGCGCCGACAGCTTCAGCATCGAGCAGGCGCTGGGCCTGGGCGCCAACCTGGCCCTGTTCGGGCTCGAAGGCCACGGCCCCTCCGCCCGGGATGCCGAATTGATCCGCCGGCTCGAGCTGGCCGGCGTGACCGTGGTGTTCATCGATTTCCGCCAGGATCCCCTGGCCAATACCCCGCGCAGCATGGCGCTGCTGGGACAGTTGCTGGATCGGGAAGAACAAGCGCAGGCCTTCGTGGATTTCTACCGGCAGGAGCTGGCGCGGGTAAGGAATGGCCTGGCCCGTCGCGGCCAGGCCCCGGCACCCACCGTATTCCTGCACAGCCGGGTCGGGCTGCAGGATGCCTGCTGCGAAACCATGACCAAGGGCATGATGGGATCTTTCCTGTCGGCGCTGAACGGCGACAACATCGCCAGCGACAGCGTGCCCGGCGTGGCCGGCATCTTCAACCTGGAACACCTGCTGATGGCCCAGCCCAGGGTGTACATCGCCACCGCCATCGGCTCTCCCGATACCCTGCAGTCGGACCCGCAGTTCATCGCCCTGGGTGCCGGCATCTCCGCGGACGAGGCCAGGACCAGCCTACGCCGGGTGCTGTCTTCCCCCGGCCTGGCCCAGCTGGAGGCGGTGCAGGAACAGCGGGCCTATGCCATCTGGCATCACTTCTACAATTCGCCGCTGAACATCGCCGCCGTGCAGGCCTTTGCCAAATGGCTCTACCCTGACACCTTCGCCGAGCTGGATCCGGACCGGACCCTGGCCACCCTGTACGAGCGTTTTCAGCCGATCCCGCTGGACGGCACCTACTGGACCGGACTCTGAGCCATGAACCACAGCACTTCCCTCCCCCTGCCGGAGCCGCACCACGCGTCCCTGGCCCTGCGTTATCAACGTTTTATCTGGCGACGCCTGGCGCTGCTGCTCGCCCTGGCCATCGCCCTGGTCATCGCCTTCGTGTTCGACATCGCCACCGGCCCGGCCCCCCTCGGCCCCCTTGCCGTGCTGGAGGGCCTGTGGCACCCCGAAGCACTGGACGCCAGCACCCGCGTCATCATCCACGAAGTGCGCCTGCCCTATGCCCTGATGGCGCTGGCGGTCGGCGCCAGCCTGGGCCTGGCCGGCGCGGAAATGCAGACGGTGCTCAACAATCCCCTCGCCAGCCCCTACACCCTGGGGGTGGGCGCCGCCGCCACCCTGGGCGCCTCCACCGCCATCGTCTTCAAGATAAGCCTGCTCGGCCTGCCCATGGCGATGACCCTGCCGCTGATGGCCTTCCTGTTCGCCGCCGGCGCCGCCCTGCTGATCCTGCTGCTGTCACGCAGTTTCGGCACCGGCGTCCATACGGTGGTGCTGTTCGGCATCGCCCTGCTGTTCGGCTTCAACGCCCTGGTGGGACTGCTGCAGTTTGTGGCCGACTTCGATTCCTTGCAGCAGATCGTGTTCTGGACCATGGGCAGCCTAGCCCGGGCCAACCTGGAGCAGGTGGGCATCGTCACCCTGGTCTTCCTGCTCTGCCTGCCCTTTTCCCTGTCCCAGGCCTGGGCCATGACCACGCTGCGCAGCGGCGAGGAGCAGGCCAGAAGCCTGGGCATCCGCGTGGAACGGCTGCGCCTGCTGGTGTTGCTGCGGGTCAGCCTGCTGACCGCCACCGCCATGGCCTTTGTCGGCGAAATCGGCTTTATCGGCCTGGTGGGGCCCCACATCGCCCGCCTGTTGCTGGGCGAGGATCATCGCCTGCTGCTGCCCGGCAGCGCCCTGGCCGGCGCCCTGTTGCTGTCGTTGTCATCCATCGCCAGCAAAACCCTGGTGCCGGGCATACTGTTGCCGGTGGGCATGGTCACCGCCCTGGTCGGCATTCCCCTGTTTATCGCCCTCATCATCAGCCGCGGACGGGAGCAATCATAGATGTCACTGCAGATACAGGATCTCGGCGTCGGCTACCGCCGCCGTCCCATCCTCTCGGGGCTGAACATGCGGCCGACGTCCCCCGGCTCCCTGGTGGGGGTGATCGGCCGCAACGGTGCCGGCAAGTCCACCCTGCTGAAAAGCATCGCCGGCCTGTTGCCGAGCCATGGCCGCATCATGCTGGATGGCCAGCCCCTGGCCGGGCGGCGCCCGGCCAAGGCACCCGGTTACCTGCCCCAAAGCCTGCCGCAGCCCACCTCGCTGCTGGCCTACGAGACCGTCTACAGCGCCTGTCGCGCGGTGCACGGCGGCCTGCCCCGCCCCCGCCTGGAGGCGGAGATCCAGCGGGTGTTCGATCGCCTGGGGATAAGCGACCTGGCCCTGCGCCGGCTGGATCAGCTCTCGGGCGGCCAGCGCCAGATGATTGGCCTGGCCCAGGTGCTGGTGCGTCAGCCCCGCCTGCTGCTGCTCGACGAACCCACCAGCGCCCTGGACCTGCACTGGCAGCTGAACGTGCTGGAGTGCGTGCGGGAGGTCACCCGCAGCCAGGGCAACATCGCCCTGGTGGCCATTCACGACATCAACCTGGCGCTGCGTTTTTGCGACGAACTCTGGGTACTGGCCGGGGGCGGCCTGCTCGCCCAGGGCCCGGCCCGGGACGTGCTGACCCCGGCCGTGCTGCGCACCGCCTACGGCGTGGAAGCCCGGGTCGAGCGCTGCTCCCGTGGCCTGCCCATGGTGCTGTGCGACAGCGCCATGCCCGCTTTTCAACCCTCACAAGGAGAACCCCATGGCTGACTGCCTGGCGCGCATCGCCACTCCGCACGGAGAAGGCTACATCAAGAAACTCTGCATCCACTTCCGGCACAAGGTCGAGGCCGACTGGCAGGATCGGCAAGGCTGGGTGCAGTTCGCCATGGGCCGCTGCGAGCTGAATGCCGGCGCCGGACACCTGGAGGTACGCTGCACGGCGGCGACCCCGGCCGACCTGGCGGCGGTGGCCGACACCATGAAGTCCCATTTCGACCGTTTCGCGGTGCGGGACGGCCTGGTGCTGAGCTGGATATAAAGCCGGGCCGCACCCTTGACCTGGTCCTGAAACGCAAAAAGCCGGACCCGGTCCGGCTTTTTGCTGGCCGCGGCCCGCTCAGTGGTGATGGCCACCCTCGCCGTGGGCGTGACCGTGGGCGATCTCTTCCTCGCTGGCGGGGCGCACCGCCACCACCTCCAGTTCGAAGGTCAGGGTGCGGCCGGCCAGGGGATGGTTGAGATCCACCTCGGCCATGAACTTGCCGACTTTCAGTATGGTCACCTGGCGGTGGCCCTGGTCGGTGTGCACCACCGCGGTCATGCCCGGCCGCCAGCGGCTGGCGCCGGTGAGGTGCTTGACCGGCACCCGCTGGGTCAGGCCGTCCTTGCGCTCGCCGTAGGTCTCGGCGGCCGGCAGGGTCACGCTGAACCGCTCACCGGCTTCCTTGCCGGCCAGGGCCTTTTCCACCCCCGTCATCATGTTGCGGTGGCCGTGCAGGTAGGCCAGCGGCGACTGGCCGGCGTTGCTTTCCAGCACCTCGCCATTCTCGCCCTTCAAGATGTAGTTGAACTGCACTACGGTGTTGTCGGCAACTTGCATCTTTATCCTCGTCTGAAAAAAGGAACACCGATGGTCGTGCGGGCGCAACGGCAGCCCAAAGTCCTTCGATGCCCCATGTAGTAGGCTTAAGACAGGGCGCGGCCATCCGACCACACCCGGAGAAGGGAGGATAATATCATGAAGAAGCAACCAAGATGGAACGGCCTGCTGCTTGGCATCGCCCTGCCGGCACTGGCCCTGGCCGCCGACATCCCGGACCAGGGCCCCGAGCAACACCTGCTTTACCCGCCCGAGCAGATCGCATGGCAGCCCGGTCCGGCCTCGGTGCCCGCCGGGGCCCAGTTCGCGGTGCTGGAAGGCAACCCGGCCGAAGCCGGGATCTTTACCATGCGCCTCAAGCTGCCCGACGGCTACCTGATCCCGCTGCACTGGCACCCCGGCGTGGAAAGGGTCACGGTGCTCAGCGGCATCGTCTACCTGGGCATGGATGACGGCCACGCCAAGGAAAACGCACAGCGCCTGGCGGCCGGCAGCTACACCGCCATGCCCCCGGGCATGCGCCACTACGCCCTGGCCGAGGGCGAGACGGTGGTCCAACTGACCTCGGTCGGCCCCTGGCAGCTGAACTATGTCAATCCGGCCGATGATCCGCGCCAATAACCCATGGCCTCAGGTCCGCCCGGAACCGGTCCGGGCCTGAACCCGTTCACAACACGAATATCCTCACCACCCGCCCACGGGGCCGACAAGGGGCCACCCTGCGTGCCCCCATTCCACGCCAGCCCGGGATGATTCCCCGTCCGGCCGCCAAATTGAGCACGGCCGGTGATTGGGATACACTGCCCGAACCCCGAAGCCAGCCGAGAGCCAGTGCCGCATGTCCAAACCACAGGATAGTGTTCGCATTATCAAGAAATACCCCAACCGCCGCCTGTACGACAGCCACACCAGCAGCCACGTCACCCTGGCCGACATCCGCCGGCTGGTGCAGGAAGAAGAGCCCTTCCAGGTGGTGGACGCCAAGACCGGGGAAGACATCACCCGCAGCATACTATTGCAGATCATCCAGGAGGCGGAGAGCGACGGCGATCCCATCTTCTCCAGCGACATGCTGAAGAACATCATCCGTTTCTACGGCCCCTTCCAGGGCGTGCTGGGCAGTTATCTGGAAGAGAGCATCCAGTCGGTGATCGATATCCAGACCCAGGCCGGCATGCAGTCTTCCAAGGCCTGGACCGAGTTCATGCATAGCCAGGTGCCCATGATGCAGGAACTGATGCGCCAATATGTGGAGCAGTCTCGCCAGCTCTACCTCAACACCCAGAACATGTTCGGCCTGTTCGGCTCCTTTCCCGGGGACAGCGACAACAAGCAGAATCAAAAAAAAGACGATAAGGAATAACCTTATCGTCCCAAACGAGATAACAACTCGTTGTTGTTATTTGTTGTTTAGTTAGCTGGCCTTGGCCGCGCGGGTGGTCTTGGCGGCGGCGGTCGCGGTGTTGGTGGCGACGGCGGCCACGGCATTGATGCCTTTCTCGGCCGCTTCGGCCACTTGCTTGGCGGCTTTCTCGGAGCTTTCCGCAGCCTGCTTCAGGGCCTTGTCGGCGATCTCGGCGGCGTCCTTGGCGGCTTTCTGGGCGCTTTCATAGGCTTCGTTGGCGCTGCTGACCGCGCTCTTCAGGGCGGTGACCGCCGGCTCTGCGGCTGCGGGCACGCTGCTGGCGAACTGCTCGACCCACTCGTCTACCTGCTTGCTGCCGGCGGCAATCTGCTGCTCGCCAAACTTGCTCACTTCCTGCTGGGCGTCGGTCACCAGGGCAAGCAGTTCCTTGTTGAACGCCAGTTGGCGATCCAGCAGGGCGGTGGGGCTGAAGAAGGCGGTTTGCAGTTCGAAGAAAGCCTTGGGATCCCGTACCGCCAGCAGCTTGCCGACGTAGTCGAACTGGGCGGCGCTCAGCTCGGCAACGGCTTTGGACTGCAGCTGGCCCAGCTTTTCCACGCTGGCGAACAGGCTGCCGGTCAGACCCTGCACCTGGGCCAGGTTGGCTTGTTGGGCACTTTGCAGCTTTTCGAAATTGAACAATGACATAGTTAGCGTCTCCTGAAAAATGGGAAGGCATCGGCCCTGCACGCCAACAAAGAAATCATCATCACACTAAGGTTTTCGGCGCGCATGGTCATTATTGCACCGCACAAAAAACATTTACAAGATCTTTTTTGTGCGGCGCACAATTTCCTGTGCCCTGATGCTTCTCCTGGCCTTTTCCCGTATCAACCGGGGCCGCAGCGGCAAAATGGATCAATACTGAATAAATGTGATCCCCGTATGACAGAGCCGCCGCCCATGAGTACCGCCGTTCCCCGGCGTCCCCGGGTCGACTATCAGCCCGCCGCCCTCGACATCTGGGAGGGCAAATACCGGCTGAAGAACGACAGGGGCGAACCGATCGACCAGGATGTGCACGCCACCTTCAGCCGGGTCGCCCGGGCCCTGGCCGATGGCGAGACCACGCCGGCCCTGCGCAAAACCTGGTACAAGCGTTTCCTGTGGGCGATGGAGCAGGGCGCCCTGCCCGCCGGCCGTATTCTTTCCAATGCCGGCGCCCAGGCTTACCGGCCGGGCACCTCCACCATCAACTGCACCGTCTCCGGCACCATCGCCGATTCGATGGACGACATCCTGGGCAAGCTGCACCAAGCCGGGCTCACCCTCAAGGCCGGCTGCGGCATCGGCTACGAGTTTTCCACCCTGCGCCCGCGCAACGCCCCCGTGGCCGGCGCCGGGGCCAGCACCTCGGGGCCGCTGTCGTTCATGGAGATCTACGACAGGATGTGTTTCACCATCTCCTCTGCCGGCGGACGACGCGGCGCACAAATGGCCACTTTCGATATCGCCCACCCGGATGTGCTCGACTTTATCCACGCCAAGCGCGAACCGGGCCGGTTGCGCCAGTTCAACCTGTCCCTGTTGATCACCGGGGACTTCCTCGACGCGGTGCAACAAGGCAAGGACTGGCCGCTGCTGTTTCCGGTCACCCCGGCCGAGGTGGCGCGGGACCGGCTGGACACCGCCGACCCGGATCAGATCCGTTGGGGCGCCGGCCCGCTCGGCCAGGGCTACCTGGAGGACGACCGGCAACGGGTGGCCCACAGGATCTACCGGCGGCTCGAGGCGCGCACCCTGTGGCGGCAGATCATGCGCGCCACCTACGACCATGCCGAGCCGGGCTTTATCCTGATCGACAGGGTCAACGAGCTGAACAACAACTGGTTCTGCGAAACCATACGCGCGACCAATCCCTGCGGTGAGCAGCCTCTTCCTCCCTACGGCAGCTGCCTGCTGGGCTCGGTCGACCTCACCCGTTTCGTGGAAGCCCCCTTCACCCCGGCGGCCCGCTTCGGCTGGGATCGCTTTCGCCGGGTGGTGGCGGTCTTTACCCGTCTGCTGGACAACGTGGTGGAAATCAGCGGCCTGCCCTTGGCCGAACAGCGCCGGGAGCTGGCCGACAAGCGCCGCCACGGCATGGGCTACCTGGGCCTGGGCTCGGCCCTCGCCCTGCTGGGGCTGCGCTACGGCTCGGCCGAGGCCGTCGCCTTCACCGAGCGGGTCACCCGGGAGCTGGCCCTCACCGGCTGGCACACCGGGCTGGAGCTGGCCCGGGAGAAGGGACCGGCGCCCCTGCTGTTGCGGGACTTCGAGCTCACCCCGGCGCTGCTGCGGCTGCGTCCTGAACTGCTGAACGACGGCCACCACCCCGGCGACAAGTTACCGGGGCGGATACTGCACGCCCGCTACAGCCGTTACCTGCAGCGACTGGCGGAGCAGGAGCCGGAGCTGGTGGCGGACCTGGCCCGTACCGGGGCTCGTTTTACCCACCATAGCTCCATCGCGCCCACCGGCACCCTCTCCCTGTCGCTGGCCAACAACGCCAGCAGCGGCATAGAGCCGAGCTTCGCCCACCATTACAGCCGCAACCTCATCCGGCCCGGCCGCAAGAGCAAGGAGCGGGTGGAAGTGTTTTCCTTCGAGCTGCTGGCCTACCGCCGGCTGATCAATCCGGATACCCTGCCCGGCAGCCCGGATCCGGCCCGGGCGCTACCCGCCCATTTCGTCACCGCCGACGACGTCAGCCCCGAGCAGCATGTGGCGATGCAGGCCGCCGCCCAGCGCTGGGTCGACTCCTCCATCTCCAAAACCGTCAACGTGCCCACCGATTGTCCCTTCGAGCGGTTCGAGGAGCTCTACCTCCTGGCCTGCCGCCAGGGACTCAAGGGCTGCACCACCTTCCGCTTCAATCCCGCCATTTTCCAGGGCGTGCTGGTGCGGGACCGGGATCTGACCGCCACCCGCTATCGCTTCCTGCTGGACGACGGCAGCACGGTTGAGGCGAGGGGCGACGAGCAGGTGGAATACGAGGGCGAAGTGCACAGCGCCGCCAACCTGTACGACGCCCTCAAGGAAGGCTACTACGGCAGGCTGTGAACGGGTGACCCATGCGCAAGATAGAGCGGAAAATCATCGGCTGTGAGGTGCTGGCATCCCGGTCCGCCGGCCCCCTGCCCGAGCCGGCGGCCCGCCCCGAGACGCTGCGGGGTACCACCTACAAGATCAAGACCCCCCTGCTCGAGCACGCCCTTTACGTCACCATCAACGATCTGGTGCCGGACGAGGGCGACGACCGGCAACGCCGCCCCTACGAGATCTTCATCAACTCCCGCAACATGGAGCACTACCAGTGGGTGGTGGCGCTGACCCTGCTGATCTCGGCGGTGTTCCGCCGGGGCGGCGATATCCGCTTTATCGTGGATGAACTGCGCTCCGTGTTCGATCCCCAGGGCGGCTACTTCAGGCCGGGCGGACGCTACATGCCCTCCCTGGTGGCCGAGATCGCCGATGTCATCGAGCGCCACCTGGCCACCATCACCCCGGCAACGGAGCCGGCAACGGAGCAAACCGGGGACACGGCCGGTTTCCCCGCCGGCGCCCGGCTGTGCCGCAAGTGCCTGACCCGGGCGGCCGTGATGGTCGACGGCTGCCTCACCTGCCTGAACTGCGGCGACTCCCGCTGCGGCTGACGGCGGGAGCCACGGCTTCACAAACAAAATTGTTCACAATTTTTGGTGCAATCTTGTATCTAACACTGTGTTCGTAATACTATTGTTATCGCTCCGCGCCGCTCGCCATCCCCCGGGGATAGACGGGCAACACTCGTGCGCATAAAAGGAAACTGTTTCCATTTTATGTAAGACGTTGGTGGGCATTTTACGGCGTATTGGAATAAAACATAAAAAACCATAAAAAACAAAACATTAAACACAATAAACGTGGCGATACAACAGAGCGGAACGCAAGTGCATTTTCCACAATGCAAAATTGATTTCCAAAAATATGTTGATCGTCACATTTTTTTTTGTATTATCAGCCTATGGGTTGCGCAGATGTTAACCGCCCTCACCAAGCGGTGCTGCGGACCAACCCCCATGGACAACCAACAACGGTGCCGAGCGCACCTCAGATGAATGGATACCGACTATGGCTAAAATGAAAGCAATCGAAGCAGCCGCTAAAATCCTGGAACTGGAAGGTGTGACCAAAGCCTTTGGTGTTCCCGGCGCCGCCATCAACCCCTTCTACGCCGCGCTGCGGGGTCTCGGCTCCATCAGCCACGTGCTGGCCCGTCACGTCGAGGGTGCCTCCCACATGGCCGAAGGCTATACCCGCGCCAACCCGGGCAACATCGGGGTCTGCATCGGCACCTCCGGCCCCGCCGGTACCGACATGATCACCGGCCTGTACTCGGCCTCCGCCGACTCCATTCCGATCCTGTGCATCACCGGTCAGGCACCCCGTGCCCGCATGCACAAGGAAGACTTCCAGGCCGTGGACATCGAGTCCATCGCCAAGCCGGTCGCCAAGTGGGCGGTCACCGTGCTGGAACCGGCCCAGGTGCCCGGTACCTTCCAGCAGGCGTTCCACATCATGCGCTCCGGCCGTCCCGGCCCGGTGCTGATCGACCTGCCCTTCGACGTGCAGATGGCCGAGATCGAGTTCGATCCGGAAGCCTACCAGCCGCTGACCCCGTACAAGCCGGCCGCTACCCGCATCCAGGTTGAAAAGGCCCTGACCATGCTGAACGCCGCCGACAAGCCGCTGATCGTTTCCGGTGGCGGCGTGATCAACGCCGATGCCTCCGATCTGCTCACCGAATTCGCCGAGGTGCTGGGCGTGCCGGTGATCCCGACCCTGATGGGCTGGGGCACCATTCCGGACGACCACGAGCTGATGGCCGGCATGTGCGGCCTGCAGACCTCACACCGCTACGGCAACGCCACCCTGCTGGCTTCCGACTTCGTGATCGGCATCGGCAACCGCTGGGCCAACCGCCACACCGGTTCGGTCGACGTCTACACCAAGGGCCGCAAGTTCGTGCACGTGGACATCGAGCCGACCCAGATCGGCCGGGTGTTCGGCCCGGATCTCGGCATCGTGTCCGACGCCGGCGAAGCGCTGAAGCTGTTCGTGGAAGTGGCCAAGGAATGGAAAGCCGCCGGCAAGCTGAAAGATCGCAGTGCCTGGGTTTCCGAGTGCCAGGAGCGCAAGCGCACCCTGCAGCGCAAGACCCACTTCGACAACACCCCGGTCAAGCCGCAGCGGGTATACGAGGAGATGAACAAGGCCTTCGGCCGCGACACCACCTATGTGTCCACCATCGGTCTGTCCCAGATCGCCGCCGCCCAGTTCCTGCACGTGTACAAGGCGCGCAACTGGATCAACTGCGGTCAGGCCGGCCCCCTGGGCTGGACCATTCCGGCCGCCCTGGGTGTATGCGCCGCCGAGCCGGGCCGCCAGGTGGTTGCCCTGTCCGGTGACTACGACTTCCAGTTCATGATCGAAGAGCTGGCGGTGGGTGCTCAGTTCAAACTGCCCTACATCCACGTGCTGGTGAACAACTCCTACCTGGGGCTGATCCGCCAGTCCCAGCGCGGCTTCGACATGGACTACTGCGTCCAGCTGTCGTTCGAGAACATCAACGCACCGGAGCTGGGTGAGTACGGTGTGGATCACAAGGCCGTGGTCGAGGGTCTGGGCTGTAAGGCCATCCGGGTCTTCAAGCCGGAAGACATCGCCCCCGCCTTCGAACAGGCCAAGGCGCTGATGGCCGAGCACCAGGTGCCGGTGGTGGTGGAAGTGATCCTGGAGCGGGTGACCAACATCGCCATGGGTGTGGAAATCGACGCCATCAACGAGTTCGAAGAGCTGGCCGAGAAGGGTGCCGACGCCCCCACCGCCATCTCCCTGCTCGACTGACAGCGATGCGGCCCGGCCTCCAGGCCGGGCCCATGCTGAATGTGTCCCCCAACTGAACATAAGGACATCGCAATGCCGAAATTAGCCGCCAACCTGTCGATGCTGTTTACCGAGGTCGACTTCCTGGACCGCTTCGAGGCCGCCGCCAAGGCCGGCTTCAAGGGTGTGGAATACCTGTTCCCCTATGACTTCCCGGCCGAAGAAATCAAGGCCAGGCTGGACCAGAACGGCCTGGAGCAGGTGCTGTTCAATCTGCCGGCCGGCGATTGGGCCGCGGGCAGCCGCGGCATTGCCGTCGACCCGAGCCGGGTTGAAGAGTTCAAGGCCGGCGTGGACCAGGCCATCGCCTACGCCAAGGTGCTGGGCAACAAGCAGGTCAACTGCCTGGCCGGTATCCCGCCCGCCGGCGTATCCGCCGAGCAGGCCGAGGCCACCTTCGTCGCCAACCTGAAGTACGCCGCCGAGAAACTGAAGGAAGCGGGCATCAAGCTGATCGCCGAGGCGATCAACACCCGCGACATCCCCGGCTTCTTCCTGAACAACAGCAAGCAGGCACTGGACATCATCGAGCAGGTCGGCTCCGACAACCTCGCGTTCCAGTACGACATCTATCACATGCAGATCATGGAAGGGGACATCATCCCGACCATCGAGAAAAACCTGAGCATCATCAACCACATCCAGCTGGCCGACAACCCGGGTCGCCATGAGCCTGGCACCGGCGAGCTGAACTACCACAACATCTTCGCCTTCCTGGACAAGGTGGGCTACCAGGGCTGGGTGGGCGCCGAGTACAAGCCGGCCACCACCACCGAAGCCGGCCTCGGCTGGTTGAAGACCCACGGCATCGTCTGAAACGCTGAATTGATCGCCCCCGGCGCCGGCTTTGCGGCGCCCCAAGCCAAGAGGAAATGAACATGAAAATAGGTTTTATCGGTACCGGCATCATGGGCAAGCCCATGGCCCAAAACCTGCAAAAAGCGGGTCATACCCTGTACTTCTCCGAGCACTTCATGCCCGCCCCGGCCGATCTGCTGGGTGACAACGGCATCGCCCTGGCCAATCCCAAGGCGGTGGCCGAAGCGGCCGAAGTCATCATCATCATGGTGCCCGACACCCCCCAGGTGGAATCCGTGCTGTTCGATGCCAACGGCGTGGCCGACGGCCTGAGCGCGGGCAAGGTAGTGGTGGACATGTCCTCCATCTCCCCCATCGCCACCAAAACCTTTGCCAAGCGCGTCAAGGAAACCGGCGCCCAGTACCTGGACGCCCCGGTGTCCGGTGGTGAAGTCGGCGCCATCAACGCCACCCTGAGTATCATGGTCGGCGGTGACGAGGCCACCTTCGAACGCATCAAGCCGCTGTTCGATCTCATGGGCAAGAACATCACCCTGGTGGGCGGCAACGGCGACGGCCAGACCTGTAAAGTGGCCAACCAGATCATCGTGGCGCTGAACATCGAAGCGGTGGCCGAGGCCCTGGTGTTCGCCTCCAAGGCCGGTGCCAACCCGGCCAAGGTACGCGAGGCGCTGATGGGTGGTTTCGCCTCCTCCAAGATCCTGGAAGTGCACGGCGAGCGCATGGTCAAGGGTACCTTCAACCCGGGCTTCCGTATCTCCCTGCACCAGAAGGACCTGAACCTGGCCCTGAGCGGCGCCCGTGAGCTGGGTGTAGCCCTGCCCAACACCGCCAGCGCCCAGGAGTTGTTCAACACCTGTGCCGCCCTGGGCGGCTCCAACTGGGACCACTCCGGTCTGGTCAAGGCGCTGGAGCACCTGGCCAACCACAACATCCGGGGCGAGTAACCCTTTTACCGGACCGCAGCTTTTTGGCTTCAGCCGCGGTCCGGTCAAAACCGGGGCGGGCGTCGGCAAACACAGACTTTCACTCAGGGGGCTTTGTGTTAGATCCTGGTTGCCTTCGTGTCGCCCCACCCCGACACTTATAAAAATGTAAAGACAGCCGTTTTTTCAGGAGTATTTGCAATGGATATCCAACCCAAGGAGTTGTTACAGCAGTTGTTCGACAGCGCCGTGGCCGCCGCCCTGCCCAAGGGCAACCTGGCCGAATACCTGCCGAAGGATACTCGTCAAAAAGCCGTTGTCATCGGTGCCGGCAAGGCCGCCGCCTCCATGGCCGCCGAGCTGGACGCCATCTGGGAAGGAGAACTCTCCGGCCTGGTGGTGACCCGCTACGATCACGGCGCCCCCTGTGAACGCATCGACATCATCGAAGCCGCCCACCCGGTACCGGATGACGCCGGCGAGCGGGTCGGCCGCCGCATGCTGGAACTGGTGTCCGGCCTGGGCGAGGGCGATCTGGTGATCTGCCTGCTGTCCGGCGGCGGCTCCTCCCTGCTGAGCCTGCCGGCCCCGGGCCTGACCCTGTCCGACAAACAGGCCATCAACAAGGCCCTGCTCAAGTCCGGTGCGGCCATCGACGAGATGAACTGCGTGCGCAAGCACCTGTCCGCCATCAAGGGGGGCCGCCTGGCCGCCGCTACCTACCCGGCCCGGCTGATCGCCCTCGGCATCTCCGACGTACCCGGCGACGAGCCGACCGTCATCGCCTCCGGCCCCACCGTGGCGGACCCCACCACCTCGGCCCAGGCCCTGGCCATCCTCGACAGCTACGGCATCGAGGTGGCGCCCCATGTGCGCGCCTGGCTGCAGAGCCCCGAGTCCGAGACCGTCAAACCGGGGGACGAGCGCCTGAGCCGGGCCGAGTTCCATATGATCGCCACCCCCCAGGATGCGCTGGACGCGGCCGCCGACGTGGCCATGTCCCACGACATCACCCCCCTGGTGCTGGGTGACTGCATCGAGGGCGAGTCCCGGGAAGTGGCCAAGGTACACGCCGCCATCGCCAAACAGATCCGGAAGTGCGGCCAGCCCATCTCGGCCCCTTGCGTGATCCTGTCCGGCGGCGAAACCACGGTCACCATCAAGGGCAACGGCCGCGGCGGGCGCAACAGCGAGTTTATGCTGAGCCTGTTCAACGAACTGAAGGGCCTGAAGGGTGTCTACGCCCTGGCCGCCGACACCGACGGCATCGACGGGGTCGAGGACAACGCCGGCGCCTATCTCACCCCCGAGCTGTACCAGCAGGCCGAAGCGGCCGGGCTCAAGGCGGAAGACTACCTGGCGGACAACGACAGCTACGGCTTCTTCTCCCAGCTGGGTGTGCTGGTGGAAACCGGCCCCACCCGCACCAACGTCAACGACTTCCGGGCCATTCTGGTGCTGCCGGAATAACCCGAACCCGATAACAACAATAAGAAAACCCGCCACCGGCCCCGGGGCCGGTGGCCACCCTCACCGACCAAAAACGAGAACACCAAGATGACCATCACGCAGATATCCAGCCGGCGCCCAGGCCCGGCCGGCGGGCTTCGCCTTGCCGTTATTCCACCCCGGGCCCTGTCGGCAAGGAGGCACTCATGACCTTGCGACTCCGAGCCCAGCCGCTGACCGCCGCCGCCTTCGCCCCCTTCGGCGAGGTGATAGAGGCGGAGCAGCAGCACCAGTTCTATATCAACGACGGCCAGGCCCTGCGCTACCACGACATCGCCCGGGCCGAGGCGCTCGGTGACGACGCCCGGGTCGCCATCAGCCTGGTGGACGTGGAGCCCTACGCCCTGCCCCTGGCGGTGACCCTGATGGAGAAGCACCCCAGGGGCAGCCAGGCCTTTATTCCACTCGACGACAGGCCCTTCCTGATCCTGGTGGCACCGCGGGGTCCGGCGCCGGGGCCGGAGGCCATCCGGGCCTTTGTCTCCAACGGCCGCCAGGGCGTGAACTACCATACCGATACCTGGCATCACCCCGTCGTCTCCCTCGGCGGGCGGCAACGTTTTCTGATCGTCGACCGGGTCGGTCCGGGCGACAACTGCGACCTGCACCCGCTGCCCCCGGGCCTGCTCGAGGTGGTATCGGACTGACCCCCGCCATGCCGTGACCAAACCCGCCGACGAAGGCGGGTTTTCTGTTTGCGCCCTCCTCTTCCCCTTTTGTATGACCTTAGCCACAGGCCGCGCCCTGGTCCCCGCCGTCTTGATTACATGGCTGTTCCGAATAGTAGATCACTACCGGCAGCGACCGGGTGCTGCCCAGCAGAACGTCCACCGGATGGATGGGATCCAGCGTTGCAGGATCCGCTTCACATAAAAATAAATATACCCACGAGAAATTTAAATTCCAAAATAAATAATAACTTCGAATAAACAGAAAAAAGCCAATGTTGATGACAAGGATCAACAAAATAAAAAACAACAAACATGAGTAGAAAAAACAATATATAGAACATTAATTGATACAACAATTAAATATAAAGTTCTAAATGATAAAAACACCATATATATCATATAAATAAATTAATTTTCATTTAAAAACAAAGACATGTTAATCCCCAAAGGCCACTCGCCTCACTCCGAAAAATGGAGAAAATCCATTAACCCACATGGCAAAAGCAACAATTCCGCAAGATGGAAACAACTTCCAAAATATATTGATCCGATGTTAAGAAAAGGTTATTAATAGCCTCGAGGCCAGCCACCAACAAGAAACCAGCCCCGTTTTACATACAAAACGGTGCAGGCGACCTTTTAAAAAACTACGCCGCCCAGCGTAAATGGACTTAACTCAGTTGATGTAATGAAGGGAGAGGTCATGGAGCCCATGTCTAAAGCCAATCAGTTTTCCGCCGACACCGTGGAAAAGAAAAAGAAGTCGTTCGAGATGCCGCACATCTACGTCATCCTGTTCGTGTTCAGCGCCATCGCCGCCGTACTCACCTACATAGTGCCGGCCGGCCAGTATGACCGGGTACCCGGCCCCAACGGCCGCACCACCATAGATCCCAACTCCTACCAGGTGATCGAATCCAACCCGGTCGGCCCGGTCGACTTTATGCTGGCCATTCCCAAAGGCCTGATGGACGCCGGGGCCGTGGTGTTCTTCACCTTTATCATCGGTGGCATGTTCATGGTGCTGCGCCGGACCGGCATCATCGAGATCGGGGTCGACAAGCTGACCCGCCGCTTCGCCCACAACAGCATCGTCATCATACCGGTGCTGATGACCACCTTCGCGGTGATCGCCACCCTGATCGGCACCCAGGAGCTGGCCCTGGTCTATGTGCCGGTGATACTGCCGCTGATGATCGCCCTGCGCTTCGACTCGGTCACCGCCGCCGCCGTGGCCCTGTGCGCCACCACCGCCGGCTTTACCGCCGGGGTGCTCAACCCCATCAACACCGGCCTGGGCCAGCAACTGGCCGACCTGCCGGTCTATTCCGGCCTCTGGCTGCGGGTGCTGGCCTTTGCCGCCATCCTGCTGGCCGGCATCTTCTACGTCACCCGTTACGCGCTCAAGGTGCGCAACAACCCGGCGCTGAGCCTGATGAACGGCGACGCCAAGGAAGCAGACAAGCGCCACCGCTACCAGCACGGCAACGACGAAGGCGTGCTGACCGCCACCCCGCGCCAGAAGTGGGCCGCCTTTGCCACCTTCGCCTTCTTCGCCACCCTGGTGTGGGGCGTGCTGACCCAGGGCTGGTTCATGATGGAAATGGCCGGGCTGTTCGTGATCATGGGCGTGGTGGTCGGTCTGATCGCCGGCCTCAAGACCGAGGAGATCTGCGAAGGCTTCAACGAAGGCTTCCGCGACGTGCTGGTGGGCGCCATGATCTGCGGCATCGCCCGCGCCGTGGCGGTGGTGCTGGAAGAAGGCCAGATCATGGATACCCTGGTGTACGGCCTGGGCAACCTGGTGGGCGGTTTCCCGGCCATCTTCTCCGCCATCGGCATGTTCTTTGCCCAGCTCGGCTTCAACTTCGTGATCCCCTCGGGCAGCGGCCAGGCGCTGGTGACCATGCCGATCATGGCCCCCCTGTCCGACCTGGTGGGCGTCACCCGGCAGACCGCGGTGCTGGCCTACCAGCTGGGCGACGGCCTGGGCAACATCCTCTACCCCACCTCCGGCTACTTCATGGCCACCCTGGCCCTGGCCGGCGTGACCTGGAACAAATGGGTCAAGTTCTTCCTGCCCCTGTTCGCCATCTGGATCGCCATCGCCATGGGCTTCCTGATCTTCGCCCAGATCACCCAGTGGGTGGGCTGAGCCCCGCCGGTTGACACCGGGCATAACAAGGGCCTCCCGCGGGAGGCCTTTCCTGGTTGAGCCTCCGGCCCGGCAGGGACCAACCGGCCATTTATCCGGATCCTGCTCACAGTCTGGCCAGATTCCCCCGCTGCCGGCCACACTTTTTGCTCGAAGCGCCACCACCTTTCCTCTATAATCACGCGCTTTGAAATTTCCCGGCCCATCGCCGGGTGGTTGACAGGCTCTAAGGGGGTATGACTGAGGTGATCAAGACACCGTACTATCTCATCGACAAAAGCAAACTGCTGCGCAACATGGAAAAAATTGCCTATGTGCGCGAACACTCCGGCGCCAAGGCGCTGCTGGCCCTGAAATGCTTCGCCACCTGGTCGGTGTTCGACCTGATGAGCCAGTACATGGACGGCACCACCTCTTCCTCCCTCAACGAAGTCAAGCTCGGCAAGCTCAAGTTCGGCGGCGAAACCCATGCCTACAGCGTGGCCTATGCCGACGACGAAATCGAGGAAGTGCTGGCCCACTCCGACAAGATCATCTTCAACTCCATCGGCCAGCTCGAGCGCTTCGAGGCGGTCTCCGCCAACCAGGTACGCGGCCTGCGACTCAACCCGGGCGTGTCCAGCTCCGAGTTCCTGATCGCCGACCCCTCCCGCCCCTTCAGCCGCCTGGGCGAATGGGACGCGGCCAAGGTCGAACAGGTACTCGATCGCATCTCCGGCTTTATGATCCACAACAACTGCGAGAACAGCGACTTCGCCCTGTTCGACCAGATGCTGGGCCAGATCGAGGAGAAATTCGGCACCCTGCTGGCGCAACCCCGGATAACTTGGGTCAGCCTGGGCGGCGGCATCCACTTCACCGGCGAAGGCTACCCGCTCGACCGGTTCTGCGCCCGGCTCAAGGCCTTTGCCGAGCGCTACGGCGTACAGCTCTACCTGGAGCCCGGCGAAGCGGCCATCACCCTCAGCAGTTCGCTCGAGGTGACGGTGCTCGACACCCTCTACAACGGCAAGCAGCTGGCGATAGTGGACAGCTCCATCGAGGCGCACATGCTCGACCTGCTGATCTACCGCCAGCCCGCCAAGATGGAACCCTGCGACGGCCCCCATGAATACATGGTGTGCGGCAAGTCCTGCCTGGCCGGGGACATCTTCGGCGAGTTCAGGTTCGACCACGAATTGAAGGTAGGCGACCGGCTGTCGTTCATCGACGCCGCCGGTTACACAATGGTAAAGAAAAACTGGTTCAATGGCGTGAACATGCCCGCCATTGCCGTGCGCCAACTCGACGGCAGCGTGGAGCTGGTGCGTGAATTCGGTTTCGACGATTTTGTAAACAGCCTCTCCTGAGGCATGGAGTAACCACAACAAAGCCTTTCAAGGAGGCGGTTAGAGGAAAAAAATGAAGAAAAACGTTCTGATTATTGGTGCCGGAGGTGTCGCCCAGGTGGTCGCGCACAAGTGTGCGCAGCATAACGACGTGCTGGGGAACATCCATATCGCTTCGCGTACTGTCGAGAAATGCCAGAAAATCGTCGACAGCGTGCGGGAAAAGGGCAGCCTCAAGGTTGCCGGTGAATTGCAAGCCCATGCCCTGGATGCGCTCGACATCGCAGCCACCAAGGCATTGATTGACAAAACACAGTCGCAACTGGTGATCAATGTCGGATCGGCTTTCGTCAATATGTCGGTGCTGCAGGCCTGTATCGAAACCGGCGCCGCCTACCTCGACACCGCCATCCACGAGGATCCGGCCAAGATCTGCGAAAATCCGCCCTGGTATGCCAACTACGAATGGAAGCGCAAGGCCATCTGCGCCGACAAGGGCATCACCGCCATCCTGGGCGTGGGCTTCGATCCGGGCGTGGTCAACGCCTATGCCGCCGTGGCCGTGAAGGAGTATTTCGACAGCGTCGACTCCATCGACATCATCGACATCAACGCCGGCAGCCACGGTCGCTACTTTGCCACCAACTTCGATCCGGAGATCAACTTCCGCGAGTTCACCGGCCGGGTGTGGTCCTGGCAGAACAGCGAGTGGGTGCAGAACCGGATGTTCGAGGTGAAGCGTACCGACGATCTGCCGGTGGTGGGCAGCCAGACCAGCTACATGACCGGCCACGACGAGGTGCATTCCCTGTCCCAGACCCTGGGCGTGCCCAACGTGCGCTTCTGGATGGGCTTCGGCGAGCACTATATCAATGTGTTCACCGTGCTGAAGAACCTGGGGCTGCTGTCCGAGCAGCCGGTAACCACCGCCGAGGGCCTGGAAGTGGTACCGCTCAAGGTGGTCAAGGCCGTGCTGCCGGATCCCGCCTCCCTGGCGCCCACCTACAGCGGCAAGACCTGCATCGGTGACCAGGTGAAGGGCAAGAAGGACGGCAAGGACAAGGAAGTGTTCATCTACAACGTGGCCGACCACGCCGAGGCCTATGCCGAAGTGGGCAGCCAGGGCATCTCCTACACCGCCGGCGTGCCGCCGGTGGCCGCCGCCCTGCTGATCGCCACCGGCGAGTGGGACGTGAAGCACATGGCCAACGTGGAAGAGCTGGATCCCAAGCCCTTCATCAACCTGCTCAACGAAATGGGCCTGCCGACCCGGATCAAGGACGAACAGGGCGACCGGCCGCTGAGTTTCTGAGCCCGGTTTACCCATGCAAAAGGCCAGTCTGCGGACTGGCCTTTTTTGTTTGCGCTCCCCCGGGGTCGAATTTACCCCTGCACCCTCCGGCTGCCGGCTGCCGGCTGCCGGCTGGTTTCCGGCGCCCGGCCGCCGATGGCCTTGGTCACTTCCCGGGCGGCGTCCATCACCAGGGCGCTGAGCATGGGAATACGTTCCCACTTCACCCGCACCGCCGGCCCCGAAATGGAAATGGCGGCCACCGCCTCGCCGTACTCGTTGTAGATATTGGCGGCGATGCAGCGCAGGCCTTCGAACTGCTCCTCGTCGTCCAGGGAGTAGCCCTGCTGGCTGATCTTGTTCAGCTCCTGCTCGAACTGACTGGGGGTGGTGATGGTGTGATCGGTGAAGGAGGCCATGCCGGTCTTGCGGATGATCTCCAGGGCCTCCTTACGCGGCATCACCGACAGCAGCGCCTTGCCCACGCCGGAGGCGTGCAGCGGCGAACGGCTGCCGAGCGAGACCACCATGCGCATGGTCTGGGGCGATTCCACCTGGCCCACATAGACCACGCTGTTTTTCTCCAGTATCGCCAGGTTGGAGGTTTCGCCGGTTTCCGCCACCAGCCGTTTCATGAAGGGCCGGGCCTGGGCGATGAAGTCCCGCTTCTTGAGGTAGGCGTTGCCGATGGAAAAGGCGTTGACGCCGATGCTCCACAGCCCCTGGGCCTCGTCCACGTCGACGAACTCATGGCTGCGCAGGCTGTTGAGCAGGCGGTGGGCGGTGGAGGGCGCCAGCCCCAGGCTGCCGGCCACTTCGGTCAGCGACATGCCCATGCCGGAAGCGGCCAGCCGCTCCAGCAGCAACAGGGCGCGGGACAGGGACTGCACCTGGGTGGCGCTGCTTTGCTTGGTGGTTTTCGGTTTTTTGTTCTTTATTTCTTCAGCCATGGGAAACCCGCGGAATACAGAGACCTGGCGCTATTGTAGGGTGAATTCGCCGCCAAGTCGCGCCGATGACCCGGTTATGGCGGCAGGATCACGCCCCGCCCCTGCGCTTTTTTCCGCACTGCAGCAAGGACATAGCCATCCAAACGTCTCGATTGCCAAATGGGACGGCTCTGCTATATTGCCGTCATCAGCCGACAAGGAGTACTCCATGATCCCGGACAGCAAACTGCCCGACCTGGGCATCACCATTTTCACCCGGATGAGCGCCCTCGCCGCCGAACATGGCGCCATCAACCTGTCCCAGGGCTTTCCCGACTTCGACGGCCCCGCCTACCTGAAGGAGCGGCTGGCCCACCATGTGGCGAGCGGCGCCAACCAGTACGCCCCCATGGCCGGCGTCCCGGCCCTGCGCCGGGCCATCGCCGCCAAGGTCCGGCTGCAGCACGGCCTGGAGCCTCATCCGGAGCGGGAGATCACCATCACCGCCGGCGCCACCGAGGCGCTCTACGCCGCCATCACCGCCCTGGTACGCCCCGGCGACGAGGTGGTGTGCTTCGATCCCAGCTACGACAGCTACGCCCCGGCGGTGACCCTGGCCGGCGGCAGCCTGGTGCGGCTGCCGCTCAGCCCGCCCGGGTTCCGGCCCGACTGGGCGCAGTTCCGGGCGAACCTGAGCCCGCGCACCCGGCTGGTGATCGTCAACACGCCCCACAACCCCACCGCCACCGCCTGGCAGGCGGACGACTTCAACCAGCTGTGGCAGGCCATCGCCGATCACGACATCTTCGTGCTGAGCGACGAGGTCTACGAACACATCTGCTTTACCCCGGCCGGCCACCTCGGCGTGCTGCATCACCCCAACCTGCGGGAACGGGCCATCGCCGTCTCCTCCTTCGGCAAGACCTATCACATGACCGGCTGGAAGGTCGGCTACGCCATAGCGCCGCCGGCCCTCACCGAGGAGCTGCGCAAGGTGCACCAGTACCTTACCTTCTCGGTCAACACCCCGGCCCAGCTGGCCCTGGCGGACATGCTCGAGGCCGATCCCGAACACTGGCGGCAGTTGCCGGACTTCTACCGGGCGAAGCGGGACCGCTTCGCCCGGGCGCTGGCGGGCAGCCGTTTCAAGGTGCTGCCGAGCCTCGGCACCTACTTCCTGCTGGTGGACTACGGCGCCATCAGCGAGCTGGACGATCTGGCCTTCGCCCGCTGGCTGACCGAGCACGCCGGGGTGGCCGCCATCCCGCTGTCGGTGTTCTGCGCCGGCCCCTTCCCCCACAAGCTGGTTCGGCTATGCTTTGCTAAGCAAGACGATACCCTGGACGAAGCGGGAGCCCGCCTATGCCGACTCTGAACCTCAGCCTGCTGCAGCAGCCCCTGCACTGGCACGACGGCCCGGCCAACCTGGCCCATTTCGACGAGCTGCTGGCCGAGCTGCACGGCCAGGATCTGATCCTGCTGCCGGAGATGTTCACCACCGGCTTCGCCATGGACGCCCCCCGCCATGCCCTGCCGGAAGAGGAGGTGATCGACTGGCTGCACGATCACGCCCAGCGGCTGCAGGCCATGATCGGCGGCAGCGTGGCGCTCGCTACCGGCCAGGGGGCGGTCAACCGCTTCCTGCTGGTGGATCCCCACCGCCGGGTGCATCGCTACGACAAGCGCCACCTGTTCCGCATGGCCGGCGAGCACGAGCTCTACCGGCCGGGCAAGGACAGGGTGATAGTGGAATGGAAGGGCTTTCGGATACTGCCGCAAGTCTGCTACGACCTGCGCTTTCCGGTGTGGTCGCGCAACCGCAACGACTACGATCTGGCGCTCTATGTGGCCAACTGGCCGGCGCCCCGGGCCCGGCACTGGACCGCCCTGCTTACCGCCCGCGCCATCGAGAACCAGGCCTTCGTGGCCGGCTGCAACCGGGTCGGCCAGGATCCCAACGGCCTGAGCTACAGCGGCAACAGCCTGATCCTCTCCCCCCAGGGCGAGGTGCTGGACAAGGCCGGCGACCACCAGGCCGCCGTGTTGCAGGCCGGCCTCAGCCTGGCCGAGTTGCGCGACTACCGGGAGCGCTTTCCGGCCTGGATGGACGCGGACGACTTCCGGCTCGAGTAGCGCCGCTGAGGCGATGGATGGCAAGAGAGCCGGGCCCAGGCCGGGAAGCCCGGTCGCCGGGCGCGCCCATAACGACAAAGGCCGCAACCGACAGCGTCGGTTGCGGCCTCGTTTTATTCTTGGCGGCGCCGGAAACAAAAAAACCGACTTAAAGTCGGCTCAATAATGGTCGGCGTTGCAGGATTCGAACCTGAGAAAACCCTCCGGTCCCGCTCATATTCAAAACACGGATGCGCTACCAGGCTGCGCTAAACGCCGGAAACAAAAAAACCGACTTAAAGTCGGCTCAATAATGGTCGGCGTTGCAGGATTCGAACCTGCGACCCTCTGGTCCCAAACCAGATGCGCTACCAGGCTGCGCTAAACGCCGTGTTGTTTGTGAAGCAGTGGTGCGAAGGGGGGGACTTGAACCCCCACGTCCGAAGGACACTAACACCTGAAGCTAGCGCGTCTACCAATTCCGCCACCCTCGCATTGTTTACTGCTTCCAGGCCTTGGCCTGAAACTGGGGTGACCGACGGGGCTCGAACCCGCGACAACCGGAATCACAATCCGGGACTCTACCAACTGAGCTACGGTCACCACATTTTGTCCATTACCAGATGGCGCGCCCGACAGGATTCGAACCTGTGACCTCTGCCTCCGGAGGGCAGCGCTCTATCCAGCTGAGCTACGGGCGCTCTGTATTTGGACGGAGCGAATACTAAGATTCTCCCCCCTGCCTTGTCCAGCATTTTTTTATAATAAAGTATCACCTGCCGCTTTTGTCATCAGAGTGCTGCTTTTTTTGGCTAAACTTGCGCAAGGCCCAAGGCGGAGCAATTGACTTATGGCGGGAAAGACCTACAATCCCCCAAAATGAATGAACGTTCATTCATGAGCAAACGGAACCGGACAATCCTGAACCTTATGTCGGATAAACGTGAACGCATACTGAATGCGGCAGAGACCCTGATCGCCCACTACGGATTCCAGGGCATGTCGATGCACCTGGTGGCCAAGCACGCCGAGGTGGCCACCGGCACCATCTATCGCTACTTCGCCAGCAAGGAAACCCTGTTGCGCTGTGTCCACGAGGAGCGCATGCGGGTGGTTTCGCTGGCCATCCAGAAAGACGTCGATCTCGGCCAGCCCGGTTACCCGCAGTTCCGCACCCTGTGGCTGAACTGTATCCACTACCTGCTGGACAACCCGGACTGCCTGCTCTATCGGGTGCAGTACGAAGCTTCCCCCCTGTTCGATCGGGAAGAGGACAAGCGGATGGACGATCGCTACTTCAAGCCTATTTTCGAGTTTTTCGAACGGGGCCGCGAGGCGGGGATCTTCCGGGATATTCCCGCAGAGCTGCTGGGCTTTTTGGCGCTGGAGAACCTGCTGCTGCTGTCCCAGAAGCACGCCAAGGGCTGCATCGAACTCAGTGAAGAGCTGTACGAACAGCTGATCGATGCCAGCTGGAACGCCATTCTAAAACGCTAACACTTAAAAACAATCGCGGGAGTAACCAAATGAAGAGATGGACCCTGTCCATGCTGCTGCTAGTGATCCTTATCTTCGGCAGCGTTATCGGCTTTAACCTGTTCAAACAGAAGATGATGGCCCAGTATTTCGCCAACATGCCGGTGCCCAGTTTTCCGGTCACGCTGACCGAGGTGGAAACCCGGGACTGGACCCCCAGCATCGCCGCCATCGGCTTTATCGAGCCGATCCAGGGCATCAGCCTCAGCAACGAGTCCGCCGGCATCGTCCGCGCCATCCACTTCGAATCCGGCCAGCAGGTGAACACCGGCGACGTGCTGGTGGAGCTGGACGCCGACGTGGAAAAAGCCAACCTGCGCAGCGCCCAGGGCCGCCTGCCCTCGGTGCAGGCCAACCTGGAACGGATGCGCCAGCTATTCGCCCGGGGCTCGGTGTCCAAGGGCCAGCTGGACGAGGCCGAGGCCAGCTATCGCGAACTGCAGGGACAGATCGACTCGCTCCGGGCCACCATAGAGCGGCGCACCATCCGCGCTCCCTTCGACGGCACCACCGGCATTCGCAACGTCTTTCTCGGCCAGTACCTGAACGCCGGCACCGACATCGCCCGGCTGGAGGACATCAGCCAGTTCCGTATCCGCTTCACCATTCCCCAGACCCGGCTCGCCGAGATCGAAGTGGGCCAGGCCCTGAACATCTTCGTGGATGCCTATCCGGACACCCCCTTCGAGGGCGAGATCACCGCCATCGAACCGGCGGTCAACCTGGAGTCCGGGGTGGTGCAGGTGCAGGCCAGCATCCCCAACCAGGACGGCAAGCTGCGCTCGGGCATGTTCGCCAAGCTGGACGTCAAACTGCCGCCGCTGAGCGAGCAGATACTGCTGCCCCAGCACGCCATCAACTTCACCCTCTACGGCCAGACCGTGTACGTGGTGGAAGAACAGCAGACCGACGACGGCGACAGCGTGCTGGTGGCCCGGCAGCGGGTGGTGGAAGTGACCGACCGGGAGGCCGAGTTCGCCCGGGTGACCAGCGGCCTCAACGCCGGCGAACGGGTGGTGACGTCGGGACAGGTCCGGCTGTCCAACGGCAGCCGGGTCCGGCCGGTAGACAGCGATGCGCTGGATACCCCCGAGTCCATTCCCATGCTGTAAGCGGAGAACCTCATGCGCTTTACCGATATCTTTATCCGGCGGCCGGTGCTGGCCGTCTCGATCAGCCTGCTGATCGTGCTGCTGGGGCTGCAGGCCCTGCAGAAAATGCAGGTGCGGGAATACCCGGAGATGACCAACACCGTTATCACGGTATCCACCGGTTACTACGGCGCCAGCGCCGATCTGGTGCAGGGCTTTATCACCCAGCCGCTGGAGCAGGCCATCGCCCAGGCCGACAACATCGACTTCATGAGCTCCACCAGCAGCATGGGCAGCTCGCAGATCACGGTGCAGATGAAGCTGAACACCGATCCCAACGCGGCCCTGTCGGACATTCTCGCCCGGGTCAACTCGGTGCGTTCGCAGCTGCCGCGGGAGTCGGAAGATCCCAGCCTGGAGATGACCACGGGGGCTTCCACCTCCATCATGTACATCTCCTTCAGCAGCGAGCGGCTCAACTCCTCCGAGATCAACGACTACCTGGAGCGGGTGGTCCGGCCCCAGTTCTACTCGGTGGACGGGGTGGCCAAGCTCAACCTGTTCGGCGGCTCCAAGTTCGCCCTGCGCATCTGGCTGGACCCGCTGCGCATGGCCGCCTACCAGCTCACCGCCACCGAGATCCTCTCGGTGCTGCAGGCCAACAACTACCAGGCCGCCGCCGGCCAGTCCACCGGCTATTTCATGCTCTACAACAGCGACATCAACTCCCAGGTGGACAGCACCGAGGCGCTGGAATCCCTGGTCATCGCCACCCGGGACGACGCCGTGGTGCGGCTGCGCGACCTGGCCCAGGTGTCCTTGGAGAAGAGTCGTGACGTGGTGCGCGCCCTGGCCGACGGCGAGTCGGCGGTGATCATCGGGGTGGATCCCACGCCCTCCGCCAACCCGCTGGACGTGGCCGCCAACGTGCGCGACATGCTGCCCGACCTCGAGCGCAACATGCCCGACACCATCAAGATGAAGCTGCTGTACGACGCCACCGACGCCATCAACGAGTCCATCTTCGAAGTGGTCAAGACCATCCTCGAGGCCTCGCTGATCGTGGTGGTGGTGATCACCCTGTTCCTGGGCTCGTTCCGGGCGGTGCTGATCCCCATCATCACCATCCCGCTATCGTTGGTGGGCGTGGCCGTACTGATGAACCTGTTCGGCTTCAGCATCAACCTGATGACGCTGCTGGCCATGGTGCTGGCCATCGGCCTGGTGGTGGACGACGCCATCGTGGTAGTGGAAAACGTCGACCGCCATATCAAGGCCGGGGAAGATCCCTACCGGGCCGCCATTCTCGGCACCCGGGAAATCGCCCTGCCGGTGATCACCATGACCATCACCCTGGCCGCGGTGTACGCCCCCATCGCCCTGATGAGCGGCATCACCGGATCCTTGTTCAAGGAGTTCGCCCTGACCCTGGCCGGCGCGGTGTTCATCTCCGGCGTGGTGGCGCTGACCCTGTCGCCCATGATGTGCTCCAAGCTGCTCAAGCCCCACCTCAACCCCAACCGCTTCGAGCGCGGGGTGGAGAACACCCTGGAGAAGCTGACCGAGCGCTATTCCGCCATGCTGGACGCGGTGCTGGGCAAGCGCCCGGTGGTGATCGCCTTCGCGGTGCTGGTGTTCGGCTCGCTGCCGGTGCTGTTCAGCTTCATCCCCAGCGAACTGGCGCCCAATGAGGACCGCGGCGCCTTCCTGATGATGGCCAAGGCGCCCAACACCGCCAACCTCGACTACATCGAGAACAACATGCGCAAGGCGGTGGAGGTGCTGAACCAGGACGATGCCATGAGCACCTCGCTCACCATTTCCGGTGTGCCCAATGCCAACCAGGGCCTGGCGGTGGCGGTGCTCAAGCCCTGGAGCCAGCGGGATGCCCAGAAAGCGGTGATCGAACGCCTGACCCCGCCGCTGCAGGAGATCCCGGCGGTGGCCATCAGCGCCTTCGAGTTCCCCGAGCTGCCCGGCGCCTCCAGCGGCCTGCCGGTGCAGTATGTGCTGACCACCCCCAACAGCTTCGAAAGCCTGTATGAAGTGGCGGCGGACGTGCTGCAGAAGGTGAGCCAGAGCCCGCTGTTCATCTACAGCGAACTGGATCTGGCGTTCGACTCCGGCACCATGAAGATAGCGGTGAACCGGGACAAGGCCGGCGCCTACGGGGTGACCATGCAGGACATCGCCGTCACCCTGTCCACCATGATGAGCGACGCCTACGTCAACCGGGTGGATCTGGGTGGCCGCAGCTACGAGGTGATCCCCCAGGTGACCCGTGAGCACCGGCTGAACCCGGACTCCATCAAGGACTACCATGTGCGCGCCCACAACGGCGACATGGTGCCCCTGGCCAACCTGCTGTCCATCACCATGGAGGCCCAGCCCCGCGCCCTGCCCCACTACAACCAGCTGAACTCGGCCACCATCGGCGCCGTGCTGACGCCGGGCGTGTCCATGGGCGACGCCATCGGCTTCCTGGAGCAGGAGGTCACCGCCCAGCTGCCCACCGGCTACAACCACGACTACCTGGGCGCCGCCCGCCAGTTCGTGACCGAGGGCAACGCCCTGTACATGACCTTCCTGCTGGCGCTGTTCATCATCTTCCTGGTGCTGGCATCCCAGTTCGAGAGCGTGCGCGATCCCCTGGTGATCATGGTGTCGGTGCCCCTGGCCATTTCCGGCGCCCTGATCGCCCTGGCCTGGGGCCTGGCCACCATGAACATCTATACCCAGGTGGGCCTGATCACCCTGGTGGGCATCATCACCAAGCACGGCATACTGATGTGCGAGGTGGCCAAGGAAGAGCAGCTGCACCGAGGCCGGGACAGGACGGAGGCGATCCGCATCGCCGCCCGCATCCGCCTGCGCGCCATCCTGATGACCACCGCCGCCATGGTGGCGGGCCTGATACCGCTGCTGTTTGCGGTGGGCGCCGGCGCCTATTCCCGCTTCGGCATGGGCATCGTCATCGTCTCCGGCCTGAGCATCGGCACCCTGTTCACCCTGTTCGTGTTGCCGGTGATCTACACCTTCCTGGCTTCCCGCCACAAGCCGCTGCCGGTGTTCGACGAAGAGCTGGCCCCCAAGGCGCTGGGCAACCATTGACCGGGTAAGTGCCTATGACAAAGGGCTGCCTCGCGCGGCCCTTTTGGTTTTTTATCGACCCGGACCGGGCCAGCGGCTACAGTGAAGCCCTGTTAGGGAACGACGATAGAAGGCCATGCATCACTCTTTCGGTTTCGATCTGCGGGCGCTGGAAGTGTTCGTACACATAGTGGACAGCGGCAATATGACCGCCGCCGCCGAACGGCTCGGCATGACCCAGTCTTCCATCTCCCAAAGCCTGTCCAACCTGGAAAAGAACCTCAACACCCGGCTGCTGGACCGCTCGGTCAGGCCGCTGGAGATCACCCGGGCCGGCCGCTTCTTCTACGACCGAGCCAGCCAGTTGCTGCAGGAAGCCAAGGCCACCAGCAAGGCCATGCAGAAGGGTCGCTTCGACAAGCTGCGCCATGTGCGCATCGCCCTGGTCGACTCCCTGGCCACCGCCGTGGGCAAGCCCCTGGCCGATGCGGTCAAGCGCCATACCGAGCAGTGGTCCATGACCACGGGCCTGTCCCACATGCACGGCGAGGCGCTGCTGTCCCGCCATGTGGACATCATCATCTCCGACGACGCCCTGATGGATTACCCCGAGCTGAGCCGCTACCGCATACTGCGCGAGCCCTTCGTGCTGGTGCTGCCCAAGGAGTTCGGCGGCGACAGCCGGCAACTGGGTACCCTGCTCAAACAGCTGGACTTCGTCCGCTACCCCGCCCATTCCCTGATCGGCCAGCGCATCGAACGCCACCTGCGCTACCGCCGGGTCGAGCCGCCGCACCGGCTGGTGATGGACAACAGCTACGCGGTGTTGTCGATGGTGGCCGCCGGCCTGGGCTGGACCATCACCACCCCCCTGTGCCTGTTCCAGAGCGGGATCTGGCTGCCCCAGGTACGCTGCGTGCCCATCCCCGGCGGCCATTTCTACCGCAACCTCACCCTGGTCACCCGCCGGGACGAGCTGCACGAGCTGCCCCTGGTCATCGCCTCCGATATCCGCCAGATTTTGCTGCAGGAATTTATGCCGGCCATGGCCGGGCACCTGCCCTGGCTGGGAGACAACGTCGAGATATGCGATCTATAACATTGAAAAATAAACACTATTTATAAAACTTATGGTGTGCCGGCCAGCGTGAGTGATGCTTGTTGAGCAAGGTTCTCACCCCGTTTTAGACTGACCCCCGACGCGAAAGACACGCAAGGAATGCAGCGGGTTGTCGGTTCGATGTCTGCCTGTCTTCGACCCAACGAACACACCACAACGGATGAGGGTGAGTTATGTCTGAGTTTGAACGTACCACAGCGGTCTCCTACGATTCGGTCTCCCGGGACTACCTGGAGAAGCGCCAGCTGAAGAAAGGCGCCGCCGGCTGGATCCTGCTGGCCGGCCTGGGGGTCTCCTACGTGATTTCCGGCGACTTCGCCGGCTGGAACTTCGGCCTGGGCCAGGGCGGCTTCGGCGGCATGCTGCTGGCCACCCTGCTGATGGCCATCATGTACAGCTGCATGGTGCTGGGGCTGGCCGAGCTGTCTTCCTCCCTGCCCACCGCCGGCGGCGGCTACAGCTTCGCCCGCCGGGCCTTCGGCCCCTGGGGCGGCTACCTCACCGGCACCGCCATCCTGCTCGAATACGCCATAGCGCCGGCGGCCATCGCCATCTTTATCGGCGGCTACGTGCACGAGCTGTTCGGCTGGGACGGCCCCCTGGTCTATGCCCTGTTTTACGCGGTGTTCGTCGGCATCCACCTGTGGGGCGCGGGCGAGGCCCTGAAGATCATGCTCGGCATCACCGCCCTGGCGGCGGTGGCCATACTGGTGTTTATTCTCGGGCTGATCCCCCACTTCCAGTGGGACAACCTGTTCACCATCGCCGTCAACCCGGACGCCCCGGGGGCCTCCGGCTTCCTGCCCCAGGGGTACATGGGCATCTGGGCCGCCCTGCCCTTCGCCATGTGGCTGTTCCTGGCGGTGGAAGGGGTGCCGCTGGCGGCGGAAGAGGCCGGCGATCCGGCCCGGGACATGCCGCGGGGCATCATCACCGCCATGCTGATCCTGCTGGTGTTCGGCGGCTGCGTGCTGTTCCTCGCACCGGGCGCCGCCGGTGCCGATGCGATGCAGGGGCACGGCGCGCCCCTGGTCGGCGCCCTACAGGCCGTTTACGGCGCCGACTCCCGCCTGGCCGCCTTCGTCAACCTGGTCGGCCTGGCCGGGCTCATCGCCAGCTTTTTCTCCATCATCTATGCCTATTCCCGCCAGGTGTTCGCCCTGTCCCGGGCCGGCTACCTGCCCCGCAGCCTGTCGCTGACCGGCAAACGCAAGGTGCCGACCCTGGCGTTGATCGTGCCCGGCATCCTCGGCTTCATCCTGTCCCTGAGCGGCGAGGGCGACCTGATGATCACCATGGCGGTGTTCGGCGCCACCCTGTCCTACGCCATGATGATGCTGTCCCACATAGTGCTGCGCCTGCGCGAGCCCGAACTGGCACGCCCCTACCGCACCCCCGGGGGCATCGTCACCACCGGCATCGCCCTGGTGCTGGCCGTCGTCGCCTTCGCCTCCACCTTCGTGGTGAGCGTGGAGGCGGCGCTGTGGTCGGCCCTCTTCTATATCTTGATGATCGGCTACTTCTTTTTCTTCAGCCGCAAGCGGCTGGTGGCCCAGGCGCCGGAAGAGGAGTTCGCCGCCATTGCCCGGGCCGAGGCCGAATTGCAATAACCCAGACGGACCCGGCCAGACCGGGTCCGGACGGCGCCAGAGTGAGTTTGGCGCCCCGACCGACAAGGAACCGAGGTAAGACACCATGCTAGACCCAAGACAGGTAACCACCGCCGAACAGGCCCGCCGGATAGTCGAAGAGCGCGGCCTCAGCCATGTCAAGGTGGGGATTTTCGACCAGGACGGCGTACTGCTCGGCAAATACATGAGCAAGGAGAAGTTTTTCTCGGCACTGGAAGGGGGCTTCGCCTTCTGCAGTGTGGTGCTGGGCTGGGACTCCAAGGATCAGCTGTACGACAACGTCAGCTACACCGGCTGGCACAACGGCTACCCGGACGCCCAGGTGCGCATCCTGCCCCACAGCTGCCGGGAACTGCCGCTGGAGGACAACATGCTGCTGTTCTTGTGCGAATTCGCCGGCGATGCCGAAGCCATCTGCCCGCGCGGCACCCTGCGCCGGGTGCTGGCCCTGGCCGACGAGATGGGATTCAGCGCCAGGGCGGCGCTGGAATACGAGTTCTTTATGTTCAAGGAGACCCCGGAGTCGGTGCGCCAGAAGGGCTTTCGCAACCTGGAGCCCCTCACCCCGGACTGGTTCGGCTACTCGGTGCTGCGCAACTCGGTGCACGCCGATCTCTATCACCAGATCATCGACCTGGGCGAACGGATGGACTTTCCCATCGAGGGGCTGCATACCGAAACCGGCCCCGGGGTGCTGGAGGCGGCCATCGCCGTCGACGGCGCCGAGCAGGCCGCCGACAAGGGCGCCCTGTTCAAGACCTTCATCAAGGTGCTGGCCCAGCGCAACAAGCTGATGGCCACCTTCATGGCCAAGTGGTCGAACGACTACCCGGGCCAGAGCGGCCATATCCACATGTCGCTGTACGACCGCCAGGGCGCCAACGTCTTCCACGATCCGGAGCAGCCCCACAACATGAGCCGACTGCAGCGCCACTTCATCGCCGGCCAGCAGCAGCTGATGCCGGAATTCCTGGCCATGATAGCGCCCACCGTCAACAGCTACAGCCGCATGATCCCCGGCTTCTGGGCCCCGACCGAGGCCACCTGGGGCGTAGAGAACCGCACCACGGCGCTGCGGGTGATCCCCGGCAGCGCCAAGAGCCAGCGAGTGGAATACCGTCTGGGCGCGGCCGACGCCAACCCCTACCTGGCGCTGGCCGCCGCCCTGGCCGCGGGCCTGTACGGCATCCGGCACCAACTGGAACCCGATGATCCCATCCAGGGCAACGCCTACGCCGAGCAGCAGCCGGAGTCGCGCCAGCTGCCGCGCACCCTGTGGGAAGCCGCCCAGCGGCTGAAGCGGTCGGAAGCCGCCCGGGAGCTGTTCGGCGATGCCTTCGTGGAGCATTTCGCCGCCACCCGGGAATGGGAAGAGCGGGAATTCCGCAAGCACATCACCGACTGGGAACTGGATCGCTATTTCGAAATCATCTGAGCCGACGGGAGCCCCTATGAACGACAAGGTACAGACCCTCTCCCCCGTGGACGGCAGCGTCTACGTGGAACGCCCCTTCGCCGGGCCGAATGACATCGCCGAGGCCCTGCGCCTGGGCAAGGCGGCCCAGGCGCACTGGCGCCGGCTGCCCCTGGCCGAGCGGGCGGCCCTGTGCCACCGGGCCGTGGACGCCCTGGTGGCCGAGAAAGCGGCCATCGCCGAGGAAATCTGCTGGATGATGGGCCGCCCCATCCGCTACGCCGGCGGCGAGGTCGACGGCCTGGCCGAGCGGGCCCGCTACATGATCGACATCGCCGGCGAGGCGCTGGCGCCGGTACGGCTGCCGGAAAAACCGGGCTTCGAGCGGTATATCCAGCGCGATCCCCTGGGCCTGGTACTGGTGATCGCGCCCTGGAACTACCCCTATCTCACCGCCATCAACGCGGTGATGCCGGCGCTCATGGCGGGCAACGCCGTGCTGCTCAAGCACTCGGCCCAGACCCCCCTGTGCGCCGAACGCCTGGCCCGGGCCTTCGAGGAAGCCGGCCTGCCCAGGGGCGTGTTCCAGTACCTGCACCTGTCCCACGCCGACACCAGCGCCCTGATCCGGGCGCCGGAGGTGGACCACGTGGCCTTTACCGGCTCGGTGGCCGGCGGCGCCGCGGTCGAGCGGGCGGCGGCCGGCCGCTTTATCGGCGTCGGGCTGGAGCTGGGCGGCAAGGATCCGGCCTATGTCCGGGCCGACGCGGACCTAGCCCAGGCGGTGGCCACCGCCATCGACGGCGCCTTCTTCAACTCGGGCCAGTCCTGCTGCGGCATAGAGCGCATCTATGTGCATGCGAGCCTGTACGACGCCTTCGTGGAGCAGGCGGTGGCCCTGGTCAGGGAATACCGGCTGGGCCGGCCCGACGATCCGGCCACCACCCTGGGCCCCCTGGTGCGCGCCGGCGCCGCCGACTTCGTGCGCGGCCAGATCGCCGAGGCGGTGGCGCAGGGGGCCACCGCCCATATCGACCCGGCGGACTTTCCCCTCGACCGGCCGGGCACCCCCTACCTGGCGCCCCAGGTGCTCACCGGGGTGAACCACCGGATGCGGGTGATGACGGAGGAATCCTTCGGGCCCGTGGTCGGTATCCAGAAGGTCGAGTCCGACGAAGAAGCCGTCGCCCTGATGAACGACAGCGACTTCGGCCTGACCGCCGCCATCTTCACCCGGGACGTCGCCACCGGCATTGCGCTTGGCGAACAGTTGCACACCGGCACCTTCTTCATCAACCGCTGCGACTACCTGGACCCGGGCCTGGCCTGGACCGGGGTCAAGCAATCCGGACGGGGCTGCACCCTGTCCCGGCTGGGTTACGAGAGCCTGACCCGGCCCAAGTCATTCCATATCAAATTGCCACACTGAGGAGCCGCCATGAACCATTATGTCGCCAACTGGAATTACCCCACCCAGATCCGGGTGGGCATGGGCCGCATCAGGGAGCTGGCCGAGGGCTGCCGCCGGCTCGGCATGAAGGCGCCGCTGCTGGTGACGGATCCGGGACTGGCCGCCCTGCCCATGGTGCCCGCCATCCTCGCCGCCTGCCGGGAGCAGGGGCTGGAGATGGCGGTGTTTTCCGCCATCAAGGGCAACCCGAACGGGGAAAACGTCGCCGCCGGGGTGGCCGCCTTCCAGGCCGGCGGGCACGACGGCGTGGTCGCCCTGGGCGGCGGCTCGGCGCTGGACGCGGGCAAGGCCATCGCCCTGATGGCCGGCCAGGACAGGCCCCTGTGGGATTTCGAGGATGTGGGTGACAACTGGACCCGGGTGAAGGTGGACGGCATGGCGCCGGTGGTGGCGGTGCCCACCACCGCGGGCACCGGCTCGGAAGTGGGCCGCGCCGCGGTAATCACCGATCAGGCCAACCACATCAAGCGCATCATCTTCCACCCCGCCATGCTGCCGGCCCTGGTGATCCTGGATCCCGAGCTGACCGTCGGCCTGCCGGGCAAGGTGACCGCCGCCACCGGCATGGACGCCCTGTCCCACAACCTGGAGGCCCTGTGCGCCCCGGGTTACCACCCCATGGCGGAAGGCATCGCCATGGAGGGCATTCGCCTGATCCACCAGTACCTGCCGCGGGCGGTGCGGGACGGCTCGGATCTGGAGGCCCGCTGCCAGATGCTGGTGGCTTCCAGCATGGGCGCCACCGCCTTCCAGCGCGGCCTGGGGGCCATGCATGCCCTGGCCCATCCCATCGGCGCCCTGTACGACGCCCACCACGGCCTGCTCAACGCCATTTTGATGCCCTATGTGCTCGAAGCCAACCGGGAGGCGATCACCCCGGTGATCGAACGGCTGAACCGCTACCTGGGGCTGGAACAGGCCGGCTTCGACGGCTTTATGGACTGGGTGCTGACCCTGCGCGCCGAGCTCGGCATTCCTTCCACCCTGGGCGAGATCGGCATTGCACCGGACCAGGCGGAACGCATCGGCGCCATGGCGGCCGAGGACCCCTCCGCCGCCAGCAACCCTATCGCCTTCAGCGCCGAGCAATACGCCCGGCTCTGCCGACAGGCCATTACCGGCGCCGGCTGAGGAGGCCCGATGAAGATAGGAATACTGCAGTGCGACGATGTGCTGGAGCAGCTTCAGCCCCGGCACGGCAACTACCCCGAGATGATCCGCCGGCTGCTGCTGGCGGTGGACGACGATCTGGAGTTCGTGGTGTACCGCGCCCTGGACCACCAGTTGCCGGAACACCCCGCGGCCTGCGACGCCTACATCACCACCGGCAGTCGTCACGGGGTCAACGATGGCCACGACTGGGTCAGCCGGCTGGCGGACTTCGTCACCCTGCTGTACCGGGAGCGGCGCAAGCTGGTGGGCATCTGCTTCGGTCACCAGCTGATGGCCAAGGTCCTGGGCGGGGAAGTGGTGCAGTCGGACAAGGGCTGGGGCATAGGGGTGTCGTTCAACCAGGTGGACAAAACCCAACCCTGGATGACGCCGCCTTCCCGCGCCCTGGACCTGGTGGTGAGCCACCAGGATCAGGTGAGCCGGCTGCCGGCCGGCGCCGAGGTGCTGGCCGGCAGCCCCTTCTGCCCCTTCTACATGGTGCAGTACCGGGACCACTTCCTCGGCATCCAGGGCCACCCGGAGTTCAGCCGGCCCTACTCCGCCGATCTGATGGCCACCCGGCAGGAGCGCTTTCCGCCCCACCGCTACCGGGAAGCCATGGCCTCGCTCGGCGCCGAAGTGGACGATCTGTTGCTGGCCCGCTGGATACTGGCCTTTATGAGATCCTGATGGCTCCCCCAAGGGCTGCCGGCGCGGCCCTTTCCTTTCTCTTGCCTCCCTTGACATAGTAAGCTGACCTTTTCAAACCAAGGGGGCGACATGCTGCTGTGGATACTGCTGTTGGGGGCGGGGCTGCTGATCACCTCGCTGCTGATCAACCAGGGCCGGGCCCAGGGGGAACTGGAAGAGCGGCTGCGGACGCTGGAGGCGGACAACCGGCAGTTCCGCGAGCGGATAAACACCCTGGAGGAGCTGGTGCTGGAGCGGGAAAAACTCCGTCCCTTCGAGGACATGGCCAAAGATCCCGGCCAAGGCTGAAAGCGCCGCCTCTTCTCCTGCCGACATTAATTACCTACACTGGGGGCTTGAGTCTCCCGCGGACCCGCCCACAAGATGAAAGATCAGAAAAAAGCCTACCTGTTCGGACTGGGGGCCGTGGCCTGCTGGTCCACCGTGGCCACCGCCTTCAAGCTCTCCCTCGGCTACTTCTCTCCGGCCCAGCTGCTGCTGGTGGCCACCGCCACCTCGCTGGTGCTGCTGCTCGGCCTGCTGGCGGTGCAGGGCAAGCTGAGGTACCTGGGCCGCTATCTGCGCGACCGGCCCGGCTACTACCTGCTGCTGGGGCTGCTCAACCCGGCGCTCTATTATCTGATCCTGTTCCAGGCCTACGACCGGCTGCCGGCCCAGCAGGCGCAGACCCTCAACTACACCTGGGCCATCACCCTCACCCTGCTGGCGGTGCCCTTCCTCGGCCAGAAGATCCGCGGCCAGGACTGGGTGGCCATCGTGCTCGGCTACCTGGGTGCCATGGTCATCGCCACCCGGGGCGACCTGCTCGGCCTGGACTTCGAGGATCCCCTGGGGGTGGCCCTGGCGCTGGTGTCCACGGTGATCTGGGCCGGTTACTGGATACTTAACACCCGTAGCCAGGGCGATGCCCTGGTGGCACTGACCCTGAGCTTCCTGCTGGCCCTGCCCTTCATCGCGCTGGCCACCGCCCTGTGGTCGGACTTTGCCCTCAGCGCCTGGCAGGGCTGGGTCGGCGCCATCTACGTGGGCCTGTTCGAGATGGGTTTCGCCTTCGTGATGTGGCTGCTGGCCATGAAACACGCGGAGAACACCGCCCGCATCTCCAACCTGATCTTCATCTCCCCCTTCGCCTCCCTGCTGCTGCTGCGTTTTCTGGTGGGCGAGGCCATCTACCCGGCCACCGTGGTGGGGCTGGTGATGATAGTGGCGGCCCTGCTGATCCAGCAGCTCCGGCTCGGCCCCCGGTTTGCCAAGCCATCCCGGGCGAAGTAGAGTGAACGGACAGCAAACCCTGTACGATTTCGGATGAACCGGGCTCCCTGAAAAACCCCGGCCCGGCCGGTGCCGGCGGGCCAGCCCATCAAGCAACTATTCACTTCGCGTTAAGGAACCGCCATGACTTATGCCACTCGCCTTGCCGCCGTCCGGGACAGCCTGAAGCAACAGGGCCTGGACGCCTTTATCGTGCCCCACGACGACGAGCACCTGGGCGAGTACATACCGCCCCATGCCGAACGCCTGGACTGGATCAGCGGCTTCAACGGCTCCGCCGGCGCCGCCGTGGTGCTGGCCGACAAGGCGGCGGTGTTCGTGGACGGCCGCTACACGGTGCAGGTGCGCCACCAGTGCGATCCGGCGCTGTTCGAGTTCCATCACCTGGTCAACGAACCCTTCCTCGACTGGATAGCGGAACAACTGCAGGCGGGCAGCCGGGTCGGCTTCGACCCCAAACTGCACAGCCGGGGCTGGCACCGGGCGGCCGAAGCCAGGTTGGCGGAAAAAGACATCACCCTGGTGCCGCTGGCGCAGAACCCCATCGACCGGCACTGGCACGACCGGCCGGCGCCGGAACGCCGCCCCGCCCTGCTGCTCGACCAGGAATACAGCGGCCAGCATAGCGAAGCCAAGCGCCACCGCATCGCCGAAACCCTCAAGGCCAGGGGGGTGGACGCCCAGTTGCTGACCCAGGCCGAGCCCATCAACTGGCTGCTCAACATCCGCGGCCGCGACATCCCCTGCCTGCCGGCGGTACTGAGCTTCGCCCTGCTGCACCAGAACGGTGCCGTGCAGCTGTTCGCCGACCCCGCCAAGTTCGAGGGCCTGGATCTGGCCGGCCACAGCGGCAAGGACGTTACCCTCGCCCCCATGGCCGAGCTGGAGCAGGCGCTGGCCACCCTCGGCGCCAACGGCGCCCGGGTCCAGCTCGACCCCGCCACCGCCAACGCCTGGAGCGCCCTGGTGCTGGAGCAGGCCGGCGCCGAGCTGGTGCTGGCCGAGGACCCCTGCATGCTGCCCAAGGCCTGCAAGAACCCGGTGGAGGTGCACGGCAGTCGCGCCGCCCACCTGCGCGATGCCGTGGCGGTGTGCCGCTTCCTGGCCTGGCTGGACCGGCGCCTGGCCGAGCCCCACCCGGAGCGGGAAGACGAAGGCACCCTGGCCGACCGGCTGGAGGCCTTCCGCGCCGAGCTGCCCGAATTCGTGGAGCCGAGCTTCGGCACCATCTCCGCCCTGGGCCCCAACGCCGCCATGTGCCACTACCGGCACAGCAACGGCAGCCCGCGCCGGCTGGGACAGGACGCCATCTACCTGGTGGACTCGGGCGGCCAGTACCTGGACGGCACCACCGACATCACCCGCACCGTGGCGGTGGCCGAGCCCGACGCCGAGATGCGCAAGCTGTTCACCCTGGTGCTGCGCGGCCATATCGACCTGGCCTGCGCCCGCTTCCCCGCCGGCACCGGCGGCCTGCAGCTGGACGCCCTGGCGCGCCTGCCCCTGTGGCAGCAGGGTTACAACTTCGACCATGGCACCGGCCACGGCGTGGGCCACTTCCTCAGCGTGCACGAGGGACCCCAGCGCATTTCGCCCAAGGGCAGCATGGTGCCGCTCACCACCGGCATGATCGTCTCCAACGAGCCCGGCTACTACCGGGAAGGCGCCTTCGGCATCCGCTGCGAAAACCTCGAGGTGGTGCGCCCGGCCGACACCGACGGCGACATCCCGGTGTTCGAGTTCGAAAACCTCACCTGGGTGCCCTTCGACCGCCGCCTGCTCGACCTGGCCTGGCTCGAGCCCAAGCAGGTGCAATGGCTGAACCACTACCACGCCCAGGTGTGGGAAAAAGTCAGCCCCCGCCTCGCCGGGGACGATCTGGCCTGGCTGGAGCAGGCCACCCGGCCGCTGTAAGGGCATTGCGCCGGAGCTAGAAGCCGGAAGCTTCCAGCTTCTAGCGTCGGTAATTTGCCGCCCTTCCTCAAAATTCGGTACACTGCCCCGAATTTTGTCGTTTGAGTACTGTCTTAAGCGGCAACCTTATCAATCGGGTTTTTCTATGCCACTAGCCAATTACTACCGAACACTGCTGGCACAACTGCCCACCCTGGCGGTGGATGCCGACCGGGTGGAGGTGCTGTACTCCGCCCGGGCCTTCAAGCAACGGCTGCTGGAGCTGATCGCCTCTGCCCGGACCCGCATCTACCTGGTGGCCCTCTACCTGCAGGACGACGAGGCCGGCCGGGAAATCCTCGGCGCCCTCTACCGGGCCAAACAGGCCAATCCGGCGCTGGACGTGCGCCTCTATGTGGACTTTCACCGCGCCCAGCGGGGGCTTATCGGTCACCAGGGCCAGGGCGGCAACCACCTGATGTACCAGGAATTCGCCGCCCGCCATGAGCACCCCATCCCGGTCTACGGGGTGCCGGTCAAGGGCCGGGAACTGCTGGGGGTGCTGCACCTCAAGGGCTTCGTGTTCGACGACGTGGTGCTCTATTCCGGCGCCAGCCTCAACGACATCTACCTGCACCAGCAGGACAGGTACCGCTTCGACCGCTACCACCAGCTCACCGACGCCAGGCTGGCGGACTGCATGGTCGACTATGTCGACCGGCTGTTCGGCGACAACCCGGCGGTGCCACTGCTGAGCCGGCCCGGCATTCCCCGCGCCCGCCAGCTGCGCCATGCCCTCCGCCACTTCAAGCAGCAGATACGCCGGGCCCGCTACGAATTCGACGACGTCACCCGCCGTGCCGGCCAGGTGGCCGTCACCCCCCTGGCGGGCCTGGGCAAGTTCGGCAACCGGCTCAACCGCGCCATCCGCCACCTGCTGCGCGGCACCCGGGAGAAGCTGTTCATCTGTACCCCCTACTTCAACCTGCCCAAGCCCCTGGCCAAGGATCTCCGGGCACTGCTGAAGAAGGGGGTGGAAGTCACCCTGGTGATCGGCGACAAAACCGCCAACGACTTCTACATTCCGCCGGAGGAAGCCTTCCGCACCATAGGCGGCCTGCCCTACCTGTACGAGACCAACCTGCGCCGCTTCGCCCGTGCCAACCAGACCTACATCTACCAGGGCCGGCTCAACATCATGCTCTGGCACCACGAGCGCAACTCCTACCACCTCAAGGGGCTGTTCGTGGACGACGACCTCACGATGATCACCGGCAACAACCTCAACCCCCGCGCCTGGGGCCTGGACCTGGAAAACGGCCTGTTGCTGCAGGATCCGGAGCGGTTGTTGCGCGCCCGCTTCGAGGCGGAGCAGGCCAATATCCTGGAACACTGCCGGCGGCTGGAGCACTTCTCCGAGATCGAGGAACTGGAAGACTACCCGGCCCCGGTACAGAAGCTGCTGAAGCGGGTCGCCCGCACCCGCGCCAATGTGCTGCTGAAGCGGCTGCTCTGAGGCTGAAAGCCGGAAGCCGGAAGCCGGCCCCGTTCATCTTCCAGCTTCCGGCTCTTGTTGCTATCCTCTGTAAATATTTACAGTACGGGCCCGCCATGAATCTGGACCACATGTCCCTCAGCCTGCTCAAGGGAGTGGGCGACAAGATGCTGGAGAAGCTGCACCGCCTGGGCTTGGAGACGGTGCAGGATCTGCTGTTCCACCTGCCCCTGCGCTACGAGGATCGTACCCGTGTCCTGCCCATCGCCGAACTCAGGCCGGGCATGCACGTTTCGGTGCTGGGCGAGATCGTCGACAACCACATCAGCTACGGCCGCAAGCGCATGCTGATCTGCCGGTTGCGGGACCCCAGCGGCACCCTGACCCTGCGCTTCTTCAACTTCGCCGCCGCCCAGAAGAACAGCCTCGCCGCCGGTACCCACATCCGCGCCTTCGGCGAAATCCGCCCCGGTCACCACGGCCTGGAGATCATCCACCCGGAATACAGCCTGCAGCAGGGCGAGCAGCCCATCACCGCCGAGACCAGCCTGACCCCGGTGTACGGCACCACCGAAGGGCTGCGCCAGCTGACCCTGCGCCAGCTCAGCGATCAGGCCCTGGCCCTGCTCGAACAGCAACCGCTGCGGGAGCTGCTGCCCGAGGGCCTCTACCACCGCCAGCTCGGCCTGAACGAAGCGGTGCGCCTGCTGCACCGGCCGCCGCCCGACGTCGCCCTGTCCCAGCTCGAGCAGGGCCAGCATCCGGCCCAGCGCCGGCTGGTGCTGGAAGAGCTGCTGGCCCACAACCTGTCGGTGCTCAAGGTACGGGAGCAGAGCCAGGCCCATCGCGCCCGGCCGCTGCCCTGTCCACAACCGCTGCTCGACCGCTTTCTCGGCCAGTTGCCCTTCGCTCCCACCGGCGCCCAGCGCCGGGTGATGGCGGAGATCGGCGCCGATCTGCAGAAAACCGTGCCCATGATGCGGCTGGTGCAGGGCGACGTGGGCTCGGGCAAGACCCTGGTGGCGGCGCTGGCGGCGCTGCAGGTGATCGGCAACCAGGGCCAGGTGGCGCTGATGGCACCCACCGAGTTGCTGGCCGAGCAGCACGCCAACAACTTCGCCGCCTGGCTGGCGCCGCTCGGCATCCAGGTGGGCTGGCTGGCGGGCAAGGTCAAGGGCAAGGCCAGGGCCGAGCAGCTGGAGCGGCTCGCCAACGGCGAGCTGGCCATGGTGGTCGGCACCCACGCCCTGTTCCAGGAGCAGGTACGGTTCAACGCCCTGGAGCTGGTGATCATCGACGAGCAGCACCGCTTCGGGGTGCACCAGCGCCTGGCCCTGCGCGAGAAGGGCAGCCAGGGCGATTATTACCCGCACCAGTTGATCATGACCGCCACCCCCATTCCCCGTACCCTGGCGATGACCGCCTACGCGGATCTGGACACCTCCGTCATCGACGAGCTGCCGCCGGGCCGTACCCCGGTCACCACCGTGGCCATCCCCGACGGCCGCCGCGACGAGGTGGTGGCCCGGGTGCGGCAGGTGTGCCGGGAGCAGGGCCGCCAGGCCTACTGGGTCTGCACCCTGATCGAGGAGTCGGAGGTACTGGAATGCCAGGCGGCGGAAGACACCGCCAGCGAACTGACCGCCCAGTTGCCGGAGCTGAAGGTAGGGCTGGTGCACGGCCGCATGAAGGCGGCGGAGAAGCAGGCGGTGATGGCCGCTTTCAAGGACGGTGATATCGACCTGTTGGTGGCCACCACCGTCATCGAGGTGGGGGTGGACGTGCCCAACGCCTCGCTGATGATCATCGAAAACCCCGAACGCCTCGGCCTGGCCCAGCTGCACCAGCTGCGCGGCCGGGTCGGCCGGGGGGCGACGGCCTCCCACTGCGTGCTGCTCTACCACGCGCCCCTCACCAAGACCGCCGGCCAGCGGCTGGGGGTGTTGCGCGACACCAACGACGGCTTCGTCATCGCCCAGAAGGACCTGGAAATCCGCGGCCCGGGCGAGCTGCTCGGCACCCGCCAGACCGGCCTGGCCGACCTCAGGATTGCCGACCTGGTGCGGGATCAGGCGCTGCTGCCCGAGGTGCAACGGCTGGCCCGTTACCTGGCCGACCGCCATCCCGGACTGGTGGATCCGCTGATCCGTCGCTGGCTCGGCCTGCGTGATCATTACGGCAAGGTGTGAGCCGGGACATTTCCGCCCAGGCTCAAGCGATGTATGATACAAGTCCCGGATTTTTAAGGAATGTTCCATGAGAAAGCTGGCCAGGAAGCTGTTGCTCGCCCTGTTGCTGCTGGGAGCCGCCGGCTGGCTGCTGCTCAGCTTTTTCGATGCCAACCAACTGAAAAAACCGGTACTGGAATGGCTTAACGAACACACCGAACTGGATATCTCCATCGGCCGGCTGGAGTTCAACCCCCTGCATCCCTACAAGCTGCTGGCGGAAGACGTGCGCCTGGGCGACTGGTTCCAGGCCAGACAGCTCTACCTGGAGCTCGCGCGGCTGTCGCCTCTGGCGGGCCAGACCCGCATCGCCGTGCTCGACCTGAACGACGGCCGGATCCGACTCGACCGGGCCACCGAGCTGGCGGCCCTGCCGGACAACCTGGCCACCATCACCGTCGACGAGCTCAACACCAAGAACCTGACCCTGGCTTGGGACGGCTGGGAAGCCCGGGGCGTCAACCTCAAGCTGAACGGCTGGCAGCCCAGGCACGACGGGCAGTGGCGCTGGTGGTCCGACATGACCCTGAGCGGCCAGGTCCGCCAGCTGTCCCACCCCTGGCTGGAGATGTCCCGCATCGGCCTGGAAGGCCGCATCCACCGCGGCCGGCTGCAGCTCGACAGCCTGCGCAGCCGGCTGTTCGACGGCCTGTTCGAGGCCAGCCTCAGCCTGGATCCGGCCGGCCGGGAGCTGATCCTGAACGAGCCCCAGTTCAGCCACACCCAGCTGCAGTTCGACCAGGCACCGGTGCTGCCCGAGGGCTGGACCCTGCTGCTCAACCGTGCCAACCTCCAGGACCTGAGCATCACCAGCCCCTGGCTCACCGCCAATGGCATCGACGGCGACTTCCGCTATGTGGAATGGCAGGGACAGGGCCTGCCCGAAGCCCGGGGCGACTGGCAGGCCGACGAGGCGGTACTGGACTGGTTGCGGATCGACGCCCACCAAGGCCAGTTGCTCGGCACCCGGGAGCGGCTGGGGCTCAGCCTGCAGGGCAAGGCCTACCAGGGCAGCCTGGAGGCCGAGCTGGGCTGGTTTCCGCAGCAGGGCCGGCTGGATATCGACAACCTGCAACTGACGGGCAGCAAGCTGGAATGGCTGCCCGACATGCACTGGCCGGTGCCCGATCTGCGCATCCACAAGCTGAACCTGAGCCAGGCCGAGCTGCTGTCCATGGATCCCGATCTGCCCCTGTCCCTGCACGGGGGCCAGCTGTTCGTTGCCGACCTGGCCTGGTCCGCCGAGCAGTGGCGCCCGCTCAGCGAGCAGGCCCGGCTGGAAGGCGGCTGGAGCGAGTGGGCCTACGACAGCCTGATCAGCCGCCAGGGCGGCTTCAAGGCCCGGCTGGATGATACCCGGCTGACGGTGGACGAGCTCGCCGGCGAATTCCTCGACGGCCGGGTCCGCCTCGAGGGCAGCCTGGCGATCTATCCGCCGCACCAGGCCCGCCTGCGGCTGGCGGCACAGGAGCTGGCCCTGCGCCGGCTGAGCAGCTGGCTGCGCAAGGAGCGCGGCTTCTCCGGCCGGCTGAACCTGTCGGCCGAACTCGGCGGCGAACTCCACAACCGCGCCAGCTGGGACGGCGAGCTGCGCCTCGAGGGCGAGGATATCTTCGTGGAGCGGCTGGGGCTGGACGACTGGCTCCGGCGCCGCCTCGGCGAGGATTACAGCGAACCCAGGGGCGTGGACCCGGCGCTGGCCATCCTGGATCTGGAGCAGCACGACGGTTTTATCTATCGTGCCGAACTGAAGGGGCCGGTCCGCCAGGGTCGCTGGCGGCTGGATGGCAGCGCCGCGCAAAGCGTGCGCCACCTGCTGGCCCTGCGGGGCAGCCTGGACCTGACGGGCGGCTGGGATCTGGAGCTGGGGGCGATAAACGACCAGGGCTGCCGGGAGCTGGCCATCCGCCTGGAAGAAAGCTGGCGGGCGCCCAAACTCCGGCTGCACCAGCCGGCGCTGGCCGAGCCCTGCCAGCCCTGGTACCGCGGCCCCGTTCCCTACCCCGCCGCCGGCCTGCCCGGCCGGCTGACCGAGGCGGTGCGTAACCTGCCACAGGAGCCGTAAGCTGGAAGCTGGAAGCTGGAAGCCGGAAGCCGGAAGCCGGAAGCTGGAAGCTGGAAGCTGGAGCATAACATCCAGCTTCCGGCTTATCGCTTCCAGCTTTAGTGCGGCAGTATCACATAGCGGCCGCTGAAGGTGGCGGCCTTGGTATCGCCGCTGTACAGGGTCACGTTCAGCTCCACCCGCACCCGCTCACCGTTTTTCAGCGGCAGCAGCTGTTCACGCAGCCGGCCCTGCACCTCGGCGGTAGGCTCGTCCCACACCGGGGTCAGGTACTTGATCTCGCCGCTGCCCTGAACGATGTCGCCGCTCACGCCGTATTCCTGCATCTGCAGCCAGATCAGGCCCCAGCCGGTAAGCACGCACTGGCTGTAGATGCTGCCGGCGAACATGGACTCGTGCAGGTTGAGGTTGGCGGTCAGGTTGGCCTTGGTCTTGAACTTGCTGCCGGTGTACTGGGTGATCTTGATGCCCATCTTCTCGCTGATGGGGATGCGCCTGTGCCACTGGCGCTGCAGCTCGTCGCACAGCTCGGGACAGTGGCGGATCTGGTGGATGGGGGTGAGCGCCTTGATCATCTGCCGGTGCGGTATCTTGCCGAAGCTGATGGGCCCCTCGCCCACCACGGTGAAGCCGCAGCGACCGTAGAAAGCCACCGCCTCCTCCCGGGCGTTCATCACCAGCCGGCGCACCCCTTCCTGGCGGGCCACCTGCTCCAGGGCCTGCACCATGCGGGTGCCCAGGCCCTTGTCCCGGCACTCGGGGATCACCGCCATAAAGCGGATCTGGGCCTCGTCGCCGCTCACATAGAGGCGGCCCACGGCCACCAGCTTGCCGTCCTTGTCCACCATCATGCGGTGGTGGGCGTATTCGTCGAACTCGTCCCGTTCCGATCCCTTGGGCTGCTGCCAGGGTTTGCGCAGCAGCTGCCAGCGCAGTTGGTAATAGGCTTCAAGTTCCGCTTCCGTTTGCGGGGTGACCACACGATACATGGTCTGCTCCTGTTATGGTTATCTTCGGATATCTTGCCGCTTGCCGCGGCAGAGTGCAATTTGGCTCAGACCTGCAGCCAGAAGGTGACGGGGCCGTCGTTGGTCAGGCTCACCTGCATGTCGGCGGCGAAACGCCCCGACTCGGTGACCACCCCCTGATCCCGCGCCGCCATCACGAAATAGTCGTACCAGCGCTCGGCCTGTGCCGGTGCCGCCCCCCGGGAGAAGCTGGGCCGCAGGCCGCTGTTGGTGTCCGCCGCCAGGGTGAACTGGGACACCACCAGCAGGCTGCCCCCGGCCTGGCGCAGGTTGAGGTTCATCCTGCCCTGCTCGTCGCCGAACACCCGGTAGCTCAGCACCTTGTTCAGCAGTTTGTCGGCCTTGGCCTGGTCATCGTCCCGCTCGACACCGAGCAGCACCAGCAGGCCCGGGCCGATGGCGCCCACCCGTTCGCCGGCCACGGTCACCGAGGCCGAGCTGACTCTCTGGATCAGGGCTATCATGCCTGTATTAACTCCTTCGCCATATGATCGGTGGCTTTCACCAGGGCGTCTATGATACCCGGTTCGAAGGCGGAATGTCCGGCCCCGGGCACAATTTGCAGCACCAATCCGGGCCAGTGCTCGCTCAGGCTGAGGGCGGCGGCGGGCTTGCAGATGGCATCGTAACGGCCGTGCACCAGCACCGCCGGCAGGTGTCGGATCCGCTCCAGCCCCCTGATGATATGATTTTCTTCAACAAAACAGTGATTTACAAAGTAATGACACTCGATACGCGCCAGCGCCAGGGCACTGTGGGCCTCGCCGTAGTGGTTTTCCGCATCGGGTCGGGGCAACAGGGTGCTGATCCGCCCTTCCCACACCGCCCAGGCCCGGGCGGCATTGAGCCGGGCCAGCTCGTTGTGGCTGGTCAACAGCCGGTAGTAGCGGCTCAGCAGGTGGCGGGCATCGCCGTCCAGGGGGGTAAGAAAGTCCCGGTAATAATCGGGAAACAGCTGGGCGGCACCGCCTTCGGGCTGGTAGAGCCAGTGCAGATCCTGCTCCCGTCCCAGGAAGAGGCCGCGCAGCACCAGTCCCAGCACCCGTTCGGGATGGGCGATGGCGTAGCACAGGGCCAGGGTCGAGCCCCAGGAGCCACCGAACAGCAACCAGGACTCCACGCCCAGGTGTTCGCGAAGCTGCTCCATGTCGGCGATCAACGCCTGGGTGTGGTTGTCGGCCAGCTCCGCATGGGGCTCTGACTGCCCGGCGCCGCGCTGGTCGAACAGTATGATGCGGTAACGTTCGGGATCGAAGAAGCGCCGGTGCTCCGGGCTGGTGCCGGCCCCGGGGCCGCCGTGTACCAGCACCACCGGTATGCCGAGCGGATTGCCGCTTTCTTCCACATAGAGCCGGTGTCGCTCGGACACCTGCAGCCACTGCTGCCGGTTGGCGGCAATGGGGGGATACAGGGTTCGCATCAGGCCTTGTCCTCTTGCGGGTCGCTGTCGTCTGCCTTAAAGCTTAGCCCCAGGCTGTGCTCGTAGTCACCGAGGCTGGCGGTCAGCTCCGCCCCCAGCAGGGAAATCAGCCAGCTCAGGTAGACCCAGACGAACAGGATGGGAATGGTGGCCAGGGTGCCGTAGATGGCTTCGTAAGACGGAAAGCGGGTGATGTAGAGGGCGAAGCCGCGCTTGGCCAGCTCGAACAGGATCGCCGCCACCAGGGCGCCACAGATGGCATGGCTGAAGCGCACCCGGGTATTGGGCACCACCATGTAGAACACCACGAACATCAGGGTGGACAAAAAGAACGGCAGCGCACTCAGCAGCCAGGCCCCCAGGCCGAGGAAGTCGTCCCCCTGGAAGAAACGCATCGAGGTCACGTAGGAGCTCGCCGCCAGGCTGGCACCGGCCAGGATGGGGCCCAGGGTCAGAATCATCCAGTAGGTGGAAAAGGCCACCGACCAGCGCCGCTGCTGAGTGACCCGCCAGATATGGTTGAAATTCTGATCGATGGCGGAAATCAACAGCATGGCGGTCACCGCCAGCGCCGCCACTCCCACCGCCGTCATGCGCGAGGCGTTGTCCACGAAGCCCTGGATATGCTGCTGCACCACGTCGCCGGCGGCGGGCACGAAGTTGGCGAACACGAAATTCTGGATGGTATCCCGCAGCTCGGCGAACATGGGGAAGGCCGACATCATGGCGAACACCACGGCGATCATCGGCACCAGCGACAGCAGGGTGATATAGGCCAGGTAACCGGCGGTGACCGTCAGCCGGTCCTGCTGGGCCCGCTTCCATACGAAGCGGCCGAAGTCGAGGCCATGGTCCCGGATAAAACGCAGGCGGTGGGCGATACGCGCGACAACCTTGCTCATGGATGATCCTGTTTCGCTGAAAACAAAGGGGTATTGTGGCAAATCAGGCGGGGGCAGTGCCAGTCGGAGATACACCGGCCGGAGGCAGGGACGAAAAAGGGCGCCGCAGCGCCCTGTTTTATTGCAATTGCTGCCATCAGGCGCGGCTGGCGCGCTTGCGGTCGTTCTCGGTCAGCAGTTTCTTGCGGATGCGGATGTTGTTGGGGGTCACTTCCACCAGTTCGTCGTCATCGATGAACTCCAGGGCCTGCTCCAGGCTCATCTTGATCGGCGGCACCAGGGTCAGCGCCTCATCGGTGCCGGCGGCACGGATGTTGGTCAGCTGCTTGCCCTTGAGGCAGTTCACGGTCAGGTCATTGGAACGGTTGTGGATACCGATCACCATGCCCTCATACACCTCGGTGGCATGCTCGATAAAGAGGCGGCCGCGTTCCTGCAGGTTGAACAGGGCATAGGCCAGGGCCTTGCCGGTGGCGTTGGCGATCAGCACACCGTTGATGCGCTGGCCGATGTTGCCGCCCTTGTGCGGACCGTAATGATCGAAGCTGTGGTACATCAGGCCGGAGCCCGAGGTCAGGGTCATGAACTCGGTCTGGAAGCCGATCAGGCCGCGCGCCGGAATGATGAAATCGATGCGCACCCGGCCCTTGCCGTCCGGCACCATGTTGGTCATCTCGGCCTTGCGCTCGCCCAGTTTCTCCATCACCGAGCCCTGGCTGCTCTCTTCCACGTCGATGGTAAGGGTTTCGAAAGGCTCCATTTTGACACCATTCTCTTCCTTCAGGATCACCTCGGGACGGGATACGGCCAGTTCGAAGCCTTCCCGGCGCATGTTCTCGATCAGGATCCCCAGGTGCAGTTCGCCCCGGCCGGATACCCGGAACTTGTCGGGATCGCCGGTTTCTTCCACCCGCAGCGCCACGTTGTGCACCAGCTCCTGCTGCAGCCGCTCCAGGATGTTGCGCGAGGTGACGAACTTGCCGTCCTTGCCGGCAAAGGGCGAGGTATTGACCTGGAAGGTCATGGTCACGGTGGGCTCGTCCACCGACAGCGGCGGCAGCGCCTCGACCGCGCCCTGGGCACAGACGGTGTCGGAGATTTTCAGTTCACCCAGGCCGGTGATGGCCACGATGTCGCCGGCATTGCCTTCGGTCACTTCATGACGCTTGAGGCCCAGATACCCCATCACCTGGCCGACCTTGCCGTTGCGGGTCTTGCCGTCGGCGCCCACCACGGTCACCTGCTGGTTGACCTTGACGGTGCCGCGCTTGATGCGGCCGATGCCGATGACGCCCACGTAGGAGGAGTAGTCGAGCTGGGAGATCTGCATCTGCAGCGAGCCGTCCAGATCCGCGTCGGGCGGCGGCACCTGATCCACTATGGTCTGGAACAGGGCGGTCATGTCCTCGGCCGGGCTGTCGGCGTCGAGCGAGGCCCAGCCGTTCAGGCCGGAGGCATAAACCACCTGGAAGTCGAGCTGGTCGTCGGTGGCACCCAGGTTGTCGAACAGATCGAACACCTGATCCATCACCCAGTCGGCGCGGGCGCCGGGCTTGTCGACCTTGTTGATCACCACGATCGGCTTGAGACCCTGGGCGAACGCCTTCTGGGTCACGAAACGGGTTTGCGGCATGGGGCCTTCCTGGGCGTCCACCAGCAGCAGCACCGAATCCACCATCGACATCACCCGCTCTACCTCACCACCGAAGTCGGCGTGTCCGGGAGTGTCGACGATGTTGATACGGTATTCCTGGCCCTCGGGCGACGTCCAGCGGATGGCGGTATTCTTGGCAAGAATGGTAATGCCGCGTTCCCGCTCGAGATCGTTGGAGTCCATGACCCGCTCTTCGGCTTCACCACGGGTTTCCAGGGTGCCGGACTGCTGCAGCAGCTTGTCCACCAGGGTGGTTTTGCCATGGTCAACGTGCGCGATGATGGCGATATTACGTAGATTTTCTAACATTCCTGCCTCAAAAATACCGGGGTGGGTAAAAAATGGTCGGTCATTTTACTCGGCCGCCCCGGATCTGCCTAGCAGATTTGAAAATTACTGCGGGGCGGCTTCCCAAGGGGCAACCGATGCACCATGATGGTGGGTACCAATGACAGGATGCACCAAAAAGATCCATTACCGCACCAACACGGTGCAAAACAACCTTTGGTGGCCCTGCCATGGCAGAATAAAACACAACTGTGACAAGCATTTGGCATTTTGGCACAGTTTTCGCTTTGTATTTTGGCAACTGATGAATTTGTTCATCAGACCCTAGGATGATTATTTTTGGAGGTCGAAATCCATGTCAGCAGAAAACGTACTGGCCATGATCAAGGAACACGATGTCAAATTCATCGATCTGCGCTTTACCGATACCAAGGGTAAAGAGCAGCACGTGAGCATTCCGGTCAACCAGATCAACGAAGATTTCTTTGAAGACGGCAAAATGTTCGATGGCTCCTCCATCGGCGGCTGGAAGACCATCAACGAGTCTGACATGGTGCTGATGCCGGATCCCTCCACCGCCGTGATGGACCCCTTCACCGAAGATGCCACCCTGAACATCCGCTGCGACGTGCTCGAGCCGTCCACCATGCAGGGCTACGACCGTGACCCGCGTTCCATCGCCCGCCGCGCCGAGGAATACCTGGTGTCCACCGGCATTGCCGACACCGTGCTGATCGGTCCCGAGCCCGAATTCTTCCTGTTTGACGACGTGCGTTTCAGCACCGACATGTCCGGCAGCTTCTTCAAGATCGACGACGTGGAAGCCAAGTGGAACTCCGGTCGCGACTACGAAGAAGGCAACAAGGCCCACCGTCCGGGCGTGAAGGGCGGCTACTTCCCGGTTGCCCCGGTTGACTCCTCCCAGGACATCCGCTCCGCCATGTGTCTGATCATGGAAGAGATGGGCCTGGTGGTCGAAGCGCACCACCACGAGGTGGCCACCGCCGGTCAGAACGAAATCGCCTGCAAGTTCAACACCCTGACCCTGAAGGCCGACGAAATCCAGATCTACAAGTACGTGGTTCACAACGTGGCTCACGCCTTCAACAAGACCGCGACTTTCATGCCCAAGCCCCTGGTCGGCGACAACGGTTCCGGCATGCACGTGCACCAGTCCCTGGCCAAGAACGGTGAAAACCTGTTCTCCGGCGACCTGTACGGCGGCCTGTCCGAACTGGCCCTGTACTACATCGGCGGTATCATCAAGCACGCCCGTGCCCTGAATGCCATCACCAACCCGTCCACCAACTCCTACAAGCGTCTGGTGCCCGGCTTCGAAGCCCCGGTCATGCTGGCCTACTCCGCCCGCAACCGCTCCGCTTCCATCCGTATCCCGCTGGTGGGTTCACCCAAGGCCCGTCGTATCGAGACCCGCTTCCCGGATCCGGCCGCCAACCCCTACCTGGCCTTCGCCGCCCTGCTGATGGCCGGCCTGGACGGTATCCAGAACAAGATCCACCCGGGCGATGCCATGGACAAGGACCTGTACGATCTGCCGGCCGAAGAAGCCGCCGAGATCCCGACCGTGGCCACCTCCCTGGATCAGGCCCTGGACTGCCTGGACAAGGACCGCGAGTTCCTGACCCGTGGCGGCGTATTCAGCGACGAGTTCATCGATGCCTACATCAAGCTGAAGCGCAAAGAGACCGAGATGCTCAACATGGCCGTGCACCCGCTGGAGTTCGACCTGTACTACTCCGTGTAAGCTTGAAGCGATAAGCTGGAAGTCAAAGGGCCCGGGAAACCGGGCCTTTTTTGTTTTTACTTCCAGCTTCAAGCTTTCCGCTTACGGCTCACAGAACCTGGTGCCGGGTCGAAGGAAACAGGTTCAGCAGCTTGTGCACCAAATAGATGCAGCACAGGGTCAGCAATATGGCCACCGTCATGGAAGTAAAGCGGTAGAGGGCGCTGAACATGAGATCGTGCTCGGGGGTCACGTACTGGCCGAACAGGATGCCGATGGTAGTGAGGCCGGCGAAGCCGACGCCCGGCATCGGCTCCCGGGCGTGCAGCCGGGCGAACAGCATGGCGCAGATCCAGAACGCCAGCCCCAGCAGCAACAGGTTGTGGTAATGGTCGTAGAGCAGCAGCTGGAACAGCATGCCCAGGGCGCAACCGAGCAGGGTGCCGGCGCAACGCAAGCGGCCGGACTGCACCGCCCCGGCGAAGCTCATGGGAAAGAGGATCAGCACCGTCGCCACCTGGGCCGAGAGGGAGTCCACCAGATCGACGCTCTGGAACACCACAAAGCTCAGGGTCGCCACCGTCGCGCCCAGCAACGCCTGGTGGCGGATGACATTGTCGCTCTTGGCGGGCAGCGCCCTGGGCTGGGGCGGCGCCCGGTTGGGCAACAGGGCGTAGGCCACATAGGCCAGCGCCACCGACAGCAGCGCGGCCACGATGTTGCTCGCCGCCATGTCCGCCAGATCGAACTGCCGGTAGCTGGCGAAGTGCAGCATGATGCTCAGGCTGACGCAGCCCGAGGCGCCGAACAGCATCAGCGGCCCCCTGGCCATCAGCAGGAAACGCCCCAAAAAGAGGCAGAACACCACGGCCGTATAGGCCGGCGGCCAGTGCCCGAGCAGGCCCGGCAACAGCATGATCTCCAGCGAACTCAGCAGGGCCGAACCGACGAACTGCAGCACCACAAAGCGGTTCAGCACCGGCACCATGCCCAGCAACAGCATGGGATAGACGGTGAAGAAGACCCCGAAGTTCCAGCCCATCACCTTGGCCACCAGCATGCCGGCGACGCTGCCGAAGGCGATGCGCAGGCAGCCGCGCAGCCTGTCTCCGCTCAGTTCCATCGCTCCTCCTAGAGCACCGTTCAGTTTAAAAATCGACCAATTGGCTATTTGTTGTCTGTTGCAACGTAGAGAAGAGTCAACAGGGCCACCTCCGCCGGCCCTCCGCGCCAGGGAGGGCGCGGCGGAGCCCCCATGGATGGGCTTACGGCGTACCGGAGGAGCTGTGCGCTTTGGCCGACAACCTACACCTCGTCAGAAGCCATCGAAGCCTCCGACAAAGAGGAAAGGTGTTGCCTAAGTTTTAAACTATATGGTGCTCTAGTAGAGATAGCGCAACTGGCTCGCCAGCCACAGCTGGATCCGGCCCATGGCACGGAACAGCCAGTTGTTGGCCGGGAACAGCTGCACCGTGGCCTTGGCGCCGGTGGCCAGGGCCGGCAGGGGAGCATCCAGGCCGATCTGTATGCGCAACCGCTGCGCATCCCGTACCCAGCGGTCCGAACTCACCGGCTGGGCCAGCTGACCGTCGGCCGCCTGCTGGCCCTCCCGCACCCCGCTGTCGATGCTCTCGACATGGCCGCGGAACACCTCGCCGGGCAATGCGTCGAACACGATGCCTACCGGGGTGCCGGCGGCAACGTGGCGCAGGCTCTTCTCGCGCAGATCCGCGATCACCCAGGCCTGCTCCGACACCAGCGCCAGCAGCGGGCTGCCGGCCTGGGCAAAAATGCCCTCCTTCAGCTGCAGGTTGCCGATTCGCCCCGCCAGTTCCGCCCTCACCCGGGTGCGGGAAAGCGCCAGCCGCGCCTGGGCCCGGGCGTTTTCCGCCTGGCGCAAGCCGACCTCAGCCGCCCGTGCCCCTTGGCGGGCCTCCTGCAGCCGGGCCTCGGCGGACGCCAACCCGCTCTGGGCCTGGGCCGCCAGGTTCTGGGCCTGCTCCAGCTGCTGGACCGACAGATGGCCATCCCGCCGCAACCGTCCCAGTCGCGCCGCTTCCCGTTCCAGCTCCTGCGCCTGCAGCCGTTGCTGCTCGAGCAGGGATCCGGCCGCCCGCACCGCGGCCCGCTGCCGCTCCCGCTCGGTCTCCGCCAGCCCCAGGGCCAGCTCGGTCCGCTCCAGCGCCAGCCGGTAGTCGCTGTCGTCCAACTCGAACAGCAGATCGCCGGCCGCCACCGGCTGGTTGTTTTCGACCCACACCCGGCTGACCTGGCCCGCCACCCTCGGCGCCACCGGCACCACATAGCGCTGCACCTGGGCCCGGGGCGTCATGGGGGCATAGTTGTCGGCCAGCACGAAGTAGCCGAAAGCGAGGATAAAAATGCCCAGGGCCACCCGGACCCAACGGCTGAAACTTTGCTCCGGCGTCACTGGCTTACCCCGTCGTTGCTGCGGAAATGTCCTTGCCGATCCCTTGCAGATTCTGGGTGAGGTGCTCAATCATCCGGTTGAACTCCCGTATTTCCTGCTCGCTGAGGCCGGCCAGCACCTGCCGGCGGGTTTCGTCCAGCACCTCGTCCATCTGCGCCAGCACGGGGCCGGCCGCGGCGGTGAGGTAGACCCGCTTGCCCCGCCGATCGCTGGGGCAGGGCCGGCGCTCCACCAGCCCCATCTGCTCCAGCCCGTCCAGGGTGCGCACCAGGGAGGGCTGCTCCACCCCCACCCGCCGCGCCAGCTGGTGCTGCAGTATGCCGTCTTCCAGCTTGAGGTAAGAGAGGGTGATCCAGCGGCTCTGGGTCAGCCCCAGGGGCTTGAGCCGTTCGTCGTTCACCCAGCGCCATTGCCGCACCAGGCAGGCCAGCGCCATCCCTAAGGTTTTCATAATCACCTCGATAATTAATTAGCATGCTAATTATGCTCTCGCTAACTAAATCGCTCAAGGCATTTTCCATACTTTTTCAAGTCGGCAAGCTTCTTGCAGTGTTTAATGCAGTAAGCTTGATCTAGGTGCACCGGCGCGGAGCATGCCGCTCAGCACGCACCATCAGGCGGCAAGGCGAGCCGGATAGGATAGAATTTATGCACTATCATGGTGCAACTCACCGAAGCGAGGGCAAGAGGGTGTTGGAATCCCAGATGAGCACCAAGACGATCATCGACAACCTGCTGACCGCCGTGCTGGTGGTCGACGGCAACCTGCTGGTGCACTTCGCCAATACCGCCGCCGAGCAGCTGCTCACCCTGAGCAAGCGCCGGCTGCAGGAGGCGCAGCTCGATCAGGTGGTGGAGGACATTTCCCTCGATACCCGCCGCATCAAGCGCTGCATCGAGAGCGAGCAGGGTTTTACCGACAGCGAGGTGCAGCTGGTGATCGACGGCGCCCCGCGCTGGGTCGATGTCAGCGTCAGCCCCTTCAGCCTCGAAGGCAAGACCATGGCGCTGATCGAGCTGCGCCTTATCGATCAGCAGAAGAAGATCAGCCAGGAGCTGCAGCAGCGGGCCCAGCAACAGGCGGCCCGGGAGCTGGTGCGCGGCCTGGCCCACGAGATCAAGAACCCCCTCGGCGGACTGCGCGGCGCGGCCCAACTGCTGGAACGGGAGCTGGCTCAGGAGGAGCTCAAGGAGTTCACCCAGCTGATCATCGCCCAGGCGGACCGGCTGCGCAACCTGGTGGACCGGCTGCTGGGTCCGCAGCGCCCCGGTCTGCGCCAGATCACCAACCTGCACTCGGTGCTGGAGCAGGTACGCCAGCTGGTGGCGATGGAAATCCCCCAGGACATCAAGCTCAGCCGCGACTACGACCCCAGCATTCCCGACTTCGAGATGGATCCGGAGCAGTTGCAGCAGGCCTTCCTCAACATAGTGCGCAACGCCGCCGAGGCCCTGGGCGACAGGGGTCATATCCAGATCCGGACCCGCACCGCCTTCCAGGTGATGCTGCAGGGGCGCCGTTACCGGCTGGCGGCCGAGATCCGCATCATCGACGACGGCCCCGGCATCCCCGAGCAGCTGCGCGACACCCTGTTCTACCCCATGGTCACGGGCAAGGAGGGCGGCACCGGCCTGGGGCTGTCCATCGCCCAGGATCTGATCCACCAACACAAGGGGCGGATCGAGAGCCACAGCCGCCCCGGACACACCGAATTTATTATCTATCTGCCGTTACGACGATAGGAGACCTTTATGGCTGAACTGGTATGGATAGTCGATGACGACAGCTCTATCCGCTGGGTTTTGGAGCGGGCGCTGGGCCAGGCGGGTTTCCGCTGCCAGAGTTTTGCCGACGGAGAAAGCGTGCTGGCGGCCCTGCCTCAGGGCAAGCCGAGTGTGGTGGTGTCCGACATCCGCATGGGCGGCATGGACGGCCTGACCCTGCTCAACGCCATCCACAAACAAGCCCCGCAGCTGCCGATCATCATCATGACCGCCCACTCCGATCTGGACAGCGCGGTCAGCGCCTACCAGCACGGTGCCTTCGAGTACCTGCCCAAGCCGTTCGACATCGACGACGCCGTGGCCCTGGTACAGCGGGCCGTGGCCCACCTCAAGGAGAGCAGGAGCAAGGACAAGGCCCCGCTGGTGGACAGCCTCAGCACCCCCGAGATCATCGGCGAGGCCCAGGCGATGCAGGAGGTGTTCCGCGCCATCGGCCGCCTGGCCCGCTCCTCCATCTCGGTGCTGATCAACGGCCAGAGCGGCACCGGCAAGGAGCTGGTGGCCCACGCCCTGCACAAGCACAGTCCGCGGGCCCAGAATCCCTTTATCGCGCTGAACATGGCCGCCATCCCCAAGGATCTGATCGAATCGGAACTGTTCGGTCACGAGAAGGGCGCCTTCACCGGCGCCAACAGCGTGCGCCAGGGCCGCTTCGAGCAGGCCGACGGCGGCACCCTCTTCCTCGACGAGATCGGCGACATGCCGCTGGATATCCAGACCCGGCTGCTCAGGGTGCTGGCCGACGGCCAGTTCTACCGGGTGGGCGGCCACCAGCCGATCAAGGTGGACGTGCGCATCATCGCCGCCACCCACCAGGATCTGGAGAAGAAGGTAGAAGACGGCGACTTCCGCGAAGACCTGTTCCACCGGCTCAACGTGATCCGCATCCATATGCCGGCGCTGAAGGATCGCCGTGAAGACATCCCCAAGCTGGCCCGCCATTTCCTGGGCCGGGCCGCCAAGGAGCTGGCGGTGGAGGCCAAGAGCCTGCACCCGGACACCCAGGTCTACCTGCAGTCCCTGTCCTGGCCGGGCAACGTGCGCCAGCTGGAAAACGTCTGCCGCTGGCTGACGGTGATGGCCTCGGGCCAGGAGGTGCTGATCGCCGACCTGCCGCCGGAGCTGATGCAGAAGGAGCGGGAGAAGGAAAGGGACGCCGGCAGCCAGGACTGGCGCCAGGCCTTGCAGGACTGGGCCCGGCAGTCCCTGGCCAAGGGCAAGCAGGATCTGCTGGCCGACGCCCAGCCCGAGTTCGAGCGCATCCTGCTCGACTGCGCCCTCGCCCACACCCAGGGCCACAAGCAGGAGGCGGCCCGACTGCTGGGCTGGGGCCGCAATACCTTGACCCGGAAGTTAAAAGAGTTGCATGGTGACGACAGCCTGGTAGAGGATTAGCATTCAGTTAATCCCCGTTGACCCTTGCCGATGGCCGCCCCGGCGGTCCCGGCAAGGGTCACTGACCAGATAAGGAAGACGCCATGATAGATCCCAGCCTGCCCCTGCTCGACCTGCACCGCCACCTGGACGGCAACATCAGGCCCGCCACCATTCTCGATCTGGGCCAGGCCTTCAACATGGTGCTGCCCGCCACCACTCTGGAAGGGCTGCGCCCCCATGTGCAGGTGCTGGACAACGCCCCGGATCTGGTGTCCTTCCTCGCCAAGCTGGACTGGGGCGTCAAGGTGCTGGGCAGCTACGACGCCTGCCGCCGGGTCGCCTACGAGAACGTCGAGGATCTGCAGACCGCCGGCATCGATTACGCCGAGCTGCGCTTCAGCCCCGGCTACATGGCCATGAGCCACAACCTGGATCCCCAGGGGGTGGTGGAAGCGGTGATCGACGGGGTGGCCGCCGGCCAGCGCGACTTCGGCATTCCGGTGAAACTGATCGGCATCATGAGCCGCACCTTCGGCCAGGCCGCCTGCGAGCGGGAGCTGGCCGCCTGCCTGGCCCATAAGGACAAGCTGGTGGCGATGGATCTGGCCGGTGACGAGCTGGGCTTTCCCGGCGAACTGTTCAACGACCACTTCAAACGGGTGCGGGACGCCGGCCTGCGCATCACGGTGCATGCCGGCGAGGCGGCCGGCAGCGACAGCATCTGGCAGGCCATCCGCGAGCTGGGCGCCGAGCGCATCGGCCACGGCGTCAAGGCGGTGGAGGACGAACGCCTGCTCGACTACCTGGCCGAACACCGCATCGGCATCGAATCCTGCCTCACCTCCAACCTGCAGACCAGCACGGTGGCGGATATCGCCGCCCATCCCATCCACCGCTTCCTGGCAAAGGGCGTGCTCGCCTGCCTCAACACCGACGATCCGGCGGTGGAAGGTATAGAGCTGCGCCACGAATACACCGATGCCGCGGCCCGCGCCGGCCTCAGTGCCGCCCAGACCCGCCAGTGCCAGGAAAACGCCCTGCAGATGGCCTTTATCAGCCCCGCGGAAAGGGCCGCCCTGCTCACCGCCAGCGCCGATCGGGAGTGACAACCGCAGAGTAAAGGCCCAGTTAGCCGACGCTTCGGACCGCAACGGCCTTGCCCGTCGGGCAAGGCCTTTCAGACTACTGACAAAACTGTGAGCTTACCTAAATAAGCAACACCCATACCAAAACAGACGGACAAAGGGAACAGCTCCACCGACCGTCACATGCCATGGACGGCATGTGCCGAGCGATACAGGGATGTACTTGAAGCGTGTCGGCGGAGTTGGCCCTTTGGCCGGCTCATACCAGTGAAAAGACGACTTTATCTTACTGCCACAGCACCAGGACGCCCGATACCAGGGCGAACACCAGCACGAACTGGCGCAGGAAACGGGCGTTGATGGTGCGGTGCACCAGCTGACTCAGGATCAGCCCCACCGCCAGCGCCGGCAACATCCAGCCCACCGGCAGCAGCAGTTCGGCCTGCAGCCGGCCGTCGAGCGCCAGCACCAGCAGCGAGACCAGCTCGCCGATCAAAAAACACAGGGCCACCGAGGCGCGCAGGGTCGCCACCGGCATATGCTGGTACACCAGGGCCAGGGGCGGCCCGCCGATGCCGGTGGCGGTTTCGGTGATGCCGGTGATCACCCCGGTGGACACGAAGGCCTTGCGCCCCGGCGCAAAGGCCGGCGCCAGCCAGCTGACCAACACCGCCGCTATGGTGGACACCCCGATCAGGATGTTGAGCTGGTTCAGGGGCAGCACCACCAGCACCCAGAGCCCGCCGAAGGTGCCCAGCACCCGGCCCAGGGATATCCACTTGGTGCCCCGCAGGTCGATGGCGTGGCGCTCCCGCCAGGCGATCAGGGCATTGAGCGGCAACATCAGCACCAGCAGGCTGATCGGCAGCAACGCCGGCGCCAGCAACCCCAGCACCGGCGCCACCACCAGGGCAAAGCCCATGCCGGTGGCGCCCTGGACAAAGGCGCCCGCCGCCACCGCCAGGGCGACCCAGGCGAAAACATCCGGGCTCATGACGCGCGTCCGCCGGGGCCCGGGCGTTGCGCCTCCCACTGCCGCCGGTGCCGGCCCGAGTCGGGATGGATTTTCTGGATCGGCGCCCGCGCCACCACCGCCTTGGCGTGCTCGTCCACCTCCCGCATCAGGGCCCGGGCGTCCCAGTCCAGCGGCCAGCCCTGCCACAGCCGCAGGCGGCCGGCCACGAACACCCCCAGGATCTGATCCCGGTTGGCCAGCCGCACCAGCTCCCAGCACAGGTCCCAGGACGGCAGCAGTTCGGGCACCTCCAGGTCCACCAGCAGGAAGTCGGCCGCCCGGCCGGGCGCGATCTCGCCGGTGTTCAGTCCCAGCACCCTGGCTCCGCCACGGGTGCCCTGCTCCAGCCAGGGCCAGCCGCCGCCGCAGGAGGAGTCCCCCACCGCCAGGCCGAAGGCGAAACGCTGGGCCGCCTCGGCGTAGTCCAGCAGCCGGAAGCCGTCGCTGCGGGTGCCGTCGGTACCCAGGCCGAGGCGGATCCCCAGGCTGTGCATCAGCTGGGCCTGGGCCACGGCGTTGCCCTTCCAGGCGCTGGCCACCGGGTTGTAGCTGACCGCGCTGTCGGAGTCGCGCAGCAGCATCAGCTCGTCGGGGGTGAGCAGGGTGGCGTGGGCGAGCAGCGCCTGGGGCCCCAGGGCCCCGGCCCGGTGCAGGTGCTCCACCGGGCGCAGGCCGCGCTGCTCCAGGGAGCGCTCCACCGCCACCAGGTGTTCGTTGACGTGGGTCTGGAACAGGATGCCGGCCTCGGCGCAGAGCGCCGACACCCGGTGCAGCATGGCATCGGTGGCGATCTCCGGGATGGGCACGGCCAGCGAGGGGGTCACCAGCGGCTGGCCCTGCCAGCCGGCGATATGTTGCTCGGCCCGCGCCAGTATCGGCCCCGGTGCCAGTTCCTCGCTGCCACGCCTGTCGTTGCACACCAGCCCCAGCACGCAGCGCAGCCCCGCCTCGGTGGTGGCGCGGGCGATGGCGTCCAGCCCCTCGCTGGCCCGGGTGCCGGCGTCGCAGACGGTGGTGAAGCCACCGCGCAGGGCCTCCAGCGCCGCCAGCTTGGCGGTCAGGTAGAGGATGTCCGGGCTCAGGCCGGATTCCATGGGCACCCACACCCGGCGGAAGATCTCCGACGGCTCGCCGAACACCAGCGCCTTGCCGAAGGCCTGGGTCAGGTGGTGGTGGGTATCGACGAAACCGGGCATGATCAGCTTGCCGGGCAGGGCGGTCACCGCCAGCTCCGGATGGGCCGCCTGCAGCTCGGCCAGGGGGCCGACGGCGCCGAAGCGCTCACCGTCCAGCAGGATGGCGTACTCCCGTACCGGGCCGTCCGCCAGCAGCAGCCAGTCGGGCGCCAGCAGGCAGCGTTGTTCGAACTGGGAGGGATTGAGTTGCGTCTTCATGATGGTCCTTTTATTGGCTGGGGCAGGCCGCGAGGCCTGCCCGGGTAGATCAGCGGCTCTGCAGCCGGGAGTGGTCTTCGGCCGCGGCGACCGGCGCCGGCCCCTTGCCCAGGTAGTGGAACAGGGCATTCATCAGGGCGGCGGTGATGGCGCCCATGGCGACGCCGTTGCCCAGCAGGGAGGCCAGCCCGGAGGGGAACTGGCTGTAGACGCCGGGCACCAGTATCGGAAACAGGCCCACCGCCAGCGCCACCGACACCACGTACATGTTGGCATGCTGGCGCAGATCGACCCGCCGCAGCATGTCGATGCCCATGGTGCCGACGATGGCGAACACCACCAGGCCGGTACCGCCGACCACCGCCTCGGGCACGCCGTGGATCACCCGCGCCAGGGGCGCGAGCAGGGCGAACAGGATCAGCATCAGGCCGGAGACCAGGGTGACGTAGCGGGAGCGGATGCCGGTGGCCCGCACCACGCCGATGTTCTCGCCGCTGGTGATGATCAGCGAGGTGCCGAACAGACCGCCGAGCAGGGACACGGCGGCGTCGCCGCGGATGGTCTTGGCCACGTCGTTCTCCGGGTCCAGCTTCTTGTCCACCACCTCGCCGATGGCGATGGTCTGGCCGGTGGCCTCCACCATGGAGATGATGCAGAAGATCATCAGCGGCAGCGAGGCCAGCAGATCGAACTTGGGCATGCCGAAGGGCAGCAGCGACGGCAGGCTGAACAGGGGAAACAGCGACAGGTGCTCGACATGGAAGGCGCCGAACAGCACCGCCATCAGGGTACCGCCCAGCAGGCCCAGCAGGATCGCCAGCTGGCCCATCATGCCGCTCAGCACCCGGGCGAACAGCACGGTAAAGCCGATGGTGGCGAAGGCCAGCAGCAGGTTGAGCGGGGCGGCGAAGCCCTCGGTGCCGGGCTTGCCGACGATCAGGAAGCCCGAGATCTTCACCAGGTTGATGGCCACCAGCAACAGCATGGTGCCCACCACCACCGAGGGGAAGAAGCGCAAAAACTTCTTGAACACGGGCAACACCAGGAAATAGAACAGCGCCGTCAGGATCACCGCCCCCGAGGCGGTGGCCACGTCGGTCTGCTGGGCGATGAGGATGAACAGCACTATGGGCGCGCCGCCCGGCAGCATGATGAACGGCAGCCGGGCGCCGAAGCCGCGCCAGCCGATGGACTGCAGCAGGGTGCCGATACCGCAGATGATAAAAGTGGCGCTCAGCAGATTGATGGTCAGCTCCGGGGGAAAATCCAGCGCCGTGGCCATCAGGAACACCGAGGCGATGGGCGAGGCCGCCATCACCAATACATGCTGCAATCCGAACGCCAGCAGCGTCTTCAGGGGCAGCTTTTCGTCGACCGGGGCGGTGACGTCCTTGTGTACTTCCGACATGATCTTCTCCTTGCATCCATATGCCGCCGGCAGCGGGTACCGGCGGCTCCTTGCTCTCACCCCCAAATCGATTTGGGTGATGGATAAAAAACAACCCGTCGCCATGATGTCCGGCGCGGGTTCCCATCTCTCGCCAACGTTTCCAGAGATGAATCGATTTGGTCGCTCAACCGACAATCCCAAATCGATTTGGTTAAAAGTTATTCCAGGTTCTGCTCCCTGTCAAGCCGGTTTTTTCGCCAGGCCGGCCGAGACGGGGCCGGCACCCGAATCGATTTGGTTCCCGGCCGGGGCCGGGGGTATACTCGACGGCATACGCGATAAGCCCCCAGAGGCCCCATGAGTTCAGCCAAACACGGCGGCCCGCGCCGCCTCACCATCGCCGATGTCGCCGAGGCGGCGGGCGTGTCCCGCACCACCGTCTCCCACGCCCTCAACGACCGGGGGCAGGTGGATCCCCAGACCCGGGCCCGGGTCAAGGACGTGGCCCGCCTGCTGGGCTATAGCCCCAACCTGCGGGCCCAGCGTCTGCGCACCGGCCGCACCAACTCCATCGCCCTGCTCTCCTCCATGCCCTTCGCGGTGGCCGGCGGCCCTTCCCGCCTGGGCTTTATGATGGAAATCGCCGCCACCGCGGCGGAGGCGGCACTGAAGCAGGGCCTGGCCCTGGTGCTGGTGCCGCCGCTGGCGGAAGCCAGGGGGCTGCTGGACGAGCTGGACGTGGACGGCGCCATCATCATAGAGCCGGTGGCCCAGGATCCCCAGGTCACCCAGCTGCGGCGGCGCGGCATCACGGTGGTGTCCATCGGCCGCCAGCCGGAAGCGGATCCCCCCCTGCCCTACGTGGACCTGCAGGCCGGAGCCACCGGCCGGCTGTTGCTGGAACACCTGGCGGCCCAGGGGGCCCGCCACATCGCCCTGCTGATCGGCCAGCAGCGGCGCCACTCCTACGTGGACGTGGAGCAGGCCTACCGCGACTTCACCGCCGCCCGCGGCCTGCCCTGCCTGATCGCCAAGGCCGAGGAAGCCGGCGGCGAAGAGGCCGGCGCCGAGGCCTGCCGCCGGCTGCTGGCCGAACACCCGTCGCTGGACGCCATCTGCGCCCCGGTGGATGCCTTCGCCGTGGGCGCCATCCGGGCGCTGCAACAGGCCGGCCGTAGGGTGCCGGCAGAGGTGAGGGTGGTCACCCGCTACGACGGCCTGCGGGCACAGAAGTGCCAGCCGCCACTGACCGCGGTCAACCTGCACCTGGAAGAAGTGTCGGCACGGGCCATTTCCCTGCTGCTGGCGCACATCAACGGCAAGGCGGCCCCGGATATCGTCCGTGGCCCCAGCCCGGAGCTGATCGTCAGGGCCTCGTCCGATAATGCTTGAGCCGTCGGCGCCCCTCCCGCTCAGATCACCCGGGAGAACTGCTGCATCCGGGCCTGGCGGCGCAGGTGGACGTCGAAGCACATGCAGATGTTGCGGATCAGCAGCCGGCCCTTGGGTGCCACCCGGATGGCGTCCGGCTCCACCGTCACCAGGCCGTCGTCCACGAAGGTCTGCAGCAGCGCGATATCCTCGGCGAAGTAGTCGGCGAAGCGGATGCCGTATGTCCGCTCCAGGGGCGCGACCTCCAGCTCGAAGTTGCAGATCAGGGTCTTGATCAGATCCCGGCGCAGCCGGTCGTCCTGGTTCAGGGCATAGCCCACCGTCTGGGCGTGGCCCAGCTGGTCGAGCCGGCCGTAGTAGCGCTTGAGATCCTTGTGGTTCTGGGAATAGGCGTCGCCGATCATGCTGATGGCGGACACCCCCAGCCCCAGCAGGTCGCAGTCGCCCTGGGTGGTGTAACCCTGGAAGTTGCGGTGCAGCTCGCCCCGGCGCTGGGCCACCGCCAGGCTGTCGTCCGGCAGGGCGAAGTGGTCCATGCCGATAAACTGGTAGCCCTGGCCGGTGAGGTAGCCTATGGTGTCCTGCAGCATGGCCAGCTTCTGGGCGGGCCTGGGCATGTCCGCCTCGTTCAGCTTGCGCTGGGCGGCGAAGCGGCTGGGCAGGTGGGCGTAGTTGAACACCGACAGCCGGGCCGGCTTCATGGCCGCCACCTGCTCCAGGGTATGGCGGAAGCTGGCCGGGGTCTGCAGCGGCAGGCCGTAGATCAGGTCCAGGTTGGTGGACTCGAAGCCGAGTTCGGCCGCGCGTTTGACCAGGGCCTTGATAAAGTCGTTGTCCTGCTCCCGGTTCACCACCTTCTGCACCGCCTTGTCGAAGTCCTGTACCCCCAGGCTGATGCGGTTGAAGCCTTCTTCCTTCAGTACCTCCAGCACCGACAGTTCGATTTCCCGCGGGTCGATCTCGATGCTGAACTCGCCCCGCCCGGCGAAGCGGAAATGGCGGCGCAGCAGGCCGTTCAGCCGGCGGATTTGCGGTTCGGTGAGAAAGGTGGGGGTGCCGCCGCCCCAGTGCAGCTGGGTCACGGTGCGGCCGGCGAACAGAGGCGCCAGGCGCTCGACTTCCCGCTCCAGGTAGTCCAGGTAGACGTCGGCCTTGCCCTGGTGGCGGGTGATCACCTTGTTGCAGCCGCAGTAGTAGCACAGCTTGTGGCAGAAGGGCACGTGCACGTAGAGCGACAGGGGCCGTTCCGGATAGCGCCCGGCGGCGGCCTCGAACTCGGCCATGCCGAAGGATTCGTTGAATTCCAGGGCCGTGGGGTAGGACGTGTACCTGGGCCCCGAATAGTTGTATTTCTCGATGAGGGACTGATCCCACTCGATGCTTGCTGACATTGCCTCCTCCCCGGGTCAGCGACCGGGCAGCTCCAGGCTGGCCAGCCGTTCGACCTCAATTTTTATCTGAGCCTCAAGCTCCTGTTCGAAACCAGCGCGCTGCAGATCCTGGCGCATGCGTTCGTTGCGCTTGAGCTGCTTGCGCGCCTCGTGGGTCGGCATCTCCTTGACCCTGTCATAGAGATCGTAGAGGCCGGGATAGTCCTGGGCAAAATCCTTCGGCCGGCTGAATTGCAGGGTGTTGAGCAGGTTGGTCAGGCGAATGGCCCCTTCCGACAGGTTGCACTGATCGTCGCGCACCGCCATGGCGATGGTCCGGATGCTGTCGAGAATGCGCTTGTTGCGCCGGTGGATGGCCTGTTCGCGCTTTTGCGTCTGCTGCTTCAGCCGGGCCAGCAGGATTCCCGCGTACACCGCCAGACCCACTATGATGACGCCGCCCAACAGGGCGGCCATCAGCCAGGGTGAGATCATGACTTATCTTCCTTATCCTGGTATTGCGCGGGATCAAGGTCCGCGTCCATAAAGCGGATCCAGAGATCGTCGCCTTCTTCCGGCTCCTCGTCCTCGTCCTCGTCGTCGAGCAGGCCGAGCTGCTCCAGCAGCTGCTGATGGCGGGCCAGGGTCTGATCCAGCCAGGCCGCGTCGTCCTTGCCTAATTTTTCGCCGGCATCGACCCGATCCAGCAGGGCGTTGAGCCGCTCGTTATTCTCCAGTTGCTCCAGTTCCTGCTCCGGAGTCAGGGCCTTAGGTCTCGCGACTCCCACCTTGGCGACCGCCGCCGCCTTGGCCTCGTCCTTGATCAACGCCACCGGTTTTTTGGAGCCCAGGCGCGGATCCTTCTGCACCCTGGCGGCACCGCCGCCACCGGATTCACCGCCCTGATTGTGGCGGGAGCCGGGGGCCAGCCCCTTGCGCTTGGCCTTGCGCTTGCGCTCCCTGCTTTGCTCGGCATTTTCCCGACTTTCCTTGCGGGCACCGAGTTGACCCGGGGTGCGGGTCTTTTTCATACGTGTCATACAGACTCCGGTTTGTGCAGAAGTATCACATCGGCACCGATGAATTCGATGCCGAGCCCGTCCCGTGCCGCCAGCCAGAGAAAGGTGTCCCGGCTGAAAAAGCTGACATGGGTGGGATCCTGTTTGTAATGCCAGTTGGCGAAGGCCGCCTGGTCGCGGGCCAGCTTGGTCATCAGCCCCAGCCAGCCGCCGGGTGCGAGCATGGCCAGCAGTTGCCGCCATTCCCGCCCCGGTTGGTAAAAGTGCTCTATCGCCTCGGTACAGGTGACAAAGTCGTAACATTGCGCCAACCGCTCGGGATAATCCGCATAGTAGGGATCATAGGTGGTGGTGGCAAAGCCCGCCTCGTACAGCATGGCGGCCAGGGCCGGCCCCGGCCCGCAACCAAAGTCCAGCCCGGTGCTTCCGGGCCTGAGCCGCTCCACCAGGGGGGCGGCCAGCCGGCTCAGAAAGCGCCGGTAACCGGCATCGTCCACCCGGTTCTCATGCCGATCGTAGATGGCTTTTTCCGCCGCCGCGTCCAGCCGGTAGCCAGGCTCGACGAAGATCAGCCGGCAGCGTTCGCAGCGGGCATAACGGCGCTGTTTGTCCTCCCAGAAGGGAAAGGTATGGGGATGCTCACAGAGGGGGCAGGAAACGTCTTGCGACCGAACGGACATGCAGGAACCGGAAAAACCGGGGGGCACGGGCCCCCCTGGATGATAAGCGCTTAGCGCAGGCCCGCCACGTACTGGGACAGGACTTCGATGTCTGCGTCGGTCAGCTTCTTGGCGATGTCGCGCATCATGCCGTTGGGATCGTTGTCGCGCTCGCCGCTGCGGAAGGCTTGCAACTGGGCCTTGATGTAGGCCGGGTGCTGGCCGGACAGGCGCGGGAACTTGGCGGACTCCAGGCCCTCGCCGCGCGGGCTGTGGCAGGCGATGCAGGCGGTAATGCCGCGCTCCAGGTCGCCACCGCGGTACAGGGCCTCACCGGCCTCGATCACCTCTTCGGGGGTGGCGACCGGGGTAATGGCTTCGCTGGCGTAGTAGGCGGCCAGGTCGGCCATGTCCTGCTCGGACAGGCCCATCACCATGCCGGCCATGATGGCGTTGGCACGGCCCACACCACCGGTGGCGGCGGCCTTGAATTCAACCAGCTGCTTTTCCAGGTAGGAAGCGTGCTGACCGGCGATTTTAGGGTACATATCGGTCGGGCTGTTGCCATCGTTACCATGACAGGCCACACAGGTGGCGGCTTTGGCTTTGCCGGCTTCGGCATCGCCCTGGGCCTGCGCTGTGCCGACCACTCCGAGCATTAAGGCTAGCGTGAAAACAATTTTTTTCATGACGTTCCGACTTCTCGTTGTAAGAGCTTCCAGATCACATACCGGCGAGGGCATGTTACAATGCGACTTAAAAAACGGCACCATTCTACACGATTTTGCGAGAAAGTAAGCAAGGCGGGTTCAGAACCCCGGGGATTTCATATTGGATAACAAGCAGATAAATTTTAATACCGCCCGCTTTATTACCAGCGCGCCCAACATCAACCAGATGCCGGCCGACACCGGCGTAGAGATAGCCTTTGCCGGTCGCTCCAACGCCGGCAAATCGTCCGCCCTCAACACCATCACCCAGCAGAAAAGCCTGGCACGGACCAGTAAAACCCCGGGCCGCACCCAGCTGATCAACGTGTTCGAGCTGAGCGAAGGCAAGCGGCTGATCGACCTGCCCGGCTACGGCTACGCCAAGGTGCCGGAAGAGATGAAGCTGAAGTGGCAGGCGGCGCTGTCGGAATACCTGCAGAAAAGGGACAGCCTCAAGGGCCTGGTGGTGCTGATGGACATCCGCCATCCGCTGAAGGACATCGACCAGCAACTGCTGCAGTGGGCCAGCGACTCCGGACTGCCGGTGCTGGCGCTGCTAACCAAGTGCGACAAGCTCAAGTCCGGCGCCCGCAAGGCGGAAGTGCTCAAGGTGCGCGAAGCGGTGGCCGTGTTCGGCGGCAACATCCGGGTGGAAGCGTTCAGCTCCCTCAAGGGCACCGGCGTCGACCGGGCCAGGGAAGTCCTCACCGAATGGCTGCTGCAGGGCGATAATGAAATCATGCCCACAGACGAGCAAGCATAATCACCACCCTATCGACACTACCTTTGCCAGGAATGATATGCACAAAACCAGAACGCAATTTGTGGCCGACGCCATCAGAACCAAAATTCTGCGCGGCGAAATAAAAGGCGGCTCGGCCCTGCGCCAGGATGCCTTGGCAAAGGAATTCAACGTCAGCCGGATACCGGTCCGGGAAGCCTTGCTTACCCTGGAGGCGGAAGGCCTGGTGGAATTCGAGGCCCACAAGGGTGCCTACGCCACCGAGCTGTCAGCCCCCAAGATCCTGGAACTGTTCGAGTTACGGGTATTGCTCGAATGCCATATCCTTGCTGCAGCCATCCCCAGGATGACCACGGAGCAACTCGATAATGCTGAAGCTATGCTGGTCGAGCTGGATCATATGCTCGATACCTCCAGCCGTATCGATCATTGGAGCGATTATAATTTTGCTTTCCATCGGGCCTTATACGCTCCGGCAGACAAGCCGGAAACCATGGCGCTGATAACTCAGTTGAATACCCAGTCAGACCGTTACATACGTATTCATCTGTTGCATGCCGCCGGCGTAGCAAAAGCAGAGGCAGAGCACCGGGAATTACTGGAGCTGTGCCGGGCAGGCGACATACCGGCAGCCTGCGCTCTGCTGGGCCGCCACATCCTCGCGGCAGCTGATGATATTGTTGCCCTATTACATCAACAGCAACAAGGTTGCTAACAACATTGGAAGTGTAATGCGTCTCGACAGATTTCTTTCGGAAACCACCGATTTGACCCGCTCTTTTGCCAAGAAGGCCCTCCATAAGGGGCAGGTTGAAGTAGACGGTGTGATAGTAAAAAAAGGCGACATGCAGATTGACAAGCAGGCGGTTCGTTACCAAGGGAAGTTACTCACGCTGAGCTCTCCCCGCTATATCATGCTGCACAAACCCGCCAGTTATATCAGCGCCACCCAGGACGAAGATTATCCCTGCGTACTACGACTGCTGCCCGAGGAGCTGCAACGGGAATTACAGTGTGTCGGTCGTCTGGATGTGGACACCACAGGTCTGCTGCTGCTGACCGATGACGGCCAATGGTCACACCGCATCCGCTCACCGAAAAAAGCCTGTAGCAAGGTCTATCGGGTGGATCTGGACGAACCACTGGCAGAGAATGTGGCCGAACGCTTTACCGCAGGCCTGATGCTCCATGGCGAAGAAAAAGCCACCCTGCCCGCCACCTTGGAAGTCATCACCCCCACCCGGGTGCTGTTGACCATACAGGAAGGCAAATACCATCAGGTGAAGCGCATGTTCGCCGCCGTCGGCAACAAGGTAGTGAGCCTGCACCGGTTGCAGATTGGGCATATCACACTGGACGATACCTTGGCGCCCGGACAGTGGCGACATCTGACTGAGGAAGAAATCGCATCCGTGTAATCATTGTTCAACCCAAGGATTACACAGCCTATTGATACAGTCATATTTTATGCCTACTTTTAACTGCCTCACCATAGCAGGGTGAGAGCATGAGTGCTTAATTTTTGCCCAGCGATGCTGGCCCGGCAATAAGCACTTTTTCCAGGTAAGCACTGTTCATGCTTGCCATCTTCTGTTTTCGCCTGATACTGGCCTTTTTCGAGGTATCAGAACATAGCATGTTCAGCGCCATGTGCCGGAAGCCAGCCAGGATTTCGGCGGCATTCTTGCGATAAATGGGGCAGTTGTCTTCCTTCATTGACAGGAGAGTAGACCGTGGGAACTTCCCCCACAGCCCCTCGCAGAACGGAACGTGAGCCTATGGGCTCGTTCGCCCCCCATTAAACCATCGTTCCTTTCATTCCTCCTCGCCAATGCGCGAACAGGTGGCAATGAGTATCAGCAATATTATCCATAAATTTTCCTGCCCTCGTTTTCGCCGCTGAAGCTTCTTATACTTATGTCTTGCCCACCAAACCAACGCTATGTTGATTTGACGAAAGACTCTATATAACTCTGAGCGATAAAAACAGCCGTAGTAATTTATCCAACCGGTTATGATTGGATTTATCCACCTGGCTATATCAGTAAGGCTTAAATCTTTTCGCTTTCGTATACCCAGCATCCTTATCTTCTTAATCATACCCTTTTGCGCATCTCTGCTTGCAGCAGGTTGGCCCCGCAAGGTCTTGCCGTCGATGGCTATCAGCTCACTGCCGGTGCGTTCATTGACTGATTGTGCCCAATGAACGAAGCATTGCTAAAATTCGGTGGGGTCACTACACCCAAATCATATGATGAGGATGGCTACGTCCCCCTCACTCTGTCAAGTAAAAATCTACATAATCAGGACAATTCTTGCTCATATCCGAATGGATCATCGATTGATGCCGATGGCTGAGTAAACCACCTAGGGCCGTCTTCGGTCATATAGAAATGATCTTCCAAGCGGATACCAAACTCATCAGGAACAACCAGCATAGGTTCATTAGAGAAACACATACCCGCAGCCAGTGATGTTTGATTACTCCTAACAAGATATGGCCACTCATGGATATCTAGGCCAATCCCATGACCGGTTCTATGAGGGCAACCCGGAGTTTGATAACCCGGTCCCATTCCCTGGCTGGCCAGATAATTTCTGGCAGCAATATCAACAGCTGCACAGGGCGCGCCGATACGAGCAGCCTGAAAGGCATGCTCTTGTGCCGACTTTTCAAGCTCCCACATTTCTCGTTGACGCTGATTAGGCGTACCAAAAACATAAGTACGTGTAATATCGGATATATATCCCTCAAGTTGACAGCCTGTATCTATGAGTACCACATCATTTTTTTCAAGTGCTTTGGGGCTCTTTACACCATGTGGAAATGAGGAGTCTTTACCAAATAAAACAATACAGAAATAAGATCCACCTGGAGCACCAACCTTCCGGTGAGCCAAATCTATAAATTTTATTACCTCCTGAGTACTGATGCCTTCATATAATATTCTGGCTACCGCTTTGTGTACCTCCAGCGTCATATCCTTGGCCCGCTGCATCAAAGCGATCTCGGCTGAAGACTTAATCGATCTACAGCCAGCGGTAATGTCTTTAGCACTCACCAACTCGAAATCACTTGCCTGAGTATCCAGACCGTTACTGATGAAGAACGCCGTTGACTCATCAATTCCTAGCTTACCTTCATGTATACCCATATAATGGAGGGCTTCAATACTTCGAGCATAAGGGCACTCATGCTCTTGCCACGTTATTACTTCCCCCTTTATCAGCATAAACTGTTTCAAGGTATCCAATTCAAAATGAGGTGCAATATAGAACGGTTCCCCTTGTGCAGGAAGGAAAGCACCAACCATGCGCTCACTGGCACTCCAGCGAGTTCCAGTGAAGTAATAAAGATTAGTGCCTGCATTAATATAAGTAACAGAAATACCCTGCTCCTGCATCAAACGCTGGGCCTTTTTTATTCGAGCCTGGTACTCTTCGATAATTATCGGCTCTACTCCCGCCGTCATATCACTTAATTTATCCAACTCGTATTCGAAGCTAGATCCACCGACCCCAATTGTCATATAACACCCTTATGGTAATTTCATTAAAAAATACAAAGTTAACACTAAGCAGGAAAAGAGCCAAATTCGCATTCTGAAGATGCAACCATATCCCAACTTTTTCCTGGTATTGAACTCAAAAGTAACTTTGTATAGCTGTGCTTGGGTGAGTTGAATACCTCCTCTGTAGTGCCATATTCAACTATCTCACCCAGCTTCATCACTGCAATTCGATCACAGACCTTTGCAGCAATACGTAGATCATGAGTAACAAACAACATAGATAAATGCATTTTTTTCTTTATCATATCTAGCAGCTCTAGCACTTGATCTTGAACTGAAACATCCAGCGCCGAAACAGACTCATCTGCGATAATAAGTTTCGGCTGCATAGCCAAAGCCCTGGCAATGCCAATCCTTTGACGTTGACCACCAGAGAACTCATGGGGATAACGCTTCAATGCTGACTCATCCAGGCCCACCAGCTGTAGTAATTCTTTTGCTCGATTATAAGCTGAATGTTTATTTTCACCGTGAATAACCGGCCCTTCGGATAAAATGTCACCCACTTTTCTTCTTGGGTTTAAAGAGGCATATGGGTCTTGGAAAATCATCTGTATTTGCTGGCGTATTGGCATCATTTTTTTGGGACTTAGTCCCAGAATATTTTCTCCGTTAAATATAACTTCTCCACTATCTGTATCATGTAATCTGATAATAGAGCGCCCGACGGTAGACTTTCCTGACCCGGATTCGCCAACGAGCCCCAATGTTTCGCCTTTCATTATATCAAATGATATATTTTTTGATGCACTAACAGTTCGTCCTGGATTTCCAAAAAAACCGCCTTTGGTTGTATATGTTTTACAAAGGTTTCGAACACTAATAACCACCTCTGACTCATCAACATTTACTTTTCTTGGTTGCAGTTTAGGGACAGAGGAAATAAGTTTACGAGTGTATTCATGCTGAGGGTTATTCAGAACTTTTTCTGCGGATCCTATTTCAACCATTTTCCCTTTCTGCATCACAATAACTCGATCTGCAATTTCGGCAACAACACCAAAATCATGAGTAATAAAAATTACACCCATTCCTTTTTTGGCCTGCAGATCTTTTATTAGTTTAAGTATCTGAGCCTGAGTCGTCACATCCAGAGCAGTAGTGGGTTCATCCGCTATTAGTATTGCCGGCTCCAACGCCAGGGCCATTGCAATCATCACTCGTTGACGCTGACCGCCAGAAAGTGAAAAGGGATAACTTTTTCCAATCACATCCGGCTCTGGCAGACCTACGTCTTTCAGCATTTCGATAACTTTCTCTTTGCGCTCTATCTGATTGTAACGACCATGAGCCAGCAGCACCTCTTCAAGTTGTTCACCAACCTTCATTACTGGGTTAAGTGCAGTCATCGGTTCTTGAAAAATCATGCCAACGCGGCTGCCACGTACCTGTTGCATCTGCTGTTCACTTAGATCCAACAAATTTTTATCTTCTAGCAAGATGCTGCCACGAACAACTTTTACATGAGGAGCAGGGAGCAGCCCCATAATCGCATTGGAGGACATGGATTTCCCTGAACCTGACTCACCGACAATACAGAGAATTTCACCGGGAAACACATCGAAACTTACACTTTCCACCGCATAGGCACGATCGGCATCACTCGGCAGAGCAATATCCAAATCACGTATACTTAAGACAGCTTTTTTACTCATAACAACACTCTCTTTTCGTCATTAGGATATTTTTCAAATTGAACGTTTCATCTTAGGATCCAGTGCATCTCGCAAGCCATCACCAATCAGGTTAATAGAAAGCACAGTTGCAAGGATTGTTACTCCAGGCAAAGTAATCAACCACCAAGCACTAAGTATAAATTCCCTTGAGTCTGCCAGCATGGTACCCCACTCTGGTGCTGGCGGCTGAGCTCCCATACCGAGAAAGCCCAAAGCCGCGGCATCCAGAATAGCGGTTGAAAAACTTAATGTAGCTTGCACGATGAGGGGAGCAGTACAATTTGGCAAAACATTAATAAACATCAAACGACCAACCCCCGCCCCCATGGTACGACTAGCTAAAACATAATCTTTATTAAGCTCTGATATAGCCTGAGCCCTGGATATACGAACAAAATGGGGCATATAGGTAATGGCAATCGCTATCATAGCATTGGTCAAACTGGGACCAAGTATGGCTACCAATACAAGAGCAAAGAGCAGGCTCGGGAAGGCCAACAGTATATCCATTACTCTCATTATCAGGTTATCGATAGACCCTCTGAAAAAAGCGGCCATGATACCCAGTATCACACCGAAAAAAAGGGATATACCAATAACAATAAAACCAATATAAAAAGAGTAACGAGCACCAAAGATAAGTCGAGATAACTGATCACGACCAACAGCATCAGTGCCTAGAATAAAGCTCCAGTTTCCCCTCTCCTGCCATGCCGGGGGAAGTAATATATGGTCACGAAATTGTTCAATAGGAGAATGAGGAGCAATAAGATCGGCAAACAACGCCAGCAACATGATACCCATCATGAAGTAAAGACCGATCATGGCACCTTTATTCTTTTTAAACTGATGCCAGAAGTTAATTACCAACAACTTCCATCCTACATTTTCACTTGAGGCTGTCAAAGTAGTCATTTTTTATCTCTGCTGTCTGATTCTAGGGTCAATTATTCCATAACATAGGTCAACACTCAGATTGACAAGCATCATTATTCCAGCGATTAACAATAAACCCGCCTGAATGACTGGGTAGTCCCGACGAAAAACAGAGTCGACCATCCACTTTCCAATTCCCGGCCAGGAGAAAATAGTTTCAGTCAGAATAGCTCCCGCAAGTAATACACCCACTGATAGTCCAATGACGGTAAGGATAGGGATAAGTGCATTCCGCAAGGCATGTTTGACAGTAATTCGGTACGAGCTTAACCCTTTTGCTCGTGCCGTTTTAATATAATCTTCTCCCATCACTTCCAGCATCGCCGAGCGTGTCTGCCTAGCAAAAACAGCCATTGGTATGGTACCCAGAGCGATGGTAGGAAGAATGAGATGGTGAAGTGCTGAACGAAAAGACCCCTCTTCATCACTGAGTAAGCTGTCAATTAACATGAATCCTGTTATATCATCGACCCAGTACTCGACACTAAGACGACCGGATACAGGTGTCCAGCCAAGGTTTCCCGAGAAAAAAACAATTAACAGTAATGCCCACCAAAATATAGGCATGGAGAAACCTGTCAGCGATATTGCCATAAGGCCATGATCAAAAATAGATCCCCTTTTTACTGCAGCAATAACACCTGCCGGTATACCTATAGCCAAAGCAAATAATAACGCACATAAAGACAATTCAACTGTGGCAGGAAATAGTGAGAAAAACTCATGCAGCACAGGTTTTTTAGAGATTAATGACGTACCAAAGTCACCCTGTAACAAACCAGCAACATAATCAAAGTACTGAATATACAAAGGTTGATCATAGCCAAACCTGGCCGCCAGCTCAGCATATCGCTCTGCAGATACACCTCGCTCCCCTGCCATAACCAAAATAGGATCACCGGGAATAAGGCGAATAAATGAAAATGAAGCCAGCGTAACACCAATAAATGTGGGGATTATTATTAGCAACTTACGTAAGATAAAACCAAGCATAGTAATCAATCTCCCTAACAGGGGATATTATGAACCCATTTAAAATTAAAGCAGCTCCATTGTCACTACAGAGAACAACGGAGCTTAAAGACACCAATCTATTCTTTCAGATCTACACCGTAAAAGTAATTTCCACCTAAGGGATCAATCTTGAAATTCTTCACTTCATTACGAACAGGCTGAGACACAAGAGAGTGTGCTATGGTTGCCCACGGGGCCTCCTCCTTGAATATCAACTGGGCTTTTTCATATAATTTGGTGCGTTCCTCGACATTTGAAGACTGCTTGGCCTTCATCAAAAGATCGTCAAAATCTGCATTACACCACCGAGCTCTATTGGCGCCAGCCTTAGCCGCCTCACAACTAAGCAGTACATTCATAAAGTTGTCTGGATCTCCATTGTCACCAGTCCACCCTAGTAATATGGTATCATGCTCACCGTTATTGGAGCGTTTAAGATACTCTCCCCACTCGTAGGTGACTATCTCTGCATCTATCCCCACCTTTTTCCAGTCCGCCTGGATCATTTCAGCCATACGTCGAGCATTGGGGTTATATGGGCGCTGTACCGGCATGGCCCATATATTCGTTTTCAAATTGGTGACGCCTGCACTTTCTAGAATTGTCTTTGCTGCTACAGGGTCATACCGATCATCAACAGTGTTTTCATTGTAAGACCATATGGTCGGTGGGATGGGGTTTTTGGCAACTTGAGCTACACCATTAAACACAGATTCAATAATAGCGCTCTTATTAATTGCCATGTTGAGAGCACGCCTTACCTCTGGGTTATTAAAGGGAGGCTTGTCATTATTGTATGCAAGGTACCCGACATTCAAGCCTTCCTGCTGCAACACCGTCAAACCATCTGTTTTCTTCATTTCATCCAAATCATTTGGATTAGGATTCAATGTTACATGACACTCACCGGACTTCAGCTTTTGAAAACGGACTGTTGAATCAGGTGTGATGGCAAAAATCAGTTTATCTATTGGCGTCTTGCCCTTAAAGTAATCGGGATTAGCCTTGTAACGAATTACTGCATCCTTCTTATAGTTCACAAACTGAAAGGGGCCAGTTCCTACTGGGAGATGATCATAAGTTTCTTTATCACCAGCCGCCGCTTGCTGCTCCGCATATTCAGCAGATGTGATAGATGCAAAGTCCATTGCTAGGTTGGCGATAAATGGGGATTCAGGCCGGTTAAGTATGAATTTAACCGTATAGTCATCTACCTTAACAATATCTTTAATAAGTTCCCCCATGCCCATACCCTCAAAATACTCATATGTCCCTCCATTGACGGTGTGATATGGGTGTTCTTTTTGCAACTGTCTATTAAAGGTGAAAAGCACATCATCTGCATTAAAATCACGGCTGGGTGAAAAATACTTTGTCGTATGAAACTTAACCCCCTTACGCAAAAAGAAGGTATATTCCTTTCCATCATCACTTACCGACCAACTCTCGGCCAAACCAGGAATAACATTTGTAGTTCCAGTTTCAAACTCAGCCAGCCTGTTATATATTTGTCTTGAGCTTGCATCCAGAGTTGTACCAGATGTCACCAAGGCAGCATTAAATATTTCCGGACTACCTTCCGAGCAATAGACCAGTGTTTTTGCAGCGTGCGCTGACCCTGTAGATAAAAAAAATGCTGAGAAAACTGACAATCCCAATAACCTTTTCATTTAGATCCCTCTATTATCTTTATCAGTGAAATAAAAAAGCAACCGTATGACAATAAACGTTCACGCGTTAACAACAAGAAACAAATAACCTTTACATATAGGAACTTGCGTGGTGCCAGTTTGTATTGGCACCACGCTGTTAATTATGTATTCACTTCTGGTTATACCAGATGGTTTTCTTTTGCAGATATTGCTCCATGGCCTCCAGGCCATTGTCTCTACCGCCAAAACCGGACTGACCGTAACCGCCGAAGGGGGTGGTAATATCACCTTCGCTGAAGCAGTTGATGGAAACGGTGCCCGCCTTCAACGCCCGGGAAACCCGATGGGCCCGCCCAATATTGCTGGTATAGAGGGAGGCGGCCAGGCCGTACTGGGTCTGGTTGGCCAACGACACCGCCTCTTCTTCGCTGGTGAATTCGGTTACCGCCAGTACCGGGCCGAACACCTCGTCCCGGAACAGGGTCATGTCAGACCGGACGTCATCGAAAATGGTCGGCTCCACAAACAGGCCGGCCCCCAGGTCGGGGGTATTGCCGCCGTAACGCAACCGGGCCCCCTGCTCTCTGGCCTGCTCAACCATGGCCTTCACCTTGCTGAAGTGAACCGGCTCTACCATGGGGCCAACCTTGGTATCCGCGTCCTTGGGATCACCCAGCTTCCAGCCGGACAAACGGGAACACAGCTTGTCCAGCAGGGGCTCCTTGATGCCCTTCTGCACCAGCAGGCGGGATCCGCAACTGCAGTTTTCACCCATGTTCCAAAAGGCCGCCGCCAGCACATCGTCAACGATGGCATCCAGATCTTCCACGTCATCGAACACCAGCTGCGGGCTCTTGCCACCACATTCCAGCACCACTTCTTTCAGGTTGCTCTGGGCCGAGTACTGCAGAAACAGACGGCCAACCTCGGTCGAACCGGTGAAAGACACCATATCCACATCCGGATGCAGGCCCAGCGGCATACCGGTCTGCTCACCCAGCCCGGTTACCAGCTGCAGTACTCCCTCCGGGATCCCCGCCTGATGGGCCAGCTGCACCATGCGCCAGGCACTCAGGGAGGTCTGTTCGGCCGGTTTCACTATCACCGAGTTACCGGTCACCAGAGCCGGCCCCACCTTCCAGGCGAACATCTGCGCCGGAAAGTTCCAGGGCAGCACGGCGGCCACCACACCGATGGGCTCGTTGACCACCAGCCCTAGGATGTCATCCCCGGTCGGCGCCACCTTGCCGAATACCTTGTCTACCGCTTCTGCGTACCAGGCCAGGGTATTGATGGTTTCCGGAATATCGGTATTCAGACATTCGGTGATCGGCTTGCCGCCATCGACACAATCCAGTGCCGCCAGCTCTTCCCGATGTTGCTCCAGCAACGCGATCCAGGCCTGCATCCGTTGCTTGCGATCGGCCGGAGCCAGCTTGCGCCACTCGCCCTGCTCAAAGCTGGCCCGGGCGGCAGCCACCGCCAAGTTCACCTGCTCTTCGGTACAGGCTTCAACCTGACCAATAACCGATTCATCAAAAGGATCCCGGGTCTCCAGGGTCTGATTACCGGGGGTATAACCGACGATGATGGCCTCGGCCCGCAGTTCTCCCTGCCTGGCCCTGGCAAAGACGTTTTGCACTTGTACTGACATGTCAGCCTCCTTATTTCAGCGCCTGGGTCAGCAGGGCCAGAAAATCCTCTTCATCCTGCCGGCTCACTGGATACAGGGGCGCCCTGACCGGACCCACCGGATAACCGATATGGCCGCAGCCCAGCTTGGCCTTCTGGTTATAGCCACCGGATTCCATGTTCTGCAGCACAGGCAGGATGCGAGCCATGATGCTCCTTACCTGCTGCCAGTCGCCGGCCTTGGCCGCTTCGATCATGTTGACGTGATCGGCGGCCAGATAGTTGGCGCCACCACCGATCCAGGAGCGGGCGCCCCAGAACAGGTAATCGGCGCCCTGGTCATCGGAACCACAGACCACTTCGAAGTCTTCCAGTCCCAGGTTGAGCAGGGTGATGGCACGGGTGAAATCGCCACTGCTTTCCTTGATGCCGACGATATTGGGATCCCGGGCCAGCACCTTGACCGCCTCGATGCCAATCTCCACGCCGGAACGGGCCGGGAAGTTGTACATGATGATGGGCATGTCCACTTCGCGGCTCACGGTCTGGTAATGGGCGATAATTTCGTCCTGCTCCGGCAGACAGTAGATGGGGGGAGCCAGCATCAGCGCCTGATAGCCCAGCTCCTTCGCCTCCCGCGCCTTGGCAATGGATCCCGCCGAGTGGGTGTCGTTAACACCGGCGACCAGCAGCGCCTTGTCACCCACTTCCCTGGCGATAAAGGCCATCAGCTCACGGCGCTCGGCCTGGCTCAGGGCGTAATACTCGCCAGTGGTGCCGCAGGCGACGATACCAGTAACGCCGGCGTCCAGTTGGTGGGCCAGCAGCGCCGTCAGCGCCGGGTAATCGATCTGACCGTCCTGAGCGAACGGAGTAACAACCGGAACCATTACACCTTCAATTTTCATTATGCATATCCTTATCGTGATAAAAGGGCCTGAGCACAGGCCCGAAAAAACGAGCGACAAAAAGGGGTTATGAAGACGCCTTTGCCAGCGCCAGGCTGTCTTCGGATTCAGCGGCAGGCTGCGGGCTGGTCGCAGTGGTGCGCCAGACCGCAATGTTGGCGTAGCCGTAAATCAGCGAAATGATCAGCACCAGGAAATGGAACCAGAGGAACGGCAGATAGCTGAGGGTGCTGACTCCCAGGGTGGTGGCCATAAAGACACCACCATCGGACCAGGGCACCATGGGCGTGGTCACAGTACCGCCGGCCTCAGCGTTACGGGACAGTACCCGACGGTCGATACCCTGCTTGTCATAGTTTTTCTCGGTGATGGTGCTGGCGGTGATCAGCGACACATAGGCCGCACCACCGAAGAAGTTACCGAAGAAACCACCCAGCAGGGTCGACAAGGTCAGTCTGCCGGCATTGTTGGCCCAGGACAGGAAACCGTTACAGATAACGGTCAGAATACCAATGCGATCCATCAGTCCGCCCAGTCCAAGCGCAAACAGCACCAGGGCGATAACACCGAACATGGACTCGATACCGCCGCGATTCAGCAGGGTGTTGAGGAAGTCGACATCTGAACTCATGGCATTGCCGAAATAGGCGGTGTTGACCGCATCCAACGCCGCCATATCCTGGAACAGCACGGCACAGACAATGCCCAGCACAGCGCCGAAACTGATCACCGGAATGGACGGCTTGCGCATAGCCAGCAGGGTAATCACCGCCACCGTCGGCAATAACAGGTACCAGCTGATGTTGAACTGCTCGGCCAGGGCCACCATGGCCGCATCTGCCCGGCTGGTGTCGACGGCCCCGTCAACATAGAAGTAGCCCACCCCTAGGAACAGCAGGCTGGCAATCAAAGCGGAAGGAGCACTGACATACAACATGGACTTGATGTGGTCGATCAGATCAACCCGACACAGGGATGCCGTCATTACCGTGGTGTCGGACAAGGGAGACAGCTTGTCACCCACATAGGCACCGGAAATAACCGCGCCGGCTACCAGTGGCATCGGAATGCCGAAGCTGTAGCCTATGCCCATCATGGCAATACCAGCGGTACCCGCGGTACCAAAGGAAGTACCTGTGGCCAGCGAGGTCAGGGCGCAGATAATAAAGGCCGCAAACAGAAAGATGCTGGGGCTCATGACCGACAGGCCGTAATAGATGATGCTGGGCACTATGCCCCCGGCGATCCAGGTGCCGATCAGCGCACCCACGGTGATCAGCACCAGCACGGCTTCCATACCGTTGTGGATCCCTTTCAACAAGCCTTTCTGAATGGTTTCATAGCCTAGCCCTAAACGAACACCAAGCCCGATAACCAGGAACCAGGACACGAACAGTGCCAGTTGTATGGGCAGGGCCCACACGTTCAGAAATAAATACATGACGCCGATAAAAGCTGCCAGCAGACCCAACACTTCAAACTTGTTGGGCAGGCGCACCCGGGCCGACGGAGTTTGCTGAGTAATATCCATATACTTTCTCCTGTTGTTGCCTTGATCCGGTCAAGACTCTGAACCGGGCAGGCAAACGGTGTTATGCAAGGTATGTGAGGGTGGAAGTTTTCCAAACCGTGCCAAACGGAAGGGAACTGGATTGAGCTCGGGAACATTACCCGACAGCAGGCTCAGAATTAATTGGGCAGTGATGGCCGCTTGCGTCAGTCCCAGATGATGATGGCCAAAGGCCAGCAACAACCGGCCTTGCGGGCCGAGTCGGTCGATGACCGGCAGTGAGTCGGGCAGGGAGGGACGACATCCCATCCAGGGCGTGGCGTCCCGCACAGCCAACTGCTGCGTAAACAGAGCATTTGCATGGCGAACCAGCCCCCAGGCCCGCCGATAGTCAGGCGCTCGTTGCAGGCCTGCGAACTCTACCGTCCCCGCCAGGCGTAATCCGCCCGACATGGGGGTCATGATGAATTTGCGCTCGAAGGAGCTGACGGCCATCGGCAGCCGTTCAAGCTCACCCGGCAGCATCATGTGATAGCCACGTTCGGTATCCAGGGGCACCCTGATGCCAGTCAAATCCTTGACCAGAGGTGCAGCCCAGGCACCGGCCGCAATCAGCACCCGTTTCGCAGACAGAGGTCCGCTGCTGGTGTGCAGCTCAATGCCATCGGCCAACCAGCGTCCGCCGTGTACCTCGGCCCGCCGCTGCTCCAGCCCCTTGGCTTGTGCCTGCTCAAACAGCTGTCTGACCAGCCGATAGGGATCGGTCACATGAGCGGTGTCAGGGAAAAACAGGCCGCCCTTGACCGTCGGCACCAGTCCGCTCACCTGCTGGTGCAACCGAGACGTCGACCAGGGTTCGGCCTCGACGCCGATTTTACTCAGTACCTCAAGATGATGATGCAGTTCGGCAAACGCCGAGTCGCTTTCACACACCAGCAGAGAGCCAGCATCCTTCAGTAGTTGGCTTAATCCCGCCAATTGCAACAGCTGCCGCCAGGCCGGCAGGCTTGCTTCATTCAACAGACGCAATCCGGCACTGCTGGTGCGCTGCGTTTGAGGACGCATGTTGGCCACCAGCCTACACAGCCAGGGCGCAATGCGGGGCAGGTAGCGCCAGTCCAGGTGCAGGGGCCCCAGCGGATCCAGCAGCATGCGTGGTAGCTGCCGCAACACCGCAGGCGAAGCCAGCGGCAAGACCTGCTCGGTAGCGATATGGCCGGCATTGCCGAATGAGGCACCCCGCCCGATTGCGTCCTTCTCCAGCAGCAATACCTTGTAACCCGCCTGGGTCAGTTGCCAGGCACAGGTAACGCCGATAATTCCACCACCAATAACCACCAAATCGTGATTCAGGTCTTGCATCTGACTATCCCTTCACCAAATTCCTTGATTGTATAAAATATACAATTTATATCTGGACGCCAGAGTTCTTGAATACTCATATTCAAAAACCCGATCTGGATCTCATTAGTCCATGACAGTACAAGGAGAGATAAACCATGCGTGAAGGCACTTTTTTCTGTATAGACGCACACACTTGCGGCAATCCGGTACGGCTGGTGGCAGGGGGATACCCGGCCCTGCAAGGCGCAACCATGAGCGAGAAACGACAAGATTTTCTGGCCCACCATGACTGGATCCGCCAGGCGCTGATGTTCGAGCCCAGAGGACACTCGATGATGTCGGGCTCCATCCTCTACCCTCCCTGCAGCGCCCAGGCCGACGCCTCCATCCTGTTTATCGAGACCAGTGGCTGCCTGCCTATGTGCGGCCACGGCACCATAGGCACGGTGACCAGCGCCATCGAACACGGCCTGCTCAAGCCAAAAACTCCGGGCCAGCTGATCCTCGACGTACCCGCCGGGCAAATTCGTATCGACTACCAACAAAATGGCGACAAGGTGGAGAAAGTTCGTATCTATAATGTCGCCAGTTATCTGGCGCACAGGGATATCACAATAGAAGTGGAAGGCTTGGGAGAGTTGACGGTGGATGTGTCTTATGGCGGCAACTACTACACCATTGTCGATCCCCAGGCCAACTTCCCTGGGTTGGAAGCCTTTAGCGCCGATCAGGTGCTGTATTACTCACCCAAGGTGCGAGAGGCGATCAACAAGGTCGTGGATTGCGTCCACCCGCTAGATTCAACTGTACGCGGTGCCAGTCATGTGATGTGGACGGGGCAGCCGACGCAACCGGGAGCCCATGCCCGCAATGCGGTGTTTTATGGTGACCGGGCGATCGACAGATCCCCCTGCGGCACAGGCACCAGCGCCCGAATGGCACAGTGGGTGGCCAGAGGCAGGCTCGCGGTTGGAGAAGAGTTTATCCACGAAAGCATTATCGGCAGCCTGTTTGTCGGACGGGTGGAAACCGAAGCCAGGGTGGGTGACTATCCGGCCATCATGCCCAGCGTCCAGGGGTGGGCCCGAGTCACTGGCCACAACACCATCTGGGTCGACAGTGAAGATCCCTACGCTTATGGTTTTGAAGTGAAATAAACCAGACCAACGGACATCACTTTGCCAGATGTCCGTTGGTCTGAGCCACGTAAGAAAAAACAAATCCGCATAAGCAGTGTTAAATCCCACTGCACAAGCCGCCGCAACGGATGCAGCCCGGCGCCTCTTTGGCCTTATGGGTATAGTGCCGTTGCCCTCGAGTCGCTATACTCGACGCCTCGTGGGCCAAGGGAATGTCCCCTACTTGTTATACGACACCATCCATGAACGTACTGATCCTTGAACACCATGCCCCCACGGCGGAGCTGCTGGAAACCGTGGTCATGGGGCTGGCACCGGGCCTCGGGGTGCAGCTCTGCGGCACCATCGCAGAGGCCGTCCAGGCCTGGCACCGTTATTCCCCGGCCCTGGTGATCAGCGAATGGAGCCTGCCCGACGGCCCGGGACTGACCCTGGTCCGCCGCATCCGCACCCAGGACAAGCACCTGCCCATACTGATGATCAGCGCCCGTTCCGACAAGGAAACGGTGCTCGCCGCCGCCCGCCTCGGCATCAACGGCTTTATCGCCAAGCCCTTCGACGTGGCCCTGCTGCACCAGCGGCTCCAGCCCCTACTGAAGACGGAAGCCCCCTCCGGCCGCGCCGTCCCGCCTTCCCTCGACCGCCACCTGGCCGAGGCGACAGAGGGCACCATACGACTACCCACGGATCTGGAGCAGGAGGACGTTCTGGCCCTGATGGAACGGCGCCAGGAGCTGTCTCCGGCCGAGCTGGCCCGGCACTGGCGAGGCCAGGCCACGCTCTCGGCCAGGCTGCTGGATATCGCCAACAGCGCCTCCCTGGGCCGGGCCGGCAAGCCCATCGACAAGCTGGAGGCCGCCATCACCGCCATGGGCGTGGAGATGGCGCTCAACCAGGCCTTCGCCCTGTCCCTGGACATTTCCCGCTCCCTCACCGATCCCCGCCTGGCCGAACGCGCCAGCTTTTATCTGCAGCAGGCCGAGCAGGTGGCCGCCATCGCCCGGGCCATGGCGATCAGCCTGGGGCTGGAGGGCGGCGCCTTCCATATGGCGGGGTTGCTGAGCCGGGTGGGCGAACTGGGTGTGATCCGCACCCTGCAGGATTTTATCCGGCAGGGGGGCACGCTATCGGAGCAACAGATAGAAGACAGCCTGGGCCGCTGGGCCGCCGATTACGGCAACAGGGTCAAGATACAATGGCGTCTGCCCCTGCGCGAACTGATCGGCGCCGTCCATCTGCTGAAGAAAAACAGCACAGACCGGGGCCCCCTGCTGATGTACCTGGCGGCCATGACGGTAGCGGGGCAACAGCAGCAGGATGAAGTCCGGCGCCTGATGCGGCGGGTAGGACTGGAGCCGGAGCGCTGGCAGCGCCCGTCCCTCCACCCCTGAGATAAAGCAACAGGGGAGGCATTCCGCCTCCCCTGCCCTTGTTCAGTCTTCTTCCCGCTTGCGCGAAGAGCTGCCGAGCTGGTGGGTCTTGAGATCGTAGCGTTCCTTGATCACGTCCTTCACCGTGCCTTCCCACAGCTTGATGCCCACGAAGTAACCGGCCCGGGCCAGCACATGTGCCGCCACCGGCGCCGTCATGATCACGAACACCACCACCGCCAGCGCCCGCACCACCACGCTCGCCTCCTGGAAATACACCGCAAAACCGCAGGCCATCAGGCCGGCGCCCAGGGCGCCGGCCTTGCTGGTGGCGTGCATCCGGGTCAGCAGGTCCGGCATGCGGATGATGCCCAGCCCCGCCAGCAGCATCAGGAAGGAGCCGAGCAGCATGAACAGGCTGGTAATGATTTCAGTCATCATCGCGCTGGCCTCCCCGTTCCAGGTAACGGGCGAAGCCCACCGCCGCCATAAAGGACGTCAGCGCCAGCACGATGGCCACGTCGATAAACTGCGGGGTATCGTAGGCCACGCTGTAGAGCACGATAAAACCGACGGTCATGGAGGCGATCACCTCCAGCGCCACCACCCGATCCGGCAGGGTCGGGCCGAGCAGCAGCCGGGCCGTCGCCAGCACCAGCCCCAGGCTCAGGAACACGAAAGACAAGGTAAGGGCAAGATCGAACATAGGCTTATCCCAGCAAATCGATAACACGGGCCTCGAGGGCCTTGAACTCCGCCAGTTGGCGGGACTCGTCGTCCAGGTACATCAGGTGCACATAGAGCACCCTCCGGTCGCTGGACACGTCCAGCGCCAGCGATCCCGGGGTGGCGGTGATCAGGTTGGCGAACATGGTGATGGCGCCGTCATCCTTCACATCCAGCGGAATGGCGATCACCCCCGGCCGCATCAGGTGGGTGGGAGTGAGCACATCGTAGGCTACCCGGGCGTTGGCCTTGATCAGATCCCAGATGAAGAACAGCACGAAGCTGACTATCTTGGGCAGCTTGCCCAGGTAGCGGGCGAACATCGGCTTGTCCCGCCCCACGTAGGCCAGCACCAGGTAGCTCAGCACCATGCCGATAAAGAGGTTGCTGATGGTATAGGTGCCGGAAAGGATGACCCAGGACAGGGCCAGCAGCATGTTCCAACCAAAGGCTCTCATTGGCTTCCCCCCAGTACCGCTTCAATATACAGCGCCGGCGACAGCAACTGCGCCGCCGTGTCCATCGCCAACTGCACGAACCACTCGGCACCGAAGCCTATCCCCAGGGTGATCAGGGCCAGGCTCAGCACCGGCAGGTAGAGCAGGTAGCGGTGCGGATCCGAACCGCCCCGCAGGGGCTTGGCATCCTCCGGCAGTTCCTTCCAGAAGGCCTCGGCCCAAATCTTGATCATCGAATACAGGGTCAGCAGGCCCACGATCAGGGCGATGGCCACCATAAACCAGGACTCCGCCAGCACGCCCGCCTTGATCACCGTGTATTTGGCGAAAAAGCCCGACAGCGGCGGCAACCCCGCCAGCGACATGGCCGGTATCAGGAACAGCAGCGCCAGCCAGGGTGCCGAGCGGTACAGGCCGCCCAGCCGGGACAGGTCGTAGCTGCCGTGGTAGCGGTACATGACGCCGCTGATCAGGAACAGGTTGGTCTTCACGATGATGTGGTGAAAGATGTAGAAAACGCCGCCGGCGATGGCCAGGGGGGTGAACAGCGCCAGCCCCACCAGCATGTAGCCTATCTGGCTGACGATATGGAAGGAGAGGATGCGGCGCACCTCGAACTGGGCCGCCGCCCCCAGCACCCCGGTGAGCATGGTGAAGATGCCCATCCACATCAGTACCGTCTGGTGGGTGAAGTCCAGATCCTGCACGAAGATCAGGCTGAACACCCGGTACAGGGCATAGACCCCCACCTTGGTGAGCAGGCCGGCAAACACCGCCGAAATCGCCACCGGCGGCGTGTGGTAGGACGCCGGCAGCCAGAAGAACAGCGGGAAGGCCGCCGCCTTGATGCCGAAGGCCACCAGAAACAGCATGGCGATCACCGTCACCAGGCCGGGCTGGCTGCCGTTGGCCAGGCGCACCGCCAGATCCGCCATGTTGAGGGTGCCGGCGTAGCCGTACAGCAGGCCCACGGCGGTGAGGAACAGCGCCGAGGAGATCAGGTTGAGGGTCACGTACTTGAGCGCTCCCTCCATCTGGGAGCGTTCCCCTCCCAGGATCAGCAGGCCGAAGGAGGCCACCAGCATGATCTCGAACCAGACGTAGAGGTTGAAGATGTCACCGGTGAGGAAGGCGCCCACCACCCCGGACAGCATCAGGTGCAGCAGCGGGTAGTAGCCGAAGGCCTCGTGGTTGCGACTCATGGTGGCGAGGGAATAGACCGCCACCGCCAGGCCGATGACGCCGGCCACCAGCACCATGATGACGCTCAGCAGGTCCGCCACCAGGGTGATGCCGTAGGGAGCCGGCCAGGCGCCCATGGTGCTGACCAGTATGCCCCGCTCCTGTACCTGCACCAGCAGATAGAGGCCGGCCGCCAGCAGGGCGGCGCCGGAGAAGACCGAAATCCAGCGCTGCACCAGCCGCCAGCGCCAGCAGATCAGGGTCAGGGCCCCGGCCAGCATGGGGATAAGGATGGGAATGATGACTTCTGCGTTCACGAATCTGTGCTCTTCATCTCGTTCATGTCATCGGCGCCTATGACTTCATAGGCCCGGTGGATCAGTACTACGGCAAAGGCCAGCACCCCGAAGCTGATGACGATGGCCGTCAGGATCAGCGCCTGGGGCAGCGGGTCGGCGATGGGACCCACCGGCTGGTAGAGGCCTTCCGGGATCAGCGGCGGCGCGCCCCGCACCAGGCCGCCGCCGGTGAAAATCAGCAGGTTGGCGGCGTTGGAGAGGATCATCAGGCCGATCACCAGCTTGACGATGCTGCGCCGGAGCATCATAAACAGGGCGGTGGCGTAGAGGCCGCCGATCACAAAGGCAAACAGGTTTTCCATTATTCCTCCACTTTGGCCAGCGACAGCAGTATGGTCGACACCACCCCGATCACCACCAGGTAGACGCCGATGTCGAACAGCAGCGGCGTGCTCAGCTTGAGCTCGCCGATGCCGGGCACGTACAGGGTCCACCACTGGCTGGAGAGAAAGGGTTGATGGTGCAGCACCATGCCGACCATGCCGCTCGACAGGGCCAGCAGCAGGCCCAGGCCCATCAGCAGCTGGCTTTCCACCTTCATCAGCCGCTTGGTGCTGCTGGCGTCGAAGGCGAACAGGTACAGGGCGAAGGCGCTGGATGCCACCAGGCCGGCGATAAAGCCACCGCCCGGCTCGTTGTGGCCGCGCAGCAGCAGGAACACCGAAAACAGCAGCAGCAACGGCACCAGCAGCCGGGTCGCGGTCTGCAGGATGAGCGAGGCGTCCGATCTCAGTTCGGTTTTCATTTCTGGTCCTCCCAGCGGAAGCGGATCATGGCGTTCACCCCTATGGCCGCCAGCGCCAACACGAAGATCTCGCCCAGGGTATCCAACGCCCGGTAATCGACCAGGATGACGTTGACGATATTGCGGCCATGGGCCACCGGGTAACTGTTGGCCACCAGGTAGTCGCTGATGCCGGCCCCCAGGGACGACTGGTTGACGGTGAGTACCATCATGGCCACCAGGATACCGAAGGTCCCCGCCACCGTGGCGTCGCGCCAGCGCACCCGGGGACTGGACAAATCCTGGAAGCCCGGCAGGCGGAACAGCACCAGCACCAGCAGGATCACGGTCAGGGTTTCAATCAACACCTGGGTGATGGCCAGGTCCGGGGCGCTGAAGAAGACGTAGATCATGGCCATGGCGAACCCCAGCACCCCTATGGCCGCCACCGCGCCCAACCGCAGGTGGGTGGCGCTGGCGTACACCACCGCCACCAGCATCAGCATACTGATGATGACTTCATGGAAGCGTACTCCCTCGAAGGACAGGGAGTAGACGAAGGCATCCCGGCTCCAGAAGGCGTAGGCCAGCAGGGCTATGGTGGTGAGCAGTATGGTCAGGATGTAGTTGGTCATGTAGCCGTTCTGCAGCACCCGGGTCTGCCAGCCGGCCAGCCGCACCAGGCCGTCCATCATCTTGTCGTAGCCCCGCTCCGGGCCATAGCCCGGCAGCGCGGCAAGGCCGGCCAGCCGCGTGCGCAGCGGCATCCACTGGCGGAACAGCAGGGCACCGGCCGCCAGGGCGGTCAGACTCAGCAGCAGCGGCAGGTTGATGCCGTGCCACAGGGCCAGTTCGAGATCGGGCACGGGGGTGCCGGTCACGGCGGACACCGCCGCCCGCAGCAGGGGCTCGGCCAGGAACGGCAGCAAACCCAGCAGCAGGCCGAGGGAGGCCAGCACGCTGAAGCCCAGGCGCATGGCCAGGGGGGCTTCGTGGGGCTTTTTCGGGGTCGGCTGGAGGGCGCCGAAGAAGGGCTTTACCGCCACCAGGGCGGTCGCCGCCACTATGCAGACGGCGGTGATCAGCGCCAGGCCGGTGAGCAGGCCGGACAGCACCGGCGCCCCCAGGGCCGCCTCGAACATCAACTCCTTGGCGATGAAGCCGAACAGGGGCGGAATGCCCGCCAGGGCCAGGGCCGCCACCCAGGTGAAGGCGGCGGTCCAGGGCATCAGGCCGCGCAGGCCGCCCAACTCGCGCACGTCCTTGGTGCCGGTCTCGTGGTCCAGGGTACCGGCCGCCATAAAGAGCGCTCCCTTGTACAGGGCGTGGGCCAGCAGGAACACCATGGCCGCCTTGAGCGCGTAGGGGGTGCCGATGCCGATCAGCATGGTCAGGGTGCCCAGGGCCATGACGGTGGAATAGGCCAGGATGCGCTTGAGGTCGGTGCTGCACACCGCCATCACCGCCCCCACCGTCATGGTGACGCCGCCGAACAGGGACAGGGCGTAGAGCCAGGCTTCGCTGCCGGCCATGGCCGGTTGCAGCCGGGCCATCAGGTAGACCCCGGCCTTGACCATGGTAGCCGAGTGCAGGTAGGCGCTGACCGGGGTCGGCGCCGCCATGGCGTTGGGCAGCCAGAAGTGGAAGGGGGTCTGGGCCGACTTGGTGAAGGTGCCCGCCAGGATCAGGATCATCATGAGCAGGAACAGGGGGTGGCCCTGCAGCACCTCGCCCTGGCCGAGCAATTCGTTGAGCTCGAAGCTGCCGCCCAGGTAGCCCAGCAGGATCAGCCCGGTCATCAGCGCCAGGCCGCCGCCCACGGTAACGATAAGCCCCTGCAGGGCCGCCTTGCGCGCCTTTTCCTGCTCGTGGTTGAAGCCGATCAGCAGGTAGGAGGTGATGCTGGTCAGCTCCCAGAACACGAACAGGGAAACCAGGTTATTGGACAGCACCAGGCCGAGCATGGAGGCCATGAAGGCCAGCAGGTACATCAGCAGCTTGTGGATGTCCTTATGGCCCTCGAGGTAACTGCCGGCGTAGATCAGGATAAAGGTGCCGATGCCGCTGATCAGCAGGGCAAACATCAGGCTCAGGCCGTCGACCAGGAAGTTGAGGCTGATATCGAGGCTGGGGATCCAGGAATAGGAGATCAGCACCGCCTCGCCGCCGGTGACCTCGGGCCAGAACCCGATGAAATAGCCGAACAGCGTGGCCGGCAACAGGGCCAGGACCCAGCCGATGCGGCGACCGGCGAGGGGGGCCAGGCTGGGGACCAGGGCGGCCAGGATAAAACCCGCTACAACTGCGACAAGCATAGGCAAAACGCCTCCTTTCAATGCCTTTTCCAGGCGACAGGATCAGCTAAAAGAGGGGAGAAACGGCACTGTACGCAGGCTATAGTAAGAAAGTTTTTGGATTAACTTTCAAGAAGTTAATTGATTATTTTTGGGTTTTCACGGCGACCGATACTACAAGCCGCCCGGGCAAAAGGCAAGCAAAGGCGGGATGGCCGGGGCCGGGCGGGCCGCGGCTTTCGCCCTTCCTGTCGAGCCTGAACCTTACCCATTTGAGCCAGTCCACGCCGAGTCGACAAGCCGCCGGTACCGGCTTCAGGCTGAGCCCTCGGCAGAGGCAAGGCCGCGGAAGAAATGCTCCACCGGGCCCCGGCCATGGCCCACCCGGAGCCCGGCACCGGCGGCGATGGCCCTGTCGATATAATGCTTGGCCGACGCCACCGCCAGCTCCAGGGCCAGCCCCTGGGCCAGGTAGCAGGCCAGGGCCGCCGACAGGGTGCAGCCGGTGCCGTGAGTATTGGTGGTCATCACCCGGGGCGCATCGAAACAGCGCACCTCACCCTCGCTCAGCAGCCAGTCCGGGCTGCGCGGCTCCCGCTGCAAAAAACCGCCCTTGAGCAGCACGGCGGCGCAATCCAGCTCGGCCAGGCCGGCGAGCAGGGGCTCCACCTCGGCCAGCCGGGTCGGCAAGGCGCAATTGGCGAGGCGGGCCGCCTCGGGCAGGTTGGGGGTGATCACCTCCGCCAAGGGCAGCAGTTCGTCGCGCAACGCGGCCACCGCCTCCTCGGCCAGCAACGGATCGCCGTTGGCACTCACCATCACCGGATCCACCACCAGGTGGGCCGGCCGGTGACGGCGCAGTGCCTCGGCCACGGTGCGGATGGTGGCGTCGTCACCGAGCATGCCCACCTTGACCGCCGCCACCGGCAGATCGTCGAACACCGCCTCCAGCTGGTCGCGGATCATCGATTGGGGCACCGAATGCACGGCGCTGACGCCACGGGTGTTCTGGGCGGTGAGGGCGGTGATCACCGAGCAGGCGTAGCCGCCGGTGGCGGAGATCGCCTTGATGTCGGCCTGGATGCCGGCACCGCCGCCGCTGTCGGAGCCGGCGATGGTGAGAATGACGGGCTTGGTACTGTGCATGTCCTTATGGTCCTCCCGTGGCGCGGGCGACCCGGGCATGGCCTGGCCACCCGCCGGTTCCCTGCGCCAGCATTGACAGGTGCAGCGGGTCCGGCAATGCCGTCTCGGCTCCGGAGCTCCCCGACTGACTCCGACCGATAATAGCGACGGGCACCGGCAAATACCAGCCGCAGCAGGCCAAGAAAAAACGGGACGGATAACGTAATTAAGCAACATAAAAACGTTTGCTTGTATACAATGATGAGACGGGCATCGGCACCCCGAAAAAGGGGATGCATGAGGATGATGGCGGATCGCGGACAAAAAAATGCCCCCGGGAATGCCCAGGGGCGGCCTAGCCAGCCATATTCAATTACGTGAAATAAAAGGTCTGTAAGACATAACGCCTTACCTCTGTACCCTACGCCGGCAACTGTACAACAGCTGAGCGGATAAAAAAAGCACCTTTCGTAATATATTTACATTTTTGTTGGTCAGCCATCATTTTAGTGAGCCTGATCCCAGTTCTCGCCCACCCCGGCCTCCACCAGCAGCGGCACGTCCAGGGTCGCCGCCTGCTCCATCAGGGCGCGGATTTCGTCCTTGTAGGCGTCCACCTTGTCCTCGCGGATCTCGAACACCAGTTCGTCGTGCACCTGCATCAGCATGCGCACCTCGTCCGCCGGCAGTCCGGCGATCCAGGCGTCCACCCGGATCATCGCCTGCTTGATGATGTCGGCGGCGGTGCCCTGCATGGGGGCATTGATGGCGGCCCGCTCGGCACCCTTGCGGCGGGCGCCGTTCTTGGCATTGATCTCGGGCAGGTAGAGGCGGCGGCCGAACAGGGTGGACACATAGCCCCGCTCGGCGGCCTGCTCCCGGGTCTCCTCCATGTAGCGCAGCACCCCCGGGTAGCGCTCGAAGTAGATGTCCATGTAGGCCTGGGACTCGGCCCGGGGAATGCCCAGCTGGCGCGACAGTCCGAAGGCGCTCATGCCGTAGATCAGGCCGAAGTTGATGGCCTTGGCCCGGCGCCGCTGCTCGCCGGTCACCTGCTCCACCGCCACCCCGAACACCTCGGCGGCGGTGGCCTTGTGGATATCCAGCCCCCTGGCGAAGGCGTCGAGCAGGCCCTGATCCCGGGACAGGTGCGCCATGATGCGCAGCTCGATCTGGGAGTAGTCCGCCGCCACCAGCCGGTAGCCGGGCTCGGCCACGAAGGCCTGGCGGATGCGCCGCCCTTCCGGGGTGCGGATGGGGATGTTCTGCAGGTTGGGATCGGAGGACGACAGCCGGCCGGTGGCGGCGTTGGCCTGGTGGTAGGAGGTGTGGATGCGGCCGCTGTGCTCGTTGACCATCAGCGGCAGCTTGTCGGTATAGGTGGACTTGAGCTTGCTTAAGCCCCGGTGCTCCATCAGCAGTTTGGGCAGCGGGTAGTCCAGCGCCAGCTCCAGCAGCACCTCCTCGGCGGTGGACGGCGCCCCCTTGGGGGTCTTCTTCAGTACCGGCAGCTCGAGCTTGTTGAACAGGATCTCGCCCAGCTGCTTGGTGGAGCTCAGGTTGAAGGGCTCGCCGGCAAGCGTATGGGCCTCCTGCTCCAGCTCCTTGAGCCGCTTGGCGATCTCGTCGCTCTGGATGGCCAGCAGTTGGCTGTCGATGCGCACCCCGGTGTATTCCATGCGCGCCAGTATCGGCACCAGCGGCATCTCGATGGTCTCGAACACCCGCTGCAGCTCCGGCTCGGCCGCCAGCTTCGGCGCCAGGTGGTGGTGCAGCCGCAGGGTCACGTCGGCGTCTTCCGCCGCATAGGGCCCCGCCTGCTCCAGCGGGATCTGGTTGAAGGTGAGCTGCCTGGCGCCCTTGCCGGCGATGGACTCGAAGGAAATGGTATCCTGGTTGAGGAAGAAGGCCGCCATGCTGTCCATGTCGTGCCGGGTCTGCACCGAGTTGAGCACGTAGGATTCGAGCATGGTATCGAGCAGGGCGCCCTTCAGTGCTATGCCGTGGTTCTTCAGCACATTGATGTCGTACTTGAGATTCTGCCCCAGCTTGACCTTTTGCTCGTCCTCCAGCAGCGGCTTGAGCGCCCCCAGCACCGCCGCCTCGCTCAGCTGCGCCGGCACGTCCAGGTAGTCGTGTCCGAAGGGGACATATGCGGCCCGGCCCGGCTCCACCGCGAAGGACACGCCCACCACCCGTGCATCCCGGTAGTTGAGGCTGGTGGTCTCGGTATCGAAGGCGAAATAGGGCGCCGCCTGCAGCCGCTCGATCCAGGCCTCCAGCGCGGCCTGCTCCAGCACCAGCTGGTAGTCGGTCTCCGGGGCCGACGCCGCCGGCTCGGCGGACTCGGCCTCTCCTTCCCCCCGCTCCAGCTCTTCCAGCAGGGTCTTGAACTCGTACTCCCGGTAGAGGACTGCCAGGGCCTCCTGATCCGGCTCGCCCGGCTGCAACTCGGCGGGGCCGAACTCCAGCGCCACGTCGGTCTTGATGGTGGCCAGCTCCCGGGACAAGCGCACCATCTCCTGGTGCTCGAGAAACTTGGCGGCGAAGGTCTTGGCGCCGCGGAAACCCAAGGACGCGATCCGCTCCGGGCTGGCGGCGATGTCCTCGATGGAGCCCAGCCCCTGCAGCAGCGCCAGGGCGGTCTTCTCGCCCACTCCCGGCATGCCGGGGATGTTGTCCACCTTGTCGCCCACCAGGGCCAGCAGATCCACGATCCGCTCCGGCGGCACCCCGAACTTCTCGATCACCCCGTCCCGATCCATGAAACTGTTCTTCATGGTGTCCATCAGCAGCACGTGATCCGACACCAGCTGGGCCATGTCCTTGTCGCCGGTGCTGATCACCACGTCCAGCCGCTGCTCGGTGGCCTGGCGCGCCAGGGTGCCGATGACGTCGTCCGCCTCCACCCCGTCCTCGATCAGCAGCGGCAGGCCCATGGCGCGGATAATGGCGTGGATGGGCTCCACCTGGCTGCGCAGATCGTCGGGCATGGGCGGCCGGTGCGCCTTGTAGTCGGCGTACATGTCGTTGCGGAAGGTCTTGCCCTTGGCGTCGAACACCACCGCCACCCGGGACTCGGGGAACTGCTTGTGCAGGCTGCGCAGCATGTTGGTCACCACCCGGATGGCGCCGGTGGGCCGGCCGTCGCTGGTGCGCAGATCGGCCTGCTGGGAGGCGAAATAGGCACGGTACAGATAGGAGGATCCATCGACCAGGATCAGGGGTTTGGCAGGAATGGCAACCATGGTGTCTTTCTCGTTGGTACGTTGGCCGCTAGCATGCCACAGCAGGGCCGGGGACACCACGACGGAGCCCGGCCGAGCTGTGGATAACTCTGTGAAAGAGGGATCGTGAGCGGATCTGAGCGAAATAAAATAAAATATATTTATCAGTGACTTATAATTTACATAGGGATCTTGATAAGTGATCTTGGGATGTGGAAAATCGGCAGCAAAGAAGATCTGCGCAATTGTTGACCGGAATTAATGCTAGCACAGTTCCGGGGGATCACCCGGGGCTGGATCACACTTTTGAAAGCCGACAAAAGGAGAGCCATATGAAAAAAGTTGCCGTTATCTTGAGCGGCTGCGGCGTCTATGACGGCGCGGAAATCCACGAAGCCGTGCTGTGCCTGCTGCACCTGTCCCGCCACGGTGCCCGCTACCAGTGCTTCGCTCCCGACAAGCCCCAGCATCATGTGGTGAACCACCTCACCGGCGAGGAGCAGGCCGGCAGCCGCAACGTGCTGGAGGAAGCCGCCCGCATCGCCCGGGGCCAGATCAAGCCCCTGTCCGAGCTGAAGGCCGCCGACTTCGACGCCCTGTTGCTGCCCGGCGGCTTCGGCGTTGCCAAGAACCTGTGTGACTTCGCCTTCAAGGGGCCCGACGCCAGGGTGGACGCCGGGGTGCTGGCCGCCTGCAAGGCCTTCGCCACCGCCCGCAAGCCCGCCGGCTACTGCTGCATCGCCCCGGTGCTGATCCCCCACGCCTATCCGGCCGGGGTCAAGGGCACCATAGGCACGGATGCGGGCGTGGCCGGGGCCTTCTCCGCCATGGGCGGCGAGCACATCGGTTGCGCCGTGACCGACGTGGTGGAAGACAGCCACTACAAGGTGCTCTCCACCCCCGCCTACATGCTGGCCGAGCACATCGCCGAAGCGGATACCGGCATCGGCAAGCTGGTGAAGCGCCTGCTGGAGATGTAAAAAAAGGGCCGGCATAACGCCGGCCTGAAAACTCTGGAAGCAATGTGAGCAATGTCGTGCCTTCGCAAGCTGTCTTCACCTACACCTAGCAGAAGTGGAAGTCATCTTCAGAAAGCAAGTTAACGATAATCGTTATCATTTATAATTGCAAACAAATTTCTCGCTTTTTTCTGTCTTTCTTCGGGAAGCCTGACGTTGTCCTTGGCTACACTGGGTATCATCAGGTCAAGGAGGCGACTGTATGGGCATGAAATGGATACTGGCGGGGCTCTTGTTCCCCCTGGCACTGCAGGCCGACGACGGGGAGATTCAGCAGGCCATCGACGAGGGACAACGGGCCTACCAGGCGGGAGAGCTGTCACAGGCAGCGGCACAGTTTGACTATGTGGCCACCCTGATCCGGCAGCAGCAGGCCGGTGAGCTCGGCACCCTGTTCCCGGAACCACTGGCCGGCTGGCAGGCGGACAAGGTCGATACCCAGGCCGGTTCGGCCGCCTTTTTCGGTGGCGGCATCAATGCCTCCCGCCGCTACAGCAAGAACGGCGCCAGCCTGGACATCACCATCACCAAGGATTCTCCCCTGCTGCAAACCATGGCCGTGCTGTTTACCAACCCCAGCATGGCGGCCATGGGCGGCTACAAGGTCAAACGCATCCAGGGCCATACCGCCATGGTCAAGGAGGAAGGCGACAACCGGGAGCTGCAGATGCTGATTGCCAATACCACCCTGATCCAGCTCGGCGGTCGGGGGATATCCGAAGAGGAGCTCAACGCCTACGCCGAAGCCCTCAATTTAGAAGCAGTGGCCAAGTTCTAAATAACTGATCCTAATAGAGCTACATCGACCGGGTCCCACACGCAGACACCGGTCGATGTAGCACTCGCTGCTTTGGCCTGCTGCGAACATTCACTGGATGCTAGGTCAGGCCCGCAACCCAACCGCTCGCCCCCTGGCGCGGAGGCTCTGCTTAGCGAAACCCAGTCGCTGCCGGTAGTGATGCAGTGATTTAGTAGTGGGCCTGAACCTGCGCTGGTGGCTCGCCCAGGAACTTGTGGCTCAGGTACTTGAGCAGCAGGCCGTAGGCGGGTACGAACAGGGCCAGGCTGAACACCAGCTTGAACAGATAGTCCACCCAGGCAATTTCCATCCAGTGCTCCGCCATGAAGGGATCCGGTGAGCGGTAGAAGGCCAGGCTGAAAAAGGCCAGGGTATCCACCAGGTTGCCGAAGATGGTGGAGCAGGTGGGCGCCACCCACCAGGCCTTGATCTGGCGCAGCCGGTTGAACACCGATACGTCCATGATCTGGCCCAGCACATAGGCCATAAAGCTGGCCAGGGCGATGCGGGCCACGAACAGGTTGAACTCGGACAAGGCCGCCAGCCCCTGGTAACGGGCCTCGAAGAACAGCACCGACAGCACATAGGAGGTGGCCAGCGCCGGCAGCATCACGTAGAAGATGATGCGCCGGGCCATGCCGGCGCCGAAGATGCGTACCGTCAGATCGGTGGCCAGGTAGATGAAGGGAAAGCTGAGCGCCCCCCAGGTGGTATGGAAGCCGAACAGGGTAAAGGGCAGCTGCACCAGGTAGTTGCTGGCGGCGATGATGGCGACGTGGAACAGCGACAGCCGGATCAGCGCCGTGCGGTATTGAGCGGGAGAAATCACGTTTTCACCTTTTTGTTCAATGGGGTAAGGGAACCCATCCCGGTGCGGGCTGGACAGGCCGCAGTATAAGGCCGCGCCGTAAATTGACAACCGCCTTGTTTTTGAGCACCGGGATGCGCAGCGGCGCCATTTTAGCCGCTCTCCGGGATTTTGTCTTCACTTAAAGATAAACTCGCCCTAACGGGAAAGGCCCCGGTTCCACTGTGCCGTCAGCCAGTCGGCCGCCTCCTGGTCCTGCTCGCCCAACGGCTGCAGCCAGGCGGCATCCGCGTAGTGCTGGAAGCACAGCAGCAGCCGGCTGCCTTCAAAGGCCACCAGCCACTGGTGGTAATCGGCCCCCTCCTCCCGCTCGACGAGGTCGAGCTCCAGCTCCCGCACCAGGCGCTCGGCCCAGGCGGGAAAGTTTTCCATGGTCAGGCTAATGTCGGTGGTCAATGTCTTCATGATCAGGAACTGCAGGAAACACAAATTTGTCCGGCCCACTCGGGGGCCGGGGCCGCGTAGTAATCGAATTCGGGCTGCTCGTCGAAGGGCCGGGACAGCACCTGCAGCAGCAGCGCCGCCTCGCTCATGTCGCCCCGCTCGGCCCGCTCGATGGCCTGCTGGGCCAGGTGGTTGCGCAGCACGTACTTGGGGTTGACCGCGTTCATCTGCGCGACCTTGTCGCCGTGGTCCCGGCCTTCCCGGGCCAGCCGGGCCTGGTAGCGGCCGAACCAGTCGTCCCAGGCGCCGGCGTCGCTCAGCAGGGTGAGCAACGGCTCGGGAACCGGCCCTTCCGGCGCCAGCAACGCCAGCCGGCGGAACCAGCAGCTGTAGTCCACCTGCTGGGCCGCCATCAGATTGAACATGTCCCGGAACAGGGCGGGATCCTCGTCTTCCCAGGCCGCCAGCCCCAGTTTCTGTCGCATCGTTTCGGAGAAGCTGGACAGCAGCGCATGTTCATAGCCGTCCAGGGCCTGGCGCAGCGACTCCACCGGCACCAGCCCCGACAGCGCCTGGGCCAGCCGCTGCAGGTTCCAGTAGCCCACCGAGGGCTGCTGATCGTAGGCATAGCGGCCCGCATGATCCGAGTGGTTGCAGATATGGCCGGGATTGTAGCCGTCGAGGAAACCGTAGGGGCCGTAGTCCAGGGTCAGGCCCAGCATCGACATGTTGTCGGTGTTCATCACCCCGTGGCAGAAACCCACCGCCTGCCACCGGGCGATCAGGGTGGCGGTGCGCCGCACCACCCGCTCGAACAGGGCGGCGTAGCCAGCCTGGTCCTGGCTCAGATCCGGCCACTGGGTCTGGATCAGGTAGTCGAGCAGGGCGGGAATGCGCTCCGCCTCGCCGCTGTAATAGAAATACTCGAAATGGCCGAAACGCAGGTGGCTCTGGGCCACGCGCAGCACGGCGGCCCCGGGCTCCACCTGCTCCCGGTACACCGGCTCCTCGCTGCCCACCAGGCACAGCGCCCGGGTGGTGGGAATGCCCAGGTGGTACAGGGCCTCGGAGGCCAGGTATTCGCGCAGGGAGGAGCGCAGCACCGCCCGGCCATCGCCGAAGCGGGAATAGGGGGTCTTGCCCGCCCCCTTGAGGTGCAGATCCCAGCGCTGGCCGTCGGGCGCCACCACCTCGCCCAACAACAGGGCACGGCCGTCCCCCAGCCGGGGACTGTAGCCGCCGAACTGGTGCCCGGCATAGACCTGGGCGAAGGGCGACATGTCCGGCAGCAGCCGGATACCGCTGGTGATCTCCAGCCACTGCTGGTCGGACAAGGCCATGCCCAGCTCTTCGGCCAGGGCATGGTTCACCAGCAACAGCCGGGGCTCTTGCAGCGGCGTCGGCTCGACCCGGCTGCCGGCCCAGTCAAAAGTTGCATATTGATTGCTTAATATCACATTTTCACCTTGCCGCCGTCGGCCGTGTTTTATTTTTCACCTTGGCTTACCTTATACTGCTTCGGCTCAGTAAAGGAGCTCGGAAGCAATTCGTCTACCAACAATAACGGAGTTCAATGATGAAGAAATTGATGACAGCCGCCGCCCTGATGGCCTTGATCGGTGCTCCTGCCTTTGCCGCCGGTGATGCGGAAGCGGGCAAGGCCAAGTCCGCCGTTTGTGCCGCCTGCCACGGCGCCGAAGGGATTTCCGCCATGGACATCTACCCCAACCTGGCCGGCCAGAAAGCCGCCTACCTGGCTAAGCAGATGAAAGCCTTCCGCGACGGCGAGCGCAACGACCCCGTGATGGCTCCCATGGCCAAGCCGCTGTCCGACCAGGACATTGAGGACCTGGCCGCCTACTACGCCGGTCTGTAATACCCGCAGGGTCCGCGTTACGCGGGCCTTGGCGCCTGCTTGCGATCGTCACGAGCGATGGCCAGGCGAGTGCGGTAGATCGTAAACAGGCGCTAGCCCTGCCGACGCAACAGCGCCAGAAAGGCCGCGCCGAAGCGCTCCAGCTTGCGCATGCCCACCCCGTTGATACCCAGCAGCTCCGCTTCGGTCTTGGGCCGGTAGCGGGCCAGCTCGGTGAGGGTGGCATCGCTGAACACCACGTAGGGCGGCACGTCCGCTTCTTCCGCCAGCTGCTTGCGCAACTGCCTGAGTTCCTTGAACAGCGCCCTGTCCTCGGCCCGGCTCAGTCCGCTTTCGCCCTTGTCCTTTTGACGCACCCGCACCAGCCGGGGTTCCGCCAGTTCCAGTCGTATGTCGCCGCGCAACACCGGCCGGGCCGCCTCGGTCAGCTGCAGCACCATGTTGCGGGTGATGTTCTGGGTGAGCAGGCCGGAGTGGATCAGCTGGCGCAGCACGCTGACCCAGTGCTCCTGACTCTTGTCCTTGCCGATGCCGTAAGTGGACAGCTTGTCGTGGCCGTGCTCGCGAATGCGCTGGGTGGCGGCGCCGCGCAACACCTCCACCACGTACATGACCCCGAAATGCTGGCCGACCCGGTAGACGCAGGACAGCGCCTTCTGGGCGTCTTCGGTACCGTCGTAGCGCTTGGGTGGATCCAGGCAGATGTCGCAGTTGCCGCAGGGCTCGCGCTGGTACTCGCCGAAGTAGTTGAGCAGCACCTGGCGCCGGCAGGTGAGTGACTCGGCGAAGGCGGCCATGACGTTGAGCTTGTACAGCTCCACCTGCAGCTGCTGCTCGTTGTCGCTGTTCTCCAACAGCCGCCGCACCCGGCCGACATCGCCCGGATCGTACAGCAGCAAGGCTTCCGCCGGCAGGCCGTCGCGCCCGCCCCGGCCAGTCTCCTGGTAATAGGACTCGATGTTCTTGGGGATGTCGTAGTGCACCACGTAGCGCACGTTGGGCTTGTCGATGCCCATGCCGAAGGCGACGGTGGCCACGACGATGTCCAGGTCATCGCGGATAAAGCGTTCCTGCACCGACTGGCGCAGCTCCAGCGGCAGCCCGGCGTGGTAGCTGGCGGCCCTGTGACCCCGGGCCAGCAGCCGCTCGGCCACCTCCTCCACCCGCTTGCGGCTGGAGCAGTAGACGATGCCGCACTGGCCGCTCTGCTCCGCCACGTAGCGCAGCAACTGGTCGATGCCCTTGAACTTCTCCACCAGGGTGTAGCGGATATTGGGCCGGTCGAAACTGGCGATATGGATCAGCGGATCGGTCAGGTTGAGCCGGCCCAGCATGTCCTGGCGGGTGGCCTCGTCGGCGGTGGCGGTGAGCGCCATCACCGGGATCTGGGGGAACCACTGCTTGAGCCGGCCCAGCGCCGCGTATTCGGGCCGGAAATCGTGGCCCCATTGGGAGATGCAGTGGGCCTCGTCGATGGCGAACAGACCCAGCTCCAGTTCCCCCAGCCGCTCCATGAATTCGTGTTGCAGCAACCGCTCCGGCGACACATAGAGCAGTTTGATCTCGCCCCGGCGCAGGCCGGCGAAGTGGCGCAGCATCTCTTCCCGGCTGAGCGCGCTGTTGATATAGACCGCGGCCACCCCGTTGGCGACCAGGGTATCCACCTGATCCTTCATCAGCGAGATCAGCGGCGACACCACCACCGTCAGGCCCGGGCGCAGCAGGGCGGGGATCTGGTAGCAGATCGACTTGCCGCCGCCGGTGGGCTTGATCACCAGGGCATCGCGCCCGGCTACCACCGCCTCGATGATCTCCTGCTGGCCGTCGCGGAACGACTGGTAGCCGAACACCTGCTGCAGCACCGCCAGCGGGCTGTCGGGAATGGCGATGGCATCGGAAGGCTCGGGCACGAGGGTCATGGGCATCCGCTAGCTGAAAGGAAGCGGGCATTGTAAAGCAGGGAACGACAACAATAAACCGCGCTTGCCCGGGTTAACAAAATGTCGCACCATGGTTAGAGCAATAACTCTGGATTTATCATGAACGCCATTGCCCACAAGCTTATCCTGAACAAGGTGGCCGATCTCTTTATCGAGCAGATGCCCTTTCATCGGCTGATCGGTCTCAGGGTGCGTAACTACAGCCTGGACGGGGTCGAGGTCTGGCTGCCGATGCACAACGATCTGGTCGGCAACCCCTACCAGGGCATACTGCACGGCGGCGTCACCGCCAGCCTGCTGGACGTGGCCGGCGGCCTGGTGGTCGCCGCCGCCTGCATCCGCGAGGCGGACAGCCTGTCGCCCTCCCACCTCAAGGCCCGGCTGTCCAAACTGGGCACCATAGATCTGCGGGTGGACTACCTGCGCCCGGGACGGGGCAAGGAGTTTATCGCCACCGCCCGGGTGATCCGCTCCGGCAGCAAGGTAGCGGTGGCCCGTATGGAGCTGCACAATGAGAAGGGCGAGCATATCGCCTTCGGCACCGGCACCTACCTGGTGGGCTGAATCACCGGCGGGAAAGCACCAACCAGTTACATTTGCTACTGGCCAGGCGGCCCGTCCTGTGGCTAAACTGGCTTTCCATCCGTTCACCCGATTTTTGACCATGGCCAAAGACCAAGCCGTCCAGGGTGCCCTGTTCGCCCTCGGCGCCTATTTCCTGTGGGGCATCGCCCCCCTCTACTTCAAGCAGCTGGCGGCGGTGCCGGCCTTCGAGATCCTCACCCACAGGGTGATCTGGTCTTTCCTGCTGCTGCTGGCGCTGATCAGCGCCCTCGGCTACTGGCCCCGGGTCAGGGCCCTGCTGCGCGCACCGCGCCAGCTGCTGATGCTGTTGTTGTCGTCGATTACCATCGGCCTCAACTGGCTGGTGTTTATCTGGGCGGTGAACAACGACCATATGCTGGATGCCAGCCTGGGCTACTACATCAACCCGCTGTTCAATATCGTGCTGGCCATGCTGTTCCTGGGTGAGCGCTTCCGCCCCCTGCAGTGGCTGGCGGTGGGCCTGGCGAGCACCGGCGTGCTCATCCAGGTACTGGTGTTCGGCAGCCTGCCCTGGGTGGCGCTGGTGCTGGCGCTGTCTTTCGGCCTTTATGGGCTGATCCGCAAGAAGGTGCCGGTGGATCCCTTTACCGGCCTGATGCTGGAAACCCTGGTGCTGCTGCCCGCCGCCGCCCTCTACCTGTGGGGGGTTGCCGACACCGCCACCAGCCACCTGGGCGAGAACCCGCTCGCCCTGAACCTCTGGCTGATCTCCGCCGGCCTGGTCACCACGGCGCCGCTGCTGCTGTTCGCCGGCGCCGCCCGGCGGCTGCGGCTGTCCACCCTCGGCTTTTTCCAGTACCTGGGGCCCAGCCTGATGTTCCTGCTGGCGGTGCTGCTCTACAACGAGCCCTTCACCCGGGACAAGGTGATCACCTTCGCCCTGATCTGGACCGCCCTGGTGATCTACACCCTGGACGGCCTGCGCCAGCGGCGGCGCAATGTTTTACAAAACAGCGGCGACCCCGAGCCGCTAAAATAGTGGGATGAGCGACGTCAAATACTGGAAATATCCGGGCCTGGACGGCCTGGAACTGTGCCTGGCGGATCATGTGGCCTTTCGCTACGGCCGCCATGTCCACCTCGATTACCATCTCGGCCTGGTCGAGCTGGGGGCGCAGAACTTCATCCACCAGGGCAGCTCGGCGCCGCTGGCGCCGGGCCAGTTGTCGCTGCTCAACCCGGACATCGCCCACGACGGCAGCTGTTTCGGCGAGCTGGGTTTTCGGGTACGGGTCTTCTCCCTCGCCCCGGAGCTGATGGCCGCACTGGCCGAGGAGCTGGAGCAGGCCCCGCCCTTCTTCGGCCGGCCCCTGCTGCACCAACCCCAAATCTACCGACAGAGCCTCGGGTTGCATCGGCAACTGGAGCAAGGGGCGCTGGCCCCGGAAGAGGCCGAAAGCCAGCTGCTGGCCCTGCTGTCCGACTTCTTCCCCTATCGGGAGCAACGACCGCTGGAGGCCGCCAGCCTCCGCCGCCTGCGCGACCGGCTGCTGGCCGGGCTGGACCAGCCCCATCCCCTGGAGCAACTCGCCGCCGACGCCGGTCTCTCGCGCTTCCAGTTTTTGCGCCGGTTCAAGGCGGCCGTGGGCATGACACCCCACGCCTACCTCCGGCGGCTGCGGCTGGAGGCCGCCAAGAAACACCTGGCCCAAGGTCGCGCCGTCGCCGACACCGCCCTGGCGGTGGGCTTTTTCGATCAGGCCCACTTCCACCGCGCCTTCGTGGCCGCCTACCGCATCACCCCGGCCCGCTTCCGCGCCCAGATGCAATAAGTTACAAGCCGCCGGGCCGCCGGCACCCTAGGCTGTGAGCATCCCCCTCACCGGAGCCGCACATGGACACCTCCCTTCTTCTCACCATAGGATTCATTCACCTGGTGGCACTGGCCAGCCCGGGGCCGGACCTGGCGCTGATGCTGCGCTTCTCGGCCCGGCGCCGGGCCGCCCTGGGCGCGGCCAGCGGCATCGCCGCCGGCATACTGGTGCACAGCCTGCTCAGCCTCACCGGCATCAGCCTGCTGATCCAGGGCCAGCCGCTGCTGTTCAGCCTGGTGCGGCTGGCCGGCGCCGCCTACCTGGGCTGGCTGGGCTGGGGCGCGCTTAAGGCATCCCTGACACCGGCGGCGGACAGGCTCACCGCTGCAGCCGGGCTGCCGGAGCGGGGCTTCTGGGCCGGCTTCAGCACCAATCTGCTCAACCCCAAGGCGCTGGTGTTCTTTATCGGCCTGCTCGCCGCCCTGGTCGGGCCCGAGGTGGGCTGGCTGACCCGCGGCCTGCTGGTGCTGGAGCTGTTCCTGCTCAGCCTGCTGTGGTTCCTGGCCCTGGCCTGGTGGCTGTCGTCGCTTAAGGTGCAGGCCCGGCTGCTGGCCTGGAGCCGGCCGGTCAACGCCCTGTGCGGCCTGCTGTTCTGCGGCGTGGCCGGCTCCATCCTCTGGCTGGTGGCGGGTGAATTGGCGAGAAGCTAGGGCGGGCCGGCCAAACGCCGGCCCGAAAGGGTCAGTGCGCGCAGACTTCGGCGAAGTTGAGCTGCCAGCCCTGCTCGGTCAGCACCAGCTTGCCCTTGGCCTGCATGATGGGCAACAGTTCGTCCAGGCTCAGATCCTGGTGGGAGCAGGTGCAGAAACGGGCCGCCTCGCCGAAGCGTTCGGCCGCGAAGGCGTGGATATCGGCGGCGGGCACCGGCCGGGCGTGGGCCAGCAGGGCGTGCAGCAAGTCGTGGGCGTGGGTCATCTCGATCTCCGGATTGAACAAACGGCGCTGTTTTACCATGGCCGCCTGCTCCCGACGCTGATCGACATCAAACTCAGACCGCTTCCAGCCTGGCATAGGCGGTGACCAGCCATTTGCTGCCGCCGTCGTCGAAGTTGACCTGCACCCGGCTCTGGGCGCCGGCGCCCTCGAAGTTGAGCACCACCCCCTCGCCGAACTTGGGGTGCAGCACCCGCTGGCCCAGGCGGAAGCCGGTCTGGTCGAAGGTCTCCTGCACCCGGTCCTGGCTGAAGCGGCCGTTGGGCAGGGCCCGGGTGACTTTCGCCTTGAGCCGGATCTCCTCCAGGCAGTCGGCGGGCAGCTCCTTGATGAAACGGCTGGGCCGGTGGAACATCTCCCGGCCGTAGAGCCGGCGGCTCTCCGCATGGCTGATATAGAGCTTGTGCATGGCCCGGGTCATGCCCACGTAGGCCAGCCGGCGCTCTTCCTCCAGCCGGCGGCTCTCCTCCGCCGACAGCTGGCTGGGGAACATGCCCTCCTCCACCCCCACCATAAACACCAGCGGGAACTCCAGGCCCTTGGCCGAGTGCAGCGTCATCAGCTGCACCGCGTCGTCGAACTGATCCGCCTGGCCCTCGCCCGCCTCCAGAGCCGCGTGGGACAAAAAGGCCGACAGCGGCGACATCTCGTCCTCCTCCGCCGGACTGAACTGGCGGGTGGCGCTGACCAGCTCCTCCAGGTTCTCCACCCGGGACTGGGCCTTCTCGCCCTTTTCCGCCAGGTACATGGCCTTGAGCCCGGACAGCTCGATCACCCGGTCGGTCTGCACATGCAGCGGCAGCCCCCGGGTATCGTCCTCCAGCTGGTTGATCAGCGCCAGGAAGCGGCTCACCGCCGAGGCGGCCCGGCCGGTGAGGATTTTTTCCTCCACCAGCGCCCAGGCCGACTGCCACAGGGTCTGCTGGCGGTCCCGGGCGGCGTCGCGGATCAGCCCCAGGGTGCGCTCGCCGATGCCCCGGGTGGGGGTGTTGACGATGCGCTCGAAGGAGGCCTCGTCGCCCCTGTTGTTGATGAGGCGCAGGTAGCCGAGGGCGTCCTTGATCTCCTGCCGCTCGAAGAAGCGCAGGCCGCCGTAGATGCGGTAAGGCAGGCGCTCCTGGATCAGCGCCTCTTCCAGCACCCGGGACTGGGCGTTGTTGCGGTAGAGGATGGCGGTGTCGCTTAAGCTTCCGTCCTGCTGGCGCCACTGCTTGATGCGCTCCACCACGAAGCGGGCCTCGTCCACCTCGTTGAAGGCGCTGTAGATGGCGATGGGCTCGCCCTCGGCGCCCTCGGTCCACAGCTCCTTGCCCATGCGCTCGGCGTTGTTGGCGATCAGGGTGTTGGCGGCCTTGAGGATGGTGCCGGTAGAGCGGTAGTTCTGCTCCAGGCGAATGGTCCCGGCGCCGGGAAAATCGGCCAGGAAGCGGGCGATGTTCTCCACCCGCGCCCCGCGCCAGCCGTAGATGGACTGGTCGTCGTCGCCCACTATCATCACCCTGGCGCGGTCGCCGGCCAGCATCCGCAGCCAGGCGTACTGGATGCTGTTGGTGTCCTGGAACTCGTCCACCAGGATATGGCGGAAGCGGTCCTGGTAGTGCTGCAATATGTGCGGCTTGTGCAGCCACAACTCGTGGGCCCGCAGCAGCAGCTCGGCGAAGTCCACCAACCCGGCCCGGTCGCAGGTGTCCTGGTAGACCTGGTAGATCTGGCGGTAGGTTTTCTGCAGCGGATCGTTGAGCACCTGGATGTCGCCCGGGCGCAGGCCCTCGTCCTTGCGGGCGTTGATAAAGCCGGCGGCCTGGCGCGGCGGCCACTGTTTTTCGTCCAGGTTCAGGCTCTTGAGGACGCGGCGCAGCAGCCGCAGCTGATCGTCCGAGTCGAGGATCTGGAAGTCCTGGGGCAGGTTGGCGTCCAGGTGGTGGGCGCGCAGCAGCCGGTGGGCCAGGCCGTGGAAGGTGCCGAGCCAGAGCCCGAACAGCCGCCCGCCCAGCAGTTGCTCCACCCGGCCGCGCATCTCGGCGGCCGCCTTGTTGGTGAAGGTCACCGCCAGTATGGCGGAGGCCGGCACCTGCTCCACCTGCATCAGCCAGGCGATGCGATGCACCAGCACCCGGGTCTTGCCGCTGCCGGCCCCGGCCAGCACCAGCATGTTCTGGGAAGGGGCGGCCACCGCCTCGCGTTGCTTGTCGTTCATGCCGTCAAGCAGGCTGGATACATCCATCTTGGCTCCTGTCTCGTTCTCTCATCGAGTGCAACACCGAACAGTCAGAGAGGGACAGAGGATGGACTAAGCCAACCGTCGATGGCATGGACGCCATCGTCGAGCATACAGGGAAGTACTTGCTGCGTGTTGGCGTGGCCACCCTCTGTTCCGATAGCACAGAGGCTGACCGGCATTACGATATGTCGGCGATTATAACAGCTCCAGCAGCTGCTCCAACCGCTCCAGGGCCACCTGGGGCAGACAATGCAGATCCGCTTCGCTGCGGCCGTTGTCGTTGAGCCACACCGCCTGGCAGCCACTGCGTACGGCGCCGGCCACATCGGTGTTGATATGGTCGCCGATATGCAGGATCTCGGAAAGGCTCACGTCAGCCCGCTCCGCCAGCCGGTTAAACAGATCCGGTGCCGGCTTCATGCGGCCGTCGGGTCCGGCCCTGAGTACCACCTCGAAATAGGGGGCCAGCTCGGTGCGCTCCAGCGGCAGGTTGCCGTTGGTGATCACCGCCAGCCGGTATTTCTTGCCCAATGCCGACAGCACGCGGTGAGTGACCTCGGGCACCCGGATGCGGCCACGCTCGGCCAGAAAACCCTGGTAATATTCCTCGGCCAGCAGGCTGGCCCTGTCCCCGGCCACGCCCTGGCGGAGCAGGCCCTCGGTCAACACCGCCCGCCGGCAGGCGCTCACATCGTGGGCCAGTGCGGGCCGCTCCTGCAGCAGTTGCCGCTTGATCGCGGCCAGTTGCTCCTTGCCGAGCAGGGTCGACTCGGGGTGATCCTGCTTCAGGGCGTCGAGCAGCCAGGCTTCCGCCGCCGCCATCACCGGCACGTTGTCGTACAGGGTGTCGTCCAGATCGAAGCTGAGTACCTTGACGGGGCCGAGTCGTTTGTAAAAGCGCATCCTGGATTCCGGGTAAAGGGAGATGGGGGGATTCTAACCAAAAAACCGGGGACGAGTCCTGGAAATTGGGGGTTTATCGAAGCATGCTCGCGGCACCATCCACAGGCAATACCGGGGTCTGAAAGAGGTAACAGGGATTACCTCCGCCGACCGTCACATACCAGGGGGCGCGAAGCGCCTTGCACCGGAGGTATCGCCGCGACCGGGTTGCCAGTGACAAGTCGCAGCGCGGCGATACCGACGGTTTCCGCGACATTCGGCATGTGCGAGCTTACATGGATGTATTCACAGCGCGTCGGAGGAGGTGGCCCTGTTACCTCTTCTGCACGCCACTACAGACAAGTCGTCACTTGGACGGAAGGCATTACTATTCCTCTTCCTTGCGCCTTTTGGCCCTGGGGTGGGCCTGGTCGTAGGCCTTGGCCAGGTGCTGGAAGTCGAGGTGGGTGTAGATCTGGGTGGTGGCGAGATCGGCGTGGCCCAGCAGTTCCTGCACCGCGCGCAGGTCGCCGCTGGACTCCAGCATATGGGTGGCGAAGGAATGCCGCAGCTTGTGGGGATGGACATGGCTCGACAGCGCCTGCTGTTGCCCGCGCTTGGCCAGGCGCAGCTGCACGCTGCGATGGGAAATGCGCCGGCGCTGCTGGCTCACGAACAGCGCCGGTTCGTCCGGCCCGGCCAGCTCATTGCGCACCGCCAGCCACTTCTCCAGCCACTCCAGCGCCATCCGCCCCACCGGCAGGATGCGCTCCTTGTTGCCTTTGCCGATCACCCGCAGCTGCCGTTCGGCAAACTGCACGTCGCCCAGGTTGAGGCCGACCAGCTCGTCCAGGCGCAGGCCGGAAGAATACAGCAACTCCATGATGGCCCTGTCCCGCACCGCCAGGGGGTCGGACTCGTCGAGGTTCATCAGTTGGTGCAGCTCGTCCACGTCCAGGTTCTTGGGCAGGGGCCGGCCCTGCTTGGGGGCGCCGACCCCCTTGGCGGGATTGGCGGACAGTTCCCCTTTCAGGATCAGCCAGTCGCAGAAACTGCGCAGGGCGCTGAGCTGGGCGGCGATGGAGCGGGGCGACAGCCCCCGCTTGTGCATACGGGTGGCCAGGCCGCGCACCTGGGCCACGGCCAGCTCCCGCCATCGGGTCAGGCGCAGCTCGGCCAGCTGACCGGCCATGGCGTGCAGGTGGCGGCCGTAGCCATCGCGGGTATGGGCGCTCAGCTGGCGCTCTACCCGCAGGTATTCGAGGAAGTCGGCAATGGCCGCGGCCAGTTCAGGCGCGGCCGGTTCAGGCGCGGCCGGTTCAGGCGCGGCCGGCTCAGGCCTCGCCATCGGCCACCAGCCGGGGCAGCAGCAGGGCGAGGAAGTCGGCGAGCTGGCGGATGATCAGGGTGTCCATGCCCAGTCGGTAGTGGCCGCTGTCGGCACTGCCGAAGGCCAGCAGCCCCATTTCTCCTTGCCGCCCCAGGCGGATCAGGGCGCAGGAATTGACCAGGGCGTCGCCGAACAGCCGCTGCTTCTCGTCCTTGCCGAGCCGGCCCAGGTAGACGTCCCGGCCCGCCATCCGCTCCCGGTACAACCGCTCCAGCTGCTCGCCGGGCTGGGCCTGGGGCAGGTCGCGCCAGCGGGCGTCCGGCACCAGCCGTACCGCCGATACCCGCAGCTGCTCCCGCAGGGTGCGCCCCACGCACTGCTCGATCTGGGCCAGGCTGTGGCACTCGAACAGGCGTGGATAGAGATCCAGATACACCCGGAAGATGCGCTCGTTTTCCCCGGCCACCGTCATCAACTGGGTGATCTCCTCTTCCAGGGCGTGGATGCGCTGGCGCTGGCGCTCCAGCTTGGCTTCCACCAGGGACACGCTGCCCCGCTGCTCGTGAGGCAGGTGCAGCTGCTCGAGCAGGCCCCGGTGGCGCAGGAAGAAATCCGGCCGGGCGGCCAGGTAATCGGCGATGCGGCTTTCATCCAGCCCGGCCTCGGCCAGTTGGGTTCTGTCGGTCATAGGCTGATCTGTCCGTCGAAGACGTGTTCCGCCGGGCCGGTCATGTACACCGGCTTGCCCGGCCCCTTCCAGCCGATGGTGAGGGTGCCGCCGGGCAGGCGCACCTGCACCCGGTCGGCCAGTTTGCCCCAGCTCATGCCCATCACCGCCGCCGCGCAGGCGCCGGTGCCGCAGGCCAGGGTCTCGCCGGCACCGCGCTCGTGCACCCGCAACTGGATCTCCCGGGCGTTGAGGATCTGCATGAAGCCGACGTTGACCCGGGCCGGAAAGCGCTCGTGGTTCTCCAGCTCGGGGCCCAGGGTAGCCACCAGCTCGGTGTCGATGTCGTCCACTTCCAGCACGCAATGGGGGTTGCCCATGGACACCGCGCCGCACAGCACCGTCTGCTCCTCGGTCCGGATCAGGTAGGTTTTTTCCGCCTTCTGCGCCTTGAACGGAATATTGGCCGGCTCGAACTCGGGCACCCCCATGTTGACGGTGACCTGGTTGTCCTTCTCCAGCTGCAGCACTATGTTGCCCTTCTGGGTGCTGACGTTGATCCTGTCCTTGTTGGTCAGTCCCTTGAGCCGTACGAAGCGGGCGAAGCAGCGGGCGCCGTTGCCGCACTGCTCCACCTCGGAGCCGTCGGCGTTGAAGATGCGATAGTGGAAGTCAAGCTCGGGATCGTAGGGCGGCTCCACCAGCAACAGCTGATCGAAGCCGATGCCGAAGTGACGGTCGGCGAGCTGACGGATCACCTCTGGGTTGAAGAACACCTTCTGGGTGACGCCATCGACCACCATGAAGTCGTTGCCGAGCCCCTGCATTTTGGAAAAGTGGATCACGCTTGCTCCTCAGGCGCCGGGCAGCAGGCTCTCGCCCCGCCACAGCTCGGTCAGTTGTTCCCGCTCGCGCACCACGAAGGCCTGATCCCCGTCCACCATGATTTCGGCGGCCCGGGGACGGCTGTTGTAGTTGGAGGCCATCACAAAACCATAGGCGCCGGCGGAACGCACCGCCAGCAGATCGCCCTCGGTGATGGCCAGCGTGCGCTCCTTGCCGATAAAGTCGCCGGTTTCACACACCGGGCCCACCACGTCGTAAACCGCCGGCTCCCGCTGCAGGGTGGAATCAACCGGAATGATGGCCTGCCAGGCGCTGTACAGGGCCGGGCGGATCAGATCGTTCATGGCGGCGTCGACGATGGCGAAATTCTTGGCCTCGCCCGGCTTGAGGTGCTCCACCCGGGTCAGCAGCACGCCGGCGTTGGCGGCAATGGCCCGGCCCGGCTCGAACACCAGGGTCAGGTTGCGGTCCTGCAGGCGGGCCTTGAGCTGCTCGGCGTAGCGGCTGGGCTCGGGCGGTGCTTCCTGGTCGTAGCGCACCCCCAGGCCGCCGCCCACGTCCAGGTGATGGATATGGATGCCGTCCTCGGCCAGGCCGTCGATCAGCACCAGCAGCTTGTCCACCGCCTCGAGGAAGGGCGCCAGCTCGGTCAGCTGGGAGCCGATATGGCAGTCCACGCCGTTGACCTCGAGGTGGGGCAGGGCCGCCGCCTGCCGGTAGATGTCCCTGGCCTGGTCGATGGGAATGCCGAACTTGTTCTCTTTCAGACCGGTGGAGATATAGGGATGGGTGCCGGCGTCGATGTCCGGGTTGACCCGGATGGAAACCGGCGCCTTGACCCCCATCTCGCCCGCTACCCGGTTGATGCGCTCCAGCTCGGCCACCGACTCCACGTTGAAGCAGAAAATCCGTTGCTCCAGGGCGAAACGGATTTCGTCAACCCGCTTGCCCACCCCGGAGAACACCACCTTGCGCGGGTCGCCGCCGGCAGCGATCACCCGGCACAGTTCCCCCTTGGAGACGATGTCGAAGCCCGAGCCCAGCCGCGCCAGCACGTTCAGCACCGCCAGGTTGGAGTTGGCCTTGACCGCGTAGCAGATCAGGTGATCCACCTCGCCGGCGGCCTGGTCGAAGGCCTTCCAGTGGCGCTCCAGGGTGGCGCGGGAATAGACATAGAGGGGAGTACCGTGCTGTTCGGCCAGACGGGTGAGATCGCAGGCCTCGCCATAGAGGCGGCCATCGTCCTGATAATTAAAGTAATCCAAGGTAGTTTCCTTTACGACTGCTCAACCTGGGGTCGCTCCTGCTCGGCATCGGGCAGGGTCAGGGGGCCCTTGAGGCCACAGCCCGCCAGGCTCAAGGCCAGGGCGACCAGCGCGGTCAGCTTGAATTTGTTCATCGTATGACTGTGAATATGGTCTAGGGCTCTTATAATCGCATTCAGATTCTCAAAAGCAATAGGAAGCGGGCGATGAAAGACAGTGAATTCCATGCCTTGGCGGACGCCATTTACCGGCATATCGAAGAGTGTATCGACCAGAGCGGCGAGGACATCGAATGCGAAACCGTGGGTGGCGTCATGACCCTCACCTTCGAGAACGGGGTCAAGTTCGTGATCAACCGCCAGGAGCCGCTCCACCAGATCTGGCTGGCCACCCGGGAGAACGGCCATCACTTCGCCTACAGGGACGGCCAGTGGATCGACAACCGCCAGGGCCACGAGCTGCTGGGCTGGGTCAGCCTGCAGGCCAGGCGCCAGGGCGGTGCCGAACTCGCGCTTTAATTCAAACAGGCCCGGGGGTCGTCCTTGACGGTGCGATAGGGCAGTACCCGTGGCCGGCCGTCGGCGGACACGATTTCATAATACTGGGGCAGGTTGAAGTTGGCGAAATGGCTCTGCCCCACCCCGTGCTCCTGATGGGAGGTGTAGAAGCGGTTGATGCTCTGCACCAGTTCGTCCTTGCTGCCCGATACCTGGCGATATACCTCGACCCTGTTGGCCTCGTCCAGGATATAGAGGTTGTAGCCGTCGCCGCTGTCCTCGAAAAAGAACTGCATCAGGCCTTCACTGGCGTAGGCATCCACTATGTCCGGCACGGCCTTGTCGTCCTGCTGATCCAGGCGCAGGGCGTGGCGGGACTGCTTCTGGCTGGATAGGTGGCGGTAGAAGTCCACCGCGTTTTCCATCTTCTGCACACTGACCCCGCGCCGCTCGAAGAAGATGCCGTATTTGTCACCGCCCAACACCAGGGTCTTGATGGTGCTGCCCTGGCCGCGGGCCAGACGCAGACCGATGCATTCCTTCACCAGTTGCTCGAAGCGGGTCCGGATCAGGCTGCGGAAATTCAGGCTGTAGCAATGCACGTCCAGGCTCTCGGGGGCATTGGCGTCCTGGTGCATCTTGCCGAGGATGGTGGTGAGCGCGTCCACCACGGCGGTCGGCCCCTTGAAGTGCAGGGTGCGGATCTCGTCCCAGGAGTTGCGGTAGATCAGATCCACCGAGCCCACCAGGTTCTCCAGCTGATGGCCAAAGCTGAAGGGATCGCTGGTCTTGGCGCTGAACTCGATGGCCCTGTTGCGCCAGCGGGCGGTGGGATCGTTTTCCAGATTGAGGAAGATGCCCAGGTTGCGCACCTCGCAGGGCCGGCTCAGGGCCAGGTTGGTCGGTGCCGGAGTCCGCACCGGGAAGATACGCGCCAGATCACCACAGAATTCCTGCAGGTGGCGCCGGCTCAGATCGGTGTTCTGGTTGAACAGGTGCAGCCGGGTGCTGGGCACCAGCAGGCCGTTGAAATGGGTCCAGGCCACCAGTTTGCCGACATAACCGCTGAACTCGAGCGGGCTGCGCCCGATGATGTCCCCCGGGGCCAGGCCGCACTTGTACAGATACCAGCCAGCGGGGTTGGCCCGTCCTTCCGGCACCTGCACCAGGCTGATGTCGGGCTCGCTCAGATCCGGTGCGATTTTGAGGTTGATCAACTGTACCTTGCCCGGCAGGTTCTCGAAGGCGGCGTAGAGCTTGCGCGACAGTATGCCGATGTCTTCCGGGTTGATGGACTCGCTGATGTTGTTGCGGCGGGCGAACTGGATCAGGTTGCGGTAGCTCTGCATCAGGGCCTCGAGCAGCTCGCCGTAGGCGGCCTTGACCTCCTCCACCTTCCAGTGGGCCCGATCGTCGAGCCGGGCCAGCTTGTCCGCCGGCCAGCCCCAGGTCGCCACCAGCCGGTTGATCAGCTTCCGTCGCCAGGCGTACTGGGCGTCGTTGCCATGGGTACGGTGCAGTCCTTCCGACACCTTGAGGTAGAAACAGCGCCGCACCAGATCGAGCCGTTTCTCGTCGCCGATGGACTTGAGATAACCGGTCACCTTTTCCAGCATCAGCATGTAGTGGTCCTGGTACTCGTCCAGCACCTCCGAGGACTGGAAGTGTCCCTTGAGGTGGCGGCACAGCAGCTGGGTATCCGGGTACTCGTGGGAGTAGGCTTCCATCAGTACCGTTTTCAGCACCGCCTTGTAGGGCGAGTCGATGCCCTTGTACAGCTGCCACAGGGCCGAGCCGAAATACTCCTCCGCCGGGATGCGGGCGAAGCCGCCCAGGTCCAGCCATTCGTCGGTGTTGAGGGTGCCGTTGGCGAACTGCTCGGCCACAAACTGATCGTACTTGGGCCCGAGTTTGCCCGGGGCGAACATCCACACCAGCCGCTTGCCGGCGATGCGCAGGTTGCTGCGGTAGAACTCGTCCAGCAGCAGCAGGTGCTGGGCGCTGCCACAGCTCTCGCCCTGCACCCACTGCTGGTTGTCGGTACGGAACTTGTTGTCGGGGATCAGGAACAAATTAAGCTCCACCTGGCGCTGCTCCGCCCATTTGGAGATCAGCAGGCACTTCTGCTGCAGCAATTCGACCCGTTCCGCGGCCATCTGGTGGGAGTAGCAGACCCAAACGTCCAGATCCGAATGGCGGCACTGGCCGATGGACGAGGTGCTGCCCATGGAATAGAGCCCGAAGATTTCCCGGCGTTCGTTGTGCAGACCTTGATGGCCGTTGGCCGCCAGGCACAGCTCGTCGATGAATTCCTGCTGGCGTGCATTCGGCTGGAAGTGGCAGACACCCGCAGGCACGTCCCCGGGCAGGTAACCCGGCAACAGGGGATGATGGTAGTGCAACAGCACCGGCAGCAACTGGAATACCTGCTGGCCGTAGCGACTCATCACCGCCAGGGCGCGAGCCTGCTTCTGCTGGTTAAACTGGTCACATCGCTCGACGAGCCGGTGAAAATTCGCGTGCAAGGGTACAGGCCTTCGTTGGACCGACACAGACCCGGAACAGGTCAAAAGTGTGATCATGGTAACAATTAGCCAGTAAATGAACAATATCTACCATGACACATTTTCGCAACATCCTGACTACGCAGCTTTCTTCCCTGAAATACGCCGGCAGGAATGATAATATCGACGCATTAATGGACAAAGGAAGAGACTCAAATGGCAAACAGCATCATCCGCATCGCCACCCGCAAGAGCCTGCTGGCCCTGTGGCAGGCCAATCATGTCAAGGATAGGCTGGAGCAGTTGCATCCGCACATCCAGGTCGAGCTGGTGCCCATGACTACCCAGGGTGATGTGTTGCTCGATACCCCCCTGTCCAAGATCGGCGGCAAGGGTCTGTTTATCAAGGAGCTGGAGCAGGCCATGCTGGACGGCCGGGCCGACATCGCCGTGCACTCGATGAAGGACGTGCCGGTGGAATTCCCCGACGGCCTGGGCCTGACCGTGATCTGCGAGCGGGAAGATCCGCGCGATGCCTTCGTCTCCAATCGCTACCAGAGCCTGGACCAGCTGCCCGCCGGCGCCGTGGTCGGCACCGCCAGCCTGCGCCGGGAGTGCCAGATCCGCGCCCGCCGTCCGGACCTGGTGGTCAAGACCCTGCGCGGCAACGTGCAGACCCGGCTGCGCAAGCTGGATGACGGCGAATACGACGCCATCATCCTCGCCGCCGCCGGCCTCAAGCGGCTGGAGCTGGAGGATCGCATCGCCTGCCTGCTGAGCCCGGACGAGAGCCTGCCCGCCAACGGCCAGGGTGCCGTGGGCATCGAGTGCCGGCTGGACGACCCCGAACTACTCGCCCTGCTGGCGCCCCTGGATCACCATCCCACCCGGCTGCGGGTAGTGGCGGAACGGGCCATGAACCAGGGTCTGCAAGGCGGCTGCCAGGTACCCATCGGCTCCTACGCCGAACTGGAAGGAGACAAGCTCTGGCTGCGTGGTCTGGTCGGCAAGCCCGACGGCAGCCAGATCATCTTCGACGAGATCACCGGCCTGGCCAGCCAGGGAGAAGCCCTGGGCTCCGAGCTGGCCAAGCGACTGCTGGCCCGCGGCGCCGACAAGATACTGGACGAGGTGTATCGCTCATGACGCCGCTGGTGGTGCGCCCCGAGCCCCAGAATCAGGCCCTGTGCCGGGCTCTGGCCGAAGCTGGCCACAGGCCGGTGGCCAGCCCGCTGCTGAGCTTCGGTGAAGGAGCCGAGTTGCCCCGCCTGCCCGAGCTGCTCGGCACCGTGTCGCCCCGGGATTATGTGATAGCGGTCAGCGTACCGGCGGTGACTTTCGCCGATAATGTGCTGAAACGCCAGGGATTGGCCTGGCCCGCCTGTGGCTACGTGGCCGTCGGCGAAACCACCGGCCGGGCCCTGGCCGCCGCGGGCGTCACCGGCATCACCGTGCCCGAAGACCCCCGTTCCGAAGGCATCATCTCCCTGCCCGGGCTGCAGCGGCTCGCGGGTTGCCGGGTACTGATCCTGCGCGGCGACGGCGGCCGCCACCTGATAGCCCCCACCCTGGCCGAACGCGGTGCCCAGGTGGACTACTGCGAGGTCTATCGCCGCCATTACCGCCCCGATCCGGACGGCAGCCTGGTGAAAAACTGGCAGAGCGCGGGGGTCGACAGTATTATCGTCACCAGCGGTGGCCTGCTCACGCATGTTTTCCAGCTGGCGACCGCCCAGGCAAAGGAGTGGCTGCTAAGCCGTTTATTGATTGTGCCCAGCATCCGGGTGGCGGACAGCGCCAGGGAGCTGGGATTCACTCAGGTCATTAATGCAGAAGGTGCATCCAGCCAGGCGCTGATTGCCGCCCTGGATGAGAGGAAACGGAATGACAGACAATAAAGACAACCAAGACAATACCCTGACCGGCAGCGTCGACACCCCCGTCGCGGCCGAGCCCGCCCAGGCCGATACCACGCCGGCGCCCGCCAAAGCGCAGCCATCTTCTTCCACCGCCAAGGGACTGGCCATCGTCGCCATCGTCCTGGCCCTGGGACTGACCGCCGGCCTGTACTGGCACGGCCACAACCAGGCGGTGGCCCAGACCGAGCAGCTGAACCGGCTGCAGGCCGAACTGGCCCAGCAGCAAGGCGCCCTGCAGGCCGCCAAAGCCGAGCAGGACGCCAGGCTCAACGCCGTCATCAACAGCCAGAGCACCACCGCCGAGCAGCTCGACGGCCTGTCACGCAAGGTGCTGGATCTGGACAACAAGCGACCCAACGACTGGATGCTGGCAGAAGCCGAATACCTGGTGCGCATGGCCGGCCGCAAGATGTGGCTGGAACAGGACGTGGTGGCCGCCGCCATGATGCTGGCCAACGCCGACGAGCGCCTGGCCGCCCTCAACGATCCTTCCCTGATCCCCATCCGCCAGGCCCTGGCGGAAGACATCGCCGGCATCAAGTCGGTGCAGAAGGTCGACCGGGAGGGGCTGGTGATCAAGCTCAACAGCATCCACGAGCAGGTCGACAAGCTCAAACTCGCCGGGGTGATCATGGCCCGGGCCGAGGAGCCGGACTTCACCCTGTCCGGTGACATCGGTGACTGGAAGGAAAACCTGAAGAAGAGCTGGGCCAGTTTCAGCGACGACTTCGTGACGGTGCGCCGCCGCGACGGCAACGTCGAAGCCCTGCTGTCACCCCAGCAGCACTGGTACCTGAGTGAAAACCTCAAGGGCAAGCTGCTGCAGGCCCAGTTGGCGGTCTATCGCGAGCAGCAGGAAGTGTACGACAGCGCCCTCGCCCAGTCCCGGCAATGGCTGCAGGACTATTTCGCCGACGACAGCGTGCGCCAGTTCATGCTCGAGCAAATTGACCAGCTCGGCGGCCAGCAGATCGATGTTGACTATCCCGAGCAATTCACCGCCCAGGATCGCCTGCAGCAGTTGCTGGACGATCGGCTGCAACGCCTGCTGACCGGCCTGTAAGGGGGAGACCATGATACGTCTTGCGATTATCGTCGCCATACTGGTGGCCGGCCTGGTGATAGGGCCGGAGCTCACCGGCCGCCAGGGTTATGTGCTGGTGGCCGCCGGCAATTACACCATCGAAACCACGGTCACCGTCTTCCTGGTGGCGGCGGTGCTGTTCTACCTGCTGCTGCTGTTCATCGAATGGCTGCTCGGCCGCCTCTTCGGCCTGAGCCACCGCACTCGCGGCTGGTTCATGGGCCGTCGCCGGCGCAAGGCGCTGAGCTACACCCAGAGCGGCATGCAGGCGCTGGTGGCGGAAGACTACGCCACCGCCGAGAAGATGCTGGTCAAGGGCACCAAGGGCAACGACCTGGCGCTGCTCAACTACCTGAACGCCGCCACCGCCGCCCAGGCCCAGGGTCTTGAAGAGAAGCGCGACGACTACCTGCGCCAGGCCCAGGAGCAGAGCCCGGGCGCCGGCCTGGCGGTGGGCATCACCCAGGCCCGGCTGCAGTACCAGCAGGGCCAGTACGAACAAGCCCTGGCCGGGGTCCGGCAGCTGGAGCAGGAATACGGCGCCCAACCGGCCATCCTCAAACTGCAAAAGGATGTCTATCAAGCCACCGGCGAGTGGCAGCCACTGCTGGCCACCCTGGATGCGCTGGCCGGCAAAGGTTTGCTCGACGCCGACGAAAAACAGGCGCTACGGCAGCAGGCCTACGCCGGCTGGTTCGACAGCACCGCCAGCAACGATGGCAGCGAGGGCCTGATCACGCTGTGGCAGGCACTGCCGCGCAAGGAAAAATACCGGGCCGCCATACTGGCGCCCCTGTGCGACCGCCTGATCGGACTCAAGGCCCATAAGGAAGCCCAGCAACTGCTGCTGGAGGGGCTCGACAAACAGACGGATCCCCAATTGCTGGCCTGCCTGACCCGGCTGCAGCTGGGCGACTACCATCCGCTGCTCAGCACCCTGGAGAAGAAGGCGAAGAAGGAAAGCCTGCCCGAGCTGCACTCCGCCCTGGGCCAGCTGTACCTGAAGGACGGCAAACCCGAGCAGGCCGAAGAGCACCTGCAACAGGCGGTGGCGCTCAAGCCCAGCGCCCGCGACTATGTGCTGCTGGCCGGCCTGGCGGAAAAACGCAAGGATCTGACCAAGGCCAACGACTACTACCGCCATAGCCTGGCGCTGTGATCCGGCCGCCGGCCTGAACCAGAAAGGGAGCCACAGCGGCTCCCTTTTTAATTACGGCTTGTATAGCCTGATCAGGGTGGCGGGATCCCGCTCCAGGTAGCCCTGCCCGCCGTGCTGGCGCATCAGCTGGGCGGCCAGCCCGGACATGGGGGTAGCACTGCCGGCACGCTGGCTCTGGGCCACCGCCATGTCCAGATCCTTGAGCAGGGTACGCACATGCCACTTGGGATCCGGATCCGACTCCGCCGCCATCAGCGGGCCGGTGAGCTGCATGGGTTTGGAGTCGGCGAAGCCGCCGGCCAGGGCCTCGGGGATCCTGTCCGCCGCCACCCCGCAAGCCTTGGCCAGCGCCATCATCTCCGCCAGCACCATCAGGTTGCAGCCCACTATCATCTGATTGCACACCTTGGTGACCTGGCCGGCGCCGACCGGTCCCATGTGGGTAACCCGCTGGGACAGAGGGGCGAGCACGGGCCGAATGCGCTCGATGTCCGCCGCCTCACCACCACACATGATGGCCAGGGTGCCGGCCTCGGCCCCGGCCACGCCGCCGGATACCGGCGAGTCCACCCAGCCCATGCCACAAGCGGCCTGCAGCCGGGTGGCGAAGGCCTTGGTCGCCTCCGGATCCGAACTGGAAAAGTCCACCAGCAGCTGACCGGCACGGCCATGGCCGGCCACGCCGCCGGCACCGAACACCACCTCTTCCACCACCGCGGTGTTGGCCAGGCACAAGAGCACCAGATCCACCTGCTCCACCAGCTCGGCGATGCTGGCCGCTTCGATGGCGCCGGCCGCCTTCACCGCCGCCAGCTTGTCCGGGCTGCGGTTCCATACCCGCACCTCGAAGCCCGCCTGCAGCAGCCGTTGCGTCATGGGCTGGCCCATCAGCCCGATCCCGATAAATCCCAGTTTCATGCCTTCTCCCTATCGCGAATGCGTTTATTTTCCTGATAGCAGATCCCTTGGCGCAATGCCAGACATAGCCAGCAGCTCAGCACGAAGGGCATGGTCAGCATCGGCAGGCCCAATTGCAGCATCAGGCCACTCATCAGCCCGGCGGCGACAATGCCGGCCAGGATCCAGCCCGGCGCCAGTCGGTGCCAATACAGGCCGATGGCGACCAGCACCCCGTTGTAGCCGGCCAGGCCGAAGGTGATGACATCGCTGTTGACGCCCACCCCCCAGGCGACCAGGCTGGCCAGCACCCCGCCGATCACCGCCCAGCACAACAGCCCGGCCCCCGCCAGCGAGAGGCCGGCACAGATCAGCAGGGCCGACAGGCTGTCGGGCAGAAACACCACCTGCCCCACCGCCGACAACGCAAACTGGTGGCCCTCGGGCACCTCGATCAGCCGGGTTCCCTTGAGATAGAGCCAGGGCAGCACCAGCAAATTGAAGGGTAGTGTATACCAGGGAATGCCGGCCAGCCGGCGCAGGCCGGCGTAGATGGCGGCGCTCAGGGCACCCCCCAGGATCGCCAGCGCCAGTAACCAGGGGCTGGGCGGCGCGAACAGGCCGATGGCCAACCCCACCAGGGCGGCGTTGAAGCCGAACAGGCCGTCCCGCCAGGCCGCCGGCTCCCAGCGCCGCCAGCGGGCCAATAGGGTAGCCGCGGCCACCGCCAGCAGCATCAGCAGCGCCATCCAGGGCGAGACCCAGGCCACCGCCAGCAGCATCAGCAGGCCGGCCAGGAGGTGATTCACAAAATAGATCTGGCTGATACCGGCCAGCATCGCGGACAACAGCGCCATCGAGGACACTCCTGCACAGGAAAAGGGAACGGCGAGAATTAGAGCAGGAGGACCGACATTGATCAATACATTACTGTGAACAATGTTGCGGATGAGTTAAGTTGACTCTCGACAGGAATCCCGGTTTGTTGACAGCCCTCCCAATCGTCCCGGTGGCGCCTGCTGACACCACAATCAGACGACGCTAGAGCACCATATAGTTTAAAACTTAGGCGGCTTATGATACGCCAGAAGGCACTGTTGATTCTGGCGAGACAGAGGCCCTCGGCCAAAGGGTGCTACTCCTCCGGCATGCCGTAAATCCATCCATGGGGGCTCCGCCGGGGCTGGAAAGAGGCAACAGGGATGGCCACCGCCGACCGTCACCTGCCAGGGATGGCAGGTGCGAGCCTACATGGACGTACTTGCGGCGTGTCGGCGGAGGTGGCCCTGTTGACTCTTTTCTACGTTGCAACAGACAACAAATAGCCAACCGGTTAATTTTTAAACTGACCGGTGCTCTAGTCATCAAGCAGAGGGCCCCCATCGGGAGCCCTCGGTTTAATGCGCCAGGAAAAACCGGTAGGCGGGATCCTGGGTGACGTCGTACCAGGTGTAGCCCAGCTCGGCCAGGTGGCTCTCGAACGAAGCCAGATCCGCGTCGGGCAGCTCGAAGGCACAGAGCACCCGGCCGTATTCGGCGCCGTGGTTGCGGTAGTGGAACAGGCTGATGTTCCAGTGGGTGCCCAGGGTGCGCAAAAAGCGCATCAGCGCGCCGGGCTGCTCCGGGAACTTGAAGCTGTACAACCGCTCCTGCAACGGCTTGGGTGGACGGCCGCCGACCATATAGCGCACATGGGACTTGGCCAGATCGTTGTCGGTCATGTTGGCTACCGGGTACCCGGCCTGCTCCAGCTCCGCCATGATCTGCGCCAGCTCCCGATCGCCGTCGGACAGCCGCACCGACACCAGCAGCGCCGCCTTGTCTTCCGACGAATAGCGATAGTTGAACTCGGTCACCATGCGGTTGCCCAGCACCTCGCAAAACTCCAGAAAGGCGCCCTTGCGCTCCGGAATGGTCACCGCCAGCACCCCTTCCCGCTTCTCGCCCAGCTCGCAGCGCTCGGAGACGTAGCGCAGGGAGTGGAAGTTGACGTTGGCCCCGCTGAGGATGGCCGCCATCCGGGCGTGGGCATAGTCCCCGGCCTGGCTGTACTTCTTCAGCCCGGCCAGCGACAGCGCCCCCGACGGCTCGGCGATGGCGCGGGTGTCCTCGAAGATATCCTTGAGGGCGGCGCAGATCTCGTCGGAGCTGACGGTCACCACCCCGTCCAGGTATTCCCGGCACAGGCGGAAGGTCTCGGTGCCCATGCGCTTCACCGCCACCCCGTCGGCGAACATGCTGACCCGATCGAGGCTCACGATCTCCCCGGCCTTGAGCGCCGCCTTGAGGCAGGCGGAGCCCTCGGCCTCGACCCCGATCACCTTGACCTGGGGCAGCAGCTGCTTGATGTACACCGCCACCCCGGCGGCCAGGCCGCCGCCGCCCACCGGTACGAACACATGGGTCAGGCGGGTGTCCTGCTCCAGCAGTTCGCGGCCGATGGTGCCCTGACCGGCGATCACGTCCTCGTCATCGAAGGGTGGGATCAGGGTCAGGCCCCGGGCCTGGGCCAGCTCCAGGCAGTGGGCATAGGCTTCGTCGAAGTTGTTGCCATGCAGCACCACCTGGCCGCCGAAGCGGCGCACCGACTCCACCTTGATGTCGGGGGTCACCACCGGCATCACTATGGTGGCGTCGATGCCCAGCTTGGCGGCGGACAGGGCCACCCCCTGGGCATGGTTGCCGGCCGAGGCGGCGATCACCCCCTTCTGCTGCTGCTCGGGGCTGAGCTGGGCAATCTTGTTGTAGGCACCCCGCAGCTTGAAAGAATGCACCGGCTGCATGTCTTCCCGCTTGAGCGAGACAGGGTGCCCCAGCCGCTCGGAAATCTTCTTGAGCGGCGACAGCGGCGTCACCCGCGCCGCCTCGTACACCGGCGACAGCAGTATCCTGCGCAGGTATTCGGCCGCCGAACGGGGTGCGGCGGCCTCTTTCAATGCCGGCTGTGCCATGGACATCAACCTCCCAGCTTGCTGCGATCGCGCACCGCACCCTTGTCGGCGCTGGTGGCCAGGGAGGCGTAGGCGCGCAGGGCGAAGGATACTTCCCGCTCGCGGTCGACCGGGCGCCAGCCCTGTTCGCCCTTGGCGTCCATGGCGGCACGGCGGGCGGCCAGCTCATCCTCGGGCACATCCAGCACTATGCTGCGCCCCGGGATGTCGATGTCGATGATGTCACCGTCCTGCACCAGGCCGATAGTGCCGCCGTTGGCGGCCTCGGGCGACACGTGGCCGATAGACAGGCCGGAGGTACCACCGGAGAAGCGGCCATCGGTGATCAGGGCGCACTTGGTGCCCAGGCCCATGGACTTGAGATAGGTGGTGGGGTAGAGCATTTCCTGCATGCCGGGACCACCCTTGGGGCCTTCGTAGCGGATTACCACCACCTCGCCGGCCTTGACCTCGCCGCCGAGGATGCCGGCCACGGCGGTGTCCTGGCTCTCAAAGACCCGGGCCGGGCCGCGGAAGGTCAGGTTGTCGTCGGCCACGCCGGCGGTCTTGACGATACAGCCGTCCAGGGCCAGGTTACCAGCCAAAACCGCCAGGCCGCCTTCCTGACTGTAGGCGTGATCGATGCTGCGGATGCAGCCCTCGGCGCGGTCGTCGTCCAGGGTCGGCCAGCGGCAGTCCTGACTGAAGGCCCTGGTGGTACGGATGCCGGCCGGACCGGCCCGGTACATGGTCTTCACCGCCTCATCGGGAGTCACCATGATGTCGTAGCGGGCCAGCTGATCGGCCAGGGTCATGCCCAGCACGGTGTTGACTTCGGTCTTGAGCAGGCCGGCCCGGGCCAGCTCGGCCAGTATGCCCATGACGCCACCGGCCCGGTGCACGTCTTCCATGTGATATTTCTGGGTGGACGGCGCCACCTTGCACAGCTGGGGCACCTGGCGGGACAGCCGGTCGATGTCGGCCATGGTGAAGTCCACGTCCGCCTCCTGGGCGGCGGCCAGCAGGTGCAGTACCGTATTGGTGGAGCCGCCCATGGCGATGTCCAGCACCATGGCGTTCTCGAAGGCCGCCTTGGTGGCGATATTGCGTGGCAGGGCGGAGGCGTCCTCCTGCTCGTAGTAACGCTTGGTCAACTCGACGATACGGTGGCCGGCGGTCTTGAACAGCTGCTCCCTATCGGCGTGGGTGGCCAGCAGGGAGCCGTTGCCGGGCTGGGACAAGCCCAGGGCCTCGGTCAGGCAGTTCATGGAGTTGGCGGTGAACATGCCGGAGCAGGAGCCGCAGGTGGGGCAGGCACTGCGCTCGATCTGCTCGCTTTGTTCATCGGACACGGTGGGATCGGCGCCCTGGATCATGGCGTCCACCAGATCCAGCTTGATGATCTGGTCGGACAGCTTGGTCTTGCCCGCTTCCATCGGGCCGCCGGACACGAAGATCACCGGGATGTTGATGCGCAGCGCGGCCATCAGCATGCCGGGGGTGATCTTGTCACAGTTGGAGATACACACCATGGCATCGGCGCAGTGGGCGTTGACCATGTACTCCACCGAATCGGCGATCAGCTCCCGGCTGGGCAGGCTGTAGAGCATGCCGCCGTGGCCCATGGCGATGCCGTCGTCCACCGCTATGGTGTTGAACTCCTTGGCCACCCCACCGGCGGCCTCGATTTCCCGGGCGACCAGTTGCCCCAAATCCTTGAGGTGCACATGGCCGGGCACGAACTGGGTGAAGGAGTTGACCACGGCGATGATCGGCTTGCCGAAATCTTCTTCGGTCATGCCGGTGGCGCGCCACAGGGCGCGGGCGCCGGCCATGTTGCGGCCGTGGGTGGTGGTGGCGGAACGATACCTTGGCATTGCTTTCTCCTGAAATAAGGTGGGAACATCAGGGGCGCCCGACGCGCCCCTTTTCCGTATGCGATTAATCTTTTACCGGGGTGAGCCAGCCCCACTTGTCCCGGGTGCTGCCGTCGAACAGACCGAAAAAGGCCTTTTGCAGTTCGGCGGTGATGGGGCCACGCTTGCCCTCGCCCAGGCTGATGCCGTCCACGCTGCGTACCGGGGTCACCTCGGCGGCGGTGCCGGTCATGAACATCTCGTCGGCCAGATACAGGGCTTCACGGGAAATGGCTTCCTCGCGCACCTCATAGCCGGCCTCGCGGGCCAGGGCCATCAGGGTGTCGCGGGTGATGCCGGGCAGGATACAGGCGGTAACCGGCGGGGTATAGAGTACGCCCTTCTTGATCAGGAACAGGTTCTCACCGGCGCCTTCGCTCAGGTGGCCGTGCACGTCCAGGGAGATGCCCTCGGCGTAGCCATGGCGCTTGGCCTCACCGGAAATCAGCTGGGAAGACAAATAGTTGCCGCCCGCCTTGGCGCCGGTGGGCATGGTATTGGGCGCCAGCCGGTTCCAGGAAGTCACACAGACGTCCACCCCCTTTTCCAGCCCTTCCTCGCCCAGATAGGCGCCCCAGGGAATGGCGGCGATGATCACTTCGCAGGGCACGTCCTTGGGCGCATTCAGGCCCATGCCGACGTTGCCGATAAACACCAGCGGCCGCAGGTAGGCGCTGTCCAGCCCGTTCTTGGCCACCGCCTCGCGGCAGGCATCCATCAGTTCGACCTTGGTGTAGGGAATGTTCATCCGGTAGATCTTGGCGGAGTCGAACAGCCGCTGCACGTGCTCTTCCAGGCGGAAGATCACCGGTCCCTGGGGGGTGTTGTAGGCCCGGATCCCCTCGAACACCGAAGAGCCGTAATGCAGGGCATGGGTCATCACATGTACCTGGGCCTTGTCCCAGGGCACCATATCTCCATTGAACCAGATGTAGTTGGCGGTCGACATTATTGTTTTCCTCAAGCCGTTTTTCTGAGTCGTTGTTCCATTGACCGCGCCTCGACACGGGTCACGTCCATCAGTTTTTCAAGCTGGCGGCTCAAAAGCTGGATAGGCCTCTCGCTACTGACAGTAACTCTAATATTAACGCTTTGACAATCGGCCGAGGTGGACATTTCCATGTCGTCCACCCGAAAACCACGGTGGCGAGTGATACGGAGTACCCGTTCGAGCACTTCCGGGCGGAACTGGGTTTCGATGTGCAAATTGTGCTGGTTCATGCTTGTTTCTCCATCATCTGGTCGTTGGCGACGCCCGGCGGCACCAGGGGCCAGACGTTTTCTTCCTCTGAAATACGGACATGCAGCAAGTAGGCGGTGTCGGAGGCCAGCATGCGCTGGATGGCGGGCTCAACCTCTTCCTTGCGGGTAATGGTTTCACCGGGGATATTGAAGGCGGCGGCCATGGCCACGAAATCCGGGTTGTCGGTGAGGATGGTTTCGCTGTAGCGGCCGTCGAAGAACAGCTCCTGCCACTGGCGCACCATGCCGAGGCGCTGGTTGTCGAGCAGCACCATCTTCACCGGCAACTGGGCCCGCTTGAGGGTGCCCAGCTCCTGCACATTCATCATGAAGGAACCGTCGCCGGACACCAGTACCGAGGTGTGCTCCGGACGGGCCAGCTTGGCGCCAATGGCGGCGGGCAGGCCGAAGCCCATGGTGCCCAGGCCGGCGCTGCTCAGGTGGTTGCGCGGGCTGGTAAAGCGCATGTGCTGGGCCACCCACATCTGGTGCTGGCCCACGTCGCAGCTGACCATGGCATTGTCGTCCAAAGCCTCGCTCAGTTGCTTGAGCATCAGCGGGGCGTAGATGGCCTCGCCCGGATGATCGTAGCGCCAGCCGTGGGCGGCCTTGAGCCGCCGGCACTGCTCACGCCAGCCATCGATATCCAACTCGCCCCGGCCCAGCAGGGGCAGCACTTCCCGCAACTCGGCATCCATGCCCACGTGGGCATGGCGCACCTTGCCGAATTCGGCAGCGTCCTTGTCCAGGTGGATCACCTTGGCATGGACCGCGAAGGCATCCAGCTTGCCGGTGACCCTGTCGTCGAAACGGGCGCCGACCACGATCAGCAGATCACTCTGCTGGACCGCCAGGTTGGCGGCTTTTGTACCGTGCATTCCCAACATGCCCAAAAACAGCTCATCGTCCGGATCCAGGGTGCCGATGCCCTTCAGCGTGGTCACCGTCGGCAGCCGGCAAGCGCGGGCAAAGGCGCGCAACTCCGCCTCGGCGCCGGCCATGCCGACACCGCCCCCCACGTAGAGTACCGGCTTCTCGGCTGCCGCCAGCAGCGCCCTGGCCTGCGCCAGCGCCTCCTGATCCAAGGGATTGGGCTCGGCCACGAAGGGAGATGCCGGCTTGGGCTCCACCAGGGACACCTGGATATTCTTGGGCACGTCGATCAGCACGGGGCCGGGGCGGCCGGAGCGGGCAACCTCGAAGGCTTCGGCGATGATATCGCCAAGATCATCGACGTTCTCCACCAAATAGGAATGCTTGGTGCAGGACAGGGACATCCCCAGCACGTCCACCTCCTGGAAGGCATCGGTGCCAATCGCCGCCATGGGCACCTGGCCGGTGATGGCTACCACGGGAATGGAATCGAGCATGGCATCGGCCAGACCGGTGATCAGGTTGGTGGCTCCGGGGCCCGAGGTGGCCATGCACACCCCCACCTGACCACTGGCTCTGGCATAGCCCACCGCCGCCAGGGCGGCCGCCTGCTCGTGGCGGCACAGCAGGTGCTCGACGCCACCGTCGTAGAGGGCATCATAGAGCGGCATGATGGCGCCGCCGGGATAGCCGAAGATCTGGGTTACCCCCTGTTGTTTCAATGCCTGAACAATGTACTGTGCGCCGTTCATCTTGTTGCTGTCCCTGTATTGCTGCCAAAGCCGGTTAAAAAAAAACCCCCGAGCGGGTCGCTCGGGGGTTTTGCGTTGTTGTCTGCCGGTTGTTCTACGTTTCGTCAGACCACAGTGCCCCGAGCGGTGATTTAATAATCACCACTAGGACCACGACAATGCTGACGAAACGCACGAACAGATTCATATACCGACCATAAAAATAAGAGGCGGACCGGAACATCCCGACCCGACAGGCCTATAGAACTAGCATAATGCCCTACACTAGACAAGACTTTATTGTTTACAAAATCAAATGGGACCCCAGTTTCGCCCCATAAAAACAAGAATAAAAAACCAAAATAAAACCACCGTTCAAAATAAAAAACCATGGAGACCGGGATGTCACTCGCCGTCGTTTTTGCCCGCGCCAGCCTGGGCGTTACCGCGCCGCTGGTCACCGTCGAAGCCCACCTGGCCAACGGTCTGCCGGCCTTCAACATCGTCGGCCTGCCGGAAACCACCGTCAAGGAAGCCCGGGACAGGGTGCGCAGTGCCCTGCTCAATTCGGGTTTCGAGTTTCCCGCCAAGCGCATCACCGTCAACCTGGCCCCCGCCGATCTGCCCAAGGAAGGGGGCCGTTTCGATCTGCCTATCGCCATCGCCATTCTCGCCGCATCGGAGCAGATACCGGCCGGCCAGCTCACTCAGCTGGAGTTTCTGGGAGAGCTGGCCCTCACCGGCGAGTTGCGGGCGGTCCGGGGCACCCTGCCGGCGGTGCTCGCCGCCCGCGACAGTCAGCGCCAACTGATACTCCCCGACGACAATGCCGGCGAAGCCGGTGTCATCATCCCCTGTCCCGCACGGCTGGCTCCGCACTTGTTGGCCATTACCGCCTGGCTGCGGCAGCAGGGCGAACTCGCCGCTCCCGCGCCGGTCCCAGCCACGATGGAAACGGCATCCGCCGATCTCAGCGACGTCATCGGCCAGGAAAGCGGCAAGCGCGCCCTGGAAATTGCCGCCGCCGGTGAACACAACCTGTTGTTGCTCGGCCCACCGGGGACGGGAAAAAGCATGCTGGCCGGGCGCTTGCCCGGCTTGCTGCCGCCGATGTCGGAGGAAGAAGCGCTTGAAGCGGCCGCCGTGCGCTCGATCAGTGGTATCGGCCTGGATCCCAAGGCGTGGCGCCAGCGCGCCTTCCGCCAGCCGCATCATTCCGCCTCGGCGGTCGCCCTGGTCGGTGGCGGCAGCTACCCCAAACCGGGCGAAATCTCCCTGGCCCACCACGGCGTGCTCTTCCTCGACGAGATGACCGAGTTCGAACGGCGGGTGCTGGACGCCCTGCGCGAGCCGCTGGAAACCGGCAACGTCAGCATTTCCCGCGCCGCCCACAGGGTCACCTTTCCCGCCCGCTTCCAACTGATCGGGGCCATGAATCCCAGCCCCTGCGGTCACTACGAAGATGGCCGCAGCCGCAGCTCTTCCGAGCAGATACTCCGCTACCTGAGCAAGGTCTCCGGCCCCTTTCTCGACCGTTTCGATCTGTCGGTAGAGATACCGCTGCTGCCACCCGGCGAGCTCAGCCGCCCGCGTCCCCCAGCGGAAAGCTCGGCACAGGTGCGCGATCGCGTGCTGGCGGCCCGGGCCCGACAGCTGGCCCGGGCCGGCAAGAGCAATGCCCGACTCGGTACCGCCGAGTTGGAGCGGTTTTGCCCCCTGGTCCGGGAGGATGCCATCTTCCTGGAGCAGGCCCTGCATCGGATGAAACTGTCGATCCGAGCCTGGCATAAGCTGATCCGGGTGGCCAGGACCATCGCCGACTTAGCGGACGAGCCGAACATCGCCCGCCATCATCTGGTGGAAGCACTGGGCTACAGGGCCATGGACAAGCTGCTGCACCGGCTGCAACAGTGAGTCGATTCCCTTGGATAAGGAACTGAGATAGATTAACGAGGGCGGTGTCATAACAGGAAAAGCAATATGAAGAGTGCCAAGGAGTTTGCCGGCTGGCTGTACGGGCAATTCAAGGACAGGAAACAGGGTGTTTACCTGACCAAGGAGGACGTGGCCACACTATCGGGACGGCAGCGCTTCACCCACGAATTTATCACGGACATTCATTACGAGCTGGCCCTGAAGGGAATGGGCTTTGTCACCGATACCCACAGGGAGAAGTTCTATCTGTTCCACCTCCCCAGCGAACACTGGCAACATCAGGATGGCGCGTCCCGGATCCATACCCTCCCCCCGGCCAAGCACAAAACGCCCTGACAAAAAGGCTGCCCATTCGGCAGCCTTTTTGTAGCAATGGATACTCGGGATCCGGTTCAATCAGCCGACAACAGGTATTCCACGACGCGGTAGAACCGGTCTTCCGAACCGATTTCGCCCATGTTCAGCTGATATTTTCCCTTGACCACTATGGTCGGAGTCCCACGTACGTTGAAGTTTTCGACCGCCTTGTCGTACTGGGCCACCATGCCATTCAAGGCAAAGCTGTTGATCACCCCGTCGAAGGCTTTTTCTTCGACGCCCTGTGCGACAAAAATCGCCTTGATGTCGTCCATGTCAGCGGGCATGTTCTTCTGGCGGTGGATCTGATCGAAGAGCGCCGGGGTCAGCTTGTCCTCAACCTCCAGCAGCACGGCGGCGCCATAGGCCCGCTGCAGCACCGGCCCCATTTCCCGCCCCAGGAAGGATACCGGTACTTTCTTCAGGTCGGCCTCGGGGACCCGCTCCGCCAGCTTGTTCATCAGCGGTTCAAAACTGTAACAATGGGGACAAACGTAGGAGAAGAACTCGGTCACTTCCGGCTTGCTACTGGCCGTTTCCTTCACCACCGTATACTCGACCCCTTCCTTGAATTCCGGCGCGGCAGAGGCCAGGGGAGCCAGCAACAGAGTCAGCAAGGCAAAAACTAACTTTTTCATACACAATCCCATTCAGTAAAGGCCGTTTCAAGGTAAGTAATCAGCTCCAGGACGTCAAGGATAATGGCGGCTCCTCCAGGCGCAACAACTGCTCTTCCAGGGTGCCGAGCTGCTGCTGCCAGTAGCCTTCGGTATTAAACCAGGGAAAGTTGGCCGGAAAGGCCGGATCGGACCAACGGGCCGCCAACCAGGCCATGTAGTTCACCATGCGCATGGCACGGAGCGGTTCAATCAGGGCCAGCTCCGCCGCATCGAACTCGCGCACCGTTTCATAGCCGGCCAGCAGGGTGTCCAGCTGCACCAGTTGCTCCTGCCGGCTGCCGCTGAGCATCATCCACAGGTCCTGCACCGCCGGCCCCCGGCGGCAGTCATCGAAATCGACCAGCCAGGGCCCGTCGCGCCAGAGCAGGTTGCCGCCATGACAGTCACCATGCAGGGTCAGCTGCTTGCGCGGCCGGTACAATTCGGCGGCACGCTCAACGACCCGCCGCAACAAGACCAGGAAATCTGACCGCAAGCGGGCGGGCAGCTCGGCCTCACCCTCCAGCACCCTGTATGCCCGCCGCAAATAGTCGTCGGTCGACAGCGTCGGCCTGGACTGGAGGGCAAAGCGCTCGCCGACCTGGTGCAACAGAGCCAGTTGTTCGCCCAGTGCCTCGAGCTGCTCCAGGCTGTCCGCTTCGAACTGGCGTCCCGCAACCGCCGGCCATACCGCAAACTCTATCCCCTGATATTCGAACAGGGAGCCCTGCTCGTGGCACAGCGGTACCGCTACCCTCACCCCGGCGGTGGCCAGAGCCTGCAGGAAGTCGTGCTCCTCCAGGATTTGCGATCGGCTCCAACGCTGCGGACGGTAGAACTTGGCCACCAGGACGCCCTGCTCATCATTCTTGAAGCGGTAAACGCGGTTTTCGTAGCTGTTCAGCGCCATCAGTCCCGAATCGACATAAATGCCAACGCTGGCGAGGGCATCGGTGATCACATCGGGGGTAAGCTGGTAGTAGTTCATATCACTCCAAGGAAAAAAGCCGCCGTCAGGTAACGGCGGCCATAAGGGTCAGCGGGCGGAGCTGAAGAACTTGCTCTCAGTCTGCAGGCTGGCCTTGCGATCATCGGGATTGCTCCCCTTGCGGCTCATCACGAAGGTGATATCGCCGACCGGGGACGACAACAGGTAGGGATCCACCGACAGGCTGATAGGCAGGCTCAGCACTTCACCCGCCTGCACCGTCACTTCGCTCGGGCCTATCCACTCCAGATCATCCATGCCTTCAACCCTCAGCTGATAGGTTTCCTGCTCCAGGGTCTTGTTGATGATTTTCAGAGTATAGGTATTTTCCACCAAGCCTTCGGTAGTCTCGCGGTACAGCTGGTTCCGATCCCGGATCACTTCTATGCCCATCGGCATGATACTGGATGCCATGTACACGAAGGCGGCCAGCATCACCGCCATGACCACACCATAGCCGATCAACTTGGGCCGTGCTACATGGGTCTCCTTGTGGCGCAGCTTGTGTTCGGTGGTGTAGCTGATCAGGCCCTTGGCATAACCCATCCGCTCCATGGTCTGATCGCAGGCGTCCACGCAGGCACCACAGTTGATACATTCGTACTGCAGGCCATCGCGTATATCGATACCGGCGGGACACACCTGCACACACATGTCGCAGTCGATACAGTCGCCCAATCCCAACTGCTTGGGATCCGCCTTGCGAGCACGTGGCCCCCGCTTCTCGCCCCGTTCGCTATCATAGCTGACGGTATAGGTATCCTTGTCGAACATGGCCGACTGGAACCGGGAATAGGGACACATATGGGTGCACATTATGGTCCGCATCCAGCCGGCGTTGCCGTAGGTGCAGAAGGCGAAGAACAGCACCCAGAAGGCCGCCCAAAAACTGGCCGAAAAGGTCAGTAAGCCCATGCCCAGCTCCGCCGCCGGTACGAAGTAGGCGACAAAGGTAAAGCCGGTAAACAGGGAAACCGTCAGCCAGGCGAGGTGCTTGGCGGTTTTACGCCATAGCTTGTTGAAGCCCCAGGCCGATTTGTCCAACTGCCGGCGCTTGTTGGCACTGCCTTCCAGCTTTTCCTCAAACCAGATAAAGAGGAAAGTCCACACCGTCTGCGGGCAGAGATAACCGCACCAGACCCGACCCAGAAAAGTCGTGATAAAAAACAGGCCGAATGCCGCCACCATAAACAGCAGGGCCAGCAGGGTCAGATCCTGGGGCCAGATGGTGGAACCGAAAATATGGAAACGCTGATGCTCAATATCCAGCAGGATTGCCTGTCGGCCATCCCAGTTCAACCAGGGACCGGCGATAAACAACAGCATGAAAAACCAGCCCATCAGCTTGCGCAGCCGCTGCCACTGTCCCTTCTGTGCCCTTACATAGATATGGCCTTCGTCCGTCGGCCGATGGGAGCGCACGGCCCCGGTGACATCCTTGATGTCAATCTGTTGGTTTTTATCGTTCATATGCTCACATGATTGCTCTGACTGACTGCGACCGCATTACCTGCCCACAGGATGTAACCTCCCGTTAACTTGCAGATAAAATACGAGTTATGCGGCATTTTGCAGCAAAACCTAATATAAAAAGGTGATCTTTATCACTCTTTTCCGAGTCGGTATCGGTTTCCCTGAACCGGGGCAATCATGGTAGGCCATTACGCCAGCCTTACACCATGACAGCGATCAGTTAAGCGTCCGTGCCAACAGGAAAAAACGTGCGCAGGTAGAAATGAAAAAGCCCCGCTGCAAAGGCGGGGCTCGGGATAGGTGTTTGACTGTGACCTACTTTCACATGGCAGCTGCCACACTATCATCGGCGCGGATGCGTTTCACTTCTGAGTTCGGCATGGGGTCAGGTGGGACCACAACGCTATCGCAGTCAAACAAAACTTCAAAATCATGGTGCTGATACCCAGAATCGAACTGGGGACCTCACCCTTACCAAGGGTGCGCTCTACCATCTGAGCTATATCAGCGAAATGGGTGCCTGGCAGTGACCTACTTTCACATGGCAGCTGCCACACTATCATCGGCGCGGGTGCGTTTCACTTCTGAGTTCGGCATGGGGTCAGGTGGGACCACAACGCTATCGCCGCCAGGCATAAACTGGTAATCCGGAAAAGCTGTCTTTTGATGAATTCGTTCTCGACCTGCAAGGTCTCACACTTCTTGGGTGTTGTATGGTTAAGCCGCACGGGTCATTAGTACAGGTTAGCTGCACGTATCGCTACGCTTCCACACCCTGCCTATCTACGTCCTAGTCTCGGACGGCCCTTTAGAGAGCTCGAAGCTCTAGGGATGACTCATCTCGGGGCTCGCTTCCCGCTTAGATGCTTTCAGCGGTTATCGATTCCGAACTTAGCTACCGGGCAGTGCCATTGGCATGACAACCCGAACACCAGCGGTTCGTTCACTCCGGTCCTCTCGTACTAGGAGCAACCCCCCTCAATCATCCAACGCCCACGGCAGATAGGGACCGAACTGTCTCACGACGTTCTGAACCCAGCTCGCGTACCACTTTAAATGGCGAACAGCCATACCCTTGGGACCGACTTCAGCCCCAGGATGTGATGAGCCGACATCGAGGTGCCAAACACCGCCGTCGATATGAACTCTTGGGCGGTATCAGCCTGTTATCCCCGGAGTACCTTTTATCCGTTGAGCGATGGCCCTTCCATTCAGAACCACCGGATCACTATGACCTGCTTTCGCACCTGCTCGACCTGTCCGTCTCGCAGTTAAGCTGGCTTATGCCATTGCACTAACCGTACGATGTCCGACCGTACTTAGCCAACCTTCGTGCTCCTCCGTTACGCTTTGGGAGGAGACCGCCCCAGTCAAACTACCCACCAGGCACTGTCCTCATCCCCGATAAGGGGACTAAGTTAGAACATCAAACATACAAGGGTGGTATTTCAAGGTCGGCTCCACGGCAACTGGCGTCACCGCTTCACAGCCTCCCACCTATCCTACACATGTAGGGTCAATGTTCAGTGCCAAGCTATAGTAAAGGTTCACGGGGTCTTTCCGTCTAGCCGCGGGTACACCGCATCTTCACGGCGATTTCAATTTCACTGAGTCTCGGGTGGAGACAGCGTGGCCATGGTTACACCATTCGTGCAGGTCGGAACTTACCCGACAAGGAATTTCGCTACCTTAGGACCGTTATAGTTACGGCCGCCGTTTACCGGGGCTTCGATCAAGAGCTTCACCTTGCGGCTAACCCCATCAATTAACCTTCCGGCACCGGGCAGGTGTCACACCGTATACGTCCTCTTACGAGTTTGCACAGTGCTGTGTTTTTGATAAACAGTCCCAGCCACCTGGTCACTGCGACTGGCTCAGGCTCCATCCGCAAGGGACTTCACCCGCTCCAGCGTACCTTCTCCCGAAGTTACGGTACTATTTTGCCTAGTTCCTTCACCCGAGTTCTCTCAAGCGCCTTGGTATTCTCTACCCGACCACCTGTGTCGGTTTGGGGTACGGTTCACACACATCTGAAGCTTAGAGGCTTTTCCTGGAAGCCGGGCATCAATGACTTCGTCACCGTGGTGACTTCGTCTCGGGTCTCAGTGTTGTGCGTCCGGATTTGCCTAAACGCACCACCTACACCCTTTCACCAGGACTACCAACGCCTGGCCCATCTAGCCTTCTCCGTCCCCCCATCGCAATGTGTGTCAGTACGGGAATATTAACCCGTTTCCCATCGACTACGGCTTTCGCCCTCGCCTTAGGGGCCGACTCACCCTGCCCCGATTAACGTTGGACAGGAACCCTTGGTCTTCCGGCGAGGAGGTTTTTCACCCCCTTTATCGTTACTCATGTCAGCATTCGCACTTCTGATATCTCCAGCATGCCTCACGACACACCTTCGCAGACTTACAGAACGCTCCCCTACCACTCAGAATAAATTCTGAATCCGCGGCTTCGGTGCCTGGTTTAGCCCCGTTACATCTTCCGCGCAGGCCGACTCGACCAGTGAGCTATTACGCTTTCTTTAAATGATGGCTGCTTCTAAGCCAACATCCTGGCTGTCTGAGCCTTCCCACCTCGTTTCCCACTTAACCAGAACTTGGGGACCTTAGCCGGCGGTCTGGGTTGTTTCCCTCTTCACGACGGACGTTAGCACCCGCCGTGTGTCTCCCGGATAGTACTTACTGGTATTCGGAGTTTGCATGGGGTTGGTAAGTCGGGATGACCCCCTAGCCCAAACAGTGCTCTACCCCCAGTAGTATAAGTCCGAGGCGCTACCTAAATAGCTTTCGGGGAGAACCAGCTATCTCCCGGTTTGATTGGCCTTTCACCCCCAGCCACAGGTCATCCCCTAACTTTGCAACGTTAGTGGGTTCGGTCCTCCAGTTGATGTTACTCAACCTTCAACCTGCCCATGGCTAGATCACCGGGTTTCGGGTCTACTCCTAGCAACTCATCGCCCAGTTAAGACTCGGTTTCCCTACGGCTCCCCTATACGGTTAACCTTGCTACTAAAAGTAAGTCGCTGACCCATTATACAAAAGGTACGCAGTCACCGAACAAGTCGGCTTCCACTGCTTGTACGTACACGGTTTCAGGTTCTATTTCACTCCCCTCACAGGGGTTCTTTTCGCCTTTCCCTCACGGTACTGGTTCACTATCGGTCAGTCAGGAGTATTTAGCCTTGGAGGATGGTCCCCCCATGTTCAGACAGGATAACACGTGTCCCGTCCTACTCGATTTCACAACAAGGGCGGTTTGGTGTACGGGGCTATCACCCACTATGGCCGGCCTTTCCAGGGCCGTTCCACTACCGCCAATGCTGCTTAAGGGCTGGCCCCCGTTCGCTCGCCGCTACTAAGGGGATCTCGGTTGATTTCTTTTCCTCGGGGTACTTAGATGTTTCAGTTCTCCCGGTTCGCCTCGCA
>NZ_CP199259.1:0-52500 GCF_052487945.1 Zobellella sp. An-6 | reverse complement strand
CGCATTATAGGCAGCCGCGGTTTTTGCGCAAGGGCTTTTTTGTGAAAAACATCACTTTTTCTGCCACTCGAGCAAAACTTAAACAAAGAGGCGTTTTTTACTGCTTTTTCTCCTCTGGCCCAGGCTCGGATGAGCCAATCCGGGTGACCAGCAGCTGGTCTATCTTGTAGCTGTCGATGTCGACCACCTCGAATTTATAACCGGCATGCAGCACGAAGTCGGTACGCTTGGGGATCTTGCGCAGCATATACATCATAAAGCCGGCGATGGTTTCATAGTTCTCGTCATCGGGGAAACTGTCTATATCCAGTACCCGCATCACATCCGCCAGGGGTGTCAGCCCCTCCACCAGCCAGGAGCTGTCGTCCCGGGCCACTATCTGCTCTTCCGGTGAGTGCACCAGCTCGCCCATGACGATACTCATCACGTCCTTGAGGGTGATGATGCCGACCACCAGGGCATATTCGTTCATGATGATGGCGAAGTCTTCGCCCGTGGTTTTGAAGTGCTCCAGTACCTCGTACATCGACAGGGTGTCGGGGATGATCAGGGGGGTACGGATGATCCCCTCTTTCTGCAGCGAGATCGGCTGCTGATGCAGCACCTGCATCAGGATATCGCGGGAATCCACATAACCGATCACCCTGTCCAGGCTGTCCTCGCACACCAGGAACTTGGCATGGGGATGCTCGGCAATCTTGGCCTTGATGCTTTCCTGGTTTTCGGCGAGGGTGAAATAGATCAGGCTCTCACGGGCGGTCATGGCCGAGGTGACGGTGCGGGACTCCATTTCGAACACATTCTCGATCAGGTGGTGCTCCTGCTCCTGCAGTACACCGGCCTGGGCCCCGGCGTCCATCATGGCGATGATGTCCTCGGGGGTGATCTCGTCCTGGCGCATGGTCGGCACCCTGAACAGGCGGAAAAACAGGTTGGCCAGGCCGTTGAAAAACCAGACCAGCGGCTTAAGCACCACAATAAAGAGCCCCATGGGCCTGACAACCGCCACCGCGATCCGCTCCGGCGCTATCATCGCCAGCCGCTTGGGCATGAGGTCGGCAAACAGGATGAACAGCGAGGTGACGATAAAGAAGGACAGGATAAAGGCGGCCTTGGCTACCCAGGCACCGTCGAAGAAGAAGCCGAGCAGTCCTTGCGCAAAGGGCGTAAAGGCCGCCTCCCCCAGGATACCGCCCAAAATGGCGACGGCGTTCAGCCCGATCTGTACCACGGTGAAGAAATTGCCGGGCTGCTCCTGCAGCAACAGTACTTTCTCGGCGTTGATATCACCGTCGGAAGCCATCAGCCGGAGCTTCATCTTGCGGGCCGCCGCCAATGCGATTTCGGAAACGGAAAAAAACGAGCTGATTGCCACCAACAGCACTATCACCAGCATATGCTCAAAGACTGTCATTTTTGTTTACTACCGATATACGGGGGGGTGCCAGCGCCGTGAGCCGACGGTTGACAATAAGGTTTCGAAACCAACAAGAACCAACGAAATGTTCTACATATCTAACATAAAGCAGGTGTTATTTCCAACTTGGCACCGCTACCACCCACGATGTGTTCCCCAAATCTGTACTGGGCATGGCCATAACCCCGCCAAAAAGGCACATATTGAGTCCCCCTCCACCAAAACGACAGCGGCGGAAAGACTCAACTGAGCTACACTGATGCTAATAAAATAAAAGACGAGCACGGATAAATGCCTACATCAACCCGACTTGCCTGCGGGCTGGCTATCATGCTGTTCCTCTCCTGGCGGGGCCATGCCGGGGAATCGCCCTATTGGTCATTGCAGGATTACCTGGCCCGCTTTCCGGACCAGCAGATCCGGCTCGAGGCCTTTTCCCAAGGGATCAGGACTCCCGCTCCCCCCTGGCAAGGCGCCACCGACGAAGAAGTGCGTATTGCGATGGTATCCCCCGGCGGACAACTCTCGGATTACTGGCGTCGCAACAGAAAAAGCATACTGGCTCGGCTGGAGGAAATGACCATTCCCTACCGGCTGGATTGCTACTTTACGCCCCCCCACAGCCCCATGCGGGAGCAGGAGCGACTGCTGGCCGACATTCTGGAGCAGGATCCCGACTACCTTATCCTCACCCTGGACACCCGGCGTCACCAGGTGCTGATCGAAAAGTTGCTGGCCCGTGGCCGCCCGAAATTGATACTACAAAACATCACCACCCCGCTAAAACTCTGGCAGCAGCGCCAGCCCCTGCTCTACGTGGGATTTGACCACGCCCAGGGAACACAACAATTGGCCACGACACTGCCGACGCTGACCACCACCCAAACGGTGCACTACCTGATGCTGTACGGCACCCGGGGCCATGTCAGCCAGGCCCGGGGGGACGAATTTATCCGGCTGATGTCCGCCAACCCCAATTTTCATTTACGCCAGCGAGCCTATACCAACCTGGATCCGGAAAGAACCCGCACCCTGGTCTTGCAGGCACTGTCCGAGATACCGGAGCTCAACCTGATCTATGCCAGCACCACGGATATCGCCCTGGCCAGCATCGAGGCCCTGGAACAGGCGGGCAGAGACGACGATGTGATTATTAATGGCTGGGGCGGGGGGCAGGATGAACTGGAAGCCCTGCGCCAAGGCCGGCTCGATCTGACCGTGATGCGGATGAATGATGACAGCGGCGTTGCCATCGCGGATGCCATCCGCCTGGATTGGGAAGGAAACTCAGGAGCCATACCCCATGTCTACTCGGGTGAATTTGCGGTCATCACCCAGGAGACGCCCGAGGCCGAACTGGAGCGATTGAAAGCCTATGCCTTCCGCTATTCCCACTGATCCCTCCCGCTCCCATCGTTTCCTGCGCCTGCTCCTGCTGGCGTTGCTGCCCGCCTTCATGATGCTGGCCCTGGCCCTGTTGGTCCTCACTTATTACAGCTCATCCCGGATCATGGAACAAAGTCTGCAATGGCAGTTCCGACAGGCCGAAAACCGGCTGCAAAACAACCTGGACGCCTATCTCAACAGGCTCCATGCCCTGCTTTCGGCCACCACCGAACATACCGGGCTGGCCAGGAAAATCATCGACGGGGACCGGACCGCTGCCGAGGCAATCTTGCAGGCAGTGCTGGAAAAACCGGATGGTGAATACCTGGATATCCTGCTGCTGGAGCACAGGGGCCAGGCTTGGCTCGATCTCAACTCCCCCTACTACGACCTGGCTCGGTACCATCCCCAGTTGATCGCGGCCGCGGGCCAGGAGCGGACGTGGCACCTGTTCCAGTTGGAGCAAAACCTTAACCTGTTGCTGCATGCTTATCCCATCATCGACGACGACACGGGGCGGGTCGAAGGCAACCTGCTGGGGGGAATAGTGCTGGACGACAACCTGACCTTACTCAACCAGCTCGGCCAGGGACTGGAACAGCTCAATATCCGGCTGCTTCATCAGGGTAACCTGCTTGGCCCCGCCCCCAGCAGCAGCACCCTGGCACCGGAAACCTTCAATACCATCCTGTCCCGGGCACGGATCGCTGGCCGGTTGCAGGGATATCACGTCAGCATACAGCCGTTGCAGCTGGGTGAGCAGGCCGGCACATTGCAAGCCTTGGTCATTGCCGATAACCAGGCCAACCAGCAACTGCGCCAGTCCTACGGCTATCACGGCCTGCTCGCGCTGCTATTGGTTCTGCTCACGGCACTGTTGCTCGCCCTCTACACCCTGCGACTGATCGCCCATCCCCTGGCCCGGCTGACCGACTATGCCGAGCGGATCGGTAAAGGTCAGCCGGCCCGTTTTCAGGCCGGACGAATAGAAGAGTTCAATTTCCTCGGTAAGAGCCTGGAAAAAATGGTCGATATCCTGCGTCGCAGGGAACGGGACCTGGCCAATTTGTTCAATTCGGCCAATTCCCTGACCATCATGCTGGATTGCCATGGTCGTATCCAGGCCCTCAACCCGGCCGCTATCCGGTTGTTCAACCAACCCGCCGAGACCCTGGTAGGCACCCCGCTGGCGGACCACTTCAGTCCCCTGCAACTGGCTCCCTTAGCCGACGCCATCCACCGGGCCAGGCAGGGCCACATCCTCAATGGCGTAGAAGTCAGCCTGACCCAGGGCGGCAAGGAACAACACCACCAGATCTGGACCCTGGCCCCGGTATACGAGCAGGGTGTTGTGGTGGCGGTGTTAGCCCAGGGGCAGGATATCACCCCCCTGAAGCAGGCCGAAGCGTCCCTGCAACTCAACGACCTGGTGCTGAAGAACATCATGGAGGCCGTGCTCATTTTCGATCACCGCCTGCGGCTGATTTACGCCAATCACGCCTTTGCCACCATCAGTGGTTACCAACCGGCGGAAATGCTCGGAGAAAAACCCAGAACCGCCCTCCAGTTACAAAACAGTTACCCCCAGCTGACCACCATGTGGCAGACCCTGAGATCGACCGGATACTGGCGTGGCGAAGCATCCGGCTTGCGCAAGAGTGGGACCTCCTACCCGATCTGGCTGTCGGTCACCGCCTTAAATCCCGCACCGGGCCGGCGGCACTATGTGGCGGTGTTCTCCGATATCTCCATGCTCAAGGAAACCCAGCACCAGCTGCAGAAAATGGCCCACTACGACGCCCTGACCGGACTGGCCAACCGTACCCTGTTCGCCGAGCTGTTCAAGCAGGCCCACTCCAGAGCCGAGCGCCACGGCGCCAGCCTGGCGATGATGTTCATCGATCTGGATCGCTTCAAACAGATCAACGACAGCCTGGGTCACCAGGTCGGCGACGAATTCCTGCAGATTGCCGCCAAACGCCTCCAGCGCCACAGCCGCAAGGAGGATATCCTGTGCCGCTTCGGGGGCGATGAATTCATTCTTCTGATCACCCATACCCTCTCGCTCCAGCAGGCCAGGGCGACGGCGCAACGTATCGTCGATGCCTTCGCCAAGCCGGTGTTGATCCAGGGACAAAGCCTCTATCTCAGTATCAGCATAGGCGTGGCCTTTTACCCCCAGCACGGCACCAACATGGAAACCCTGATGCAGCACGCCGATACCGCCCTCTACCAGGCCAAGGAAAAGGGCCGCAACCAGGTGCAGCTGTTTGAAAGCGGCATGAATGTCCGCGCCGTGAACATGATGAAAATCAGCGGAGAATTGCACCAGGCCCTGGAGAAGAACCAGATGGTGCTGCACTACCAACCCCAGTTTCGCCTGAGTGACGGCAAACTTATCGGGGTTGAGGCCCTGGTGCGCTGGAACAAACCGGGCACTGGCCTGATTTATCCCGGCGACTTTATTCCCCTGGCGGAGCAGACCGGCATGATATTGCCCCTGGGCCAGTGGATACTGACCACGGCCTGTCGCCAACTGCAGCGCTGGCAGGCCGTCGGCCTGGGTCCGCTGCGCATGGCCATCAACCTCTCGGCCCGGCAGTTTCGGCAACCCGGCCTGGCCCGAGACATCGCCGTGCTGCTCGGAGAGCTCAAACTGGATCCCTGTTCGGTGGAGCTGGAAATCACCGAAAGCATGCTGATGGAAGAAATGGAAATGGCGGTGGCGACCATGACTTCGCTGAATCGCCTGGGCGTAAAACTGGCGATCGACGACTTCGGCACCGGTTATTCATCCCTCGCCTACCTCAAGCGTTTTCCCATTCACCGCCTGAAGATCGACAAGTCCTTTATCAAGGATCTGGCCCGGCAGAAGGGGGACATGGCCATCGTCAACTCCATCATCACCCTGGCCCACAGCATGAAAATCGCCGTTATCGCCGAAGGCATCGAAAACGAATACCAACTGCAGCAACTGAGCCGCCAGGCCTGTGACGAAGGCCAGGGCTACCTGCTGGCCAAGCCCATGTCGGCCGAGGAAATAGAGCCGCTGTTACGCCAGGATTTCCGCTATCCCGCGCTGCGGAGCTGAGCCCGGTCCCCGGGCCAGGGCCTCGAGCAACATGCCTTGCCACGCGGAGCCTCGTCGCCTCCTCCGCCGCGCCTGACACCGGTGTCCCCACGTTCTGTCCCTGTCTCGCTCGGGCGGACAGACGCTAACAAATTCTTGCTAATTTAGAAAACAGCGAATCTCATGGATAGTCTATCCTCTTATGAGCGAGACGGGCTCACGGCTTCTTCATCTTCACTAGCTGTTCCGCATAGTAGTTCACTACCGGCAGCGACAGGGGGCCGCCAAGCAGGCCCTTCGCGCCAGGGGTGGGTTCACGGCGTGCCTGCGTGCGGTGCCCGGTCGATGTAGCACTATTATTTAACTAGGCCACGGGTATTCCTTGGTAACAAACCAACCACAACGCGAAAGGGAGGTTGAACATGAGTCATCACAGCAACAGTGCTTCCGGAAAGTGCCCCGTCATGCACGGTGCCCATACCGCGGCCGGTGCATCCAATATGGATTGGTGGCCCAAGGCACTGAACCTGGACATCCTCCACCAGCATGACACCAAGACCAACCCGCTGGGGGAAGACTTCGATTATGCGGAAGAATTCAAGAAGCTGGATCTGGCAGCGGTCAAGCAGGACCTGCGCGCCCTGATGACCGACAGCCAGGACTGGTGGCCGGCCGACTGGGGCCACTACGGCGGCCTGATGATCCGCATGGCCTGGCACGCCGCCGGATCTTACCGTATTGCCGATGGCCGGGGCGGTGCCGGCACCGGCAACCAGCGCTTCGCGCCGCTGAACAGCTGGCCGGACAACGCCAACCTCGACAAGGCCCGCCGTCTGCTGTGGCCGATCAAAAAGAAATACGGCAACCGGCTCTCCTGGGCCGACCTGATCATCCTGGCCGGCAACATGGCCTATGAGTCCATGGGCCTGAAAACCTTCGGTTTCGGCGGCGGCCGTGCCGATATCTGGCACCCGGAAAAAGACATTTACTGGGGCTCCGAGAAGGAATGGCTTCAGCCCAGCGGCGGTCCCAACAGCCGCTACTCCGGTGAGCGCGACCTGGAAAACCCGCTGGCGGCGGTGATGATGGGGCTGATCTACGTCAACCCGGAAGGGGTGGACGGCAAACCGGACCCGCTGAAAACCGCGCAGGACGTGCGCGTTACCTTCGCCCGCATGGCGATGAACGACGAAGAAACCGTGGCCCTGACCGCCGGCGGCCATACCGTGGGCAAGACCCACGGCAACGGCAATGCCGCCAACCTGGGGCCGGCTCCCGAAGCGGCCGAACTGGAAGAGCAGGGCCTGGGCTGGATGAACCACCAGACCCGGGGTGTCGGCCGCGATACCGTGACCAGCGGCATAGAGGGCGCCTGGACCACCCACCCGACCCAGTGGGACAGCGGTTACTTCAAGATGTTGCTCGAGCACGAGTGGGAGCTGAAGAAGAGCCCGGCCGGGGCCTGGCAATGGGAACCGGTCGACATCAAGGAAGAGGACATGCCGACCGACGTGGAGGATCCGTCCATTCGCCGCAAGCCCATCATGACCGACGCCGACATGGCGATGAAGATGGATCCGGACTACCGCAAGATTGCCGAGCGCTTCCATCAGGATCCCGCCTATCTATCCGAGGTGTTCGCCCGCGCCTGGTTCAAACTCACCCACCGGGACATGGGGCCCAAGAGCCGTTACCTGGGCCCGGATGTGCCGCAAGAGGACCTGATCTGGCAGGATCCCGTCCCCACCGTGGACTATACCCTGAGTGACGCCGACATCGCCGATCTCAAGGCGAAGATCCTGGCCAGTGGCCTCGGCATCTCAGAGCTGGTCGCCACCGCCTGGGACAGTGCCCGCACCTTCCGCGGCTCCGACTATCGGGGCGGCGCCAATGGCGCCCGCATCCGCCTGGCACCGCTGAAGGACTGGGAGGGCAACGAGCCTGCCAGGCTGCAAAAGGTGCTGAGTGCGCTGGAAAATATCCAGTCCGGGCTGAGCAAGAAGGTGAGCCTGGCCGACCTGATCGTGCTGGGCGGCTCCGCGGCGGTGGAAAAGGCGGCGCGTGACGCCGGTGTGGCTATTACCGTGCCCTTCGCCCCGGGACGTGGCGACGCCAGCGAGGAGATGACCGACCAGGAATCCTTCGCCGTGCTCGAGCCCCTGCATGATGGCTATCGCAACTGGCTGAAAAAGGACTATGTGGTCACCCCCGAAGAGCTGATGCTGGACCGCACTCAACTGATGGGCCTGACGGCGGCTGAAATGACGGTGCTGGTCGGCGGCATGCGGGTGCTGGGCACCAACCACGGTGGTGGCAAGGAGGGCGTCTTCACCGATCGCGTCGGCGTGTTGAGCAACGACTTCTTCGTCAACCTGACCGACATGGCCTACAACTGGAAGCCGGCCGGCAACAACCTGTACGAAATCGTCGAACGCAAGTCCGGCAAGGTGAAATGGACCGCCACCCGGGTCGATCTGGTGTTCGGCTCCAACTCGGTGCTGCGCTCCTATGCCGAGGTCTATGCCCAGGACGATGCCAAGGAGAAATTCGTCAAGGACTTCGTCAGCGCCTGGACCAAGGTGATGAACGCGGATCGTTTCGATCTGAAGTAAGAGCCCCTTCCGACAGCAACATGCCGGGCTTGCCCCGGCATGTTTTTTGTGGAATGAAAATAAAGAATCATCATGAAATGTGAAAAAACCGCCTAATTTGGCGATTTTTTGTTCACTTCCAAAGCTAAAGTATCATCCTTAACCATAGGCATGATGCTCAAACCTGCCGGCTCCATAAAAATAAAGTTTCATCATAGAAAGTGTAAATGCGACAGATCAACCCGATAGTGTCAGGCACGGTAACTTTATGGAAATGAGCGACGTCAGCAGCAAAAACGCCGTTGATACCCACAAACAGGCCTGTATTCCGGCGCTGCCCTGCCCACTGGAATACTCAGCCCGACAGTACAGTGCCAAGCAAACGTCCCATGGCGTTAGACATGTAATAAAAGCCTACATCCATGGATACGCCATCACTTTTGGCATAGCTGATGATCAGGTAACTGTGCAGGGATGAATGGACAGCAAATACGGCACCGAACAGCAGCTTGGAGATGAACGGCTCTTGTAAAGACTTTTCCATTACAACAAGCTATCGTTTTTGTTTGGAGAGTAAACAGGGCAGCCTTCACTGGCTGCCCGAAGCCTCCAGTCAGCGCAAGATCAGCAAGGGGATCCTGGCGTCACGGATCATTGCCGTGGTGGTGCTGCCTACTAGTAACTGGCGGATACGGGAGTGGCCGTAGGCCCCCATCACCATGATGTCGATGCCATGAGTTTGTTGGTATTCAGGCAAGGCCTTGTCTACTTCGCCGGGGACGATGGCGGTGTGCACATTAATGCCGGCTTGGGCCAGTGTGTTTTTGGCCCAGTTGATCTGTTCCCGGTTTTCATCGGTGTCTGCCCCTACCAGCACGACATGCAGCTCAAGGCCATTGAACAGCGGGCTTTGTGCCAGCATCTCCACCCCCTTACGGGTGGTGCTGCTGCCGTCGAAAGCCAGCATGATTTTTTCCGGCGTGCGAAACTCCCCCAGAGTGACCAGAATGGGCCTGTGCATAGCCCGAATCACCTGCTCTACGTGCCCACCCAGATGGGCAAAGGCGGAGGTGGACTCCTCGCCATGGCGGCCCAGCACGAGTAGCCGGGTATCAGGCTCCAGTTCCACCAGGGTATCTATCAGGTTGCCATGGCGCTGAAGGATAACAGGTTCGCTGACGCCATTATCCATGGTGCGAGTACGGGCAGCTTCAAGCATGAGTCGGCCTTGCTCTTTAGCCAGTTTTCCCCGCTTTTCATCCAGCTCTGCCAGTTGCTCCAGCAGATGCTCCTGGCTGCCAAGGCCAATACTTCCGCTCAGATTCCCCTTGACTGGGGCTTCACTTTTATCGAGTACATGAATCAAGGTGAGTGGCGCCGTCAGGCGCAGACTGGCCCAAGAGGCCATATCGCAGACGGCGGCAGCATGACTGGAGCCGTCAATGCAGGCGATTACATTTGTAGTCATGGATGGTTCCTCCTTTTAGTGGCCCATCAGCTTTTCGACCGCATTAGGGTCGTTGTGAACGGCAAATTTGTCTACCAAGGTTGCACTGGCTTTGTTCAGTCCGACCAGTTCGACCTCGGTGCCATCACGGCGGAAGGTGACCACCACTTTGTCCAGCGCGCTGATGGCGGTGATATCCCAAAAATGGGCATGACTGAGGTCAATACGGACATGATCAATGACCTCATTGAAATCGAAGGCTGCAATGAATTGCTCAGCAGACGTAAAGAAAACCTGGCCTACCACACGGTACTCACGGGCGTTTTCTTCCGTTTTTTCGGATCCGATATAAAGGATCTGTCCCACCTTGTTGGCGAAAAACAGAGCACTGAGTAGCACGCCAACCAATACTCCGTAGGCCAGGTTATGGGTAAAGACTACCACCACCACAGTGGCGATCATCACCAGACTGGTACTCTTGGGGTGGGTCTTGAGGTTTTTAACCGACTCCCAGCTGAAGGTACCAATGGACACCATGATCATGACCGCTACCAGCGCGGCCATGGGAATCTGGGCCACCCAGGGGCCGAGGAACACCACCATGATCAGCAGAATAACACCGGCAAACAGGGTAGACAGCCGGCTGCGGCCACCGGACTGAATGTTGATGATCGACTGGCCGATCATGGCGCAGCCTGCCATGCCACCGAGGAAACCGGAGAAAATATTGGCAATACCCTGACCTTTGCACTCTTTACTTTTGTCACTTTTGGTATCGGTAAGATCGTCCACTATAGTGGCGGTCATCATCGATTCCAGCAGGCCGACCACTGCCAATGACAGAGCATAGGGAAAGATGATCGTCAGGGTTTCGAGGTTGAGCGGAACGTCGGGCCACAGGAAAAACGGCAGGCTGTCGGGCAGCTCGCCCATGTCGCCCACGGTACGCACGTCGATGCCATAGATCATGGCAACCGCCGTCAAAGTGACAATGCACACCAGGGGTGAGGGCAGCATTTTACCGATAACCGGCACCAGCGGCAGCAGGTAGATGATGCCGAGACCGGCGGCGGTCATGGCGTACACATGCCAGGTTACGTTGGTCAGCTCCGGCAACTGGGCCAGAAAGATCAGGATGGCCAGGGCGTTGACAAAGCCGGTGACCACGGAGCGGGACACAAAGCGCATCAGCTCGCCAAGCTTCAGATAGCCGGCGATGATCTGCAGTATGCCGCACAAAATGGTGGTGGCCAGCAGGTATTCCAGGCCATGCTCGCGCACTAGGGTCACCATCAGCAGCGCCATGGCGCCGGTGGCGGCGGAAATCATGCCCGGGCGGCCGCCGACGAAGGCGGTGACCACACAGATACAGAAAGAAGCGTAGAGCCCGACCTTGGGGTCGACGCCAGCGATAATGGAGAAGGCGACGGCTTCGGGTATGAGCGCCAGAGCGACGACAATACCGGCGAGCATGTCGCCGCGAATATTGGATAACCAGGTTTGTTTTAACGATTGGAACATCAGATCAGAACTCCCGAAGCAATAGATCGCACAGTGCAGCATGACGCAGGCCATGTGCAATTGGTCAATACGAGGTCAAATTGTAGGATTTAGAGGACTGTGGCGAATGGTTAAACATAAAGCACAGCAGAGTGCGACCGCTGGCAGAGCAAGCAGTCACAGATGATGCAGGAAAAGCGCTATGGCGGCGTAGGCATGTTTTGCAGGGTAAGCATTAGGTCTTATAAAAAGTTTTAGGTAAATCAGTTGTCGAAAAATGTTACAGGAAAACAAGAAGAAAGCAATCCCTGAGTGTCGACCCTGACAAAGGCTCTCTCTGCGAATGTCAGCCTAATCTGAGCCATACATCTACTGACCTAATTATTACTGATTAATATATTGGCGAAGCCTTCATCAATTTCGTTACAAAACGGCACTGCCGTTTTAGCCACTTCGTTTTCTGCTCCAACCATTGCCGTAAGGCCAAGCCGTCTTTGAAGGCCAGGTTCGCACGTTGCCGTTTGAGCCAACTCCATAGCGCTTCTGCCGGGTTCAGCTCCGGGGCGTACGGTGGCAACGCTTCCAGCGACAAACGCTGCTGAACCTCAGGCATCGATAACCAGGATTTAACGGCCTTGCTTCTATGCACGGGAGCGTTATCCCAGATGACCCGTAGCTTACCAGGCCAGTAACGAAGCAGTTTCTTCAAAAACTCGACCACGGTCTCACCGGTCACATGCTCGGTCGTCCAGCTAAAATACGTTCGTCCTTCGGGAGAAACGGCGCCCGTGACCATAAAGCGAGGTGTTTGCCCTCGCTTGCCTTTTACAACCGGCGTCTGTCCTACCGGCGCGAAGGTCTTGGCATGATGCGAGCACAGGTGAAAGCTGGACTCATCAATGAATACCAAGGTTTCATCCTGTTCCTTCGCCTGTTTTTTTTAACGCCGGCCAGATCTGCTGCTGCCAATGGGTAATGGCGGTCTCATCACGCCGAATGTCACGGCGTTTGGGTTTCTGCCAGGACCATCCCCAGCGTCGCAGCAACTTGCTCATGTGTGACTGGCTGTACTGGATCTTTGTCAGAGTAGCAATGGCATCGGCGATCCGCTGTGTCGTCCAGCGCTGATCTTCATAGCCAAAGCCTTCTGGGCCCAACTCTTCCAATGCTTTCAGGATCAGCGGGACAGCGGCGTCTGGCAGTTTGGGTGGATGGCCAGGAAAAGGTTTGGTTTTCAGCGCCTCTTTTCCACCTTGATGGGCCCGCTTGACCCACTGGCTGACACAGCCTTGGGTCACCCCAAGTCGTTCGGCGATAACCGATTGTTTAACGCCCTCATCGGCCCATTGCACCGCCAGCACTCGACGATATTCCTTAGCCGCTCCCGTCGGTTTCATCATGTCTCACTCGCTCAAAATCCGAGCGAATATTTTATTAAAACCTGAGAACTATGTCAGTAACTTGGTGTCAGGATAGAGTATCCTTTGGAATTAATTGGCACATACCGTCAAACACCATATATTTCCCCCTGACATTCCCCTCGGTAGGCTACCTTGTCTGGCGGCAGAACGCAGATGCTAGACAAGGCAGGTTCCGGCTCTGCTGGCAATGTCTTCGTAAGGATTATCAACCGTGGAGCTACTGACATTGATTCTGAAAACGACCGGACTGTTCATCGCCACAGCGCTGGCCGAGATCATCGGCTGCTTTCTGCCTTACCTGTGGTTGCGCAAGAGCGGTCCCATGTGGGTTCTCATTCCGGCAGTAATGAGCTTGGCTCTCTTTGTCTGGCTACTCACATTACACCCAACTGCCAGTGGTCGCGTCTACGCGGCCTATGGCGGCGTTTATGTGGCTACTGCGCTGGTCTGGCTGCGAGTCGTGGATGGCGTGAAACTGTCCGCGCTGGATTGGGCCGGGGCTGGTATCGCGCTACTTGGCATGTCAATCATCGTGCTGGGTTGGCATGACAAGGCTTAGCTTAGCGTACGGTTTTTCGATTCCGTGAGTTGAGCTCATATAGAGCCCACCGGAAGGTAGGCTCTATATAAAATTAGTCCTCCAGGTAGCCTCGTATCCTCAGCTTCCAGCTGGCCATTCGCACCTGATACGTATCCATTGAATTTTCTTTGGGGTGGTGTATTGAGTGCAATAATGAACACTGTTTCCTCATGGTTCCTGGCCATCTCAGAGAGCCTTTCACCAATTCCTTCATGAACTCATTAATGACTCTTTTTTCACCACTTCTTGGCTTTAAAACTAGCATTCGGGTCGATAATCGCTTTTTGTTATCAGAGGTATCTATTTCCAGCAAAAACCTCTTTCCACCATCTTCCCGCTTGAAACTGGCCATCAAGTAACAGCGTGGTGTGCCATCAGCCATCATGTGATAACTGCAACGCGGCACCTGGGGCAAGGGCTTAACCTCCAGATTCAGCAACGTAATACCTGAATCATCGGCGATCTGCTGAATGATCTCCCTGAGCATCACAAAGCGATTGGGAAACTCTTCCTGCTCTTGCCCTTCCAGTTGGTGGAATTCGCCTGGCGCAATGGTGCCTCCTGTAACATCGTCAGCCAACCCCAGGATGTTTGCCCCGCCCCCTGGCATTTGCTCATCATTCACCTTTTTGCCATGGCCATTGGTACGTTGCCCCGTGTAAGCCACTCTGGTATCGGGATTTCTGTTAAAGTCCATGCCTTCTATCGGCAGCTCGACAAGCTGCCGCTGCTTGTCCTCATCCGGTTCTTCATCCGCATCTACCTCGATATCGGCTCCACCCCGCTCAGGAGAACTCCAGCTACCACCCTCTCCTCGGACTGATACCTTGAGGGAAGGATGATGAAAAAATATCTCGTTATGAACCTCGAAATTCAGCCCCTGTAAAGACTTGATTTCCCAGATCAGCATTTCTCCACTGTCCCGGTCTAAAGGGCCCTGAACTTCCATTGTGACACCGGCAAGACACTTGGGTGGCAAAAAGTTGAACTGCCATCTGGCGTACCGTGAATTTCCCCGAACCTGCTCCAGATTCAGGCACATCCAGATAGATTCGAAAGAGTTTCTTACTTCGCTATCCAACAGCAACCAGCTGAACAGATCCCGGTAGCCCTTGATTTTGAGTAACTGGCTTGACGCTCCCGTTCTGGAAGGAGTGTGGATATGATATGCACCTTCTTCCTGCATCACGGAAAAAGCCATATCCAGCCCATTAGGCTCAAAAGCTGCACGGACCAAAAATCCTGCATGAAAGAAGAGCTTTCGGGCCAACTCAAACTTCGGCAGCCAGAAGGTAATACCATCAACCTCGAACACAAAACATTGCTGCCCGGCTATTTCAGGGTTTTGAGCCAACTTTTTGGACAATCGGGAGCAATGACCCAAACAGCCCTCAGTCCATTCCTCGACAGGGGGTAACACCAGTTTTTTGTAAAAACCGTGGGACTGATACGGTATATTTTCTTCCGCAATGAACTCTCGACCAACACCCAGAATACAGGCCATCTCGAGTCCGAAGTGGGGATCATGGAGTTGGCCATCCCGGTAAAAAAAGGAGACAAGGCGCCATTGTGAACTTGCCCCTTGTCCTTTAAAAAAATTGCCTATTGCCCGTAACTTACTCCCTTCAGGGATCTGGCGAAATAAGATTTTGCTCAATCCCAATCTCCCATTCTGTTGATAAACCTAACCGTCAGTGGTGCCATTTTTCCCTTTTGCAGCCCGCAGCGCCTTTCCAGCTCCCACAAGCGCGAATGGTTACCCCGCTGGAAATCTTTCAATATTTCCCGGGTCATCCTGCGTATTTGGAACTCTCCAATGGATTCGGAGTACCGATCCAGGAAAGCTCGGCAAAGGGGCATTTTCCCAAGGTGGCATGCCACCGAGGCACGATGCGGAAGCTGGCCCAAGTACCAGTTTCTGCTCTTGCGCGGCAGCGTGAGCTCTTCAGCCGTTTGTTTTTCTATTTGAATCAGTAACCGGACCAGCTGTCGATCCCGCAAGCCCCAGTCAACTTGGCTGTTGTTACCCGACTTGGTACGTTTGGCATTATTGGTTTGCATCAGCCACTCCCGATCATGCCGGTACAGCCAAGCATACAAGGCACCACCACCACAACTCCTGGCTTGCTTGGCACCGCAATGTCGGGAAAGCGCGGCAAGCCAGCACTCACGGCGATGTAGCAATTCTCTGGGCTCTGCCGAAAGCTGCTCTGACGGCGTTGGTTCAGATACTTGCGGCACGCTACAGGCTTCCCTGATGATGTCCTCCACAGCTTGGCCGGGCCGAAACACCGACCAGAGCATGAGATGTTGTAGAAAGCTGAAGCTGTTCCGATGCTTTCGGAATATTGCAAAGAACCAGCTTGGTGGCTCTTCTCCAAGCAAACAGTTACCAGCCAACCACTCAGTGGAATAGAACGCACGCACTCGCTCCCACAGTAAACTGGATCTCACCTGCCTCCCTCGACAGGCACCATGCTCAGCGGCTAGTTTTTGATAAAAACGAGTCCAGCCGGAGTGTCCGGGTGATGGGCACTGTTCCAGGGAAAGCAGCTGTTGTGCTAAGCAGGATACGGCTATGATGTTACTGCTCGCGGGGTTAACAGAGTTGTTTAGTTTTTCAAACACAGGAGAAGCCGCAATAAATTCATGCCGCTCCTGCCGCCGATACGGTATGGGAGAGTCCTGCAAAATACAGCCATGCACTGGGCAAGCGTCCGCCCCCATGGCCTGCCAGCATCGCCGCCAGTACACCTCACCGAACCTGTCCTTCATTTCTTCAAAGCAGAGAGGGCAGTAACGTAGCCAGGCTGGCCACTTGATTAATGATGTACTTAAACCCGCCACACCAATGGCTCCGGGAATATCGGCTGCGAGCATGGCTTGGCGCAACCGGTTCCTGCGGGCCTCGGGGATGAAAGGGGCATACAGCGGAAATAGGGTATGCTGCTGAAGCAACTCCTCCGCATTCCACCCAATGTTGCTGGCAAGTAATTCCAAATGGGTAGGCAGATCAGTAACCGCTGCAATCCTTATGTCATTAAACAAAAGTCTTAAAAGGCCTTTATGACTATCAAGCCCAAGGTGAACCCGACAGCGGGCAGCAAGGCTGTACAATAGCTCGTCGGGGTAGGGTCTGGGGAAATACATGCATCACCCTGCCTTATCCAACAGGGTGCTCAAGTCAAAAACAAGGCCGGCTTGTTTGATTCTCTCGTAAACTTCGTCCTCAGGGCCGGAAGCATAGATGTTCCGCAGGTCGCCGGGGGGCAGCTTTCCCCATTCGGCCAACTTCACTTTGCTAGTCTTTGGTGGCTTTGGCTTGTCCTCATCTAAGGCAAGGTAAAGGGTGGCTTTGTGCACTAGGGCCGCCAACGGAATATCCGGATGCTCCCTCAAAAGGTCGTCAGCCATTGGCATGGCAATATCTCGGGGGATGTCCATAGCTTCTAGCAAAGCCAGCAGTCGTTTAGTCTTATCATCGCTTGGCGGCGGGGCTGGCTTAGGCTCAGGAATGTTTTCCAGTGCTTGGGTTAGGGAAATAAGCCGCCCTTCGATCTCAGGCATAAGCAAGTCGTCGTACCGGGCAATAAGCTCTGCTCTGTTGCTTCTCAGGGCCGCCAGCATAGGGTGGACCGGCTTGAATTCGTCCTCATAGACCTTGCGTAACAGCTGCGGCTTGATGGATTCCACGCCGGTCACAATAGCCCGGATCTGGGCCAGCACGAATAGCTTGACCACGATATCCATGACGCCCTGGGTCAACTCATACATGGTACCTTCAAGCTCATCATCCAGAGGAGCGGCATTCTTCAGCCACTGGTACTTCCACAGGCGCTTCAGCATCCTCTGCCAGAGCTGATCCTGGGGCAAGCGGTCCCAGCGAATGCTGCCAAGCCCTGAAATACGGCGGGCAGCCCTGAATGTCCGCTGGAAGAATTTACTGGCTCTGTGAGTCCCCACCTGGATGATGGGTACTCCTATGGTATTGACCAGGGAGACGAAAAAGTTATGCATTTTCTCGGCACCGCCAGATCTGGCCTCGTTGAGGTTCTGTACCTCATCAATAATCAGTACCCCAAGAGCATGAAGATTGGCAATCTGGCACATGCTGGCCAGCAGGCGCTTGGTCCCCAATTTCTTGCGACCATGGCTCCTGCTGTACTGAGTACCCAAAACCCTGTCTACTTGATTGAAGAAACTGAGGCACAATTCATCGAGATCGCCGTCAATGGGGCAATCCACCTTGAGATATGTCAGCTGGGTAATGTTGTACTCAGGATGGAATAATGCTTGGGGATACATACTCAGAATGCGCTCCAGAGTCCGGGTCTTACCACACCCTGAGCATCCGAATAGCGACAGGCTGCTGGCGGTGGATGCAACGTTTTCATATACCCGGGCCTCTAGATCTTCCTCCTCAACCCGCCGAAAACCGTTTTGCAGGTGTGAATACCAGGCACCACTGGCAGGATTACGCCCAATGTATCCCTGACGGATCATCAGGCTGATTTTTCCTTCAAGTTCAAGGTGATGATTCAGTGGCTGGAAAAATGAGTGCAGCAAACGAGCAATGGCATGTCCCCTGAGCCGCCCATTCAAAAATACCTCCTGAGGGTCAAAAGATGGCTTTAACTGGAGCTTGCCGACTACCTCCTGCAAGTCATAAATCGGGGGCAAGGCACAAATCAGTGGGTTACTCCGGTATTCGGGCAACAGAGGATCCTGATATTTTGCCTCAGGAATGCCACCTACACTGGTCGGCTCACTCATCGTCGTCATCTCCGAAAATCAGATCACCCATATCAGGAAAAGCATAGTCATCCGGCTTTTTCCCCTTCAGCGGCACTACGTCAGCGGTTTTGTCCTGCTGTTTCTTAATTGGCTTTACGGCACTTCGGGCTCGTTCGTGGTGTTTCTCGTCCTGCTTATTCTCTCTGATGCGCGTACCCAAATCTTTCTTGGTCAGCCCGGAACGATCTGGGCGGCTAGCATCAGCCTCGGCCACAATGGCTTCCAGTTGTTCAAGCAATTTCCCTTTTTCCTGAACGGCAACCATGGACGCATTGGCATCAGCTTTTTTCTCTTCTCTGGTGATTTTCCACACATCCCAGAAAGTCATTATCCGGAAACGCCGGCTGAGATCGGCCAGGTCGCATACCCAGTAATCCTTGAGTGACTTGCTGGGCCGAATGTAAATATGGTCTGCGCAACGGGGATCGTAAGCCACCAGAACCTTATCGGGCCTTTGCCCCGCCCCTCGGTGAAACCAGCCAGCCTTGATGGCTTCGGGACAGGTGTAGTAACAACCAAACAGCCTGATCCCTCGGTCCGATAGAGTTGCAGAATCATGAGGAAGCAAGTTAATACGAACCAACTCTTCGGGGGCTTGGCGCAAGCGCCCCGTCATATTGGCTAGCCCCCAATTCCATATCTTCAAAGGAACAGCAGGAAGTTGGCTGGGCATGGACTCGGCTCTGTCATACTTCGCCATGGTCCTGAAGTTATTTTGATAGAGTACCGCAGCAATGATAAATCGCGTGAATTCAGATAACGTCAGACTGGCATCCAGCCGGTAATCATGGCCACCGCGTTTGCGGCTCGTTGACACCTCCACCACACCAGGAATATAGGGTTTGAATCCTTCCTGTAAGGTACGAAACATCCTTTCCACTACGCCCTTGGCATCCCCTCGCTGCGCGGAAGCGTTTTCGATACGGATCCCGAAGGCCTCGGAGAAAGACTCTACCTTGGTACCATTCAGTTCCCCCTTATCCGCCAGGATGACATCCGGCAGGCCTTGCACCGGCCAGTCTTCGGGGCTGATCTCAATACCAAACTGCTGGCAATACTCGACCTTGTCGGCTACCGAATTAGCCAGAGCCATCATGGCACTGACCCAAGACGGCCCTTCAAAACCGATATACAGCCCAGTGACCATTCGGCTGAAAACATCGACAACAACGTAGACAACGGGGCGGCCCACAATCAGGCTGCGATCATGCTCCGAAACCAGATAAAGGTCTCCAACAGTCGCGTCGATCTGGTAGCGATGGCCAGGCCCCAGGGCTTCTGCCGTAGAGGTACTCCTCAGGGGCCTGATGTCCTTGGCAAAATCAATCGCCGAGGACTGCTTTTCAAGCACGCTGGTCTTTTCATATTCCCTGCGGAAGAAATAGCGGAATTGCTCCGGTGTTGGCATTTCAGAGGCTGGAGAGTCTGGATACATGGCCCTGATAAAATTCAGAGACTTGGCGTGGGCATCAGCCACAGAGATATGCTTTTCCTTCAACAGGCGAGTTTCGATGATCCTTCTGAACACCTTTTCGATGTCGGGCGTTATGTTGACGCCGGTGCCGTCCCGCACCACTCTGGGCCTGCCCAGCTTGGTACCCGCAGCCTGGCGTTTCTTGCCTTTACCTCCCGATTTGAAGTAGTCGGGCAATAGAGCGTTTTTACACATTCCTCGTTGCCAGTAGCGCTTAAGGTAGCGATATACCGTCTGGTGGGTAACTCCATGTTCCTCCATGATAGACTTGACGATATGACCTCTGGTGCTGCTGTCCAGTAAACTCGGATCTTCGACATGCGCTGCCAGCATATTCCATGCCCGTTCCCTCTTCTGCCAGTCCGGTGTCCCCTCAACCACTTCCCGCATGGTGGCATGAATAAAAGGATCATCAATCCGCTGTATTTCCCCATCCAGAAGCAGTCTTTCCAACTCATCAAGAGGAAGACACACCGGCAACGATGCTTCATCGTCGATTTCAATCCAGACGGCTATATCACCAGAACACCATAACAATCGGTAACGATGCTCTGCCCATGAGAAAACCTGATTAACCGGAAGCAATGTCTACCTCCCCGCCATCATTGTGGCGATTCAGACGAATATCGGCAGAGGTCAACTTGCGGTAAGACAAGTTGATATCAAACATGAAAACACGACGGGCCAGCAGCTGTCTGAGCCAGTACAGCGTATGACCTGCCTGAAGGTTGTAAGCCATATCCAAACGCTGGCTAATGGTCGTCAGGAGCATATTCGGGTTCTGCTCAAACTCTTTTACAAACAAAGATTGATAATGATGTAACTCGTCTAGAGGCACGTCTTTTTCAGCACTTGCCGGGTAAAGCCACTGGATATTGTCCTGTACCGGCCTGGATAGCTCTTTTTCGGAAAGCAGTTTCCAGGGGATCCCTTTTTCCTCCCAATAACGCTTTTCGAGCATCAACCGCTCTATGGTTTCGGGCTTCCTGAGATCGGTGCTGTACTTGGCCTGAAACGCCATCATGGGCATGTCCGGGTTATCGAAATCCACCAGGAAATCACTGCTGAGGACTTGTGGTGTGCCCTTGAAAGAAGCGTGAGGAATGCCAAGGTCTCTGGCGATCCGGACGGTGTCCTCTGGCCGTAGCGGATATTGCTCGCGTATATCGAGAACTTTGAGCGACCAATCCAGCATCAGGAACACTGCCAGTTCCAGATCAGAAAGAAGATGATACAAACGAGGGCATCTGGAGCCAGGAAGGCGGTGAGAGCGTCCTAGAGAAGAAACGTCACGGGTATAGATGAACGGCTTGTACTCAGGTCCGTTGCCCTGGCCGCGCCCTTCTCGCAGCCGCTTATCAATCTGCTGCTGGCTCAGCCCCTTGAATGTCCCTGCCATAAAAACGCCCGCCACCGACTGTTGATAAATTCAACATAGTCGATGGCAGGCGATGATGAAACTCTATTTTCAATGATGAGACTTTATTTTATGGGATGACACTTTATTTTCATCCCACATTTTTATCTACTCTACTGTCTTTCTTATTCAACCGTGACCGATTTTGCCAGGTTACGCGGCTGGTCGACGTCGGTACCCTTGATCAGGGCCACATGGTAGGACAGCAGCTGCAGCGGCACCGTGTAGACGATGGGGGCGATCAGCTCGTCCACGTGGTTGAGCGGCATCACCCTCATGGTGGCGTCGCCCTTGAAGCCCGCTTCCTTGTCGGCGAACACGTAGAGGATGCCGCCCCGGGCGCGGACTTCTTCCACGTTGGACTTGAGCTTTTCCAGCAGATCGTTGTTGGGCGCCACCACGATGATCGGCATGTCGGCGTCGATCAGCGCCAGCGGGCCATGCTTGAGCTCGCCGGCGGCATAGGCTTCGGCATGGATATAGGAGATCTCCTTGAGCTTGAGCGCCCCTTCCATGGCGATGGGGTACTGATCGCCGCGGCCGAGGAACAGGCTGTGGTGCTTGTCGGCAAACTCTTCCGCCAGGGCTTCGATGTCCCTGGCCAGCGCCAGGGTCTCGCCGATATGGGCCGGCAGGCTGCGCAGCGCCTGCACCAGCCGGGCTTCGGTGTCGGCATCCATGTTGCCGCGGCAGCGGCCGATGGCGGCCACCAGCATCAGCAGGCCGGCCAGCTGGGTGGTGAAGGCCTTGGTGGAGGCCACGCCGATCTCGGCGCCCGCCCGGGTCATGAACGCCAGGTCGGACTCCCGTACCAGGGAAGAGCCGGGCACGTTGCAGATGGCCAGGCTGCTCATAAAGCCGGATGCCTTGGCCAGGCGCAGCGCCGCCAGGGTATCGGCGGTTTCGCCACTCTGGGACAGGGTGATCAGCAGGCTGTTGGGCCGCACCACCGACTTGCGGTAGCGGAACTCGGAGGCGATCTCGATATCGCAGGACACCCCGGCCAGGGCCTCGAACCAGTATTTGGCGACCATTCCGGAGTGGTAGGAGGTGCCGCAGGCAATCAGCTGGATATGCTCCACCCGCTCAAAAATGGCGCGGGCACCGTTGCCGAAGGACTCCACCACCACATGGCTGTCGGCAATGCGCCCTTCCAGGGTGTCGGTGATGGCCTTGGGCTGCTCGAAGATTTCCTTCAGCATGTAGTGGCGGTACTCGCCCTTGTCGCCCGCATCGTGGGACACGTCGGATTCCAGCTCTTCGCGCACCACCGGCTCGCCGTTCACATCGAAGATGCGGATATCGCGGCGGGTCACCTCGGCCACGTCCCCTTCCTCCAGGAACAGGAAGCGGCGGGTCACCGGCAGCAGCGCCAGCTGATCCGAGGCGATAAAGTTCTCGCCCAGCCCCAGGCCGATCACCAGGGGCGAGCCGGAGCGGGCCACCACCAGCCGGGAGGGATCCTTGGTATCCATCAGTACGGTGCCGTAGGCGCCGCGCAGTTGCCTGACCGCGGTCTGCAGGGCGGCCAGCAGGGAGTCGCTGTGCTGGCGGTGCCAGTGCACCAGGTGAGCAATCACTTCGGTATCGGTGTCGGACACGAACTCGTAGCCCTTGGCCTGCAGCTCGGCGCGCAGCTCCTCGTGGTTTTCGATGATGCCGTTGTGCACCACGGTGATGTCGCCGGACACATGGGGGTGGGCGTTGCGCTCCGAGGGCTCGCCGTGGGTGGCCCAGCGGGTATGGGCGATGCCGGTGCCGCCGGCCAGCGGCTGCTGCTCCAGGGCCTCGGCCAGGGCCTGAACCTTGCCCAGCCGGCGCACCCGGCCGAGTTTGCCCTCGCCGTCGATCACCGCCACCCCGGCCGAGTCATAACCCCGGTATTCCAGGCGGCGCAGGCCTTCCACCAGTATTTCCGCCACGTCCCGCTGGGCAACCGCCCCTACAATTCCGCACATAGTCAAATCCTCAGTGTTCGGGGGCAATAACCAGGTTAATGCCCTTCAGTTCAAGTTGTTGTTGGGCGGCGGCCGACAGGCCGCCGTCGGTGATCAGGGTGTGGATGGCCGTCCAGGGCAGCTCCAGGTTGGGGATCTTGCGGCCTATCTTGTCCGACTCCACCATCACCACCACCTCCCGGGCCACTTCCGCCATCACCCGCGACAAGCCGGTCAGTTCGTTGAAGGTGGTGGTGCCGCGCTGAATGTCGATGCCGTCGGCGCCGATAAACAGCTGATCGAAGTCGTAGGAGCGCAGCACCTGCTCCGCCACCTGGCCCTGGAACGACTCGGATGATGCATCCCAGGTGCCGCCGGTCATCAGCAGGGTCGGCTCCGGCTCCAGTTCGCGCAGGATATTGGCGATACTGAGCGAGTTGGTCATCACCACCAGGCCGTGCTTGCTGCCGAGCTCGCCGAGCAGCGCCGCCGTGGTGCTGCCGCTGTCGATGATGATGCGGTTGTGATCGCGGATGCGCGCCGCCGCCGCCCGGGCGATGGCCTGCTTTCGTTCCGAAACCGGCTCGCCGCCGTGCTCGGCCACCATTTCGCTGGGCACCGGCACGGCGCCGCCGTAGCGGCGCAGCAAGAGGCCGTTCTTCTCCAGGGCCGACAGATCCTTGCGGATGGTCACTTCCGAGGTCTCGAAGCGGCGGGCCAGCTCGTCCACCGTCAGCTCGCCCTGCTCGTTGAGCAGGGAGACGATGATATGACGGCGCTGTTGGGTATTGCGTTTCGACATGGTCGCACTAAGTTTCGAATCGAAACCTAATGCTAGCAGATCAAAAGATAAACGATCAAGAACTAAAGCTGGAAGCTGGAAGCTGGAAGCTGGAAGCTGGAAGCTGGAAGCTGGAAGCTGGAAGAATACGGAGCAGAGTTAAAGCCATGAAGCGCTAAGGAAATAAAAAAGCGCGGCTGTGAAATCGCAGCCGCGCCGTCTTTCTTCAAGCTTCCAGCTTAAAGCTGATAGCTATTTTTTAACCGGTCTGGGCCAGTTTTTGATATGGCGCTGGGGCACCCGCGTTATCACCAGTTCGGCCTCGGCCACGTCCTTGGTGACGGTGGAGCCGGCACCCAGGGTGGCGTTCTTGCCGATGCGCACCGGCGCCACCAGCTGGGTGTCGGAGCCGACGAAGACGCCGTCCTCGATCACGGTCTGGAACTTGTTCACCCCATCGTAGTTGCAGGTGATGGTGCCGGCGCCGATGTTCACCTTCTCGCCTACCTCCGCATCGCCCAGGTAACTCAGGTGGCCGGCCTTGGAGCCCTTGCCCAGCCGGGCCTTCTTCATCTCCACGAAGTTGCCCACGTGGGCATCTTCCGCCAGCACGGCGCCGGGGCGCAGCCGGGCAAAGGGGCCGGCGCTGCTGGCCTGGCCCAGCTCGGCGCCCTCGATAAGGGAGTAAGGCTTCACTTCGGCGTCGTCCCCGATCACGCAGTTTTTGAGGATGGCGCCGGCGCCGATGCGCACCCGGTTGCCCAGCCGCACCTCGCCTTCGATGATGACGTTGACGTCGATCACCACCTCTTCGCCCACGCTCAGCTCGCCGCGCAGATCGAAGCGGGCCGGATCCAGCAGGGTCACCCCTTCGCGCATCAGCCGCTCGGCCTGCATCCGCTGGTAGGCCCGCTCCAGGCCGGCCAGTTGCAGCCGGTCGTTGGCCCCTTCCACCTCATAGGTGCTGGCCGGGTGCACGGTATTGATCTCGCAGCCCTCGGCATGGGCCATGGCGAAGATATCGGTCAGGTAGTACTCACCCTGGGCGTTGTCGTTGTCGAGCCGGCCCAACCAGGCCTTCAGCTGGCCGGCCCTGGCCACCAGCACCCCGGTGTTGACCTCGTCGATGGCCAGCTGTTCGGGGCTGGCGTCCTTCTGCTCGACGATGCCGGTGACCTTGCCGTTTTCCCGCACGATGCGGCCATAGCCGGTGGGATCGGGCAGCCGGACGGTGAGCAGGGCGATGCCGTTGCCGGGATGGGCGGCCAGCAGCCGGCCCAGGGTGTCGGCCTGCAGCAGGGGGGTGTCGCCGTAGAGCACCAGCACCCTGTCGTCGTCATTGAGCTCCGGCAGCGCCACCGCCACCGCATGGCCGGTGCCCAGCTGCTCCTCCTGGTGTACCCAGGTGATGCCGGGCGCTTCTATCCTGGCCTTGAGCTGGTCGGCGCCGTGGCCGTAGACCAGGTGGATGCCGTCCACGCCGCAGGCCCTGGCCGCCGCCAGCACATGGCCGACCATGGGTTGTCCCGCCACCGGGTGCAGCACCTTGGGCAGGGAGGAACGCATGCGGGTGCCCTTGCCCGCCGCCAGAATAACCGCCTGAATGCTCATAAGCTTGATAATCCCATCTCTGTTTGCTGAATTTTGCTGCGGGCTATTCTGATTTTTTTATAAAAAAAAAGCGACCCTGAGGTCGCTTTTTTGCCGCGCTGGGATCAGCGCACGTTCTTTTTAACCAACTGCAGCACGCGCAGTTTCGCCATAGCCCGGGCCAGTTCGGCGGCCGCTTCCGCATAGTCGGTGTCGTGAGACGAACCATGCAGCTTAGCTTCCGCCGCTCTCTTGGCTTCTTCGGCCTTGGCTTTATCCAGATCTTCGGCGCGAATCGCAGTGTCGGCCAGAACCATCACACTGCTGCCCAGTACTTCCAGCATGCCGCCGGAAACGTACAGGACTTCTTGTTTGCCGGCCTTGGTCACGTATTGCACCAGGCCGGGACGAATGGACGTCAACAAGGGGGCATGTCCGTAACGGATCCCCAATTCACCCTCAGAGCCGGAGACAGTCACCGCGGTGACAGAGCCGGAGTACAGACGTTCCTCGGCACTGACAATGTCCAGGTGAAAGCTATAGTCAGCCATCAGGTCCTCCTTCGAGGCTTACAGTTTCTTGGCTTTTTCGACCACTTCGTCGATGGAGCCAACCATGTAGAACGCCTGCTCGGGCAGCGCATCGTAGTCGCCGTTCAGTATGCCTTTGAAGCCACTGATGGTGTCCTTCAGCGATACGTACTTGCCGGGAGAACCGGTAAATACCTCGGCCACGAAGAACGGCTGGGACAGGAAACGCTCGATCTTACGGGCACGGGCTACGGTCAGCTTGTCGTCTTCGGACAGCTCGTCCATCCCGAGGATGGCGATGATGTCTTTCAGCTCCTTGTAGCGCTGCAGTACGGACTGCACGCCACGGGCCACGTCGTAGTGCTCCTGACCGATCACCAGCGGGTCCAGCTGACGGCTGGTGGAATCCAGCGGGTCAACGGCCGGGTAGATACCCAGGGCGGCGATCTGACGGCTCAGTACCACGGTCGCGTCCAGGTGGGCGAAGGTGGTGGCCGGAGAGGGGTCGGTCAAGTCGTCCGCGGGTACGTAAACGGCCTGCACGGAGGTGATGGAGCCGGTCTTGGTGGAGGTAATCCGCTCCTGCAGCACGCCCATCTCTTCCGCCAGGGTCGGCTGGTAACCTACCGCGGAGGGCATACGGCCCAGCAGTGCGGATACCTCGGTACCGGCCAGGGTGTAACGGTAGATGTTGTCGACGAACAGCAGTACGTCACGACCTTCGTCACGGAACTTCTCGGCCATGGTCAGGCCGGTCAGCGCCACGCGCAGACGGTTGCCGGGCGGCTCGTTCATCTGACCGTAAACCAGGGATACCTTGTCCAGTACGTTGGACTCGGTCATCTCATGGTAGAAGTCGTTACCTTCACGGGTCCGCTCGCCCACACCGGCGAACACGGAGTAACCGCTGTGCTCGATGGCGATGTTACGGATCAGCTCCATCATGTTAACGGTCTTGCCCACGCCGGCGCCGCCGAACAGGCCGACCTTACCGCCCTTGGCGAAGGGGCAGACCAGGTCGATTACCTTGATGCCGGTTTCCAGCAGTTCGGTAGAGCTGGACTGCTCTTCGTAGCTGGGGGCTTCGCGGTGGATGGACCAGCGCTCCTCTTCGCCCACCGGACCTTTCTCGTCGATGGGGTTGCCCAGCACGTCCATGATCCGGCCCAGGGTTTTTACGCCCACCGGCACCTGGATGGGTGCATTGGTGTTTTCCACTTCCAGGCCGCGACGCAGGCCGTCGGAGGAACCCATGGCGATACAGCGTACTACGCCGCCGCCGATTTGCTGCTGAACTTCCAGAACCAGACCCTGGCCCTGGCCTTCAGTCGTGATCTTCAGCGCATCGTACACGTGGGGAACCGCATCTTGCGGGAATTCCACGTCCACGACCGCGCCGATGATTTGGACTATGATACCCTTACTCATGTCAAATCCTCTAAACCTTTGAATACCTTCGCCTTATACGGCACCGGCCCCGGCCACGATCTCGCTCAGTTCCTGGGTAATGGCGGCCTGACGGGCCTTGTTGTACACCAGTTGCAGATCGTTGATCAGGTTGCCGGCGTTATCGGTAGCGGCCTTCATCGCCACCATCCGGGCGGCCTGCTCACTGGCCAGGTTTTCCACCACGCCCTGGTACACCTGTGATTCCACAAAGCGCACCAGCAGCTTGTCCAGCAGCGATTTGGGATCCGGCTCGTAGATGTAATCCCAGCTGTGGCTGGCCACTTCTTCTTCCGATGCAGGCAAAGGCAACAGTTGATCGACCCGGGGTTTCTGCACCATGGTGTTTTCGAACTTGTTGTACACCAGATACAGCCTGTCAATCTCACCGTTATCGAACGCCTCCAGCATGACATTGACGGAGCCGATCAGCTCGCTGAGGGAGGGGTTGTCACCCAATCCCGTGGCCTGAGCGACCACCTTGCCGCCATAGCGGTTGAAAAAACCTACCGCCTTGTTGCCGATAAGGGCCAGGTCGATACCCACCCCTTTATCGGACCATGCTTTCATTTCGTTCATGGCGGCCTTGAACACGTTGATGTTCAAGCCACCACAGAGGCCCCGATCGGTGGAGACGATAATAAACCCAACGCGCTTGACCTCGCGGTCCTCCAGGTAGGGGTGCTTGTATTCCAAGTTCCCCTGCGCGATGTGGCCGATCACCTTGCGTATGGTTTCAGCGTATGGACGGCTGTGGGCCATCCGATCCTGCGCTCTGCGCATTTTCGAGGCGGCCACCATTTCCATAGCGCTGGTGATCTTCTGAGTGTTTTTCACACTCCCGATCTTGCTACGTATTTCTTTTGCGCCGGCCATGTCGCTTCTCCAATTCAGGTGGCAGCGGTTGCTGCCACATGGTTACCAGGACTGGGTAGCCTTGAAGCTATCCAGCAACGCAGTCAGCTTGGCTACAACGTCGTTGTTGTAGTCGGCTTTCTCGTTGATCTCCGCCATCAGGGCGGCATGTTCTGAATCGGCGTAAGCGAGCAGGGCGGCTTCGAACGTAGTGATGAGCTTGAGCTCGACATCGTCCAGGTAACCGTTTTCGGCGGCGAACAGCACCAGGGCTTGCTCGGCCACGGACATGGGACGATATTGCTTCTGCTTCATCAGCTCGGTCACTTTCTGACCGTGGCTCAGCTGTTTGCGGGTGGCTTCGTCCAGGTCGGAAGAGAACTGGGCGAAGGCCGCCAGTTCGCGATACTGAGCCAGGGCGGTACGGATACCACCGGACAGCTTCTTCACGATCTTGGTCTGGGCCGCGCCACCTACCCGGGATACCGAGATACCCGGATCAACCGCCGGACGGATACCGGAGTTGAACAGCTCGGTGGTCAGGAAGATCTGACCATCGGTGATGGAGATCACGTTGGTCGGAACGAAGGCGGACACGTCGCCGGCCTGGGTTTCGATGATCGGCAGCGCGGTCAGCGAGCCGGTCTGGCCTTTCACTTCACCCTTGGTGAAACGCTCCACGTAGTCGGCGGACACGCGGGACGCACGCTCCAGCAGACGGGAGTGCAGGTAGAACACGTCACCCGGATAGGCTTCACGGCCCGGAGGACGGCGCAGCAGCAGGGAGATCTGACGGTAAGCCACGGCCTGTTTGGACAGGTCGTCATACACGATCAGCGCATCTTCACCGCGGTCACGGAAGAACTCACCCATGGCACAACCGGCGTAAGGCGCCAGGTATTGCAGGGCGGCGGACTCAGACGCGGAAGCCACCACCACTATGGTGTTCTTCAGAGCGTCGTGCTCTTCCAGCTTGCGTACCACGTTGGCGATGGTGGACGCTTTCTGGCCGATGGCCACGTACACACACTTAATGCCGGAGTCTTTCTGGTTGATGATGGCGTCGACGGCCAGGGCGGTCTTGCCCACCTGACGGTCGCCGATGATCAGCTCCCGCTGGCCACGGCCGATGGGGATCATGGCGTCGACGGCCTTGTAACCGGTCTGTACCGGCTGATCCACCGACTGACGGTCGATAACGCCCGGGGCGATCACTTCCACCGGAGAGAAAGTATCGGTCTCGATGGCGCCTTTGCCGTCGATCGGCTCACCCAGGGTGTTGACCACGCGGCCCAGCAGGCTGCGACCGACCGGCACTTCCAGGATACGACCGGTGGACTGAACCTTCATGCCTTCGGCCAGATCCGCGTAGGGTCCCATGACCACGGCGCCGACGGAGTCGCGCTCCAGGTTCAGGGCCAGGGCGTAACGGTTACCCGGCAGTTCAATCATTTCACCTTGCATGATGTCAGCAAGGCCGTGAATACGAATGATGCCATCGCTTACGGATACGATGGTGCCTTCGTTTCGTGCTTCACTGACAACATTGAATTGCTCGATACGCTGTTTGATCAGCTCGGCAATTTCAGTTGAATTCAGTTGCATGCTCTATTCCCCAATCAAGATTGCAGCGTTTCGGCCAAGCGGGACAGGCGGCCCCGCACACTTCCGTCGATCACCATGTCACCGGCCTTGATGATGAGGCCAGCCATCAGGCTATTGTCGACGCTGCAATTCAGCTTCACCTTGCGCCCCAGGCGCTGTTCCAGGGAAGCCTGAATCTTGGCCACTTGTTGCTTGGTCAGTTTGGCTGCGGAAACCACCTCGGCTTCCACTTCCCGGTCCAGTTCCGCCTTCATCAAGGCGAACTCCTGCACCACCGCCGGCAACACACTCAAGCGTCCGTTTGCGGCCATCACCTTCATCAGGTTCTGGCCTTGCTCATCGAGCTGTTCGCCACAGACAGCCAAAAACACATCGGCCATCTTTTCCGCGTTCAGATCGCTGCTGAGTACGTTGGCCATGGCGCTGTTGCTTGCCACTTCGGCAGCAAACGTCAGCATGGACAACCAGTTCTCAACCGCGTTTTTCTCAACGGCAAAATCGAAAGCTGCTTTGGCATAGGGGCGAGCAATGGTTTTCATTTCCATGGCTCTATATCCCTTACAGTTCAGCTACTACTTTCTCAACGATGTCGCTGTTGGCAGCGGCATCAATCTGACGCTCGAGGATCTTCTCTGCACCCACCAGGGCAAGAGCAGCAACCTGCTTACGCAGTTCCTCTTTGACACGATTGCGTTCGGCTTCAATTTCCGCCTGGGCTTGTGCCAGAATTTTTTCACGCTCGGCCTGGGCCTCACGCGTTGCATCCTCGATGATCTGGGCCTTGCGCTTGTTGGCCTGCTCAACGATTTGAGCGGACTGCAGCTTGGCTTCCTTCAGTTGTTCGGTTGCATTGTTTTGCGCCAGGGCCAGGTCTTTCTTGGCCCGCTCGGCTGAGGACAGGCCTTCAGCGATCTCTTTCTGGCGGTTTTCGATGGCGGCCATGATGGGCGGCCATACAAACTTCATGCAGAACCAAACGAACAGGATAAACGCGATCGTCTGACCGAGGATTGTTGCGTTCATGTTCATCGCAACTCTCCTTTAAAAATGGTTAGCTAACTGATTGATAGACCGGGCCATTAGGCAACGGCGAAGATCAGGTACAGAGCCATACCAACGGTGATCATGGGGATGGCGTCAACCAGACCAACCACGATAAAGAAGTTGCCGCGCAGGGCAGGCAGCATGTCGGGCTGACGAGCAGCACTTTCCAGGAATTTGCCACCCAGCATAGAGATACCGATAGCACCACCGATAGAAGCCAGACCCAGCATAAGAGCGGCAGCGATGAAAATCATTTCCATTTTTTTTCTCCAATTGTTAGTGGTTAGAACGACTTGCTTGTTAATATTTTGTTATCTTGTTATTAATGTTCTTCATAGGCCATCGACAGGTACACGACGGTCAGGATCATGAAGATGAAAGCCTGCAGGGTGATAACCAGGATGTGGAAAATCGCCCAAGGCACATTAAGGACCCATTGAGACCACCACGGCAGCAGACCGGCGATAAGGATGAAGATCATCTCACCGGCATACATGTTGCCGAACAGACGCAGGCCCAGCGAAATGGGCTTGGCGATCATGGACACGGTCTCAAGCACCAAGTTAACGGGGATCATGGACCAGTGGTTCAGCGGTTGCATGGTCAGCTCTTTAACGAAGCCGGACACGCCCTTCATCCTGATGCTGTAGAAAATGATCAGGAAGAAGACGCCAAACGCCATGGACATGGTGATGTTAACATCGGCGGAAGGAACAACCCTCAGGTAGGGAACGCCAAGCAACTGTGCCCCGTAAGGCAGGTAGTCGACCGGGATAAGGTCCATCAGGTTCATCAGGAAGACCCAGACAAAAATGGTCAGCGCCAGGGGCGCAATCAACGCACTCTTGCCATGGAAGACGTCCTTGACGGATTTATCCACGAACTCGACCAGCAGCTCAACGGCGCACTGCAGTTTTCCCGGAACTCCGCTGGTTGCACGGGATGCAACCTTGCTGAAGCCCCACAAAAACAGCACCCCCAGGACAACGGAAACAAGCAAAGAATCGATATTTAACGCCCAGAACCCCGATCCGACCTGCAGGTGTTGCAGGTGGTGAGAGATATAACCCTGGGAAGTTAAGACATCTCCTGTTGCAGCCATGTGTTTTCCTAGTAACGGTTGTTGAGAGTGAATGAAAGAATCCACTGCATCAGCAATGCTAGGGCGTAAGCCGTGTACAGGGGAGCATGAAGCACCTCCATGTACTTGAGCGCTATCACGAACAACAGGATAGTGCTGCCCAGCTTAATCCCTGCCCCGCTGTAAAAGTCCGCCACAACACTGCCCGGCGTCGACTGCTCGGTGCTGCGCACCAATACCCGAACACTGAACAGACATTGGGGGACCCAGTAGATTCCGCCCCCAATGAGGGCGGAACGGGCGGCTGCATCACCCTGCTGGTAAAAAAACAGGGTGGCGACAGCCACCACCAGGAGCAGTTGGCAGAACAGCATCACCAGCGCCACCTGCCTGTCGCTTAGGAGCCACTTCTTCTGTTTCACCACTACTCCTGACACAGTTAGGGGCTTGCTGGCTACACCGGAGTGTCGTCAGTCAGGCCCCAAAAAAGCAGGTCAAATTATACCCGTGATCGGCGCAAATGCAATTGCAGGAAATCCTTATTTTTGACAGCTTTGCGCGATTTTTCCGACCATTTACAACGGGTTAAACTGATTGAATGTTTACTACAAATCAATCTTCCAGCATCTCGTTCAACCCGAAGAATTGACTTATTTTATCTAATTCATTCAATGAGTTATATGAAATAACCAGTTTACCCTTTTCCTTGTGGGTCGATTTGATTTCTACTTTTGTTCCTAACTTTTCACCAATTTCCTGTTCAAGCTGGTTCATAAGCAAGGATCTGGGCTGGTCGATTTTCTCTTTTTTCGGAGTAATCATCTGTTTGACCAGTTTTTCGGTCTCTCTCACGGTCAGCCCCTTCTGGGCCACCAGCCTGGCCAGCTCGGTCTGCTGCTCGCCGGCCAGGGCCAGCAGGGCGCGGGCATGGCCCATTTCCAGGGAGCCGTGCTCCACCAGCTGCTTGACCTCGTCGTTGAGCTGGTTGAGCCGCAACAGGTTGCTGACGGTGCTGCGGCTCTTGCCCACCGCCTCGGCCACCGTCTGGTGGGTGAAGCCGAATTCCTCGATCAACCGGGTGAGGGCTCGGGACTCTTCGATCACGTTGAGGTCCTCCCGCTGGATATTCTCGATCAGACCGATGGCCATGGCTTCCCGATCTTCGACCGGCTTGATCAGGCAGGGCACCAGGCTGAGGCCGGCCATGCGCGCGGCCCGCCAGCGCCGTTCGCCGGCCAGGATCTCGTAACCGCCGTCCTCGAGCGGGCGCACCACTATGGGCTGGATGATGCCCTGCTGGCGGATGGACATCGCCAGCTCTTCCAGTGCCACCTGGGACATGTCCCGCCGGGGCTGGTACTTGCCCGGCCGCAACTCGCTCAGGGCCAGGCTCTGCAGTTCGCTGTTGGCACCGGGCCGGGAGTGGATCTCGGCCTGGTGCTGGCGCAGGCTGGCCGCCGAACTGGTGCTGAGCAGGGCATCCAGACCCTTGCCCAGGCCGCGTCGTTTCATGGTCATGCTGTTTGTTCCGAATTTTCCGGGGAGTCCTGCTCCAGCTCGGCCCGGCGCAGTATCTCGCCGGCCAGGGCCAGATAGGATTTGGCTCCCACCGAGGATTTGTCGTAGTACATGGCCGGGGTACCGAAACTGGGGGCTTCGGCCAGGCGGACGTTGCGGGGAATGACGGTGCGATAAACCTTGTCGCCGAAATGGGCCTTGAGCTGATCGGACACCTCATTGGCCAGGCGGTTGCGGTGATCGAACATGGTACGCAGTATGCCTTCGATCCTGAGCGAAGGGTTGACCACGGCCGCCAGCTTGCTGATGGTATCCACCAGGGCGGTCAGCCCTTCCAGGGCGAAATACTCGCACTGCATGGGCACCAGCACCGAATCCGCCGCCGACATGGCGTTGACGGTGAGCAGGTTGAGCGAAGGCGGGCAGTCGATGAACACATAGTCGTAGTAGTCGCGCACCGGCGCCAGGGCGTTGCGCAGGCGCACTTCCCGGGCGAAGAACTCCATCAGCTTGATTTCGGCGGCGGTCACGTCGCCGTTGCCGGCGATCAGGTGATAGCCGCCGCTGGTTTCCCGCTCCACCACCTGCTCGACGGGCACATCGTCCACCAGCAACTCATAAGCGGTATTGGCCACCTGATACTTGTCGACGCCGCTGGCCATGGTGGCGTTGCCCTGGGGATCCAGATCGATCACCAGCACCTTGCGCCGGGTGGCGGCCATGGATGCCGCCAGGTTGACACAGGTCGTGGTCTTGCCCACTCCCCCTTTCTGGTTGGCAATGGCGATGACTTTTCCCACCGGAAACCTCTACTGGCTGGTCTTGCGGATGACCACCAGATGGCGGTCGCCTTCCTGCTCGGGCACGGTCAGGGGATAGACCCTCTCCAGCACCAGGTGAGCAGGCAATGATTGTAACTCTTGCTCGGGATATTGTCCTTTCAACGCCAGGAAGCGTCCGTCCGGCCCCGGCAGATGCGCACACCAGCTTAGCATGTCGTTCAGGGAAGCAAAGGCCCGGCTGAGTACCCCATCGAACTTTTGCTCCGGGTTGAAGGCTTCCACCCGGCTCTGCACCGCCTCCACGTTGGTCAGGCCGAGGTGATGCACCACCATGCGGATAAAGCGGATGCGCTTGCCCAGGCTGTCGAGCAGCACGAACCGCTTGCCGGGATTGATGATGGCGAGCGGCAGGCCGGGCAGGCCCGGACCGGTGCCCACGTCGATAAAGCGCTCGCCCTCGAGGTAAGGACTCACTACCAGGCTGTCCATGATATGGCGCACCAGCATGGCTTCGGGGTCGCGCACCGAGGTGAGGTTGTAGGCCTTGTTCCACTTGTGCAGCAGTGCCACCAGTTCGAGCAGCTGTTCCTGCTGCTCGTGGCCGATTTCCAGGCTGGCCTGGGCCAGCAGTTGTTGCAGTTTTTCCCGCATCATGGCCCTCACGCCGACTTGCGCAGCAGGCCGCGCTTCTTCAGGTGGACCAGCAGGATGGAGATGGCCGCCGGGGTCACCCCGGAAATGCGCGACGCCATCCCCAGGGTTTCGGGTTTGGCCTGGTTGAGTTTGACCACCACCTCGTTGGACAGGCCCGGGACCTCCTTGTAGTCCAGATCCAGCGGCAGCCTGGTGTGTTCGTTGCGCAGCTGCTTCTGGATTTCGTCGCGTTGGCGATCGATATAGCCGGCGTACTTGATCTGGATTTCCACCTGCTCGGCGGCCTGTTCATGCTCGATGCCCGGGCCTATGCCTTCCACCGCCATCAGGCCGGCGTAGTTCAGCTCGGGCCGGCGCAGCAGCTCCTCGAGGTTGTGCTCCCGGCTGAGCGGGGTTTTCAGTTTTTCGTTCAGGGCCGGCGCGGCCGCATGTTTGGGGGTGATCCAGGTGTCCCGCAGGCGCTGGGTTTCCCGCTCAATCCGCTCCAGCTTGTCGCTGAACAGGGCCCAGCGCTGATCGTCGACCAACCCGAGCCGGCGGCCTTCCTCGGTCAGGCGCAGATCGGCATTGTCCTCCCGCAGCAGCAGCCGGTATTCGGCCCGGCTGGTGAACATGCGGTAGGGCTCGCGGGTGCCCAGGGTGGACAGATCGTCCATCATCACCCCCAGGTAGGCCTGATCCCGGCGTGGCGACCAGGCTTCCCTGCCGAAGGCGCGCAGGGCGGCATTCAGCCCCGCCAGCAGCCCTTGGGCACCGGCTTCCTCGTAGCCGGTGGTGCCGTTGATCTGGCCGGCGAAGAACAGGTTGTGCAGACACTTGTTTTCCATGTTGGTCTTCAGATCCCGGGGATCGAAGTAGTCATACTCGATGGCATAGCCGGGACGGACGATATGGGCCTGCTCGAAGCCCTTGATCGAACGGACGATCGCCAGCTGCACATCGAAGGGCAGGCTGGTGGAGATGCCGTTGGGATAGAGCTCGGTGCTGGTCAGTCCTTCCGGCTCCACGAAGATCTGGTGCGAGGCCTTGTCGGCGAAGCGCATGATCTTGTCTTCGATCGAGGGACAATAGCGGGGGCCGATCCCCTCGATCACCCCGGCGTACATGGGGCTGCGATCCAGGTTGTTGCGGATCACCTCGTGGGTGCGCTCGTTGGTGTGGGTGATGTAGCAGGGTACCTGCCGGGGATGATCCGCCCGACTGCCGATGAAGGAGAACACCGGGGTCGGACTGTCGCCGGGCTGGGGCTGCATCACCGAGAAATCGACGCTGCGGGCGTCGATCCGCGGCGGGGTACCGGTTTTCAGCCGGTCGATCCGCAGGGGCAGTTCACGCAGCCGTTGGGCGAGGGCGATCGAGGGCGGATCCCCGGCGCGGCCGCCCCGGTAGTTGTCCATGCCGATATGGATCAGGCCGTTGAGGAAGGTGCCGACGGTCAGCACCACGGTTTTGGCACGGAACCTGAGGCCGGTCTGGGTCACGACACCCACCACGGTATCGCCGTCGAGCAGCAGATCGTCGCAGGCTTGCTGGAAGATCTTCAGGTTGGGCTGGTTTTCCAGCCGGGTCCTGACCGCCTGCCGATACAGTTGGCGATCGGCCTGGGCCCGGGTGGCGCGCACCGCCGGCCCTTTGGAAGCGTTGAGGGTACGGAACTGGATCCCGGCCCGATCGGCGGCCTGGGCCATGATCCCGCCCAGGGCATCGATCTCCTTGACCAGATGGCCCTTGCCTATGCCGCCGATGGCCGGATTGCAGGACATTTGTCCCAAGGTATCGATGTTATGGGTCAATAACAGGGTGTTTGCCCCCATACGAGCGGCGGCTGCGGCGGCTTCGGTGCCGGCATGACCGCCTCCCACTACGATGACGTCAAACCATTCTTCATATTGCATAACAGATACTCTTGAAACGTGCAGGTGTAAGGATCCCGAAGGGCGGATATTTTAGCTGGTTTGCCGGGCGGATGGAAACCGGATCGAGGGGATCCGGCTGATCCTAAATAGATCTTAGATCTCTAGATCGATCTTCTGTTGGATCTATTATTAGCCAGCTCCCGATCTGTGAATAACCGTTTTTTGATCTACAAGATCATGCGCTTAGGGGTGATCGCTTGATGTGGAAAACCTCGCCGGACGATCGGTATGGACGGTGGTTAACTATAGGGTTTATTCACAGTGGCCGGGGGTTGATTATTTGATTAAGAGGATAACTAACGGTTTAACACCGGTTTGGATCATAGTTATCAACATCGCAGGGAGGGGGAGGGTAGAAATGGTGAATGGCGGGATCGGCGCGATCTGTTGATAACTCGGTGGAAAGAAACCCGGCCGGAGCGCCGATCCGGGCCGGGTTGGGGGATGTCGGGAGGATCTCAGCGGTCGATCCCGGCTCTTTCCAGCTGTTGATCCAGCCAGTGCCCGGCCAGGATTTCCGGAAGATCCGGCTGGCCGACATCGATTTCCAGTCGATCGCCGATCCGCATGGCGCCACAGTCCAGCAGTTGTTGATCCAGGCTGCGTATGGCCTGGCAGAAGGTATCGTAGCTGGAGTCGCCGAGGCCGACGGCCAGGTACGACAGGCCGCGCAGATCCGGCCGTTGCTCCAGCAGTTGCCGGGAAAAGGGTTGGATGTTGTCCGGCAGATCGCCGGCACCGTGGGTGGAACAGATCAGCAGCAGGTAGTGGCAGGGCTCGATCAAGATGTGATCAAACTGGGGAGAAGTGTGAATAACCGCTTGATGACCAAGATCGCACAGTTTTTCCGCCAGGTGATCGGCCAGATCTTCAGCGCCGCCGAGGGTTGAGCCGACGAGGAGGGTGAAGTGACTCATTTGTATCCTTATGGTTGGTTTTTATTCATTTTATCCCGATGTTAGCGAAAAAGGCATCGAAGACTTGGCTTAACGCCGCGCGACCGGCAGAGGAAATGCCAGGGGGGTGCACGGACAGCCTGACTCGGTATTGCGTAATTTAGGAATAAATATTCGCTTTTTTAGTAATAATTATTTACTCACCAGCCATTGACCGGATGACTGTATCCAGATATCAATACCAGCGGGTCTTAATATGTATCCCAGATGAAAAGTTCAACAAGATAACAACAAGGAAGATATCGTGACGTATATCCACGACACCATCGTCAAGCTCCAGAAAACCAGTCCGGCACAAGCAGAGTTCTACCAGGCGGTTGAGGAGGTGCTGGATTCGCTCCAGCCCATCCTCGAAACCAACGAGAAGTACAAGCACCACGCCATTATCGAGCGCATGGTCGAGCCCGAGCGCCAGATCATGTTCCGGGTGCCCTGGGTCGACGACCAGGGCAAGGTCCAGGTCAACAAGGGCTACCGCATCGAGTTCAACTCGGCGCTGGGGCCTTACAAGGGCGGCCTGCGCTTCCACCCCAGCGTGAACGCCGGCATCATCAAGTTCCTCGGCTTCGAGCAGATCTTCAAGAACGCCCTCACCGGCCTGCCCATCGGCGGCGGCAAGGGCGGCGCCAACTTCGATCCCAAGGGCAAGTCCGACGGCGAGATCATGCGCTTCTGCCAGTCCTTCATCAATGAGCTGTACCGCCACATCGGTCCCACCACCGACGTGCCCGCCGGCGACATCGGCGTGGGTGCCCGGGAAATCGGCTATATGTTCGGCCAGTACAAGCGCCTCACCGGCAACTACGACGGCGTCTTCACCGGCAAGAGCCTGCTGTGGGGCGGCTCCCTGGTGCGCAAGGAGGCCACCGGCTACGGCTGCGTCTACTTCGCCCAGTACATGCTGGCGGACAAGGGCGACAGCCTGGCGGGCAAGCAGTGCCTGGTGTCCGGCGCCGGCAACGTGGCCATCTACACCATCGAGAAGCTGTATGAGCTGGGCGCCCGTCCGGTGACCTGCTCCGACTCCAGCGGCACCCTTTACCATGAGGCCGGCATCGACCTGGCCACCCTGAAAGAGCTGAAGGAAGTGCGCAAGGCGCGGCTGAGCGAGTACCTGGTGGCCCATCCGGACGCCAGGTTCATCCCGGTGACCGACTACCCGGCCGACGGCCACGCGGTATGGCGCATCCCGGCCCAGCTGGCCTTCCCCTGTGCCACCCAGAACGAGCTGACCGAGGCCGACGCCCGGGCGCTGGTGGCCAACGGCGTGATCGCCGTGTCCGAAGGCGCCAACATGCCCTCCACCCAGGAGGCGGTGGAAGTCTTCCTCGACGCCAGAATCTGCTACGGCCCGGGCAAGGCGGCCAACGCCGGCGGCGTGGCCACCAGCCAGCTGGAGATGGCCCAGAACGCCAGCATGCAGCGCTGGAGCTTCGAGGAGGTGGACGAGAAGCTGAAGGTGATCATGAAGAACATCTACCTCAGCGCCAGCACCACCGCCGCCGAGTTCGGCGAGCCCCACAACCTGGTGCTGGGCGCCAATATCGCCGGTTTCCGCAAGGTGGCCGACGCCATGATCGAGCAGGGCGTGGTGTAAGCGAGCGGTTCGCTCCACCCCGTCTAAAGGCCCGGTATACCGGGCTTTTATTTTTCCGGTTCGCCCAACTTTGGTGCGGGCCCTGCCTCGCCCTCCCGGTATTGCACCTTTTTGGAGGGGAAGGGGAGAAAACAGGATACCCAATAATGGGTATATCACTGTTTTGGTAGATGCTTCTGTGCTGGCACAGCCTTTGCTTCAAGCGAAGCAGGCAATCGAAAAAAGTGTTTCAGCACAAGGAGCTTATCGTGAAAAAATCCCTCTGTTATACCGCCCTGCTGGCCACCTTTACCGCCCAGGCCCAGGACAACGTGATCAAGGTCGGGGTGCTGCATTCGTTGTCCGGCACCATGGCCATCAGCGAATCCACCCTGAAAGACACCGTACTGATGCTGATCGAGCAGCAGAACGCCGCCGGCGGCCTGCTGGGCAAGAAACTGCAGCCGGTGGTGGTGGATCCGGCCTCCAACTGGCCGCTGTTCGCCGAGCGGGCGCGGGAACTGCTGGCCCAGGAGAAGGTGGACGTGATCTTCGGCAACTGGACCTCGGTGTCGCGCAAGGCGGTGCTGCCGGTGGTGGAAGAGCTGAACGGCCTGCTGTTCTACCCGGTGCAGTACGAGGGCGAGGAATCCTCCCAGAACGTGTTCTACACCGGCGCGGCGCCCAACCAGCAGGCCATTCCGGCGGTGGACTACCTGATGAAGGAGCTGGGCGTGGAGCGCTGGGTGCTGGCCGGCACCGACTATGTCTATCCGCGCACCACCAACCGCATCCTCGAGGCCTACCTCAGTGATCATGGCGTGGCCGAGGCCGACATCATGATCAACTACACCCCCTTCGGCCATTCCGACTGGCAGAACATCGTGGCCGAGATCAAGCGCTTCGGCAGCGCCGGCAAGAAGACCGCCGTGGTGTCCACCATCAACGGCGACGCCAACGTGCCCTTCTACCGCGAGCTGGGCAACCAGGGCATCGACGCCGCCGACATCCCGGTGGTGGCCTTCTCGGTGGGCGAGCAGGAGCTGTCCGGCATCGACACCGGACCCCTGGTCGGCCACCTGGCGGCCTGGAACTACTTTATGAGCGTGGATAGCGACGCCAACGGCGACTTTATCGACGCCTGGACCGCCTTTACCAAGAACGACGACGCCGTGACCAACGATCCCATGGAGGCCCACTTTATCGGTTTCAACATGTGGGCCGAGGCGGTGCGCAAGGCCGGCAGCACCGAGGTGGACGCGGTAAAGGACGCCATCATCGGGGTGACGGTGCCCAACCTGAGCGGCGGCTACGCCACCATGTTGCCCAACCACCATATCACCAAACCGGTCCTCATCGGCGAGATCCAGGACGATGGCCAGTTCGAGGTGGTCTGGCAGACCGCGGGTACCGTGATGGGCGACGCCTGGTCCGATTACTTGCCCGGCTCCCGGGATCTGGTGGCCGACTGGACCGCGCCCATGCGCTGCGGCAACTACAACGTGACCACCGGCAAGTGCGGCGGCAGCCAGGCCGTGGCGGAAGCCCAGGCGGCGCTGGGGAATTAAGCCGGAAGCTGAGAGCGGGAAGCCGGAAGCTTTCAGGAGGACCTAAACGGGTAATACCTATCCTGTGAGAGGAATAAGGGGCCGGTACAGATGGACCCCCGCCTTCGCGGGGGGTGACACAGGCGGCCGTGGCTGGGGTGTGGTATGCCCCCTTGGGGTGCAGGCGGCCCGCCTGCGCTCCCTTCCGTGACCCGGAAACCTTGGGAAATTAAGGATAACACCATGAAGATGTTCAGGATCCTGATGGTCAGGCTGTGGCTGGTAGCGGGCCTGCTGGCGCCGGTGCTGCCGGTGGCGGCCCAGGTTGATGCCGGCCAGGCCTTGCTCGAGGCGCTGGACGTGCGCGCCTTCGAGGCCAAGGGCGAGGCCATCGACGCCATTGTCGCCAGCCGGGATCCGCGGGCGCGGGACTGGCTGGCGGCGCTGCTCGACGGCCGCCTGCAACGCGGCAAGGCAGACCGGCGCTTCGTGCTGGTCACCGGCACCGGCGGCCGGCAGTGGCCGGTGGTCGATGCCCTCAATAACGCGGATCTGGGTACCCTTGGGCGCCGGGAACTGAGCCGGATCAGCATCAACAACCGCCTGCGCAACCAGTTGCGCAGCGCCCTGGCGGTGCTGGATCTGCACGCGGACGACCCGGCCCTGCGGCGGGCCTCGGCCGAGCGGCTGCTGGGCGAGGTGGATGCCGAACTGGCGCCCACCCTGGCGGCGCTGATCCCGGAGGAGGCCGACGGCCAGACTCGGCGGCGATTGGCCCAGGCCCTGGCCATCCACCGGCTGGAGCAGGGCGACATCAGCGCCATCGAGGCGCTGGCCGGCAGCCTGCACAACCAAGCGCGCATCGCCCTCAACCGGGCGGCACAGGGCGACGACGAGCTGGCCGAGGCGGCCCGCAAGGCGCTGGCCGGCATCGAGCAGAACCTCAGGCTCAACCGCGCCGCCGAGACCCTCTACTTCGGCCTCAGCCTGGGCTCGGTGCTGGTGCTGGCGGCCATCGGCCTGGCCATCACCTTCGGGGTCATGGGGGTGATCAACATGGCGCACGGGGAGTTGATCATGCTCGGCGCCTACACCACCTGGCTGCTGCAGCAGTGGCTGCCGGGCCAGCCGGGGCTGGCGCTGCTGCTGGCCATTCCCGCCGGTTTCCTGGTGGCGGCGCTGGCCGGTATCGCCATCGAGCGCGGCGTCATCCGGTTCCTCAAGGGACGGCCGCTGGAAACCCTGCTGGCCACCTTCGGCGTCAGCCTGATCCTGCAGCAGCTGGTGCGCACCCTGATCTCCCCGCTCAACCGCACCGTGGTCACCCCCGAGTGGATGAGCGGCTCCCTGGTGGTGAACGACGCCCTGTCGCTCACCCTCAACCGGCTCTATGTGCTGGGCTTCGCCCTGCTGGTGTTCGCCGGCCTGATGTGGGTGATGAAGGGCACCCGGCTGGGGCTGGAGGTGCGCGCCGTGACCCAGAACCGCGCCATGGCCCGGGCCATGGGCATCCGCGCCACCCGGGTGGACATCCTCACCTTCGGCCTGGGCTCCGGCGTGGCCGGCCTGGCCGGGGTGGCCCTGTCCCAGCTGACCAACGTGGGTCCCAACCTGGGCCAGAACTACATCATCGACTCCTTTATGGTGGTGGTGTTCGGCGGCGTGGGCAACCTCTGGGGCACCCTGGTGGCCGGGCTATCGCTCGGGGTCGTCAACCAGATCCTGGAGCCCTGGGCCGGGGCCGTGCTGGCCAAGATCATGGTGCTGGTGTTCATCATACTGTTTATTCAAAAACGGCCGCGCGGGCTCTTCCCGCAGCAGGGCCGGGCGGCGGAGGCATAACGCATGTGGCTGACCCAACCCCTTAAAGAACGCCAGACCCGGGTATTTCTGGCGGTGTTGCTGGCGGCCCTGCTGCTGGTGAGCCTGGCCAACCTGCTGCTGCCGGCGGCGCACCCGCTGCATGTGTCCACCTATACCGTCACCCTGCTCGGCAAGTACCTGAGCTATGCCCTGCTGGCGGTGGCGGTGGACCTGGTGTGGGGCTATCTCGGCATCCTCAGCCTGGGCCATGGCGCCTTCTTCGCCCTGGGCGGCTACGCCATGGGCATGTACCTGATGCGCCAGATCGGCGACCGGGGCGTGTACGGCCACCCGGAGCTGCCGGACTTTATGGTGTTCCTCAACTGGGACAGCCTGCCCTGGTACTGGGCCGGCTTCGACATGGCCTGGTTTGCCTTTCTGATGGTGCTGCTGGCACCGGGACTGCTGGCGCTGGTGTTCGGCTTTCTGGCGTTCCGCTCCCGGGTGACCGGAGTCTACCTGTCGATCATCACCCAGGCGCTGACCTTTGCCCTGATGCTGGCGTTTTTCCGCAACGAAATGGGCTTCGGCGGCAACAACGGCCTCACCGACTTCCGCGAGCTGCTGGGCTTCGACCTGCGCGCCGACGCCACCCGGGTGGGACTGTTCATCGCCTCCGGCATCGCCCTGGCGCTGGGCTACTGGCTGTGCCGGGCCCTGGTGCTGAGCAAGCTGGGCCGGGTATGTGTGGCCTCGCGTGATGCCCAGGCCCGCACCCGCTTCATCGGCTACCGGGTGGAGCGGGTGCAGCTGTTCGTGTTCGTGGTATCCGCCATGCTGGCCGGGGTGGCCGGTGCCCTCTACGTGCCCCAGGTGGGCATCATCAACCCCAGCGAGTTCTCGCCGCTGTTTTCCATCGAAATCGTGGTGTGGGTGGCCCTGGGCGGCCGCGCCACCCTTTACGGCGCGGTGATCGGCGCCCTGCTGGTGAACTACGCCAAGACGGTGTTCACCGGGACCATGCCCGACGCCTGGCTGTTCGCCCTGGGCGGCCTCTTCGTGGTGGCGACCGTGCTGCTGCCCAGGGGTATCGCCGGCCTGCTGGCCCGCCGCCGTTCTTCCGCTGTACTCAAGGAGGTCAGCCAATGAACATGTTCAAATCCCTGGCCCGCCGGGATCAGGTGTTCGACTTTATGGTGCCCGAGGTGTCGCCGGTGGACGTGCGCCACGGCCCCATCCTTTACCTGGAGGACGTGAGCGTGAGCTTCGACGGCTTCAGGGCCATCAACAACCTCAACCTCACCATCGACGACGGCGAGCTGCGCTGCATCATCGGCCCCAACGGCGCCGGCAAGACCACCATGATGGACATCATCACCGGCAAGACCCGGCCCGATAAGGGCCAGGTGTGGTTCGGCAGCAGGCACAACCTGCTGCGGCTGTCGGAGCCGGAGATCGCCACGCTCGGCATCGGCCGCAAGTTCCAGAAGCCGACGGTGTTCGAGGAGCTGACGGTGATCGAAAACCTGGAGCTGGCCATGGCCGCCGACAAGCGGGTGCTGCCCACCCTGACCGCCCGGCTGAGTTCGGCGCAGCGGGATCGCATCCACGAGGTGGTGGCGCTTATCGGGCTCAAGGCCGCCGCCCACGAGCTGGCGGGCATCCTCTCCCACGGCCAGAAACAGTGGCTGGAGATCGGCATGCTGCTGATGCAGCGGCCCCGGCTGCTGCTGGTGGACGAGCCGGTGGCGGGCATGACCGAGCAGGAAATGGAGTTGACCGCCGAGCTGCTGACCAAACTGGCCGGCAAGGGCAAGCAGTCGGTGGTGGTGGTGGAGCACGACATGGGCTTCGTGCGCGCCATCGCGCGCAAGGTGACGGTGCTGCACCAGGGCGCGGTGCTGGCCGAAGGCACCATGGACCAGGTATCGAACGACCCGCGGGTGGTCGAGGTGTACCTGGGGGAAGAAAGCGGCGCCGAGGTGGCCTGATGCTGACAGTCGACAAACTCAACCAGTTCTACGGCGAAAGCCACACCCTCTGGGATCTGAGCCTGGACATCCCCCGCGGCCGCTGCACCTGCGTGATGGGCCGCAACGGGGTGGGCAAGACCACCCTGCTCAAGTGCATCATGGGCGAGGTGGCGGCGAAGAGCGGCAGCATCCGCCTGGACGACGGCACCGAACTCACCAAAAAGCGGCTGGAGGACAGATCCCGGCTCGGGCTGGGCTATGTGCCCCAGGGCCGGCAGATCTTCCCGCTGATGACGGTGGAGGAAAACCTGCGCACCGGCCTGGCGGCCCGGGGCGACGGCCTGCGCCGCATTCCGGAGCGAGTCTACGAGCTGTTCCCGGTGCTGAGGGAGATGCGCCAGCGCCGGGGCGGGGATCTGTCCGGCGGCCAGCAGCAGCAGCTGGCCATCGGCCGGGCCCTGGTGCTGGAGCCGGAACTGCTGATCCTGGACGAGCCGGGGGAGGGCATACAGCCCAACATCGTGGCCGATATCGGCCAGGTGATCCGCCGGCTGATGGCGGAAGACGGCCTCACCGTGCTGCTGGTGGAGCAGAAACTGCCCTTCGCCCGCAAGTATGCGGATCGCTTCGTGATCCTGGACCGTGGCCGGCAGGTGGCCGAGGGCGGGATCGCCGATCTGTCCGACGATCTGGTCAAGCGCCACCTGACGGTGTAGATCGGGTCGGATCGCGGCATCGATCTTGTTGCGCTGCAAAAAAAGCCCGGGCAACCGGGCTTTCAGCTTGCTGACAACGTCCAGCTCCTGTTTTTTCGCCGGATATTTCCTTTTCTCGCAGCCGTTTTAACCCTGGTCATCTCCGCGAAGGCGGAGATCCAGGACACAGTGCACTGGACTCCCGCCTTCGCGGGAGTGACCACAGAGTAATACGAAGGTTTGTCAGCACCCTGAAGCCCGGGAGACCGGGCTTTTGAGTATAGTGATTTAACGCTCGGCGGCGATCACCGAGATCTCCACCAGCAGCTCGGGGCGGGCCATGGCGGCTTCCACGCAGGCGCGGGCGGGGGCATGGCCTTCGGGCACCCAGGCGTCCCACACCGCGTTCATGGCGGCAAAGTCGGCCATGGTTTTCAGATAAAGGGTGGCGGAGAGGATATGCTCCCGGCCGGAGCCGGCTTGTTGCAGCAGTTCGTCCACTTTTTCCAGCATGGTACGGGTCTGTTCGGTGATATCCTGAGTGGCGTCCTTGCACACCTGGCCGCACAGATAAATGGTGCCGTTGTGCTTGACGATGCGGCTCATGCGCTGGCCGATCTGCTGGCGCTCAATAGTCATTTGTACTCCTTTGATACGATAATAATGGCGTTATCTGCCAACCATTACCGATTGGTATGCAGATGTAAACTTTTGGGGATAAAAAGGGTGGAATAATATGGCGGTGATCACGGGGCTCAATCTTTATCCGATCAAGTCGGCGGCGGGACTGGCGGTGCCGGACGCCTGGGTATCGCGCGAAGGCCTGCGCGGCGATCGCCGCTACATGCTGGCCAAACCGGACGGCACCTTCGTCACCGCCCGCACCCATCCGCGGCTGCAAAGGATCGGGGTGACGCCGGTGGCCGGCGGCCTGGAGCTGCACTATGGCGACCGGCAGTTGTCGCTGCGCCACCAGCGGTTTCTGTTGCAGCCGGTGGCCACCGGCGTCTGGAAAGACAGCTTCACCGCCTGGAGCACCCATGCCGACTACGACGCCTGGTTCAGCGCCATCCTGGAAGAGCCGGTACAGCTGTTGTGGCTGGGCCAGCACTCCAACCGTTACCGGGAAAAGCTGGGCAGCGGTGTCAGCTTCGCCGACGGCTACCCCCTGCTGCTGATCTCGGAAGGGTCGCTGGCCGATCTCAACCTGCGCGCCGATGCCAAAATGGATATGTCCCAGTTCCGCACCAACCTGGTGGTGCGGGGAAGCCGCCCCTTCGAGGAGGACGGCTGGCGCCGCATCCGCATCGGCGAGGTGGAATTCCTGGTGGCCAAGCCCTGCAGCCGCTGCATCATGACCACCATAGAGCCCGGCTCCGAGCGTTTCAATGCCATGAAGGAACCGCTCGCCACCCTGACCCGCTATCGTCGGGGTGACGACGGCGAGGTCTATTTCGGCCAGAACCTGGTGCCCCTCAACGAAGGCGAGATCCGGCTGGATGACAGGGTGGAGGTGCTGGAGTACGCCAGCGCTCCCCTCTATCCGGACGCGGCGCCCCGCCGCCGGCAACTGGTGTGCGTGGAACGTGAGCCCCTGGCCCGGGACATGGACACCTACTGGCTGGAGGCGATGGATCGCAGGCCCCTGGCCGACTACCGGCCGGGCCAGCACCTGCCGGTGGCGTTGGATATCGACGGCCGGCGCCACCTGCGTCATTACACCCTGAGCTCCAGCCCGACCCGACCCGGCCGCTACGGCATCAGCGTCAAGCGCCAGCCCGACGGGGTGGTGTCCAACTGGCTGGCCGAGGCGCTGCAACCTGGCCATGCCCTGCTGGCCCATGCTCCGGCGGGCGACTTCTATCTGCGACCGGCCCGTGGCTACCTGCTGTTGTCGGCGGGCTCGGGAGTGACCCCCATGCTGTCCATGGTGCGGGCCATGGCGGATCTGGACCGGCTGCAGGACGTGCACTTCCTGCATGTGTGCCGCGCCGAGGCGGACATTCCCGCTGCCGCCGAACTGAAGGCGCTGGCCAGGCGCCACGCCGGCCTGCGACTCGATTTCGTGCTGACCCGGCCGGAGCGGGGCCCGGGTGGCCGGCTGGAGCTGGCCCAGCTGGCCGGGATACCGGCGCTGCAGCAGCGGGACGTCTACCTGTGCGGCCCGGCGGGCTTTATGCAGCAGGCCAGAACCTGGTTGCTGGCGCTGGGGGTGCCGGCGGGACGCATCCACCAGGAGAGCTTCGGCGGCCCGGTCGATACCGATGTGGCACGTGAAACCAAAGCGGTGCGGGTGCGTATCGGCGGCCATGAGTTCACCGGCAACAACCAGCGGGATCTGCTGACCCAGGCCGAAGGCCAGGGCCTGCAACTGCCCTGGTCCTGCCGCGCCGGCATCTGCGGCAGCTGCAAACAGAACCTCAAATCCGGCGAGGTGGCGCAGCCCGAGGCCCCGGCCCTGTCGGCGGCGGAGCGGGAAGCGGGTGTCGTCCTGGCCTGCTGCTGTGTTCCCCTGTCGGATGTGGAGCTGGAGTAACTAGAAGAGATACAGGCTGCCGACAAACCTTCGTATTCCTCTGTGGTCACTCCCGCGAAGGCGGGAGTCCATATACGGAGCCGACGACGGTTAACAGCGGTGGTAAAGGGACTCAGTAGCCGAAGGCCCTGTCTTCCTGCAGTAGCTGCTTGAGATCCTTGAGGGTTTTCAGCTGGTTGAGCAGACTGTTGGTGTGCCTGATGTCGGCCTTGATCCCTCTGGCGTGGTCGGCGAACTTGCGGTCACTGGAGGTGCTGCCCAGATGCCGGAAGCGGTTCCAAATGGCCGACTCCGGGCTGTCGTCCATGAAGACGGCTTCGTATTGCTCTTCCAGCTCGCGCAACTGCCGGCGCAGCAGTTCGTTGATACCGTTCAGGTCCTGCTGCCCGAGCTGATCGAGGGCATCGGCATCGAGATGCTGCCGGTGTAGCTCGAGCAGGGTGTGGATGTCGTTTTCCTGCCTGGCCGCCAGCAGTTGCTGCATCTGCTCGTGCTTGACTGCCTTCCGGGCCTTGTCCTGTTCCATATCCGGGTGCAGCCGTTTCGCCAGCTGCTTGTACAGGCGGTGGATCAGGGCCTTGCCCGCGGCCTGGCCGTCGGTTTCGCCGGGGCTGAAAATATCGTCCTCTTCGTCGTCCTCTTCCGGCCAGTCTTCGTCGCCCTCCCGCATCTTTTCCATCATCTGCTGCAGAAAGTCGGCCGGGCTGTGCATAAAGAGGTCGATATCCTCGTCGTCCAGCTCCAGGCCCAGTTCCTGGTAGACATCGCTTCGGATTTTCCCGCGATCGGATTCCGTCAGTGGCGGGGTGTCGGGCTGGGGGTAGTGCTGCTTGAGCAGGCTTTCAAAGCGGACCAGCAGTTGGACCCTGTCCAGCTCGGGATCGGCGAAGGGGTTGCTGGACAGCACCCCCAGTTCGTCCTGTATCCAGTGGCAGAGGTCCTCCCTCTGCCACCGGGTCAGGGACTTGCGGGAGAGAAAGGTCAGCAGCCGCTCGACCAGTTGGTACTGGCTACGGGCCAGCTCTCGCTCCAGGGGCAGTATTTCGGCGTTGAAGCGATCCACTATCTTGCGCACCCGCTTTTCCTGGCCTGCCAGGCGGGTTTTCTGCTTTTCTATCCTCTCCCACAGCAGTTGGAACTGGCCCGCAGGCGTGTGCTTGGCGGTTTTCTTCGGGCTTGGCTTGGTGGTGGCGAGTCTGGTCATGTCGGCGTCGATGTCGGGCAAAGAGGGGAGCCATGTTAGAGGTTATGGTGGCGTAACGGCAATTGCCCTGATGCGGAAAACTGGACTCCCGCCTTCGCGGGAGTGACAACAGGGCCGAGAGAGGGCACGGGATCAGCAGTCGCGCAAGGACTGCTGATCGCTTCCAGCTCCCGTCTTACCGGCTGGCCTCGTCCACCAGATAGAGGATGGACTCGTAGTTGATGCCGCTGTGGTGGCTGAGGCCCAGCTCGCAGGTGCGGCTGTTGCTCACCCCCCGGGTGCAGCCGGCGGGCACCTGGGCGCGCAGCGGCTTCAGGGCCGAGGCGTTGAGCTCGGGGGTGGTGAAGCCCTTGTCGCCGGCGAAGCCGCAGCAGTCGATATGCTCCGGCACCACCACCCGGGCGGCACAGCGTTTGGCCAGCGCCAGCATCTTGTCGGCCAGCCCCAGGTGCCGGCTGCTGCAGGTGATGTGCAGCAATACCGTCTCCTGCACCGGCTTCAGTTCGAGCCGGTCCAGCGCCTGTTCCAGGATGAACTGCACCGGTTCGAAGATGGCCAGCGGCTGACTGGCCTGCTCCCTGCTGCGTTTGGCACAGGGGCTGGTGTCCATCAGCACCGGCCAGCGGCCCTGCTCCGACGCCTGCCACAGCTGCTGCTCCAGCTCGGCGGCCTTGCCGTCGGCCAGCGCCAGCATGCCCTTGCTCTGCCAGGGCTGGCCGCAGCACAGGCTGGCGAGATCCGCGGGCAACAGCACGTCGAAACCGGCCCGTTCCAGCACCGCCTGGGTGACCTGGGTGAGCGAGCGGCCGTCTTTGGCGCCCGGCGACTGGCCCAGGGTGCGGCTGGCGCAGGAGGGAAAGTAGACCACCTTGGGCCGGCCTTCATGCGGACTGCTGGCGCTGGGCCGGTGCCGGTTGGCGGCCGGGGTCTCCGGCAGCCACAGCGGCACCTTGTTCTTGCTGGCCTTGCGCAGCCCCCGGTTGAGCTTGCCCAGGGCCTGTTCGCCCAGCAGGCGGCGGCCGAGGGCGGCCGAGTTCAGGCCCAGGCCCACCAGGCGGGTGGTGGCGGCGAAGTGATCCGCGGTCCAGCGGGCGATGGGCTCGAATTTGCGGTAGCGCGCGGTGCGCAGCTGTCGCACCAGATCGCCGGTGTTGATGCCCACCGGGCAGCGTTGGGCGCACAGGCCGGTGGCGGCGCAGGTGTCCACCCCCTGGTACTGGAACACCTGCTCGAGGCCGTCTTCGGTGGCTTCGCCCTGGGCGGCCCGGCGCTGCAGCTCGCGGAACAGCACGATGCGCTGGCGCGGGGTCAGGCTGAGATCCCGGGACGGGCACACCACCTCGCAGAAGCCGCACTCGATGCACTTGTCGACGATGGCGTCGGCGGCGGGCAGGGGCTTGAGATCCTTGAGATGGGCCTGGTGGTCGTCGTTGAGGATGACCCCGGGGTTGAGGATGCCGTCCGGATCGAACAGCGCCTTGATCCGCTGCATCAGGGCATAGCCGTCCTGGCCCCATTCCAGCTCCACATAGGGCGCCATGTTGCGGCCGGTGCCGTGCTCGGCCTTGAGCGAGCCCTGGTATTCCACCGCCACCAGCTGGGCCACGGCGTCCATAAAGCCGCCGTAGCGGTCCAGCTCGGATGGCGAGTCGAAGCCCTGGGTGAACACGAAGTGCAGGTTGCCGGCCAGGGCATGGCCGAAGATGATGGCTTCCGAGTAGCCGAAGCGGTCGAACAGCTCGGTGAGCCTGCGTACCGCCGGCGCCAGTTGTTCCACGGGGAACGCCACGTCCTCGATGATCACCGTGGTGCCGGTTTCGCGTACCGCGCCCACCGCCGGGAACATGCCCTTGCGCATGGCCCAGAGGGTGGCGCAGCGGGTTTTGTCCTGGGTAAAGGGCACCTCGTTGCGGCGCTCGAAGCCGGCCACCGCCGCCATCGCCTGCTCGCACCTGGCCAGCAGCCCGGCCTCGTCGGCGCCGTGCACTTCCACCAGCAGGGCGGCGGCTTCCAGATCCAGCTCGCGGATAAAGGCGGGCATGCCCGCCTTGTCGGCGATGGATTTCAGCGCCCGGCCGTCCATCAGCTCCACCGCCGCCACTTCGGTGCCGGCCAGGGCGGTCACCGCCCGGCAGGTGGTCTCGATTTCCGGGTACACCAGCAGGCAGGAGGCCTTGAAGGGGTGATCCGGCACGGTGTTATAACCGACCTCGGCCATAAAGCCGAGGGTGCCTTCGGAGCCGATCATCAAATGGGCCAGGATGTCGAAGGGATCCTCGAAGTCGATCAGGGCGTTCAGGCTGTAGCCGGTGGTGTTCTTCAGCCGGTATTTGTGGCGGATGCGCTCGCAGAGCTCCCGGTTGGCCTTCACCTCTTCGCTCAGCCGTTGGAGGCCGGCCAGCAGTTCGGGCTTCTGCTCGGCGAAGCGGGCCCGGCTCTGTGGGTCCCGGGTGTCGAGCCGGGTGCCGTCCGCCAGTATTAGCTTAAGGCCGTGCAGGGTCTGGTAGGAATTCTGGGCGGTGCCGCAGCACATGCCGGAGGCGTTGTTGGCGGCGATGCCGCCGATCTTGCAGCTGTTGATGGACGCCGGATCCGGCCCTATCTTGCGCCCGAAGGGGGCCAGGTAGCGGTTGGCGTCGGCGCCGATCACCCCGGGTTGCAGGGCGATCTGGTGGCCGTTCTCAATAATTTTGTGCTTGCGCCAGTCATCGGTGAGGGTGATCAGCACCGAGTCGGACACCGCCTGGCCCGACAGACTGGTGCCGGCGGCGCGGAAGGTGCAGTGGATGCGGTGCTGGCGGCACAGTTGCAGTACCCGCGCCACTTCGTCGGTGCTTGCCAGGCGCAGCACCATCCTGGGGATCAGCCGGTAGAAGCTGGCGTCGGTGCCGTAGGCCAGGCACAGGGACGGGTCCTGGATGATGCGCCCGGCGGGCAGAAAGTCGGCCAGCGCTTCGGCCAGTTGTTGGTAACGGGGTTCCATCAGGCATCCTCCAGGATCAGCACCAGCAGTTCCTTGGGCCCGTGGGCGCCATAGGCCAGGGTCTGTTGGGGTATGAGCGCGGTCATTATGCGTCCTCCAGGATCAGCACCAGCAGTTCCTTGGGCCCGTGGGCGCCGTAGGCCAGGGTCTGCTGGATATCGGCGGTCTTGGACGGGCCGGACACCAGCAGCAGGTTGGTGGGCATGCCCTGGTGCCAGCCCTGGGCGGCCATCATGGCCGGCAGGTTGGGGTGCAGGGTGGAGGCCTTGAGGATGGCGATATGGCGCGGCGGCACCAGCGACAGGGTGCGCGGCTCGGCCGGGCCCGGCCACAGCACCAGGCTGCCGGTGGCGGCGATGGCGCCGTGGCAGCCGGTGATGCCCGCGTCCAC